>NZ_JBGUBF010000001.1:0-2355913 GCF_041807075.1 Citrobacter telavivensis | reverse complement strand
TGACTATGCGGCTGTCAACGTTCTATTGCGAACTATGGCGAACTGGTCTTTTATTTGATGCTTGCTGTGTAAGGAATTTTGCGAACTATTGCGGAGGGCGGCGAACCATAGAATGGTGTCCCCTGCAGGAATCGAACCTGCAACTAGCCCTTAGGAGGGGCTCGTTATATCCATTTAACTAAGGGGACGAAGCGGCACCGAGTATACCGGTTTTTGTTTGCCTCGGTAAGTGAGGGGCCGCCTGACTGTTCAAACCGTCGCCATTCAGGACTGTTTTTCTACCTTTTTCTGCGCGTTGTCTCTTTTTTGCGCCGCTATCCTGGCTTCTTCTTTACGCTTGTTGCTCATATCATTGCGGATTTGCGCGTGGCTCATCAGGGCAAAGATAAAGGTACCGCCGCAAATGTTTCCAGCAAGCGTCGGTAAGGCAAATGGCCAGAGGAAGTTGCTCCAGTGCAGCGTACCGTTAAATACCAGATAGAGAATTTCAACCGAACCCACCACGATGTGAGTGGTATCGCCCAGCGCAATCAGCCACGTCATCAGGATAATCACCACGATCTTCGCTGCGCCCGCTGCCGGGAACATCCAGACCATAGTGGCAATCAGCCAGCCGGAAATAATAGCGTTGGCAAACATTTCCGTGGGGCTGTTTTTCATCACCTCCATGCCTATCTTAACGAACGCATCGCGGGTCTCTTCGTTGAAGATAGGCATGTATTCAAAAGCCCACGCCGCAATCGCAGTGCCCAGTACATTCCCCAACAGCACGATGCCCCACAGTCGCATTAACAGGCCCGCGTTACCGAACGTCGGATTTTGCATCACGGGCAACACGGCGGTGACGGTGTTTTCGGTAAATAGCTGCTGACGAGCCATAATGACGATGATAAAACCAAAGGTATAGCCGAGATTCTCCAGCAAGAAACTGCCCGGTACGCCCTCCAGCTCGACGTGGAAGATGCCTTTTGCCAGCAGTGAGGCTCCCATCGAAAGCCCGGCGGCAATGGCTGACCACAACAGCGCCATCGCATCCCGCTCCAGCTCTTTCTCCCCGTCCTGACGGATATGCTCGTGAATCGCCATCGCCCGCGAGGGGAGGCGGTCCTCATCCACTTCTATCTTCTTCCCGCTCTGTTTCTCTTCACTTTCGACGGCTAGCTCGTCGCTATGTGTATCTATCTTGTCGTTTTCATGATCAACCATCATTCATCCCCGGTAGGAGCACAGACAAAATAAAGCGTAGCGGTTTTTCGCCTGAACCCCGTCAGGGCATACTCTGAAAACGCAAAAATGGTAACGTTTGTTTTTCGCCATCTCGCTAGAATAGAAGCGCGGCGATTCTGGTGTGACCAGGCTATGATCACATCAACGAGTTCGGTGATATAGACATCGTTTGACGTACTGTTACAATCGCTCACACCTTTACAGGCGGATACGGTAGCGTTCCGTCATGGATGGCAATCAGCGATAGCCATAATTAACAGGGAGACATTTATGAAGCTTCGCCTGTCGGCGCTTGCGCTGGGAACCACACTGCTGGTGGGGTGTGCAAGTTCTGGCACAGAACAGCAGGGGCGTTCAGACCCGTTTGAAGGGTTCAACCGCACCATGTACAACTTCAACTTTAATGTGTTGGATCCGTATATCGTTCGACCGGTGGCTGTCGCCTGGCGTGATTATGTTCCGCAGCCTGCCCGTAATGGTCTGAGCAACTTTACCGGAAACCTGGAAGAACCGGCGGTCATGGTGAACTATTTCCTGCAGGGTGATCCCTATCAGGGGATGGTGCATTTCACCCGTTTCTTCCTCAACACGATTCTGGGGATGGGCGGCTTTATTGACGTCGCCGGTATGGCTAACCAGAAACTGCAGCGCGTTGAGCCACATCGCTTCGGCAGTACCCTCGGCCACTATGGCGTAGGTTACGGTCCTTACGTGCAATTACCGTTCTACGGCAGTTGGACTATTCGTGATGACGGCGGTGATATGGCGGATACGTTCTATCCGGTTCTTTCCTGGCTGACCTGGCCGATGTCTATCGGTAAGTGGACGATTGAAGGGATTGAAACCCGCGCGCAGTTGCTGGATTCCGATGGTTTGCTGCGCCAGTCCTCCGATCCCTACATTATGGTTCGTGAAGCTTACTTCCAGCGTCATGACTTTATCGCGGATGGCGGGAAGCTCAAGCCGCAGGAAAACCCGAACGCGCAGGCGATTCAGGACGAACTGAAAGAGATCGATTCCGAGTGAGTCGATTGGGCAAATAAAAAGGTGAGCAAAAAGCTCACCTTTTTTACATCTGCAACTTTTACATCTGCAACAAATCAGAATGCGTAGTTGAAGTTGGTACCAAAGAGCCAGGCTTTACCTTCGGACTCGAACTGGTATGGACCTTCGCTAATTTTAACGCTCTGACCGTGCATGTAAGAGACGCCAACGTCAACTGAAGCATCTTTATTGAAGGCGTAGGTGGTACCGGCGCTCAGCCAGAAGCGGTCCTGATCCGGAATTGAGATAGAACGGTTTTGAGATGGAACCGGGCTATCATCGAAGGCGATACCGGTACGGAACGTCCAGTTGTCATCGTAGTAGTAGGTGGTACCCAGTGCGATGCGGTAGGCGTCTTTAAAGCCTTCATCTTTCTGGAACAGCGTCTGACCACTGGTGGATTTCGCTTTCAGCTCCTGGAACTGACTCCAGCTGGTATAGGCCAGGCTGTAGTGAATAGCCCACTGCGGCGCCACGCGGTTATAACCCGACACTTCCCACATTTCTGGCAGGTTCAGGGTCAGATAACCCGACTGGGTTGCGCCGCCGGTAGCGGTCGGGATGCCCAGATTGTAGTTGTTGATCGCTGGCGGCAGATCGCTGCTGTAGTTGCCTTTAAAATCAATTTTGACTTCAGAACGGTAGGTCAAGGCGTAGCGGTTGTTCTTATCCAGTTCATACAGGATCCCGGCGTTCCAGCCGAAGCCCCATTGGTTACCGTTCAGGTGGGCAATTTTAGTATCGCTCGGGATGCCGTTTGCGGTGGCAGCCAGTTGCTGACCCTGCGGCGTTTGTCCGGCAGGCGATTGCATTACCTGACCGGCGACCAGTTGACCCAGGTCACCGGCGAAGCGTTCGATTTTCGCCCGTGCATAAACGGCGTTCAGACCGAGACCAAAGCTCCAGGCGTCATCCAGGCGATAAGCACCGCTCAAGTTGAGGTTCATGGTTTCAAGGTCGGTGGTACCGCCGACAGAACCGCCCGCGTAGGTATCGTTAAACTCTGTCGCCAGACCGTAGTTAGAGGTAATTGATGCTCCCCAACCGAACTGATCGTTAATTGGCGCAACAAAGTGCGCATTTGGCACCCATGCCGTTGGTGCGATGTTATCCGCATCAAGGCTACGGCCAGACGGCGAGCGTCCGCTGATGTTGACGTCCGGATCGATATAGACCGCACCCGCAGAAAACGTTGGGCGATCGAACATCGTGATCAGCGCTGGGTTACGGCTGACGTTACCTGCATCGTCTGCGATAGCGCCTTCACCCGAATAGGCCCGGCCGAGGCCAGAGGAAGAAAATTCGTTTAACTGAAAGCCTGCAGACCAGGCCTGGGTGGAGATAATTGCCACTGCGACTGCGAGAGCAGACTTTGTTAACAGGGTTTTCTGGCTCATGACCATAACCTCAATTGATTTATTTTTATACAAACTATGTTACATGGTGTAACAGGAGCGCGAAGTGTAGGGTCTGTGGTACGACTTAGAAATCAGACCAGTGGCGTGAGTATAGGTCTGACCAGATGAAATGTTGCAAGTATGTTTATAAGTTTTTTCAATTGTGATCTTAAAAACGCGATCCAGCTGGCAAAATTGACGGTTTGCGCACTCATTCTTTTGGGTGAAATTTGTTCTGGATCATTTTTAAGTGTGATTTCGGTCACTTATCGCATTTCGCACAATTAACAACTGGAGAGGCGAATGTGGGGAGCGTAAAATATCCCCATCGTTTATCTGGCACCCTGGGTGCAAAATACAGAGGAAATCTACAATGAGTAAATGCAGTGCTGATGAAACCCCGGTTTGCTGCTGTATGGATGTTGGTACCATCATGGACAACTCCGATTGCACCGCATCATACAGCCGCGTGTTCGCTAACCGCGCAGATGCAGAAGAGACGCTGGCGGCGCTGACCGAAAAAGCGCGCAGCGTGGAATCTGAACCGTGCAAAATCACCTCAACCTTCACCGAAGAGTCTGACGGTGTGCGTCTGGATATCGATTTTGTCTTCGCCTGTGAAGCCGAAACCCTGATCTTCCAGCTGGGTCTGCGTTAATCCCACCTCGTTGTTTTTGATGCCCCGGTGATTTTTCCCGGGGCATTTTCATTTCAGGCAGTGATTATTCACTGTGCCATAGCTCTCACTTTCTTTGCGCTCCGCTTGGCTAAATGTAAAAAATTGGTTAAGACTATGATCAGGTCAGACCACTTATTTTATTTTTACAGGGGAGTGTTATGCGTCAGGTTTTACCGCTGGTCACCCGTCAGGGCGATCGCATCGCCATTGTGAGCGGATTACGTACGCCTTTTGCCCGTCAGGCGACCGCCTATCATGGCATTCCCGCCGTCGATCTCGGCAAAATGGTGGTTGGCGAACTGCTTGCGCGCAGTGAAATCCCTGCCGATGTTATTGAGCAACTGGTTTTTGGGCAGGTCGTCCAGATGCCGGAAGCACCGAACATTGCCCGTGAAATTGTGCTCGGGACCGGGATGAATGTGCATACCGATGCCTACAGCGTCAGTCGTGCCTGTGCGACCAGTTTTCAGGCCGTCGCTAACGTTGCGGAAAGCCTGATGGCCGGTACTATTCGTGCAGGTATCGCCGGCGGGGCGGACTCTTCTTCGGTGCTGCCCATTGGCGTCAGCAAAAAACTGGCGCGGGTGCTGGTCGATGTCAACAAAGCCCGCACGATGGGGCAGCGTCTGCAACTCTTTTCCCGTCTGCGCTTGCGCGATCTGATGCCCGTCCCGCCTGCCGTGGCGGAGTACTCTACCGGCCTGCGAATGGGCGATACCGCCGAACAGATGGCGAAAACCTACGGCATTACCCGTGAACAACAGGACGCTCTGGCGCATCGCTCTCACCAGCGTGCCGCCCAGGCGTGGGCAGAAGGAAAGCTGGCCGATGAGGTGATGACCACCTACACGCCGCCTTTTAAAGATCCCCTGTCTGAAGATAACAATATCCGCGGCAACTCCACGCTGGCGGACTATGCCAGACTACGTCCGGCATTTGACCGGAAACATGGCAGTGTAACGGCGGCAAACAGTACGCCGCTGACGGATGGCGCGGCGGCGGTCATCCTGATGACGGAATCCCGTGCCAAAGAGTTGGGGCTGGTTCCGCTCGGCTATCTGCGCAGCTACGCGTTTACCGCTATCGATGTCTGGCAGGATATGTTGCTGGGGCCGGCCTGGTCCACGCCGCTGGCGCTGGAACGTGCGGGGATCACGATGGCCGATCTGACGCTTTTCGACATGCACGAAGCCTTTGCCGCGCAGACGCTGGCGAATCTCCAGTTACTCGGTAGCGAGCGCTTTGCCCGTGAGGTGCTCGGTCGGTCCCATGCCACCGGTGAAGTCGATGACAGCAAATTTAACGTACTCGGCGGCTCGATTGCCTTTGGACATCCGTTTGCCGCGACGGGCGCGAGGATGATTACGCAAACCCTGCACGAATTACGCCGGCGCGGTGGCGGCTTTGGTCTGGTCACCGCCTGTGCGGCGGGTGGACTGGGTGCGGCAATGGTTCTGGAGGCGGAATAATGGAAACGACATCGGCTTTTACGCTTAACGTTCGTCTGGACAACGTCGCCGTCATTTCCGTTGATGTCCCAGGAGAAAAGATGAACACCCTCAAGGCGGAATTCGCCTCCGAGGTTCGGGTCATACTTAAACAGATCCGTGAAAACAAGGCGATTCGCGGCGTCGTGATCGTTTCCGCGAAAGCGGACAATTTCATTGCCGGAGCGGATATCAATATGATTAGTCGCTGCAAAAGCGCGCAAGAAGCGGAAATGCTGGCGCGACAGGGGCAGCAACTGATGGCTGAGATCAACGCGCTGCCGATCCCGGTGGTTGCCGCCATTCACGGCGCCTGTCTGGGCGGCGGGCTTGAACTGGCGCTGGCCTGTCATGCGCGTGTCTGTACGGATGATGCGAAAACGGTACTCGGTTTACCGGAAGTTCAACTGGGACTGCTACCGGGTTCAGGCGGCACCCAACGGCTTCCGCGCCTGGTGGGCGTCAGTACGGCACTGGATATGATCCTCACCGGTAAGCAACTTCGCGCGAAGCAGGCGTTGAAAGCGGGGCTGGTGGACGAGGTGGTTCCGCAGACGATCCTGCTGGACGCCGCCGTGGAATGGGCGAAAAAAGATCGCCCCGGTCATCGATCCCTTCCGGTTCGTGAACGTATTCTGGCGGGCCCACTTGGGCGAGCGTTGCTGTTCCGCATGGTCGGTAAGAAAACAGAACAGAAAACTCAGGGCAACTACCCGGCGACAGAACGCATTTTGCAGGTGATTGAAACGGGACTGGCGCAGGGCAGCAGCAGCGGCTATGACGCGGAAGCGCGCGCATTTGGCGAGCTGGCGATGACGCCGCAGTCTCAGGCGTTACGTAATATCTTTTTTGCCAGTACGGACGTGAAAAAGGATCCGGGCAGTGAGGTTACGCCAGGACCGTTACGCAGCGTCGGCGTATTAGGCGGCGGGCTGATGGGCGGGGGCATTGCGTATGTTACTGCCTGTAAAGGTGGCTTGCCAGTTCGCATCAAAGACATTAATCCCAAAGGAATCAATCACGCACTGAAATACAGCTGGGATCAGCTTGAAACGAAGGTACGTCGCCGGCATATCAAAGCCAGCGAGCGTGACAAACAGCTGGCGCTGATTTCAGGTTCGGTGGACTATCGCGGCTTTTCCCATCGCGATGTGGTTATTGAGGCGGTGTTTGAAGATCTGTCGTTAAAACAACAGATGGTGGCGGAAGTTGAGCAAAATTGCGCCTCACACACCATTTTTGCCTCCAATACCTCATCTTTACCCATTGGCGATATTGCGGCAAAAGCGGCCAGACCCGAGCAGGTGATAGGTCTGCACTTTTTTAGCCCGGTTGAGAAAATGCCACTGGTGGAGGTGATCCCGCATGCCACGACGTCGGGGCAAACCATCGCCACGACGGTTAAATTGGCGAAAAAACAGGGCAAAACACCGATTGTGGTGCGTGATAAGGCTGGATTCTACGTAAACCGTATTCTTGCACCGTATATCAATGAAGCAATTCGCCTGCTAACCGAAGGCGAGCGGGTCGAACAGATCGACAGCGCACTGGTAAAGTTTGGTTTTCCTGTTGGGCCAATCCAACTTTTGGATGAGGTCGGAATCGACACAGGCACTAAAATTATACCGATACTGGAAGCCGCTTATGGCGAGCGTTTTAGCGCCCCTGCAAATGTTGTTTCATCAATATTGAATGACGATCGCAAAGGTAGAAAAAATGGTCGGGGTTTCTATCTTTATGGGGCGAAAGGGCGTAAAAGCAAAAAACAGGTCGACCCCGCAATTTATAGGCTTATTGGCGCACAGGGGCAAAGTCGGCTCTCTACCCAGCAGATTGCGGAACGTTGCGTCATGTTAATGCTCAATGAGGCGGCGCGCTGCTTCGACGAGCAGGTGATCCGTGGCGCGCGCGATGGTGACATCGGCGCGGTGTTTGGTATTGGTTTTCCTCCGTTTCTCGGTGGCCCGTTCCGTTATATGGATTCTCTCGGCGCGGGTGAAGTGGTTGCGGTATTGCAACGTCTGGCTTCGCTGTATGGTCCACGGTTTACGCCGTGCGATACGTTGTTACAGATGGCGGAGCGGGGTGAAAGTTTCTGGAAAGCAGATGCAACTGACCTGAATTAACAAGGTCAAATGTTAAGGTAAATCCGTACTGAATGGTTGTGGTTTGGTTAAATTGTAAACACAGATTGACTATACTTACGCCATTGAGGTAAAACACAGCGTTTCATTCAGTGAACGGATAAGGCACAATGCCGGCCACTGCATTACAGCAACCCTGAGAGGTTTTAGCTGGGGTGCGTGTGATTCTGGTTAACAAAAGCGGTGCAATATGCAAGTTTTTATCATGCGTCACGGCGACGCGGCCCTCGATGCCGCCAGTGATTCGGTTCGTCCCTTAACCACCTGTGGTTGTGATGAATCCCGCCTTATGGCGAACTGGCTGAAAGGTCAAAAAGTGGATATCGAACGTGTTCTGGTGAGCCCGTTCCTGCGAGCCGAACAAACGTTGGATGTGGTAGGGGGATGCATGAACCTGCCAGGCGACGTGGATGTTTTGCCGGAGTTGACTCCCTGCGGCGATGTCGGTCTGGTCAGCGCTTATTTACAAGCTCTGGCCAATGAAGGTGTCGCCACCGCACTGGTGATTTCCCACCTCCCGTTAGTGGGTTACCTGGTGTCCGAGCTGTGCCCAGGCGAAACGCCGCCGATGTTTACCACCTCAGCAATTGCCAGTGTAACGCTGGATGACAGCGGAAAAGGGGTATTCAACTGGCAGATGAGTCCGTGTAACCTCAAAATGGCGAAAGCGATTTAACCTGTCGTCTTATCCTGTATCGGGATGAGGTTTGTCATACTCTCAAAGAGCCGCTGATGCGGCTCTTGTTGTTTTTGCGCTCAGGGCAGTTCCGGCGGTGCCCACTCTTCCACCTCGATCAGCACCAGCAGCGCGGCATCGCCGCCGTACTCTTTTGGTGCCTGATGGAAAGCCATGACATGCGGATGTTGCGCCAGCCACAGGGGCGTCTGTTGCTTCAGCACATGTTTGCCGTGACCGTGCATCACACAGGCGCAAAACACATGCTCCCGTCGACAGGCAGCAATCAGCGCGCCCAGCTCCTGCTTGGCCTGAAGCTGCGTCAGACCGTGTAAATCGAGAAACAATTCCGGAGAGTAATCGCCACGACGCATTTTCTTCAGTTCGAAATGGCTGACGTCAGGACGAACATATTTCACCGGGCCTTCCGTATTCAGCAGCGGCTGAAACTCATCAGAGAAATAGTGGCTGGCATCGGCCTGCTCTGAAAGCAGTCGCTTAACCGGAACTTCGGTGACCTTTTTACGCAGCGGGCGATGAACAATCGTGTCCTGTTTAATCTGACGGGTGCCGGTCATCAACTGTCGGAACAGCGCCTGGTCCTCCTCGCTGAGCGATGTTTTCTTTTTCATTCTGCGGTCTCATCTTTTTTTATTATCCGTTAGTTTACCCGACTCGATGCGGATGCGAATGCTCAAAACGCAATTTTCACCCGCTACCCCTGCGTGATTGCTGATTTATCGCCGTCTTCATGGCAAACTAGCCGCCGAAATTAATGCGAGCATGCCCTGGAGGAACAGATGGATAAAATTTTCGTTGATGAAGCAGTGAGTGATCTGCATACCATTCAGGACATGTTGCGCTGGGCGGTTAGCCGTTTTAGTGCGGCGAATATCTGGTACGGTCATGGTACGGATAACCCGTGGGATGAAGCCGTACAGCTGGTACTGCCCTCGTTGTATCTGCCGCTGGATATCCCCGAAGATATGCGCACCGCGCGCCTGACCTCCAGCGAACGCCACCGTATTGTTGAGCGCGTGATCCGTCGCGTGAACGAACGTATCCCGGTGGCCTATCTGACCAATAAAGCCTGGTTCTGCGGCCATGAGTTCTATGTCGATGAACGCGTGCTGGTGCCGCGCTCTCCGATTGGCGAGCTGATCAACAACCGCTTTGCGGGGCTGATTGCACAACAACCTCACCACATACTGGATATGTGTACGGGTAGCGGTTGTATCGCTATTGCCTGCGCCTACGCCTTCCCGGAAGCGGAAGTGGACGCGGTAGATATCTCGGCAGACGCGCTGGCCGTGACGGAACGCAACATTGAAGAGCACGGTCTGATCCATCACGTCACGCCCATTCGCTCCGATCTGTTCCGCGACCTGCCTAAGGTCCAGTACGACCTGATCGTGACCAACCCGCCGTACGTTGACGCGGAAGATATGTCCGATCTGCCTAATGAATATCGTCATGAGCCGGAACTGGGGCTGGCGTCCGGTACTGACGGCCTGAAACTCACCCGTCGCATTCTGGGCAACGCGCCGGATTACCTGTCTGATGACGGTATTCTGATTTGTGAAGTCGGTAACAGCATGGTACATCTGATGGAACAATACCCGGATGTGCCGTTCACCTGGCTGGAATTTGACAATGGCGGCGATGGCGTCTTTATGCTGACCAAAGCCGAGTTGATCGCTGCCCGCGAGCACTTCAGCCTCTATAAAGATTAAACCACAACGACAACAACGAGACCGCAATGGCAGGAAATACAATTGGACAACTCTTTCGTGTAACCACCTTCGGCGAATCGCACGGGCTGGCGCTCGGTTGTATCGTCGACGGTGTGCCGCCGGGCATTCCGCTGACGGAAGCTGACCTGCAACACGATCTCGACAGACGTCGCCCTGGCACGTCACGTTACACAACGCAGCGTCGTGAACCGGATCAGGTCAAAATCCTTTCCGGCGTGTTTGAAGGCGTCACGACAGGCACCAGCATTGGGCTGCTGATTGAAAACACCGATCAGCGTTCACAGGACTACAGCGCCATCAAGGACGTGTTTCGTCCCGGACACGCGGATTACACCTACGAGCAGAAATATGGTCTGCGCGATTATCGTGGCGGCGGACGTTCCTCCGCACGAGAAACCGCGATGCGCGTGGCGGCAGGGGCGATTGCTAAAAAATATCTCACCGAAAAATTTGGCATTATCATTCAGGGCTGTCTGACCCAGATGGGCGACATTCCGCTGGCGATCAAAGACTGGTCGCAGGTAGAGCTTAACCCTTTCTTCTGTCCGGATCCGGATAAGATTGAGGCGCTGGATGAACTGATGCGTGCGCTGAAAAAAGAGGGCGATTCCATCGGCGCGAAAGTGACCGTGGTCGCCAGCGGCGTACCGGCAGGGCTGGGCGAGCCGGTCTTTGATCGTCTCGATGCCGACATCGCCCACGCGCTGATGAGCATCAACGCGGTGAAAGGCGTCGAAATTGGCGACGGGTTTGACGTCGTGGCGCTTCGCGGTAGCCAGAACCGTGACGAAATCACCAAAGAGGGGTTCCAGAGCAATCACGCTGGCGGTATTCTGGGCGGGATCAGCAGCGGTCAGCAGATCGTGGCCCACATGGCGCTGAAACCGACGTCCAGTATTACCGTCCCAGGGCGCACCATTAATCGCTTTGGCGAAGAGGTGGAGATGATCACCAAAGGACGCCACGATCCGTGCGTGGGGATCCGCGCCGTACCGATCGCGGAAGCGATGCTGGCGATCGTGCTGATGGATCACCTGTTACGTCAACGGGCGCAAAATGCGGATGTCAAAACGGATATTCCACGCTGGTAAGAGATGAAAAAAACCGCGATAGCACTGCTGGCCCTGCTTGCCAGCACGGCCAGCCTGGCGGCGACGCCGTGGCAAAAAATTGCCCAACCCGTGCCGGGCAGCGCGCAGTCAATTGGTGGCTTCTCGAACGGCTGCATTGTGGGAGCGGACACGCTTCCCGTGCAGTCCGAGCATTATCAGGTGATGCGCACCGATCAGCGTCGCTATTTCGGCCATCCCGACCTGGTGATGTTTATTCAGCGCCTGAGTACGCAGGTGAACAATCTTGGACTGGGAACGGTGCTGATTGGCGACATGGGAATGCCCGCCGGTGGTCGATTTAATGGTGGACATGCCAGCCATCAGACCGGCCTGGATGTGGATATTTTCCTGCAGTTGCCAAAAACGCGCTGGACTCAGGCGCAACTGCTGCGTCCCCAGGCGCTGGATTTGGTCGCCCGTGACGGTAAACATGTGGTGCCGACCCTGTGGAAACCGGAAATCGCCAGCCTGATTAAGCTGGCGGCGGAAGATAACGACGTCACCCGTATTTTTGTGAACCCTGCCATAAAACAGCAACTTTGCCTCGATGCCGGTACCGATCGCGACTGGTTACGTAAAGTGCGACCCTGGTTCCAGCATCGTGCGCATATGCATGTACGATTGCGTTGCCCTGCCGACAGCCTTGAGTGCGAAGACCAACCGTTGCCTCCTCCGGGCGATGGCTGCGGTGCCGAGCTGCAAAGTTGGTTTGAACCACCAAAACCTGGAACAACAAAGCCTGAGAAGAAGACACCACCTCCGTTGCCGCCTTCCTGCCAGGCGCTACTGGATGAGCATGTACTCTAATGGATAATTTTGCGGACCTGTTTATGGTCTCTCCGCTACTGTTGATGGTGTTGTTTTTTGTGGCAATGCTGGCTGGATTTATCGACTCACTGGCGGGCGGCGGCGGTCTGTTGACCATCCCCGCGCTGATGGCAGCAGGGATGTCTCCCGCGCAGGCGCTGGCGACCAACAAACTGCAGGCCTGCGGCGGCTCGATTTCTTCTTCGATTTATTTTATTCGCCGTAAAGTGGTGAACCTCGCTGACCAGAAACTCAATATCGCGATGACGTTTATTGGCTCGATGAGCGGCGCGCTGTTGGTGCAGCATGTGAAGTCTGACGTGTTACGTCAGGTCCTGCCGGTTCTGGTTATCTGCATTGGTCTCTACTTTTTGCTGATGCCGAAAGTGGGTGAGGAAGACCGACAGCGTCGTCTGTACGGTCTGCCGTTTGCCCTGGTCGCCGGGGGTTGCGTAGGCTTTTACGATGGCTTTTTTGGCCCGGCGGCAGGTTCATTTTACGCGTTGTCATTTGTCATGCTGTGTGGCTATAACCTCTCTAAATCGACGGCCCACGCCAAGGTGCTGAATGCCACCTCCAATATTGGTGGCCTGCTGCTGTTTGTCATCGGCGGGAAAGTGATTTGGGCCACCGGTTTTGTCATGCTGATCGGACAGTTTCTCGGGGCGCGAATGGGTTCCCGACTGGTACTGAGCAAAGGACAAAAGCTGATTCGCCCGATGATCGTCATTGTTTCGGCGGTGATGAGCATGAAACTTCTTTATGATAACCATGGACAGGAGATTCTCCACTGGCTGGGGATGAATTAATGAACAGTACGCACCGCTACGAACAGTTGATTGACATTTTTAATGGCTGCTTTGCCGATGATTTTAATACCCGTCTGATTAAAGGCGACGACGAACCGATCTATCTTCCTGCTGATGCAGAGATCCCGTATCACCGGATTGTCTTTGCGCACGGTTTTTACGCCAGCGCATTGCATGAGATTTCGCACTGGTGCATTGCCGGAAAGGCGCGCCGCGAGTTGGTGGATTTCGGCTACTGGTATTGTCCGGACGGTCGAGATGCGGCGACGCAGGGGCAGTTTGAAGATGTGGAAGTGAAGCCCCAGGCGTTTGACTGGTTGTTCTGCGTGGCAGCGGGGTATCCGTTTAACGTCAGTTGCGACAACCTGGAAGGCGATTTTGAACCAGACCGCGTGGTGTTCCAGCGTCGGGTTCATGCACAGGTGATGGTGTATCTGGAGAACGGCATTCCCGAACGTCCGGCGCGCTTCATTAAGGCATTACAGAATTATTATCACACGCCTGAACTTACGGCGGAACAGTTCCCGTGGCCAGAAGCGCTCAACTGAAGCCAGCGCCACGTTACAATGAGGAAAGAAGATGATCGCGGAGTTTGAATCACGCATTCTGGCATTAATCGATGACATGGTAGAGCATGCAAGCGATGATGAGCTGTTTGCCAGTGGGTATTTGCGTGGCCACCTGACGTTAGCCGTTGCAGAACTGGAAGGTACAGATGACCATTCTGCTCAGGCCGTCTATGCCAACGTCACCCGCAGCCTGGAAAACGCTATCGGTGCCGGTGAGTTGTCGCCGCGCGATCAGGCGTTAGTGAAAGAGATGTGGGACACGCTGTTCGAGAAAGCAGTGCAATAATCACGATAACGCCATCCGGCCTGGTTAACTTGCCGGATGGCGCGTCTGTTCATCCCATCGGTGTTTTAACCGCTTTCCCTTTCAACAATTTCCGCACCCATAAACGATTTGGATTTAATGCTGCCAGCGTGGCGGCATCCATCGGCATCGGTTCATTACTCATTTGTGAAGCCAGTATTTCTGCGCACAGGGGCGCGGAGCACAGCCCGCGGGAACCCAGCGCACCCAGCATAAATAAATCGTCATACACCGGCGCATTTGCCGCGCCCGCTTTGTTGTCGGCTAAATCGGCGTACTGCACCAGTGTGGCAGCGTAGTCCGGAACGCTTCCCACCATCGGCAAATGATCGCGGGTGGCGCAGCGCACGCCGCAGCGCGCCGCGTTGTCGCTGACATCGACCTCTTTGGCCCATTCCGCCGCCGGGAAGCAGTCAATCAAGCGCTGTCGATTTTGCTGCTGATCGTCTTCCCGATACTGCGTCTCTTCGCTGCCGCGATGGTAGCTGGCACCGATACAGTGCTGCTGATTAGCCAGGTTCTGCGGCGTGAGATAACCGTCATAGCACAGCACCTGACGAATCTTACAAAGCGCTGGCGTGGTCGGAATATGGCTGACCTGGCCGGCGACAGCGTAGACGGGCAACGGTTGTGTCTGCGTAAAATGGTTAATCTGATGACCGTTAGCCAGTACCACCACGGCATGTTCAGCGCAATTACCGTGCGTAAACTGCAAATTCCAGCCGGATGCAGACTGATTAAGTGCCGCCAGCGAATGCTGATAGTGACAGCGTAATCCCTGTTTTTCAGCAAGCAGAAGCACGGCGGCGGTTAATTGCGCCGGGCACAGCCAGCCGCCCAGAGGATACGTCACGCCGCCACAATCGGTATCGACACCGGTAAGACGTCGCGCCTGTTCAGCATCAACGGCGTTCGCCAGCGCTGACGGTAAATCCAGCGACAGCATCTGCGCGATTTTCTGCTGACTCTTGTCGTCCCAGCCCAGTTGCGTGACGCCACACCAGTCGTGATCGAACCTGACGGGCAGGGCGTCATAGAGACGACGGGCAAACGTAAACGCGGCGGGGAAAAAGAGGTTTATTGCCGCATCGTGTTTGCTGAGAAGAGGGTAGAGCGCCCCCTGACGGTTGCCGGACGCGCCCTGAGCGGGTTTATCATCCGCGCAATAGAGCGTGACCTGCCAACCGCGGCGCAACAGCGCCAGCGAAAGCAGCGCGCTGGCAATCCCGCCGCCAATGAGGGCAACCTCGCGTTTTTCACTGCCCTGACGGGAAAACCACGGCATTGATGCTGGCAGCGCGGGAGCGTGTTCCATCACGCCGCGCAGCATCTCGCGCTTGCGCCCAAAGCCTTTGCATTTCTGCATGGTAAAACCGGCTTCCTGTAAACCGCGACGGACAAATCCGGCAGACGTAAAGGTCGCCAGCGTACCGCCCGGCCGAGCCAGTCTCGCCATCGCGTTAAACAGCGTTGGCGTCCACATGTCCGGGTTTTTGGCCGGGGCGAAGCCATCAAGAAACCAGGCGTCGACTTTTTGATTCAGGCTGTCATCGAGTTGATCGGTGAGTTCATTAATATCGCCAAACCAGAGATCGAGCGTGACGCGTCCTTCATCCAGCAGCAGACGGTGGCAACCCGCCAGCGGTAACGGCCACTGGGCCTGAAGCTGTCCGGCAAATTCAGCCAACTCCGGCCAGTGCTGATGTGCCGCCGTGAGATCGTCGCGGGTCAGCGGAAATTTTTCAAAACTGATGAAATGTAATCTTTGTAGCGTAGCCTCGGGCTGAGTGGCGCGAAATTCAGCAAACGCCTGCCAGAGCGTGAGAAAGTTCAGACCGGTGCCGAAACCGCTCTCCGCCACCACAAACAGCGGGTGAGAATGTTTTGCAAAACGTTCTGTGATTCGGTTGCCGCCGAGGAAGACATAGCGCGTCTCTTCCAGACCGTTGTCGTTGGAAAAGTAGACGTCGTCAAAATCTCGGGAAACAGGTGTACCCTCAGCGTTGAATTCGAGGTTGGCGGGTTGTATAGCGTATTGTTTCACGTAAGTTACTCGTCTGACAGGCAGTGTCACGATCTTAGCGATGTGTGCCAGGCGGCGCAAATTTCAGTACAAATTGGCTGATCGGACTTGTTCGGCGTACAAGTGTACGCTATTGTGCCAATCGAAACTTACTATAGTGCGATTACAGAGGTATTGAATGAAACGTGCAGTGATTACTGGCTTGGGCATCGTTTCCAGCATCGGTAATAACCAGCAGGAAGTCCTGGCATCTCTGCGTGAAGGACGTTCAGGGATCACTTTTTCTGACGAGTTTAAAGATGCAGGAATGCGTAGCCACGTATGGGGCAACGTCAAACTGGACACCACTGGTTTGATCGACCGTAAGGTGGTTCGTTTCATGAACGATGCCTCTATTTATGCCTATCTCTCCATGCGTGAAGCGATTGCAGATGCAGGCCTGAGTGAAGACGCGTATCAGAACAACCCGCGCGTTGGTCTGATTGCCGGTTCCGGCGGCTCTTCCAAAGCGCAGGTATTCGGTGCTGACGCAATGCGTAGTCCGCGTGGCCTGAAAGCGGTTGGCCCGTATGTGGTCACCAAAGCGATGGGCTCCGCAGTTTCTGCCTGCCTCGCAACACCGTTCAAAATTCACGGCGTAAACTACTCAATCAGCTCCGCCTGTGCGACCTCCGCACACTGCATCGGTAATGCGGTCGAGCAGATCCAACTGGGCAAACAAGACATCGTATTTGCGGGCGGCGGCGAAGAGCTGGGCTGGGAAATGGCCTGTGAGTTCGACGCGATGGGCGCACTGTCCACCAAATATAACGACCAGCCTTCTAAAGCTTCTCGTACCTATGACGCGCACCGTGACGGTTTTGTTATCGCAGGCGGCGGCGGTATGGTGGTGGTTGAAGAACTGGAACACGCGCTGGCGCGTGGAGCCCATATCTACGCGGAAATCGTGGGCTACGGCGCGACGTCTGATGGCGCTGACATGGTGGCTCCGTCTGGTGAAGGCGCGGTGCGCTGCATGCAGATGGCGATGCACGGCGTTGATACTCCAATCGACTACCTGAACTCCCACGGTACCTCTACGCCAGTGGGTGACGTGAAAGAACTGGGTGCGATTCGCGAAGTGTTTGGCGATAACAGCCCGGCTATCTCCGCGACCAAAGCGATGACCGGTCACTCTCTGGGCGCTGCTGGCGTACAGGAAGCGATCTACTCTCTGCTGATGCTGGAACACGGCTTTGTCGCACCAAGCATCAACATCGAAGAGATGGACGAGCAGGCTGCCGGTCTGAACATTGTGACCGAAACTCTCGATCGTGAACTGACCACCGTTATGTCCAACAGCTTCGGTTTCGGCGGTACCAACGCCACGCTGGTGATGCGTAAACTGAAAGCGTAAGTGACTTTCTTAATAAGAAGGGGAGCCCGGTTGCTCCCCTTTTTTGTTTCGTTGACAAAATGCATGCGTAGCAGGCAGACTTCAGGCCCATCATTATCTTCTGGATAATGCGTAAGCGTTTGACGTTATCCAACGCACCTTAATCCTGACGGTCAGGTGGAGGGGGCGTGGCAATTCCTCGCCTTACTCTGCATTCTGGAGTAACGCATGACAGCAGTAATCCATAAAGAAAAAACATCTGCAGCGAACACATCGCTTTTTCGCATCGCTTTTGCGGTCTTTTTGACCTACATGACGGTCGGCTTGCCGCTACCCGTTATTCCACTTTTTGTCCACCATGAGCTGGGCTATGGCAATACGATGGTCGGTATCGCCGTGGGGATTCAGTTTTTGGCCACCGTCTTAACACGCGGCTATGCCGGGCGACTTGCCGATCAGTACGGCGCTAAGCGTTCCGCGCTTCAGGGGATGTTCGCCTGCGCGCTGGCGGGCGGCGCGTGGCTACTGGCGGCGCTGTTACCCGTTTCTGAACCGATCAAATTCGCATTATTGATAGTCGGACGTCTGATCCTCGGCTTTGGTGAAAGCCAGTTATTGACCGGAACGCTGACTTGGGGACTTGGGCTGGTGGGGCCTGCACGTTCCGGCAAGGTGATGTCGTGGAACGGGATGGCGATTTACGGTGCGCTGGCGGCAGGCGCGCCGCTGGGGCTACTCATCCACAGCCATTTTGGTTTTGCGGGTCTTGCGGGCACGACAATGGCGTTACCGCTGCTGGCATGGGCGTTTAACGGAACGGTGCGTAAAGTACCTGCTCATGCGGGCGAGCGCCCCTCGCTGTGGAGCGTGGTGGGGCTTATCTGGAAACCGGGTCTGGGCCTCGCGTTGCAAGGTGTCGGATTTGCCGTTATCGGCACTTTTATCTCTCTCTATTTTGCCAGTCACGGTTGGGCGATGGCCGGCTTTACGCTGACCGCGTTTGGCGGGGCCTTTGTCATTATGCGCGTGCTGTTTGGCTGGATGCCGGACCGCTTTGGTGGGGTCAAGGTGGCTATCGCTTCCCTGCTGATAGAGACCGTTGGACTGATACTGCTCTGGCTGGCACCGACGGCGTGGTTTGCGCTGCTCGGGGCGGCATTAACCGGGGCCGGGTGTTCGCTAATCTTCCCGGCGCTCGGCGTTGAAGTGGTGAAACGCGTACCGTCGCAGGTTCGCGGAACCGCACTGGGGGGATACGCCGCATTTCAGGATATCTCTTACGCGGTCACCGGCCCGCTGGCGGGACTGCTTGCCACGTCCTGTGGCTATCAATCCGTGTTTCTTGCCGGTGCGATTTCGGCAGTGCTGGGGATTGTGGTGACGCTGTTGTCGTTTCGCCGGGGCTAGATGACCAGCCAGAACACCAGTAACGCGATCAGCAGGGCGATAAACAGCAGTCCGGGACGCGCGGTGAACGATCGCAGCGTCTCAATAAACGGTGCAAACGGACTGTAAATCGGCTGAATGTGGCGTGGATCGGTGAATTCCCGATCGCGCTCAACGCGCTTGAGGAAGATCTGATTCAGGAGATCCTGTACCTGGGCGGTGGTGAGCACGGTTTGCGGTTGGATCTGCCCGTTCTGCTGGGCGTAATCTTTCAAACTGGCCAGCTCGTCGGCTTCCAGCGGTTGCTTAAGCGCCGCCTGTAGCGATTGCAGAGTGGGGGCATGTTGCAGACTCAGGGTCTGACGCGCCTGTAGCCAGGTCGCCAGATGGGTGAAATGTTTTGCCGGGATCAGCTCACCGCTTTTCACGCCAGAGAGTTCCAGCATCGATTGCCAGATAAGCTTGCCGGATTCCCCCGTGGCGGCGGCCAGTTTAGTCACCAACTGATTTAACGTATTGTGTTCGGCTGGCATCAGCGGGCGATCGGTTGCCGGACGCTGTTGCGGCTGCGGGATCGACAGCTGCCCCTGCTGTAAAAGCGTCAGTACGTTCTTAAGCTGTTCCGGTTTGAGTTGACTGAGCGCCGTTTGTCCGTACTGCTGGCGAATAAAATCGCTCACTGCCTGGCGGTTATTCCCCTGACTCAGCAATTCCGTCAACTGTGAAAGTACCTGACGGTTGGCATGATTCTGTTGGGCTACGCCAAGACGCTGGCTGAGATTTTGCTCCGCCGCAGGGAAATGACGTGACAGTAGCGGAGTGTCGCTTTTCACTCCTAGATCGTGCTTCATGCCAGCCCACACTTCCGCACTTTGCTGTTGCGTCAGTGAAATCAGGCGGGTTATCAGTCGTTCCAGTACGGTCCGCTGTTGCGTGGAGAGCGGTTGTTCGCCCGCCGTGGAAACCGCAGGTTGCCCTTCACCGGGAGGGGGCGCGGGAGTACCGGAAATAGGTTGCATCATCACTTATCCTTAAACCATCAATCTTAGCAAAGTATGCCTGGCGGCCAGATTATGGCACACTTGCCCGGTTAACTCTCGTTCTCAAACAGGTACGACAGACGTGAAAATTCTCGTTGATGAAAATATGCCTTATGCCCGCGAATTGTTTAGCCGTCTGGGCGAGGTCAAAGCGGTTTCTGGGCGCCCCATCCCTGTCGCTGAACTGGATGATGCCGACGCGTTAATGGTGCGTTCTGTCACCAAAGTGAACGCGTCATTGCTGGAGGGAAAGGCCATCAAGTTCGTTGGTACCGCAACTGCCGGCACCGATCATGTGGATGAGGACTGGCTTAAGCAGGCGGGAATCGGATTTTCAGCAGCGCCTGGCTGTAACGCCATTGCGGTGGTGGAGTATGTGTTCTCTTCGCTGCTGATGCTGGCGGAGCGTGACGGATTCGCATTGCGCGATCGTACCGTCGGGATTGTTGGCGTGGGTAACGTCGGGGGGCGCCTGCAGGCTCGGCTGGAAGCGCTGGGGATCCGTACGCTGTTATGCGATCCACCGCGCGCGGATCGTGGAGACGAAGGCGATTTTCGCTCGCTTGATGAGCTGGTACAGGAAGCCGATGTCCTGACCTTCCATACGCCGCTGTTTAAAGAAGGGCCATACAAAACGCACCATCTGGTCGATGAGGCGCTGATTGGTCGCCTGAAACCGGGCAGCATTCTGATTAATGCCTGTCGCGGCGCGGTGGTTGATAACGCCGCGCTGCTGGCGCGCCTTAACGCCGGGCAGGCGCTGAGCGTGGTCCTGGATGTCTGGGAAGGTGAACCGGATCTGAATGTCGACCTGTTGCGTAAGATAGATATTGGCACGGCGCACATTGCGGGCTACACGCTGGAAGGCAAAGCGCGCGGCACCACGCAGGTTTTTGAAGCCTGGAGCAAATTTATTGGTCGCGAGCAGCATGTCGCGCTGGATACCCTGCTGCCAGCGCCGGAATTTGGCCGCATTACGCTGCATGGCCCGTTGGATCAGCCGACGCTGAAAAGACTGGTGCATTTGGTGTATGATGTGCGCCGCGACGATGCGCCACTGCGCAACGTTGCCGGAATACCGGGTGAATTTGATAAACTGCGCAAAAATTATCTCGAGCGCCGTGAATGGTCCTCACTGTACGTGATGTGCGACGACGCGAATGCGGCGGCGTTACTGTGTAAACTGGGTTTTAACGCGGTTCATCACCCGACACGTTAATGTCTTCTTAATGCTCCCTGACGAATAATCGACAGGGAGGCTTATGCTTTTCTGGAGTAAACCACCATGTCTGAAGGCTGGAATATTGCCGTCCTCGGCGCGACGGGCGCCGTCGGCGAAGCGTTGCTTGAAACCCTGGCTGAACGTCAGTTCCCGGTTGGGGAAATTTTTGCGCTGGCACGTAATGAAAGTGCAGGCGAACATCTGCGCTTTGGTGGTAAGTCAGTGATGGTGCAGGATGCGGCTGAATTCGACTGGACGCAGGCACAGCTGGCCTTTTTCGTTGCCGGTGTCGACGCCACGGCAGCCTGGGTGGACGAGGCGACAAATGCGGGCTGTCTGGTCATTGATACCAGCGGTCTGTTCGCGCTTGAGCCGGACGTCCCGCTGGTGGTGCCAGACGTGAACCCGTTCGTGCTGGCAGACTACCGCAATCGTAACGTGATCGCTGTGCCGAACAGCCTGACCAGCCAGTTGCTGGCCGCGCTGAAGCCGCTTATCGATGAGGGGGGACTCTCTCGCATCACCGTAACCAGTCTGCTTTCTGCATCTGCGCACGGTAAGAAAGCCGTCGATGCCCTCGCCGGACAGAGTGCGAAACTGCTGAACGGGATCCCCATTGATGACGATGATTTCTTTGGCCGCCAGCTGGCGTTCAATATGTTGCCGCTGTTGCCGGATCGCGAAGGCAGCGTGCGTGAAGAGCGGCGGATCGTCGATGAAGTGCGCAAAATCATGCAGGATGACGGGTTGATGATTTCGGCAAGCTGCGTACAGTCACCGGTGTTTTATGGTCACGCGCAGATGGTGGCATTTGAAGCGCTGCGTCCACTGGCTGCCGAAGAGGCTCGCGATGCTTTTGCCCGTGGCGAAGACATTGTGCTGTCGCAAGAGAGTGATTTCCCGACTCAGGTTGGCGATGCCACCGGCAGCGCGCACCTGTCCGTGGGCTGCGTGCGTAACGATTACGGCATGCCGGAGCAGGTTCAGTTCTGGTCCGTGGCGGATAACGTTCGCTTTGGCGGCGCGCTGATGGCGGTGAAAATTGCGGAAAAACTGGTGCAGGAGTACCTGTACTGATGTCTGACCAGCAACGCTCGCCGGTGTATAAAATTGCGCTGGGCATCGAATATGACGGCAGCAAATATTATGGCTGGCAGCGTCAGAATGAAGTCCGCAGTGTGCAGGAAAAGCTGGAAAAGGCGCTCTCACAGGTTGCTAATGAGCCGATTAACGTTTTTTGCGCCGGACGCACCGATGCCGGTGTGCACGGCACCGGTCAGGTTGTGCATTTTGAAACCACCGCTTTGCGCAAAGATGCGGCATGGACATTGGGTGTAAATGCGAATTTACCTGGTGACATCGCGGTGCGATGGGTAAAAGCTGTACCGGAAGATTTTCACGCGCGTTTCAGCGCCACGGCTCGCCGATATCGTTACATCATCTACAATCATCGGTTACGTCCGGCGGTGTTAGGTAAAGGTGTAACGCATTATTATGAACCGCTGGACGCTGAGCGCATGCATCGTGCGGCGCAGTGTCTGATTGGCGAGAATGACTTTACGTCGTTTCGCGCCGTCCAGTGCCAGTCGCGCACGCCGTGGCGCAACGTGATGCACATTACGGTCTCGCGCCATGGCGCGTATGTGGTGGTCGATATCAAAGCGAATGCCTTTGTACATCATATGGTCAGGAACATTGTTGGCAGCCTGATGGAAGTAGGTGCCCACAACCAGCCGGAGAGCTGGATAGCAGAGTTGTTAGCGGCAAAGGACAGAACGCTCGCAGCGGCAACGGCGAAGGCCGAAGGACTGTATCTGGTTGCGGTGGACTACCCTGACCGGTTTGACCTTCCTAAACCGCCCATGGGCCCGCTCTTTCTGGCGGACTAATTCGAGTCGTATAAAGGCACAACTATGGACCTGATTTACTTCCTTATCGATTTTATCCTGCATATTGATGTGCACCTGGCGGAACTGGTCGCACAGTACGGCGTCTGGGTTTACGCGATTTTGTTCCTGATCCTGTTTTGTGAAACCGGACTGGTGGTGACGCCGTTCCTGCCAGGCGATTCCCTGCTGTTTGTGGCGGGGGCGCTGGCGTCGCTGGGCACTAACGATCTCAACGTGCACCTGATGGTGGTGTTGATGCTGATTGCCGCGATTGTTGGCGATGCGGTGAATTACACTATTGGTCGATTGTTCGGTGAGAAGTTATTCAGTAACCCGAACTCGAAGATTTTCCGCCGCAGCTATCTGGACAAGACGCATCAGTTTTACGAAAAACATGGCGGAAAAACCATCATTCTCGCCCGTTTTGTACCGATCGTCAGAACATTTGCGCCGTTTGTGGCGGGAATGGGACATATGTCGTATCGTCATTTTGCGGCTTATAACGTGATAGGCGCGCTGCTGTGGGTTCTGCTCTTCACCTACGCAGGTTACTTCTTTGGTACCATTCCGATGATTCAGAACAACCTTAAGTTGCTGATTGTCGGGATTATTGTGGTGTCTATCCTGCCGGGCGTGGTGGAAATTATTCGCCATAAACGCGCGGCGTCACGTGTAACAAAATAGAAACTAACTCGGCGGTTCGACCACTTTTTTGTCCAAAGTTTCGGGCTGTTATGTTTTAATGTGCAACATTCATGGTCTGTTGGGGGCAAAAATGGCATTATGCGCCCCCACGGCAAAACTGGAACACACCAGGTTCAGGCAGAAAGGTCATAAATGAGCTGGATTGAACGAATTAAAAGCAACATTACGCCCACCCGCAAGGCAAGTATTCCTGAAGGGGTGTGGACTAAGTGTGATAGCTGCGGTCAGGTTTTATACCGTGCTGAGCTGGAACGTAATCTCGAGGTCTGTCCGAAGTGTGACCATCACATGCGTATGTCGGCGCGTAACCGCCTGCATAGCCTGTTAGATGAAGGAACGCTGGTGGAGCTGGGTAGCGAACTTGAGCCGAAAGACGTACTGAAGTTCCGTGACTCCAAGAAATACAAAGACCGTCTGGCTTCCGCGCAAAAGGAAACCGGCGAGAAAGATGCGCTGGTGGTGATGAAAGGCACGCTTCACGGCATGCCGGTCGTCGCGGCGGCATTTGAGTTCGCTTTCATGGGCGGCTCGATGGGTTCTGTGGTCGGCGCACGTTTTGTGCGTGCTGTTGAACAGGCGCTGGAAGATAACTGTCCGCTGGTGTGCTTCTCCGCCTCCGGCGGCGCGCGTATGCAGGAAGCGCTGATGTCGCTGATGCAGATGGCGAAAACCTCTGCGGCGCTGGCAAAAATGCAGGAACGCGGTCTGCCGTACATCTCCGTGCTGACCGACCCAACGATGGGCGGTGTCTCTGCAAGCTTCGCGATGCTGGGCGATCTCAACATTGCTGAACCGAAAGCGCTGATCGGCTTCGCGGGTCCGCGCGTTATCGAACAAACCGTACGTGAGAAACTGCCGCCGGGATTCCAGCGCAGTGAGTTTCTGATCGAAAAAGGCGCTATCGATATGATCGTCCGCCGTCCGGAGATGCGCCTGAAACTGGCAAGCATTCTGGCGAAGCTGATGAATCTGCCGGCGCCAAATCCGGATACCCCGCGTGAAGGCGTGGTGGTGCCACCGGTGCCGGATCAGGAACCAGAGGCCTGATAACTGAAAAGGGCAGGGCCACAGGCGCTGCCCTTTTGCTTTTCTCAACGTAACGAATTTACGGGCATCATGAATAACAAACATATTCCTAAAGCCGCGTCGCCCCTGGCCTCGTGGCTTTCTTATCTGGAAAACCTCCACGCGAAGACTATCGATCTGGGCCTTGAACGCGTAAGCCAGGTGGCTGCGCGGCTGGGCGTGCTGAAGCCTGCGCCGTTTGTCTTCACCGTGGCGGGCACCAATGGCAAGGGCACTACCTGCCGGACGCTGGAGTCCATATTGACGACAGCGGGATACAAAGTCGGGGTATACAGTTCGCCGCATCTGGTGCGCTACACCGAACGTGTGCGTGTGCAGGGCAATGAACTGCCAGAATCGGCCCACACGGAATCCTTTGCGGAGATTGAAGCGGCGCGTGGGGATATCTCGCTGACCTATTTTGAATACGGCACGCTGTCTGCGTTGTGGCTGTTTAAGCAGGCGCGACTGGATGTGGTGATTCTGGAGGTCGGGTTGGGCGGACGACTGGACGCGACAAACATCGTTGATGCCGATGTCGCCGTGGTGACCAGCATTGCGCTGGATCATACCGACTGGCTGGGGCCTGATCGTGAAAGTATTGGCCGCGAAAAGGCCGGCATTTTCCGTGCGGATAAACCAGCGATTGTCGGCGAACCCGAAATGCCCTATACCATCGCTGATGTGGCGCTGGAGAAAGGCGCACGCCTACAGCGCCGTGGCGAAGACTGGCAGTTTACGGTAACGGAGACGGGGTGGTCCTTCAGCGACTGCCACGGTACATTGACCGATTTACCGCTGCCACAGGTACCGCAACCCAATGCGGCGACCGCACTGGCGGCACTGCGCGCCAGTGGCCTGAACGTCAGTGAACAGGCGATCCGCGACGGGATTGCTCAGGCGATTCTACCGGGACGTTTCCAGATTGTGAGCGAGTCGCCGCGCGTCATCCTCGATGTCGCGCATAATCCCCATGCGGCGGAATATCTGACCGGACGGCTGAAAATGTTGCCGAAAAAGGGGCGCGTTCTTGCCGTTATCGGTATGCTACATGATAAGGATATTGCGGGAACGTTGGCCTGGTTGAAAAGCGTGGTCGACGACTGGTATTGTGCTCCGCTGGAGGGCCCCCGGGGGACGACGGCAGAGCAACTGCTGGAACATCTCGGTAAAGGCAGTGTCTATGACAGTGTCGCGCTGGCATGGCACGCCGCTCTGGCAGACGCGAGACCAGAAGATACCGTACTGGTGTGTGGTTCATTCCACACGGTTGCACATGTCATGGAAGTGATGGACGCGGGGAGAATCGGTGGCGAGTAAGTTTCAGAATCGTTTAGTCGGCACGATTGTGCTGGTCGCGCTGGGCGTGATTGTGCTGCCCGGGCTGCTCGACGGGCAGAAAAAACATTATCAGGATGAATTCGCGGCGATCCCGCTGGTGCCGAAACCCGGCGATCGCGACGAGCCGGATATGATGCCCGCGGCAACGCAGGCATTACCGACTCAACCGCCGGAAGGGGCGGCAGAAGAGGTGCGGGCAGGCGATGCGGCGGCTCCGTCGCTGGATCCGTCACGCTATGCGTCAGCGAACAGTCCTGAGCTTGATACGACGCCAGCGCCCGTAGAACAACCCAAACCAAAACCGGTTGAAAAACCGAAGCCGCAACCGAAGCCGCAGCCGACTGTGGACGCAACGCCCGCTCCGGTTCCCACTCCTGCGCCAAAACCGGCGGTGGAAGAGAAACCGGCACCGACGGGTAAAGCCTATGTTGTGCAGTTGGGTGCGCTGAAAAATGCCGATAAGGTCAATGAGATCGTGGGTAAACTTCGTGGCGCAGGTTTCCGGGTATATACTTCTCCGTCAACGCCAGTACAGGGTAAAATAACCCGTATTCTCGTGGGGCCGGATGCATCACGCGACAAGCTGAAAGGTTCGCTCGGCGAGTTACAGCAAATCTCCGGATTAAGCGGAGTGGTGATGGGGTACAGCCCGAACTAAGTTAGGGTTGCCTGATGGCGGCGCTCGGCGTCTTATCAGGCTTACCACCGTGTGGTTTGTTGGCCGGATGAGGTGTTTACATCGCCATCCGGCAGTGCCCGAAGAGGCATAAAACGGTATGGCGTTGAATATTTTTTCAGCGCCATTTTTATTTACGCGCGGGAAGGAAATCCCTACGCAAACGTTTTCTTTTTCTGTTAGAATGCGCCCCGAACAGGACGACAGGGCGTAAAATCGTGGGACACATATGGTCTGGATTGATTACGCCATTATTGCGGTGATTGGTTTTTCCTGTCTGGTTAGCCTGATCCGTGGCTTTGTTCGTGAAGCGTTATCGTTGGTGACATGGGGTTGTGCTTTCTTTGTCGCCAGCCATTACTACACTTACCTGTCTGTCTGGTTTTCGGGCTTTGAAGACGAACTGGTTCGAAACGGGATTGCCATCGCGGTGTTGTTTATCGCGACGCTTATCGTCGGCGCCATTGTGAACTACGTGGTAGGGCAACTGGTTGAGAAAACCGGTCTGTCAGGTACCGACCGGGTTCTGGGGGTCTGTTTCGGCGCGCTGCGTGGTGTGTTGATTGTTGCTGCCATTCTGTTCTTTCTCGACACCTTTACGGGCCTGTCGAAAGGTGAAGACTGGAGTAAGTCACAGCTGATCCCGGAGTTCAGTTTCATCATCAGATGGTTCTTTGACTATCTGCAAAGCTCGTCAAGTTTCTTGCCCAGAGCATAAGCGTTGGGTTGTAGCTTAACGAGGAAAAAGACGTATGTGCGGTATTGTCGGTATCGCCGGTGTTATGCCGGTTAACCAGTCGATTTATGACGCCTTAACAGTGCTCCAGCATCGTGGTCAGGATGCCGCTGGCATTATCACCATCGATGCAAATAACTGCTTCCGTTTGCGTAAGGCAAACGGCCTGGTGAGCGATGTATTCGAAGCGCGTCACATGCAGCGTATGCAGGGCAATATGGGCATCGGTCATGTGCGTTACCCAACGGCTGGTAGCTCCAGCGCCTCTGAAGCTCAACCTTTCTACGTCAACTCCCCGTATGGCATCACGCTTGCCCACAATGGCAACCTGACTAATGCCCACGAACTGCGTAAAAAGCTGTTTGAAGAGAAGCGCCGCCATATCAATACCACCTCAGATTCTGAGATCCTGCTCAATATCTTCGCCAGCGAACTGGATAAGTTCCGCCACTATCCGCTGGAAGCAGACAACATTTTTGCGGCAATTGCCGCGACCAACCGCCAGATCCGCGGCGCGTATGCCTGCGTGGCGATGATTATTGGTCACGGTATGGTCGCCTTCCGCGACCCGAACGGTATTCGTCCGCTGGTGTTGGGTAAACGTGATATCGGTGACGGCCGCACTGAGTATATGGTGGCGTCTGAGAGCGTTGCGCTGGATACGCTGGGCTTTGAGTTTCTGCGTGACGTTGCGTCGGGCGAAGCGGTCTATATCACTGAGAAAGGGCAATTGTTCACCCGTCAGTGTGCTGAAAACCCGGTCAGCAACCCGTGCCTGTTTGAGTATGTTTACTTCGCGCGTCCGGATTCCTTCATCGACAAGATTTCCGTCTACAGTGCCCGTGTGAATATGGGGACCAAACTTGGCGAAAAAATTGCCCGCGAATGGGAAGATCTGGATATCGACGTGGTCATTCCGATTCCGGAAACCTCCTGCGACATCGCGCTGGAAATTGCGCGTATTCTCGGTAAGCCGTACCGCCAGGGGTTTGTGAAAAACCGCTATGTCGGCCGTACCTTTATCATGCCGGGACAACAGCTGCGTCGTAAGTCCGTACGTCGCAAACTGAACGCTAACCGCGCTGAGTTCCGTGATAAAAATGTCCTGCTGGTGGATGACTCCATTGTGCGCGGCACCACCTCAGAACAGATTATTGAGATGGCGCGTGAAGCCGGGGCGAAAAAGGTCTATCTGGCCTCTGCCGCACCGGAGATTCGCTTCCCGAACGTGTACGGTATCGACATGCCTACCGCAAATGAACTGATTGCGCATGGTCGTGAAGTGGATGAGATTCGCCAGATAATTGGCGCAGACGGTCTTATCTTCCAGGATCTTGACGATCTGATCGACGCCGTGCGTGCCGAGAACCCGGATATTCAGCAGTTTGAATGTTCCGTGTTTAACGGCGTCTACGTCACGAAGGATGTCGATCAGCAATATCTCGATTTCCTCGATTCCCTGCGTAATGACGATGCCAAAGCGGTCCAGTTGCAGAACGAAGTCGAAAACCTCGAGATGCACAACGAAGGGTAATCCTGACCTGCCAGGGGGCGAATCCCGCCCCCTGACTTGCAACTCCCCATAAAATCCTGCAAAGTCAGCCCAGAAGTCAGACAGGGCGATATATCATGAAACGACTCATAGTAGGGATCAGCGGTGCCAGCGGCGCCATTTACGGCGTGCGGCTGTTGCAGGTTTTACGCGATGTACCGGACGTTGAAACGCATCTCATCATGAGCCAGGCCGCCCGCCAGACGCTGTCGCTGGAGACTGATTTATCGCTGCGCGATGTCCAGGCGCTTGCCAACGTGACGCACGATGCGCGCGACATTGCCGCCAGCATTTCCTCAGGCTCATTTTCGACTGCCGGCATGGTGATTCTGCCATGCTCCATCAAAACCCTTTCCGGTATTGTGCACAGCTATACCGACGGCCTGTTGACCCGTGCGGCAGACGTGGTGTTGAAAGAGCGCCGTCCGCTGGTGCTATGCGTTCGGGAAACGCCGCTCCATCTTGGGCATCTGCGCTTAATGACTCAGGCGGCGGAAATTGGTGCGGTGATTATGCCGCCGGTTCCGGCGTTTTATCATCGTCCTGTGACGCTGGATGATGTGATAAATCAAACGGTTAATCGCGTTATCGATCAGTTTGATATCGCCCTGCCGCAGGACCTTTTTACCCGTTGGCAGGGGGCATAACATTGCGCTGTCAGCGTGCCTTTTTGCATCAGTTGCCCTGTTTCAGGGCAATTTTGTAACCGCGATCATATCCTCAACATTTAATTCGCTAAATCCATTCGAAACGCTGCGGTTCATCCGTCAGACCTGCTATCTTCAACATCAGGACAATATTGCAACGTTTTATTAACATATTTAACGTCGAATATCCCAGGCGGCGCGAAAATGGCATAAGACCTGCATGAAAAAGCCTGCAAACACACAACACAACGTAAAACATAATAAAGTCATTCCACTTGAGGGTTATGTATGAAGAAGTCAATTCTCGCTCTGTCATTGCTGATTGGTCTTTCTGCTACTGCATCCAGCTATGCGGCGCTGCCGCAAACGGTGCGCATTGGCACAGACACAACCTACGCCCCGTTCTCTTCGAAAGATGCCAAAGGCGACTTCATCGGCTTTGATATCGATCTGGGCAATGAGATGTGTAAGCGTATGCAGGTCAAATGTACCTGGGTCGCCAGTGATTTTGATGCGCTGATCCCATCACTCAAAGCGAAGAAAATTGATGCCATTATCTCTTCGCTCTCGATTACCGATAAGCGTCAGCAGGAAATCGCGTTCTCTGACAAGCTGTACGCGGCGGACTCGCGGTTGATTGCGGCGAAAGGCTCACCGATTCAGCCGACGCTTGACGCGCTGAAAGGTAAGCACGTTGGCGTGTTACAAGGCTCAACTCAGGAAGCGTATGCCAATGATATCTGGCGCAGCAAGGGCGTGGATGTGGTGGCCTATGCAAACCAGGATCTGATTTATTCCGACCTGACAGCGGGCCGTCTTGATGCGGCACTGCAGGACGAAGTTGCCGCCAGCGAAGGTTTCCTCAAACAGCCTGCGGGCAAAGACTATGCTTTTGCCGGTCCTTCCGTGAAGGATAAAAAGTACTTCGGCGACGGTACGGGCGTCGGTTTACGTAAAGATGATGCTGAACTGAAGGCCGCCTTCGATAAGGCACTTGCCGATCTGCGTCAGGATGGCACTTACGACAAGATGGCGAAAAAGTACTTTGACTTTAACGTCTACGGTGACTGAAACCTCAATATGGGGAACGGATTGCACCGGTCGGGTTAACCATAACGGTGCGTGACAGGTGAATTGCACCGTTATGGTGCAATTAGTGCGGGTGAACAGGGCGGAAGTGCATATTTAAGCGCTTTTCATGCAAAATAAACCGGGCGACAGGGTAGAATGTTTTGCCTTGTCGACCCGATTAGTGGCACGATAACTGCACCTGGTCCTGTAAACATCCCCTATAAAAGACAGTCTGTTGAGGATAGTTATGAAAAAACTGGTGTTATCTCTTTCTCTGGTCCTGGCTTTCTCCAGTGCTACCGCAGCATTTGCCGCTATTCCGCAAAAAGTTCGTATCGGTACCGATCCGACCTATGCCCCGTTTGAGTCAAAGAATGCCAAGGGTGAATTAGTCGGTTTTGATATCGATCTGGCGAAAGAGCTGTGCAAACGTATTAATACACAATGTACCTTCGTTGAGAACCCGCTGGATGCGCTGATCCCTTCGTTAAAAGCGAAGAAAATCGACGCTATCATGTCCTCGCTTTCGATTACTGAAAAACGTCAGCAGGAAATCGCCTTCACCGACAAACTTTATGCAGCCGACTCGCGTCTGGTGGTGGCCAATGCGTCTGACATTCAGCCGACCGTTGAGTCGCTGAAAGGCAAGCGTGTCGGTGTGCTGCAGGGCACTACCCAGGAGACGTTTGGTAACGAACACTGGGCGCCAAAAGGCATTGAGATCGTGTCTTATCAGGGCCAGGACAATATTTACTCCGACCTGACTGCCGGACGTATTGATGCCGCATTCCAGGACGAAGTCGCTGCGAGCGAAGGCTTCCTGAAACAACCCGTTGGCAAAGATTACAAATTCGGCGGCCCGTCTGTGAAAGACGAGAAACTGTTTGGTGTAGGGACCGGTATGGGTCTGCGCAAAGAGGATAACGAATTGCGTGAAGCCCTGAACAAAGCGTTTGCAGAAATGCGCGCTGACGGAACTTACGAGAAGCTGGCGAAGAAGTACTTTGATTTTGATGTTTACGGCGGTTAATCACCGCAGGTGCAGATAAAGCCCGAAGATGTTTGACAGACTTTATGCCAGATGACGGCTTCGCCTTATCCGGCCTACGACGATGTTCTTGTAGACCGGATAAGCGTAGCGCCATCCGGCATCAATGAAGTGTGTCATCACGTCAAAAGAGGCTTCTAACTCGCCACTCACGACAGGACAGGCAGCATGTTGTACGGGTTTTCAGGTGTTATTTTACAGGGCGCAATTGTCACGCTGGAACTGGCTCTCAGTTCCGTGGTACTGGCCGTTCTGATCGGCCTCGTCGGGGCGGGGGCCAAACTCTCGCAAAACCGGGTGACGGGGCTTATTTTCGAAGGTTATACCACTCTCATTCGCGGGGTGCCGGATCTGGTGCTGATGCTGCTGATTTTTTATGGCTTGCAGATAGCACTCAACGCGTTAACCGATGCGATAGGCATCGGTCAGATTGATATCGACCCGATGGTCGCTGGTATTATTACGCTCGGCTTCATCTACGGTGCGTATTTTACGGAAACCTTCCGTGGCGCCTTTATGGCGGTCCCCAAAGGGCATATTGAAGCGGCAACGGCCTTCGGTTTCACCTCGTCACAAACTTTTCGCCGCATTATGTTCCCGGCGATGATGCGTTATGCGCTGCCGGGGATTGGTAACAACTGGCAGGTGATCCTCAAAGCGACGGCGCTGGTCTCGCTGCTCGGTCTGGAAGATGTGGTAAAAGCCACGCAGTTGGCCGGGAAGAGCACCTGGGAGCCCTTCTATTTCGCCATCGTCTGCGGACTTATTTATCTGGTATTTACTACGGTTTCTAATGGTGTGCTGCTGTTCCTTGAGCGCCGCTACTCCGTCGGTGTGAAGAGGGCTGACCTGTGATCGAGATTATTCAGGAGTACTGGAAATCCCTGTTGTGGACGGACGGCTACCGCTTTACGGGCGTGGCGATAACGCTGTGGCTGCTGATCTCCTCCGTGGTGATGGGCGGCATTCTGGCGGTAATCCTGGCGATTGGCCGCGTTTCCAGTAACAAATTCATCCAGTTTCCCATTTGGCTATTCACCTATATTTTCCGCGGGACGCCACTGTACGTTCAGCTACTGGTGTTCTATTCAGGGATGTACACGCTGGAGATAGTCAAAGGCACGGATTTTCTTAACGCCTTCTTTCGCAGCGGTCTGAACTGTACCGTTCTGGCGCTGACGCTGAACACCTGCGCGTATACCACGGAGATTTTCGCTGGGGCGATCCGTTCGGTTCCACACGGTGAAATTGAAGCAGCGCGCGCGTACGGCTTCTCCTCGTTTAAAATGTATCGTTGCATTATTCTGCCTTCGGCGCTGCGTATCGCGTTGCCCGCGTACAGCAACGAGGTCATTTTGATGTTGCACTCCACGGCGCTGGCCTTCACCGCGACGGTTCCGGATCTGCTGAAAATCGCCCGTGATATAAACTCGGCGACCTATCAGCCCTTTACCGCCTTCGGTATTGCCGCCGTGCTGTACTTAATCATATCGTATGTCCTGATAAGCCTCTTCCGCCGCGCGGAAAGGCGCTGGTTGCAGCATGTTTCCTCTAAATAATTCGAGTAACACGATGTCTGAGAATAAATTAAACGTTATCGATTTGCACAAACGCTACGGCGAACACGAAGTGCTGAAAGGGGTTTCGCTGCAGGCCAACGCCGGGGATGTGATCAGTATTATTGGTTCTTCTGGCTCGGGAAAAAGTACGTTTTTGCGCTGCATAAACTTCCTCGAAAAACCGAGTGAAGGGTCGATTGTGGTCAATGGCCAGAATATCAATCTGGTGCGTGACAAGGACGGTCAGCTAAAGGTGGCGGATAAAAATCAGCTTCGTTTACTGCGTACGCGCCTGACAATGGTGTTTCAGCACTTTAACCTGTGGAGCCACATGACGGTGCTGGAAAACGTCATGGAAGCGCCGATTCAGGTACTGGGCCTGAGCAAACAGGAGTCCCGCGAGCGGGCGATCAAATATCTGGCGAAAGTTGGTATTGATGAGCGCGCCCGGGGGAAATATCCGGTGCATCTTTCCGGCGGTCAGCAGCAGCGTGTGTCGATTGCGCGCGCGTTGGCGATGGAGCCGGAGGTGCTGCTCTTTGACGAACCGACCTCGGCGCTGGATCCTGAACTGGTGGGCGAAGTGCTGCGTATCATGCAGCAACTGGCAGAAGAGGGAAAAACGATGGTGGTGGTGACGCACGAAATGGGCTTTGCCCGCCATGTCTCCAGCCACGTTATTTTCCTGCATCAGGGGAAAATCGAAGAAGAGGGCAATCCGGAGCAACTCTTTGGCAATCCGCAAAGTCCACGTCTGCAACAGTTCCTGAAAGGATCGCTGAAGTAACATTTCTCTGTTGGCGTGGTGTTTTCAGCTAATAGTCCTGATAAGCGCAGCGCCTCAGGCTAACATTCAATGCCGGATGGGGGCGTAAACGCCTTATCCGGCCTACAGATCAACAAACGCCTCTGCCTCCAGACGGTATCCCCAGTCATCATAGTGGATACCGTTGACCTCAAACGCTTTCTCCAGTACCTGCGTACGCACAAATCCGAGCTTTTCCAGCAGACGAACTGAACCCCGATTCTCGGCGAGCACCCAGGCGTTGATGGCTTTCACACCGGCATCGCAAAAGGCATAGTTGCAGACGGCGCGAACGGCCTCGCTGGCGATACCGCGTCCCTGGGCTGCGGGGATGACGCAATAACCGATATCCGCTTCTTGCGGAAAATGATGGCTAACCTGTAAGCCAATGTCGCCCAGCGGTGTGGCATCGTGATGCTGGCGGATCACGAAGGTGTGTTTTGAGGTAAGGCGACGTGCAAACAATAAGCGTGTTTCGCGTTCGGGGCAGAGGTTGCCCATAAAACGCATGACGTCCGGATTTTCACGAAGCGCGAGGAAAAAGGGCCAGTCTGTGGGTTGAAACGGGGAAAGCGTCAGTCGTTCAGTGGTGAGTCGTGCCATAAAATCGCCATTCCGGGAGCCAGTGAGACTACCTTACCACCGGAATAGCGAGGGTGAACAGGGAAGACGTTAACGAACAACATCCGCCAGCGCTTCTTCAAGATCGTACCAACGGAAGGGAAATCCGGCGGCTTCCAGTCGTTTTGGCAGGGCGCGCTGCCCACCCAGCACCAGAACGGACGACTCGCCCATCAGCAGGCGAATCACCGTGGCCGGTACGCGAAGAATCGCAGGCCGCTGCAGGGCATGTCCTAGCGCATGAGCAAACTGTTCATTGCGTACCGGGTAGGGTGAGACCATGTTGAACGGTCCACGCAGATCGTTATCCAGCAGCCAGAGGATCGCATTGACCATGTCATCAATGTGGATCCAGGCCAGATACTGGCGACCGCTGCCGATTGGACCACCGAGGCCCAGGCGAAAGGGGGGGATCATTTTGGCGAGGATCCCGCCTTTTGGCGCCAGCACCACGCCGGTACGCAGCAGGCACACGCGCGTTCTGTCGCTTTGCGCCTCACAGGCAATTTGCTCCCAGCGCGCGCAAAGCTTATGGGTGAATTCGTTATGCGGCGGCTCTTCCTCGGTGACAACCACTTCACCCAGATCACCGTAATAACCGGCGGCAGAACCTGAAATCAGAACCGACGGCGGCGTTTCACTGGCGTTAATGAGGTCCGCCAGTTTCTGGGTGATGCGCCAGCGGCTCTGGCACAGGCGATCTTTTTGCTCTGTCGTCCAGCGCTTGTCAGCAATGGGTTCACCGGCCAGGTTAATCACCGCATCGATGTCGTCGAGGTTGTGCTTATCGTCCAGCGAGTTCCACAGGGTGACCCGATCATTGAGTTTTTTGCGGGCGTCATCGGGGCGGCGGGTCAGTACCGTCACCTGATGGCCCAGTTCCTGCAGGCGCGGGACCAGGTGTCCTCCGATAAGGCCAGTCCCTCCAGTTACCAGTATCTTCATGCAGCCTCCCGTGAAAGCGGTTAGCGCTGCCAGCTCAACGTCATGGAGACAGAATCGGCATAACGCAACGCGTGTAGTTTGTCGACTTCCACTTCAGCATAAGTGACCCAGTGGTGTTCGCGTGCGATATCGAGCACATCCTGGGTTAATTTTTCTAACAATGAGAAGCGGTTGTTCTCAACGTGCAGGATGATATTTTTGGTGATCGTGCGGTAGTTCAGCGCATCATTGATATCTTCGCTGACGCGGGCTTTGTCTGCCGGATAGTGAATCGCAACGTTGATGACAATGTCCTGTCGGTTATTGATCTCTTCCTCTTTGATACCGATGAAAGTGCGTAAACGAAGGTTTTTTATACGAATAATAGCGTCATGATGTGACATTGCAGGTCTCCTCCATGTATGAACTCTCGCATGATACACGAGAACCCGGCCACGTTATTCTTTTGCACTCGCAGGATCCTGGTGCGCCCGCATCATCGCGCGTTCCGTGGCGGGTCGACTGCGAATGCGGTCAAACCAATTCTTCACGGCGGGAAACATGTCAAGGTCGACGCGCTGACGCTGCCAGGCGTTCACCCACGGCCAGCAGGCAATGTCGGCGATGCTGTAATGTTCACCGCCCAGCCACGGCGACGTTTCCAGCCGTTTATTGAGGACGTTATACAGCCGCTGTGTCTCCACCTGATAGCGTTCGATGGCGTAGGGGATGGCCTGCGGGGCGAAATGGTTGAAATGGTGATTCTGACCGAGCATCGGTCCCAGTCCGCCCACCTGCCAGAATAGCCATTGCAACGTGGTATGGCGTTCGCGCAATTCGCCGCTAAGCAACAGGCCGCTCTTTTCCGCCAGATAGATCAAAATGGCGCCGGACTCAAACAGGCTGAGCGGTGTGCCGCCATCGATTGGGGCATGATCGACGATGGCGGGGATTTTATTGTTGGGTGAAATGGCCAGGAAATCAGGGCGAAACTGATTTCCCTTACTGATATCCACCTTAATGAGTCGGTAGTCCAGCGCAGCCTCTTCAAGGAAGATCGTAATCTTGTGCCCATTGGGTGTCGGGGCATAATAGAGGTCGATCATTTCAGCTCCAGAAAGCATTGAGTGGAATTAGACAACCACAAGTATAGAAAGCCTGTTGCGCTGTGTGAGTTTTCATCAGGTGACAGCAAGCGAAAGACCCTCTATGTTGTGAGAAAAGCCTAATAACGACGAGGATGCTATGAGTAAACCCAACATCACGCTGTGGTCAGACGCGAATTTTTTCTCTCCCTACGTGCTATCTGCCTATGTTGCGTTGCAGGAAAAGGGGCTGCCGTTTAGCCTGAAAACCGTTGACCTGGACAGCGGCGAACATCTACAACCTGGCTGGCAGGGTTTTGCATTGACTCGCCGTGTGCCGTTGCTGGAAATCGATGGCTTTGAGCTGAGCGAGTCCTCCGCGATAGCTGAATATCTGGAAGACAGTTTTGCGCCACCCAACTGGGAACGAATCTATCCCCACGACCTGCAAAAGCGCGCGCGTGCGAGGCAGATTCAGGCATGGTTGCGCAGTGATTTAATGCCCATTCGAGAAGAACGTCCGACGGATGTCGTTTTCGGTGGGGTAAAGAAAGGGCCGCTGAGCGACGCGGGGAAAGTCAGCGCGGAAAAACTGTTCGCCACGGCGGGGAATCTACTGGCACACGACATGCCAAATCTTTTCGGAGAATGGTGTCTGGCCGATACCGATTTAGCCCTGATGCTCAACCGTCTGGTCCTCAATGGTGATGAGGTCCCTGAACGACTGGCGGAATATGCAGCATTTCAGTGGCAACGCGCATCTGTCCAGCGTTATATTGCGCTTTCCGCGAAGCGTTCAGGCTGATAAAGCGTCTACAATCCAGTATCATAATGTGGTTTTTGATGACACGGAGTATGTGATGAAACTGATGTTTGCATCCGACATTCACGGGTCCTTGCCTGCCACAGAACGCGTGCTGACGTTGTTTTCCCAGAGTGGCGCACAGTGGCTGGTGATACTGGGAGATGTACTCAACCACGGGCCGCGAAATGCCTTACCCGAAGGCTACGCGCCCGCTCAGGTGGCTGAGCGACTGAACGAACAGGCGGCGCAGATTATTGCGGTACGGGGAAACTGTGATAGCGAAGTGGATCAAATGCTGCTGAAGTTTCCAATGACCGCGCCCTGGCAGCAGGTGCTGTTGGATAATCAGCGGCTGTTTCTGACTCACGGCCATCTCTTTGGGCCGGATAGCCTGCCCGCTTTACGCGCCAGCGATGTCCTGGTGTATGGGCATACGCATCTGCCGGTGGCAGAAAAAAAAGGCGATATTTATCACTTCAACCCGGGTTCAGTAAGCATTCCTAAGGGGGGCTTTCAGGCAAGTTATGGCCTGTTGGACGATAATGTTTTAAGCGTTATCGCACTCAATGATCAAAGTATCATTGCACAGGTTGCGATTAATTCGTAATTTACCCCCCACATATGTAAATGCGCCGTAAGAGCGCCAGAAAAAGAAGGTTTCCTGATGGTGGAACAGCGTCGTTTGGCAAGTACGGAATGGGTGGATATTGTGAATGAAGACAACGAAGTCATTGCACAATCCAGCCGGGAACAGATGCGAGCGCAGGGCCTGCGTCATCGTGCGACCTATATTGTCGTACATGACGGGATGGGCAAAATACTGGTGCAGCGTCGTACCGAGACAAAAGACTTTTTACCTGGAATGTTAGATGCCACTGCCGGTGGCGTTGTGCAGGCCGACGAACAACTGCTGGATTCTGCCCGTCGTGAAGCGGAAGAAGAGTTAGGCATTGCCGGCGTGCCATTTGCCGAACACGGTCAGTTCTACTTTGAAGATAAGAACTGTCGCGTCTGGGGGGCGTTGTTCAGTTGTGTGTCGCACGGCCCGTTCGCCTTACAGGAAGAAGAGGTCAGCGAAGTGTGCTGGCTGACGCCAGAAGAAATTACCGCTCGCTGCGATGAGTTCACGCCCGACTCTCTGAAAGCGCTAGCGCTATGGATGACCCGTAATGCCAAAAACGAAGCGGCCAGGTCAGAGTCGCAACAGGAGAAGCAGGAAGAGGCGGAGTAACCGCTCAGCAACTGTCCCTTACGCACAAACTGGAGGCGATCGGTTTTTGATCGCGCCAGTTGCCATCCTCAAACCGTGCCAGTAACGCACGTCCAGCCTCAATACCAATCTTGCGATGGGGCACAGCCATCGTGGTTAACGGCGGCTGGCAAACCCTGCTCACATCACTATCGCCAAATCCGACTACCGCCAGATCGTCAGGCACTTTGATGCGTCGTCGCTGGCACTCATACAGCACGCCACAGGCCAGTTCATCCGACACGCAAACCAGCGCGTCGAGTTCGGGCCAGGCGAGAATAAACTCGGGCAACTGCGAAGCGCCGGTGGAAAAGTTGGGGGGGAGCGCCGCGTTAATCACTCGATTCGGCGACATGTGGTGGCGCAGCATCGCCTTATACCAGCCTTGCAAGTGCTGCTGAAAAATCCACTGTTCCTGATTGGCGCAGAGCAGTCCAATGTTTTGATAGCCGCGTTGAATCAACATTTCGGTGAGTTCAAACATTGCTGCGACGTTATCAATACCAATGTTCATATCAATGGGATCGCTACGAATCGCGCCCATCTCCATGACCGGGATCCTGGCGTTTTTCAGCCAGTTCCGCACGGTGTCGCTGTGCTCGACGCTGAGCAAAATGGCGGCGGCAATATTGGAGGCCAGCAGCGTCTCAAGCAGCGTTTCTTCCTGTTCCAGGCGATGACGGGACTCTGCCAGCATGATCTGGTATCCGGCGGGCTGCAGGACTTCCTGCAATCCAGCGAACATTTCCGAGCAGCCAGCCTCTGAAAGATTCGGTACGACCATCGCAATGGTTCGTGATGACGCAGACGCCAGCGCACTTGCAGCCAGATTGGGCATGTAGCCCAGTTCATGCACTGCAGCGTCTATTTTTTCCCGGAGTTTATCGGAAACCTGTTCAGGCGTGCGCAGTGCACGAGAGACGGTCATGGTGCCGACACCGGCAAGGTGAGCGACATCCGCAATGGTCACCTTGCCTGTACTACGTCGTTTTCGGGTCAGAGACATACACATTCCTGCGCAATTACAACCGGTTGAGCCGCTTTTTATCGTCATTTTTTGCTTCGTATGCAGGGCAAGTATACGCCTTTAATGACTTTCATTGCTGTGATTTTACCCGGCAATTATATTTTGATAGCGCTATCACATATCTGAACGATATCCCCTGATAGCGCTATCTTTGTGAGAATGATCGCAGATAAGGTTTCATGGGTTGAATAAAGTTTGCTCACATTGAGCAAGAAATGAGGAGAGGACGTGCTGAATAAATGGTTAACGGAGTCAACCATCATGCTGCGCGAGAGCGTTGAGGACTGGCAGCAGGCTCTTGCGTGGTGTGCCAGACCTTTGCTTGCTGCCGGGATTATTACACCGAAGTACCTTACCGCCATCGTCGCGCAGCATCATCAATTGGGACCTTACTACGTCCTGGCACCGGGTCTGGCAATGCCGCATGCCAGACCGGAAGAAGGCGCAACAGCATTAGGGCTTTCAATGTTAAAACTGGAGCACGGTGTTTCATTTGGCGCAGGCGAATTTGATCCTGTCGACATTATTATCATGCTCGCGGCGCCGGATAAACATAGCCATATTGCCATGATATCCGCACTGGCTGAATTATTTTCAAGCGACGAGGATCTGGTGCGATTACATCAGGCAACAACCCTGGAGGAAATTAAAAAAATCATTTCACGTTTCTGATGTAAGTCATATTGGCATCTTCTAAAACATGACGCGAAAGCGTGATGCGGGCGTACTCTACTTAAAAAAGGGGATAACAATGAAAATTCTGGCAATTTGTGGTTCTGGCCTGGGCAGCAGTTTTATGGTCGAAATGAATATTAAAAAAGTGCTCAAGAAACTTAATATTCAGGCAGATGTTGAACATTCCGATCTCTCCTCCGCCACGCCTGGCGCTGCCGATCTGTTTGTGATGGCAAAAGATATTGCCGCCAGTGCCAGCGTACCGGAAACTCAACTGGTGGTGATTAATAATATTATCGATATCAATGAACTGGAAGCGCAATTGCGCGAATGGTTCGACAAACAATAACTGTAAATGCACACCATCATGCAAACAGCCCGATGGCGGTTGCGCTGATGTGCATAAAGCGAGGTGGATATGTTTATCCTTGAAACGCTGAATTTTGTTGTTGATATTCTTAAAGTCCCTTCCGTGCTGGTGGGGTTAATTGCATTAATTGGCCTGGTCGCGCAAAAGAAAGCTTTTTCCGATGTGATAAAAGGGACAATTAAAACGATTCTGGGTTTTATTGTTCTTGGCGGCGGCGCAACGGTGCTGGTAGGATCGTTAAATCCGTTAGGCGGGATGTTTGAGCACGCGTTTAATATTCAGGGCATCATTCCTAATAATGAAGCCATTGTCTCTATTGCTCTCGAGAAATATGGCGCCTCAACCGCGCTTATTATGGCGTTCGGGATGGTGGCGAATATTATTGTCGCCCGCTTCACGCGCCTGAAGTATATCTTCCTGACCGGGCATCATACGTTTTATATGGCCTGCATGATCGGCGTCATTCTGACCGTCGCCGGATTCGACGGGATCGGCCTTGTCTTTACGGGTTCGCTGATTCTGGGGCTGGTGATGGCTTTTTTCCCCGCGCTGGCGCAGCGGTATATGCGGCGGATCACCGGAAATGATGAGATTGCCTTTGGTCACTTCGGCACGCTGGGATACGTGCTGTCAGGCTGGATCGGCAGCGTCTGCGGCAAAGGTTCCCGTTCGACCGAAGAGATGAACTTACCGAAGAACCTGAGCTTCCTGCGTGACAGTTCAATCTCTATCTCCCTGACCATGATGATAATCTATCTGATTATGGCGATCAGCGCCGGTCGGGAATATGTCGAAAGTACCTTCAGCGGCGGGCAGAACTATCTGGTTTACGCCATCATCATGGCGATCACCTTTGCCGCCGGGGTGTTCATTATTCTGCAAGGTGTCCGTTTGATTCTGGCGGAAATCGTCCCGGCGTTTACCGGTTTTTCTGAAAAACTGGTGCCTAACGCGCGACCGGCGCTGGACTGCCCGGTGGTCTATCCCTATGCCCCGAATGCGGTACTGATTGGCTTTCTGTTCAGTTTTCTCGGCGGGCTGGTGGGGCTGTTTCTGTTGGGACAGATGAAACTGGTGCTGATCCTGCCAGGCGTTGTTCCACACTTTTTCACTGGCGCAACGGCCGGGGTGTTTGGTAACGCCACCGGTGGGCGTCGCGGGGCCATGATTGGCGCGTTTGCCAATGGCCTGTTAATCACCTTCCTGCCGGTTCTCCTCTTGCCCGTGCTGGGCGCGATTGGTTTTGCCAATACCACTTTCTCGGATGCCGATTTTGGCGTCGTTGGCATCGTGCTCGGCAACCTGGCGCGTTATCTGTCGCCTTTTGCCATCACGGGACTGGTTGTGGCGTTGTTTGCGCTGTTGGTGGCCTGGAACCTGTTCGCGAAAAACCGGACTGTAACGGGTCAGACTAAGGAAAATAATGGAGCCAAATCATGAGTGTGAAGGCGGTAACGCAACTGGCGCGCGAGATTCGCATCGCCACCCTGAAGTCGCTTATTGATCTCGGCTTTGGCCATTTTGGCGGCTGTATGTCGGTGGTGGAAACGCTGGCGGTTTTGTATGGCGAGGTGATGAACATTGACCCTGCCGATCCGGACTGGCCAGAGCGGGACTATTTCGTGTTATCAAAAGGCCATGCCGGGCCGGCACTGTATAGCACGCTGGCGCTGAAAGGCTACTTCCCGGTCGCAGAGTTGAGCACGCTGAACCAGAACGGCACGCGTCTGCCCAGTCACCCGGACAGTCTTAAGACGCGTGGCGTTGATGCCACGACAGGATCGCTGGGGCAGGGCATTTCTATCGCCGGGGGGATGGCGCTGTCGCACAAACTGGCGCAGCGGACTAACCGGGTATTCTGCATTGTGGGTGATGGCGAGCTCAATGAAGGGCAGTGCTGGGAAGCGTTCCAGTTTATTGCCCACCATCGCCTGAACAACCTGACGGTCTTCATTGACTGGAATAAGCAGCAGCTGGATGGCGAACTGGATGACATCATCCACCCGTTTTGTCTTGAAGATAAATTTCGTGCGTTTGGTTTTGAGGCATTCACGGTGAAAGGGGATGATATCCCCGGCCTGCTGGCGGTGGTCCAACCGGTTCTGGATAGCCAGGCACGTCCACGCGTTGTGATTCTTGACAGCGTCAAAGGGCAGGGGGTGCCGTATCTGGAGCAATTAACCAACTCACATCACCTGCGCCTGACGGATGAGACCAGACATGCGCTGAACGATAATCTTCGCCAACTGGAGGCTACGCATGATTAAGCTCGCGCCCGCAGGACAAAAAGACAGTGTGGAGATGCGCAAGGTTTATGCCGGTTTTGTCGCGAAAGAAGTGGCGGCGGGAAGCCCGATCATTGCGCTGGAAGCGGATTTGATGAGCTCCATGGCGATGGACGGCGTGGCGCGCGAGTATCCGCAGCATGTCATTAATTGCGGCATCATGGAGGCGAACGTTATTGGTACTGCGGCAGGGCTGGCACTGACCGGACGCAAGCCGTTTGTGCATACTTTTACGGCATTCGCCAGTCGCCGCTGTTTCGATCAGCTGTTTATGTCGCTCGATTATCAGCGGAGTAACGTCAAAGTCATCGCCTCCGATGCCGGCGTGACCGCCTGTCATAACGGCGGGACGCACATGTCTTTCGAAGATATGGGCATCGTTCGCGGGCTGGCGCATTCGGTGGTGCTGGAGGTTACTGATGCCGTCATGTTTGACGATATCTTACGCCAACTGATTGACCTCGACGGGTTCTACTGGGTGCGCACCATCCGTAAACAGGCACCGAGTATTTACGCCCCGGGATCGACCTTTACGCTGGGGAAAGGAAATGTGTTGCGGGAAGGCAATGATGTCACCCTGATTGCCAATGGGATTATGGTGGCTGAAGCGCTGGAAGCGGCACGACAACTGGAGCGGATGGGGGTCAGTACGGCCGTCATCGACATGTTCACCCTCAAGCCTGTCGATCGCATGCTGGTGAAGAACTATGCCGAAAAAACGGGGCGGATTGTGACCTGTGAAAATCACAGTATCCATAACGGGCTGGGATCGGCGGTAGCGGAAGTGCTGGTAGAAACCTGCCCGGTTCCGATGCGGCGGGTTGGCGTCAGGGAACGCTATGGACAGGTCGGCACCCAGGACTTCTTGCAGGAAGAGTATGGACTCACCGCGGCGGCGATTGTGACTGCGGCAAAATCACTGCTTTAGAAAGGAGAAGCCGGATGAGCGCTAACGCTTATCCGGCCTACGAGGATAAGAAATATTGTAGGCCGGATAAGACGCGTTAGCGTCGCCATCCGGCATGTTGGATCAATGGTATCCCATAATCTGTGCGCCAATCACCACCACGCTGGACATAATAAACAGCAGTCCCAGCAACGTCGCACCCACTTTCAGCCAGTTACGAAAATCCACCCGACAGACGCCTAACGTCGCCATCAGTGACGCTGAGGTCGGATAGATGATATGGCTAAAGCCATCGCCAAACTGGAACGCCAGCACGGTTACCTGACGATTAACACCTACCAGATCGCCGAGCGGCGCTAACAGCGGCATGGTTAACGCCGCCTGACCGGATCCTGACGTAACAAAGAAATTGAACACGGCCTGGAAGAGCAGCATAAACCACGCGGCAACGGCGTTATCCAGCCCGCTGATGCCGTTGGCAATACTGTGCAACAGCGTATTCAGCACGCTCGCGTCACCTGCTTCGCCGTTGCCTACCAGCAGCAATATACCTTTGGCAAAGCCTACCAGCAGGGCAGGGGCAATCATCATGCGCGCGCCTTCGGTGAAAGAGGACGCCATAATGTTGACCGTCATGCCGTTAAGGCGAAAAATAACGGCGATAATGCCAATCACCAGGCCCATGGTGAAGAACTGGCTGGCGATTTCAGGAATAAACCACGCGTTGACGATGACGCCCCAGACAACCCATACTATCACGCCGGTCAGAACCAGGAGTACCAGCCAGTCGCCGATCGTGAAGCGTCGCTCGACAACATCATCCTGCTGCTCGCGGAAGAAACGGTCAGATTCATGTACGCGCGACAGAAGCGGGTTCTTTTTCACCCGCGAGGCGTAGGCCAGGGTAAACGTCAGGCCAATCAGCGTTGAAATGACCCATACCACGATACGCAGACCGGAACCGGAGAGGACGGGAACGCCGGCGATACCCTGAGCAACCACCACGCAGAAGGGATTCATCCACGAACTGGCAAAGCCAATTTGTGTTGCAATATAGGTCACCAGCACGGTGGTGATACTGTCATAGCCCAGCCTCACCATCAGCGGCGCGATGATGATCGCAAAGGCGACCGCCTCTTCCCCCATACCGAATACCGCGCCGCCCAGCGAGAAGAGAATAAACAACACCGGGATAAACAGAACCTCGTTGCCTTTGGTATGGCGGATCAGCGCCAGAATGCCATTATCAATCGTTCCTGTACGCATGACGATGCCAAACGCGCCACCAATCACCAGCATAAACATGATGATGCCAACGGCGGTGCCGAATTTAGAGCCAGAAGTCAGCCCTTCAAACGGGAAGTTCATCAGGCCCGGACTTTCGTCACCGGTGGTAAAGAACTTCACCGGGTGATACTGCGCTTCACCTGCCTCGTTGGTCAGAATACGAAAGGAGTGCGGGTCGACCACTTTACGGGTTTTTGTCTGACCATCGACCTGGTATTGCACCTCCTGGCTGTCAAACATCCCGACGGGGACAACCCAGGTTGCAAGACTGGTTAAAATGGCGACAAAGAAAATAATCACCAACGTATCGGGCATGGCCCATTTTCTTCTGGTTGGCTGTGTTTCGGTTACTGCAGACATGACAGACTATCCCTGTTGCAAAGCAAAGAGGCTAAGTATGCAAACAGGCGAATGGTTATTCATTGATACAGCGCAGTTAAGCCAAAAAAATCAGATTTTGCAACGCTGAAAGGACGGAAATAAAAAATCCGGAAATCGTTGAAATTTCCGGATGTTGACTGGGCTCGTGAGAGCCCAGGGGAGGCAGTTTACTGCTGCTGCTGTGAAGACTGAATCGCGGTCAGAGCGATGGTGTAGACGATATCGTCAACCAGCGCGCCACGGGACAGGTCGTTCACCGGCTTGCGCATACCCTGCAGCATCGGCCCGATGGAGATCAGGTCGGCTGAACGCTGTACCGCTTTGTAGGTGGTGTTACCGGTGTTCAGATCCGGGAAGATGAACACGGTAGCGCGACCGGCAACCGGAGAGTTCGGCGCTTTGGATTTCGCGACATCAGCCATCACGGCAGCATCGTACTGCAGCGGACCGTCGATCATCAGGTCAGGACGTTTTTCCTGCGCCAGACGAGTCGCTTCACGCACTTTTTCTACGTCGCTACCCGCGCCAGAGGTGCCGGTGGAGTAGGAGAGCATTGCGACGCGCGGTTCGATACCAAAGGCAATTGCGGAATCGGCGGACTGGATTGCGATCTCAGCCAGCTGTTCAGCGGTCGGATCCGGGTTGATCGCGCAGTCGCCGTAAACGTAAACCTGTTCCGGCAGCAGCATGAAGAATACGGAGGAAACCAGTGAACTGCCCGGCGCCGTTTTGATCAGCTGCAGCGGCGGACGAATGGTATTAGCCGTGGTGTGAACGGCACCGGACACCAGACCGTCAACTTCGTCTTGTTCCAGCATCAGCGTACCGAGAACCACGTTGTCTTCCAGCTGTTCGCGGGCAACGGTTTCGGTCATGCCTTTGCTCTTACGCAGTTCAACCAGACGTGCGACATAGCTTTCGCGGACCACTTCCGGGTCAACGATTTCGATGCCAGCGCCGAGTTCAACGCCCTGAGACGCCGCAACGCGGTTGATCTCTTCCGGATTACCCAGCAGCACGCAGGTTGCGATACCACGTTCAGCACAAATGGCTGCCGCTTTCACGGTACGCGGTTCGTCGCCTTCCGGCAGCACAACACGTTTACCGGCTTTACGCGCCAGTTCGGTCAACTGATAGCGGAAAGCTGGCGGAGACAGACGACGGCTACGCTCAGAGGTCGCAGTCAGAGACTCGATCCAGTCAGCGTTGATGTAGTTCGCCACGTACTCCTGAACTTTCTCGATACGTGCGTGATCGTCAACCGGCACTTCCAGGTTGAAGCTCTGCAGGCTCAGAGAGGTCTGCCAGGTATTGGTGTTCACCATGAATACCGGCAGGCCGGTCGCGAAAGCGCGTTCGCACAGTTTAGAGATGCGCGCGTCCATTTCGTAACCACCGGTCAGCAGCAGGGCGCCGATTTCTACGCCGTTCATCGCGGCCAGGCAAGCGGCAACCAGCACGTCCGGACGGTCAGCGGAGGTGACCAGCAGGGAACCGGCACGGAAGTGTTCCAGCATGTGCGGAATGCTACGCGCACAGAAGGTGACAGACTTCACGCGACGCGTGTTGATGTCGCCTTCGTTAACGATGGTGGCATTCAGGTGACGCGCCATGTCGATAGCACGGGTAGCGATCAGATCAAAGCTCCACGGCACTGCGCCGAGAACCGGCATCGGGCTGCTTGCGGTGAGCTGCGCCGGATCAACTTTCACGATCTGCGCTTTGGAAGAGTCGTCGAAAATCTCGGACAGATCCGGGCGAGTACGACCCTGTTCATCAACCGGGGCGTTCAGTTTGTTAACGATAACGCCGGTGATGTTGGTATTTTTTGTGCCGCCGAAGCTGCTGCGAGTCAGTTCAATACGCTCGTTCAGCTGTTCTGGCGTATCGGTGCCCTGAGACATCACGAAGACGATTTCTGCATTCAGCGTTTTAGCGATTTCGTAGTTCAGGGACTGCGCAAACTGGTGTTTACGGGTTGGGACCAGGCCTTCAACCAGTACCACTTCTGCGTCTTTGGTGTTCGCGTGGTAGTTCGCGATGATCTCTTCCATCAGCACATCTTTCTGATTGCTGGACAGCAGAGACTCAACGTGGCTCATCTTCAGCGGTTCAGCCGCTGTGACAGAGGAGTTTGCACGAACGATAGCGGTGGTCTGGTCTGGCGCATCGCCACCGGCGCGTGGCTGGGCGATTGGCTTAAAGACACTCAGACGAACGCCTTTGCGTTCCATAGCGCGGATGACGCCGAGGCTGACGCTGGTCAGGCCGACGCTGGTTCCGGTAGGGATCAGCATAATAATACGGGACACGGTTTATCCTCTTTCGTTACCGCCCGTTGGGCGGGTTACAAAACAGCACCGCCAGCTTAGCTGGCGGTGTGAAATCAGGCAGTCAGACGGCACGCGTCTTGCGCGATAACCAGTTCTTCGTTGGTTGGGATCACCACTGCAGGACGGGTACCTTCCTTGTTGATGAAACCAGACTTGCCGAAACGCGCAGCCAGGTTACGTTCATGATCAACTTCAAAGCCCAGCACGCCCAGTTTACCCAGAGACAGCTCGCGAACCATGGCCGCGTTCTCACCAATACCGCCGGTGAAGACAACCGCGTCCAGACGACCGTCCATCAGCGCCGTGTAGGAACCGATGTACTTCGCCAGACGGTGGCAGTAAACGTCCATTGCACGTTTCGCGTCTTCTTTGGTGGTGTAGTTGTCTTCAACGTAACGGCAGTCGCTGGTGACTTCGGTCAGACCCAGCAGGCCAGACTCTTTGGTCAGCATTTTGTTGATCTGATCAACGCTCATGCCCAGCGTGTCGTGCAGGTGGAAAATGATTGCCGGGTCGATATCACCAGAACGGGTACCCATTACCAGACCTTCCAGCGGGGTCAGACCCATAGAGGTATCAACACATTTACCGTTGCGGATAGCCGAAACAGAACCACCGTTGCCCAGGTGGCAAGTGATGATGTTCAGTTCGTCAACCGGTTTGTTCAGCATTTTTGCCGCTTCCTGAGTGACGAAGAAGTGGCTGGTACCGTGCGCGCCATAACGACGAACGCCGTGTTCTTTGTACAGGCTGTACGGCAGGGCATAGAGGTAAGACTCTTCCGGCATAGTCTGATGGAACGCGGTGTCAAACACGGCTACGTTTTTGTCTTTTAACTGCGGGAAGGATTTCAGCGCTTCTGCGATCCCGATCAGGTGAGCCGGGTTGTGCAGCGGTGCGAAAGAGGCAGAATCTTTGATGCCCTGAATAACAGAGTCATCGATAACCACGGAGCTGGTATACTTCTCGCCGCCGTGTACGATACGGTGACCGATTGCAGTCAACTGCGCAGACAGTTCTGGTTTTTGTGCCAGAATAGTATTAACGATAAAGTTCAGCGCTTCACTGTGAGCGGCGCCTGCACCTAAAGCCGCTTCTTGTTTACCGCCGTCCATTTTCCATTTGATACGTGCTTCTGGGAGATGGAAACATTCGGCTAAACCAGAAAGGTACTCTTCACCGTTAACTGCATCGATGATTGCAAATTTCAGTGAGGAGCTACCGCAGTTCAGAACCAGTACTAACTTACTCGACATGGAAGTACCTATTATTGATACGTGGCTAAAAAAACGTCAGGGAGCCATAGAGCGTAGCGCAGTGTGACGCTGACATTTATGATTAACATCATGCCAGTTGTCTTTTTTGGCATGATGGAAGAAATACCTTTGAGTCTATGCCATTTTGCGTATTTTTCAGCCAATGGCATACTATATGTAAATTTGACGACTCAATGATTTTGGACTACAGGCCATTTACAGGCCGCTACAGGATACCCGATAGTGGGTATCAATGACAAAATGTTTTGAACGTTGTCCCGCATAGTTGTTGTTTTGCACAAATATTTGAATTTTTATATGTGAAGTTGAGGTAAGCCATGTCGACGCCGGATCATCGCTCCGTAAATTTTTTTAGCCTTTTTCGTCGGGGGCAACATTACTCAAAGACGTGGCCAATGGAAAAGCGCCTTGCACCCGTCTTTGTTGAGAATCGCGTGATACGGATGACGCGTTACGCGATCCGCTTTATGCCGCCGATCGCCATCTTTACCCTGTGCTGGCAGATAGCACTGGGCGGCCAGTTAGGGCCTGCCGTCGCCACCGCGTTGTTCGCGCTCAGCCTGCCGATGCAGGGGCTGTGGTGGTTAGGAAAACGTTCCGTCACGCCACTGCCGCCCTCTATTCTGAACTGGTTTTATGAAGTCAGAGGCAAATTACAGGAAGCAGGGCAAGCGCTCACACCGGTTGAAGGGAAACCCGATTACCAGGCGTTAGCTGACACGCTTAAGCGTGCCTTCAAACAACTGGATAAAACTTTCCTTGATGATTTGTAATTGACCCCGGATTACGCATATAAAAGAAGGCATATTGATGCCTTCTTTTTTTTCACTTTTTTCACCGTAGTAGAGTGATACAGGAGTCCCAAATGGAAATGACCAACGCTCAACGTCTTATTTTGTCTAATCAATACAAAATGATGACTATGCTCGATCCGACTAACGCCGAGCGCTATCGTCGTCTGCAGACGATTATTGAACGCGGTTACGGTCTGCAAATGCGCGAACTGGATCGGGAATTTGGCGAGCTGAAAGAGGAAACCTGTCGTACGGTTATCGACATCATGGAGATGTATCATGCCCTGCACGTCTCATGGGCCAATCTGAAAGATGCGCAAAGTATTGATGAGCGTCGGGTGACTTTCCTGGGTTTTGATGCCGCAACGGAAGCGCGCTACCTCGGCTACGTTCGCTTTATGGTGAATGTGGAAGGCCGTTACACCCATTTTGATGCCGGCACACACGGTTTCAACGCCCAGACCCCTATGTGGGAAAAATATCAGCGGATGTTAAGCGCATGGCATGCCTGCCCGCGTCAGTACCATTTGAGCGCCAACGAAATCAACCAAATCATCAATGCCTGAGGAGGTGAACGTGCAGTGCAAAGGCTTTCTGTTTGACCTGGATGGAACTCTGGTTGACTCTTTACCCGCAGTGGAACGCGCATGGTGTAACTGGGCCGATCGTTTTGGGTTGACGCATGACGACGTATTGAGTTTTGTTCATGGCAAGCAGGCGATCACCTCTTTGCGTCACTTTATGGCGGGCAAACCTGAGGCGGAGATCGCCGCTGAATTTACGCGTCTGGAGCGAATTGAAGCGACAGAAACGGCGGGCATCACTGCGCTGCCCGGTGCGGTTGCACTGCTCAACCATCTGAACAAGGCCGGGATTCCGTGGGCGATTGTGACCTCCGGGTCAATGCCGGTTGCTCGTGCGCGTCATCAGGTGGCCAATCTGCCGGCCCCGGAGGTTTTCGTGACCGCTGAGCGGGTCAAACGCGGTAAGCCTGAACCGGATGCCTACCTGTTGGGGGCGCAGTTGCTGGGGTTAGCGCCGCACGAATGCGTGGTGGTGGAAGATGCTCCTGCAGGTGTGCTCTCGGGATTGGCTGCAGGTTGCCATGTTATCGCGGTAAATGCCCCGGCGGACACGCCGCGTCTGGATGAGGTCGATTTCGCGCTGACCAGTCTGGAGCAGCTTTCGGTGACCAAACAACCGAACGGTGATGTGGTCGTATTAAGAAATACCTGATCATGATTTAGCCCCGATTTGTCGGGGCTTTTTTATGGCAGAATCACTCCATCTTCTCATCTGACAAGGATAGGTTGTGAACGGTGAATTGATCTGGGTTCTCTCGCTGTTGGCGATTGCCGTTATTTTGTTTGCGACGGGCAGAGTGCGTATGGACGCGGTAGCTCTGTTGGTCATCGTAGCCTTTGTTCTGAGTGGAACATTGAGTCTTACCGAAGCCTTTTCTGGTTTCAGCGACCCTAACGTGGTGTTGATTGCCGCGCTGTTTATCATCGGCGACGGACTGGTGCGTACCGGCGTGGCGACCGTCATGGGCACCTGGCTGGTGAAAATGGCGGGCAGTAGCGAAGTTAAGATGCTGGTCCTGCTGATGCTGACCGTTGCCGGACTGGGCGCGTTTATGAGTTCAACTGGCGTTGTCGCTATCTTTATCCCCGTGGTACTCAGCGTCTCGATGCGTATGCAAACCTCGCCATCGCGCCTGATGATGCCACTGAGTTTCGCAGGGCTTATCAGCGGTATGATGACGCTGGTGGCCACCCCGCCAAACCTGGTGGTTAACAGTGAATTGCTGCGTGAAGGCCATGCTGGTTTCAGTTTCTTCAGCGTTACACCTATCGGTCTGGTCGTGCTGGTGCTGGGCATTATCTATATGCTGCTGATGCGTTTTATGCTCAAAGGCGACAATCCGCAACAGCAACGGGATGGCTGGAAGCGTCGTACCTTCCGCGATTTGATCAAAGAATATCGGCTGACCGGGCGTGCGCGTCGACTGGCGATTCGTCCGGGGTCGCCGATGATCGGTCAGCGCCTCGACGATCTCAAACTGCGCGAGCGCTATGGCGCCAACGTGATCGGTGTTGAACGCTGGCGGCGTTTTCGGCGGGTGATTGTGAATGTGAACGGGGTTTCGGAGTTTCGCGCCCGCGACGTATTGTTGATTGATATGTCTGCCGCCGATGTCGATCTCCGTGAATTCTGTAGCGAGCAATTGCTGGAGCCGATGGTGCTGCGCGGGGAATATTTCTCTGATCAGGCGCTGGATGTGGGAATGGCGGAAATTTCGCTGATCCCGGAATCGGAGCTGATTGGCAAGTCGGTGCGGGAAATTGGTTTTCGTACCCGTTACGGGCTGAACGTGGTCGGTCTGAAACGCGACGGCGTGGCGATCGAGGGCTCGCTTGCTGATGAGCCGCTGCTGATGGGCGATATCATCCTGGTCGTCGGTAACTGGAAGCTGATCGGTATGCTGGCGAAGCAGGGGCGAGATTTTGTTGCGCTTAACCTGCCGGAAGAGGTGAGCGAGGCGTCACCTGCGCACAGCCAGGCCCCGCACGCTATTTTCTGTCTGGTTCTGATGGTCGCGCTGATGCTGACCGACGAAATTCCTAATACCGTTGCGGCAATTGTTGCCTGTCTGCTGATGGGGAAATTCCGCTGCATTGACGCCGAAAGCGCGTACAAAGCGATTCACTGGCCAAGTATCATTTTGATCGTCGGCATGATGCCTTTTGCGCTGGCGCTGCAAAAGACCGGCGGTGTGGATTTGGCGGTGAAAGGGTTGATGGACGTCGGCGGCGGCTATGGGCCGTACATGATGTTGGGGTGTTTGTTTGTGCTGTGTGCGACCATTGGCCTGTTTATCTCAAATACCGCGACGGCGGTATTAATGGCGCCGATTGCCCTGGCGGCGGCGAAATCGATGGGCGTTTCCCCTTATCCATTTGCGATGGTGATCGCGATGGCGGCGTCAGCGGCCTTTATGACGCCGGTTTCATCACCGGTCAACACGCTGGTGTTAGGGCCGGGGAATTACAGCTTTAGCGATTTTTTGAAGCTGGGCGTTCCGTTTACGATTATTGTGATGGTGGTGTGTGTGTTGATGATCCCGCTACTGTTCCCGTTCTGACCTGCTGCCCGGTGGCGCTGACGCTTACCGGGCCTACGTGACGTTCATATCATTCGGACATGACTGGATGCGATCTGTAGGCCGGATAAGACGTTTACGTCACCATCCGGCAACATGGCTTACAATGGAGAATCCTGGCTAATTTCATCAAGAGAAAGGTGGAAGCTGGGGACAAAGACCTCCATGAAATAGTCCATCTCCGGGCTCCGGCGTGATTCCAGCGTTTTTTCCAGCCGCGTCTTCGCCAGCAGGAATTCATTATTTCCCGCCGACAACTCTTCCAGACACTTCAGATACGCACACAGCGCGTCGGCCTGTTTCACAATTGATTTTTCTTCTTCGCTATATGCATGCTCATCAATCAGCGGCGCAAAAATATCCCGCAATTCATCGGGCACCATATCGACCAGTTTCTGCTGAGCGATTTTCTCAATCGCCTTATATTCCTGGGCGATTTGCGAATTGAAATATTTCACCGGCGTGGGCAGATCGCCAGTCAGCACTTCTGACGCGTCGTGATACATCGCCAGTAACGCAATGCGCTCGGCATTAACCTGACCGGCAAATTTCCGGTTTTTGATTGCCGCCAGCGCATGGGCCACCATCGCGACCTGGAGGCTATGCTCAGAGACGTTTTCTGTGCGCACATTGCGCATTAAAGGCCAGCGGTTAATGAGTTTGAGGCGGGAGAGATGGGCAAAAAAATGACTCTGCTTCATAGTGATCTTTTCATGATAACAACCTGGAGGTCATTGTGCGCAGAGAAGGCCGCCGGATGCAAATACCGGCAGCCCATTTCAGATTACAACTGCCGATATCCCGACAGGAAACGTTCAAATTTACTCAGCGACATTTCGATATCGTCAATGCGGGGCAGGGTGACGATACGCACATGGTCTGGCCACGGCCAGTTAAACGCCGTGCCCTGAACCAGCAGGACTTTTTCCTGTAACAGGAAATCGAGCACCATTTTCTGGTCGTCGTGAATATTGAAACGTTTGGCGTCAATTTTCGGGAACATATACAGTGCACCGCGCGGCTTCACGCAGGAGACGCCCGGAATATCGTTGATCAATTCCCAGGCGCGGTTGCGCTGCTCATACAGACGTCCACCGGGCATGATAAATTCACTGATGCTTTGGTAACCGCCCAGCGCCGTCTGAATCGCGTGCTGCGCCGGCACGTTGGCACAAAGACGCATCGATGCCAGCATCTCCAGCCCTTCGATATAACCTTTCGCATGTTTCTTCGGACCGTTGAGAACCATCCAGCCCTGACGGAATCCGGCCACGCGATAGGTTTTGGACAGGCCGTTAAACGTGATGGTCAGCAGGTCTGGCGCCATCGCGGCAATGGAATGGTGCTCGGCGTCGTCATACAGGATTTTATCGTAGATCTCATCGGCAAAGATGATGAGGTTATTCTGCCGCGCGATCTCGACTATCTCCATCAACAGTTCTTTGGAATAGACCGCACCGGTCGGGTTGTTTGGGTTAATAATGACTATCCCACGGGTACGCGGCGTGATTTTTGCGCGGATGTCGTCAAGGTCCGGGAACCAGTCGGACGACTCATCACACAGATAATGCACTGCATTCCCACCGGAGAGCGCGACGGCCGCCGTCCACAGCGGGTAATCCGGCGCGGGCACCAGCATTTCGTCCCCACTGTTCAGCAATGCCTGCATCGCCTGCACAATCAGTTCCGAAACGCCATTGCCGATATAGATATCTTCGACGGTGACGTCACGCATACCACGAGCCTGATAATGCTGCATGATGGCTTTACGTGCGGAATAGAGGCCTTTCGAATCGGAATAACCCTGCGCGGTAGGCAAATTACGAATGACGTCCACCAGAATCTCATCGGGGGCATCAAAGCCAAAGGGGGCGGGGTTACCAATGTTCAGTTTCAGGACTTTATTGCCTTCTTCTTCAAGGCGTTTCGCTTCCTTCAGAACAGGACCGCGGATGTCATAACAGACGTTATCTAATTTGCTGGATTTCTCAATGGGGGACATGAATCTTGACCTTTATGCTGTTATCACCACTTCCTGCCGTGGAAGTCAGTTTGAAACAATGTACTCCCACGGCGGGGCGTTTTGAAGGCTTTGCAGAAGAAGATTTTGCTGAATGGTTAAGCGCTATTATGCTGTCATTGACTGGTTTTTAACGGTTTTGCAGAGATAAAAATAGTTGTTGTTGTATTTTTCAGCATGATATTTCAGAGTTTTTGCTTTTGGGTGGCGTATTCTCTTGCCGGGAAAAGGTTCTGCGCTCGTGAAATTTCGGGGTGACTCTTACGTCATTTAATAATTCGTAAATACTGAAAGATTAACTGTCGGCTGTGTTATCGGGATGTACGGGAACCCTGATGGTGTAAATCTAATGTTAAGCAGGATTTATGAATGACCTTGGATCTCATTAATTATTATTTAATAATTAAAAAGGCTTTACGTAGGTCGGGAATAATAGCAGCCTGGTTTGAGAAACATAACAAAACTTTGCATCAGATTATTCGTATTAAGGCTTATAAATAAAAAGGTTTTAGGTTAAGATACGCCAGAGGAAAAGACATGTGGTCGCGTGATTTGTTAATATCCCGAATGGGGTTTTGCGGCTAACTTACTGCCATGTATGCTTATTTCTCGTTGATGTATGCTCAGTTCCATTCTTTACATTTACACTTTTACATCCAGACAATGGCAGAAATCTGCATACACTTTAATAGGTCAGCCCGTTCTTAACGAAATAACCTGAGTGATCGCGTAAGGTATTATTACGTAAGAAAGGGAGTAGCATTTCGCCAGTCTCATGATATACCTATTTACTTTCACCTGCTGTCAGCAGGTGACTCTGCTAAGGAAGCGCATTACAAAGGGAATTGCTTGATTTTGTATGCACAGCATTAACAAGCTCAGTATGAGCCGCCAGTAAGTGAAAAATTATGATAAATGCAAATCGTCCGATAATTAACCTCGACCTCGATCTGCTGAGAACATTTGTTGCTGTTGCCGATCTGAACACATTTGCAGCAGCAGCTGCAGCGGTGTGTCGTACTCAGTCTGCGGTGAGCCAACAGATGCAGCGCCTCGAGCAGCTCGTGGGAAAAGAACTCTTCGCTCGTCACGGTCGTAACAAACTGTTGACTGAACACGGCATTCAGCTTCTGGGTTACGCCAGAAAAATTTTACGTTTCAATGATGAGGCTTGCTCATCATTGATGTTCAGCAATCTTCAGGGAGTATTAACTATCGGGGCTTCTGATGAATCCGCCGATACGATACTGCCCTTTCTTCTGAATCGCATTAGTTCGGTTTATCCGAAACTTGCGCTGGATGTCAGGGTGAAGCGAAATGCCTTCATGCTCGACATGCTGAAATCGCAAGAGGTGGATCTGATTGTTACCACCAATCGTCCCGGATCGTTTGAAAGCCTGACGCTGCGTACCTCCCCGACGCACTGGTACTGTGCCGCAGAGTATGTGCTGCAAAAGGGCGAACCGGTTCCGCTGGTGTTGTTGGACGATCCCAGTCCGTTCCGTGATGTGGTCCTTGCCACCCTGAATGCGGCGAATATCCCCTGGCGACTGGCCTATGTCGCGTCGACACTGCCAGCGGTACGCGCGGCGGTGAAGGCCGGTCTCGGCGTGACGGCGCGCCCGGTAGAAATGATGAGCCCGGACCTGCGCGTGCTGGGGGCAGTTGACGGATTACCCCCGTTGCCGGACACCGAATACCTGCTCTGCCGTGACCCGGCATCGAAGAACGATCTGGCGCAGGTCATCTATCAGGCGATGGATACCTGGCAGAATCCGTGGCAGTACAGTCCGATTACCCCGGAAGGGGGAGATGATTCCGTGCTGGTCGAAGGAGACTATGAGTAACGGATCACAAAAAAGTCATTAAAAAATGTAAGTGTAAAAAAGAGCCACTGGTGATTAAAAAACATCCAGTGGTTCTTTTTTTGTACTAATATCCTTAACGGACGGGGGAAAAAGGTAAAAATCCTCATAAATCAGCGAGTAGACGTTGCGATAAAAAAAACGCGTAAAAAATAAGCAAAATTCGCAACTCAACGCTCTCATGTTAAAAAACGAGAGAAATTGTTGCTGTTTTTTGGGGTGGATTAACAAAAGCGTGTCACAGATCAAGAAAATACTCCTTTTTAGGGGAAGGCTTTTGGATCAATTCCTGTCAAAATAGGCGCGATTTTTCCTACTTACTTCACAACGGACACGATTCAACAACATCCCTTTTTAGCCTGTGAATCGATCAACACGGTGCTAAAGCGCATTAAATGTTAAGGGTGTTGTTATCATGTAAATTAATGTGAGGAAACTTTTGTCAAAGTTGACAAAAGGTTATAGAAAGGAGTAAAAAACCCCATCAATTGGCTGTCTAAAACATTTGTTGCAGCGATTGTAAGGTTTTTTTTATTCCTCCCCATGAATCGATGTGGCGTTCATCTGCCGAAAAGAGCAGAGAATTTGGCGCTACTTTTGATGAGTAAGCAATGAGTATGTCAACATCCACTGAAGTCATCGCTCATCACTGGGCATTCGCTATCTTTCTTATTGTTGCCATTGGCCTGTGCTGCCTGATGCTTATCGGCGGTTGGTTTTTAGGCGGTCGCGCACGCGCGAGGTCAAAAAACACCCCGTTTGAATCAGGTATCGACTCGGTCGGCACCGCCCGCTTACGCCTGTCTGCCAAGTTTTATCTGGTAGCCATGTTCTTCGTTATCTTCGACGTTGAAGCGCTGTATCTGTTCGCATGGTCGACCTCTATCCGTGAAAGCGGCTGGGTTGGCTTTGTGGAAGCTGCAATTTTTATTTTTGTGTTACTGGCAGGTCTGGTTTATCTGGTGCGTATTGGCGCGCTGGACTGGACGCCCGCGCGTTCACGCCGCGAGCGTATGAACCCGGAAACGAACAGTATCGCTAATCGTCAACGCTAACCGCGAGGCATTAAGATGGATTATACGCTCACCCGCATAGATCCTAACGGTGAGAACGACCGTTACCCCCTGCAAAAGCAGGAGATCGTAACCGACCCCCTGGAACAGGAAGTTAACAAAAACGTGTTCATGGGCAAACTGCATGACATGGTTAACTGGGGTCGCAAAAACTCAATCTGGCCTTATAACTTCGGCCTTTCCTGCTGCTACGTTGAGATGGTGACCTCGTTCACCGCCGTGCATGACGTGGCGCGCTTTGGTGCGGAAGTTCTGCGTGCTTCACCGCGTCAGGCCGACCTGATGGTGGTGGCGGGGACCTGCTTTACCAAAATGGCGCCGGTCATCCAGCGTCTCTACGACCAGATGCTGGAGCCGAAATGGGTGATTTCCATGGGCGCGTGTGCCAACTCCGGCGGTATGTACGATATTTATTCGGTAGTGCAGGGCGTTGATAAGTTTATCCCTGTGGATGTTTACATCCCGGGTTGCCCGCCGCGTCCGGAAGCGTACATGCAGGCGTTAATGCTGTTGCAGGATTCCATTGGCAAAGAACGTCGTCCGCTCTCCTGGGTGGTTGGCGATCAGGGCGTTTATCGCGCCAACATGCAGTCAGAGCGCGAGCGTAAACGCGGCGAACGCATTGCAGTAACGAATCTGCGTACACCAGACGAGATTTAATTTGCGCCTGTCGGCAGCAGCATTTTCTTCGCCCATCACTACATAAATTCAGCGAAGCTCTGTCGACAGTCACCACGGACCATTTGCAATGGTGAACAATATGACCGACTTAACCGCGCAAGATGCCGCATGGCAAACACGGGATCACCTTGATGACCCGGTCATCGGCGAACTGCGCAACCGTTTTGGGCCGGATGCCTTTACCGTTCAGGCGACTCGCACCGGGGTACCCGTTGTTTGGGTCAAGCGTGAACAATTACTGGAAGTGGGCGATTTCTTAAAGAGATTGCCGAAACCTTACGTCATGCTGTTTGACTTACACGGCATGGACGAACGTCTGCGCACACACCGCGAAGGGTTACCCGCCGCGGATTTTTCCGTTTTCTACCACCTGATTTCCATTGAGCGCAATCGCGATATCATGCTCAAGGTGGCATTGTCAGAAAACGATCTGCGCGTGCCGACCTTCACCAAACTGTTCCCGAACGCCAACTGGTATGAGCGTGAAACCTGGGAAATGTTTGGCATTGATATTGAAGGTCACCCGCACCTGACGCGCCTGCTGATGCCACATACCTGGCAGGGCCACCCGCTACGTAAAGACTACCCGGCGCGTGCCACCGAATTCGATCCGTTTGAGCTGACTAAAGCGAAACAGGATCTGGAAATGGAAGCGCTGACTTTCAAACCGGAAGACTGGGGTATGCAGCGCGGAACCGAAAACGAGGACTTCATGTTCCTCAACCTCGGCCCGAACCACCCGTCCTCACACGGTGCATTCCGTATTGTGCTTCAGCTTGATGGCGAAGAAATTGTCGACTGCGTGCCTGACATCGGCTACCACCACCGTGGTGCTGAAAAAATGGGTGAACGTCAGTCCTGGCACAGCTATATTCCGTATACCGACCGTATCGAATACCTCGGCGGCTGCGTTAACGAGATGCCGTACGTGCTGGCAGTGGAAAAACTGGCGGGCATTACCGTACCGGAACGCGTTAACGTTATCCGCGTGATGCTCTCCGAACTGTTCCGCATTAACAGTCACCTGCTGTATATCTCGACGTTTATTCAGGACGTCGGCGCCATGACGCCGGTCTTCTTTGCCTTTACCGATCGTCAGAAAATCTACGACATCGTGGAAGCGGTCACCGGCTACCGTATGCACCCGGCCTGGTTCCGTATCGGCGGCGTGGCGCATGACCTGCCGCGCGGCTGGGACAAACTGCTGCGTGAGTTCCTCGACTGGATGCCGAAGCGTCTGGCTTCTTACGAGAAAGCCGCACTGCAAAACACCATTCTGAAAGGGCGTTCGCAGGGCGTTGCCGCTTACGGTAAGAAAGAAGCGCTGGACTGGGGCTGCACCGGCGCGGCGCTGCGTGCGACCGGTATTGATTTCGACGTGCGTAAAGCGCGCCCTTACTCTGGCTATGAAAACTTTGACTTTGAAGTGCCGGTTGGCGGCGGGGTTTCCGACTGCTACACCCGCGTAATGCTGAAAGTTGAAGAGTTGCGTCAGAGTCTGCGCATCCTTGAGCAGTGCCTCAACAACATGCCGGAAGGCCCGTTCAAAGCGGATCACCCGCTGACGACGCCGCCGCCGAAAGAGCGCACGCTGCAACATATCGAAACCCTGATCACCCACTTCCTGCAAGTGTCGTGGGGCCCGGTCATGCCGGCGAACGAGTCCTTCCAGATGGTGGAAGCGACCAAGGGTATCAACAGTTACTACCTGACCAGTGATGGCAGCACCATGAGTTATCGTACCCGTATTCGTACCCCGAGCTATGCGCATCTGCAGCAGATCCCGGTGGCAGTACGTGGCAGCCTGGTGTCCGACCTGATCGTCCATCTGGGTAGTATCGATTTTGTTATGTCAGATGTGGACCGCTAATTATGCACGAGAATCAACAACCACAAACCGAGGCTTTTGAGCTGAGTGCGGCAGAGCGTGAAGCCATTGAGCACGAGAAGCACCACTACGAAGACCCGCGTGCGGCGTCCATTGAAGCGCTGAAGATCGTTCAGAAGCAGCGCGGCTGGGTGCCGGACGGTGCTATCCACGCGATCGCCGATGTGCTGGGGATCCCGGCCAGCGACGTCGAAGGTGTTGCGACGTTCTACAGCCAAATCTTCCGTCAGCCGGTGGGTCGCCATGTGATTCGCTATTGCGATAGCGTGGTATGCCATATCAACGGTTACCAGGGGATTCAGGCTGCGCTGGAGAAAAAGCTCAACATCAAGCCGGGGCAGACGACCTTCGACGGTCGCTTTACGCTGCTGCCGACCTGCTGCCTGGGGAACTGCGATAAAGGGCCGAACATGATGATCGATGAGGATACTCACGCTCACCTGACCCCGGAAGGCATTCCTGAACTGCTGGAGCGGTATAAATGAAAGACATTATCCGTACTCCCGAAACGCATCCGCTGACCTGGCGGCTGCGTGATGACAAACAGCCCGTCTGGCTGGACGAATACCGTAGCAAGAACGGCTACGAAGGTGCGCGTAAGGCGCTGACCGGTCTGTCGCCGGACGAGATTGTCAACCAGGTAAAAGACGCTGGCCTGAAAGGGCGCGGCGGCGCGGGCTTTTCCACGGGGCTTAAGTGGAGCCTGATGCCAAAAGACGAATCCATGAACATCCGTTACCTGCTGTGTAACGCCGATGAAATGGAGCCGGGCACCTATAAAGACCGTTTGCTGATGGAACAACTGCCGCACCTGTTGGTAGAAGGCATGTTGATCTCCGCGTTTGCGCTGAAAGCGTACCGGGGTTACATCTTCCTGCGCGGTGAATACATTGAAGCCGCCGTGAATCTGCGCCGTGCGATTGCGGAAGCGACCGAAGCCGGTCTGCTTGGCAAAAACATTATGGGCACCGGTTTTGACTTCGAACTGTTTGTCCATACCGGGGCAGGGCGGTACATCTGCGGTGAAGAGACCGCGCTTATCAACTCCCTCGAAGGCCGTCGCGCTAACCCGCGCTCGAAGCCGCCGTTCCCGGCGACCTCCGGCGCATGGGGTAAACCGACCTGCGTCAACAACGTGGAAACGCTGTGTAACGTTCCGGCGATCCTTGATAACGGCGTGGAGTGGTATCAGAACATTTCGAAGAGCAAAGATGCCGGTACCAAGCTGATGGGCTTCTCTGGTCGCGTGAAGAATCCGGGACTGTGGGAACTGCCGTTCGGCACCACCGCGCGTGAGATCCTCGAAGATTACGCGGGCGGCATGCGCGATGGGCTCAAGTTCAAAGCCTGGCAGCCCGGCGGCGCGGGAACCGACTTCCTGACGGAAGCGCACCTCGATTTGCCAATGGAATTTGAGAGCATTGGTAAGGCCGGAAGCCGTTTGGGTACGGCGCTGGCGATGGCGGTTGACCACGAGATTGGCATGGTGGGGCTGGTGCGAAACCTGGAAGAATTCTTCGCCCGTGAATCATGCGGCTGGTGTACGCCATGTCGTGACGGCCTGCCGTGGAGCGTAAAAATTCTGCGTGCGCTGGAGCGTGGTGAAGGTCAACCGGGGGATATCGAGACGCTTGAGCAACTGTGTCGTTTCCTCGGTCCGGGTAAAACCTTCTGTGCACACGCACCGGGTGCGGTTGAGCCGCTACAGAGCGCCATTAAATATTTCCGCGAAGAATTCGAAGCTGGCATCAAGCAGTCGTTCAGTAATACCCATGCGATTGGTGGTATTCAGCCGAACCTGCTTAAAGAGCGCTGGTAAACGTTTTACGCGAAAGCATTCAAGCTACGTCAAGGCGGCGACTGAGAGAATCCCCTGAGCTTACTGATGTAAGTGACTGGGGTGAACGAAGGAAGCCAACGCCGAGGTAGCTTGAAGGATAAAGCGGAAAAGAAATTCGATTAACGCTCAGTCTCTGACTGAGCCAACTGGAAGCATGCTGACTATGGCTACGATTCATGTAGACGGCAAAGAATATGAGGTCAACGGAGCGGACAACCTGCTGGAAGCTTGTCTGTCTCTCGGCCTTGATATTCCGTACTTTTGCTGGCATCCGGCGCTGGGAAGCGTTGGTGCTTGCCGCCAGTGTGCGGTGAAGCAATACCAAAACGCGGAAGACACGCGTGGTCGCCTGGTGATGTCTTGTATGACACCGGCCACCGAAGGCACGTTTATTTCGATTGACGACGAAGAAGCGAAACAGTTCCGCGAAAGCGTGGTGGAGTGGTTAATGACCAACCACCCGCACGATTGTCCGGTCTGTGAAGAGGGCGGTAACTGTCATCTTCAGGATATGACCGTGATGACCGGCCACAGTTTCCGTCGTTATCGTTTCACCAAGCGTACTCACCGCAATCAGGACCTCGGACCGTTCATCTCTCACGAAATGAACCGCTGTATCGCCTGCTATCGCTGCGTGCGTTACTACAAAGATTATGCAGACGGCACCGATCTTGGCGTGTATGGCGCGCACGATAACGTCTACTTCGGTCGCCCGGAAGATGGCACGCTGGAAAGCGAGTTCTCCGGCAACCTGGTAGAAATCTGCCCGACCGGCGTCTTCACTGATAAAACGCACTCCGAGCGTTATAACCGTAAATGGGACATGCAGTTTGCACCGAGCATCTGCCAGCAGTGTTCCATCGGCTGTAACACCAGCCCGGGCGAGCGCTACGGCGAACTGCGTCGTATCGAAAACCGCTACAACGGGACCGTTAACCATTACTTCCTCTGCGACCGCGGTCGTTTTGGCTATGGTTACGTGAACCTGAAAGACCGTCCGCGTCAGCCGGTACAGCGTCGTGGCGATGACCTGATCACACTCAACGCCGAGCAGGCGATGCAGGGCGCGGCAGACATTCTGCGTCAGTCGAAGAAAGTGATTGGCATCGGTTCTCCGCGCGCCAGCGTCGAGAGCAACTTCGCGCTGCGTGAACTGGTTGGAGCGGAAAACTTCTACACCGGGATTGCACATTCCGAGCAGGAACGTCTGCAACTGGCACTGAAAGTGCTGCGTGAGGGCGGAGTGCATACCCCTGCGTTGCGTGATATCGAATCTTACGATGCGGTGCTGGTGCTGGGCGAAGACATCACTCAGACCGGTGCTCGCGTTGCGCTGGCCGTGCGTCAGGCGGTAAAAGGCAAAGCACGCGAAATGGCGGCAGCCCAGAAAGTGGCTGACTGGCAGATTGCGGCGATCCTCAACATCGGCCAACGTGCGAAGCATCCGCTGTTCGTGACCAACGTGGACAACACCCGTCTGGATGATATTGCGGCCTGGACCTACCGTGCGCCGGTTGAAGATCAGGCGCGCTTAGGTTTCGCTATCGCCCACGCGCTGGACAACACGGCACCAGCCGTTGACGGCATCAGCAGCGATTTGCAAAACAAAATCGACGTGATCGTTCAGGCGTTGGCCGGGGCGAAAAAACCGCTGATTATTTCCGGCACCAACGCCGGTAGCACTGAAGTGATTCAGGCGGCTGCCAACGTGGCGAAAGCGCTGAAAGGTCGCGGAGCTGACGTCGGCATCACGATGATTGCCCGTTCTGTTAACAGTATGGGCCTGGGCATTATGGGCGGCGGTCCACTTGATGATGCGTTGACTGAACTGGAAACCGGTCGTGCAGACGCGGTGGTGGTGCTGGAAAACGATCTGCATCGTCACGCGTCGGCAACGCGCGTGAATGCCGCGCTGGCAAAAGCGCCGCTGGTAATGGTGGTTGACCATCAGCGCACCGCGATCATGGAAAACGCCCACCTGGTGCTTTCTGCGGCAAGCTTTGCCGAAAGCGACGGTACGGTCATCAACAACGAAGGCCGCGCTCAGCGTTTCTTCCAGGTTTACGATCCGGCGTACTACGACGCCAACACCATTATGCTGGAAAGCTGGCGCTGGCTGCATTCGCTGCACAGCACCGTGCAGAGCCGCGAAGTGGACTGGACGCAGCTTGACCACGTTATCGACGCTGTAGTTGCCGCGATACCTGAACTGGCCGGCATTAAAGACGCTGCGCCGGATGCCACCTTCCGCATTCGTGGACAGAAACTGGCGCGTGAGCCGCACCGTTACAGCGGTCGTACGGCGATGCGCGCGAACATCAGCGTTCACGAACCGCGTCAGCCGCAGGACAAAGACACGATGTTTGCCTTCTCCATGGAAGGGAACAACCAGCCGTCCGCGCCGCGTTCACAGATTCCATTTGCCTGGGCTCCGGGCTGGAACTCCCCGCAGGCGTGGAACAAGTTCCAGGATGAAGTGGGCGGTAAACTGCGTCATGGCGATCCGGGTGTGCGTCTGATCGAAGCGTCAGATGGTGGTCTGGATTACTTCACGACCGTTCCGGCGAGCTTCCAGGCGCAGGACGGACAGTGGCGTATCGCGCCGTACTACCATCTGTTTGGTAGCGACGAATTGTCTCAGCGCGCGCCGGTATTCCAGAGCCGCATGCCGCAACCGTACATCAAACTCAACCCGGCCGATGCCGCGAAGTTGGGCGTGAATGCCGGTACCCGCGTCTCCTTTAGCTACGATGGCAATACGGTCACGCTACCGGTTGAAATCGCTGAAGGGTTGACGGCAGGGCAGGTCGGTTTGCCGATGGGCATGCCGGGCATTGCCCCTGTTCTGGCGGGCGCACGTCTTGAGGATCTGCAGGAGGCACAACAATGAGTTGGATTACACCGGATCTGATTGAGATCCTGCTGACCATCCTCAAAGCGGTGGTGATCCTGCTGGTGGTGGTCACCTGCGGGGCATTCATGAGCTTTGGCGAACGTCGTCTGCTGGGGCTGTTCCAGAACCGTTACGGACCGAACCGTGTAGGCTGGGGCGGTTCGCTCCAGTTGGTCGCGGACATGATCAAGATGTTCTTTAAAGAAGACTGGATCCCGAAATTCTCGGATCGCGTCATCTTTACGCTTGCGCCAATGATTGCCTTTACTTCGCTGCTGTTGGCGTTTGCCATCGTGCCGGTGAGTCCGGGTTGGGTGGTCGCGGATCTGAACATCGGGATCCTGTTCTTCCTGATGATGGCGGGTCTGGCGGTGTATGCGGTGCTGTTCGCCGGTTGGTCGAGCAACAACAAATACTCGCTGTTGGGTGCAATGCGTGCGTCTGCGCAGACGCTCAGCTACGAAGTGTTCCTCGGACTTTCCCTGATGGGCGTGGTGGCGCAGGCCGGTTCATTTAACATGACCGACATCGTCAACAACCAGGCCGATATCTGGAACGTTATTCCGCAGTTCTTTGGTTTTGTCACTTTCGCTATCGCAGGCGTGGCGGTGTGTCACCGTCACCCGTTTGACCAGCCGGAAGCCGAGCAGGAACTGGCCGATGGTTATCACATTGAATACTCCGGGATGAAGTTCGGTCTGTTCTTTGTGGGGGAGTACATCGGTATCGTCACCATTTCTGCGCTGATGGTTACCTTGTTCTTCGGTGGCTGGCATGGCCCGTTATTACCGCCATTCATCTGGTTCGCGCTGAAAACCGCGTTCTTCATGATGATGTTCATTTTGATTCGTGCGTCGTTACCGCGTCCTCGTTATGACCAGGTAATGTCCTTCGGCTGGAAGATCTGCCTGCCGCTGACGCTCATCAACTTGCTGGTAACGGCGGCTGTCATTCTCTGGCAGGCGCAATAAGGGACACAAAGACCATGACCTTAAAAGAATTGTTAGTAGGTTTCGGCACCCAGGTACGCAGTATCTGGATGATCGGCCTGCACGCGTTCGCGAAACGCGAAACGCAGATGTACCCGGAAGAGCCGGTCTATCTACCGCCCCGTTTTCGTGGTCGTATCGTTCTGACACGCGACCCGGACGGCGAGGAGCGCTGCGTTGCCTGTAACCTGTGTGCGGTAGCGTGTCCGGTAGGCTGTATTTCTCTGCAAAAAGCGGAGACCAAAGACGGTCGCTGGTATCCGGAGTTTTTCCGCATCAACTTCTCACGCTGCATTTTCTGCGGTCTGTGCGAAGAAGCCTGTCCGACAACCGCGATTCAGCTTACGCCAGATTTCGAACTGGGTGAGTACAAGCGCCAGGATCTGGTTTACGAGAAAGAGGATCTGCTGATCTCCGGTCCGGGTAAATATCCGGAATATAACTTCTACCGGATGGCAGGTATGGCAATCGACGGCAAAGATAAGGGCGAAGCAGAGAACGAAGCTAAGCCTATCGACGTCAAGAGCCTGTTACCGTAAGGAGAGGGGCAATGGAGTTCGCTTTTTATATCTGTGGCCTGGTCGCCATTCTCGCTACCTTGCGGGTGATCACCCATACCAATCCGGTGCACGCGCTGCTGTACCTGATTATTTCGCTGCTGGCGATTTCTGGAGTGTTCTTCTCGCTGGGGGCTTACTTCGCGGGTGCGCTGGAAATTATCGTTTATGCCGGTGCCATTATGGTGCTGTTCGTGTTCGTGGTGATGATGCTTAACCTGGGCGGTTCTGAAATCGAACAGGAGCGCCAGTGGCTGAAACCGCAGGTGTGGATTGGTCCGGCGATTCTGTCGGCCATCATGCTGGTGGTGATTGTGTACGCCATTCTGGGTGTTAACGACCAGGGTATCGACGGTACGCCAATCAGCGCGAAAGCGGTCGGTATTACGCTGTTCGGGCCTTATGTACTGGCGGTAGAGCTGGCGTCTATGCTGCTGCTGGCGGGGCTGGTTGTCGCCTTCCACGTCGGTCGCGAAGAGCGCTCTGGCGAAGTGCTGAGCAACCGGAAAGACGACAGCGCGAAAAGAAAAACGGAGGAGCACGCATGATCCCCTTACAACATGGACTGATCCTCGCTGCGATTTTATTCGTTCTGGGCTTAACCGGTCTGGTTATCCGCCGCAATCTGCTGTTTATGCTGATCGGTCTGGAAATCATGATCAACGCTTCCGCGCTGGCCTTTGTGGTCGCCGGTAGCTATTGGGGCCAGACCGATGGTCAGGTGATGTATATTCTCGCTATCAGCCTTGCTGCTGCCGAAGCGAGTATTGGACTTGCGCTGTTGCTGCAACTTCATCGCCGTCGCCAGAACCTGAACATCGATTCAGTAAGTGAGATGCGTGGATGAACATGCTTGCCTTAACCATCATTCTGCCATTGATTGGCTTTGTCCTGCTGGCGTTCTCTCGCGGACGCTGGTCAGAAAATCTCTCCGCCATCGTAGGCGTGGGCTCCATCGGTCTGGCGGCGCTGGTCACCGCCTTTGTGGGTGTCGACTTCTTCGCCAACGGCAAGCAGGCGTTTAGCGTCCCGCTGTGGACGTGGATGTCTGTCGGTGACTTCAACATTGGTTTCAACCTGGTACTGGACGGCCTGTCGCTGACCATGCTGTCGGTGGTCACCGGTGTTGGCTTCCTGATCCACATGTTCGCGTCCTGGTACATGCGTGGTGAAGAGGGGTATTCCCGCTTCTTCGCCTACACCAACCTGTTTATCGCCAGCATGGTTGTTCTGGTGCTGGCCGATAACCTGCTGTTGATGTACCTCGGCTGGGAAGGCGTGGGTCTGTGCTCCTATCTGCTGATCGGTTTCTACTACACCGATCCGAAGAATGGCGCGGCGGCCATGAAAGCGTTTGTCGTGACCCGTGTGGGTGACGTGTTCCTCGCCTTCGCACTGTTCATTCTGTACAACGAACTGGGCACCCTGAACTTCCGCGAGATGGTGGAACTGGCGCCGGCACACTTCGCCGCAGGCAACAATATGCTGACGTGGGCGACGCTGATGCTGCTGGGTGGCGCGGTCGGTAAATCGGCACAGCTGCCGTTGCAGACATGGCTGGCTGACGCGATGGCGGGCCCGACGCCTGTTTCCGCGTTGATCCACGCCGCCACGATGGTCACCGCCGGTGTCTACCTGATTGCCCGTACCCACGGCCTGTTCCTGATGACCCCGGAAATTCTGCATCTGGTGGGTATCGTTGGTGCGGTGACGCTGGTGATGGCAGGGTTTGCTGCCCTGGTACAGACCGACATCAAACGCGTGCTCGCCTATTCCACCATGAGCCAGATAGGCTACATGTTCCTGGCGCTGGGCGTTCAGGCATGGGATGCGGCGATTTTCCACCTGATGACGCACGCCTTCTTTAAAGCGCTGCTGTTCCTGGCGTCCGGTTCCGTCATTCTGGCCTGCCATCACGAACAGAACATCTTCAAGATGGGCGGCCTGCGTAAGTCCATTCCGCTGGTTTATCTCTGCTTCCTGGTGGGCGGCGCGGCGCTGTCGGCTCTGCCATTGATTACTGCTGGCTTCTTCAGTAAGGATGAGATTCTGGCGGGGGCCATGGCAAATGGTCATATCAATCTGATGGTGGCAGGTCTGGTCGGTGCGTTCATGACCTCCCTGTATACCTTCCGTATGATTTTCATCGTGTTCCACGGTAAAGAACAAATTCACGCTCATGCAGGGAAGGGGATTACTCACCACCTGCCGTTGATTGTCCTGATGATTCTGTCCACCTTCATTGGCGCGCTGATTGTACCGCCGCTGCAGGGTGTATTGCCGCAGACAACAGAACTTGAGCATGGCCGCGTGATGACCCTGGAAATTACCTCTGGCGTGGTGGCGATTGCGGGCATCCTGATTGCTGCATGGCTGTGGCTGGGTAAACGTACGCTTGTGACGTCGATTGCCAACAGTGCGCCTGGCCGTCTGCTGGGGACCTGGTGGTATAACGCCTGGGGCTTCGACTGGCTGTACGACAAAGTGTTCGTTAAGCCGTTCCTTGGCGTCGCCTGGCTGCTTAAACGCGATCCGCTCAATGCCCTGATGAACGTACCGGCAATTCTTTCCCGCTTCGCAGGTAAAGGCCTGCTGTTCAGCGAGAACGGTTATCTGCGCTGGTATGTCGCGTCAATGAGCATTGGCGCCGTCGTGGTGCTGGCACTGCTGATGGTATTGCGTTGAGTTTGAGGATTGGGGTGTTTTGCCCGGTGGCGCAGGGCTTACCGGGCCTACGAAACGTAGGTCGGATAAGCGCTAGCGCCATCCGACAGTACCCAAAAGAATTTTCGAAATTCGTTGAAAATCAGGTCCTTTAGAGGACTTTTACAAGGAATAAAGATCACCATGTTATTACCCTGGTTGATACTAATCCCCTTTATCGGTGGCTTTCTGTGCTGGCAGACCGAACGCTTTGGCGTGAAGGTGCCGCGCTGGATAGCGCTGGTAACCATGGGACTGACGCTCGCGCTTGGCCTGCAACTGTGGCTACAGGGCGGCTATTCGCTGACGCAATCTTCTGGCATTCCGCAGTGGCAGTCTGAATTTGTCCTGCCGTGGATCCCGCGCTTTGGCATCTCAATTCATCTGGCAATCGACGGCTTGTCGCTGCTGATGGTGGTGCTAACCGGCCTGCTCGGCGTTCTGGCGGTACTGTGCTCCTGGCGAGAAATCGAAAAATATCAGGGCTTTTTCCACCTGAACCTGATGTGGATCCTCGGCGGCGTTATCGGTGTGTTCCTTGCCATCGACATGTTCCTGTTCTTCTTCTTCTGGGAAATGATGCTGGTGCCGATGTACTTCCTGATCGCGTTGTGGGGCCATAAGGCGTCTGACGGTAAAACGCGTATCACGGCGGCAACCAAGTTCTTCATTTACACCCAGGCGAGTGGCCTGGTGATGCTGATTGCCATCCTGGCGCTGGTGTTCGTTCACCACAATGCGACCGGCGTGTGGACCTTCAACTATGAAGACCTGCTGAAAACCCCGATGTCGCACGGCGTCGAGTATCTGCTGATGCTGGGCTTCTTCATCGCGTTTGCGGTGAAAATGCCGGTGGTTCCGCTGCACGGCTGGCTGCCGGATGCGCACTCCCAGGCCCCGACCGCGGGTTCCGTTGACCTCGCCGGTATTTTGCTGAAAACCGCCGCTTACGGTCTGCTCCGCTTCTCCCTGCCGCTGTTCCCGAACGCGTCGGCGGAATTCGCACCTATCGCGATGTGGTTGGGCGTCATCGGTATCTTCTACGGTGCGTGGATGGCGTTCACGCAGTACGACATCAAACGTCTGATCGCCTACACCTCGGTTTCACACATGGGCTTCGTGCTGATTGCCATCTACACCGGCAGCCAACTGGCATATCAGGGGGCGGTGATTCAGATGATCGCGCACGGCCTGTCCGCGGCGGGTCTGTTCATTCTGTGTGGTCAGTTGTACGAACGTCTGCACACTCGCGACATGCGCATGATGGGCGGTTTGTGGGGCAAAATGAAATGGTTGCCTGCACTGTCTATGTTCTTCGCGGTGGCGACGCTGGGTATGCCAGGTACCGGTAACTTCGTTGGCGAATTCATGATCCTGTTCGGCAGCTACCAGGTGGTTCCGGTCATCACCGTGATTTCGACCTTTGGTCTGGTGTTTGCCTCTGTTTACTCGCTGGCGATGCTGCATCGCGCTTACTTCGGTAAAGCAAAGAGCCAGATTGCAAAACAAGAACTGCCAGGGATGTCGCTGCGTGAGCTGTTTATCATCCTGTTGCTGGTCGTGCTTCTGGTACTGCTTGGCTTCTATCCGCAGCCGATTCTGGATACCTCGCATTCTGCGATGAGCAACATCCAGCAGTGGTTTGTTAATTCCGTTACTACTACAAGGCCGTAAATCGCCATGACAATAACTCCACAACACCTGATTGCGCTGCTACCGCTGCTGATCGTCGGCTTGACGGTGGTGGTTGTGATGCTCTCCATTGCGTGGCGACGCAATCACTTCCTCAATGCCACGCTGTCGGTCATTGGGCTTAACGCCGCGCTGGTTTCGCTCTGGTTTGTTGGCCAGGCTGGCGCGATGGATGTCACCCCGCTGATGCGGGTTGACGGTTTCGCGATGCTCTACACCGGACTGGTTCTGCTGGCGAGTCTGGCGACCTGTACCTTTGCCTACCCGTGGCTGGAAGGCTATGACGACAACCGGGAAGAGTTCTACCTGCTGGTGCTGATTGCCGCGCTGGGCGGTATTCTGCTGGCGAACGCGAATCATCTGGCGGCGCTGTTCCTCGGTATCGAGCTTATCTCCCTGCCGCTGTTCGGCCTGGTGGGTTATGCGTTCCGTCAGAAACGATCGCTTGAAGCCAGTATCAAATACACCATCCTGTCTGCCGCCGCCTCTTCATTCCTGCTGTTCGGTATGGCGCTGGTGTACGCGCAGTCTGGCAACCTGTCGTTTGTTGCGCTTGGTAAGAGCCTCGGCGACGGTATGCTGAACGAGCCGCTGCTGCTGGCAGGCTTCGGGATGATGATTGTGGGTCTGGGCTTTAAACTCTCACTGGTTCCGTTCCACCTCTGGACGCCAGACGTGTACCAGGGCGCTCCGGCTCCGGTTTCCACCTTCCTGGCGACGGCGAGCAAAATCGCTATCTTCGGTGTGGTGATGCGTCTGTTCCTGTACGCGCCGGTTGGCAACAGTGAAGCGGTTCGCGTGGTGCTGGGCGTGATTGCCTTTGCCTCCATCATCTTCGGTAACCTGATGGCACTGAGCCAGACCAACATCAAGCGTCTGCTCGGTTACTCGTCTATCTCTCACCTTGGCTATCTGCTGGTGGCACTGATTGCCCTGCAGAGCGGCGAGATGTCAATGGAAGCGGTTGGCGTTTACCTCGCCGGTTACCTGTTCAGCAGCCTCGGCGCATTCGGCGTAGTCAGCCTGATGTCCAGCCCGTACCGTGGCCCGGATGCCGATTCTCTGTTCTCCTACCGTGGTCTGTTCTGGCATCGTCCGATCCTCGCGGCAGTGATGACGGTGATGATGCTGTCTCTGGCCGGTATCCCGATGACGCTGGGCTTTATCGGTAAGTTCTACGTGCTGGCAGTCGGTGTGCAGGCGCACCTGTGGTGGCTGGTCGCCGCTGTGGTGGTGGGTTCCGCGATTGGTTTGTACTACTACCTGCGCGTTGCCGTGAGTCTGTACCTGAGCGCACCGCAGCAGCTTAACCGTGATGCGCCGTCTAACTGGCAGTACAGCGCAGGCGGCATCGTGGTGCTGATCTCCGCGCTGCTGGTGCTGGTGCTGGGTATCTACCCGCAGCCGCTGATAAGCATCGTGCAGTTAGCCGCACCGCTGATGTAAGCGAAAAGCAGAAACGACAAACCCGCTCCGGCGGGTTTTTTTATGCCGTATTCCATACGATGAAATACGTAAGGCGTGATTCGGTTATGGTATAACGCAGATGCCTACGTGACAGGATGCAAAAATGTTCTTTACACATTCATCAACTTCATCCATTGGCTATTGGTTTACAGGTGCAGATGAGCACCAAAATCTTATTGTCGGTAATAAGGTTAAAAATGCGCACCGTGGTCCACCGTGGATGGTTGTGGATCAAACGATCTCCTCGGTGATTGTAACGGCCAGGCACTGGCCTGGTCGTTTATGGCGTGTTCGTGTCATCAGGATGGGCGACATGTCTGGGTTGGTCGCTAACCCTGGCTACTGGCGCGCCAGTAAAATTGAGCTGATCGAAGCACTTTCCTGTGGCGTGCTGTTTGGCATGGCAGGGGAAGCAATCGTGACGCTACTGCAAGATATCAAACGTATAGACACAGAGCGGGCTGCGCTACTACAGACAAACCTGCCAGCGGATGCGCAACAACTCTGGCAACTGGCCTGGAAAAACTGGAACCGTCGTTTGCCCTCACCAAGAACTGAGTATGATGATGAAAACGAAGAATTAACGCTGGGATGGCCTGGGCGCGATGACCAGGAGGTCTCTCCTGTCGGACGTGGTTTTATGCTGGCACAGGAACTCTTCCGCCAGCATGTCCGCGAAACTCAAGGTTCTGCGGCCTTTATCCGGGTTGAGGAGGACGGAGAGACAGAAGAATATCTGACGCCTCTGTGGTCAGCGGCGATACGGGCGCTGTTGTTTCGGATGATGGCGTTGGCAGAACGGGAATATCTTAGCCCGAGCGAGTTCGCTCAATTAAGCCAAAGCTGGAACGCTGTTTTTGTCGGGAAACCCTGCATTCGTGACCGCCCAGGGGGCTGCGGTAGGGTATAAATAAAGACCCCAGCGTGCCAGCCTGGCGCAAAAGAGAAACGGCCCGAAGAGAGGGCCGTTCGTCTTTCAATACTCAGTATTCCGTGCACTCAAAACATCTTAAGCGAACATCAGGCAATTAGCTGACGGCTGACCAGCGGGCCGCTGACGTTTTGCGCCGCACGGTCCATTACTTCCTGAATAACGGATGACAGTTCATTGACCTCAAACTTTGCCACGTAGCCATCAGCTTTAACTTTGCGGACGTGATCTTCGTTGGCGCTGCCGGAGAGGGAAGAGTGAATCACCACCGGGATCTTCTTCAGCCGCTCGTCGGTTTTGATTTTCCGGGTGAGGGTGAAGCCATCCATCTCCGGCATTTCAAGATCGGTTAGCACCAGCGCGATCTTCTCGCTGATCGCTTTGCCTTCCGCCTCCGCTTCCTGCATCAACTGCTGGATTTTGTCCCACGCATCTTTACCGGTGACGTGCATCTGGTGGGGAATCTCCATCGCCGTCAGCGCTTTCTCCAGCATCGCGCGGGCCACGCGGGAATCTTCCGCGACAATGGCGACGGCACCGGGAGTGATGTTGAACTTATTGGTTTTCAGTTCCGTTGCGCGCAGGTCGTGATTCGACGGCACGATGTCATACAGGATCTGCTCAACGTCGAGCACCAGCGCCAGGTTGTTGGTCTCTTTGTCCTCATCCAGACAGGCGATACTGGTGATATAGCGGCCGTTCACCGCTTTCTCTGCGGTGTGTACCTGCTTCCAGTCCAGGCGCATGATGTTTTCCACTGACTCGACGGCGAAGGCCTGCACGCTACGGGCGTATTCGGTGATCAGCAGAATGTTGAGCCCATTCTCCGGTTTGCAGCCGGCAACGGCCGGGAGGTCAATGACCGGAATAACCTGATCGCGAATGTTGACCATTCCCAGCAGGGGGGCCTTCATCCCCGCCGGACGGGTAAAGGCAGGCATGGGGACAATTTCGCGCAATTTAAACACGTTAATGCCAAACAGCTCGGACTTCTGTTCGTGCAGGGAGTTTCCCAGGCGAAACAGCAGCAGCTCAAAGCGGTTGGACAGGGTCAGATTCGCCCTGTCATCGATATCTTTCTGGAAATTATCCATTCTGCCCTCAGTGTGAATACAGCGTTTTTACTGTTATCGGCACTGAGGGCGAAAAATGGAGCACTAAACCGTGAAAACGGCGAAATCGTCGGCAAGTTCCGTGGCAGGAAAGATTGCCTGACACTCTGCCAGCAGTCGCTGGCAGCCTGCGGCGTCATAGCGAGAACTGACGTGTGTCATGATGAGTTTCCCGACCCCGGCCTCCCGAGCCAGCAGCGCCGCCTGGCGGGTAGAACTGTGTCCACGGCTGTTGGCCTTTTCTTCCATAGACGCATCCAGCGTGGTTTCGTGAATCATCACATCAACCCCTTTCGCCAGCGCAAGCGAGGATGCACAGGGCGCGGTGTCGCCAAAAATCGCAACCGCTTTACCGGGCGTCGCCGGGGCAAGAAAATCCGCACCGCGTATCACGCTGCCGTCTTCCAGCGTAACCGTTTTGCCGGCTTTCAGATCCTGAAACCAGGGCCCGGCTTTCACTCCTGCGGCTTTCAGCGCCCTGGCGTTCAGCGCGCCGGGTTTATCATGCTCTTCAACGCGGTAGCCGTAGCATTCCAGCGGGTGTTCAAGCGGGTAAGCCGTCACTTTTCGCAGCCCGTCATCGAGAATTTCCCCGGCGGTGATTTCGACGATTTCCAGCGGATAGTCGGTCCAGGAGCCGCTCAGGCGCAGCGCGGTTTCAGTAAACTCACGCAGTCCCTTCGGGCCGTAAAGCGTCAGCGGGTGAGCATTGCCCGCCATCGAACGGCTGCACAATAATCCCGGTAAACCGAACAGATGATCGCCGTGCAGATGGCTGATGAAAATCCGTTCAATCTTGCCGGGATGATGTGCCGTGCTCAACATCTGATGTTGTGTGCCTTCACCACAGTCAAACAGCCACAGAGCGGGCTGCGTCGGGTGCTGATGATGCAGCAAAATGGCCGTCACGTTACGTGCCCGCGTGGGAACGCCAGCCGAGGTGCCTAAAAAGAGAAATTCCATTATTTCATTACACTTTTGAAAAATAATCTGGCTAGTATAAATCGTTTACGGAAAAAGGAGCGCACGATGATTACCTGGCAAGACCTGCATCATTCGGAATTAACCGTCCCTCAACTCTATGCGCTGTTAAAACTGCGCTGCGCGGTGTTTGTCGTGGAGCAGAACTGCCCCTATCTTGATGTGGACGGCGACGACCTCGTGGGTGATAACCGTCATATCCTTGGCTGGCATGATGGCGAACTGGTGGCGTATGCGAGGATTCTGAAAAGTGCTGAAGATCTTGAACCCGTAGTGATTGGACGGGTGATCGTCAGTGAAGCGTTACGTGGTGAAAAACTGGGTCAAAACCTGATGGCGCAGGCGCTGGCATCCTGCCAACGACGCTGGCCGGAGAAGGCGCTGTATCTGGGCGCACAGGCGCATTTGCAGGAATTCTATGCGCGATTTGGTTTTACGCCGGTCACTGACGTGTACGATGAAGATGGCATCCCTCATGTGGGGATGGCGCGCGAAGCGATTCGGGCGTGATCCTGAGTCATTGTCTATAGTTAGGGGCAGGTTTTACTAACATGGAGAACGAGAATGTCTTATCAATTTGGTGATTCGCGTATTGATGACGACCTGACGTTGCTGAGTGAAACGCTGGAAGAGGTGCTGCGTTCCTCAGGGGATCCTGCCGATCAAAAGTACATCGAACTGAAAGCGCGGGCGGAACAGGCGCTGGATGAGGTCAAAAAACGCGTAAGCCAGGCTTCAGATAGCTACTATTATCGCGCCAGGCAGGCGGTTTATCGTGCGGATGATTATGTACACGAAAAGCCCTGGCAGGGGATTGGTGTGGGCGCAACGGTCGGACTGGTGCTCGGTTTACTGCTGGCACGGCGCTAACCTGTAACCGGGATCGCATTTCCTCCCTAAACTGGGGTACTGCTTTTTTTCCGCAGTACCCCGTATAATGTGAGGTTTTTAACAGGGAGAGGTCCGCGTGCATTCACTCACTACTGCGCTGGAAGGTCTGACGCGTCTTTTGTCGCAGGCGATCCCGGCGGCACCAGGCATTCGGGTTCTCGATGTTCCTTTCCCCCTCAATGACGCCTTTGATGCGTTAAGCTGGCTGGCAAGTCAGGCCATTTATCCGCAATTTTACTGGCAGCAGCGCAACGGCGATGAAGAGGCCGCGGTGCTGGGTGTCGTTGCGCCTTTTTCCTCGCTTGATGAGGCGCAACGCTTTCTTCGCCAACATCCGCAGCAAACCGACCTGCGTATCTGGGGGTTAAATGCGTTCGACCCTCAGCAGGGCAATCTCGTGTTACCGCGACTTGAGTGGCGGCGCTGTGCGGGCGTAGCGGTGCTGCGTCTGCATCTGTGGAGCGATGTTTCTCTGCGCGAGGATGCTGACCGGGCGCTGACCTTCTTGGCTTCGCTGGCGAGCGTAAAACCGTTGCCGACGCTACGTCTGAGCAAAACGGGTGAACAGCACTGGCCTGAAAAAGCGGGCTGGATAAACCTGATTGAGCAGGCCACTCAGACGATTGCCGACGGTGAACTGGATAAAGTAGTGCTGGCGCGCGCCAGCGACCTGCTATTTTCTCGCCCGGTGAATGCCGCTGCCGTTATGGCCTCGAGTCGCCGTTTGAATCTGAACTGCTACCATTTTTACATGGCTTTTTGCGCCGAGCGCGCGTTCCTTGGCTCGTCTCCGGAACGTCTCTGGCGTCGTCGTGATACCGCGCTACGCACCGAAGCGCTCGCCGGTACGGTGGCGAATCATCCTGATGATTATAAGGCCTGGCAACTGGGCGAATGGCTGATGAAGGATGACAAAAACCAGCGCGAAAATATGCTGGTGGTCGAGGATATTTGTCAGCGCCTGCAGGACTACACTCACTCACTGGACGTTTTGCCACCGCAGGTGCTGCGGTTGCGAAAAGTGCAGCACCTGCGACGTTGCATCTGGACGGCGCTGAATCAGGCGGACGACACGTTGTGTTTACTGCAGTTGCAGCCGACGGCGGCCGTCGCCGGGATCCCCCGCGAGCGGGCGCGGGCATTTATTCAACAGCATGAACCCTTTGCGCGGGAATGGTACGCCGGGTCGGCGGGCTATCTGTCATTACAGCAAAGCGAATTTTGTGTCTCGCTGCGGTCGGCGAAAATCAGCGGTAACGTGGTTCGACTGTATGCCGGCGCGGGTATTGTTCGCGGTTCAGATCCTGAGCAGGAGTGGCAGGAAATCGACAATAAAGCCGCTGGCCTGCGATCTTTGTTACAGATGGATGGATAATGAGTCACATATTCCCGATTCATATCAATAATCCCTTTTTTCCATTCTTTATACTGAGTCGCAATATTGATACCGGACAATCTCATGTCAGTAAGCGCATTTAACCGACGCTGGGCGGCGGTCATTCTGGAAGCATTAACTCGCCACGGTGTCAGGCATGTTTGTATTGCCCCTGGCTCACGTTCCACGCCGCTCACCCTGGCGGCGGCAGAAAATTCGACCTTTATTCACCACACCCATTTTGATGAGCGTGGTCTTGGTCATCTGGCGCTGGGACTGGCGAAGGTGAGCAAACAGCCCGTTGCCGTGATAGTGACCTCCGGCACGGCGGTGGCTAACCTTTATCCGGCACTGATTGAAGCGGGGCTGACCGGTGAAAAATTGATCCTCCTGACGGCCGATCGTCCCCCTGAACTGATTGACTGCGGCGCAAACCAGGCGATTCGCCAGGCGGGCATGTTTGCCTCGCATCCGTCACAAACGCTTTCTCTCCCGCGTCCGACGCAGGACATTCCGGCCCGTTGGCTGGTGTCGACCATCGACAATGCGTTGACCTCGCTACATGCTGGCGCGGTTCACATCAACTGTCCGTTTGCCGAGCCGCTGTATGGCGAGATGGATGAGACCGGTCTGGCCTGGCAACAGCGCCTCGGTGACTGGTGGCAGGATGACAAGCCCTGGCTGCGCGAAGCGCGTCGGCTGGAGAGTGACAAACAGCGCGACTGGTTCTTCTGGCGCCAAAAACGCGGCGTCGTCGTCGCCGGGCGAATGAGCGCGGAAGAGGGCAAAAAAGTTGCGCTGTGGGCGCAGACGTTAGGCTGGCCGCTGATTGGCGATGTGCTGTCGCAAACCGGACAGCCGCTTCCGTGCGCCGATCTCTGGCTCGGTAATGCGAAGGCGGTGACGGAACTCCAACAGGCGCAAATTGTGGTGCAACTGGGGAGCAGCCTGACCGGAAAGCGCTTACTACAATGGCAGGCAAGCTGTACGCCTGAAGAGTACTGGATTGTCGATAATATCGAAGGACGGCTGGATCCTGCTCACCATCGCGGTCGCCGTCTGGTCGCAAAAATCGGCGACTGGCTGGAACTGCATCCAGCGGAAAAACGTCAGCCGTGGTGTGTGGACATCCCGCGTCTGGCGGAGCAGGCCTGGCAGGCCGTGGTGGCGCGTCGGGATACCTTTGGCGAGGCACAACTGGCGCATCGTATTCGTGACTATCTGCCTGAACAGGGGCAGCTTTTCGTCGGCAACAGCCTGGTGGTGCGCCTGATTGATGCGCTGTCAAAACTCCCGGCCGGTTACCCGGTTTACAGTAATCGTGGAGCCAGCGGCATTGATGGCCTGTTATCGACGGCCGCGGGTGTGCAGCGCGCCAGCGCGAAATCGACGCTGGCTGTCGTGGGTGATTTATCGGCGTTGTATGACCTCAATGCGTTAGCCTTGCTGCGCCAGGTTTCCGCGCCGTTCGTCTTGATTGTGGTGAACAATAACGGCGGGCAGATTTTCTCGCTACTGCCCACGCCGCAGAGCGAACGTGAGCGCTTCTATCTGATGCCGCAGAATGTCCATTTTGAACACGCGGCCGCAATGTTTAACCTCAAGTACCATCGCCCGGAAAGCTGGGATGAACTGGAGGCGGCGCTGGCGGGTGCATGGCGTACCCCGGCAACCACGGTGATTGAACTGGTGGTCAACGACACCGACGGCGCACAAACTCTGCAACAACTGCTGGCGCAGGTAAGCCGTCTATGATCCTGCACGCGCAGGCAAAAGACGCACAGCCAGGTTCACCCTGGCTGGTTTTTCTGCACGGCTTTTCGGGTGACGGTCAGGAGTGGCAGCCGGTTGGCGAGCAGCTTACGAATTTTTCCCGGCTGTATGTTGATTTACCCGGTCACGGCGGATCGACAGATATTCGCGTCAGCGGATTTACCGATGTCATTGCTTTGCTGCGTAATACCCTTATTAGTTACAACATACTAAACTACTGGCTGGTGGGATATTCGCTCGGCGGCAGAGTGGCGATGATGGCGGCCTGTCAGGAGATGCCGGGGCTTTGCGGCCTGGTGGTTGAAGGCGGTCATCCGGGACTGCAAAGCGAGGCTGAACGCGACGCGCGCCGACGTTCCGATCATCGCTGGGCGGAACGTTTTCGCCATGACGCGCTGGCTGACGTGTTTACTGACTGGTATCAGCAGCCGGTGTTTGCCTCGCTGAACGCGCAGCAACGAGAAGCGCTGGTTGTTCTGCGTAGCCAGAATAACGGCGAAACGCTGGCGGCAATGCTGGAGGCCACTTCGCTGGCGGTCCAGCCTGATTTACGCGAGGCGCTCAACGCGCGCGCATTTCCGTTTTATTATTTATGTGGTGAACGTGACAGCAAATTCTGCGCTCTCGCGACGGAGTTAGCGGCGACCCACCATGTGATTCGTAACGCCGGACACAACGCGCATCGGGAAAATCCCGCGGGCGTGGTGGACTGTCTGGCTCAGATTCTGCGTCTCTGACTAAAGGACACACTATGATCTATCCTTATGAAACAATGCTTTATGCGCCGGTAGAATGGCAAGATTGCTCCGAAGGCTACACCGACATTCGCTATGAGAAATCGACCGACGGTATCGCAAAAATCACCATTAATCGTCCACAGGTGCGCAACGCATTCCGTCCTCTGACCGTCAAAGAGATGATTCAGGCGCTGGCGGATGCCCGTTACGACGATAACGTGGGTGTGATTATTCTGACTGGTGCAGGCGATAAAGCCTTCTGTGCCGGCGGCGACCAGAAGGTTCGCGGCGACTACGGCGGCTATCAGGATGACTCCGGCGTGCATCATCTGAACGTGCTGGACTTCCAGCGCCAGATCCGTACCTGTCCGAAGCCGGTCGTGGCGATGGTGGCGGGTTACTCCATTGGCGGCGGTCATGTGCTGCATATGATGTGCGACCTGACGATCGCGGCGGAAAATGCCATCTTCGGCCAGACCGGCCCGAAAGTCGGTTCTTTCGACGGCGGCTGGGGCGCATCTTACATGGCGCGGATCGTTGGGCAGAAGAAAGCGCGTGAAATCTGGTTCCTGTGCCGTCAGTACGACGCTAAACAGGCGCTGGATATGGGGCTGGTCAACACCGTGGTTCCGCTGGCGGATCTGGAAAAAGAAACCGTGCGCTGGTGTCGTGAAATGCTGCAAAACAGCCCGATGGCGCTGCGTTGCCTGAAAGCCGCGCTGAACGCTGACTGTGATGGTCAGGCCGGCCTGCAGGAACTGGCGGGTAACGCGACCATGCTGTTCTATATGACGGAAGAAGGTCAGGAAGGCCGTAACGCCTTCAACCAGAAACGTCAGCCTGATTTCAGCAAATTCAAACGGAATCCGTAATGCGTAGCGCGCAGGTATACCGCTGGCAGATCCCCATGGACGCGGGGGTGGTTCTGCGCGACAGGCGGTTAAAAACGCGTGACGGGCTGTATGTCCGTCTGCACGACGGCGAGCGTCAGGGATGGGGAGAGATCTCTCCACTGCCGGGCTTCAGTCAGGAAACCTGGGAAGAGGCGCAGGTTGCGCTGCTGGCCTGGGTTGACGGCTGGCAGCAAGGAGAAGACGCATTGCCGACAATGCCTTCTGTGGCCTTTGGCGTCAGCTGTGCGCTGGCGGAACTGGAAGGCGTCTTGCCAGAGGCAGCGGATTACCGGGCAGCGCCGCTGTGTACCGGGGATCCTGACGATCTGGTGCTCCAGCTTGCCGACATGCCCGGCGAAAAAGTGGCGAAGGTGAAGGTCGGACTGTACGAAGCGGTTCGCGACGGCATGGTGGTCAATTTGCTGCTGGAGGCGATACCGGAGCTGCAGTTGCGGCTGGATGCTAACCGTGCCTGGACGCCGCTGAAGGCCCAGCAGTTCGCGAAGTACGTGAACCCGGACTACCGCAACCGCATCGCTTTCCTCGAAGAACCGTGCAGAACACGCGATGACTCGCGAGTCTTTGCCCGGGAAACCGGTATTGCCATCGCCTGGGACGAGAGCCTGCGTGAAGCGGATTTTGCCTTTGAGGCAGAAGAGGGCATCCGTGCGGTGGTTATCAAACCGACGCTGACCGGTTCGCTGGAGAAAGTACGCGAACAGGTGCAGGCGGCGCATGCGCTGGGGCTGACGGCGGTGATCAGTTCGTCTATTGAGTCGAGCCTGGGCCTGACGCAACTGGCGCGCATTGCCGCGTGGCTCACGCCAGATACCATTCCGGGACTGGATACGCTGAGTCTGATGCAGGCACAGCAGATTCGTCGCTGGCCGGGCAGCGCCTTGCCGCTGATTAACGACGACGCGCTGGAACGCCTGCGATGACCTTTCCTGACTGGCCGTGGCGTTACTGGCGGCAGGTTCAGGGAGACGTGCCAGCCTTACGCCTGAATGATGAGGTGCTAAGCTGGCGCGCACTCTGTAACCGGACTGATGTCCTGGCGAGCGGTTTTGCCGCACAGGGCGTCACCGAAGGCAGCGGCGTTATGCTGCGCGCCTGGAATCATCCGCAGACCCTGCTGGCGTGGCTGGCGCTGTTGCAGTGCGGAGCAAGGATTTTGCCGGTCAACCCGCAGCTTCCTCACCCGCTGCTGGCAACCCTGATACCCGATCTCACGTTGCAGTTTGCGCTGGATCTGGAGGGAGAAAATTCGTTTCCCTTTCTGATCTCGCTGGACTGTCAGGACGCTGACGGTCAGCATGCCGTCGACTGGCAACCGCAGCGTCTGTGTTCCATGACGCTGACCTCCGGCTCGACGGGTCTGCCGAAAGCGGCGGTCCATACCTGCCAGGCGCATCTTGCCAGTGCTGAAGGCGTGCTGTCGCTGATGCCGCTGGCAAAAGAGGATGACTGGCTGCTCTCTCTGCCGTTGTTTCATGTCTCCGGACAGGGGATTCTGTGGCGCTGGTTATCCGCCGGTGCGCGGATAACCGTGCGGGAAAAACAGCCGCTGGAACAGATGCTGGTCGGCTGTACGCATGCTTCGCTGGTGCCGACGCAACTCTGGCGACTGCTGGTGAACCAGACGCCGGTGGCGCTGAAAGCGGTTTTGCTGGGAGGTGCAGCGATTCCGGTCGCGTTAACCGAACAGGCGCGCGCACAGGGCATTCGCTGCTGGTGTGGTTACGGCCTGACGGAATTTGCCTCGACGGTGTGTGCGAAAGAGGCGGACGGTCTGGCTGACGTGGGTATGCCCTTGCCGGGACGAGAAGTCAGAATCGTGGATGATGAAGTCTGGCTGCGGGCGGCCAGTATGGCGGAAGGCTACTGGCGAAACGGTAAACTGGTTCCGCTGGTCAACGACGAAGGCTGGTTTGCCACACGCGATCGCGGCGTGCTGAATGATGGCAAACTGACCATCGCCGGGCGTCTGGATAATCTCTTTTTTAGCGGCGGAGAGGGGATTCAGCCCGAAGAGGTGGAACGGGTAATTGTGACACATCCCCATGTGCTGCAGGCGTTTATCGTCCCGATCGCGGACGCCGAGTTTGGTCATCGTCCGGTGGCGGTGGTTGAATATGACGCTGATGTTTCACAGACCGCTCTTAGTGAATGGGTGAAGGACAAACTGGCGCGCTTCCAGCAGCCGGTCCACTGGCTTTCTCTGCCTGCAGAACTGAAAAATGGGGGGATCAAGATTTCCCGACGGGCAATTGTTGATTGGGTGAATGAAATATTAAGAAAACATTAATTTCATTTCGCAATTTGCCAACTGACGCCCATTGCCACTTTGTTTATCTGCTACTGTGTAACGTAATGTGAACGTCCCCGATAAGTAAAGGTAAGCAATGGAATGGCAGGTGAAGAAGTCATGCTATGACAAAACGTCAGGGAAGCATGCATTAGTGTTGAGCGATGCCGGCGGTTCACTGAAAATGATCGCTGAAGTCCAGTCTGATATCGTTGTGAATGCCGGTGATATCCTTTCCCCGCAGAAGGATGCCCTGTATTCCGTCAACCGTGATAACGGGCGGACGGTGAAGATTCTGGATGCCAGAAGCTATACCTGCGACGAGTGGGATCGCCTGAAGAGGCTGTTGGTAAAAAAATGAGTATCAGCGAGTTCTCCGCTGCGCGGGCAGAAAAATGAACATCAGTCCGGCCATGATGCACAGTACGCCCAGCAACGCTTTCAGGGAAAATGCGCCTTGCCAGCCGGGTAAGGTCATCGACGCCACCCACACCAGCACATAACTCAGGCTGAGCAGCGCGTAAGCCTTGCTCAGCGCGAGGTGATGCAGCGCGTTATGCCAGCAGAAAACCGACAGCAAATAGCCCACCAGGCCGGCGAATAGCGCGAAGGTACCGGTATGACCGGAGAACAGCGCCGGGATAAACGTCTGCCACTGCGTCATCGGCGGCAGTTGTGCCATCGCAAAGCCCAGACTCAGTTGCGCGACGGACGTGATGATAACGCTGCACAGTCCCCACAGTAATCCCATCACGCCGCGCTCCCCAGAATAAAAATACCGCTGATAATTAAGACGATGCCCAGCCAGTGACGAAATGTTACCGGTTCGCGCCAGATTTTCCATGCCAGCAGTGTGACCCAGACAAAATTCAGGCTGAGCATGGGGTAAGCAATACCCACAGGAATGCGCTGCAATACCAGCAGCCACAAGACCATTGCCAGACCGAGGCAGGCGAGCGCCAGCCCCAGCCACAGGGTAATATGACGTCTTCGCGCGCGTGTTGGCACGCGGAACGTCGCCTGTTTCTGGCATAACTGCCCCGCAACGCTGAGCAGGCTGGCCATCACTAAAACCAGCCAGATCATTTGGGACGATACTGAATCAGCACCAGACGCCCCTGATTATCAATTGTATCGGCAGGCGGAATGGCAAGGCGGTTGATGTCTTCATCTTTCGCGATAGTGAGCACGAGCGTAATAATCCCCTCCTGACGGTGTTGGCTGAGCCAGTCCGCAAAATCGGCATAGCGAATGAACCGGCCTTTGGCATCGGGATAGTTAAGACCATATTTCAGTTCGCCGGTTTGCCCATACAGTAAGATGTCATCCCGCTTCAGACTCCAGGCCAGACCAGCGGCGACCCCCACGCTATCGGTAAGAATGTAGCGGCTCGGCGCGAGGTTTTCTCGGGTCATTTCGACAAAAAACTGCGGCTGTTTGGATTCCATCACCCGATCGGGAACGGAAAAACCAAACAATAATGCCAACGCCAGTGGACACAACGCGGCGTAAACCCAGCTTTTCTCCGTGTTACTCAGCGTATACCAGCCGAAAAAGGTCCACAGGAAAAAAATACCCAGCGAGCAGAAGACCTTGTATACCTCGATGTGCACCCAGACCGGCGATTTCAGCGGCCCCCACGGCGAGACGACCAGCGTGGCAATAATCCCGATAATACCAAACAGGATATTGATCCAGCCGTTGATGCGCAGCGCGGCATAGCCCTTTTCCGCGGCGTTCAGCCCATATCTCGCCATCAGTATCGCGAGCGGGGCGAAACATGACAGGATATAGGTGGGCAATTTACCTTTGGCGATGCTGAAGAACACCAGCGGCATCACTATCCAACCGAGCAGATAGAGGGCACCGCGCGATTCATCGCGCGCCTGCCAGCCGGTTTTTAATGCTCCCGGAAGCAGTGCAAGCCACGGCAGACTTCCGGCGATCAGCACCGGCAGATAGTACCAGAATGGCGCTTTGTGCTGGGCGTCGTCCATCGCGAAACGCTGGATATGTTCAACCCAGAAAAAGTAGTGCCAGAAATCGGGTTCACGTTGGGCGATAGCCAGTCCCCACGGCAGGATGACGGCGACACAGCTGATGACCGCCAATCCGCCGTAAAGAAACAGGTCTTTCCAGCGTTTCTGCACGGCGACCCACGGCAACACGCTGAGCACCGGTACGGCAAGCGCCAGAAAGCCCTTGGTCATGACGCCCATCCCGCAGGTCACGCCCAGCAGCAGGAATCCCATGCTTTTCCCTTGCCAGGTGGTGGACTGCATCGCCAGCCAGAAGCAGCACATTCCCGCCATCAGCCAGAGCGCGATCAGCGGATCGAGTACCGCATAGGTGCCAATCCCGTAAACAATGAACAACGACAAAAAGATAATGGCCGACAACAGCGCGGTACGCGTATCCCGCCATAAGCGCATGGCGAGCCATCCCACCAGCGCGGCGGTTACCAGCGTCGCAAAAATCGCGCCAGCGCGAACGCCGAAGTTGTTCGCTCCAAACAGCCATTGCCCGATGCTGTTGATCCAGTATCCGGCAATCGGTTTTTCAAAGTAACGCACCCCCAAAAAATGGGGGACGAGCCAGTCGCCGGATGCCAGCATCTCGCGACTGATCTCGGCATAGCGCGTTTCATCAGGCTGCCACAGCAGGCGCAGGTCGATGGGGATGATGTACCAGAACGCGATAAGTGCGATCAGTATCTGATAATAACGGGTGTTCTTCATCGTGTGACGCTCGTCGCTTGCTGACAGCCTAACCATCCTTCTCTTCCCGCGATTTTACCGCGAATAATCTCTCCCGACGGCAAGGTATTGCGATCGGCAGGCAGCAGGTCGCCAAGCGGGCAGAAGGTGATGCCCGCATCTGCCGCACGCGCAAGCAGATCCTCAAACTGGCTATGCCAGGCGCCGCCTTCGACTTCGGCATGGATGGTATACACGGGGGTACCGGTATCCTGCTGCATCCGGGAGAGGATCCAGTCGTTGAAATCTTCCGCCTGAACCTCGCGACCCACCGCTTCGTCCCACGTGGGCAGCGTAACCGGAATTTGCGGTGTGGCGAACGAATCCTCCTCGAGAAGCGGACGGAACGGCGTCCTGCCGCGGCAATCACTGTTGTAACGCAGAGGGAATGCCTCTTTGGCGAGAACCACACGCTGGTCAGCGCGCCAGCCTGCGACGGCTGAACAGGTCACCGGCTGGCCGGTGATCGCCTCCAGGGCGGTTATCCCGTGCAACATATCGGCGATCAGCTGCTGTTTGCTCCACTGAGGGCTACGGGACTGCCAGGCATGGTGATCCCAGGCGTGTAGCCCGGTTTCATGCAGGCGCGCCGCTTCCCGGATAATCTCTGCGTTTGCGCGGCCGATTTCTTTCCCCGGCCAGGCGGTACCGGCCAGCAGAATATCCCAGCCGTAAAGAGAAGCCGCGTTTGAGCGCAGCATCTTCCACAGAAACTGCGGTTTGATCAGGCGCCAGAGATGGCGCCCCATGTTGTCTGGTCCGACGCTAAAGAAAAAACTTGCCCGAATGTGGTATCGGCTCAATGACGCTAACAGGCGTGGCACACCTTCGCGGGTGCCACGGAAGGTATCGACATCAATTCGCAAGCCTACTTTTGTCATGATGAATGTTCCGTGAGATCCACACTGCGCAGGAAGAAATCCAGCGTCTCGTCGACCGTTTCGCGCATGTCGATGGTCGGTTCCCAGTCCAGGCAACGTTTTGCATTACGGATGTTGGGTTTACGGTGCTCAACATCCTGATAGCCTTTGCCATAATAGCTGCTGCTCTCGACGACCCGTAACCCGGCAAACGGCGGGAAGTGATTGCGCAGTGGATGTTTGTCGAAACTCTCCAGCAGCATTTCCGCCAGTTCCTTGATGCTGGCTTCGTTTTCCGGGTTACCAATGTTGATGATTTCACCGTCACAGCGGCCACCCGCGTTTTCAATGATCCGGTATAGCGCTTCGATACCGTCGCGAATATCCGTAAAGCAGCGCTTCTGTTTCCCCCCTTCGATCAGCTTGATCGGCGAGCCTTCTACCAGATTGAGGATCAGCTGTGTAATGGCGCGCGAGCTGCCGATTCGCGCGGAATTCAGGCTGTCCAGACGCGGTCCCATCCAGTTGAACGGGCGGAAGAGGGTAAAGCGCAGTCCTTCTTTTTCGCCGTATGCCCAAATGACGCGATCGAGAAGCTGTTTGGACACCGAGTAAATCCAGCGGGGTTTATTGACCGGCCCGACAATGAGATTCGAGCTATCCTCATCAAACACTTTATCGGTACACATCCCGTAAACTTCGGAAGTCGATGGGAAAATGATGCGCTTACGGTATTTCACGCAATAGCGAATGATTTTCAGGTTTTCTTCAAAATCCAGTTCAAAGACGCGCAACGGGTTGCGGGTATATTCAATAGGGGTGGCAATTGCCACCAGCGGCAGCACGACATCACATTTCTTAACGTGATATTCGATCCATTCAGAATGAATGCTGATGTCGCCTTCCACAAAATGAAAACGCGGATGACTGAGGAAACGACTGATGGCGTCGCTGCCGATGTCCAGACCATAGATTTCATAGTGGTCTTCGCGTAACAGACGTTCGGTAAGATGGTTGCCGATGAAGCCATTCACGCCGAGGATCAGCACGCGGGTGCGGCGCTTGCTGGCGGCCAGCGATGGGGTGTTTAAACGAGAACCCGCAACCAGGCCGAGAATCTGTGCTAACTGTGCGCCTTGCACCGTGATGCCGTTGCCAGCCTGTCCAGTCACCACTTCCAGCGCACCTTCGGAACAGGCGATCAGCAGAGGGGAGACGGAAATCACGGTACCCGGTTGCGCGGTCTGGTTCTGAGCGTGGACGCGGGATGACCAGATAGTGAATTTCTGCGTACCGGAATAGCTGAACGCGCCCGGCCAGGGGGCCGCGACCGCCCGCACCATGTTGTGCAGCGTCGTTGCCGGTCTGTCCCAGGTCAGGAAGCTGTCTTCTGGCGTGCGGCGACCAAAGTAGGTCGCTTCACTCTCGTTTTGCTGGACGTCGTGTATCTCTTTTCGTTCGATGGCCGGTAATGCTTGTTCCAGCACCCGCCGTGCGGTCTGGCAAAGCTTATGATGTAGCGTAAGGGCCGTGTCGTCAGGCGAGATGGCGACGCGCTGTTGCGCGACAATGGCACCCGCATCGGCGCGTTTCACCATGCGGTGCAGCGTCACGCCGGTTTCGCTTTCGCCATTCACCAGCACCCAGTTCAGCGGAGCGCGACCGCGATATTTCGGCAGTAGCGAACCGTGCAGGTTAAATGCGCCAGCCGGTGCCAGCGCCAGAATCGCATCGCTGAGCAGATGGCGATAGTAGAAAGAGAAAATAACGTCGGGAGCGAGTTGGCCGATACGCTCGGCCCAGATTGGGTGATTGACGTCATCGGGAGCATAGACCGGGATCCCCGCGTCAGCTGCCAGGCGAGAAACGGAGCCAAAAAACGCGTTTTCTCCCGGATTATCCGCATGCGTAAAAATGGCGGCAATTTCATAGCCGGCGTCGAGCACGGCCTGAACGCCCAAACACCCCATATCGTGATACGCGAAGACAACGGCTTTCATTGTTGGTTTTCCTTAGTAGAGTGCAGACTTTCCGGACGAATAACTTGCTGGACGAAATAGCGGGGACGGGCGCGTACATCGTTGTAAATCCGACCGATATATTCGCCGAGTAAACCCATGCCGATGAACTGCGCGCCAATAAAGGTAAACAGAACGGCAAACAGCATGAAAACCCCTTCTGCCGCCCATTGGGGGCCCAGCGTCAGGCGGAGGATGACGAGGAGTATCGACAGGGTAAATCCGGTGACGGCAATGACGCTGCCGAGCAGGCTCAGCATGCGCAGAGGCGTTGTCGTCAGGCAGGTCACCAGGTCGTACATCAGGTTAATCAGCCGCATAAAGCTGTATTTGGAGTCGCCAAATTCACGTTCAGCGTGATGAACGGGGATCTCCGTGGCGCGTCGGGCAAAGATATTCGCCAGAATCGGGATAAACGTGCTGCGTTCATGGCAATGCAGCATGGCATCAATAATGTGACGGCGATAAGCGCGAAGCATGCAGCCGTAGTCGCCCATCGCTTTGCCCGTGGTTCTCTGAATCAGATGGTTGATCATCTTCGAGGCTGTCTTGCGAAACAGACTGTCCTGACGATTCTGGCGCACGGTGCCGACTACGTCATACCCTTCGTCGGCTTTTGCCACCAGGCGAGGGATCTCTTCCGGTGGGTTTTGCAGATCGGCATCAAGCGTAATAATCAGGTCGCCGGTGACGTGACTGAATCCTGCCATGATGGCGGAATGCTGCCCGTAGTTGCGGTTCAGCAAAATCGAAACAACGTGGCTGCCTTCGGCTTCTGACGCGTCAATCAACAATTGTGCGGAGTTGTCGCTGCTGCCGTCATCAATCAACAGGATCTCATAATCTTTTCCCAGACTCTCGCAGGCTGCGGTGGTCCGCCTGAGCAGTTCCGGCAGGCTTTCCTGTTCGTTGTAGACAGGGATCACCACCGATACTTTCGTTATCGGGAGGGCTTCAAACATGGCTATTTTCCTGCAATCTGGCGAAGCGCGGTAATGACGCGAGCGGTATCCGCCGGGGTCATATCGGGAAACAGCGGTAGCGAGCAGATACGCGCGCTGTTCCATTCGGTATTGGGGAGCGACAGGGTGTTAAAGCGTTCGCGGTAATATTTCTGCGTGTGTGCCGCGCGGAAATGCAAACCTGTACCGATCCCCTGGGCTTTAAGTGCCTCCATCAGCGCGTCGCGACTGATGCCGCACCGATCTTCGTCGGTACGAATAATAAACAGATGCCAGGCATGCACGTGGGGCCACGGCGGCAGACTCAGCGGCTGAAACGGGAGATCGGCCAGCGCGTGTTGGTACTCCTGGGCGATGACTGCCCGACGATGGTTGAGTGTCTCAAGCTTCTCTAACTGAACCAGGGCCATCGCCGCGTTAATGTCGGTCAGATTGTATTTATATCCTGGCGTCAGGACCTCCGCCTGTGGCGCACGACCCCAGGTCTGGCGATCGAAGGCATCAACGCCGAGTCCGTGAAACTTCAGGTTACGTAACTGTTGGGCAAGTTGCTCATCGTCGGTGACGATGAGTCCTCCCTCCGCACAAGTGACATTCTTGATGGCGTGAAAGGAGAAAATCGCGGTGCCCCGAGCGCCGACGTGGCGACCCTGATAATAAGTGCCGACCGCGTGGGCGGCATCTTCGATAACCGCAATACCGTGGCGTTCCGCGAGGGCGTAAATAGCATCCAGATCGGCCGGTGCGCCGGCGTAATGGACAGGAATGATGGCTTTCGTGCGCGGGGTGATGGCAGCTTCAATGTGTTCAGCGGTGACCATCAGCGTGTCGCGGTCGACATCCACCATGACCGGGGTTGCCCCCAGCAGCACAATCATGTTCAGTGTGGAAACCCAGGTCATTGACGGGGTGATGACTTCATCACCGGCACCGATTCCCAGCGCCATGAGGGCGATATGCATACCTGCCGTGGCAGAACTCACGGCAATGGCGTGTTGGTTTCCCGTCAACTGGCAGAAAGCCTCTTCCAGTTGCTGATTTTTCGGGCCAGTGGTAATCCATCCAGAATCGAGAACCGCTTTGATAGCGGCAAGTTCTTCTGTACCTACCGCCGGGCGAGAGAAAGGCAGAAAATCAGACATTATATTTCCTTCAGCCATTTGGATACTGCGAACCTCTTATTTATTGCGTCATAAACAGGAGGCTAAATGAGGATTATCCAGTCAGACCTAAATAGTAGTATATGAATATTAAATTAACCTTAAGAACTTAACGTTATGGAAATATATGCTTTTTTACCCATGTTGCATTTGCAATGGCCGCGGCTTTCGGGCATTTTTCCCACATAAACGATCGTGCCTTTCATTAAGCAGTACGCTGCAAGGTTATATTTCTGTTTGCCGGTATCAAGTGGAGTTTAATGTGTTTGTAGTATCCCAATATTTTGTTAAATACAAAAAATATACCGTTGTTCTGCTATCGGCACTGGCGATCATGGTGGGGCTGGGCAGCCATTTCGCCTGGAGCAGCAACGGTCTACCGAGAATCGATTCCCGTACCCTGGCGATACTGGCAAAACAGCATCCGGTAGTGGTGCTGTTTCGCCATGCTGAGCGCTGTGACCGGTCAGACAATACCTGTCTGTCGGATAAAACCGGCATCACCGAACATGGGGCGATGCAGGCTCGCGCGCTGGGCGCCTCGTTTAGCAAAGAGATTAAAGACTACGATCTGTATGCCAGCGATACGGTGCGCACTGTTCAGTCAGCAACCTGGTTTGCTGCGGATAAAAAATTGACGGTGGATAAAGGCATGCATGCCTGTGGCCGGGGAACCGGACAGGCCATTGAGCGTTTAGCAAATAAGTCGGAAAATAAAGACGTGGTTATTTTTACTCATAATCATTGCCTGACCTATCTGGCAAAAAATATGCGTGGCGTAAAATTGACACCGGATTATCTGGACGGTCTGGTGATGCATGTCGATAAGGGAAAACTGTATCTTGACGGTAAACTGGTCTCACCTTAACCAACATTATGAATAAAAGATGACAGCCGCAACAGCTGTCATCAGAGATTATAATAACCCTTTCAGTGTTAAGGTTTTCACTGTCGCAACGTTCAGATCGTATTGCGGTAAATCTTCCGGCTTGACCCAGGCAAACGCCTGAAATTCTTCATTGATATGCACTTCGCGATTGGCGGCGGTGCAGTCAAAAATCAGGTAAATCATATAGATCTCTTCCTGACTGCCATCGGGGTAGGTTTTCGTACGGATATCGTCACTGAAGGTCCAGGGTTTGATGTCAGTCAGAACCAGCTCACTGCCCAGTTCTTCGCGAATTTCACGGCGCAGGGCCTCTTCAATACGCTCTCCTGGCTCAACGCCACCGCCAGACAGCGCCCATTGACCCGGGAAAACCCCCCGATCGTTAGCCATCTGGCACAGGAGATAACTTCCTGCATTCTGTATTAAGGGGCAAACAATAGTCCTTTGACGCACGGTAATGTTCCTTGAAGCAGAGGTAGAGTTAGCAGGGAAAAGTTTATCCCCTGGCAACATCAGATAACATGTTTATTTTCCATTCACATGAGAAATGTACTGTAAGGGATAGCGATAAATAAGAAATGGTTCCCGGACTCTCTCCGGGTCGATAAAAGGAATTAACGGCTCTCTTCTTCCCGCGTACCGGTATTATTTGGTTACAAAACGTTGAGCGATCGCTTTTTTAGCTCATTGATTCCTTTAGCGTTGGCAGTACAATCCCGCAGCTTTGGGAAACGTTATGTATTTGCTTGCTGGAAAGGGTAAAAATGAAGAAAAGCGTATTATTTGGAATAGCTGGAATGCTGTTCGTTTCTGCTTCTGCGAGTGCCATGAGCATCAGCGGTCAGGCGGGTAAAGAATATACCAACATTGGCGTCGGGTTTGGCACGGAGTCTACCGGACTGGCCTTGAGCGGTAACTGGATGCATAGCGATGACGACGGCGACGCTGCGGGGCTGGGATTGGGTATGAATATTCCACTCGGCCCGATGCTGGCGACCGTGGGCGGCAAAGGGGTCTATACCAGCCCGAACGACAGTGATGAAGGTTATGCGGCAGCCGTTGGCGGTGGATTACAGTGGCCGATAGGCGACAGCGTCCGCCTGTTCGGTGAGTACTACTACTCTCCGGATTCGTTATCCAGCGGTATCCAGAGCTATGAAGAGGCAAATGCCGGCGCGCGTTTGACGATCATGCGTCCGCTTAGCATTGAAGCGGGTTATCGCTACCTGAATCTGGCGGGTAAAGATGGCAATCGCGATAATGCCATTGCGGACGGCCCATACGTTGGGGTCAACGCCAGCTTCTGACTCCGGTGGCGCGATCTCCTGTCGCGCCACTTTTATTCCCTTCAGGATATTTCTCTGCCACGCCACTTCCCCCTTTGCGTTATAGTATTTTCATCATAAAAGCAGGAGAACACGATGTTAAACGTGGAGATGTTATCCACCGGGGATGAAGTGTTGCACGGGCAAATCGTCGACACGAATGCTGCCTGGCTGGCCGATTTTTTCTTTAATCAGGGATTGCCCTTAACGCGCCGTAATACGGTGGGCGACAACCTCAACGATCTGGTCGCCATTTTGCGCGAGCGGAGTCAGCATGCTGATGTTTTGATCGTCAACGGCGGCCTGGGGCCGACCAGCGACGATCTCAGCGCGCTTGCTGCGGCGACGGCGAAAGGGGAAGGGCTGGTTCTGCACGAGGCCTGGCTTGCCGAGATGGAGCGATTCTTCCGGGAGCGCGGCAGAGTGATGGCACCCAGCAACCGTAAACAGGCGGAACTGCCCGCCAGCGCCGAATTCATCAATAATCCTGTCGGCACCGCCTGCGGCTTTGCCGTGCAGCTCAATCGTTGCCTGATGTTCTTTACTCCGGGCGTACCGTCAGAATTTAAAGTGATGGTGGAACATGAGATCCTGCCGCGTTTGCGCGAGCGTTTCTCTCTCACCGAGCCGCCGCTGTGTCTGCGTCTGACCACCTTTGGCCGTTCGGAAAGCGATCTGGCGCAAAGCCTCGACTCGCTTTCATTACCGGAAGGGGTGACCCTGGGTTATCGCTCATCGATGCCAATTATCGAGCTTAAACTGACCGGACCGTACGCCCAGCGCGAGGCGATGCGCAACCTGTGGCAGGAGGTCAAGCGCGTTGCCGGGCAAAATCTGATTTTTGAAGGCACCGAAGGACTTCCTTTGCAGATTGCGCGCGAGTTGCAGAAAAGGCAGCTCAGCCTGACGTTGAGTGAGCAGTTCACCGGCGGGCTGGTGGCATTGCAGCTTTCTCGCGTGGGTGCGCCGCTGCTGGCCAGCGAAGTGGTGCCTTCGCAGGAAGAGACGCTGGCGCAGACCGCGCACTGGACGTCGGAACGACGCGGTAAACATTACGCCGGACTGGCGCTGGCGATCTCCGGGCTGGAAAACGATCACCTGAACTTTGCGCTGGCGACGCCAGATGGGACGTTTGCTCTGCGCGTGCATTTCAGCGTGACCCGTCACAGCCTGCTGGTCCGTCAGGAGGTCTGCGCGATGATGGCGCTTAACATGCTGCGTCGCTGGTTCAACGAACAGGATATTGCCAGCGAGCATGGCTGGATTGACGTGGTTGAATCGCTGACGCTGTAGTTTTTAATCGCCCGATGGCGCTGTGCTTTTCGGGCTGATACTCTTTTTGTCCAACCTGCTGTACTCCTCGCGAAAAAATCCGTGATTCATCTCGCATTTTTGCACGTTGTTTCTCCATTCTGCTGGAAGAAAGACGCGACATGACGCGCTTCACAAATTTACCCGCCATGACCGATCACACTGATTCCAGTATCTCAGACTGGAGTCCAGTATGTTGGAATCAAGCAAAGTCCCGGCGCTCACCCGCGCCATTGATATTCTCAATCTGATTGCGCGGATTGGCCCCTGCAGCGCCGCCACCATTATTGAAACGCTGGGTATTCCCAAAAGTACGGCTTACCTGCTGTTGAGTGAACTGAAGCGTCAGCGGTTTATCAGCGTCGATCATCAGGAGAACTTTTGTCTGTGGACCAAGCTGGTGGAGCTTTCCGGCCATGCGCTCAGCAAAATGGATCTGCGCGAACTGGCGCGTCCGCGCCTGACGAAACTGATGGATGAAACAGGGCTGCTCTGCCATCTGGGGATCATCGATCATGAAAGCGCGTATTACATTCTGAAGGTGGAATCGTCTTCGACCATCAGCGTGCGCTCCCATGAAGGGAAAAGCCTGTCGCTGTATCGCTCTGGCATTGGTAAATGTCTGCTGGCGTGGCAGCCTGCTGCCGTGCGCAACGCTATCATTGAGCAACTGGTGTGGGAGCAGGCGACCCCCACCACGATCACTCAACCTCAGCAACTCAGAGACGAACTGGAACGCATCCGCCAGCGCGGCTGGAGCTTTGATAACGGAGAAGATTATCCGGATGTGCGCTGCGTCGCCGCCCCCATTTTTAATGCCAACAACGAACCCGCCGCCGCCATTTCGGTGGTCGGCACCCGTTTAGAAATCAACGAAGAGAATCGTGATTATCTTGCTGGCAAAGCCATTGCCTGCGCGAAGGATATTTCACGTCTATTGGGATGGAAAAGTCCCTTCGATTCACTCGCATCATAATAATGGAGAACATCATGACCCTACCCAAAATTAAACATGTCCGCGCCTGGTTTACCGGTGGAGCAACGGCAGAAAAAGGAGCCGGCGGCGGCGATTATCATGACCAGGGCGCTAACCACTGGATTGACGATCACATCGCCACGCCGATGAGTAAATATCGTGAGTACGAACAGTCGCGTCAGTCGTTTGGGATTAACGTGCTGGGTACGCTGATTGTTGAAGTTGAAGCCGAAAACGGACAGACGGGCTTTGCGGTCTCCACGGCAGGAGAGATGGGCTGCTTTATCGTTGAAAAACATCTCAACCGTTTTATCGAAGGGAAATGCGTCAGCGATATCAAACTCATTCACGATCAGATGCTCGGTGCGACCCTGTATTACTCGGGATCCGGCGGTCTGGTGATGAACACCATCTCTTGCGTTGATTTGGCGCTGTGGGATCTGTTTGGCAAGGTGGTGGGCCTGCCGGTTTACAAACTGCTGGGCGGCGCGGTGCGCGATGAAATTCAGTTCTATGCCACCGGCGCGCGTCCTGACCTGGCAAAAGAGATGGGCTTCATTGGCGGCAAAATGCCGACCCATTGGGGACCGCACGATGGCGATGCGGGGATCCGCAAAGATGCCGCCATGGTAGCGGAAATGCGTGAGAAGTGCGGCCCGGATTTCTGGCTGATGCTGGACTGCTGGATGAGTCAGGACGTGAATTACGCCACGAAACTGGCCCACGCCTGCGCGCCATCTAACCTGAAGTGGATTGAAGAGTGTTTGCCGCCGCAGCAGTACGAAGGCTATCGCGAACTGAAACGCAATGCGCCAGCCGGAATGATGGTCACCAGCGGTGAGCACCACGGTACGCTGCAGTCCTTCCGCACGCTAGCGGAAACTGGAATCGATATCATGCAGCCGGATGTCGGCTGGTGCGGCGGCCTGACCACGCTGGTCGAGATTGCTGCGATTGCGAAATCGCGTGGACAACTGGTCGTGCCGCACGGCTCGTCGGTCTATTCGCACCATGCGGTGATTACTTTCACCAACACGCCGTTCAGTGAGTTCCTGATGACCAGTCCGGACTGCTCAACGATGCGTCCGCAGTTTGACCCGATTCTGCTTGATGAGCCGGTACCGGTGAATGGTCGCATTCATAAGTCCGTGCTGGATAAACCGGGATTTGGCGTCGAGCTTAACCGCGACTGTAACCTGAAACGCCCTTATAGCCACTAATGACCTGTGCGTTGCCGCAGAGACGGCAACGCCCTCATTTCTTTGAGGATCTTGCTATGAGTACCACTCTTCTTGACGGCGTAGTGAAGAAAAACCGCGCACGTTTGATCCCGTTCATGCTGGCACTGTATGTACTGGCGTTTCTGGACCGTTCGAACATTGGCTTTGCCAAAGAGACCTATCAGATTGATACCGGGCTGAGCAATGAGGCCTACGCGCTCGGCGCGGGGATCTTCTTTGTGGTCTACGCCTTTCTCGGCGTGCCCGCTAACCTGCTGATGCGCAAACTGGGGGCCAGAACCTGGATTGGCACCACTACGCTGCTGTGGGGATTCCTCTCCGCCGCGATGGCGTGGGCGGATACCGAGGCGAAATTCCTCATTATCCGTACTCTGCTGGGGGCGGCAGAAGCCGGTTTCTTCCCCGGCATGATCTATCTCACCTCGCAATGGTTCCCGCAGCGTAACCGCGCCAGCATTATGGGGCTGTTTTACATGGGGGCACCGCTGGCGTTGACGCTGGGATCGCCGCTGTCCGGCGCACTGTTGGAGATGCACGGTTTTATGGGCCATCCCGGCTGGTTCTGGATGTTCGTTATCGAAGGTTTGCTGGCGGTAGGCGCAGGGATCTTCACCTTCTTCTGGCTGGATGACACCCCACAACAGGCGCGTTTCCTCAGCGCTGAAGAAAAAGCGGCGCTCATTAGCCAACTGGTGAGCGAAGAAGAAAAGAAGACCACGTCAAAACTCTCGGATGCCTTGCGTAACGGACGCGTCTGGCAACTGGCGATTATCTATCTGACGATTCAGGTGGCGGTGTACGGACTGATTTTCTTCCTGCCAACCCAGGTTGCCGCGCTGCTGGGAACCAAAGTCGGCTTCACGGCGTCGGTGGTCACCGCCATTCCGTGGGTTGCCGCACTGTTCGGGACCTGGCTTATCCCTCGCTACTCCGATCGCACTGGTGAACGCCGTAATGTCGCCGCGCTGACGCTGCTGGCTGCGGGGATTGGTATTGGTGTATCCGGTCTGGCATCACCGGTGGTGGCGATTCTGGCGCTTTGCGTGGCAGCTGTGGGTTTCATCGCCGTACAGCCGGTGTTCTGGACAATGCCGACGCAACTGCTTTCCGGCACAGCGCTGGCGGCGGGGATCGGTTTCGTGAACCTGTTTGGTGCGGTAGGCGGGTTTATCGCGCCAATTCTGCGCGTTAAGGCGGAAACGATGTTTGCCAGCGATGCCGCAGGACTGCTGACGCTGGCGGGTGTCGCGATTATCGGCTCATTGATTATCTTCACGCTGAGCGTGAACCGTCCCGCGTCGCAACCGGGTGCTGCGCATCAATAATTTTATCCACGTTGTAAGGATCATTATGAACGGATTGTTAGCAAACCCTTTTAAAGACGCGCTCCGCAGAGGGGAAGTACAAATCGGACTGTGGCTGAGTTCGACAACCTCCTACATGGCGGAAATTGCCGCAACGTCGGGTTATGACTGGCTGTTGATCGACGGCGAACACGCGCCGAACACGGTGCAGGATCTCTATCATCAGTTGCAGGCGATTGCTCCCTACGCCAGCCAACCGGTGATCCGCCCGGTCGAAGGCGCTAAGGCGCTGATCAAACAGGTTCTGGATATCGGGGCACAGACGCTGTTGATTCCGATGGTTGATAGCGCAGAGCAGGCACGGCAGGTGGTTGCGGCCACCCGTTACCCGCCCGTTGGCGAGCGCGGCGTCGGGGCTAGCGTGGCGCGAGCGGCGCGCTGGGGGCGTATTGACAACTATATGGCGCAGGCCAATGCGTCACTCTGTTTGCTGGTACAGGTCGAAAGTAAAGCCGCGCTGGAGAATCTGGATGCGATCCTGGACGTGGACGGTATTGACGGTGTGTTTATTGGTCCTGCCGATCTTTCGGCGTCTTTGGGGTATCCGGACAACAGCGGACACCCGGAGGTGCAGCGGATTATCAAAGAGAGTATTCAGCGCATTCGTGCGGCTGGAAAAGCGGCGGGCTTTCTCGCCGTCGATCCGCTCATGGCGCAGAAATGTCTGGCGTGGGGCGCGAATTTTGTCGCCGTCGGCGTTGATACCATGCTGTATACCGAGGCGCTGGACCAGCGGCTGGCAATGTTTAAGCCCGGTCAGACGATGCCGAAACTGAAAAGCAGTTACTAAATCCATAGCCCGGCGGCACTGTGTCACCGGGCTATCTGTCAGGCTTTACGGACTGTTTGCCATGATATCGTCGAGTGACAGTCCGGTTATCACCAGTACCTTGTCGCGTTCGATCCCGCTTTTCAGCATCATCCGCGCGATACGTAATGCCTCCTCCCTGGTGCCTTTTTGTAATCCTTCCTTGTAGACCCTTTTGTAGTCCTTTCTGCAGCCCCGTGCGGTGGCCTTCCTGCCGAAGCCTTTCTGCAATCGTCATCAATTTCTCCTTGTGATGGGGAACGCGTCTGGCGACCTCATGGATAAAGTCACTGAAGCGGGACGCATCGCCGTACTGCACCAGGTAATTAAACAGCGTATGCAACTGGCTGTCATTAGTGGTACCGGTTATTAAAAGCGAAACCAGTCGGTCAACCAGCCCCATCAAATCACGATCGCGAATATGTTTTTGCATCAGTTCCAGCAGGGCTATGCGCTTATGCTGCATGATTTCGTCGTCAGAGATGACCGTGATATCGACCAGCGGAAAGGCTTCCGTGTAGAGCCGCCGCGCCAGCTGTGGGTCGTCAAATTCGTCCAGCCAGTTCAGTGAAAAAGGGTATGGGCTTGGTTCGCCATGATAAAACAGCATCGGGATCACCAGCGGCAGGGTTTTATTTCCGCTATCAAGATGGTGTTGCATAGCGGCAGTGGCATAACGCATCAAACGAAATGCCATGTGCGGCACGGCGGTACTCTGATGTTCGATAACGCAGTAAATGTAACCCTCACCCTCGCGTGTTTTCAGCGACCACAAAACATCGGAATAGTAGGTTCTCAGGTTGTCTTCAATGAAGGTGGTGGATTCCAGCTTGAGCGTGGCTAAATCGCAGAGTTTGCATAACGACTCAGGAAGATGAATCTTAAGAAAATCCTGCGCAATTTCAGGATGGGTCATCATCTTTTTAAACACGGCATCGTGCGGTGTTGACGTCGTTGATTTCGCCATGGTTGTCCGTCACCAAAGAATCCAGTGGCGTGACGATACGAGGTTATATTAAGGGCTGCATGCGCGAAATTCAGTCTTTGCGAAGAGGGGCGGGAGATAAATACGTACGACGGTAACGTATTCAATTTTGTGGAATGCTAAACGCAAAAACGCCCGGGGCACAGTACCGCCGGGCGAGTCATTTAGCCTAATGCTTTCGCCAGCAGGGTAATCGGATGTTCACAGCGTTTGCTGGTGGACATCTCGATTTGCCATTTGCAGGTCTCGCAGTCGGTAACCACAATATCCGCGCCGCTTTCTTCAATCTGTTTAAACAGTGGAGAGCCAATGGCTTGCGAGGTGGGGTAGTTCTCCTTCTTAAAGCCGTAGGTGCCGGCAATCCCGCAGCACTGAGAATCCAACACCGTGAGTTCCAGCCCCGGAATGCGACGCAGCAGTTCAAGGGTGTACAGCGTCCAGCCCATTTTTTCCATATGGCAGGGAGTGTGGTAAACCACTTTCAGCGGCAGCGTTTTCAGCGGCAGCGTTTTTCCTTCATCCAGTTTGCGCCACAGCCAGCGGGTCGCCAGTTCGATATGTTCCCGTAGACCGCTGTTGTCGACGTCCAGGACTTCCGGATACTCGTCACGCAGTGCAAAGGTACAGGTCGACGACGTGGCAATCACCGGAATTCCCTTCACACTAATTGCTTCACGTAGCGATTCGACGTTGGATACCGCCTGTTTACGCGCTTTATCGGTAAACCCGTTGGCAATCAGCGGTACGCCGCAGCACTTCTCTTTACTCAATAACTGGACGCCTGTGCCCATCGCGTTCAGCACGTTGATCAAATCTTTGCCGAGCTGTGGGTGATTGTAATTCACAAAACAACCGTGGAAGAAGGCAACCTGATCGTTGTACTGCGCCTGCTGGGTCGCCACGCTGCGATACCAGCGGCGGAAGGTGCCAAAAGAGTATTTCGGCAATGTACGACGATGATCGATTTTCAGCGCGTAATCGAGCAACTGGCGCACCGGTTTCAGCGAGGTTGCCGTATTGACCACTGGCGCGAACGGCGTGGAGACGCTGCCCATCAGGTCAGTATGGCTTAAGATAAAGTTACGCAGCGACGGACGCGACGTGTCATATTTGGCGCGCGCGCGCTGAATAATATCGCCGATTTTCACGTCAGATGGACAGGCTACTTCGCAGCGTTTGCAGTTAATGCAATATTTCAGCGCATCGTCGTACAGTGCGCCATCTTTCAGGCGCAGGCGTTCGCCGTCGGGGCCGGCCTGTTTTGGGCCCGGATAGCTCGGGTTAACGCGGCTGACCGGACAGGCGGTGGTGCACACCGTGCATTTGATGCAACTTTCAAAACGGGTATCGCTCATTGCTCACCTCCTGCACGTGCTGCAATGTGATGGGCGGCATGTAAAGCGGTGACCGCACAGACGCCGCCTCCGCACCCCTGGGCAATCGGGTCGAATCCGCCGAGAACAGATCCAATGGCATACAGATTGTCTACCGTTTGTCCCGCCAGCGACGGGCGCAGCGTCTCATCGGTGGTGACGCCAAACTGCTGCCAGGGTTGCGCATCAAAGAAATCGCGTTGATACCATTCGGCGCGGGTCGCCGCTTGCTGAACATCCAGCCCCAGAATGGGCTCGCGAATACCTTCACGTTCGGCGAGCAGGCCGCTGCTAAAGAAACTTCCGCTGGCGAGCACGGCAAAGCGCGGGCGCAGAGGGATGTCCGCGTGATTGCGCGTCCAGATTTCGCTCACCACGCCATTTTTACAGGTGACTTTCTTCACTTCATCGCCGGGCATCCAGAGTCCGCCCTGGCGGACGAACTGACGCTGTAACTGGTTATGCAGTCGGATCCCCAGCACCGACGGCGGCAAAGTGGGAAGTAACCTGAGCGAGCAGGGCAGGCGCTCGTTGAGCCAGCGCCAGAGACCGTCATCCGCCAGGCCAAAGCAGGCGGGCATGATGATCATTTCGCACGTTTTTGCTATCGGCAATAACGCGTCATATAGCAGGGGCCATTTGTCTTCGTTATCCAGAAAACGGGCGATGTTCACCGCCCGAAACTCGGTGGCGTTGTCGCGCAAAACGTCCAGTTCAGGCAGATCAATCTCGGCGGTTTCTACCTCCAGGTCGCGTTGACCGAGAGAGGCGGCAGCCAGGTGTGCCTGGAAATCAAGCAGGCCGCTAATGCCCACTACGCAGATACGTTTAGCCTCCAGCGGCCAGACAGGGACTTCCGGTGAACTGAGCCAGGTCGAGCGCAGAGTACCTAACGGGGTGACCCGCTGATGCGACGACTGAACCTCGCCCTGCAGATGCGCACCGGATGCGTTTAGCAGCGCCTGCGCTTGCTCTGCGAGCATCAGCACCTGTTGGGTGCCGAGTGTCGTGTAAGGGTGTGTGGGGGCCTGTTCGCGCAGGGCGTTCAGGCCCGCAGTGATATCATGCACCGGCTGCCCATCCGGCAGCGCGCTGAGCAGATCCAGCGAGCCGGAGGAGAAGTGCAGCGCGCTCTGTCCACGGGTGACCACCGCGCAGCGTAAACCGCTCTTTTGCAACTGTAGACCGCACAGGAGTCCGGCGAGACCGCCGCCCATAATGACCGTATCAAATCTCATCGCGCGGCTCCTTTTCCAGACCACATAATCCCTGGTACACCCAGCGGGTAAATTCGCTTTCGCGCAGCGCATCGCCCCAGGCGATCGGCTGCACGCCTTTCCAGCGTTCATTGAGAAAATCCGATAGCTGGGTGATGGATTGTGCAGCGGTGGTGATGTTAAAGCGTTGCAGCAACCCGGCAGCACGACAGGCGCAGAGTTCGCCCTGACAGGTGCCCATCCCTACGCGGGTGCGACGACGGAGATCCAGCAGGCTGTTAACGTTTAAATTTTCGACGGCGTACTGTACTTCACCCGCGGTGACGGCTTCGCACTCACAGACCAGGCTGCGGTGCTGGCGGCCATGGCTCAGCCACGCCGGCGTACGGTCGCCGTGGCGATACACCGCTGATCCGCGCAGTGGGGCGGGCAAGGAGATCACACGCTTCAGCGTGCTTTCCGTCGGTTCCTGTGAACCCGGTAGCGGTGTGTCTGCGGTGATGCAAGGGCGCGTGTTGCCAAGCTTACGGCAGACCGCGTCGGTAGCCCATTCCGCCATCAGGCGGTAGGTCATCAGTTTGCCGCCGGTAATAGTGATAAACCCGTCGAGGCCGTCGCGTTTCGCGTGATCGAACAGCACAATGCCGCGGCTGACGTTACGACCACTCGGATCGTCATCACTGGCTACCAGCGGGCGCACCCCGGAGTAGGCGCGCAGAATACGGGTTTTCGCCATAATCGGCGCCAACTTTTCACCTTCACGCAGCAGAATATCGACCTCATCGGCGGTCACCCTGTTGCTGTCGATATCGTTGTAATCAATGTGGGTTGAGGTCGTGCCAATCAGCGAAATCGTGTCGCCGGGCACCAGAATATCGGCGTCAGACGGCTTACGGCAGCGGTTGATGACGTGCTGGTTGATGCGGTGGTCCATAATCAGCAGCGATCCTTTTGCCGGGAACATGCGGATACTCAAATCAGCATATTCCGCGATCCGCTGTCCCCAGATCCCGGCGGCATTAACCACCACCGGCGCATGCAGGGTTTGTGTTTCGCCGTTGAGATGGTTGCGCACATGGACACCGCTGACGGTCGCGCCTTCGCGGATAAGTCCAGTCACTTCGTGGGCGGTCAGGATGATGGCGCCGTGCTCTTTCGCATCGAGCATATTGGCCGCGGTCAGGCGGAACGGGTCAACGGTGCCGTCCGGCACTTTGACCGCGCCGATCAGTTGCGGATTTACCGACGGCTCAATCATCCGCGCCTGTTGCGGATCGACTGCTTCTGCACGAATCCCCGCTTCTTCGCAGGCGCGGATAAAGGTGGTCTGGAAGGAAAGTTCATCCTCCGGCAAGGTAATAAACAGACCGTCCGTTGGCTCAACGCAGTGGCGGGCGATACGTTTCAGAATTTGGTTTTCGCTGATGCATTCACGGGCAGATTCCGCGTCAGTCACGGCATAGCGCGCACCGCTGTGCAGCAGTCCATGGTTACGGCCGGTCGCACCGGTCGCAATATCATGACGTTCGACTAAGATGACACGTAGACCGCGTAGCGCGCAGTCACGGGCAATCCCTGCGCCTGTGGCACCGCCTCCAATGATAATCACGTCACTTGTTTGCGAGTCGCGAGTTTTCATTGCTTTCCCTCACAGTTCGTTTTTTATCATTTAGCCACATAAAAAACATGGTTTGTTTGATTTCGCGCATATTCGCTCATGATTCGAAAATGAAACGTGATTTCGTGCGCCTTTCTGAACATTTGTCATAAATCTGTAACAATATGTGCTGCAATTCACATTCACGACAGGTATCTTTACCTAACATCGCCGCCATACGGGAATCTGCGGGGGGCGCTCGAACTACCTGCGGTGTTTACTACTTATAAAAGACGGGCCACGGAGGCTACATTATGTTGAGTATTTTTAAACCAGCGGCGCATAAAGCTCGCTTGCCAGCGGCGGAAATCGATCCGACTTACCGTCGGCTTCGCTGGCAGATATTCCTGGGAATATTCTTTGGCTATGCCGCGTATTATCTGGTGCGCAAGAACTTTGCTCTGGCGATGCCCTATCTGGTAGAGCAAGGCTTTTCGCGGGGAGATTTAGGTTTTGCCCTCTCGGGGATCTCCATTGCTTACGGATTTTCGAAATTCATCATGGGCTCGGTTTCGGATCGCTCGAATCCGCGCGTTTTCCTCCCTGCCGGTCTGATTCTGGCGGCGGCAGTGATGCTGTTCATGGGCTTTGTGCCGTGGGCGACATCGAGCATTGCCGTGATGTTTGTGCTGCTGTTCCTCTGCGGGTGGTTCCAGGGGATGGGGTGGCCGCCGTGCGGACGCACCATGGTGCACTGGTGGTCGCAGAAAGAACGTGGCGGAATCGTCTCCGTCTGGAACTGTGCGCATAACGTCGGTGGCGGGATCCCTCCGCTGCTGTTCCTGCTCGGGATGGCCTGGTTTAACGACTGGAAAGCGGCGCTGTATATGCCAGCGTTCGGCGCCATTCTGGTGGCAATTTTCGCTTTCGCGCTGATGCGTGATACTCCGCAATCCTGCGGTCTGCCGCCCATCGAAGAGTACAAAAACGACTACCCGGATGATTACAACGAAAAAGCGGAAGAAGAACTGACGGCGAAGCAGATCTTCATGCAGTACATCCTGCCGAACAAATTGCTGTGGTACATCGCTATCGCGAACGTGTTCGTCTATCTGCTGCGCTATGGCATTCTCGACTGGTCTCCGACCTATCTGAAAGAAGTGAAGCATTTTGCGCTGGATAAATCCTCCTGGGCCTACTTCTTCTATGAATACGCAGGGATCCCCGGGACGCTGCTGTGTGGCTGGATGTCGGACAAAGTGTTCCGTGGCAACCGTGGTGCGACCGGCGTGTTCTTTATGACGCTGGTGACTATCGCCACCATCATTTACTGGATGAACCCGGCAGGTAACCCGACCGTCGATATGATTTGTATGATTGTGATCGGCTTCCTGATTTACGGCCCGGTGATGTTGATTGGTCTGCATGCGCTGGAGCTGGCACCGAAAAAAGCCGCAGGGACGGCAGCTGGCTTTACCGGCCTGTTTGGTTACCTCGGTGGTTCCGTGGCGGCCAGCGCCATTGTCGGCTACACCGTTGACTTCTTCGGCTGGGACGGCGGCTTCATGGTGATGATCGGCGGCAGCATTCTGGCGGTTATCCTGCTCATTGTGGTGATGTTCGGCGAGAAACGCCACCATGCTGAGATGCAACTGAAACGCAACGGGGGCTAAGTGAATGAAGACAGCACTGAAAAACCTTAGTCTGACGCTGATGATGGCGGGCGCGGTAATGGGAAGTCATGCACTGGCGGCCACGACTACGGATAAAGTGGTGATTGCCCACCGTGGTGCGAGCGGATATTTGCCGGAGCATACGCTGCCCGCGAAAGCGATGGCCTATGCACAGGGAGCGGATTATCTGGAGCAGGATCTGGTGATGACCAAAGATGACCAACTGGTCGTTCTGCATGACCACTATCTGGATCGCGTGACGGATGTCGCCGAGCGTTTTCCGAATCGTGCGCGCAAAGACGGTCGTTACTACGCCATCGACTTTACGCTGGATGAAATCAAATCCCTGAAGTTTACCGAAGGGTTTGATCTGGAAAACGGCAAGAAGGTACAGACCTATCCAGGCCGTTTCCCGATGGGCAAGTCGGACTTCCGCGTGCATACCTTTGCCGAAGAGATCGAGTTTATTCAGGGGCTGAACCATTCCACCGGCAAGAACATCGGTATCTATCCGGAGATCAAAGCGCCGTGGTTCCATCATCAGGAAGGGAAGGACATTGCGACCAAGACGCTGGAAGTGCTGAAACAGTACGGCTACAGCGACAAGCAGGACAAGGTCTATCTGCAAAGTTTTGATGTAGCAGAACTCAAGCGCATCAAAAATGAGCTGGAACCCAAAATGGGGATGGATCTGAACCTGGTACAGCTGATCGCCTATACCGACTGGAATGAAACCCAGGAGAAGCAGCCGGACGGCAGTTGGGTCAATTACAACTATGACTGGATGTTCAAACCCGGGGCGATGAAGCAGGTGGCGGAGTATGCGGACGGCATCGGTCCGGACTACCACATGCTGATTGATGAGAAGTCGACGAAAGGCAATATCGCGCTGACTGGCATGGTGCAGGACGCCCATCAGAATAAGATGACGGTTCATCCTTATACGGTGCGTGCCGATCAGTTGCCGGACTATACGACGGATGTGAATCAGCTGTACGACATTCTGTACAACCAGGCGGGGGTGGACGGGCTGTTCACCGACTTCCCCGACAAAGCGGTGATGTTCTTACGTCAAGAGTAAAAACCGCGTTATCCCTCTCCACTGCACCCCAAAAGCGGGAAACCGCTGAGTAAGGTGCAGTTTTTTTATCTCATTTTCACGATAAGCCATAAAAAACGCACACCAGATCAAGAAATCCAGACCGGAACATAAATATCTTAAGAAATCCTTAAGCGGACGATTTATATTAATTGTCTGAATAGTTTATGACGTTATGGTAACGGATGAGGCCGAAATGGTGCAGGAAGAGTTTAATCACTGGTGGGCAACGGAAGGCGATTGGGTCGAAGAACCGAATTATCGACGCAAAGGGATGAGCGGTGTGCAATGCATCGAGCGCGACGGGAAGAAACTGTACGTGAAGCGGATGACTCAACACCTGTTTCACTCGGTACGCTATCCCTTCGGACGTCCGACGATTGTGCGTGAAATCGAGGTGATCAACGAACTGGCCCGCGCGGGCGTTATCGTGCCGAAAATTGTTTATGGCAAAGCGACAAAAATTGACGGTGAGTGGCGTGCGCTGCTGATCACCGAAGATATGAAAGGCTTTGTGAGCATCGAAGAGTGGTATAAACAGCATGCGGTGACGCCGTATCCTGATGAGGTGCGTGATGCAATGCTAAAAGCGGTCGCGCTGGCCTTTAAAAAGATGCACAGCGTCAATCGTCAGCACGGCTGTTGCTACGTACGTCATATCTATGTGAAAACGGAAGGGACGGTAGAAGCCGGGTTTTTAGATCTGGAAAAAAGCCGCCGCCGTTTACGTCGCCATAAAGCGGCACAGCATGACTTCTCCCAGCTTGAGAAGTACCTGAGTCCCATCCCGAAAGCGGACTGGGAACAGGTGAAGGCGTATTACTACGCGCTGTAGCGCACGCTACATCTCAATTTCAATGTCGCCTTTTGCCCGGCAACAGCAGGGCAAAATTTCACCCGGCTGAATGAACGCTAAAGGCTCGGCGATCCAGTCGACCTGGCCGGCAATCAGCCGGGTGCGGCACGAGCCGCAATAGCCTTCGCGACACTGGTATTCCACGTCAACGTTGTGCGACTCAAGCGCGGCGAGCAGGGAAGGGTGTTCATCCTGGCACAGCAACTGTGTGCCAGTGATGCGTAGCGTGACGCGTCCCATCAGAGCTGGAAATTACTCAGATCGTCGGTATCGACTTCGGAGTCGATCTGCCCGACCAGATAAGAGCTTACCTCCACTTCCTGCGGGGCCACCTGAACGTTATCGGACACCAGCCAGGTGTTGATCCACGGAATCGGGTTTGAACGGGTCTGGAACGGCAGATCCAGTCCGACCGCCTGCATACGAATGTTGGTGATGTATTCGACGTACTGGCAAAGAATGTCTTTGTTCAGGCCGATCATCGAACCGTCGCGGAACAGGTAGTCTGCCCACTCTTTTTCCTGCAGCGCGGCCTGCACAAACAGGTCATAGCACTCCTGCTTACACTCTTCCGCGATTTCCGCCATTTCCGGATCGTCAACGCCGCTGCGCAGCAGGTTCAGCATATGCTGAGTGCCAGTCAGGTGCAGCGCTTCGTCACGGGCAATCAGGCGAATGATTTTGGCGTTGCCTTCCATCAGTTCGCGCTCGGCAAAAGCGAAAGAGCAGGCGAAGCTGACGTAGAAGCGAATCGCTTCCAGCGCGTTGACGCTCATCAGGCACAGATACAGTTTTTTCTTCAGCGCGCGCAGGTTCACGGTGACGGTTTTGCCGTTCACGGTGTGCGTCCCTTCGCCCAGCAGATGCCAGTAGCTGGTCATCTCAATCAGCTCATCGTAATAGCTGGAAATCCCTTCCGCCCGTTTCTGGATCTGCTCGTTGGTGACGATGTCATCAAACACGATTGCCGGATCGTTAACGATATTACGGATGATATGGGTGTAAGAGCGCGAATGAATGGTCTCAGAGAAGGCCCAGGTTTCGACCCAGGTTTCCAGTTCCGGAATGGAGATCAGCGGCAGCAGCGCCACGTTCGGACTACGTCCCTGAATGGAGTCCAGCAGCGTCTGGTACTTCAGGTTGCTGATAAAAATATGTTTTTCGTGCTCCGGCAGCGCCTGGTAGTCGATGCGGTCGCGGGAAACGTCAACCTCTTCAGGACGCCAGAAGAACGAAAGTTGCTTTTCGATCAGTTTTTCGAAGATGTCATATTTTTGCTGATCGTAGCGGGCCACGTTAACCGGCTGACCAAAAAACATCGGTTCCAGAAGCTGGTCATTTTTCGTCTGTGAAAAAGTGGTGTATGCCATGAATATGTCCTGTTTGGAGTTTAATGCCGGATGGCGTTACGCTTATCCGGCCTACAACACTTTAATGCCGGATGGCGCTACGCTTATCCGGCCTACAACGCTTTAATGCCGGATGGCGCTATGCTTATCCGGCCTACAACACTTTAATGCCGGATGGCGCTACGCTTATCCGGCCTACAACGCTTTAATGCCGGATGACGCTACGCTTATCCGGCTTACAACGCTTTAATGCCGGATGGCGCTACGCTTATCTGGGCTACAACACGATGCATTTGTAGGCCGGATAAGGCGTTTACGCCGCCATCCGGCATCACAATATCAAATCTTACATGCGCCGCTTTCGCAGCCATCATCCTGAATGGAGGGCACCAGATCGTCCTGGGCATCTTCCGCGCCGTCGCGGGTGTTCTGATAATACAGCGTTTTGACCCCGAACTTATAGGCGGTGAGCAGGTCTTTCAGCAACTGCTGCATCGGCACTTTTCCTGACGGGAAGCGTGACGGATCGTAGTTGGTGTTGGCCGAAATCGACTGATCGATAAACTTCTGCATGATGCCGACCAGTTGCAGATAACCGTCGTTGCCCGGCATTTCCCACAGCAGTTCATAGGCGTTGCCCAGGTGCTCGTAGTCCGGCACGACCTGACGCAGAATACCGTCTTTCGACGCTTTAATGCTGACGTAACCGCGCGGCGGCTCGATACCGTTAGTGGCGTTCGAGATCTGCGAAGAGGTTTCGGACGGCATCAGGGCAGAGAGCGTTGAGTTACGCAGACCAAAGGTCTTGATGGACTCACGAAGCGCTTCCCAGTCATGATGCAGTGGTTCGTCGGCGATAGCATCCAGATCTTTCTTGTAGGTATCGATCGGCAGAATGCCCTGCGCGTAGGTGGTTTCGTTAAACCACGGGCAGGCGCCTTGTTCGATAGCCAGTTCGTTAGAGGCCTTCAGCAAATAGTACTGAATGGCTTCAAACGTCTTGTGCGTCAGGTTGTTGGCGCTGCCGTCGGAGTAGCGCTTACCGTTTTTCGCCAGCCAGTAAGCAAAGTTAATCACGCCGATACCCAGCGTACGACGACCCATCGCTCCGCGTTTGGCGGCCGGGATCGGGTAGTCCTGATAATCTAACAGCGCATCAAGGGCGCGAACGGCCAGTACCGCCAGCTCTTCCAGTTCCTCGAGGCTGTTGATCGCCCCCAGGTTGAACGCGGAGAGCGTACACAGGGCGATTTCACCGTTTTCGTCGTTCACATCCATCAGCGGTTTGGTGGGCAGGGCGATTTCCAGGCACAGGTTAGACTGGCGTACCGGCGCAACCTGCGGATCGAACGGGCTGTGGGTGTTGCAGTGGTCAACGTTCTGAATGTAGATACGACCCGTAGACGCACGTTCCTGCATCATCAGAGAGAACAGTTCGACCGCTTTGACACGCTGTTTGCGGATGCTGTCATCGTTTTCATATTTCACGTACAGGCGTTCGAATTCATCCTGATCGGCGAAGAACGCGTCATACAGCCCCGGAACATCGGATGGGCTGAAGAGCGTAATGTCGCCGCCTTTCAGCAGACGGGTGTACATCAGCTTGTTGATTTGTACGCCGTAGTCCATGTGACGAACGCGGTTGCCTTCCACACCACGGTTGTTTTTCAGTACCAGCAGGCTTTCAACTTCCAGATGCCACATCGGGTAGAACAGCGTGGCCGCTCCGCCGCGTACGCCGCCCTGAGAGCAGGACTTCACTGCGGTCTGGAAGTGTTTATAGAACGGGATACAGCCGGTGTGGAACGCTTCGCCACCGCGAATCGGACTGCCCAGCGCACGAATACGACCCGCGTTGATACCGATACCGGCACGCTGGGAGACGTATTTTACAATCGCGCTGGAGGTGGCGTTGATTGAGTCCAGGCTGTCGCCACACTCGATCAGTACGCAGGAACTGAACTGGCGCGTCGGGGTACGAACGCCGGACATAATCGGCGTCGGCAGCGAAATTTTGAACGTTGAGACCGCGTCATAAAAACGTTTTACGTATTCCAGACGGGTATCACGCGGGTAGTTAGAGAACAGGCAAGCCGCCACCAAAATATAGAGGAACTGGGCGCTTTCGTAGATCTCACCGGTGACACGGTTCTGTACCAGATATTTCCCTTCCAGCTGCTTAACGGCGGCGTAGGAGAAGGTCATATCACGGTCGTGTACGATAAACGAGTCCATCTGCTTGAACTCTTCTTCCGTGTAGTCTTCCAGCAGATGATTGTCGTATTTGCCCATTTCAACCATTTTCACCACATGGTCAAACAGTTTCGGCGGTTCGAACTCGCCGTAGGCTTTTTTACGCAGATGGAAAATCGCCAGGCGCGCAGCCAGGTACTGGTAATCCGGCGCTTCGCGAGAGATCAGGTCCGCCGCCGCTTTAATGATAGTTTCATGAATATCGGAGGTCTTGATACCGTCATAAAACTGGATGTGGGAGCGCAGTTCGACCTGAGAAATCGATACGTTATTCAGCCCTTCTGCCGCCCAATCCAGAACCCGATGGATTTTGTCGAGATTGATGCGCTCTGTACTACCATCACGCTTTGTCACCAGCAGACTCTGATTCATGTGGTTTTTACCTGTCCGTGAAAGAAAAAATATCCCCTGCATTATCCACAATGCCACCTTGTGACTAACTCTGTGGATAAATACTATATATAGGGGTTGAGTGTTAAAGTAAACGCTATATGGTGAGTATTCTAGTAGGGATTCTTTTCAGCACAAGAGTTGATTTTGAGGTTAAATTGAGGTTGCAAAAGGGTAAGAAAGGCTAAGTGCGCGTCTTATAAGGCCTGGCGGGGATGTCAATAATTTATAAAAAAAATAGATAATTTGATCGAGTGCTGATTTCTTCAACGAAGGTGTAGAATCTTCTTATGACCTGGCGCAAGTTTTGTAACCTGGATACAGGCGAGAGATGCCGAATGGCGACGTAAACGTCTTATCCGGCCTACAGGGCATATTTCCGTAGGCCTGATAAGCGTAGCGCCATCAGGCAAGTGGATTATTCCGCGTTAGCCGTGGTGTGCACCATATAGTTCACATCCACGCCGGGGCCAAGCTTGAAGGTGTTGGTGATAGGGTTGAAATGCAACCCGGTCATATGGCGTTCCTGCAATACCGTCTGATCCACCCAGCCTAACAGCTCCGCAGGTTTAATAAATTTTTTAACATCATGGGTCCCTTTCGGCACCATGCGCAGAATATATTCCGCGCCGACAACGGCCATCAGCCAGGATTTGCCATTGCGGTTAAGGGTTGAGAAGAACACCTCGCCGCCGGGTTTGACCAGTTGCGCACAGGCTCTGACCACCGATTGCGGATCGGGCACATGCTCCAGCATCTCCATGCAGGTCACCACGTCATACTGGTGGGCATGTTTCGCTGCGTGTTCTTCCACGGTTTCCTGCACGTAATCCACCTGAATACCACTTTCCAGCGCATGCAGTTTTGCTACCTGCAAGGGCTCAAAGCCCATATCCAGACCGGTCACCGTGGCACCTTCACGGGCCATACTTTCTGCCAGAATGCCGCCGCCGCAGCCCACATCGAGCACCTTTTTACCAAACAGGCCGCCTGCGCGTTCAGCAATGTAACCCAGTCGCAGCGGGTTAATGCGATGCAATGGCTTAAATTCGCCTTCCAGATCCCACCAGCGTGACGCGACGGCTTCAAACTTGGCAATTTCTTCGTGGTCAACGTTGTGGTTTACCGGTGGTTTTACGGCATTCATCGGGGCTTTTACTCCTTCTATGGCTTGTTACAGGAGTATATCAGTCAACGCGGGTGAATAAAGCTTATTGGTTTACCTCAATCGGTGCGGATGTGTTATAATTTGCGACCTTTGAATCCGGGATACAGTAGAGGGATAGCGGTTAGATGAGCGACCTTGCGAGAGAAATTACACCGGTCAACATTGAGGAAGAGCTGAAGAACTCTTATCTGGATTATGCGATGTCGGTCATTGTTGGCCGTGCGCTGCCGGATGTCCGAGATGGCCTGAAGCCGGTACACCGTCGCGTACTTTACGCCATGAACGTATTGGGCAATGACTGGAACAAAGCCTACAAAAAATCAGCCCGTGTCGTTGGCGACGTCATCGGTAAATACCACCCGCACGGCGACTCTGCGGTATATGACACCATTGTTCGTATGGCTCAGCCGTTCTCGCTGCGATATATGCTGGTGGATGGTCAGGGGAACTTCGGTTCCATTGACGGCGACTCTGCGGCGGCGATGCGTTATACGGAAATCCGTCTGGCGAAGATTGCCCATGAGTTGATGGCGGATCTGGAAAAAGAGACGGTTGATTTTGTCGACAACTATGACGGCACGGAAAAAATCCCTGACGTTATGCCGACCAAAATCCCTAACCTGTTAGTGAACGGCTCCTCCGGTATCGCGGTTGGGATGGCGACTAACATTCCGCCGCACAACCTGACTGAAGTGGTCAACGGGTGTCTGGCATATATCGACGATGAAGACATCAGCATTGAAGGGCTGATGGAATACATCCCGGGTCCGGACTTCCCGACGGCGGCGATTATCAATGGTCGTCGCGGCATTGAAGAAGCCTACCGTACCGGTCGCGGCAAAGTGTACATTCGCGCCCGCGCGGAAGTGGAAGCTGACGCGAAAACCGGTCGTGAAACCATCATTGTTCATGAAATCCCGTATCAGGTGAACAAAGCGCGCCTGATCGAGAAAATTGCGGAACTGGTAAAAGACAAACGCGTTGAAGGCATCAGCGCGCTGCGTGATGAGTCTGATAAAGACGGTATGCGCATCGTGATTGAAGTTAAACGTGACGCGGTTGGGGAAGTGGTACTCAACAACCTCTACTCCCAGACCCAGCTGCAGGTCTCTTTCGGTATCAACATGGTGGCACTACACCATGGTCAGCCGAAGATCATGAACCTGAAGGACATTATTTCAGCGTTTGTGCGCCACCGTCGTGAAGTGGTGACCCGCCGTACCATTTTCGAACTGCGTAAAGCCCGCGATCGTGCGCATATCCTCGAAGCGCTGGCGATTGCGTTGGCGAACATCGACCCGATCATTGAACTGATCCGTCGCGCGCCGACCCCGGCGGAAGCGAAAGCGGGGCTGATTGCGCGTCCGTGGGATCTGGGCAACGTGGCGGCGATGCTGGAACGTGCCGGTGATGATGCCGCGCGTCCGGAGTGGCTGGAGCCTGAATTTGGCGTGCGTGACGGTCAGTACTACCTGACGGAACAGCAGGCCCAGGCGATTCTGGATCTGCGTCTGCAGAAACTGACCGGCCTTGAGCACGAAAAACTGCTCGACGAATACAAAGAGCTGTTGGAACAGATTGCGGAACTGCTGCACATTCTGGGCAGCGCCGATCGCCTGATGGAAGTGATCCGCGAAGAGCTGGAACTGATCCGCGATCAGTTCGGCGATCAGCGTCGTACCGAAATCACCGCCAACAGCGCCGATATCAATATCGAAGATCTGATCAACCAGGAAGATGTGGTTGTCACCCTGTCTCATCAGGGCTACGTGAAGTATCAGCCGCTGACCGACTACGAAGCACAACGTCGTGGTGGGAAAGGCAAATCTGCTGCGCGTATTAAAGAAGAAGACTTTATTGACCGCCTGCTGGTGGCCAACACCCATGACACGATCCTCTGCTTCTCCAGCCGTGGTCGTCTGTACTGGATGAAGGTGTATCAGTTGCCTGAAGCGAGTCGTGGCGCGCGTGGTCGTCCGATCGTCAATCTGCTGCCGCTGGAAGCCAACGAACGCATCACCGCCATCCTGCCGGTACGCGAGTACGAAGAGGGCGTGAACGTCTTTATGGCGACTGCCAGCGGTACGGTGAAGAAAACGGCGCTGACCGAGTTCAGCCGTCCGCGTTCTGCCGGTATCATTGCGGTCAACCTGAACGACGGCGACGAACTGATTGGCGTGGATCTGACCTCCGGTTCCGACGAAGTCATGCTGTTCTCGGCGGCGGGCAAGGTGGTGCGCTTTAAAGAAAACGCCGTCCGTGCGATGGGCCGTACCGCGACCGGCGTCCGGGGTATCAAACTGGCGGGCGAAGACAAAGTCGTCTCCCTGATTATCCCACGCGGCGAAGGCGCGATCCTGACCGTAACGCAAAACGGTTACGGTAAGCGTACGGCGGCGGAAGAGTATCCGACCAAGTCCCGTGCGACGCAGGGCGTTATCTCTATCAAAGTGACCGAGCGCAACGGCTCCGTTGTTGGCGCGGTGCAGGTCGATGACTGCGACCAGATCATGATGATCACCGATGCCGGTACGTTAGTGCGTACTCGCGTGTCGGAAATCAGCGTGGTAGGGCGTAACACTCAGGGCGTGATCCTCATCCGTACCGCGGAAGATGAAAACGTAGTGGGTCTGCAGCGTGTGGCTGAGCCAGTGGATGACGAAGACCTCGATTCTATCGACGGTAGTGCGGCGGAAGGGGATGATGATATCGCTCCGGAAGCGGAAACCGACGACGATGTCGCAGATGATGCTGACGAGTAATCGGCGGGTTTAAATACTGCGCAAAAGGGAGGCTTAGCCTCCCTTTTTTACGTCCTGAATTCACCATTCCCCTTGTCAACATTCGTGTCAGGGTGGTTTTGTATTTAATGTATAAAAATACAAAATTAAATGAATAATTATAACTCTGTGAAGGTGCTCACTGTTTGTTCAGCCATTTACCGTTAACTTTCCTGTTACCAAACCGCGATATTTAAGAGCCCTTACTGGCAGGAGAACTAAAAATTAGTAAATAAAATAATCTGAAGTTTTAAAGAAAAAGCGTTGGCTGCCTTCGTCTGTCAGTTCACTTCTGACGGATGAATATACTTATACCTACACGTTGGGAGTTAACTATGATAGTTGAAATTGCAGAAGGCTTTATCCATCTTTTTCAGAGCGCAGGTAAGATATTCTCCGGGATGATCGTCAGTACCATTCCGATGCTGATAACCTTAATTTTGACCGTTAATTTTATTATGAAATTAATTGGCCAACAGCGAATGGAAAAAGTCGCCACCCTGATGGGGAAATCAAAAATATTAACCTATGGAATTTTACCCAGTTTTGCCTGGTTCTTCCTCAGCAGTCCAGGTGCGCTGACGATGGGTAAATTTTTACCAGAACGCTGTAAACCTGCTTATCAGGATGCGCTGGGTAGCACCGTACACCCGCTGACGTCTCTGTTCCCCCACATTGTACCATCGGAGCTCTTTATCTGGCTGGGCGTCGCCGCCGGTCTGACCCGACTCGACCTGCCCGTTGCCGACCTGGCTTTACGCTATATCGCCGCGGGTATTCTACTCGGCTTTATCCGTGGTTTTCTTACGGAATATATCTTCACCCGGCTGGAGAAACGCGAACTTAATCAGGAATAAGGGAAAACAATGAAAGTACTATTTTCGGCTGACGTCGTAAAAGCTGGAAGAAAAGTGGAAGAGGGACTGCTTAATGGCATGTTGATTACCTTTAATGACCGCGCTCCGGAAGATTATCTCGACTACGTGCTGGTTATTAAGAATATTGTTTGTGATGTTACCCCATTACAAAAAACAATGGATTATGTTCTGCAGATGAATCATCACACCTGGAATATAACCTGCTGGGGGGAGGCTGCATGGCAAAATTTATGCGAGTTAGGTCATGTGACGGTGGTATTTGACGGGGCTGAAAAGCCAATAGCCTATGGTTCATTACACGTAAACAGTCATTGTTCTCCATCCGTAAATGAATTGATTGGCCCATTGAAAATAATGAGGAAAACCAATGAAAACCGTACTGATTAAAAAAGGTCATTCAGGGATTGGCGATGATATGTATTTATATCGCGATACCCGCATGGTGATTCTGTCGCTAACCGGAAAAACCATTGACCCGGTCGCGAAAAAACTGGGTGAAATGCTGGAGATGACCGTGGTTAACGGTTTTGATGCCATGCCGGATGACAAGAAAATCCTCTGTGTGGTGATCAACTGCGGCGGTTCACTTCGCTGTGGCATCTATCCGCAAAAAAGAATCAAGACGATCAACGTGCTGCCTACCGGTGCGATGGGGCCGCTGGCGAAATATATCACCGAGGATATCTACATCTCGGATGTCAGCCTTGATTCGCTTTCGCTGATTGAGACCATTAATCAACCGGTAAACGGGGAGGAAAACGTTGAGCACATTGAGCCGCTCCCCGCAGGCGACGTCTTCGCGGTTGCTCGCGATACCGAGGCGGTAAAACCGCGCGCCTCAGCGACCAACACCGCGCTGGAGTTGATGACGCGTTTTGCGACGGGGATCGGTAACTTTGTCAGCCTTCTCTACTCCTCTGCGCGTGAATCGGTTGAGTTGTGCATTAAAAACGTTATCCCCTTTATGGCCTTTATCTCGGTGCTGATCGCCCTGGTTCAGGAGACGGCGATTGGTCAGTGGACCGGGAATGCGCTATCGCCGCTTGCCGGATCGTTAACCGGGCTGTTTGTGATTGCAATTATCTGTGGCCTGCCCTTTATCTCTCCCATTCTGGCTCCCGGCGCGGCGATTGCGCAGGTTGTTGGCGTGCTGGTGGGAACGTTAATCGGTAGCGGGGTGGTTTCGCCTCTGATGGCGCTGCCAGCGCTGTTCGCGATTAACGTCCAGGTGGGGGCTGACTTCATTCCCGTTGGGCTTTCCATGCAGGAGGCGAAAGAGAAGACCATCCGTCTCGGTGTTCCCTCGTTCTTGTTATCACGGATGATTACCGCACCTCTGGCGGTGGCCATCGGTTATCTGTTTTCGTTTGGCTTGTTTAACTGAGGAATCGTGTAATGAACAAAATCAATGCCGCAGTGGTGGGGGCTGGTATTTACGGCAAACATCATATCAATGCGTATCACTATAATCCGTGGGTGAATCTGGTGGGTTTTTGCGAGATCAATCCGGAAATCCGCGCCAGAGTGGCGGCGGAGTTTCAGGTGCCGGGTTATGCCTCGCTGGCAGAGTTATTTGCCGCGACGGAGGTTGATCTGGTGTCAATTGCCACACCGGATCCGTTCCACTTTGATGCCACCATTGAGGCCATCAACGCGGGTAAACATGTGCTGATTGAAAAACCGATGGCGACAACATCAGCGGAATGTCGGGAAATCATCCGTTGTGCACAGCAGCAGGGAGTGAAGATTGGTGTCGATTATCACAAGCGTTGGGACGGAATGGCGCAGCATATTCATCATGAACTGTTAAAACCCGAAACCGGCCAGGTCCTGCGTGGCTACATGAGCATGGACGACATCATCGACGTGCCGAAAAACTGGCTGTCATGGGCGAACGAGAGCTCTCCCGTTCATTTCCTTGGAACACATTGTTTTGATTTGATTCGATATTATATGAATGGCGCCAATGCAGTGAGCGTCTATGCGATAGGACAGAAGAAGAAGCTGGTTGCGGAAGGCATCGATTCTTGGGACACCATTCAGTCTTTCGTCACGTTTGATAATGGCGCGCAGTGGACTGTTGAAGTGGGGTGGTGCTTGCCTCCTTCCTTCCCCAAAGCAAATGACGGTCGTAGTTTTGTTATCACAGAGAATAACTATTATCGTGCCGACGCGCAGTTGCGGGGCTATGAAATGTTTACGCCACAGCGCAGCGCAACGCCAAATTATAATTTTATTAATTACGTTAATAATAAAGCCAGTGGGTATGGGATTCAGCCAATACATGATTTTGTTGAGTACGTTTTATTTGATACCCCTTATCTGGCAACCGCGGACGATGGGTTGCAAGCTACGTTAATTTGCGAAGCCGTGCATCATTCGTTATCAACAGGAAGTATTGTGCAGTTATAATTAATCTGCAATTTACGCCTCATAGACAGTCTTTTCTGGCTTTAATTTCTCTGATTAAGGCAGGGTTCTTTATTCCCCCGCAACCCGGTCGATGATCAGCGTTTATGAGGCGTCTTTTCATTATTCATATTCAGATAGCAATATTGCAGCGCATGGAAAAAAAGCGTATGCAATGACATTTTCAGCGCGGCAAAACTCAGTGGGCTGGCGCTGGACTGCGGCGTATATAAGGTCACATCGGCCAGCGACGCGCCGCTCTGATGGCAGGCTACCGCCAGCGAGGCTGCCTCATGCTCTCGAATCAAGGTAATCAATTGATTATCCGGCTCATCTTTAAGTCCCGGCAGCAGGATCACCGAATCGCAATCCGTCAGGGCGTTTGTCAACAGTGAATGGGCATTCTGGTACTCCACGGGAATACAGACTTTACCAATATCGCTATAGTCCTGAATGATATTGCTGAGTAAGGAACTCAATTCCCGTGGATGACAGAAATAGAGGTTACGACTGGAATTAATAATTTCAAAGAAGGTATTGAGTGCCGCCGGGTTATTATTATTAATAAACTCGCTAAGGATAACGTTGTTCTTCGTTGCCTGGGCCGGGAGTAGCGTCTCAGGTTCACTACGCAGACATTTAATTAAATCATATTTAAATGAAGTAAAACCCGTATAACCGAGAGATTGAGCAAAACGAACGATGGAGGGTTGGCTGGTCTGTGTCTTTTTTGAAATTGCCGTCGACGTCAGTTTTTCCGCGCCCGATAATGTAGCCAGAATGTAACGGCTAATTGTTTGTTCCGCGTGCGAGCCTGTTTTTACCAGTAACTGAAGTTGTTCGATAATGTTCATTAAGGTCCCTCGGTTTTGTTTATTATGACAGATACACTTTATCCTTCAAGCGGCCTCTGTGTTGGCTACGGCATTACTCGGCTCATCCATGAACCTCGTTCTTACGGACCGTCGCTTTGCCGGGTTGTAAAAAACCCCTGGCACATCGTTATCTCTGTGCCAGGGGTTTACAGGAGCGGCATCCATGCCAACTGAATGATGTTGTGTATAACCGGGGGACTCCAGGTATTAATTCATCCTTTCCACAATCATGGCTATTCCCTGACCGCCGCCGATACACAGCGTCGCCAGACCCAGCGTTTTATCTCTCGCGGCAAGCGCATGCAGTAATGTCACCAGAATTCGCGCGCCGCTGGCACCGATCGGATGACCAAGCGCAATCGCGCCGCCGTTAACGTTCACCTTCTCTGGATCGAAGCCCAGCGTCTTGCCGACGGCGAGGAACTGCGCGGCAAACGCCTCATTGGCTTCAATCAGATCGATATCCGAAAGCTGTAGTCCGCTGTATTGCAGCGCCTTTTGCGTGGCGGGCACCGGACCCATTCCCATCAGCGCCGGGGCGACGCCGCCGCTGGCGTAGGCCTTAATGCGTGCCAACGGTTTCAGCCCCGCCGCCAGTGCCGCCGATTCTTCCATTACCACCAGCGCCGCCGCACCGTCGTTGATCCCGGAGGCGTTACCGGCGGTGACGGTGCCAGCTTTATCAAATGCCGGACGCAGCGCGGCAAGACCTTCCGCTGTTGAGTCAGCTTTGGGGAATTCATCGCGGTCAAAGACGATGGTTTTCTTCCGCGACGTGACGCTGACCGGCACAATCTCGGCCTGGAAGGCACCAGAATTGATGGCCGCTACCGCTTTTTGCTGGGAGAGCAACGCCAGCTCATCCTGCATTTCGCGGCTGATACCGTATTCGCGGGCGACGTTTTCGGCGGTGATCCCCATGTGATAGCCGTGGGTGGCACAGAGCAGGCCATCGCGCAAAATCACATCTGATAACTGACCGTCGCCGAGGCGATAGCCCCAGCGGGCTTTCGCTTCCAGCAGATACGGTGCCAGACTCATGTTTTCCATGCCGCCGGCGACCAACGCCTGCGCCTGACCGGCCTGAATCGCCTGGGCAGCCAGCGCGACGCTTTTCAGGCCGGAGCCGCAGACTTTGTTGACGGTAAAACCGCAGACCGTCTCGCTAAGACCGCTCTTTAGCAGCGCCTGGCGCGCCGGGTTTTGTCCAAGACCTGCCTGCAGCACGTTGCCCATGATCACTTCATCCACGCGCTGCGGATCGAGTTGTGCGCGTTCCAGCGCGGCGCTAATCACGGTTGCGCCAAGATCGATGGCGCTGGTTGTTGCCAGCGCGCCGTTGAAGCTGCCGATGGCGGTACGTGCTGCGCTGACGATGACACAATTTTTCATCTTCTGTTCCTTAAAAGTGAGCGGCTGCCGTCAGAAAAAGGTCAGGCCGACAACAAAAATGACGCCGGAGAAAAGCAGGGCGGTGATGCAGTAACCCATGATGTCGCGAACCCCCAGCCCGGCGATGGCCAGTGCGGGAAGCGCCCAGAAGGGTTGCGCCATGTTCATCCACTGCTCGCCGTAGGCGATCGCCATGACGGACTTACCGAGATCGGCTCCTAACGCCTGCGCGGCTGGCATGACGAACGGTCCCTGAATAACCCAGTGACCGCCGCCTGACGGCACGGCAAAGTTGATCAGTGCGGAGCTGAAGAAGGTCATGACCGGGAAGGTGTCTTTATTGGCGACGTTGATGAAGAATTCGGTGATAAGTCCCCCGAGGCCGGAATGTTCCATCATTAACTGGATCCCGGCATAGAACGGGAACTGCACCAGGATACCGGCGGTGCTGCGCGCGGCGGCGCTAATGGCGCGCATGTAGGCCATTGGCGTTTTGTGCAGCAGTAGACCGGCAATCATGAACATCAGGTTGACGGTGTTGATGGTGATGTTGAATCCTTTCTCGGCGAAGTAGATCCCGAGATAGGCGATGCCTAATGCCCCAATGATCAGCGCCAGGATACGGCTCTCTTCCAGTTTTTCTGACGGAGGCGCATCTGCCGGCAAGGTCTTCTGGAAATCAGGCTCTTCCATCAACAGTTTCGGATCGACGCTGACCACATCTGACGGTTTTGGCGTCATCATGCGGGTGATAAACGGCATGACCACAATCAACCCGAGGGTGATGAAGATGTTGAAACCGGTGAACAGGGTATCGCTGACCGGAATTAAGCCCGCGATGTGTTCAACCGGGTTACCCGGCGTTGCCGCCAGCAGGGGCATCGAACCGGAGAAGCCGCCGCCCCAGGTCAGGAAACCGATATAGGCGCAGGCAATCAGCAGCGGATAATCGGAACCCGGCACGCGACGGGCAACTTCACGGGCAAACATCGCCCCAACCACCAGGCCGAAGCCCCAGTTGATGACGCAGGCGACGGAGCCAAAGAAGGTCACCAGCATTACGCCCTGGGCGGGCGTTTTAGCGGCAGACGCGGCGGTGCGCAGCAGGTTTTTCACCGGACCAGAACTGGCCAGCGCGTGGCCTGTCACGATGATCAACGCCATCTGCATCCCGAAGGCCAGCAGGTTCCAGAAGCCGTCCCCCCAGAAACGCACCATCGCGACGGGCGTTTGCGGTGTTAACCACAGCGCGATGCCGAACGTCAGCAGCGTCAGCAGCATGGCGAAAATCAGGGGATCGGGCAGCCAGCGGCTGACAAAGCGCGTCATGAAACGCGAGATACGGCCAATCATGCGTCACCTCGCTGAACGACCAGATCGGCGGCAACGTCAAAGTGTGCTTCGGTTTTTGCGCGTAGGGTATCAAGGTCACACCCGTCGACGATTTCCGTCAGCCACATTTTACCGTCGATAAAGCGGAACACCGCGAGTTCAGTGACCAGCACATGCACCGCATGCTGGGCAGTCAGTGGCATAGTGCAGTGGCGGAGGATTTTCGCCGAGCCGTCTTTCGCGCAGTGCTCCATCGCGATAATGACGTTGCGCGCGCCGGTCACCAGATCCATTGCGCCCCCCATACCGGGAACCATTTTGCCGGGCACCACCCAGTTCGCGAGGTTGGCCTGTTCATCAACCTGCAACCCGCCCAGAACGCAGGCATCCACATGACCGCCACGGATCAGGGCGAATGACATCGCGCTATCGAACATCGCCGCACCCGGCAAAATCCCGCAGGGTTGTCCGCCAGCGTTCACCAGATCGGGATGCGCGGTGGTGACCGGCCCCAGTCCAAGAAATCCGTTTTCTGATTGCAGAGTGATATGAATGTCATCTGGCAGGTAGTTGGCGACCATCGTCGGCAGGCCAATACCTAAGTTCACGACGTCACCATCATGAAGTTCTTGCGCCACGCGGCGCGCAATACGTTGTTTCGCATCCATTATTTGCTCTCCTGTGGAATGACGATATGGTCGATAACCGCACCGGGGGTGACTATCTGGTCAGGCAGCAGATCGCCTGTCTCAACGAGTTCGTCAGGTTCCACCAGGGTGATATCGGCGGCGAGGGCAATAAGTGGGTTAAAGTTGCGGGCGCTGAGTTGGTAGGTCAGGTTGCCGAGAGGGTCGGCACGGTGCGCGCGGATGAGCGCCAGATCGGCGCGCAATGGGCGCTCCAGCAGCCAGGTTTTTCCGTCGAGCGTCAGGGTTTGTTTGCCATCTTCCACGATGGTGCCGACGCCGGTGGGGGTCAGGAACCCGCCGAGTCCTGCGCCGCCGCAGCGGATCTGCTCAATCAGCGTACCTTGCGGCACCAGTTGAACCTCCATCTCTTTGGCAATCATCCGACGCCCCGTTTCCGGGTTGGTGCCGATATGAGACGCAATGACTTTGTTCACCCGGCCATTGACGATCAGTGGGCCAATACCGGTATCGACAAAGGCGGTATCGTTGGCGATCAGCGTCAGGTCTCTGACGCCGGATTCAAGTAAGGCTTCGACAAGACGGGGCGGGGTCCCTACCCCCATAAAACCGCCAACCATGATGGTCATGCCGTCACGAAAGAGCCCGGCAGCGTTTTGTAAGGTAATCAGTTTTGTTTTCATTATGTTTCCCTTTTGCATACTCCATTTTGGGTACGTAAAGGGAATAGCAAGCGGGATGCCAGAATGGCTAACGGATGAGGAAATTAATTAACTGATTGAATTAAGAAAGTTATTTGTTTGTGTGCAGTGGGCTGGCCGCGCGGAGGCTATGCAGAATTTTGCGCACTGTGCAAAATTCTGCATAGCAGATTCTGGTGCTACAACCCGGCCGTATCGATACCGTATTCCTGCAGTTTGTACATCAGAGCGCGTCGACTGATACCTAACATCAGCGCGGCGCGGGTGCGGTTGCCTTCATGCTGCTCGAGCACCTCGATAATAATTCGCTTCTCTTCACGTTTTATCTCTTCTTTCAGATTGCGTTCACCGGGCTGCGTGGCTTTTATCTCGCTGCTTCCACTCACCGGCTGGCGGAGCGGGGCGGGTAGATCTTCAGCAAAAATAACCGCCCCGGTATTCATCACGACCGCCCGCTCAATGACGTTAGACAACTCCCGAATGTTGCCGGGCCAGGGCCAGGTGGTAAGCATCGACATGGCCGCAGGATCGATTTCAATAATATCGCGCTGATTTTCCGAACTGAATTTCTGTAAGAAGTGGTTAGCGAGTAGCGCAATATCTTCCCGTCGTTCACGCAGCGGGGGAAGTTGCAGATGAATGACGTTCAGACGGTAAAACAGGTCTTCACGGAAGGCGCCTTCTTTTACCATTGCAGGGAGATCCCGGTTGGTGGCGGCAACGATACGGATATCTACCTGAATGGTCTGGTGTCCGCCCACGCGTTCGAACTCTCTTTCCTGCAGGATGCGCAGTAGCTTCGCCTGCAGTACCAGCGGCATTTCGCCAATTTCATCGAGCAGCAACGTTCCCTGATGGGCGCGTTCAAACAGTCCCTGACGCTGAGTCTGTGCCCCGGTGAAGGCGCCTTTTTCATGACCAAACAGCTCGCTTTCCAGCAGTGACTCCGGCAGCGCGGCACAGTTGATTTTGATAAACGGCCCGTTTGCCCGGCGCGAGTTGTAGTGAATGGCGCGTGCAATCAGCTCTTTACCGGTGCCGCTTTCGCCACTGATCAAGACGTTGGCCTGCGACAGAGCAATTTTTGCCGTGTCTTTGCAGATATCCATCATCCGTGGACTGTTGGTCAGGATATGCCCCCACTGCCAGCTGGTGCTCAGCGCCTGATGCAGGCTGCGGATCTCTTGTTTCATCGCCTGCAATTGCAGTGCGCGTTGGATCAGTAAATTGAGTTCATCGAGATCGAAGGGTTTGATCACGTAGTCAAACGCGCCGCTGCGCAACGCTTCGACGGCGGTTTCGACTTCAGCGTAAGCGGTCATCAGGATCACGGGGATGCGCGGCTGCCGGGTGCGCATGACTTTCAGTGCATCAATCCCGTTCATTTCCGGCATACGGATATCCATCAGCACCACATCCGGCGGTGCGTCGACAAAGCGCTGTAAGGCTTCCTCACCGTTACAGGCGCAGTGCGTTTCATGCCCCTGTAGCGAGAATGCGGTAGTGAGCATACGACGAACGTTGTCTTCGTCATCCACGATGAGGATACGATAGCGGGTTTTCATACTGACAAATTTCCCTGCGGGTTAATGGGCAAAATGAGGGTAAATGTCGCGCCGCATCCGGGCATGCTGGTGACGCGAATATCGCCCTGATGGGCATTGATGATGCGCTGGCTGAGCGCGAGTCCAAGCCCCGTTCCTGAGGCTTTGGTGGTGAAAAAGGGGTCAAAGATCTTTTTCTGTAGCGCGATATCGATCCCACAGCCGTTGTCTTCAATCGTCACGGCTTGTTGCGTGGCTGAATGTTGCCAGGTGCGAATGCGAATTTCGCCGCGCGCGTTGATGGCCTGCACGGCATTAATCAGGATATTGAGGATCACCTGTTTCAACAGTTCGCGATCGGCAACGATGGCAGGTAATCCTTTATCCTGTTCGACGTTGAACGCGATCCGCGCCTGTACACCGGAGGTTTGCACCAGAATCAGCGTCTCTTCGATCAACGAATTAAGCAGCACTTGCTGCCACTGGCTTTGTCGTGGGCGGGAGAAATCCAGCAACTGCTGAATGACTCTATTGATGGAATCAATTTCTTTCAGTACCACGGACAGATATTCCTGATGTACCGGCAGGCTGGTTTGCTGACGGATGATCTGCACATAGCCGCGGATAGCGGTAAGCGGATTACGCACCTCATGCGCCACCCCGGCCATCAGTTCACCCAGCGTGGCAAGTCTCTCCGTCTGGGCCAGACGACGCTGTGTCTCTTTACGGGCGGTCAGGTCGGAAAAAATCACCAGCGCGCCGATCAATTCACCATTGGGGTTATGAATGCGACTAGTGGTGACGCTGAGTTCGATGGTGCGATCGCGCGCCGGAAAACTGACTTCTTGTGCCAGATGTTCCGTACCGTGTGCCAGGGTATCGAGAACCGGGCTGGCAAAATGCGGGTCGGAAAACAGCGTGGCATACGGCTGACCGACCAGTTCATTCAGCGTGTAGCCGGTAATCATTTCCGCTGCGGGGTTCATGGTGGTGACATCGCCCTGTCTGTCGATAGCAATCACGCCGTCGGCGGCGTTTTCAATGATCAGGTCGTTCAGGGTTTTGGTTTCACGCAGCGTTTGCGCCAGGGCGTTGACGCTGCGGCTGATTTGCCCCAGTTCGCCGGGGAGATTGGGAAGTTGTGCCGGCGTTTTCTGCGCCAGCGTCGACAGACCGTCCGTGATAATGTCGATATTCGCGCCAAGACGTCGGGAAAACAGCACAATCAGTAACAGGCTACAGAGCAGACCCGCCGCCAGTACCGCAATGATGCGCACGTCCATCCTCCAGGCCTGACGCTGAATATCTTCCGTCAGCTCATTTGCCCAGATGTAACCCATCACGTTGCCGTCCCGGGTGATGGGGATCATTGAGTTGAGAATATCGCCACGCACCTGGCGACCGGAAAAGACCACCGGGGCATTGCTGCGCATCACTTCACGTCCGGGGTGATCGGCGGCAATCGTCACGCCGACGTTATTTTGATACAGCGCGGAAGGGGCGTAGGTCACAATCGCATCCAGCGCTTTGTTATAGTAGCCTGCGCCAATGCCCGGAAACGCCAGGGTTATCTGTTCGGTGATGGGGCCGAGTTCGGCATTCAGCGCCCGGATTCGCTCTTCCCGTGGCAACGTCGTAAAATCGTCAAAGCGTTCGCCGAGCGCCTGATCGAGCAGGTGTACGACGGCAGATAATTTTTTCTCTTTTTCGGATAAGACTGCTGACCGGCCTTCGGTTTCTACGATATAACCGATCGACAGCGTCGGCACGATGACCATCAGGATCGCCATCAGTATCATTTGATTGCGTAAGCGTCGCGGGTATAACCCTCTCAAAAAGCGCATGCTGGCATCCCTGTGGCTCTGTACGGCAAATGATGATTATCGATGGTTGCGGCAATGGTTTCTCAGCGGTGTATCATATTCCCGCAAACGGAGGCGCGGGCATTGCGACGCCGCGCATTTACCGCTACCTTAACCACACTCCATTTATCGCCTGAGGCGGAGCTTCGCCCTTTTGAAATACCTTGCTTCCTTTCGCACGACACTGAAAATCTCGCGCTACCTGTTCAGAGCGTTGGCGCTGTTGATTTGGCTGCTCATTGCCTTTGCCTCGGTGTTCTACATCGTGAACGCCCTGCATCAGCGGGAATCAGAGATTCGCCAGGAGTTTAATCTCAGTTCCGATCAGGCCCAGCGCTATATTCAGCGCACGGCGGATGTGATGAAAGAGCTCAAGTATATCGCTGAGAACCGCCTGACGGCGGAGAACGGCGTGCTGACTTCGCGGGCGCGTGACGATAAAACCGAGGTCCCGACCTTTCAGCCGCTGTTTGCTGATTCAGACTGTGCGGCAATGGGCAATGCATGGCGCGGATCGCTGGAGTCGCTGGCGTGGTTCATGCGCTACTGGCGCGACAACTTTTCTGCCGCCTACGACCTGAATCGCGTATTTCTCATCGGTAGCGATAATCTCTGCATGGCGAATTTCGGCCTGCGCGATATGCCCGTCGAGCGCGATAACGCGCTGAAAACGCTGCACGAGCGGATTATGAAGTACCGCAATGCGCCGCAGGATGAGTCCGGAAGCAATCTTTACTGGGTAGGGCAGGGGCCGCGTCCGGGGATCGGGTATTTCTACGCGCTGACGCCGGTTTATCTGGCAAACCGTCTGCAGGCGCTGTTAGGCGTTGAGCAGTCCATTCGGATGGAAAATTTCTTTACGCCGGGCAGCCTGCCGATGGGGGTGACCATTCTGGATGAAAATGGTCATGCGCTGATTTCACTGACCGGACCGGAAGGCACCATTAAGGCGGAGCCTCGCTGGATGCAGGAGCGTTCCTGGTTTGGCTATACGCCGGGCTTTCGTGAACTGGTGCTGAAGAAAAACCTGCCGCCGTCCTCGCTGAGCATTGTCTATTCCGTCCCGGTTGATCTGGTGCTGGAACGGATCCGGATGCTGATTCTGAATGCCATTCTGCTGAACGTGCTGGTGGGCGCGGCGCTGTTTACTCTTGCGCGGATGTACGAACGGCGGATCTTTATTCCGGCGGAAAGCGACGCCCAGCGTCTGGAAGAGCATGAGCAGTTTAACCGTAAGATTGTCGCTTCCGCGCCGGTCGGGATCTGTATTCTGCGCACCGTTGACGGTATTAACATTCTCAGTAATGAGCTGGCGCACACGTATCTGAACATGCTCACCCATGAGGACCGACAGAGGCTGACGCAAATCATCTGCGGACAGCAGGTGAACTTTGTCGATGTGCTGACCAGTAATAACACCAACCTGCAGATTAGCTTCGTCCATTCCCGCTATCGCAATGAAAACGTGGCGATCTGTGTGCTGGTGGATGTCTCCGCCCGCGTCAAAATGGAGGAGTCGTTGCAGGAGATGGCGCAGGCGGCTGAGCAGGCGAGTCAGTCGAAATCGATGTTCCTGGCGACCGTCAGCCACGAGCTGCGTACCCCGCTGTATGGCATCATCGGTAACCTCGATCTGCTGCAAACCAAAGCGTTACCCAAAGGGGTCGATCGTCTGGTGACGGCGATGAATAACTCTTCCAGTCTGCTGCTGAAAATCATCAGCGACATTCTCGACTTCTCGAAAATTGAATCTGAGCAGTTGAAAATTGAGCCGCGTGAATTCTCACCGCGCGAGGTGATGAGCCACATTACGGCGAACTATTTGCCGCTGGTGGTGCGCAAGCAGATAGGGTTGTACTGCTTTATCGAACCGAATGTGCCGGTTGCCCTCAATGGCGATCCGATGCGCCTGCAACAGGTGATTTCTAACCTGCTCAGTAATGCGATTAAATTCACCGACATTGGCTGCATCGTACTGCATGTTAGCCGTGACGATGATTACCTCAGTATTCGGGTGCGGGATACCGGCGTTGGGATCCCGGCGAAAGAGGTGGTGCGCCTGTTCGACCCGTTTTTCCAGGTCGGTACCGGCGTGCAGCGCAATTTCCAGGGGACGGGGCTGGGACTGGCGATTTGCGAAAAGCTGATCAGCATGATGGACGGCGACATTTCGGTCGATTCCGAACCGGGGATGGGCAGCCAGTTTACGGTGCGTATTCCGCTGTATGGCGCGCAGTATCCGGCGAAAAAAGGTCTCGATGGACTCGCCAGAACACGCTGTTGGCTGGCGGTGCGTAATGCCTCGCTGTGTCAATTTGTTGAAAACAGCCTGACGCGCAACGGCGTCGAAGTGATGCGTTATGAAGGCCAACCTCCGGCGAGTGACGATGTATTGATCGCTGACGATGAGCTGGAACAGCCCTGGCAGGGGCGTGCGGCGGTTATTTTCTGTCGCCGTCACATTGGCATTCCGCTGGAAAGGGTGCCGGGGGAATGGGTTCACAGCGTCGCGTCGCCGCATGAACTGCCGGCGCTGCTGGCCCGGATCTACAGTATTGAACTCGACGATGACGAGCTCTCTTCCGCGTTACCGGCCCCGGAAAAAGCGGCGGCCACCAATGATGACATGATGATCCTGGTGGTTGACGATCATCCAATCAACCGTCGCCTGTTGGCCGATCAGTTGGGTTCGCTGGGGTATCAGTGCAAGACCGCGAATGACGGCGTGGATGCCCTGAACGTGCTGAGCAAAAACCACATCGATATCGTGCTGAGCGACGTCAACATGCCGAATATGGACGGCTATCGTCTGACGCAGCGTATTCGTCAGTTGGGGCTGACGCTACCGGTAGTCGGGGTGACGGCAAACGCTTTAGCCGAAGAGAAGCAGCGCTGTCTGGAGTCGGGAATGGACAGCTGTCTGTCGAAGCCGGTCACGCTGGACATTCTCAAGCAGACGCTGGCGGTGTATGCGGAGCGGGTCAGGAAAACACGGGGTTAAAAATGCCGGATGGCGGCTTTGCCTTATCCGGCCTACAGAACGGGATGTTTTCCGTAATGAGTAGGCCTGATAAGCGGAGCGCCATCAGGCATTTTGCAACGGAAAGAGAAATTAGTCTTTGTCTGCCGGGCTCAGCGTCACGGAAGAAAGATAGTTCAGCAGTGCGATATCGTTCTCAACGCCCAGTTTCATCATGGCTGATTTCTTCTGGCTGCTGATGGTTTTGATACTGCGGTTCAGTTTCTTGGCGATTTCAGTGACCAGGAAACCCTCGGCAAACAGACGCAGGACTTCACTCTCCTTCGGAGAGAGACGTTTGTCGCCGTAGCCGCCCGCACTGATTTTTTCCAGCAGGCGAGAGACGCTTTCCGGGGTGAACTTTTTGCCTTTTTGCAGCGCCGCGAGCGCTTTCGGTAGATCGGTTGGCGCGCCCTGTTTCAGGACAATCCCTTCGATGTCGAGATCAAGAACCGCGCTCAGGATTGCCGGGTTATTGTTCATGGTCAGAACAATGATCGACAGGCTCGGAAAATGGCGCTTGATATATTTGATCAGAGTGATCCCATCGCCGTACTTGTCGCCCGGCATGGAGAGATCGGTAATCAACACGTGCGCATCTAATTTTGGCAGGTTGTTGATCAGTGCTGTGGAGTCTTCAAATTCGCCAACAACATTCACCCACTCGATTTGCTCAAGTGATTTGCGAATACCGAACAGTACAATCGGATGGTCATCGGCAATAATTACGTTCATATTGTTCATGTAAAGGCTACCTTGCTACAGCAAGCTCTTGACGTAGGCGTCAATGTCGCTGATGTATTTTTCTATTCCTGGAGCATCTTTCTCGCGAATCAGATGTTCCAGCGTTTCACATAACTGCTTGCCGGGTACCAGATTTAGCATGGCAAACACGCCTTTCAGGCGGTGAGCCGTTTGGGCTAGCGCAGCAAAATCGCTGATTGCTGCCTCAGTATACAACCTCTTAACATCATCCGGTACTGTGTCTACAAATAGTGCGTAATAACCGCTGGCATGAAGTTCGGCGTTTTCATCACCTCCCAGAGGGGATTCCGGGATCGCTTCCTGCGCCAGTTGCTCTTCAATTAGTTGTAGTACAGCTTCCTGCATAGCGTTGCTCATATTAAAGTTGACGCGAAGCTGGCCAGGGCCTATTTTCCGCACGCCTGACTCATCATCGCTTAAAAGCAAGCCGGAGGCAGTAAGATTAGACGGATTATCAGTTAAAAAGAGATCATATTCTTGACTTATGAGTCTCTCATCCGGGGTGATGCAGGTCGCCCCCCAGTTTTCCAACTGACGAAGCACAATGTTGCGAACCTCGTTAGAGGTCACGTCGATCATGACGCTGACATCATCCAGCAGACGCTCTTCGTCTTCTCTATGCTGGTCGAGCGGAGTCATTTTAACATGGACTGTATAGCGTGTACCCAGCGCATCTCGCGCTTTTATGTTCAAATGCCCACCGAGTTTACGTGCCAACTGATCGCATAGCCAGAAGGCCAGCGGATTGGCTTTGCCGTAACGATCTTTCTGCGTCTCGCTGATGAACGGGAAATGCAGGTTGTCGATTTCGCTTAACGTCACGCCTTCACCGGTATCCAGAATGCGGAAAGTCAGGCGCTCGGCCACCGACTCATCCTGACTCACCTCAAGCGTGATTTTACCAATCTGGGTGGTCGTCACCGCGTACTGCATCAACAACAGTAAGATCCGTCGCAGCGCATCGCGATCGCCACGCCGCTCGTCGTTGGCCTTCAGATGGTTGTTGATGAGCAGTTGCAGCCCTTTGCGCTTCATGGCCGGCAGCACTTCCGGTACGACTTCGTCAATCAGCGCCTGAACCGAGAAGAGGGTCGGCTCGCTCTTCCAGGCGTCGCTTTCCAGCATGTTCGCCAGTTGAATTTCATCGATCATGCGGATCAATACATCGGCATGATTCGCCAGTTGCTGTGCATCAGACGTTTGCACCTGCGCAACCTCCGCCGCCAGCTTTTTGACCGGGTCTTTTAACGCCTCGCTGATGTTTTGCATAAAGGCGGTGCGGCCCTGCTGATTTTTTTCGTACAACCGCTGCGCCTGTTTGAGCTTTTTGTTCACCAGCACTTCACGATCCTGGTCACGGATAATAAAGATCTGGGTGCGCGGAGCGACCTGGCTGCGGAACAGGCGTATCTCATACAGCTCATTATTGACGGTTGCCTGGATCACGCCCTGATGCTGTTCCGCCATACTGGTGATGTTTTGCAGATTCAGATGCGGCAACAGATGGTCGGCAATTTTGTTACTCATCACCGTGCGGTTCGCCTCCTGGTCATGCACCAGCAGACCCAGCGGCAGCAGGGAGACAATTTCTTCATTAATCGCACGCAGAATACGTAGCTCATTATTGGCTGCGGTATTCGGCGCGACTTCGGTTGTGCGTCCCGGCTGGTTACGAAAGGTGGTATAGCCAAACAGCGCGAGGGCCAGCAGGCCAATATTCAGCAACAGCGGTAACAGGATGTTTTGCAGCGTATCGAGCAACAGCGTACCGAACGGCACCTGCCAGACCAGCCGCATTCCCGTCGAGTTCAGCGCCGAAGAGATTTCAATTTTCGAACTGTTAAAGCTGATGCTTACGCTGTCGGGTGATTCTTTATCCGCGTTGCGTGTGCTGACTGGCGTGGTGTCAGGCTCTAGGCGGAAGCTGTCCAGCGGCATACCGGGGGGAATTAAGTCATTGATGGGCAGATCAAATGCAACAACGGTCGCCAGATGTCCCGGCTGGTTAAAGGTGGTCCGCAGGGTAAAGTAGTGGCCGTTTTGCCAGGCCAGACGACGCAGCGATGAAAAGCTTTCCCGTTCATCCAGCGCATTGGCCTGCTGAAGCATCTCTGCCCGGCGTGAATCGACAATGCTGCCAATGGTTGACTCTTTAAATCCCGACGAGAGGTCTTTCAACGGCAGCGTCGAGATGAGGGTCAGGCTGTTGTCCTGGCCGTTGAGATAATACATGGACCACGGCACCGTTTCGGCACCCCACAGGGTGTCGAGGTAGGCTGAGATCCGCTGCGTCATTTCCAGCGTTGAACTGTCATGCGAGCCAAAGATCAGCGCTTCGGTTTTACGACGCGGTTTTTCGAGATAGTAAACGTCCTGTTTCAGGCGCGTTTCCTGCAATCCTTCGCTGCTCGATGGATTCGTGGTCGCCGCAATGTTGTCATAGATTTGCCAGGTCGCGTAACGCCAGGTATCGACACGCTTATGGATAGCATGGGTGATATCGACGATTTGATAGCTCTTATCTTTTAGCCATGCGTTAACCGCGCTTTGCACCATCACGCCCATCGTTACCAGCAACACAATGATCAGCAATAAAAAGAAACGGGTAATGCTTCCCGGCAGGAGGGAGAATCGGGACGTAGCCGTTGTATCAGACTGACTCATTCGTGGTTATGACCTGTAAAACAACGCCGAAGGTGAAAGGGCAGTATAAAGGGTACGGTGTGAATTTCCACATTCTCTACTCATTGATGTTCTGCATTTTTTGCCAAAAAGAATTCATCGGTTAGATGACGTAAAAGTGTACAGCCCCGCAAGCTACGTACAAATATGACCCGACGCGTGATGACAAATAGCACGAAATAACAAGAAATCGGTTTCTGATATCAGTCAGTGACTGAATGAAGGTAAATAGTTAATAGTTGTTATTATTTTTGTGCGGTAGCACATAAAGAGAAAATAAGTGTAAAGAAGGGTAAAAAAAAACCGGACGCATCGCATCCGGTTGAAATAGGGGTAAACAGACATTCAGAAATGAATGACGGTAATAAATAAAGTTAATGATGATAGCGAGAGATATTTTAGTGATGCGCGACGATTTTGTTTTGTCATTCAGTGCTATGAAATTTATTTCAGTAAAATATTGTTTTTGTTGTTATTTTTATATTTCTTGAGTGATTGTGCTTATTTTTTGTCTTTTTGAAGCAAAAAAAAAGTTCCCTCATATTTACATTTTGAAACATCTATGTGGATAAATGAAACATCTTAAAAGTTTTAGTATCATATTCGTGTTGGATTATTCTGCAATTTTGAGGAGAATGAACTTGCCGACTGGTTAATGAGGGTTAATCAGTATGCAGTGGCATAAAAAAGCAAATAAAGGCATATAACAGAGGGTTAATAACATGAAAGTTAAAGTACTGTCCCTCCTGGTACCAGCACTGCTGGTAGCAGGCGCAGCAAATGCGGCTGAAATTTACAACAAAGACGGCAACAAATTAGACCTGTTCGGTAAAGTCGACGGTCTGCATTATTTCTCCGATGACAAGAGTCTTGATGGCGATCAGACCTATATGCGTATCGGCTTCAAAGGCGAAACTCAGGTTAACGATCAGATCACCGGTTACGGCCAGTGGGAGTATCAGATCCAGGGTAACGCACCTGAATCCGAAAACAACTCCTGGACTCGTGTCGCATTTGCGGGTCTGAAATTCGGCGATGCGGGTTCTTTCGACTACGGTCGTAACTACGGCGTTGTGTATGACGTTACGTCCTGGACCGACGTTCTGCCAGAATTCGGTGGCGACACCTACGGTTCTGACAACTTCATGCAGCAGCGTGGTAACGGCTTTGCAACTTACCGTAACGCGGATTTCTTCGGTCTGGTTGATGGCCTGAACTTTGCCCTGCAGTATCAGGGTAAAAACGGCAGCCCGTCAGGCGAAGGTGCTGATGGCTTAGCTTACACTGGCGTGACTAACAACGGTCGTGGAGCGCTGCGTCAGAACGGCGACGGTGTCGGCGGTTCCGTGACTTATGACATCGGTGAAGGCTTCGGTCTGGGTGCGGCAGTGAGCAGCTCCAAACGTACTGATGAGCAGAACAAAGCGATTTATCTTGGTAACGGCGATCGCGCTGAAACCTACACCGGCGGCCTGAAATACGACGCTAACAACGTTTATCTGGCAGCACAGTACACCCAGACCTACAACGCAACGCGCGTAGGCGGCGAAGGGTGGGCAAACAAAGCGCAGAACTTCGAAGTGGTTGCTCAGTACCAGTTCGACTTCGGTCTGCGTCCATCCGTTGCTTACCTGCAGTCCAAAGGTAAAAACCTGGGGACTCTCAAGGGTCGTAACTACGACGATGAAGATCTGCTGAAATATGTTGATGTTGGCGCAACCTATTACTTCAACAAAAACATGTCCACTTACGTTGATTACAAAATCAACCTGCTGGATGACAACAGCTTCACTCGTGATGCCGGTATCAGCACCGACGACATCGTTGCACTGGGCCTGGTTTACCAGTTCTAAGTTTGCTTAATGTCGATAAAAGGCCCTGCGGGGCCTTTTTTTGTGCGGTTCTACGACGCACAACCGGCGGTTTTTGGTGTACTCTTGCGCCTCTTTTGCAGGAGAACAATCACGTATGGAAATGAACATTGCTCGCGTGGCCTTACTGGCGATGACACTCTTTTTTACCGGGTGCGATAACGCGCCGGACGCGGCGCAAACGCCAGCGACGGCTCCGGTAGTGCTGGAAGGGAAAACGATGGGCACCTTCTGGCGCGTGAGTGTGGTCGGTATTGATGCTAACGCGTCAGCGGCGCTACAAACGAAAATTCAGACGCAACTGGATGCCGACGACCAACTGCTGTCAACCTATAAAAATGATTCGGCGCTGATGCGCTTCAACCTGTCGAAAAGCCTTTCTCCCTGGCCTGTCAGCGAAGCGATGGCGGATATTGTGACCTCTGCGCTGCGTATTGGGCAAAAAACGCAGGGCGCGATGGACATCACCGTCGGGCCATTGGTGAATTTGTGGGGATTTGGTCCCGACAAGCAGCCGGTCCAGATCCCGACGCAGGCGCAAATTGATGCGGCAAAAGCCAACAGCGGGTTGCAGCACCTGACGGTGATCAACCAGGCGAAACAACAGTATCTGCAAAAAGATCTGCCGGATTTGTTTGTCGATCTCTCCACCGTCGGTGAAGGTTACGCTGCCGATCACCTGGCACAGTTGATGGAGCGGGAAGGTATTGCCCGCTATCTGGTCTCTGTCGGCGGGGCGCTGAACAGTCGTGGGATGAACGCCGAAGGGCATCCGTGGCGGGTGGCTATCCAGAAACCCACCGATCGCGAGAATGCGGTTCAGGCGGTGGTGGATATTAACGGACACGGCATCAGTACCTCCGGCAGTTACCGCAACTATTACGAGCTGAACGGCAAACGCCTCACCCATGTTATCGATCCGCAAACGGGTCGTCCCATTGAGCACAATCTGGTGTCGGTGACGGTGATTGCGCCAACGGCGCTGGAGGCGGATGGTTGGGATACCGGGCTGATGGTGCTCGGCACGGAGAAAGCCAAAGAGGTCGTACGCCAGGAAGGACTGGCGGTGTATATGATCATCAAAGAGGGGGAGGGATTCAAAACCTGGATGTCGCCACAATTTGAAAGCTTCCTCATCCGTGAACAAAATTAAAAAGCAAGATTGCGGGTTTTCGAGTGACGGGTTTCGGACACACTGCAGCTAAGCAGGCACTATGCTTAACGAAGGAGTCCAGAATGAAAAATTATCAACGCGTAAATGACGATCAGCGCTGGCAGTCGGTGTTAGAACGCGATTCTGACGCCGATGGTCAGTTTGTTTTTGCCGTGCAAACGACCGGGATCTTTTGTCGACCATCGTGTACGGCAAAACATGCGCTGCGTAAAAATGTCCGCTTCTTTCCCGATGCGCAGGCCGCGCTGATGGCTGGGTTTCGCCCGTGTAAACGCTGTCAGCCGGATAAAGCCAACGCCCAGCAGCACCGGCTGGATAAAATCACGCATGCCTGTCAGCTTCTGGAGCAGGAGAGCCCAATAACGCTCAATGTTCTGGCTGAGAAGGTGGCGATGAGCCCGTATCATCTGCATCGCTTGTTCAAAGCCACAACCGGGATGACGCCAAAAGCCTGGCAGCAATCGTATCGCGCCCGCCGCCTGCGCGACGCCCTGAGTCACGGCGAAAGCGTGACCCAGGCGATTCTGAATGCCGGTTTTCCAGACAGCAGCAGCTACTATCGCAACGCCGATGCAGCGCTTGGGATGACGGCAAAACAGTTCCGCCGCGGCGGTGACAAACTGGCCGTGCACTACGCGCTGGCCGATTGCTCACTCGGACGCTGCCTGGTAGCGGAAAGCGAGCGGGGGATTTGCGCCATCTTGTTAGGGGATGACGATGCGGCGCTGATTGCTGAACTGCAGACCTTGTTCCCGGCCGCTCAGGGTCACCCTGCCGACGCCCATTTTCAGCAGCGCATCCACCGCGTTATTGCCAGTATTGACGGGCGCGACGCGGCGCTGACGTTGCCGCTGGATATTCAGGGCACCGCGTTTCAGCAGCAGGTCTGGCAGGCTCTGCGCACGATTCCTTACGGGGCGACCGTCAGCTATCAGCAACTGGCAAAAGCGATCGGCAAGCCGAAAGCGGTTCGTGCGGTCGCCAGCGCCTGTGGCGCGAACAAACTGGCGATCGTTATCCCCTGTCACCGCGTTGTCCGGGGTGATGGTTCGCTTTCCGGTTATCGCTGGGGCGTGTCGCGCAAGGCGCAGATCCTGCGGCGTGAATCGCCTGATGAGGGAGCATAATGCTCGATCTGTTTGCCGATTCGCAGCCCTGGCAGGAACCGCTGGCACCCGGCGCTGTCATTTTGCGCCGCTTTGCCTTCCGCGCGGCGCCGCAACTGGTACAGGAGATTGAGACGGTCGCCCACTGCTCGCCGTTTCGCCAGATGATCACCCCCGGCGGCTACACGATGTCGGTGGCGATGACCAACTGTGGGCGGCTGGGCTGGACGACTGACAGCCATGGCTACCTCTATTCGCCTGTCGATCCGTTGACGGGACACGCCTGGCCCGACTTCCCACCGTCCTTCCTGCGTCTGAGTCAGCAGGCGGCAACGGCGGCGGGCTATGCGGATTATCAGCCGGACGCCTGCCTGATCAACCGCTATGTGCCTGGCGCAAAGCTTTCCTTGCATCAGGATAAAGACGAGCCGGATCTGCGCGCGCCAATCGTCTCTGTCTCGCTGGGCTTACCGGCGGTCTTTCAGTTTGGCGGTCTGAAACGTAGCGATCCGCTGACGCGCATTCTGCTGGAACACGGTGACGTGGTGGTCTGGGGAGGAGAATCACGTCTGTTTTACCACGGAATTCAGCCGCTGAAGGCCGGGTTCCATCCGATGACCGCCGATTGTCGTTACAATCTGACTTTTCGCCAGGCGGGTAAAAAAGAATAAAAATAAGAATTATTATTGCTGAACGCGTTGAGACGTTTAAACTGCGGGCTGTTATTCCTTGTCCGGGTTGTATGAATGGAACTACTTCTTCTTGTCTGGCGGCAGTATCGCTGGCCATTTATTAGCGTGATGGCGCTCAGCCTCGTCAGCGCGGCGCTGGGGATTGGTCTTATCGCTTTTATCAACCAGCGTCTTATTGAGACCGCGGATCCCTCTCTGCTGGTTTTACCGGAATTTCTGGGATTGCTGTTGCTGTTGATGGCGGTGACGCTGGGCTCACAGCTGGCGCTCACCACGCTGGGACACCACTTTGTCTTCCGTCTGCGCAGTGAATTCATCAAACGTATTCTCGATACGCACGTTGAACGTGTTGAGCAACTGGGCAGCGCCTCTCTGCTGGCCGGGTTGACCAGCGACGTGCGCAACATCACCATTGCCTTTGTCCGTCTGCCTGAACTGGTTCAGGGGATCATCCTGACCGTCGGCTCGGCGGCGTATCTGGCGATGTTGTCGACCAAAATGCTGCTGGTCACGGCTATCTGGATGATCATTACCATCTGGGGCGGTTTTATGCTGGTATCGCGGGTTTACCGGCATATGGCGACGCTGCGCGAAACCGAGGATAAGCTGTATAACGATTATCAGACGGTGCTGGAAGGGCGCAAAGAGCTGACGCTCAACCGCGAGCGCGCGGAACATATCTTCACCCACCTCTATATTCCGGATGCCAAAGCGTATCGCCACCATATTATTCGCGCCGATACCTTCCACCTCAGTGCCGTAAACTGGTCGAATATCATGATGCTCGGCGCGATTGGCCTGGTGTTCTGGATGGCAAACAGCCTCGGCTGGGCGGATACCAACGTCGCGGCAACCTACTCGTTAACGCTGCTGTTCCTGCGTACACCGCTGCTGTCGGCGGTGGGGGCATTACCCACGCTGCTGACGGCGCAGGTCGCTTTCAACAAGCTGAACAAATTCGCGCTGGCGCCATTTAAGGCACAGTTCCCGCGCCCGCAGGCCTTCCCGGGATGGAAAACCCTCGAACTGCGTAACGTCATGTTCCACTATCAGGACAACGCGTTCTCCGTAGGACCGGTGAATCTGACGATTAACCGCGGTGAATTGCTGTTTTTAATCGGCGGCAACGGCAGCGGTAAATCGACGTTGGCGATGCTGCTGACGGGGCTATATCAGCCACAGTCCGGGGAGATCCTGCTGGACGGTAAGCCTGTCAGTGCCGAAAAGCCGGAAGATTATCGTAAGCTCTTTTCGGCGGTGTTTACCGACGTCTGGCTGTTTGACCAACTGCTGGGACCGGAAGGTAAACCGGCCGATCCTGCACTGGTTGAAAAGTGGCTTGAGCACCTGAAAATGGCGCACAAGCTGGAACTGAGCGATGGCCGGATCCTGAATCTGAAACTGTCGAAGGGGCAGAAAAAGCGCGTGGCGCTGCTGCTGGCGCTGGCGGAAGATCGCGACATTATTCTGCTCGACGAGTGGGCGGCCGATCAGGATCCGCACTTCCGCCGCGAGTTTTACCAGGTGCTGCTGCCGTTGATGCAGGAGATGGGGAAAACCATTTTTGCCATCAGCCACGACGACCACTATTTTATTCATGCCGACCGTTTGCTGGAAATGCGCAACGGACAGGTGAGTGAACTGGTGGGTGATGAGCGTGACGCTGCATCACGCGATGCGGTCGCGCGCACGGCCTGAGCTATCTGACCATTGTCCCGATGGCGCAACGCTTTTCGGGACAGCGGTTCTTTTTTTATCCATCTGACGCCCCCGTTTATTGTTATTTACATAACCTCGCGCCATGCTTAATGGCATCTCATATCATGGATTTATGATTAATGTTCGCAAAACACAAAAACAGCGCAAGGCTGCGCGATGAAGAGCGTGCGCGGCTGATCTGGCTGCTCACCACCGACAAAGCCATCGTTTCCACCCTGTTAGGCAAGCTCACCCTGGCTGAGCAATATGATGTCGGAACGTTATCCGACGATATTGCTGAGGTAGGCGCGCTGGTCGACCATCTTCCGCCGCCCGATCTCGCGGATACTCTGGAAGCGCTCCCGTCGGAAGAGCGTCACGCCCTCTGGCGGCTGATCGCAAGCGAAAAGCGCGGCTACGTGCTGCTCGAAGCTTCAGAAAACGTCTGGGACGACCTGATCGACGAAATGACCGATCGGGAGTTGCTCGAGGCGCTGCAATACCTCGACATCGACGAACAGATTTACCTGGTTCAACACCTGCCGCGTAACCTCACTGGCCGGTTACTGGCGACGCTGCCACCCGAAGAACGGGCCCGCGTGCGCCAGGTCATGCATTACGAAAAGAATCGCGTCGGTGCGATTATGGAGTTCGAGGTCATTACCGTTCGCCCGGACGTGACGCTGGAAGTGGTACAGCGCTATCTGCGTCGTCTGGGCAAGATGCCGGAAAACACCGATAAACTGTTTGTCACCCGTCGCGACAAAACGCTGGTCGGGGAGCTTACCCTGACCTGTATTTTGCTCAACGACGTGCAGCGCAAAGTCAGCGAGGTGATGGATGACGATCCGCTGACCTTCGCCCCGGAAGACAAAGCGGAAAACGCGGCGCGTACCTTCGAACGTGACAACCTGGTCAGCGCCGCGGTGGTTGATCCTTCCGGCAAACTGATGGGGCGCCTGACGATCGATGAGATAGTCGACGTGGTGTATGAAGAAACGGACACCGATCTGCGTCGGATGGGCGGGTTGAGCGCGGAAGAGGACGTTTTTGCGCCCGTACCTAAAGCGGTGAAAACGCGCTGGGCGTGGCTGGCTATCAACCTGTGTACCGCGTTCATCGCCTCGCGCGTGATTGATGGCTTTGAGCACACCATTTCGCAACTGGTGGCGCTGGCGTCGCTGATGCCCATTGTCGCCGGGATCGGCGGGAATACCGGTAATCAGACCATCACCATGATTGTCCGGGCGCTGGCGTTACAAAACATTCAGCCGGGTAACCTGACGTTTCTTATTCTGCGCGAGATGGGCGTGGCGTTGGTGAATGGCCTTGTCTGGGGCGGGATCATGGGTGGGATCACCTGGTGGCTGTACGACGACATGGCGCTCGGCGGGGTGATGACCCTGGCAATGATGCTGAACCTGTTAATGGCGGCGCTAATGGGGGTGATCATCCCGATGACGATGGTGAAGCTCGGGCGCGACCCGGCGGTCGGTTCGAGCGTAATGATTACCGCGATTACCGATACCGGCGGGTTCTTTATTTTTCTTGGGCTGGCGACGCTGTTTCTGATGTAGCGCATCGTTTACGCGTTACGACGCGGGGCAGTAATCCCATCGCCACCACTCCGGCAACCACGCCAATCGCCAGGTTGCCGGTGGAGACCGTTGCGCCAACGGTAATGACCATCACCAGCGTTTTCACCACGGGCAGTGTCGTCAGGGTAGCGGGCTGGATGCTGTGCCAACTGAACGTTTTCACCGCCACAATCACCATGATCCCGGCCAGAACCGACATCGGGATTTTCGCCATCACGTCGCTCAGCGCGGTCACCAGCAGCAGTAAAACCAGCCCGGCGGCGATTGTCGACACGCGGCTGCGGCCTTTCCCCATCTCCACGTTAACGATGGTCTGCCCGATCATCGCGCAGCCGGCAATGCCGCCGTAAAAACCCGCCAGAATGTTGGCCAATCCCAGACCCGTGCTTTCACGATTTTTATTCGACGGCGTGACCGTCAGGTCATCAACCAGTTTCGCCGTCAACAGCGACTCCATCAGGCCTACGAAGGCGATACTCAGTGCGCAGGGCCAGATAATCGCCAGCGTGTGCAGATTCAGCGGTACCAACAGTTGCGTCAGTGCCGGTAGGCCTCCACGCATTGAACCTTCATCGCCGACGGTTGGCAGCAATTGCCCGGTGGTTGCGGTAAACAGCGTCAGCAAGACAATGGCAATCAGCGGCGCAGGAATGCTTTTAATCACCCGCGGTACCCACAGCACAATCAGCAGCGTTAAAGTAAATAGTCCCCAGATGAGTGGGCTTGTGCTCCAGAAATGGGGAACCTGGGCGAAGAAAATCAGAATACCGAGGGCGTTCACAAAACCGGTCATGACGGCGGTGGGAATAAAACGCATCAGCCGCGCCATCCCGGTGACGCCAAACAGAATCTGAATGAGTCCGGCCAGCACCACCGCCGGCAGGATGTACTGTACGCCATGCTGATGCACCATCGGACCAATCACCAGCGCAACGGAACCGGCGGCCGCTGTGACCATCGCGGGGCGACCGCCCATGAAAGACATGGCAAGACAGAGGACCACCGAGGCGATCAGACTGACTTTCGGGTCAACGCCAGCAATCACCGAAAAGGAAATCACTTCCGGGATCAGCGCCAGCGCGGTAATGACTCCCGCCAGCGTTTCGCGTATCAGCAGACGTGGGGCGCGAAGGACGCCACTGACGGTGTGTTCTTCAGCCAGAGCAGGAGACGAAGGGGTTACAGACATATTTACTCTCAGGTCGGAAGGGGCCTGATAACAGCAGACCAGCAGGCGTCCGTGCGGTGAATAATAAAGCGCCGCATAGTACCTTTCTGGAGCGTCTGTTTCCAGAAAATATTGCGAATAACCCTATAAAGATTCAACGTATTTTTAACTTTTATAAAATTTAAATATAATTTATAAACAATATTTAAATATTTTTACTGAAATGTTAACGTTGATGCCGCTCGATTTTCACCTGCAAAAAGCAAAAAAACGATACTAAAAGTAAGGCATTAACAATATGAAAAAAGTGACTGCCATGCTCTTCTCGATGGCCGTAGGGCTGAATGCTGTCTCGATGGCGGCAAAAGCGAAAGCGACGGAAGAGCAGGAGACGGACGTACTGTTGATCGGCGGCGGCATCATGAGCGCTACATTGGGAACGTATTTACAGGAACTGGAACCCGGCTGGTCGATGACCATGGTGGAGCGCCTGGACGGTGTCGCGCAAGAGAGTTCAAACGGCTGGAACAACGCCGGTACAGGGCACTCCGCGCTGATGGAGTTGAACTACACGCCAAAGAAAGCCGACGGGAGTATCAGCACCGAAAAGGCAGTTGAAATTAACGAAGCCTTCCAGATTTCCCGCCAGTTCTGGGCGCATCAGGTCAACAGCGGCGTGTTGCACGACCCTCGTTCCTTCATCACCACCGTTCCGCACATGAGCTTCGTCTGGGGGGATGAGAATGTTAACTTCCTGCGCGCCCGTTATGCGGCGCTGCAACAGAGCACACTGTTCCGCGGCATGCGCTACTCTGAAGATCACGCGCAAATCAAAGAGTGGGCGCCGCTGGTGATGGAAGGGCGCGATCCGAAACAGAAGGTCGCCGCCACGCGAACTGAAATGGGAACGGATGTGAACTACGGCGAAATCACGCGCCAGTTGATTGCCTCGTTACAGAAAAAGCCTAACTTTACGCTGGAGTTAAGCACCGAAGTCCGCGGTTTTAAACGTAACGACGATAACAGCTGGACGGTGACCGTCGCCGATCTGAAAAACGGCGAAGCGGAACATCACATCAAAGCCAAATTCGTCTTTATCGGCGCAGGCGGCGCAGCGCTGAAACTGCTGCAGGAGACCGGTATTCCTGAAGCCAAAGAGTATGCTGGCTTCCCGGTCGGCGGTCAGTTCCTGGTCGCGGAAAACCCGGACGTTGTGAATCGTCATCTGGCGAAAGTGTACGGTCAGGCTTCCGTGGGCGCGCCGCCGATGTCGGTTCCGCATATCGATACCCGTATTCTGGACGGTAAACGCGTGGTGCTGTTTGGGCCGTTCGCTACCTTCTCCACTAAATTCCTGAAAAACGGTTCGCTGTGGGATCTGCTGAGCTCAACCACGCCTTCGAACTTCATGCCGATGGTCAATGTGGGACTGGATAACTTCGATCTGGTGAAATACCTGATTAGCCAGGTGATGCTGAGTGATGACGACCGCTTTGACGCGCTGAAAGCGTACTATCCGCAGGCGAAGAAAGCGGACTGGCGTTTGTGGCAGGCGGGTCAGCGCGTACAGATCATCAAGCGTGATGAAGACAAAGGGGGCGTACTGCGTCTGGGAACGGAAGTGGTGAGCGACAAAGAAGGAACCGTTGCCGCGCTGCTGGGCGCGTCACCGGGCGCATCCACTGCGGCACCGATCATGCTCCACCTGATGGAAACGGTCTTCAAAGATAAAGTGAGCACGCCGCAATGGCAGGCGAAGCTGAAAACGATTATTCCGTCTTACGGTACAAAACTGAACGGCAACGTTGAGGCGACGCAGCAGGAACTGCAATATACCAGTGAGGTGCTGGGTCTGAAATATGACAAGCAGCAGGTGGCAGACTCGCTGCCCACACCGCAACTGAAACCTCAGGCTCAGCCGGAGCGTAAAGCCGTCGCGGATATCGCACTGTAACCCGATTGCCGGATGGCGCTGCGCTTTTCCGGCCTACATCACGTTCCTGTAGGCCGGATAAGGCGGTACGTCGCTATCCGGCATCATTAGCTATTTATCGCGTTACCGCGTTCTGCACGTTATCTTCCGCTTTCCAGATGCGGAATTTCACATCGATATTTGCCGGGGTATACACCACGATCGGCAACTTGCTGTTGTAACGCAGCATCCCGTTATCACCCAGATACGCGGTGACAAACTTCTGCTCTTTTTTGCCGTCCGGGCAGGCCATCATGGTCGATACCGGAGAGGTGACTTTGTCAAAGACGTAGTAGTCATAACCCCAACCTTCCAGCGTTTTGCTTTCCAGTGCGCCGCCCAGACGATGCTGGTTGCAGTCGACCTCCAGCGTCTGGCCGATCATCAGTTCCACTTTCAGAGTAGATTCATCTTCCTGATGGGGTAACTGGATAACCTGGCGCTTCATCCCTTTTTCCGCCTGCGGATAAGGGGCGATTTTTTCCAGCGGTTGCGGGTTAGTCTCAGCGGATGCCGCCCATGCAGAGGTGCTGGCGAAGGCAGCGAACAAAACGGCAGGGACCATTGTCTTCATTTTAGAGTTCACAGGTTTTCCTTTTTTATCTTATGAACGATTTCACGGCAGGTTAGCATATTCACCAGAGTTATTGATCTGTCTTTACGTATTTTTTAAGTGCATTAACTGAGTGCATGTCTTTAGTCTGGTTATTTATTCTGTCAATGACCATTTGGCCCGGACAATTATCCTGACAGTTACTTCGATATATAAATAATTACATAACCCTTTGATATGTGCGGAGAAGCACATTCTGACAAGCTTCATTAACACTCTTTTGATCCAACCACTGGTTTTACCCCAATTGGGGTATGCACCTGGAACACATCCTTTACTATCTTACCGATCATAATAATGACTTAGTAGTAACGCGGTTTTTATTGTCGTTCACCCAGCCGGGGGAGCGTCGTTTATGGAAGGGCGATGCCATGGTTGATTTATCCCGTCGAGGCATACTGACTGGCAGTTGGCGTAATGCTAACCGTGGGATCCGTCCGCCGTGGAGCATGGAAGCCTCTCAGTTTCTGTCCCAGTGTACCCGTTGCGACGCCTGTATTCAGGCTTGTGAACACGATGTTTTGCAGCGTGGGCCGGGTGGCTATCCAAACGTTAATTTCCAACAAAGCGAATGCACCTTCTGCTACGCCTGCGCGCAGGCTTGCCCCGAATCTCTCTTTTCTCCGCGCCACACCAGGGCATGGGATCTGATTTTTACCATTGGGCAAGCGTGTCTGGCGTATCAGTCCGTAGAGTGCCGCCGCTGTCAGGATAGTTGTGAGCCGCAGGCGATTATGTTTCGCCCAACGCTGTCCGGCATTTATCAACCACAACTCAATAACCAGAACTGTAACGGATGCGGCGCGTGTGTCGCCAGTTGCCCGGTGTCAGCCATTACCGCGGAGTATAACCATGCACATTAACTGGCAGGTCTGCAGCCTGATTGTTCAGGCCAAAGGCGAACATGTACAGGATATCAGCACGCAGTTAAACGCATTGCCGGGCTGCGAAGTGGCGGTAAGCGACCCGCAAAGCGGTCAGATGATTGCCGTGGTTGAAGCAGAACACAGCGAAACGCTGATGCAAACAATTGAGTCGGTACGCAACGTTGCGGGCGTACTGGCGGTGTCGCTGGTTTATCACCAGCAGGAAGAACAAGGTGAGGAAACACCATGAAACTCAGTCGTCGTAGCTTTATGAAAGCTAACGCCGTTGCGGCCGCTGCGGCGGCTGCCGGGCTAAGCGTGCCGGGCGTTGCCCGTGCAGTTGTCGGTCAACAGGAAGCCATCAAGTGGGATAAAGCCCCGTGCCGTTTTTGTGGCACAGGCTGTGGCGTACTGGTCGGGACGCAACAGGGGCGTATTGTCGCCTGTCAGGGCGACCCGGAAGCCCCGGTTAACCGTGGTCTGAACTGCATCAAGGGCTATTTCCTGCCCAAAATTATGTACGGAGAGGACCGTTTAACGCAGCCGCTGCTGCGTATGAAAGACGGTAAGTACAGCAAAGACGGCGAATTTACGCCGATCGGTTGGGAGCAGGCTTTCGACGTGATGGAAGAGAAATTCAAAACCTCACTGAAAGAGAAAGGCCCGGAGTCTGTCGGCATGTTTGGTTCCGGCCAGTGGACCATCTGGGAAGGTTATGCCGCCTCCAAACTGTTTAAAGCCGGTTTCCGCTCGAACAACCTCGACCCAAACGCACGTCACTGCATGGCGTCAGCGGTAGTCGGCTTCATGCGAACCTTTGGTATGGACGAACCGATGGGCTGCTACGACGATATCGAGCATACCGATGCGTTTGTCCTGTGGGGCGCCAATATGGCGGAAATGCACCCGATCCTCTGGTCGCGCATCACCAACCGTCGTCTCTCCGATCCGAATGTTAACGTTTCCGTGCTGTCCACTTTCCAGCACCGTAGCTTTGAGCTGGCGGACAACGGGATGGTCTTTACGCCGCAGTCTGACCTGGTGATCCTCAACTACATCGCCAACTACATCATTCAGAATAACGCGATTAACCAGGACTTCTTCAGCAAGCACGTTAACGTCCGCAAAGGGGCAACGGATATCGGCTATGGCCTGCGTCCGACCCATCCGCTGGAAAAAGCTGCGAAAAACCCAGGTTCTGACGCCTCTGAGCCGATGAGCTTTGAAGATTACAAAGCGTTTGTTGCCGAGTATACGCTGGAAAAAACCGCTGAAATGACCAGCGTGCCAAAAGATCAACTGGAACAACTGGCGAAGCTGTATGCCGACCCGAACAAGAAGGTCATCTCCTACTGGACAATGGGCTTCAACCAGCATACGCGCGGCGTGTGGGCCAACAACCTGATCTACAACATCCACCTGCTGACCGGCAAAATTGCGCAACCGGGCTGTGGGCCGTTCTCTTTGACCGGACAGCCTTCTGCCTGTGGTACTGCGCGTGAAGTGGGCACCTTTGCTCACCGTCTGCCAGCGGACATGGTGGTCACCAACGAAAAACACCGTGAGATCTGCGAAAAACACTGGAATATCCCGGCAGGGACTATTCCGGCGAAAATCGGTCTTCACGCGGTTGCCCAGGACCGGGCACTGAAAGACGGCAAGCTGAACGTCTACTGGACGATGTGTACCAACAATATGCAGGCGGGTCCGAACATCAATGAAGATCGTCTGCCGGGCTGGCGCGATCCGCGCAACTTTATCATTGTCTCCGATCCGTACCCGACCGTCAGCGCGCTGGCAGCGGATCTGATCCTGCCAACCGCGATGTGGGTGGAGAAGGAAGGGGCTTATGGTAACGCCGAGCGCCGCACCCAGTTCTGGCGCCAGCAGATTAAAGCACCGGGTGAATCAAAATCTGACCTGTGGCAACTGGTTCAGTTCTCACGTCGTTTCAAAACGGAAGAGGTCTGGCCTGAAGAGCTGCTGGCACAGAAACCGGAACTGCGCGGTAAAACGCTGTATGACGTACTGTTTGCCACGCCTGCGGTGAGCAAGTTCCCGCTGACGGAGTTGAAAGAGGATCAGTTGAACGATGAATCCCGCGATCTGGGCTTCTACCTGCAAAAAGGATTGTTTGAAGAGTACGCCTGGTTTGGTCGCGGACACGGTCACGATCTCGCACCGTTCGATGACTACCACAAGGCGCGCGGTCTGCGCTGGCCAGTCGTTGACGGGAAAGAGACGCAGTGGCGCTACAGCGAAGGTAACGATCCGTACGTCAAAGCGGGCGAAGGCTACAAGTTCTACGGTAAGCCAGACGGTAAAGCGGTGATTTTCGCGCTGCCGTTTGAACCTGCCGCTGAAGTCCCGGATGCAGAGTACGACCTGTGGCTTTCCACGGGACGTGTACTGGAGCACTGGCATACCGGCAGTATGACGCGCCGCGTGCCTGAACTGCACCGGGCCTTCCCGGAAGGGGTTCTGTTTATTCATCCGCTGGATGCGAAAAAACGGGACCTGCGCCGTGGCGATAAAGTCAAAGTGGTTTCACGTCGTGGCGAGGTGGTTTCCATTGTTGAAACCCGTGGACGTAACCGTCCGCCGCAGGGGCTGGTATACATGGCGTTCTTCGATGCCGCACAGCTGGTGAATAACCTGACGCTGGATGCGACAGATCCGCTCTCTAAAGAGACGGATTTCAAGAAGTGTGCTGTGAAACTGGCGAAGGTGTAACACGCCATGTCCCGGTCAGCGAAACCCCAAAACGGCCGCCGCCGCTTTCTGCGCGATGTTGTACGCACAGCGGGTGGACTGGCTGCCGTTGGCGTGGCGCTGGGGTTACAGCAGCAAACCGCACGAGCTACGGGCGTGCGGTTGCGCCCGCCTGGTGCCGTGAACGAGAACGCCTTTGCCAGCGCCTGTGTGCGCTGCGGGCAGTGCGTTCAGGCATGTCCGTATGACACCTTAAAACTGGCGACGCTCGCGTCGGGCTTGTCGGCCGGTACGCCGTATTTTGTTGCCCGCGATATCCCGTGCGAAATGTGCGAAGACATTCCGTGCGCCAAAGTGTGCCCCAGCGGGGCGCTGGACCGGGAGATTGCCTCCATTGATGATTCGCGGATGGGGCTGGCGGTTCTGTTGGATCAGGAAAACTGCCTGAACTTCCAGGGCTTACGCTGTGACGTCTGCTACCGCGAGTGCCCAAAAATCGATGAGGCCATCACGCTGGAACTGGATCGCAACATGCGAACCGGCAAACATGCGCGATTTATCCCCACCGTTCACAGCGATGCCTGCACGGGTTGCGGTAAATGTGAAAAAGTCTGCGTGCTTGAACAGCCGGCGATAAAAGTGTTGCCGCTGACGCTGGCGAAAGGGGAGTTGGGTCACCATTACCGCTTCGGCTGGCTGGAGGGGAACGATGGCAAATCGTAAGCGTGACGCCGGGCGCGAAGCGCAGGCGAAAAAAGGCATATGGCGGAGTCACCGCTGGCTGATTTTCCGCCGTCTCAGTCAGTTTATCGTGCTGGGAATGTTTCTGAGCGGTCCGTGGTTTGGCGTATGGATCCTGCACGGGAACTACACCAGTAGCTTGCTGCTGGATACGATCCCGCTGACGGATCCGTTGATTACCCTGCAAAGCCTGGCGAGCGGTCATCTGCCCGCCGCGGTGGGACTCACGGGCGCGGCGATTATTACGGCGCTGTATGCCCTGGCAGGAAAGCGATTGTTTTGCAGTTGGGTCTGCCCGCTGAACCCGATTACCGATTTTGCGGCCTGGCTACGTAGAAGGTTTGACCTGAATCAGTCCGCAACCATTCCACGTCATATACGGTACGTACTTCTGGTTATTGTGCTGGTGGGGTCAGCGCTGACCGGGACGCTACTGTGGGAATGGATTAACCCTGTTTCACTGCTGGGGCGTAGCCTGGTGATGGGATTCGGTAGCGGCGCACTGCTGATTATCGCTCTGTTTTTATTTGATTTGCTGGTCGTTGAACACGGCTGGTGCGGGCATCTTTGTCCTTTAGGCGCACTGTATGGCGTGCTGGGTAGCCAGGGCGTGTTAACCGTTGCGGCAAAAGACCGACAGAAATGTAACCGCTGTATGGACTGTTTTCATGTTTGCCCGGAACCGCATGTGTTACGTGCCCCGGTGCTGGATGAGCAAAGCCCGGTGCAGGTCACCAGTCGCGATTGCATGGCCTGCGGTCGCTGCGTGGATGTCTGTTCTGAGGACGTATTTACAATAACTACACGATGGAGTTCGGGAGCGAAATCATGAAAAGCCATGACCTGAAGAAAGCGCTGTGTCAATGGACAGCCCTGCTGGCCCTGGTGGTGAGCGGTGCGGTTTGGGCGGCAAACGGAGTGGATCTTAGCCAGTCTCCGGAAGTGTCAGGGACACAGGAAGGGGCGATTCGCATGCACAAAGAGCAGGAGCGTATGCCGCTGAACTACGTGAATCAGCCGCCGATGATTCCCCATAGCGTCGATGGTTACCAGGTGACCACGAATACCAACCGCTGTCTGCAATGCCACGGTGTCGAAAGCTATCGTACCACCGGCGCGCCGCGTATTAGTCCAACTCACTTTATGGACAGCGACGGCAAAGTGCTGGCCGAAGTGGCGCCGCGTCGTTATTTCTGTTTGCAGTGTCATGTGCCGCAGACTGACGCCCCGCCGATTGTGGGTAACACCTTTACCCCATCGAAAGGTTACGGAAAATAAGAGGTCATTATGGAAAATTCTAACCGTAAACCAGGCCGGATTAAGCGCCTCTGGCAATGGTGGCGTCGCCCCAGTCGCCTGGCGCTGGGTACGCTGCTGTTAATCGGGTTCGTCGGCGGGATTATTTTCTGGGGTGGATTTAACACCGGGATGGAAAAAGCCAACACCGAAGAGTTCTGCATTAGCTGTCACGAAATGCGCAACACGGTGTATCAGGAGTACATGGAAACCGTGCACTACAACAACCGTAGTGGTGTACGCGCGACCTGTCCTGACTGCCACGTACCGCACGAGTTTGTGCCGAAAATGATCCGTAAGATCAAAGCCAGCAAAGAGTTATATGCCAAAGCGTTGGGGCTTATCGATACACCGCAGAAGTTCGAAGCGCATCGCCTGACGATGGCGCAGAATGAATGGCGAAGAATGAAAGATAACAATTCTCAGGAGTGTCGTAACTGTCACAACTTTGAATTCATGGACTTAACGGCCCAGAAGAGTGTCGCCGCGAAAATGCACGATCAGGCGGTGAAAGACGGGCAAACCTGTATTGATTGCCATAAAGGGATTGCGCATAAGCTTCCCGATATGCGCGACGTCAAACCGGGCTTCTGACGGGGTGGTAATGAGTGGGTAGTATGCTTGAAGCCAGAAAGCTCCTCTGCGAGCGGGATGAACGAGTCCTGTTTAGCGATTTGTCGTTCCAGGTCAACGCAGGGGAGTGGATACAAGTTACCGGGGGCAATGGCGCGGGGAAAACCACCCTGTTGCGATTGCTGACGGGACTCTCTCGCCCTGATGCCGGGGAGGTATGCTGGCAAGCGCAACCGCTGCATCGTGTACGGGACAGCTATCATCAAAATTTGTTGTGGATTGGACATCAGCCGGGGATCAAAACCCGGCTGACGGCGTTGGAGAACCTGCGTTTTTTCCACCAGGACGGTGACAGCGCAAAATGTCTCGCGGCGCTGGCGCAGGCTGGCCTCGCCGGATACGAAGATATCCCTGTCAATCAGCTCTCTGCCGGACAGCAGCGCCGGGTGGCGTTAGCGCGTCTCTGGCTGACTCGCGCCACGCTCTGGATCCTCGACGAACCCTTTACCGCCATTGATGTGAACGGCGTTGAACGCCTGACGCAGCGGATGGCGCAGCATACTGAAGAGGGGGGGATTGTCATCCTCACCACCCACCAGCCGTTGAACGTCGCCACGGACCGCATTCGCCGGATTGCGCTAACTCACGAGAGGGTAGGGCAATGATGTGGCGTATCTTTCGTCTTGAACTGCGCGTGGCTTTTCGCCATAGCGCGGAAATTGCCAATCCGCTGTGGTTCTTCCTGATTGTCATTACGCTGTTCCCGCTGAGTATTGGCCCGGAACCGCAGCTGCTGGCGCGCATTGCGCCGGGCATTATCTGGGTCGCTGCGCTGCTGGCTTCGCTGCTGGCGCTGGAGCGACTGTTTCGCGATGACCTGCAGGACGGCAGCCTTGAGCAACTGATGCTGCTGCCGATCCCGTTACCGATGGTGGTGCTGGCAAAAGTTATGGCCCACTGGATGGTCACCGGTTTGCCGCTGTTGATCCTCTCTCCGCTGGTGGCGCTGCTGCTGGGGATGGACATCTACGGCTGGAAAATTATGGCGCTGACCTTGCTGCTGGGGACGCCGACGCTGAGCTTTCTCGGCGCACCGGGGGTGGGCTTAACGGTTGGGCTAAAGCGCGGCGGCGTGTTGCTGAGCGTACTGGTGCTGCCGTTGACTATCCCGTTGTTGATTTTTGCTACCGCCGCGATGGATGCGGCATCCATGCATCTTCCTGTGGATGGATACATGGCGATTTTAGGCGCGTTACTGGCGGGTAGCGCGACGTTGAGTCCTTTTGCGACGGCGGCAGCGTTACGCATTAGTTTGCAGTAATGCGTTGCCTGATGGCGCTGCGCTTATCAGGCCTACAGGGACAGAGTATGCAGTATGTAGGCCGGATAAGGCGTCAGCCGCCATCCGGCATGACGGTAACTTCATTCGTTTGAGTCTGGTGACGGAATTATGTGGAAAACACTTCATCAACTGGCTATGCCCCCACGGCTGTATCAGCTTTGTGGCTATTTCGTGCCGTGGCTGGCCGTCGCCAGTGTACTGGTGCTGGCTACGGGTTGGATCTGGGGATTCGGTTTTGCACCCGCGGATTACCAGCAGGGGCAGAGCTACCGCATTATTTATCTGCATGTCCCGGCGGCAATCTGGTCAATGGGGATTTATGCCTCGATGGCGGTGGCGGCGTTTATCGGCCTGGTCTGGCAGATGAAAATGGCGAACCTGGCGCTGGCCGCGATGGCGCCGATTGGTGCGGTGTTTACGTTTATTGCGCTGGTTACCGGCTCTGCCTGGGGCAAACCGATGTGGGGCACCTGGTGGGTATGGGATGCGCGGCTGACTTCGGAACTGGTGCTGCTGTTTCTCTACGTTGGCGCGATTGCCCTGTGGCATGCCTTTGACGACCGTAAAATGGCAGGGCGCGCAGCAGGGATCCTGGTGCTGATTGGTGTGGTGAACCTGCCGATCATTCACTATTCGGTGGAGTGGTGGAACACGCTGCATCAGGGCTCAACCCGCATGCAGCAAAGCATTGACCCGGCTATGCGTACGCCGCTGCGGTTAGCGATTATCGGCTACCTGCTGCTGTTCATCACGCTGTCGCTGATGCGCATGCGTAACCTGATTCTGATGATGGAAAAACGTCGCCCGTGGGTGAGTGAACTGATTTTAAAAAGGGGCCGCCAATGACCACTGCATTTGCATCCTGGAGTGAATTTTTTGCGATGGGCGGTTACGCCTTTTACGTCTGGCTGGCCGTGGCGCTGAGCATCATCCCGCTGGCGGTACTGGTTATTCATACTGTGACGCAGCATCGCGCCATCTTGCGTGATGTTTCCCGACAACGGGCGCGTGAAGCCCGCCTGCGTGCGGCGCAGACAGAACGGGAGGCGGCGTGAATATTCGACGTAAGAACCGTTTATGGATTGCCTGCGGCGTACTCGTTGGATTAGCACTGACGATTACGCTGGTGCTTTACGCGCTGCGCGCCAACATCGACCTGTTCTATACGCCAGGTGAGATTATCTACGGTAAACGCGAGACGCAGCAGATGCCGGAAGTGGGCCAGCGGCTGCGGGTGGGCGGCATGGTTATGCCCGGCAGCGTGAAGCGCGATCCGAACTCGCTGAAGGTGAATTTCAGCATCTATGACGCCGAAGGCGTGGTGGATGTCACCTACGAAGGCATCCTGCCGGACCTGTTCCGTGAAGGGCAGGGCGTGGTGGTGCAGGGGGAACTCGGCGAGAAAAATCACATCCTCGCGAAAGAAGTTCTCGCCAAGCATGATGAGAATTACACGCCGCCGGAAGTCGAAAAAGCGATGCAGGAAAACCATCGTCGCCCGGCAAGCGTCAATAAGGATAAGACATCATGATGCCTGAAATTGGCAATGCGCTGTTATGCCTGGCTCTCGGCGTTGCGTTGTTACTCTCAGTCTATCCGCTATGGGGCGTGGCACGCGGCGACGCGCGGATGATGGCATCGGCAAGACCCTTCGCCTGGCTGCTGTTCATCCTGGTGATGGGGGCCTTCATGGTGCTGATTAACGCCTTTGTGGTGAATGATTTTACCGTGCTCTATGTCGCCAGTAACTCCAACACGCAACTGCCCGTCTGGTATCGCGCCGCGGCCACCTGGGGCGCGCATGAAGGCTCGCTGCTGCTCTGGGTGTTGCTGATGAGCGGCTGGACGTTTGCCGTCGCGCTGTTTTCTCAGCGGATGCCGCTGGATATCGTCGCCCGCGTGCTCGCGGTGATGGGGATGGTCAGCGTCGGTTTCCTGTTATTCATTCTGTTTACCTCCAACCCCTTTGCCCGCACGCTGCCGGATTTCCCGATTGAAGGGTGCGATCTGAATCCATTGCTGCAGGATCCGGGACTGATCTTCCATCCCCCGCTGCTGTATATGGGCTATGTTGGTTTCTCAGTCGCCTTCGCGTTCGCTATCGCGGCGTTGATGAGCGGCCGTCTGGACAGCACCTTTGCCCGTTTTTCGCGTCCGTGGACGCTGGCCGCGTGGGTTTTTCTGACGCTAGGGATCGTGCTGGGCTCGGCATGGGCTTACTACGAACTCGGCTGGGGCGGCTGGTGGTTCTGGGACCCGGTGGAAAACGCCTCGTTTATGCCGTGGCTGGTGGGTACCGCGCTGATGCACTCGCTGGCGGTCACTGAACAGCGCGGTAGTTTCAAAGCGTGGACGCTGCTGCTCTCCATCTGTGCGTTCTCGCTCTGTCTGTTGGGGACGTTCCTTGTACGCTCGGGCGTGCTGGTATCGGTGCATGCGTTTGCTTCCGACCCGTCCCGCGGGATGTTCATTTTGGCCTTCATGGTGCTGGTGATCGGCGGCTCGCTGCTGCTGTTTGCCACGCGTGGGCATAAGGTCCGCTCCAGGGTGAATAACGCCCTCTGGTCACGCGAATCGTTGCTGCTTGGTAACAACGTGCTGCTGATTGCCGCCATGCTGGTGGTGCTGCTGGGAACACTGCTCCCACTGGTGCATAAGCAGCTCGGGCTGGGGAGTATTTCCATCGGCGAACCGTTCTTTAATACCATGTTTACCTGGCTGATGGCGCCGTTTGCCCTGCTGCTGGGCATTGGCCCGCTGGTCCGCTGGGGACGCGATCGACCGCGTAAATTGCAACGGTTGCTGGTCATCGCGCTGGTCAGCACTTTTGGGCTCTCTCTGCTGCTGCCGTGGCTGTTTGAGAACAAGATTGTCGCCATGACGGTTGTCGGGCTGGCAATGGCCTGCTGGGTGTTTGTGCTGGCGATGGCGGAGCTTGCGCAGCGTATATCGCGTGGTACAAAAATGACGCTCAGCTACTGGGGGATGGTGGCCGGGCACGTCGGCCTGGCGGTGACGATTGTCGGGATCGCCTTCAGTCAGAACTACAGCGTCGAGCGCGATGTCCGCATGAAGGCCGGCGATAGCGTCGATATTCATGAATATCGCTTCACCTTCCGTGAAGTGAAGGATATCACTGGCCCCAACTATCGCGGTGGCGTGGCAATTATCGGCGTGACCCGTGATGGCAAAGCAGAAGCGACGCTGCACGCCGAAAAACGGTTCTATAACAGCACCAGTTCGATGATGACGGAAGCGGCGATTGATGGCGGGATCACCCGCGATCTGTACGCGGCGCTCGGCGAAGAACTGGATAACGGCGCGTGGGCCGTTCGTCTGTATTACAAACCGTTTATTCGCTGGATCTGGGCGGGTGGAATATTGATGGCGCTGGGTGGGCTGTTGTGTCTGTTTGACCCACGTTATCGCAAACGCGTACAACCGCAAAAATCGGCGTCGGAGGCGGTATGAAGCGTAACGTACTTTTGATTCCCTTTGTGATTTTCCTCGTGATTGCCGCGGCGTTGCTGTGGCAACTGGCGCGCAACGCAGAAGGCGACACGCCGACGAATCTGGAATCGGCACTGATTGGTAAACCGGTGCCGACCTTTCGACTCGAGTCTCTGGAAAACCCCGGTAAGCATTATGAGGCGGACGTGCTGACCCAGGGCAAACCGGTCTTACTTAACGTCTGGGCGACGTGGTGCCCGACCTGTCGCGCTGAGCATCAGTACCTGAACCAGTTGTCGGCACAGGGGATTCGCGTGGTGGGGCTGAACTATAAGGACGACCGCCAGAAAGCCATCGTCTGGCTGAAAGAATTGGGTAATCCCTACGCGCTGAGCCTGTTTGACGGCGACGGCATGCTGGGCCTGGATCTGGGGGTCTATGGCGCGCCGGAAACGTTTCTGATCGACGGTAAAGGCATTATTCGCTATCGCCATGCCGGGGATCTGAACGCCCGCGTCTGGGAGAGTGAAATCAAGCCGCTGTGGGAGAAATACAGCAAGGAGGCCGCGCAATGAGAATTCTGCTGAGTGTGCTGTTGCTGCTGCTTTCTGCCAGGGCGCTTGCCACCATTGATGTGATGCAGTTTAAGGATGAAACCCAGGAGCAACAGTTCCGTCAGTTAACCGAACAGCTGCGCTGTCCGAAATGCCAGAACAACAGCATCGCGGATTCCAATTCAATGATTGCGACCGACCTGCGGCAGAAAGTGTATGAACTGATGCAGGAAGGGAAAAGTCAGAAAGAGATAGTCGACTACATGGTGGCGCGCTATGGCAACTTCGTCACCTATGATCCGCCGCTGACACCGCTGACTATTCTGCTGTGGGTGCTCCCGGTAGCGGCAATTGGTGCCGGTGGCTGGATTATCGTTGCCCGCTCGCGTCGACGGGTACGCCTGAAACAGGAGGTATTCCCGGACGAGATGACGCTAGCGCAGGGCAAACGCGCCGGGCTGGCGGTTTATCTGCCGGGTATTGTGATTGCCGTCATTGTAAGTGCAGTCAGTTATTACCAGACCGGGAGCTATAAGCAGGTGGCAATCTGGCAGCAGGCGACGGCACAAAGCCCGGCCCTGCTGGAGCGCGCGCTGGATCCAAAAGCGCAGCCGCTGGATGAGGAAGAGATGACGCGTCTGGCGCTGGGGCTGCGTACCCGTCTGCAAAGTGATGCGACGAACGTGGAAGGCTGGATCATGCTGGGGCGGATCGGTATGGTGCTCGGCAATGCCAGTACCGCTACCGAGGCATATGCTAACGCCTATCGACTCGATCCGAAGAACAGCGATGCGGCGCTGGGCTATGCTGAAGCGCTAACCCGCTCTTCCGATCCTGATGATAACCGTCGGGGTGGGGAGTTGTTGCGAGAGCTGGTCCGTCGCGATCACGCCAATGTGCGGGTCCTGAGCATGTACGCCTTCAATGCCTACGAGCAGGAACGTTTTGGCGACGCGGTGGCGGCCTGGGAAATGATGCTGAAGATGCTGCCAGCGAACGATACGCGTCGTGCGGTGATTGAGCGCAGTATCGCGCAGGCAATGCAGCACTTATCACCAAAAAGTGAGTAACCACGTGGCCGGACTGAACGCTCCGGCCGCGTGTTGCTGAATTACTGTAGCCCGCGGGTTTGTAAAAACAGAATGGTAGCGGCAACGCGCGAGCGTACGTTGAGCTTGCGCAGCAGGTTGCGGATATGCACCTTCACGGTTTGTTCGGAGATGTTAAGGACCGAGGCAATCTGCTTGTTGGACAGTCCCTGTGCCAGTTCGTGCAGGACATCCAGCTCACGCTCGGTCAGCATGCTGAACGGATCGTCCTCCTCACCAAACATTTCGCGCTCGCGCAGATAATCACTGACGCGTTCGCTGAAAACCTGACCGCCGTTGGCACCCGTGCGAATAGCGTCCAGCAGGACTTCCGGATCGCTGTCTTTTAACAGATAGCCGTCTGCGCCAGCGTCAATCAGTGCGTAGATGTCACTGGCCGCATCCGAGACGGTGAGAATGATAATCTGCGCTGTGATCCCATCGCGGCGCAGGGCGTTCAACGTATCCAGACCGCTCAGCCCTTTCATATTCAGATCAAGCAGGATCAAATCCAGGTCGAGACGGTTTGCCAGATCAATCGCCGTTGCGCCATCGCCCGCTTCGGCAACCACCTCGAATGTCGGATCCAGTTCCAGTAACTGACGGATACCACGACGCATAAGAGGGTGGTCATCGACTATCAGCACCTGAAAAGGCGTTGCTTCAGGCATAGTTAGCTCCCGATATTTTATTAGAATCATTATTGTTATTCGATCAGGAATCGTCCAGATTCACCGCATCGATAATAGGGTGAAATATTACCCCAGATTACGCATGGGTAAGAAGTAAAACCTGTCGGGAAAAGGGGGGAGGGGGAGCCTCTCATCGTCATGAGAGGCGATGTGATTAGGGCAGTAGCGCGACGTGAGTCACGTCTTCCTCGGGTATCGCGCTGAAATACCAGTATTCATCGTTGATTTTTGCGACGCTAAAACGCGCAAGCGAGAGCGATATGTCGGACGATGCGGTCTTCACCTGTACGGTGCCGGTTAACGGACGTTTGCTCACCAGCATGAAATCGCCGCGGTTATTGAACCAGGCTGTGATATCGCCGCTGAGCGCTTGTTGCTTGCCGTTTGCCAACACGGAGTAATCGAAGTTAACCTTTTCCTTTTCCACATTCTCTGCGCCAAAATAACGGCCATAAACCTGCGGATCGTGAAAGAAACCGAAATGCCCCCCGCTGTTTTGCATCTTCAAAAAGTGGAAATCAGGCACGGTAAAGTCCTTGTGCCCCTGACTGAGTTGGCTCTTAACGATACTCACACGGACAAAATCTTGCTGATAAACGCGCGTATAAGCGGCATACATTAAGGAGTATGACCAGATGAATACCGCAGCCATCAGGCCCGTAACGGCATAGACGCCATTCATGACCCTGGGACCGGCTACCGTAACGACTTCCCTTGCGAGGAAAGAGAGGGCCAGCAGGAAGAATAAAAATGTCGACAGCATGACCCGGTCGGGATACGACGGGGAGGCCACCATGATAAAAGAGGTCCCCAGTCCCACCAGCAGCATTAACACGGCCATACCGAGATTGGCACTTTTAATGCGATGTCCCTGTCGTTTCGTCGCGAACAAAAGTATCGCCAGTAAAACCAGCACCACATAAGAAATCCATACCAGCGCCAGGTGGTTAAAGAAGCGCTCACTCAGATGAATAGTGATTCTTTCGACGATCGATTTATTGTACCAGACGGTATGCGCACCCTGGGCGCGAATAAAATTGCCTGGCGAGAAAATCAAAATACTGGCACCCACCAGCGCGGATAAAAAGTAAGCGATCTTATTCGCAATGATACGTTTCTCTTGCCAGTAATCGTACACAATAGCCAGCAGTGCGAGGCCAACGACAAAAGGCGCGACGCTTTCATTGGAGCAGCCTGCCAGTAGTCCGAGCAACAGCATTCCAACGTGCGTCCGCGCTTCGCGCTGTTGTTGTATGCGGTACAGGTTCCATATCCATGCGGCGACGAACAGATTCGTCCACAGGTAGTTTGCGCTACCAACGATCCAGAAAACCGTTTGTCCAATATTCGGGTTAGCGACCCAAAAGGTCAGAAAAATAAGGGTAAAAATCAATGCATCATGTTTTTTCCATTTCAGCGTGCCCGTAGGGGTTTTCACAATGAAATAGCAGAACGCGACGACGACAAGGCCCGTCATGGTCGAGACAAACCAACGAGACTCGGTGGCGAGTAACAGCGCGCTGACATAATCAGCGACGACGCGCCCGCTCCAGGTCAGGTAGTGATTCAGGTGCGCATCAAATGAGACGCCGAGCAGGGCATAACGGTAATCATCGGAGTGAATAGGGGTGAACCACTCCAGGACAAATACTGCAAAAAAGGCAATTAAAAGAATGCTTTTATTAACATGCTTTAACATCAGTTATCCTTGTCTGAATCATGACCCATCGTTTTACGTTTTTTCAGGATGTATCGAGGCCGCTGCTTAGTTTCGACATAGATTCGCCCGATATACTCACCCAGTACGCCAATACCAATAAGCTGAACGCCTCCCAGAAACAGGATTGACACAATCAGGGAAGAATAGCCACGCACGGGATTTCCCCACAGAAGCGTATCTATTACCATTCCCGCGCCGTAGGTGAAAGAAACCAGGGCGACCGCGAGACCAATGTAGGTCCAGATACGCAGAGGAAAGGTGGAAAAAGAGGTGATCCCTTCCAGTGCGAGGTTCCACAGCTTCCAGCCGTTAAATTTGCTCTTTCCGGCACAGCGAGTGGCGCGCGCGTAGAGGACGATGTCGGTTTTGCCGCCAACCCAGGATAAAATCCCTTTCATGAACAGATTTCGTTCGGGCATTTGTTTAATGTTGTCCACCACTTCACGACTCATCAGCCGAAAATCGCCGACGTTTTCTTCAATATGCGGTGTACTGATTTTATTGTGCAGTTTGTAGAACCACTCGGCGCTTTTACGCTTCAGGCGACTATCGACAGAGCGATCGGAACGTTTAGCCAGCACAATGTCCGCCCCTTCCTGCCATTTTTTGATCAGGTGAGGAAGGACTTCGACAGGGTCCTGGAGATCGACATCCATCGGAATAACGGCGTCGCCACTGGCATTGTCGAGCCCGGCAAGCAGCGCCGGCTCCTTGCCAAAATTTCGCGTAAACGAAAGCGCGACAACGAGGGGATCGGCAACGGCGAGAGCGTTAATGATGGATTCCGTTGCATCGGTACTGCCATCATTGATGAACACAATTTCGATGTCATGCGCTTTCAGCGCGTCGTATTCGCGCACCGTCTTGTAAAAAAGACCAATGGTTTCTTCTTCGTTGAAGACAGGAACGACCAGTGAAATTTTCATCGTGCGTCCTTGAATACAATGAATCGGGAATAGATAAATCCACAGATAAGGCTAATGGCTGAGAACGCAACCAGCGTCACCAGCGGCGGGAAACCGCACTGTTCTGCCCCCCAGCCCGTCAGGATACTGAGCAGGCCCATAAACCCGACATACAGCAGATAGCGACGTGTTGTAGTCGATTGCTTGAAGGTAAACCGGGCATTGGCATAAAAAGAGAAACTCACAGCAACACTGAACCCCAGGAAATTAGCCAGCGCCTGATGGGTATGAAAAGCGTAGATGCAGATAGCAAAAACTATCCAGTGAATCAATGTGTTGATCACGCCTACGGAAGTGTACTTAATGAAGTGATGCCACATAAGCAATAAGGTCGGCTGTGCAAAAAACGGGATTGTAACATTATTCCTTCCCCTAACTCGAATCGAATTCAACGCTTATGAGTGTGAATAATCAGAAGCCAGCCCACCAGGGCGGGTTTCCAGGGGAATGTTGGTCAACACGAGAGGATTTGAACCTCCGATCTCCGTCCTGTGACACCCATGATGATGCGCAGCACATACTGAGGGTCGGATATGTGCCGGGAGAGAACGCTGTCAATTAGAGTGTTATCAAAGAGATGAGTCGCTGTAGGGGCAGTCGAAGCTTCTCCTGGAAACTATTTCAGAATAGCCGTAACGATGCTGCTGAACACGGAACCCGTAGTAAAGGCGTGCTCCGTCGTTATCTCCTCTTTGCGCATGTCCGCGAGTCTGGCAAGTGCGCTTTTAGCATCGGTCGCGTGGACTTCCTCAAAGAGCTTCTCCCAGCCGTCTCTGGCAAGTTGCGCAGTTTTTTCCGCATCAGTTCTTTCCAGGGCGGCAATTTGAGCCCCTCTTTTAAAGAAACAGTATTCAGGCATACGTTACTCCAGGACAGGATGACATCAAAAATAACATATCTAATCGATCTGGGTTCGTACAGCGGAATTTTCAGCAGGCTGATTCAGTATCAATAAGATGTTGTGCTATATCGTCGATATATCGTAAAAGCATGAAAAGATTTATTCCGCTCCTCGCTCAGCGCAGACAGTAAAATGAATGGATTACAGCGTCAGACGCTCTACATTTCCGCCAGATTAAACAAGGGCGCGACAGAAGGTCGCTTCTTTTTTTGGGTTGTTGCAATAGCTTGAAAGTTAATTCAGGATTGTCAGTGTCGTCGACGGCATATCTGAACATAAAGGCAATTTAAAATGACTTTTGTTAAGGAGACGCTATGAGAACATATATTGATGCTATAGGGAAAGTTGAGGTTAGTAATGATGATATAATCATTGCGCTTAACCCTCCCTATCGCGATGGTCTGAAAGGATTAGACGGATTCAGCCACATCAATGTATTGTGGTGGTGCGATGGCTGTGATGATCCCTTATCTCGGCAGAAAATGATAACGTCAGCACCTTATACTGAGGAAACGTTGGGAGTGTTTGCGACTCGCACTCCTCAGAGACCAAACCCCATTGCACTCACGACGGCAGAAATAATGGATATTGATTCAGATAAAGGTATTCTGATTATATCCTGGATTGACGCGAACAATGGAAGTCCGGTTATAGATCTTAAACCTTATACACCGAGTCTTGACAGGGTGGAAAATCCAGTTACGCCATCGTATTTTTCTCACTGGCCTGAATCATTAGAGGCTTCTTCGAATTTTGACTGGTCGTCAATTTTTTAATTGTGATAACAGTACAACGATGCGCAGAACAATATCATTCCTGATATTCCACTGGATGAGATGATAATAACGAAAGGTGAGGGTATATCTCTCACCTTTAAATACCTTTCAACCAGACGGTGGCACGCGGGTAGCCTGAAAACGGGATCGCTTCGGGCGCTGTATGCGGCACCTTGTCTCTCTTGCGGAATAGCTCGTTCAAGCGATTACTCTTCCTGTTGTCAGGGATACACATCCCGTTGAGAAAAAATGAGAAAAAATAGCGCCAGAGTAAAAACTGACGCTACGGTGTTAATCACATTTTTCTGCTCAGGGTTGGGCTTACTTTTATCGTTTTGTCGGATATGAGAACCTGAGATTCATGGATGTCATTTGCTTTCTTCTTGTACTTCTCTTTCAGCAGCCTCAACTTCACGATACCAGCGAGGATGATGTTTCTTTGCCCACCGTCGACTGACTTTTCCTTCGATCATGCCGGTGATGGAGCCTTTCACCCAGAACGCCATATACATATGAATCAAAATGGCGTGGATCAGCACGATAGCTGCAGTTGCATGAATCAATAAACTCCAGCGAACGACGACGATGGGGAAATAGTGAGTAAAGTAAGGCCGCCAGATAATGACACCGGTCACCAGTAGTACAAAGATCAGACTCATGATGCTCCAGAACATCATTTTCTGTCCGGCATTATATTTCCCAACATCCGCGACTTTATGTTCATTTCCTTTCAGTACCTCGACAATGCCTTTAATCCAGGGAAGATCCTGTTTATCAGGGATATTGTGATGGACAAAACGGACGAACATAAACATCAGTACGACGAAGATCAGCACGCCGAAGAAGGGATGCAATATCCTTCCCATCTGCGGTGTCCCAAAGGTTTCGGTCAACCATTTCAGGGTAGGGAAGAACAGAGCGATACCGGAAAGCGCGACCAGAAAGAAGCTGATGACGACCGTCCAGTGACAGGCACGATCAATGAACGTCGTTCTCAGGATCATTTTGCTTTTACTCATGGGTGTTTTCCTCATCATCATCTGTCTCTTTGTTGGGCCCAATCCCTACATAGTGGTAAATCAGCCCAGCAAAGGTGGCGATAAATCCGGCAGCAGAGAGCGGTTTGAGGATCCCTTTCCATAAATTCACCGGGGTAGCAATATGCGGATCGTTCGGTAGGTTATGGTAAAGCTCCGGCCGATCGGCATGGTGCAAAACATACATCACATGAGTACCGCCCACCCCTTGCGGGTTGTACACACCCGCGTTGGTGTATCCGCGTTTTTTAAGTTGTGCCACACGGGTTTCCGCTACGTTCAGCATCTCTTTTTTGGTGCCAAACTGGATGGCACCCGTCGGGCAGGTTTTCACACAGGCGGGTTCCTGGCCGACGCTGATCCTGTCCACACAGAGCGTACATTTGTAGACACGATTATCTTCAGGGTTCAGTCGCGGGACATTAAACGGGCAACCGGCAATACAGTAACCACAACCGATGCAGTGCTCAGACTGGAAATCGACGATGCCGTTGGCGTACTGGATGATTGCGCCTGCAGACGGACAGGCTTTAAGACAGCCCGGATCCGCGCAGTGCATACAGCCATCTTTGCGGATCAACCATTCCAGCTTGTCATTCCGGGTGGTTTCGCTAAAACGCATCACAGTCCAGGATTTAGCGCTGAGATCGGTCGGGTTGTCATATACACCGTTGCAATATCCGACGTCATCGCGGATGTCGTTCCATTCGGAGCAGGCTACCTGACAGCCTTTGCAGCCAATACAGGTCGTGACATCAATGAGTTTTGCCACTTCGGCACGAAAATCCCGGGCATGCGGCGGTGGAGTAAGAGTGTTGGTCGCGGAGCGTTTGATAATATCTTGTGATTGCATAGCCATAAGTTCCTCTCCTACGCTCGCTCGATGTTAACCAGGAATGCTTTGTATTCTGGTGTTTGTGAGTTGGCGTCGCCGACGGATGGCGTCAGCGTGTTAGCGAGGAACCCTTTGCGTGTTGCCCCTTCAAATCCCCAGTGGCATGGGATCCCAATTGTGTCCACCTGCCTGCCGTCAATTGTCAGCGTTTGCAGGCGTTTGGTTACAACGGCTTTCGCTTTGATAAAACCACGTTTGGACATGACCTTCACCGTGTCGCCTGCCGTAATCCCCTTTTTGCTCGCCAGCGCTTCACCAATTTCGACGAACTGGTCGGGTTGGGCGATGGCGTTCAGAAGAGCGTGTTTCGTCCAGTGGCGGAATAATTCGGTAATCGAGTACGTGGTCGCGACGTACGGGAAAATGTCGGCTTTGCCCATATTAGCGATATCGCCAGGGTAGATGCGCGCAACCGGGCTGGACACAACATCCGGATGAAGCGGGTTGGTGCCAATAGGTGATTCAATGGGTTCGTAATGTTCGGGGAATGGCCCGTCGTTCATTTTGTCGAGAGAGAACAGACGTGCGACACCTTCCGGATTCATGATGAAGGGCCCGACGTTACTGCCCGGAGCGGCCTGGCCGTAGTCTGCCACATCCATTCCGGTCCATTTTTTACCGTCCCAATGCAGAAGAGGACGTCTGGCATCCCATGGCTTTCCGGCAGGGTCGGCAGAGGCGCGGTTGTAGAGAATTCGGCGATTTGCCGGCCAGGACCATGCCCAACCAGGCGTACAGCCCAGGCCATACGGATCGCTGTTATCGCGATTGGCCATTTGGTTACCTTGCTCGGTCCAGCTTCCGCAGTAGACCCAACAGAAGCTGCTGGTCGACCCGTCATTACGAAGCTGAGCAAAGCTGCTCAATTGCTGACCTTTCTTCGCGATCAATTGTCCTTTGTCATCGTAGAGGTCTGCCAGCGCTATTCCGTTGGCTTCGCGGGCAATCTCTTCCGGATGCGGGTCATACGGATCTTTATAGTTCCAGTTGATGTTCATAAGCGGTTCGGGATTCGCACCGCCTTCCTGTTGGTATAATTCGCGCAAACGCATAAACAGACGGCCGAGAATTTTGCCATCATGCAACGCTTCACCCGGCGGTTCCGCCGCTGCCCAGTGCCACTGTAACCATCGTCCAGAGTTGGCAATTGAACCGTTCTCCTCTGCAAAACAGGATGACGGCAGGCGGAACACTTCTGTCTGAATCTCTTCCGGTTTAACCTCGTTCATTTCGCCGTGGTGCTGCCAGAAGTTAGAGGATTCGGTAACCAGGGGATCGATAACCACCATATACTTCAGCTTCGAAAGCGCGCGGGACGATTTGTTTTTATCGGGAAATGCAGCCAGTGGATTGAATCCCTGGACGATGTAGCCGTTTATTTTGCCTTCCAGCATCAGCTCGGCTTGCGTCATCACGTCATAAAGACGATCCCATTTAGGCAGCCAGTCATAGCCCCAGTTATTTTCCGCAGTGGCATGATCGCCCCAGAAGCTTTTCATCATGCTGACAAAGAACTTCGGCGTATTCTGCCAATAGTTCACTTCATTTACGCCCAACGCTGGTGGAGTAATTTGCGAGATATAGGTCTGATAGTCTGGCTGTTTTTCGGAGGGTAGCGGCATATATCCGGGGAGGTTGGTCGACAGCAGACCAAGGTCAGTATAGCCCTGAATATTTGAGTGGCCACGCAGGGCGTTGACGCCACCGCCAGCCATACCGATATTGCCCAACAGCAGTTGCAGCATTCCGGCTGCACGAATGATCTGCGCCCCGGCGGAGTGGTGTGTCCAGCCCAGCGCATACAGGATAGTCGCGGTGCGGTCGGGTACGCAGGTGCTGGCGAGAATGTCGCAAATGCGGTTGAAGTCCTCCAGCGATGTCCCGCACAGGCGATTCACCATTTCCGGGGTGTAACGATCGACGTGAGTTTTGAGTAAATTCCAGACACAGCGAGGATGACTCAGGGTTTCATCACGCAGGGCATTTCCCTGTTCATCAAGCTGATAGAACCAACTCGATTTATCATATTGCCGTTTTTTAGGGTCATAGCCGCTGAATAATCCGTCATTGAACTGATAGTCTTCGCGGATCAGTAGCGCAGCGTTGGTGTAATGGAGAACGTATTCGTGCTGTACGCGCTCGTGTTTCAGCAGATACCGAATGACACCCAGCAGGAACGCGGTGTCTGAACCCGCACGGATCGGCGCATAGAGATCGGCAACAGCGGCGCTTCGGTTAAAACGTGGGTCGACCACCACAACGGTGGCGTCATTTTTGGTCTGTGCTTCAACCACCCATTTAAAACCAACCGGGTGAGCCTCTGCGGCATTGCCGCCCATAATCAGCACGACGTTGGCGTTTTTAATATCCACCCAGTTGTTGGTCATTGCGCCACGACCAAACGTTGGTGCCAGCGCAGAAACGGTTGGACCATGGCACAGACGAGCCTGGCAGTCGATGGCAACCATCCCCAGGCTACGGGTAAATTTGCCGTCGAGGATACCGGTTTCATTGCTGGCTGCGGAAGAGCACAGCATGCCGGTGGTCGTCCAGCGATTGACGGTCACACCCTGCGCGTTTTTCTCGATGAAATTAGCATCGCGATCGTCCTTCATTAACCGAGCGATGCGGTTAATGGCATCATCCCAACTGATACGTTCCCATTTACCAGAACCTGGGGCGCGATATTCGGGATACTGCAGGCGTGTTTCACTGTGAATATAATCCAACACGCCAGCACCTTTCGGACACAAAGAGCCGCGACTGACCGGATGATCAGGATCACCTTCAATGTGGTAGATGCTCTCTTTGACGTTTTTAGCGGTATCGCCAAGACTGTACATCAGCATGCCGCAGCCTACTGAGCAATAAGTACAGTTGTTACGCGTCTCTTTGGCTTTTAAGAGTTTGTACTGACGTGTTTCCGCGTGAACGGAAAAAGATGATAAGAATCCGAGAGATGCAACAGTTGTTCCTGCCATACCACCCGCGCAGATTCGAAAGAACTGCCTCCGGCTGAGCTCCATTTTTTCTCCAGCTTAAACTTAAGACATGAAAAAGTTCAGTTATTGTAAGGTTAAATCGAATGATAAACCATTAGCTTTTAGTGGTTATTGACATGCTGAAATATTGATATTTTTGATCTAAGAAGAGATTGCCAGATAAAGGACTGGCTTCGTCGGCCAGACAGGCCAGGTATTCTTCGCGGGTCTGTGCTTGTGCAAATCGTTCACACAGAGGAAACCTCCAGTCAGTCTGACTGAAGGTATAGGATAGCGACGGAATTTCAGGTGGTTACAGGTTAGCTTATGTCGGAGTTATTCCCCGTACAAATTCCAGGCATAAAAAAACCAGCCGTAACAGGCTGGTTCTTAAGGGGAATTTTGGTCGGCACGAGAGGATTTGAACCTCCGACCCCCGACACCCCATGACGGTGCGCTACCAGGCTGCGCTACGTGCCGACTCGTGGGAGGTAATACTACCGCTTTCCGCACCGAATGCAAGGGGACATCCGGCTAACTGATTAATAATAAATCAGTTAGCGATAAAACGCTTCTCGTCCGTCAACACCTGCAACAGCAGACTCAACTGTGGCTTCTGATCTTTAATCTTCTCGCCGCGTAAATCGTAAGTCTGGTACTTGCCGTTGTTGTTCAGCACCAGCGTCATTTCAGGCGTAGTGATCGCCAGCGTACTGAGATCGGCCGCCGTCACCCAGTAGTGGCGACGATTGGCGTTGAACAGATCCTGTCCCTGCGAATACTCATTGGCAGGCGTGCTGACGTGGAGCAGACGCTGCATTAGCGTGGTCATGACATCAGTATGATCGGTCAGGCTGTTGATCCGCTGCGCGGGGGTTCCCGGCCAGTGAATGATAAGCGGAACCTGCAGGTGGCCGCGTGACCAGGCGAAGTTTCTTTCTTCATCGTTCAGCGCGACGCCGCGACCGGCAGTGATAATCACAACGGTGTTATCCAGTTTGCCGGATTCACGCAGCGCACCGAGCACGCGGTTGATCTGTTTATCAACATCTCCCGCCGCGCGGGCGTAACGGCGGATGAAAGTCGCCTGGTTGCTGTCGTCAACGTTGGTGCCGTTAAACGAAACCCACGAGAACCAGCGGTTATCTTCCTGTGCGTAACGGCCCAGCCAGTTGATCCACTGGCTGGCGGTCTGCTCGTCGGACTGCGTTTGTACGCTGGGCATTGAGAAGTCAGACAGCAATGCCTGGCGGTACAGCGGGCTGGTAAAGCCGTCGGAGGAGAATAGCCCCAGTTGATATCCTTGTTGATTCAACGCCGAAATCAGCGCAGCGGGCGTTCGGGTGGACAGAATACCGTCCATATAGCTCGGTGACACGCCGTAGAACAGGCCAAAAATACCGTTGTCGGTGGTGTTGCCGGAACTCATGTGGCGCGTGAAGGCAATGTTCTGCTCGGCAAATCCGGCGAGGGCAGGCATCTGCTTTTCATAGCGCGAATAGTTCAGGCCATCGACGGTGATCAGCAGGACGTTTTGCCCGGTGCCCATATCGCGATAACGTAACTCGCTCAGCGGATACTGTACGGACACGGCTTCAGGATTTCCCTGCTCAACCAGACGGCGCTGATACTCCTGCGCATCCAGCAGGCCATGTTTTTCCAGAAACCGGCGAGCGGTCATCGGATAGGAGAGCGGCAGATTGGCGCGCTGCATGGTGATCGGGCGATAGAAATTGGCATCCGCCCAGATATAGACCACATGCGAGGTAATAAATGACACAAAGAAGAAGGCGGCCAGCGGCTTGGCGAAGTGGCGACGACGCGTCAGGCTGCGCAGTTTTTGCCAACTCCAGGTCGCAAACAGCATTTCAATCAGCAGGATAACCGGCACGCTGATAAACATCAGCTGCCAGTCGCGCGCCATTTCATTCTGGTCGGGGTTAATCACCAGTTCCCAGACGATGGGATTAAGATGCAGGTGGAAACGGGTAAACACTTCGCTGTCGATCAGCAGAAGCGTCATTCCGGCCGTCGCCAGAATGGCTGACAGGAAACGCATCAGCCTCTGGGACATCACAATGAACGTCAGCGGGAACAGAATCAGCAGATAAGTGGCAAACACCAGAAAGCTGAAATGACCGACGATACTCAGATACGAGTAAACACGACCCGCCAGCGTTGTCGGCCAGTCGGCGACAAACAGGTAACGGCTGCCAAGCACAATGGCCAGCAGAATGTTGAACAGTGCAAACCAGTGCCCCCAGCTAACCATCTGGGAGACTTTTTCACGGTAGCGCTGACGGTGAGTTACCATAACTTGTCGTTCGTTTCCCCGAAGTCGGCTTTTAGTGCGCTTTGTCGTCGTTTACCGAGGACTGTAACGCGCGGGCAAAAGAGTTCGCAATCGCCTGGCGCTGAGCCGGGGCAATGCTGGTATTTATAAGGTTGGTGACCATGTTTCCCAGCACCATCAGGGAAAGGTCAGTCGGTGCCTTATGTTTTTCCAGTACGTTGAGCATCTCGGTGAGCAGTTGTTCAACGTGTTCGTCACTATAGCGGGAGATTTGTGGCATAAATCGAAATCAGTTTATTCATGAAAGGGCAACATATTACCGTAGCAACAGTTTTTTTTCCGCTTTTTTATCCTCAATAATTCGCGTTACCGTGCGACAGGCAAAATGGCGCTGCATCTTCTGTTGCGTCGCCTCGCCGGTGGTGGTTGAATACCGCCCGGTCTTTAAGGAGAGTTTATCATGAGTCTGGATATCAACCAGATTGCCCTGCACCAGCTTATCAAGCGTGATGAGCAAAACCTTGAGCTGGTCCTGCGCGATTCATTACTGGAACCGACAAACACCGTTGTCGATATGATGGCTGAGTTGCATCGGGTCTATAGCGCGAAAAACAAAGCGTATGGCCTGTTCAGCGAAGAGAGCGAACTGGCGCAAGCACTGCGCTTGCAGCGTCAGGGGGACGAAGATTTTCTCGCCTTTAGCCGCGCGGCAACCGGACGTTTGCGTGACGAGCTCGCCAAATACCCGTTCGCTGACGGCGGCATTGTGCTGTTCTGTCATTATCGCTATCTGGCGGTAGAGTATTTACTGGTGGCGGTGCTGAACAACTTAAGCAGCATGCGCGTTAATGAGAATCTGGATATCAACCCAACGCACTATCTGGATATCAACCATGCCGATATTGTCGCGCGTATCGATCTGACCGAGTGGGAAACCAATCCGGAATCCACCCGCTACCTGACCTTCCTGAAAGGACGGGTAGGGCGCAAAGTGGCGGACTTCTTTATGGATTTCCTCGGGGCCAGCGAAGGTCTCAATGCCAAAGCGCAAAACCGTGGACTGCTGCAGGCGGTCGATGACTTCACCGCCGAAGCGCAACTGGATAAGGCTGAGCGTCAGAACGTGCGTCAGCAGGTGTACAGCTACTGCAACGAGCAGCTCCAGGCCGGTGAAGAGATTGAACTGGAGTCGCTGTCAAAAGAGCTTTCTGGCGTCAGTGAAGTGAGCTTTAGCGAGTTTACGGCAGAGAAAGGCTATGAACTGGAAGAGAGCTTCCCGGCCGATCGCAGCACGCTGCGTCAACTGACTAAATATGCCGGTAGCGGTGGTGGGTTAACCATTAACTTTGACGCGATGCTGTTGGGCGAACGCATCTTCTGGGATCCGGCCACCGATACGTTGACCATTAAAGGCACGCCGCCGAACCTGCGCGATCAGCTTCAGCGTCGTACTTCAGGCGGTAACTAAGCGCCATAAAAAAACCCCGCCGGAGCGGGGTTTTTCTTCAACTTGTTGGCGATTACGCGCGAACGAAGTCGATGTGAGTCAGCTTCGGCTTGAACGCGTGACGCTGTACAGCCTGAGCTTTAACTTTAACTTCTTTACCGTCAACAACGATAGTCAGAACGTCGCTATAAAAACCTTCTTTAGCTTGCATGTTCATGATGGAATCGTGGTCCAGTTCGATAGCAATCGGGGCTTCTTTGCCACCGTAGATGATTGCCGGGAACTTGTTAGCGGCACGCAGGCGGCGGCTCGCACCCTTACCCTGCTCTTTACGTACTTCAGCGTTGATAGTAAACATTTAAATCTCTCTTTAATAATTCCTGTTACAGGCGACCCAGCAACAGGTAAGTGATCTGCTTTGCGTATGCAAAAGCGGGCGAGATTCTATACTCAAACGCCCATTACATCAATCAAAAGTACGATTAACCGCGTAATTCATGTGCCCGACGGAAACGTCCCTCGTAATCGAACACTTTTTCCCGTACTTGCCAGTATTGACCTTTCATTCGCGCCACCACAAAGTCGGGATGACGTAACAACGTCTGCTGCGCGAGGATATCCGCCGCCGTGATCCAGCGTAGCGGCACGCCCGGCGTGCGGGTATGCGGGCGGATAAAGAGTTGTTCAAACGCTGTACGCTGGGCTGGAGTTTGTAAGCGAAAACGTTCGCTTACATCCGCGCCGTCTTCGTCGTAGTAGGTGATTTTCAACCATTCGCCTTTCTCGTCATGACCGTGCTGCAACGTCATGCCGCTACAGCGGAGCACCAGCGCGTCTTTCAGCTTCAGCGCCGCTTTCAGCATGTCGTCCGGATCGACGAGGATCGTATCGCATTCCCGGCAGCGACGGGCGGCAATGTCGTTTTCGGCATTACACTGTGGGCAATTTTTAAAGCGAAAGCGAAAATCGCACTGCTCACGGTGTCCCTCATCATCTTCAAACCAGCCCTGACAGCGGCGTCCGAAATGTTCTATCAGGGTACCGTCAGCGGTGGTTTTGCCCCAGAAGGTGTTGGCGAAGCCGCAGGCCGGACAAAAGACCTGTACCGGCACGTTGTCACTTTTGCCTTTCGGGCTGCCCACTTCCGGGGAATAGAGGTCGTGTGGATTACCGGCGTAATCGAGAATCAAACAGTCCGTCTTTCCCGGCGCGAGGCGCAGACCGCGACCCACAATTTGTTGGTACAGACTGACCGACTCGGTGGGGCGCAGGATGGCGATAAGATCGACGTGCGGGGCATCAAAGCCGGTGGTTAAGACGGAGACATTGACCAGATAGCGAAAACCCTGGGCTTTGAACGCATCGATCAGTGCGTCGCGTTCAGGGCCGGGGGTGTCGCCTGTAATCAGCGCAGAATCCTCTTTGGGCAGCAATCCGACTATCTCTCTGGCGTGTTCGACGGTGGCGGCAAATATCATCACCCCTTTGCGGGTCTGGGCAAATTCAACAATCTGGCTGATGATGTGCGGCGTGATGCGCTGCTGCTTTTTCAGCTCCCGGTTCAGATCAACGTCGCTAAACAGACCATTGCTCTGCGCCTGCAGGCGGCTGAAATCGTACTGTACCACCGGCATATCAAGTCGTTCCGGCGGTGTGAGATAGCCGTGCTTAATCATATAACGCAGCGGCAGTTCATAAATGCAGTCGCGAAACAGCGCCTTGTCGTCGCCGCGCACCATACCGTGGTAGTGGAAATGATAGATCCAGCCTTTACCCAGACGAAAAGGGGTGGCGGTCAGCCCCAGCAGGCGAATATGGGGATTAGCATTGCTCAGATGAGTAAGGATCTGCTGATACTGGCTCTCTTCGTCATCGCCGATGCGATGGCATTCATCAACAATTAGCAGCGAAAATTCGCTCTGGAAGGCGTCCAGGTTACGGGCCACGGACTGAACGCTGCCGAACACCACTTTGCCGTGGCTCTCTTTGCGTTTGAGTCCGGCCGCAAAAATATCGGCCTCCAGTCCCAGCGCGCAGTATTTGGCATGGTTTTGCGCCACCAGCTCTTTCACATGTGCCAGCACCAGCACACGCCCTCTGGCGACGCGCGCCAGTTCGGCAATCACCAGGCTTTTACCGGCGCCGGTGGGGAGAACAATCACCGCTGGCGTTTGATGGCGGCGGAAATGGTTGAGCGTGGCATCCACTGCTTCTTGCTGGTAGGGGCGAAGTGTAAAAATCATGGTCTCACAATACGTAACGAACTCGGGTATAGTATGCCACGAATCGTTTTCCCTTGAGGGATGTTGTTAGCCCGCTATACTGGGCAGATAACGGCTCCACTTTTCGGGCAGCGCGCCCGATTCCCGTATTGTTACAGGCAAAATCACACTCATGCGACTTGATAAATTTATCGCTCAGCAACTCGGCGTCAGCCGCGCTATTGCCGGGCGTGAGATCCGCGGTAGCCGTGTTACCGTGGATGGTGAAATCATCCGAAATACCGCGTTCAAACTGTTGCCAGAACACGACGTAGAATATGATGGCAACACGCTGGTTCAGCAAAATGGCCCACGTTACTTTATGCTTAATAAACCCCAGGGTTACGTGTGCTCAACCGATGACCCGGATCATCCGACGATCCTTTACTTCCTGGATGAGCCGGTCGCGCATAAATTACACGCTGCGGGTCGCCTGGATATCGACACCACCGGTCTGGTGCTGATGACCGACGATGGGCAGTGGTCGCATCGTATTACTTCGCCACGTCATCACTGCGAGAAAACCTATCTGGTCACGCTGGAGTCGCCGGTAACCGGTGATACCGCAGAGCAGTTTGCGAAGGGCGTGCAACTCCATAATGAGAAAGATCTCACGAAGCCGGCTGTGCTTGAGGTTATTACTCCCACGCAGGTGCGTCTGACCATTAGCGAAGGGCGCTATCATCAGGTGAAACGGATGTTTGCCGCCGTGGGCAACCACGTTGTCGGGCTGCACCGCGAGCGGATCGGCGCCATTATCCTCGATGCTGACCTTGAACCGGGTGAGTATCGTCCATTGACTGACGCGGAAATTGCCAGCGTTGTCTAAGCCAGACAGGCCAGGTTTTTAACCTGCCTCTGACAAATTCAGGAGTTTTTTGTGACCACCCGGCAGCACTCGTCTTTTGCCATTGTTTTTATCCTCGGTCTGCTGGCTATGCTGATGCCGCTGTCGATCGATATGTATCTTCCGGCGCTACCGGTGATCTCCGAGCAGTTTGGCGTGCCGGCGGGCAGTGCGCAGATGACGCTCAGCACCTATATTCTGGGCTTCGCCGTCGGGCAGTTGCTGTATGGGCCGATGGCGGATAGCCTCGGGCGAAAACCGGTGATCCTCGGCGGCACGCTGGTGTTCGCCGCGGCTGCTGTGGCCTGCGCGCTGGCGCAAACCATCGATCAACTGATTGTCATGCGATTCTTTCACGGCCTGGCGGCAGCCGCTGCCAGCGTGGTGATCAATGCGCTGATGCGCGATATGTATCCGAAAGAAGAGTTCTCCCGCATGATGTCATTCGTCATGCTGGTGACCACGATTGCGCCGCTGATGGCGCCGATTATCGGCGGCTGGGTGCTGGTATGGCTGAGCTGGCACTACATCTTCTGGATCCTGGCGATCGCAGCGGTGCTGGCCTCTGTCATGATCGCGACGCTCATTAAAGAGACGCTGCCGGTTGAAAAGCGCCAGCCGTTCCATATTCGCACGACGATAGGTAACTTCGCCTCGTTGTTTCGCCATAAGCGGGTGCTGAGCTATATGCTGGCCAGTGGCTTTAGCTTTGCCGGGATGTTCTCATTCCTTAGCGCCGGGCCTTTCGTGTATATCGAAATCAACCATGTATCACCGCAGGATTTTGGTTACTACTTCGCCCTGAACATCGTCTTTTTGTTCATTATGACGATTTTTAACAGTCGCTTTGTGCGGCGGATCGGTGCGCTGAACATGTTCCGTACCGGATTGTGGATCCAACTGGCGATGGCGGTGTGGATGGTGCTCAGCGCGCTGTTTGGCGTCGGTTTCTGGGCGCTGGTGCTGGGTGTGGCGGTCTTTGTCGGCTGCGTGTCGATGATCTCCTCCAATGCGATGGCGGTGATCCTCGATGAGTTCCCACATATGGCGGGAACGGCCTCGTCGCTGGCGGGTACCTTCCGCTTTGGCATTGGCGCGCTCGTCGGCGCATTGCTCTCTCTGGCGACGTTTAACTCGGCCTGGCCGATGATTTGGTCCATTGCTTTCTGTGCAAGTTGTTCAATTTTGTTCTATCTCTATGCGAGCCGCCCGAAAAAACGGTGATCAAATACACAACATGGAAGCCGTTCGGCTTCCTTTGTTGATGTATGTCAACGACAATTCCATCATTTCCCCGATATATGTTTATTTTATGTAAAATCAATTTATGTAAAAAGTCACATCATTGTAGTTAAAAAGGTTGAGTTAGATCGCAGAAACGGGTACATATAGCCCGCGCTCCCATCCCGACTGGAAACATCTATTTTAATAAAGGCCATACCGACCATACTGGCCACGCGGGATAAGGATCGTCACGTTATGCAACCGTTTAAGGACGGATTGTCAATGATGTGTTAATATAGATGTAAATAAATTGTGAAGTTATTGTGCTTCCGGGGAAAGAAAGTGACAACATTACAGCTCTCAATCGTTCATCGCTTACCACAGAACTATCGTTGGTCAGCGGGTTTCGCAGGTTCGAAAGTTGAACCGATTCCGCAAAATGGCCAAAGTGTAGAAAACAGTCTGGTGGCGCTTAAACTGCTGAGTCCGGATGGCGATAGCGCCTGGCCGGTGATGCATAAACTCAGCCAGGCGCTCAGCGATATTGAAGTGCCATGTTCAGTACTGGAGTGTGAAGGTGAACCGTGCCTGTTTGTGAATCGCCAGGACGAGTTTGCCGCGACCTGTCGTCTGAAGAACTTTGGCGTGGCCATTGCCGAACCGTTTTCTAACAACAATCCGTTTTGAGCGTCAGCTTAGCGTGAGAAGCTGACGCGTATACGCCTGCTGCGGTGCGCTAAAGACGTGCTGGCATTGCCCCTGCTCGATTACCTCTCCCTGTCTTAGCACAATCACCTGATGGCATAACGCGCGTACCACGTGCAGATCGTGGCTTATGAAGATATAGGCCAGACGATGCTTCTGCTGCAACGATTTCAACAGCGCGAGAATTTGCGTCTGCACGGTCCGATCGAGAGACGACGTGGGTTCATCAAGAATAATCAATGACGGTTTCAGGATCAGCGCTCTGGCAATTGCGATACGCTGGCGCTGACCGCCGGAAAACTCCGCCGGATAGCGATGACGCGTGTCGGCATCCAGTCCCACTTCCGCCATCACATCCACGACCTGCTGCTCACGCTGTTCGGCTGAGAGCGCTGGCTGGTGAACGCGCAGTCCTTCTTCAATGATTTGCAGTACGCTCAGTCGCGGATTCAGCGAGGAGTTGGGATCCTGGAAGACCACCTGGATACGATGACGAACGGGCAACAGCTGTCGGCGCTTAAGATGTTGTAACTGCTGACCGTCAAATTCTATGCTGCCCTGAGAGGTAATAAGCCGCAGGAGCGCCAGCCCGGTAGTGCTTTTTCCCGAACCTGATTCCCCCACCAGCCCCAGCGTTTCACCCGGTTGCAGACTGAAACTGATGCCTTTCACCACCTCATTGTTCGCCACCACGCGCTTAAGGATGCCCTTGCGAATGGGGAACGCGACGCGTAAATCCTCAACACTGAGAAGGGGGGACAGCCCCTGCGGCAATGGTACCGGATCGCCTGCCGGTTCGCTGTTGAGCAACTTCTGCGTGTAGGGATGGGTGGGCGCATGGAGAAGGGGAGCAGCCCGGTTTTGCTCAACGCATTGCCCGTTTTGCATCACCGCCACGCTGTCGGCGAGCTTCCTGACAATACTGAGGTTATGGGTGATGAACAACATCCCCATATTCAGCTCGCGCTGGAGTTCGCGCAGCAGTTGCAGGATCTGCGCCTGTACCGAGACATCCAGCGCGGTGGTTGGCTCATCAGCGATGAGCAATTCGGGTCGCGTTAATAGCGCCATTGCAATCATCACCCGCTGACGTTCGCCGCCGGAAAGTTGGTGCGGGTAATCACCCAGTCGTGTTGCCGCCTGACGAATGCCGACCCGGTCGAGACAGCTTAATATCTCCGCGCGTGCCGCTTCCCGGCGCATTCCCCGGTGCAGGGAAAGCACTTCATAGAGCTGTTTTTCGAGATTGTGGAGCGGGTTTAGCGACACCATCGGCTCCTGGAAAATCATGGCAATCTTGTTGCCGCGTACGCCGCGCAGGGTCTGCTCACTGGCGTGCAGTAAGGACTCACCGTGAAAACGGATATCGCCGCCGAGATACACTGCGGGCGGGGTAGGTAACAGGCGCAGAATCGACAGCGCGGTAACGCTCTTGCCGGAGCCGGATTCTCCCACCAGCGCCAGCGTTTCGCCAGCCTCCACGCGCAACGAAATCGCGTTAACCACCGTGCGGACCGTCTCCTGCTTGCGAAATCCCAGCGTCAGATTGTCAATGGCGAGCAAAGGTTGCGTCATATTACACCGCCTTGTTGGGATCGAATGCGTCACGGACGGCCTCGCCGATAAAGATCAGCAGCGAGAGTAAAATGGCCACGGACAGGAAGGCGGTGATGCCCAGCCACGGCGCTTGCAGGTTATTTTTACCTTGCAGGAGCAACTCGCCCAGCGAAGGAGAGCCTAGCGGCAAACCAAAGCCGAGGAAGTCCAGCGACGTCAGGGTAGTAATAGAACTGCATAAAATGAACGGTAAGAAGGTCAGGGTGGCAACCATTGCGTTGGGTAGCATGTGGCGAAAGATGATACTGCGGTCGCTAACGCCGAGCGCCTGGGCGGCCCGGATATAGTCAAAATTACGCGTGCGTAAGAACTCTGCGCGCACCACGCCCACCAGACTCATCCAGCCAAACAGCACCGTAATCGCCAGCAGCCACCAGAAGTTGGGTTGCACGACGCTGGAGAGCAAAATGATCAGGAACAGCGTCGGCATACCCGACCAGACTTCAATGAACCGCTGGCCCCATAGATCCACTTTACCCCCGTAATAGCCCTGCAACGCCCCGGCCAGCACGCCCATGACGCTTGAACACAGGGTAAGCATCAGGCCGAAAAGAATGGAAATACGCGTACCGTAAAGCACTCGCGCCAGCACGTCGCCGCCGTTGGCATCGGTACCCAGCCAGTTTTGCGCCGAAGGGGACGAGGGAAAGGGGGTGTCGGTTGCAAAGTTGATGCTGTTCGCCCCAAAACGCACCGGTGCCCAGAGAACCCAACCGCGCTTTTCCAGTTGTTGCTTTAACCACGGGTCCTGGTAATCCGCCCTCGTTGCCAGAGGGCCGCCAAAATCGCTCTCACTGTAGTTTTTGACCAGCGGGAAATACCAGCTTCCGTCGTAGCGCACCAGTAACGGTTTGTCGTTAGCAATCAGCTCAGAACACAGGCTCAGACCAAACAGGACAAGAAAAATCCACAGCGACCAGAAACCACGACGATTATGGCGAAAACGTGCCCAGCGGGCCTGATTGACGGGGCTTAAATGGGCCATTAACGTCCCTCAAAATCAATACGCGGATCGACCAGCGTATAGCTGATATCACTGAGAATATTCAGCAGCAGGCCAATCAGGGTGAATATGTACAGCGTGCCAAACATCACCGGGTAGTCTCGTGAAACCGTCGCCTCATAGCCCAACAGCCCCAGACCATTGAGTGAAAACATCACTTCAATCAGCAGTGAACCGGTGAAAAACATACTGATGAAGGTGGCGGGAAAACCGGCGATCACCAGCAGCATGGCGTTGCGAAAAACGTGCTTCCACAGGATATTCCCTTCACTCACCCCTTTGGCACGGGCGGTGACGACGTACTGCTTACGGACCTCATCGAGAAAGGCGTTTTTGGTCAGCATGGTCAACGCGGCAAACCCGCCAATCACTGTCGCCAGGACGGGTAAGGTGATGTGCCACAGATAGTCGGTTATCTTCTGATACCAGGGCAGGGAGTCAAAATTCGCCGAGACCAGGCCACGCAGCGGGAAGAGATCGTAATAGCTGCCGCCGGCAAAAAAGACAATCAACAGTATTGCGAACAGAAACGCCGGGATAGCGTAGCCAATGATAATAAACGCGCTGCTCCAGACGTCGAATCGGCTGCCGTTATGCACGGCCTTGCGGATCCCTAACGGAATCGACACCAGATAGATGATGAGCGTACTCCACAGCCCCAGGGTAATAGACACCGGCAGACTCTCTTTGATGAGCGCCAGCACCGAGGCGCTACGAAACAGGCTGTCGCCGAAATCGAAGCGAATGTAATTCCACAGCATGGTGAAATAGCGCTCGTGCAGTGGCTTATCAAAACCGTAGCGTTGGGTGATTTCGGCAATCACTTCAGGGTCAAGGCCGCGTCCTCCGCGATAGTTGCTGTCGCTGATATTACCCACCCCGGTCCGGGCGTGGCTGGCGCGGATGCCTTCGCTTCCGGCACCGGGCAGTGCGCTCGTCTGACCAAACTCAATGGCGGCAATCGCCTGGTCGACCGGGCCGCCAGGGGCAATTTGCACGATGAAAAAGTTGATGGTGATGATCGCCCAGAGCGTCGGGATAACCAGCAACAAACGGCGAATCAGGTACGCGCCCATTTATTCTCCCTGTCGTCTGGCGGCTGGCAACTTCGCCGCCCGGTTTACGTCATACCACCAGTTATCCAGGCCGATGGTATAAATCGGACGAATGGCCGGACGGGAGAATTTATCCCACCAGGCCAGTCGGTCTTCCGCCATGTACCACATCGGCAGCATGTAGTAATTCCAGGTAAGTACTCTGTCCAGCGCGCGCCCAAGCGGCAGCAGTTTGTTTTTATCACCTTGCGCCGCGATGATTTGATCGATCAGTTTGTCAACCACCGGACTTTTCACACCGGGGGCATTATAGCTGGAGTCGATGTATTCAGACGCCCAGGAGATTTGCAGATCGGAACTGGGCCACGGCATCGCGCGCCACAGGGTCGGCATCATGTCGTAGTCCCGGTTGCGCAAGCGATTGGTGAGTTGTGAGTTATCTACCTGGCGAATATTCATCGTAATACCCAGCCGCTGGAGATTGTGCTGGAAGGGCAGGACCCACTGGCTGTTACTGGCGGCGGAAATGAGCAGTTCAAAGCTCAACGGTTTACCGGTGGCCGTGTTAATGCGCTGCTGGTCTTTCAGTTCCCAACCCGCGTCTTTCAGTAAGTTATCGGCTTTTAACAGGTTTTCCCGATCGTAACCGTCGCCTTTAGACACGGGAGGCTGGTAAATCTGGCTGAAGACCTCCGGCGGCAGATCCTTTTTCATCGGCGCCAGCAGTACCAGTTCCGCCGCGTCAGGATAGTTTCTGGCGGCATACTCGGTGTTCTGGAAATAGCTGTTTGCCCGGCTCCAGGCGTTGTAGAACAGCGCTTTATTCATCCACTCAAAATCGAACGCCAGCGTAATGGCTTCACGGACGCGTCGGTCGCTGAAAACGAGGCGCTGAGTGTTGAACGCCAGCCAGCGCGTATCCTGCGCCGATTCATTTTTCTGCTCATCTTTGATGATGTACTGATTATCAAAGTTTTTACCGACATAACGTGTCGCCCAGTTTTTGGCGTCGCTTTCCAGACGCAAATCGAACGCGCCAGCCTTAAAGGCCTCAAAAGCCACGTTGTCGTCGAGGTAATAGTCGTAGCGAATGACATCGAAATTCCAGCGGCCACGATTGACCGGCAGATTGGCGGCCCAGTAATCCTTCACGCGTGAATAGACAATATACTGGCCCATCTTCCACTGACTGATGCGGTAAGGCCCACCGCCCAGCGGAGGTCTGGACAGCGGGTCGCTGAGTTTGTGATCTTTCCAGTACGCTTGTGGCATCACGGGCAATGAGAACAGGCTGAGCATGTCCTCTTTACCCGGCTTCGCGAGTTCCATACGGACGGTCAGCGGCGCAATGGCTTTGACCGTTGTGCCTTTGTAGACCAGACGAAACTGCGGCACACCTTCGGTCATAAATTTGTTGAAGGTGAAGGCGACATCCTTTGCCATGACGGGCGAGCCATCATGAAAACGGGCGCGAGGGTTGATCGTGATTTCAACCCACGAATAATCCTCCGCATAGCGTGCGCTCTCGGCGATCAGCGGATAATAGCTGCCGGGCTCGTCATCAGAGGTGGTAAACAGGGTGTCGTAGAGTTGTTCAGTCCGGGCTGCGGGATTACCGCGCAGGGCATAGCGGTTGAAATTGTCGAATGTGCCGAGGGCGGAAAGCGTGATCTGACCGCCTTTGGGGGCCGCGGGGTTGGCGTAATCGAAATGATCAAAATTGAACGCGTATTTAGGTTCTCCCAGCACCGCAAAGGCATAGCTCTCTTTGATCGCCTGCGCCTGGGCGCCCGCGCTCATCAATATGACAAACAGCAGCAATATGCGAATGATTATCTGCAAAGGGATTCCTTCTCTTGCTAACCTGCCGGCACAGGTCACACTTATGCCTGAATAATAGGGCAGGTGGCGTCTGTTGTGAATCCACGCGTTGGCGCTTTACCATTTCAGCGTGTGTGGCTGCGAAACCCACTGGACAAATTCGTCGAGCGGCATGGGGCGGCTGACCCAATAGCCCTGAAGGAAACGAACCCCGTGTTCATGCAGCCATTTCGCCTGCTCCGGCGTTTCCACTCCTTCGGCCACCGTCATCATATTGAGGCGCTTAGCGAGCGTCAGCACCGCATCAAGCACCGGTGAGGTGACGGTTTCTGTACCAATGGCGTGTATAAAACCGCGATCGATTTTCAGATAATCCAGGGTATAACGCTCCAGATAAATCAGCGCGCTGTGGCCGGTACCGAAGTCGTCTATTGCAATTTCGAAGCCTGCGGCATGCAACCATTCAAATAACTGTGAGGCTTCATGTTGCTGGATCATGTCGCGTTCGGTAATTTCCAGCACAATCTGGAAGTGGTTGGGAGGCATTGCGGCGACTAACTGGCGAACGTCGTCTTTAAAACTGCTGCTGTGCAGGTGGTCAGGTGCAATATTGATACCGTACTTTGCGCCAACAGGAAGGACTTTCTGCAATGTAGGGGCATCTCGCGCCAGCAGTTTAAACAGATGCTGGGTCAATGGCACAATCATGTGCTGGGCTTCGGCGTAATGAATAAACGCATCCGGCGGGATTTCTCCCGCTGTTGGATGTTTCCAGCGCAGCAACACCTCCAGCCCGGTGACCTTCAGCGACTGCGTATCCACGACGGGTTGATAGACCACGTAGAATTGATCGCGTTTGATCCCTGTGAGGATCTCTTTCCCGGGCCGCAAGCGAATGCACATGATGTAGTAGCAAAGTAAACCAGCAATGATGCCCCCCATCCCGCCAAGAAGCAGGGCATACCATAAGTCGGGCCAGGTCCAGTTGGTTGCGTACAGCCGGATCGTCACCGGAACACCGCTTATTTTTGCTTCGCGCTCCGGTGAACTGTCGAGATCGTTAACAGTGAGCAGATGGTCCGAAAAGGTCGACAACACGGTGTTGCCAACGATAATGGCGATCCCATCAAAGTCTTCTTGTCGGGCGGTATACAGCAGATACGGCGTAAGGTTGATATTCAGGGAGGTGAAAACACCGCTGTTCACCAGCAGGGGATTGCGATACCAAATCACCATCGCAGGTTTATTGGGCATCATCGGTGTTCCCGGGATAATCGCCATGTCGATATCTTTACTAATATCGAGGCTGGGGACCAGTTCGGTCAGCAGCGCATCCATTCCACCGGTTGCCGATGAGCAAAATGCTTTCTTATCCTTAACCAGCAAAAACGCGCGAACGTTCAGGCTAAACGCGGCACGAGAAGTGAGATCCGCGCTGACTTGTTTGCAGGTATTTAAGGTCAACGGCTGGAGGATATCGGTGGTATTTTTGAGATCGGCGAAATAGCTGACCAGGTAATGTTGAATGTCGGAAACCAGCGTGTCGTATTTGATTTCCCGCTTATGCCACGCCATCACGAACTGTAGGCTACTGATAACAATAGCAATGACAACCCCAGTGATCAGGCAGGTAAGCACGATTTTTCGACCAGTCGTTAAGGCGCGTGTGAACATGATGCCTGGTTGTACCCTGAGATTGTCGATGATGACAAATGTGATGGAATAACAAGACTATAGCCTGGATTGATTCGGCGAGTCATGCTTTTCCACAGAGAGAAAAGGGGAACCAAAAAAAAACACCGCCGAAGCGATGCTTTTCGTTTGTCTCGTCAGGGTCGCCAAGGGATAGCAACCAAACGATTAACTGCGGCTCAGAACCCGGCGCGCTTCGTTGTAGCGCTTTTTCCAGTATGGCTCGTTCATGCTGGAGATAATAACACCGCTGCTGGTAGAGGCATGAACAAACTGGTTGTTGCCAATATAGATACCAACATGACGGCCCGTCGAACCTGCGCGGAACAGAACCAGATCGCCAGTACGCAAATTCGTGCGTGACACGGACTTACCGGTTTCCTGCTGTTCGTAGGTGGAACGTGGGAGTTCTAAACCAAATTGTTCACGGAATGTACGTTGTACAAAGCTGGAACAATCAATACCTTTTTTGGAGTCGCCGCCGAGACGATAGCGCACGCCTTTCCAGTCAGCATATTGATCCATAATCCGCGACTTCACATCGAGGTTACGCACCATACTCTCAAATTCATCCTGAGAAGCTTGCAGTGAAGAAGCTTCTTGACCCACACCAAGCGTCTCAGAATGCGTGTTCTTTGCGGTGTTACTGGTAGTGCTACATGCAGAAAGCAGTACCGCGACTGCTATCGCGGGGATCCCGCGCAAGATATATCTCAAGATCGGTTGAGATTTGACCATTTTGTTTGTTTTCCCTTGAAGTCCTTAACGATAAATATCGTTATAAAAAATGCCAAACGTGACGAGACTAATTACCTACGCACAATGAGACAATTCTTTAAGCGCAAAACTGTGGCAGAACGCACAAATTTATTCGCGAAGAGAATAATAACCCAGCGAGGCAAAACGAGTTCGAGGTTACCCGATCGTTACAGGCTTGGCGAGTGATTTTATCTGAATTTTAATAAGAAAATGTGATACAGAAAGTGAATAAACGGGATTGGTCAATTTAAGTGCAGAATGGCGAAAAAACAGGCAACTCATTCATTCACAAAGATAATGTTATGACTAAATAATGACGGTGAGATGAATAATTTATCTTAATGCATCATCAGGGCTTAAGAATAAACCCTGATGATGTTAATAACTGTGGGTTATTTGTTTAAGATTTGTTTGTTTTTGCCGGGGAGATAATTGTCGAAAAGCGCGATAAGGCGATCGCTTAACGGGCTCAGGAGACACCAGGGCAGGCCAATTAAGACCACGGTTAATGAACCTACGGCGATATCAGTGAACCAGTGGGCGCCGATCATGACGCGCGGGAAAGCAAAAACCACAACGATAATAAGGCCGATAATCCCTGCGGCTTTTCCGAAATAGCGCAGCATAAATGCGGCGAAAATAAGCAGCATCATTCCGTGATCGCCAGGGAAACTGTCTCTGGACGCATCCTTCGTCGAAATATGCAGCAATTCACTGACGCGATAAATATTGTCAAAACTGAGCGTGGGACTTGCGCGTTTTACGGGCAGCAGCGCCTGACCCGCCTGGTTCAGAACCACGGCGGTGAGCAACATCACCAGGCCGATGATGACAATACGACGGCGGCCTGCAGGCGTCTCCTTCAGCCAGAAACTCAGCATCAGACCGCCCATCGCCAACAGGGAACAGGCGTCAAACGCCCGATTGTTGGTGATGGCGACCAGCCACAGGAAGGTCTGGCTCTCTACCAGTTTCTGGTTGAAAAAGTGAAAAATGCCGGCGTCAACCGGGAACCAGAATCCATGATTCACGGGCATATACCAGCTCATGAATAAAGCCAGACCGGCAAGATTCAGCAGAAGTATCAGTGGTAACCTGATTTTCATATTCAAAGAGTTCACTGTTCAATAAATCGCAGGCAACCTTACGCGTGTTCAGCTAAACGAAGCTTCAACAATGCGCTCTGCAACGTATTCCAGTCTGCCTCAGTACTGGAAATCAGTTCAATACGGCTGTCCGGCGGCGCGACGTTCTGCGTTTCAATGTGCAGATCTTCATCCTGGCGGTTAATGCGCACGAGACCTTCCGCAATACGCATGACCCCTTTCACCCGACCAACTGGCGCCAGACGCGCCCATTCCAGCAGCCCAATGGTGTCAAAGACGGTATCGGCATCGAAAATCCAGCCGCAGGCCTGATGCCCCTGGCCACTGTTCAGGCTACGACGCCAGCGCTGTTGTGCCGGCAGACTCATCGCCGCGAGTCCTCGTGTTACAGGCTGGCTGTGCGAATGCGCCGCGCTGGCGGGTAATTCAGCCAGATTCAGACGCGGTAAGTCCAGCAACTGTCCGTCAATCTGACCGTGATCGGCTTGCACTAACTGACGGTTGCCGCCGAACTGCTGCCACCAGGTCTGCAAAGCGCGTTCACTCTCCGCCGTCGCGCGATCGGTTTTATTCGCCACGATGATATCTGCCGCAGCCAGTTGGTCACGAAAGTTCTCATTGGCAACGCTTTTTTCATCCAGCAACCCGCGTGGGTCAAGAATACACAGCGTGGCGCGAAGGTCTATCCAGGGTTCATACACCGGCGCGGTGAGGAGAGAGAGGATCTGTTTCGGGTGCCCCAGTCCCGTCGGTTCGATCAGCAGACGGTCTGGTTTTCCCTGACGCAACAGCGTGTTCAGGCCAACCTGCATGGGCAGGCCGTTCACGCAGCACATACAGCCGCCGGGGATCTCTTTGAGCAACGCGCCGCTATCTGCCAGCAGGGCGCCGTCGATACCGACCTCGCCGAACTCATTGACCAGTACCGCCCATTTTTCGGCAGGATCTTTGTGCGCTAACAGATGAAGAATTGAAGTGGTTTTTCCGCTGCCGAGGAAACCGGTGATGAGGTTAGTTTTGGTCACGCCTGCTCCAGAATGATGTGCCGTAACGGGTTAGCTTTAATCCTGGCGAAAAAAAGTGAAAAAGAGAAGGGCGGGACGAACGAAGACAGGCTCCGTTCGCCTTAATGGCAGAAATTGTTAATTTTTTAACGTATCAATCACCGCCTGATGCGCGCCGCGTTGCGCGATACGCTGCCAGGCCGTTTCAATCACCTGAACAAAAGCAGGATTGTGCGGGAGGTCGTTGCCAAAGACTTCCTGTAAAGAGAGCAGTGCTGCGACGCGTTGGTCCTCATGACTGGCGGAGACGATTGAGCGGATTTTATCGCTCAGCGGATCGCGAACGTCGATGGTCGAGCCGGCATCATCGATGCCACTGACGTAGCGCATCCATCCCGCCACACCCAGTGCCAGTAATGGCCATGCGCTTTCGCGCGCCAGATGGAGGCGAATACCTGCCAGCATCCGCTGCGGTAGTTTCTGACTGCCGTCCATCGCGATTTGCCAGGTCTTGTGCTTCAGCGCTGGATTCGCAAAGCGTTCAATCAGGCTTTGTGCGTACCCGGTTAAATCCACGCCGGTAATACTGAGCGTCGGTGCCTGTTCATTCAACATCAGTCGGTACGCGGCTTCGCGGAACGCGCTGTCCTGCATACACTCATTAATATGCTGAAATCCAGAAAGATAACCGAGATAAGCGAGAAACGAGTGGCTGCCATTAAGCATTCGCAGTTTCATCTCTTCCCAGGGGCGAACATCGCTAACCATCTGCACGCCTGCGGCTTCCCATGCGGGACGACCAGCGACAAAATTGTCTTCAATCACCCATTGAATGAACGGTTCACAACTGATGGCGCAGGGGTCGGCAACGCCCAGTTCGCGGGTGATTTCCGCCAGAGATTCCTCTGTAGCGGCCGGAACAATGCGGTCGACCATGGTGGCGGGAAAACTGACGTATTCACGGATCCAGCTTGCCAGCGCGGGAGAGCGTTTTTCCGCCATCCCCAGTACGGCATTCTTCACTACGTGACCGTTATCAGGAATGTTGTCGCAGGAGAGCACAGAAAAAGGCGCCAGCCCGCGCGCCTGTCGACGTGACAGCGCTTCCACCAGAATGCCGGGCGCTGAATGGGGTTCGTCAGGCGCCTGCAGGTCGTGAATAATGCGCGGGTTTGTCAGGTCCAGCGTACCGGTAGCCGGATCGATGCAATAGCCTTTTTCGGTGATGGTCAGTGAGACAATCGCGACCTGGGGCTCGCAGAATTTTTCAATAATAGTGGCGAGCGAATCGAGTTTTGCGTTCAGACATTCGTTGACGGCACCGACGATAATTGCCTGATTGCCGTGCGCACCTTTTTCCAGCACGGTATAGAGATTATCCTGTGCGCGGAGTTGGCTCATCAACGTGTCGCCGCTGAACAGGCTGATTTCACAAATTCCCCAATCCCCGCCCTGGGCGTTCAGCACCCGGTCGGTCAGTAATGCCTGGTGCGCACGATGAAAGGCGCCAAAGCCGAAATGCACCATGCGCGTTTTGAGCTGCTGGCGGTCATAGTGCGGCGTTTGTACGCCATCCGGCAGTATTGCTGAGGCAATTGTAGTCATGAATTACACACCTGATTAACCATAAATTAACAACGCCAGTGTAAAGTTATATGACAACAAATTGAATTGGTAAGCCGAATTTATCCGGGTAATGTGAGCTGGATCAATCAATCATGCCCCTTTTATTGATCACCTCACAGAAGCCTGTATGGTAGTCGTCATTCAGGTAAGTTAATTTGGTATAACAACTTTGTGAGGTAAAGCAATGGAACAAACCTGGCGTTGGTACGGGCCTAACGATCCGGTATCGCTTGATGATGTGCGTCAGGCTGGCGCAACGGGCGTTGTGACGGCATTGCACCACATTCCGAACGGCGACGTGTGGCCGGTCGAAGAGATTAAAAAACGTCAGGCAATTCTGGCGGAAAAAGGGTTAACCTGGTCGGTTGTCGAAAGTATTCCGGTTCACGAAGAGATCAAGACTCGCTCCGGTCAGTATCAGACATGGATAGCGAATTATCAGCAGAGCATCCGCAATCTGGCGGCCTGCGGCATCGATACCGTCTGCTACAACTTCATGCCGATTCTGGACTGGACGCGTACCGACCTTGAGTACGAATTGCCGGACGGCTCGAAAGCACTACGTTTCGATCAAATAGCCTTTGCTGCTTTTGAGTTGCATATCCTCAAGCGTGCGGGAGCTGAAGCGGACTATAGCGACGAAGAACAGCGTCAGGCTCAGGCGTATTTCACCGCCATGAGCGATGCGGATATCGAAAAACTGACCCGCAATATCATTGCCGGTTTGCCCGGCGCGGAAGAGGGTTATACCCTCGATCGGTTCCGTGCGCGTCTGGCCGAGTATGACGGCATCAGCAAAGACGATCTGCGTGACAATATGGCAGTGTTCCTGCGCGCGATTGTCCCGGTGGCTGAAGAAGTGGGCGTACGCCTGGCGGTGCATCCTGACGATCCGCCGCGGCCGATTCTCGGATTGCCGCGCATTGTCTCTACCATTGAAGATATGCAGTGGCTGAAAGAGACGGTCGACAGCATCTACAACGGCTTCACCATGTGCACGGGGTCATACGGTGTTCGCGCGGATAACGATCTGGTGAAAATGATCGAAACCTTTGGCGATCGTATCCACTTTACCCACTTGCGCTCGACGTGCCGCGAAGAGAACCCGAAAACCTTCCATGAAGGCGCGCACCTGCAAGGGGATGTGAACATGGTGGCGGTGGTAACGGCGATTCTGACCGAAGAGCAGCGCCGTAAGAAGGCGGGTGATTTACGTCCAATACCGATGCGTCCCGATCACGGTCATCAGATGCTGGACGATCTGCATAAGAAAACCAATCCGGGCTACTCTGCGATTGGGCGTCTGAAAGGGCTGGCGGAAGTGCGCGGTGTTGAACTGGCGCTGAAAATGACCCAGTTCCGCGACCTGCTGTAAGAGCGAAAATGACAAAAAGGACAGCTCAGGCTGTCCTTTTTTACGTACATGCAAAACTTAATCCGCGCGACCCATATAACGGCGCTCTTCAATATGAATGCGGATTTTTTCACCGGCACTCAGGTATTCAGGAACCAGAATGACCAGACCGGTACTCAGCGTCGCTGGCTTGTTGCGCGCACTGGCGGAAGCACCTTTAATACCAGGAGCGGTTTCCACGATTTCCAGATCAACCGTCTGTGGCAGTTCGAGCGCCAGCAGCTGACCGTCCCAGGTTAATACCTGCATATCCGGCATCCCGCCTTCTGGAATAAACAGCAGCTCTTCTTCGATCTGATCTTTAGTGAAGGTATAGGGCGTGTAATCTTCTTTATCCATGAACACGTATTCGTTGCCATCGACATAGGAGAAGTCAACGCCACGGCGGCTCAGGGTGACGGTATCTACAATGTCATCGCCCTTGAAACGTTCTTCCACTTTCAGACCGGTACGGACATCGGAGAAACGCATTTTGTACAGCGTTGCTGCGCCACGGGCGGTCGGGGACTGAATATCGATATCTTTCACAATCAGCAGCTTGCCGTTGTAATTCAGTACCATACCTTTTTTGATTTCGTTCGCTCTTGGCATCGAAAAGATCCTGTTATAGAGATTAGCTAAATTATCGCGTCAAACTACTCGCGCCGGGTCATTCAGGCAAGCGGAATTCACCTTTTGCTGGTGCAAAAAAGGTGGTACTGTGCGCGCCTGTCCGGTGGTCATAATAAAGAGAGTCAGACTATGGAATGCCGTCCGGATTGTGGGGCGTGTTGCACCGCACCATCGATTTCCAGTCCCATCCCCGGCATGCCTGAGGGCAAGCCCGCCAATACGCCGTGTATCCAGCTTGATGAACACATGCGATGTAAAATTTTCGCGTCTCCACTGCGGCCAAAAGTGTGCTCCGGACTGCAGCCAAGTGCGGAAATGTGCGGCGAATCGACTCGCCAGGCGATGACCTGGCTTATTGAACTGGAGGCGCTGACGGCGCCTTAAACATCCTTAATACGCGTCAGGCAAACCATCGTGGCGATAATCATCCCCAGCGCAAACCAGAAGACGGCATGGTAGTTCCAGATTTCTGCGGCAATGCCCGCCAGTGACCCGGCGATAATCCAGCCGACGCGGATGGTATTAGTGTAGAGCGTTGTCGCTGACCCCGCCTGACCCGGCATCAGATCCTGAAAATAGAGCATGCCGATCCCGCCGAGAATACCGATGTAGATGGCGTTCAGCAGTTGTAAACCCAACAGCACCACAGGGGAGTGCGCGACCAGCATTCCTGCGTAAAAGCAAAAACCGGCGGCGACCGCAATGCACATTAGCAGGCGTTTGCCCAGCCGTTTTGCGAAGTAGCCGGCAATCAGCATCGTCGGGATTTCCAGTCCGGCCGCCGTACCCATCATCACGCCCGCCAGTTTTTCCGGCAGATGCAGCTCATTAATAATAAACAGCGGCATATTAATGATATACAGGCTGTTGGTACCCCACATTAAGGTGCAAATCGCAAACAGCAACAGGGTATCCCGACGGTTTCGACGCGGCGCTTCCAGCGTACCGGTGGCCAGTGTGGTTTCTTTACGCATAGACGGTAAGAAAAACCACACCATCGCGCCGCAAACCACAAACGCCACTGCGGCGCTGAGGTACATCACCGTAAAGCTGAAACCCATCGCCAGCGCGTAAGCCAACGGCGGACCTATCACCCACGCAAGTGAAACCTGGGCGCGCAGTATGGAACTGAACATCACCGCTTCACGACCTGTGCGGTCAGCATGTTCGCGGGCGAGAGCAAACATTTGCGGGTTGGCGGTCGAGCCAAAGCTGCTGAGAAACACGCCGACAAGCAGCAGGATAAAGTAGTTACGATTCCAGGCAAATAACACGCACGCCAGCATGCCCAGTGCACAGCAGAAGACGATCAGCTGTTTGCGATCGCCTTTTCTGTCTGAACGTCCTGCCAGAAACTGGCTGACCAGAATGCCGATCACCGCACTGCCGGTAAAAAAGAAACCGACCATCCCCGGGCGCGCATGGACTTCATCGGTCAGAAAGAGGCTCAGCGTGGGGGTTTGTAGCGCACCTGCAATACCGGTGAGAAAGGCGACAATAAGGAAAGCCGTAGACGTCAGGTCAAACGTTTTTGGCGTGGCGGCAGCGGGGGTGTTGTGCATGTTCTGGTATCAGTAGTGTGATGAGACGCGGAGTTTACGCCGCTTAGCTGAAAATAAACAGATGACTAAATCAAAATCGCCACGAAAAATCAAAATGGCATTTCACTCTGGCAATGCGGTTAGCTGACGCTGCTGAACCTTAAACGAAATAGCGCTGTATTTGCTTCAGCACCTTTTCGGTAATGAGGCAAAAATGTGCATTGCTTCTAAATTTTGCGATCAAAAATGCAACTTTTCTTGCGTGCTGAAGCAGAAAGAGCAAGACTTCTTGAAACGTTTCAGCGCTGTCGAGTTTCAGTTGAGGAAACCGTATAGCGTCTTTTTTCTCATGTAAGCTGAATCGTTTCAATTCAGCAGGAGAGGAGAACCATGTTTCAGTTATCCGTTCAGGACATTCATCCGGGCGAGCAGGCCGGAGACAAACAAGAAGCTATCCGTCAGGTCGCCGCTGCGTTAGTGCAGGCCGGTAACGTAGCGGACGGCTACGTAGACGGCATGCTCGCTCGCGAGCAGCAGACTTCCACTTTTCTCGGCAACGGGATTGCGATTCCACACGGCACCACCGACACTCGCGATCAAGTGCTGAAAACCGGCGTTCAGGTTTTTCAGTTCCCGCAGGGCGTGACCTGGGGTGACGGTCAGGTGGCTTACGTGGCGATTGGTATTGCCGCCAGCTCCGATGAGCACCTTGGTTTACTGCGTCAACTGACGCACGTGCTGAGTGACGACTCCGTGGCTGAACAACTTAAGTCAGCGACCACGGCGGAAGAACTGCGTGCGTTGCTGATGGGCGAAAAGCAGAGTGAGCCGTTGAAGCTCGACAACGAGACGCTGATGCTGGATGTCGCCGCGACCGACTTAGTGACGTTGCAGGCGCTGAACGCGGCGCGTCTGAAAGAGGCGGACGCGGTAGATGCGGCGTTTGTCGCGAAAGTGATTAACGATCGGCCGATGAACTTGGGGCAAGGGATCTGGCTGAGCGACAGTGCTGAAGGTAACTTGCGCAGCGCAGTGGCGGTGAGCCGTGCGGCGAATGCCTTTGACGTCGAGGGCGAAAAGGCGGCACTGCTGGTGACCGTCGCCATGGCTGACGATCGGCCTGTTGAAGTGCTGAAGCGTCTGGGCGATCTGCTGCTGGACACGAAAGCTGACCGTCTGCTGAACGCTGATGCGGCCACCGTACTGGCGCTGCTGACCAGCGATGACGCGCTGACGGATGATGTGCTGAACGCCGAGTTTGTCGTTCGTAATGAGCACGGCCTGCATGCCCGTCCGGGGACCATGCTGGTCAATACGATTAAACAATTTAACAGTGAAATTACCGTGGCAAACCTTGATGGAACCGGCAAACCGGCAAATGGACGTAGTCTGATGAAAGTGGTGGCTCTGGGCGTGAAGAAAGGGCATCGCCTGCGCTTTACGGCGCAGGGGGCTGATGCTGAGCAGGCGCTGAAAGCAATTGGCGAGGCCATCGCTGCCGGTCTCGGGGAGGGCGCATAATGAGCAGACGTGTTGCTACGATCACGCTAAACCCGGCCTACGATCTGGTGGGGTTCTGTCCTGAAATCGAACGCGGTGAAGTTAACCTGGTGAAAACCACCGGTCTGCACGCGGCGGGTAAAGGGATCAACGTGGCAAAAGTGCTGAAGGACCTCGGGATCGACGTAACGGTCGGTGGTTTCCTCGGCAAAGATAACCAGGACGGTTTTCAGCAGTTGTTCAGCGAGCTGGGTATTGCTAACCGTTTTCAGGTGGTGCAGGGGCGTACCCGCATCAACGTCAAGCTGACGGAAAAAGATGGTGAAGTCACCGACTTCAACTTCTCCGGTTTTGAGGTTACGCCTGCCGACTGGGAGCGTTTTGTTAATGATTCCCTGAGCTGGCTGGGTCAGTTTGACATGGTGTGCGTCAGCGGCAGTTTACCGTCCGGCGTAAGCCCGGAAGCGTTTACCGACTGGATGACGCGTCTGCGCAGTCAGTGTCCATGCATTATCTTTGATAGTAGCCGTGAAGCACTGGTTGCGGGACTGAAAGCCGCGCCGTGGCTGGTAAAACCAAACCGTCGCGAACTGGAAATCTGGGCTGGTCGCAAGCTGCCGGAAATGAAAGATGTGATTGAGGCAGCGCATGCGTTGCGTGAACAGGGTATCGCGCATGTGGTGATCTCCCTGGGCGCGGAAGGTGCGCTGTGGGTGAATGCCTCAGGAGAATGGCTCGCCAAACCGCCTTCGGTGGATGTGGTTAGCACCGTGGGGGCAGGGGATTCAATGGTCGGCGGCCTGATTTACGGTTTGCTGATGCGCGAATCCAGTGAACATACGCTGCGTCTGGCGACAGCCGTCGCTGCGCTGGCGGTCAGTCAGAGCAATGTCGGTATTACCGATCGTCCGCAGTTGGCCGCAATGATGGCGCGTGTCGACTTACAACCGTTTAACTGACAGCAGGAGAGGCATAATGAAAACGCTGCTGATTATTGACGCTAACCTCGGGCAGGCCCGCGCTTATATGGCGAAAACTCTGCTCGGTGCGGCGGCGAATAAAGCAAATCTGGAAATCATCGACAATCCAAATGACGCTGAACTGGCGATCGTATTGGCCGATGCCATCCCTAATGACAACGCGTTGAACGGCAAAAAAGTCTGGTTAGGCGATATTGCCCGGGCGGTTGCGCACCCTGAACTGTTTCTTAGCGAAGCCAAAGGTCACGCTAAGCCATACAGCGCACCGGTTGCCGTAGCACCTGTAGCCACGACCAATGGCCCGAAACGTGTTGTGGCCGTGACGGCGTGCCCGACCGGTGTCGCGCATACCTTTATGGCGGCGGAAGCGATCGAAACCGAAGCGAAAAAACGCGGCTGGTGGGTGAAAGTCGAAACCCGTGGTTCTGTGGGCGCCGGCAATGCCATTACGCCGGAAGAAGTGGCGCAGGCTGATCTGGTCATTGTGGCGGCTGACATTGAAGTGGATCTGGCAAAATTTGCCGGTAAGCCAATGTACCGTACTTCTACGGGTCTGGCGCTGAAGAAAACCGCGCAGGAACTGGACAATGCCGTGGCGCAAGCCGTGGTGTATGAGCCAACCGGCAAAGCGCAGGCTGCGGCGAATGAAGGGAAAAAAGAGAGTGCAGGCGCGTATCGTCACCTGTTGACGGGCGTTTCCTACATGCTACCGATGGTGGTTGCCGGTGGTCTGTGTATCGCGCTCTCCTTTGCTTTTGGTATCGAAGCGTTCAAAGTCGAAGGGACGCTGGCGGCGGCGCTGATGCAGATTGGCGGCGGTTCAGCCTTTGCGCTGATGGTGCCGGTTCTGGCGGGATACATTGCCTTCTCGATTGCTGACCGTCCGGGTCTGACGCCGGGTCTCATCGGCGGTATGCTCGCCGTCAGCACGGGTTCAGGCTTTATTGGTGGGATCATTGCGGGTTTCCTCGCAGGCTATGTGGCGAAGGCCATCAGCACGAAGCTGAAGCTGCCGCAGAGTATGGAAGCGCTGAAACCGATCCTGATCATTCCGCTTATCTCCAGCCTCGTGGTCGGTCTGGCCATGATCTACCTCATCGGTAAACCGGTCGCCGGGATCCTCGAAGGGTTAACGCACTGGCTGCAAACCATGGGGACGGCGAATGCGGTACTGCTGGGGGCAATCCTTGGCGGGATGATGTGTACCGACATGGGTGGCCCGGTTAACAAAGCGGCGTACGCGTTTGGCGTTGGTCTGTTGAGTACACAAACGTATGCGCCAATGGCGGCCATTATGGCGGCAGGCATGGTGCCGCCGCTGGCGCTGGGACTGGCAACGATTGTTGCGCGTCGTAAGTTCGACAAGGCGCAGCAGGAAGGGGGTAAAGCGGCGCTGGTACTCGGCCTGTGCTTTATCACCGAAGGGGCTATTCCTTTCGCCGCGCGCGATCCGATGCGTGTTCTGCCGTGCTGTATTGTTGGCGGCGCGTTGACGGGAGCAATCTCTATGGCGGTCGGTGCAAAACTGATGGCACCACATGGCGGTCTGTTTGTTCTGCTGATCCCTGGTGCGATTACCCCGGTGTTGGGATACCTGATTGCCATTGTTGCCGGTACGCTGGTGGCGGGTCTGGCCTATGCCTTCCTGAAACGCCCGGAAGAGGATGCTGTCGCCAAAGCGGCATGATGTTATCGCTTCATACAAGGGCAGAGCGTTCTCTGCCCTTTTTTTTATCTTCGTTTTGTGCCCTTCTTCGCAAATTTTTCCTCGCTTACAAACTGTATCTATAAAAAATTGTGATTCTGTTCATATCTGGCGGTTTTAGCCCTTGCCAGTGCGTTTACTTTCATCAAAACAAGTTTACTATGAACACATGTTTGAATGTAAACATGTGCTCTAATAAGTTGTTTGAGCCGTGAATAGTCTTAACGATCTCATTGTCATGGTATTTTCATACCAGGAGATGTGCTATGCGAGAAAAGGAATACATCATCACGATTGGTTCCGCCAATATGGACGTTGCAGGATATTCGCATGCTTCTTTAAATTATGCGGACTCGAATCCTGGAAAAATTAAATTTACACCGGGCGGGGTGGGTCGCAATATCGCCCATAATCTTGCCCTGCTCGGAAAAAATTCCTGGTTAATGACGGCGGTGGGCAATGATTTCTATGGGCAATCATTATTGGCGCAGACGAATCAGTCTGGCGTGCATGTGGATAATTGCCTGATTGTCGCCGGTGAGAATACCTCTAGTTATTTATCGCTTCTCGATAATACCGGTGAAATGCTGGTGGCAATCAATGACATGAGCATTACCGAGCATATTTCGGCGGCATTTCTGGCTCAGCATCTCGATTTCATCCGTGGTGCCAGTGTCATTGTGGCGGACTGTAACATTAGTGAACAGACGCTGGCCTGGCTACTGGATAATGTGGGGAATGTTCCGGTGTTCGTTGACCCGGTATCGGCGTGGAAATGCGTGAAAATCCGCGAGCGTTTAGCCCAAATCCACACGCTTAAACCCAACCGTCTTGAGGCGGAAACCCTCAGCGGCATCGCGCTTTCAGGGCGTGAAGATGTCGCGAAAGTCGCTGCCTGGTTCCACGAGCGTGGCCTGCATCGTCTTGTGCTGAGTATGGGGGGGGACGGGGTCTATTACAGTGAAAGAGGCGGCGTCAGCGGCTGGTCGCTACCGATAAAAACCCACGTAGTTAACGTCACCGGAGCGGGAGATGCCATGATGGCGGGACTTGCCTCCTGCTGGGTTGAAGGCATGCCTTTCATTGATTCTATCCGATTTGCACAGGGTTGTTCTTCGATGGCGCTGGCCAGTGAATATACCAACAACCCTGAATTATCTGTTGCGAACGTTAAAACCCTTGTGGAGAACACAGAATGTCTGAATTAACGCTTTCCTCTGAATTACTGCATATTTCGCCAGAAGTCCAGGACGCTATTAACAGTAATAAACCGATTGTTGCACTTGAGTCGACGATTATTTCTCACGGTATGCCTTTTCCACAAAATGCGCAGACGGCAATTGAAGTTGAAGAAACAATCCGTAAACACGGAGCCGTGCCGGCAACGATTGCCATTATTGGCGGGGTAATGAAAGTTGGGTTGAGTAAAGAAGAAATTGAATTATTAGGTCGCGAAGGACATAGCGTCACTAAAGTCAGTCGTCGTGATTTACCGTTTGTGGTGGCTGCTGGAAAAAATGGCGCGACCACTGTCGCCTCGACCATGATTATTGCCGCGCTTGCTGGTATTCACGTTTTTGCCACCGGTGGCATTGGCGGTGTTCACCGCGGTGCTGAACATACATTTGATATTTCCGCCGATTTACAGGAACTGGCCCATACCAATGTGACCGTGGTTTGTGCAGGCGCGAAATCTATTCTCGATTTAGGTTTAACCACGGAATATTTAGAAACGTTCGGCGTGCCATTAATTGGCTATCAGACCACCGCGCTACCGGCATTTTTCTGCCGTACCAGTCCGTTTGACGTCAGCATTCGTCTCGACAGCGCGAAGGAAATTGCCCGGGCGATGGCGGTGAAATGGCAAACCGGCCTGAACGGCGGTCTGGTGGTTGCCAATCCAATCCCGGAAACCTATGCCATGGCGGAAGAGAAAATCAACGCGGCGATTGACCAGGCCGTCCGGGAAGCGGAAGAACAGGGCGTTGTCGGCAAGGAAAGTACGCCGTTCCTGCTGGCGCGCGTCGCTGAATTAACCGGCGGCGACAGCCTGAAGTCCAACATTCAACTGGTGTTTAACAACGCCGTACTGGCCTGCGAGATCGCGAAGGAATATCAACGCCTCGCCTGATCATAACGAACGGGCAGCTCGCGGTCGCCCGAAACCACCAAAACCTGGCTTCGCGCCGGGTTTCCTGGCATGAAGGGAAATCATTATGGATATAATGAGAAGTGTTGTGGGTATGGCGGTATTGCTGGTGATCGCATACTTACTGTCGGTGAATAAAAAGCACATCAGCTTACGTACCGTAGGCGCTGCGCTGGTACTGCAAATCGCGATTGGCGGGATCATGCTCTACTTCCCGCCGGGCAAATGGCTGGTTGAGCAGGCCGCGTTGGGCGTGCATAAGGTCATGTCTTACAGTGACGCGGGCAGCGCCTTTATCTTTGGTTCCCTGGTAGGGCCAAAAATGGATGTGCTGTTTGATGGCGCCGGGTTTATTTTTGCCTTCCGCGTGCTCCCCGCCATTATTTTTGTGACAGCGCTTATCAGCCTGCTGTACTACATCGGCGTGATGGGGCTGCTGATTCGCATTCTGGGCGGGATTTTCCAGAAAGCCCTGAATATCAGTAAGATTGAATCATTTGTTGCGGTCACGACGATTTTCCTCGGGCAGAATGAGATCCCGGCGATCGTGAAGCCGTTTATTGACCGCCTGAATCGCAACGAACTGTTCACTGCTATCTGTAGCGGGATGGCCTCGATTGCGGGTTCGATGATGATTGGCTATGCCGGCATGGGCGTGCCGATTGATTATCTGCTGGCAGCCTCGCTGATGGCGATTCCGGGCGGGATCCTGTTTGCCCGTATTCTGAGTCCGGCAACGGAAGCGTCAAAAGTCACCTTCGAAAACCTCTCTTTCACCGAGACGCCACCAAAAAGCATTATCGAAGCTGCGGCAAGCGGGGCGATGACCGGGCTGAAGATTGCCGCCGGCGTGGCGACGGTGGTCATGGCGTTTGTCGCAATTATCGCGCTGATTAACGGCATTATCGGCGGAATTGGCGGCTGGTTCGGTTATGGTCATGCGACGCTTGAAGGGATCTTTGGCTGGGTGTTAGCTCCGCTTGCGTGGATTATGGGCGTTGACTGGAGTGATGCCTCTCTGGCGGGTAGCCTGATTGGGCAGAAGCTGGCGATCAACGAATTTGTCGCTTACCTCAATCTCTCGCCTTACCTGCAGGATGGCGGCACCCTGGATGTGAAAACTATCGCCATCATCTCTTTTGCGCTGTGCGGGTTTGCCAACTTTGGTTCCATTGGCGTGGTGGTTGGGGCGTTCTCTGCCATCTCGCCTCAGCGTGCGCCGGAAATCGCCCAGTTGGGTATGCGTGCGCTGGCGGCAGCTACGCTCTCTAACCTGATGAGTGCGACTATTGCCGGGTTCTTTATTGGACTGGCATAGCAGATAGCGGGAGTTTGCCGAACGGCGGCTGATGCCTTATCCGGCCTGGAGAAACGCTCCCAGGCCGGATAAGTTGTTTTTACTGGTTTGTTTTTAACAGATATAGCGCGTTATCAGCGGAAAGGGTGGGGTTGTTGATACTGACGCTGGCGCGTGACAGGGCCGCACAGGCCATCGCAAAATTCGCGCTTTCGCGAAAATCGCTCCCTTCCAGGAAGCAGTAGATAAGCCCGGCCATAAAACCGTCGTCAGCGCCGAAGCTGTCGACCACCGTATGAGCAGGCGGCGTGAGTAAGAATTGCTCACCGTCTTTCTCGCTACAGAAGACCGACTCATCTTCCAGACAGACAAAAATCTGCTTAATGCCCTGTTGGTGCAGAGCATTCACCGCGCTGAGCCGATCGGCGTCGCTGTTGATGGGATGACCCCATAAGATTTCCAGCTCTTTTTGCGTCGGTTTCAGCGTATGGATGCGCGTAAACCAGGTTTTCACCTTTGTTGCCTTGAACTCGGAAACGGTATCAATAAACACTGGAATATCATCAGCCACCGTAAAGACCCATTCGATGGCTTCCGGCGTCAGGTTGCAGTCCGCCAGCACCACGCCAGCGTGGCGGATTAAATCCCGCGAGCTGTTTAGTAACTGCGGCGTTAGCTGCTGCAGGATGTGGGTATCGTTAATCGCCAGCACCGTCTCTTCCTGCTGGTTGGCGATAGAGAGATAGGTGGAGGTGTTATGCCCGTGCAGGCGAATGCAGCTGGAGATATTGACGCCCGCCTGACGCGTTTGTTCCAGCAGCGTCTCGCCATAAAAATCACTGCCGACAGCGGAAATCAGATGCACATCACGACCCAGCAGCGCGAGGTTATGGGCGATATTGCGCCCAACGCCGCCTGCGGAACAGTGGATACTGCCCGGATTGGACGCGGCCTGCGGGTAGTGGATATCCGCCATACCGCGAATATCCATGTTGATTGCTCCCACCACCACGCAATAGGCCTGTTCGGTGAGGATGTAACCTTTCCCTTTTATCGCCCCTTTACGCATCAGGTCCATGATGTGCGCGGCAACGCGAGAACGGCTGATCTGCAAAATGTCGGCGATTTCGTTTTGCTGAATCAGCGGGTTGCGGCGCAGAATTTTGAGTATCTGTTTTTCCCTGTCGTTCATGATTACGCAACCGCCGTTTCAGTCTGTTGCGCTTTCAGCCAGGCAATCTCTTCTCCCCAGATGTCGGGATTGATGGTTTCCAGCACCAGCGGGATGCCGTCAAAACGGGCGTCCTGCATGATCCAGCGGAACGCGTCGTGACCAATGTTGCCTTCACCCAGGCTGTGGTGGCGGTCGACCCGGCTGCCAAAGGTACTCTTGGCATCGTTCAGGTGCATACCGCGCAGATACTGAAAGCCGACGATGCGCTCAAATTCGGCAAAGGTTTTTTCACATTCAGCAGCGGAGCGTAAGTCATAGCCTGCGGCGAAGGCATGGCAGGTGTCGATGCAAACGCCGACGCGCGATTTGTCTTCCACGCCGTCGATGATGGCGGCGAGGTGTTCAAATTTGAATCCGAGATTGCTGCCCTGACCGGCGGTATTTTCAATCACCGCAGTCACGCCTTCGGTCTGGGCGAGGGCGATGTTGATTGACTCGGCAATCTTCGCCAGACACGCGTCTTCCGATATTTGCATCAGGTGGCTGCCCGGGTGAAAGTTAAGCAGGGATAAGCCGAGCTGCTCGCAGCGCTGCATTTCATCGAGAAAAGCGTCGCGGGATTTTTCCAGCGCGTCGCTGACCGGGTGGCCCAGGTTGATCAGATAGCTGTCGTGCGGCAGGATCTGAGCGGATGTGAAGTGATATTTCTCACAGGCGGCTTTAAAGTCATCGATGATTTGCGCGGTGAGAGGGGCGGCGCGCCATTGACGCTGATTTTTGGTAAAGAGCGCAAACGCGGTTGCCTCGATTTCAGCGGCGCGAATGGCGGCATTTGCCAGCCCGCCCGCCGCGCTGACGTGTGCTCCGATGTATTTCATTAAAACTCCTGTTAACCCTATACGCTTTATCCTTCAGGCTGCCTTTGCGTTGGTGGCGTTCACTCACCCCGGTCACGCATTTATGTACGCTCCCGGGGATGAATTCACTTGCCATCTTGATGCAACGTGAGTGGTTTTGCGTATAAACAAACAATCAACAAATAATTCCCAATCATAGCGGGTTAACAGGGTCAGGATGTAGCGAATTATGCAATAACGTGCTGGACCAGGACGTTAATCACGCCACCGCCGACAATCAGCCAGATGAACAGCACCAGCGCCATTAACAGCGGTTTCGCCCCGGCTTTTTTCAGCGCACTCACATGCGTTGTCAGCCCCAGTGCCGCCATTGCCATGGCCAGCAGTATCGTATCCAGGGTGACCAGCATGTTCACTACCGCCTGTGGCAACAGGTGGAATGAGTTGAAAATGGCAACCACGATGAACAGAATTGCAAACCACGGAATGGTGATTTTGCTTTTTTCCCCACCGCTGGCCGGTGACAGTTGCTTAACACGTGCGGCCATAAAGATGAGGAACGGAGCCAGCATCATGACGCGCAGCATTTTGGCAATCACCGCCGCGTTTTCCGCATCCGGGTTGATCGCATGTCCTGCCGCCACAACCTGTGCCACTTCATGCATGGTGGAGCCAATAAAAATACCGTACGTTTCCGGGCTAAACCACTGAGCCAGCAGCGGGTACATCGCCGGGTAGAGGAAAATCGCCATCGTCCCGAAGATCACCACCGTCGCGACGGCGACCGTGACTTTGCTGGCCTCGGCTTTCACTACCGGCTCTGTCGCCAGCACCGCCGCCGCACCGCAAATACTGCTACCTGCGCCGATCAACCAGCTGGTCTGGCGATCCAGCCCAAAGACTTTCTGACCCAGAAAGCAGGCCAGCATAAAGGTGCTGGACAGCGTCAGAATGTCGATCAGGATGCCGCTGACACCCACGTCAGCAATCTGCGCGAAGGTGAGGCGAAAGCCGTAGAGGATAATCCCCAGGCGTAATAAATGTTGCTTGGCAAACAGGACGCCGCCGTCACAGCTTTTCCAGATCTGCGGATAGACGGTATTACCGATCACCATCCCCAACAAAATTGCTAAGGTGAGGGCGCTGAACCCGGCCCCTGCCACGGCGGGAATGGACCCGCCCCATAAGGCAACCCCGGTAATTACTGCACTCAGGGCAAGCCCCGGAATAAAATGCCACATTGTTCGACGATGAGTCGTTAAGGTGAGTTCTGTCATTGCCTTCTCCTCTTTTATGGGCAAAAGGTTACGGCGAACTGGCTTAAAAATAAAATTGATTATATATTTATAATTAATCTTTATAAGTGGTAAGCGACCATGCACATCACCCTGCGGCAACTCGAAGTATTCACTGAAGTTTTGAAAAGCGGCTCAACGACGCAGGCGTCGGTGATGCTGTCGCTGTCGCAGTCGGCGGTCAGTGCGGCGCTGACCGATCTGGAAGGCCAGCTGGGTGTTCAGCTTTTTGATCGCGTAGGCAAACGGCTGGTGGTGAATGAACATGGACGCTTGCTTTATCCGCGGGCGCAGGCGTTGCTGGAGCAGGCGGTGGAAATTGAGCAACTGTTCCGCGAAGACAACGGTGCTATCCGTGTGTACGCCAGTAGCACTATCGGTAACTATATTCTTCCGGGGGTGATCGCCCGTTATCGTCGTGATTTCCCCACTCTTCCCCTGGAACTCAGCGTCGGTAACAGTCAGGACGTGATGACGGCGGTGCTTGATTTTCGGGTCGACATTGGGCTTATCGAAGGGCCGTGCCACAATACGGAAATCATCTCGGAGCCGTGGCTGGAAGATGAACTGGTGGTGTTCGCTGCGCCGTCTTCGCCGCTGGCACAGGGACCGGTGACGCTTGAACAACTCGCCGCTGCCCCCTGGATCCTGCGCGAGCACGGTTCCGGAACGCGGGAAATTGTGGATTATCTGCTGCTGTCGCACTTACCGAAATTTGAAATGGCGATGGAACTGGGAAACTCCGAAGCCATCAAGCACGCCGTGCGTCATGGGCTGGGAATTAGCTGTCTGTCACGGCGGGTAATTGATGAGCAACTCCAGGCGGGAACGCTCAGCGAAGTCGCGGTGCCGCTTCCGCGTCTGGTGCGTACGCTCTGGCGGATCCATCATCGCCAGAAACACCTCTCCAATGCGCTCCAGCGCTTCCTGAGCTATTGCGAATAACGCCAGGGGACCGATGCCTTACCGGTGATGAGTCCTGAAGGCTATCGGTCCACTATTCTCTGCTATTACTTATAATCCGCGGCCGGTCATGAAGGTCTCTTATAACAGCGCATTTGTGCCAGATAGAGAGCGTTTCGTCTGTTACAATCGCGCCTCATTTTTTGGATGGATAGCATTTTCACATGGTTTCCGAAACTAAAACCACAGAAGCGCCCGCGTTACGTCGCGAACTGAAGGCGCGTCACCTGACGATGATCGCCATCGGCGGCTCCATCGGTACCGGCCTTTTTGTTGCGTCTGGTGCCACCATTTCCGCAGCGGGTCCTGGCGGTGCGCTGTTTTCCTATATTCTGATTGGCCTGATGGTGTACTTCCTGATGACCAGTCTTGGCGAACTCGCGGCGTATATGCCGGTGTCCGGTTCGTTTGCGACCTACGGTCAGAACTACGTTGAAGAAGGCTTTGGCTTCGCGCTGGGCTGGAACTACTGGTACAACTGGGCAGTAACCATCGCCGTTGATCTCGTGGCGGCACAGCTGGTGATGAGCTGGTGGTTCCCCGATACCCCAGGCTGGATCTGGAGTGCGCTGTTCCTTGGTGTGATCTTCCTGCTGAACTACATCTCGGTCAGAGGCTTTGGTGAAGCGGAATACTGGTTCTCACTGATCAAAGTGGCAACCGTGATTATCTTCATCATCGTGGGCGTGATGATGATAGTCGGCATCTTCAAAGGCACTCAGCCGGTGGGCTGGAGTAACTGGACGACGGGCGATGCGCCGTTTGCCGGTGGTTTTGCGGCAATGATTGGCGTGGCGATGATTGTCGGATTCTCTTTCCAGGGGACGGAGTTGATTGGTATTGCTGCCGGTGAATCTGAAGACCCTGAGAAGAACATTCCGCGCGCGGTGCGTCAGGTGTTCTGGCGGATCCTGCTGTTCTATGTCTTCGCTATTCTGATCATCAGCCTGATCATCCCGTACACCGATCCGAGCCTGCTGCGTAACGATGTGAAAGACATCAGCGTCAGCCCGTTTACGCTGGTCTTCCAGCATGCCGGTCTGCTCTCTGCGGCGGCGGTGATGAACGCGGTTATCCTGACGGCGGTGCTGTCGGCGGGTAACTCCGGGATGTACGCCTCAACCCGTATGCTCTACACCCTGGCCTGCGACGGCAAAGCCCCGCGTATTTTCGCGAAGCTGTCTCGCGGCGGCGTTCCGCGTAATGCGCTGTATGCTACGACGGTGATTGCTGGTCTGTGCTTCCTGACCTCGATGTTCGGTAACCAGACGGTTTACCTGTGGCTGCTGAACACGTCCGGGATGACTGGCTTTATCGCCTGGCTGGGGATTGCCATCAGCCACTATCGTTTCCGTCGCGGCTATGTCATGCAGGGCCGTGACCTGAAGGATCTGCCGTACCGTTCAGGCTTCTTCCCGCTGGGGCCGATCTTCGCGTTTGTCCTGTGCCTTATCATCACGCTGGGCCAGAACTACGAAGCGTTCCTGAAAGACACCATCGACTGGGGCGGCGTAGCGGCAACCTATATCGGTATTCCGCTGTTCCTGATTATCTGGTTCGGCTATAAGCTGACCCGAGGGACTCGCTTTGTTCGTTACAGTGAAATGCACTTCCCGGAACGCGTGAAGAAATAACAGCAACCACACAAGTGAAACGATAAAAAACCCCGACGCTGTCGGGGTTTTTTGTTGGGGGAGACTCAGAAGTTGTACGTCAGACCTACCGTGTAGCGACGACCATCGAGGATAGTGTCGTAGGTATCGTAATCAATCTGTTTATCCAGTGCGTTATAAACCCCAGCCGTCACCAGCAGGTTTTTGTTCGCGTTGTATCGCAGACCGACATCAACCTGCGTATAGGACGGCGTACCCTGCGACATAGAGGTGCGGCTCAGGTATTCGGAGGTTTTACCGCGGAAGTTCAGACGGCTCCAGAAGCCCACGGTCTCCGTTGCCTGCCAGTCCAGCGTCGTGTTAAACATATGCTTTGGCATTTTGTTTAATGGCTTGCCCTCGAATTGACCGCTTTTCTGTTCTGACTCGGTATAGGTGTAGTTGGCCGTCCAGTTGAGGTCGCGGGTCATTTTCCAGCCGAACGTCGATTCCACACCGCGCATGTTGGCTTTATCAACGTTCACGCGATCGCTGATAAAATCATAGTGCTCACCGCCAATCGTACAGGCCGGATCGGCGCTGCTGTTACAGCGGCGAACTTCGGTGATCTTGTCTTTGAAATCGGTATTGAACAGGGTGATGCCGGCGTTGAGGTTGTCGCCGTTATCCCACAGCAGCCCCAGTTCTTCGCTCAGGCTCTTTTCCGGCTTCAGATCCGGGTTACCGACGATAATGCCATTCAGACGACCGCCTCCGGTGACCTGACCCCAGTTTGCGGAGGATTGACGCAGGTCCGGCGCGCGATAACCTGCGGAGACACCACCTTTTAAGGTCCATTGATCGCTCAGATGCCAGACGCCATAACCGCGCGGTGTCCAGTTGTCGCCGTAGTTTTCGTCTTTATCCATGCGGATGCCGCCGGTCAGGGTGAAGCTGTCGGTCATTGCCCATTCATCTTCCGCAAACAGCGCCCAACTCCAGCGAGTCAGTTTGTCCAGACCATCAGCCGCTTTCAGTTGGTTGCCGGTATCGCGCAGTTTTTCATAACGATATTGACCGCCCAGCGTCAGGGTATGGGCGCCGAGGAAAATCTGGTTCTGGTTATTGAAGATCGTGTTGTACGACTTCATCTCACGACCCGGGTTGTTGGTCTCTTCCTGCTGGATATAGCTGGTGGTGTTGAACTCATCGTAATAGCCGCTGTGCGTTAATGAGTACGTGGTGTGCTCATAGCGGTTTTCACTTTTTGTATTGGGTTTACAGGTTCCGTTACGGCAACTCTCTGCGGCCATTGATTTGCCAGGCGTACTGTCGCGATCCTGCAATTCACGGGCGATATCAAAATCGATGTCATTCTTATCGTCCGGCGTAAAGTTAAGGGTCAGACCGCCGTTACGCAGGCGTTGCTCATTGTAGCCATTGACAATTTGGTCTTCCGCACGGCGAGACAGCAGTCCGGTGACTTTCGCGCCCAACAGGCCGTCGATCAGTGGGCCAGAGGCATAGGCATTGGTCTGGAACAGATCGCCGGAATCGCTGTTTTCCTGGAAGGTGGCATCGCCGTGCAGAGAGCCGGTCCAGCCTTTGGTATTAGAGACTTTTTTGGTGATCACGTTAATCACGCCGCCCATCGCATCGGAGCCATACAGTGATGACATCGGGCCACGGATAACTTCGATTCGCTCAATGGACTCCAGTGGCGGCAACCAGCCCTGCTCGATCCCAGAGTTATCGCTGTTCGGGCGTGTACCGCGAGTGCTAATGCGTTTGCCGTTCACCAGGAACAGCGTGTACTGCGACGCCATCCCGCGGATGCTGATATCACTGCTGCTGCCCCCGCCGGTGACCACCACGCCGGGCACATCTTTCAGCGCATCGGTAACGTCGCGGTAAGCTTTATCTTCAATTTGCTGTTTCGAAATAACCGAAATTGAAGCTGGGGCATTCTGGATTTTCTGCTCAAATCCCGTCGCGGTAACAACAACGGTATCCTGATCGGCAGCATGAACGAACGATGGGAGGCACGCCGCGCTGACTACGACGGCAATAGCCTTAACGTGAGGTATGGTCATTTTGTCATTCCATTAAACGAGTAAAAACCGCATGTCATGTGAAAGGCCATGACAACTGTATGTGTTTGTCTTTTAAGAACTCTTTGCGGTAAAGAAGCGAGGGGAATTGTACAAAATAATGAATATTTGTAAACAGTAATGATAATTGAAATCATTTGCATTTATCTGATTTGTAAAAGAAATCCTTTTACGTCAATGAGATAGGTGAGCGTAAATGTGAGGAAAAAATGAAGAAATCATGGAGAAGTAACGAAGAAAAAAGGAGGGCACATAGCCCTCCGCGGCTATTTCATCAAATGCTCTGCATGGAAGCGCAGATGATCCTCAATAAATGAGGCAATAAAGTAATAGCTGTGATCGTAACCGGGCTGAATGCGCAGCGTCATCGGCCAGGCGGTCTGACGTGCGGCTTCTGCAAGAACGGCGGGTTGTAGCTGGTCGGCCAGAAACTGATCGCTGTCACCCTGGTCAATCAGCGTCGGGATGGCATCTTCCGGCTGGCTGGCGTACATCAATGCACAGCTGTCCCATTCCGTCCATGCGGCCTGATCTTCGCCCAGATAGGCGCGAAACGCTTTCTCGCCCCACGGGACGCGGCAAGGATTAACGATGGGCGCGAAAGCGGAAACGCTGGTGTATTTGCCCGGATTTTTCAACGCCATGATCAACGCGCCGTGACCGCCCATTGAGTGTCCACTGATCGCGCAGCGATCGCTGACGTTAAAATGCGCCTGAATCAGCGCCGGGAGTTCATCACGTACGTAGTCATACATGCGGAAATGGGCAGCCCAGGGTTGCTGCGTGGCATTGAGATAAAAACCGGCTCCCTGGCCCAGATCGTAACCCTCATTATTGGCGACCTGTTCGCCACGCGGGCTGGTATCCGGCATGACTAATACAATACCCAATTCAGCCGCGATACGCTGCGCGCCGGCTTTGGTGGTAAAGTTTTCATCATTACAGGTTAACCCGGACAACCAGTACAGAACTGGCGGAGAGGTGGTGTCGCGAGGCGGGGGGAGAAAAATGCTGAACGTCATTGCGCAGTTCAGCGTGGTGGAGTCGTGTCGCCAGCGTTGCTGCCAGCCTTCAAAACAGCGGTGCTCTTCGAGCATTTCCATGCGTGGCTCCTTGTTGTGTTGAACCTGAATGTGTTCGCAAACTCCCCATAATACAGATAATTCATGGCACTGTGAGTAACTTTCACTTCCGCATTGCGCAGACATGCTTCATCATCGATACCACGTCGATGTAACCCTTCCCGCTGCCTTTTGCGAAACACGATTTGAAAGGCGACGGCGATTTCAATAATTATCGTTGCGAATACTGGATTATGTGCGCGGCCTCACGCACAATAATCAGGCTGTCTACAGCCTACAAACTTTGCCCCACGTAGGGCAGAGGTGCCACACCTGCAGGAGAAGAATAAATGTCATCACTCAGTAAAGAAGCGGCCCTGGTTCATGAAGCGCTGGTAGCGCGAGGGCTGGAAACGCCGCTGCGCCCACCCGTGCATGAGATGGATAACGAAACGCGCAAACGTCTTATCTCAGGCCATATGACCGAGATCATGCAGTTGTTGAACCTCGATCTGAGCGATGACAGCCTGATGGAAACGCCGCATCGCATCGCCAAAATGTATGTCGATGAGATTTTCTCGGGTCTGGATTACGCCAATTTCCCGAAAATCACCGTCATTGAAAACAAAATGAAGGTTGATGAGATGGTAACGGTACGCGACATCACGCTGACCAGTACCTGTGAGCATCACTTCGTGACCATTGATGGCAAAGCCACCGTGGCCTATATCCCGAAAGATTCAGTGATTGGTCTGTCGAAGATCAACCGCATCGTCCAGTTCTTTGCACAACGTCCGCAGGTACAGGAGCGTTTAACGCAGCAAATCCTGACTGCGCTGCAAACCCTGCTGGGGACCAACAACGTGGCGGTATCGATTGATGCGGTGCACTACTGCGTGAAAGCGCGCGGTATTCGCGATGCCACCAGTGCGACCACCACCACCTCGCTTGGCGGCCTGTTCAAATCGAGCCAGAATACGCGTCAGGAATTTTTGCGCGCTGTACGTCATCACAACTGATTAAGGCAGGGGCTATGGAGCGTAATGTCACGCTGGATTTTGTTCGTGGCGTCGCCATCCTCGGTATCCTGCTGTTGAATATCAGCGCCTTTGGTCTGCCAAAGGCGGCTTACCTTAATCCAGCCTGGTACGGAAATATTACCGCTTCCGATGCCTGGACCTGGGCTATTTTGGATTTATTCGCCCAGGTAAAATTCCTCACTCTTTTTGCACTGCTGTTTGGCGCGGGTCTGCAAATGCTGCTGCCACGCGGCAAGCGTTGGATCCAGTCCCGTCTGACCCTGCTGGTGCTGCTCGGTTTTATTCATGCTTTGCTGTTCTGGGATGGCGATATTTTACTGGCTTATGGACTGGTGGGGCTGATCTGCTGGCGACTGGTACGCGATGCACCGTCGGTGAAAAGCCTGTTTAACACCGGGGTGCTGCTCTATCTGGTTGGGATTGGGGTCCTGTTGTTGCTAGGTGCGATTTCCGGTAGCGCCTCTAATCGCGCCTGGACGCCGGATGCCTCAGCCTTACTGTATGAAAAATTCTGGAAAGTTAACGGCGGCGTCGACGCTATCAGCAATCGGGTTGAAGGATTATCAAACAGCCTGCTGGCGCTCGGCGCTCAGTACGGCTGGCAACTGGCGGGTATGATGTTGCTCGGAGCAGCACTGATGCGCAGTGGCTGGCTGAAAGGGCAGTTTCGTCTTTCGCATTACCGCCGCAGCGGCGTTTTACTTATCGCCGTGGGCCTGCTGATTAACCTGCCTGCCGTGGTCGCGCAGTGGCAACTGGACTGGAACTATCGCTGGTGTGCCTTCCTGTTACAGGCCCCGCGTGAACTCAGCGCGCCGTTTCAGACGATCGGCTATACCGCGTTGATGTTTGGTTACTGGCCGCAGCTTAGCCGCAGTAAAATTGTTCTCGCGATTGCCTGCGTCGGACGAATGGCGCTGACGAATTACCTGCTGCAAACCCTGATTTGCACCACACTGTTTTATCAATTCGGCTTATTTATGAAATATGACCGTCTTGAGCTGCTGCTGTTTGTTTTCCCGGTGTGGCTGGCAAACCTGCTTTTCTCCGTGATTTGGCTGCGATTCCTGCCTCAGGGCCCGGTGGAATGGCTCTGGCGACAATTAACCCTGCGTGCGTCAGGGATATCATTGCCCCATACATCCAGATAACGATCTGGATCACAATCATTAACAAAATGGATGTAAGCGCTTTCATCGCTGTGACCGCACTCACGTAGTCCTTTCCCCTCCGCTGACAAAATAGCCGCCAGTTATGCAGCGAGTGACTGCAATTCCAGACAGGGTAGTGAATATGATCACCATTCGTGATGTGGCGCGTCAGGCAGGCGTATCCGTGGCAACGGTTTCCCGCGTATTAAACAACAGTGCGCTGGTCAGTCCCGATACGCGCGAGGCGGTAATGAAGGCGGTGACGCTGCTGGGCTATCGGCCAAACGCCAATGCCCAGGCGCTGGCCACGCAGGTCAGTGAAACGATTGGCGTGGTGGTGATGGACGTTTCCGATGCGTTTTTTGGCGCGTTGGTGAAAGCGGTGGATCTGGTCGCCCAGCAGCATCAAAAATATGTGCTGATCGGCAACAGCTATCATGAGTCCGAAAAGGAGCGTCACGCCATTGAGGTGTTGATCCGCCAGCGGTGTAATGCTTTGATCGTTCACTCGAAAGCGTTAAGCGATCGGGAACTGGGCGAGTTTATGGACCAGATCCCCGGTATGGTGCTGATCAACCGTATAGTCCCTGGTTACGCCCACCGCTGTGTCTGCCTTGACAATATCAGCGGCGCGAAAATGGCGACCCGCATGCTATTGAATAACGGTCATCAGCGCATTGGCTATCTGGCCTCCAGCCACCGCATTGAAGATGACGTCATGCGCCGGGAAGGGTGGAGCAGCGCGCTCAAAGAGCAGGGCATTGTCCCGCCGGAAAGTTGGATCGGCACCGGTTCGCCGGACATGCAGGGCGGTGAGGCGGCGATGGTGGAGTTGTTGGGGCGCAACCTGCAGTTAACCGCTGTGTTCGCCTATAACGACAATATGGCTGCCGGGGCGCTGACGGCGCTGAAGGACAACGGCATTTCCATCCCTTTACACCTTTCAATCATCGGTTTTGACGATATTCCCATCGCCCGCTACACCGATCCCCAACTGACAACGGTGCGCTATCCCATTGCTTCTATGGCAAAACTGGCAACAGAACTTGCCTTGCAGGGCGCGGCTGGAACGCTGGATTTATCCGCGTCACACTGCTTTATGCCGACCCTCGTGCGGCGTCATTCGGTCGCCGTGCGACAGAATGCGGCGGCGATCACTAACTTATGATTTCGCCAGATGTAACCGCTTTCAATATGTGAGTAAATTCACAGTATCTTAACATTGTCGTCGCTATGATGGCACCGCTTGTCGCACTGTAACTACGATGTAACTGTGAGTAATCACTTTTACCGAGGTAAAGTCGCCTTAAGCGAAATTAAAGCCTATTTCTGGAGCGTTACCGGGCAAGGAAGAGAGATTTTTTTAAAATGAGCTTCGGCGTTTACATAACACTTCATTAACGTTTTGTCCCGCCGGGCATTTATCTTACGTACTACCCTGCATAATAAAACCGGAGTTACCATGAATAAGAAGGTGTTAACCCTTTCTGCTGTTATGGCAAGCATGTTATTCGGCGCGGCTGCGCACGCTGCTGATACTCGCATCGGTGTGACAATCTACAAATATGACGATAACTTTATGTCCGTGGTGCGTAAGGCTATCGAAGCAGACGCGAAAGCGGCACCAGATGTTCAGTTGCTGATGAACGACTCACAGAACGACCAGTCGAAACAGAACGATCAGATTGACGTGCTGTTGGCAAAAGGCGTGAAAGCGCTGGCCATCAACCTGGTTGACCCGGCGGCGGCGGGCACGGTTATCGAGAAAGCGCGCGGTCAAAATGTGCCAGTAGTCTTCTTCAACAAAGAACCTTCGCGTAAAGCCCTGGACAGCTATGACAAGGCTTACTACGTCGGTACTGACTCCAAAGAATCCGGTATTATCCAGGGCGATCTGATCGCTAAACACTGGGCGGCAAACCAGGGCTGGGATCTGAACAAAGACGGTCAGATTCAGTTTGTGCTGCTGAAAGGCGAACCGGGTCATCCGGATGCTGAAGCGCGTACCACTTACGTTATCAAAGAGCTGAACGACAAAGGCATCAAAACCGAGCAGCTGCAGTTAGATACCGCGATGTGGGACACCGCAATGGCGAAAGACAAAATGGACGCGTGGCTCTCCGGTCCGAACGCGAACAAAATTGAAGTGGTTATCGCCAACAACGATGCGATGGCAATGGGTGCTGTTGAAGCGCTGAAAGCGCACAACAAAACCAGCGTACCGGTATTTGGCGTCGATGCACTGCCAGAAGCGCTGGCGCTGGTGAAGTCCGGTGCGCTGGCCGGTACCGTGCTGAACGATGCGAACAACCAGGCAAAAGCGACCTTTGATCTGGCGAAAAACCTCGCAGACGGCAAAGGTGCAGCTGACGGCACTGAGTGGAAAATCGAAAATAAAATCGTCCGCGTTCCTTACGTAGGCGTTGATAAAGATAACCTGGCCGAGTTCACCAAGAAGTAAGTTTGTGGGGCGCGATGATTATCGCGCCCTTTCATCACGCACTCTGCGAGGCCAACAAGGTATAATTATGGTCAGCACAATTACTCAGCCGTCAGGCGAATTCTTGTTGGAAATGAGCGGCATCAACAAGTCTTTTCCCGGCGTTAAGGCACTTGATAATGTTAATTTAAAAGTCCGCCCGCATTCGATTCATGCATTAATGGGAGAGAATGGTGCTGGAAAGTCGACACTATTAAAATGTCTTTTTGGGATCTATCAAAAAGATTCTGGCAGCATATTATTTCAGGGTAAAGAAATCGATTTTCATTCAGCCAAAGAAGCGCTGGAGAATGGTATTTCAATGGTACACCAGGAGTTAAACCTGGTATTACAGCGTTCTGTAATGGACAACATGTGGCTGGGGCGTTATCCCACCAAAGGCATGTTTGTCGATCAGGAAAAAATGTACCGTGATACCAAAGCTATTTTTGATGAGCTGGATATTGATATCGATCCGCGCGCGCGCGTCGGGACATTGTCCGTGTCGCAAATGCAGATGATTGAAATTGCCAAAGCGTTTTCGTATAACGCGAAAATTGTGATTATGGATGAACCGACCTCCTCGTTAACGGAAAAAGAGGTCAACCATCTGTTCACGATTATTCGTAAGCTGAAAGAGCGTGGCTGCGGTATTGTGTATATCTCCCACAAAATGGAAGAAATTTTCCAGTTGTGCGATGAGATTACCGTTCTGCGTGACGGACAGTGGATTGCGACGCAACCGCTGGAAGGGCTGGATATGGACAAGATCATCGCCATGATGGTCGGTCGTTCCCTGAACCAGCGATTCCCGGATAAAGTCAACGAGCCGGGGGAAGTTATTCTGGAAGTGCGTAACCTGACCTCGCTGCGCCAGCCATCTATCCGTGATATCTCTTTTGATTTGCATAAAGGCGAGATCCTCGGTATCGCAGGACTGGTCGGCGCCAGGCGCACTGACATCGTTGAAACGCTGTTTGGTATCCGTGAGAAATCATCGGGCACCATTACGCTACACGGCAAAAAGATTAATAACCATAGTGCGAATGAAGCCATTAACCACGGTTTCGCGCTGGTCACAGAAGAGCGTCGTTCCACGGGGATTTATGCTTATCTGGACATCGGTTTCAACTCCTTAATTTCCAATATTCAGAATTACAAAAATAAAGTCGGTCTGTTAGATAACTCGCGAATGAAAAGCGATACCCAATGGGTTATTGACTCCATGCGGGTAAAAACGCCAGGTCACAAGACGCAAATTGGTTCGCTTTCGGGTGGTAACCAGCAGAAGGTGGTTATTGGTCGCTGGCTGCTGACGCAACCGGAAATTTTAATGCTCGACGAACCCACCCGTGGGATCGACGTCGGTGCGAAGTTTGAAATTTATCAGTTAATTGCGGAACTGGCGAAAAAAGGTAAGGGGATCATTATTATCTCCTCCGAAATGCCGGAATTGTTAGGGATAACAGATCGTATTCTGGTCATGAGCAACGGCCTCGTTTCTGGAATTGTTGATACAAAAACGACAACGCAAAACGAAATTCTGCGTCTTGCGTCTTTGCACCTTTAAGATTAGGGGCTCCTCATGAGTGCGTTAAATAAGAAAAGTTTTCTTACTTATCTGAAAGAGGGCGGTATTTACGTCGTTCTTTTAGTCTTGCTGGCCATTATTATTTTCCAGGATCCCACGTTCTTAAGTCTGCTTAACTTAAGTAATATTCTGACCCAGTCTTCCGTGCGTATTATTATTGCGCTGGGGGTTGCGGGTCTGATTGTCACCCAGGGGACTGACCTGTCCGCAGGTCGTCAGGTTGGGCTGGCGGCGGTGGTGGCGGCAACGCTGCTGCAGTCAATGGATAACGTCAATAAAGTGTTCCCGGAAATGGCAACCATGCCGATTGCGCTGGTTATCCTGATTGTCTGCGCTATTGGCGCGATCATCGGTCTGGTGAACGGGATTATCATCGCTTATCTGAACGTGACGCCTTTTATTACCACGCTCGGCACGATGATTATCGTCTACGGGATCAACTCCCTGTATTACGACTTCGTGGGGGCTTCACCGATTTCGGGCTTTGATAGCGGCTTCTCGACCTTTGCGCAGGGCTTCATCGCACTGGGTAGCTTCCGGCTTTCGTATATCACGTTCTATGCGCTGATCGCCGTCGCATTTGTCTGGGTACTGTGGAATAAAACCCGCTTTGGTAAAAACATTTTCGCCATCGGCGGTAACCCGGAAGCGGCGAAAGTGTCGGGTGTGAACGTGGCGCTGAACCTGCTGATGATCTATGCGCTGTCCGGTGTGTTCTATGCCTTCGGCGGCCTGCTGGAAGCGGGGCGTATCGGTTCGGCGACCAACAACCTGGGCTTCATGTACGAACTGGATGCGATTGCGGCCTGCGTGGTCGGCGGCGTGTCGTTTAGCGGCGGGGTGGGTACCGTGTTCGGTGTGGTGACCGGTGTGATTATCTTTACCGTCATCAACTACGGCCTGACCTACATCGGCGTTAACCCGTACTGGCAGTACATCATCAAGGGCGGCATTATCATCTTCGCGGTTGCGCTGGATTCACTGAAATACGCGCGTAAGAAGTAACCCTTCCATGCAGAATCAAACCGGTGCAGACGAGCTTTGCGCCGGTTTTTTATTTGATAAAAACCAGCCAGATGCCCACAAGCAGCGCGCCAACCGAAAGGCCAAAGTAGACGCCAATATAGCTCCAGTAAGCGGCAGGTTCTGCGGAACGCTGAATTAGGCGTGGTGTCTGCGAGCCCTTGACCGTTTTCTCGACGACGCCGGAGCGTAACCCTTTAATTCCTTCCCGCAGGGTCCAGGCGACAATCATCAGCACGCCAATCACGATAAAAAGCGTTTTATCTTCCATGTCTATTTTCCTTGTTTCTTTTGCAGTTCAAGCAATTGCTCTGGCGTCACGGCCGGATACCCTTGGGCATCGTCAGGAACCTGATGCAGGGTGGGGATCGGCACTAACGGGCCGAGGAACCGGGGTTCACGTTTAAACAGATACAGATCGGCAAGCGCCCCAAAGCGTGCGCCAAACTCGCGAACCCGAACCGTCAGCATATCTTTTGGCGAAGGTACGGCGTAGCACTGCGCCTGTATGCCCATATGCAGGGCGATAAACAGCGCGCGCTCGCAGTGGAAGCGCTGGGTAATGATGATGAAGTCATTGGTGTCGAAGACTTTACGGGTGCGAACAATCGAATCGAGCGTGCGAAATCCGGCGTAATCTAACACGATATCGGTAGGATCGACGCCAGCGGCAATCAGGTCTTTGCGCATGGTCATCGGTTCGTTGTAGCTTTGCAGCGCGTTGTCACCGCTAAGCAGCAGGTAGTTAACTTTGCCGCTGTTGTAGGCGTTGAGCGCGCCCTGAATACGATAGCGGTAATACTGGTTAATAACCCCGGTACGATAATATTTTGCGGTACCAAGTACCACGCCGACCTGGCGGTAGGGAAGGTCCTGAAGCTCATCGTAAATATAGGGGGCGGTTTTCCAGCTCATCCAGCGGTCAAGGCCCAGCACGACCAACAGCAGCAAGCCGATCAGGACCAACAGGCTGTAGAGTACGCGCTTTAGCATGAAGAAAACTCTGTCACTGGATGAAATTTCAATCAGGCTACTGTACCCGCTGTCGAAGCGCAAGAAACAGTAGTCTGATTGGGGGGATTTTCAGCAATACGCAGTCATGCCGAATGAAACCAGTGCAGGCCTGATAAGCGTAGCGCCATCAGGCGATTAGGCCGGATGGCGGTGAAAGCACCTTTTCCGGCCCAGGGGCTGGAGCCATCGGGCAATTAACCCAGTAGCACGCGATCGATGTGATGGCATCCCAGCGCTTTCAGCGTAGCGGCGGTGGCATCCCACTGGATCAGCGGCGCGTCGGCTTTTTCCGCCAGAACCGCACGTTGAATATCGGCATAACCGTAGCCGTTCAGATTCAGCAGAATCAGCGCCCCCTGCAACGGTGGCAGCGTCGGGTTAAACGCGGCATTCTCGCCATAGCTTCCGCTAAAGATGCGTCCGTCTTTGCACTCCAGCGCCACACCGCTCGGTGACTGGCTGTACGGCATATGACTGCGGCTGGCGGCGGCAATGGCCGCTTGCGTCAGTGCATCGCCCTGAGGGGCAAAACCGTGATCCTGTTCGTCCATCAGCAGCGTCTTGATGTCGAGATCTTTGGGCCCAAACGCGTCTGGTAAATAGTCGCGCAACGTATGCGGTTCGCGACCGGGCAGATGAATGCGCAGATCCAGTCCGCTGTTCAACTCGTTCATAAACTGACGGCAGTGGCCACACGGAGTGTAGTTAACGGTGATCGCCGCGAGGCCTTTCTCGCCGCGCAGCCAGGCGTGGCTGATGGCGCTTTGTTCAGCATGAACCGTTTGCTGCATGGTCGCGCCGAGGAATTCCATGTTGGCGCCGAAGTACCATGTTCCGCTCACGCCGCGTGCAATCGCGCCGACGTTGAAGTTCGACAACGGCGTACAGGCGCAGGCCGCCGCCAGCGGCAGCAGCGCGAATGCCAGCGCGTCTTCGTCCAGTCCCGTTGCGCTTTTAAGCATTGAAACCTGCTCAGCCGTCAGCGAAGCGGGGAAATGCGTATCCGCCAGGATGGGTGCCAGCGCTGATTGCAGATTGTCTGCAAGTTGGCTAAAGGCAGTGTGAAAACGTGGGTGCATGACGTTGCCTCATAACAATGTATTGGGATCGTAGTGTACGGGCCTGTCACGGCCATATGTGTGATCTAAATCTCATTGCGTGTGCAACTTATGAAACTTAAATTAAAAATGCGCGACGTATCGCAAATTTTAGCCCACAGCCGCGAGAATAATCGGAAACAGGAATGGGGCGATCAGTGAGGTAATAATCCCGCAAATCACCAGCGCCAACGAACTGAATGCGCCTTCCTGATAATCCAGCTCCGCGCAGCGGGCGGTGCCGAGGGCGTGAGACGCAGTGCCCATCGCCAGTCCACGCGCGGCTTTGGTTTTAATGCGCATGGCGTTTAACAGCGTATGACCAAAGACGGCGCCGAGAATACCGACGAAAATCACGCACACGGCGCTGACCGCCGGGATGCCGCCGATGCTGCCGCCGACGGCCATCGCAATCGGCGTGGTGACGGATTTCGGTAAGACAGAGGCGGCGATTTCAGGCGTTGCGCCCATCAGCAGCGCCACCGAGGTACCGGTCACCATGGCCACAATGCTGCCGACAAAGCAGATAGTAATAATCGACTTCCAGCGGGCACGGATCTGATGCAGTTGTTCGTACAGCGGGTAGGCCAGCGCCACCACCGCCGGTTGCAGCAGATCGTTTAATACCTCGCTGCCTTTAAAATAGCTGTCGTAGGAAATACCGGTCAGCAGGAGGAACGGGATAATCACCACCATTGCCACCAGCAGCGGATTCAGTAAAGGAAATTTGAAACGTGCAGCCAGTTTGCGCGCGCCGAAAAAAACCGCCAGCGTCAGCGGTAAAGACCACCAGATTGACGACATCATTCTTTAGACCCTTTCTGACCAACCACTTTGCGTTCACCGTGGACCAGGTGCGAACTCCAGCTCACCACCAGAAAAACCACCAGCGTACTGATTGCGCACGACACCACCACCGGACCAAACTGCGCGCGCAGCAGATCGAAGTACTGCATTACGCCGACGCCAATCGGCACAAACAGCAGCGCCATATAGCGAATCAACACATAGCAGCCGGGGTTGACCCATTTCGCCGGAATGATTTGCAACGCCAGCAGCACAAACAGGATCAGCATCCCGATGATGCTGCCTGAAATGGCGACGGGCAGCAGGGACGCAATAAAAATGCCTGCATACAGACAGGCATAAATCAGCACGAAAGCGCGTAAGTATTGCCAGATGATATTCAGTGTCTTGCTCATGTTGTAATTCCTTGAAGCGACGGATTCATCATACAATTAAACTTTAAAACGTGCTATCGATCACATCATGAATTCTTAGCATACTGAAGATAGACAGCGGGAACATTGGGCAATGTCCCCAATACGTGACGCTAAACTTGTGCCAGCAGTTGTAAGAAACGACTCAGCGCGCTGGACGGCGTCTCATTATTGCGCCAGAACACACCCACGCTGCCCTTTTGTTCAATTTTCGGCAGGTTCAGGATCACCAGTTGCCCCTGACTGGCATAGCGTTGTGCCAGCCGTAAAGAAAGGATAGAGATCATATCGCTGCTTTGCAGCAGGTTGGTACTGACGTTCATTGATGCCGATTCGATGGTGTTTTCCGGCAGCATCACCCCGTTATCGACCAGTGCGTTATCAATACTCAGGCGGATGGGCGTTCCCGTCGGCCAGACAATCCAGCGCCAGTGCGCGAGATCGGCCCAGCTCAGGGTATCAAACTTCGCCAGAGGATGGTGGGGACGAGCGACAAAGCAGACGGGTTCGGTATACAGCACCTGATAATTGAGCGGAAGTTGCAGCGCTCGCCCACCGACGCGACCCACTACCACATCCACGGAACCGGCAAGCAGGTCGTGCAGCAGCGGCGTCATGACCTTTTCTTCAATGTTAAGATGCAGCGTCGGCATCTCAACGAGCAGATTGAGGATCGCCTGCGACACACAGTCGGTCGCCACCGGCGAGCAGCCAATCTTCAGGCTCCCTACCAGCCCGCCTTCTTTAAAACGTGCCATTTCATACTGTGAACGTTCCATGTCATTGATTAAACGCTGGGCGTGTTGCAGCAGCAACTTGCCGCCTTCCGAGGGGCGCAGACCTTTACTGTGACGTTCAAAGAGCGTGATCCCCATCTCATCTTCGAGCTGTGACAGCCATTTCGACAGCGCGGGCTGGGTGATATTCATCATCCGCGCGACGTGCGTGAGATTCCCTTGTTCGCCCAGCGCCACCAGCATTTGCAGATGGTGCAGCTTCAGTTTTTGCGCCCAGTTTGCCATCAGCGATAACCTCCAGGTTATGTCTCTGCATGAAATGCCATTGTACATTTTATCGCCCAGTCTACAAACTCGTAACATACCAAAAACAAAACAACATCTGTCCCTACCTGCACCGAGGCATTCACTATGACTCAACGACGTGAACTACAAGCTCTGATCGATGCTGCTCCTGTCAGCAAGACACAGTGGCGGGTGATCATCTGCTGCTTTCTGGTGGTCATGCTTGATGGTTTTGATACTGCGGCCATTGGCTTTATCGCACCCGATATTCGTACCCACTGGCAGTTAACTGCCGGAGACCTGGCCCCGCTGTTCGGCGCGGGTCTGTTAGGACTTACCGCTGGCGCCTTACTATGCGGACCGCTGTCCGACCGTTTCGGTCGCAAACGGGTGATTGAGCTCTGCGTGGCGCTGTTTGGCGCGCTGAGCCTGATTTCCGCCTTTTCGCCAGATCTGCAAACGCTGGTCATTCTGCGCTTTCTGACCGGTCTGGGCCTGGGCGGCGCCATGCCAAACACCATCACAATGACCTCTGAATACCTGCCTGCCCGTCGCCGTGGTGCGTTGGTTACCCTGATGTTCTGCGGCTTTACGCTCGGTTCCGCCATGGGCGGGATTGTCAGCGCGCAGCTGGTGCCGGCCATCGGTTGGCACGGAATTCTGGTACTCGGTGGCGTGTTACCGCTGATGCTGTTCTTCGTACTGCTCGTGGTCCTGCCGGAATCTCCGCGTTGGCAGGTACGCCGTCAGCTGCCGCAGGCAACCATCGCCAGAACGGTCAGCGCGATCACCGGCGAACGTTACGACAATACGCAGTTTTACCTCCAGGAGGCTGCGGCGATTGCCAAAGGCAGCATTCGCCAGCTGTTTGTTGGCCGTCAGTTGCCCATTACCCTGATGTTATGGGTGGTGTTCTTCATGAGTCTGTTAATCATTTATCTGCTGTCGAGCTGGATGCCAACGCTGTTAAACCATCGAGGGATTGACCTGCAACAGGCTTCCTGGGTGACGGCGGCGTTTCAGGTTGGCGGTACGCTCGGTGCGCTGGCCCTGGGCGTGCTGATGGATAAACACAATCCGTTCCGGGTGCTGGCCGTGAGTTACGCGCTGGGGGCGGCATGCATCGTCATGATTGGTCTGAGCGAAAACGGTTTATGGCTGATGGCGCTGGCGATCTTCGGTACCGGGGTGGGTATCAGCGGATCGCAGGTGGGCCTCAACGCCTTAACCGCCACGCTCTATCCCACACAGAGTCGGGCGACGGGCGTGAGCTGGTCCAACGCGGTGGGGCGCTGCGGCGCGATTGTCGGGTCGCTTTCCGGTGGCGTGATGATGGCGATGAATTTCTCTTTCGATACTTTGTTTTTCATTATCGCTGTTCCAGCGGTCATCAGCGCGGTGATGTTAGCCGTACTGACAGTCGTCGTCCGCCAGTCAGCCTCTGTCCCGGATAGCTTGCCGCACGCAAGCGTCGTGAACGAATAAGGAGAATCCCTATGTCAGAACAAAATCAGGATGTTAAAAACAGCCGTCAGCAGTTTTATCAGCATATTTCGGGGCAGAATCTGACCCCGCTGTGGGAATCACTGCATCACCTGGTTCCGCAAACGCCGAATCCGACCTGTGCGCCAGCGTACTGGAACTACCAGGAAATTCGCCCGCTGCTGCTGGAAAGCGGCAACCTGATTGGCGCAAAAGAGGCGATTCGTCGCGTGCTGGTACTGGAAAACCCGATGTTACGCGGGCAGTCCTCCATCACGTCAACGCTCTATGCGGGGTTGCAGTTGATCATGCCGGGTGAAGTTGCACCCAGCCATCGTCATAACCAGTCGGCGTTACGCTTTATTGTCGAAGGGAAAGGCGCGTTCACTGCCGTGGACGGCGAGCGCACCCAGATGCACACCGGCGACTTTATTCTGACCCCGCAGTGGCAATGGCACGATCACGGTAACCCTGGCGACGAACCGGTGGTCTGGCTGGACGGTCTGGATCTGCCGTTGGTCAACCTTTTGGGCTGTGGCTTTGCCGAAGATTACCCGGAAGATCAGCAGCCGGTCTCGCGCAAAGAGGGTGACTACCTGCCGCGCTATGCCGCCAACATGCTGCCGCTGCGCCATCAGAAAGGCAACTCATCGCCGATTTTCAACTACCGCTATGACCGCAGTCGCGACGCGCTGCATGACCTGACTCGTCTGGGCGATGCCGACGAGTGGGATGGCTACAAGATGCGCTATGTCAACCCGGTAACCGGCGGCTACCCGATGCCATCGATGGGCACGTTCCTGCAACTGTTGCCAAAAGGCTTTACCTCGCGGGTGGCGCGTACCACTGACAGCACCATTTACCACGTCGTTGAAGGGGCGGGCGAGGTCACCGTCGGCAACGAGACCTTCCCTTTTTCAGCCAAAGATATTTTTGTGGTTCCGACCTGGCACGGCGTGTCGTTCAAAACCACCGATGAGACCGTTTTATTCAGCTTTTCGGACAGACCGGTACAGGAAGCCCTCGGGCTGTTCCGCGAAGCCCGCTATTAATTTGGGAGAGAGCCATGACTCAGTATGTATTTGCCCCACAGGCCCCCGTGACCGTACCGGTTGTCGGCAGCGATGCGCAGTTCCCCGTCCGTCGCGTGTACTGCGTGGGACGCAACTATGCCGCCCATGCCCGCGAAATGGGTTTCGACCCTGACCGTGAACCGCCGTTCTTCTTCTGTAAGCCTGCCGATGCGGTTGTGCCGGTTGCTGCAGGTGAAACGTTAGCGCTGCCGTATCCGGCGCAAACGGACAACTATCACTATGAAATTGAGCTGGTGGTTGCCATCGGCAAAAAGGGCAGCGATATCCCGTTAGAAAAAGCCCATGAATATATCTGGGGGTATGCCACCGGGCTGGATATGACCCGTCGCGATCGCCAGATGGAGATGCGTCAGATGGGGCGTCCGTGGGAAATCGGCAAAGCGTTCGATCTCTCTGCGCCCATCGCGCCGCTGCATAAAGCGGATGAGATTGCGGATATCACTTCCGCGCCCATCTGGTTGCAGGTGAACGGCGACGATCACCAGCGTAGCGACATTCGCCATCTGATCTGGTCGGTGAATGAAACGATCAGCTATCTGTCCGGTTTCTTCGAATTGCAACCGGGCGACCTGATCTTCACCGGTACGCCAGAAGGCGTCGGCGCCGTGGTGAAAGGGGATGTGATCACCGGTGGCGTGGGCGGGTTGACGCCTGTCGCTGTGAAGATTGTCTGAGGTGATGTATGAAGCTGTACAGTTTTTTTAACAGTTCGGCGTCATACCGCGTACGTATCGCGCTGGCATTAAAGGGCATCGACTACCAGACGGTGGGCGTCAATATTCGTATCGGTCAACAAAACGAACTGGCCTACCGGCGGATGAATCCGGTGGGGCTGGTGCCGACGCTGGTGACCGATGACGGCGAAGCGCTTGGTCAGTCGCTGGCCATCATCGACTGGCTGGACCGGCATTTTCCACAGTCGCGCTTGCTGCCCGTCAGCGATCCGGCGCGCACGCAGGTGCTGGAAATCGTCTATGCCATCGCTTGCGACATTCACCCGGTGAACAACCTGCGGGTGCTGCGCTATCTGAGCGAGGAACTGAAGGTCAGTGAAGAAGACAAAAAACGCTGGTACGCGCACTGGATCCAGCAGGGGTTAAGCGCCGTCGAACAGCTGTTGCGTCAGAGCCAGTCGCAGAACTACTGCGTGGGCAATGCGCCAACGCTTGCCGACTGCTGCCTGGTCCCACAATGGGCGAATGCGTTAAGAATGGGGTGCGATCTGAGCGGTTATCCGCGCTGCAAAGCCGTGTATGACGCCTGTACACAGCTATCGGCGTTCATCGCCGCAGCCCCCGAAAATCAACAAGATAAAATCTCAGCCTGAGAAGGAGAATGACAATGGCTAAAGTGATGAGAGCAATTATTGTCGGCGGCGGAATTGGCGGAGCAGCCACCGCGCTTTCGCTGGCACGTCAGGGCATCAAGGTGATGCTGCTGGAAAAAGCCCATGAAATTGGCGAAATTGGCGCGGGCATTCAGCTCGGTCCAAACGCCTTCTCAGCGCTGGACAGTCTCGGCGTCGGCGAAGTGGCGCGTTCACGCGCGGTGTTTACCGATCACATCACCATGATGGACGCTGTGAACGCGGAAGAAGTGGTGCGCATCGAAACCGGACAGGCCTTTCGCGACCACTTTGGCGGCCCGTATGCGGTTATCCACCGGGTTGATATCCACGCTTCCGTCTGGGAATCGGTTCTGACCCATCCGAATGTTGAGTACCGGACCTCGACCAACGTGGTCGATATTCGCCAGACGGCAGACGACGTGACGGTATTCGATGAGCAGGGGAACAGTTGGACCGCCGATATTCTGGTTGGCTGTGACGGCGTGAAGTCGGTAGTGCGTCAGAGTCTGCTGGGCGATTCGCCGCGCGTGACCGGACACGTGGTCTACCGCGCGGTTATTGACTGTGCGGATATGCCGGAAGACCTGCGCATTAACGCGCCGGTGCTCTGGGCCGGGCCGCACTGCCACCTTGTGCACTATCCGCTGCGTGGCGGCAAGCAGTACAACCTGGTCGTGACCTTCCACAGTCGTCACCAGGAGGAGTGGGGCGTTAAAGACGGCAGCAAGGAAGAGGTGCTGTCGTATTTCGCCGGGATCCATCCGCGCCCCCGGCAGATGCTGGATAAACCCACAACCTGGCGTCGCTGGTCAACTGCCGATCGCGAACCGGTAGAAAAATGGGGTACTGAGCGCATCACGCTGGTAGGCGATGCGGCGCACCCGGTGGCGCAGTACATGGCGCAGGGGGCCTGTATGGCGCTGGAAGATGCCGTCACGCTGGGCAAAGCGCTGGCACAATGCGACGGCGATGCGGCAAAAGCCTTCGCGCTGTATGAGTCCGTGCGCATTCCGCGCACGGCACGCATCGTCTGGTCTACCCGCGAAATGGGACGCGTGTATCATGCGGCGGGCGTAGAGCGCCAGGTGCGTAATCTGTTGTGGAAAGGCAAATCGCAGGCGGAGTTTTATCGCGGCATGGAATGGCTGTACGGCTGGAAAGAAGATAACTGTCTTCTGCCGCGCTGAGAATAAGGGCCTTTGCCGGGGGGCGCTTCGCTTGCCCGGCCTACCGCCATGATGGGGTGCCGGCCGGGATAAGGCGCTTTGCGCCGCCACCCTTGCAAAAGGTTTTGCTCATTCCGGATAGGCGCTATGATAGCGCCTCTTTTTTTTGCGGATGACGATATGCGTGTTTTACTGGCGCCGATGGAAGGTGTGCTCGATTCACTGGTGCGCGAACTTCTGACGGAAGTGAATGATTATGATCTCTGCATCACCGAGTTTGTACGCGTGGTGGATCAACTCCTGCCGGTAAAGGTCTTTCATCGTCTCTGCCCCGAGCTGCTCAACGGCAGTCGGACGCCTTCCGGCACCTTAGTGCGCGTGCAACTGTTGGGGCAGTACCCGCAGTGGCTGGCGGAAAATGCGGCTCGCGCTGTGGAACTCGGCTCTTACGGCGTTGATCTCAACTGCGGCTGTCCGTCTAAAATGGTGAACGGCAGCGGCGGTGGCGCAACGTTACTGAAGGATCCTGAACTCATCTACCAGGGCGCGAAAGCGATGCGTGAAGCCGTGCCGGCGCATCTGCCGGTGACGGTGAAAGTGCGTCTGGGCTGGGACAGCGGCGACAAGAAGTTTGAGATTGCGGATGCCGTCCAGCAGGCCGGGGCAAGCGAGCTGGTCGTGCACGGGCGCACCAAAGAGCAGGGCTATAAGGCGGAGCATATCAACTGGCAGGCGATTGGCGAAATCCGCGAGCGTCTGTCGATTCCGGTGATTGCCAACGGTGAAATCTGGGACTGGCAGAGCGCGCAGGCGTGTCTGGCTGTCAGCGGCTGTGATGCGGTTATGATTGGTCGCGGGGCATTAAACATTCCTAACCTTAGCCGGGTGGTGAAGTACAACGAGCCGCGAATGCCGTGGCCGCAGGTGGTTGCGCTGCTGAAAAAATATACCCGTCTGGAAAAACAGGGCGACACCGGGTTGTATCACGTCGCGCGCATTAAACAGTGGCTGGGTTATTTGCGTAAAGAATACCGTGAGGCCACGGACGTCTTTCAGGATATTCGCGCGTTAAATAATTCAGCGGATATTGCCCGCGCGATTCAGTCGATTGAAATTTAGTATTATTGGCGTGTTTATATTCTGCTGGAATATATTTTTCCAGTTGTGACTTTTCATTGCCGAAGATGTTATGCCACGCGTAACTAAAAAACAGGTCACCACAACGGGTAAGCTCCGCGCACCTTTTCTTATCAGAACCTCTTCATGACTCGTAATTCTTTTCACGCGCTGAACGCGTGCTTTCCGCTGGCTATTTTGCTTGCGGGATGCGCCCCCATGCATGACACCCAAAAGACGCTGGTTCAGCAACCTCCCACCTCTCACGTAGATTCCGCGCTGCCGTCGGCGCTGAATAACGGATGGCCTGGAAGCCAGTGGTGGCAGGATTATCATGACGCACAGTTGAACGAATTAGTGAAGAATGCGCTTGCCAGTTCCCCGGATATGCAGGTGGCGGAACAACGGATCGCGCTGGCCGAAGCGCAGGCTAAAGCGGTCGAAGCCCAGGATGGGCCGCAGGTTGATTTCTCGGCGGAGGCTGAACGGCAGAAAATGTCGGGAGAAGGGGTCATGGGGCCGTTTGCGGTCACCGATCCGGCAGCGGGCACGACCGGGCCCTGGTACACCAACGGGTCGTTCGGCTTAACCGCCGGTTGGGATCTCGATTTGTGGGGCAAGAACCGCGCGGAAGTGACGGCGCGAATCGGGGCGGTGAAAGCGCGGGAAGCCGAGCGTGAACAGTCGCGCCAGCTGTTGGCCAGCGGCGTTACGCGGCTTTACTGGGAATGGCAGACCGAGGCGGCGCTCAGCAAACTGCTGACGCAAATTGAACAGGAACAGCGCAGCATCATTGATACCGATCGCCAGTTGTATCAGAACGGCATCACCTCCTCGGTGGAAGGCGTGGAAACGGATATTGATGACAGCAAAACCCAGCAGCAGTTGAATGATATCGCCGGGAAGATGAAAGTGATTGAGGCGCGTCTGAGCGCGCTGACCAACACGCAGTCGACGTCGCTGCAACTGCACGAAGTGAGTCTGCCGCAGGTGGAGAGTCAGCTTCCAGCGCAACTGGGTTATGCCCTGCTGGCGCGCAGAGCGGATTTGCAGGCAGCGCACTGGGTGATCGCGTCATCCATGAGCAGCGTGGAGGCGGCGAAAGCGGCGTTCTATCCCGATATCAATCTGATGGCGTTTTTACAACAGGATGCGCTGCATCTGAGCGATCTGTTCCGCAGTTCTGCGCAACAGATGGGCGTGACCGCAGGCCTGACGCTGCCTGTTTTCGACAGCGGCAGACTGAATGCCAGTCTGGATATTGCCCAGGCACAAAACAATTTGTCGATCGCCAGTTATAACAAAGCGGTTGTTGATGCGGTGAACGACGTGGCGCGCACCGCCAGTCAGGTGGCGACGCTGATGCAGAAAAATCAGCATCAGCAGCAGATAGAGCATGACGCCGATCGGGTGGTCAGCCTGGCGCAGGCACGCTTTGACGCCGGGATCATTGCGGGTTCTCTTGTCAGTAAGGCCAGAATACCGGCGCTGCGCGAGCAGGCTAACGGACTGATTTTACAAGGGCAGTGGCTGGATGCGTCGATCCAGCTCACCAGCGCGCTCGGTGGCGGCTATCATCACTCCTGAGGCATCTTCGCTTTACTGCGGCGCTTTAGCCACCAGCGAGCGCCGATCACCAGCACTACCGCCAGAATCAGCCAGATCCAATGCTTGAGGTGCTGATCGAGGTGATGCAACCACGGCGCGACCACTTCACCTCCCACGTAGCCCAGGGTGGTGAAGATCAGCGCCCAGATCAGCGCGCCGAGAATATTCAGGGGTAAAAAAATCTTTGGTGGCAGATGGCTGGCACCAATCAGCAGCGGCCCGATCACGCGGAATCCGTACATAAAGCGGGTGCCGATCACGAACAGATACGGGCGGCGCTGGATCATCTTTTGCGCCTGGCGGATTTTGTTGCGGTGACGGGCGAAGCGGCGCAGAATCTTGCCGCCATAGCGGCGTCCCAGCAGATACAGCAGTTGATCACCTATCATGCCGCCTAAGGCCACGGCCACGACCACAAGAGGAAATTTGAGTAATCCCTGATGTGCGGCAACGCCTCCCAGCAGAGTGATGGTCTCGCCTTCCGCCAGACTCCCAATCACCAGAGCGGCATAACCGTATTGCGCAATAAGACTGTTTATATCCATACGTCTGTATGACCTCCATGACTGTAAGCATACACCCTCTGAATTCGGGATGCTCAAAAAGGGCCATCACACGCAGCGGCATTTCTTTGTCTGTACAATAAATAATCGAAAAGCTGAATTATACTTGAAGTGTTAAGTCCACAGCTGACAACAAGGGGGCGGTATGAACCATGTCTGGGGGCTGTTTTCCCATCCCAATCGTGAAATGCAGGTGATCAACAGCGAGAACGAAACGGTTTCGCATCACTACACCCACCATGTGCTTTTGATGGCGGCCATCCCGGTTATTTGCGCCTTCATTGGTACAACACAAATCGGCTGGAATTTTGGCGACGGCAATGTCCTGAAGCTCTCTTTGTTTACGGGACTTGCGCTGGCTGTCCTGTTCTATGCCGTGATGCTGGCGGGCGTGGCAATCATGGGGCGCGTGATCTGGTGGATGGCGCGGAGTTATCCGCAGCGTCCATCCCTGACGCACTGTATGGTGTTTGCCGGCTATGTCGCGACGCCGCTATTTCTTAGCGGTCTGGTGGCGCTGTATCCGCTGGTGTGGCTTTGCGCATTTGTTGGCACAGTAGCGCTGTTCTATACCGGCTATCTGCTCTATCTGGGCATTCCGACATTCCTGAATATCAATAAGGAAGAGGGATTAAGTTTCTCCAGCTCGACCCTGGCTATCGGCGTACTGGTACTGGAAGTGCTGCTCGCGCTGACCGTCATCCTCTGGGGATACGGCTACCGCTTGTTCTGATTACCGTGCTGCATTGTTGGTGCAAAAGCCAGCAATGCAGCATTTCCTGACGATTCTCTTATGGCGGCGAGGTCATTAGCTCGCTATGATTCCTCTGCTAGCCTGAGCCATCCTGACTCCGGCGGTGCGTGTCATCACGCGTGAATCATTTTCTGAAATCTCATCATGCTGAAATTCCGAGTTTCCATACTGAGCCTGGCGCTGATGCTGGCTGTGCCTTTTGCGCCACAAGCGCTGGCAAAAACGGCGGCGACTGCCGCGGCGTCTCAACCCGAGATCGCCTCCGGTAGCGCGATGATCGTGGATCTGAACACCAATAAGGTTATCTATTCGAACCATCCGGACCTGGTGCGTCCGATTGCGTCAATTACCAAATTAATGACGGCGATGGTGGTGCTTGATGCACGACTGCCGCTGGACGAAAAACTGAAAGTGGATATCAGCCAGACGCCGGAGATGAAAGGGATTTACTCTCGCGTGCGGCTGAACAGTGAAATCAGCCGTAAAAATATGTTGCTGCTGGCGCTGATGTCCTCAGAAAACCGGGCGGCGGCGAGCCTGGCGCACCATTATCCTGGCGGCTATAACGCGTTTATAAAAGCAATGAACGCGAAGGCAAAAGCGCTGGGTATGACCCAGACGCGTTTTGTGGAGCCAACCGGTTTGTCGATTCATAACGTGTCGACCGCACGCGATCTCACCAAAATGCTGATTGCCAGCGAGCAGTACCCGCTAATCGGTCAACTGAGTACCACGCGTGAAGATATGGCGACCTTCGCCAATCCGGCGTATACGCTGCCGTTCCGCAATACCAACCATCTGGTGTATCGCGATAACTGGAATATTCAGCTGACTAAAACCGGCTTCACCAACGCGGCTGGCCATTGTCTGGTGATGCGCACGGTAATCAATAACAAACCGGTGGCGCTGGTGGTGATGGATGCGTTCGGCAAGTACACCCATTTCGCCGACGCCAGTCGTTTACGCACGTGGATCGAAACCGGGAAAGTGATGCCGGTTCCGCCGGCGGCGTTGAGCTATAAAAAGCAGAAAGCCGCACAGATGGCTGCTGCGGGTGGCAATGCGGGTGAGCAGACCGCGCAAAACGACTGATGCCGCTATAGGCCGAATCAGGCGAAATCGTCCTGGAAAATAGCCTGATGACGCTTCGCTTATCAGGCCTACGAAAACACCTCACCCGTAGGCCGAATCAGGCGAAGTCGTCCTGGAAAATAGCCTGATGACGCTTCGCTTATCAGGCCGACGAAAACATCTCACCCGTAGGCCGAATCAGGCGAAGTCGTCCTGGAAAATAGCCTGATGGCGCTTCGCTTATCAGGCCGACGAAAACATCTCACCCGTAGGCCGGATAAGGCATTTATGCCGTCATCCGGCATGGATAACAAAACCTTACTCTGGCAGCGTCCAGTCACCTTCGTTGAGTGGGCGCTGCATAATCAACGTATCCCGCCAGTCTCCCTTTTTATACCCGACGCTACGCAACTGTCCGGCAATCTCGAAACCGTGCTTTTTATGCAGTCGCAGCGACCCCGGATTGTTATGCCCGTCGCCAATCACCGCCACCATCTGCCGCCATGGACCTTCTTCACAGCGGGTGATTAACGTATGCATCAGCAGGCTGCCGACGCCGCGTCCGGTCATGCTGGCATCGACATAAATCGACTCTTCCAGGGTAAAACGATAGGCCGGACGAGGACGATACTGCGTGGCATAACAATAACCGACGATCACGCCGCGATAGAGCGCCACCAGCCACGGCAATCCATACTGTGCCACCGTACGCATACGTCGGCGCATTTCATCGACCGTTGGGGGTGTTTCTTCAAAAGAGGCGCGGCCATTCAACACATGCCACGCATATAACGAGGAGATCGCCTCTACGTCGTCGGGCAGCGCATCGCGTACCACGATATCGTTATCAGAAAGCGTATCGGCAACAGACATGGTTCTCACCTTTGCGAAGAAAAACCGGAGTCATCACGACTCCGGCACATCTTATTACTTTTGCACGATATTTCGTGCAAATCCAGCCTGCGCATCAGGCACATTAGCTGGCGTTAATCTGAAGACGGTACTTTCCAGAATTTTTGCTTACTGGTCTTGCCAATTCCGGGATTCATACTGTTGGTCGGGTCATTTTCGCGATAAAAACGGGTCAGTGCGGGCGGTGCTTCATACAGATGCCCGACGTTATGCTCAGCCGGGTATTGCGCGCCGCGCTGTTGCAGCAGTTCCAGCATTTGCGCTTTCAGCGCGTGAGCATCCACACCTTTCTTCACGATATAATCCTGATGGAAGACGTAGCACATAAAGTGCCCGTAATAGAGTTTATGCACCAGTTGGTTATCCATCTCCGCCGGCAGATGTTCGTACCATTCGGTGTCATTGCGGCGCAGTGCGATGTCCAGCGCCAGAATATCCTCCACCTCGTCAGCATGAACCGCCTGATAGCGAATGGCTGCGCCAGCCGCTGCGAAGCGGTGCAGGAAGGCTTTGCTACCTTCTTCCGGCGTGCAGGCAAAGAAATCGCCTTCTGCGGTTTTAAAGAATTCGGTGAGCCAGCTTTGCGCTTCCGCGACGCCATCGCCCGCCATTTTTAACAGCAGATGATGTTCATATTTATCGCGCCAGCTTTTCATGCGTGGCGGCAGATGAGTCGGGAACAGATGACCAAACTTCTGCATCGCGCGGTCGGTAAAGTGCGGACGGAAGAATTTCACCTTTTCCAGCATCGCGTCGGTGCGCCCCTTCAGGGTGAAGAAGAACGGCATTTTGTCGGTGCCGAGCTTATCAATCATCAGGAAGGTGTCTTTGCCGTACTGTTCGGCAATGTCGTAAATGTCGCGGTGCATGTATTCACCCGCCACCGGCAGATTGTCGAACGTCGCCAGAATATGGCGGCGGATCTCCGTCAGCACCTCGGGTTGATTGGTGCCAATGTAAAATACCTGCTGATTTTTTTCCGCTTCAAAGGTGTCGAGACGCACCGCAAAGACCGCCAGCTTTCCGGCACAGCCAGAAGATTCGAACAGGCGATCCGGATCGGCGTTATAGCGTGCGGGCGTGTCGGCGTCGATGTCTCTGACGCGGGTGACGTAGTCGTGATCGTGGGCGTGTCGCCCGTCGTGGCGGACATTTTCCTCTTTGATCCGTTCATCGTCCAGTTGACTCAGGATCTGTTCTGGCGTTTGTCCCAGATCGATCCCCAGATGGTTAACCAGTTGCAGCTTGCCGTTTTCATCAATACGGGCAAACAGGGACATTTCGGTATACGCCGGGCCTCTTTGCACCAGCGAACCACCGGAGTTATTACAGATCCCGCCAATGACCGATGCGCCGATGCACGACGAACCAATCACCGAGTGTGGCTCACGCCCCAGCGGCTTCAGCGCTTTTTCCAGCGAATACAACGTGGTGCCGGGATAGGCCAGCACCTGCTCGCCTTTGCCCAGCACGTGGAGCTTGTCGAGGCGCAGGGTGCTGATGATGACAATCTCGCGGTCATAATCATTACCGTTCGGCGTGGAGCCTTCGGTCAGGCCGGTATTGGCAGCCTGCATCAGGATAATTTTATCGGCGTTGACGCAGGCGTTCAGCACGCGCCAGAGTTCCAGCAGCGATCCGGGAAAGACTACCGCCAGAGCCTCGCCCTGACCGGAACGGAAACCCTTGCGATAGCGGGCGGTTTTTGCAGGGTCAGTCAGCAGGTGTGAATGTCCCACCAGGCGGGCGAGCTCATTCAGGAAGGTTTTATTATCAGTTGTTGTAATGGAAGACATTCTCCACTCCTTGTGGTGGGACAAAATATCAGGTTCAAGCATAGCGCTTTGTATGACAATACGCTTTCTCATTCACACTGTCTTTGAATTGGCGGCGTTGAAAATTAAGAGAATAACCTTAGCTTTCTGCCGCGCTGCCGTTTAGGCTTATGGCAAAATGCGGTTTTTGCTATATTTTCGCTGCCACGTCGGGCTTTAGAGAAAGAGAGAATCAACATGAAATGGCTATGTTCTGTAGGTGTCGCAGTCAGTCTGGCGTTGCAACCAGCGCTGGCGGAGGAGCTGTTCGGTAACCATCCGCTGACGCCGGAAGCGCGGGATGCGTTTGTCACCCAGTTGCTGACGAAAATGACCGTCGATGAAAAGATTGGCCAGCTGCGTTTGATAAGCGTCGGCCCGGATAACCCGAAAGAAGCGATCCGCGAGATGATCAAAGACGGCCAGGTGGGCGCGATTTTTAACACCGTTACCCGTCAGGACATCCGTAAAATGCAGGATCAGGTGATGGAACTGAGCCGCCTGAAAATTCCTCTCTTTTTTGCCTATGACGTGCTGCACGGCCAGCGTACCGTCTTCCCGATTAGCCTTGGGCTGGCGTCCTCTTTTAACCTCGACGCGGTGAAAACCGTCGGACGCATCTCGGCGTATGAAGCTGCCGACGACGGCCTGAACATGACCTGGGCACCGATGGTCGATGTCTCCCGCGATCCGCGCTGGGGACGCGCCTCGGAAGGTTTTGGCGAAGATACCTATCTGACCTCCATCATGGGCAAAACGATGGTGGAAGCGATGCAGGGCAAAAGCCCGGCGGATCGCTATTCGGTGATGACCAGCGTGAAGCACTTCGCCGCCTACGGCGCCGTGGAGGGCGGTAAAGAGTACAACACCGTGGACATGAGTCCGCAGCGCCTGTTTAACGACTATATGCCGCCGTACAAAGCCGGTCTGGATGCAGGCAGCGGCGCGGTGATGGTGGCGCTGAACTCGCTGAACGGCACGCCAGCGACCTCTGATTCCTGGCTGCTGAAAGATATTCTGCGCGATAAGTGGGGCTTTAAAGGCATTACCGTGTCCGATCACGGGGCCATCAAAGAGCTGATTAAACACGGCACCGCCGCCGATCCGGAAGATGCGGTGCGCGTGGCGCTCAAGTCCGGCATTAACATGAGCATGAGCGACGAGTATTACAGCAAATACCTGCCGGGACTGATCAAATCCGGCAAAGTGACGATGGCGGAGCTGGATGACGCGGCGCGTCACGTGCTCAACGTGAAATATGACATGGGGCTGTTTAACGATCCGTACAGCCATCTGGGGGCGAAAGAGACCGATCCGGTGGATACCAACGCCGAAAGCCGGCTGCACCGCAAAGAAGCGCGTGAAGTCGCGCGTGAAAGCCTGGTGCTGCTGAAAAACCGCCTCGACACGCTGCCGCTGAAAAAATCGGGGACGATTGCGGTTGTCGGCCCGCTGGCTGACAGCAAACGCGACGTGATGGGCAGTTGGTCTGCCGCAGGCGTGGCCGATCAGTCCATTACCGTTCTGACCGGCATTAAAAATGCTCTCGGCACAAACGGTAAGGTGGTGTACGCCCATGGGGCCAACGTCACCAACGATAAAGACATTGTGACCTTCCTCAATCAGTACGAAGAGGCGGTGAAGGTGGACTCGCGTTCTCCTCAGGAGATGATTGATGAAGCCGTCGCGGCGGCGAAGCAGTCTGATGTGGTGGTTGCCGTGGTGGGTGAGGCACAGGGCATGGCGCATGAAGCGTCCAGCCGTACCGACATTACCCTGCCGCAGAGCCAGCGCGACCTGATCGCGGCGCTGAAAGCGACCGGAAAACCGCTGGTGCTGGTGCTGATGAACGGTCGTCCGCTGGCGCTGGTGAAAGAAGATCAACAGGCCGATGCGATTCTGGAAACCTGGTTTGCCGGTACGGAAGGGGGTAACGCGATTGCCGACGTCCTGTTTGGCGACTACAACCCGTCAGGCAAACTGCCGATGTCCTTCCCACGCTCGGTGGGGCAGATCCCGACCTATTACAGCCACCTCAACACCGGTCGTCCGTATAACGCCGACAAGCCGAACAAGTACACCTCTCGCTACTTTGACGAAGCTAACGGCCCGCTCTATCCGTTTGGTTATGGCCTGAGCTACACCACGTTTACTGTTTCTGACGTGACGCTTTCTGCGCCGACCATGAAACGTGACGGCAGCGTGACGGCAAGTGTGAAGGTGACCAACACCGGCAAGCGTGAAGGTGAAACGGTGATCCAGCTGTACGTGCAGGACGTCACGGCTTCCCTGAGTCGTCCGGTGAAAGAGCTGAAAGGCTTTAAGAAAGTGAACCTGAAACCCGGCGAAACGCAGACCGTCAGCTTCCCGATTGATATCAACGCGCTGAAGTTCTGGAATCAGCAGATGACGTTCGATGCCGAACCCGGCAAGTTCAACGTCTTTATCGGCGTCGATTCTGCCCGCGTGAAGCAGGGATCGTTTGAATTGCTGTGATCGGCGTAAGGGGGCGTTCCCGCGTGGATTCCCCCTGTTTTTCCCCCCGAAAAAACCGAAATGTCGGGTTAACGGAATACTTTTCGACTATGCTTTTCCCTCAAGTCGCTGAAAAAGTCGACAAAAAGATGAGGAAAGCATCATGACAATCTCAAAGATTTGGGCCGGTTCGCTGGCGCTGTTAGCGGCAGTGAGCTTACCCTTGCAGGCGGCGTCGCCGGTGAAGGTTGGGTCGAAAATTGATACCGAAGGCGCGCTGCTTGGCAACATCATTTTGCAGGTGCTGGAAAGCCACGGCGTCAAAACGGTCAATAAAGTCCAGTTAGGTACCACGCCGGTCGTGCGCGGTGCGATCACCTCAGGCGAACTGGATATCTACCCTGAATACACCGGTAATGGCGCGTTCTTCTTCAAAGATGAAAACGATCCGGCATGGAAAAATGCACAAGCAGGCTTTGAGAAAGTTAAAAAACTCGATGCAGAGCAGAATAAGCTGGTCTGGTTAACACCGGCACCGGCCAATAATACCTGGACTATCGCGGTGCGAAGCGATGTCGCCGAAAAGAATAAACTCACCTCGCTGGCCGATCTCGGACGCTATCTGAAAGAGGGCGGTACCTTCAAACTGGCCGCCTCCGCCGAATTTATCGAACGTGCCGACGCGCTGCCCGCGTTCGAAAAAGCCTACGATTTTACGCTCGATCAGACGCAACTGCTTTCACTGGCGGGCGGTGACACGGCGGTGACCATCAAAGCAGCCGCGCAGCAAACGTCCGGCGTCAACGCTGCGATGGCCTACGGGACGGATGGTCCGGTCGCCGCGCTGGGCTTGCAGACGTTAAGCGATCCCAAAGGCGTTCAGCCCATTTATGCGCCAGCCCCTGTGGTGCGTGAGGCGGTGTTGAAGGCGTACCCGCAGATGGCGGAATGGCTGCAACCTGTGTTTGCCAGCCTGGATGAAAAAACGTTGCAACAACTCAATGCCAGTATTGCCGTTGAAGGGTTAGATGCCAAAAAAGTGGCGGCAGATTACCTGAAACAAAAGGGATGGGTGAAGTAAAGGGACTGAAAAAGGTTGGGTGACGTGTCAAAAGTCAGTATTCAGCGCGTACTGCTGCTGCTGGTTGTTCTTTCAGCCGCCGCCGTTGCGCTGCCGTTTGTGAACTATGCCCCGAATCGTCTGGTGTCGGGAGAGGGGCGTCAGCTCTGGACGCTCTGGCCCGGTTCGGTGTCGATGCTCGCCGGCGCGGGTTGCGCCCTGCTGGCATTGTGCTTCGTGCCGGGAAGAAAAGGGGCGCTGTGTACGCTGGTGGTGGCACAACTGCTGGTGATCCTGATGCTGTGGAGCGTGGGTAAAGCGGCGACACATCTGGCAGAGACGGGAACGCCGCTGGCGCGAACCAGCGTGGGAAGCGGTCTCTGGCTGGGGCTCGCGCTGGGATTACTGGCCTGCAGCGACGCTATCAGACGTATTACCGCACAGCCACTCTGGCGCTGGGTTTTACATGCGCAGATGGCGATTATTCCCGTCGCACTCTTGCTGACGGGGACGTTCGATGACCTCTCTTTACTCAAAGAGTACGCTAATCGTCAGGATGTCTTTGATGATGCGCTGGCCCAGCATCTGACGTTGCTGTTGGGTACCGTGCTGCCCGCGCTGGCGATAGGCATTCCCCTTGGAATCTGGTGTTATTTTTCCACCGCCCGCCAGGGGCCGGTGTTTACCGTCCTCAATGTGATTCAAACCGTTCCTTCCGTCGCACTGTTCGGCCTGTTGATTGCACCGCTTGCCGGACTGGTAAAGGCGTTCCCCTGGCTTGCAACGGTGGGCGTGGCGGGAACCGGTCTGACCCCGGCGCTGATCGCGCTGGTGCTGTACGCGCTCTTGCCGCTGGTTCGCGGCGTGGTGGCCGGGCTGAATCAGGTTCCCCGCGATGTCCTGGAAAGCGCCCGCGCGATGGGGATGAGCACCGTGCAGCGCTTTCTACACGTTCAGCTTCCGCTGGCACTGCCGGTCTTTTTACGTAGCCTGCGGGTGGTGATGGTGCAGACCGTCGGGATGGCCGTCATCGCCGCGCTGATTGGCGCCGGGGGTTTTGGCGCGCTGGTGTTTCAGGGACTGCTCAGCAGCGCCGTGGATCTGGTGCTGCTGGGCGTGATCCCGGTCATTGCGCTGGCGGTACTGATTGATGCGCTGTTTGATTTAGGGAATGCTCTGCTGAAGGTAACCCACCATGATTGAATTTAGCCACGTGAATAAAGCCTTTGGTGAGCACAAGGCGGTTAGCGACCTGAATCTGCACGTTAAGGAAGGCAGTTTCTCGGTACTGATTGGCACCTCAGGTTCGGGGAAATCCACCACTCTGAAAATGATTAACCGGCTGGTGGAGCATGACAGCGGCAGAATTCGCTTTGCTGGTGAGGAAATTCGCAGTCTGCCGGTACTGGAACTGCGTCGGCGGATGGGCTACGCGATTCAGTCGATTGGCCTGTTTCCGCACTGGACGGTAGCGCAGAACATCGCCACCGTCCCGCAATTGCTGAAGTGGCCGCGCAGAAAAATTGATGAGCGGGTGGAGGAATTAATGGCGCTGCTCGGGCTGGAAGTCGTGCTGCGCGAGCGCTATCCGCATCAGCTTTCCGGTGGACAGCAGCAGCGCGTGGGCGTGGCGCGCGCGCTGGCTGCCGATCCGCAGGTGCTGCTGATGGATGAACCTTTCGGCGCGCTGGATCCGGTCACTCGTGGGGCGTTGCAGCAGGAGATGACCCGCATCCACCGTCTGTTGGGGCGGACCATTGTGCTGGTCACGCATGATATTGATGAAGCGCTGCGCCTGGCGGAGCATCTGGTGCTGATGGACGGCGGAGAAGTTGTTCAGCAGGGGACGCCGCTGGCGATGCTGACGGCACCGGCGAATGACTTTGTGCAACAGTTTTTCGGTCGCAGCGAGTTGGGAGTACGGTTGCTGTCGCTGCGAACCGTGGCTGACTATGTGCGCCGGGATGAACAGATTGCCGGGGAGGCGTTGACGGAAGAGATGACGCTGCGCGACGCGCTTTCCGCGTTTGTCGCGCGTGGGTGCGACGTGTTACCGGTGGTCAATCAGCAGGGCATTGTCTGTGGGACGCTGCATTTTCGCGATCTGCTACTGGAGACGCTAACGCATGAAACGACTGTCTGACCCGCTGCTCTGGTTGATCGCGCTCTTCCTGCTGATGCTGTTGGGGTTACCGCACAGCCAGGCGATTTTTGCCAGTCTGTTTCCTGAACTTCCGCGCCCGGTTTACCAGCAGGAAAGCTTTCTCGCGCTGGCGCTGGCCCATTTCTGGCTGGTTGCGGTGTCGAGCCTGTTTGCCGTGGTGATTGGCGTGGGCGCCGCAATTGTGGTGACACGACCAAAAGGACGGGAGTTTCGCCCGCTGGTGGAGACCATTGCTGCCGTTGGACAAACCTTTCCGCCTGTCGCGGTGCTGGCGATTGCGGTGCCGGTGATGGGGTTTGGTCAGAAACCGGCCATTATTGCGCTGATCCTGTACGGCGTGTTACCCATCCTGCAGGCGACGCTGGCGGGACTGGGGTCGATCGAGGACAGCGTGCGCAACATTGCCAGCGGAATGGGGATGAGCCCGGGACAACAGTTGCGAAAGGTGGAGTTGCCGCTGGCGGCGCCGGTGATTCTGGCAGGGGTACGGACGTCGGTGATTATCAATATTGGCACCGCGACTATCGCGTCAACGGTGGGGGCCAGTACGCTTGGCACGCCGATTATCATCGGTCTGAGCGGATTCAACACGGCGTATGTTATTCAGGGCGCGCTGCTGGTCGCGCTGGCGGCGATCGTCGTAGACCGCCTGTTCGAGCGGTTAGTGCAGCGCCTTAGCCGGCACGCAAAATGAAGGTATAGCCTGCGAGCATCACACCGCCAATACCGCCGATGGCCATGAGTAAAAAGAGGGTGATGACACCGATTTTCGCTACGCTCATGATGTTCTCCTTATGTTAACTCAGAGATTATACAGAGAAGCGTAGCTGTTAATGAATCATTAAATGCCAAGTGGATAAATATCGTGTCCTTCCGCGCGCCAGGTATTCAGCTGCTGCTGCTGTGCCGACGTCTGATTTTCGCCGCACCACACCAGTAGGGTTCGCCCCTCAAACAGGTCCGGGCGAAACTGGCTCAGCGAATGCGCCAGTACGTCAACCCGCCATCCCTGCTGGCTGGCAACCCAACCTTCCAGCCACAGACGCGTGGTATCGTGAATATTCCAGCCCACGACCAGCGCATCTTTGCCCTGTTTTTTTCTGGCCGAGGCGAGGCAAATGGCGATGTAGTTGATCAACACACCGTCAAGGATCCCCAATAGCGCCAGTAGTGTGGGCTGTTGGCACTGTAACCGCCGACGTAGCGGAAGAAAAAGGTGGGTGGTTAGCGTCTGCGCGGGGTAATCCTGTCCACGCTCTTTCAGCCAGACCCGGAGACTGTGCAGATTGTTATTTTGCAGATAGTGCAGCAGGGTTTCCTGTTGTTCACGCCATCCGTTTTGCAGGTCTACGTTCTCATTGCTCAACAGCATCTTGACTTTGCCGACCTGCACCCCGTTATCAATCCAGCGTTTGATTTCGCGGATCCTGTCGATATCTGAATCATTGAACAGGCGATGTCCGCCGTCGGTCCGCTGCGGTTTCAATAATCCATAACGCCGCTGCCACGCGCGGAGCGTAACGGGGTTAATATCACAAAGCAAAGCCACTTCACCTATGGTGTAAAGCGCCATCATTTTATCCTTGCTCGCGAGGTCCCAGTCTAACTTTAGTCGCTCTTTTTCGAACCAGGTAGTTTTGTCTGTTTTTTAATCAAAGGAGGCGTGATATTGTATTCACACGGACACTTTTGAGTGATCGTTCTCACGAATTCATCTTTTTTTGCAACAGTTCAAAGAAAGATCAACGTAGTCGATGTATGTTACGCGGTTTTAAACGCAGTGTGGTTTGCGGGTATGTACGATTTTAATCTGGTGTTGCTGCTGCTTCAGCAGATGTGCGTGTTCCTGGTTATTGCATGGTTGATGAGTAAAACGCGTTTATTCATACCGTTGATGCAGGTGACCGTTCGCTTACCCCATAAGTTGCTCTGTTACGTCACCTTCTCTATTTTCTGTATCCTCGGCACCTATTTTGGTCTGCACATTGATGATTCCATCGCCAACACGCGCGCGATTGGCGCGGTGATGGGCGGTCTGCTCGGCGGACCGGTCGTCGGTGGACTGGTGGGGCTAACCGGGGGTCTGCACCGCTATTCGATGGGCGGTATGACCGCGCTCAGTTGTATGATCTCCACCATTGTCGAAGGACTGCTGGGCGGTTTGGTGCACAGCGTGCTGACGCGGCGGGGACGCACCGATAAAGTCTTCAATCCGCTGACGGCAGGGGCGATCACGTTTGTCGCCGAAATGGTACAGATGCTGATCATTTTGCTGATCGCCCGGCCGTTTGACGATGCTTACCGGCTGGTCAGCAATATCGCCGCCCCGATGATGGTCACCAACACCGTTGGCGCGGCGCTGTTTATGCGTATTTTGCTCGACAAGCGCGCGATGTTTGAAAAATACACCTCTGCGTTTTCCTCCACCGCGCTGAAAGTGGCGGCCTCCACCGAAGGTATCCTGCGCCAGGGATTCAACGAAGTGAACAGCATGAAGGTGGCGCAGGTGCTGTATCAGGAACTCGATATCGGCGCGGTGGCGATTACCGATCGCGAGCGGCTGTTGGCCTTTACCGGGATTGGCGACGATCATCATTTGCCGGGCAGGCCTATCTCTTCCAGCTACACGCTACGGGCCATCGAGACGGGCGAGGTCGTATATGCTGACGGCAACGAAGTGCCGTACCGCTGTTCGCTGCATCCGCAGTGCAAACTTGGTTCTACGCTGGTTATCCCATTACGCGGTGAAAACCAACGGGTGATGGGGACCATCAAGCTGTATGAAGCAAAAAACCGACTCTTCAGTTCCATTAACCGAACGCTGGGTGAGGGGATTGCTCAGCTACTCTCCGCGCAGATCCTCGCCGGGCAATATGAACGTCAGAAAGCGATGCTGACTCAGTCAGAAATCAAGCTGCTGCATGCGCAGGTTAATCCGCATTTTCTGTTTAATGCGCTCAACACCATTAAGGCGGTGGTGCGCCGCGACAGTGAACAGGCGAGCCAACTGGTGCAGGATCTCTCTACCTTCTTTCGCAAAAACTTAAAGCGCCCGTCGGAGATCGTCACGCTTGCCGACGAAATTGAGCACGTGAATGCCTATCTGCAAATTGAGAAAGCGCGATTCCAGGCGCGGCTGCAGGTGAGTTTAAACGTACCGGATGCGCTGGCGCATCAGCAGTTGCCGGCCTTCACCCTGCAACCCATTGTCGAAAACGCCATTAAGCACGGGACGTCACAGCTGCTGGGGACGGGAGAGGTGTCTATCACCGCCCGTCAGGAAGGGCAGTACCTGATGCTGGATATTGAAGATAACGCCGGGTTGTACCAGCCCACCACGAATGTCAGCGGTCTGGGCATGAATCTGGTGGATAAACGCCTGCGCGAACGGTTTGGCGATGACTACGGTATTAGCGTGGTCTGCGAACCGGATAGCTTTACCCGAATAACCCTACGACTGCCCCTGGAGGAGACGCATGATTAAGGTGCTGATTGTGGATGATGAGCCGTTAGCGCGGGAAAATCTGCGGATCTTGTTACAGGAACAAAGTGATATTGAGATCGTGGGTGAGTGCGCCAACGCCGTTGAAGCGATTGGCGCGGTGCATCGACTGCATCCGGACGTGCTGTTTCTGGATATTCAAATGCCGCGTATCAGCGGGCTGGAAATGGTCGGTATGCTTGACCCGGAGCATCGTCCGTATATTGTTTTTCTGACCGCCTTTGACGAATACGCGATTAAGGCCTTTGAAGAGCATGCCTTTGATTATCTTCTGAAACCGATAGAAGAGGCGAGGCTGGAGAAAACCCTCAGTCGTCTGCGCCAGGAGCGGAGCAAGCAAGATGTGTCGGTGCTGCCGGAAAACCAGCAGTCGCTGAAGTTTATTCCCTGTAGCGGGCACAGCAGGATCTATCTGCTGCAAATGGATGATGTCGCCTTTGTCAGCAGCCGCATGAGCGGCGTGTTTGTGACCAGCAGTGAAGGCAAAGAAGGCTTTACGGAACTGACGCTCAGAACACTGGAAAGCCGGACGCCATTGTTGCGCTGCCATCGACAGTATTTGGTTAACATGGCGCAGTTACAGGAAATTCGCCTGGAAGATAACGGTCAGGCAGAGCTGATACTACGCAACGGGTTAACCGTTCCGGTCAGCCGCCGTTATCTGAAAAGTTTGAAAGAGGCGATTGGCCTGTAAAACTGGTACACTGCGCGCCATTGCATCATCGACAGTTGAAGGCTCTATGCTTAGTAACGATATTCTTCGTAGCCTGCGCTACACCCTGAAAGTTAATAATAACGACATGGTGCGCATTCTTGCGCTCGCCGACATGGAATCCACCTCCGCGAATTTCGACACCTGGATGACCAAAGAAGATGAAGAGGGTTTTGTCCGCTGCCCGGATATTATTCTCTCCGGATTTCTGAATGGTCTGATCTACGAGAAGCGCGGCAAGGATGATTCAGCGCCTGAACTGGCGCTTGAGCGTCGGGTGAACAACAACACGGTGCTGAAAAAGCTGCGCATCGCCTTTTCGCTCAAAACGGATGATATTCAGGCGATCATGACCCAGCAGAACGTTCGCGTTTCAATGCCGGAAATTACCGCCATGATGCGTTCTGTCGATCATAAAAACTACCGCGAGTGCGGCGATCAGTTTATGCGTTATTTCCTGCGTGGACTGGCTGTGCGTCTGCACGGCAATAAAGACTAAAAGAAAAGCGACGACCCGGCATGATGCCCGGTCGTCGTCGTTTGATTATTTCACTTCTTTAAAGCCTGAGGCTTCCAGCATTTTCTGGCTTTGCTTCATGCTGATACCGTTGCTCGGGTCACCAGAGAATTGAGTACCCGTCACGCCCTGCAGCTTTTTAAAGTCAACCTTCTCCATGTCAACAGAGACGGTTTCTTCAGCGTAGCCATCCTTATAGGTCAGCTTCTCTTCCACGCCGGGAATGTTTTGATATTTTGCACTGATCGGATCAAGGATCTTCGCCGCGTCTTCTTTGGTTTTTACCCCGATAGAGGCAAAGTTGATTTTGTTCTGTGAGGTCTGCTTAATGACTTTGTCACCCTTGTAGGTATAGGTCATTACGATCTCAGTACCATTGACATCCGCTTTGAATGTTTTGCTTTCTTCCTTGTCGCCACATCCAGCCAGAGAGAAAACGAGAACTGACGCGAAAACTACCGAAAAAAACGTATTTAATGCTTTCATGTAAAACTCCATTTTATTAAACGTCTGGTACTCAAAAAATCGTACCTGGTATGTATACCAGAAAGAGATACAGTATAGGGGGGAAAGGCTAGGGGAGATGTCTGAAAATGCGGTGTGAAAAATCTGAAAATGACGTGGTCTGCTGCCCTATTGGACAAAAAAAGCGCCGCGAAAGCGGCGCTTGAGGGCGAACTTATTTAACCTGATGTCCAGGCTTCGCGCCTTCATCCGGGCTCAGCAGGAAGATATCTTTCCCGCCAGGACCCGCCGCCATCACCATCCCTTCAGAGATGCCGAAGCGCATTTTACGCGGTGCCAGGTTTGCCACCATGATCGTATGACGGCCAATCAGTACCTGCGGATCCGGATAGGCTGAACGAATGCCGGAGAAGACGTTGCGCTTCTCGCCGCCCAGGTCCAGCGTCAGGCGCAGCAGCTTGTCGGAACCGTCAACGAATTCGGCGTTTTCAATCAGCGCCACGCGCAGATCGACTTTGGCGAAATCATCAAAGCTAATGGTTTCCTGAATCGGGAAGTCTGCCAGCGGACCGGTCACCGGAGCGGTCATGGCTTTGACCTCTTCCTTAGACGCTTCAACCAGCGCTTCAACCTGCTTCATGTCGATACGGTTATACAGCGCTTTGAAGGTGTTCACCTTGTGGGCCAGCAGCGGTTGCGTAATTGCATCCCAGCGCAGTTCCGTATTGAGGAACGCTTCGACGCGCTCGCTCAGGGTTGGCAGAACCGGCTTCAGGTACGTCATCAGCACGCGGAACAGGTTGATGCCCATTGAGCAAATCGCCTGCAGATCGGCGTCGCGACCTTCCTGTTTCGCCACAACCCATGGTGCCTGCTCGTCCACATAACGGTTTGCGACATCCGCCAGCGCCATGATTTCACGAATTGCTTTGCCGAATTCACGACTTTCCCAGGCTTCGCCAATGACAGTCGCTGCGTCGGTAAAGGTTTTATAAAGCGCGGGATCGGCCAGTTCAGAAGCCAGCACGCCATCAAAACGCTTGCTGATAAAGCCGGCGTTACGAGAGGCGAGGTTAACCACTTTGTTGACGATGTCGGTGTTCACGCGCTGCACGAAATCTTCCAGGTTCAGGTCGATATCATCAATGCGTGAAGAGAGTTTCGCGGTGTAGTAGTAGCGCAGGCTGTCGGCGTCAAAATGGTTCAGCCAGGTGCTGGCCTTAATAAAGGTGCCGCGAGATTTGGACATCTTCGCGCCGTTGACGGTGACATAACCATGCACGAACAGGTTAGTCGGCTTGCGGAAGTTGCTGCCTTCCAGCATGGCCGGCCAAAACAGGCTGTGGAAGTAGACGATATCTTTACCGATGAAGTGATACAGCTCGGCAGCAGAATCTTTCTTCCAGTATTCGTCAAAGCTGACGGTATCACCGCGCTTGTCGCACAGGTTTTTGAAAGAGCCCATGTAGCCGATCGGGGCATCCAGCCAGACATAGAAATATTTACCTGGCGCATTCGGGATTTCAAAACCAAAGTAAGGCGCATCGCGGGAGATATCCCACTGTTGCAGGCCAGATTCAAACCATTCCTGCATTTTGTTCGCAACCTGCTCCTGCAGCGCGCCGCTGCGGGTCCACGCCTGCAGCATTTCGCTGAAAGAGGGCAGGTCAAAGAAGAAGTGTTCAGAGTCACGCATCACCGGCGTTGCGCCAGACACCACGGATTTCGGCTCGATCAGTTCAGTCGGGCTGTAGGTCGCGCCGCACACTTCACAGTTGTCGCCGTATTGATCCGGAGATTTACATTTCGGGCAGGTGCCTTTCACAAAACGGTCCGGCAGGAACATGCCTTTTTCCGGATCGTAGAGCTGAGAGATGGTGCGGTTCTTAATAAAACCGTTCTCTTTCAGACGGGTATAGATAAGCTCAGACAGTTCCCGATTCTCATCGCTGTGCGTGGAGTGGTAGTTGTCATAGCTGATGTTGAACCCGGCGAAATCCGTCTGGTGTTCCTGACTCATTTCCCCAATCATCTGCTCCGGGGTGATGCCAAGCTGCTGTGCTTTCAGCATGATTGGCGTGCCGTGGGCGTCGTCGGCGCAGATGAAGTTGACCTCGTGGCCGCGCATTCGCTGGTAACGGACCCAGACATCAGCCTGGATGTGCTCCAGCATATGGCCGAGGTGGATTGAGCCGTTGGCGTACGGCAGTGCGCACGTTACCAGAATTTTCTTCGCGACTTGAGTCATAGTAGGTATTACTTCTTCTCTGTTGAAAGGGGGTTCTGATGTTACCTGAAAGGGAATAACTACGCCAAGAATTAAGGGCATCAAACCACAAATGAATAATTGTTACCGCTGGAGTACACTAGCTCGCTACAATTGACCTTTTCAGAACAACAAAAAGGAGTCGGGATGAACGCACAATCCCAGGCCAAATCACCAGAGACCCTGCGCGCGATGGTCGCCGGGACGCTGGCGAATTTTCAGCACCCCACCCTGAAGCATAATCTGACGACGCTGAAGGCGTTGCACCACGTCGCCTGGATGGATGACACGCTGCACGTTGAACTAGTCATGCCGTTCGTCTGGCACAGTGCATTTGAGGTGTTAAAAGAGCAATGTAGCGCCGACCTGTTGCGTATCACCGGTGCGAAGGCGATCGACTGGAAGCTTTCTCACAATATTGCCACCCTGAAGCGTGTGAAAAATCAGCCGGGCGTGAATGGCGTGAAGAACATTATCGCCGTCAGCTCTGGCAAAGGCGGCGTGGGCAAATCGTCGACTGCGGTAAACCTGGCGTTGGCACTGGCGGCAGAAGGGGCGAAAGTAGGGATTCTGGACGCCGACATTTATGGTCCGTCGATCCCAACCATGCTGGGTGCGGAAAACCAGCGTCCCACCTCGCCGGATGGCACGCATATGGCACCGATCGTGTCTCACGGGCTGGCGACGAACTCCATCGGCTATCTGGTCACGGATGATAACGCGATGGTCTGGCGTGGGCCGATGGCCAGCAAAGCGCTGATGCAGATGCTACAGGAGACGCTGTGGCCGGATCTGGATTACCTCGTGCTGGATATGCCGCCAGGCACCGGCGACATTCAACTGACCCTGGCGCAAAACATTCCCGTCACCGGTGCAGTGGTGGTCACGACGCCGCAGGATATCGCACTGATCGACGCCAAAAAAGGTATTGTCATGTTTGAAAAAGTCGAAGTGCCTGTGCTGGGCATTGTCGAAAATATGAGCATGCATATCTGCAGCAACTGTGGTCATCATGAGCCTATCTTTGGTACCGGCGGCGCGCAGAAACTGGCTGAGCAGTATCACACGCAACTGTTGGGGCAGATGCCGCTGCATATCAGTCTGCGTGAAGATCTCGATCGCGGGACGCCGACCGTTGTCAGTCGTCCGGACAGTGATTTCACCGTAATGTATCGCGAACTGGCGGGACGTGTTGCCGCGCAGCTTTACTGGCAGGGTGAAGTCATTCCTGGTGAGATTGCCTTTCGTGCCGTCTGAGTTCTGCTGAACTGTTTCTTTATCTCCGTTCACCGCATCCGCTAAATAATGATGCGGTGAATATTTAATTTAAATAATGCTGTCTGATCTATGTAGTTCCACTGAACAGAGTGGGCGCTTTTCTTAAAAAAGAAGCGTAATCCACCATTTAAATTGCTCATTCCCGCACGATTAATTTATTATTTCTATTGGTATGGCAATGGAGTCATGACCATACTTTACAGGCAGACATACTGCGCTGTAACTATTTTTACTACAGGGATTACACTCGACATGAAGAATTATCTGTTGTCAGGAATCATAGTTTTGACTTACGGAATGAGTACCCCTGCCTTTTCCTCCGATACAGCCACGTTAACCATCAACGGTAGAGTAACCATACCCACTTGCAGCACCGACGTCGTTAACAGTCAGTTGCAGCAGCGTTGCGGTAATACTCTCTATCAGTTTAATACGCAGGATGCAAAAAAGACCTCATCAGCAAGGGGCGTGGCGACCGAAATGACCCATCTTCCCGGAGATGCGGCACGACAGATCGTACTTAACCGCTACGATTAATCAGGCGGTGGTCTATTTAAGTAAATTTTCGTTCTTAGCCGAAATCATCATCATGAATGATTTCGGTATTTTAATTCCCTTCTCATATATTACTGTACAAAAATTATCTAAAATTAATCACCGCTAAAAATAGTCATTCCCTTCTTTATTTATTGAAATTATGTTTCATAATTTTATTTGCGTTAAATCAATAAAACAATGCGTTTACATTGCGGCAACGAACCGTCTATGAGAATTTACTCCCCGAGATAAGCTCTTTCTAAACAAATAGACATAATTCAATTCAGGAAAATATTATGAAGCGTTCAATTATTGCCATCGCTGTTCTTTCATCTGTTTTTATCAGTGCTGGCGCAGTGGCTGCCGCGGGTGATACCTATGATTCCGGTGTATTAAAAATTAACGGTAAAGTGGTTGGGACTACGTGTCAATTTATTGACTCAAATACTGCGGAAATCAGTCTGAACGAAGTGGGTATGGATAAACTGAGTACGCTTCCCGTCGGTCAGGCTTATACTCCGGTGGTTAATGGAACTCAGCAACCGTTGAGAATTAAGTGTGAAGGGAATAAAACACCGCGGGTAACATTCTCTGCCAGTCAATTTGATGATAAAAAAGTTACGTTTAATAACGGCGATGCAAAAGGGGTAGGTTTTGCGGTTTACTACGGTAATGATAACAAACAGATTGACCCTGCCGGGAAAATGGACCTCGCTCTCGAAAAAAATGCAAATGGCGAATATGAACTCAACTTCTTCGCCCGTTATGCACGTTTGAATAATAGTGATGCAGTTAAAGCCGGTAGTGTAAGTTCAACACTGACGCTGACGGTTGTGACAGACTGATATATGATACCGGCGGTACTTACCGCCGGTTCCTGGTGAGTAAGGCCGCGCAATTAAATATGAAAAGACTGGTTGCAGTATTATTATCTGCCATAATTCTACCTGTCCACGCAGGCATTGTTATTTATGGCACTCGGGTCATTTACCCGGCAGACAAAAAAGAAGTGGTTGTCCAATTGATGAATGAGGGCGGTAGCGCCTCGCTTGTGCAATCATGGATTGATGAGGGCGACACGTCATTACCCCCGGAGAAAATCCATGTTCCATTCATGTTAACTCCACCGGTGGTACGTGTCCCAGCCAGTTCCGGGCAACAGCTAAAAATTAAGAAAATGGCCAATGCATTACCAGAAGATAGAGAAAGCCTGTTTTATTTGAATGTTCTGGACATCCCGCCGAATAACGTGGAATCGACAGGTAAAAACACGCTCAAGTTTGCCATGCAAAACAGGATTAAACTTATCTGGCGTCCAAAAGGAATTACTGTCGTCAATGAGGATAGCTTTCGTAAGTTAGGCTTATCCGCAACAGGTAGAACTCTGACTTTGAGGAATGGCACCGCAAACTGGATTACTGTTGCCGATATTAATACAGGAACGGTGAAAATAAATGATAAAGCAATCATGCTGGAACCGTTCTCTGCGCAGACCGTAAATACGAAGTCTGCTGTCGAAAGACAATATGAATTAACTATTATTGACGATAGCGGAAATTATATCAGCAGCAAAGTGAATGTGAAATAAACAGGAGTTGATTATGCCGCGGATGACCCCTGTTGCATTACTTATATTATCTATTTTGTTATCTCATCAGGTTCACGCCACAGCGACAGAAACATTTGACACCCATTTTATGATGGGGGGAGCAAAAGATCAGAAAGTTTCAAACTTTAGTCTTGATGAAAGCAAGCCACTTCCCGGCCAGTATGAGCTGGATATTTATGTCAATAAACAATGGCGTGGCAGATATGAAATTAACGTTGGTGATGAACCCGATAATGTTTGTCTGACGGATGATATTTTGCATAACCTCGGTGTCATAACCGACGATCTGAAACCACAGGTACCCGATCGGTGTATTACATTAAAGCGCGCGATCAGAAGCGGCAGCTATACATTCGATATAGGCATTTTTCGTTTGGATCTGAGTGTTCCGCAAGCCTATGTTACACAAGTGGAGGCGGGTTATGTTTTACCAGAGAATTGGGAACGCGGAATTAACGCTTTCTATACGTCATATTATGTGAGTCAGTATTACAGCGATGATCAACGTTCAGGGCGTAACAAGAGTACTTATGTGCGATTTAACAGCGGATTAAACTTACTGGGGTGGCAGGCACATGCGGATACCAGTTTTGACAAAGCAGAGGCCAGTCAGGGGGAGTGGAAAAGCAATACGCTGTATCTTGAGCGCGGTTTTGCGCCAATTCTTGGCACATTACGTGCCGGTGATATGTATACGTCACCCGATATATTCTCGTCCGTACGATTTAGCGGTGTTCGCCTGTTTCGCGATATGCAAATGCTACCGAACTCAAAGCAAAATTTTACGCCGCGGGTGCAGGGGATCGCGCAGAGTAATGCTTTGGTTACCATCGAGCAGAATGGCTTTATCGTTTATCAAAAAGAAGTTCCGCCAGGACCCTTCTCAATTGCTGATATGCAACTGGCAGGCGGCGGGACAGATTTGGATGTAACGGTACGCGAAGCGGACGGTTCAGTAACAACCTATCTGGTGCCCTATGCTTCAGTCCCCAATATGCTACAGCCGGGGGTGTCGAAATATGACTTTGCGGCCGGGCGTAGCCATATCGAAGGTGCGAGCAACCAGTCCGATTTTGCACAGGCCAGTTATCAGTACGGATTAAATAATTTACTGACACTTTTTGGCGGTACCATGTTTTCTAATCACTACCATGCGTTTACCTTTGGTACGGGCTGGAATACGCGCATTGGCGCGATTTCTATGGACGCCACCCGGTCACACAGCGAGCAGGATAGTGGCGAGGTATTTGACGGACAGAGCTACCAACTCGCCTATAACAAGTATTTGGCGCAAACCGCGACCCGTTTTGGACTTGCGGCATATCGTTATTCATCGCGCGACTATCGGACATTTAACGATCACGTCTGGGCGAATAACAAAAACAGCTATCATCGTGATGAAAACGACGTTTACGACGTCGCTGATTATTATCAAAACGATTTTGGCCGTAAAAATACTTTCTCGGCAAACATCAGTCAGACATTGCCGGAGGGATGGGGCGCTGTTTCATTGAGTTCGCTGTGGCGAGATTATTGGGGACGAGGGGGGAATAGTGAAGATTATCAGCTCAGTTATTCAAATAGCTGGCAGCGGATTAGCTATACATTCTCAGCGAGCCAGACCTATGATGAAGACCATCGCGAAGATAAACGTTTTAACCTGTTTATTTCGGTTCCGCTTGACTGGGGGGACGGTATTACCACACCGCATCGTTACCTGAGCATGTCAAATTCAACCACCTTTGATGAGAATGGACTGGCGTCAAATAATATCGGCTTAAACGGAACGACGGGCGATCGCGATCAATTTATTTATGGTGTTAACCTGAACCACCAACGGCAGGATAATGAAACGGCCGTGGGGGGAAATGTCACCTGGAATACCCCGATAGCGGCCATTAACGGCAACTACAGTCAGTCGTCGCAATATCATCAGGCTGGCGGAAGTCTTTACGGGGGCGTAGTGGTGTGGTCTGGCGGCGTGAATTTATCGAATCGACTTTCGGATACGTTTGCCATTATGCAAGCGCCGGGTCTGGAAGGCGCCTACGTTAATGGACAAAAATATCGGACGACCAATGCTAACGGGACGGTCGTCTACGATAATCTGACGCCCTATCGCGAGAATCACCTGCTGCTTGATGTATCGCAAAGCGACAGTGAAACCGAACTACGTGGTAACCGTAAAAACGCATCCCCACACCGTGGTGCAGTTTTGCTTGTGCGTTTTGATACCGACCAGCGCAAACCGTGGTTTATTAAAGCCCAACGCCCGGATGGTGCGCCATTAACCTTTGGTTACGAAGTGAATGATATCCACGGGTACAACGTGGGGGTCGTGGGGCAGGGAAGCCAGCTTTTTATCCGTACGAATGAAATTCCACCTGAAGTCAGCGTGGCGATTGATAAAGAAAAGGGACTTTCATGTTCAATCACTTTCGATAAGACGATTGATGAAAGTAACGTCTATATTTGCCGATAGTGTCGGATACCGCTATGAAACTCAATTTTTTACTTTTACTGGTTCTGATGGTGGTGCTGCCCGCATCTTACGCAGGGTGTAAAGGAAATATCTCCTACGAGGATAATCTTATTATACGGGAAGATTTTTCTATAAATTCCTCACTGTCAGAATCCTATACTCATCAGTTTAACGATCTCACTTGTGCAGGGACGAATACTATTAGTCCATTAAAAACATCGGATGTTATTGTTGGATTGTATGATGATACCGTTAAACTAGCGTTGAAATTTACGTGGGTAAATAGTTCTGACATCAGTCTGGCAAGTGGGAAAGGTGATTTTTCAGCGAGCTATCGGGTCGATGTTTCACCGGCAAGCAGTGGTGCATCTGTGAACATCTCAGCGGGGTCAGGGAACAGCGTTTATATTAAAGATGTGGCTTCGCTTTCCAGCGCCACGGTTACTTCTCAACGTTCAGCACTCATGACCTTATTGGGTTGTTTACTGTCGGGTAAAGCATGGGAACCTTGCATCACAAGTTATCATAACTCGCTTGCAAAAGACGGCGGATTTTACTCGGCGAATTTGCGTTTAACCTACAACAGAAAGCAGACGACCTGCAAACCTGAAGAGTTGAATATTGTACTGCCTGACATTGCGCTTTCAGAGCTTGCTGTAAACGGAAAGATTGTTAGCAAAAATGTTACCGAAAATATTCGATTGCAGTGTGATAATCTTTTTGGTGACCGCAAACAGACGTCACGCAAAATGGCGACGTATCTCTCCAGCAGTGATTTAGTCGCGGGAAGCAGTTTTATTCTTCGTGGCAGTGCAGACAATGGCGTTGGGTTTGTTCTGGAGAATAATAATCAAGTCGTCAATATATCCAGCGTGACCGGACAAGGTGACGCAACCACATTATGGAAAGTGGATAAGCCAGGAGACGCGGTGAACAGCAATACTGTGAACATTCCCATCGTTGCCAGCTATTACGTTTATGACAAAAGTAAGGTGAAACCGGGCAATCTCAGCGCTACCGCGTTAATTTATGTGAAGTATGACTGACTGTGCCTGGGGTTATCCTGATTACGTTAACGATAAAGCAAGCGCTTGAATCCCCCCTCAGTCCGAGGGGGGATTTTTAGCGGTGATAAAAAATCTCGCCATCGTAGGCTTTGATAATTTTGCCGTCAGCGTCATTGATCAGCACATACGCACCGCCCATATAGGTCCAGTGCGTCCCGGCATCCGGTGCGGGTAAATTTCGCAACTTCCACTGCTTGATGTTGTACTCGTCGGTGCGATACATCTCTGGCACTGTATCGCCTGGTTTGAAATGGGTGAAGTCAGCGATGAAGCCGCTGAGTTCGTACTGATCAATCCCCTTCGCGGCGACGGTTGTGGCGGGTGCGGCCCAGACCGCGCTGGATGCGAGCAGCAGCGCGCTCATCACCAATTTGTTCTTCATACTTCTACGCTCCACTGTTAGAACCTTCAAAATCAATCGTGTATCTTTCCCGGCCTTCATGATGACTGACAAGCGCTGGTTTGTTAGATTCCCGGAAATTTCGTAAAAAATGTAAACCTGTTTTTCGTCTGACAACTGCACTATAGAAGAATTCGGCCAAAAATGATGGTGTCAGACAGCGTTTTCGGACCACTGGCTACCCATGCCACGATCCCCAGATGCAGAAATGCAGGCGTTCGGCATACATCACTCCAGCGATGAAGCCCATAGAGACCAGAAGGAGATACAGAAAAAGATAAAGGACTATCAACTTTAACTCACTGGGTTTCATATTGAAATAGGCTTCATAAACAGAGACGTTTTAAATATTTTCGAAGATAACCGTTAATCAATGGCAACATATAAATCACCTTGCACGATACTATGGCGTAGTAGGCGTTTTTTGATCTTGATAAATATCATAATATTAAATGTATTTAAGATTGTGGATAAAAGAATATATGATGACATTGTATCTTTGTACCTCCTTCGTTAATTAATTGCTAATTGAATAAATCAGAATGAAAAAACAGCCAGGAGTACTCTTATTATTCATGCCGGGAGCGCGTTTTGATATCAGCACTACATGAATTATATTGACAGAACAGAACAGAACAGAACAGAACAGAACAGAACAGAACAGAACAGAACAGAACAGAACAGAACAGAACAGAACAGAACAGAACAGAACAGAACAGAACAGAACAGAACAGAACAGAACAGAACAGAACGGCAAAAAATATCCTGCACGTGATCTGTTGATATAAAATTCGCGGCTGGCCAGCTGCGTTATTCTTTTTGTTAACTAATGATGGTGATGGCAGTGATGAAAGCGTTAAGCCTAAAAAAGAGTGTTTATGTTCTGGTTATAGCCAGCGTATTGTCTGGTTGTGTTTCGGAAGAAGAACGCCTCGCGCGCTGTGAAGCTAAAGGCGTGAGCCGTGATGTTTGTTATCAGGTCGATCGCGCTAATCAGCAAATGATCGACAACAATGCGCAACAAAGCGCTTATGCCAATGCCCGTGCTGCGGTAAAACAGCATGCGCAGGCCACGAAGAAAAAAAACGTCTATTACTATGAAGGGATGGAAATCAAAAAGGTGAGCACGGGTTTGAATATTAATGGTTTGCCAGCGTCTCTCGTGGAGAAAGAGGAAAGCGCTACCGTTTATCAGCAAGGTTTACATTATTTTATCGTGTACAACACGGGACGCCTGGCAGTACTTAATAACCAGCGTCAGATGCTGGGCTGGGCAAAATAAAAAGCCATCGCTTTCTAATCTGCTGTTCTTACCGCGGGTCAGGCAAAGCTGATTTCAGTCGCGCCAGGAATAAGACAATAAACGCCGACGATATCAATATTCATGTGGCGCTTCAGGTTGAAGCGCCACCGTTTTAACCGATACCTTAGCGTCGTTTCACTATATTCTTACCAGCCTAATGAAGCAGACGCCGCGACGACGGAATCACCATCAGACGTTCCGGCATAGCTAACCGTTGCGGCGACATTCTCCGCGAATTTATGACGATAGCCCATGGCATAACCTTGTTCACTTTTAAAATCAGCAGCGCCAACAGCAATAGCATTATCAGTGTCTACATAGTGAAGCCCGGCGATAGACGCGGCTCCAGCAATACCACTACGGTATTCTTTACGATCGTCGTTTTGCTGCTTTTCCATCGAAGAGAAGCGCGAATTATTTTGATTTTCCAGGGTTGTAATACGCGTTTCATGGTTAGCTAACTGTGTGGTGTGAGTCTGAATGACGCCATCTTGTGCTTTTTGTTTTGTTTGCACGTTAGCCACAGCGACCTGGTTAGTCGTTGTATGCTGTAAAGCAGTGTCTGCTTTACTACCATTAGCGCTAATTAACACGTTTTGATCGTTATCGACAATTTTCTGGTTTGCTTTGTTAGTGGCAATATCATCACGATTCTTAATGATTGCCTGTCCGTCATATTGTTCATCCAGAGTGACACGTTTTACCAGGTTATCATGATCGGTACGAATTTGTTGTGCATAAGTGGCAACATTATTCACCTGAGTTACATCCGCTTTACCCGCTTCCAGAGCGGATATTTGCCCTTCATGCTTTTGTAAATCATACGTAGCGCCATCAATACCAGAGACAAAAAAAGCCCCATTGGTTGTGGGATTCGTGACCACTGCATCAACGTTAGCCGCCTGGGCCGCAGGGGCAAGGGAAGCAAACAGAGCAGAGAAAACGGCAACAGCAATAATGGATTTATTTACAGATTTCATTTCAAAGTCTCACATTCAAAACACTATATAAAAACAGTTATTTCCACTCTTTTTAATTGCGAGTGTGATTTAACAGTTGTTAATAAAAATGGATGTCAACATTAATAATACGTTCAGAGCATCTTGATTAAGAATTTACTTAATTCGTGAGGCGAACTATCTACTAATGGAGGGCTAATAATCTTGACTTGGATCACATTTGAATTTAATAAGTAAAGAGGCGTGTCGAGTTATGGTTGGATTATTTTAATGTAAACATTAATAACCCATGCAGCATAAGGTGTCGGCATAATAAATATATTTCTGAAGAGGCGAAAATATTTTTTCATGCCTGGTTCAAATAATGGATTTCTTACATTAATAATGATTGTGCTGCTTATAAGCGTTGGCGGCGTTTTGTCCTGAAGATGCTGTTGTTGTTACGCACAGAAAAACTCCTTGCACCTGCTCGGTACAGGCGGTTACACTAAATATTGATATTTTGATATGTAATTTATTGTTTTATAAGTAATTTGACTCGGGGTGCCCCTTTTCACGAAGGGCTGAGAAATACCCGTACCACCTGATCTGGATAATGCCAGCGTAGGGAAGTCAGACACTGCTCGTGTCCCTTCTTCGCGCGGGCAGGAGCGTAATCATGCAGCCTGACCTGCACAGCCGCGAACATGCGGTTCGTACCTTAAAACAATTTCGTACCCTTTCTCCGTTAACACACTGTATGACTAATGACGTCGTGCAGAGTTTTACCGCCAATACGCTACTGGCTTTGGGCGCTTCTCCGGCGATGGTGATCGAGCCGGAAGAGGCTCGCCAGTTCGCTGCCCTTGCCAGCGCCTTACTTATTAACGTGGGTACGCTGACGCAGCCGCGCGCACGCGCAATGCGAACGGCGGTTGAGCAGGCGAATAGCGCAAAAACGCCCTGGACACTGGACCCCGTTGCCGTGGGCGCGCTCGAGTATCGTCGTCGCTTCTGCTTTGAACTCCTGGCCTTAAAACCCGCAGCCGTTCGCGGTAATGCTTCGGAGATCCTGGCGTTAGCCGGTGAAGACTCCGGGGGACGCGGTGTGGACGCCACCGATTCGGTCACAACGGCACTGCCAGCGGCGCAGATTCTTGCATGCCAGACCGGCGCTATTGTGGTGGTCACCGGTGAAGTGGATTACATCACGGACGGCGAGCGCACGCTGAGCGTCACCGGCGGCGACCCGTTGATGACGAAGGTAGTGGGCACCGGGTGCGCGCTTTCCGCCGTGGTGGCCGCCAGCTGCGCGCTGCCCGGAAACCGAATCGAAAATATCGCGTCGGCCTGTGGGTGGATGAAACAGGCGGGGCTGATTGCCAGTAAAACCTGTCACGGACCCGGCAGTTTCATTGCGGCATTTCTCGATGCGCTCTACACCCTGGAAACGGAGGTAGTAGCATGAAGCGGATTAACGCCTTGACGATTGCCGGCACCGATCCCAGCGGTGGTGCGGGCATTCAGGCCGATCTGAAAACTTTCTCGGCGCTCGGCGCTTACGGCTGTTCGGTGATTACCGCGCTGGTGGCGCAGAATACGCGCGGCGTGCAGTCGGTATATCGCATTGAGCCGGATTTTGTCGCCGCGCAGCTCGATTCGGTGTTCAGCGATGTACGCATTGATACCACCAAAATCGGCATGCTGGCGGAAACCGATATCATCGAGGCTGTGGCGGAGCGTTTACAGCGCCATCAGGTGCGGAATGTGGTGCTCGACACGGTCATGCTGGCGAAAAGCGGCGATCCGTTGCTGTCGCCCTCTGCCGTTGAGACATTGCGCAAGCGACTGCTGCCGCAGGTTTCACTGATTACGCCCAACCTGCCTGAAGCGGCAGCGTTGCTGGATTGTCCGCATGCGCGCGCAGAAAAAGAGATGCTGGAACAGGGACGGGCGCTGCTGGCGATGGGCTGTGGCGCGGTGCTAATGAAAGGCGGCCATCTGGATGATGCGCAAAGCCCCGACTGGCTCTTTACGGCTGACGGTGAGCAGCGTTTTACCGCACCGCGGGTGATGACCAAAAACACGCACGGCACCGGTTGCACGCTCTCTGCGGCGCTGGCCGCACTGCGTCCTCGGCATGCTGACTGGGCAGGGACGGTGCAGGAGGCGAAAGTCTGGCTGTCGGCGGCACTGGCGCAGGCGGATACCCTGGAGGTTGGGCACGGCATTGGACCGGTTCATCATTTCCACGCGTACTGGTAGCGTATATACTGGCAGCAGACTGGCTGTCAGGAAAAAGACTCATGGAACAAGCGCATACTCAACTTATCGCGCAACTGAACGAACGTATTTCAGCGGTGGATAATACGCCGCTCTATATCAAGTTTGCCGAGACGGTAAAAAATGCCGTGCGTAGTGGAGTGCTTGAGCATGGCAATATTTTGCCCGGCGAACGAGATCTCAGCCAGTTGACCGGCGTCTCACGCATCACGGTGCGTAAAGCGATGCAGGCGCTGGAAGAAGAGGGCGTGGTGACGCGTGCGCGCGGCTATGGTACGCAGATCAACAATATCTTTGAGTATTCGCTGAAAGAGGCGCGTGGTTTTTCTCAGCAGGTTGTCCTGCGCGGGAAAAAGCCGGACACCTTATGGGTCAACAAACGAGTCGTTAAGTGTCCGGAAGAGGTGGCGCAACAGTTGGCGATTGCCGCTGGCAGCGATGTGTTTTTGCTTAAGCGTATTCGCTACGTTGATGAAGATGCCGTATCTATTGAAGAGTCGTGGGTGCCCGCGCACCTCATTCATGATGCCGATGAGATAGGCATATCGCTGTACGACTATTTCCGTAGCCAGCACATCCACCCGCAGCGCACCCGCTCACGGGTGAGCGCAAAGATGCCGGATGCCGAGTTCCAGTCGCATATCCAGATGGACAGCAAAGTGCCGGTGCTGGTGATAAAGCAAGTGGCGCTTGACCAGCAGCAGCGCCCCATCGAGTACAGCATCAGCTACTGCCGAAGCGATTTATACGTCTTTGTGTGCGAGGAGTAACTCCTCGCGAAACGGCGCACAGTCACCGCCGCGATGTCCGACGACCCACGAGGCCACGGCGTTGCCGAGCAGCACCGCGTCCGCCAGCGACCAGCCCGATGCCAACCCGGCCAGCATCCCCCCCGCGTGACTGTCACCCGCGCCAATCGTATCAACGACCAGCGTTGGAAAGGCGGGGACATGACCAGAGGATGACGTGCTGAAAAACCAGGCGCCCTCTTTGTCATGGCGAACGATCAAAGGTGCCGCAAATCGCTTCACCCATTGCGCACCCAGCTCTTCCACATCCGAGCTCAGATCGAACCGTTGGGCCGCGATTTCAGCTTCCTGACGATTGAGCGACACCAACGGGCGACAGGACAGAATGCGCGCCATTAGCGCATCAGGTATATCGCCAATGCGCGGACCAAAATCGATAAACGGCATCATCTGATCCAGACCTTCCAGCCACTGCACCAGCAGTTCGCCGCAGGGTGAGGCCAACTGATAGCCCGAGAGATAAATCAGGCTATTACGCGGGACGGTGAGTTGAGCCAGCCAGTCAACGTTCCACTGGTTCTCAACGCCGCTGAATGACATGAACGTGCGCTCGCCATCCGGCTCGACCAGCGCCAGACACCAGCCGTTGTCCCCTTCTGCGGTCTCAATAAGGCTGTGTAACCCTTCTTTCGCCATCCGGTTACGAATGATATCTGCCCACACGCCCTGGCCCAGCGGCAGGGCATTACCGGCATCAATGCCCAGCCGTTTCAATGCGACGGCGATGTTCAGCGCGCAACCGCCGACGTTAACACCTTGCTGCTTTAGCTCAATGTCACAACCGCGCCAGGGCAGAGCATACGCATCGGCAATGACATCGATAACCGCTGCGCCGACGACCGTGACTGGTTGGCGAGTCGTTAAACCTGGCAGCAGTTCGGCTAAACGTGAAGCGTTCATGACTCCTCCCGACGTTGGCGCAGACGGGCAAGCGCCGTAGCATAGCGGTTGAAATCGAGCTGATTGACCGTATCCAGCTCCTGTTTCCATGCCGGATTAATGGCGCCAACGCCCTGCAACGCACCGCAAATGGCCGTTGCCATCGCCCCAATGGTATCGGTGTCGCCACCAAGATTTGCGCACAGAATAGCGCAACGATTGGGATCGGTTTGCGCCAGTTCGACCATCGCAATAGCGCACGCCACCGATTCGATCGTGCTGGTTCCCGCACCAATCACCTGATACAGCTGTTCGCTGGCCGCTTCGGCACCGTCGGCATGACGCACAATTTTTAGCGCCATCTCCAGACGTGCACAGAGCGACGCGCTAAAGGTGGTGATTCGCTTTTGTTGGGCATGCAGGGCGATGGCGGGGAGCGAATCAACGATCGCTGCCCAGGAATCGCCTTCGATCGCCCGTGAAATCGCCCATGCCACCACTACCGCACCGGCGATAGCCAGATCCGATTTGTGCGTCGGGCTGGAGGCCAGCGCGACGTCGTCGATAAACGCATCCAGATTGTGCGCTGGCAGCAGACATCCCAACGGCGACACGCGCATGGCTGCGCCGTTGGTGACGCCATTGTTCTCCAGTTCCGCCACCGGTTTCCCGTCGCGAATGGCGTTCAGGGCGATTTTCGATGTCGGCCCGAGGACGTTTTTGTTGAAGGCGTCAAAGCGCAGCGCCCAGTCGAGAATGTTACGCCCAATCAGATCCGGGTCGATCTCACCGTCGCGTGCCAGCAGGGCATCTGCCAGACAGAGCGCCATTGAGGTATCGTCGGTAAATTCTGCGCGGCCAAAATAGCAGGCCGCATTGTTTTCTTGCGGGCCCGGCAGAAAGCGGTCAATCCAGCCAAAATGCGCTTTAACGCGGGTTCTCGGCCACAGTTCTGACGGCATACCCATCGCATCCCCTAACGCCTGCCCGTAAAGAGCACCGAGAATACGTTCTGCTTTCATTTCACTTCCCCTTGTGTCAACGCAGTATCGCGAACCTCAATAGCGGTAATTTCTTTGTCCGATTCGCGAAAGAAAATCATAAACAGCACGGCAATCACGGCGATCATCACCGCCCCGAATGTCCACATGCCCGCCCAGTTGAAGGTGAGGCCGTTGACCGGCTCCTGATAGGCAAACATTTTTTCCATCATTACGCCGCCGAGACGGTAACCCAGCAGGCTGCCGAATCCCTGACAGCAGAGTGTAATCAACCCTTGTGCGGCGGTACGCATATGCACTGGCGCTTTTTTATCGACGTAGATATACGCCGTCACATAGTAGAAGTCATAGCTCACACCGTGCAGCAAAATGCCGAGGAACAGCAGAGCATAGGTGAAGTATTCGTCTGCGCTGCCGTAAATGAAGAAGCCATAGCGGATCGCGGCAGTGATAAGACCAAGGAGTAATACCTTTTTGATACCAAAGCGCTTGGTAAAGAAAGGCAACGCCAGCATAAAGAAGATTTCAGAGAATTGACCGAGGGTCATCCAGCCGGTGGCGTTTTTCATCCCCACTTCCGTCAGATATCCATTGGCGAAGATGTAATAGAACGCCAGCGGCATCGCGAACAGGAACGAGCAGAAGAAAAAGACGAGGAAGTTTTTATCACGCAGCAGGGTAATCGCATCCAGACCCAACATGACTTTGAAGTCCATCTTGCCGGTGCTTTTCGGCGGCGTATCCGGCAGGAAGAAGGCAAACACGCCCAGCAGCGCAGAGCTGGCAGCCGTCACCAGCAGTGGGATGTTGGTTGGCGATATATCGTTATAACCCAGCATTTGCGGCAGGAATCCACAGGCGAGACCGGAGGCAATCCAGCCGATGGTGCCCATCACACGGATGCGCGGGAAGTCGCGCTCCACGTCCGGCACGTTGGCAAATGCGATGCTGTTGGTCAGCGCAATGGTCGGCATATAGGTCAGCGAGTAGGCCAGCAACAGCGGGAAGAATCCACCGAACGTCGTCTGCTGAGCGGCAAAATACATCAGCACCGCACCGGCGAACATCAGAACTGCCAGCACCTTTTGCGCCGAGAAAAATCGGTCAGTCAGAGAGCCCACGAGGATCGGCGACAGAATCGCGGCGATTGCGGTACAGGCGTAAGACCAGCCAATCTCACCGGCGGTAAAACCACTTTTACTCAACCAGAGCCAGAGCGGAACAAACCAGGCTCCCCAGATAAACCATTCAACGAACATCATGAACGACAGCTTCACTGTAGTTTTCATCTTTAAATCCTTCATGACAGGTAAGGTACGTCATGACAGCACCATTTAATAATACCTTTTAAATACCTTTGAGGTGAAACCTTGACCGTCTTAACACTTTTTCGTCAGTGAATCGTGCCAGCGGATAACGCTGAAAAATGCCCGAAAGATGGAAAAAATGGCTGGTCAGTACCAGACTTATGGCTGCCCGCAAAACGCGGATCAGGACAATTCACATTCCGACTCATTCGGAACTTACGGGAGCATAGCTATGACTGATATTGCGCAGTTGCTTGGCAAAGACGCCGACAGCCTCTTACAGCATCGTTGCATGACCATACCCTCTGACCAACTCTATCTACCCGGACATGACTACGTCGACCGCGTGATGGTGGATAACAACCGTCCGCCTGCGGTGCTGCGTAACATGCAGACGTTGTATAACACCGGGCGTCTGGGGAAAACGGGTTATCTGTCCATTTTACCGGTCGATCAGGGTGTGGAACACTCGGCAGGTGCCTCGTTTGCCGCCAACCCGCTCTATTTCGACCCGAAAAACATCGTTGAACTGGCGATCGAAGCCGGATGTAACTGCGTAGCCTCGACCTATGGCGTGCTGGCCTCCGTATCGCGCCGTTATGCGCATCGCATTCCGTTTCTGGTAAAACTCAACCATAACGAAACCCTCAGCTATCCGAATACTTACGACCAGACGCTGTACGCCAGCGTGGAGCAGGCGTTCAATCTGGGGGCGGTGGCCGTAGGCGCAACCATCTACTTTGGTTCAGAAGAGTCGCGCCGGCAGATTGAAGAGATTTCTGCCGCCTTTGAACGGGCGCATGAGCTGGGGATGGTCACCGTACTGTGGGCCTATCTGCGAAATTCTGCGTTTAAAAAAGATGGCGTCGATTACCACGTCTCCGCCGACTTAACCGGGCAGGCGAACCATCTGGCGGCAACCATCGGCGCGGATATCGTCAAACAAAAAATGGCAGAAAATAACGGCGGATACAAAGCCGTGAACTATGGCTATACCGACGATCGCGTCTACAGCAAGCTGACCACGGAGAACCCTATCGATCTGGTGCGCTACCAACTGGCAAACTGCTATATGGGGCGTGCAGGGTTAATCAACTCCGGTGGCGCAGCGGGCGGCGAGACCGACCTGAGCGACGCGGTGCGTACTGCGGTTATCAACAAACGCGCGGGCGGCATGGGGCTGATCCTCGGTCGCAAAGCCTTCAAGAAATCGATGGCTGACGGCGTGAAACTGATCAACGCCGTGCAGGATGTCTATCTCGACAGCAAAGTGACGATTGCCTGATGTCACACAGTCCTCTCCCGCAACGGGAGAGGACTGACTATTACGACTTCAACGAAATCAAATAAGGCATATAAGTATAATGTAATTTCATAATATTCATGGCGTTATTGTGAGTGTCATTTTTCTCTTACAGTAGAAACTGGATAAATTTTATAACCTTTCTTATTTGGCAGGTGAGTCAAGGTATGTGCCTCATCATTTCTACTGTCGTATATAATATATTTTCCTTTCCACTCACCTATGCTGTCAGTATTTTTGATAATTATCAATATATGCGTCTTATTGAACCATATAGACTCTGGTATGTGTTTCTCTGCAAAACAAACACCTTCTGGTTTGTCTTTTTGAGATACATCATCTGTCATTCCTGTGATAAGACATCCCTTAATATATGGAGAGCCGTAATCTAAAGCAAATATGAGGGAGTGATTTATGCACTTCGAAAGGATAATATCTCCGGAAGATATGGTCTGATCTAAGAATGCGCTGACAATTATATTGTTGAATGTTAAATATGGAGTGTCGCCCTCAATTGTTTTTAATGAAATTAACTTGATGTTATAACCCCCAGGTAATTCACATTTTTTAATGTCGTGAACGTCACTGGTAAAACAATGAAAAGGGATGGTTATCATAATGCAAAAAAATAAATAAATCGCATAATTACCTAACCTCTACCATTTTCTTAATTACTTGTATATTATCAGGTTGTACAGATAATTTATCTGCGCACGATTTTTCTTGTTGTAATATATGTCATTTATTTTTCCCCAATAATCTTTATATGCCTGAGCTGTATTGTTTTTATTTTTATCTATCCAGTATTGAATGTATTCAGTTCCTATTTTCATATTTTCACCGAGAGTGACTTCTCTGACGATGCCGCTGTGCCCTGCCTGACAGTCAGTTCGGCACTTTTTTCAAGAAAATCGATCGCCACCAGGTCAGGAAGGCCACTGGCGATATCCACTTTAAGCAGAAAGGGGACTGAGTAATGCTGAGCCAGACGGAATCCCACCACCGCAGTGGCCATTTCCATCAGTCCGTCAATTTCCAGCGTAAAACGCAGTCCTTTTAAAGACATACTGACCTCTCTGGTGCTTACAGGAAAAAGTAATTATCCTATGTTGACCGTACCGCCACCGATGACTACACCACCACAATCAATGGCATCATCAGTTCTGGCTGCAGGCTTACCGTCAATAAAGACGGTTGAAGAACCTCCGGCGATTTTACGCGGATGGGGTGGATGCTTCGGTTTATCGTGCGGTGTCAGTGGGTCGCCCTGACGAGCTGCGGGTAATCCATCAATAAATACAGTCGATGAAGCCGCAATGATGACTGTCTCACGATAGCCGTCATGTTGGGTACCTTTGTCGTTTAATCTGGCAGCTAAAGGCATATATTATCCTGTTCGAAATATCAGTAGTAAAAACATCAAAAAACCGATAAAACACTCAATTCAAGAACAACCATCTAATCAGATATTCTGATCTCTGATTAAAAAAGCCAATTAAGTCACGGGGATAAATTTTCCGTCAATAAATGAAAACACTGGAGCATAGCTACTCATTAGTTTATCTCCATCTTCACCTGTATAGGTATAAGTCAACGGTGAATAAACTGGTTTTGATTTATTATATAACTGGACCATTCGCCCGTTATTCATAACCCGGACAGCATAATCATCCCATCGGATAGGTAGTATTCTAATCTTTCTACCTTCAAGTTCTTCTTTCGTATACAGTGAAAGTAATATGCTATCCTCACTGTCGCCGGTAGTGGCTGACCATGCTTTCAGTGCCTCGCTGTCAAAAGCCTTCAGGCTGGCTCTGTCCCCGCGGCTGATGATCCCGGCCATCTCGGTATAGGCTGCTTTTAACTTCTGCAACTGTTCATCGCTTCCGGTAAAGGGCGTAGCACGCGTCCACGCCCATTCAGGAAGCCCCGTCACCGTGACCTTTTGTGTGAACTGATACACTTTCATTCCCTTCGGGAAATAAGTTTCATCAAAATAGTCTGCGTCAATAAATCCGGGTTCTGCCTGTTCCGCCAGAATTTCTTTGCGCATGATGGGGTGCACACTGTCCAGGTGTGCTTCAGGAATTCCCTGCGCATTTACCGTCACTTTTATTGAAGACAGTGTGGTTTCATCCTGCTTCATCGAACGCACCAGATCCAGGCTGCATCCCGCCTGTGGTGAAAACCGTGCCCGCACTTCACTTCTGAGCGGCTTATCGGAAAACCACCCCAGTGCTCCCACTTCTAGGCTGATTTCATTTTCGCCATTCTCCATCAGCATCATGGCGTTGGTGCTGGATATGGCACCCGTGGGATCACCATTCTCTATCCATGCAGATCTCCGGTTGCTGAACCCGATGACGCCATTGGTTTTGATGGCGCAGTACGCCTCCTGAATATTGAACCGGCTGCGAATCTTCTGTTGATTATCACCTGCATAAAGTACTGCACCCATAATGCCTCCTGACAGTAAAACAACCGATATCAAATATCTTATCTTCATCACCACCTCCACTTAAGGATGAGGAATACCGTTATATCCAATATTATCCTCGCTATTACTGCTCCAGTCGGGGTTAGTTCCCATAGCCCACAGTTTTATCGGTTTTGGCGGCGTAACCTTTGGTCTGGTTATTGGGCGAGGCTTGCCATATAAATTAACTCGCACTGGTGAATCTAATGCCTTTAAGGGTGTGCACAGTTGCCATTCTTCTTTTATCTTATTTTCTGTTTTCGATTTTTGTTTTTCATTTTGACCATCACCTCCAGTTTTATAACTTATATCTGCCATAAACTCGAATGTGCCTTTAATACCATCGTGGTAGAACGCCAGATCCAGTCCGTTATCGTGAGGATCGCATTCAACTCCGGCTTTTGCCTCTATAGAAGCACTCGTCTTCGCCGTCAGTTGCACAACAAATACTTCTGCCTCAAACGTTGCGCTTACCGCACCTTTTAACCCCAGATAACTCTGATTTTTTTTAGGGATATTAAAATCCCATGACTTATCTTTTACTGCATAGACTGCACCAAGGTTGAGATTAATACCCGCTGAAATTTCGATATAGCATTCAACACTAGTTCCATGCTTACTGAGATATTCGCGGCATCTGTTTACCAGTGTTTCAACCTTACAGTATGCACATATAAATGAAATAATATCAAATTTAAATTTCGCTTCCAGAAATGGTTTCCCAAATAAGCCATAAAAATGACAGGGGCCATCCTTAATATCTATATATTGATAGGCATATGAAATGCCCAGTTTGACGGGTTCTATTTTGGTACTGAATAACGTGTATTTGCGTGTATCCTCTTTATTCTCAGGATCTGGCGCAAAATATTTGTTAATGTTTTCAATCAGAGAATCAATCCGTTTTAACTGATCTAGTGTTTTTATCCGTCGTAATTTTTTTATTTCCTCTTCATATTTGTGTGTATATTCAACATTCCCTACTTTCACACCGAACTCAACAGCTAAGGACGTTTTATTTGACCACTCAAATTCTTCAGTAGAGGACGTCCATCCATCCCGGAGTTTATTTTTATTTTGGGGCTTTGTATTATCCATTGCCTCTCTTGCTTTTATTCGTTCATCACGACGTTCTTTGACTGTGCGTTCACGTTTCGACGAAATGATGTCATAACTAAGGCCAGTGGTAAATCGAATTTCAATTGTAGGATAAACATCAATTTCAACATAACGGCCACATTCATAACAGCCGTCTATCATAACCGTATAATGTGCTGGTTCATCAAAAATATTCAGTGGTGTGGTTATCGAACTCAGATATTCCCACGGAGAACGAAAAGCATCAACAACATTTGTTTCACCTTTCTGCCCTTTATAATGCAGCGAGACACTATTGGTATTTCCATCAGTTTTCAGTTTATTATCATGGTTTCCTGACGCTTCTTCTAACCATGCTTCATGCGTCCCACTCCGGATACACTGGCACACGATAGCAATCGTACCATCACAACCATAGCCTTTATCCAGTAAATTAAAATGAACCATACCTTCCTTTGACCAGGTATGTTTCTCCTTATTTGCAGGGAAATCTGTAATGACATCAAGAACACATGGGTCAGGAATGCCACATTCAGCACAAGCCTTCCCGGCAGTTGAAGATGGATAAACCATATATTATCGTCCATTTAGCTGTTTATTGTGGAATAAATCCTAGTTCCCGTAATGCCAGTTTCTGTACCCGGACATGCTCCGGGTATGCCTGGTCCCTGAGTAAATAATGCCATTCATCAGGAATTCTTCTGGTATCACGGATGTTTCCCTTCATAAATATCAGCGTCATCATTCTGACGGAACGATCATCTTCTATATTTAATGACTGGAAAAAAGAGAAATAATCTTCTGCCAGAATTTGGGATGATTCAGCTTTTGATGAATCATCCCATCCTTCTTTTTCTGCATTTTCTTCGATAAATGCGGATAATGTATCAAGATAATTATCCCGTGCCTTTCGTTCCAGTTGGCTATATTGTCTGTAACTCAGAGTCAGTTGTGATGGACATTCTGTCCTTATATTCATGGTTTCAGGGTGACGGACGGAAGAAAAATTATCTTCACGACATTCTTCACCATAACGGGTACTTAGCTGTCTGACGGGTCTGATAAAAGAAAGATGCTGGCGGGGTGTCAGAACTTCCGTTAATACCCATATATTCCGGGGATCATAAAATCGCATGAGAACCGGTTTCTCCTGTTCGGGGATCATAACCCACAGATAACGTCTGAAGTGTTGCTGTAACTCACGCATGGATGACTCAGAAGTCAGATATATTCCCCACGGCGACGCCTTAACATTCAGCCATGCTTCAAGTTCAGGAACGACTTCCACGAGATAAGGGGCCAGCGCGACCAGATCCGGTTGTATGGGTTCTGCATACAGACAGCAGTGTGGGGGATTCACCTCGTTCAGAAAATCTAGCAATCCTTCCTCAACAGCACCATCAACGATGGCATACCGGGTAAGGTCCATTACTGCTCCTCCTTCGGACAATGCGACACGAACATCGAACCACTCCCGGCTGCGGCTTTCAGGATCACCGGACGCATCGGCAGGATCACGTCTCCCGGACTGCCGCCACCATTAAGATTGATTTTTGCGCCCTTAATATCCACACCTCCGGAATGGATCACCACAAATGAACTACCCACCCGCAGGCTGATTTTGCTGTCGCTCTGCAAAACAATATCACCCTGTACACTGATCCCCAGTGCGCCGCTTATCTTCTGTGCCAGATCACCTTTCACTTCCAGCCCCTGATTGCCCTCTGTCAGGCTGACATGGTCTTTGGTGGTTTTGTGGTCCTGTTTACCTTCAACCGTCACCTTCCTGTCGTTGGCTACGACCAGGGATTCATCATGACCAATGCTGACAGTCCGGTCATAGTTGACACGTTCATCCTTACTGTTCAGTACGATGAGCTGCATATTTTTCTGTGCGTGCAGATAAACTTCTTCCTGGTTTGTCGCATCGTCAAAACGCAGCTCATTAAACCCGCTGCCCTTGTAGGTCTTCGACCGGATGGTCATCTGGGTTCTGGTACCCGGCAGACTTCCCGGTGAACGGTTATCCTGGTGGTAGGTACGGCCCATCACTATCGGCTGGTCCGGGTCGCCGTTGAGGAAGTCCACGATGACTTCCTGGCCCACACGCGGTATCGCCAGGTTACCGAAGCCGGTTCCGGCCCACGCCTGCGACACCCGCACCCAGCAGGAGCTGTCCTCGTTCCCCGGACTGTAACGGTCCCAGTGAAAACGCACCCGCACCCGGCCATGCTCGTCGCAGAAGATTTCTTCCCCCGCCGGGCCGGTAACGATGGCGCTCTGCGGGCCGTCCACGCAGGGCTTGGGCAGGGGAGGGACGCGCCAGGTTCTGTCCGCCGGAATGATGCTGAACTGGTTAGACAGCGTGGTGCCTTTACCCTGACTGCCGTGCAGCGCCTGCGGCTGGTCGCCCGTCAGGACGCTGCTCACCACCTGCCATTCCCGGTTCAGCGTGTCAGAGGGATGTCCGGTCAGGGTGAAGCGTTTTCCCGGCCATAACCGGGGGGAGTTGCTGCAACCTGTCGCGGTCTCTGCATTATTCCGCCAGCCGTCCATCTGATAGCGGGCAAAAGCCTGCCCGTGCTGCTCGTCCTTGAAGCGTCCCGGATAATCGAAGATTTCATACTGCGTGAGCTGGCCGTTCAGGTTTTCACCGTCGCGGTTGTAATAGCCAGGCCAGCCCGGTGTTTTGAAGGTGTAGTCCTGGGTCTCGACGGAAGAAGGCCGTATCTGCGCCTGATAGCGGAACTGACTGATGCATTCCGTGGAGACCCCGGTCGTGGTGTTCGGGTTAAACGGCATCTTTCCCGACGACGACACCCCGGCGACATCGTCGCAGAGCACCAGCTTCTGCCCCGGCCCTTCCGGCGCGTGCCAGTCAAAAAAGAAGATACCTTCCTCTGACCATAGTCGCGTCAGGAATGCGAGGTCGGTTTCACCGTACTGAACGCAGAACTCGCGTGCAGGATGGGGTTCATAGAACACAGGAGTCCATCCGGTGACGCCATTTTCAGTGAGCAGGGTGGAGGAGATGGTCCGGATATCCTGCTGCTGGAAGATGCGGAAGTTCTGGCGCAGGCCACCGCGCCAGAGTGGAGGGACGATGGTGAGATGGTAGCGCATCTGCCAGTGGTTATTTTCACCCAGGGTGACTTCACTGACGATGCCACTGACATAACGCTGCGCCACGGTGCCCTGCCAGACAGTCAGTACGGCATTTTTTTCGAGAAAGTCGGTCGCCACCAGGTCAGGAAGGCCGCTGGCGATATCCACCTTAAGCCGGAAGGGGGTTGAGTAATGCTGAGCCAGACGAAAACTCACCACCGCGGTGGTCATTTCCATCAGACCGTCAACTTCCAGTGTAAAACGCAGTCCTTTTAAAGACACTGATACCTCCCTGGTTCAGATAAAACTTATCTTATGGGAACCGACACCGTGGCGGAGAGGAGAACAGGCCCGATCGCGTAATTCCGGAAAAACGATAAGCATGGTTACTGCATGAAATGGAATACTCCCTTTTTGCATTATTTTTTTTGACTGATATCAATAGGGTGAGTCAACATGCAGAATATTTACTAAGCACTGATTGCATATTGTTCATTGTATTTTTTGTTTGGATGTTTTTATTTTTTGATATTCATTTTGTGATTGAATTTAACGATGTCCCTGCTTTATTGCCTTTTTATTTGTTATTTTTTTTGCCACGCAACCATTACTTTAAAATCTATTTCAGGGGGCTGGGTTGTTTTCTCAGCCATACACAACTGCACTGGGCGGCATGAAACTGATCAACGCCGTGCAGGATGTCTATCTCGATAGCAAAGTGACGATTGCCTGATGTCACACAGTCCTCTCCCACTGAGGGAGAGGACTGTCTACGATGACTTCAGCGAAGTAAAGGACAATCCGGCGGTAACCGACACCGCAAGGCGGCGGGCAGAATTTCGATATGAAATTCCTGTCCGCTCAACGGTTCGCCGTCCAGATTAAAGGTGATGTCATGTGGGGCCCGGATAGCAAACCAGGCGGAGGCACCATCGATGATATTGGGATTCTCCTCCTGCGGTTTCAGGGTGGAAAACAGCGCGGGGAGGATCTCTTCACCGGTAAAAATCCGCAGTTGCAGCAGACCGTCGTTGATCAACGCATTCGGGCACAACTGCTGTCCGCCGCCAGCCTGACGTCCATTACCAATTCCAATCACCAGCGCGTCACCCTGCCAGTGGAAGTTTTCGCCACGGATTTCGCAGCGATCTGGCTTAAGCGTATCCATGCGCATCAGGCCGTGAATGATGTATGACACGCCGCCCAGCGCGGCTTTCAGTTTTTCCGGTGTCTCAGTGGTGATACGTGTGCCAAAGCCGCCGGTGGCCATATTGATAAAACAGGTTTTATCGTTGACCTGCGCCATATCAATCTCAATGGCGTTGCCGACAATCGCCAGCTTCAGCGCCTTATCCAGCTCAACAGGGATCCCAACGCTGGTGGCAAAATCGTTGGCGGTGCCCAGCGGCAGGATGCCGAGTGCCGGAATATCGGGACCCTCACAGTGAATCAGGGCTGTCGACACCTCGTTAATCGTGCCGTCACCACCGCCCGCGATCACCGTTTCAACGCCCAGATGACGGGCTTCTTCAACATAACGTTCAGCATCGCCTTTTTCCCAGGTGACGCGAACGTGAATCTCAACCCCTTCGTCGCGGAGCAGCCCAATGGCTTCTCGTAGTACGGGGTTATCTGCACTTTTACCATTCAGAATCAATACGCTGGACGGGAAATGATCCATTCCTTTTTTGCCTGTTTGTTTTTGAAAGACTTGAAGAAAGTGTATAGCAGAAACGAAAGGAGGAGGTCAGAACAGGACTAAAATACGCACACAATATACTATTTTTGCAAACTAAATCGCGGTACAGAAAGGCGGCAAATGAACGAATCCCTGGGAGCATAGAATTACTATGTGACCAGGGGGAGTGAGTGCAGCCAACGCATCAGTACCGCGATTCAGGCAGCAAAAAAAATAAGCCTGCGTAAGGGAGATTACGCAGGCTAAGGAGGTGGTTCCTGGTACAGCTAGCATTTATGGGTTATGTTTTTCAGCGAAATGGATAATACCCTTAAAGAACGAAGCGGTATGTGATCGGTTTCTAAGATTCATCCTGGCGTGAAAAAATAACCCTGATTAACTATTTGGCGTGCGGATTACGCGTCGATTCGCCGGAGAAATTACGCATTAACAGCGCATAATCCAGCATCAGATCCTGCGGAACAGGGATCCATACGGTATAACCGTCACCAGGTGCTACCGGCATCGGCTCGCCTTTGGCGTTTTCCATCTGCGCTAACGTGAAGTTAACGTTGCCCTGCGGGGTCATCAGTTCCAGACTGTCGCCAACGGAGAATTTGTTCTTCACCGCCACGGCGGCGAGGTCGCCTTTCCGCTCACCGGTAAACTCGCCCACGAACTGCTGACGCTCGGAAACCGAGTAACCATATTCGTAGTTTTGATAATCGTCATGGGTGTGGCGACGCAGGAAACCTTCGGTGTAGCCACGATGCGCCAGGCCTTCCAGCGTTTCCAGCAACTGTGGATCAAACGGTTTGCCGGCAGCGGCGTCGTCAATTGCTTTACGATAAACCTGTGCGGTACGCGCGCAGTAGTAGAAGGATTTGGTACGGCCTTCGATTTTCAGCGAATGCACGCCCATCTGTGTCAGGCGTTCAACGTGGGCGATGGCGCGCAGATCTTTCGAGTTCATGATGTAGGTGCCGTGCTCGTCTTCGAACGCGGTCATGTATTCACCCGGACGCTGGGCCTCTTCAATCATAAACACTTTATCGGTTGGCGCACCGATACCCAGCGTCGGCTCCACATTTTGTACCGGGATCGGCTCGTATTTGTGAACGATGTTACCGACCACATCTTCTTTGCCTTCCTGCACGTTGTATTCCCAACGGCAGGCATTGGTGCAGGTGCCCTGGTTTGGGTCGCGCTTATTGATATAGCCAGAGAGCAGGCAGCGGCCAGAGTAGGCCATGCACAGCGCGCCGTGAACGAAGATCTCAATCTCCATCTCCGGCACCTGATTGCGGATCTCTTCAATCTCTTCCAGCGACAGCTCGCGAGACAGAATCACGCGGGTCAGTCCCATCGAGTGCCAGAATTTTACCGTGGCCCAGTTAACGGCGTTGGCCTGGACGGAGAGATGAATCGGCATCTCCGGGAAGTTTTCACGCACCAGCATGATGAGCCCCGGGTCAGACATGATCAGAGCATCCGGACCCATTTCCACCACCGGCTTCAAATCGCGGATAAAGGTTTTCAGCTTCGCGTTATGTGGCGCGATATTCACTACCACGTAGAATTTTTTACCCAGCTCATGGGCTTCATTAATGCCGAGCTGCAGATTCTCGTGATTGAATTCGTTATTGCGCACGCGCAGAGAGTAACGTGGCTGGCCCGCATAGACGGCATCTGCGCCATAGGCGAAAGCGTAACGCATATTTTTCAGCGTTCCCGCCGGGGAAAGGAGTTCCGGTTTAAACATAATTTTCTCGTTCTGATGACAGGTCAGATCCGCTTCACCTGATGAAGCGGCTAGAGGAGAGTCCTCACTTTAAGGGCGGGCATTGTAGCGCTGCGGGGCAGGGAGGTAAAGGAAAACGCCTGGCCCGATAAGTGTTGCGTTATCGGGCCGCAATTTGTGCTACAGCCTCAGGCAATCCGGCATGCGTCCGCTTCCCAGCGATACCCGACGCCATACACCGCGCGGATAAATGACTGCTCTTCGTCGAGCGCTTCCAGCTTGCGACGCAGGTTTTTGATGTGGCTGTCGATGGTGCGATCCGTCACCACGCGGTAATCATCGTAGAGATGATTCAGCAACTGTTCGCGGGAAAACACTTTTCCCGGCTCGTGAGACAGGGTTTTGAGCAAGCGGAATTCCGCAGGCGTCAGGTCAAGCATTTTACCGCGCCAGGAGGCCTGGAAGCGGCTTTCATCGACGACAAGCGGGCTTTCAGCGTCCAGTTGCTGCAGTTCACGCTGTGGCTTGCAGCGGCGCAGAATGGTCTTCACGCGGGCGACCACTTCACGCGGACTGTAAGGCTTGCAGATATAATCATCCGCGCCGATTTCGAGCCCCAGCAGGCGGTCTATCTCCTCAATTTTGGCGGTGACCATCACAATAGGCACTTCGGAGAAGCGGCGGATCTCTCGACACAGGGTCAGGCCGTCGGTACCCGGCAGCATCAGGTCCAGCAGGATCAGATCCGGCGGGGTCTGGCGCACATAAGGCAGAACCCGATCGCCATGGCTAATCAGCGTCGGGGCATAGCTTGCGGCACGCAGATAGTCGATAAGTAACTGTCCCAGCTTGGGTTCATCTTCCACAATCAGGATGCGTGGTGTGTTTTCATCAATGGGTAACTCAGTCATACGTCTCTCTGTAAATCGCGTTCCAGCGGTAACTCTACTGTAATGCTAACCCCGCCAAAAGGCGAATGGGCTGCGTGGATGTGACCATTATGTGCGTCGACGATGTTGACGCAAATTGCCAGCCCCAGACCGGAGCCTCCGCTGGCGCGGTTGCGTGAACCTTCGGTGCGGTAGAATCGCTCAAACAGTCTCTGAAGCTGATCGTCACTGACCCCCGGCGCGGAGTCGGCAAAGGTGATCAGGACGCGTTTGTCTCGCTGTTCTGCGCTGATGCGCAATCCGCCGCCGCTGTCTGTGTAACGAAGGCTGTTTTCCAGCAGGTTGTTGAATAGCTGCATCAGGCGATCGCGATCGCCGAACACGGTCACGCTATCGGGCAGGGAAAACTCTAACGTCAGCCCACGACTGGCAAAACGTTCACGGAATGCGCCACCAGCCACTTCCAGTAGCGGGATTAAATCGACGGAGGTTTTTTGATAGGCCAGCGCGCCTTCGTCAGACATCGAAAGCTGGTGCAAATCGTCGACCAGTTTGGTCAGCGTACCCACTTCTGCCTGTAACGAGGCTACCGATTCCGGCGTGAATTTTCGCACCCCATCCTGAATCGCCTCCAGTTCACCGCGCAGGACCGCCAGCGGTGTGCGCAGCTCGTGCGAGATATCGGCCATAAAGTCACGACGCATCTGCTGATTCTTTTCCAGCGTACTGGCGAGCTGGTTGAAGTCCTGCGCCAGTTTGCCCAGTTCATCGGCGCTGGTGGCGGTCACACGGGTGGTGAAATCCCCCGCAGCCAGTTTGTGCGTGCCTTCAACCAGACGTTTGACCGGGGCCAGCAGTCCGCGCGCGAGTGGAAAGGTTGCCAGCGCCGCCAGCAACGTCGAGAGCGCGACGATAAGCCAACTGGTACGCCGCTGCTGTCTATCGAAATTGATGTCGGTGTTACGCGTCAGGCGTTCGACGGGGGAGGCGATCACCGCGCCGACCTCAAGGCCGTTCACCAGAATGGGACGCCGCGTGCCGTCTTTGGGAACCGGGCCGCGCGGGCCGACCATCACATGGGCATCCTGGTCCACCACCCAGAACTGCGTACGCCAGCCGTGCGGCGGCATACCGGGCCCCTGTTTGTCATCGTCGTTGTCATGTTCAAATGAGCGGAGGATCTGGAACACAAAGCGTTCATTATTGCGCAGAAAGCGCCAGTTGCCGTGCAACTGGTACTGTTCGCCCAACGCGTCGCTGAGCATGGTCAGGCGCTGTTCGTTGCCGTTCTTAATGTAATCAATGAACCCTCGCTCGAAGCTGATGCGCACCGCCCAATGCATACTGATCAACAGTACGATGCAGGTGGCGAAAATCGCCAGAAACAGTTTGCCGGTAATACCGGGTCGCCAGAGCTTCATCAGGTTCTCCTTTTACGTCGCGCAATGACGACATTTTTGTGGGTATCATTCGGGACGCGAGCAAAGATCACGGCAGGTAAGGCGATGATAAAAGCCATACACAGCCAGGTGTACATAAAGACGGTATGGGATGTTCCGCTATCGACCGTCATGTGCTGCTGCCCGAACATCCCCAGCAGCAACCCGGCGACGGTAACGCCGATACTCATCGAGAGCTGCATAATCATCGACAACAGGCTGTTCCCGCTGCTGGCCAACTCATCCGGCAGATCTTTCAGGGTCAGGGTGTTCATGGAGGAGAAACGCGTCGAGTTAACCATGCCCTGAACAAACAGCACCAGCGGCAGCAGGTAATACCAGCCAAGCAGGGCGGTGGACATAAACAGCAGGGTGACCACCGATAGCCCAAGCGTGGTGGTCACCAGCACCCGCCGATAGCCAAAGCGGTTAACCACCTGCACGACAATCCGTTTCATGCCCATACTGCCGAGCACCATGGGGATCATCATCAACCCGGCGTGAAACGGGGAGAAGCCAAGACCGATTTGCAAAAAGACCGGCGTCATAAAGGGCAACATGCCGCTGCCGACGCGCCCGGCGAAACTGCCGAACAGCCCCAGCGAGAAGGTCGGCGTGCGAAACAGGTGGAGGCTGAACAGCGCCCGCGGATTACCTTTGGCATGTACCAAATAGAATAAAATGGCCGCCACACCGCACGCCACCAGCGCGCCGAGGGCGAGTGGCGAAATCCCCATTCCCTTGCTGCCGTCCAGCGCGATGGTCAGGACCGCCATCCCTGCCGCCAGCAGCAGAAAACCCGAGAGGTCAAAGCGCCGGGTTTGCATGGTGTAGTTGGGCATCAGCATCAGCGTGGCGATAGCACCAATGATTCCGACCGGGAGATTGATCAGGAAAATCCAGTGCCAGGAGGCGTATTCCACGAGGATCCCGCCCAGTGCCGGGCCGAGCAGCGGACCAATCTGGCCCGGCAGTGTGACAAACGTCATCGCCGCCATGTACTGCTCACGCGGGACAATTTTCATCACCGTCAGCCTACCGACCGGCACCATCATGGCTCCGCCGATGCCTTGCAACACCCGCGCCATGACCAGTTCATTCAGCGTGCTGGAGCCCGCGCAGAACAGCGAGCCCAGGGTAAACAGCACAATGGCGGTGAAGAAAATGTTCCGCACGCCGATTTTGTCCGCCAGCCAACCGCTGGCAGGGAGCATGACCGCCACGGTCAGCACATACGAGACCACGACCATGTGCATATGCAACGGGCTTTCCCCGAGGCTTTTTGCCATCGAGGGAAGCGCGGTATTGACGATGGTGGTATCCAGCGACTGCATAAAAAAGCCGAATGCCACAATCCACAGTTGCCAGCGGGTGCTGTTGGGAAGTTCTGTCATGTCTCTGTTATCGGTTTACGGTGTTTACGCGAAAAACGCAGCCGCAGACGGTCGAAAAAGAGGTACACCACTGGAGTGGTGTAAAGCGTTAACAACTGGCTCATCACCAGACCGCCGACGATGGTAATCCCCAGCGGCTGGCGTAGTTCAGAACCGTCGCCGCCGGAAAGCACCAGCGGCAGCGCGCCAAACAGCGCGGCCAGCGTGGTCATCATAATCGGACGAAAACGCAGCAGACAGGCCTGGAAAATCGCCTGCTCCGGGGTGAGGTTGCCATGCCTTTGCGCTTCCAGCGCAAAATCGACCATCATGATGGCGTTTTTCTTCACGATGCCAATTAATAGCATGATCCCTATCAGGGCGATTAGGCTGAACGGGGCATCGAAAATCTCCAGCGCCAGCAGCGCGCCCACCCCAGCCGAGGGAAGGGTGGAGAGGATGGTCAGCGGATGAACGTAACTTTCATACAACATGCCGAGCACAATATAGACCGTGGCAATCGCGGCAATGATCAGGATAACCTGGGAATTCATCGTTTCCTGGAAAACCTGCGCGGTACCGGCAAAACTGCCGCGCACGGTGGACGGTACGCCAAGCTGGGTCATCGCCCGATGAATGGCATCACTGGCTTCTGACAGCGAGGATCCCGTTGGCAGGTTGAAGGATACGGTGGACGCCGCCGACAGGCCCTGATGATTCACCGACAGCGGCGCGTTCGCCGGTTGCCATTTGGCAAACCAGGAGAGCGGAATCGCTTTGCCGTCGCTGTTAATGACGTACATTTTCTCCAGCGCGCTGATGTCCTGGGTGTAGCGTGGATCGACTTCCATCACCACTTTATACTGGTTCATCGGCTGATAGATGGTGGAGATTTGCCGCTGACCAAAGGCGTTGTTCAACAGGCTGTTAGCCGCTTGCACGTCAATGCCCAGTCGCGACATGGTTTCACGATCGTAGATGAGATTCATCTCCGCCCCGTTGTCCTGTTGATCGGAATTGACGTCCGCCAGTTGGGGGAGAGCGGCTAAGGCTTTACGAATCTTCGGTTCCCATTCGCGCAGCGCGGCCAGATCGTCTGACAGCAGCGTGTACTGGTAGCTGGCATTGGACTGGCGTCCGCCGACGCGAATATCCTGTACCGCCATCAGGAACAGATTGGCGCCTGGCACTTTTGCCAGTTTCATCCGCAGGCGGTCAATCACCTGTTGCGCGGTCTCCCGACGTTCATCGCGGGACTTAAGGGTGATGAACATCATCCCGCTGTTGACCCGTGAGCCGCCGGTAAATCCGGTGACATTATCCACCGCCGGGTCGTCGCGAATGATCTTCATAAAGTCCTGAAGCTTGCCGCGCATCGCCTGGAACGAGATGCTCTGATCGGCCTGAATCCCGCCCATCAGTACGCCGGTGTCCTGCTCCGGGAAGAAAGTTTTCGGGATCGAAATGTAGAGCCAGATATTCAGCGCAATGGTGCTGAGTAGCACCACGCCGACCAGTCGCGTATGGTTGAGCACCCATTTCAACGACTTACCGTAGCCCTGTTGCAGCGCGACCAGCATGCGGCCAAATCCGCGCAGCCGCTTCTGCTCCCGCGGCTGGCTGGATTTCAGCATCCAGCCGCACATCATCGGGGTGAGCGTGAGCGACACCAGCAGTGAAATACCAATTGCCACCGACAGCGTGACGGCAAATTCACGCAGTAATCGCCCCGGCAGCCCGCCCATCAGCAGTAACGGCAGGAACACGGCGACCAGCGACAGGCTCATGGACAGCACGGTAAAGCCGACTTCACGCGTCCCCTGAAGCGCGGCCTGCAAGGGGTTCATTCCGGCTTCCAGATGGCGCGAGATATTTTCCAGCACCACGATGGCATCATCGACCACAAATCCGGTGGCGATGGTTAGCGCCATCAGCGACAGGTTATTGAGGCTGAACCCACACAGATACATCGCGGCAAAGGTGCCAATTAACGAAACCGGAACCGCCACGGCAGGGATCAGCGTGGCGCGTCCGGAGCGCAGGAATAAAAAGACCACCAGAATGACCAGCGCCACAGAAATGATCAGCGTTTGTTCGACCTCTTCCAGTGAAGCGCGGATGGTTGGCGAGCGGTCCTGGGCGATTTGCATATCAATCGAGGCCGGGATGGTGGACTGCAATTCCGGGAGTCTGGCCCGGATGCTGTCGACCGTCTGGATAATGTTGGCTTCCGGCAGCTTGCGGATCATCAGCAAAATCGCCGGTTTGGCGTTGGTCATCCCGGCGTTGCGTACATCCTGCACCGAATCCGTCACCGTGGCGACATCGCCCAGCCGTACGGCACCGCCATTGTTATAGTGAATAATCAGAGGCTGATATTCCGCCGCCGTTTTGAGTTCGTCATTGGTCTGGATCTGCCAGCGATGCGTGGTATCTTCCAGCGCGCCCTGCGGCTTGCGCACGTTAGCGTTGCTGATGGTCGTGCGCACGTCATCCAGCGAGACGCCCTGGTTAAACAGCGCCTGCGGATTCAACCCAACGCGCACGGCGGGCAGCGAACTCCCCCCCACATCAACATCGCCGACGCCATCGATTTGCGCGATGGTCTGCGCCAGTTGGGTTGAGGCGAAGTCGTACAGCTCACCCTGTGAATACGTTTCTGATGTCAGCGTCAGAATCATAATCGGCGCGTCGGACGGGTTCGCCTTGCGGTAGGTGGGACGGCTTGGCATCCCGCTTGGCAGCAGACTTTGCGCAGCGTTAATCGCCGCTTGTACATCCCGCGCCGCGCCGTTGATATCGCGATCGAAGTTAAACTGCAGAATGATGCGCGTGCTGCCCAGCGAACTGCTCGAGGTCATCTCACTGACCCCGGCAATGCGGCCCAGCGAGCGCTCCAGCGGCGTGGCTACGGATGACGCCATCGTCTCTGGTGAGGCACCCGGCAGCGACGCGCTGACCATGATCACCGGAAAATCGACCTGCGGCAGCGGGGCGACGGGCAACAGTCTAAAGCCCAGCACGCCGCACAGGGTGATGGCGAGGGAGATTAAAATCGTCGCCACCGGACGGTAAATGAAGAGGGCGAAAAACCTCATTTACGCCTCCTCTTTCCGGTGAGAGAAGCGGTTTTTCATATACAGCGACAGGCGGTCAAACAGCAGATAGATAACCGGGGTGGTGAAAAGCGTCAGAACCTGGCTGACCAGTAAGCCGCCTACCATGCCGATCCCCAGCGGACGGCGCAGTTCCGCCCCCACACCCGTACTCAGCATCAGCGGCAGGGCGCCCAGCAGTGCCGCCAGTGTGGTCATCAGGATCGGACGAAAGCGCAGCAGACAGGCCTGGAAAATCGCTTCGCGCGGCGCCATCCCCTGTTCGCGCTCAGCGGCAAGGGCAAAGTCGATCATCATGATGGCGTTCTTCTTCACGATGCCGATCAGCAAAATAATGCCGATGATGGCGATAACGCCCAGTTCGCTACCGGCAATCATCAGCGCCAGCAGCGCCCCGACTCCCGCCGTGGGCAGCGTTGAGAGAATGGTGATCGGATGAATAAAGCTTTCATACAGCACGCCGAGCACGATATACATCGCCACCACCGCCGCAACAATCAGCCAGATAGTGCTGCTTAGCGCTGCCTGGAAGGCGAGGGTGCTGCCCTGGAACTGAGTGGTGATATCTACCGGCAGATTCAGCGTTTTTTCGGCGTCCAGAATCGACTGGACCGCATCACCCAGCGAATAACCGTCCGGGACGTTAAACGAGATGGTGGTGACCGGGAACTGATCCAGATGATTGACTGAGAGCGGCGCAAAGCGCTGCTCTACTTTAGCGATGGCGCTGAGCGGTACCATGCCGCCGTCGCTGCTGGTCAGACGGATTGAATCCAGCGCCGCCAGCCCAGGCGTGTTTTCGGTATCGTGTTCCAGCACCACGCGATACTGATTCGCCTGGGTGTAGATAGTGGAAATCAGGCGCTGACCGAAGGCGTTATACAGCGCGTTATCGACATCCGCCATGCTGATCCCCAGCCGACTGGCGCTGTCGCGATCGACATTCACATACGCTACCAGGCCCTGGTCCTGCCAGTCGCTGCTGACGTCAGAAAGCTGCGGTAACGCCTGCAGTTTTTCCATCAACTGCGGCACCCACGTGCTGAGGGCATCCAGCGAGGTGGCCTGTAGCGTGAACTGATACTGCGTGCGACTCACCTGGGTATCAATCGTCAGATCCTGCGTCGGTTGCAGATACAGATCGACGCCCGGCACTCTTGCCACCGCGTCCTGCAAACGGGCGATCACTTTCTGGACGCGGTCGTCACGCTCGTCGAGCGGCTTCAGGTTGATTTGCAGACGCGCGCTGTTCAGCGACGGGTTGGTACCATCGACGCCGACAAAGGAGGTCAGGCTCTCAACCGCCGGATCTTTCAGAATCACGTCCGACACCTGGCGCTGGCGCTGGGCCATACTGGTAAAGGAGCTGGACTGCGGTGCCTGTAGCGTGCCCTGAATGATGCCGTTATCCTGGACAGGGAAGAAGCCTTTCGGAATAAACACCCACAGCATGATGCTTAACAGCAGGGTGCCCAGCGCCACGCTCAGCGTCAGCCACGGATGGTTCAGCACTTTCGCCAGCCAGTGTCCGTAGCCCGCAATCACGCGGTCAAACATTTTTTCCGACGCGCGGGAGAAGCGGTTTTGCTTACGCAATGACTCCTGGCTCAGCATTCTGGCGCACATCATCGGCGTCAGGGTTAACGACACCACGGCGGAGATTAAAATCGCCACCGCCAGTGTCACGGCAAATTCGCGGAACAGGCGCCCCACAATATCGCCCATGAACAATAGCGGGATCAGGACCGCAATCAGCGAGAAGGTTAACGAAATAATGGTAAAGCCGATTTCGCCAGCCCCTTTCAGCGCGGCCGTCAGCGGTTTTTCCCCTTTTTCGATGTAACGCGAAATGTTTTCGATAACCACGATCGCATCATCCACCACAAAGCCAGTGGCAATGGTTAGCGCCATTAGCGTCAGATTGTTGATGGAGAAATCGAGAAACACCATCACCGCAAAGGTCCCGATCAGCGACAGCGGGACGGCGACGCCAGGAATAATGGTGGCGGGAATATTGCGCAGGAACAGATAGATGATCATCACGACCAGCGCGATGGCCAGCATTAACTCGAACTGGGTGTCGCTCACCGAGGCGCGGATATTGGTGGTGCGATCGGACAGTACCGTTACGTTCACCGACTTCGGCAGGCTCTCTTTGAGCTGTGGCAGCATCTGATGAATGCTGTCTGCCGTTGAGATGATGTTAGCGCCAGGCTGGCGCTGGACGTTCATCACTATGGCCTGTTCTTTGTTTGCCCATGCGCCAAGCCAGCTGTTTTCCGCCCCTTGTTCAACGGTGGCGACGTCGCCAAGACGAACCGGCGCACCGTTTTGATAAGCAATGATAAGCTGGCGGTATTCGTCGGCGGACTGCATCTGATCGTTTGCCGAGAGCGTGACCGCCCGGGTGGGGCCATCGAGGCTGCCTTTGGCGGAGTTGACGTTCGCCCCGGTAATCGCCGTACGGACGGTTTCGCTGGTCAGGCCCAGCGCGGCAATGGCCTGCGCATTGAGCTTCACGCGGACCGCCGGGCGTTGACCGCCGGAGAGCGTCACTAACCCGACGCCGGAGACCTGAGAGATCTTCTGCGCTACGCGGGTTTCTACCATGTCTTCCACCTGAGTCATTGGCATGGCGGTGGACGTCACCGCCAGCGTCATGATCGGCGGATCGGCAGGGTTGACTTTACTGTAGACCGGCGGGTTTGGCAGGTCGCTCGGCAGCAGATTGGTGGCGGCGTTAATGGCCGCCTGAACTTCCTGCTCGGCCACATCCAGCGGCAGAGTCAACTGGAACTGGAGGGTCACCACCGATGCGCCGCCGGAGCTTTGCGACGACATCTGTTTCAGACCAGACATCTGACCAAACTGCCGTTCCAGCGGCGCGGTAACCGCAGAGGTCATCACGTCCGGGCTGGCGCCAGGATACAGCGTTACCACCTGAATGGTGGGGTAGTCCACCTCTGGCAGCGCAGAGACGGGCAGGAAACGATAGCCAATGATCCCGGCGAGAAGAATTGCCACCATCAGCAGCGTGGTGGCGACAGGACGCATAATAAACAGGCGCGACGGGCCGCCTGTGCTGCTCGGAGGTAACACCTGCATCAGGAGCGTGCTCCTTTCTTACCGTAGTCGCGGCTGGTGGCTTTTGCATCGGTTGTGGTGGCGGTCTGTGCTTCCACCACTTCCACCTTCGCCCCTTCCGTCAGGCGGTCAATCCCATCGGTAACGACGCGGTCGCCTGCCGAAATCCCGGCGCTGATCACCACCCTCTGGCTGTCCTGAATGCCCGTTTTAACCAGATGCTTACTGACCTTATTTTCATCGTTCAGCACCCAGACGAAGTGACCCTCGTTGCCCATTTGCAGGGCGGCGGTCGGGATCACCACGGCGTTTTGTTCAGTGTCGACCAGCATCCGGGCATTGACAAACTGGTTCGGGAACAGCGCGTCATCCTGATTATCAAAGCGAGCCTTCACTTTAATCGTTCCGGTGGTGGCATCGATCTGGTTATCCAGACTCAGCAGCACACCCGCGCTGAGCTTTTTCGAGTTGGTCCGATCCCAGGCTTCAACCACCAGCGGCTGTCCGCTTTTTTGTGCCTGTACCACGGTGGCGATATCGCTTTCTGGCAGGGTGAACACCAGATCGATGGGATGCGTCTGGGTGATCACCACAATGCCGGTGGTATCACCGCTGGAAATCTGATTGCCGACATCGACCTGTTTCAGACCGACACGACCATCGACCGGCGCGGTGATGCGGCTCCAGTCGAGTTGCAGTTGCGCGCTGGCGACGCTGGCCTCATCGGCCTTAATCGTGCCCTCGGATTCGCTCACCAGCGCCTGCTGGGCATCCAGCTCCTGGCGGGAGACTAAATTGCTTTTGACCAGTTGTTGGTAACGGGCCAGATCGCGCCGCGCGTTGGCGAGGGTGGCTTTGTCTTTCGCCAGGACGCCCTGCGCCTGTGCCAGCGCCACTTTAAACTGGCTGGGATCGATCTCCGCCAGCAGGTCACCGGCTTTAACCTGTTGTCCTTCCTGAAAATGAAGCGCCAGCAGTTGTCCATCCACGCGGCTACGCACGGTGACGGTGTTGGCAGCGGTAATCGTGCCCAGTCCGGTGAGATAGCGTGGAACAGCCTGCTCCGTGGCGGTCGCGGCCTGAACCGGCGCGAGTGGGCCCGAGCGCATGCCGCGACGACCTGCGCCAGCCGTTGGCTTCGCTTGCCCGGTTGCGCCGGGCGCTGTGCTCTGCGGTTCACTACGGTTCTGCCAGAACCAGAATGCGGCGATGGCGGCGATGACCACTACGATGGCGATCGTCCAGCGGGATTTGTTACTGCCTTTCATCGTTATGAGTTTCTCATCCTGAAACGTTTCACGGAATGATACTAGTTTAGTCAGCCATCAAGGGAGAAAAATGGAGGAATTATGAAACCCGGTACGGATTCATCCGAATGGCGGCGCGCTTTGCGAGGCGCTACGCAGCAATCATCGTCGAATAAAACGTATGTAAAATTGTGCGCTACAGTGGCGGCACGGCAAAAAGGAGGTAAGCCACGGATTTCAGCAGGATGCTGGAACGGGAAAGCCCCTCCCGAGGAAGGGGCCAAAATAAGGAAAGGGTTATGATGAGGCTAGTCATCATACTGGTGATACTCTTAGTGATCAGTTTCCACACTTACTAAGACACCAGGGGGAGGGGTAACCCTCCCTTGCCCTCACTCCTGACGTTAAGCCACACAAACAGGAATGTCAATCCATCCGCATTCAGCATGCGAGGCGTTTAGCGGAATACCACCTCAGCCCAGCGGGCCAGACCGGCGGTGACGGAACCGAAGTCATCGCCTCCGGCAACGGGAATGCCCGGCAGTTTGGCGGTCAGCGCTTTTTTGATCAGCGGCGAGCGGGCGCTACCGCCGGTCAGATAGATGACCTCCGGTTTTTCCTGGGCGTTATCCAGCGCCAGTTGCACCTGTTCCAGAATTCGGGTGAGCGGCTGCTCCAGCGCGCTCTCCAGTCCCTGTTGACTAATAACGGTCGCCAGATCGTCACGGATAAACGGGAGCGTTGCGTTTATCTCGGGCTGGGCGGACAGTGCAATTTTGCCTTCTTCAGCGCGGCGAACCAGACGATAGCCGAGACGCTGACGCCAGACTTTCAGCAGCAGCGCCACCTGTTCCGGTTCGCGGGCATCGCGCACCAGGTCGTTCAGCAGGCGGCCCGTGGCGCTGCTGTAGAAATCACTTTGCGCCGGAACATCGTTGATAGCCACCGCATTCCACCAGGGCAGTACTGGCAGGGCGATCCCTTTTTCCGTTTCGCCTCCCATTCCGAGCAGCGGCATCAGGTGTTTAAACGCCAGCGCGATATCCAGATCGTTCCCGCCAACACGACAGCCGCTGTGCCCGAGCAGGCTGGACTCGCGGTCGGCGCGGTGATGCCACTGCGGCCCCATCAGCAATAGCGAACAGTCGGTGGTACCACCGCCGATGTCTACCACCAGGACGCGTTTTTCCTCCTGCAATGTCGCTTCGTAGTCCAGCCCCGCCGCGACGGGCTCATACTGGAAAACGACATCCTGGAATCCGGCTCGTTTTGCCGCACGCTCCAGAATGCCCTGCGCCTGGCGGTTTGCTTCATCGCCGCCTAATCCCTGGAAGTTAATAGGACGTCCAATGACCGCCTGGGTGATGGTTTCAGGGAGCTGGTTTTGCGCCTGTTGACGGATATGCAGCATCATTGCGCAGACTAAATCTTCAAACAGCGCGACCTGCTGCGGCTTCAGCCCGCTGGCGCCGAGGAAGGATTTCGGCGATTTAACAAAGTACACCTCTTCCGGGTCGTCAATATAGTGCCCAAGCGATGACAGGCCAAACTGTACGCTGCTGGCGTGAACGTCAATGTCCTCGTCGCGATTAAAACGAATGGCCCGGCGCAGCAGCGCCTGCGTTTCATTGTCCGGTGTCGGCACATCATGATGGCGGTAGAGCCATTCGCTCACCGATTCACGCGTCGGCGCGCAAAGCATGGAGGGCAGCAGCGTGCTGCCGTTTTCCATTTTCAGCAGTTGCGGCTTGCCGTCGCGCATGACGGCGACAGAGCAGTTAGCGGTACCGTAATCAAATCCAATAAACACCTTAGAAATCCCCATGCCAGTGAAGAAGGGGCGTGACTTTAGCGAAATGTCGTCGTCGCGACAACTGGAATATGAAAGCAAAGCACAACGCCTGAATAGCGTTTATGCTGAAGGTTTGCAGAAAAAGGAGAAGATGATGTTTACCCTGAGCTGGCAGCCGCCGTATGACTGGTCATGGATTTTAGGTTTTCTTGCCGCTCGTGCGGTCAGCGGCGTGGAAACGGTAGAGGCGTTACGCTACACGCGGAGTCTGGCAATAGGTCAGCACACGGGAATCATCACCGTCGTTCCCGACACGGTAACTCACACGCTTCAGGTCACGCTGAGCGAAGGGCTGCTGCCGGTCGCGGATATCTGTCTTGAAAAAATGGAACGACTCTTCGACCTGCGCTGTAAACCGCAGCAGATAGGGCATGTTTTAGGTGAACTGGGCGCGGCGCGTCCGGGGCTGCGCCTGCCGGGTTCGGTGGACGCCTTTGAGCAGGGTGTTCGCGCGATTCTGGGTCAACTGGTGAGTGTGGCGATGGCGGCAAAGCTGACGTCGAAAGTCGCACGTTTATATGGCGACGTGTTAGCGGACGCACCGCAGTACGTCTGCTTTCCGACCCCTGAACGGTTAGCCGCAGCCGATCCGCTGGAGTTGAAAACGTTGGGTATGCCGCTGATGCGCGCCAACGCGCTCATCCATCTGGCGCAGGTCGCGCGGGATGGAACACTGATAACCCAGCCGCCGGAAGATATCGAACAGGGGATTAAAACGTTACAGGAATTTCCGGGAATAGGCCGCTGGACAGCAAGCTATTTTGCCCTGCGCGGCTGGCAGGCGAAGGATGTGTTTTTGCCTGACGACTATCTGATCAAGCAGCGTTTTCCGGGGATGACCCCCGCGCAAATCCGTCGCTATGCGGAGCGCTGGAAACCCTGGCGCTCCTACGCGTTATTACATATCTGGTATACCGAGGGATGGCAGCCGTCAGTTGATCGCGAAATAACTGGTATTGAGTAGCAGATCCAGCGGCTGCGCTTCGGCGATGATGTCGCCATAAATCTGATCGACACCAATGCCCGATAGCGTATCCATGACGATCGGCGTTTGCACCGGCCCGGCGATGGTTTTAATGCCCAGACGCTGGGCGTGACCCTGAATAATCGACACCAGCATTTCATCCATCATATTGCCGTGAATGCTGGTACTCAGCTCACTGTCGAGCAGCAGGTAATCCGCCATGCTTTTGGTCATCAGATTGAAGATCTGCAGATCGCGGCCAATCTGACTCACAATAATGTGACAACCTGCCTGACGTAATTTCTGGAGTGCCGAGGCGCTCTCCTGCGGATGCAGCAACAGCGCTTCTGCAGGCACCATCAGATGCAGCAGGCGTCCCGGCAGGGTGCTCTGCTCCAGTTGATCCAGGATCTCATCGATAAGCGTTGCGCTGGTCAACCCGGCAGCGGAAAGGGGCAGGGCGACGCTGAATCCTTTACTGGCAACCGCCGGAGCCGCATGATGAAAAAACTCATGGAGTACGCGGCGATCTAACGCATGGTTGAGCGCCGGATCGGCTAAGCTGGCCCGGAAGGCCTGTTCTTCCATGACTTCCCCTTCGCTGGTCCACAGGCGCAGCGAGATCAGCCAGAAATTGCTCGCTTCGGGAATGCGCGGGGACGCCACGCTGCGGGCGACCATCAGCAAATGGTTATCTTTAATCATCCGCCACTGCTCATCCAGCGACATCATCGCGCGCTCGTGATGCGCCAGTTCCTGCTGTGGTTCATACACGGTCACCTGACCACGTCCGCCATTTTTAGAGGCATAACAGGCGATATCCGCCTGCGACATTACCTCAACCGCCTGACAGTTGTTTTCGTCGATAAGCGTAATCCCGGCGCTGGCGCCAATGCGGTGCAGGCGGCCCTCCCACATAAAGTGGTAATCGTTGACGGCGTTAATGATCCGCGTGGCGATAAAGCGCGCGCTTTCAATATTACACTCCGGCAGCAGCAGTCCGAACTCATCGCCACCCAACCGCGCCAGCACGTCGCTGGAACGCAACATGCTAAGCATCAGTTGCGCCAGTTCGCGCAGCAGCGCATCACCCGCCGCGTGACCGGCGCTGTCGTTCACCGCTTTAAAGCGATCAAGATCGATAAAGACCAGTGCGTGACGCTGATGCGAATTGCGCTCGGTTTGCAGCAGTTGCTTCAGTTTGTTTTCAAAACTGGCCCGGTTGGTCAGGTGGGTGAGGGCGTCGTGGGTGGCGCTGTAGCTCAGTTGGCGCAGCATCTTGCGCGACTCGGTGACGTCCTGAATCACCAGCACCGAACCGATATTGCCGCCATCCAGCGTGCTGAGTGGGGTAATGCTGTAGTGAATATCGTAACTGCCGCCGTTGCGACAATGGAGAACCACATCCTGTTCGATGGCGGAACGGGACATATCGGCGCTGTAGATGTTCTCCATCAACGGACCGTTATCACCAAAGGTGATCCGCAACACCGTCAACAGCGGGATGCCAATGGCATTCTCCTGCTGCCAGCCGCTCATCTTCTCAGCGACCGGGTTCATAAAGGTGACCTTCATGTCGACATCAATACACACCACCGCTTCCCCGATGGAGTCCAGCGTGATGTGCAGACGCTCTTTTTCCTGAAACAGCGCTTCATTCAACTGCTTCACTTCCGTCATGTCCATATTGATGCCGAGTAGTCGTTCGACTTCGCCATCTTTATTTAACACCCGATTCGCCAGCGAGCGGATATGGCGGATGCCATCGTTGACCGCAATCCGGAATTCCAGCTTAAAGGGCAGGCGCGCGGCTAATGAGTCGCGAATCACCTTTTCCGTATACTCGCGATCTTCCGGGAGCACACAATCGTACCAGAGCGACCAGGTAGGCTTAACGTGGGCGGGGACATCGTACAGTTCGAACATGCGCTTATCCCAACTGATGACGTCGGGTTGCAGTTCCCACTCCCAGATCCCGATGCCGCCGGCTTCATTGGCCAGCGTGATGCGTTCCATCAGCCGTTTGTTGACCCATTCGGTATGTTTGAGATCGTTGATGTCTTCGATTTGGGCAATAAAGTAAAGCGGCGTGCCATCAGGATGGCGGACCAGCGAAACGGCCAGCAGCGCCCAGACGACCTCGCCTGCGCGGGTGTAATAGCGTTTCTCCATTGAATAGCTATTAATGTCGCCGCACACCAGCATCGTGAGTTGTTCCAGATCGTTATCCAGATCTTCCGGCCAGGTGAGTTGCTGAAAGGTCAGTGAGCGTAATTCATCCTGGCTATAGCCAAGAAACTGACATAACGCTTTGTTGGCCTGCAGCCATTGCCCTTCCGTACCAACCAGCGCCATGCCGATCGCCGAGTACTCCATCGCGTTGCGAAAACGCTCTTCGCTTTCCGTAATGTGCTTACGTTCGGCGCGAAAAGCATACATCACCATGGTCATGATGTTCGCCGGTAAGAGAATCATTAAGAACGGCAGCCACGGCAGGTTGTTCATCACATGCACTTTGGGGGTGGTCAGCAGCGACGGATCGGATGCCATCATCATTGACACCATCATGACGGTGGCGAGAAAAATGAGAAATGCCTCCATCCGCGGTAAGCGCACGGCGCTCCACATCAGTAACACGATCACTAATGTGAAGGGCCATGGAACATACTTCATGGCGAACCAGCTCAGGACTAAGGTCACCGTCAGCGTCAGCAGCGTCTCAAGGAGCAGGCGCGGATCGCGGTGGCGCAGCAGGTAGTGCGGTTTGAACAATAAGCCCAACGGCACCAGCGCCAGGGCACCAATGGATTCCGACAGGACCCAAATCAGAAACGCTTTCAGCGGCGTTTCGTGCGCAGACAACATCCAGACCAGAATTCCGCCCAACAACGGCGGGATAACCGCACTGCCGAAGGCGAGACGTAGCCAGTCATTGAGATTCTGTAATGGGTTGTACCAGGGGAGCAGCTTACGCAATAGCATTGCGCCGACGGCGGCTTCAATGATGTTGATCGCCGTGTAGGTAAAATTCAGCGCGCTGGGGGGAAACAGGACCAGCGATGCGCCAATGCTCCCCAGCGAGCAGGCAAGCGCAATGCCCGGCCACATGCGCCCGGCATGACGGTAAAAGGCCACCATCATGATAGACGTCGGGAACCAGAGCGGGGCGAGCTGGGTACCAAACTGTGATAATTCCAGCGAGAAAAGGGTAAAAATAAAAGCCGTCAGCCCTAAACTGACGACGCGCAGCAGAGGATGCGGCAAGGTAACTAAAACATGTTGGAATTGTTTACTCATTACCCTGTATCCGAGTGTCCGGAACGTCGCGGAACGCCCGGACGCATCGTAGTAATCTCTGTTTATGCTAGTACAAACAATTTACAATTTATATCCCAGTTGCTCATAATTTGACATTATATGGCGATTAATTACTGCGAAATCGGGTTAATTCCGCGAGTTGCTCCAAATCTGAACAAATAAATTTGCGACAGGGAATCATTGGGGGCTAAATACGCTCCCTGCTATCTCGACTGGTATCGTCCGGCTGAAATCCCTATAATTGCCGCGTTTGACGCCCGTGCGGCGTCGTCCTTCCTAACCAGGTTATTCAGGTCGCTAAATTTATGACTGATCAGTCTCATCAGTGCGTCATTATCGGTATCGCTGGCGCATCGGCTTCCGGCAAGAGTCTTATTGCCAGTACCCTTTATCGCGAGTTGCGTGAACAAGTCGGTGACGAACATATCGGCGTTATTCCCGAAGACAGCTATTACAAAGATCAAAGCCATCTGTCGATGGAAGAACGCGTCAAAACCAACTACGACCATCCGAACGCGATGGATCACAGTCTGCTGTTTCAGCACCTGCAGGCCCTTAAACGGGGTTCGGCGATCGAGTTGCCGGTTTACAGCTATGTTGAACATACCCGCATGAAAGAGACGGTTCGCGTTGAACCCAAGAAAGTCATCATTCTTGAAGGGATTTTGCTACTGACCGACGCGCGCCTGCGTGAAGAGATGAACTTCTCCATTTTTGTCGATACCCCGCTGGACATCTGTCTGATGCGCCGTATCAAACGTGATGTTAATGAACGCGGTCGTTCGATGGATTCCGTGATGGCGCAGTATCAGAAGACCGTGCGTCCGATGTTCCTGCAATTTATTGAACCGTCTAAACAGTACGCTGATATTATCGTGCCGCGTGGTGGGAAAAATCGCATCGCCATCGATATTCTGAAAGCGAAAATCAGTCAGTTCTTTGAATAAGCCCGGCGAATTGTGTACCGTTCAGTGATAACCTGGTTTGCCCTTAATGCACAATGCGTTAAGTACCCGATGCACGAAAGGAGAAAGTGCCATGCGTCTGTGTGACCGAGATATTGAAGCCTGGCTTGATGAAGGCCGTTTGTCGATCAACCCGCGTCCGCCCGTTGAGCGCATTAATGGTGCGACGGTGGATGTGCGCCTGGGCAATAAATTTCGTACATTTAGTGGACATACCGCTGCTTTTATCGATCTCAGCGGGCCAAAAGCGGAAGTGAGCGCCGCGCTGGATCGCGTGATGAGCGACGAGATCGTACTGGCTGAAGGTGACGCATTTTACCTGCATCCGGGTGAACTGGCACTGGCGGTGACCTATGAGTCGGTGACTTTGCCGGCGGATCTGGTGGGTTGGCTGGATGGCCGCTCTTCACTGGCGCGCCTCGGTTTGATGGTCCATGTGACCGCGCACCGTATCGATCCGGGCTGGTCCGGCTGTATTGTGCTGGAATTCTATAATTCCGGTAAATTACCGTTGGCGCTGCGCCCGGGAATGCTGATCGGCGCGTTGAGCTTCGAGCCGCTTTCGGGGCCTGCGCTTCGACCTTACAACCGTCGTGAAGATGCGAAGTATCGCGATCAGCAGGGTGCTGTCGCCAGCCGGATTGATAAAGACTGAGTCTAATCCATTGAGGATAGCATGAGACGATTTCTGACGACGCTGATGATTTTGCTGGTCGTGCTGGTGGCCGGCTTCTCTGCGTTAGTATTGCTAGTCAATCCGAATGATTTTCGTGCCTATATGGTGCAACAGGTGGCCGCGCGCAGCGGTTATCAACTGCAACTGGACGGCCCACTGCGCTGGCACGTCTGGCCGCAGCTCAGCATCCTCTCCGGGCGCATGGTATTAACGGCGCAAGGGGCCAGTGAGCCTCTGATTCGCGCGGATAACATGCGGCTGGACGTCGCACTGTGGCCGCTGCTGAGCCACCAGCTCAGCGTCAAACAGGTGATGCTCAAAGGCGCGGTGATTCAGCTGACGCCGCAAACGGAAGCGGTACGCCGCGCAAACGCGCCGGTGGCGCCGAGAGACAACACCTTGCCTGACGTCGCCGAAGATCGCGGCTGGTCGTTTGATGTTGCCAGTCTGCGCGTGGCGGACAGCGTGCTGGTCTTTCAGCATGAAAATGATGAACAGGTCACCGTTCGCGATATTCGTCTGGAGATGGAGCAGGATGCGCAGCATCGCGGTTCCTTCGAATTTTCCGGACGTGTGAATCGCGACCAGCGCGACCTTACCCTTGCCCTCAACGGAACCGTTGACGCCTCCGACTATCCACATAATTTAACCGCCGGTATTCAGCAGTTAAGCTGGCAATTGCAGGGCGCCGATCTGCCGAAACAGGGTATCCAGGGGCAGGGACAACTGCAGGCGCAGTGGCAGGAAGAGAAAAAAATGCTCACCTTCAGCCAGCTCAATGTGACGGCGAACGACAGTTCGCTAACCGGAAACGTGCAGGTGACGCTGAGTGAACAACCGGCGTGGCTCGTCAATCTGCAATTTACCCGATTGAATCTGGATAACCTGTTAGCCCCACCTGAGAACGCCAGCAGTACTAACGGTTCGGCGGAGCAAGGGGGCAGTCAGCCGCCGCTGGCGCGTCCGGTGATTTCAAGTCGTGTGGATGAACCTGCTTATCAGGGGCTGAAAGGCTTTAGTGCGGATATCGCGCTGAAAGCGGATACCGTTATCTGGCGTGGGATGAATTTTACCGACGTCAGTAGCCGCATGACAAATCAGTCCGACGTGCTGACGATTGCTGAACTGCAAGGCAAGCTCGACGGCGGAACGATATCGCTGCCGGGGACGCTGGATACGCGCGCGCAAACCCCGCAAGTGGTGTTCCAGCCGCGTCTGGACGAGGTCGAAATCGGCACGATCCTTAAGGCATTCAATTACCCGATAGCCCTGACCGGCAAGATGTCGCTGGCGGGTGATTTCTCCGGTGCGGATATCGATGCGCAGTCATTCCGCCATAGCTGGCAGGGGAAAGCCCATGTTGACATGCGCGACACGCGGATGGACGGCATGAACTTCCAGCAGTTGATTCAGCAGGCCGTAGAACGCAGCGGCGGCGATGTACAGTCGATGCAAAACTTCGATAACGCAACTCGTCTGGCGCGCTTTGTCACGGACCTGACGTTGGATAGCGGTAAGCTGATGCTGGATAACATGGAAGGGGAATCCACGATGCTGAGCCTGACGGGCCAGGGGACGCTCGACCTGGTCGGACAAACCTGTGATACGCAGTTTAACGTGCGGGTGCTGGACGGCTGGAAGGGCGAGGGCAAGCTGATCGATTTCCTGAAGGCAACCCCGGTTCCGCTGCGGGTCTACGGTAACTGGCAGGCGCTGAATTACAATCTGCAGGTTGATCAGCTACTGCGTAAGCATATGCAGGATGAAGCGAAGCGTCGCCTGAACGACTGGGCGGATCGCAATAAAGATTCCCGCAACGGCAAAGACGTGAAGAAGCTGCTGGATAAACTCTGATTCGGCAGGGCGTGTGTGCCGGATGGCGTCGCTGTGCGTCTTATCCGGCCTACAAACTGATTCGGCGGGAAATGCCGGATAGGGCTAGCGCTCATCCGGCATCGTTTAACGTTAAACCTCGTAATCCATCTCATCATTGTTGCGCAATGGAATTAACTGCACTTTCTGCACGCGATGGCTTTCTACCTGTAGCGTCTTGAGCAGATAATCGCCCACCTGAACCTCTTCCCCCGGCTTCGGCACGCGCTGCAATTCTTCCATCAGCAGGCCCGCAATAGTGTGGTATTCCCGTTTGTCATCGAGCGGCAGCGGGACATATTGCACCAGGTCCTCCAGCGGCATATGGCCGTTTGCGGTCCACGAGCCGTCCGGGTTTTTCTGGATGTCATGGCGGGCATCGATCTCTTGTGCCTCGTTCGGCAGATTACCGGCGATGGTTTCCGTGACGTCACTCAGCGTTACGATCCCTTCTACCGAACCAAATTCATCCACAACAAAGGCAAAGTGCGTCCGCGCGTTGCGGAACTGCTCCAGCGCCGGAAGCAGCGGCAGCGTCTCCGGGAACACCAGCGGCTGGCGAATCAATACCCGCAGGTTGAGCGGCTCACCGCGCAGCGACTGTTGCAGCAGATCAATAACGTGCACCACGCCGAGCAGATCTTCTTCATCATGACCGCCGGTCACCACCAGACGCGTGTGCTGGTTTTTTTCCAGCAGGGCGCGAATCTCCTCTTCCGGTGCGGTGAGGTCGATATGCTCGATGTCGTGACGCGAGGTCATAATACTGCTGACGGTACGCTGATTGAGGTTGAGTACGCGCTCAATCATCCGACGTTCCTGCGGGTTGAAAATCTGGCTGTCGTCATGGTCAACCAGCATCGAGGCGGTTTCCGCATCCAGTTCGGCTTCTTCTTTCTGCCCACTCAGCAGGCGCATTACCGCCTCGGTCGTACGCTGGCGCAGCGTGTGATTGGCCGACAGGAAACGACGGCGGTTGAAGATAGCCAACTGGTTCAGCGCTTCGATCATCACCGAGAAGCCAATTGCGGCGTACAGATACCCTTTCGGGATCCGGAAGCCGAAGCCTTCCGCTACCAGGCTGAAGCCGATCATCAGCAGGAAACTGAGACAGAGGATGACAATGGTCGGGTGGCTGTTCACAAAGCGGGTGAGTGACTTACTTGCCAGCAGCATCAGGCTGATGGCAATAATCACCGCCGCCATCATCACCGCCAGATGATCCACCATACCGACAGCCGTGATCACTGAGTCGAGCGAGAAGATGGCGTCCAGCACCACAATTTGCGCCACCACGCCCCAGAATTTCGCCCCTTTGCGCTGGGTGGGGTTGTCGCTGTCCTTCCCTTCGAGTCGTTCGTTCAGCTCCATCGTGGCTTTAAACAGCAAAAAGAAGCCACCAAACAGCATAATCAAATCGCGGGCGCTGAAGCTTAACCCCTGCACGCTAAACAGCGGTTTTGTCAGCGTGACCAGCCACGAGATCGATGCCAGCAGCAGTAGGCGCATCAGCATTGCCAGGATAAGCCCGGTGACGCGCGCACGGTCACGCTGCGCAGGTGGCAGTTTTTCTGCGAGGATGGCAATAAAGACTAAGTTATCAATGCCGAGGACTAATTCGATCACGACCAGCGTGACCAGTCCCGCCCAGATTGACGGATCGGCGATCCATTCCATAGTAAACGTAAAACCTTTCGTTATATGACAATTGTCACAATTCGATCATGGATAAAGCGGACGGAAAATGCAATGGCGAGAAGGGATTTCTCGCGTATTCATCTTACTGACTGTACTGAAAATAACCATAAAGTTTCTGTCGGGAATAATTAAAAAAGCTAAAAACTATTTAGGAAATATCGCAGGGTGAATTGAGGAAATAGATTCTGTCAACCTCAAGTAATTCCTAAAAACAGGTCAATATATCGCTTAATATTAATCTTAAAAACAGAGAATAGCAGGCTTGTTACCTTGCCTGCAATTACGTTAGCTGTAACAATTCTTCCAGCGTTAATGATGGAAGAGTAAATATATTAAGTTGGATCCCGTTTCATTAATGGCTGACATTCAGAATGCCTTACGTATTTCTCTGTTGCGGCAAATCACGAAATGACGAGGCTTGAAAAACATAACCTAATCAGTGTATTGGTAGCTAAAAAGCCAGGGGCGGTAGCGTGCCTGAACGCCTGATGACGAGTCTGCATTATTCTGTCAATAGCTTACGGATGAATTCAATTTTTTTAGGACTGATGCCAGTTAAATTTCTTTTCAATTAACTGCAATGTAAATGTGTACGGCGAAGTCGCTATTTAAATTGCACAGGATAATTACTCTGCCAAAGTGATAAATAATCAATGATGAAATCCAAAATGAAATTGATGCCATTATTGGTGTCGGTAACCTTGATAAGCGGTTGCACAGTACTTCCGGGCAGCAATATGTCTACGATGGGTAAAGACGTGATTAAACAGCAAGACGCTGATTTTGATCTCGACCGGATGGTGAATGTGTATCCACTCACTCCGCGACTGGTTGAACAATTACGTCCTCGCCCTAACGTCGCCCAACCGAATATGTCGCTGGACCAGGAACTCGCCAGCTATCAGTACCGCGTTGGCGCGGGGGATGTGCTGAGTGTGACCGTCTGGGATCACCCGGAACTCACCACGCCTGCTGGGCAATACCGTAGCTCCAGCGATACCGGCAACTGGGTTCAGCCCGATGGCACCATGTTTTATCCCTACATCGGCAAGGTTAGCGTGGTCGGAAAAACGTTGGCAGAAATTCGCAGTGATATTACCGGGCGCTTAGCGAAGTACATTGCTGACCCGCAGGTGGACGTTAATATCGCCGCTTTCCGTTCGCAAAAAGCTTACATCTCCGGGCAAGTGAATAAATCCGGACAGCAGGCGATCACCAACGTGCCGCTGACCGTGCTGGACGCGATTAACGCCGCCGGTGGCCTGACGGAAGTGGCCGACTGGCGCAACGTCGTGCTAACGCACGAGGGTAAAGAACAACGCATTTCACTGCAGGCGCTGATGCAAAACGGCGATCTCAGCCAGAACCGTCTGCTCTATCCGGGTGACATCCTCTATGTGCCGCGTAATGACGATCTGAAAGTGTTCGTGATGGGTGAAGTGAAAAAACAGAGCACACTCAAAATGGACTTCAGCGGCATGACGCTGACCGAAGCACTGGGTAATGCCGAAGGTATCGATATGACCACCTCCAACGCCAGCGGCATCTTCGTGATCCGTCCGCTGAAAGGCAAAGGCCCGGGCGGCAAGATTGCCAATATCTATCAGCTCGATATGTCTGATGCGACCTCTCTGGTCATGGCGACGGAATTCCGTCTACAACCGTATGACGTGGTGTATGTCACGACCGCACCGGTTGCGCGCTGGAACCGTCTGATCAATCAGTTGCTGCCGACCATCAGCGGTGTCCGTTACATGACGGATACGGCCAGCGACCTTCATAACTGGTAATCGTCATGTTTAACAAAATATTAGTGGTTTGCGTGGGGAACATTTGCCGTTCCCCAACGGCAGAGCGCCTGCTCAGACAGTATCACCCGCAGATTACAGTGGAATCCGCCGGTCTGGGGGCGCTGGTGGGAAAAGGCGCTGACGCCTCGGCGGTGAACGTCGCAGCCAGCCATGCACTTTCTCTCGAAGGGCACTGCGCGCGGCAGGTTACCGGACGACTGTGCCGGGACTATGACCTGATCCTGGCGATGGAAAAAAGGCATATCGCCTCTCTGCACGAAATGGCGCCCGAGATGCGCGGCAAGGTCATGCTTTTCGGTCACTGGGATAACGAGCGCGACATTCCCGACCCCTATCGCAAAAGCCGCGAGGCGTTTGAAGCGGTGTACGCATTACTTGAACGGTCTGCTCGCCAGTGGGCGCAGGCATTGAACGCAGAGCAGGTAAAATAATGACAGAAAAAGTAAAACAGTCTGCCGCTCCGGTAACGGGCAACGATGAGATTGATATCGGTCGCCTGGTGGGAACCGTCATTGAAGCACGCTGGTGGGTGCTGGGCATTACGGCGGTCTTTGCGCTATGCGCGGTGATTTACACGCTTTTCGCTACGCCTATCTACAGTGCAGATGCGCTGGTACAGATTGAACAAAACACCGGCAACTCACTGGTGCAAGATATTGGCTCTGCGTTATCCAATAAACCGCCGGCCTCCGAAGCGGAAATTCAATTGATCCAGTCGCGTCTGGTATTAGGCAAAACGGTAGACGATCTGGATCTGGATATTTCGGTTACTAAGAACACTTTCCCGCTGTTTGGTGCGGGCTGGGAACGGCTGATGGGGCGCCAGAATGAATCGGCGAAAGTCACCACCTTTACCCTGCCGAAAGGGATGAACGAACAGACCTTCACCCTGAAAGTACTGAACGATAAACGTTATGAGCTGTACAGCGACGGTGGTTTCAGCGCGCACGGACAGACTGGTCAGACGCTAAGTAAAGACGGCGTCACGATGGTGGTCAGTGAAATTCACGCCCGCCCGGATACCGAATTTACCGTCACCAAATTCTCCACTCTGGGGATGATCAATAATCTGCAAAATAACCTGACGGTGACGGAAAACGGCAAGGATACCGGGGTGCTTAGCCTGAGCTTTACCGGTGAGGATCGTGAACAGATCCGTGACATCCTCAACAGCATTACCCGCAACTATCTGGAACAGAACGTTGAGCGCAAATCGGAAGAGGCGGCGAAAAGCCTGGCCTTCCTGGCGAAACAGTTGCCGGAGGTGCGAAACCATCTGGACGTGGCGGAAAATAAACTCAATGCCTTCCGTCAGGATAAAGACTCCGTCGACTTACCGCTGGAGGCCAAAGCGGTGCTGGACTCGATGGTTAACATCGACGCGCAGCTCAACGAACTGACCTTTAAAGAAGCAGAAATTTCCAAGCTCTTCACCAAAGCACACCCGGCGTACCGCACGCTGTTGGAAAAACGTCAGGCGCTGGAAGATGAAAAAGCCAAACTGAACGGACGTGTGACGGCGATGCCGAAAACGCAGCAGGAGATTGTGCGTCTGACGCGTGATGTAGAGTCCGGCCAGCAGGTTTACATGCAGTTGCTGAACAAACAGCAGGAGCTGAAGATAACCGAGGCCAGCACCGTGGGGGACGTGCGGATCGTTGACCCGGCCATTGCTCAGCCCGGCGTGTTGAAACCAAAGAAAGCGCTGATCGTTCTCGGTAGCATCATCCTGGGCCTGATGCTTTCCATTGTGGGCGTGCTGCTGCGTTCACTGCTCAACCGCGGTATCGAAAGCCCGCAGGTGCTGGAAGAGAATGGCATCAGCGTGTACGCCAGCATTCCGCTATCGGAATGGCAGAAAGCGCGGGATAACGTCAAGACCGTGAAGGGCGTCAAACGTTACAAACAGAGTCAACTGCTGGCGGTGGGCAACCCGACCGATCTGGCGATCGAAGCGGTGCGCAGCCTGCGTACCAGCCTCCACTTCGCCATGATGCAGGCGCAAAACAATGTACTGATGCTCACCGGGGTCAGCCCGTCCATCGGGAAAACCTTTGTCTGCGCCAACCTTGCAGCGGTGATCAGCCAGACCAACAAGCGTGTGCTGCTGATCGACTGCGATATGCGCAAGGGCTATACCCACGAACTGCTCGGTACCAACAACGTCAACGGCCTGTCTGAGATTCTGGTCGGCAAAGGGGATATTGCCTCCTGTGCGAAACCCACGTCCATTGCCAACTTTGACCTCGTACCGCGTGGTCAGGTGCCGCCAAATCCGTCTGAACTGCTCATGAGCGATCGCTTAGGCGAGCTGTTGCGCTGGGCGAGCAGCCACTACGATCTGGTGCTTATAGATACCCCGCCCATCCTGGCCGTCACCGATGCCGCGATTGTCGGACGCCATGCCGGTACGACGCTGATGGTCGCCCGCTATGCCGTCAACACCCTGAAAGAGGTGGAAACCAGTCTGGGCCGCTTTGAGCAAAACGGCATTCAGGTGAAAGGGGTGATCCTCAACTCTATCTTCCGTCGCGCCACCGGGTACCAGGACTACGGGTACTACGAGTACGAATATAAATCAGACACAAAATAATAAATCGTGAGTGGCCTGCTCATTGAGTAGGCCTGATAAGCAAAGCGTCATCAGGCATCGCTGCCGGATGACGGCGTAAACGCCTTATCCGGCCTACACGTTCGGCCCTCCGGCAATATTTCCTGGGAAATGAAGATGAAAACAGACAAGCCATTGATTTCCATTTATATGCCAACCTGGAACCGGCAACAGCTTGCCATTCGGGCGATTAAATCGGTACTGCGCCAGGATTATCCCCACTGGGAGATGATCATTGTTGATGATTGCTCCTCCTCCTATGAGCAGCTACAACAGTTTGTTGAGGGATTAAACGACCCCCGCGTGCGTTACACCCATAATGAGATCAACTCTGGCGCCTGCGCGGTGCGTAATCAGGCCATCGTCCAGGCGCAGGGGCATTACATCACCGGAATTGATGATGATGACGAGTGGACACCAAACCGCCTGAGCGTGTTCCTTGCGCACAAGCATCAGCTGGTGACCCACGCATTTTTATACGCCAACGATTATGTCTGCGAAGGCGAGGTTTATTCTCAGCCGGCGAGCCTGCCGCTGTATCCGAAATCCCCTTACTCGCGTCACTTGTTCTACAAGCGCAACATCATTGGTAATCAGGTCTTTACGTGGGCGTGGCGTTTCAAAGAGTGCCTGTTCGATACCGAACTGAAGGCCGCGCAGGATTACGACATTTTTCTGCGAATGGTGGTGGAGTACGGCGAGCCGTGGAAGGTGGAGGAGGCGACGCAAATCCTGCACATCAATCATGGCGAAATGCAAATCACTTCGTCGCCGAAGAAGTTCTCCGGCTACTTCCATTTTTACCGCAAGCACAAAGACAAATTCGACCGCGCCAGCAAGAAATATCAGCTGTTTACGCTCTACCAGATCCGCAACAAGCGCATGACCTGGCGCACGCTGCTGACGCTGTTCTCACTGCGCAACGGCAAGCGTCTGGCGGATGGACTGCGAGGACGATAAGCATGCTGGAGGATATCCGCGCGAACAGCTGGAGTCTGCGTCCGTGCTGCATGGTGCTGGCCTACCGGGTGGCCCATTTCTGCTCCGTCTGGCGCAAAAAAAACGGGCTGAACAATCTGTGGGCAGCGCCGGTGCTGGTGCTGTATCGGCTGATGACCGAATGCCTGTTCGGTTATGAAATTCAGGCGGCGGCCACCATCGGACGGCGCTTCACCATTCATCACGGTTACGCCGTGGTGATCAACAAAAACGTGGTGGCCGGTGATGATTTTACGGTTCGTCATGGCGTCACTATCGGCAATCGTGGAGCAGACAGCCTGGCCTGTCCGGTGATTGGCAACGGCGTGGAGCTGGGGGCCAACGTTATCCTGTTGGGTGACATTCGCATTGGTAATAACGTGACCATTGGCGCAGGCAGCGTGGTGCTCGACAGCATCCCGGACAATGCGCTGGTGGTAGGTGAGAAGGCCCGGGTTAAGGTAATTAAATGAACATTCTGCAATTTAATGTGCGACTGGCGGAAGGCGGTGCGGCTGGAGTGGCATTAGATCTGCATCAGCGTGCGCTGCAAAAAGGGTTGGCTTCGCAATTTATCTACGGCTACGGCAAGGGTGGGAAGAAGAGCGTCAGCCATAGTCACTATTCCCATGTCATCAAACAGACACCACGTTTAACGTCGGTAGCCAATATCGCCCTGTTTCGTCTGTTCAATCGCGATCTGTTTGGCAATCTGAACAATCTCTACCGTACCGTGACCCGCACACCGGGTCCGCTGGTGCTGCACTTTCACGTTCTGCACAGCTACTGGCTGAATCTGGCTGACGTGGTGGCGTTCTGCGAAAAGGTGAAAAACCACAAGCCGGACGTGACGCTGGTCTGGACGCTGCACGATCACTGGAGTGTGACCGGGCGTTGCGCCTTTACCGACGGCTGCGAGGGGTGGAAATCCGGCTGTCAGAAATGCCCGACGCTGAATAATTACCCGCCGGTGAAGGTTGACCGTGCGCATGCGCTGGTCGACGGAAAACGTCAATTGTTCCGCCAGATGCTGGCGCTGGGCTGTCAGTTTATCTCTCCGAGCCAACACGTTGCCGACGCGTTTAACGGTCTGTACGGCGCGGGGCGTTGTCGCATTATTAATAACGGTATCGATGTGGCGACCGAAGCGATTCTGGCGGAGTTGTCCCCGGTCAATGAGACCCGGGGAAAACCGAAAATTGCGATTGTTGCTCATGACCTGCGCTACGACGGTAAAACCAATCAGCGTCTGGTGCGCGACATGATGGCACTGGGTGATAAGGTTGAGCTGCATACCTTTGGCAAATTCTCGCCGTTTGACGGGGCGAACGTGGTGAATCATGGCTTCGAAACCGACAAGCGCAAGCTGATGAGCGCGCTCAACCAGATGGACGCGCTGGTGTTCAGCTCCCGCGTGGACAATTACCCGCTGATTTTATGTGAGGCGTTGTCGATAGGCGTGCCGGTAGTCGCTACCCACAGCGACGCGGCGCAAGAAGTGCTGCATAAGTCGGGCGGAAAAACGTTTGCGGCTGAAGAGGTGCTACAACTGGTGCAGATGGATAAAGCCGGGATCGCGCAGACCGTTTTTGGCACCTCGCTCAGCGCGTTTCGCGAGCGCAGTCGTGCGGCATACAGTGGTCAACAGATGCTGGAGGAATATGTCTCGTTCTATCAGAATCTGTAGCTATCTGCTGCTGCCGCTGATCTACCTGCTGGTCAACGTCAAAATTGCCCAACTGGGCGAAAGCTTCCCCATCACCATTGTCACTTTTTTACCCGTTTTATTGCTGCTGTTCGTTGAGCGCATCAGCATTAAAAAGCTGATGATTGCGTTAGGGATTGGGGCAGGGCTTACGGCGTTTAACTATCTGTTCGGTCAGTCGCTGGACGCCAGCAAGTATGTCACGTCGACGATGCTGTTTGTCTATATCGTGATCATTATCGGCATGGTCTGGAGCATACGTTTCAAAACCATTTCCCCGCATAACTACCGTAAGATCCTGCGTTTTTTCTATCTGGTGGTGGCGCTGGTGGTGATATTGGCCGCGGCGGAAATGGCGCAAATTATCCTGACCGGCAGCAGCAGCTTGATGGAAGGCATTTCGAAGTATCTAATTTACAGTAATAGCTATGTACTGAATTTTATTAAATTTGGCGGCAAGCGAACCACCGCGCTCTATTTCGAACCGGCATTTTTTGCTCTGGCGTTAATCTCAATTTGGCTCAGTATCAAACAGTTTGGTATCAAAACGCCTAAAACCGATGCTATGATTCTGGCAGGGATAATATTATCAGGATCGTTTTCAGGGGTAATGACATTTATCCTGTTTTACCTGCTGGAATGGGCGTTTCAGTATCTGAATAAGGATGCGATAAAGAAAAAATTACCGCTGGCGATAATCTCATTAACCGTATTTTTAGTAGGGGTGATATTTGCATTCCCTTATATCTCTACGCGTCTGGGAGATTTAGGCACGGAAGGGTCGTCCTCTTATTATCGCATTGTGGGCCCGTTAGTCATGGTCGGTTATTCTTTAACCCATATTGATGGCGTAGTCAGATTTGGCTCACTTTATGAATATGTCGCATCATTCGGAATCTTTAACGGTGCAGATGTCGGGAAAACAATAGACAATGGTTTGTATCTGCTGATTATTTATTTTTCCTGGTTCGCGGTGTTAATGACGCTGTGGTACATGTGGAAAATCTTTAAAATGACGTTAAACGCATTTGGCGATAATCAGAATTTTCGGGTGCAACTTTATCTTTTTACGCCGGTGTCGCTGTTTTTTACCGGTTCAATATTTAGCCCGGAATATGCATTTTTAATTGTTTGTCCGTTTATTTTGCGCAAAGCGCTGAATATTACAAAAGTATGATGAGGTTAATCCTATGCTGCTCAGTGTTATCACCGTCGCGTTTCGCAATCTGGACGGCATCGCCAAAACCCATGCGTCTCTGGCGCATCTGGCGAAGGCGAGTGACATCAGCTTTGAGTGGATCGTGGTGGATGGCGGCTCAAATGATGGTACAGAGGAATTTCTGGAAAACCTCAGTGGTCACTATCACTTACGCTTTGTCAGCGAACCGGATAACGGCATCTATGATGCGATGAACAAGGGCATTGAAATGGCGCGTGGAAAGTTCGCGCTGTTCCTCAATTCCGGCGATATTTTCCATCCGGATGTTACCCACGTTGTCCGTCAGCTCAAGACACAAAAAGATGACGTGATGATTACCGGCGACGCGCTGCTTGATTTTGGCGATGGTCATAAAACGAAACGTAGCGCGAAACCCGGTTGGTATATTTATCACAGCCTGCCGGCAAGTCATCAGGCCATCTTTTTCCCGCTGGCAGGACTGAAAGTCTGGCGCTATGACCTGCAATATAAAGTGTCATCGGATTATGCGCTGGCCGCCAGATTGTATAAAGAAGGCTATGACTTTAAAAAACTGGACGGGCTGGTGTCTGAATTTTCAATGGGCGGCGTGTCAACGACGAATAATCTGGAATTATGCGAAGACGCGAAAAAAGTTCAGCGTCAGATATTACGCGTGCCGGGTTTTTGGGCTGAATTATCGAAACTATTACGTTTACGTACAACGGGTAAAACGAAAGCCTTATATAACAAAGTTTAAAATATAAGGATGCAATATGCAGGATCTGAGTGGTTTCACCGTACCCAAAGGATTCCGGGGCGGTAATGCAATCAAAGTCCAGTTGTGGTGGGCGGTACAGGCGACATTATTTTCCTGGTCGCCACAAGTGTTGTATCGCTGGCGCGCTTTTTTGCTCCGACTCTTTGGCGCAAAAATAGGAAAAAACGTAGTCATTCGACCGTCAGTGAAAATTACCTATCCGTGGAAATTAACCATTGGCGATTATGCCTGGGTGGGGGATGACGTTAATTTATATACGCTTGGCGATATTACAATTGGCGCCCATGCGGTGGTTTCGCAGAAAAGTTATTTGTGTACCGGCAGTCACGATCACGCAAGTGCGCATTTTGATATTAATGCCACCCCGATTGTGATTGGCGAGAAATGCTGGCTGGCAACGGATGTGTTCGTGGCACCAGGCGTCACGATAGGCGATGGCACCGTCGTCGGTGCGCGCAGCAGTGTTTTTAAATCGCTACCGGCAAATACGATTTGCCGTGGCAATCCCGCAGTGGCAACGCGTGAACGCGTTACAACGTTACACCCTAATGGGATCAATTAAGAGGTAATAAAATGTCAAAAGTCGCTCTCATCACCGGTGTAACCGGGCAGGACGGTTCTTACCTGGCAGAACTTCTGCTGGAAAAAGGTTATGAGGTTCACGGTATTAAGCGTCGGGCTTCTTCATTTAACACCGAGCGCGTCGATCACATCTATCAGGATCCGCATGCGGGCAACCCGAAATTCCATCTGCACTACGGTGACCTGACGGATTCCTCTAACCTGACGCGCATCTTGCAAGAAGTGCAGCCGGATGAGGTCTACAACCTGGGGGCCATGAGCCACGTGGCGGTCTCCTTCGAATCACCGGAATACACGGCCGATGTCGATGCGATGGGCACGCTGCGCCTGCTGGAAGCCATCCGCTTCCTCGGCCTTGAGAAGAAAACCCGTTTCTATCAGGCATCGACCTCCGAACTGTACGGCCTGGTACAGGAAATCCCGCAGAAAGAGACCACGCCGTTCTATCCGCGCTCGCCGTACGCGGTTGCCAAACTTTACGCCTACTGGATAACCGTCAACTACCGTGAATCCTACGGTATCTACGCCTGTAACGGCATTCTGTTTAACCACGAATCGCCGCGTCGTGGCGAAACCTTCGTCACCCGTAAAATCACTCGCGCGATTGCTAACATCGCTCAGGGTCTGGAGTCCTGCCTGTACCTCGGCAACATGGATTCCCTGCGTGACTGGGGCCATGCGAAAGACTACGTCAAAATGCAATGGATGATGCTGCAACAGGAACAGCCAGAAGATTTCGTGATCGCCACCGGCGTGCAGTACTCCGTACGTCAGTTCGTCGAAATGGCGGCGGCTCAACTGGGGATCAAACTGCGCTTTGAAGGTGAAGGCGTGGAAGAGAAAGGGATTGTGGTTTCGGTCACCGGTCATGACGCGCCGGGCGTGAAACCGGGTGACATCATGGTCGCCGTTGATCCGCGCTATTTCCGTCCGGCGGAAGTGGAAACCCTGCTGGGCGACCCAACCAAAGCGCATGAGAAGCTGGGCTGGAAGCCGGAAATTACGTTGCAGGAGATGGTTTCCGAAATGGTCGCCAACGATCTGGAAGCGGCGAAGAAACACTCCCTGCTGAAGTCTCACGGCTACGAGGTTGCCATCGCGCTGGAGTCCTGAGAATGAGCAAACAACGTATCTTTATTGCCGGTCATCGCGGAATGGTGGGTTCCGCGATTGCCCGCCAGCTTGAACAACGCGGCGATGTGGAGCTGGTGCTGCGTACGCGTGATGAGCTGAACCTGCTGGACAGCCGCGCGGTGCAGGACTTCTTTGCCACTGAGCGGATCGATCAGGTTTATCTGGCGGCGGCAAAGGTAGGCGGCATTGTTGCTAATAACACGTATCCGGCCGATTTCATCTTTGAGAACATGATGATGGAAAGCAACATCATTCACGCCGCGCATCTGCACAACGTGAATAAGCTGCTGTTCCTCGGTTCATCCTGTATCTATCCCAAACTGGCGAAACAGCCGATGGCGGAAAGTGAACTGTTGCAGGGCACGCTGGAACCGACCAATGAGCCCTACGCCATTGCCAAGATTGCCGGTATCAAGCTGTGCGAGTCTTATAACCGCCAGTACGGGCGCGACTACCGTTCCGTGATGCCGACCAACCTGTACGGCCCGCATGACAATTTCCATCCGAGCAACTCGCATGTGATCCCGGCGCTGCTGCGTCGTTTCCATGAAGCGACCGTGCAGAGTGCGCCGGACGTGGTGGTGTGGGGAAGCGGGACGCCGATGCGTGAGTTCCTGCACGTCGATGATATGGCTGCTGCCAGCATCCACGTGATGGAACTGGACCGCGAAGTCTGGCAGGAGAACACCCAGCCGATGCTGTCGCACATTAACGTCGGCACGGGCGTGGACTGCACCATTCGCGAACTGGCGCAGACCATCGCGCAGGTAGTGGGCTATAAAGGCCGCGTGGTGTTTGACGCCACGAAGCCGGACGGTACGCCGCGAAAACTGCTGGATGTGACGCGTCTGCATCAACTGGGCTGGTATCACGAGATCTCACTGGAAGCCGGCCTTGCCAGCACGTATCAGTGGTTTCTTGAGAATCAGCATCGGTTCCGGGGGTAAACATGTTTTTACGTCAGGAAGATTTTGCCACCGTCGTGCGTTCCACGCCGCTTATCTCCATCGATTTGATCGTGGAAAACGCGCAGGGGGAATTTCTGCTGGGTAAACGACTGAACCGACCGGCACAGGGCTACTGGTTTGTGCCCGGTGGGCGGGTGCAAAAAGATGAGCCGCTGAGTGCGGCCTTCGAACGCCTGACCGAAGCCGAACTGGGGCAACGTTTACCGCTGTCCGCCGGGGAATTTTATGGCGTCTGGCAGCATTTCTATGACGATAACTTTTCCGGCGAAGACTTCTCGACGCATTACATCGTGCTCGGTTTCCGTCTGCGGCTGCAGGCGCGCGATTTGCCTCTGCCTGACGCGCAGCACAACGCTTACCGCTGGCTGACGCCTGCGGCACTGCTGGCGAGCGACAATGTCCATGACAACAGCCGGGCGTATTTTTTGCCGGAATGTCAGGCTAAGGCGCTGGGATTATGAGAATCCTCGTTTATGGCATCAACTACTCACCAGAACTGACCGGCATCGGCAAATACACCGGTGAAATGGTGGAGTGGATGGCGCGTGAAGGCCATGAAGTACGGGTTATTACCGCGCCGCCGTACTACCCACAATGGAAAGTGGGCGCGCGTTACTCTGCCTGGCGCTATCGCCGGGAAGAGGGCGACGCCACCGTCTGGCGCTGCCCGTTGTATGTGCCAAAGCAGCCGTCAACACTGAAACGATTACTGCATCTGGGCAGCTTTGCCCTCAGCAGCTTTTTCCCGCTGATGGCGCAGCGTCGCTGGAAGCCGGATCGCATTATTGGCGTGGTGCCCACACTGTTTTGTACGCCGGGGATGCGTCTGCTGGCAAAACTCTCCGGTGCCCGCACCTTGCTGCACATTCAGGATTACGAAGTCGATGCGATGCTGGGCCTCGGTCTGGCGGGCAACGGTAAAACCGGCAAAGTGGCGCAACTGGCGACCGCTTTCGAACGCAGCGGCCTGCATAACGTCGACAATGTTTCCACCATCTCCCGCTCAATGATGAATAAAGCGCAGGAGAAAGGGGTGGCGGCAGAGAAGGTGATCTTCTTCCCTAACTGGTCAGAAGTCTCCCGTTTTCAAAATGTTAATGATGACGACGTCATTACCCTGCGCCAACGGCTTGGTCTGCCGGATGACAAAAAAATCATTCTTTACTCCGGCAATATCGGCGAGAAGCAGGGGCTGGAAAACGTGATTATGGCGGCGGAACAACTGCGTGAGCAGCCGCTCATTTTTGCCATCGTCGGTCAGGGGGGCGGTAAAGCGCGCCTGGAAAAAATGGCTCGCGATCGCGGTCTGCACAACGTGCTTTTTTCCCCGTTGCAGCCGTACGAGGCGCTGCCTGCGCTATTGAAGATGGGCGATTGCCATCTGGTCGTGCAAAAACGCGGGGCGGCGGATGCCGTTCTGCCCTCCAAACTGACCAATATTCTGGCGGTGGGCGGCAATGCGGTGATTACCGCAGAACCGGAGACGGAACTCGGCCAGCTTTGCGACAACTTTACAGGCATTGCGGTGTGCGTTGAGCCGGAATCGGTCGATGCGCTGGTGGCTGGGATCGCTCAGGCGCTCGCTATGCCAAAAAACAACACGGTGGCACGTGAATATGCCGAACGCACGCTCGATAAAGAGAACGTGTTACGTCAATTTATTACTGATATTCGGGATTAAATTATGGGTCAGACAACACTCTATCCGGTCGTGATGGCCGGTGGCTCCGGTAGCCGCTTATGGCCGCTTTCCCGCGTACTTTATCCCAAGCAGTTCCTGTGCCTGAAAGGCGATCTCACCATGCTGCAAACGACCATTTGTCGTCTGAACGGCGTGGAGTGCGAAAGCCCGGTCGTGATCTGCAACGAGCAGCACCGTTTTATCGTCGCTGAGCAGTTGCGCCAGCTCAACAAACTGACTGAGAACATTATTCTCGAACCGGCAGGTCGCAATACCGCGCCGGCCATTGCCTTAGCGGCGCTGGCGGCAAAGCGCCACAGTCCGGACAGCGACCCGCTGATGCTGGTGCTGGCGGCAGATCATGTCATTGCCAATGAAGACGCTTTCCGTGATGCGGTGCGAAACGCAATGCCGTACGCCGAAGCCGGAAAGCTGGTCACATTTGGTATCGTTCCGGATCTGCCGGAAACCGGCTACGGCTATATCCGTCGCGGCAATGTTACGCCCGGTGAGGAAGATGCCGTGGCGTTTGACGTTGCGCAGTTTGTGGAAAAACCGAATCTGGAAACGGCTCAGGCTTATGTTGCCAGCGGCGATTACTACTGGAACAGTGGGATGTTCCTGTTCCGCGCCGGACGCTATCTGGAAGAGCTGAAAAAATACCGTCCCGATATTCTGGAAGCCTGCGAAAACGCGATGAGCGCGGTCGATCCGGATCTCGATTTCATCCGCGTGGATGAAGCCTCATTCCTGGCCTGCCCGGAAGAATCCGTCGATTACGCGGTGATGGAACGTACGGCGGATGCGGTGGTGATGCCCATGGACGCGGGCTGGAGCGATGTCGGCTCCTGGTCTTCGCTGTGGGAAATCAGCGCCCATACCGCCGAGGGGAACGTCCACCACGGCGACGTTATCAGCCATAAAACCCAGAACAGTTACGTTTATGCCGAATCGGGTCTGGTGACGACCGTCGGCGTTAAAGATCTGGTGGTGGTGCAGACCAAAGATGCGGTACTGATCGCCGACCGTAATGCGGTACAGGACGTGAAAAAAGTGGTTGAACAAATCAAAGCCGATGGCCGCCATGAGCACCATATTCACCGCGAAGTGTACCGTCCGTGGGGGAAATATGACTCCATCGACGCCGGTGACCGCTATCAGGTCAAACGCATTACCGTGAAACCGGGGGAGGGGCTGTCGGTGCAGATGCACCATCACCGCGCTGAACACTGGGTGGTAGTGGCCGGTACTGCCAAAGTCACCATTGACGGTGATATCAAACTGCTCGGTGAAAACGAGTCTGTCTACATTCCGCTGGGAGCCACCCACTGTCTGGAAAACCCAGGGAAAATTCCGCTCGATCTGATTGAAGTGCGCTCGGGTTCTTACCTCGAAGAGGATGACGTGGTGCGGTTTCAGGATCGCTACGGCCGGGTGTAACGCCTTTATTGCGCCCGGTGGCGCTGTGCTTACCGGGCCTACGATTCTGTAGCGTGTAGGCCTGATAAGACGCGAAGCGTCGCCATCAGGCAATGACCGCTGGATGGCGCGTTGCTTATCCGGCCTACGACGCGCGCCGGGCCACTACCCGGCAAAAACAACAAAACACTTTTTTGGCCAACTACGGGTCAGGGCTAACTGTTGCCTGAATAAGGGTAAAAACATGACGAATTTAACCTGTTTCAAAGCCTACGATATTCGCGGCAGGCTCGGCGAAGAACTGAATGAAGAGATTGCGTGGCGGATTGGTCGCGCGTACGGCGAGTTTCTCAAGCCGAAAACCATTGTGCTGGGCGGCGACGTGCGCCTGACCAGCGAGGCGCTGAAGCTGGCGCTGGCGAAAGGGTTACAGGACGCGGGCGTTGACGTGCTGGACATCGGCCTGTCGGGGACCGAAGAGATCTATTTCGCCACCTTCCACCTCGGCGTGGATGGCGGGATTGAAGTGACCGCCAGCCATAACCCGATGGACTACAACGGGATGAAACTGGTGCGCGAAGGCGCACGCCCCATCAGCGGCGATACCGGTCTGCGCGACGTGCAGCGCCTGGCGGAAGCCAATGATTTTCCGCCGGTGAACGATGCGACGCGCGGAAGCTATAAGCAAATCACGCTGCGTGACGCCTATATCGACCACCTGTTCGGCTACATCAACGTCAAAAACCTCACGCCGCTGAAGCTGGTCATTAACTCCGGTAACGGCGCGGCAGGCCCGGTGGTGGATGCCATCGAAGCGCGCTTTAAGGCGCAGGGCGTGCCGGTGGAATTGATCAAAGTGCACAACATTCCTGACGGCAATTTCCCGAACGGGATTCCTAACCCGTTGCTGCCGGAGTGTCGCGCCGACACCCGTAATGCGGTGGTTGAACATGGTGCCGATATGGGCATCGCGTTTGACGGCGATTTCGACCGCTGCTTCCTGTTCGACGAGAAAGGGCAGTTTATCGAGGGCTACTACATTGTCGGCCTGCTGGCGGAAGCGTTCCTCGAAAAACAACCGGGTGCCAGAATTATCCACGACCCGCGTCTGTCCTGGAACACGGTGGATGTGGTAACGGCGGCGGGCGGCACGCCGGTGATGTCGAAAACCGGCCATGCCTTCATCAAGGAACGGATGCGCCGCGAAGACGCCATCTACGGTGGAGAAATGAGCGCCCACCACTATTTCCGTGATTTTGCCTACTGCGACAGCGGGATGATCCCGTGGCTGCTGGTGGCGGAACTGGTGTGTCTGAAGGGGCAGTCGCTGGGTGAACTGGTACGAGACCGGATGGCGGCGTTCCCGGCGAGTGGTGAAATCAACAGCACGCTGGACGAACCGGCGGCAGCGATTTCGCGGGTGGAACAGCACTTCGCCGGTGAGGCGCTGGCGGTGGACAGAACGGACGGCATCAGCATGTCGTTCGTCGACTGGCGCTTCAACCTGCGCTCCTCCAACACCGAACCGGTGGTGCGCCTGAACGTGGAGTCTCGCGGGGATATCCCGCTGATGGAAGCGCGAACGCGCACTCTGCTTACGTTACTGAATCAGTAAGGTCAGATCTCCCCTTACTCGTTAACGGGTAAGGGGGGCTAATAACAGGAACAACGATGACAAATCTAAAAAAGCGCGAACGGGCCAAAACCAATGCATCGTTAATCTCTATGGTGCAACGCTTTTCAGATATCACCATCATGTTTGGCGGGCTGTGGGTCGTCTGCAAAGTCAGTGGATTGCCTTTCCTGTATATGCACCTGTTGGTGGCGCTGATCACGTTGGTTGTTTTTCAGATGCTGGGCGGCATAACCGATTTCTATCGCTCATGGCGCGGCGTCAAAATTTTCACAGAACTAACCCTTCTGCTGCAAAACTGGACGCTTAGCCTCGTCTTTACTGCCGGTCTGGTCGCGTTTAACGCCGATTTCGATAACCGTCTCGCCATCTGGCTGGCGTGGTATCTGCTGACCAGCGTCGGGCTGGTCTTCTGTCGGTCGTTTATCCGCTACGGTGCGGGCTGGCTGCGTCATCGTGGCTATAACACGCGCCGGGTGGCGGTCGCGGGCGATCTGCCTGCCGGACAGTCGCTGCTCGACAGCTTTCGCAATGAACCGTGGCTGGGCTTTGAAGTGGTCGGCGTCTATCACGACCCGAAACCGGGTGGCGTAACGTCCGACTGGGCAGGGAACCTGGAACAGCTGGTTGAAGATGCCAAAGCGTCGCGGATTCATAACGTCTATATCGCCATGTCGATGTGCGACGGCGCGCGGGTGAAAAAACTGGTGCGCGAACTGGCGGATACCACCTGTTCGGTGATCCTCATTCCGGACGTGTTTACCTTTAACATTCTGCATTCCCGTATCGAAGAGGTGAGCGGCGTGCCGGTGGTGCCACTGTATGACACGCCGCTGTCGGGTATTAACCGTCTGCTTAAGCGTGCGGAAGATATTGTGCTGGCATCGCTGATTCTGCTGCTGATCTCCCCGGTGCTGTGCTGCATTGCGCTGGCAGTGAAGCTGAGTTCGCCGGGGCCGATTATCTTTCGTCAGACCCGCTATGGCATGGACGGTAAACCAATCAAAGTGTGGAAGTTTCGCTCGATGAAGGTGATGGAAAACGACAAGGTCGTTACGCAGGCGACGCAGAACGATCCGCGCGTCACCCGCGTGGGTAACTTCCTGCGTCGTACCTCGCTGGATGAACTGCCGCAGTTTATCAATGTGCTGACCGGCGGGATGTCCATCGTCGGGCCGCGCCCGCACGCGGTGGCGCATAACGAACAGTATCGTCAGCTGATTGAAGGCTACATGCTGCGCCATAAGGTCAAGCCGGGGATCACCGGCTGGGCGCAAATCAACGGCTGGCGCGGTGAGACCGACACGCTGGAGAAAATGGAAAAACGCGTGGAGTACGATCTGGAGTACATCCGCGAGTGGAGCGTGTGGTTCGACATCAAGATCGTTTTTCTGACGGTGTTCAAAGGCTTTGTCAACAAAGCGGCGTACTGAGGAACGGTTATGAGCTTACGTGAAAAAACCATCAGCGGTGCGAAGTGGTCGGCTATCGCCACGGTGATCATCATCAGTCTGGGGCTTATCCAGATGACGGTGCTGGCGCGGATCGTCGATAACCACCAGTTCGGCCTGCTGACCGTATCGCTGGTGATCATTGCGCTGGCCGATACGCTGTCTGACTTCGGTATTGCCAACTCCATTATTCAGCGCAAGGAGATAAGCCATCTTGAACTGACCACGCTGTACTGGCTGAACGTTGGGCTGGGGATTGTTGTCTGTGTGGCGGTCTTCCTGCTTAGTGATGTGATTGGCAATGTGCTGCATAACCCGGATCTGGCGCCGTTGATTAAAACGTTGTCGCTGGCGTTCGTGGCGATCCCGCACGGACAGCAGTTTCGCGCACTGATGCAGAAGGAACTGGAGTTCAACAAGATTGGGATGATTGAAACCAGCTCCGTGCTGGCGGGCTTTACGTTTACCGTCATCAGCGCCCATTTCTGGCCGCTGGCGATGACCGCCATTCTTGGCTACCTGGTCAACAGCGCGGTACGCACGCTGCTGTTTGGCTACTTTGGTCGCAAGATCTACCGTCCGGGCCTGCACTTTTCGCTGGCGTCCGTTTCGTCGAATTTGCGCTTTGGCGCGTGGCTGACGGCGGACAGCATTATCAACTACGTCAATACCAACCTTTCCACGCTGGTACTGGCGCGCATTCTCGGGGCCGGTGTCGCGGGGGGCTATAACCTGGCGTACAACGTAGCGGTGGTGCCGCCGATGAAGCTCAACCCGATCATCACCCGCGTGCTGTTTCCTGCATTTGCCAAAATTCAGGACGACACGCAGAAGCTGCGCGTGAACTTTTACAAGCTGCTTTCCGTGGTGGGGATCATTAACTTCCCGGCGCTGCTCGGCCTGATGGTGGTTGCCAATAACGTCGTGCCGCTGGTCTTTGGTGAAAAGTGGAACAGCATCATTCCCGTGCTGCAACTGCTGTGCGTGGTGGGGCTGCTGCGCTCGGTCGGCAATCCGATTGGTTCGCTGTTGATGGCGAAAGCGCGCGTGGACATCAGCTTTAAATTCAATGTTTTTAAAACGTTCCTGTTCATCCCGGCGATTATTGTTGGCGGGCACATGGCGGGCGCCATCGGCGTGACGCTGGGCTTCCTGCTGGTGCAAATCATCAACACCATTCTGAGCTACTTCGTGATGATCAAACCGGTGCTGGGTTCCAGCTATCGTCAGTACATCCTGAGCCTGTGGCTGCCGTTGTATCTCTCACTGCCAACGCTGGCGGTGAGTTATGGGCTGGGCATTGCGCTACAGGGGCATCTGTCACTGGGCGTGCTGTTGGCGACACAGATTACCGCCGGTGTCCTGGCGTTCGCGGTGATGATCGTGCTCTCGCGCCACCCGCTGGTGGTGGAGATGAAGCGCCAGTTTTGCCGCAGCGAAAAAATGAAAGCCCTGCTTCGCGCAGGTTGAACCTTACCGCCGCCATCCGGCAAAACCATGCCTGATGACGCTGCGCTTATCAGGCCTACGGGGCGCATGGCGCTTCGGTTATCGGACCGGGAAATAACGCTGTAGGCCGGATAAGGCGATAGCCGCCATCCGGCAAAACCATGCCTGATGACGCTGCGCTTATCAGGCCTACGGGGCGCATGGCGCTTCGGTTCTCGGACCGGGAAATAACGCTGTAGGCCGGATAAGGCGATAGCCGCCATCCGGCAAACCATGCCTGATGACGCAGCGCTTATCAGGCTCACGGGGCGCATGGCGCTTCGGTTATCGGACCGGCAAATAACGCTGTAGGCCGGATAAGGCGACCGCCGCCATCCGGCAAACCATGACTGATGACGCTGCGCTTATCAGGCCTACAGGGCGCATGGCGCTTCGGTTATCGGACCGGCAAATAACGCTGTAGGCCGGATAAGGCGACCGCCGCCATCCGGCAACGATTTTACGAGGGTGAAATGAAATTACTGATTCTGGGCAACCATACCTGCGGCAACCGTGGCGATAGCGCGATTCTGCGCGGCCTGCTGGACGCCATTAACCGCCTCGAACCTGACGCGGAAGTGGACGTCATGAGCCGCTACCCGGTGAGTTCGTCCTGGCTTTTGAATCGTCCGGTGATGGGCGATCCGCTTTTTTTACAGATGAAACAGCACAACAGCGCGGCTGGCGTGGTGGGGCGGGTGAAAAAAGTCCTCCGCCGTCGCTACCAGCACCAGGTGCTGCTTTCCCGCGTTACCGATACCGGCAAGCTGCGAAATATCGCGATTGCCCAGGGCTTTACCGACTTCGTGCGTCTGCTCTCGGGCTATGATGCCATCATCCAGGTGGGCGGTTCGTTCTTCGTCGATCTGTACGGCGTCCCACAGTTTGAACACGCGCTGTGTACCTTTATGGCGAAAAAACCGCTGTACATGGTAGGCCACAGCGTGGGGCCGTTCCAGGATCCTCAGTTCAACCAGTTGGCTAATTACGTTTTCGGTCACTGTGACGCGCTGATCCTGCGCGAATCCGTCAGTCTGGAACTAATGAAACGCAGTGAAATCACCACGGACAACGTTGAACACGGCGTGGATACCGCGTGGCTGGTGGATCATCACGAGGCGGACTTTGAACCGGGGTATGCCGTTCAGCACTGGCTGACGGTGGCGGCGCAGCAGAAGACGGTGGCGATCACCCTGCGTGAACTGGCTCCGTTTGATAAACGTCTGGGCACCACTCAGCAGGCTTATGAGAAGGCCTTCGCTGGCGTGGTAAACCGCATTCTGGATGAGGGGTATCAGGTTATCGCGCTGTCCACCTGTACCGGCATCGACAGCTATAACAAAGACGATCGCATGGTGGCGCTGAATCTGCGCCAGCACGTCAGCGATCCGGCGCGCTACCACGTGGTGATGGATGAACTGAACGACCTTGAGATGGGCAAGATCCTTGGCGCATGCGACCTGACGGTTGGTACGCGCCTGCACTCCGCGATTATCTCGATGAACTTCGCAACGCCTGCGATTGCCATTAACTACGAACACAAATCGGCAGGCATCATGCAGCAGTTGGGGATGCCGGAGATGGCGATAGATATTCGTCACCTGCTGGATGGCAGTCTGCAAGCGATGGTGGCGGATACGCTGGGACAATTACCGCGGATCAATGAGCGTCTTGCACAGGCGGTGCGTCGCGAACGCGAGCAGGGATACCGCATGGTGGAATCGGTGTTAACACGCATCGGGGAGGGGAAATGAAGGTCAGCTTCTTTTTACTGAAATTTCCGCTGTCGTCGGAAACCTTCGTCCTCAATCAAATTACCGCATTTATCGATATGGGCTTTGACGTTGAGATTGTCGCCCTACAGAAAGGCGATACGCAAAATACACATGCCGCCTGGGAAAAATATGGTCTGGCGGCCAGAACTCGCTGGTTGCAGGATGAACCGCAGGGACGCCTGGCAAAACTGCGCTCTCGGGCAATAAAAACGCTGCCGGGGTTGCACCGGGCGGCAACGTGGAAATCACTTAACTTCACCCGCTATGGCGACGAGTCGCGTAATCTGATCCTCTCGTCAATCTGTGCGCAGGTGAGTAAACCGCTGCGTGCGGATGTCTTTATCGCTCACTTCGGTCCGGCAGGCGTGACGGCGGCGAAGCTGCGCGAGCTGGGGGTCATTCAGGGCAAGATTGCAACGATTTTCCACGGCATCGATATTTCCAGTCGGGACGTCCTTAATCATTACACGCCGGAGTACCAGCAACTGTTCCGCCGTGGCGACCTGATGCTGCCGATTAGCGATCTCTGGGCTGGACGGCTGAGAAGCATGGGCTGTCCTCCCGAGAAGATTGCCGTTTCGCGAATGGGCGTGGATATGACGCGCTTTACGCACCGACCGGTGAAAGCACCCGGCACGCCGCTGGAGATTATCTCTGTTGCACGACTGACCGAGAAAAAAGGGCTGCATGTGGCGATAGAGGCTTGTCGCCAGTTGAAGGAGCAGGGCGTGGCGTTTCGCTATCGCATTCTGGGCATGGGCCCCTGGGAGCGACGGTTGCGCACGCTGATTGAGCAGTATCAGCTTGACGATGTGATTGATATGCCGGGCTTTAAGCCCAGCCATGAAGTGAAAACGATGCTGGATAACGCGGATGTCTTTCTTCTGCCGTCGATCACCGGTGCGGATGGCGACATGGAAGGGATCCCGGTGGCGCTGATGGAAGCGATGGCGGTGGGGATCCCGGTGGTCTCTACCGTTCACAGCGGGATCCCGGAACTTGTGGATGCCGGAAAGTCTGGTTGGCTGGTGCCGGAAAACGATGCCCGGGCGCTGGCGCAACAGCTCGCCTCGTTCAGCCAATTTGACCGCCGTACGCTGGAACCCATTATTCAGCGCGCGCGTGAAAAAGTTGAACATGATTTTAATCAGCAGGTGATCAATCGTCAGTTGGCCTGCCTGCTGCAAACGATGTAAACCGAGGTTGTATGCCAGAGAAAACACTCTCCCGACGTACCTTCCTGACGGCAAGCTCCGCGCTTGCCGTACTTCCTGTCCTCCATTCTCCCTTTGCCTGCGCTATTGCGTCCCGTAAAACCGTCAACATTCAGGATTACGATGCGAAAGACTGGATTGCCTCGTTTAAACAGGCCTTTAACGACGCCGGGACCGTCGTGGTGCCGGCGGGACTGGTGTGTGAGAACATCAATACCGGCATTGTTATTCCACCGGGCAAAACGCTGCATGTGCTGGGCCGTCTGAGCGGCAACGGGCGCGGTCGCTTTGTGCTCCAGGATGCCTGCCAGGTGACTGGAGAGAAGGGCGGCAGCCTGCACAATATCACGCTGGATGTCCGCGGTTCCGACTGCGCAATTACCGGTCTTACGATGAGCGGTTTCGGGCCGGTGACACAAATTTATATCGGCGGGAAAAAGCCGCGCGTGATGCGCAATCTGGTCATTGATAATCTCACCGTGACCCAGGCCAATTACGCGATACTGCGCCAGGGGTTCCACAATCAGGTTGACGGTGCACGTATTACTCACTGTCGCTTCAGTGATTTGCAGGGGGACGCCATCGAATGGAACGTCGCGATTAACGACAGCAATATCCTGATTTCCGACCACGTTATTGAACGGATCAACTGTACCAACGGCAAGATTAATTGGGGGATAGGCATTGGGCTCGCGGGGAGCACTTATGACAACACCTATCCCGAACAGCAGACGGTCAAAAACTTTGTGGTTACCAACATTACCGGATCAGATTGTCGGCAGCTGGTGCATGTCGAAAACGGCAAACATTTTGTTATTCGCAATGTTAAGGCGAAGAACATCACCCCGGATTTCAGCAAGAAGGCGGGCATTGACAATGCGACGGTCGCCATTTACGGCTGCGATAATTTTGTGATTGATAATATCAACATGGTCGACAGTGCCGGGATGCTCATTGGCTATGGCGTGGTCAAAGGGAAATATCTCTCCATCCCACAAAATTTCAAACTCAATAATATCTCCCTCGATAACACGCAGCTTGAATACACATTGCGCGGCATTCAAATTTCGTCGGGTAATGCGACCTCTTTCGTTGCACTGACCAACATCGAGATGAAGCGGGCGACGCTGGAGTTGCACAATCAGCCCCAGCATCTCTTTCTGCGCAATATCAAGGTGATGCAGGAATCAGCAACCGGTCCGGCGCTGAAAATGCACTTTGACCTGCGTAAAGACGTACGCGGCAAGTTCATGGCAAAAGACGACACGTTGCTGTCGCTGGCGAACGTGCACGCGGTGAATGAGAAAGGGCAAAGTTCAGTGGATATCGACCGGATAAACCATCATGTAGTGAATGTTGATGCGATCAACTTCCGGCTACCGGAGGGGAGGGGGTGATGCAACCCGCCATAATCTTACTGGATATCATGTGTTAAAAGATTATAATTGCGAAATTACCGTTAAAGCTGGGGCTGGGCAGCGCTGACTACTCAGGGAAGGTTCTCATCTTTATCTTGTGTTTTTGTCTTAATAACCAGACTAAGTGATTTATGAACGATAACGTTTTGCTCATCGGAGCCTCCGGGTTTGTTGGAACGCGCCTCCTTGAAACCGCCGTTGCTGACTTTAACATCAAAAATCTGGATAAACAGCAAAGCCATTTCTATCCGGAAATCACACAAATTGGTGATGTTCGCGATCAAGAATCACTGGATCAGGTGCTTTCGGGTTTTGATACCGTAGTCCTGTTGGCGGCTGAGCATCGCGATGATGTGAGTCCCACCTCTCTTTACTATGATGTCAATGTCCAGGGGACGCGCAATGTTCTTGCTGCCATGGAGAAAAATGGTGTCAATAACATCATTTTTACGAGTTCTGTTGCTGTATATGGTCTGAACAAAAATAACCCTGATGAAACGCATCCACACGACCCCTTCAACCACTATGGTAAAAGTAAGTGGCAGGCTGAAGAAGTGCTTCGTGAATGGCATGCAAAAGCACCTGATGAGCGGTCACTGACCATCGTTCGTCCAACGGTGATATTTGGTGAGCGTAACCGCGGCAATGTTTATAATCTGCTGAAGCAGATTGCGGGCGGTAAATTCATGATGGTTGGATCTGGCACGAACTACAAGTCGATGGCTTATGTTGGCAACATCGTTGAATTCATTAAGTATAAGCTTAAGAATGTGCATCCCGGCTATGAAGTCTACAATTATGTAGATAAACCAGATCTCAACATGAACCAGCTTGTAACGGAAGTTGAACAGAGTCTGAATAAAAAGATCCCTTCAGTTCATCTGCCGTATCCGTTAGGCATGCTTGGGGGGTACTGCTTTGATGTCCTGAGTAAACTCACCGGGAAGAAATTTGCAGTGAGCTCTGTTCGCGTCAAAAAGTTCTGCGCTACCACGCAGTTCGATGCGACTAAGGTTCACTCTTCAGGATTTGTTGCGCCCTACACACTTTCTCAGGGACTGGACAGAACGTTAAAGTTCGAGTTTGTCCACGTTAAGAAAGACGACATTACATTTATTTCTGAGTAAAACTTTGACTTTATAGAGTCTGCACAGCTACCTACGATAATTCGGAAAGCGGCTAAGGTATTGTTAGCTGAGAAAGTTTTCCGAGTTATCTGAGTTAAACCTCACGTTGATGAAGTGTAGTGTGAGAAGACATTTTGTCTTAATGGTGAGATTTCGATCATACCAAGCGAGAAGGAAGCCTGGCGCCGATTAGCACATGGCGAAGGCCCAGACTTCATCAGCCATTCAAAGGTAGGAAAGATAATGACGAATTTAAAAGCAGTTATCCCGGTAGCTGGACTAGGTATGCACATGTTGCCTGCCACAAAAGCGATTCCCAAAGAGATGCTCCCGATCGTCGACAAGCCAATGATTCAATACATCGTTGACGAAATTGTGGCAGCAGGGATCAAAGAAATCCTCCTGGTGACTCACGCGTCTAAAAATGCCGTTGAGAACCATTTTGATACCTCGTATGAACTAGAGTCACTGCTTGAGCAGCGCGTGAAGCGTCAGTTGCTGGCAGAAGTACAGTCTATCTGTCCCCCTGGCGTGACCATCATGAACGTACGCCAGGCGCAGCCTCTGGGGCTGGGTCACTCCATTCTTTGCGCGCGTCCGGCAATTGGCGATAACCCTTTTGTGGTTGTATTGCCTGATATCATTATCGATACTGCCAGTGCCGATCCATTGCGTTATAACCTCGCCGCGATGGTTGCTCGCTTTGAAGAAACAGGGCGTAGCCAGGTTCTGGCGAAACGTATGCCGGGTGACCTTTCCGAGTATTCCGTCATTCAGACGAAAGATCCGCTGGATAATGAAGGCAAGGTGAGTCGCATCGTCGAGTTTATTGAAAAACCGGATCAGCCGCAGACGCTGGATTCTGATCTCATGGCGGTAGGGCGCTATGTCCTCTCTGCGGATATCTGGGCTGAACTGGAAAGAACTGAACCGGGTGCCTGGGGCCGTATCCAGTTGACCGATGCGATTGCAGAACTGGCGAAAAGACAGTCTGTAGATGCCATGTTGATGACCGGCGACAGCTATGACTGCGGTAAAAAATTGGGCTACATGCAGGCGTTTGTGAAGTATGGGCTGCGCAACCTGAAAGAGGGGGCGAAGTTCAGGGATAGTATTGTAAAAATAATAAGCAATTAGTTTGATTTAATTAGCGGATTAATAAGCTGACATCTAAGCAGTAGCCTTATAAGAATTTCTAATCAGGTACTGCTTTTCTTTTTTATAGATAGTGCACTGGTAACTGATAAGCCAGGGGCGGTAGCGTGGAATTTTAAATGCGTAAAAACAAGGCAGCTGGCCATATGATTATATTAGCCGTTGGTACCCTATTAACGGCATTGTTAAATTTTGCCACGCAATTCATGCTTGCAAAACATATGTCACCGAGTGATTTTGGCATTTTTTCTTCAGCTTTTTATTTAACAATGACTGTTGCACCATTATGTGGCTTCGGAATACCACAGTTTTGGTTGAAAGCGTTTGGAAGTGAAGGATGGGGAGGTGTTAGATTCCTTATTCCCGGTTTAACATTTACACTGTTCACAACATCCATCATAATTATTGTTCTCTCAGGTTGGTTCTTATATACAGAATATTATCATCAAAAATTATTATTTTTATTATCATTTATCGTACTTTCTCAAGTTTTAATAGAACTATTGGGTGCAGTTTATCAGCTAGAAGAAAACTATATGGCTGTTTCTGTAGTACAAACTTCAGTATATATTTTACGCTTTTGCGTGCTAATTATTATTTGCTTGGTTTTTAATGAAGTTTCCATCAATAATATTTCTGCAGGATACGCACTGATATCCGTTTTAATGGTGATTGTAACTTATGGGGTGTTGAAACGTCTTCTTAAGAAGGATATTTATTTAAAAGGACATGCTAAAAAAGAATTAATTAAACCCCCAATCGTTGATATACTCGAGATGATTAAGGAATCCGCTATTTTTGGAATCTCTGGTGTTTTCTACATGGTTTATTATCAAGTTAATATTGTTCTTGTTAAATACTTTATTTCTACTGAAGATGCAGGGTATTACAGCGTTGCATTTCTATTTATATCTGCAGCTATCTTATTTCCAACAGTGATATATCAAAAATATCTACTTCCAAAACTGCATCGATGGGCCTATCAGGATGTTTCCAAACTTAAGATAGTTTATAAGTATGGTAATATTTTAATGTTTTTATTCGGGGTTATAATCACGTGCATTATATATTTTTTATCTCCGTTTATAATTTCATTTTTATTTGGTCAGAAATATATTGATGCGGTTGAATTAATCCAATTAATGGCAATTAGTATCCCAATTATTTATTTGGCAAGTAACTCAGGTGCAATCCTTGTTACTAAAGATAACATGCGAGCTAAAGTGAAAATAATGTCTATCGCGAGTATCATAAGTCTAATTAGCTTTTTTCTCTTTTACAAGCATATTGGTGTTTATGCCGGAGTTCTTGCGACAATTCTAAGTAATCTGTTCATATGCGTAGCATATAATTATAAAAGTATTGTTTTTTTGGAGGCGAGTAAATGAGCATTCAGAAAGTAATAAAGAATAACTACTGCATAGGATGCGGAGCATGCTCTTATAAAAATAACAATGTTACGCTGGAATGGGATGAATATGGAGCACTTGCACCGAAAGGGAATATCAATGAACTTGATGATGAAATATGTCCGTTCTCGACTCACCACAATGAATCGAGTATAGCAAATTCATTATATGAGGGCATTGAAAGTCTGCATTTCCATCAAAAAGTCGGTTATTACCATGAAATTTTTGCTGGTTTTGCTAGCGAGGGAAAATATAGGGAAAATGCTAGTTCGGGAGGTCTTACTACATGGTTACTTGTCGAGTTAATGTCAAAAAAACTAATCGATGGAGTAATTCATGTTGGACTATCAAAAAGTAATGAACAGTTATATTCTTATTCAATATCCGAATCTATTGAAGAGATTAAAGTAAAAACTCGTTCACAATATTACCCAACGAGATTTGATAATGCGCTAGAAAATATTAATACAGAAAAGAAATATGCTGTGGTTGGAATACCTTGTTATATAAAAGCGATCCGTCTCCTGTGTAAGAAAAATGAAGAATTAAATATTTCTTTGAAATATTTTATTGGCATATTTTGTGGACACCTCAAGACAAAAGCATTTTCTGAGCTTCTCTCTTGGCAACAAGGCATACTACCCGCAAACCTTAGCAGTATAAATTTTCGTGTCAAAAATTCATCTGGGACGGCCAGTCGCTATAATATTAAAGTTACATCATCAAGCGGCGTTGAAAGGATGGCTCAAACGGGACATTTATACGGAACAGATTGGGGATTAGGATTATTCAAACCTGAAGCATGTGAATGGTGTGATGATATAGCCGCTGAAGTTGCCGATGTTGTCTTCGGAGATGCATGGCTTCCAAAGTATGTCTCAGATTCAAAAGGGACCAACATAGTATTATCTAGGAACCTTGAAATATCGACTCTTTTAAAAGAGGGAGCTAGTGCGCAGCGACTATTTTTAGAGCATATTGACGTTGATGATGTTATACATGCTCAGGCAGGCAATTATAGACATCGACAGGAAGGGCTTTTAGTAAGAATTAAGGATGCAGATCTTGAAAAAAAATGGCATCCACAGAAAAGAGATTTTTTACTACCTCCAGAAGTTGACGAAGAGCGCAAGGAAATCTATCGCATAAGAAAAATTATTTCAAATAAATCACATGCAATATTTCTTGAGGCTAAAAAGAAGAATAATTTAATATTTTTCTTTTTTAATATGGCATTCTATGAAGTTAAGTATAGGATTCTAACTAAGTCATTAATTAAAAATGGCATTAAATATATATATTACGTCGCTAATTATTTGAAGAAAAAAGGTGTAAAATGAATAAAAAAATAGGACTACTCACGTTACCATTGATTGCTAATTATGGAGGCATCCTGCAATGCTTGTCGCTAATTTTTGTCCTAAGAAAAATGGGGCATGAAGTAACTCTAATTGATATAAGACCTTCATTAAAACCGACAAGACGCTTTTTGTTATATATTTTAGCTCGGCTCCCATTTCAGAACATCCGTGGTATTCGTGAGAGATTTATTAAAGAAAAACAAAATAAAAAAACCATTCATAAATATATATGTAAATATACTAAAAAGATTGAGAATTTAGATGAATTCAAAAATGAAAGTAAAACACTACTTTTGGACGCTATGATCGTAGGTAGTGATCAGGTCTGGCGCTATGATTATATTAATAATGATATGTACTCAGCCTATTTTTTAGATTTTTATGATGGCGAAAAATGTAAAAAAATATCATATGCAGCTTCATTTGGGGTTGATAGTTGGAAACATGAAGACAGAAGACAATTAACCAAGTCTTTACTTAAACAATTTGATGCAATTTCAGTACGTGAAGATTCAGGAATAGATATTTGTCGAGATGAGTTTTCTATAGAATCTGTAGTACACGTCCTCGATCCCACTATGCTTGATTTATCATTTTATGATGATCTGCTTTCAGCACATTCTTCGAATCATGAAACAGGCTATTTACTTAAATATATTCTTGATGAAGAAGAAACAGCGAGAGTTTATTCATCTATAGTTAAAGATAAGCTAGGGATAATGTCAGAAAAAGACATACATGGTGATAATAAATATTATACACTTGCCGAATGGGTTCAGGCGTTTAAGAATGCAGAATATGTAATAACAGATTCATTTCATGGCATGGTATTCTCAATAATATTTAACAAGAATTTTATAGCTATAGGGAACAAATCAAGAGGGTTAAGTCGCTTTATTTCTCTCTTAATGTTGGTGGGACTTGAAGAACGACTTGTTTACCCAGAAAACATAACAAGTAGTACTGACTTATCTAATGTTTTTTTAAACGATATTGACTATTCGAGAGTTAATCAAATTGTCGAGGCTTGGCGTGAAAAGTCATTAAATTATTTGGTCGATAGTCTCAAATAATTCCAAAAACTAATTAGAGATAACATATTTAAATGCATACAGCCCCACTTTCTCATAAATTAATCCTTGTATTGGGCGGTACAAGTTTATTATCCATTCCTTTTTCGCCGGTTGTCAGTTTTGCCATTGCAATTTTTACCTTACTTACAATGTCAAAGTACCTTATTGGCTATTATCGGCAATGTTTAATATTGCTAGCATTTATTTCTGTTTTGATAATTGTCGCATCGAGAAATTATACTGATGAACTAGATCATGATCTAAGTCATTATTTCATGGTATATAAAGCTCTCTCATCTGGTTATTATAGCGAAATTTTCGGTTTCTCAGGAGGCATTGAAGTAGGATGGCCATTTATATATTTGCTTATATCAAAATGTACGGCTAATTTATCACCGGTAAGTATTGCTGTAATTAATACGTCAATATGTCTCTTTCTTCTATATGTATGGATGCTCAGATATGCTTTCAAAAATGTGTTACATAGTCAGATAGGAATAATCGCTGCGATAATTATTCTATTTGCATCAATTCAAACATATGGATATTTACAAAGACAGGCAATATCGACTGTAATACTACTGTTTGCAATATCGACGTCGGGTAAAAAAAGTCTTTTGTTTTTAGCGATAGCTACGCTATTTCATTTGACATCACTGCCTCTAGGATTGTTTTATTTATTCTTAAAGAAATTCCACAGCAAAATAAGGCTACGTCACATAATTATAATTTTTATTTTAATGATAATCATAAAATTAAATTTATATTTTGTGCTCAAATTTTTATCTGAGATAGGTGAGGGATTACCCGGCGCAAATAAGTTGAATTTTTATTTGATGACAGCGACAGAGTTTAGTTTTACATCTAAAAGATTTGCAATATTAATTTTCCCATTAACAATTACGATGATGCTATTCTGGAACAAAATTGACAATAATTACTGGAAAATTATCGCGATATTTAGTTGTCTTTCATATATTGGTTTCCTGGGGGTCCCTTTGGGACCGGAGAGAATTAATTTCATATTACTATATATATATGGTTATTTTGTATATATGTATATATACAAACTTTATCCTTCTTTGACAACATATTTTATGCTGATTTATTTCTCGTTATTTATTGTGGAGAAATTGAACCTGTTCGGAAATTCTATAGATCCTTTCTGGTCTAGATATCCATTTTTTTCATTTGAACCGTTTTATTATCTCTACTAATTGATAATCTGCTGGAGACTGTGATGTTACTTTCAGTTGTAATCCCGTTATTTAATAAAAAAGAATCGATCAAATCAACGATTACATCGGTATTAAATCAATGCTATGCAGAGTTTGAATTAATTATAGTGAATGATGGTTCGACTGATGGAAGTGAGTATGTAGTCAGCGAATTTAATGATAAGAGAATCAGATTTATTAACATTAAAAATTCAGGGGTATCAGTAGCAAGAAATATTGGTATAGAGGCAGCAAAATCTGAATATGTGTGTCTACTAGATGCAGATGATTATTGGAAGTCTGCTCATCTGGAAAAAATAGCCAATCTGATTACTTTGCATCCACAATGTGCACTGTATTCCTCGTGTTACATTGAAATATTAGAAGATGGAACTACATTCATACCAAAGAACAAATATTCGAAAGATTATATAGGAGTATTAAACGATTTCTATTACGATTACTCTTGTTCCAGAGGTCTTATTAATTCATCTTCTGTTTGCGTTAATAAATTGCTATTTCAACAAATGGGAGGATTTCCACGTGATGTGAAACTCGGGGAAGATATTTACGTGTGGCTAAAAATGTCGATGCTTGGGAAAGTAGCATACTCTGGGGATCCTCAGGTAGTCATTCGAAGGAATGCTGAAAATAGAACTGCAGCCAGAGTTAGTAATGATATTTTATATCATGTTAAGTATTTCTATGAACACCCAGATGAAAAAAATGTACTGTCCAATGAAATGATTAAATCATTAAATACGTTCCTTAAAAAAAATATATTTGTTAATGCACTTTATTCTTTATCCATAAAGGATTTAGAGACATATTCTAAGTATTTAACTGCTATAAAACAGGTTAGTTTATCATATTATATATATCTTGGTGTTCTAGGCAAAATACTTAACCCAACTCTATTGAGAATACTTAGGAAATTAAGAAATAAAATACAGAGTTCATAAATGGGTTTTATTCTTGAGCATATAACTAACAAACGGGTGAACATATGTCTATATTAGTGACTGGTGGATGCGGATACATTGGAGTCCATACTGTGTACTCTTTGGTTTCCCAAGGGTATTCGGTTGTTGTATTAGATAATTTTTCAAATTCAACAATTGAGCCTTTGCGTAGAGTTGAGTCCATGACTGGTCAGAAAATTACTTTTTATGAAGGTGATTCTTGTTGCGAGAAAACATTAGATAATATCTTTGGTAATAATAATATCACAGCGGTGATTCATTTTGCTGGATTAAAGTCAATAAGTGAATCGATTCAAAAGCCGATTGAATATTATTCAAATAATGTTTCAGGTACCCTGACATTATTGAAATGTATGATAAGAAATAATGTTAACAACTTTATTTTCAGTTCCTCGGCAACTGTCTATGGTAAACAAACTAGTTATCCAATAAGCGAATCAACTTCTATAGGCGGAACTACAAATCCATATGGGAGTTCAAAATTATTCATGGAGCTAATGCTCAATGATATATCAGGGGCCCATGAGCAACTGAAAATCACGATATTGCGATACTTTAACCCTATTGGAGCACACGAATCCGGTAATATTGGCGAGCAGCCCAACGGAATACCAAATAATCTGATGCCCTATTTAACTCAGGTTGCAATTGGCACTTTACCTTATTTGAAAGTATATGGATTTGATTACCCAACTCATGATGGTACAGGTGTTCGAGATTATATTCATGTAATGGACCTTGCTGAAGCTCATGTACAAGCCTTATCTAAGGTTTCGTGCTCTAATGGTCTCCAAATCTATAATTTGGGAACTGGAAAAGGATATTCAGTTTTAGAGATTATCCACACTTTCGAAAGTGTTACTGGAATTAAAATTCCATACAAATTAGTCCCTCGTAGAAAAGGTGATATTGCAGAGTGTTGGTCTGATAGTTCAAAGGCAAATATTGAACTAGGTTGGAAGGCTAAAAGAGGAATAATTGAAATGATTCAAGATGCTTGGAAATGGCAGTCTGACAACCCTAATGGATACGGAAAATAAATTATCTGATTATATGGTAACTAAATGAATGCTGTCAAAAAAAATCTTGTCTTTGTAATTACGAAATCAGAAGTTGGCGGTGCCCAAAAATGGGTAAGCGAGCAAAAAACGATTCTTGATGATTATTTTAATATCTATCTTATTACTTCAGAAAAAGGATGGCTAACGGAGCAATTTCATGATGATAAAACATTTCTTATCCCAAGTTTAACAAGTGTAAAAAATATACTAAACATATTCTATATTTCTAAAGTTTTAAAAAAAATCAAAGCTGATATTGTTGTCAGTAATTCGGCAAATGCTGGTTTATATGCTCGTCTTTCTAAGTTGATTTGGAAGCATCGTGCTATTTATGTCTCACATGGGTGGTCGTGTATATATAATGGCGGTCGAGCGCAAAAAATTTACTGTCTAATTGAACGATGGCTGTCTTATCTTTCTGATTCTATTTTATGTGTCTCAGATAATGACAGGAAAAATGCCATTAAAGTAATAGGTATAAAAGAGTGTAAACTAGCACTTATAAATAATGCTACTCTTCCTGCTGAAACAGTGATTAACCCAGTCAACAATCATTCAGGGCCATTAAGACTGGTTTTTGTTGGGCGGATGACATATCCAAAGAGACCTGAATTGCTTGCTGAAGCATTGTGCAACAAAGAAGGCATTGATATGTCTTTTATTGGCGGTGGTGAGTACCTCGAGGCGCTTAGGATAAAGTATAGAAACAGTGGTAATATTAATTTTCTTGGTGAGCTTAAAGGGTTTAGTAACTACGGGGCTTATGATGCTTTTATTTTGGCTTCAGATAGTGAGGGACTCCCAATGTCCGCTATAGAAGCAGGGGTTGTTGGTTTGCCATTATTATTAAGCGATGTTGGCGGTTGTAGTGAATTAATATATGAGCGAGATGGCGAAAAAAACGGAATCTTATTTGGAAACAGTATTGAAGCAGTTTTATTGGCTATTGAGGATATGCAGACTCATTATAATGAATATAGACTTACTGCAAATAAAGTCTCACATCACTTTAATTTAAACAATCTGAAGGATGACTACATCAACTTATATAAAGGTTAGCAATAGAAAATCGGACGATGCAGACCCCAAGATCTGGTCATTACTTTTCCTCTGCTGTAAGATTTACTCACATTCAAGCCGCGCATACGTCGCGCGGTGACCACACCTGACAGGAGTATGTAATGTCTAAGCAACAGATCGGCGTCGTCGGTATGGCAGTGATGGGGCGCAACCTGGCGCTCAACATCGAAAGCCGTGGTTATACCGTCTCCGTGTTCAACCGCTCCCGTGAAAAGACCGAAGAAGTGATTGCCGAGAACCCGGGCAAGAAACTGGTGCCTTACTACACGGTGAAAGAGTTTGTTGAATCCCTCGAAACGCCTCGTCGTATCCTGTTAATGGTGAAAGCGGGCGCGGGTACCGATGCTGCCATTGATTCTCTGAAACCGTACCTGGATAAAGGCGACATCATCATTGATGGCGGCAATACTTTCTTCCAGGACACTATTCGTCGTAACCGTGAGCTTTCTGCCGAAGGCTTTAACTTCATCGGTACCGGTGTTTCCGGTGGCGAAGAGGGCGCGCTGAAAGGGCCGTCTATCATGCCTGGCGGACAGAAAGAAGCGTACGAGCTGGTAGCGCCGATTCTGACTAAGATCGCGGCTGTCGCTGAAGACGGCGAGCCTTGCGTGACTTACATCGGCGCTGATGGCGCAGGCCACTATGTGAAGATGGTTCACAACGGCATTGAATATGGCGACATGCAACTTATTGCTGAGGCCTATTCCTTGCTGAAAGGTGGTCTGAATCTCTCTAATGAAGAGCTGGCCAGCACCTTTACTGAGTGGAACAATGGTGAGCTGAGCAGCTACCTCATTGACATCACTAAAGACATCTTCACCAAAAAAGATGAAGAGGGTAAATACCTTGTTGATGTCATTCTTGACGAAGCGGCTAACAAAGGTACCGGCAAGTGGACCAGCCAGAGCTCTCTGGATCTCGGTGAACCGCTGTCGCTGATTACTGAATCGGTCTTTGCGCGTTATATCTCCTCGCTGAAAGACCAGCGTGTTGCGGCGTCTAAAGTCCTGACAGGTCCGAAAGCGCAACCTGCGAGTGATAAAGTTGAGTTTATTGAGAAAGTACGCCGCGCGCTGTACCTCGGTAAAATCGTTTCCTATGCGCAGGGCTTCTCTCAGTTGCGTGCGGCGTCTGATGAGTACTACTGGGATCTGAACTACGGTGAGATCGCGAAGATTTTCCGTGCAGGCTGCATTATTCGTGCGCAGTTCCTGCAGAAGATCACTGATGCCTATGCGAAGAATGCGAATATTGCCAATCTGCTGCTGGATCCGTACTTCAAGAATATTGCTGATGAGTATCAGCAGGCGCTGCGTGATGTCGTCGCCTACGCCGTACAGAATGGCATTCCGGTACCCACTTTCTCCGCCGCCATTGCCTACTACGACAGCTACCGTGCAGAGGTATTGCCGGCTAACCTGATCCAGGCGCAACGCGATTACTTCGGTGCGCATACCTATAAGCGTACTGATAAAGAAGGTGTTTTCCATACTGAATGGATGGATTAAGTACATTGTTTGTCAAAAAGCCCGGTTTTGACCGGGCTTTTTTTATCCTGATTCTTATTGCATAATCTCCATTGCTTAATATTAACTTAATATTATCCATTTAGGATGATAAAGAAAATCCTAATTGTATTAGGCTTCATTGACACATTATTCGCTCAGACGCTAAAACAATAATAACGTGTCAGGATGCGAATACATCATGATGTCTAATTAAGTTAATTCTGAGAGCATGCAATGAAAATTACCATCTCCGGTACCGGGTATGTTGGCCTGTCCAATGGTCTGCTAATCGCACAGCATCATGATGTTGTTGCGTTAGACATCATCCCTTCTCGTGTCGAAATGTTGAATGATCGGATATCTCCGATTGTTGATAAAGAAATTCAGCAGTTCTTAAAGTCGGAGACAATTAAATTTAAGGCTACGTTAGATAAACAGGATGCCTATCGAAACGCGGATTACGTTATTATTGCAACGCCAACCGATTATGATCCAAAAACAAATTACTTCAATACTTCCAGCGTAGAGTCAGTGATTGAGGATGTAAGCGCAATTAATCCAGACGCTGTGATGATTATTAAATCCACCGTACCGGTTGGATTTACCGCAGCGATGAAGAAGAAGTTTAAAACGCAAAATATCATTTTTTCCCCCGAGTTTCTGCGTGAAGGCAGAGCGCTTTATGACAATCTGCATCCGTCTCGTATTGTCATCGGCGAACGTTCAGAAAGAGCTGAGCGTTTTGCTGCTTTGCTTCAGGAAGGGGCAGTAAAGCAAGATATCCCAACGCTGTTTACAGATTCCACCGAAGCGGAAGCGATCAAGCTTTTTGCCAACACCTATCTGGCGATGCGCGTTGCCTATTTTAACGAGCTCGATAGCTACGCTGAAAGTTTAGGTTTAAATACCCGTCAGATCATCGAAGGTGTTTGTCTGGATCCACGTATTGGCAACCACTATAACAATCCCTCATTTGGCTACGGCGGTTATTGCTTGCCAAAAGACACCAAGCAGCTTCTGGCTAATTATCACTCAGTACCGAACAATATTATTTCCGCTATCGTTGATGCCAACCGCACCCGCAAAGACTTTATCGCCGATGCCGTTCTTGCCAGAAGGCCAAAAGTCGTGGGGATTTATCGTCTGATTATGAAGAGCGGCTCGGATAACTTCCGCGCATCTTCCATTCAGGGGATCATGAAACGTATTAAAGCTAAAGGTATTGAAGTGGTGATTTATGAGCCGGTGATGCAGGAAGAGGCGTTTTTTAACTCTCGTATCGAGCGTGATTTAACGCAGTTTAAGCAACAGGCGGACGTAATCATCTCGAACCGTATGGCAGAGGAACTCAAAGATGTGTCCGAAAAAGTCTATACCCGGGACCTCTTTGGGAGTGATTGACCTGTAAGCCAGAGGGAACGGATTCCCTGACAATGGGGTAAAACCTACCAGAATTTTCACTATCATATAAAATTTCCTATAGCATAAATTACGTTTCCCGATACACTGTGGCGGGATTAGAGCTTTCTTATTTAGGGCAGTGATGACAGTGGAAAATAACAACATGTCCGGGCGTAGCAACGAACCGGAACAGATTGATTTAATTGATTTAGTTGTGCAATTGTGGCGAGAAAAAGTGACAATAATCATCTGTACTATTGTAGCTATCGTTCTGGCTGCGGGTTACTTGGTGGTAGCGAAAGAGAAATGGACCTCGACGGCGATAATCACTCAGCCTGATGCAGGCCAGTTAGCGACCTATACCAATGCCATGAGTATCCTCTACGGTCAGGATGCGCCGAAAGTGAATGATGTTCAGTCCGGTGTTATTGGGCGTTTTAACTCGGCATTTTCCGCGCTTTCTGAAACGCTCGATAATCAGGAAGAACCAGAAAAATTGACAATCGATGCATCAGTGAAAGGTCAGCCTCTTCCGTTGAAAGTCACCTATCAGGGAATATCCGCTGAAGAAGCCCAAAAAACGTTGGCCCAGTATATTCAACAGGTCGATGAAGCGGTCTCTAAAGAAATCAATACTGACCTCGCGATGAGTATTAAAACTCGTACTTCTGATTTAGAGCATTCACTTGAAGCGCAGGAAAAGGTCGCAAGGGAACAAAAAGCACTCAATATTGCGCAGATCAACCAGGCACTGTCCGTTGCAAAGCAGGCAAATATTAAACTTCCTAAGATTCAACTGACCGATCAAGTTTCCCCTGACACCATGTTTATGTTGGGTAGCGATGCGCTTTCATCGATGGTAAATAATGAAGCGACTCGGCCGTTAACGTTCTCTGATGACTATTACCTGACCCGTCAGAACCTGTTATCGGTTAAGGCGCTGAAGGTCGATACGGACAGCATTCATGCTTACCGCTACGTGATGAAACCGACGTTACCAATTCGTCGCGACAGTCCGAAAAAAGCGATTACGCTGGTACTGGCGGTACTGCTCGGTGGAATGGTTGGCGCTGGTGTGGTACTGGGACGCAATGCGCTGCGTAACTACAAGCCAAAAGCGCAGTAACCTGATTTATATAATAAAAAAACCGGGCTTTGCCCGGTTTTTTACGCCTTAAGATCACTGATGCCGCTTGCGCAGATTCTCAATGACCGTTGTCAGGTCGAGATCCTGATCCTGCAGCAGAACCAGCAGGTGATACATCAAATCCGACGCTTCATTGGTCAGTTCGAATCGGTCATGCACCGTGGCGGCCAGTGCGGTTTCGACACCTTCTTCACCCACTTTTTGGGCGATACGCTTGGTGCCGCTGGCATAGAGTTTCGCGGTATAGGAACTCGCCGGGTCGGCCGTTTTGCGCTCGGCTAACAGTTGTTCAAGCTGATACAGGAACAGCCACTGGTGGCTGGTGTCGCCAAAGCAGCTGCTGGTGCCTTTATGGCAGGTGGGGCCGACAGGATTCACCAGCACCAGCAGGGTATCGTTATCACAATCTGGCGCAATGCTGACGACGTTCAGAAAGTTTCCTGACGTCTCGCCTTTGGTCCACAGGCGCTGTTTGGTGCGTGAGAAGAAGGTGACTTTGCCGGTTGCAAGGGTTTTATCCAGCGCGTCTGGGTTCATATATCCCAGCATCAACACTTCACCGGACACCGCGTGCTGCACGACGACAGGCATCAGTCCGTCGGTTTTTTCCCAGTCCAGTTGGCTGCGTTGTTGCTCTGTTAACATATCCTGATCTCCACGCCCTGTGTTGCCAGGTACGTTTTTAATTCACCAATATTAATGATTTGCTTGTGGAAGACGGAGGCGGCAAGCGCACCGTCGACATCGGCATCGCGGAAGGCCTCAAGGAAATGTTCCATGGTGCCTGCGCCACCGGAGGCGATCAGCGGCACGCGGCATACTGCGCGCACTTTTTTCAACTGCTCCAGGTCGTAGCCGTTACGCACGCCGTCCTGGTTCATCATGTTAAGGACTATTTCGCCGGCACCGCGCTTTTGCACTTCCTGCACCCAGTCGAGGGTTTCCCAGGTGGTGACGCGGGTGCGGCTTTCATCGCCGGTATACTGATTGACATGATACTTGCCGGTTTGCGCATCATACCAGGTATCGATACCGACCACGATACACTGCACGCCAAAACGATCCGCCAGACGGCTAATCAGCGTCGGGTCAGCCAGCGCTGGCGAGTTGATGGAGATTTTATCTGCGCCAAACGAGAGAATTTTGGCCGCATCGTCGACCGACTTAATCCCACCCGCCACGCAGAAAGGGATGTCGATCACTTCCGCGACGCGCGAAACCCAGCTTTTATCGACCACACGGCCGTCGCTGGACGCGGTGATATCGTAGAACACCAACTCATCGGCGCCTTCATCGGCATAGCGTTTTGCCAGCGGGACGATGTCTCCGATGATTTCGTGATTGCGGAACTGCACGCCTTTCACGACCTGACCGTCGCGAACGTCGAGGCATGGGATTATACGTTTTGCCAGCATTGGATCGCCTCCTTAACGGTGAATTTACCCTCCAGCAGCGCACGTCCGACGATCACGCCGCGCACGCCAGTTCCGCGCAATGCGGCGACGTCGTTGATATCACCGATCCCGCCAGAGGACTGAAAGGCCACCTGTGGATATTTTTTGCACACCTCTTCATACAAAGAGACGTTTGAGCCCGCCAGCGTGCCGTCGCGAGAAATATCCGTACAGAGCACATGTTTCAGGCCCACCGGTAGATAGGTTTCTACCAGTTCTTCGAGCGAAACGCCGGAGTTCTCCTGCCAGCCACTTACGGCGACCTGCTTGTTTCCCTGCTCATCAATACGGACATCCAGTGCGAGGACCAGCGCGTCGGCTCCAAAACGCTCGAACCAGCCTTTCACCATTTCCGGCGATTTTACCGCCGTGGAGCCGACCACCACGCGAGCGACACCCGCTGCCAGCAGCGCGGCGACGTCGTCTTCGGTGCGTATGCCTCCGCCCACCTGAACCGGTACGTTCACGCCCGCGACCAGGGTTTTAATCAGTGGGATCTGCCGTTTTGCCGGATCTTTCGCACCCGTTAAATCAACCAGATGTAACACTTCGGCACCCTGTGCCGCGTAATCCTGCAAACGCGGTAGCGGGTCGCTGCCGTAATCACGCTGTTGCGCATAATCGCCCTGATGGAGACGCACGACGGTACCGTCGATCAAATCTAAAGCCGGAATAATCATCACATCTCCAGAAAGTTTTTCAGCAACTGCGCGCCAGCGGCACCGGAGCGCTCCGGGTGGAACTGCACGCCGAAGAAGTTATCTTTTTGCACGGCAGCAGTGAACGGTTCGCCGTAGTGGCACTGGGCGATGGTCCACGGATTGACCGGCATGGCGTAGCTGTGCACAAAGTAGAAATACGCCCCATCCTCGATGCCCTGAAAAAGACGATTCCCGGCCTGCGGATAAACGCGGTTCCAGCCCATATGCGGTAATGGCAGACCGACGTCAGTCATCTTAGGTACATCCTGCTCGATGATGCCGAGCATATCGACGCCCCGTGTCTCTTCACTACGCCGTCCGAGGATCTGCATGCCGAGACAGATGCCCAGCACCGGCTGGGTACAGGCTTTAATCAGATCGATCAGTTCACGCTCGCGTAACTGATCCATTGCCGCCTGCGCCGTGCCGACGCCGGGCAGAAACAGTTTATCTGCGCGTAAGACCACATCCGGGTCGCGACTGACCACCGGGGAATAACCATGGCGCGCGACGGCGGATTTCACTGAGTTCAGGTTGGCGCAGCCGGTGTCGAGGATCACCACGTTCATCACAGCACTCCTTTGGAGGAGGGAAGGGTATCACCTTCAACACGGATGGCCTGGCGCAGAGTACGACCGAAGGCTTTGAACAGGCTTTCCACACGGTGATGGTCGTTTTTGCCCTTGGTCTTCAGATGCAGCGTCACACCCATGGTGTAGGAGAGTGAGCGGAAGAAGTGTTCGATCATCTCGGTACTCAGATCGCCGACGCGCTGATAGGCGAACTCGGCACGGTATTCGAGGTGCGGACGTCCGGAGATATCCAGTGCGCAGCGCGCCAGGCATTCGTCCATTGGCAGCACAAAGCCAAAACGGTTGATGCCACGTTTATCGCCGAGCGCCAGTTTTAACGCTTCACCCAGCGCCAGACCGGTGTCTTCCACGGTGTGGTGATCGTCGATATAGAGATCGCCTTTGACGGTAATCTCCATGCGGAACCCGCCGTGTGTCGCAATTTGATCGAGCATATGGTCAAAGAAGCCGACGCCGGTGTTAATTTTGCTGCCGCCTTCACGGTCCAGCCACACTTTGACGTCAATCTGCGTCTCTTTGGTTATGCGCTCAACGTGGGCGTAGCGATCGCGTTTCGTCAGTTGCTCGCCAATTGCCGTCCAGTTCAGCGTCTCGCGATGGTAACGGAGCCCGGTAATGCCCATGTTTTCAGCCAGTTGGATATCGGTAGCGCGATCGCCAATGACGTAGCTGTTGGCGCTGTCCATTGTCTGCTCAGCGAGGTAACGTTCGACCAGCTTCACTTTTGGCTTACGGCAGTCGCACTCGTCTGCGGGCAGATGCGGGCAGATCAGCACTTCATCAAACAGCACGCCCTGAGAGGTCAGGATTTGCATCATCAGATTGTGCGGGCCGTCGAAATCCGTCTGTGGAAAACTCGGCGTTCCCAGACCGTCCTGATTGGTGATCATCACCAGCTTAAAGCCCGCTTTTTGCAGCTTCAGCAGCACCGGCACAACGTCTGGCTCGAAGGCGAGCTTGTCAAAGCGATCCACCTGGAAATCGCTCGGCGGTTCGGAAATCAGGGTTCCATCACGATCGATAAAGAGATACTTCTGGCTCATACTTGCTCCGCACGTAAAGCGTCAATGACGCGCTGGCTTTCTTCACGGGTACCAACAGTAATACGCAGACAGCCGCTTAAAGAAGGTTGTTTGTTCTGGTCTCGTAAGATAATGCCCTGATCCCACAAAGATTTAAATACGCTGCTGGAGGCGGTGAAGCGCGCCAGAATGTAGTTGGTCTCGGAGTCGAAAACCTGTTCAACGCAGGCAATCTCTTTAAGCGCATTCACCAGGTACTGGCGCTCAAGCAGGATCTGCGCCACGCGTTCGCGCATGGCGTTGATGCCCTGTGGGCTGAGCGCCTGTTCGGCGATGTCAGCGACGGGCGTGGATAGCGGATAAGGGGCGATCACCTTCAGCAACAGGTTAATCACCTCTTCGTTGGCCAGCGTAAAGCCACAGCGCAGACCGGCGAGGGCAAACGCTTTGGACAACGTGCGCAGAATGACCAGGTTAGGGTACTCGGAAAGCCAACCCGCCAGCGTTGCCTGCGGGCAGAACTCGATATAGGCCTCGTCGGCGACCACAATGGCTTTGCCGCGCGTCAGTTCCAGCAGCGTGCGCAGATCCTGCGGATTAATCAGCTGTCCGGTGGGGTTATTGGGGCTGCACACGTAAACAACCTTCACGCCATCCAGATTGTCAGAAATGCCCTGCATATCCAGCTGCCAGTCGGCGAGCGTGGGGACGGTGCGGCACTCGACGCCAATGGTTTCGGCGCTGACGCTATACATCCCATAGGTGGGCGGACAGAAGAGAATGGCGTCTTTCCCCGGTTCGCAGAAAGCGCGGATAAGCAGCTCAATACCTTCATCTGCGCCACGACTGACCAACACCTGCTCCGGTTTGACCCCGGCGTACTGCGCATAATTTTCAATCACCGCTTTCGGCTGGCATTCCGGGTAACGGTTCAGCGTTTGCCGGGTGAGTTGATAGTCAACCGCCGTCGGGAATTCGTTGGCATTGAGCCAGACGTCGCCGTTGCCGCCCAGACGACGAGCAGATTGATACGGCGTCAGATTGCGGACGTTTTCACGGGCTAAGTCGGTGACGCTGAACGTGTTTTCAGTGCTCATGCTTGCTCCTTCAGGGCGTTGACGCGCAGGGTGACGGCGTTTTTGTGAGCGGTCAGGCGCTCAGCCGCCGCCAGTGTCTCAATGGTTGAAGCCAGCGCGGAGAATCCCGCTTTAGACAGTTCCTGAACCGTCATGCGCTTCTGGAAATCCGCCAGTCCGAGGCTGGAACAGGTGGACGTATAGCCGTAGGTCGGCAGCACATGGTTCGTTCCGGAGGCGTAATCGCCCGCCGATTCCGGTGACCAGTCGCCAAGGAACACTGAACCGGCGCTGGTAACCTCATCAACCATTTCACGGGCATTGCGGGTCTGGATAATTAAGTGCTCAGGGCCATACAAATTAGAGATGGCAATACATTGCGCCAAATCCTTCGTCACTATCAGCCGACTGGCGCTGAGCGCCTGACGCGCCGTTTCTGCACGCGGAAGTTCAGCCAGTTGACGTTCAACGGCTTCGGCAACGCGACGGGCGATATCGGCATCCGGGGTCAGCAGAATCACCTGTGAGTCCGGGCCGTGCTCCGCCTGTGAAAGCAGATCGGAGGCGACGAAATCTGGCGTTGCGCCACTGTCAGCAATCACCAGCACTTCGGAAGGACCGGCTGGCATATCAATCGCTGCACCGTCGAGACGCTGGCTGACCTGGCGCTTCGCTTCGGTCACAAACGCGTTTCCTGGGCCAAAAATTTTGTCCACCTTCGGCACGGATTCGCTGCCAAATGCCAGCGCGGCAATGGCCTGCGCGCCGCCGACGTTAAAGACGTCCTGCACGCCGCACAGTTGTGCCGCGTAGAGAATTTCATCGGCAATCGGCGGAGGAGAACACAACACCACCTTTTTACAGCCCGCAATGCGTGCCGGTGTGGCAAGCATCAGTACGGTAGAAAAGAGCGGGGCGGAGCCTCCTGGAATATATAAACCGACGGACGCCACCGGGCGCGTCACCTGCTGGCAGCGTACTCCTGGCAGGGTTTCCACATCGACGGGCGGTAATTTTTGCGCGTTGTGGAAGGTCTCAATGTTTTGCACCGCGACGGCCATGGCTTGCTTGAGATCGTCGCTCAGTCGTGCGCTGGCGGCGGTTATCTCTTCTGCGGTCACCTTCAGCGCCGCAACCTCAGTTTTATCAAACTTTGCGCTGTATTCGCGCAGGGCGTCATCGCCACGGGCTTTGACGTTATCCAGAATCTCGCTCACGGTACGAGTGATGCTGTCAGACGCGGAAATCGCCGGGCGCATCAGTAATTCACGCTGCTGCTCTGGGGAAGAGGTGTTCCAGTTAATGATTGTGCTAAAGCTCATGTCACTTTCCTTTTTATGTCGGATGACGCCTTGCTTATCCGACCTACTGAACCCGTAGGCCCGGTAAGCGAATGCGCCACCGGGCGCCGTCGCGTGCAATTATTCCATCATCTTCTCAATCGGCAGCACCAGAATCGAGCTGGCGCCGAGCGCCTTCAGTTTCTCCATGGTCTCCCAGAACAGGGTTTCGCTGCTGACCATGTGCATTGCCACACGCTGCTGATCGCCGGCCAGCGGCAGAATGGTTGGACGTTCCGCGCCCGGCAGCAGGGCGATCACCTCTTCCAGACGCTCGCTTGGCGCGTGCATCATGATGTACTTCGATTCGCGCGCCTGGATAACGCCCTGAATTCGGGTCAGCAGCTTATCGACCAGTTGCTGCTTGGCGTCGGTCATCTCGCCGTCACGCTGGATCAGGCAGGCTTTAGAGCGATAAATCACTTCCACTTCGCGAAGACCGTTGGCTTCCAGCGTTGCGCCGGTCGAGACCAGATCGCAGATGGCATCGGCCAGTCCAGCGCGTGGGGCCACTTCCACAGAACCGTTCAGGAGACAGGATTTAAAGGAGACACCTTTCTGGTCGAGATAACGTTTGAGCAGGTGGGGATAAGAGGTGGCGATGCGTTTGCCATCCAGCGCGGCGGGGCCATCCCAGGTTTCATCAACGGGCGTGGCCAGAGAAAGACGACAACCACCGAAGTCGAGACGACGCAGGGTAAAGTAGCGCGGATCTTCGCCCTGGGCGCGTCGGTTCAGCAATTCCTCTTCCAGAACGTTCTCACCGATGATGCCCAGGTCAACGACGCCGTCCATCACCAGACCGGGGATATCGTCGTCACGCACACGCAGAATATCAATCGGCATATTCTCTGCCATCGCAATCAGGCGCTGGGTGTGTAAGTTAATTTTAATCCCGCAGCGAGCGAGTAATTCGCGTGAGTCATCGCTCAAACGACCTGATTTCTGAATAGCTATGCGTAAACGGGTGTTATCTAACATTCTCTTTTCCTCTTTATCCTGTCTGAACCTGTCTGAATTGCGCACCAAAAAAAAAGCCCCCGGAAGAAATCTTCCGGGGGCTTTCTCATACGTTCATGCACCACTGGAAGATCTGAATGTCTCCCAGCACACATCGCCTGAAAGACTAGTCAGGATGATGGTGATGATGGTGGTGTTTAAATTGAACGCGTGTCATAAAATTCTCGATGAATGCTTATTCATTTGATGCCTTTTAACCTAAACCACTTTAACGCTTTAAAGCAAGCGCTTTTTTTAATTCCTATTTATAGTATGAATTGTCAGTCTTAAAACGCTGGCGTAGCCTTATAGACATAGTGCTGGAGTCAGGAGAAAACGGATGAAAAAGGTCGCAGTTGTCGGTTTAGGATGGTTAGGCATGCCGCTGGCGATGTCGCTCACTGCCAGGGGCTGGCGGGTGACGGGGAGCAAAACCACCCAGGATGGCGTGGAAGCGGCCAGAATGAGCGGGATCGAAGGGTATCCGCTACGGCTCGAGCCTGAACTGGTGTGCGAAACAGATGACCTGGATGCGCTGATGGATGTTGATGCGCTGGTGATTACTTTACCAGCCCGTCGCAGTGGTCCTGGCGAAGAGTTCTATCTGCAGGCCATGCAGGAGCTGGTGGACAGCGCGCTGGCTTACCGTATTCCGCGCATTATCTTTACCAGTTCGACCTCCGTCTATGGTGACGTGCAGGGGACAGTGAAAGAGGGAACGGCGCGTAATCCGGTCACCGCCAGCGGTCGCGTGTTAAAAGAACTGGAAGACTGGTTGCATAATTTACCGGGTACGTCGGTCGATATTCTGCGTCTGGCCGGACTGGTAGGGCCTGGACGTCATCCGGGTCGCTTTTTCGCCGGTAAAACAGCCCCTGACGGCGAGCACGGCGTCAATCTGGTTCATCTGGAAGATGTCATTGCCGCCATTACCCTGTTGTTACAGGCACCAAAAGGGGGACACATCTATAATATATGTGCGCCTTCGCATCCTGCCCGCAATGTATTCTATCCGCAGATGGCGCGTCTGCTGGGAATGGAACCGCCGCAGTTCCGTGATTCCATGGATAACGGTAAAGGTAAAATTATAGATGGCAGCCGGATCTGTAATGAGCTTGGGTTTGAATACCAGTATCCCGATCCGCTGGTGATGCCGTTGGAGTAATGCTTACCTCCAGCAGTTAGTCGCCATACACCGCAAGGGGGCGTGTATGAAACCACTGCTGGATGTGCTCATCATTCTCGATGCCCTTGAAAAAGAGGGCAGCTTTGCGGCCGCGTCGGCCAAACTGTATAAGACGCCGTCTGCACTCAGCTATACCGTCCACCGCCTGGAAAGCGACCTCAACATTCAGATCCTCGATCGCAGCGGCCATCGCGCCCGGTTCACGCGTACCGGGCAAATGCTGCTGGAAAAAGGGCGCGAAGTCCTGCATACCGTGCGGGAACTGGAAAAGCAGGCAATTAAACTCCACGAAGGTTGGGAAAATGAGCTGGTGATTGGCGTAGACGATACGTTCCCCTTTTCTCTGCTTGCCCCACTGATTGAATCTTTTTATCAACATCACAGCGTCACGCGTCTGAAGTTCATTAACGGCGTGCTGGGAGGATCGTGGGATGCGCTGACCCAGGGCAGGGCGGACATTATTGTCGGTGCGATGCATGAACCGCCCTCATCCAGCGACTTTAGCGTTGCGCGTCTGGGCGAACTGGAACAGGTCTTCGCTGTCGCGCCGCACCATCCTTTGGCTCAGGAGGCAGAGCCGTTGAGCCGCAGTACCATCAAACGCTATCGCGCAATTGTGGTCGGTGACAGTTCGTCTCTCTCTTCTGCATCGGCGACGCAACTGCTTGATGACCAGGAGGCGATCACCGTCTTCGATTTTAAAACCAAACTGGAACTGCAAATCAGCGGTCTGGGTTGCGGTTATCTTCCACGCTATCTGGCACAGCGCTTCCTGGAAAGTGGGGCGCTGATCGAGAAAAAAGTGGTAGCACAAATGCTCTTTGAACCGGTGTGGATGGGATGGAATGAGCAGACGGCGGGGCTTGCCAGCGCCTGGTGGCGGGATGCAATTTTAGCAAATAGTGCTATTGCTGGCGTCTACACAAAAGACGAGACAAACAAATCAAACATTTAAGAAAAAATAGTTCACGACAAGCCTCTCATTCTCTTGTCTTTTCGCCTCATTTTAGTGCACAATGCGCCGCTTGCAAAAAATGACATTAACCGACGTTTTCATACGCGTCGGTTATTTTTTTGCATCAAACCAATCATTCATACAAAGAGGCCGGGCTTCGTACCGGATAGATATTTACTAAAAACCGACAGTTGTTGTCGCTGAGGAATCCAGAAAATGGGGCAATTTTTTGCTTACGCGACGGCATTCGCCGTAAAGGGGAATGACCATGTCGCATAACGCTACTCCAAAAACCTCTCGCGTGGAATTGCGTAAAACGCTTACGCTGATTCCGGTTGTCATGATGGGTCTTGCCTATATGCAGCCGATGACGCTGTTCGATACGTTTGGTATCGTTTCGGGCCTCACTGACGGTCACGTTGCAACGGCGTACGCCTTTGCGCTGATCGCTATTCTTTTTACTGCGTTGAGCTACGGTAAACTGGTTCGCCGTTTCCCGTCTGCTGGCTCGGCGTATACCTATGCCCAGAAATCCATTAGCCCAACCGTTGGCTTCATGGTGGGTTGGTCATCCCTGCTGGACTACCTGTTCATGCCGATGATCAACATCCTGCTGGCTAAAATTTACTTTGAAGCGCTGGTGCCGTCCGTGCCGTCGTGGATCTTTGTTGTCGCGCTGGTGGCCTTTATGACCATCTCTAACCTGCGCAGCATCAAGACCGTGGCGAACTTCAATACCCTGATTGTGATCCTGCAGATGGGCATTGTGGCGGTGATTGTTGGCCTGATCATCTACGGTGTTTCGAACGGCGAAGGTGCCGGTACCCTGACCAGCACCCGTCCGTTCTGGTCGGAAGGCGCGCATGTTGTGCCGATGATTACCGGGGCAACGATTCTGTGCTTCTCATTCCTGGGCTTCGACGGTATCTCTTCGCTGTCTGAAGAGACCAAAGATGCAGAACGCGTGATCCCGAAAGCTATCTTCCTGACGGCGCTGATTGGTGGTCTGGTGTTCATCGGCGCTTCGTACTTCCTGCAACTGTACTTCCCGGATATCTCTCGCTTTAAGGATCCGGATGCGTCTCAGCCGGAAATCATGCTGTACGTGGCGGGTAAAACTTTCCAGTGGGGCGTGCTGATTTTCTCCAGCGTGACCGTTCTGGCTTCCGGTATGGCAGCACATGCAGGCGTCTCTCGTCTGATGTACGTAATGGGCCGTGACGGTGTATTCCCGACGCGTTTCTTCGGCTACATTCATCCGAAGTGGCGCACCCCGGCGTGGAACGTGCTGCTGGTGGGTGCGATTGCCCTGATGGCGATTAAGTTTGACCTGGTAACGGCGACGGCGCTGATCAACTTCGGTGCGCTGGTGGCATTTACCTTCGTGAACCTGTCTGTGATTTCACAGTTCTGGATCCGCGAAAAACGCAACAAGACGCTGAAAGACCATTTCAACTATCTGGTGCTGCCGGTATGCGGCGCGCTGACCGTTGGCGCTCTGTGGATCAACCTGGAAGAGAGTTCCATGGTTCTGGGTCTGATCTGGGCCGGTATCGGTCTGGTGTATCTGGCTTGCGTGACCAAAAGCTTCCGCAACCCGGTTCCGCAGTACGAAGATATCGCACAGTAATTCATAACGTCTGTAGTCCCGGTAAGCGAAGCGCCACCGGGCAGGAAGCCGGAGTTAACCACTCCGGCTTTTTTTATGTCGTTGGTTTATTTCCAGTCATTATTCATAACCATTCGTTCTAAATTAGAGAATTTGGTTATTGGTTCCCCGCCGCGTGGTCAGGAATAATTTCCTGATTGATATTCTTCAGGCTAACGAATTTATGTTTTCAATGATTTTGAGCGGGGTTATCTGCGGCGCGCTGCTGGGTTTTGTGATGCAACGTGGTCGATTCTGTCTGACCGGTGGTTTCCGCGATATGGTTATCGCCAAAAACAACCGCATGTTCTATGCGCTGCTGATCGCGATTTCCGTACAGAGCGTCGGTGCCTTTGCGCTGATTCAGGCGGGAGTAATCCGCTATGATGCTGGCGCGTTCCCGTGGCTTGGCACCGTTGTCGGTGGCTACATCTTCGGGATTGGGATTGTCTATGCGGGGGGATGTGCCACCGGAACCTGGTATCGTGCGGGTGAGGGGCTGATCGGCAGCTGGATTGCGCTGGCGACCTACATGGTGATGAGCGCGGTAATGCGTTCGCCTCATGCCAGCGGTTTAAACCAGACGCTGAAGGCGTACAGCACGGAGCACAACGCTATTGCCGACACGCTGAACCTCTCCGTCTGGCCGCTGATTGCGGTTCTGCTGGTCGTGACGCTCTGGGTGGTCAGCAAAGAGCTGAAAAAGCCAAAGCTGAAGGTGGCCTCTTTACCGCCGCGCCGTACCGGGCTTGCCCATATTCTGTTTGAAAAACGCTGGCACCCGTTCGTGACGGCGGTGCTGATCGGTCTTATCGCGCTGCTGGCATGGCCGCTGAGCGAAGCCACCGGGCGTATGTTTGGGCTTGGGATCACCTCGCCGACGGCTAACATCCTGCAGTTTCTGGTGGCAGGAGACAGCAAATTCCTCAACTGGGGCGTTTTCCTGGTGCTGGGGATTTTCCTCGGTTCGTTCATTGCGGCAAAAGCCAGTCGTGAATTCCGTGTACGGGCAGCCGATGCGCCAACGACGCTGCGCAGCGGTTTCGGCGGGATCCTGATGGGCTTTGGCGCCAGCATTGCCGGCGGCTGTTCTATCGGCAATGGTCTGGTGATGACGGCGATGATGACCTGGCAGGGCTGGATTGGCCTGGTATTTATGATCCTTGGCGTCTGGACCGCGTCGTGGATTGTGTTTGTACGACCGCAGCGTAAAGCCCGTCTGGCAAGCGCTGCGGCAAATTAAGTGTAAGGATTAATGATGGCAATTAAAAAACTGGACGTGGTCACGCAGGTTTGTCCGTTTCCACTGATTGAAGCAAAAGCCGCGCTGGCCGAGATGGCGAGCGGTGACGAACTGGTGATTGAGTTTGACTGCACCCAGGCGACCGAAGCGATCCCTCAATGGGCTGCACAGGAAGGGCATGCGATTACAGATTATCAGCAGGTTGGCGATGCCGCCTGGAGCATCACCGTACAGAAAGCGTGATAACAGGCCCTCCGCCGTGGCGCGGAGGGCGAATCTCAGACAATCTCTTCCGCGTACTGCCACAGCGCCTTCAGTAGCGCCTGCTTCTCTTTATCATCCGCATATTCCTGATATAACACCTGCAACTCATCGGCGTAGTGCTGTAAATATTCCGGCGTAAAGACCTGGCGACGGTGTTCCAGCCAGCGCTGCTGTTCTGCTTCATCCAGCGTTCCGGGGAAGTTACGCGCCCGATAGTTGAACAACAGTTTTTCAATACGCGGATCGAGAAAGGTGATATCCAGTGCCGGCAGATTCTGCGGGTCGGTTTCCAGCACAATCTTCATGGCCGCCCGGTCAGCATCGCTGAAGAAGCCGTTATAGAGCTGGGCATCGACGTTGTCAGACGGCGTGAATGGTTCCGCTTCAGCAAAGACGGCGACCACTTTGTCACGCACCTGCGGATTTTCACGCAGTACTTTCAAATTATCGAGGCAGTGCTGGCGATTAATGCCCAGACGGTCAGCATCTTCCGGGCGCAACGTGTTCGCCTGCGCCAGCACCGGACATTTGTTGATGTGTACCAGTTTCAGGGGAACGGCGGCGTTATCGCCCAGACTGGCTTTGGCGGTATACAGACGCTCGCGCAGGGTGTCGCTGTCCAGTTCCAGCAGCGGCGAAATATCACCGGCCAGGTCAACCATAATCACCGCATTGCGGTTATCCGGATGCCAGGCCAGAGGCGCAACCCAACTGGTATTGCCGCGCCATGCGCCAAACATACCGGAAACATGCACCAGCGGCTTCATTTGCGGCACATCTATCAGCGCGGCCAGCTTGTGCTTGTTGCGGTGCGTATAGAGATACTCAAACAGACGCGGCTGACGTGACTTCACCAGTTGTGCCATGGCAATGGTGGCATAGACGTCCGCCATCGCATCGTGCGCATTGCTGTGTTCGATACCATTCGCTTTCGTCAGATGCTCCAGGCGAAAACTGGGGAGCCCGTCGTCATTTTCCGGCCAGTTGATGCCTTCCGGGCGCAGGGCATAGCAGGCGCGCATGACGTCCAGCAGATCCCAGCGTGAATTATCATGCTGCCAGCTCCACGCGTAAGGATCGTAGAAGTTGCGGTACAGCACGTTACGCGTGACTTCGTCGTCGAAACGCACGTTGTTGTAGCCAATAATGCAGGTTTTCGGCACCGTAAACAGTGCGTGGATCCGCGCGGCAAACGCAGCTTCATTGTCACCTTTCTCCCACGCTTCCTGTGGGGTGATTCCGGTGACCATCACAGCACCTGGTTGAGGCAAATAGTCATCCGCCGGTTTGCAGTAAAACACCTCTGGCTCGCCGATAACGTTGAATTCGCTATCGGTACGCAGGGCGGCAAATTGCGCTGGTCTGTCGAGCGCCGGGTGAATGCCAAAGGTTTCGTAATCGTGGAAGAGAAAGGTGGGTTGCTGCTTGCCGTCATTCATAAATAAGTGGGTTCCGTGACTTCTGGTTGCGCGCTGCCTGGACTGCACAGAGTACCAAAGTTCGACGCGGTAATCAGCCTGACTCGCCGTGAAGCAATAAAGAAACTCGCGACCGGAAACGCGTTCATAACAACGAAAGAGAGAAAACTATGCGATAAGTCACATTTCCTTGCAATTAATCCCTGTTTGTTTTGCCAGTTTTCCGTAAAAAGGACGGCTCTTTTGGAACACCTGAGGACATGCTGTTGAAACCCCGTCTGTTTATTGCCGCTTCTTTACTCGCGATTCATCTCGCTTCTGCTTTTGCCGCGAGTTCGGCCAGTTTTGCGCCCCCTCCTCCCAGCATTGAGGCCGGTTCGTGGGTGCTTATGGATTACACCACGGGGCAAATCCTCACTGCGGGTAATGAACATCAGCAGCGCAATCCTGCCAGCCTGACCAAGCTGATGACCGGTTATGTGGTCGACCGCGCCATTGACAGCCAGCGCATTACGCCGGATGACATGGTCACGGTGGGACGCGACGCGTGGGCAAAAGACAATCCGGTTTTCGTCGGCTCCTCGCTCATGTTCCTCAAAGAAGGAGATCGGGTATCCGTGCGCGACTTAAGCCGTGGATTGATTGTCGATTCCGGTAACGACGCCTGCGTTGCGCTGGCTGACTATATTGCCGGTGGACAGCCGCAGTTTGTCGCCATGATGAATAATTACGTCAAGAAGCTCAATTTACAGGATACCCATTTTGAGACGGTTCACGGGCTGGATGCCCCCGGTCAGCACAGCTCGGCTTACGATCTGGCGGTATTGTCCCGGGCCATCATTCATGGCGAGCCTGAGTTCTATCATATGTACAGCGAGAAAAGTCTCACCTGGAACGGCATTACGCAACAGAACCGTAATGGGCTGCTGTGGGACAAAACCCTGAACGTTGATGGGCTAAAAACCGGTCACACCTCGGGCGCGGGCTTCAATCTGATTGCCTCTGCGGTGGATGGCCAGCGCCGACTGATTGCCGTTGTTATGGGGGCGAATAGCCCGAAAGGGCGTGAGGAGCAGGCCCGCAAACTGCTCCTCTGGGGGCAACAACATTTCGACACGGTGCAGATCCTGCGCAGCGGTAAGCAGGTTGGGACGGAGCGCATCTGGTACGGCGATAAAGAGAACATCGCGTTAGGCACCGAACAAGATTTCTGGATGGCGCTGCCGAAGGCGGAAATCCCGAACATCAAAGCGAAGTACATCCTGGATAAGAAGGAACTGGAAGCACCGCTCGCCGCGCATCAGCGGGTCGGAGAAATTGAGCTCTACGACCGTGACAAACTGGTCGCCCACTGGCCTCTGGTGACGCTGGAAGCGGTAGGCAAGGGGGGCGTCCTTTCGCGTCTGAGTGATTATTTTCATCATAAAGCCTGACGATCGCTGGCAGGAGACTGGCAGGAGTTCGGCTCTGCTCACATAATAATCACAAATCTCTTGTGGCTGTTATTCAGGCTTAGTTACACTGTATATAAATACAGTGTAACAATGGAGGCAACATGAACTACGAGATCAGACACGCTGACAAGCGTACCGTTGCAGGTTTCCACCTGGTGGGACCGTGGGAACAAACGGTGAAACAAGGCTTTGACCAGTTGATGATGTGGGTGGATGACAAGCAGGTTGTGACGCAAGAATGGATCGCCGTTTACTTCGACAATCCAGATGAAGTGCCTGCCGAAAAACTGCGCTGTAGTACGGTCGTTTCGGTGCCCGCTGATTTTGTCATACCGGAAAACAGCGAAGGCGTGACGCTCAGTGAAATCGATGGCGGTCAATATGCGACGGCGGTTGCGCGTGTTGACAATGGTGACTTTGCGACGCCATGGCATCAGTTATTTAATAGCCTGATGCAGGATCAAAAGTATGAAATGACATGCAAACCCTGCTTTGAAGTCTATCTGAACAACGGTTGCGAAGACGGTTACTGGGATATCGAGATGTATATCTCGGTGCAACCTGTCACGAAGTAAGCATAAAACCAGGCGGACCGGCGCTGAGCGACTACGCTTAGCGAGATGTCCTGTCCGCTGCGGTGATCTTCTGCGCGTAAAAACAGGTACAATCTGTTTTTGTCTTTGCCTGACGGAGTGCGTGAGTGCGTGCCGATAAGTCACTGAGTCCATTTGAAATCCGCCTGTATCGCCATTACCGCATTGTGCATGGTATTCGCATCGCGCTGGCCTTCATCCTGACCTTTTTACTTGTTCGCCTGTTTAACATTCCTGAAGGGACGTGGCCTCTGATTACGCTGGTGGTGATTATGGGGCCAATCTCGTTCTGGGGAAACGTGGTTCCCCGCGCGTATGAACGGATCGGTGGCACGATCCTCGGGTCGGCGCTGGGGCTGGTGGCGCTGCGCCTCGAGCTTTTCTCATTGCCGCTGATGCTGCTCTGGTGTGCGGCGGCCATGTTCCTGTGTGGATGGCTCGCGTTAGGTAAAAAACCGTATCAGGCGCTTTTAATTGGCATCACGCTGGCCGTGGTGGTGGGCGCTCCTGCAGGCGATATGGAGACCGCGCTCTGGCGCGGCGGCGATGTCATTCTCGGGTCGCTTCTCGCCATGCTGTTCACCGGAATCTGGCCGCAGCGCGCCTTTATCCACTGGCGAATCCAACTGGCACATTGCGTAACGGCCTATAACCGGGTGTATCAGGCTGCACTGTCGCCCAATCTGTTAGAACGTCCTCGGTTGGATAAACACCTGCAACAGCTCCTGGCTGACGTGGTAAAAATGCGCGGGCTTATCACTCCCGCGAGCAAAGAAACGCGCATCCAGAAATCTATTTTTGAAGCCATTCAGACCGTCAACCGTAACCTGGTCTGCATGCTCGAATTGCAGATCAATGCCCTGTGGGCGACCCGTGAGAGCCATTTTGTCATGCTCAACGCCCATACGCTGCGGGAAACGCAGAAAATGACCCAGCAGGCGCTACTGACGATTGCGCATGCGTTGTTTGAAGGCAACCCGCAACCGATTCTCGCGAACAGTGAAAAACTGAATGAGACCGTTAACGAACTGCGCACGCTGATACGCCAGCATGATGAACATAATGTGGCCGAAACGCCGATTCATGGCTATGTCTGGCTCAGTCTGGAAACCGCCCGTCAACTGGAGCTGCTGTCGCATCTTATCTGCCGCGCACTGCGCAAATAAAAAGCAGGTAAGGGGAATGCTGCCGCTGCTGCTTCGATTCAGCAAGGAATAAGGGTATGATGGAAACCAGAATGAAGCCATTGTCATTTGTGGCTGCGAAAAGTAATGTTAGCCCTATCGTTTAAACGAATCCGACTCTCACATTATCAGGGGTGTAAAAATGGAAACTACCAAGCCATCTTTCCAGGACGTGCTGGAATTTGTCCGTCTGTTCCGTCGTAAAAACAAACTGCAGCGTGAAATCCAGGACGTTGAGAAAAAGATCCGTGACAACCAGAAACGTGTTCTGCTGCTGGACAACCTGAGCGATTACATCAAGCCGGGTATGAGCGTTGAAGCTATTCAGGGCATCATCGCCAGCATGAAAAGCGACTATGAAGATCGCGTTGATGACTACATCATCAAAAATGCAGAGATCTCCAAAGAACGCCGCGACATCTCCAAAAAGCTGAAAGCAATGGGCGAAATGAAAAACGGCGACGCGAAAGCGGAGTAACGTTTGTGTGCAGTGAGGATTCGCAATGCGATCCTCACTGACGTTTTACGCCGCCGCTGACCATCCGTAACAGGTGCTGTTCTGGCCAGTGTTCGGTCAGTCTGTTTTTTGCCAGTAGCCACTTAACATAGTCCACATCGTGTCGCTGTCTGTCGAGCATCAGTCCGACGACGCTGCCGCTGTGCGCCACGTTCACGCCGTATAAATCGCACTCTTCAACCAGCGACAATAGCGCATCGAAATCGGGTTTCGGCAACAGCATCTGGCTGGCGATGGCGCTCAGCGTCGCCGCTTCTCCCATGCGATACGGATTTTGCTCCGCACAAGCTTCCTGTACTTTTTCCCACGCCCGCTTCAGCGCAGGCGCGCCAGCATGCAAACCGGCCTGCCGCGGAATGCGGTGATAGTCGGCGGTGCGTAAAGTTTGCGGGCTTTCCAGCACGAGGAGGTCCAGCGCGGGTTGAGAATCGCAGGGGATTTGCGTCGAAGCGTCGTTGTGGTCAAACAGCGTCAGCTGTTGAAAAACGGTGCTGTCAGTCGGTTCCAGCGAGACGCAAAGTTGCGCGAGCGTGGATTCATCCAGTTGATGACCGAGATGCTGCGCAGTAGCGACGGCTGTTGCGGCGATATCCGCCGTACTGCTGGCCATACCTTTTGCAATCGGGATAGTTGAATGGATCGAAACACGAATATCCTGGCTCAGGTGCGCGGGGTAGTTCCAGTGTTCAAGGAGTCGGTTGACCATCGCCCGCGAAAGAGGGCGCTCGTCCGCTAAAGGAGAACCGGTACAGACCTCGACGGTGCTGTACCAGTCAACCGGGCAGGAGACCAGTTTCTCGCTGCCCATAATCCAGCCCTGAATAAGCTCTCCGCATGACGCGGGGCACTGCGCAACAGCCACGTTATCACCTTTCTGCTCGACAATCCTCGGCGCATAGTGTCATGGCGATTTCGCTATTACCATGATTTGCCGCAATTTGTGCGGCGCGAACTCAGGCCGACACGGCGAAAGTTTCTGATTCTGCGAGAGCAATCCGCATCACGTCCTGGGCTATCATCAGCTCTTCATTGGTGTTGATGACCGCCACTTTGACGATCGCGTTTTCCGCCTGAATAAAGGTTGCATTCCGTTGGTTCTTCTCTTCGTCTATGGCAAGACCCAGGAAGTGCAGGTTCTGACAGATTGCCGCTCTGGCGCGCGCCGAGTTTTCCCCGATACCACCGGTAAACACCAGCGCATCCAGTCCACCCATTTGCATTATATAGCTGCCAATCGTGGCGCGAATACGCTCCGCAAACAGCGACAGTGCGAGCGCCGCGCGGGGATCCCCGGCGTCAGCAGCCTGCTCAACGTCACGATAGTCATGCGAGACGCCCGAAACGCCAAGCAGCCCGGATTCATTGTTCAGCAGGTGATTGAGCTGCTGTGGCGTCTTGCCTTCACGCTGGGCAACCCAGGGTAAGATGGACGGGTCGATATCCCCGCTGCGGGTTCCCATCATCACGCCAGACTGCGGGGTGAAGCCCATCGATGTATTAACCGACTTTCCGCCCTTAATCGCGCAAATACTGCTGCCGTTGCCCAGATGACAACACACGACGCGCAGTGCGCTGAGCGGTACGCCAAGCCTTTCGGCGAGTGTCGCACTGACATACTTATGGCTGGTCCCGTGAAAACCGTAGCGGCGGATACCAAACTCAGCGTAATACCGCCACGGAAGCGGATAGATATAGGCGGGTTCTTCCAGCGTTTGATGAAACGCGGTATCAAAAACGGCAACTGAAGGTACGTCGGGCAGCAACTGGCGAAACACGTTGATGCCAAGCAGGTTTACCGGGTTATGCAAGGGCGCCAGTTCGGCAAGGCGTTCAATTTCCGCCAGCGATTCATCGGTCACGCGCACGGAATCCTTAAACGATTCCCCGCCATGCGCCACGCGATGGCCGACACCCTCGATATCCTGCAGGCTGGTGATAATATCGTGGCTAATCAGCATTTCGAGAAGCAGGGTTACCGCCTCACGATGATCGGCAACCGGCGTGGTTTGCTGCCATTTTTGATCCTGCGCTTTCAGGGTGATCCGGGCATCCGGCAGGCCGATACGCTCAATGAGCCCCTGACACAGCAAATCGCCCTGCGGCATGTCCAGCAACTGAAATTTAAGGGACGAGCTGCCCGCGTTGATCGCCATTATTTTGTGAGACATGAAGATTCCTTTTGGTTCAGAAAGGCAAACAGTTCATCAAGACCGGAACGGTTGACGGCGCTGGTCACGAAGACGCGCCGTGCGCCGGCCTGCTCCAGCCACCCGGTGACCTGCGCAATTTTCTGCGGGTTCGCTAAATCTGATTTGGTCACCACGCCGAATGCCGGTCTGTTCATCGGTGCAGTAAAGCCGGGGGAGAAAGGTGACCACTGCGCATCGCTATTAAGCACCAGCGCAATGACATCCGCCTCGCAGGCGCTTGCCAGCAGTGCGCTGTACAGACAACGGTTTTCCAGATATTCGCCAGGGGTGTCGATGGTTTCGGCAGACCAGACAATCGCCTGCGTTTTCTGATACTCGAGAGCCTCGCCGCGCAGACACTGCGTCAGCGAGGTCTTACCGCACTGGCTGGGGCCAATCAACATCATGCGTTGCATAACGCTACGTCCGCGTGATGGAACAGGTTGTAAAGCGCATCATTTCACCAAGCGTGCGCGTTACCTGCTTCAGGGCGTATTCCACCGCCGACACGTCGCCGGTTAACACCACCGCACCGGTGAAACGGTCGAGAAAACCTATCTCTACTGCGCCGGATTTCGTTGCGATGTCACAGGCAATAATGGAAGCTTCACTTGGCGTGATGGTGAGAATGCCAATCGCCGAGACGCTGTCCTGCAATCCCAGTTTCTTGAACAGATCTTTGCCGGGGTTCGCAATCAGATGTGCCAGCGTGACCTGTTTGCCCGGTACGTACTCCTGGATCATGCGATCCGTGGTCGGTTGTCTTTCCATCATCCCTCCACTATCTGACGCCACATCGCGTCGTGCGGGCGTGGGATCACCGAACGATAAACCAGCAGACCTTTTTCACCCGCGCTCTCACTGGCAACCGTGACCGCGTTGTTGACATCGGAGACGTCGCCTGCGACCACCATGTAGCATTTGCCGCCGATGCCGAACGCCATATGAACGCGCACGAGCGTCACGTTGGACGCCTTCACCGCCCGGTCAGCCGCACTGATACAGGCCGCTACGCTCCAGGTTTCGACAATCCCCACCGCCTGACGTTTATCCACGCTGTTCAGGCCGCTGATTGCGGGAAGCACGCTGGCATGAATGTTGGGCAACACCAGACTGTCGACCAGCATTTCGCCAGCGAGCGCGTTTCCGGTTTCGATCGCCTGTTGTACCGCGCCAACGTCGCCGCCCAGCATGAGTAAAAATTTACCCGGACAAATGGTTTTGCTGACCAGCAGATCCACATTGGCGCTTTTCAGCATGGCATCGCCCGCTTCCATCCCTTTGGCAATGCTGGTGAGTTCTAAAATACCTATGGCCTGAGACATGGTTACCCTCTTACAACGATAATGGCCTGATCTGTTACCTCACAGACAATGCCGTCAATACTGGCGTGAACAGGCGCACCGAGTGCGCCTTGCGGAGTTTCAGCAACGCACTGACCACGCGCGACGCGCTCGCCTTTCTGAACGCAGGGCACCGCGCTGGCGCCGATGTGCTGGCGCAGCAACAGCGTCGTCTTCTCAACAACGGGCTCGCTGTCGACTAACGGCGCTTCCCGATACCACGGCGTTAGCCCCAGTTTGGCGATGAGTCGTTTAACCGGCACCAGACGGTATTTCGCCATCTCATCAGCCGGATTGAGCGGGCCCTCGTAGCGCTGATTTTGGGCGCGCAGTTCGCGTTTCAGCATGCGGTTAATCCGCATGGGTGAAATACCTACCGGACAGGCCACACTTTCACAGACGTTACATTCGGAACAGGTGAGGGCGCTGAGCAGCAGTTGTGGTGTGGCGGCCTGATGGAAATTGACTGCGCGCACCAGCAGATGCGGAGAGAGTTCGTGACCGATGAGATGCCTCGGGCAGAGATCGGTACACAGGCGACATTGTTCACAAACGGTTCTCGCCACCGACAGCACGGTACGCTCATCCTGCATACGCCGCTGAATCAGCGGATGTGATTTCGGCAGCACCAGCAGTCCGCCGGTAGTTTTCGTGACCGGCGCGTCCAGCGACGTCACCAGGCTTCCCATCATTGGTCCGCCGTTGATAAATCCCGGATCGTCGATGGTTGCGCCGCCAGCCATCTCCAGCACGTCGCGTAAGGACATGCCGATGGGGACGGTTACGGTCTGTGGGCGGGCAACGGCACCGTTAATCGTGAGCGTACGGCGCGTCACGGGATACTGCTGCTCGATCGCGCGGGCGATATTCAGTACGGTTTGTACGTTGTTGACCACCACCCCCACGCTGACCGGCAGGGCGGCGGGGGGAACGCGACGACCTGTTGCCATCCAGATCGTCAGAACTTCATCTCCCGCCGGATAGACGTCGGGCAGAATGTGAAGCCTGATCGCCGGAGGCAACAGCGGCGTCAGGGCGGCAATCGCTGGCTGGTACTTTTCTTTCAGGGCGATAATCCCTTCGCGGGCTCCGGTGGCCTTCATCGCATACTGTACGCCACGAATCAGACGCGCCGCCTGCTGCGCCATGAGTTGCTGATCGACTTTCAGCATCGGCTCGCATTCGGCAGCATTGACCAGGAAAATCTCCACCTGAGCCTGGAGTTTGACATGCGTCGGAAAGCCGGCACCGCCGGCCCCCACAATGCCTGCCGCGCGAACGCGCTCGACGAGGGTCTGCGCATTCAGTGTGGCCAGTTCATCATTCAGGGCGGTATTCATAGCAACTCCTCAAGCAGTTCCTGAATGGCTCTGGCATTCGCAGCTCTGGGGTTGGTTTTCAGCGTTACGTCCGCCAGCGCGGCCTGAACCATTGCCGGAATACGCTGTGACCAGTCCTGCTTTTGTTCTTTAAGCGCGGCGGCGAGAGTAGGGATAGCGCACGCTTTTTTCAGTTGTTCAATGTGCTGCACCAACGCATTCACACTCGCCGTTTCATTGGCGCTGTCAGGACATAAATGACAGGCTTTGGCGAATCGGGCATAGCGTTTAGCCGCCCGTGGATCGTGCGCGTTGAAGCGGATCACTGACGCCAGCAGCAGGGCATTTGCCAGGCCGTGGGGCAGATGGAACTGGCCGCCTAGCTGGTGGGCGATGGCATGGTTCAGTCCCAGTCCAGCCTGGCTGAATGCCATTCCTGCCAGCGTAGAGGCGTTGTGCATTTTGCCTCGAGTGGCTAGACAGTCGCCTTTACGAACGGCGACAGGCAGATACTGAAAGACGATCTGCGCTGCTTTTTCAGCGAGTGCATCGGTAAAGTCACTGGCGTGCGTGGACACATAGGCTTCCAGCGCGTGCGTCAGAACATCCATCCCGGTATTGGCGGTGATGGCGGGCGGGACGCTGACGACCAGCATCGGATCAAGGATCGCCATGTCCGGATAGAGCGCGTTGTTAAACAGCGGATACTTAATGCCTTTCTCCGGATCGCTAATCACGCAGGCGCTGGTGACTTCCGACCCGGTTCCGCTGGTGGTCGGGATCGCCACGCAGGTTTCAATATCAATATCAAACTGACGGCTGAACCAGACAATGGCCTTCGCCGCATCTAGCGCGGAGCCGCCGCCGAAACCGATCACCACATCGGGGCGCAGGGACTGCATTTGCGCAATCCCCTGAACGACGGTTCCGATGGTCGGGTCTGGCGTGATCTCACTGAATACGCTGATCCGGTTATCCGCCGGTATCGCCTCGCGCAGCGTATTAATCAGCGGCGAACGAGCGAGAAAACTATCGCAGATAATCCAGATGTGCTTGTTCGTAAAGCGGCCAAGCACCTTCAGACTTCCAGGGCCGCTGTACAAACGGGTTTGCAGTGAAAAGGTATTCATCACAACCTCATTAGCGGATTGAGAAACCGTTAGTCAGCACACAGCGACGGGAGCGGGCAAACGTGCGCGCCGACGTTGTCCCTTCACCGGTCGGCGTGGCGATGGTGAAGGTGGTAAAACCTTCGCCGCCGACGCCAATTCCCGCATAGGAGGGGCCATTTTTAACGAAAATGGAGGTTTGCAGGGTCCGCGCAGCGAGGTTCAGGCGGGACACATTCTGCGAGTGCATGATGGCGGTATGATGCAGCCCATCTTCCACTTTCAGCGCCAGCGACAGCGCGGCGTCAAAATCGTTAACCTTCACCACCGGCAGCATCGGCATCAACTGCTCACTGGTTACCCAGTTGTCATCCGCGCTGACGACGCCAATCAACAGGCGCGGCGCTTTTGCCGGGACCGGAATACCGGCGGCGTCGAGCATGGCGGAAGGGCTTTTACCGACCAGTTTTTTATTGGCAATGCCTTCAGGCAGGCAGGTCGCGCGCAGCTTCTCGATATCGGCCGGACTGAGCAACAGTGCGCCGAAACTTTGCATTTGCTGGATTAGCTGTTCCGCAACTGACTCCACCACAATCAGGCTTTTCTCTGAGATACAGGGTAGGTTGTAGTCAAATGCCGCGCCGTTGATGATATCTTCTGCGGCCTTCACCAGGTCCGCTGTCTCATCGACGATGCAGGGGGGATTGCCCGCGCCTGCGCCAATTACTTTCTTCCCACTCTTCATGCCCATTGCCACAATGCCTGGACCGCCGGTAATGGCCAGTACGGCAATTTTCGGATGCGCCATCATTTGTTGGGTAGCTTCAAATGTCGGTTCGGCGACGGTCACCACCAGATTGCGAATGCCACAGCTGCGAAACGCGATATCCTCAATCATGGCGATAAGCTTCAGCGACACCGTTTTGGCACCCGGATGCGGGCTGAAATAGACGCTGTTGCCTGCCGCCAGCATGCTAATGCTGTTGTTGATAATGGTTTCTGTCGGGTTGGTGCTGGGAGCGACTGAACCAATCACGCCAAACGGTGAATATTCAAACAGTACCATGCCGCCGTCGCCGGTGAGCGCGGTAGTGGTCAGGTCTTCGATGCCAGGGGTGTTGTCCAGCGCCGCTTTGTTTTTGAGGAATTTGTCCTCTTTGTTACCCATTCCGGTTTCCGCTGCGCTTTCTGCTGCCAGGGCTGCCAACTGTGGTGCCAGCTCTTCCCGGATAGCGCTGATAATGGCGCTGCGCGTTTTCAGCGGTGACTGCTGATAACGCAAGAACGCCTGGTGGGCGGCATCGACTGCTTCACCAACAGACTGAAAGATTCCGTTCCCTTTGATTTCAGTTTTTGCGGGAGCCAGTTGCTCGCTCAAAATGGTGCGGATGAGGGTTTCCAGTTCAGTAGTATTCATTGATGTGTTCTCACGTTTATTGCCGCAATGGCAGTCTGTGCAATGTCCATGTCCTGTTCAACGCTTCCCCCGCTGATACCAAGACCCCCAATAAGCAATCCATCACGCCATAGCGCGTAGCCGCCGCCAAACGTGACGACTTTTCCCTGCATATGACTTTCCAGCCCGTACAGCGGTGCGCCGGGCTGAACCACCGACGCGAGTTCATGAGTCGCGGTTTTCATCGCCACGGCGGTCCAGGCTTTTTTCGGTGCCAGTTCGCTGCTGACCAGCAGAGCGTCCGGCATCCGCCAGGTAACGGCTTCTGTGCCGTGGGCGTCAACAATACTGACGACCACCGGGACGTTTAAGGCTTGCGCCCGCTCGACGGCGGCGCGGGTTAACTGATGGAGATCGCCAAAAGAGAGCGACATCGCAGATTCCTTTTTGACAGGGGCGTGACCGGTTGCCAGATAGCGTTTCGTCACTTCCCGGATAATCGTGTCCTGATGGGCGTCGTGATCTTCCGCTCGCGCCAGCGCATACAAGCAGTCTGACAGGCGATTGATATAGCGCATTAGTACATGCCTGACGCTGACATCGGCAGCGAGTTCAACCAGCCGGCGTTCAGCCCGGCGCGCCAGCGTGCGGGCAAAATGCAGGCGGCTTGCGGCTTCACAGCGGCCTGGCAGAATAAAACTGTGCAAGGGCGCGACGCGTCCCATTGCGGTATCGATGGCCGCTTCCAGCGCGGCAATTTCCTCAGAGCTGATGTAGCGCTGGTCCGCTGAGGGCTGTTCGCTTTCGCTGGCAAGTTCAGCGCTGAACCAGAAAATTTGCAGTTGAATGGCTTCCAGCAGCGCGCGATGCTGCGCGTTGCGGGTGGCGCAGACGCACAGGCTCAGCGCGGCGTTAAGCTCATCAAGCGTGCCGTACGCTTCCACTCGGGGGTGCGTTTTACTGACGCGCTGTCCGGTAAAAAGCGCCGTTGTGCCTGCGTCGCCTGTGCGGGTATAAATCGCCATAACTCCCCCTTAACGAGAAAGCGTGTCGACAATGCCGACAACGGCCAGATCGATGGCCTCATTCGGCCCGGAAAAAACATGCCTGGCGCTGGAACCGCTGCTCAGGAGCACCAGTTCGCCAACGCCTGCGCCGACGGAGTCAACGGCGACTTCATCGCCTGCCGTCGGATTCGCCGGCAGTTCGCCGTCGGCACTGACCCGGCGTACCAGCAGAAGTTTTTTACCGACCAACGAGGGCGATTTTTGCGTGGATACCACCGCGCCTGTAACACGTGCCAGATGCATGGTTCACTCCTGCTTAATTAAATAGATGTGGCGTGAACTCGCGGTCTCGCGAGCCAGCGCGGTAACAACACATGTGCGATGCAGCACCAGTAACCCTGCGGGTAAGCGGGCAACATCGGCGTAACTTAACAGTCGGGTGGGGTGCAGTGTGATTGACTGCCCCTGTTCATCGCAGAAAACCAGCGGCAGTCGGGCCAGCTTCTTCACCGGCAATGCGGGCAACAACCGACGTTGCACTGAGAGTTGCACCCGGAGACCCAATGCCAGCGCCTCATGAATCATGACGGCGGCAGCATGCGACGAATCGTTGTCGGCGATCTGCTCCAGCAGGGGCAGATCGACCTGCAAAATATGCAGGGAGGCGTACTGACAAAACAGGGTGTGGGACTGTGTTTCCCGCAGTTGCGCGACGCTCAGCGTGACGGAGCTTTGTGCTCGACGCTGCAGGCGGGAGACCACCTCCTCGACGATTCGCTGCAACAGTTCGCCGTTCATCGCGGCGTCACCAGCGTGACGAAAGCATTGGCGTCATCTGCCCCAGCGGCATTGGCCTCGTCGGTATCAATATGCATCTCCAGGCGCATATCGGGGGAAACACGTACCGCAACGTTGTCGAAGATCAGCCGACGATCGGTTCCCTCAATGGCGACACTGACGCTATCGCCATGAGCAACGCGCAGGATCAGCGCATCCAGCGGTGACATGTGAATGTGGCGCTGGGCGACGATCACGCCAGAGGGGAGTTCGACTTCGCCAAAGGGGCTCACGAGACGAATACCCGGCGTACCATTAAGATTACCGGACATCCGTAACGGTACGGCGATGCCCAACGTTCTGGCATCCGTGCGGGAAATCTCCACCTGGCTGGTGCTACGTAGTGGCCCCAGCAGGCGGACATTTTTCAGTTGACCTTTTGGACCCACTAACGTGACGGTCTGCTCAGCCGCGTACTGTCCCGGTTGCAGGAGTCCTTTTTTCTCACTAATCGGATGTCCCGGAAAAAGACGGGCATAATCCTCAGCGTTAAGGTGGATATGACGGTTGGAAACGCCCAGTGGAATAGGGCGATCCCGCAATTCATTCAGCACTTTGCTGACCGTCGTTTCCAGAAGTTGCTTATCCATTACGCTTAACCTCGTTTACCTGAATGCAGGCAGAGCGACCGGGGTTCGCCTTTCTGGCGCTTACAGGCCGGGTCCAGACACAAATTGCAGCTGATAATCCCGTCTTCAGGCGCCGCTTCCGGTGCTGACTCTTCTACAACGACTTCAGTTTCAGGTTCTTCAATGGGGGCTGGCACGGGCTCAGGTACAGACACCGCTGCGGGTGCTGATACAGGCGCCGGGGTGGCAGCCATCGCGCGGGAGAGAATGCCCTCGCCGGGTCTGGCGATCACTTTATGCGCGACCAGGCCATCTTGCTGTTCGGCGAGATGAGCACCGGTGATGATGGCAGATTGTACTGACGCCACATCACCGGTTATCTTGATCACCGTCCAGCCTGAACCGTTGGTTTTTTCAAGGCCAACCAGCGTGATGGAAGCCGCTTTCGCCATGGCATCTGCGCAACAGATGGCTAATGCCAGACCACTAACTTCGAGTAATCCCAGTGATTGCTTCACGCTGTGCTCCTTTTCGATAGTACTCAGGCAGATTTCGGTAAAATAGCCTCAACGTCGCTGTGCGGACGCGGGATAACGTGGCTGGATTTCACCTCGCCCACGACGCTTGCTGCCGCGCAGCCTGCATCAACGGCGGCTTTAACGGCGCCGACGTCACCGCGAACCATGACGGTCACCAGACCGGAGCCGATTTTTTCGTAACCGACCAGTTGCACGTTGGCAGATTTCACCATGGCATCTGCGGCTTCAATCGCGCCGACCAACCCTTTTGTTTCAACCAGTCCCAGTGCGTTATTCATACTGCGATTCTCCTGTGGATTAAGCATTGAGATCCCGGAAGGGGATCCCTTTGACTAACCTTGCCGCGTTGTTTCCAGTACTTCGCCGGTCAAGGCTGTTTTGGCGATACGTCAGCGTAAAAAGCGGCGCTGAAGTGGGTAAATTTTTGTAGTGCACGACCAGGGTTTCTTCGTTGCAGGCGATGCCAACCAGCAGCGGCGACATGCGGGCTGCCTGCCATGCGCTCTGAACGACTTCTCCCGCCGCCTGGTGTTGAATCACAAACGGGATGCCTTCTTCTTCAATGCCGAGCAGCACCTCTTTCCAGACGGAAAGACAGTCGCCGATAGTCGAAATCACAATGGCAGGCGTAGTGACACTACTGTCCATGGGCAAACTCCTTATGCCAGGAAAGGATGAGGCCGGTAGCCACTGCGTTTCGCGGTCCTTCAGTGCCGCGAATATTTCCGCGTCCGGCAACCAGTCGATAATGCGCCAGGGCGTCCGTCACCAGTTGCGGCACTTCAAAGTCCAGCGAGGAGCCGCCCACCAGAACGACGAACGGAATGTCGCGGATATTGCCCGTCGGGCTAACCTGTCGTAGCGCGCGCAGGGCATTGGTGACAAATACGCGCTCTTTGGCGCTGCGACGAATGGCGCGAACTTTTTCCAGTGCGAGATCGCCGGGCAGAGGCACCAGTTCATCCGGCTTGACCACGCAGACGCGGGCAAATACCGCAGGGGGAAGCGGCGTCGGGAAAAACTGAACGCTGCCGTCTTCGTGACGCAGATGGAACAGGCTTTCGACCTTGGCTAACGGATACTTTTTGATCTCTTCTGCCAGGTAGCGGTCATCAAGCCCCAGTTCCCGGGCGATGATCATGGTCACCATGTCGCCAGCCCCGGCGAGGTGTGTGGCGATAATTTCGCCTTTGGGATTAATGATGGAGGCGTCGGTCGAGCCAGCGCCTAAATCCAGAATCGCCAGCGGACGCGTGGTACCGGGCGTGGTGAGCGCGCCCAGAATCGCCGCTTCAGCTTCTGCGCCGCCAACCTGAACGTCCACGTTCAGCTTTTCTTTGATTTCGCTGGCGATCATCGCCATCTGCAGACGGTCTGATTTCACCATCGATGCGATACCGACGGCCTGTTCCAGAGAAAACTCACCGGCCAGTCCGCCGGTGACGCTGACGGGGACGGAGGTGTCGACGGCCAGCAAATCCTGGATAAAAATTTCGTTGCTTGGCTTGTTGGTCAGTTCCGCCATCGTCTGGCGAACGTGTTCCAGCATGCCGCCAATATTGGTGCCCGCTTCACCGGTAACGTTGTCCAGTTTCGGGCATTCGCCGACCGCTTTCATAATGGCGTCGGCACCCGCGGCGACATCAACGCGTAGCGTACGTCCCTGTGACTGCAGTTCAATGTTTCCAGCAGGAATGGCGCGCGCTTTAACATCACCTGAAGGGGTTTTCACCACCACAGCGGAGCGGTTGCCAATCAGCGCTCGCGCCATCGGAACAATGTTTTTGGTCTCGTTCGCGTTGAGATTAAACACCGTCGCGATGCCATAAGGGTTTGACAGCGTTTCGATAACCTTGCCGGGTACGGCGACCTCAATGGCGGCCAACATTCCGAGCGGTATACGGTCGATGTACAGCACTTCATCAACGATAGGCAGCGGTTTTTCCAGTCTGTTACTGACCAGAACGCCATCGTCCTGTTGCAAAATGACGCCCGTTAACTGATAACCAGCACGGACAGAGGCGTTAATCATGGTGGCGACATCAGCGAAATCGAAAGCGGATGACACCACCAGAATTAACGGGGTATCCGCCGGGCGGGTGAGTAACTCTTCCGGCGTGATAGTGATCCCCACACCCAGACCGACACCGCCCGGTGTTTTCGGGTTATGACCGATCATGGTGGATTCGGTGATGATAGTTTCCGTGATGGTTTCCATCGCGACATCACCAATCACCGGGGTGGCTTCGTTGATACGGATAAGCGAGATATCGCTGACATTGATGCCTGCATTGTTAGCCGCAAGCGTAAGCGCCTCCTGAATCCCAAACACATTACGCAATGTGCCTTTTATCCCGGTGGTTTCCGCCAGCGCGCTACCGGTAATGGTGAGCGCGCCAGTGCCATCCACTGTCGCCAGTGCGACTTCTGTGGATGAGTTGCCGATATCAATGCCAGCTATATATCTCATGACCTTTCCTTAGTCGTCGCCTTTCAGTTTCTTACGCTCGACGTACAACACCGCAGCTTCACGAACAAACGCGGCGCAGATTTTGGCCTGATAGCGATTTTCAAGATCGTCCGCGATCGCGAGCAGTTCTTCTTTCGTTGAACGGTAAGGACGCAGAGCGTTATAGATCTCAAGAATGCGATCGTCCGGTACTGCCGTCAGTTCTGCGGCACGCTCAAAGTTCATCGCCAGGCGGTCACGTCCAGCATCTTTGGCGATAGCCGCCTGAATACGCAGCGTTTCCGGTGTGATACGCATATCCTGCGCGGTCACTTTGTTGCTCAGAACGTTTTCGAGAGTGAACTCATCCAGCGTTTTGTTGGTGGCCGTTTTGACCCACTCAGGATGCTTACTGGCGAGTGGATAGTCGGTCACTTTTGCGGTCTGGGTCGTACTGCTCGAACCGGCTGCCGGGGCAGATGTGTCGCCCTGCAGGCTGTTCATGCGGCTCAACACATCCCGTACCATCGATTCAATTGCATCGGTATTCATAAAGGGATCCTTATTAAAGCGCCACGCGCAGTTCCTGCGGGTTTTTGCCCGTCACGACGTACTTCGTCTCTTTAATGTGCAAAATGGCGGATTTAGCCTGATATTTCGGGCGTGCCATCTGATCGTTCAGCGTCGGAACCGGCTGCGGTGATTCACGCTTGGCATAACGCGCGGCGTTTTTACCAATCTGGCGATAGGTTTCCAGCGTCAGCAGCGGTGCCTGCGGGAACAGCTCCAGGTTGGACAGCGGCGGCAGTCCCTGTTGGTGGATGACCGTCGTGCCTTTTGACTGGATGCCGATAGAGATGCCAGAGCCGCTCAGACGGTTACCCTCCACGGCAACAAAGGCCACGTCGGACGATTTAAAGCAGCGAATCACACGCGCTTTGATGCCTTCTTCTTCAATACCGGCAATCACTTCACGCAGAATGTTCTTGTGCGGCAGACCGACGATATTAACGGTCTGAGAAAGGCCAAACGCCGGGCCGACAGCGATGATGACTTCATCCTGTTGCGTGCCCTGTTTTGCCTCGCCAATTTCCGTCAGAAAACTGTCACCGGCCGGTGCAGCAGGTGCGGTTGACGTTCCCGGCGCGCGAAACGAGACGGGCTTATCGCTGGTCTGCATTTCGGACAGAACGTCTTCAATAATCTGGCGCAGCAATTTTTCATTAATTTCCATTGTTCACCCCTTAGCCAAGCTCGTTGGGATCAAGTGCGCCAGGGATGTTCTTAATTTCTTCCCAGCGTTCGCCTTGCAGGCGATAACCTGTTGCCGGACCGGCATAATCGTTGACGTCATTGACTGCAGAGAGCACTTGTCCGTCGCCGACGATAATGGCGGAGGTATGCAGATAGTCCCCGGTTAACTTGGCTTTCTGGATGTTGAGCATGTCCTGCGCGACATCGGTAAAGCCACCCTGAGCCAGCGCTTTCACCACTTCCAGACCGTTGCGGTTTTTGTTGATGATTTCCTGCGCAAACTTGATGTCCTCAACGATGTTACGTTCAGGCATATCTTTTGAACCGTGTGCGTAGGTGGCGGCTTCGACTTCTTCATCCGTAATCGGCGGCAGACCCATGCCGGCGAAAACCGCCTGCAGAGCACGTGCTGCTTTGTTACGAATGGCGATAACGTCCTCTTCACGCACCGGACGCAGACCACCGTCCACTTTCAGGTCACGCTGGATAACGTTGTAGTCATCGAAGTCTTCCGCATCTTCGTTGGAGCCCGCGAACATGTTGTCGTAGTTCGGCACGGCGGAATAACCGGAAGAGATAAAGTCGGTACCCGGCAGGAACTGCATCAGCAGACGCGCGGTACGACGCATATCGGAGTGGGTAAAGGTCTGGTCGTTACTGGAGGCGCATTCCAGATCCAGTGATGAACAGATCAGGTTTTCTGCAAGTACCGCGCGGATCCCTGATGGAACGGCGGACGGAACGCCGATGCAGCTCACGGAGCCGTTTTGCAGACCTTGAACACCCGCCGCTTTGGTGATGTATATGCAGCGCGCTTCCAGATACAGCATGGATTTACCTTCGGCATAGCCCATCTGCACTTCGGAACCTGAACCGGAGGTGAAACGCATTTTCAAACCACGGGAGGCGTAAGAAGAGGCGAGGAAACCTTTTGACCACGGCGTATCATCGCCATCGGTAAAGACTGGTTCGGTACCGTAGACAGAAATGGTTTCGGCGTAGCAGGTATGGCCCAGCATGCCGAGTTTCAGTTCAGTGGCTTCTTCCAGCGAACATTGCGTCAACACGCCCGGACGACCGACCTGAGAACCGACGAGCAGAGCAATGGCGTTGAACGGGGCATAACGCGCCACGGCCACGGTCGTCTCTTGCTCATCAAAACCGCGCCATGCACCTTCTGCTGCGTCGGCAGCAATCTGCACCGGATTATCTTTGACGTTGGTGACGTGTGCCTGCTGGGATGGAGTACGACGTGCGCGCATTTTTTGCATCGCCATCATCATCTCAACCACGTTCATGTGCGAAACCACTTCGACAATTTTCGCCGGGGTCATCGCCGTAGTCAGCGGCACAATGTCGCGACGTTTCACGTTAGGATCGCACAGCATGTTGGCGAGCTTAACGGAGTCCATTGCCATGACTTCTTCTGCGCGCGTCAGGTTGATGCCGTAGCGGGCAATGAAGTGGTCAATCAGGTCGAACTGGCTGACCGATTTGCCATCGAGTTCGGTGACTGCGCCGTTAACGATTTTAATCGACGGCTTAGGATCGTTCGGGCTTTCCATCGCAATGAAGCCTTCTTCGATCCACTCCTTAACGAATCCGTCCTGATTTACAGGGCGTTTCGCCAGTGCTTCAAATCTTTTCGATCTCATGAATGAGCCTCACGGATATCAGATGTAGGACGGGCGATCGTTTTTCGGTTCTGAACCGAGGGTCGCAAGGACGGTTTTACCGATTTCTCGCGCCGAGATAACCGCCTGACGCACTGCGCCGGAATCGCCGGAGATAACCAGGATCGCTTCGTTACTGAAGCTGGTGCCATGCGCCGGAGAGCTGTAAGCCACGACTTCAACATTCGCTGCTTTCAGCGCGGTATCCGCCATCAGCACGCCGACGGAGGCCGGAGCACCGACAATCACGCCGCAGGCACGGCCAACCGGCGCGCCGAAGGCTTTTTCCAGTGCGTAACTGGCACGCGCGGTGTACTGCAGTTCGATGTGTCCGGCCTCATTGCCATAAACATCACCGAAGGTCCGGTCGAGTTCTTTCAGCGCCACTTCAATCCCGCGCTTAACGTCGGAAACGTCGTTGCCGCCGATAATGATTAACGAACCGTGGCCTGCACCGCCTTTGGTATCGCGTGGGAGTTCAATGCTCACCACTTCGGTATTGGTGGCTTTGACCGCTTCGTCTGCCGCCATGATGTGTGGACCCGCGCCGGTACGCGCGCCCAGGATGCCAATGGAGCGATAGCGCTTCTCAAGCTTCATTGCTTCCAACAGGGCACTGTCTACGTTTGCAATCACCAGACCTACGGTGTCGCCAATCGCAGTGCCAACAAATTCCGTTAAACTGCAGCTCTTCTCTGCCATAGCCGTCTCTCGTTTTGGATGGGTTTTATCAGGGATGCCCGCTTGATCAGGCGTTGCCACACGGGCAATGACCTGCGCCATGATCTGTTCAACCAGTTCATTGCTGCTCATGGGTTAATTCCCTTCGGTAAGATTTTTTCAACATCGGTATGAGGGCGTGGAATGACGTGTACGGCTTTCACTTCTCCCACGTTGCGCGCAGCGGCAGCACCCGCATCGGTCGCCGCTTTTACGGCACCGACATCACCGCGAACGATGACGGTTACCAGCCCTGAGCCAATTTTTTCGTAGCCGACCAACATGACATTGGCTGACTTCACCATTGCATCTGCGGCCTCTATGGCTGCAGTTAAGCCTTTGGTTTCTACCATTCCTAATGCTTCTTGTTGCATAAAGACCTCGCCTGGGTTTGTCCCGATAATCATGACTATAAAAAGAAGCGAGGAAAAAGAATGGCTGACTTGAAAGTAAGGGAGAAAAATTAGTGGGGTATGAATGTGATAAACTTGCTTTATTGTATTTTATCTTGTTGTTTTTTAAGGTTTTGTTAATTTTTATGGATGTGATATTTTGGTTTTTGCTATTCCATATTTACATTTTTAGGGGTGACAGTATTAATTTAATTTGCTATGCGGGAAAGCCGATTTGTGACGTTGATTGGAAAAGACGAATCTGCAAATAACCAATTTTTATTATTATGAATCGTTCTGGTTAATTACATTCAGGCACTCTACACGCTGCCTCTGAATAAATGAATGACAAGAAATTGCTATAACAACACGATTTTTCCAGGTCTCAGAGTGCTCAGTTTGCCAACAATTTTCAGCGACCTCTTTCTATAGTAGGTGTTGTTGTACTCTACGACCAGCAAGGGTCCGCTGGTAAGGACACGAACGCTTCTAAGAAGGTGTCACAATGAATGATTCACTGAAAGCGCAATGCATTGCCGAGTTTTTGGGTACCGGATTGTTTTTGTTTTTTGGTATCGGCTGCCTTAGCGCACTGAAAGTTGCAGGTGCCAGTCTGGGTCTCTGGGAAATTTGTATTATTTGGGGTCTGGGAATTTCGCTTGCGGTTTATCTGACAGCGGGAATTTCCGGGGCGCATCTGAACCCGGCGATCACCGTCGCACTCTGGCTGTTTGCCTGCTTCCCGGGACGCAAAGTTCTGCCTTACACCATTGCGCAGGTTGCGGGTGCGTTTGGCGGCGCGGTGCTGGCCTATCTGCTTTACGGCAATTTATTCACCGAGTACGAAACTGCCCACAATATGGTTCGCGGCAGCGCCGATAGCCTCTATCTGGCCAGCATTTTCAGTACATATCCGGCCGCCGCGCTTAGCGTGTGGCAGGCGGCAGGGGTCGAAATCGTCATCACCTCTATTCTGATGGGGCTGATTATGGCGCTGACGGATGATGGCAACGGCGTGCCTAAGGGACCACTGGCGCCGCTGCTGATCGGCATTCTGGTGGCGGTGATTGGCGCATCCACAGGCCCGTTGACAGGGTTTGCCATGAACCCGGCGCGTGATTTTGGTCCTAAACTGTTCGCCTGGATGGCGGGCTGGGGGGATATTGCGATGACTGGCGGACGTGATATTCCGTACTTTATTGTGCCGATTATCGCGCCACTGATTGGTGCGTGCGCGGGAGCGGCTATCTACAAGTACCTCATTGGTAAAAATTTGCCCTGTAATACCTGTAAAATTGAAGAGACAGACGCGTAATTCGGACACATACGGCTATTATCACGTCTTTAATTTCTATTTCGTGATCTGCTTTCACGAACTGACTAAAAAGTCTCCCCACCCGGGGAGACTTTTGTTATTGTCCCTTATACTTTCTGTCATTTACATACACGGATAGGGGATGATAAAAAGTGAATGTAAAATTTATGTTTTCATTATAACAATGGATTAACTGAGGGATTTTATCATGATTTCTGCGAGTACCCTGAACTCAGAACTCATTAATAAAATCGCACAGGATTTTGCGCAAGCGACCAGCCTGGCTGTTGTGGTTGTCAATATTCACGGTGATGAGATTTCTGAGCTGTTTAATTTCACGCCTTTTTGTCAACTGATGCGTCAGCATCCACAACACAGTACCCGGTGTCGTATGAGCGATCGCTGTGGAGGACTGGAAGCGTCAAAATCGGATCAACCCTGTATCTATCGCTGTCATGCCGGGCTAACCGATTTTTCTATTCCTCTCGTGATCTCAGGCCATCTTGTCGGGTTCGTCTTGTGCGGCCAGGTGCGTTTACGTAACGATGACGGTATCGATCTGCTTAACATCATGAAGGTTGACGATCGCTGGCAGGCCGATCCAGAACTGCTCAATGAGTTCAGTAATGTCCCGGAAATGGACTATTCACGCGTGATGGCCTCGGCGGATCTGCTCAAACTCATTGTTGAAAACTGCCTCAAAAAGCAGCTCAATTTCGTGGTGATCAAAGACAGTGCGCAGCCTACGGAACCTGCACGTCCGGCCCGCGCCGCCAGCCCTCATGACAGTAAGATGAAAAAAGCGTTGCGTTATATTGATGCGCATCTGTCTGACGATCTTCGTCTTGAAGATGTGGCATCGCACGTCTATCTGAGCCCGTACTATTTCAGCAAACTGTTCAAAAAATATCAGGGCATTGGTTTTAATGCGTGGGTCAATCAACAGCGCATGGCCAGTGCCAGAGAGCTGCTTTGCCACAGTGACTGGAGCATTGCCAGTATTGCCCGCAATTTAGGTTTTTCGCAAACCAGCTATTTTTGCAAAGTGTTCCGTCAGACTTATCAGGTTACGCCGCAGGCCTATCGACAAAAAATAAATGAAAACTTGCCTGCTGAGTCGGCATAAATAGCAATATTTTGCTATTGCCGATTTTTGATATTCTCGTGTAATCCGGTCATTTATAATGGTTAAGTGTTTTTAGTACAGCAATAAATTGTCATAGCGCAATAAAATATCGCTCTTTACGGAATAATCTTCACCAGTTTTTATTTCTGTGATGAGATACAGTGTCATTGTTAAGAGGTTTCATTATTCTCTTGCATGACATTTCATTCAGAATCGTTTTATTGCGGCATTTTATGTTGATAAAAAATGCGCAACGAATAAGTAACGAAAAAGTATTGTTGTGATGAGGAGAATTCATTCTGCTCATCATTTAAGCCGACAGGTTTGACACAATTGTGTCTGGGAAGGGGGTGAAAATCCCCCGCAGCCCCCGCTGCTGTGATGCTGACAACCCCGTGAAGACCACTGATCGCAAGATTGGGAAGGACGGGCGAGGACGACGCTAAGCCAGAAGACCAGCCTGTCGGATACTACCAACAACTTCGGTGGGAAGTGGGTTGCTCAGATGCGTACAGTCGGAAGACTGGGTGTCAGTACATCCCTACCACCCTGAACAGGATCAGGGTCATGGCGGCAAAGCAGTACGCGTTTGTTCTGGCAGGTACCGGTAGCGGCTGTGGTAAAACCACGGTGACGCTGGGCTTGCTGAACGCATTGAAACAACGTGGTTTACGCGTCCAACCCTGCAAAGTCGGCCCTGACTACCTGGATACCGCCTGGCATACGGCCATCAGCGGCACCGCTTCCCGTAATCTCGACAGCTTCATGCTTCCCGAATCGATTCTTAATGCGCTGTTCAGCGAACAGATGCAGGACATGGATATTGCGGTGATCGAAGGGGTGATGGGGCTGTACGACGGCTACGGCACTGACCCCAACTACTGTAGCACCGCGGCGATGGCAAAACAGTTGGGCTGCCCGGTGATTCTGCTGGTTGATGGGAAAGCCGTTTCTACCTCCATTGCCGCCACGGTGATGGGCTTCCAGCATTTTGACCCGACGCTGAACATTGCCGGCGTTATTGTTAATCGCGTTAATAGCGAGTCCCATTTCCAGTTGCTGAAAACCGCCATCGAACACTACTGCGCCGTGCCGGTGCTGGGTTACGTTCCGCGCGTTGAGGGCGTTGCGTTACCCGAACGGCATCTGGGGCTGGTGACCGCGCGCGAGTCCGTCGTGAATCAACCGTTGTGGCAGGATTTCGCTGCCCGACTGGAAAACACGCTGAATATCGACCAGTTACTGGCGTTAAGCCATCTTGAGGCGTTACCACAGGGTGAGTGGCCTGAGCTTCCTGCGGCGAACGCCGGGGACGGTCTGACGCTGGCGATGGCCGATGATGAAGCCTTTAACTTTTATTACCCCGACAACGTGAAGTTGCTGGCGCGTACCGGTGTCAACATTGTGCGCTTCAGTCCGCTCCACGATCGCGTGTTGCCCGATTGCCAGATGGTCTGGCTGGGCGGTGGTTATCCGGAACTGCATGCGGCCACGCTGGCGGCCAACAGCACCATGCTGGCAAGCCTGCGCGAGGCGCACCAGCGCGGCGTCGCGATCTACGCCGAGTGCGGCGGATTAATGTACCTCGGCAGCCTGCTGGAAGATGCTGACGGGGTAGAGCATCGCATGGCCGATATCATTCCCGGTCGCAGCAAAATGGGTAAACGACTGACCCGCTTCGGCTATTGTGAAGCGCAGGCTCTGCAGCCCACGTTGCTGGCTGCGGAAGGTGACGTGCTGCGCGGTCATGAATTTCATTACTCCGACTTTTCCCCTGAAACGCCCGCCGTGCTGGCATGTCGCAAAGTCCGTGACGGTCAGACGGTGCAAGCGTGGTCTGGCGGCTGGCGAATCGGCAATACCTTTGCCAGCTATCTGCACGTTCACTTTGCTCAGCGTCCATTAATGCTTAATCACTGGCTGAACGCCGCACGGGAGGCGTTATGACGCTACTGGCATGGTGCGTGGCCTGGCTTCTGGATGTCGTGATTGGCGACCCGCCAGACTGGCCGCATCCGGTGCGCTGGATAGGCAATCTGATCAATGTCGTGCAACGGATTATTCGCCGCTTCTGCCACAGCGATCGGGCGTTACGTATCGGCGGCGGGGTAATGTGGCTGGTGGTTGTGGGGCTGACGTGGGCGGTCGCCTGGGGCGTGTTACGGCTGGCGGCGCTGATTCATCCGTGGCTCGGTTGGGTCGTTGAAGTCTGGATGATCTTCACCGTGCTGGCGGGGCGCTGTCTGGCGACGGCGGCGCAGGAGGTTGAGCGCCCGCTACGTGAAGGTAACCTTGCGCAAAGCCGTGAAAAACTCTCGTGGATTGTCGGTCGCGATACGTCGCAACTTCAGCCGGAACAGATCAACCGGGCGGTGGTGGAAACTGTTGCGGAGAATACGGTTGACGGCATCATCGCGCCGCTGTTCTTCCTGTTACTCGGCGGCGCGCCGCTGGCGATGGCCTACAAAGCGGTGAACACCCTGGATTCCATGGTGGGCTATAAGCACGAAAAATACCGGGCGATTGGCATGGTAAGCGCGCGGCTTGACGACGTCGCGAACTATATTCCTGCGCGGCTGAGTTGGCTGTTACTGAGCGCGGCGGCGGTTTTGTGTCGGCGTAATGGCTCCCGGGCGCTCTGCGTGGGGTGGCGAGACCGCTATAACCACAGCAGTCCAAACTGCGCGTGGGCGGAGGCATCCGTTGCCGGTGCGCTGGGCATTCGACTGGGCGGCCCGAATGATTACTTTGGTGAGCGTGTTGAAAAACCGTGGATCGGCGACGCGCAGCGCACCATTTCCGTAGATGACATTTCCCAAACGATTCGACTGATGTGGGTCGCCTCAACGCTGGCTCTGGTGCTGTTCCTCGTAACGCGCTGGCTGGTGGTTGGGGTGGCCTGAGGATAAATGACAATGCAATACATCCAGCAACCCCAGGCGATTGAAGCCAAAAGTTTTGACATCATTGGCGAGATCATTAATGAAACGCGCCCGGAGTACCAGTTTGCCAGTCCGCTGCATGAAGCGATCATCAAGCGGGTGATTCATACCACCGCTGACTTTGACTGGCTGGATATTCTCTGGTTTTCGGGCGATGCGCTGGAAAAACTTTGCGCGGCGCTGAGTCGTCCGACGGTTATTTATACCGACACCACCATGGCACTTTCGGGGATTAACAAAACCCTGCTGGCGAAGACGGGGGGCGAGTGCCGCTGCTACATCAGCGATCCGCGCGTGGTAGCACAAGCGAAAGCGCAGGGGATCACCCGTTCAATGGCGGCGGTAGATGTGGCCGTGACGGAAGAGAGTGAAAAAGTGTTTGTCTTTGGCAATGCACCCACCGCACTGTTTCGCCTGCTGGAGCATGATGTGGCGGTAAGTGGCGTGGTGGGCGTACCGGTGGGGTTTGTCGGCGCGGCGGAGTCTAAAGAGGCGTTGACGCACAGTCAACTGCCCGCCATTGCAGCCCTTGGACGTAAAGGCGGCAGCAACGTTGCGGCGGCGATTGTCAACGCCATGTTGTATCACATGCAGGGGGCGCGATGAGCGATCAGACTTTCGACGCGCCCGTCTGGCATAACGGTAAAGCGCTGCGCAAAGGTTACACCACCGGATCGTGCGCCACGGCGGCGGCAAAAGTTGCCGCGCTGATGGTCCTGCGCCAGCATTTGATCCACCAGGTGTCGATTGTTACGCCGTCCGGCGTCACGCTGTGTCTGAACGTGGAATCGCCGCACATTGAAGGACAGCAGGCCATTGCCGCCATCCGCAAAGACGGTGGCGACGATGTGGACGCCACCCACGGCATGTTGATTTTCGCCCGCGTCACGCTGAACGATAGCGGCGAAATTGTCCTGCTTGGCGGCGAAGGGGTTGGCACCGTCACCCGCAAGGGGATTGGTTTACCCGTTGGCAGTGCGGCAATTAATCGCACCCCGCGTCACACCATTGAATCCGCCGTGCGTGAGGCGATAGGCCCGGCGCGCGGGGCGGAGATCGAAATTTTTGCTCCGGAAGGCGAAGAACGGGCGCAAAAAACTTACAACTCGCGACTCGGTATTCTTGGCGGCATTTCCATCATTGGCACCACCGGCATCGTGACCCCAATGTCCGAAGAGAGCTGGAAGCGGTCGCTGTCGTTGGAACTGGAAATTAAACGCGCCGCCGGGCTGGAGCGAGTGGTTCTGGTGCCGGGTAACCACGGTGAGCGTTTTGTCCGCGAACAGATGGGCATCGACACCAACGTGGTGGTCACCATGAGCAACTTTGTCGGCTACATGATTGAAGAGGCGGTGCGACTGGGATTTCGCCAGGTTGTGCTCGTTGGCCATCCTGGAAAGCTTATCAAAATTGCCGCCGGGATTTTCCATACCCACAGCCACATTGCCGATGCGCGGATGGAAACGCTGGTGGCCCATCTGGCGCTGCTCGGGGCACCGCTGGAGTTGCTAACGCTGGTGAGCGACTGCGACACCACCGAAGCGGCAATGGAGCACATTGACGCGTACGGTTTTCAGCACATCTACAACCACCTTGCCGAACGTATCTGCCTGCGCGTGATGCAGATGCTGCGCTTTACCAAAACCCCGCCGACCTGCGACGCTGTCATGTTTTCGTTTGATAACCAGGTACTCGGCAGCAACCGGCCCGTCGAGGCTATCGCCCGGGAGATGCAATGCTGACGGTGGTTGGGATGGGGCCCGCCGGTCTGCTACTGATGACGCCAGCAGCACGCGCGGCGGTTGACGAGGCTGATGTGCTGGTTGGCGGTCAGCGCCATTTGCAGCAGTTTCCGGACTTTCGCGGCGAGCAGTTTGCGCTGGGCGCCAACATTCCCGAGCTGCTGACGTGGATTGACGCGCATCAGGATAAGCAGGTGGTGGTTCTGGCCTCCGGCGATCCGCTGTTTTACGGCATCGGTACGCGGATGGTGGCGCATTTTGGCATTGAGCAGGTACGTATCATTCCTGGAATTAGTGCGGTGCAGTATCTGTGCGCACAGTCGGGAATCGACATGAATGACATGTGGCTCACCAGTAGTCACGGGCGCAGCGTCTGTTTCGATACGCTGGCCGAACATAACAAAGTGGCAATGGTCACCGACGGTCAGTGCGGACCGCGTGAAATTGCCGCGCAACTGGTTGCACGAGGAAAGGGCGATCGCTGGATGGTGATTGGCGAAAACCTGGCGATGGAAAACGAACGGATCCACTGGCTGCGCGTCAGCGAGGTCCATGCCGAATACGAGATGAATGCAGTGGTGATCCTTGATGAAAGATGAGCTTTTCCTGCGCGGTGAGAAGGTGCCGATGACCAAAGAAGCGGTACGTGCACTTGCTCTCGCAAAACTTGAGCTGCACCGGGCCAGTCACCTGATTGATATCGGGGCGGGGACCGGCAGCGTATCCATCGAAGCCGCGCTGCAGTTTCCGTCGCTGCACATCACGGCTATCGAGCGCAATCCGGCAGCGCTGCGTTTGCTCGACGAGAACCGTCAGCATTTCGCCTGCGCGAATATTGATATTCTGCCGGGCGAAGCGCCGATGATGATGACCGAGAAAGCCGATGCCGTCTTTATGGGCGGCAGCGGGGGACATCTCACGGAACTGATCGACTGGTCCATGCGCCAGTTGCACGTTGGCGGGCGTCTGGTGATGACCTTTATCCTGCAGGAAAACCTCAACACCGCGCTGGCGCATCTGCAACAACTTGGCATGCTGGAGGTGGACTGCCTGCAAATGCAAATTTCGTCACTGACCGCGCTGGGCGCGGGTCACTATTTCAAACCGAATAATCCCGTTTTTGTTATCGCCTGTCAGAAGGAAGAACACCATGTCTGAGACATTTGATCCCCGTTGTGTGTGGTTTGTCGGCGCAGGTCCAGGTGACCGGGAACTGATTACTCTTAAGGGTTACCGGCTGCTGCAACAGGCGCAGGTGGTGATTTATGCCGGATCGCTTATCAACACTGAACTGCTGGAGTATTGCCCGGAGGGCGCGGAGTGTCACGACAGTGCGGAACTGCACCTGGAGCAAATCCTCTCCCTGATGGAAGAGGGCGTGAAGGCCGGGAAAACAGTGGTGCGCCTGCAAACCGGCGACGTGTCGCTGTATGGCTCGGTGCGCGAACAGGGTGAAGAACTGACCAAACGCGGCATCAACTGGCAGGTGGTGCCGGGCGTCAGCGCTTTCCTCGGCGCAGCGGCGGAGTTGGGCGTTGAATACACCGTGCCGGAAGTCTCGCAGAGCCTGATTATCACGCGGCTTGAAGGCCGCACGCCAGTACCGGAACGCGAACAACTGGAATCCTTCGCCAGCCACCAGACCTCAATGGCTATCTATCTCTCCGTCCAGCGCATCAATCGGGTGGCGGAACGGTTGATCGAGGGCGGTTATCCGGCGACCACGCCCGTGGCGGTTATCTATAAAGCGACCTGGCCGGAAAGCCAGACCGTGCGCGGCACGCTGGCGGACATCGCGGATAAAGTGCGCGATGCCGGGATCCGCAAAACGGCGCTCATCCTGGTCGGGAATTTCCTCGGAGATGAGTATCACTACTCCAGACTCTATGCCGCGGACTTTAGCCATGAATACCGTAAAGCCTGAATCTATCGCGCTGTTTTGCCTGACGCCCGGCGGCGTTCAGTTGGCAAAACGGCTGGCAGCGATGCTGCCGCTGACCTGTTTTACCAGTGAAAAACTGCTGGAGGACGGTTTTCTGCCGTTCGACGGCGGATTCGCCCACGCCGCGCGCGACGCGTTCTCGAACTATTCCGCGCTGATTTTCATCGGGGCGACCGGCATTGCGGTGCGCGTGCTGGCCCCGCTGGTGAATGACAAGTTCAGCGATCCGGCGGTGGTGGTAATCGACGAGCGCGGGCAGCACGTGATCAGCCTGCTTTCCGGTCACGCGGGCGGCGCGAACGCGCTGACCCGTTATCTCGCCGGCATGCTGGGGGCCGATCCGGTGATTACGACCGCCACTGACGTCAATGAAATGGCGGCGCTGGATACCCTCGCGTTTCAGCTCAATGCCCGCATGACTGACTTCCGTTCGGCGGTGAAAGTGGTGAATCAGATGCTGGTGAGCAACCAGCGAGTGGGGCTGTGGTGGGATGAAGAACTGGATGAAGACGTCCGCCACTGCGATCGCCGTGGGTTCATTACCGTCACCGATCTCCAGCAACTACCGGAACTGGATGCGCTGGTGTGCGTCACGTTACGTAACGAACTGCCGGCTATCCCGGTTCAGCACTGGAAACTGGTGCCGCAGCGAGTCGTCGCCGGAATTGGTTGTCGCCGCGATACCCCGTTCCCGCTACTGGCGGCATTGCTGGCTCGTCAGCTTGAAGCGCAGCGCTTTGATCCGCTGGCGTTGAAAGCTATCGGCAGCGTGTCGCTCAAGAAAGATGAAGAGGGGCTGATTCAGCTTGCCTCCTGCTGGCGCGTGCCTTTTGAAACCTTTACCGCTGACGCGCTGCGTGAGCATGAACATCACTTTCCGACCTCGCCGTTTGTTCGCCAGACGGTCGGCGTCGGAAGCGTCTCGGGTCCGGCAGCGTGGCTGCTGAGTCATGGGCAATTGACCGGCGAAACCCTGCGCGAGCAGGGCGTCACTATCACTTTGGGAGTTTCACACTGATGTTAACCGTAATCGGAATCGGCCCCGGCTCACAGGCCATGATGACCATGGAAGCCGTTGAAGCACTGCAGGCGGCAGAAATCATTGTGGGTTACAAAACCTACACCCACCTCGTCAAAGCGTTTACCGGTGACAAGCAGGTGATCAAAACCGGTATGTGTAAAGAGATCGAGCGCTGCCATGCGGCGATTGAACTGGCGCAGGCCGGACATAACGTGGCGCTGATCAGCAGCGGTGACGCCGGTATTTACGGCATGGCGGGGCTGGTGCTGGAGCTGGTCAGCAAACAGAAACTGGATGTTGAAGTGCGTCTGATCCCAGGGATGACTGCCAGCATCGCTGCTGCGTCGCTGCTCGGTGCGCCGCTAATGCACGATTTTTGCCACATCAGCCTGAGCGATCTCCTGACGCCGTGGCCGGTTATCGAAAAACGCATTATTGCCGCTGGGGAAGCAGACTTCGTGATTTGCTTCTACAACCCGCGCAGCCGGGGCCGTGAAGGACATCTGGCACGCGCATTTGAACTGCTTTCCGCCAGCAAGAGCGGGCAAACGCCGGTAGGGGTGGTGAAATCTGCCGGGCGTAAAAAGCAAGAGAAATGGCTGACCACGCTGGGTGAAATGGATTTTGAACCGGTGGACATGACCAGTCTGGTGATCGTCGGCAACAAAGCGACCTATGTGCAGGAGGGTCTGATGATCACGCCACGAGGTTATGTGTTGTGAGTTTTGGCGAGGTTCTGGTCATGGGCGGCACCAGCGATGCCCGCGCGCTGTGCCAGCAACTGGACGCCGCCAACGTGGCGTACACCCTGTCGGTGGCAACGCCGACCGGGAAACAACTGGCCGGCGACATCAAGGGCCAGGTGCGCTGCGGTCGGCTGGAGCAGGATCAGATGGTGAACTGGCTGAAGGAAAACGGCACGCGTTGGGTGATCGACGCGTCGCACCCGTATGCCGAAGTGGTGAGCCGCAACATTCTGCGCGCCTGCGAACGGGCAGGAGTGCTGCTCAGTCGCTATCAGCGCCCGGAGCAGCTCAGCAATCTGACGCATCCGCTGCTCTTTGCCGTACAGAGCATTGATGAGGCGTGTGACGTTGCGCGACGTTTCGGCGAGCGAGTACTGCTGACCACCGGGAGTAAAGATCTGGCAACGTGGCGTGCGGGTTTACCAGAAAAAACGCTGCTCGCTCGCGTGTTGCCCGTACCCGAAGTGATTCAACAGTGCGCCGATCTTGGCTTTGGCGTTGGTGATACGTTCGCGCTGTGCGGACCGTTTAGCGCCGAGTTCAACGCCGCGTTTTATCGTCAGTGTCAGGCTGACGTCGTGATAACCAAGGCTTCTGGTGCAGAAGGTGGTTATCAGGAAAAGGTTCAACCCTGTCTGGATGCAGGCATTCCCTGCATCGTGATTACCCGCCCGGCGCCGCTGGTGACGGGAGATGAGTTACTGGAAAGTCAGGCCGCATTTGCGCAGCGTTTGGCGCGCTGGCTGGCCGCTGCTTAAGGAGTCAGAAAATGAAAAAAGCGCTTCTGGTGATAAGCTTTGGCACCAGCTATCACGACACCTGCGAGAAGAACATTGTGGCCTGCGAGCGCGATCTGGCCGCCAGCTGTCCCGACCGCGATTTGTTCCGTGCCTTTACCTCAGGAATGATTATTCGCAAGCTTAAACAGCGTGATGGAATCGAGATAGACACCCCGCTGCAGGCGCTGCAAAAGCTTGCTGAGCAGGGATATCAGGATGTGGCGATTCAGTCACTGCACATTATTAACGGCGACGAATACGAAAAAATTGTCCGTGAAGTGCAGAGTCTGCGTCCGCTGTTTGTCCGCCTGACGCTGGGCGTGCCGCTGCTGAGTAGCCATGATGATTACGCGCAGTTAATGCTGGCCCTGCGACAGCAGATGCCTGTGCCTGCCGACAATGAAAAAGTGGTGTTCATGGGCCACGGTGCCAGTCACCACGCGTTTGCCGCCTATGCCTGCCTCGATCACATGATGATGGCGCAGGGTTTCCCGGCGCGCGTCGGCGCGGTGGAGAGCTATCCGGAAGTCGACATTCTGATCGAGAGCCTGAGCAAAGAGGGCGTCAAAGCCGTCCATCTGATGCCGCTGATGCTGGTGGCGGGGGATCACGCCATCAACGATATGGCCTCTGACGAAGATGACTCGTGGAAAACGTTGTTTACTGCGGCAGGGATCACGGCAACGCCGTGGCTGAGCGGTCTTGGCGAAAATCCGGCGGTACGAGCGATGTTCGTTGCGCATCTGCAACAGGCGCTGAGCGTGGCGATGGAGGAAGCGGCATGAGCGGCAAACTGTACGCCCTGAGCACCGGTCCGGGAGCGGCCGATCTGATCACCGTTCGCGCTTCACGCATTCTGGGGGCGCTGGACATTCTCTATGCACCAGCGGGACGTAAGGGCGGCGACAGCCTCGCGCTTTCCATCGTGCGGGAATACATCGGCAAAAACACCGAAGTGCGCTGTTGTCATTTTCCCATGAGTGCAGACAGCGCGGAAAAAGAGGCGGTCTGGGATGAAGTGGCCGCCGCGCTGGTTAAAGAAGTGAAGGCGGGTAAACAGGTGGGATTTATCACCCTGGGCGACGCCATGTTGTTCAGTACCTGGGTCTTTTTGCTACAGCGCATCGGTTGTCCTGACTGGCTGGAAATTGTCCCTGGCGTGACGTCGTTTGCCGCCATTGCCGCACGATCCAAAACGCCGCTGGCGATGGAACAACAGTCGCTGGCGGTGATCTCTTGTACCGCGCCGGAAGCGGAAATCGCCCAGGCGCTCCGTCAACACGACAGTCTGGTTTTAATGAAAGTGTATGGTCGATTCGCGCGGATTAAAGCGCTGCTGGAACAGGCCGGATTACTGGACTGTGCACTGATGATGTCCGAGGCCACGCTCCCGGGAGAGCAGTGCTGGCGGCATCTCAACGAGGTCAGCGACGATCAGCCGTTGCCTTATTTCTCGACCATCCTGGTCAACAAACAGTGGGAGTATGCAGAATGAAACTCGAACAACAGCTGAAACAGCTGTCATTCAGTGGGCTGGCTGCGGCGCTATTGCTGATGATTGTGCCGGAGCAGGCGTTCGCCATGCACATTATGGAAGGGTTTTTACCGCCGATGTGGGCGCTGGCCTGGTGGCTGCTGTTTTTACCGTGCCTGTGGTATGGACTGGTGCGTTTGCGTCATATCGTGATGGACGACAGTCATCAGAAAGTGCTGCTGGCGCTGTGTGGGGCGTTTATCTTTGTGCTGTCCGCACTGAAGATCCCGTCGGTCACTGGTAGCTGCTCACATCCGACGGGCGTTGGGCTGGCGGTTATCCTGTTTGGGCCGGGCGTGGTGGCGGTTCTCGGCGCTATCGTCCTGCTGTTCCAGGCGCTGCTGCTGGCGCACGGTGGCTTAACCACCCTGGGCGCAAACGGCATGTCGATGGCGGTGATTGGCCCGGTTGTCGGTTATATGGTGTGGAAAATGGCCTGCCGCGCCGGGATCCGCCGGGATGTCGGTGTCTTCCTCTGCGCGATGCTGGCGGATCTGGTGACCTACTTTGTCACGTCGGTGCAGTTGGGCGTGGCTTTCCCGGATCCCGAGGCGGGTGCGACAGGGTCTGTCGTCAAGTTTATGGGGATTTTCTGCCTGACGCAGATCCCGATTGCTATCGCCGAAGGATTGCTGACCGTGATGATCTACGACCAGTTGACGAAACGGCAACTGATTACCGCGCAAGGACATTAAGATGAAAAAGACGCTGATATTGTTAGCCATGGTGATTGCCCTGGTCATTTTGCCGTTTTTTATTGACCATGGCGGAGAGTTTGGTGGTTCAGACGGCGAGGCGGAAAGCCAGATTCAGGTGGTCGCTCCGCATTATGAGCCGTGGTTCCAACCGCTGTACGAACCGGCGAGTGGGGAAATTGAAAGCCTGCTGTTTACCTTACAGGGGTCGATTGGCGCGGCGGTGATTTTCTATATTCTGGGTTACACCAAAGGCAGACAACGCCGTGATGACCGGGCTTGATCGACTGAGCTATCAGAGCCGCTGGTTTCACATCGCTCCTGAACGTAAGTTTCTGTTCTGGCTGCTGTTGATGATTCTGGCTTTTACCTTGCCTGCGTGGGGGCAGGGGATCGAACTGGCGCTGATAGCCGGGCTGACCTGTTGGCTGCTGCGGATCTCCCTGCGTCGCTGGTGTCGCTGGATGGCGTTGCCGTTTGGTTTTTTACTGGTCGGCGTGGTGACGATCCTGTTCAGCGTCAGCCGCGACCCGCAAACGCTGCTGGTAAGTTTCCCCGTGGGCAGTTACTGGCTGGGCGTGACGGCGTCAGGACTTCATACCGCTAACGAGACGTTCTGGCGCAGTCTGGCTGCGCTGGCCGCCACGTTCTGGCTGGTGCTTAATCTGCCGTTTCCGCAGTTGATCGTCCTGCTCAAACGGGCGCGGGTGCCGCGCCTGCTGACGGAACAGATCCTGCTGACCTGGCGCTTTATTTTTATTCTGTTAGATGAAGCGATGGCAATTCATCGCGCGCAGACGCTGCGTTTTGGCTATCGTAGTCTGCCGATTGGCTATCGCTCGCTGGCAATGCTGGTGGGCGTTCTGTTCACCCGGGTGCTGATTCGCTATCAGCAAATGGCGGCGACGTTAGATATCAAATTGTATCAGGGTGATTTTCACCTGTAAGGAAAAACATGCTTGCCACCACCGAACTCTGGTTTCGTTATCAGGATGCGCAGGTACTTAAAGGGCTGACGCTGGATTTTTCGCAGCACGCCGTCACCGGACTGGTGGGGGCCAACGGCTGTGGGAAATCCACCCTGTTTATGAATCTGAGCGGCTTACTGCGACCGCAGCAGGGCGCGGTACTGTGGCAGGGAAAACCGCTAGACTACAGTAAGCGCGGTTTACTGGCGCTGCGTCAGCAGGTGGCGACGGTATTTCAGGATCCCGATCAGCAAATTTTCTACACCGATATCGACAGCGATATCGCTTTCAGCCTGCGCAATCTTGGCGTGGAGGAAGCGGAAATTGCCCGACGAGTCGACGAGGCGTTAACGCTGGTAGATGCTCAGCATTTTCGCCAGCAGCCGATTCAGTGCTTAAGTCACGGTCAGAAGAAACGAGTGGCCATCGCCGGCGCGCTGGTGTTACGGGCGAAATACCTGTTACTCGATGAACCCACGGCGGGTCTTGATCCTTCGGGGCGCAGCCAGATGATTGACATCATCAAACGGATTGTGGCGCAGGGAAACCACGTGGTGATCTCCAGCCATGATATTGATCTGATTTATGAAGTCAGCAACGCCGTCTACGTCTTACGTCATGGCGAAGTGCTGGCGCACGGTGAACCGGGCGAGGTCTTTGCTCGCACGGCGCTGATTGAAGAGGCCGGGTTAACGCAACCCTGGCTGGTGAAACTGCACGCGCAGTTAGGCATGCCGCTGTGCAAAACCGAAGATGAATTTTTCAGTTGTATGCGACAACGCGCAATCAAGGAGGCGTCATGACGCAGGCCATTATGTTGCAGGGAACGGCGTCTGACGTCGGCAAGAGCGTTCTGGTGGCGGGTTTGTGCCGCATATTTTATCAGGACGGTCTGCGGACCGCACCGTTCAAGTCGCAGAATATGGCGCTCAACTCCGGCATTACGCCGGAGGGGAAAGAGATGGGCCGCGCGCAGATATTCCAGGCCGAAGCGGCGGGTATTGTGCCGGATGTCCGTATGAATCCGGTGCTGTTGAAACCGACCAGCGATCGCAAGGCGCAGGTGGTACTAATGGGGCAGGTGGCGACCGATATGGACGCGGTCAGCTATCACGAATACAAACCGCGTCTGCGCGAGCAAATCCTCTCCGTTTATACCAGTCTGGCGCAGGAGTTTGATGTACTGGTGCTGGAAGGCGCGGGCAGTCCGGCGGAGATCAACCTGCGCGACCGCGACATCGTTAATATGGGAATGGCCGAGATGGCGCAGTGCCCGGTGATTCTGGTCGCCGATATCGATCGCGGCGGGGTGTTCGCCTCTATTTACGGTACGCTGGCGCTGCTGCATGAACACGAGCGTGCGCGAGTGAAAGGGGTGATCATCAATAAATTTCGCGGTGATGTGGCGCTGCTTAATCCCGGCATCGAACAGATTGAAAGCCTGACCGGCGTTCCCGTACTGGGGGTGATGCCGTGGCTGGATGTCGATCTCGAGGATGAAGACGGCGTGGCGCTGCAAAAAGGGAAATACCTGCGTACGGAAAAACGCGATATCAACATTGCGGTGGTGCAAATCCCGCATATCTCCAATTTCACCGATTTTAACGCGCTGGCAGCGCAACCTGATGTGCGCGTGCGCTATGTACGCCATCCGCAAGAGTTGGCGGATGTTGATCTGGTTCTCCTGCCGGGCAGCAAAAATACGCTCGGCGATCTGGTATGGCTACGTGAAAGCGGCATGGCTCACGCGGTGTTGCAGGCGCACCAGCAAAACATCCCCATCGTTGGGATCTGCGGCGGCTATCAGATGCTCGGTGAAACCATCATTGATGAGGTTGAATCGGGACTGGGAACGCTGCCGGGACTGGGGTTGCTTGATACTGTCACCCACTTTGCCCAGCGGAAAACCACTACTCAGGTAACGGCGACGATGTCGTCGGCACTGCCTGACTGGCTGTCTGCGGCGTCCGGGTTGCCGGTACGCGGCTATGAAATTCATATGGGTGAAACGACGCTGAACGGTGACTGTCGGTCGGTGATGCAACTCCAGAAGCACGGCGAAAACGTCGCGGATGGCGCCGTCACGGCAGACGGACGGGTGTTTGGCACCTATCTGCACGGTCTGTTCGACAGTGATGGCTTTACGCGGGCGTTGATTAACGGCCTGCGCGTGCGTAAAGGCCTGGCTCCCCTGGATCCCGCCTTCCAATACGCGCAATATAAATCGCAGCAGTTCGATCTGCTGGCGGATGCGATGCGGCAACACATCGATATTGAGAAAATTTATACCATCATGCAGCAACACCGGGAGTCCGTATGATGATTCTGGTCACTGGCGGCGCGCGCAGCGGTAAGAGTCGTCATGCCGAAGCGCTAATCGCGGATTCCCCGCAGGTGCTGTACATCGCGACATCGCAGATTTTTGATGACGAGATGGCCGCGCGTATTCAGCATCATCGCGAGGGTCGCCCAGCGCACTGGCGTACTGCCGAGCGCTGGCAACATCTTGATGCGCTGATCGCTGCGGATAACGCGCCGGATGAGGCCATTCTGCTGGAATGTATCACGACGATGGTCACTAACCTGCTGTTTGCCTTTGGCGGTGACAGCGATCCGGATAGCTGGGACTACGCGGCCCTGGAAACGGCGATTGAGGCGGAGATCCAGACGCTGATCGCGGCCTGCCAGCGATGTCCGGCGAAGGTGGTGTTGGTAACCAACGAAGTCGGGATGGGGATTGTGCCGGAAAACCGTCTGGCTCGTCACTTTCGGGATATCGCCGGGCGCGTGAATCAGCGTCTGGCGGCTGCGGCGGATGAGGTCTGGCTGGTGGTATCCGGTATTGGAGTCAAAATTAAATGAGTAAGTTGTTCTGGGCAATGCTCTCTTTTATTACGCGTTTGCCTGTTCCTGGCCGCTGGTCGCAAGGACTGGAGTTCGATCAGTATTCACGCGGTATTGTGACTTTCCCACTCATTGGCCTGCTGCTTGGTGCCTTGAGTGGGCTGGTGTTTATGCTCTTTCAGCCCTGGTGCGGCGCACCGCTGGCAGCGCTTTTCACCGTGTTAGCGCTGGCGCTGATGACGGGAGGTTTTCACCTCGATGGTCTGGCCGACACCTGTGACGGTGTTTTCTCTGCCCGTAGTCGGGAACGCATGCTGGAGATTATGCGCGACAGCCGCCTGGGAACGCATGGCGGCCTGGCGCTCATTTTTGTTCTGCTGGCGAAAGTTCTGGTGGTCAGCGAACTGGCGCTACGCGGTACTCCTGTGCTGGCGGCGCTGGCGGCCGCCTGTGCGGTAGGGCGCGGGACGGCCGTGCTGTTGATGTACCGCCATCGCTACGCCCGTGAAGAGGGGTTAGGCAATGTGTTTATCGGCCATGTCACCGGAACGCAAACCTGCTTTACTCTTGGCCTTGCGGCGATTCTGGCGGCGGTCCTCCTGCCCGGAATGCAGGGCATCGCGGCGCTGGTCGTGACGATGGTGGCGATCTTCCTGCTGGGACAACTGCTAAAACGTACGTTGGGTGGGCAAACCGGCGATACGCTGGGTGCGGCAATCGAACTTGGTGAGCTGATATTCCTGCTGGCTCTGCTGTGAGTCAGCCAACACAATGAGAACCCTTATGCAAACGTTAACCTCTTTACTGTGCGAAATTCCGCCGATGAACCGTGACGCCATGACGCGAGCGCAGCAGCATATTGACGGTCTGCTTAAGCCGCCGGGTAGTCTTGGACGACTGGAGGCGCTGGCGGTACAACTGGCGGGTATGCCGGGTTTGAACGGGGTACCGCGTGTCGGTGAGAAAGCGATACTGGTGATGTGTGCCGATCACGGAGTCTGGGATGAAGGGGTTGCCGTTTCACCTAAAGTGGTGACCGCTATTCAGGCAGCCAATATGACGCGCGGCACGACGGGCGTCTGCGTGCTTGCGGCCCATGCTGGTGCAAAGGTTCATGTGATCGACGTGGGGATTGATGCGGAACTCATCCCCGGCGTGGTGAACATGCGCGTGGCGCGAGGGTGCGGGAATATTGCGACTGGTCCGGCAATGAGCCGTACGCAGGCGGAAGAGCTGCTGCTGGAAGTTATTCGCTACACGCGCGAACAGGCACAGCGCGGCGTGACGCTGTTTGGCGTGGGTGAATTGGGGATGGCGAATACCACGCCTGCCGCGGCGATTGTCAGCGTGCTGACAGGCAGCGAGGCTGAAGCAGTGGTAGGGATTGGCGCCAATCTGCCGCTTTCCCGCGTGGGAAATAAAGTGGAGGTGGTTCGTCGCGCGATTGCCGTCAACCAACCCAATCCGCATGATGGACTGGACGTGCTGGCGAAAGTCGGTGGTTTTGATCTGGTGGGCATGGCGGGGGTCATTCTGGGGGCCGCTTCCTGCGGCTTACCGGTGTTGCTGGATGGCTTCTTGTCCTATTCCGCTGCGTTGGCAGCCTGCCAGATTGCGCCTGAGATCAAGCCGTATCTGATTCCTTCGCACTTCTCCGCCGAAAAAGGGGCGCGGATTGCGCTGGAGCATCTGGAGCTCGATCCCTATCTCAATATGGGAATGCGTCTGGGCGAAGGCAGCGGTGCCGCACTGGCTATGCCGATCGTGGAGGCCGCTTGCGCGATGTACAGCAACATGGGGCAACTGGCTGCCAGCAATATCGTACTGCCGGATGGTAAAGAAACCGTCTGATACGTCTGTTTTCTGGCCTGCGCACTGTGCTGTTCGCCGGCCAGTTTCAGAAGACGGCAGAGGGTATAGGTTTACGCACGCTAAAAAAGCTATAATTTCCCTACATCTGCCGCGACTGAGGAAAGGGAAATGTTGCCTCGTGTAAAATTGTTCTGTTCATTATTTATGCTGTTTGCAAGCCAGAGCGCGCTGGCTGTCAGCTATCCACTACCACCTGAAGGAAGTCGTCTGGTCGGAAATCCGCTGACGATCACTGTCCCTGATAAGAATACTCAACCGCTTGAGGCTTTTGCCGCGCAGTACGGACAAGGGCTGAGCAATATGCTGGAAGCCAATCCGGATGTGGATGTGTTCCTGCCGAAGTCGGGTTCAACGCTGGTTGTGCCGCAGCAAATCATTCTGCCGGCTACCGTTCGTCAGGGTATTGTCGTGAACGTGGCGGAGATGCGTCTCTACTACTATCCGAACGGCAGTAATACCGTTGAGGTTTTCCCTATCGGTATTGGTCAGGCAGGGCGAGAAACGCCGCGTAACTGGGTGACGAAAGTTGAGCGTAAGCAGGAGGCACCGAGTTGGACGCCAACGGCGAATACCCGTCGTGAATACGCGAGAAGGGGAGAAAGCCTGCCCGCCTTCGTTCCTGCCGGGCCGGATAACCCCATGGGGCTGTACGCTATCTATATTGGCAAGCTGTACGCTATTCATGGCACCAATGCTAATTTCGGCATTGGTCTGCGCGTGAGCCAGGGCTGCATTCGTTTACGCAACGATGATATCGAGCATCTGTTCCAGAATGTACCTGTGGGAACCCGCGTGCAGATCATCGATCAGCCGGTGAAAACCACCACAGAACCGGATGGCAGTCGCTGGGTGGAAGTGCACGAACCACTGTCCCGTAACCGCTCAGAATATGAATCTGACAAAAAAGTCCCACTGCCGATCACGCCTGTGATGCGTAGCTTTATGAGCGGTGAGGGTGTGGATGTTCACCGCGTCAGCGAAGCGCTCGAACGCCGCTCGGGGATGCCCGTCAACATTAGCCATGGGCAAACCGGAATTTGATGGCGCTGAGGCTGCTGTCAGAAAAGCAAAAAGCCCGCTAAAAAGCGGGCTTCTTAAATATGGCTCCTCTGACTGGACTCGAACCAGTGACATACGGATTAACAGTCCGCCGTTCTACCGACTGAACTACAGAGGAATCGTTGTGGAGGCTTATCTTAGCGGCGAAAAATCTTTTGTCAAACCCCATTTCCGACATTGGCGATTAATTGGCGCTTCTCTCAACAATTTGTTGCAATTGCAGTGATTTTATCGGGAAAAAACTTTGCAGCTTTTCCGTTTCTCCCTCATCATTTGAAATGAGGTTTCAACTTTCTTCTCTAAGGTCCATTTTGAACGTCTCCGCAGCCCTACGCCAGGCCGTCGCCCGCACGCCCTGGTATGCCAAACGCAAGAGTTATAAGGTCCTTTTCTGGCGCGAAATTACCCCGCTTGCCGTGCCTATATTTCTGGAAAATACCTGTGTTTTGCTGATGGGCGTACTCAGTACGTTTCTGGTCAGTTGGTTGGGGAAGGAGGCGATGGCGGGCGTCGGTCTGGCCGACAGTTTCAATATGGTGATTATGGCCTTTTTTGCTGCTATCGATCTGGGAACGACGGTCGTGGTGGCCTTTAGCCTCGGTAAGCGCGATCGCAGACGCGCCCGTGCGGCGGCCCGACAATCTTTGGTGATTATGACGCTGTTTGCCGTGATTCTGGCGGCGGTGATTCACTACTTTGGTGCGCAGATTATCAATGTTGTTGCGGGAGAAGCAACGGCGGAAGTGAAGGCACTGGCGCTGACCTATCTGGAATTAACGGTCATTAGCTACCCTGCTGCGGCGATCGCCCTGATTGGCAGCGGTGCGTTGCGCGGTGCGGGCAATACGAAAATCCCACTGCTGATTAATGGTGGGATGAATATCCTCAACATTATTATCAGTAGCATCCTGATTTACGGGATTTTTTCCTGGCAAGGGGTCGGTTTTGTCGGCGCTGGACTGGGCCTGACCATTTCGCGCTATATCGGCGCGATCGCCATTATCTGGGTACTGATGATTGGGTTTAATCCGGCGCTGCGCATATCGCTGAAAAGTTATTTTAAACCGTTGAACTTCGCCATCATCTGGGAAGTGATGGGGATTGGTATCCCAGCCAGTATTGAATCCGTACTATTCAACGGCGGTAAGTTGTTAACGCAGATGTTCGTCGCCGGGATGGGGACCAGCGTCATTGCCGGTAATTTCATTGCTTTCTCCATTGCCGCGCTGATTAACCTGCCGGGGAACGCGCTGGGGTCTGCATCCACCATCATTACCGGAAGGCGTCTGGGAAACGGACAAATTGCCCAGGCAGAGATTCAACTGCGTCATGTGTTCTGGCTTTCCACTATTGGCCTGACCGCTATCGCCTGGTTGAGTGCACCGTTTGCCGGGCTGATGGCATCGTTTTACACCCGCGATCAGGAGGTAAAAGACGTTGTTGTCATCCTGATTTGGCTCAACGCGGCATTTATGCCGATCTGGGCCGCTTCCTGGGTTTTACCTTCAGGGTTTAAAGGCGCGCGTGATGCTCGTTTCGCCATGTGGGTATCGATGCTGGGGATGTGGGGCTGCCGTGTGGTTGCTGGCTATACGCTGGGGATCGTACTAGGCTGGGGTGTCGTGGGGGTCTGGATGGGGATGTTCTTCGACTGGGCAGTACGTGCAGTGCTGTTTTACTGGCGTATGGTTAGCGGTCGTTGGCTCTGGAAGTATCCGCGTCCGAAACATGAAAAGGTGACAAAATCCCCCGTTGTGTCTGAATAAACGACGAAGTGGAGAATATTTCGGCAAACAGTCGCGATAGCGCATTCAGGCTTTGACATTGGCAGTGGGCGTCGCTAATATGCGCCCCGTTCACACAATTCCTCTGTAGTTCAGTCGGTAGAACGGCGGACTGTTAATCCGTATGTCACTGGTTCGAGTCCAGTCAGAGGAGCCATATTTAAGAAGCCCGCTTTTTAGCGGGCTTTTTGCTTTTCCATCTTCAGATCAGCTTAACGGAACGGCGGCTCGTTGAAGGTGCGCAGTTTACGGGAGTGTAGACGGTCGCCTTCAGCACGCAGCAGGTCAATAGCGCGAATACCAATCTGCAGGTGTTCGGAAATTGCCCCCTCGTAGAAACGGTTTGCCTGACCGGGCAGTTTGATCTCGCCATGCAGTGGCTTATCAGAGACGCACAGCAAGGTGCCATATGGCACACGGAAACGGTAACCCTGCGCGGCAATAGTGGCGCTTTCCATGTCAATCGCTACGGCACGGCTCAGGTTAAAGCGTAGCGCCGAGGCGGAGTAGCGCAGTTCCCAATTGCGATCGGAAGTGGTCACCACTGTTCCGGTACGCAGACGCTGTTTGACCTCTTCACCGGGCATGCCGCTGACCATCTTCGTTGCGTCATACAGGGCGCGCTGTACCTCAGCGATACTTGGAATCGGGATATCTGGCGGCAGTACCGCATCGAGCACCTGATCGTCACGCAGATAGGCATGAGCAAGCACGTAGTTGCCAATCGCCTGGCTTTCACGCAGACCGCCGCAGTGACCAATCATCAACCAGACATCCGGGCGCAGTACCGCCAGGTGGTCGCAGATCGTTTTGGCGTTAGACGGGCCTACACCAATATTCACCAGCGTGATCCCCTGACCGTCGGAAGTGATCAGATGCCATGCTGGCATCTGATGTTTCTTCCATGCCAGATCGGAAATCGCTTCTTCGGGTGCTTCCGTTTCAGCCGTGATCCAGATCCCTCCGGCGCAGGAGAGGGCAATATACGGGCTGTCCGGATCCAGAATCTGGCTGCATCCCCAGCGTACAAACTCATCCACATAGCGGGTGTAGTTGGTGAACAACACGAACGGCTGAAAATGTTCCACTGGCGTCCCGGTATAGTGGCGCAAACGTGCAAGAGAGAAATCGACCCGGCGCGCGTCAAAGTGCGACAGGGGAGAATACTCGACCGGATGATAGATGCCATCTGCGGTTTCATCGCCAATTTGCGCCAGCTCGGTGGTTGGGAAATGGCGGGTTAACCCGGCACTCATGGAGCGATCAAGTGTGAGTTCGGAACCATCAATCACGTAGGGATAGGGGATTTCATGCTGCGAAGGCTCTACGGTTATCTGGGCGTCGTAATCCTGATACAGCAGCGTGAGTTGCTCTTCCAGATAGGGACGAAACAGTCCTGGCCGGGTGATGGTGGTGGTATAGCAACCCGCATGGGTAAAGCGTCCATACGCGCGGGTTTTGGGGGGATTGGTGGCATTGCCATCCCAGGTAACAGAAAGCGATGGGTAAACAAAAAGACCTTTACTCCGGGCGATGATATCGGGAAGTTCCCCCGTTTCAATGTACTTGCCAATGGCACTGCGTAGCGCCTTAACTGACTGCTCGTAGAGTGCGTCAAGTTTTTCCAGCGCTTGTGCAGGTGTCAGGCTGGAGCCCTTACTCTTCATCTGTGTCTCCTTGTTCTACAGGTGTACTGCTCACCTGATAGTATGTCACCAGAATGTGAAACAAAAGGCAGAGTTTTAGAGAAGAGGCGAGAGCCGAATGGCCCTCGCAGAGTACTCAGGCGTGTTGCTTATCTTTCATCAACAATGCGGTAGCGGCCGAGATCAGGCTGCCGGCCAGTAGATAGATAGCCACACTGTGCCAGTCGCCGCCAGAGAAGGTGACCAACGCCGCAGCGATGAAGGGGGTAAATCCGCCGCCCACCACGCTGGCGACCTGATAACCCACGCCAGCCCCGCTGTAGCGATATCCCGCGCCAAACATGCCGGTGAACATGGGTTGCTGTACGCAGACCACCATGTCATGGGCGATATTGGCGAGCATTATCGAGAAGAAGACAATCCAGAAGATCGACTGTGATTCGAGCGCCATAAAGAACGGAAATGCGCTCAGCGTGCCAATCAACGCGCCGGTAATATAAACGCGTCGGCGGCCAAAACGATCTGCTAACCAGGCAAAGCAGGGGATAGTCAGACAGCTCAGCCCACCAACCAGCAGGCCAATATTCAAAAAGAGCTCACGCGGCAGACCGAGATTTTGCGTCGAGTAGTTCAGGGCGAAAGCGGTAACAATATACATGGTCAGCAGTTCGCACAGGCGAAGCGCAATAATCTTTAAAAATGCTCCCGGATGGCGGGCGAGCGCTTCCATCACCGGCAGGCGTTTTTTCTCTTCAGAGGGTTGCTGCTTTTGCTGTTCAAATTCAGCGGACTCTTCCATCCCGTTTCTCACCCACAGCGCGCCGAGCACCAGGACGATGCTGAACAGGAACGGAATGCGCCAGCCCCAGCTCAGAAACTGTTCGTCGGTGGTCAGATAACTGATCACTGACACAAGGCCGGTGGAAAGAAGCAAACCGACGCCGTAACCCACCTGTACTCCGCTGCTATAGAACGCCTTTTTGTTTTCTGGCGCACTTTCTACGGAGAGTAACGCGGCACCGCCCCACTCACCGCCGACGGCAAATCCCTGAATGGCGCGCAGCAGTACCAACAGCACCGGCGCCCACCAGCCGATAGCGGCGAATGAAGGAAGAATGCCGATCAATGCTGTGGCAATCCCCATCATCCAGACGGTGAGCATCAGCATCCGCTTACGGCCTAAGCGATCGCCGAAGTGGCCGAAGATCACGCCGCCCAGCGGACGGAACAAGAAACCCACACCAAAGGTTGCAAATGCGGCAAGCGTGCCCATTGCCGGACTAACCTGTGGGAAAAACTCGCGGTTGAATACCAGGGCTGCGGTAATGCCATAAAGCAGAAAATCGTACCAGTCGACGACGGCTCCGGCAAAGCTGCCCAGCGCGGCGCGTCGAGCGCGATTAAGCGATGGGGTTTCCTCTGAGGAGGGCGTGGAGATGAGGGTGGAATCCATAGTAATCCTGTCTGTACTGATTTTATTATTAGTATGGGAATGAGAGTCACACACATTGCGGCCAACCTATAAGCGGCTGCTATGAGACTACCGCGACAGACAGGAAGAGAAAACGATTTTTAATCCGACGAGAGCAGAACAGGGAAATTAAGCGAGTATGGTGTTCGGAAAAGCAAAAAGCCCGCTAAAAAGCGGGCTTTTCAAAATTTGGCTCCTCTGACAGGGATCGCCTTAGCCAGTAACTGGCTAATAAGGAAGCTAACTAACTCTCGATTCTCATCCTGCAAGACCACCAGGATGACGACCAATCGACGCTGATGAGCGAATCAGGGGGCTGGGATGTCGTTACTTATTGTTGGAATTGGGGACATGCTGCTGCATCAATTCAATGATCCAATCAATAAAAACGCGTAGTTTAGCGTTGACATGGCGGTTCGGCGGAAACGCCAGGTGCAGGGGCATTGGACTGATACGCCACTGCGCAAATAACGGAATCAAAGAGCCAACAGCCTGATGTGGTGCCGCCATATAGACTGGCAGCACAATCACGCCTAACCCGGCTAACCCAGCTTCCAGGTAAGCATTGCCATCATCCACGGCAAGTACATAGCTGCCCGTGATTTCAATATGTTCACTCTCATTGCGCAGTATCAGAGGATCAATCTTACCCGTGCGTGAGGACAAGAATCCCACGATGCGATGGTCAGTATTTTCCAGCTCTCGCGGGTGCGCAGGGGCGCCAAGGCGTTCCACATAACCGGGGGCGACGTAGACGCCGATTTGCAAATCTCCGACATGGCGTGCGATTAGGGACTGGTCGTTGATTTCACCACCGCGCAGGACGCAATCCACGTTGTCGCCGATCAGATCCACTATCCTGTCGCTCACGCCCATGTCGAACTGGATATCTGGGTAGCGTGCGTGAAAAGCCGGTAGTGCCGGTATCAGAATGAAGCGGGCCAGTGGACTGGGCACATCCACCCGTAGCCGACCCCTGGGCGTAATCGCCGCACTGGACAGGCTGTTTTCAGCATCCTCCATGTCTGCCAGCAGGCGGATGACGCGTTCGTAGTAGATCGCGCCATCGGGAGTCATGCCGAGCTTGCGGGTGGTGCGATGGAGCAACTTGACGCGCAGGCGCGCTTCCAGTTGCTGAATGAGTTGCGTCACCGTGGTTTTGCTCATATGAAGCGTTTGGGCAGCCTTTGTGAAGCTACCTGCCTCCACCACGCGAGCAAAGGCGCGCATCGCATCGAAACGATCCATTCCTTATCCTCTCTTTTCACCGATTGTTTGGATTTTACAAACAATGATGGACAAAGTCGCTTGTTTATCCACCCGATCCAGCACCTGTAAAGTGTCTTTATGTTCACCGGGCTGATTTCGCCCCATTGCAAAGGTATAAACATGACAGCACGTGAAGCAGTTTTTCCCTTCGGTCGGCAGGCGCTCTATGAGCGTAATCGCTATTCACCAGCCATCAAATCCAACGGTTTCTTGTTCGTTTCGGGGCAGGTTGGTAGCCGCGAGGATGGTTCGCCTGAGCACGATCTAAAAGCGCAGGTCAGGCTGGCATTCAATAATCTTAATGCTGTTCTCGCAGCTGCGGGCTGCACGTTCGGTGATGTGGTTGACGTTACCCTCTTTGTCGTTGATCCCGAGTCAAACCTCGACGCTATCTGGAGTATCCTGCCAGAATATTGGGGGGAAGCGCCTTACCCTACGTTGACTGGGATCGGCGTGACGTGGCTTTACGGCTTCAAGTTTGAGATTAAGGTGATTGCCAGGCTGCCCTAACCGTTACGGGTCTTTCCGCCAATCGAAAATTCAAGAAGGCAGCCCGCGCTGCCTGGCGAGGTATATGCCGGATCGGGATAGTTTGCCAGATTGGTCTGGATTTACTGATGAGACAGAGGAAAATTTATGAAAGCAGCGGTTTATGACGTGGAAGGCGCTCCAGGCGTCCTGAAATATGTCGATATTCCGGAACCAGTCACAGGGCCTGATGACATCCTGATTTCTGTCGAGGCTATCTCGATTGAAGGTGGAGATCTGATCAATCGCCGTTCAACTCCGCCGCCTTTACCTTCATGGATTGTCGGCTACGCGGCTGCGGGCACCGTTGTTGCCGTCGGATCGAAAGTCCGTAGCCGTGCGGTTGGGGACAGAGTCGCTGCTTTTCACATGCAGGGATCGCATGCGGAACGTTGGGCTGTACCCGCGGAACGAACCTGGCTTATACCAGATGGGGTGGATATGACAGAAGCGGCGGTGTTGCCGATTTCTTTTGGAACCGCGCATCATTGCCTTTTCACACGAGGCATGCTCCGGCACGGAGAAACCGTCCTTATTCAGGCCGCTGCTGGTGGCGTAGGGATCGCGGCCGTTCAGCTTGCCTCACAAGCAGGCGCAACAGTCATCGCTGTGACAAGCGGAACGCAGCGAAGAAACCGGCTGCTTGAACTTGGTGCCGCTCATGTCGTGGATCGCGCAGAGAATAACGTCGTGGACAGTGTCCGACAGTACACCCATGGCACCGGTGTTGACCTCGTCATCGATCCGGTGGGGACGACGTTGCCTGCTTCGCTTTCTGCACTCGCTCCGCAAGGACGTCTCGTCTTCGTCGGTAATGCGGGCGGTGGCAGTCTGACTGTCGATTTGTGGCCGTCAATGCAGTCTAACCAGACGCTCATGGGGGTGTTCATGGGCCCCCTTTTTGAAAGGCCCGGCGTTCGGACAAGTGTGGACGACATGTTGCAGGCTGTAGCAACAGGGCGCATCAGGGTTGTCATTGACCGCATCTTCCCCCTGGCTAACGCTGCCGCGGCCCACGAATTCGCTGAAACAGCGAAACCGCTTGGCCGCATCGTTATGAAGCCATGAGGCGCATTTTCGCACCACGCCCTGAGTAGCGGACATCGGGTACGGCTTCTCGGGTAGCAGGAATCGCCCAGAGTTTGTTTCTGGAATCGATCTCAGACCCACGGGCGAAACGTAGTTCGCTGGAACGGATAAACAGGTGCAGGGTGAGTGAGACTGCCAGACGGGTTAATTCTCGTCCTTGCTGGTCGTCCTGAATTCGGGTCAACAATTCGGGTAGTCGTTCGTGTGAAAGCGCAGAAGTAGTGGCGTTTAACGAGAGGGGAGATTATACCGTCCAGATTTTTCACGCTAACTTATTGAATCTGAATCACATAGTGATTAGCAAAGTGGCATGAAAACAAGAATTTGGCTCCTCTGACTGGACTCGAACCAGTGACATACGGATTAACAGTCCGCCGTTCTACCGACTGAACTACAGAGGAATCGTGTGAACGAGGCGCATATTAACGACGACAATTGGGGTTGTCAAAGGGGGAAATGCGATTGTGCGTCTGTTTGCTGACAAAACCAGCAAAGCGGCGAACTTTCGATCTCCAGCCGGTTTTGCCCCATTCTGGTGCGAGCCTACCCCGGATGGGGCAGATCGGAAAACGTTGACTGAAATCGATATTACCGATAACAATCATAAATGCTTATTTTACGGGTGGTTAACGCGAATTTTTGATCTTATCCGAAACTGGCAAGCATCTTGCAATTCTCTCCTGACATCACTGCCAGCACAGGTTCTGGCATTCCGGACAGGAGGCAAAATGAACTTCAGACGATTGAAATATTTCGTGAAAATTGTCGATATTGGTAGCCTGACGCAGGCCGCTGAAGTATTGCACATCGCACAACCCGCGCTGAGTCAGCAGGTTGCCACACTGGAAGGTGAGCTCAATCAGCAACTGTTAATTCGCACCAAACGAGGTGTGACGCCCACTGAAGCAGGAAAAATTCTCTACACGCATGCGCGGACGATCCTTCGTCAGTGCGAACAGGCACAGTTAGCTGTCTATAACGTTGGACAGACCTTAACGGGGCAGGTGTCGATTGGTCTTGCGCCGGGGACGGCTGCGTCGTCGGTCACCATGCCGCTCTTGCAGGCGGTGCGAGCAGAATTGCCCGAAGTGCTGGTGTATCTGCATGAAAACAGCGGTGCCGTACTGAACGATAAACTACTGAATGGTCAACTGGATATGGCGGTGCTCTATGAGCGTTCCCCGCTGGCAGGTATTACCAGTCAACCTCTGTTAAAAGAAGACCTCTTTCTTGTCGGCACCCGTGACTGCCCTGGGCAGAGCGTGGATCTTACCGCTGTCGCACAGATGAATCTTTTTCTCCCTCGCGACTACAGCGCAGTCCGTTTGCGGGTCGATGAAGCCTTCTCGCTGCGTCGTTTAACGGCGAAAGTCATTGGCGAAATTGAGTCGATAGCCACGCTGACCGCGGCGATTGCCAGCGGCATGGGCGTGACGGTGTTGCCGGAATCCGCCGCGCGTTCCCTGTGTGGCGCGGCGAATGGCTGGATGGCGCGAATTACCTCGCCGTCGATGAGTCTGTCGCTGTCGCTGAATATGTCGGCTAGGGGGAGTTTGTCGCCACAGGCACAGGCGGTGAAAGAGATCCTGATGTCGCTGGTCAGCAGCCCAGCGTTGGATAACCGCGAGTTGCAGTTGGTCAGCTAAGCGTTATTCCATGATGGAATAAGATACGGGTTTTTATTATTTGTTATGCCGGACATCAGACTCTAACAATAGCAGCATGTCTGATGTATCCGGAGCAACGAGTGAATTTCCAGCAGCTTAAAATTATCCGTGAGGCAGCACGTCAGGATTACAACCTGACGGAAGTCGCCAATATGCTCTTTACCTCGCAGTCAGGGGTAAGTCGGCATATTCGTGAGTTAGAAGATGAGCTTGGGATCGAGATATTTATCCGTCGGGGTAAACGTCTGCTTGGAATGACTGAACCAGGTAAGGCGCTGCTGGTCATTGCCGAGCGCATTCTCAATGAAGCCAGTAACGTACGGCGACTGGCGGATTTGTTCACCAATGACACCTCTGGCGTGTTAACCATCGCCACGACGCACACGCAGGCACGCTACAGCCTGCCGGGTGTGATTAAAGCCTTCCGCGAATTGTTCCCGGAAGTCCGTCTGGAATTAATCCAGGGGACGCCGCAGGAAATAGAGACGCTATTGCAAAATGGCGGGGCGGATATTGGTATCGCCAGTGAACGCCTGAGCAACGATCCTCTGTTGGTCGCATTCCCCTGGTTCCGCTGGCATCATAGCCTGTTAGTGCCGCACAATCATCCGTTGAGCCAGGTTTCGCCGGTGACGCTGGAGTCGATAGCCCACTGGCCGTTGATCACCTATCGACAAGGGATCACAGGACGTTCCCGCATTGATGAAGCCTTTGCCCGCAAGGGGCTGCTGCCTGATATTGTTCTCAGCGCGCAGGATTCTGATGTGATTAAAACCTATGTCGCGTTAGGACTGGGGATTGGTCTGGTGGCGGAGCAATCCAGCGGTGAACAGGAAGAGGGGACGCTGATGCGTCTGGATACCCGGCATCTGTTTGACGCTAACACCGTCTGGCTGGGACTGAAACGTGGGCAACTCCAGCGCAACTATGTCTGGCGGTTTATCGAACTCTGCAATGCGGGACTGTCCGTGGAGGATATAAAGCGACAGGTGATGGAGCCTGATGACGTCGCGATTGATTATCAGATATAAGCAAAAAGCCCGCTAAAAAGCGGGCTTCTTTAAATTTGGCTCCTCTGACTGGACTCGAACCAGTGACATACGGATTAACAGTCCGCCGTTCTACCGACTGAACTACAGAGGAATCGTGTGAACGAGGCGCATGATACTGACCTCACTACGGCGTGTCAACAGTAAAATTAGCACGCCTTTTCAAGTGGTTAATTAATCCTCAATGCGAGGGATCAGTGAACCTGCGCGGGGTTATACGAGTCATCGTCTTCGCTATCACGAAGGCGTTGCAGGGGATCCTGCTGATAAAACTGGCAGAAGCGTTGCCACAGCGCGGGGAACCGTGGCGCAAAGAGCTCCGGGGCGCTGAAGAAATACTCCGACAGGACGGCAAAACATTCCGCCGGATCGCTTGCCGCATAGGCGTCAATACTCGACGCGGTTTCACCGACCAGATCAATTTCATCCTGAATATTGTTCATAGCAGCGTGTAGGTCATGTTCCCAACTGGCCACTTCCCGCAGAGGAATCAGCGGGATGCCGCTGGCGCGATCGCCATTGCGCATGTCCAGTTTATGGGCAACTTCATGAATAATCAGGTTAAATCCTGAGGCGTCAAAAGAGTCCTGAATATCCAGCCAGTTCAGGATGATCGGCCCTTGCTGCCAGCTTTGTCCGGACTGAACGACGCGCTGGTTATGGACCAGGCCAATATCATCTTCCCATTCGTCATCGACAACAAAGGGAGCAGGGTAGATCAGCACTTCATGGAAGCCATCCAGCCATTCGATACCCAGTTCCAGAACCGGTAGACAGAAAAGCAGAGCGATGCGCGCGCTTTTCAGCGAGTCGAGTTCGAAACCCTGAAGGGCGACCAGCCTTTTTTGTTGCAGGAATCGCTCTGCCAGCGCAATGAGTCTGGCTTGTTCTTGCGCAGTCAAGGTCACAAGCAGGGGGATCGCAAGGGCTTCCTCCCACTGGGCAGATTCATTTTGCGCGGAGTCTTGTGCTTTCCAGGGCCACTTAATCATCGTTTTGCTCGCAAACTCGTCACTTGAACAAAATTGAAGGGACAGGGTCTGTTAAAATGCCAAATTACCTGGCATGATGGCAACCATCAAAACGGAGAGATGCCGGAGCGGCTGAACGGACCGGTCTCGAAAACCGGAGTAGGGGCAACTCTACCGGGGGTTCAAATCCCCCTCTCTCCGCCACTATTCAAGCAGTTAGCTACGTTCCTTTCAACGACGCCCGTCACACTTGGTATTGTGTTGGTATATCCACTCGGTGTTTTTCGCGCCATCATCATCTTCCGATTTACCCAAAACAGGAAGATACAGGGCTGTGAATATTCTGACTTTGCGATCCTGAACATGAACCTGATGTTTCATTTTGTGGTCTGCGTCCGCTTTCACCCATGATGTGCAAACTGGCGAGACGTGGTCGCAGTTGTGCCCGCCAGGGCGCTTTTAAGCGTGCCTGTGAAACGGTGTTGCATCAACTGCATTGCGGTGGAAGATGCAGAGGTGCTGGCGCACCTTTGCATTCTGTTGATTGTTTTGAAATTGATATATTTCAAATAATGATGACACTTTCTGGCGCTTTTTAGCTCGTGTTAAGGACAATGCTTTATCCGTCCATCCCGGCTTCACCACCCGCATCGCGCTTAAAAGCTGAAGCGATATCCGCCGTTGACTTGCTTCTGATCAAAAGCATTTCCCTGCGTGTAATCGGCTTCGAGGTAGAGCGTGTGCTGCTTGTTGAACTGTGCACTCACACCCACGCCGTTGTTCCAGCCATTACCTTTGAAGCTGTGTTTCTCCCGGGAGCGGTTCAGTCGATACTCAGTATCCCCTGAAAACTCGCGGATACCGCCTGTCTTCACATACATATTCAACCGGCTGTTACCTGTGGTGACGTCATACCCCAGTGCTATGCTGGCACGCCCCAGCATCGAATCGTAGTGGCTCAGATGGATATTGAGGCCATTACTCGCCTTCATATCCATGTCATTCTGGTCGCTGTAAGTGAACTGGGCCTGTGGCTCAATATAGAGCCCATGAGCAGGTTGGTTCAGGCTGAACTTCTGCCCGGCTTCCAGAGAGACGCTGAATCCATTGGTGCTACCGCTGGCGCTAACGCCGTTGTTCTGGCTGTCCAGTACATGAAAGCTATTTTTCTGGCGTGACGCTTTTACAACCAGATCGCTGTAAAATCCGCTTTGTGCCATGTAGCTGGCGTACATCCCCATATAGTCTGAACGTGCAGTACCATCGCCTTCGCGATAGTCTGGCGACGCGCGCGTTGAGCCAATAAACAGACCCACATACAACGGCGTTGCATCAGAGAGACGTTTATCTCCGCCAAACTGTATACCGCTGTAACCCATGTCAAAGCCGCTCAGTTTGCCACTGGCGAAAGAGTCCAGGCTTCCCCCGTAACCGCGAAGCCAGATATTACCTTCCTTGCTCTGATTTCTCAGGTCGCCCATCCGTTGCATCAGCGTGCGGTTTTCGACATAGTTCATCAGATAACCGACGTTGAGATAATTGCCGCCAGCATCTGCGGTCGTGGTTGGCTTAGGCGCGGGAGAGGGTTTTACGACGGGAGGCTGAGCCGGATCTGGTGTTGGATCAGGAACCGGCTCCGGAGCTGTCCCGGAAGCGTAAAGTTCCCAGTTGGTCCCATTTTTACGCACATCATACAGATATCCCCCCAGCTCAACCTGAGAAGAGGCGGTGAATGAGGCCGCACCGTCGGGGGTCTGGACAACGGTCAGGACTTCATTTCCCGTTGTCGCCTCGCTGCCCTGGTTGCGGATGGTCAATACGTGATTACCGGCACTGCTTCCGCTGACATTCAGTAAATCTCCTGCGTTATTAACGCCATCCCCCTCGCCAACGACATCGGCACGCATAACAAAAGTGCTGCTACCGCTCAGGTTCGTGACGTTTAACGTGGTAAATGCGCTGGCGGTTGAGGCGTGGCTGGCAAAATCGACGGTTGAATGAGTCAGCGCCAGCGTATCGAGGTTGGAATGACTCGTCACGTTCCAGACGCTATTATCCATTGCGACGTCCAGTGTCCCGCCATTGATATTGTCGCTGAAGGAGGAACCCGTCCAGACAGATCCGGAATGCATGTCCAGATTGATCACCCCACCTCTGGAAAGTACGCTGCCATTGATCAGCATATGTCCCGAGGCGTTAATTCGACTGGCTGCATAGCCATCGTTATGTTGAGTCGCGATGGCCATCTGGTCGGGCGTGCTCATATCAATGACCAAATCGTTTGTCAGATCGATCTGGCTGTTAGTCATGGCGTAAACCCCCCGGGTTCCCGCCGCGCCAGTGATACTCAGATTATCACCGGTTATTTTACCGCCGCCAAGCGTCCACAAACCCAGCGCCAGGCTGCCATTGCGATCCACCGTAATGTCGGTGTTTTGCAAGTTGATAACGGCCGTTGCGCTCTGGGCAGAGGCACCGTAAGAACCGCCAGAGAGTATGCTGTTCCGTTGCGCTGTCGAACCGGAAAAATTGATCGTTGCGCCTGTGCCGCTGGTCACGAGCCCACCCCCCTGGGCGGAAGAAATGTGGCTGCCTTCACCAATAGTGGTCGTTCCACCACGCACTTCAATTCCATTGGCGTCAGTACCATTCACATCCACTGTGAGTCCACTCGCATTAACCTGGCCAAAGCTCCAGATGCCGTGCGCATAGCTGCCATTGGTTTTAATGATGCTGTTTGTTCCCAGGTCGACAACAGAGTTTCTCTGTACGTTTATGCCTAAGGCGCTGTTACCCTGAACATCGATCGTCAGATCTGTCGCGGTAAAACGTGCAACACCGTTGGCTGAATTACCGTTGAGACCACCGATATAAACCCCTGAGCCACCCTCGGTTTTGATTTGGCTTCCGCTACCAAGATCGGCACTGCTGCCATAGTCGTTGATGCTTAAGCCTGTTCCGTTCGCGTTTTCAATGGAGAGTTGGCTGGCTAATAGCGTAGAACTATGCCCAACAATGACGCCGTTACCGTTACTTTTAATGGTGCTGCCCGTACCCAAGTCAGCATGTGTATAGTTACCATTTAAGGTAATGCCGACGGCAGCGGTCTGACCGACAACGTTTACTGTCAGTTGGTTAGCTGTCAGGGTGCTATTGTCACCCTGAAGAATGATCCCTTTTGCATATCCGGAGGGGTCATTAACATTGACGGTAACATTATTACCCAGGTTGATGTTGCCAGGAGTATTGCCTGTAGGGGTCATTACGCCATAGATGCTCCCGTAAGGATCGACGTTATCTCCTGTAATTCTGTCACCATCATTAACTGTAATATTGGTACCATTTTGACTGCCTAAATCAGCAGCAACCACTAATGGCGAAAAGACAATGGCATTTAAACCAATAGCGCCGATCGTCGCCAGTTGAATTGAGGCAGAACGTATTTTAAATTCAGTGAGGCGATCGGCCCCAGTATTTTCATTGTGCTGTTTGATGCTCATACTACTCCTGTATAGTACCCAGACTGCGGGTACTATGAACCCTGTCATTTTGCATACGCGGGGCAATAATGTTTTCTCCCATCATCACCGGGTTATTTATATGATGCGGTTAAGACGAGAGGCCGGAGAATAGTTCTCTATTGCCGAATGTCATCAGAAAGGCTGAAAATTAAGGGGTTTTTAGCTTCCCTCTTGCGAGAGTGCGTTAAGAATAAACTGTTCTCATGCCTGCCGTCGTACTTTATTCCATGCAGTGACTATAAATAGGTCAAAAAATGTTGTCAAAAAGTTCGGCGATATCATTGGATAAATATTTTGGTAAAAGTCTTATTTGTTTGTCGAATTTTCTAATTTATTGTTTTATTTTAAACCGAAGCAATAAAGTGTTGGCTGTTTTTACATTCTTAATAATAAGAAAATGCAAAAATATCAGCAGTCTCTTTTGGTGAGAGAATTTCTACGCGGGAGTTTTACGAAACCATGCTCAGGTGCGGTTTCGCGTACGGTCAAAGCGGGAATGCTGCCGTGGAATGAGTATAAGAGGTACAAAAAAGCCCGCCGGAAGCGGGCCTGACATTATTCTGGAAATTAGAACTGATACACTAAGCCCAGAGCAACCACGTCATCAGTCGCGATGCCGTTGTCTGCATAGAAGTTGTCATCATTGTCCAGCAGGTTAATTTTGTAATCAACGTAGGTAGACATGTTTTTGTTGAAGTAGTAGGTCATACCTACATCAACATATTTCACCAGATCTTTGTCGGTGTAACGTGGGTTACCATCACCATCGTGATCCTGACCACCCAGTTCCTTACCTTTAGATACAAGGTAGGCGATGGATGGGCGCAGACCGAAATCGAACTGATATTGCGCGACCGCTTCAAAGTTTTTAGTCTGGTTAGCGATACCGCCAGTTGCTTCACCTTTGCCACCGCCGTAGTAAGTCATGTTGCGGGTTTCAGCATACATCGTGGCCAGATAGATATTGTTCGCGTCGTATTTCGCACCCAGGGTCCAGGCTTCTGCTGTTTCACCGCCAGCATAGTTGTTGGCATGGGAACGATCGCCATAACCACGAGTAACCTGATTATCGGTACGATCGGAATTGGCGTAAGCCGCGCCCAGGCTCAGACCAAAGTCAAAGTCGTAGGAGGTGGACATACCGAAACCGTCGCCGTTTTCTTGAGCCAGCTTACGGTTGGTGCTGTTACCAGAACCTTCTTGCCCAGCGAATCCGCCTGAACCTTCATTGTTACCCTGATATTGCAGCGCAAAGTTCAGGCCATCAACCTGACCGAAGAAATCTTTGTTACGGTAGGTGGCAACACCGTTAGTACGACCCAGCATATACACATCGGTCTGAGTGTAGCTGTCGCCACCAAATTCTGGCAGCATATCGGTCCAGGCTTCTACGTCGTAAACCACGCCGTAGTTACGACCATAGTCAAAGGTACCATTCTGGCCGAAACCTAAACCGGCAAAGGCCAGACGAGTTGCGGAATCGCCTTTGTCGCCTTCGGTACCATTGGCCTGGATGTTGTATTCCCACTGACCGTAGCCGGTCAGTTGGTCCATGATCTGGGTTTCGCCTTTGAAGCCAAGACGGGCGTAGGTCTGATCGCCATCGCTGCCGCTGTCGTCTGAAAAATAGTGTAAACCATCCACTTTTCCGTAGAGATCTACTTTATTGCCATTTTTATTATAGACTTCAGCTGCATGTGCCGCGCCAGCAATAAGTAATGCAGGAACAAGCATTGCCAATACTTTTCTTTTCATTATGTTTTCCCTTATGATGATAATTCACGTGAATATATTCCCCTTTCCAGAAGAACACGTTGGATACTATTCTATAGAGTTCATTTTATTTTAAAAATAACATGTAACAATTGTATTTTAAATATTTCCAAATATTTCATTTTAGTTTTTTATAATTAATTTTATATGGTTTATTTAAAAATCATTCACATTTATTATGGTGTTATATCAAATGCTTATGACTCCATTTGATAGCATCAATTATTTGAATGATTACTGAATAAGCGTATATCAATCAGTCTGGGATAATAATAAAGAAACTGGCATAGGAGCTGGTTATAAAAACAAGTTAATTTAACGATAAAAAGGCTAATGACTCGTTCATAATGATATGGATAATATAAAACAGAAAACAGGATGATGGGGTGAATGTTTTATTTGTTTGCAATATGAGTAAATAAACGGAAAACAGGGCGATTATTAATACCGCGGGAAGTAGCAGAGGATTTTTGTGACATAACTAAAATTGCCCTGGATCAATACATATGCAAAATCAATGACTGGCGGTGGTGTTGTGGCACACATAACATAAAAATGTGATTATAATCACAAAAATGAGCAATGATCTTTTTTGAGTCACATTACAAAAATGGAGTTTCCTTTGAGCAGTATGGAAGAAAGAGCAACACGGAGTCTGGGCGGAAAACTGGCATTGTGGGTGTTTTACGCTTTCTGCGTTTACTTTGTCTGGGCCATGCTTCGCTACGTGTGGGTGATCAGCCACATCGAGTCGATTCAGGTTGCTGGATTCGAAAGCTCACTTGGCTCAACCAGTGGGAAATGGATGGGCGCTCTGCTGGGTTTTCTGGTCCTCGGGCTGGTGGGATTGATCCTCGGCGGCATCGCCTGGTATACGCGTCCGCGCCGTCAGCCAACGTGAAGACACGGGAGAAACTTGCTACTGTAGCGTTTCTTAACGTACGGGAGGCAATGTGGATCTTCAGCACTGGCAATCACAATTTGAAGCGTGGCTAGGTAACCATCACACCCGGCAGGATACCGCGCATGATATCTTTCATTTTCGCCGCGTCTGGGCAACATCCCGGAAACTGATGGAAGGACAGGACGTAGATGGGCTGGTCGTGCTGACAGCCTGTTATTTCCATGACATTGTCAGTCTTGCCAAAAATCATCCTGATCGCCATCGCTCGTCGGTTCTGGCGGCTGCTGAAACTCGCCGTATCCTCATCCAGGATTTTCCGACCTTCCCCGAGCCGCGACTGGCGTCGGTTTGCCATGCGATCGAGGCCCACAGTTTTAGCGCGAACATTGTCCCGCTTACTCTGGAAGCAAAAATCGTTCAGGATGCTGACAGGCTTGAGGCGCTGGGCGCGATAGGGCTGGCACGGGTCTTTGCGGTTTCAGGCGCGTTAGGCGTGGCGCTTTTTGATGGTGAAGATCCCTTTGCAGAGCGGCGTGCGCTTAACGATAAACAGTTTGCCCTCGATCACTTCCAGACCAAACTACTGGCGTTGCCCGGTACCATGCAAACCGAGCGTGGACGTGAACTGGCCCGGCATAACGCGGCGTTCCTGGTAAACTACATGGCAAAACTGAGTGCTGAGCTAAAAGGGGAGTATGAGTCTGTCGATCCTGTGGTGATCCACGCATTTCGCCCCGGCCACTCGTAAAGCCAATTTTATGTTAACCTGACGACACTCTTTTTTGGCCGGTTGACGATATGCAGCAAAATCTTTCAGTAACAGGTTCGCTGGTTCCCGCGACAGACAGCAATGCAGAAACTGTGCAGGCGCTGTTGGCGAAATTGTTGGAAATTTATGATGTTAAAACGCTGGTGGCTCACCTGAATGGAATCGGCGAGAACCACTGGAGTCCGGCTATTTTAAAACGCGTGGTGGCGAATGCCTCGGCATGGCATCGATTAAGCGAACGAGAGTCGGCGTTTTTACACTCTCTGTTGCCCACGCCGCCTGCGCACCATCCTCACTATGCCTTTCGGTTTATTGATCTCTTTGCTGGCATTGGCGGTATTCGTCGCGGATTTGAAGCGATAGGCGGGCAGTGCGTGTTTACCAGCGAGTGGAACAAACATGCGGTGCGCACCTATAAAGCCAACTATTACTGCGACCCGGCGAGCCACCATTTTAATGAAGACATTCGCGATATCACGCTCAGCCATCACGAAGGCGTTAGCGACAGTCAGGCGGCAGAACATATTCGCCAGCATGTGCCTCAGCACGATGTCCTGTTGGCAGGCTTCCCGTGTCAGCCATTTTCCCTTGCCGGCGTGTCGAAGAAAAATGCGCTGGGACGAGCCCACGGTTTTGCCTGCGATACCCAGGGGACACTGTTCTTTGACGTCGTGCGCATCATTGACGCCCGCCGCCCGCCGATTTTTGTCCTGGAAAACGTGAAAAACCTGAAGAGTCACGATCGGGGCAAAACGTTCCGCATCATTATGCAAACGCTGGATGAGCTGGGCTATGACGTCGCCGATGCGGAAGATAACGGGCCGGACGATCCGAAAATTATCGATGGCAAACATTTCTTGCCGCAGCACCGGGAACGTATTGTGCTGGTTGGATTTCGTCGCGATCTGAATCTGAAGCGCGATTTTACCCTGCGTGATATCAGGACGCGTTATCCTCAGCGGCGCACTACTCTGGCGGAGCTGTTAGAACCGGTAGTCGAAGCCAAATATGTACTGACGCCCGTGCTGTGGAAATATCTCTACCGCTACGCGAAAAAGCATCAGGCGAAAGGCAACGGTTTTGGCTACGGCATGGTCTATCCCGCGAATCCGAATAGTGTGACGCGCACGCTTTCCGCGCGCTATTACAAAGATGGTGCAGAAATCCTGATCGACCGTGGCTGGGATTTTGCTACCGGGGAAGTAAACTTCGACGATCCGCAAAACCAGCAGCATCGTCCACGCCGCTTAACCCCGAGAGAGTGCGCGCGGCTGATGGGTTTTGAATCGCCGCAGGGATACCAGTTCCGTATCCCCGTTTCTGACACCCAGGCCTATCGCCAGTTTGGTAACTCCGTCGTGGTGCCCGCATTCGCCGCCGTGGCGACGTTGCTGGAAGAGAAAATTAAAGCAGCTGTCGCGTTACGCCAGCAAGAGAACGTGCATGGCGGACGTTCACGATAAGGCAACGCGCAGTAAAAATATGAGGGCCATCGCGACCCGCGATACTGCCATCGAAAAACGGTTGGCGGGACTGCTGGCGGAGCAGGGACTCGACTATCGCGTTCAGGATGCATCGCTGCCTGGGCGTCCTGATTTTGTACTGGATGAATACCGCTGCGTGATTTTTACCCACGGCTGTTTCTGGCATCACCATCATTGCTACCTGTTTAAAGTGCCGGCTACGCGCACAGACTTCTGGCTGGATAAGATCGGTAAAAACGTGGAGCGCGATCGCCGTGATATCCAGCGTTTGCAGGTACTGGGCTGGCGGGTGCTGATCGTCTGGGAATGTGCATTACGAGGGCGGGAGAAGCTCGCTGATGTTGCGCTGTCTGAACGTCTTGAAGAATGGATCTGCGGCGGAGGCGCGCCCGCGCAGATCGACACTCAGGGGATGCATTTACTGTAACGTTTTTTCGTTTTCCACCGCGTCAAGCGTCGGTTTGGCCGGGAAAAGATATTTCCCCAGCGTCACCAGAACCACCGCAAAAACGATAACCCCCAACGCCAGCCATTCAATCAGTGCCAGACGTTCACCTCCCAGTCCCGTCCCCAGTAACACCGCAACGACCGGGTTCACGTAGGCGTAGCTGGTTGCCAGTGCGGGGCTGACGTTACGGATCAAATACATATAGGCGTTGATGGCGATGATGGATCCAAACACCGCCAGATAGCCGACCGCCAGAAAGCCTGACAGTGACGGTAGCGCGGTCAGTTTTTCACCGCTGATAAGCGAAGCACACATCAGCACGATCCCGGCGGCGAGCATCTCAATGGCGCCCGCCATCATGCCTGTCGGCAGTGTAATGCGGGAACCGTAGACGGAACCAAACGCCCAACTGATTGAACCAATCAGAATCAATATCGCCCCCCACGGATTGCCGCTCAGGTTGCCACCGCTGTTGAGCATCACGATCCCCGCCAGGCCAATGGCAATCCCCATCCACTCCAGCTTGCGGGTTTTGATGCCAAAGAAATGGCTGAAGCACAGGGTGAACAGTGGGACTGTTGCCACCACGACCGCCGCGATGCCGGAGGGGACGTCCTGATGCTCTGCCACCGTGACCAGGCCGTTGCCGACGGCCAGCAGTAAAATACCAATCAGCGCCGCGTTAAGCAGCGGGCGAAGCGGTGGAAGTTTATGACCGCGCAACAGTAAAAAGGCGGTTAACACTCCCCCGGCGGCGAGAAAACGGACGCCAGCCATCATCAGCGGCGGCCAACTCTCCACACCGATACGGATGACGAAATAGGTGGAACCCCAGATGATATACAGCGCGAACAGTGCGCTGAAAAGCGGTAACAACTGCCTGAAACGCATAATCCCTCACGTGAGAAACGCTAACAAGCGACATAGTAAACGCGAAAACTATCGGACTGGCGAGCGATATAATTCACGCATCTTGTTAGAAAAATGTTGACGAATGATGCCAGTTTCAGGCTTATGCGTTTTACTCCATACTTAACGCTTCGAGAAGAAAAAAATGAGGGAATAATTTTGGCAGGAAGTAGCTTACTGACCTTACTCGATGATATCGCCACGCTGTTGGATGACATCTCGATGATGGGCAAACTGGCCGCGAAGAAAACCGCTGGCGTTCTGGGGGATGACCTGTCGCTTAACGCGCAGCAGGTGACGGGGGTTAGAGCGAATCGTGAGCTGCCGGTGGTCTGGAGCGTGGCGAAAGGCTCGCTCGTCAATAAAGTGATCCTTGTGCCGCTGGCGTTGCTCATCAGTGCCTTTATTCCCTGGGCTATTACCCCGTTGTTAATGATTGGCGGCGCCTTCCTCTGTTTTGAAGGGGTGGAGAAAGTTCTGCATACCCTCGAATCGCGAAAACACAAAGAAGATCCGGCTGAACGACAACGGCGGCTGGAAGCGCTGGCGGCGCAGGATCCGCTGGCGTTTGAAAAAGATAAAATCAAAGGCGCGGTGCGAACCGACTTTATTCTCTCTGCGGAGATTGTGGCGATCACGCTGGGGATTGTGGCCGAGGCGCCGTTGCTCAATCAGGTGCTGGTCCTGTCGGGGATCGCGCTGGTGGTGACAATTGGCGTTTATGGCCTGGTCGGACTGATTGTTAAGCTGGATGATATGGGCTACTGGCTGGCGGAAAAAACCAGCGTGCTGGCGCAGGCGTTAGGTAAAGGCTTGCTGGTTGTCGCGCCGTGGCTGATGAAATCATTGTCGGTGGTTGGCACGCTGGCGATGTTCCTGGTGGGCGGCGGGATTGTGGTGCACGGCGTTGCGCCGTTACATCATGCCATTGAACAGTTCGCCCAACAGCAAAGCGCCGTGGTGGCATTGATTTTGCCGACGCTTCTTAATCTGGTGCTGGGCTTTATCATCGGCGCGATCGTCGTGCTGCTGGTAAAAGCCGTGGCCAGAGTGCGCGGGGTGGCGCACTAAAAGTCTTCCCCACAATGAGGCAAAACCAGACATCCTCGTCTAAGGTGAAAACGTTCACTGTATACAGGAGGTAACATGGTTTTTTCGGTCAGTGAGGAAGTGACTGTGAAAGAGGGCGGTCCACGCATGATTGTCACCGGCTATTCCAGCGGTATGGTGGAGTGTCGGTGGTATGATGGGTTTGGCGTCAAGCGAGAAGCATTCCATGAGAATGAGCTCGTTTCCGGTGATGCCAGACAACGGTGTGAATGAGCCTGATGCCTAAACGCCCGGCGACTGTCGGGCGTTTTCTTAAATTCAAAAAATACGTGACGGCCATAATACGTAACGTACTGAGTTATGCCAGGATTAGGAAAGCAATCGCGAGTAGGGAGTGGTCAGAGTGCCGCACGAAACAACGATGGAAAACTGGGGCTGGCTGAAAACGCTGGCGCGGCGACTCGGCCCTGGCCATGTCGTGAATCTCTGTTTTCTGATCGTCATGCTCTTTTCAACCCTGCTGACCTGGCGGGAAGTGGTTGTCCTGGAAGACGCTTATATCTCAAGCCAGCGCAATCATCTGGAAAATGTCGCCAACGCCCTCGACAAGCAACTGCAATTCAATGTGGATAAACTGCTGTTTCTGCGTGATGGGATGCACGAGGCGCTGATCACTCCACTGGGATTTTCCGTCTTAAAAGATGCGGTTACCCATTTTGAACAGTTACGTCATTCGCGCGTCTGGCAGCTTGAACTGGATAAGCGACGAACGCTGCCGCTGAATGGCGTTTCTGATTCGTTTGTGAATCAAACTCAGTTGCTCTCGCGTGACAACGAATCGCTGGATAACGAACTGACTGCCGCGCTGGAAGTCGGTTATCTGCTGCGCCTGGCGATCACCCGCGCGTCCCTGTCACTACAGGCGATGTATGTCTCACGCGCGGGATTTTACGTCTCCACGCTGCCGACATCGCTCTCGAGCGAAATTACCACCCGCTACTACGACTACGTGATTCAACCCTGGTTTACCGAGCAGTCGCAGCGAAAAAACCGGACGCGCGGCGTGCGCTGGTTTACCTCGCCGTCACCCGAACTCAGCTATGAGCAACAGCGTGTAACCGTCAGTGTACCGTTGGATCACAACCATTACTGGCTCGGGGTGCTGGCGATGACGATCCCCGTTTCAGCGGTAGAACGGTTTATGGATGAGGCTATCGACAAGGATGTGGAAGGGGAGTACCAACTCTACGACAGTAAACTGAAACTGCTGGCAGCCTCAACGCCGGAACTGAGAAATGCAAAGACGTTTGACGAGCGCGAACTGGCGATGCTGGCGCATGATATTGAGCAGGATACGGTAGGCGGTTTGCGCATGGGGAGCCGCTATATTAGCTGGGAACGGCTGGACCATTTTGATGGTGTGCTGGTGCGGGTACATACCTTAAGCGAAGGAGTACACGGCGATTTCGGCAGCATCAGTATTGCGCTGGCGTTACTGTGGGCGCTGTTCACCGCGATGCTGATCATCTCCTGGGTGGTTATTCGCCATATGGTCAGCAATATGTTTGTGCTGCAAAGTTCACTTCAGTGGCAGGCATGGCACGATACGCTGACCCGCTTGTATAACCGCGGGGCGCTGTTTGAAAAAGCCAAACAGCTGACCCAGCGTTGTCGAACGCAAAAACAACCGCTGTCGGTTATTCAGATCGATCTGGATCACTTCAAAAGCATCAATGACCGTTTTGGCCACCAGGCCGGGGATCGGGTGTTAACGCATGCAGCAGGCTTAATCAGCGGCACATTGCGTACTTATGATGTTGCCGGCCGCGTGGGCGGGGAGGAGTTCTGTGTGGTTCTGCCAGAAACGTCTCTGGCGCAGGCGGAGCAGATAGCTGAACGTATCCGCCAGCGGCTGAATGAGAAAGAGATTCTGGTGGCGAAAAGCGCAACGCTGCGGATAAGTGCCTCACTCGGGGTGAGTGGCACCCAGGAAACCGGAGACTACGATTTTGAGCAACTCCAGTCGCTGGCGGACCGCAGACTCTACCAGGCAAAACAGGCGGGACGTAACCGGGTTTGCGCGGCGGATCGGGGCTAAGGCGCAGTGAACAGCCAGGTCATACCCTCCTGCCAGCCCTCGGGCCCTTCATGCTGTGTGCGGTAAACCTGCACCGCGCTGTCGGAGCGTAAAACCACCCCTTCGCGATTCAGTCCTTTGACGATCACCGCGTAATCCATCGCTTCAAGCAGAGGAGCGTCGTTCGGGCCATCGCCGAGGCCAACGGTGATCGGGCGTCTCTTCCACTGGCGCTGATAGAGATCAATCAGCCCGTTCGCCGCAGAGTTTTTTCCTGACGTGATGTCCAGGACATGCCAGAAGCGGGCGCCGTGGACAAACTGCAATCCCAGATCGTTTAGTTGTCGGGCAAACTCGGCCATGCGTTCATCGCTGTCGCGCCAGATTAGGGTGACAGAGGCCTCATACAGGCGCGTTAAGCTGGCCTGGGCAGGCGACAAGCCGGTCCATTCGGCGATCGTGGACTCATCAACATCATCAAACGTTGTGAATTTAAACGCGGAGCGGGCACGAAGTTTACTCAGTACGGCGCTAATTTCAGCATGTGAGGCCCCGACGATCTGACGCGGAAAGTCAGGATGCGTCTGCCAGCGGCTGTCCAGTTCAACCACGGCGCCATTCTCAGCAATCAGCGGTAGTCCTTGTAAGCCGAGTAACTTCTGGATGTGCAGCATCTCTGCGGCGGTTTTACTGCTGCACAGGATCACGGGAATATTTTTCTCACGCAGGCGAGCGAGCCAGTCGGCAGCGGGTTGCCAGTCATAGGTATGACTGTCCAGCAGCGTGCCATCGAGATCGGTAAAAATCAGCAGTGGAGCGTCGAGTGAAAGCATTTTTATTCCCGTCACGTTAGTCGCGGTATTCTGGATAAATCCTAAAAATAGGGTATTTTGCCTGACAGGGAATTGGGATCGATCCCGTCATCATGAGCGCTGACAGCCTGTCCGGCCTAACCATTAGAAGGATTAATCATTTGTCTGAAAAATATTTGCTTGTCATGCAAAAAAATTGCGGATAAGGTTTAGCGTACATCAGATTTCCTGGTGTAACGAATTTTCAAGTGCTTCTTGCATAAGCAAGTTTCATCCCGACCCGTCAGGGTCGGGATTTTTTTCGCTGCCGGTTAGCGATTAATTTCCGTGACGCTAAAGTCATGGATATCCAGCTCAAACGCCTCGGCTAATTCATGCCATGTATGATACTCGCGACCATCCACGCTGACCCTGTCCGGGTCGTTTCCGCTACGATGAATCTCGCTCTCGCTGATTTCATTAATCGCCGCCAGCAACGCGTCAACATCGACGCTGACTTCACGTTTTGCGGTATCGCTGTACTCTTTCGCGGTCTTCATTTCAACCTCGTCATTAACCGTGCCACAGACTAAGTATAGACCGTTGAGAAAACCCGCAATTGAACCGGTCAGACGCTGTCAGGCGGCGGTTTTTGTTCTACACTGGCACAAAGCCACAGGAGGATAATGATGAAGGTGAATGATCGGGTCACAGTCAAAACGGACGGCGGTTCTCGTCGCCCTGGCGTGGTACTGGCAGTGGAAGAGTTTAGTGAAGGCACAATGTACCTGGTTTCGCTGGAAGACTACCCGCTCGGCATCTGGTTCTTTAACGAGTCAGGGCATCAGGATGGTATCTTTGTGGAGAAGGTTGAGTAGGATTACGACGGTCGATGTAAACCCGGCTGGTGGGACATCCACCAGTCGGGACGTCTCATCGCATGTTAACAAATATACCGTTGGTCACGTTATCGGTCAGTCTGACGACATGATAGATAACCTGTTTGTTATGCGTCTTTATCTTTCGTTTTATATTCCCCTTATGGGATGACACCGTTTTCGCCTTGATGTTCATTTGATCTGAAATTTGAATTGTTCCCTGGCCTTCCATCCACATGCGCAGCATGCTGGACTCAGTACGACTTAATGATAACGTCGGTAAATTTATTACCCCGGCGGCGTCCGTCTCTTTTTTCAGAATATCGCCAAGGAGATCGTCCAGTGATTCTGGCTTTATTGATTTTGAACTGATCAATAAGTTTTTTCTGACTAATAGATATTCATCAAAATGGACATTGGCAATTGCCATAAAAACAATAAATAGCGTATTGGGATGCTGATTAATGATTTGCTTTATATGCTGACTGTTGGCTGGATCATGGATAAAACAGTCTTCATTAATAAACACCACAGAAGGTTGGTGCGTGTCACAAGCGATGTCGAGTTCGTCAACGGTTTCGATGTCGTTGATTTCCCTTTTTTTCACCCCTCTGCTTACCAGATACCCGGTCAAACCTAGCCGGGTGTAACTGCATAGATCCATAATAATCGTTGACATGGCTTACCCTCACTCAATGCGTAACGATAATTCCCCTTACCTGAATATCTCATCACAACTTAACGGAATCGAATGCTTCACCTAATGAGACGCTTATGCGGTTTTCAGGCGGACTTACTATCCCGTAAAGTTACGTATAATTTGCCTGGAATTGTCTTAAAGTAAAGTAAATGTTGCGTTATGTGAGAGAGATAAAAACAAATAAAGCGCGTGAGAGTTATCCTGGTAGATGTTTTTACTGAATGACTTTCGGATAATCCTTAGAAAAACACGATAAACATTATGGACTATTATTAACGGGTAATTCACTAACAATATCAGCTAATAAATTGAAAATTTCGCTAAATAGATGTTCGCAAAACGGCGCAATCAACGGCATTAATGCCGCGATTAATGTGATACCCACGGTCAGGGTGAGCGGAAAGCCAATCACAAATACGGATAATTGCGGTGCCATACGGTTTAGTAATCCCAGCGCCAGGTTCAGCGTTAGCAGCATAGTGATCACCGGCAGCGCCAGCATCATGCCGTTGAGGAAGATCAGACTCCCCGCTCTGGCCAGCGCCAGGAACGCGTTGCTGTTCACCAGATTGCCGCCAATAGGCAGGGTGTGGAATGTGTCAACCAGCAGTGAAATCAGCCACAGATGACCGTCAAAGGTCAGAAACAACAGCATCGCCAGCATATCAATGATTCTGGCGAGCACCGGCATATTCAGGTGGCTGGCCGGATCGACAAAAGTGGCAAAGGAAAGCCCCATCTGCAAACCGATAATCTCACCCGCCGTACGCACCGCCGCAAAGGCAAACTGCATGGTAAAGCCCAGCGCGATGCCGATCAGGATTTGCTGCATTGCCAACCATAACGCGTTAAACGAAAAAATCGGCACATCGTTAGGCGGCAAAGAAGGGGCAATGACGATGGTGATGATGATCCCCAGTCCCAGTTTCACCCGTTTAGGGACCGCGCGTTCACTGAGGATAGGTGCGGTGGTGATCAGCGCCAGTACGCGCAGCAGCGGCCAGAAATAGAGGCTTAGCCACTGCAGCCATTGATCGCTGGTTACCTGCAACATCCGTCGTCTTATCCGATGATGTACGGCAGATTGGTGAACAGCGTGCGTACGTAATCCAGCAGCAAGTTCAGCATCCACGGCCCGGCGACGATGATAGCCGTAAACACCGCCACGATTTTCGGGATAAACGACAGCGTCATTTCGTTAATCTGCGTGGCGGCCTGCAAGATACTGATGATAAGCCCCGTCACCAGCGCGACCAACAGCAGGGGGGCGGCAAGGGCGAGGGCAACTCTCATGGCCTCGGTGCCAATCATCATGACCGATTCGGGTGTCATTTTTCGCCTCTAACTGTAGAAACTTTGCGCAAGCGAACCCACCAGCAGTTGCCAGCCATCAACCAGCACGAACAGCATCAGTTTGAACGGTAGGGCAATGGTTGCCGGAGGAACCATCATCATCCCCAGCGCCATCAGTACGCTGGCGATCACCAGGTCGATAATCAGGAAAGGGATGAATATCGTAAAGCCGATCTGAAAAGCGGTTTTCAGCTCGCTGGTCACATAGGCGGGTAGCAAAATGCGCATCGGTACGGCTTCTGGCCCCTGAAGCGGGCCGCTGTTTGCCAGACGGGCGAACAGGGCCAGATCGGCTTCGCGGGTCTGGCGTAGCATAAATTCACGCAGCGGCTGTGCCCCTTTATCCAGCGCTTCCTGCATCGAGATTTTCTCTTCACTGAAGGGCTGGTAGGCCTCGACGTAAATCTTGTCGATGACCGGCGACATGATAAAAAAGGTCAGAAACAGCGCCAGCCCCAGCAGCACCTGGTTTGGCGGTGCAGACGGCGTACCAAGCGCATTGCGCAGCAGACCGAAGACGATGATGATGCGGGTAAAGCTGGTCATCATCAGCAAAATGGCCGGAATAAAGGTCAGCGAGGTGATGAAAACCAGCGTCTGTACGGGAAGCGACCAGCTCTGACCGCCGCCAGGCAGGGGCTGGCTCACCAGACCGGGAAGTTGCGCCAGTGCGGCGGGGCTGATAAGCCATAAACCGGTCAGCGTAAGGGATAACAAACGGCGCATCAGGATCTCCCGGAACGCTTAAGCAAACTCTTCATCATGGCCTGAAAATCGGCAGGAGCAGACGGCGTCTCTTCTGGCACAACAGGGGCCGGGGGGAGGGTATGCAGCACACTGATGTTTGACGCCGTGACGCCAAGCACCAGTCGCGCGTCCTCAACCTCGACAATCACCACGCGTTCGCGCGGACCCAGCGAGGTACTGGCGGAAACTTTCAGTCCGCGCGCATGGCTGCCTTTCGGCGCAAAGCCCAGACGTTTGATGATCCAGGCGGCCGCCAGGATCAACAGGATGATGCCCAACAGCGCGCCGCTAACCTGCATCAGGGGGGACCCCGGGACGGCGGAAGGCGGTTGAACAGTGGCCTGGGTTTTCATGACTAACGGCTCAGACGGCGCATACGCTCGGACGGGGTGATGATGTCGGTAATGCGTACGCCGTATTTATCGGCAACGACCACAACTTCACCCTGGGCGATCAGATAGCCGTTGATCAGGATATCCAGCGGTTCACCCGCCAGACCGTCCAGCGCCACCACGGAGCCCTGCGTCAGGCGCAGCAGCTCTTTAATGGTCATGCGCGTGCGGCCCAATTCGACGGTCAGCTTGACCGGAATATCCATGATCAGGTCGATATCCTGCAGCGTGCCGCTGACATCGCCACCGCCAAGCTGCTGGAAAACGGCATCGGCAGCACTTTTGCTGGTGGTCGTTTTTTGCTCGTTCAACGCGTCAGCCCACAGATCGTCCAATGCACCAGTGTTCTCATCAGACGGATTATTCATGTCACTCATTTGGGCTGTTCCTCATTCAGCGAATTCAAAATCGGGTTAATCAAATGTTCCACGCGTAACGCGTACTGACCGTTAACCGTGCCGTATTGGCTGGTCAGTACAGGCACACCGTCCACATGAGCAATAATGCGGTCTGGTTTTTCAATCGGCAGCACATCGCCGGGTTGCAGTTTTAATATCTGAGAAAGGCGCAGCGGAATATCGGCAAAGTTCGCCACCAGCTCCAGCTCGGAGTGCTGAACCTGACGCACCAGATTGTCGCGCCAGTTCTGATCTTCATTACGGGAGTTTTCCAGCGGCGGGTTCACCAGCAGTTCGCGCAGCGGCTCAATCATGCTGAATGGCAGACAGATATTGAACTCACCGGTCAGGTTGCCAATCTCGACATGGAAAGGGGTGTTAACCACGATATCGTTCGGCGACGTAGTGATGTTGGTAAATTTCACCTGCATCTCAGAACGCACGTACTCCACTTCCAGCGGATTGATGGCCTTCCACGCGTCGCTATAGCTTTCCAGCGCCAGTTTCAGCATGCGGTTGATAACGCGCTGCTCGGTGTGGGTAAACTCGCGGCCTTCCACTTTCGTCGGAAAGCGTCCGTCACCGCCAAACAGGTTATCGACGGCGATAAACACCAGGCTTGGCGAGAACACCACCAGACCCGTACCGCGCAGCGGCTTCAGGTGGATCAGGTTCAGGTTGGTCGGCACCGGCAGGTTGCGGGCAAACTCGTGATACGGCTGGATGCGGATTGCGCCCACGGTAATATCCGGGCTACGACGCAGCAGGTTAAACAGCCCCATCCGAAACTGACGGGCAAAACGTTCGTTGATGATCTCCAGCGCTTGCAGACGCTCGCGCACCACACGACGTTGGGTATTGGGATCGTACGGGCGAATTTCACTTTCGCCCGCGATACCCGGAGTCGGCTCGTCTTTCGTGTCGCTGTCACCGTTCAACAGCGCATCGATTTCAGCCTGAGAGAGAATACTGTCGCCCATGTCTTTACCGCAGAATGAAAGCTGTGTACAGCACGTCGGTAACGTCCTGTTTGGGTTGTCCGGCAACGAGCGGAGGGGAAAGCGTCTCTTTAATCGCCGCGATCAATTTTTGCTTACCTTCTTCGGTAGACAGCGCGTTGGCGTCCTGGCGAGAAAACAGCAGCAGCAGACGGCTACGGACTTCCGGCAAATATTCGTTCAGGCGCGTGCGCGTGGCTTCATCCTTCAGCCGCAACGTCACGCCGATATACAGTACGCGATCCGCATCGCCCAGATTGACGGTAAACGTATCCAGGGCGAAGAACACCGGTGCAGGCGGTGGCGGTGGTTCATTCGCCGCCGGAGTGGGATGCTGCTGCATACGCCAGTAGCTATAGCCTGCGGTTGCGCAGGCGGCAAGGGTAATGATTACCAGCAGCGGGATCCAAATTGAGCGTTTGCTCTTTTTGCTAATCGCGGAATCAGTCATCTGATACGGGCTTCCTGTTTCGGTACAGCTTATCGGCTGATTATCCCGTGTCCTGACCACGGCAAAGCGTGGAAAAGACGCGGATAATCATGCTACCTCTGGCGTTAGGCGAAGATATCGACGGCGCCGTTACCGCGTGCGGCGGACTGGAGCGAAGCGGGAACGGCCAGCTCACTCTCGTCATCGGCCATGTGCAGAGCCTGTCCCTGTGTGCGAGCCGTTTGCTGCTGTTGGGAAGAGGAGTGTTGCTGGCCGGCGAAACTCTCGCTGCTGATGCTGCTTTGCCCCAACTGAATGCCGCTTTCTGCCAGCTGTGTGCGCAGCGTCGGTAGGGCGGCTTCCAGCGCCGCGCGAACGTGGCTATGGGCTGAAACCATCTGTAGCTGTGCCTGGTTATCATCAAGCTTAAGCGAGATCTGTACCTGACCGAGATCTTCCGGATGCAGACGCAGTTCCGCACTCTGCTGACCCTGGCGGGTAAATAGCGTGATGTGCTGACTCAGGGATTGTTGCCATTCATGGCTGCCCAGCGGTGCGCTCAGAACCGGTGCCGCGCTGGTGGGCGGCGGCTGCGATGCGGAATGCGTGGCGGTGGTCATGGCAATGCCCGGCGTCACGGGGGAAGGCGTGCTGTCGATCTCGGCGTTTGCGGTGGCAGCCACCACCACAGGCGAGGTGACCACCTGGCCTTTAGCGTTTTCCGCAGCGATAACCTGCGGTGTGCTATCCACTTTGCCCTTTTTCGCGTCGTCACGGGTCAATGAACTGCCTGCGCCCTGCGCGAGCGAGCGGGGATCGGCGCTAAGCGAAGCGCTCAGCGCACTCACTTTCTCACCGACGGTTACCGGCGGTGTCGTCATTCCCGGTTGACCCGGCAACATGGCGAAAAGGGCGCTAAGGTTGGCGAGATCGTCATCGCTGAGTGCTGAGGTGTCTTCATTATTTTGTGCGGTCTGGCGCAGAGCTGCCAGCGCACTGTTCTTCTGCGTGGGGGTCAGCGCGGACAGCAGAGCCTGTGCGTCGCTCAACCCTTTTTGCACCTCTTCAGACTGCCCCTCTTTGGCGGCTAACAGGTCGGCCAGCTTAACGGCCTGCGAGGAGTCGCCGTCCTGCGTCAACAGGCCCTTTTGCAGCTTGCCGCCGGCGGCCTGCAAATCGGCTAACGTCAGCGGCGCGTCTTTACCCTGTGCGTCGCCTGCGCCTAACGCGCCGGCCAACAGGGCCAGAAAATCCTGGGCGGAGTCCGCCGTTTTCCCGGACGACAGGCCGGTGATAAGGTCTGTGTCAGTTGTGGCCATTTGGGGCAAAGTGATCATTCTGGTTTCCTCATTGCTGCACGCTGCGCAAATTCATCCATTTTTTTCTGATCCAGGCGGTTTTCAGCCAGTAAGGCTGCCGCGTTCTGTCTGTCTTGTAAGGTCTGCCAGGCCTGAAGTCGCTGTTTTTTTTCACGCCAGCTGTTCAGCGCCACATCCACTTTTTGCGTCCACTGCGTTAACTGCTGGCGATGCTGTTCCACCGCTTTTTCCAGGGTTTGAATAAACTGCTGGTAGTTAATCCAGCGATTACTGGCAATCCCCTGACTCATATCGTTGTTGAGGTTGCTGCGGTATTCGTTCTGGTAGTCGAGCAGCATCGTGAGCTGCTCTTCCGCTTGCTGAAAACCGCGGCGCATTTCACCTAACAGCAACGCCGCGTCGTCTACCTCTTTTTCGGCGAGATCTTTGAGCGTTGCCAGTGCACCATGTTCAGCCATGACCCTTACCCTCCTGCTTTATCACACCGTCGGGAAAATCAGATCGAGCGCCGACAGGGAATCCTCCCAGTCAGCGCGTTCGAAAATACCTTGCTGTAAAAACGCCTCCAGCTGTGGCCACAACGCGATGGCTTTATCGAGCATTGGATCGCTGCCTTTGGCATAAGCGCCGACGCTGACGAGATCGCGGTTGCGCTGGAAGCTCGACAACAGCTGCTTGAAGTGACGCACTTTGGCGTAGTGTTGTTCCGTAATCAGCGCCGTCATCGCGCGACTGATCGACGCTTCGATGTCGATTGCGGGGTAGTGCCCGGCTTCCGCCAGACGACGCGACAGCACAATGTGACCGTCAAGGATGGCGCGCGCCGAGTCGGCAATCGGGTCCTGCTGATCGTCACCTTCGGTCAGCACCGTATAAAATGCGGTGATAGAGCCGCCGCCGTGGATCCCATTCCCCGCGCGTTCAACCAGCGCCGGGAGTTTGGCGAACACTGAAGGTGGATAGCCTTTGGTGGCTGGCGGTTCACCGATCGCCAGGGCGATTTCACGCTGGGCCATGGCATAACGGGTCAGGGAATCCATGATCAGCAGTACGTGCTGACCGCGATCGCGAAAATCTTCCGCAATACGGGTGGCATAAGCGGCGCCCTGCATGCGCAGTAATGGCGAAACGTCCGCCGGGGCGGCTATCACCACCGAACGCGCGCGACCGTCGGCACCGAGAATGTTCTCGATAAAATCTTTCACTTCGCGACCACGTTCGCCAATCAGTCCGACGACGATGACGTCAGCGCGGGTATAGCGCGCCATCATGCCGAGCAGTACGCTTTTCCCGACGCCGGAACCGGCGAACAGCCCCATACGCTGGCCGCGACCAACGGTTAACAGGGCGTTGATCGGGCGCACGCCGGTATCCAGCACATGCTCAATCGGCGTACGTTGCAACGGGTTAAACGGCTGGGTAATCAGCGCCCCGGTTTCCGTGGTATCAGGGGAGGGCAGACCGTCGAGCGGTTTGCCGCTGCCGTCGAGCACGCGACCTAACAGCGCCGGACCCAGCGGCAGTTGTTTGCTGCTTTGCAGCCCTTCGCTGGCGATATTTTTGGCGTAGACGCGCGCGCCGGGCAGAATGCCTTCGACCTCTTCGAGCGGCATCAGAAACAGCCGCTGACCGTTAAAGCCCACCACTTCACTTTCCACTTCGCGGGTTTCGGTTCCCTCCTGGCGTTCAATCACGCAGGTCGCGCCAAGCGGCAGCTGTAACCCTGTGGCCTCCAGAACCAGACCGGTGGCGCGGGTCAGTCGCCCATAGCGACGAACGGCCGGAAGCTGCACCATTTTGGCTTCGAAGTTGTCCAGCGTCGTCAACCAGCGGGTCAGGCGTGAAGTCATCAGATCACTCCCGGCGCGGCCAGACGACACAGTTCTTGCCAGCGGGTCGCGACGCTGGCGTCAAGATCGCCTTCATCCGCAGAGACTTTACAGCCGCCGTGGTGCAGGGTCGGATCGCCACGCAAACGCCAGCCGTGCAGGCTGAGGGTGGCGCCGAGCATATCTTCGACGCGCTGTAAATCATCCGGGTGGACGCGAAGTTGCGGTTTGCCGCTGAACAAGGGCTCCTGCTGTAAGAGCTGCTGGATCTGCTTGATTAAAGCGGAATTGTCCACCGCGGGCGTCTGACCAATCACCTGACGCGCGGCTTCCAGCGCCATCTGCATCAGACGCGAGGCGATCACGCTGTCCAGTGCGTCCAGCGTGTGCTGAAATTCGCTGACCAGTTGCTGCATCCGCGCATGAAGCGGTGCCTGTTGGGAGCGGGCCTGCGCCTGGCCCTGCTCCAGTCCTTGCGCCAGCCCTTCCTGATAGCCTTGTTCATGACCGGACTTCCGACCTTCCACAAGGCCCGCGTTGTAACCTTGCTCGTGGGCCTGAATTTTCAGCTGCGCTAACTGCTGCTCGAGCTGCTGTTCCGCACTGATCTCTGGCTCATCCTCTGCTGGCACGGGGTCATCGTTGTGCTCCATGGGCACAAATTCAGCCAGCGGCGGCGCGAGATCGTCCGGGGTCCAGATTTTCCACGGCAGCTCGTTAGACATAGGTATCCTCGCCGCTGCCAATCATCATCTCGCCGGTCTCCGCCAGACGACGCACAATCAACAGAATGGCCTTCTGCTCGTTTTCCACCTGCGACAAACGCACCGGGCCACGGTTGGCGAGGTCGTCGCGCAGGATGTCTGCCGCACGTTGCGACATGTTGCGCAGGAACTTCTCGCGCAGCGGCTGTTCCGCGCCTTTCAGGGCGATCAGCAGCGACTCGGAATCCACTTCCTGCAGCAAACGCTGGATGCTGCGGTCGTCCACATCCACCAGGTTTTCGAACAGGAACATCTCGTCGATAATTTTTTGCGCCAGCTCGCCGTCGAATTCACGCACCGCGGTGATAACCGCTTCTTCCTGCTGCGTTTTCATCAGGTTGATAATTTCTGCCGCCGTTCTTACGCCGCCCATTTTGCTGCGTTTGAGGTTCTGACCGTCGAGCAGGCCGTTGAGCACTTCGGTCAGTTCCGCCAGCGCGGCGGGCTGTACGCCGCCAAAGGTGGCGATACGCAGCATGACGTCGTGACGCAGACGTTCGTCGAACAGTGCCAGAATATCCGCCGCCTGACCGCGTTTGAGGTGCACGAGAATGGTGGCGATAATCTGCGGGTGTTCGTCGCGGATAAGGTCAGCGGCGCTTTGCGGTTCCATAAAGTTGAGCGTTTCAATGCCGCTGGCGGTATCGCGGGTTTCGAGAATATCTTCCAGCAGGCTGGACGCTCGCTCTTCGCCCAGCGCTTTCACCAGCACCGAACGCAGATATTCGTTGGCGTTGATGTTCAGGGCGGCAAACTGCTCGGCTTCCTGCTCAAACTCCGCCAGCACGTCGGTCAGTTGTTTGTTGGAGATCTGGCGGACGTTTGCCATTGCCGCACTCAGCGTTTGTACTTCGCGCTGGGAGAGGTGTTTGAACACCTCCGCCGCGCGATCTTCGCCAATGGTCATCAGCAGGATGACGCTTTTATCGGTACCGGAAAGAGCATTACTCATGATCGTTATTCATCCACTGGCGAATGACCAGCGCCACGACGCGCGGATCGTTATCTGACATTTCGCGAATGCGCTGGCTCATCACTTCTGCGCCCAGTCGCTGATTTGCCCGGCGCTGCTGAGTCTGCTCATCTTTACTGAGGCGAACTTCAACGGCTTCTTCGGTCTCCTGACGGATCTGCTCGCGTTCCTGCAGGGCCTTCGCCTCTTCAGCACGACGTGTCAGCTGCGGACGAATCGCTTTACGCCACAGGATCCACGCCACCAACAGCACCAGCAGCCAGCGACCGGCAGAGATCAATTGTTCGATAAATAGCTGCTGTTTCCAGAACGGCAGTTCGCCCGCGTCGTCATCCGTGGCGCTGAACGGTGAGTTGACCACGTTCAGGGTGTCGCCGCGCTTGTCTGAGAAGCCCATTGCCTCGCGAGTCAAATCTTCAATCTGTTTCATTTGATCGGCGGTAAGCGGCAGCGGTTTGCCATCCGGCAACGTTTTGTAGTTCACAACCACCGCGACGGACAAACGCTGTACGTCGCCGACGTTCATTTTTGTATGGCGGATAGTGCGATCAACTTCATAGTTGCTGGTTTCGTTGCGCTGAGTATTACGCGGACCGACACTGGCGCTGGTGGCCGTCTGCTGCTGTGCGTTCTGTCCGTTTTGTGCATTCTGCGCATTTTGCTGATTCGCTGGCGGCGTGGTGATCGGTGCCGTATTCGCCGGCGCAGGCTGGTTGGACAGCGCCCCCGGCACGCCACCCGGCAGACCTGAGCCAATTTGCTCGCTTTCGTTCAGTTGACGCGAACGCAGCACGGCCTGAGAGGCATCGCCGTTGGGGCGATACTGCTCCTCCGTCTGCTCTTTATTGGCGAAATCCAACTGCGCGGTCACCTGCGCATGGACATTCCCGTTACCGACAATCGGTGACAGGATCGATTCGATACGGCGCTGGACGCGGCCTTCCACGTCGCTGGCGTATTTCAACTGAGCATCGTTCAGATCGCGACTGCTGGTGTTTGACTGGGTGAGCAGATGACCGGCCTGATCGACCAGCGTCACGTTACCCGGTGGCAGACCCGCCACCGCGCTGGAAACCAGATGCACGACCGCGCTGATTTGCCCTTCATCCAGGGCGCGTCCCGGCTCCAGATTGACGGTAACCGAGGCTGAAGGGGATTTCTGTTCACGTACGAACAGGGACGGCTTAGGCATTGCCAGATGCACGCGAGCGCGTTTAACCGGGCCAAGCGTTTCGATAGTACGCGCCAGTTCGCCTTCCAGCGCCCGCTGGTAGTTCACCTGCTCGCTAAACTGGCTGATGCCGAACTTTTCCTGATCCAACAGTTCAAAGCCTACCGCACCGCCTTTTGGCAGTCCTTGTTGCGCCAGGCGCAGGCGCAGTTCATGGACTTTTTCTGCCGGAACTTCAATCGCACCGCTGCCTTCCGAGAAGCGGTACGGGATATTCATCTGGGTCAACTGGGTGACGATAGCCCCGCCATCCTGATCGGATAAATTGCTGAACAACGTGCGGTAGTCAGGCGCTTTGGCCCACAGCACCATCGCCACAATAATGGCGACGGCAGCAGAGCCCGCAACAATCAGAGGAATTTTGGGATTCGCACGCAGGCGATTAAGCCACTCGAGAGGTTTAGGTTGGGTTGCAGCCGATGCAGTCGCGTTCATCTCGCACCTCGTGACTGTTCGTGGACGGCTTTATTTGCAAAGTGGAACAAGACTCACTCCCGGGTCAGCAAAATCGAAAAATTGACGGTCTCATTATTTGCGGTTTCGTTTTTTTCTATGCGGTAAAAACCGGGGTTTTATAGCGTTATTTAGCGCCTTTATCTTATTGACAAACTGGTAATCTCTGCTGCGTAGAAAACCATCCAGGGGATTATCATGTCAGCGATACAGGGGATTGAAGGGGTCATCAGCCAGCTCCAGGCCACGGCGATGGGCGCCCGGGCGCAGGAGATACTGCCGCAGCCGACCGTGAGTTTTGCCGGTCAACTGCACGCGGCGCTGGACCGCATCAGCGATACGCAAACCGCCGCCCGCACACAGGCGGAAAAATTCACGCTGGGTGAGCCGGGAATTGCGCTTAACGATGTGATGACCGATATGCAAAAAGCCTCAGTCTCTATGCAGATGGGGATCCAGGTGCGAAACAAACTGGTGTCGGCCTATCAGGAAGTCATGAGTATGCAGGTGTAGGTTTGCGTGCCGGATGGCGCTTACGCTTATCCGGCCTACGATTCACACTTCTTGTAGACCGGATAAGGTTTAGTTGCCTTCCGGCAACCTGTTATTTCTGAATCAGATAGCGGATCGTCGGTCCGTCCTGTTGAATATCCAGCACGGTGTAGCCGTGGTTACGGGCATCCAGCGGAATGTTGTTGATGGACTGCGGGCAGTCGCTGACCACTTCCAGTATTTCCCCTTTTTGCAGTTGTGGCATTGCTTCCAGCGTTGCCACGGCAGGGTAAGGACAGGGTTCACCGACCATATCAAGGCGATAATCAGGAACAATTTGTTTCATGCGGATTCCTTAGCAGGGGTCAGCCCGGCGCGACGGAAGAAGCGTTTTTCCCAGCCGATGATGAACATCAAGGCGGCAAACAGCAGCAGATAGGTTACCAGCAGGCCGCCGAGCGGACCGAAGGTGTTGAGCAGGTTGATTTTGTCCCAGTTGGTGGCAAGTGCAGGGGCGAAGTCATCCCAGTAGTAAGCCAGAATCGTTGAGCCGATGACGTTACCGAGACCCACCCACCAGTAGTGTACCTGGCCTTCCACCGCGCGATACATCCAGCCGGTTTCACACCCGCCAGCGAGCACAATACCAAAACCAAACAGCAGTCCGCCGATGACCGCATTCGGGCCCGCCCACATGATTTTGGCTTCTACGCCCAGTTGTACGTAGCTGAAAATACCGATCGCACTGACGCCCATCCCGAAGATGATCGCCTTTGCCATATGGGTTCGTCCGGTTATCCACAGATCGCGGAAGGCGGAGGTGAAGCAAATCTGCGCACGTTCGATTAACAGACCAAAGCCAACGCCGAACAGCATCGCCAGACCCAGTTTCGGCTGGTTCATGGCGGTCAGTAGCGCCCAGCCTACCATACCGATAAACACCAGCATGCCGAGACGGAAACGACGGCGCGCCTGCTCCGGCTTTTGCGTCAGCGGCGACGCGGCGGAGACTTTCTGCATTTTAACCGGAATGCGGAACATCGGCAGCAGGGTGAATCGCGCGCCGAACCAGGAACCGATGGCCGTTGCCACGGCAAAGAACCAGGCGTGCAGGGAGAACTGAGGAATACCGGTAAAGAACGCTGCCAGGTTGCAACCCATCGCCAGACGCGCGCCGAACCCGGCGATGATCCCGCCCAACACCGCCTGCATGATGCGAATGCGGCTGCGTGGAATTCGGAGTTTGACGTTATTGGCCCACAACGCTGCCGCGAAGCAACCGCCGAACATACCGAGGATCATCATCCCGTCGATGCGGGTGAACGGAGTGCCTTCCAGATGGATCAGCTTGTAGTAGCCCCATTCTTCCGCATGGACGCCAAACAGTTGCAGGATTTGTCCGCCCCAGCGGGTAAATTCACCCGTGACGGCCCAGAAGGTACCGGTGATGCCGAAATAGTAAGTAGAGAGAATACCTGCTGCGATGACCGCAGGGACAGGTGCCCAGAATTTAATTAACCAGGCGTGTTTGAATTGTTGCCATGACATGTGTTTTGCCTCTGAACTCAGAAGGTGTGATACAAGAATGCGGATAGTACACCACTGTGGTTGTTTTGCCTGGTACTATTAAGCGGTAATCCCAAATGGATCAAAGTTCTGCGGGTACCGCGAAAGGCTGGCGGCTGCAGGGCTTTAATGCCACAATCCTCTTTTCTTCGCATGCAGGATGAATGATGAAAAAATGTGCAATCATTGGGGCGTTGCTGATGTTAACGGGATGCGCCGAGGTAGAAAATTATAATGATGTCGTCAAAACGCCAGCGCCCGCCGGACTGGAAGGGTACTGGCAGACTAACGGACCGCAACGCAAACTGGTGAGTCCGGAAGCCATTGCCAGCCTGGTGGTGACCAAAGAGGGGGATACGCTCGACTGTCGCCAGTGGCAGAGGGTGATTGCGCTGCCGGGTAAGCTGACAATGCTGTCCGGCGACGTAACTAACGTGACGGTCAAACGTGAACTTTACGAGATCGAGCGGGAAGGGAACACCCTGGAATATGACGGGATGACCTTGCAACGCGTGGATCGTCCAACGGTGGAATGTGCCGCTGCGCTGGAGAAAGCGCCGCTGCCGACGCCACTCCCGTAATGTTTTGTCCCCCGACAGCCTCCCTGTCGGGGTGCTTCACGAGATCGCCTCTTCAATCACCCATACGCTGACGCTGCCGGCGTTGCAGTAAAACGTGGCGTCGCCGTTCTCGTCGGTAACCACGCTTTCGCTGCGGTTGCCGAGAAAATCTCGCCACGTTTTATTGCCGTAGTTCGCGCCCAGCGCGAGTGTCTTTTCGCCATCATCGCCATTGGATAACACCACCACACAGCCGGGATCGTCGTCCGTCCCGCTGCGACTAAACGCAATGCAGTTGGGATGATCAAACCAGAGCGTCTGAATGCCGTGGGCGAAACGCTGGCGGGCAAGAATGAGTTCGTCGAGTTGCTCAATGACCGGCATGTCGATCGTATAGGTTTCCCCATCACCCCCGGTATCTTCATAATGTGCGCCATAGAGATCGGGATAGAAAACCGATGGCACACCATTTTCCCGCAGCAGGATGAGCGCGTAGGCCAGCGGTTTAAACCATGCTTCAACCGGTGCCTCCAGCGCCTGTAACGGTTGGGTGTCGTGATTGGCGACCAGCGTCACGGCGTGAAACGGATCGGCTTCCACCAGCGTACCGCTGAAGATCTGGCTCATGTCGTAATCACGACCCTGGCGCGACGCCTCATGAAAATTGAGCTGGAGCGGGGCGTCAAAAAGCATCGTTTTGCCTTCCACCTGTTCGATATAGGTTTGCAGTTTATCCACTTCATGCGACCAGTATTCGGCGACGATAAACAGCGGCTTCGGCGCCACCTCCTGCACATGCTCAATCCACTCTTTATAGAACCAGGCCGGGATGTGCTTGACCGCATCGAGGCGAAAGCCGTCACATTGGGTTTGTTCCATCACCCAGCGTGCCCAGTATTTAATCTCCTCAGTGACGGCATGATTACGAAAGTCGATATTTTCACCCATCAGGTAATCGAAATTGCCCAGTTCGTCATCGACCTGGTCGTTCCAGCCCTCGCCGGTGTAGTCGTTGACGATTTTAAAGATGCCGTCTTCGTGAGGGTTTTCGATGTGGTCGATACCGCTGAAGCATTTGAAATCCCAGATGAACTGAGAGTACTGACCGCCCCGCGCCGGGAAGGTGTAACGCGTCCAGCCTTCGCATTCGATGATCTCATCCGCAATCTGCGTGCGATCCTCTTCATTGACCCGCTGTACGCGGATAGCCTCTTTCTCGTCCGCCCCCATTTTGTGATTCACCACCACGTCGAGCAGTACCGCGATGTCGTTTTTCTTCAGCGCATCGACTGCCGCCAGCAGCTGCGCCTTATCACCATATTTGGTCGCGAGGGTGCCTTTCTGATCGAACTCGCCGAGATCAAACAGATCGTAAGAGTCATAACCGACGGAGTAACCGCCTGACGCGCCTTTATAGGCGGGGGGCAGCCAGACCATATTGATACCGATATCATTGAGGCTATCTGCGCGCTCTGCGACTTCCTGCCAGAGTTTGCCTCCGTCAGGGTAATACCAGTGGAAGAACTGCAGTAAGGTGGGGTTTTTCATCTTCCGTGCTCCAGAAGTCTTTTAGACGACCTCTGGAGTATGGAAGATTTTTGCCAACGTAGCGGGAATTATTGCGGGGCAGTGGGGGCATCGGGCACCAGCAGCATGCCAGAAAGCCGACCATATGCATTGTTGAGCGACTGCTGACGCGTTGACTGACCGATCAGACCACTGAGCTCATCGAGCCGTTGGCGCAGTAAAACTTTCAGGTGCTCTTCGTTATCCAGCGTCTGTTTGATATGACTGGCAACGATATCCTGGATACTGCGTGTCATGCCCGGTGGAGTTTGCGTTTCAACGACCGCTTCAATACTTTGCAGATAGGAGACTTCCTGCTCCAGTAAAAGGTCCCATTCACCCCGCTGCGCAAATTCGAGCAGCGACTGACTGAGCAGCGCAATGCGCTGCCAACGGTTGATAAACTCCACGGCTGAGGTCATTAACGAGACTCCTGGGAAGATGCTTTCGGTGAGATCTGTTTCCAGGCTTCCGCAATGTTGCCGAGTAACCCTTCCACTTCTTCAATGGCTTGACTGTCATTGCGTAAATTAGCGAGTAATAAACGACGGATCATATAGTCATACAGCGAGGAGAGATGGTCAGCGATTTCGCCGCCATTCTCCTGATCCAGTCCCGCTTTCAACCCGTTATCAATGATGTTGATAGCCTTACTGAGCGCTTCCCCTTTGGCTGCAATATCACCTTGCGCTAAAAACAGGCGAGCGCGCACCAGGGCACTGTTTGCGCCATCAAACAACATTTCGATCAACTGGTGCGGACTCGCACTCATCACGCCGCTTTCCACGCTGACTTGCGCATAAGCTTTGGTACCGCTCGCGGTATACATGTTTACCTCTGGTTATCAGGAACTGGTCATCGCAGTAAATTGTTGGCTCAGGTAGCTACTGGTGCTGTTGAGTTTACTCATCATGGTATCCAGTTGTGTAAACTGAGTTTTGTACCGCGCGATGGTATCGTCGATACTGGTGCTGACAGCCAGATATTGCTTGGTCAGCTTTTTCAGCGTGGCGTTAATATTATCTTGCGCACTATCAATAATGCCGTCGTCGGCCAGATAACTTTTAACTTGCGCTGCAATTTTGCTGGTAATTCCGGTTTCTTTACCGTCACCGACCAGCAATTCGCGTGTGCCAGCGGTATTTTCATCCAGCGCTTTTTTCAGTTTGGCATCGTCAATTTTTAATTTACCGGTCGCGCCGTCGGATGTGATGCCAATTTCGCTCAGGGTTTTAAAGGCTCCGGTGCTGCCGGCATTAGAAAACTGAGCGCGAATCCCCGTCTGAATAGTACGTACAGCGCTATCGCCGAGTAGCGCACCGTTATTTTGATCCTGTGCTTCTGCGCCAGGATCCACTTCAGTGTACTTGGTCAGTGACGAGAAGGTATCAAGCAAGGAGTTATATGCATCCACCCAGCCTTTAATCGCATCTGTTGCTTTGCTGTTGTCTTTAGTGACCGTCAGGCGTGCGTCGGTGACTTCTTTGGTCAGATTCAGCGTAACGCCCTGCGGCGCATCGGTAATGGTGTTGCTGGAGCGTTCAATGTTGATACCATTAACGGTAAGTTGAGCATTCTGCGCGCTAACCAGTTGCTTCATCTGACCACTGCCAGCGGTGCTGTCATAGGCCAATAAATCGTTGAGTTTGCTGTCGCCTTCAACCGAAATGGTCATCTGGTTTTCTGTGCCAGAATCTGCGGTAAGCACTAACTGATAATCGCCTTCTTTTACTTTGACGATACTGGCCGAAATACCACTATCGGCATCGTTAATGGCATCGCGAATACCTTCCAGAGACGTCTGGTCTTTAGAAAGTTTAATTTCCAGCGGCTCTTTGCGCCCGGCTTGTTCAATTTTGATGGTGCGAGTGTCAGCAGAGGTATCACCCAACGCATCTTTCGTGGAGCTGATGTCAGCGGTGGTACTAAGTGACTGTGCTTGCGCCAGCTTTGTGACGCTGATGGTGTAGGTTCCTGCTGCTGCGCCCGCGGTCGTCGTTGCGGTTAAATCTTCCGTGCTGCTGGTAATGGTTGTGCTCTTAAAGAGATCGGCACTGTTCAGCGTGGTGTTGGCTGTCTGAAACTTTTCCAGTGCGCTTTTTAGCGTGCCATAAGCCGTTAAGCGCGCGGTATTTGCGCTCTGTTGCTGTGTGATAGGCGTTAAGCGTTTTTTCTCTGCAGTGGTCAGGTTCGTCAGCAATGTGTCCAGTGGTAAGTTTGAGCCTACGCCCAATGATGTAAACGAAGCCATGCCTTATTCCTTTTGATTGCAAACAGTAGTTAAACGCGTTATCGGCAATCCCGGGGCAAAGTTTAATAATAGTTTTAGAAAAATAATGCCCGGAATAATGGCGTATAAAGAGGGTATTTCAATGGCTAAGAAAAAATGATTGGGAAACTCAAAATTCTCTAAAGTTCGAATTTAAGGTGCCGATACAAGGGTTACGGTGAGAAACCGTGGGCAACAGCCCAATAACATCAAGTTGTAATTGATAAGGAAAAGATCATGGCACAAGTCATTAATACAAACAGCCTGTCGCTGTTGACCCAGAACAACCTGAACAAATCTCAGTCTACCCTGAGCTCTGCTATTGAGCGTCTGTCTTCCGGTCTGCGTATCAACAGCGCGAAAGATGACGCTGCGGGTCAGGCGATTGCTAACCGCTTCACATCTAACATCAAGGGCCTGACTCAGGCTTCTCGTAACGCTAACGACGGTATTTCCATTGCGCAGACGACGGAAGGCGCACTGAACGAAATCAACAACAACCTGCAGCGTGTGCGTGAACTGACTGTTCAGGCAACTAACGGCACTAACTCCGATAGCGACCTGACCTCCATCCAGAACGAAATCACCCAGCGCTTGAGCGAAATCGACCGCGTATCCGGTCAGACTCAGTTCAACGGCGTGAAAGTACTGGCTCAGGACAACACCCTGAAAATTCAGGTTGGTGCTAACGACGGTGAAACCATCTCCATCGACCTGAAAAAAATCGACACCCAGAGCCTGGGCGTGTCTGACTTCCGTGTGAACGGCGCGCAGAAAGCCACTGCCAGCGACCTGATTTCTAAATTTGGCGCGACCGGTACTGATAACTATACCGCTATGGTTAGCGACGGTACTAAAAATCCAGGGGATGCAGGCTATTCTGCTGAATCAACCAAAATTACTGTTGATGTTAAGTCCCAGACAGTAATGAACGATGGCAAAGCACTGTATGTTAGTGCGAAAGATGGCAGTTTAATCGATACAGCCACAGTTAATAATACAGCTTCCACCATTTATACAACCACAGCAGACCAAAATGATAGTGCTGAGGGGCTGGCAAAATTAGGCGCAAATGCTAAAGCAGGTGATAAATTCACTTATGATGGCATGGAGTTCACCGCTAAAGCTGACTCAGACGAATTTGGTAATGGTACTTATACGGCGAAAGTCGATGGAAAAACCGTCACCTTCACAATTGCTGATGAAGAGGTTACTGGAGATAAAGCGACAGTTAAGACTGATGTAGCATTGTATGCCTCTCAAAGTGGCACATTGACCACTAACGCAACAACCGCCAACAAAGCTGCTACGGTAACCGACCTGCAGAACGTCAGTGCAAACAAAACAGGTAGCACACTGAAATCAAGCGGTGCAACCTATAACGTTGACGTTGACGGCGTTGTGACTAACGCAGCTGATGACAAAGTCATGTACCTGACTACCGACAAAAACGGTAGCGCTAAACTGGTTAACGAAGATGTGGCGAAAGCCAGCACCAGCACTGAAGATCCGCTGGCGGTGATCGACGCTGCACTGGCACAGGTTGACGCCCTGCGTTCTGACCTGGGTGCGGTACAGAACCGTTTCGATTCTACCATCACCAACCTGGGTAACACCGTTAACAACCTGACTTCTGCACGTAGCCGTATTGAAGACGCTGACTACGCGACCGAAGTGTCCAACATGTCCAAAGCACAGATCCTGCAACAAGCGGGTACTTCTGTACTGGCACAGGCTAACCAGGTTCCGCAGAACGTCCTGTCTCTGCTGCGTTAATTTACGCTTCCTGCACAAACCCCGCTCCGGCGGGGTTTTTTCGTTCTGGCTTTACCGGTAACCCCTAAATAACCCCTCATTTCACCCACTATTCACCCGATTAAAACCCCTGCAGAAACGGATAATCATGCCGATAACTCATTTAACGCAGGGCTGTTTATCGTGAATTCACTGTATACCGCTGAAGGTGTAATGGATAAACACTCGCTGTGGCAGCGTTATGTACCGCTGGTGCGTCACGAAGCGTTGCGCCTGCAGGTGCGTTTGCCCGCGAGCGTAGAACTGGACGATCTGCTACAGGCGGGCGGTATCGGGTTATTGAATGCAGTTGACCGATATGACGCTCTGCAAGGAACGGCATTTACCACTTACGCAGTGCAGCGTATTCGTGGGGCGATGCTGGATGAACTACGCAGCCGTGACTGGGTGCCGCGTAGTGTCCGGCGTAATGCCCGCGAAGTGGCACAGGCGATGGGGCAACTGGAACAGGAATTAGGACGCAATGCGACGGAAACCGAGGTCGCGGAGCGACTGGCGATTCCTGTAGAAGAATATCGTCAGATGTTGCTTGATACCAACAACAGCCAACTCTTCTCCTATGACGAGTGGCGGGAAGAGCATGGCGATAGTATCGAGCTGGTGACAGAAGAGCACCAGCAGGAAAACCCGTTACAACAGCTCCTTGAGAGCAATTTGCGCCAGCGCGTGATGGATGCCATAGAAGCACTTCCGGAACGCGAACAACTGGTGCTCACGCTCTATTACCAGGAAGAACTCAATCTCAAAGAGATTGGCGCGGTTCTGGATGTCGGGGAGTCACGGGTCAGCCAGTTGCACAGTCAGGCCATAAAACGGTTACGCACGAAGCTGGGTAAGTTATAGCGAACGACGTTGTCGGCGCTGAAAAATGCCGCACAACGTATTAACTACCAGGAGTTCTCATGACGGTGCAGCAATCAAAAAGACGGCCTCTAAGCCGCTACCTCAAAGACTTTAAACACAGCCAGACGCATTGCGCCCATTGCCATAAGTTACTGGATCGCATCACGCTGGTGCGCAAAGGGCAGATAGTCAACAAAATCGCCATTTCCCGCCTCGACACGCTCATGGATGAAGCCGCCTGGCAACAGGAGCAGAAAGAGTGGGTGGCACTCTGTCGTTTCTGCGGTGATTTACACTGCAAAACGCAGAGTGATTTCTTCGACATCATTGGTTTTAAACAATTTTTGTTTGAGCAAACCGAAATGAGTCACGGGACCGTGCGCGAGTATGTCGTCCGTCTGCGCCGCCTCGGTAATCATCTTAGCGAACAGAAGATTTCTCACGATCTGCTCCAGGACGGTTACCTTGATGAAAATCTGGCGCCGTGGCTGCCGGAGACCAGTACCAACAACTATCGCATCGCGCTACGTAAGTACGCGCAATATAAAGCGCATGCCCATCCCGAACAGCAACAGAAATCCTCCCTCCGGATGACTTCTGATATATATTAAAAATGAATAAGATGTAGCAGAGTGATTTATGTCGTTACCGATAAACGCTCTACACTACGGGCATTCATAACAACATTCGGGGTAAATATGAAATTAGCACTTCTGGGACGCCAGGCGCTGATGGGCGTGATGGCAGTTGCTCTTGTCGCGGGAATGAGCGTAAAAACGTTTGCAGATGAAGGTCTGCTGAAGAAGGTCAAAGATCGCGGGACGCTGCTGGTGGGGCTGGAAGGCACCTATCCTCCGTTCAGTTTCCAGGGCGATGACGGTAAATTGACCGGCTTTGAAGTGGAATTTGCCGAAGAGCTGGCAAAGCATCTGGGCGTGAAAGCGACGCTGAAACCGACCAAATGGGACGGGATGCTGGCCTCTCTGGACTCTAAACGCATCGATGTGGTTATCAATCAGGTAACCATCTCCGATGAGCGTAAGAAGAAATATGATTTCTCTACCCCTTATACCGTTTCCGGTATCCAGGCGCTGGTGAAAAAAGGCAATGAAGGCGCGATTAAAACGGCCGCCGATCTGAAAGATAAAAAAGTTGGCGTGGGTCTGGGAACCAACTATGAAGAGTGGCTGCGTCAGAACGTACAGGGCGTCGACATTCGGACTTATGATGATGATCCGACGAAATATCAGGATCTGCGCGTAGGCCGTATCGATGCCATTCTGGTGGATCGTCTGGCGGCGCTGGATCTGGTTAAAAAGACCAAAGATACGCTGGCGGTTACCGGTGAAGCATTCTCCCGTCAGGAGTCCGGCGTTGCGCTGCGTAAAGGCAACGACGATCTGCTGAAAGCGGTGGACGCAGCCATCGCCGAAATGCAGAAGGACGGTTCGCTGAAGGCGCTTTCTGAGAAGTGGTTTGGCGCGGATGTAACGAAATAGTCCGAACAGTAAGAAAAAAAAGGCGCTTTAATCAGCGCCTTTTTTATTTCATGCGTTTGAACGTGCATAATAAAAAGAACATCACAACAACGAATACCTGGAGGCTTTATGCCACTGCACAACCTGACACGCTTTCCGCGTCTGGAATTTATCGGCGCGCCGACACCGCTTGAATACCTGCCGCGTTTTTCTGACTATCTGGGACGGGATATTTTCATCAAACGTGATGATGTGACACCAATGGCGATGGGCGGTAATAAGCTGCGCAAGCTGGAGTTCCTGGCAGCAGATGCGTTGCGCGAAGGCGCAGATACGCTGATCACGGCAGGCGCGATTCAGTCTAACCACGTGCGCCAGACGGCGGCGGTCGCGGCGAAGCTGGGACTGCACTGCGTGGCGCTGCTGGAAAACCCCATTGGCACCACGGCGGAAAACTATCTCACCAACGGTAACCGGCTGCTGCTGGACTTGTTCAACGTGCAGGTCGAAATGTGTGATGCGCTAAACCAGCCGGACGCGCAGTTGCTGGAGCTGGCCACCCGAGTCGAAGCGCAGGGCTTTCGTCCCTATATCATACCGGTTGGTGGTTCAAACGCGCTGGGGGCATTAGGTTATGTTGAAAGTGCGCTGGAAATAGCTCAGCAGTGTGAAGGGGCAGTACAACTCTCTTCGGTGGTAGTGGCCTCCGGTAGCGCGGGAACGCACGCCGGGCTGGCAATTGGTCTGGAACAACTGATGCCGGATGTGGATCTGATTGGCGTAACGGTCTCGCGCAGCGTAGCCGAACAAAAGCCGAAAGTGGTGGCGTTGCAACAGGCTATCGCCCACGAGCTGGAACTGACGGCGGCGGCGGAGATTTTGCTGTGGGATGACTACTATGCGCCCGGCTACGGCACGCCAAATGAAGAGGGGATGGAGGCCGTGAAGCTGCTGGCGCGTCTGGAAGGGATCCTTCTCGACCCGGTCTATACCGGAAAAGCGATGGCCGGACTGATTGACGGAATCAGCCAGAAACGCTTTAAAGACGAAGGCCCAATCCTCTTTATTCATACTGGTGGGGCACCCGCGCTGTTTGCCTACCATCCACACGTGTAATTTTCGGATAAGCTCATGCAAGAAAGTATCCAACTGGTTATTGATTCCCTGCCGTATCTGCTCAAAGGGGCCGTGTTTACGCTGCAGCTAAGTATTGGCGGGATGTTCTTCGGCCTGCTGCTGGGTTTTATCCTCGCGCTGATGCGCCTGTCGCCGCTGCTGCCTCTGCGCTGGCTGGCGCGTTTCTATATCTCCATTTTTCGCGGTACGCCGTTGATTGCTCAACTGTTTATGATCTATTACGGTCTGCCGCAGTTTGGTATTGAGCTGGATCCGGTTCCGTCTGCAATGATTGGCCTGTCGCTCAATACGGCGGCCTATGCTGCTGAAACCCTGCGTGCGGCGATTTCGTCGATTGACAAAGGGCAGTGGGAAGCGGCTGCCAGTATCGGGATGACGCCATGGCAGACGATGCGCCGCGCCATTTTACCGCAGGCTGCCCGGGTGGCGCTGCCGCCGCTGAGTAACAGTTTTATCAGCCTGGTGAAAGACACGTCGCTTGCGGCAACCATTCAGGTGCCAGAATTGTTCCGTCAGGCGCAGTTGATCACGTCGCGTACGCTGGAAGTATTCACCATGTATCTGGCGGCATCGCTGATCTACTGGATCATGGCAACCGTACTGTCTTCGTTGCAGAACTACTTTGAAAATCAACTGAACCGCCAGGAGAGAGAGCCGAAATGAGTGCGATCGACGTAAAAAACCTGGTCAAGAAATTCCATGGTCAGACGGTGCTGCACGGCATCGACCTGCAAGTGCAGGCGGGAGAGGTCGTCGCGATCATCGGTCCCAGCGGCTCAGGAAAAACAACGCTGTTGCGCAGTATAAATCTGCTGGAACAACCGGAAGCGGGTACGATCACCGTGGGTGATATCACCATTGATACAGCGCGTTCGCTGAGTCAGCAAAGAACGCTTATTCGTCAGTTGCGTCAGCATGTCGGCTTCGTGTTCCAGAGCTTTAATCTCTTCCCCCACCGGACGGTACTGGAGAACATCATTGAAGGTCCGGTTATCGTGAAGGGTGAAGGTAAAGAGGAGGCGGTGGCGCGGGCGCGGGAACTGCTGGCGAAAGTGGGGCTGGCCGGAAAGGAGACCAGCTATCCGCGGCGCTTGTCCGGTGGGCAGCAGCAGCGTGTGGCGATTGCCCGGGCGCTGGCGATGCGCCCGGAAGTGATTCTGTTCGATGAACCGACCTCTGCGCTCGATCCTGAGCTGGTGGGCGAGGTGCTGAGCACTATCCGCCAACTGGCGCAGGAAAAACGCACTATGGTGATTGTGACCCATGAAATGAGCTTTGCCCGTGATGTCGCGGACAGGGCGATATTTATGGATCAGGGGCGAATAGTGGAACAGGGCCCTGCCAAAGCGCTATTTGCCAATCCACAGCAGCCGAGAACGCGTCAGTTTCTTGAGAAGTTTCTGCTGCAATAATCGGTTTGCTTCCACTCGCCCGGGATTATCCCATTTCGGGCGAGTGGGCATGCATAAATATTAATATCATACGCATGACTATGAGTTCATTTCCCTGGGCGAAATACGCGTATTGAAACAACACTCAAGTAATTGGCGTTATGACCGATATTTTATTCATCTACTTTATTTTATGTGATAGGTTAATTCTCACATTAAAAATGATTATCACTCTCAAGGGCGCGAATACTGAGTATGCAGGATTTAGATTTCTTTACCTGGCGACGGACGATGCTGTTACGCTTTCACGAAATGACAAGCGCAGAGGAGGTCTATAGCGAATTGCAGCAGCAGACCCAATTGCTGGAATTTGATTATTACGCGCTATGTGTCAGACATCCGGTTCCGTTTACCCGCCCTAAAATTTCCCTTCATACCACCTATCCCGATGCGTGGGTTTCACAATACCAGGCGGAAAATTATTTCGCGATTGATCCGGTCCTGAAGCCGGAAAACTTCATTCAGGGACATCTTCCCTGGAGTGATGCATTATTCAGTGACGCGCAGACGATGTGGGATGCCGCTCGTACGCACGGATTGCGCAAAGGGATCACGCAGTGTCTGATGTTACCAAACCGTGCGCTGGGCTTTCTCTCGGTCTCGCGGTCGAGTCTGCGTAATACGCCGTTTGCGGGAGATGAGGTGGAATTGAAGCTGCAGTTGCTGGTTCGCGAAAGCCTGACGGTGCTTTCCCGCCTCGAGGATGAGATGGTGATGGCGCCGGAAATGCGCTTTAGTAAACGGGAGAAAGAGATTCTGAAATGGACGGCGGAAGGGAAGACCTCTGCTGAAATCGCGATGATTCTGTCGATATCAGAAAACACGGTTAACTTTCACCAGAAGAATATGCAGAAGAAGTTCAACGCCCCAAATAAGACGCAGATTGCGTGCTATGCCGCGGCGACCGGTCTTATCTGAAATAATGAGCGTTCTGCGTGGCAGACGACAAACCGGCTGAAAGCGTTGCTCTCAGCCGGTTTTTCTTTACTGACGGTAAGCTTGTTTAATTTGCTTAACAGTGCTGGAAAATACTGCTGCCTGCGCGTCGTCTTCGACCAGCGCGATCTGTTTTTCCATTTTAAGAATCACGCGGCCTGCGTCGGCCTGGCCCATTGCTTGCAGCATCAGTGTTAACAGCGCCTTCAGGCAGGTGACTTCGTTAGCCAGTTCTTGATTATTCTCGGCAGTGGAAAAATCAGGCGTACTCATTTATTTTCCTCGTAATGTCTCAGTAAAAATGTGCGATGGTAAATGTTAAGGCCGCGGAGTATACCATAAGCTGAGGAAAAAATAGCAGTGGTTGTTTTTTGATCGGAAATCACACCAGAGGAGTTAAATTAAACAACAACATGAGAAGCCAATATTTTCTTCATCTATTGTTTATTCCGAGTATTTTACTCGTTAATTATTGTTACAAACTTGCCCGGCTATTTAGCATTTAGGCAGGGGATAGCGAGCTTTTGTCACTATTGTGAAACCTTGCTCCCGAAATAACGTGAGTAACTGGCTGTTCTTAGTGAAAGTTTCCACAAAATGTATAGGCTAATTTCCAAAAACGAGAGCAAAATCGGGAACCGGACGTTTTTTTACGTTTCAAAGTTGAGATAAAACCCGCTAATATAGTGGGGATCCACTATCAGTAGCGTTATCCCTATTCTGGAGATATTCCTTTGATCAACGTTCTTCTTGTTGATGACCACGAACTGGTGCGCGCAGGGATACGACGCATTCTTGAAGATATAAAGGGCATAAAAGTTGTCGGTGAAGCCGGTTGCGGTGAGGATGCCGTGAAATGGTGTCGCGCCAACACCGTCGATGTTGTGTTGATGGACATGAACATGCCCGGTATTGGTGGCCTTGAAGCCACGCGCAAAATTGCGCGTTCGACTGCCGATATTAAAGTGATCATGTTGACCGTCCACACGGAAAACCCGTTGCCGGCAAAAGTGATGCAGGCCGGGGCCGCAGGTTACCTGAGTAAAGGGGCGGCACCTCAGGAAGTAGTGAATGCCATCCGCTCGGTTTATTCCGGGCAGCGATACATTGCTTCTGACATCGCACAGCAAATGGCATTAAGCCAGATTGAACCCGAAAAAACGGAAACGCCGTTTGCCAGTTTGTCTGAGCGTGAATTGCAGATTATGCTGATGATCACCAAAGGTCAGAAGGTTAATGAGATTTCGGAGCAGTTGAATCTCAGTCCTAAAACGGTGAACAGTTATCGCTATCGTATGTTCAGTAAACTAAACATTCATGGTGATGTTGAGCTGACTCACCTGGCAATTCGCCATGGCCTGTGTAATGCGGAGACGTTAACAAGCCAGTGAGCGATCAGTTTGACGCGAAAGCGTTTCTAAAAACCGTAACCAGTCAACCCGGCGTTTATCGCATGTATGATGCCGGTGGTACGGTTATCTATGTGGGTAAAGCGAAAGACCTGAAAAAACGGCTTTCCAGCTATTTCCGCAGCAACCTGGCTTCGCGTAAAACCGAAGCGCTGGTTGCGCTTATTCAGCAAATTGATGTGACGGTGACGCACACCGAAACGGAAGCGTTGCTGCTTGAGCACAACTACATCAAGCTGTATCAGCCGCGTTACAACGTGCTGCTGCGCGATGACAAATCCTATCCCTTTATCTTTCTCAGCGCGGATACCCATCCCCGACTGGCAATGCACCGTGGGGCGAAACATAGCCGGGGCGAATACTTTGGCCCGTTCCCCAACGGCTATGCCGTCCGTGAAACGCTGGCGCTATTGCAGAAAATTTTCCCGATCCGCCAGTGTGAAAACAGCGTTTATCGCAATCGCTCACGTCCGTGTCTGCAATATCAGATCGGCCGCTGCCTCGGCCCCTGCGTCGAAGGTCTGGTGAGTGAAGAAGAGTATGCGCAGCAGGTTGACTACGTCCGGCTGTTTTTGTCCGGCAAAGATGACCAGGTTTTAACCCAACTGATCGCGCGGATGGAGAAGGCCAGTCAAAACCTGGCGTTCGAAGAGGCCGCGCGTATACGCGATCAGATCCAGGCCGTGCGGCGGGTAACGGAGAAACAGTTCGTCTCTAATGCGGGCGACGATCTGGATGTGATCGGCGTCGCGTTCGATGCCGGAATGGCCTGTGTACACGTACTCTTTATCCGCCAGGGGAAAGTGCTGGGGAGCCGCAGTTATTTCCCGAAAGTGCCGGGAGGGACTGAACTGGGCGAAGTGGTTGAGACCTTCGTCGGGCAATTTTACCTCCAGGGCAGCCAGATGCGCACATTGCCTGGCGAGATCCTGCTGGATTTCAATCTGGACGACAAAACGCTGCTGGCGGATTCACTCTCTGAACTGGCAGGGCGTCGCATTAATGTGCAGACCAAACCCCGAGGCGATCGCGCACGTTATCTGAAACTGGCGCGCACCAATGCCGCCACGGCACTGACCACAAAACTCTCGCAGCAGTCGACCATTACCCAGCGTCTGACGGCACTGGCGACCGTGTTGAAGTTGCCGGCAGTAAAACGAATGGAATGTTTCGACATCAGCCATACGATGGGCGAGCAGACGGTGGCATCCTGCGTGGTCTTTGATGCGAACGGGCCGTTGCGTGCAGAATACCGTCGCTACAATATCACCGGTATCACGCCGGGCGATGACTATGCGGCAATGAATCAGGTACTGCGTCGCCGTTATGGTAAAGCTATCGAAGAAAGTAAGATTCCGGATGTTATCCTGATCGACGGCGGAAAAGGGCAACTGGGGCAGGCGAAGGCCGTTTTCGCTGAACTGGATGTCCCCTGGGATAAAAATCGCCCCATGCTGCTAGGGGTTGCGAAAGGCGCTGACCGTAAAGCTGGTCTGGAAACCTTGTTCTTTGAACCGGAAGGCGAGGGATTCAGCTTGCCGCCGGATTCACCGGCGCTGCATGTGATCCAGCATATCCGCGATGAGTCACACGATCATGCCATCGGCGGCCACCGTAAAAAACGGGCAAAGGTGAAAAACACCAGTACGCTGGAGACCATCGAAGGTGTCGGGCCGAAGCGTCGTCAAATGTTGTTGAAATATATGGGTGGTTTGCAAGGATTACGTAACGCCAGCGTTGAGGAAATTGCAAAAGTGCCGGGTATTTCTCAAGGTCTGGCAGAAAAGATCTTCTGGTCGTTGAAACATTGAGTCCGCTGTAGCAACATAGGGGTAAATTCTCTGACAACAGATAGTTACCCGTCACTATGCAATTTAATATTCCAACGTTGCTTACGCTGTTTCGCGTCATCCTTATCCCATTCTTTGTCGTGGTGTTTTATCTGCCATTCACCTGGGCGCCGTTCGTTGCTGCGCTGATTTTCTGTATCGCTGCCGTGACCGACTGGTTTGATGGTTTTCTGGCGCGTCGCTGGAATCAGAGTACGCGTTTTGGTGCGTTTCTCGACCCGGTCGCGGATAAAGTGCTGGTGGCGATTGCGATGGTGCTGGTGACCGAGCACTATCACAGTTGGTGGGTGACACTGCCAGCAGCCACAATGATCGCACGTGAAATTATCATCTCTGCACTGCGTGAATGGATGGCGGAACTGGGTAAGCGCAGCAGCGTGGCGGTCTCCTGGATCGGCAAAGTCAAAACCACCTCGCAAATGGCGGCGCTGGCCTGGCTGCTGTGGCGTCCGAATATTTGGGTGGAGTACGCGGGTATTGCGCTGTTCTTCGTTGCGGCAGTCCTGACACTGTGGTCAATGTTCCAGTATCTGAACGCCGCGCGCGGGGATTTGCTTGATCAGTGATCGTTTCGCCGTAAATTTCAGCAAACGAGCTTACGTGGCGAAAAATATCGTTGACTCATTGCGTCAGGTAAGTAGAATGCAACGCATCGAACGGCAGCACAGATTGCCAGACGATAATAAAATCAAGTGATTAACGATTTGCTTGATGATGCGGGAATAGCTCAGTTGGTAGAGCACGACCTTGCCAAGGTCGGGGTCGCGAGTTCGAGTCTCGTTTCCCGCTCCAGTTTACGACATCGGCTATTGCGGGTGTCAGTCGCAGGACAAAGATTTAAGGCGCGTTAGCAAAGCGGTTATGTAGCGGATTGCAAATCCGTCTAGTCCGGTTCGACTCCGGAACGCGCCTCCACTTTCTTCCCGAGCCCGGATGGTGGAATCGGTAGACACAAGGGATTTAAAATCCCTCGGCGTTCGCGCTGTGCGGGTTCAAGTCCCGCTCCGGGTACCATGGGAAAAAGCAGAATAATCAAAGCAATAAGCAGTGTCGTGAAACCACCTACGGGTGGTTTTTTTGTGCCTGCGATTCTTGTTCCTGACATTTTTCCTGACAATGACCCTGTCGCGGGATAGATACCGTCAGCTTGATAGTGGCTGTTCAATCAGAGTAAACATAATCGTTTCATCCTTGTCGTCATGCAGGACGATCTGGTTTATCTCGATTGCCGAGTCCGTCAGGAGCCCGTCAGTTCCTTAATCGGATCTCAAAAGAAAGTCTGATAGGATGTTGTCACAAGGGATGCGTCGTGCTGGAACAGAACGATTTTTCGGTATACTGCGCTCCTGTCTGTCAATTCGCAGTGAGGCGAAAAAATGTTAAGCAACGAAGCGAAGCGCAAAAGGGAAGCACTTTTCAGGGACTACGCGAGTAATGTCGATTTTGTGCTTAACACGCCTCTTCATGAACAAAGAAGAATATGGGAAGAAGGGGCAATGAATGCTCCGTTACCCGAAAATGTCAGCATTGAAACAATTGCGGAAGAGGGCATTTCAGCGGAGTGGGTGAGACATTCGCAGGCAGAAAAGCGTAAAGTCATCCTGTATCTTCATGGTGGGGGCAACGCTCTCGGATCCAGTATTACGCACAGGAAACTGGTTGGACATATTGTTCATTGTTCAAAAGTGAATGCACTCTCGCTCAATTATTCGTTAGCCCCTGAAAATCCATTTCCTGCCGGTCTGATGGATGCAAAATATGCCTGGCTGTGGCTATTAAAGCAGGCTTATCGGCCTGATGACATCATTCTTGGCGGCGACTCAAGCGGCGGTGGGCTGGTTTTATCTCTGCTCCTGTTACTGAAAAACGAACATTATCCGTTGCCGCACTCCAGTTTCTTACTCTCTCCTATGCTTGATTACACCTTATCGGGTGCCACTATTTCTTCTTGTGCAGATAAGGACCCGATGATCATTATTGAGGATTTACGGCAAACCGTCGCATACTACTGCTCTGCAGCTGAAACATCGAATCCACTGGTCTCCCCCCTTTATGGTGATCTGACAGGACTCCCCCCTATCCTGATACAGACAGGAAGTGACGAATTACTTCTTGCTGACTCGATCCGCCTGGCGCAACAGGCAACAGAAGCAGGTGTTAACGTCCACATTGAAGTATGGAATGGCTTGTGGCACGTATTCCAGTCATCCGCAGGAAAAATACCGGAAGCAAACCGCGCGATAAGTCGAATTGCATCATTTATTCATTCGCAGCCGCTCGAGGTACTGTAGGTGCGGCTTAATGTAAGCAGAATCAATCTTGTGCTAAGCAAGTATTAATTTAAGTTCAGTAAAGATATAAGAATTATCCCCGCCTTATTTAACAAGTAAAATATAAAAACAACATGGTACTTTTACAAATAAAAAGAGATATACATTCTTTATTTTTCCGACTATATTGAGCGAGAGAGGTTTCTACTTCTCTTTCTTAGTTAATGGAATCATTTACTGTTTTGAACGCATTTTTACCTTTAACATATGGCCATTATTCTGAATTTTACAGTTTCAGTGGTTTTCTGTGCATTTGATTTTATATTCTGCCGATTTTTACATGGCACAGGACGAAAATATTTCTTTTGAAAACAAAGGGCGTTACTGCAGGTGAAGTGATTTTTTAATTAATAGGAGTAATGGTGATTGGATGCCAATTATCTTAATTGGCAAAGCGGTACTCCATTTTTAATGGTTTAGTATTCGTGAAATATTACTTAATAAAAAGATGATGTAATGGTTCTGCCTGGAACCATTAGCAGGGAAACGTTTATTTCATGGGTCTCGAAAAGAATATTGCAGAGACACCAGGAAGGAACATGCTTGATCTGGAGGACTGACAAGTGACTCAAAGGAAATTGAAACAATTATTAATAGCTGCATCAGGTTGTGCCGCAATATGCGCTTTCCCTGTTGACGCTGTGGAATTAGTGGACCGTGAGTTCATCACCGGAGTATCCCCCATTAATTCCGGGAACCACACCGTAAGTGGAGACGATGACAACGTTACGTTAGATGCCAGTGGATTAACCACATCAGTTGCATACCAGCGTGCGATTATCAGCACCCTGAATGGCACGGTAAGGATTGCTATCTCTCAGGATAAAACCTTAACGGTGATAGGACACAATAATAATTCTACTGTCGAAAACAGTTCAGCGTTATATGCCTGGCAAAGAGACACATATCCCGGTAGCTCTATCATTTTTACTGGGGGCAATGTTGTTGTCAGCAATACGGTTCCTGGATCTTCCTCTGACATCTATGCCATCTACGCCGGTCCGGGCGGGAAATTGAATTTCCTCAGTGATGGAGATAACAAAATCAATCTCAAAGTGGATATGTCTGCGCAAGAGGGGGCCGGAACCCATCGCACGGGCATTGCTCTTCATAATGGTGAACTGGATTTTGATGGTGGTCGGTTTGAGGTCTACGTAGATGGTGCGCCTGGAAGTCATTCTATCGACGGACGCAACGGAATAACCATCGCTGCAGGGAGTAAGATGAATGTTAAGGCTGACAGCATTCATATTGAAACGAATCAAACGGCTATTGGGGTAACAGGGAGCACTGGCTCGAGTCGTCCGGCCGCTCCCTATGGTGTTTTAAATGAAGTGAACTTCGAGGCAGATTCCATTTATCTGAAAGGTTCTCAGGGAATTATTTCCATGTTGAACGACAACCTCGGAAGCCACACCCGTTTCACGTTCAGCGGCAGGACGGTTATAGAGGCCATCGCCAATACAGGCCCATGGGCTTTTCCCGGTGATTATGTGGGCGGGCACATTATTGCGGGCAACGCGACAGACTTTGAATTCAATGGCGACGTGACATTGACGGGGGAAGATCTGACGTCACTTGGCACAAGCCCTGGGCATGAACTCAAAGGCGTTACGCTTGTTAATAGATCAAAACTCGTCGCTAATGATGATTTCAGTCTCCGGAGCAACGGTGGTTATCAGAACACGGGGTTACGGATACTGGAAAGTCAGGCCCAGTTCAAAGGGCAAACACACATCTCCCTGTCAAATGGTATCGAATCGGCTACCGGGATCCACATTGATGGTCAACCCGGAATGACCACTCACGCTGAATTTCAGGATGACCTGACAATTTCAACTGCGGGTGCTCATGCGGCTAAAATTACCGGGATTGAAGTGCTCTCTGCGGGCACAGCAGATATCCAGAAAGGGTTGTTTATTAATGATAACCCGTCAATTGACTGGTCTCTTTTTTCAACGGGCGCCGACAGCCGGATCGATGCAAACTCATCGGGAACCGGGACCGTACAGGTTGAAGGTAATATTGGCGCGGCTGACAACGGCACGCTGGAGATGACACTCAACAATGCAAACTCGTGGTTAAAGGCTGCCAGTTATACCGCACGTGATACGGCCAGGGTTGGCATCCTTAACATGAATATCTCCAACGGTGCAGTGTGGGAGATGACCGGTAATTCGTACGTCACGAATCTGCTGTTGCAGGGAGGGCGCGTTAATATGCTTGCGCCGGGCAGTTCTGGCGCGTTTAAGACATTGACCGTCGAGGGCAATTATAGCGGCGGTGGAACCCTGACAATGAACACGGCGCTCGGAAGTGATAACTCAGCAACGGACAAACTCATCGTCGAGGGAAATACTTCCGGCCATACCCTGGTGGCAATCAACAATATCGGCGGTATGGGCGCGCAGACGGTTGAGGGGATTGAAATTGTCAATGTTGCAGGAACCTCCGACGGAACTTTCGAAAAAGAGAGCCGTATTGTCGCCGGGGCGTACGATTACGATGTGATCAGGCGCGGCAGCAACTGGTATTTAAGCAGCACAGTGGATCCCGTTGACCCGGTTGACCCGAACGATCCTACTGACCCGGGTGCGCCTGCTTCGCCAGAAACCCCGCAACTACCGGTACACCCGGGAGGCCCATCACAGATTCGCCCGGAATTCGGCAGCTATCTGGCAAACAACCTGGCTGCAAATACCTTGTTCATCTCGCGACTGCACGATCGTCCTGGCGAAACTCAGTATACCGATGTGCTAACCGGTGAGAAAAAAACCACCAGCATGTGGATACGTAACGTGGGGATCCATACACGGTTTCACGACAGCAGCGAACAGTTAAAAACCCAGAGTAATAACTATGTGCTGCAGATGGGGGGCGATCTGGCGCAGTGGAGTTCGGATGGTCTGGACCGCTGGCATCTTGGGCTCATGGCGGGCTATGCCAACAGCCGTAGCCGCACCACGTCGACGTTAAATAACCATAATTCCCGTGGTAAGGTCGACGGCTACAGCGTGGGTCTGTATGGCACGTGGTATGAAAACGAGCTTGATAAATCAGGGGGTTATGTAGACACCTGGATGCTCTACAACTGGTTTGATAACACCGTCGATGGTCAGTATCAGGCAAGTGAGGCGTATAAATCCAAAGGTATCACGGCTGCGGTTGAGGCGGGTTACAGCCTGAAGGTCGGAGAAAGTCAGCAATTGACCTACTGGATCCAGCCCAAAGCGCAGGTCGTCTGGATGGATGTGCAGGCGGACGATCATCGGGAACGTTACGGTACGCAGGTGAAGGTAGATAGCACCGGTAATCTGATGACCAGTCTGGGTGCCAGAGCATACTTCAATCGTAAACCCACCGGTGAAGAAGACAGAATGGCAGGCATTCAGCCATTTGTTGAAGCGAACTGGATCCACAACTCACACAGCCCGCGAGTGACAATGGGTGAGGTGCAGAATGACGTCCAGGGAGTGAAAGACCTGGCTGAACTGAAAGTGGGTGTGGAAGGGCAACTCACTTCTCGATTGACCGTCTGGGGAAATGTCTCCGGGCAAATGGGCAGCGACAGCTATCGCAATGCGCAGGGAATGGTGGGCGTGAAATACCACTGGTAAGTGGAATGGAGAGGGGCAGGGGAAACCTGCTCCTTATTCGTTCGGGATTGACTGGGCTCTGTTCCAGCAAATAGCAAAAGATCGGTCGTCTATCTCAGTTTCAAAGGGTATCTTTAGCGTGAGCCAGGAATTCCCTGCATCCGTTGCCATGAGAGAACGACCATGAAAAGAGAAGTTCACCAGGTTAAGCAGCACCGCTGCGTGGTACCTGATGTTGAAATCCTGTCGTTATATTCAGAGCGTGCTTTCCCGCGCCATTCACATGATCAATTCGGCATTGGGGTTTTCATCCAGGGTAGCCAACGCTCATGGAGTAATATCGGCAATGTGCACGCGGTGGCAGGGGATATCATTATGGTCAACCCCGGCGAAATTCACGACGGGATCCCAGCGTCAGGCCCCCGGGGCTGGCATATGCTCTATATCAATCCCGACGCCTTCATAAAGGAATGGAATGCTGACTTACCGGCAGACGATTTAATCCTGAAACCCGTGGTTAACGATCCTGCTCTTGGCCTGATGATTCGACAGTTTTTTAGCCAATTGGCTGCCAGCGCGCCTGACACCATGGCGATTGAAGAGGCGATCATGCGCTGTCTGATGCAGGCCGGACAGTATCACACCTTATCTGCTGCACAGCGTATTCCGTATTCTCCGACGGTACGGCTTGCCAAAGCGTTCATTGATGATGCCCCGGAAGAAAACATTACGTTGACTGGGCTCGCCAGCCTGTGTGACATCACCCGATTCCAGCTCATTCGCCGCTTTTCCCGTGAAGTGGGCATAACGCCGCATGCTTATCTTTTACAGTCCCGGGTCCGTCTGGCAAAACAACTCTTATCACAAGGCAAGAGAACGGTTGATGTTGCGATGATGGCGGGTTTTTCCGATCAGAGCCACCTCACCCGCGCGTTTCAGAAACAGACTGGCATAACGCCGGGGCAATATCGCTACGCCGTGGTTAATTAACGGTACTGCAATTTATTACAAGATCTGTAAGTCTGTCCTGATAAACACTGACTGCTCCTGTTATGTGTCTATCAGAGATAATGCTATGCAGATCGGTATCGAATTCTTATTAACCTCATTTATTGTGATTATTTCACCGGGAACGGGGGCTATTTACACTATTGCGATGGGCTTATCGCGTGGTGTGGCATTGAGTCTGCTGGCCGCCGTGGGATGTACTCTGGGGATCATTCCACACATGTTGGCCGCTATCACGGGATTAGCCGCCATATTCTACTCCAGTGAAATGGCATTCACTGTCATCAAATATGCCGGAGTCTTGTGGTTGCTGTACATGGCGTGGAATATCATAAAGGAGAAATCGACGTTACAACCCGATGATTGCGAAGTGACTCAGTCAGGCGTGAAAGTGATCCTGCATGCGATATTCATTAATCTGTTAAATCCTAAGCTGTCTCTCTTCTTTCTGGCCTTCTTACCCCAGTTTATTCAAACTACGTCAACTGCACCTGCAACGGACATGCTGATATTGAGCCTGATATTCATGTTAATGACGCTGCTCGTGTTTATGCTTTATGGTGCTTTTTCATCCTTTATGCGTCGCAAAGTACTAAACCATCCCACGATTTTGTCAGGATTACGGATCTTGTTTTCGTGTGGTTTTGTAAGTCTGGCCGTGAATTTATTTTTAACACAGCGAGGCCTGGGGGAGTAATGTCAATGGCATGCTATTTCTGCGTGAAGCTTATTCATGAGGGCCTGTTCTTACGGCGCGATCGTTTATCACGCCGTAAGAATGGTTTGTAATACGATGGGGAATATTATCGGCAAGCAATGGCGTCAAGTTGAAACAGCATTCCTGACGCCCCGCCGCGATGGGCAAACTCAGTCTGAATGGATTTTCTGGCAGGAAATTGACCGTTGAATCGTTGCTTCATGACTTTCTCCATGACCGGAATATCCCACACGTCGCGGAACAGGGCGTCAATTTTCACGACTGACTCCAGTGTCAGGCCGATAGTGCTGAGTCTTTCACTCAGATTATCAAAAGCGCCATTGATTTGTGCCTCAATGGGCTGCCCGATATTTCCGACACAGTAGCTCACAAAAACAAACCCACCAGCTTCAACCATTCCGGCAAGTGCCCAGTCTTCATTTATTTCATGTCTGGTTATTGTCGCCATCATTCACCCCTATTACCCTTAAGTTTTACGCGGCTATTCTCTGCCATCATACTATCTCCACGCATTGTAGTAATAAAGGCGTATTTCAGGCCGGAGAAATAAAAAGTAAGTCGACTCGCGCCCGTCGTTGTTATGCTTTATGCATGCACCCGCGCTCTCATTGACGGTGTTACCAGACTGCTGTCATTTCGCTAATCCTGACCTTACATTTCTCGGACTTTCCAGTGAATTGGAATTATTTTATTTTAGCAAGCCAGTCAAGTGTTAAGTAAAAGTAACAAATTTAAGCTTCTTATTGCCTCGGGCAATGCCTTGAATCTTATTCTGATGCAATGGCAGAAGGCATGATATCTCAGGTTTCAATACTCGGATCCTGCAATGTAACCCACGGGTTCTTTTATAGCATGTAATAATAACGATTATGTAAGCGGAGGGAGTTATGGGATTTGAAGTGAGAGAAATCGGAACGTCGAATGATACTGGTATCAGATTATTAAAACAGGGTAAATATTTATGCATTTCCTGTGTTATTGTTTTGTGTCAGATAGAGTATTTCAATGCTTTTTGTGTTAAATGTCCTCTCTGACTGGCTTAAATTAGCAATCATGAAAGCTTTTCTGTACCTTGTTTATCGTGGTTTTGTGTATTAATTACTTAATGTTACAGGTGTATATTCTTTTAAATCATGAGCTTAAAGAACTTCATTTTTTCGTGAGATTGCTGATGTTTCTCATTTAAGGTCGTTTAAGGCTATTTAAAATGACAATTTAAGATATCTACAGCAATAATCAATGTAACAAGAACAGGAAGTGTCTCTGTTGCTTGGCTTATCTATTCTCAAAATAAAATTTCATACGTGTCAGTCTATGCGAAAGGAATCGTCTATGCCTGTGAAAACGGTAATAAATAAAACGTTGTTGACGGCATCTGCAATTACTGCACTGTTCAGTCAACATACCGCAGGTGAGAGTGGCACCATTAACGTTACCGGGAATATGACAGCCAGTATCTGTGGAGACAGACCCTGCGGGCGGCTGCACGAATAGCCCGGCTACCGTGATATAGATTAACGTTAGTGTCCCAATGCTCATTGTCGCAGCAGGTGCAAAAGAACGTCGTTTCGTATGATGGTGGTAAAAATGTGGTTGACGGGCGTGATATTTAACTGAAGTACAGCGGCAACCGGATCTACATTGACGAAACAACCGGAGCAGTACAGGAAGTCATGGTCAGGTATGTCATGGGCAGGGTCGATACCACTTTATACATCCATCAGCCAGGTCATGTTTACGGCAAATTATATCCAGTCCAGTCCCATCATTTCAGATGATCATAATGATAGCGGACCGGTTTCCTGGAAGACAATATCTGGGTAACGTACAATTGATATATTTCGTATGCGCTTTTAAGCATTAAAATATCGTTATTACGAATGGGGTGATGCACGATGCATATATTTTCATATGACCAGTATTTTATTACCGGCTTGCAGCAAGTGTTGTTCTTTATCGGTCTTGATAAATCACCTGATATTGTTGTTTTTGATCCGGGAGGAGGGGCAGTGTATATTACAAACAGTGTAGAATGTCTTCGTGCGGGTTCATCAGATACGTTAACTCATTTTACACAAATACGGTGCTATTCATTGACCAAAAACGCGCCTTTGGCTGAGTACTTTTACGTGCTGGACCAGGTCAAGCAGAATAAACGAATCCCGTTGCATACCCGGTCATTGTCGAACAGGGAACGGGTAATCATTGAATATTATCTGGCGGGACTGGGAAAAAGGGCAATTGCACGAACCATGCTGCTTAGCGAGGGCGCTGTCAGCAATAGCCAGTTAAGAGCACTGCGGAAAATGAACATGAAAAATATTCCATTGTTTTTGCAAGTAATGCGTAACTGGTGTGCATTCAGAGCGAAGTACACCTGTGAATGCAATATCACTTTTCTGTCATAGATTTTACGCATTAACGATTATCCTGGAACCATAACCCGACATCACCAGGGCTGAATGCTCAGAGAGCGACATTGCGATGACAGCGTTGTTTGCCCAGAGAAAAGAAGTGACAAAAGAGTGATGTCATGCCGCCAATCAGGAGTACCTGAGGATGAAGGCGATAAAAGCAACAAGTAAGAATACCAGGCAATTATAGACAGTAAAGTGCATGGCTATTATGGTATTCAGAACGTATCGTTGCCCTCTTGTGGCAGGATAATGTCTGATTATGCGCGTTGTCAGATCTGTCACTGGATTTGTGATCCCGCGAAGTCGGCAGATAGTGATTTATCTGAAGCAAGAAATTCGTTGAGTCTCTCTGAAGCCAGGATCGCGTGAACCATACACGTGACAAAAATCTTTTTTTGGGGGATAACAGGACGCATCCAAAGGACATGGTGATGAAATTGTATTTAATAAATGGAACGGTAGAGTTCAATCCACAGACCCGGAGCCTGAAAAATCAATTAACTGGAGATGTTGTTTATTTACAGCAGCCCGCCGCGATATGTTTCCTTTATCTGATCCTGAATCAGGGTGTGGTTATCAAGCAAAAGGAACTGGTAACCGAGGGCTGGAAAGAGCGTGACGTTGTGGCCATGCCAAATACGTTTTATCAGACTATTTTAACATTGCGTAAGGCACTGGAAGAGATAGGTTTACCCAGAAACATGGTAAAGACCATTTCCCGTCAGGGATTAACCTTGTCATCAACCATTGTGATTGAACCGCTTCCTCTCCAGAATATTACCGCTTCTGATAGTCCATCAATAAAGACGGTGGTCAGCGAAAACGTAGTATGCGAAAAAACACCAATACGAAAATCTCGCAGGTTAAGTATCGGAGTCGCATTTTTCTTTGTTGTGACGTTAATCAACGGCATGTTTATTTATCAGAATCGATTGAAAATGCCATTTCAGAATTTTGTGGCGATGCATGTGGAGAAAAAGACAGGCAACGATTGCCATATCTATTATGAAGTGACGCAGCCAGTCACTGATAATTACGCTACGTTAATAAAAGAGCATCTGCATTTTTGCCAGAACAATAATTATATTTTTCTTACGGGCTACGCGAAAACTGGACGTACTGCGGCATTTGTCTGTAATAAAGATGTGCGGTCTGACACAGAGGCATTTTGTTCATCTCATTTTTTCTGGAACCTAAGCCAATGAGTAAAAATACCGCTGTTTTGCTCCTGATCGTGTTCTTCAGTACGACAGTTATTTCCGGGGCTTTTTTGTTCTACATGCTTTTCAAACCTTCATACCTGGAGTGTATTGGTGATGCCGACTGGAATGTTGATGATGCACGTTTTGTAGGTACCGTTTCCTTTCAGATGCATAAGAAGGAGGGGCTGGCTGTCATTACGGGGAAAGTTGATGGGGAGACAAGTGTTAACGTGAATCGGCTGGTCTACTTTAACTATACCCAGCAGTTCAGGACGCGGATTTTACATACGGTACGCATTGTTAAAACCTTTTCCGATACCGTTAATGATGAAACGCTCGGAAAGATATTATCCCAATTTTATCTGAGGACAGGAGGCGAATTGACCCTGGCCGTAGAGGAATATCAATCAGCGTATGTCTTTTCAAACGCCAATGTGCCCTATCTGTTTTGTAGAAAGAAGTGATACACGCTTAAGGAGCGGTTGATGACACTTTCGACGAACAGGTGTACCCGCGCGTGCTGTAGTCCGAAGACGATCGCCTGACTGTCATTGTGAATTCCCTGCGACAACAATTATCTGCGGATTGGGGCATTTCGCATAAACAGACCGCGGGCGGGATTATTGGCAAACCCATCCCGGGCAGGGTTGCCACCGGGGGTGGTGAAATTGTCGGATATCAGCGGATCGCCGATAAAAAATCTGGGTTTCCTGCTGTGTTTGCTAAACAGAGCGATGCCGACATCACCGCCCCCATCCATGTTTATCCCCCATCCTGGCGTCGTGGCGCTGAGATCGCGTTCCATCCCGGCCTGTCTCTGAAGCGCGTTAGCGGCGACCGGAGCAGAAGAAAGGAAAAATAACGTGAAAATGACGGGACAGGCACTCGACGATCGTTTCATGATAAAGACCTGGTAAAGCATTACGAGTAAAGTATAGCCCTTGCGACCAGAAGTCAGTGTTAACGGATCCCGCGGCAATCAGTATCGGTTTCCTCGTTCGCCATGTAAGATAGCCGCTGGCGAGAGTGTTTACCGAGGACAAGCATGATGAAAACGGGACCGTTGAACGAAAGTGAACTGGAGTGGCTGGATGATGTACTGACCAAGTACAACACCGAGCATGCCATTCTGGACGTGGCAGAACTGGATGGGCTGCTGACGGCTGTACTCAGTTCGCCACGTGAAATTGAGCCAGAGCAGTGGCTGGTTGCCGTATGGGGTGGGGCGCAATATGTGCCGCGCTGGTCCTCTGAAAAAGAGATGACGCGCTTTATGAATCTCGCTTTCCAGCATATGGCGGACACCGCTGACCGGCTGAATGATTTCCCGGAACAGTTTGAACCGCTGTTTGGTCTGCGCGAAATTGAAGGGCGTGAGATTACCATTGTGGAAGAGTGGTGCTTTGGCTACATGCGCGGCGTCGCGCTTTCCGACTGGTCTGCGTTACCTGACACCCTGAAACCGGCCCTGGATGCTATTGCGCTGCACGGCACAGAAGAGAATTTCGAGGTGGTTGAGAAACTGACTCCGGAAGCGTTTGAAGAGAGCGTTGACGCGATTCGCCTCGCGGCGTTGGATCTCCACGCTTACTGGATGGCGCACCCGCAGGAGACGCCGGTGCAGGTACCGGTGAAAGCGGAAGGGAAGGTGGGCCGTAACGATCCGTGTCCGTGTGGAAGCGGCAAAAAATACAAGCAGTGCTGTCTGCACTAGCACGAACAGAAAAGGGGCATTAGCCCCTTTTCTATCCACACGATAATATTATCCCACTTCGGGCAGTAGTCCCGCGGCTATCAAAAACTGCACGCCAATCACCCCAATGCCACACATAAACACCAGTGCTAAGGCGGGACGTCCGCCCCGCACGCGGTAGCCCGCCTGCGGATTCTGTTTGCGACTTTGCCATGCCAATAGTGAAGGGACGATCAGTGCCAGTACCGCCAGTGCGACGCCGGCATAGCCCAGCGCCATCACAAAACCTCGCGGATAGAAGAGGGCGAAGGCCAGCGGCGGCAGAAAGGTGATCGCACCCGTTTGTATCCGGCCAGACGCCGAATTGCGGCGCTGAAACAGATCGGCCAGATAATCGAACAGCCCCAGCGCGACGCCGAGGAAGGAGGTCGCCAGCGCTAAGTCAGCAAAGAGATGCACCGCCAGTTCAACGTGCGGCGAGGCAACAACTTCCCGTAGCGCCTGGAGCAAACCGTTCAGACCGGCATGATTTGCCAGCAGTCCCATAAACGTCGTGGAATCGATACTGCCCAGCGTCGCCAACTGCCAGAAAATATAGGCCACTAACGGAATCGCGCTGCCGGTGATAAACACCCAACGTAGTTTGCGAATATTACCTTCCATGTAGCTCACGATGCTGGGAACGCTGCCGTGAAAGCCAAAAGAGGTAAAGATGACCGGGATAGCTGAAAGCGCCAGCCCCTGCTCAAGCGGCAGAGTCAGCAGATTGACTTTATGAATGTGCGGCATCAGCAGCGCCAGCATCACCACCAGGAAGATGATCTTGGCGCTGAACAGAAAACGGTTAAACAGATCGACCAGCGAGGTACCCACACAGACGACGCCGCCGGCAACAAAGGTGAACAGCAGGACGCCTGTGGTGGGCGACATCTGCGTCCCGCTCCAGTCGCTGATACTGGAGGCGAGCAATTCCCCCGCGCCGCTGATATAGGCTGCCGTCAGCGCGTACATCAGGAACATCATACTGAAGCCGGTTACCCACTGACCGTAGTGTCCGAGATAGCGTTTTGCCAGCGTGCCCAGTCCGGTATCCGCCGGGACGTGCTGATACACTTCAAGCAGCAACAGCGCGGTGTAGCACATCAACGCCCACAGCCCAATTAATAACGCAAAAGTGACGCCAAAACCGACCCCGGCGGCTGCCAAAGGCATCGCCAGCATCCCTGCGCCAATCGTGGTGCCCGCCACGATGAAAACACTTCCCAGAGTTCTATTCTTCACGCTTTACACTATCCCAGAGATAAATGACGGTTAGATCTGCGGCGCAGGGTAAGGCAAAACGTTATTTTCGTCAAATGACCGTTACATCGACTGTATAAAAATATTTACACTCTTGAGTGACCGCAACCTGCGTTAGCGCAAAGCAGCGGATTCCGTATCGCCGTAGGCTACGCACTTTATTGAGGAGGAATGATGGATTCTGTACACGGTCACGAAGTGTTGAATATGATGATTGAGTCAGGCGAGCAATATTCTACGGCAAGCCTGGAAGCAGCGATTAAGACCCGGTTCGGTGAAACGGCGCGTTTTCATACCTGCTCAGCGTCGGACATGACGGCGGGAGAACTGGTGGCATTTCTGGCGGCGAAAGGGAAGTTTATTGCTCAGGATGACGGTTTCTCTACGCATGAAAGCAAGATCTGCCGTCATTAAGAAAACGGTGAGGAATTTCCTCACCGTTTACGATTAATTTGCGGTATCGAGCGTCGACAGCTCTTTATCAATAAAATACAAACCTTCGCCGCTTTTCCCTGCCAGCGTTAATTTATCAATCACCGATTTAAACAATTTCTCTTCTTCATGCTGTTCGGCAACATACCATTGCAGGAAATTAAAGGTCGGATAGTCCTGACTGGTCATGGCCGCATGCGCCAGCTCGTTAATTTTCTGGGTGATCAACTGTTCGTGTTCGTAGGTCACGCGGAATAATTCGTCCAGCGATCCATATTCAGCAAAAGGTGATGAAACGGTATTAATGCGTGGCAGGCTGCCGGTATCGGTCAAATAGTCGAACAGGCGCTGCATGTGGGTCATCTCTTCCTGGGCGTGGCGACGCAGGAACGCGGCGGCCCCTTCAAAGCTGTGGTAGCTGCACCAGGCACTCATCTGCTGATAGAGCAGGGAGGAATATAATTCCAGGTTCATTTGCTCATTCAGTTTGTCGATCATTTCTGTTTTCAGCATGACTTCGCTCCACGAAATTCATAAATATGTTGATGTGGCGTCACTATAATTTGTTATTTAAATATTTGCAAAAGGTAAAATAATAAATTTAATTATTAAAAATACGAATGGGAATAAAACGCATTTGCGCTATAAAATAATCAGCGTGCGATAAATCAGGCCAGTTAATACTGGCCCATAAATTAATAATAATGAGGCGTTGTTGGCGAAATGGCGACGCCCTGACACTGCCAGGAGAGTGTGATTTTGGTATTCATGCACAACGATCCGGCATAAACGCTACAGGTACTTACGGGTTGACCGAAAGACCGGGCGCTGGCGTAGCCTAATTGTTGACATGCACGCGTGGCGGTACCCTGGGCGATATAGTCATCGGTATGGGCGTTTTGTAACATCGCCTGATCGTAACTCAACCGCACTACGCCGGTCGTCGTGCTGACATCACTCACCTGCGCCTGTCTGTTGATCGTACATCCCGTCAGGAGTATCAGTGAGAGGGCAATAAAAAGAGTCTTCATAGTATCGCTCTGAATGTTCGGTGATACGCTATCCTAATTCACGCATCGGCGTTTCAATGGCCTGAATAACTTATAAATCAGCAACGACTAATCCACACGACGGGAGAGACGGTTTGCGGTCAGTGGATGAAAATGTGAAACCGCTCCTTATTTTTAAAACCATTTTTCACAAAATTTGAAAGTATGTTTGCTAAGTAGTACTGTGCGGTATCGTGATTGACTCAAGGCGGGACTTCCCGCATCGCATTCAGGAGAAGACAGAATGAAAATTGCACTGATGATGGAAAACAGCCAGGCAGGCAAAAACGCCATCATTCACCGTGAACTTAAAGCGGTTGCGGATGAAAAGGGCTTTCCGGTATTCAACGTCGGGATGAGCGACGAGAATGACCACCATCTGACCTACATCCATCTTGGCATCATGGCCAGCATTCTGCTGAATTCGAAAGCGGTTGATTTCGTCGTGACCGGTTGCGGTACGGGTCAGGGGGCGCTGATGTCGCTGAATATTCATCCGGGCGTGGTGTGCGGCTACTGCATCGATCCGGCGGATGCGTTCCTGTTTGCGCAAATTAACAACGGTAACGCATTGTCTCTGCCGTTTGCGAAGGGCTTTGGCTGGGGAGCGGAACTGAACGTGCGCTTTATCTTTGAAAAAGCCTTTACGGGCCGGAACGGTGAAGGTTACCCGCCAGAGCGTAAAGAACCACAGGTACGTAACGCCGGGATCCTCAATCAGGTCAAAGCGGCGGTCGTGAAAGACAACTATCTTGATACGCTGCGCGCGATCGATCCGGAGCTGGTGAAGACAGCGGTTTCCGGTCAACGTTTCCAGCAATGCTTCTTTGAAAATGGTCAGAATAAAGAGATTGAAGCGTTTGTTCGCGAAATCCTCGGCTGATTATTGCTGAAAAGCCGGATGGCGCAATGCGCTTCCGGCTTCACACATCACTGCCTTGCAGACACCGCGCTCCCCGCATTCTTCGTCAACCGTAATGTATCCACCATGCCAATCAGGCAAATAAGCGCGATGGACACAAATGCCAGACGGAAGCTGATGCCAGGAATTGCGCTCATCCCCAGCCATTCACTCACATTCGCGCCAATACGAATACCGATTGCACCCAGCGAAATCCCCAGTCCAACGGCCAGTTGTGTGGCGGTGCTGAACAAGGTATTGGCATAGCTCATCTGGGCGGAAGGAACGTCTGAAAAAGCCAGCGTGCTGATGCCGGTAAACTGAATCGAGCGGAACACGCCGCCAAGATACAGCACCAGCAAAATAAGCCAGACGGGAGTGGTCGGAGTGATCAGCGCGCAGGCGAGCAGGGCCAGCACATTGAGCGCCCCGTTAATCAGCAGTAGCTTTTTAAAGCCGAGCCAGCGGATGAGCGGCGTGGTGGCGGGCTTAATGGTCAGATTGCCGACAAATACCGCCAGTACCAGCGAACCGGCCTGAAAGGCATTCATGCCAAATCCCACCTGAAACATGAGCGGCAGAAGAAAAGGCACGGCGCTGATAGAAGCCCGGAACAGCGAGCCTCCGTACATGGTGACGCGAAACGTTGGGACCTGCATGGCGTCGAGGCGAATCATTGGATAGCTGGCCCGCTTGAAATGGCGCAGAGAAAAGGCAAATGTCCCCACGCCAAGCGCCAGCAAGGCTATCGTCAATCCGCCTTCGGGATGTTGCGCGCCCAGCAACTCCATCGCATAGACCAGGCTGACCATCGCAATAGCGGTGGTGATAAAACCAGGAAGATCGAAGGGACGGCGATCGTCATCGCGGATATTGGGAATAAATCGCAGCGCCAGTGCGATCGCCAGCAGGCCCAGGGGCACGTTAATAAAGAAGATCCAGCGCCAGTTGGCATAGCTGGTGATAAAACCGCCGAGCGGTGGGCCAATGATGGGGGCAACCAGTGCAGGCCAGGTTAAGGTGGCAATAGCCGTAATCAATTGATGCTTTGGCGTGGTGCGCAATACCGCTAAGCGACCAACCGGAACCATCAGTGCGCCACCCACGCCCTGCAGGATACGCATTGCCAGGAAGCCCTCCAGCGTCGTGGAAAGACCGCACAGTACTGACGCGAGGGTGAAAATGGCGAGGGCGAGCGTAAAGATTTTGCGTGCGCCAAAACGATCGGCTATCCAGCCGCTGGCCGGGATGAGAACCGCCAGGGTAATCAGATAGGCGCTGATACCAATGTTTAAATCAACCGCCGGAACACCGAAACTTTGGCCATATCGGGCAGGGCGGTCGCGATCACCGTACCGTCAATAAACTCCATAAAAAATGCCCCTGCGACGAGCAGGGCGGCAGGGGAGATACCTCGCTTGCTTTCTATGATCCGATCTTCGTGCATGTTGTACTTGCCATTCAAAAAAAATTATAAAATTTTACCGGAATTGATAGTTACGTAGATGCTTGATTTACCAGCTAAACAGACATAAATGCAAAGGATATGTAAATTTAAAATAGTGATGCCCATCACAAAATGGTTGATTTTTGTGATGGCGGTCATATTATGTGCGCATAGACAATAACACCTGCATAACAAGATATCTGGAGTCATGCCATGAAACTGAAACTGCGCAAAATCCTGAAAAGCATGTTTGAAAATTATTGCAAAACTTTCAAAGACGTACCGCCAGGCGCTATGTTCTGATGAAAAAACCTGCTTCGGCAGGTTTTTTTATGCCTGTCATTTGCGCTGGCAGGTCTGGCTATCGTTTTAGCGTCTGAATCGGTACTATGACGGCCTTTCAACACTATCAGGAACGCCTACTATGTCCCAACCGCTGAATGCCGATCAGGAACTGGTCTCTGACGTTGTCGCCTGTCAGCTCGTCATCAAACAAATACTCGATGTTCTCGACGTGATTGCGCCCGTCGAAGTTCGTGAAAAAATGACCAGCCAGCTGAAAAATATTGATTTTTCAACGCATCCCGCTGCTGCCGATCCCGTCACGTTACGCGCTATCCAGAAAGCGATCGCGCTGATTGAACTGAAATTCACGCCGCAGGGCGAAGCTCACTAAAATAAACCGTTGTTTTAGATTTTAGAAATACTTTTTGCGATACCTCCCCAAAGAGGGAGGCATCGGACTGAAAGGACTTTGCGAACGGGCCTGCTGGGGTGTGAAATGCAGGCCAATGACGGGGTCAATTAATGCTGTTGATAATTGACCACGTTAAGTACGTGCTGATCGGTTTGTGCCGGGCAGAGGCCTGCGCGTTTGGCGCTACGCACTTCATCAAGAATTGTTTGCAACAACAGCCCATCTTGCTGCTGTTCTTTTTCCAGATCGTGGAGAAAATCGAGGGTTGGAGCATCATTCAGGGCTTCAGCTTCGTCAGTTAGCTGCGAAAGCGTGCTGGCGCGCTGTTCATAATCATCCATCGTTTTCTGAAACAGTTCTTCCAGCGAATGTAAATCCTCACCCGGTACGTCGATGGCCTTCACGACCGGATTCGCCCCGGCATTTTTCATGAAGTTAAATACGCGCATCATGTGGGTGACGTTACTCTGAGCCTGAGTACGTAAGAAAGTCGCAGTACCCATCAGACGGTGTTCAGAACACCACTCACTCAGATGGAGGTAGAGATTGGAAGCATAAAACTCAAGATTCATTTGATTGTTGAGTTTGTGAACCATTCCAACTGCAGCCATATCAATATCCTTATTTCCTGATAGAAGGGATGTGCAAAGCCAATATGCACAACTTACTGTTAGCAGAATAAATCCATTCTGCCGGTCCATTATGTGATCGAAGAGTCAATTTCGTTGCGAATCGAAAATAAGCATACCCTCATAAAGGGAATAAGAAAATCCTTAAGTGGTATTGTTTATGTTTTTTTACATATTACTGAAGGTAATACATCAAGTAGCAGTTGGTAAACATAATGTGAAATTATATATCTGATTGATTTTAAATGGCGGGTAATGATTTGTTGATTTTGAAATAGTGTTTCAAGTCACAAAACAGAATGATTTCACATGGTAATATAAGAATATTGATAATTTCGACCGTCCCTGCCGCGATAATAATCCTGAGAAACCGTTTTGGCTGAAATAACTCCGGATTATCTCGTGCGGAAAATCAGGGCAGCGACATCATATTTAATTATAACCGAATGATTAACTCGTCATTTTCGGTGTTATCAGTATGTAATAAATGAGGAACGGTGAATGAAAAGAGTGGCAGTCTTGCTGGCATCGGGTTTCGAAGAAGCGGAAGCGATCGTCACCATTGATATCTTGCGTCGTCTGAATATCGACGTTGACACACTGGCCTGTGCGGAATCTCGCGCCGTGGTGAGCTACCACGATGTTCCAATGGTGACCGATTACACCCTGGCGGGGAAGCGGGAGCGTTTGTATGACGCGGTGGTGCTGCCGGGTGGACCACAGGGGAGCGTGAACCTTGCGGCGAATCCGCTGGTTGTCGAGTTTATCTCGCGCCATGATGCCGCCGGGAAATTAATTTGTCCCATTTGCTCAGCGGCCGCACGCGTATTAGGCGGCAACGGCTTACTGAAGGGGCGTCGTTACGTCTGTTCAGGCGATCTCTATGAAACGGTGGCCGACGGGATCTATGTCGATGCCCCTGTTGTGGAAGATGGTCATCTCCTGAGCGGTAAAGGATTAGGCCATATTTTTGATTTTGCCCTGACGCTTTCAGCCCGTTTATTAGGCGATGACAAACCGGTTCGCGATCACGCCGAGCATATCTATTATCCGTGGTAATCCGTTTGTTCCCGAATGCAGAGGTATTCGGGAACAAGGATTTGTGAGCTGACCTTATGGATTAATGTGCTACCCCACTTTTCATTTGTCTGACAATTACCCCCTTTCTTATGTCATTTTCCGCTGAATTTATGTACGCAATTACTGTAATTCTGCGGTGTGATGCCGCTCTCCTATGGAGAATCAATTTCCCGCTACAACTATTCCAGAACTGGCACTTATCACGAGTCTATTTGGTAATGCCTTGTTTTTCGTCTGAATTACACAAAGTCGTTGAATATTACCCTACATAAAATGACGCTAAAGCTGGAGTTAACCATGCACAAATTCACTAAAGCCCTGGCAGCCATCGGTCTGGCCGCCGTTATGTCACAATCCGCTATGGCAGAATCGATGAAGCTGGGTTTTCTGGTGAAACAACCGGAAGAGCCCTGGTTCCAGACAGAGTGGAAATTTGCCGATAAAGCCGGGAAAGATCTGGGTTTTGAAGTCATTAAAATTGCAGTGCCGGACGGCGAGAAGACCCTGAATGCGATTGATAGCCTGGCGGCAAGTGGGGCGAAGGGGTTTGTTATTTGTACCCCGGACCCAAAACTGGGCTCCGCCATTGTTGCTAAAGCGCGCGGCTATGACATGAAAGTGATCGCCGTGGACGATCAGTTCGTTAACGCCAAAGGCAAACCGATGGATACGGTCCCGCTGGTGATGATGGCAGCGACCAAAATCGGCGAACGTCAGGGCCAGGAACTGTATAAAGAGATGCAGAAACGTGGTTGGGACGTTAAAGAGAGCGCGGTGATGGCGATTACGGCCAACGAACTGGATACCGCTCGTCGTCGTACTTCCGGTTCGATGGAAGCGCTGAAAGCCGCGGGCTTCCCGGAAAAACAGATCTACCAGGTTCCAACCAAATCTAACGATATCCCAGGCGCATTTGATGCCGCCAACTCCATGCTGGTGCAGCACCCTGAAGTGAAGCACTGGCTGATTGTCGGTATGAACGATAACACCGTGCTGGGCGGCGTGCGCGCCACCGAAGGCCAGGGCTTTAAAGCGGCGGACGTGATAGGCGTGGGTATCAACGGCGTGGACGCAGTGAGCGAACTGTCAAAAGCGCAGGCGACCGGTTTCTTCGGCTCACTGCTGCCAAGCCCGGACGTTCACGGTTATAAATCCAGTGAAATGCTCTACAACTGGGTAACCAAGGGCGCTGAGCCACCTGCATTCACCGAAGTGACTGACGTGGTGCTGATCACCCGCGACAACTTTAAAGAAGAGCTGGCGAAAAAAGGGTTAGGCGGCAAGTAATACGACAGCAAGTGAAAGGCCGGGTGGCATCGTTCATGCTGCCATCCGGCAACCGGTTAGAACGATACTGACTCACGGAGACGTTATGCAACAGTCTACCCCGTATCTCTCATTTCGCGGCATTGGTAAAACCTTCCCTGGCGTCAAAGCGCTTACGGATATCAGTTTTGACTGTTACTCCGGTCAGGTGCATGCGCTGATGGGTGAAAATGGCGCCGGGAAATCAACACTCTTAAAAATTCTCAGCGGTAACTATGCGCCAACCACGGGCTCTTTGGCGATTCGCGAGCAGGAAATGAGCTTCGCGGACACCACTGCCGCGCTGAATGCCGGCGTTGCCATTATTTACCAGGAATTGCATCTCGTGCCGGAGATGACCGTTGCCGAGAATATCTATCTCGGTCAGCTTCCGCACAAAGGCGGCATTGTGAACCGCACTCTGCTCAACTATGAAGCGGGTCTGCAACTTAAACATCTGGGGATGGATATCGACCCCGCAACCCCTCTGAAGTATCTCTCAATCGGTCAGTGGCAAATGGTGGAAATCGCCAAAGCGCTGGCGCGTAACGCCAAGATCATCGCCTTCGACGAACCAACCAGCTCGCTCTCCGCAAGGGAGATAGAGAACCTGTTCCGGGTGATCCGCGAGCTGCGTAAAGAAGGGCGGGTCATTTTGTATGTTTCGCACCGCATGGAGGAAATCTTCGCCCTCAGTGATGCGATTACCGTGTTTAAAGATGGCCGCTACGTGAAAACCTTTACCGATATGCAGCAGGTCAACCACGATGCGCTGGTGCAGGCGATGGTAGGGCGCGATCTGGGCGATATTTACGGCTGGCAGTCACGTCCCTATGGCGCAGAACGCCTGCGTCTGCATGAGGTAAAAGCGCAGGGCGTACGTACGCCCATTAGCCTCACGGTACGCAGCGGCGAAATTGTCGGGCTGTTTGGGCTGGTGGGGGCGGGTCGCAGTGAGTTGATGAAAGGCCTGTTTGGCGGTACCCGCATCAGCGAAGGGCAGGTGTATATCGACGAAAAACCGATTGATATACGCAAGCCGGCAAATGCCATCGCGGCAGGAATGATGCTGTGTCCGGAAGACCGAAAAGCGGAGGGGATCATCCCGGTACATTCGGTTCGCGACAACATCAACATCAGCGCCCGGCGTAAGCATGTGCTGGGCGGATGCGTGATCAACAACGGATGGGAGGAGACCAATGCCGACCATCACATTCGATCGCTGAATATCAAAACCCCCGGTGCCGAACAGCTAATCATGAACCTCTCCGGCGGCAACCAGCAGAAGGCTATTCTTGGTCGCTGGCTATCGGAAGAGATGAAGGTGATTTTGCTCGACGAACCGACGCGTGGGATTGACGTTGGCGCGAAGCACGAAATTTATAACGTTATTTATGCCCTGGCCGCGCGCGGCGTTGCCGTGCTGTTCGCCTCCAGTGACCTGCCGGAAGTCCTCGGCGTGGCTGACCGCATTGTGGTGATGCGGGAAGGCGAGATCGCCGGGGAATTACTTCACGAACAGGCGGATGAGCGCCAGGCGCTGAGCCTCGCTATGCCTAAAGTCAGCCAGGCTGTCGCCTGAGAAAGGAGAGAATGATGTCTTCCGTAACTACTTCCGGATCGGGCGCGCCAAAGTCGCCGTCACCTTTTAGCCTTGGACGTATCTGGGACCAGTACGGCATGCTGGTGGTGTTTGCCGTCCTGTTCCTGGCCTGCGCCATTTTTGTGCCAAACTTCGCGACATTCATCAATATGAAAGGGCTGGGGCTGGCGATCTCCATGTCGGGCATGGTGGCCTGCGGCATGTTGTTTTGCCTGGCGTCAGGGGATTTCGACCTGTCCGTGGCGTCGGTGATTGCCTGCGCCGGGGTGACCACGGCGGTGGTCATCAATATGACCGAAAGCCTGTGGATCGGCGTGGGGGCGGGCCTGCTGCTGGGGGTGCTGTGCGGACTCGTCAACGGCTTCGTGATTGCACAACTGAAGATCAACGCCCTGATCACCACGCTGGCAACGATGCAAATCGTCCGCGGCCTGGCGTATATCATTTCCGACGGTAAAGCGGTGGGGATTGAAGACGAGCGCTTCTTTACTCTCGGTTACGCCAACTGGTTCGGCTTACCGGCCCCGATCTGGCTCACGGTGGGCTGCCTGATCATCTTTGGCTTGCTGTTAAACAAAACCACCTTCGGGCGCAACACGCTGGCAATTGGGGGCAACGAAGAAGCGGCGCGTCTGGCTGGGGTTCCGGTGGTGCGCACGAAGATCATTATTTTCGTGCTCTCCGGTCTGGTCTCTGCGGCAGCCGGGATTATCCTCGCTTCGCGTATGACAAGCGGACAGCCGATGACCTCCATTGGCTATGAGCTGATTGTCATCTCTGCCTGTGTGTTAGGCGGCGTTTCCCTGAAGGGTGGCATCGGAAAAATCTCATATGTGGTGGCGGGCGTCCTGATCCTGGGTACCGTTGAGAATGCGATGAACCTGTTGAACATTTCGCCTTTCGCTCAGTACGTCGTGCGCGGTCTGATCCTGCTGGCAGCGGTGATCTTCGACCGTTACAAACAAAAAGCGAAACGTACAATCTGATAAAAAACGTCCAACTTTTTAGTCTAGTTCCTCTCCTTTGCCAGCCGCTACCCCGGCTGGCAATTGTCTTTCCAAATGGCGAGCATTGTCACACTGTCTATACTTATCGTTGCTTATGAGGCGCGATCCGCGCGTCTCAGACATGACAATAAGGAGGAGTACCGGGTGGCAGAACCGTTAACCGTAACCCCTGAACAGTCCGCGCACTATGCTTATTTTTTTGATCTCGATGGAACCCTTGCAGAGCTCAAGCCGCATCCAGACCAAGTGGTGATTCCTCCCACGATCCTTCAGATGCTCCATCATCTTGCAGAATGCAACGCAGGGGCTCTGGCATTGATTTCAGGGCGCTCAATGGTTGAACTTGATGCGTTGGCTAACCCATGGCGCTTTCCACTGGCAGGCGTGCATGGGGCTGAACGCCGTGACATCAATGGGAAAATGCATATCGTACATCTCCCTTCGGCAATCGAACGCGATATCAGCGTGCAGTTACATACGGCGCTGAGGCATCTGCCAGGAACGGAGATTGAGACCAAAGGAATGGCGTTTGCGCTGCATTACCGACAGGCACCCGAGCATGAGGCCGCGCTACAGGCGCTGGCGCTGCGTATCACGCAAACCTGGCCGCAGCTTGCGCTTCAGCAAGGGAAGTGTGTTGTCGAAATTAAACCGAAAGGCACCAACAAAGGTGAAGCCATAGCCGCGTTTATGCAGGAAGCACCGTTTGCCGGGCGGGTCCCTGTTTTCCTGGGGGACGATCTGACCGATGAGACGGGGTTTCGTGTGGTGAACAAGGCGGGTGGTATTTCAGTGAAGGTTGGAGAGGGGGAGACGCAGGCACAATGGCGATTAGCCGGGGTGCCAGATGTCTGGCGCTGGCTGGAGTCTGTTTACGCTGCACAACAAGAAAAAAACACGAATGACAGGAGAGATGGCAATGAGTCGTTTAGTCGTAGTATCTAATCGAATAGCGCCTCCGGATAACAAAACCAGTGCGGGCGGTCTCGCCGTTGGGATACTGGGGGCGTTGAAAGCGGCAGGGGGGCTTTGGTTCGGTTGGAGTGGCGAACTGGGTAACGAGGATGAGCCATTAAAAAAGATCGCCCGGGGCAACATCACCTGGGCGTCGTTTAACCTGAGCGAAAAGGATCACGAAGAGTATTACAACCAGTTCTCTAATGCGGTGTTATGGCCGGCCTTTCACTACCGGCTAGACCTGGTAAACTTTCAGCGTACTGCCTGGGAAGGCTACCAGCGTGTGAATGCGCAACTGGCAGACAAACTCCTGCCGCTGCTGAAAGACGATGATATCCTCTGGATCCATGATTATCACCTGCTACCGTTTGCCAGCGAACTGCGCAAGCGTGGTGTAAACAATCGGGTCGGTTTCTTCCTGCATATTCCCTTTCCCACGCCGGAGATTTTTAATGCGCTGCCGTCGTCAGAGATCCTCCTTGAGCAGATGTGCGATTTTGATTTGCTGGGTTTTCAAACTGAAAACGACCGGCAGGCTTTCCTCGACAGCCTCTCCAGCCTGACAAGAGTCAGTTCCTGCGATACGCAGAACCACACGGCATGGGGGAAACACTTTCACACTGCGGTCTATCCTATCGGTATTGAACCGAAGGAGATTGCCCGCCAGGCGTCGGGACCATTACCACCCAAACTGGCTCAGTTAAAGGCCGAGTTAAAGAACCTGAAGAATATTTTTTCCGTTGAGCGACTCGATTACTCAAAAGGGCTTCCGGAGCGTTTTCAGGCCTATGAGGCGCTGCTGGAGAAATTCCCTCAGCATCATGGAAAAATCCGTTATACGCAGATTGCACCCACTTCACGTGGCGATGTGCAGGCATACCAGGACATCCGTCATCAGCTAGAGACGGAAGCCGGACGCATTAACGGCAAATATGGGCAATTAGGCTGGACGCCGCTGTTTTATCTTAACCAGCATTTTGAACGTAAACTGTTGATGAAAGTGTTCCGTGCGTCGGATGTAGGACTGGTCACGCCCCTGCGCGACGGTATGAATCTGGTAGCGAAGGAGTTCGTTGCCGCCCAGGATCCCGCCAACCCAGGCGTTCTGGTGCTGTCGCAGTTCGCTGGCGCGGCGAATGAGCTGACCTCCGCGCTGCTCGTCAATCCTTACGATCGCGATGAAGTGGCGGCAGCGCTGGATCGCGCACTCACTATGCCGCTGGCCGAGCGTATTTCACGTCATGCTGAGATGCTGGAAGTGATTGTGAAAAACGACATCAATCACTGGCAGGAGCATTTTATCAGCGATCTAAAGACGATCATCCCTCGCAGTGCTGAAACTCTTCAGTCACGCAAAGTCGCGACCTTCCCTAAGCTGGCCTGAATGACGTTTTAAGATTAATCACCTTCAAGCGGGACCAGCAGGACGTCCACCAGGCTTGAGCTCACCACACTTTTCGCCGAGCAGGACGCTCGCGAAAAGAAGCTATGGTTATGGTTGCCGCAGATGACCAGATCCACATCGTGCTTGCGGCACACGTCCAGAATATGTTCGCTTAACTCGCCGTAGGTAATGAAGGTCTGTTCTATCGGGTAACCAGCATCTTTCCCCAATTTTTCAAGAAAATCATTTGTTTCTTCATGCATCACCGCGCGTAAATCTTCCAGCATGGGGGCGGCAAATTGGTTGTATAACTCAGGGTCAGAGGCGAGGGTGATAAGGCTTATCCGGGCGTTGACGGGACGGGCAATGGAGACGGCTTTTGCCAGGAGTTGTTGGCTTTCCGGGGTCACAGCCACGGCAACAAGAATGTGGGTGTAGCTCATAACTCGCTCCTTATTGCAAGAATATGAGGTGGTTCTTCAGCATTACTCCGATTCGCTTACAACTGCAATGCTTCAATATGACAATAATGTGAAGACTATCATAATTATTCATTAATATTCCTTATAAGTGGATCTAAGGAATAACCAAAAGTGTTAACCAAATCGATTGACTTAAATTAAATCACGGGCTCAATCAATATTCGGTTTAACCAATTCACATTAGTGATTAATCGCAATGCAATCATAAGTACAGTATGTTGATTAAAAAATAGTAACAGTTAACGTGTTGTTTGGAAAGGATAAAAAATATTTTTCGTTCGGGTTGAGATAAATTCACCTGAATTATTTCCGTTAAGTGACTTTCACTGCCGTGATGTAATATCTTCTACCGCGTCAGACGCCCGATTTAATACTCGTGAGAATAAAAAGGAGTTTCACTGGTTAATTTACCAGCAAAATAAAAGCTCAACTGATGGATTTATGTTAACGATTAAGTTAATTTATGTGATGTGCATCACATATTTTCCAAATTCGCAGCGTGGCTTTGTTGTATGTCTCGGGTGTCACGAGTACAGTTGCGTCGAATTAGGAAAAATCTTAGGCATTTGTAAGAAATCATGTGCTCGCGTTACAACCTGGCAAGGGGCCAGCGTGACGCGTGTGTTCATGTTTTAGCGCCTGAGTAAAAGGTATGTGTTTGACCTATTTGCTTTTTTTACCGGGAATTCCCGGCGACATCACGGGGTGCGGTTTTACCGCATAAAAATAAAAGTTGGTTATTCTGGATGGGAATAATGCATACATCCGAGTTGCTGAAACACATTTATGACATCAACTTGTCATATTTACTCCTTGCACAGCGTCTAATCGTTCAGGACAAAGCGTCCGCTATGTTTCGTCTCGGGATCAATGAGGAAATGGCGGTCTCACTGGGGGCGCTGACCCTTCCACAAATGGTAAAACTGGCAGAAACGAATCAGCTTGTGTGTCATTTCCGTTTCGACAGTCATCAAACCATTACTCGTCTGACTCAGGATTCCAGAGTGGACGATCTCCAGCAAATTCATACCGGTATCATGCTGTCCACTCGTCTGTTAAGTGATGTCAATCAGGCCGATGAAACCGCGCGTAAGAAAAGGGCCTGATGATGAGTGAAAAAAGCATTGTTCAGGAAGCTCGTGATATCCAGTTAGCGATGGAATTGATCACACTGGGTGCCCGTTTGCAAATGCTGGAAAGCGAAACGCAGTTAAGTCGCGGTCGCCTCATCAAGCTCTACAAAGAACTTCGTGGCAGTCCGCCGCCGAAAGGTATGCTGCCGTTTTCCACTGACTGGTTTATGACCTGGGAGCAAAATATTCATGCTTCCATGTTCTGTAATGCCTGGCAGTTCTTGCTAAAAACGGGTCTGTGCAGTGGCGTTGATGCCGTGATTAAGGCGTATCGGCTGTACCTCGAGCAGTGTCCGCAGGGTGAACAGGGACCACTGCTGGCGTTGACTCGTGCGTGGACGCTGGTGCGTTTTGTCGAAAGTGGACTGCTTCAGTTATCGAGCTGCAACTGCTGTGGCGGTAATTTCATTACCCATGCTCACCAACCTGCGGGTAGTTTTGCCTGCAGTTTATGCCAGCCGCCTTCCCGTGCGGTAAAAAGACGTAAACTTTCCCAGGATGCTGCCGATATTATTCCACAACTGCTGGATGAACAGATCGAACAGGCTGTTTAACCGATACGGTGTGGTCGGAACACTCCAGCAGCGGTAAGCAATTACCGCTGCTTTTTTTTGCCTCGCCGACGTGTTAACGCCCCGACTGTACGTCCTGTCATAGTCAACAGCGGAAGGATGATGTCGTGCTTATCTTATTAGGTTACCTGGTGGTTATTGGTACAGTTTTCGGTGGTTACATGATGACCGGCGGAAACCTGGGGGCACTCTATCAACCGGCTGAATTTGTCATCATCGGTGGCGCGGGAATAGGGGCATTTATCGTGGGCAACAACGGTAAAGCCATCAAGGGGACGCTGAAAGCGTTGCCGTTACTGTTTCGCCGTTCGAAATACACCAAAGCGATGTATATGGATCTGCTGGCGCTGCTCTATCGCCTGATGGCCAAGTCTCGCCAGCAGGGAATGTTCTCGCTTGAGCGCGATATCGAGAACCCAAAAGAGAGTGAGATTTTTGCCAGCTACCCGCGTATCCTGGCCGATTCGGTGATGCTGGAGTTCATCGTCGATTACCTGCGCCTGATCATCAGCGGCAACATGAATACCTTCGAAATTGAAGCGCTGATGGACGAAGAGATTGAAACGCATGAAAGCGAATCGGAAGTGCCGGCCAACAGCCTGGCCCTGATGGGGGATTCACTGCCGGCGTTTGGTATCGTTGCCGCGGTAATGGGTGTGGTACATGCGCTTGCGTCAGCGGACCGACCTGCCGCAGAGCTCGGTTCACTGATTGCCCACGCGATGGTGGGGACATTCCTCGGCATTCTGCTGGCCTACGGTTTTATTTCGCCGCTCGCCAGCGTCCTGCGCCAGAAGAGTGCGGAAACCAGCAAAATGATGCAGTGCGTGAAGATCACATTACTGTCGAATCTGAACGGTTACGCCCCGCCGATCGCCGTCGAGTTTGGACGTAAAACACTGTATTCCAGCGAACGTCCGTCGTTCATTGAACTGGAAGAGCATGTTCGCGCAGTGAAAAATCCGAATCCGCAACAGACGACGACTGAGGGCGCATGAAGAATCGGTCTCATCCTATCGTCGTCGTTAAACGGCGCAAACATAAGGGACATGGCGGCGGCGCACACGGATCGTGGAAGATTGCTTACGCTGACTTTATGACCGCCATGATGGCCTTTTTTCTGGTGATGTGGCTCATTTCTATCTCCAGCCCTAAAGAACTGATTCAGATTGCCGAATATTTCCGTACCCCGCTGGCAACGGCGGTGACGGGAGGGAATCGAATTTCCAACAGCCAGAGTCCGATTCCCGGCGGTGGCGACGACTTCACTCAGCAACAGGGTGAAGTGAACAAGCAGCCGAACATTGATGAACTGAAAAAACGTATGGAACAAAATCGCCTGAGCAAGCTGCGCGGCGACCTCGATCAGCTCATCGAATCGGATCCTAAACTGCGGGCGTTGCGTCCTCACCTTAAGATTGACCTGGTGCAGGAAGGGCTGCGTATTCAGATTATCGACAGCCAGAATCGCCCGATGTTTAAGACCGGCAGCGCCGAGGTTGAGCCGTACATGCGTGACATCCTGCGGGCGATCGCGCCAGTGCTGAATGGTATTCCAAACCGTATCAGCTTGTCCGGGCATACCGACGATTTCCCTTACGCGAGCGGTGAAAAGGGCTACAGCAACTGGGAACTTTCTGCCGATCGCGCCAATGCGTCGCGGCGCGAACTGGTGCAGGGCGGTCTGGATGACGGAAAAGTATTACGGGTGGTCGGCATGGCCGCCACGATGCGCATGAGCGATCGCGGTCCGGATGATGCCATCAATCGCCGAATCAGTCTGTTGGTGCTGAACAAACAGTCCGAGCAGGCCATTTTGCATGAAAACGCTGAAAGCCAGAACGAGCCGGTAAGTGTATTACAACAGCCTGAGGCCAGTCCGCAGGTAAGCGTTCCCACATCGCCACCAGCCAATCCGAGGTGATAGCGTGAGCATGGATATAAGCGATTTTTATCAGACTTTTTTTGATGAAGCTGACGAGTTGTTGGCTGACATGGAGCAACATCTGCTCGATCTGGTGCCCGAGGCGCCGGATTCCGAGCAACTGAATGCCATATTTCGTGCAGCGCACTCCATCAAAGGGGGAGCCGGCACTTTCGGCTTTACCATTTTGCAGGAAACCACCCATCTGATGGAGAACCTGCTGGATGAAGCGCGTCGCGGTGAGATGCAGCTCAATACCGCCATTATCAACCTGTTTTTGGAAACGAAAGATATTATGCAGGAACAGCTCGATGCCTATAAAAGTTCGGAAGAACCGGACGCCGCCAGCTTCGAATACATCTGCACGGCATTACGCCAGTTAGCGCTGGAAGCGAAAGGTGAAACCGCGCCGGCGGTGGTGGCAAATGCCCGACTGAGCGTGGTCGACAACACGACGCCTGAAGAGGCTGTTGCAGCCCAGGAAGAGAAGTTGCGCATTGTTCTCTCGCGCCTGAAGGCCAATGAAGTGGCGCTGCTGGAAGAAGAACTGGGCAATCTGACCACCTTATCTGATGTGGTCAAAGGCGCAGACAGCCTTGCGGCAACGCTTGACGGCGACATTGCAGAAGACGACGTTATCGCCGTGCTGTGCTTTGTGATTGAAGCCGATCAGATTGCCTTTGAGAAAGTGGTAACCGCGACGGCACCTGTGGTGCAGGCGGAAGTGGCTGACCCGGTTGCCGTCGAACAATCTGTCGTCGCGGTTCCTGCGGTGAGCGCGGTTGCGGGTGAAGCGCAAACCGGACGCGCAGAGCGGGAAAAACCGGCGCGCGCGAGTGAATCCACCAGCATTCGTGTGGCGGTGGAGAAGGTCGATCAGCTTATCAACCTGGTCGGTGAACTGGTGATCACCCAGTCAATGCTGGCTCAGCGTTCGAATGAACTCGACCCGGTGAATCACGGCGATCTCATCACCAGCATGGGTCAGTTACAACGTAACGCCCGCGATCTGCAGGAATCGGTGATGTCGATTCGCATGATGCCGATGGAGTACGTGTTCAGTCGTTTCCCGCGTCTGGTACGCGATCTGGCGGGCAAACTCGGCAAGCAGGTTGAACTGACGCTGGTCGGCAGCTCGACAGAACTCGACAAGAGCCTGATTGAACGCATCATCGATCCGTTAACTCACCTGGTGCGTAACAGCCTCGACCACGGTATCGAACTGCCGGAAAAACGCATGGAATCCGGTAAGAATGTGGTGGGTAATCTGATCCTGTCGGCGGAGCATCAGGGCGGTAATATCTGCATCGAAGTGACCGATGACGGGGCCGGACTGAACCGTGAACGCATTCTGGCGAAGGCCATTTCCCAGGGGATGGCGGTCAATGAAAACATGACCGATGACGAAGTGGGAATGCTGATTTTTGCGCCTGGCTTCTCGACCGCCGAGCAGGTTACCGACGTTTCCGGACGCGGCGTGGGCATGGACGTGGTGAAACGTAACATCCAGGAGATGGGCGGCCATGTTGAAATCCAGTCGAAACAGGGAACCGGCACCACCATCCGCATTTTGCTGCCGCTGACGCTGGCTATCCTCGACGGTATGTCCGTCCGCGTGGCCGACGAAGTCTTTATTCTGCCGCTGAATGCGGTGATGGAATCCCTGCAGCCGCGTGACGATGATCTGCACCCGTTAGCCGGAGGCGAGCGCGTGCTGGAAGTGCGCGGCGAATATTTGCCGCTGGTTGAGTTGTGGAAAGTCTTCGAAGTGGAAGGGGCAAAAACCGAGGCCACCCAGGGCATCGTGGTGATCCTGCAAAGCGGCGGTCGCCGTTACGCGCTGCTGGTGGATCAGTTGATTGGTCAGCACCAGGTGGTGGTAAAAAACCTGGAGAGCAATTATCGCAAAGTGCCGGGTATCTCAGCCGCCACGATTCTGGGCGATGGCAGCGTCGCGCTGATTGTGGATGTCTCCGCCCTGCAGGGTTTAAATCGCGAACAACGTATGGCGATCACCGCCGCCTGATTGAGTGAGAAAGGGTAAAATATGACCGGTATGACAAATGTAAGCAAACTGGCCGGCGAGCCGTCAGGTCAGGAATTCCTGGTGTTTACGCTGGGAGATGAAGAATACGGCATCGACATCCTGAAAGTGCAGGAGATCCGTGGTTACGATCAGGTCACGCGCATTGCCAACACGCCTTCCTTTATCAAAGGGGTAACGAACCTGCGCGGCGTGATTGTGCCGATTGTCGATTTGCGCGTGAAGTTCTGCCAGGGCGATGTCGACTATAACGATAACACCGTGGTGATTGTGCTTAATCTGGGACAGCGCGTGGTGGGGATCGTGGTGGATGGCGTGTCTGATGTGCTGTCACTGACCGCGGAGCAAATCCGCCCGGCACCGGAATTTGCCGTGACCCTGTCGACGGAATATCTGACCGGACTTGGCGCGCTGGGCGACCGGATGCTGATCCTGGTGAACATTGAGAAACTGTTGAACAGTGACGAAATGGCGCTGTTGGATATGGCCGCTTCTCACGTTGCATAAACTGACCGCCGGATGGCGCTATGCTTATCCGGCCGACAGTTTGAATGTGTTGTAGGCCGGATAAGGTGTTTACACCGCCATCCGGCAATTACCGCCTCCGTTATGCTTCGACCTTCTGCGACACTTCTTCCTCATCACGCTCTTCCAGCAAACCTTCATTTTGTGCCAGCATCGCCGTGGCAATACCGTTACCTAACACATTGATAGCGGAACGGCCCATGTCGAGAAAATGGTCGATACCCATCAGCAGCAAAATCCCGGCGACCGGAATATTGAAGCTCGGAATCGTTGCCGCCAGCACGACCAACGCGGAGCGCGGGACGCCGGCAATGCCTTTTGACGCCAGCATCAGCGTGAGCATCAGGACGCTGATCTCGGCAAACGACAGGTGGATATTGTAGGCCTGAGCGATAAACATCGAGGCAAAAGAGCAGTAGACCATTGAGCCGACCAGGTTGAAGGAGTAGCCAATGGGGAGCACGAAAGAGACGATGTTGCGCGAGCAGCCAAACGTTGTGAGTTGCTCCAGCGTTTTTGGATAGGCCGCTTCTGAACTGCTGGTGGTAAAGGCTACCAGCACCGGATCCTTGAGCATACTGACCAGGCGAAACACCTCTTTCTTCAGTACCAGATACCCCACCGCCAGCAATACCAGACAGGTCATCAGAATGGCAACGTAATAGCCGCCAATGAACGAGGCGTAGTTGAGCAAAATACCCAACCCTTCGGTGGCGATCACCGAGGAGATGGCGGCAAAAATCGCCAGCGGCGCGACGTACATCACGTAGCCGGTCACTTTCAGCATGATGTGGGACACCACGTCCAGCGCGGCTACCAGCGGGGCATTGAATTTTTCGCCCAGCGACGCGCCGCCAATCCCGAAAAACATTGAGAACACCACAATCTGCAAAATTTCGTTATTGGCCATCGCGCCGACAATGCTGGTGGGAATAGTATGCGACAGGAAGCCTTTCAGGCTCATTCCGCCTACGGCGAGGCCGGTATCGACCGCTTCTTTCGGGATAGCCAGATTGAGTCCGCTGCCGGGTTGTTCCAGGGTAACAATAAACAGGCCCACCAGAATGGAGAGGATGGAGGAGCTAATGAACCAGATCATCGCTTTGCCGCCTACACGCCCAATGGTGGACGTTTCGCCAAGACGCATAATGCCTACGGTCAGGGTGCTGAACACCAGAGGGGCGATGACCATTTTAATCAGACGTAAGAAGATGTCGGTGAGAAGCGTGATGTTATCCGACCAGGCGACAATAGCGCTTTCGGATGTATACGAGTGAATAACCGCACCTGACAGAATGCCTGCCAGCATGAAAATCACGATAAATATCGTGAGCTTATTTGCATTTGCCACTAAAAATCCCTCGGGCTGAATTTAACCATTTGTTATCAGCGATATATACGTTTTGTGTATTTAATGCCGCTGAATCATTTCTTACCTAACCTGGAGTAATCCGCCGAGGGTTACAACTATTTTTTATTATTTACTCATTTTGTTGTGTTCTAACGAGGGCGATTTTGTGAACTGGATCGCATAAGAAGGAATATATCCTCTCAAATAACGAGGAAAACAGAATGCTAACGATGTTAATCAATTGATACGTAAGTGCTTTCTTCGTCAATCGCCCGTTCGTAGGGGGAAGCCTGACGGCAGTGGTCGTTTTCTCATCCGTAAACTAAATTTCTGATTATCGGTTTGTTTTACAGGTCTGCATGACCTTTCTCGCCATGCGAGTCGTGACTTTCGTTAAACGTGGCGATTTTTCGGAGGTGTTTGATGAACAGATTATCCCGATTCCTGGGGATGGCTGGCATTTTCCTTCTGCCGCTGCCTTCAGCAATGGCGGTGACCAGCAGCGGGACGGTTGGGGCGACGTTGACCTTAACCAACGGTTGCCTGATCAATGGTTCGCCCAGTCAGAACGGTATTAACTTTGGTACGCTGGATTTCGGTACCCATCCTGCCACATTCTCGGAATTAACCACCCAGTTGACGGGGGCCGCAGGCGGAAACAGTTTTGGCATTCAGTGCACTACCACGGACTACACCGTGCAAATCACCGGCAATACCAACTCGTCGGCACCCGGTACCGTTGTCGGTACGCCGGGTACGCCAGCCCGTTACCTGGTGAATGCCGCCAATACTACCCAGGGCGTGGCCTACAGCCTCTACAGCGACAGCGGCTTTAACAACGTTATCAGTAATAACGCCCCAATACCGAAAGCCTCAACGACGGCCGGGGTCGACAACTACACGTTATACGGCCGGATCCAGGGCGGCGGAAATAGCGTCACCGTGGTGCCAGGTACTTACACCGATACGATTAACGTCAGCGTCATTTACTGATTCGCCCCCTGTCATGAGGATCCTCAGAGCGTGCTTCCCATGCGGAGGCGGGGGACGGCTACGCCTTTTTCTGGCGATGTTCGGTCTGGTCACGGTGCCGGTCATGGCCGTCACCACGCAGTCCTTCCAGCTAAACGCCACCATCACGCCGGGTTGCTCGGTGACAACCAGCAGCGGCGCAGCGCTGGGAACCCTGAACTTTGGCACCTATAGCGGTGTAGAAAACCGACGGGTGAGTGCGCAATTTGTTCCCAATGCCGCGCTGGTACTGGCCTGCACGCCGGGCGTGGCGCTGAGCATGACGATTGACAGCGGACGCAACTATACCTCGGTGCGCAATATGCAACGCTCGGGGGGAACGGAGCGGGTGGCCTATCGGCTCTACAGTTCGTCATCGCTGGCGGCGAACAGTGAGATTGGCGTGAATCAGCCGGTCTCCGTCGTCTACACCGACAGCAATAATATCGCGTTACCGCTGTTTGGCGCGGCAACGCTGACGGGGTTTAGCCCCGCAGGTAACTATTCAGATCAGCTTACGGTGACCCTGTCATGGTAGCGAAGGGAGAAGTGATATGCATGTGCGAGCGTCTTTGGGACTGCTGTTTGGCCTTACGGCAGCGCTGGTTTCAGCAGGGGCAAACAGTGCCGCAACGATCCTGTTGTGGCCTATAGATCCCTGGCTGGCGGCGGAGACCAACGCCACCGAATTGTGGATCCAGAATCAGGGCAATACCCCCACGACGATGCAGGTGCGAATTGTTCGCTGGCGACAGGATGAGGGGTTCGAACGCTACCAGCCGCAGCAGGATGTGGTTGCCAGCCCGCCAATTGTCCGTATTGATAAGGGCAGTAAACAGCTGATTCGTCTGATTAAGCAGTCAGCCGTTCCCGCCGGTGTTGAGCAGGCTTACCGTATTATCGTCGATGAGATCCCACAACCTGACGGCGGGGATAAACCGCAAATGGGGCTGAAGGTGCAAATGCGCTATTCACTGCCGCTGTTTGTCTACGGCCAGGGAATTCAGACCTGGCCGCAGGGGGAGCACCATGCGCGGGTGGATACCGCGAAACTGCACTGGCGAGTGGTGCGCGCCGACGGACAGCCCCAACTGGAAGTGCGTAATGACAACAATGTGCACGTCCGGTTAAGCAAAGTGATGTTGCGTCAGGGCGGTGCGCAGCACACGATGGCGCAAGGCTTGCTGGGGTACGTCCTGCCGGGCAGCACTCGTCGCTGGCCGCTTCCCGCCGGAGCCACCCATCCAAACAACGTTAGCGCGGCAATCAACGCACAGGGTGGCAAATGGTTGTCTGGTCCCGCCCACTAAGCGGCTTACTGATGACGACCTTTCTTATCACCAGCGGAATTTGTCGCGCGGAGTCGGGGGATGATGCGCTCCCGCCGCCGCCCGATGCCCGCGCTATCAATCAGCAAGCGGTTTTTCATCTGGCGCTGATCGTAAACCATTACGACACGCAGCGAGTGGTGCCGGTGATCCAGCGGGCGGGGGAGTTCTACGTTAGCCGAGACGATCTATTGCAGGCCGGGCTTCCCGCAGAACACCTTTCGCAGGGCGAGGTCAATGTTTCGCGCTTACCGCAGGTCACGACGCAATACGACAGTAGCGGGCAGCGCCTGCTGCTGAGCGTACCGCAGGACTGGCTACCCGAACGCGCAACGCCATTCGGCGGTGAAGCCAGAGTAAACGAGGCGCACAACGGCCGCGGAGCGCTGCTTAATTACGACTTCTACAGTAGCCACTCGCAAAACGGCGACAGCCAGGCCTCCATCTGGCACGAGTTGCGCTTTTTTAACGATGTGGGTTCGCTCTCGTCAACGGGCTACGTGCGGCACATTCTGGCCGGGGATGGCGAGCGGCAGGACGGATACGTGCGCTACGATACCGTGTTCACTGCGACCCATGAGGCAGATGCCACGCAATGGCGGGTGGGGGATGTGATAAGCGACGCCCTGAGCTGGAGCAACAGCGTGCGGGTGGGCGGTGTGTCGTGGGGACGCGACTTCTCGTTGCGTCCGGATCTGGTGACCTGGCCTTTGCCTGAATTTTCCGGTGAGGCGGCGGTGCCGACGGCGGTAGACCTGTTTATCAACGGTTATCGCGCCGGTTCAACGGAACTCCAGCCGGGGCCGTTTACCCTCACTAATTTGCCCTACATTAATGGTGCCGGCGACGCGGTGCTGGTGACCCGTGACGCGCTGGGTCGCCAGGTGAGTACGACTTTACCGTTTTATGTCGCCAGTAATTTGCTCAAAACAGGCGTCAGCGACGGGGCGGTCACGCTGGGCAGCCTGCGCCGCAATTACGGCATCGACAATTTTGATTACGGTCCGGCGGTCGGTAGCGCAAGCTACCGCTACGGGGTGAATGACTATCTGACGCTTGAGGGCCACGCCGAGGGAGCGGAAGAACTGGCGCTGGGCGGCATGGGTTCGTTGGTCAAGCTGGGCCGGCTTGGCGTAATCAATGGCGCCTGGACGGAAAGCCGGATGCGCGGTAATCACGGCAATCAGATTAACTGGGGCTATCAGTACAGCACCGCCGAATTTAGCGTGGCCACCCAGCACTCCCGTCGTGAGCGCGGTTTTGGCAATCTGGCGCTGTACGATCAGACCCCGCTGGTGGATAACGACAATCAACCGCTGGCCTCGTTAAGCCAGCGCAGCGATCAGTATTCGCTGACGTTCAACATGGGTGAGTTTGGCAATATCGGCGCGGCCTGGATTGGGATCCGCAGTTTTGACTCACAGAAAACAGAACTGCTGAATCTTTCCTGGAGCCGGAGCCTGTGGGGGAGTAGCAGTCTTTATCTGTCTGCCAGTCGCGACAATCAGCAGGGCGACTGGACGCTGGCGATGTCGGTGCAGATCCCGCTGGGCGAGCGGGACAGCGCGGCGGTGTCGATGGAGAAAACGCCGGATGCCGGTCAGACACAGCGCATTAATTACAATCACTCAATGCCGACTGACGGCGGGTTTAGCTGGAATCTGGCATGGGCGCGCCAGTCTCAGGCGCGGGATTATCAGCAGGCGACGCTGGGCTGGCGGAATCGAAATATCGAATTACAGGGCGGAACTTACGGCGAAAGCGACGCCATGACCTGGTGGGGTGAGGCGATGGGATCGCTGGTCTTCATGGAAAACCAACTGTTTGCCGCCAATAAAATCAACGATGCCTTTGTGGTGGTCAGCACCGGCGGGCACCCTGATGTCCCGGTCAATTACGAAAACCAGCCGGTTGGTCACACCAACGATCGGGGCTATTTGCTGATAAGCGGCGTCTCCGCCTACTACCCGGCGAGCTACAGCATTAACACGCTCAATCTGCCTGCCGATACCCGCCTGAAGGAGACCGAACGGAAAGTGGCGCTGCGTCGCCAGAGCGGATACCTGGTTGATTTCCCGATGGAACAGGAGCGGGTAGCAAGCGTCATTCTGCATGATGAAAACGGGTACGCGCTGCCGGTGGCAAGCCAGGTTATGCGCGATAACAAATCGCCCGCCGTGGTCGGTTACGACGGGATAGTCTGGCTGGAGAATCTCGACGCGGTGAATCCACTGCGTGTCGTCACGCCGGACGGCCTGCGCTGCGAAACCCGCTTTTCACTGACGGCCAATCCTGAACATAAGCTCCAGACCTACGGGCCGCTGGTCTGTCATCAGGGGGGCGGATGACTGGACGCGCGCTGCTGCTGTTGCTGGTACTGATGGCCGCGCCTGGAGCGTGGGCGGCCTGTACCGTGAACACCGTGGCGGGGGCGTTTGGCAGCGTCTCTTCGTTTACTGTCAACAGTATCGAGCAGGCGACCAGCGCCAATCTGCTGGTGCAATGTGATGTGGTGCTGGGGCTATTAAATAACGATACGGTGACATTGACGTATACCGGGGCAACGGTGTCGGCAGGCACCCGCGCCAGTCTCAAGCGCACGGACAATACCACGGTGACGGATGCGATCCCGGTTCGTCTGTGCGGTCTGTCCGGTTGCGCCAGCAACAGTGAGGTGGCCATCGGCAGCAGCTATACCTGGAGTGGGAGTACGCTGTTAGCGCTGTTAGGTTCCACACGCTTTACCCTGCCGCTCTTCTTTCGTACCAGCACCGGACAGAACGTCAGCGCCGGACCGTATCAGGTGACGCTCAATTTCAATGTTTATTACAACATCTGTCAGGTGGGGGCTCTGGGACTGTGCGTCACCACGCAAACCAATACGGTCGCGACCACAATGCAGCTTAACCTGACGGTGACCAATGACTGCATCACCATTAATGCACCGAATGTCAATTTCGGCAGCGCGCCGCTGGTGAAAAATTTCCCGGCGATCTCGCAGGCGGTCTCGATTACCTGCACTAAAGGCAGCAGCTACACGGTAGGGATTAATAATGGCAGTTACGCTAATGGCAACGTGCGCAATATGGCGAGCGGCAACAATCGCCTGAGTTACGAAATTTACAAAGCGAGCACCACCAACCGATGGGGCAGCGTCGGCACGGAGCGCTGGACCAGCAGCGCTTCATCCTCCACCAGCAGCGATGGTCTGCTGCGAACCTACAACTACACCGCCGTCGTGTTACCCAGCCAATCCACGCCTCCCGCCGGGACTTACACCGACACGGTGGTGGTGGATATCGCCTTCTGAGCTGGATTTCCCTTTCGCAAACGTAAAGTTCTTATCCTGGGTGCCGATAACGTTGATAACTCGTTTTCAGGAAGGTGCCTTATGTTTAACCGTATCCGCGTTGTCACAATGCTGATGATGGTGCTGGGGGTTTTCGCACTGCTACAGCTTGTATCTGGTGGTTTGCTGTTTTCGTCTTTGCAGCAGAATCAAAAAAGTTTTGTTATTTCTAACGATCTACGCCAACAGCAAAGTGAACTGACCTCGACATGGGATCTGATGCTGCAAACGCGTATCAACCTCAGCCGTTCATCAGCACGCATGATGATGGATGCGAACAACCAGCAGAGCAGCGCAAAAACTGACTTGTTGAAGGGCGCGAAAGCGTCGCTCGCCCAGGCGGCGGAGCATTACGGCAGGTTTAAATCGTTTGCCCCTCTGCCGGAAATGGCGGAGGTCAGCAGCGATGTGGACGAAAAATACCAGAAATATTTTGCCGGTTTAACTGAACTGGTGCAGTTCCTTGAAAACGGCAACATGGATGCATTTTTCGCACAGCCCACGCAGGGCATGCAAAACGGCCTCGGCGACGCGAAGAGCAAATACGCCAGCGTCAGCGAAAAACTCTATCTCCAGGCGTTTGATGAAAGCGCGCGCGATTACCAGTTTGCGAAGTGGCAACTCGCCATCCTGGCGGTGGTGCTGGTGCTGATCCTGGTGGTGGTGTGGTACGGCATTCGTCAAACGCTGCTCAACCCGCTTGCCCGGGTCATCGCTCATATTCGTGAAATCGCAGGCGGAAACCTGACCAATACCCTGACCTTCGCCGGACGTAATGAGATTGGTGAACTGGCCAGCAGCGTCGATCACATGCAGCGCTCGCTGGTGGAGACCGTGACGCAGGTGCGCGAAGGATCGGATGCTATTTACTCCGGCACGACGGAAATTGCCACCGGCAACACCGATCTCTCATCGCGAACCGAGCAACAGGCGTCGGCGCTGGAAGAAACGGCTGCCAGCATGGAAGAGTTGACCGCGACGGTGAAACAGAACGCCGACAATGCCCGTCAGGCGTCGCAACTGGCGCAGAGCGCGTCGGAAACCGCGCAGCACGGCGGCAAAGTCGTGGATAACGTCGTCAAAACGATGCACGAAATTGCCGGCAGCTCGAAGAAGATTGCCGACATCATCAGCGTCATCGACGGTATTGCTTTCCAGACCAATATCCTGGCGCTGAACGCGGCGGTGGAAGCCGCGCGGGCAGGCGAGCAGGGGCGTGGGTTTGCGGTGGTGGCGGGCGAAGTACGTAACCTGGCCAGTCGCAGTGCGCAGGCGGCAAAAGAGATCAAAGCGCTGATTGAAGATTCTGTTTCGCGCGTGGATACCGGCTCCGTGCTGGTCGAGAGCGCGGGCGAGACCATGAACGATATCGTCAATGCGGTGACCCGCGTGACCGACATTATGGGCGAAATCGCCTCGGCCTCAGATGAACAAAGTCGTGGCATCGATCAGGTGGCGCTGGCGGTTTCTGAAATGGACCGCGTGACGCAGCAAAACGCCTCGCTGGTGCAGGAATCTGCTGCCGCTGCCGCCGCGCTGGAAGAACAGGCCAGCCGTCTGACGATGGCGGTGTCTGCATTTCGTCTTGCCGCGCGTCCCTTCGCGGTAAAAACCAAAGAAGAACGGACTTCTGCGGACGTGTCACGCACGGCGCAGAAGCCCTCGTTAAGCATGGAGCATGATACTAACTGGGAAACATTTTGACCGAACTTTAACACTGCGGCCGTTGCCGCCTGATGGGAGCGTTGATGTTTAATCGTATTCGAATCTCGACCACGCTGTTTTTGATTTTGATCCTCTGTGGTGTATTGCAGATCGGCAGTAATGGCTTGTCTTTCTGGGCATTTCGGGACGGTTTTCAGAGCCTGAATCAGGTCGAGCAGAGTAATCAGCAACGCGCGGCGCTGGCACAAACGCGCGCCGTTTTATTACAGGCGAGTACCGCCCTGAACAAGGCCGGGACGTTAACAGCACTGAGCTATCCGCCCGATGACATCAAAAGTCTGATGGTTATCGCGCGCGAAAGTCTGGCGCAATCCGGCACGCTGTTTAACAGCTTCAGGGCGATAGAGGTGAATACCCAGGAGGGGAAAGCCTTGCAGGACGCAACGGAGAAAAGCTTCACCCAGTGGCACAGCGATCTGGAGCATCAGGCCACCTGGCTTGAGAACAACCAGCTGTCAGACTTTCTGACCGCGCCAGTGCAGGCGTCGCAGGACGCCTTTGACGTTAATTTTAACGCCTGGCAGCAGAACATTAATCATGTGCTGGTGGTGGCGGGGCAACAGAGCAAGAACAACTATCACATGTCGGCGGCGATCTTTATCAGCATGGTGATTATTGCTGCACTGTTAACCACCGGGGCGCTGTTCTGGTCACGCAAAATGATCGTCCAGCCGCTGGCGATTATCGGCAGTCATTTTGACAGCATTGCCGACGGTAACCTGGCGCGTCCGATCGCGGTCTACGGGCGTAATGAGATTTCGGCGATCTTCGCCAGCCTGAAGGCGATGCAACAGGCGCTGCGGGAAACCGTCAGCGACGTGCGTCAGGGCAGTCTGGCGATGCATACCGGGATTTCCGAAATTGCGATGGGCAATAACGATCTCTCCTCACGCACCGAGCAGCAGGCGGCGTCGCTGGCACAGACGGCGGCCAGCATGGAGCAGTTGACCGCCACCGTCGGTCAGAACGCCGACAACGCGCGTCAGGCTTCAGTGCTTGCAAAAAGCGCGGCCGACACCGCGAAAACCGGTGGCGATCAGGCCACGAACGTCGCCAGTACGATGCAGGCGATTGCCGCCAGTTCGCAAAAGATTGGCGACATCATCGGGGTGATCGACGGCATTGCCTTCCAGACCAATATTCTGGCGCTGAACGCGGCGGTTGAAGCGGCGCGGGCCGGTGAGCAAGGGCGTGGATTTGCCGTGGTTGCCGGAGAGGTGCGCAACCTGGCGAGCCGCAGCGCTCAGGCAGCGAAAGAGATTAAAGGGTTGATTGAAGAGTCGGTGAATCGCGTCCACCAGGGATCGCAACTCGTCAATACCGCTGCACACACCATGACGGAAATCGTGAGCTCGGTAACGCGGGTCAACGACATCATGGGCGAGATTGCCTCGGCGTCAGACGAACAGCGCAGAGGGATTGAACAGGTGGCGCAGGCGGTCACGCAGATGGACCAGGTGACGCAGCAGAACGCCGCGCTGGTGGAAGAAGCCGCCGCGGCTACCGACCAACTCGCGCATCAGGCCGACTCGCTGTCAGCCCGCGTGGCGGTTTTCAAACTGGAAGAACACGTAGTAACACACCAAGAATCGGCACCGCTGCAGGCTGTGCCCGTTGTATCCTGAATGTGATTGAGAAGGCGCTATGACATCATCTCTGCCCAACGGGCAAACGTCATTATTGTTACAGATGACCCAGCGCCTTGCGCTGTCTGACGCGCACTTTCGTCGGATATGTCAATTAATCTACCAGCGCGCGGGGATCGTGCTGGCGGACCACAAGCGGGATATGGTTTATAACCGCCTGGTTCGTCGACTGCGTACGCTGGGGCTGGATGATTTTGGCGACTATCTCAGCGTGCTGGAAGCCAATCAAAGCAGCGCAGAGTGGCAGGCTTTTATCAACTCGTTGACCACCAACCTGACAGCCTTCTTCCGCGAAGGGCACCACTTTCCAGTATTAGCGGAAAGTGCCCGTCGCCACAGCGGCGAATATCGGGTCTGGAGCGCCGCGGCATCGACCGGTGAAGAGCCATACAGTATCGCCATTACGCTGGCTGATACGCTGGGTACGGCACCGGGACGCTGGAAGGTGTTTGCCAGCGATATCGACACCGAAGTGCTGGAAAAGGCCCGCAGCGGGATCTATCGGCTGGACGAACTGAAGACCCTGTCGCCGCAGCAGCTACAGCGCTATTTCATGCGCGGAACGGGCCCGCATGATGGGCTGGTGCGCGTGCGTCAGGAACTGGCAAGCCACGTCGAGTTTTCCGTGATTAACCTGCTTGATAAGCAGTACAACGTGCCGGGGCCGTTTGACGCTATTTTTTGTCGCAATGTAATGATCTATTTCGATAAAACGACGCAGCAGGACATCCTGCGCCGTTTTGTCCCTCTCCTTAAGCCTGATGGTCTGCTGTTTGCCGGGCATTCAGAGAACTTTAGTAACCTCGTGCGCGACTTTAGCCTGCGCGGGCAAACGGTTTATGCGCTAAGTAAGGGTAAAGCATGAGTAAAATCAGGGTGTTGTCGGTCGATGATTCTGCATTGATGCGCCAAATCATGACTGAAATTATTAATAGCCATAGCGATATGGAGATGGTGGCAACCGCGCCGGATCCACTCGTCGCCCGAGACTTAATCAAGAAATATAACCCTGACGTGTTGACGCTGGACGTCGAAATGCCGCGGATGGACGGCCTTGATTTTCTTGAAAAGCTGATGCGACTGCGTCCGATGCCGGTGGTGATGGTGTCATCGCTGACGGGGAAAGGGTCGGAAGTGACGCTGCGGGCGCTGGAACTGGGGGCGATTGATTTTGTCACTAAGCCGCAGTTGGGGATCCGTGAAGGGATGCTGGCCTACAGCGAGATGATTGCGGAGAAAGTGCGTACGGCGTCGCGGGCGCGTCTGACGGCCCATAAACCGCTCGAGGCTCCGGTGACCTTAAAAGCGGGTCCGCTGCTCAGCTCGGAAAAGCTGATTGCGATTGGCGCTTCAACGGGCGGCACCGAGGCCATTCGCCATGTGCTGCAACCGCTGCCGCTCTCCAGTCCGGCGGTCATTATTACGCAGCATATGCCGCCAGGCTTTACCCGCTCGTTCGCCGAGCGTCTGAACAAACTGTGTCAGATAGCCGTGAAAGAGGCGGAGGACGGCGAGCGCGTTCTGCCGGGGCATGCCTACATTGCGCCGGGCGACAAGCATATGGAGCTGTCGCGCAGCGGGGCAAACTATCAAATCAAAATTCATGACGGTCCGCCGGTTAACCGGCACCGACCGTCGGTGGATGTGCTGTTTCATTCGGTAGCGATTCATGCGGGGCGCAACGCCGTCGGAGTGATCCTGACGGGAATGGGCAACGACGGCGCTGCCGGAATGTTAGCGATGCACCAGGCGGGTGCCTGGACGATTGCGCAAAATGAAGCAAGTTGTGTGGTGTTCGGCATGCCGCGCGAAGCCATCAATATGGGTGGCGTCAGCGAAGTGGTCGATCTTAGTCAGGTAAGCCAGCAGATGCTGGCGAAAATCAGTGCCGGACAGGCAATACGTATTTGAATCAGGAGTAATTTTTTATGGCGGATAAAGAGCTTAAATTTTTGGTTGTGGATGACTTTTCCACCATGCGCCGCATCGTGCGTAACCTGCTTAAGGAGCTGGGATTTAACAACGTGGAAGAGGCCGAAGATGGCGCCGATGCGTTGAATAAACTGCAGGCAGGTGGGTTTGGCTTTGTGATTTCCGACTGGAACATGCCGAACATCGACGGTCTCGAGTTGCTGAAAACTATCCGCGCGGACGGTGGGATGTCCTCACTGCCGGTGCTGATGGTGACGGCAGAAGCGAAGAAAGAGAACATTATCGCCGCAGCGCAGGCCGGTGCCAGCGGCTACGTGGTGAAACCGTTCACTGCGGCGACGCTGGAAGAAAAGCTCAATAAAATCTTTGAGAAACTGGGCATGTAAGGGGCTGACCATGATGCAACCATCGATTAAACCCGTAGATGAACATTCTGCCGGGGATATCATTGCCCGCATTGGTAGCCTGACCCGTATGCTGCGTGACAGTCTGCGCGAACTGGGACTGGATCAGGCCATTGCCGAAGCGGCAGAAGCCATTCCCGATGCCCGCGATCGTCTGGACTATGTGGTACAGATGACCGCGCAGGCGGCTGAACGCGCCCTGAACAGCGTTGAGGCCTCCCAGCCGCATCAGGACGAAATGGAGAAAGGGGCGAAGGCGCTGAGCAAGCGTTGGGACGAGTGGTTCGAAAACCCGATTGAGCTCTCAGACGCCCGCGAACTGGTGACGGATACGCGCAAATACCTCGGTGATGTGCCTGGACATACCAGTTTCACCAACGCGCAATTGCTCGACATCATGATGGCGCAGGATTTCCAGGATCTGACCGGTCAGGTGATCAAGCGCATGATGGATGTGATTCAGGAAATTGAACGTCAGCTGCTGATGGTGCTGCTGGAAAACATTCCGGAGCAGGGCGCTCGGCCTAAACGCGAAAGCGAGAGCCTGTTGAATGGGCCGCAGGTTGATACCAGTAAAGCCGGTGTGGTCGCCAGCCAGGACCAGGTGGATGACTTGCTGGATAGCTTAGGGTTCTAAATTGCCGGTTCAGAGATGGCCCTTAGGGGGCATCTCTGAGAGCGGACGACGCTATTTAATGTCCATTTTCACGGTAACATTGCCTTCAAATTTGCCCGCGGCAGGTTTGCTGCTGGTGGTGGCGACCGGGGCGGCAGTCATCTGAATGTGACCATCGCCATTGCTGTCGAGCACAATGGGGAAGTCCTTCGTTCCATCCAGCGGTACGTCATGATCGTCGCTGTCGTACATCCGTACGCCAATATCATCGCGCCCAATCATTTTGGCAATTAATCCATCCGTATCACTCACGCCCTGATCCGCCGTCAGGGTCAGTTTGATCTTATCGCTATTGCTGACTGCAGTGCTGTCGCAGTGAAATTTGATATCCACATCGCGCAGGGCGAATCCTGTGGGAGGCTTACCCTTCGTGGTGAAATTACTGTTGGCCAGGGTATTGAAGTCGACATTGATGACGCTACCCGCGTTTATCGTACAGCTTAGCGGGGCGCTAATGGCCCCGGAGATGTACATCAGCGACGCGGTATCAGCATATGAGAAGTTACAGCCCCCCGTCGAGCTGGATAATATGCACACGTGAGTCGTCATGATTAGCTGAGAAGGAATGATTTCTTTCCCGAAGATGGGGGCTGCGATATACAACGAGGCGGTGATCTTGTTCCAGTTGAATTCGCGCTGAGGCGTTCCAGCGACAGGGCTCACCGCACATAGTGTTTGTGTCGCCTCGTCATTGGTGCCCTCATTTATGCTGGTGGTTGGGGCGGCTTGCGGGTAGGTGTCGAGAACCGTCACTACGGTGCTTCCTGCCACGGTATCACCGAAGGCGGAGATCTGAATATCGATGTTATCCGTAAGTTTGCCGTATTTGGCTATTCTTCCGCCAGTCAGAGGCGTGGTTCTGTAACTGTAGATTTTTTCTTTTGTGGAGGCTGTGACACTTGGGCAGCTTCCACACTGCGCCGGATGCGAAACGGCAGGGAAGACAAAGCTTGTTGCCGCCGAAATTTTATTACCGGCTTTATTATCGTCCGGAGTGAGATCGTAATTCAGCGTGACATTAACCTCACCCTTTACCGGGAAACAGTTATCCAGATAGGTGGCCGCGCTGACCTGACAGGCGAGGGGGAGTCCTGACAATAGAAGCCATACCTTCAGACGGCTACTGCCGATACGCCTGGACTTACGATAGTGAGACAGGTTCATTTATCCACCTTCTTATTTGCATAGCGCCGTGATGCGCCTGATTCCGGAGACATCCGTTGCCTGACGTGTCTCTCCATCTGTGGTCAGCGTTGCAGTGCACGTATCGCTACCCTGATTCCCCCATTTGGCGTTGAGCGTGACGGTTTCATTGAGTCCGGCGAGATACACCATGCCCTGATCGTCGGCAATACCGCTGAGCAAACCGTCCCCGGAGGTCACCATCGTGCCAAAAGGCAGCGGTTTTCCTGACAATTGCACCAGCGTAATCAGCGCGCGATAGCCCCGACGGGCGCTAAAATGCGCTACCACAGCAGCGTTACGGGAAGGGACGACCGTTGCTGAGGTGTTATTGCTGTCGACATCATCCGGCAGCATTGTGGTGTCAACGTTGATATGATTTTCCTGATACGCAGAAAGCGAGGGAATGACCGCATTGCCAAACATGTCGGTACGAATACCGCGCTGATTTTGAAAAGCCACCCCCGCTGCGCCATCAGCATCGACAATGGCAAACTGGTTGCCCAGCGGTTGCGACAGCGTGACCCCATGAGGATGGACAACCAGCGCCCCATTGGCGCCGTAGCTGAGCTGGCGAGCTCCATCGGATGCGGTGTAATAACCGGCATTGAGTCTGCCGTATTGCGCATACCAGGTTCCGTATAGACTGCTGCTGTCCTGCGAACTCTGGTTACTGTGGCTTTGCAAAAGCGAATAGCTCAGGCTGTTATCGGCCAGCAGTGAGCCATTGAGCCCGACGTTTTGCGAGGTAGTGCCGTGCTGGTTGTTATTGAGACTGTAGGTCGCCCAACTGTTAGGCAGCCAGCGGCTTAGCGGCACCGTTAACCCCAGATAGAGCGAACGATCGTCTTCGCTGTTGCTGCTATGATCCCATGTGAGCGACAGGTTGTAGCTAATGCCCATCAGGTTATAACTCGCCCCTGCGGAGAGGGAACGATCGCTGCGGCTATTATCCCAATAATTTTGCTGATAGCCGTTGAGGTAAAGACTCCCGTTGCCCAGTGACTGGCTGATGTTAACCTGAAGTCGGTGACGTTTATGATCCAGAGTCTCGTCTGCCGAATCGGCTGTCTGCCATTGATTAGCTTCGGAGAAACTGTAATAACCTTTACTCGAGTAACGGTAGCCTGAAAAGGAAAAATGCGTATTGGTGGGAGTGATATCCGCAGAGTAAAGCACCCGCCATGACTGACCGCTGCTAACTCTGCCGGAGTCGAGTTCGGTTCGCGCCGCCGTGACATCCGTCGAGACTGCGCCAAGGGTACCAAGGCTGACGCCGACACCAGTGTTGATGGCGTTATAATTTTGCGCTGCGGTTATGCCGCCAAAGGCCGTTAGCCGGTTGGTTAAGCCATAAATAGCACTTCCCTGGACGAATTCAGGTTCTTTGTCGTTGCTGCCGTTGTCTGCCCGGTAGCGCCCGGCGGTCGCTTCGAAACGCAGGCGGGTCGGGCGCAGCATCAGCGCAATGCTGGAAAAAGGCTGGGTGGTGGTGCGTACGGAGCCATCCGCTTCCTGTACGCTAATTTCCAGATCGCCGCTGTTGGTGGAGGCGGCCAGATTGTTGATCTCAAAGGCACCCGGCGCCACGTTCTGTTGATAAAGGGTGTAGCCATTTTGTTTAACGGTCACCACGGCATTCGAGTAAGCCGTTCCACGAATGATCGGTGCATACCCTCTTTCGCTGTTTGGCAGCATTTCGTCGTCAGAAGCGATATTAATGCCGCTGAACTGAAGGCTATCAAATACCTCACCACGGGTACTACTCTCACCGGCGACAAACTGTGCTTTTAGCCACTGGACATCATGCTGAATCCAACTGGCAATGTTTTGCCAGCTCCGCTTATCGGCCGAATCCGACCAGGTGCCGTAATTACGCAACCGCCAGCCGCCAACGTTAGCGCCACTGTGCAGGTTCAGGTATTGACTGTCAGACTGACGCTGATTGTGTGCGAGATTGTCATGGCCGCTATAAGCGTAATCGGCGAACATTACCGGCACGCCTGCGTCCCAGCGGTAAGGGTCGATAGCGTCTGCGTTCACTGTTTGCACGGCGATCTGCGGAATGCTGAGATGCAGGTTTTGCTGTTGAAAGTCGAATGACGCGCTCGCCGCCGGAATATACGTACCGAGTGCGCTTTTCAACGGCGTGTCTTCAGGGGCTGCCGCCAGTGCAGGAAAGCTGTCAATGTTGATTCCCCATTCGCGCAACATCTTCGGCGTCAGAAGGGGAACCAGGCTACCATCCTCGGCGTTAATATACGTCAGCGTCCGATCCTGGATTTTGTTGTCATTAAGCAGAATATGCGAAGGGTAGTTACCCGCAAGCTGTGCCGCAGGGTTCGAGAATATAGCCAGATCCACCGCCTGTGGCGCGTTATCTCCCCCTTCCAGTGAGCCAGGCTGAAAATAAAATTCGCGCGCGTACAGCATGTGACAGCTCAGCAGTAATAAACCACCCAGACCGTGCAGGAGTGGCGTACAGGCACGGTGGCAGGAATGGCTAAATAACTGCACGCGGGTATTCATGATTTCAACGATGCGGTGAATTTTTCGGACGTTCCGCCGTAGTCATTGATACAGCGCCATGAAACGGTCTGTGCCGTCGCGTTTGCCCCCATTTCCAGCGTGACGCGGCTTTTAGGGGGAACCATATCCGCTGTGCGCAGTAAGGTGCTGCCGACGAACACGGAGTCAAAGACGCTGTAAAAATCGCTATGGTTCTCGATCTGGAGTTGATTGCCTGAGCGGCTGTACTGAAGCTGCCTGCAGCCATCTTCAGCGCTCCCGTTCAGACCCGAAGGGCGGAAGAACAACTTGATCTGCGTCTTGTAGATAAGGTGCAGGACGTTATTCTGTTCGCTTTGACGATCGCTGGCGGGAATCATTCTGACAACGAGATAGTAGAGTGATTCTTTATCTGTTACGGCTATGTTTTCAGTGCGTATGATCCGCAGGCTTTGTTCAGACTGTGGATTTAAACGAAACAGCGGTGGCGTAATAATAAAAGGCGCTCGTGTCTTATTGTCGGCATTCATCACCCATGACTGAACAAGCCAGGGAAGTTCCTTTTCCGAGTTAATCAGCGGAAGGGCTGCCTCTTTTTTATTAGCGTAATAGATAATACGCGTACGGCCAAGTTGAATTCCTCCTGCTTTTATCGTAGAAGAAAAAAGAAGACAGAATATTATTAACGGAGCAAATTGTGGTAATACGCGCATTTTATTCCTTCATAACATGACAGATAATAGCCTGCCGCTGTGCAGACTATTATCTGTTAATGAAAAGGGGGTCTAACGATACAGAATGTTGACTGTCATATCTGCTTTCGCATCGCCAGGGGTGATAGGCGTTGAATCATAGGATTCATAGCGGGCGAGCATGTTCAGGTTTATATCACTTGCTGTTGATGGTAGCGGAATCGACGTCTGACCATCCTTTCCGGTCATATCAAGATCGACGGTTGGGTCCGTTTCCGTACTCACCGAAATGCCAACGCCTGAAGCACCACCAGCAATCAGTGCCAGAAGTTCGTCATGTCCGCTAATGACGGTGCCTTTGAAGGTTAACTGAACGTGATCCAACCCGGTTGTTGCCAGCGGACAACCGGTCAGTGTAATGGTAAAGGGAGTATCATCAGATTTTGTCACGCCACCGGTAAAATAGCTGGGGGAATATGAACCAAGGTAGACGGTACTGTCTGTTCCACTATCCCCTGCAATTTTACAACTGGGATTAACAATTTCACCGGTAAAATGGATGGTACCCGCGTTGGTTTCATCGGCCCTGGCCACTGTAAAATTGAGCATTAACAGTGGCATTAACGTTAACATTATTTTTAGACGCATTACACTCTCCATGTTGGCTAATCGTCATTGCAATAATTAAATATCTGTTTCACTAATAAAATGAAAATAGAGACTACTGGATAGGTAAAATACTCCACTCCCTGAAAATTCGAAAGTATTAACAACGCTAATGAAATAGAAATAATATTTCAAAAATAAATGTCATGAAATTCATTATTGCTATAAATCATTGGATAAAAAATGTGAATAGTTTTCGTTGTTTTATTTATGCGTATGCATTGTCTTTTTGTTAATTTATGTTTGGTTATTGTTTTGTAATGCGGTTATTTCTGTTTCATTTTAAAAATGAAGTGTAATGCTCTGCGCAGTAGTCAATTATTAATTAATGTTCAGAGTCCAAAATAAGACTCAAAAAAACGATAACCACGTCACGATGCGACGCCCTTGCGCAAAACGGCTAAAAAAGCAGGGAATCACCCCTCTGTTCCTCGCATTGCTTTGCATCTGGAAGGGCAAAATGAGCCTATCGTAAATCATCACAGATGCAAGCCGTGGCGGACGAAAGCGAGAGCGACGACAAGACAGAAGCCCCCACCCCCCACCGACTTGAAAAAGCGCGGGAAGAAGGGCAGATACCCCGTTCCAGAGAACTGACGTCACTGCTGATTTTGCTGGTGGGCGTCTGCATTATCTGGATTGGCGGCGAGTCGCTGGCCAGACGGTTGTCGGGCATGTTGTCAGCGGGACTGCGCTTTGACCACAGCATGGTCAATGACCCCAATCTGATTCTCGGGCAAATCATACTGCTGATTAAAGAAGCGATGATCGCGCTATTGCCGCTGATCGCCGGCGTGGTGCTGGTGGCGCTGATCTCGCCGGTTCTGCTCGGTGGTCTGGTCTTTAGCGGTAAATCGCTGCAACCCAAATTTTCCAAGCTCAACCCACTGCCTGGCATCAAACGTATGTTCTCGGCGCAGACGGGGGCGGAGCTGCTGAAGGCGATTCTGAAATCCACGCTGGTGGGCAGCGTGACGGCGCTGTATCTGTGGCACAACTGGCCGGAGATGATGCGTTTGATGGCGGAGTCACCGCGTACGGCGATGGGCAACGCGATGGATCTCGTCGGGCTGTGTGCGCTGCTGGTCGTGTTGGGCGTGATCCCGATGGTCGGATTCGACGTGATTTTCCAGATCATGAGCCATCTGAAAAAATTGCGCATGTCACGCCAGGACATCCGCGACGAATTTAAACAGAACGAAGGCGACCCTCACGTGAAAGGACGTATCCGGCAGATGCAGCGCCAGGCGGCGAGTCGACGCATGATGAGCGACGTCCCCAATGCCGATGTCATCGTTACCAACCCGACGCACTATTCGGTGGCGCTTCAGTACGACGAGAACAAGATGAGCGCGCCGAAAGTGGTGGCGAAAGGGGCTGGACTTGTGGCGTTACGTATTCGTGAGATCGGTGCCGAGAACAAAATTCCCACGCTTGAAGCGCCGCCGCTGGCGCGTGCGCTTTATCGTCATGCTGAGATTGGTCAGCAGATCCCGGGGCAACTGTACGCCGCCGTCGCGGAAGTGCTGGCCTGGGTCTGGCAGCTTAAACGCTGGCGACTCGCCGGTGGGGAACGTCCACCACAACCTGCAAATCTTCCGGTGCCTGAAGCTCTGGATTTTATGAACGAGAAGACTACTGATGGCTAATCTGGTCGCGATGCTGCGCCTGCCCAACAACATAAAAAACACGCAGTGGCAGATCCTTGCCGGGCCGATCCTCATCCTGCTGATCCTGTCGATGATGGTCCTGCCGCTGCCGGCGTTCATCCTTGACCTGCTGTTTACCTTTAACATCGCGCTGTCGATCATGGTGCTGCTGGTGGCGATGTTCACCCAGCGTACGCTGGAGTTTGCCGCGTTTCCGACCATTCTGCTGTTTACTACGCTGCTGCGTCTGGCGCTGAACGTGGCCTCCACCCGTATCATTTTGATGGAAGGGCACACCGGCGCGGCGGCAGCGGGGAAGGTGGTTGAAGCGTTCGGCCACTTCCTGGTCGGTGGCAACTTCGCCATCGGTATCGTGGTGTTCGTTATCCTCGTCATCATCAACTTCATGGTCATCACCAAAGGTGCCGGGCGTATCGCCGAAGTGGGCGCGCGCTTTGTCCTTGACGGAATGCCGGGTAAACAGATGGCGATTGACGCTGACCTTAACGCCGGTCTTATCGGCGAAGATGAAGCGAAAAAACGTCGTTCTGAAGTGACCCAGGAAGCCGACTTCTACGGGTCGATGGACGGTGCGAGTAAGTTTGTTCGCGGTGATGCTATCGCCGGTATTCTGATTATGGTGATCAACGTCGTGGGCGGTCTGCTGGTGGGCGTGCTGCAACACGGTATGTCCATGGGGCATGCTGCGGAAAGCTATACCCTGCTGACTATCGGTGATGGTCTGGTGGCGCAGATCCCGGCGCTGGTGATCTCAACGGCGGCGGGCGTCATCGTCACCCGCGTCAGTACCGATCAGGACGTTGGCGAGCAGATGGTCGGGCAACTGTTCAGTAACCCCAGGGTGATGTTGCTCAGTGCCGCGGTACTGGGTTTGCTGGGTCTGGTACCGGGGATGCCGAACCTCGTCTTCCTGATGTTTACCGCCGCGCTGCTGGGACTTGCCTGGTGGATCCGGGGTCGTGAACAGAAGGCGCCTGCCGAGCCGCAGCCAACTAAAGTTCCGGAAAATAATTCGGTGGTGGAAGCCACCTGGAACGATGTGCAACTGGAAGACTCGCTTGGCATGGAAGTGGGCTATCGTCTGATCCCGATGGTCGATTTTCAGCAGGATGGCGAACTGTTGGGGCGTATCCGCAGTATTCGTAAAAAGTTCGCCCAGGACATGGGCTTTTTGCCGCCGGTAGTGCACATCCGCGACAATATGGATCTCCAGCCAGCGCATTACCGCATTCTGATGAAAGGCGTTGAGATTGGCAGCGGCGACGCCTATCCGGGACGCTGGCTGGCGATCAACCCTGGTACCGCGGCCGGCACGTTACCGGGCGAGCAGACGGTTGATCCGGCATTTGGCCTGGACGCTATCTGGATCGAAAGCGCGCTAAAAGAACAGGCGCAGATTCAGGGCTTTACCGTGGTGGAGGCCAGTACCGTGGTCGCCACCCATCTGAACCACCTGATCGGTCAGTATGCGTCTGAACTGTTCGGTCGCCAGGAAGCGCAGCAACTGTTGGATCGCGTGTCACAGGAGATGCCGAAGCTGACCGAAGATTTGGTGCCTGGCGTGGTAACCATGACCACGCTGCATAAAGTGCTGCAGAATCTGCTGGACGAAAAAGTGCCGATTCGCGATATGCGTACCATTCTGGAAACGCTGGCAGAACATGCACCGTTGCAGAGCGATCCGCATGAACTCACTGCGGTGGTTCGCGTGGCGCTGGGCCGCGCCATTACTCAGCAGTGGTTCCCGGGTAACCATGAAGTCAGTGTGATTGGCCTCGACACCGCGCTGGAACGTCTGCTGTTGCAGGCGCTACAGGGCGGCGGTGGACTGGAGCCGGGTCTTGCCGACCGTCTGTTGGCGCAAACCCAGGAGGCGCTGTCTCGTCAGGAGATGTTGGGCGCGCCACCGGTGCTGTTGGTTAACCATGCGTTGCGTCCATTGCTGTCACGCTTCCTGCGCCGCAGCCTGCCGCAATTGGTGGTGCTGTCGAACATGGAGTTGTCCGATAACCGTAACATCCGCATGACGGCGACTATTGGAGGTAAATAATGCGCAAACTCTTTTGGTTGCTACTCTTCCCGCTGACGTTACAGGCTGCTGGGGAAGGAGCGTGGCAGGCCAGCAGCATCGGTATTACTCTGAATCATCGTGGTGTGTCAGCGTCGTCGGCACCGCTTTCATCCAGCCAGCCCGTCTCGGGTCTGATGACGCTGGTCGCCTGGCGTTATGAGCTGAATGGCCCGACGCCTGCTGGCTTACGGGTGCGCTTATGCTCGCAATCCCGCTGCGTGGAGATAGAGGGACAGAGCGGCACAACGATGGCATTTAGCAATGTGCCCGCCGTTGAACCGCTGCGTTTCATCTGGGAAGTTCCCGGCGGCGGTCGTTTAATTCCCGCATTAAAAGTCCAGAGCAATCAGGTGATTGTGAACTATCAATAACGGTTATTCTCCTCATCAGGCAGCGGACTGAATTGCTGCCTGACTCGCATTTTTGGCCTCACCTTTTGATCTAAAAGAAACGCTGTTTTATAAATCGGTGACACGTGTTGCCGGTCTCTTTGCGTTTTTGCCATTTCACTCCAACAGGTGGCAAAAACGAAAAGGTATCCCACTTTGTAAGCTTTTACTGTAGCCGTGTAAGTACTCCCCTGGCGCAGCCAACCGGCCGGGAGTCCCCCAACCATTTGCAGGGTTAACGGTGATGAAAACACGTAAAATTGGATTGGTGAATTATTTCGCCTATGGCTCAGGCGATTTCCTGGGCGCAGGCACCACGGCGCTTACGGCAGCCTGGCTGCTCTATTTCTATACAACCTTCTGCGGACTTTCTCCCATCGAAGCGACCTTCATTTTTGCGGCCGCAAGGGTGCTGGATGCCGTTGTCAGTCCGCTGATGGGCTTTTTGACCGATAACTTCGGCTCCAGCTGGCTCGGCAAGCGCTTTGGTCGGCGTAAATTCTTTATCTTGCTGGGGATCCCGTGCGTATTCAGCTACTCACTGATGTGGGTAGGGGATATGAGCTTCTGGTATTACCTGCTGACCTATTTGCTGTTTGATATCGTCTATACCATGATCCTAGTGCCTTACGAGACGCTGGTACCGGAAATGACCGATGATTTCAAACAGAAAACTAAATTTTCCGGCGCGCGTATCGGTATGGCGCAAATGTCCGCGATTCTGGCCTCTTTCTTGCCCGGCATTTTGTTAACTGCTTTCGGCAAGGACAACCCGATCTCCTTCTTTTATGCCAGCCTCGTGTTCTCGGTACTGTGCGCGTTGATGCTGACCTTTGTCTGGTTCTTTACCTGGGAACGTCCGCGTGAAGAGTGGACAGAAGCCGCGCTGCGTGCGGAAGAAGAGAAAAAGAGCCTGACGTTCAGCCAGAGCATGAACCGCCTGTTCGTAGAGTTAAGCTCCACACTGCGGATTAAGATATTCCGTCAGCATCTGGGGATGTACCTCGGCGGCTATATTGCGCAGGACGTGTTCAATGCGGTCTTTACCTATTACGTCGTGTTTGTCCTGATGCAGGAAGCCTCAATGGCGTCGAATCTGCTTGGAACGATGGCTATCTTCCAGTTTATTGCAGTCATCGCCATGATTCCGCTATGTATCCGTTTTGGACCTGCGCCATCCTACCGAATGGTGGTGGTACTTTTCGGTCTGAGTTCACTCTCTTATGCGGTGCTTTACTACGCCGGATTGAGCGATGTCTACTCTCTGTTACTGCTGGTTTCCGCGGTGGCAGGTCTGGGGCGTGGGGGTATCAACTATGTACCGTGGAACACCTACACCTACATTGCGGATGTGGATGAAGTCATTACCGGTCAGCGCCGCGAAGGGATCTTCGCTGGGATCATGACCCTGACGCGTAAAGCGTCACAGGCAGGAGCGGTGATGCTGGTCGGCATTGTCATGCAAATGTCAGGCTTTGTCTCAGGGCAGAGCACGCAGCCTGAAGCGGTCAGCCATACCATCCTGCTGATCCTCAGCTGCGGTACGCTACTGGTGCTGGCCTGCGGTTTCCTGGTCTCCCTGCGCTTTAAACTGAATTTGCAAACCCACAGCACGCTGCGCGAAGAGACGGCGAAAATGCGCGAGTCAGGCTGCGCAATGCCGGAAAGCATTACGCCACAGGCGCGCGCCACCGTCGAGATGCTCGCCGGACTGCCGTATGAATCACTTTGGGGTAACAACAACATTGGTTATCTGAATCGTAACAAACCAGCGGCTCCCTCACTGAAGCAGGCTGCGATATTGAATTCGACTTACAACAGAGGTTAAGGATATGAAGGTTTGGCCTGTCAAACATAGCGCATTACTGCGTCAGCCGGAACGTTTTATCTCCCGGGAAGAACTGAAAACGTTAATTCAGACGGTGACAACCAATCTGGTGAACATCAAGGACGAGACTGGTCAATTTCTGCTGCGCCTGGACGACGGACGCGTGATAGACACCAAAGGCTGGGCAGGGTGGGAATGGACGCACGGCGTTGGGCTGTATGGGATGTATCAGTACTACCAGCAGACCGGTGACGAGACCATGCGCGATATTATCGACAACTGGTTCGCCGACCGTTTTGCCGAAGGGACCACCACCAAAAACGTCAACACGATGGCGCCGTTCCTGACTCTGGCGTATCGCTATGAAGAGACGCGTAACCCGGCTTATCTGCCGTGGCTCGACGCATGGGCGGAATGGGCGATGTATGAGATGCCGCGCACCGATCATGGCGGCATGCAGCACATCACGCTGGCGGAAGAGAACCATCAGCAGATGTGGGATGACACGCTGATGATGACGGTGCTGCCGCTGGCGAAAATTGGACAATTGCTTAACCGGCCTGAATACGTGGAAGAGGCGACCTATCAGTTTCTGCTGCACGTACAGAATCTGATGGACCGGGAGACCGGCCTGTGGTTCCACGGCTGGAATTACGATGGACATCATAACTTTGCCAACGCCCGCTGGGCACGCGGCAATAGCTGGCTAACCATTGTGATCCCGGACTTCCTCGAACTGGTGAACCTGCCGGAAAACAACGCCGTACGCCGCTATCTGGTGCAGGTGCTGAATGCGCAGATTGCCGCGCTGGCGAACTGTCAGGATGAGAGCGGACTGTGGCATACGCTGCTTGACGACCCGCATTCCTACCTGGAAGCTTCCGCCACTGCAGGGTTCGCTTACGGGATTTTAAAAGCCGTGCGTAAACGGTATGTCAGCGCGGAATATGCCGACGTGGCGGAAAAAGCGATTCGCGGAATTGTGCGGAACATTTCACCGCAAGGAGAACTGCTACAAACCTCTTTCGGTACGGGAATGGGGCACGATCTTGATTTCTATCGGGCGATACCGCTGACGTCCATGCCCTACGGCCAGGCAATGGCGATGCTGTGTCTGACGGAGTATTTACGCAAGTACTTCTGACCTTTCCTCCGGAACGCGTCGTCCTTCGGGACGGTGTGACGGGGAGCCCGGATAAGGCAGTCGCCGCATCCGGGCACTTCACCACGCTAAAGTCTACAGGCGTGCCTCTTCATCCAGGGAAATAATCTGTATACCCGCATTGCGATACTCTGTTGCCTCATCGGGCAAGCGATCAATCACGATGGTATTGATACGATCTGCTGAGGTAAATTGAGCCAGTGACGTGTTCTTCAGTTTGCTGTAGTCGCAAACGATAATCACCTGGCTTGCATGCTCAACCATGCCCCGTTTTGTTTCTGCCAGCATAATGTCGGCCACACAGGCGCCCTGTTTGAGCGAGAGCGAATTGGTCCCCATAAACGCTTTATCGACGTTCAGCGTATCGAGAATGGATCGTCCGTTGATCGCCACCACACAGTGGTATCCTTTCTTCACGATCCCGCCCAGCAGGATGGTCTGAATTGAGGGACTGGATTCCAGTTCGCGAGCGATCTGATAATCATTGGTCACCACGGTCACGTTCTGCCGATCGCGGATATTACGCGCGATGTGTAGGGTCGTTGTGCCTGTATCCAGCACAATAATATCGCCATCTTCAACCAGCGCCGCCGCGCGCTGGCCAATCCGTTCCTTAGCGCTCAGGTTGACAATTTCGCGGGTGTCAGAAGCCTGTTCAAAACTCGCCCGCGTACGGAGAACGGCGCCGCCATGCGTTCGGGTAAGCAACCCTTCATCTTCCAACTGACGGAGATCGGCTCGAATGGTTGCGCCGGATACATTAAAGAGATCGCACATTTCAGAAACAGTGACTTTGCGTTTTTCCCTGAGAATACTGAGCAACTTCTCCTGTCTTTCTTCTGCAAACATTCTTCCTCTCTTATTTACGGCGCGTTCCGCACGATAGCGCGCTGGCTTATCTTCAGTCTGGTCCTGCGCTCAGGGCATCCAGCCTGTCATATAAGGCGGTGGACTGCTGGTAGAGCGTATCAAAAAGCTCAGTGCAGGCCTGGTAATAATCCCGCAGACGGGGATCTGGCGAAATCAGTTTGTCGAACTGAACCGTCTGTCGCACGCCGCTGGCAAAATCAGCGTACAGCCCCACGCCAACCCCTGCGATAATACCGCATCCGGTGACGCCATTCTCCTGATTACGCGTAGATAATATCGGGAGATTATATGCCGCCGCTTTGATTTCAAGCCATAGCGGGCTGCGTGCGCCACCGCCGGAAGCGATCATCTGTTCAGGGTATTGTCCGCACGCTTGTAACTGGCGAAGATTGCGCCAGGAAGCAAAAGCCACGCCTTCCAGTACCGCACGGAATAAATGACCGCGGCGATGCTTTCGTTGCAAGCCGAAGAACTGCGCGCGCGAGTTATTTTTTTCAGCCAGTCGCTCTCCCGTCAGATAGGGAAGAAATAGCAGCCCTTCAGCGCCCGCCTGTACCGTCGCCGCTTCCTGTAAAAGCTGCGGGTGCGTAATCTGATTGTCGGCAAGCGCCAGCCGCGCCCAGCGGACGGCATCACCGCCAGCATCCAGAATTGTGAATCCGCCCCAGGCAGCGTTAGCCAGATGAAGATTATTAACGAGGGGATGCTGTAACGGGTGCTTTGCGACAACCGTGAGTAACGTCGATGTTCCCGTAGAGTCAGACGCCATTCCCGGCTCATAGACCCCAGAACCCAGCAGGGACGCTGCCATATCAGATGTTCCTGCAACCACCGGGATCCCGCATGGGAGGTCGGTCAGACGGGATGCTTCGGGCGTCACGTATCCAATGATATCGCTGGATAACTTCAGCGTCGGCAATTGCTCAACGCGTAAGCCAAACAGAGCGCAGGCCTGTGAAGACCATCGACGGGTCTCGCTGTCCATCAGAAAATAACAGGATGCTTCACTATAATCGGTCGCCAGCGCGCCGGTTAACATGAAATTGATGTAATCCTTCGGCATAAGAATGGTGGCGATTTTCGACCAGCTTTCAGGCTTATGCTCACGCCACCAGGCTAATTTGAACGCGGGCCAGGCCGCCGCGGGCGGGTTATTTAAATGCGACAGCCATTTTTCCCGCCCTTCACGCACAGCAAAGGCGTCAACCTGCGGTTGGCTGCGCTTGTCATTCCACAATAGCGCCCTGTCTTCTACCAGCTCGCCATGATTATCCAGCAGCACGGTTCCATGCATCTGCCCGCAAACGCCGATGACCGCTATCTGCGAAGCCGTTTCAGGATAACGGTAGAGAACCTCGCGTACGCATTCGCAGGCGGCCTGCCACCATAAAGAAGGGGACTGTTCTGACCAGCCCGCCTGTGGCGTCGTCTGCTCATATTCTCTTTGAGCAAAGCCGACCATTGTGCCATCGACATGCAGAATCGCTGCGCGAGTACTGCCAGTGCCAACATCGATCGTGAGTATTTTATCTTTCATCACTGACTCCGGTGACGTTTCAGGCGGGCCATCAGGCCCGCAGCCCTTCGGTTTAATCGGCGTTCAACTCAGGAAAACGTTCAGGATATTGCTCCAGTTCAGCCAGCACTTTTGTGACCGCGCCATGGCTCATGCCGAAACGGCGAACGCCCAGCTGGTAGAGCGCGCGGACCGTTTCCAGGTCACGAATGCCCCCGGCGCCTTTGATGTCGATACGGCCGTTAAGCTGATCGGCGATAATGCTGACTTTTTCCACCGTTGCGCCAGTCGGGGCCCAACCGGTAGAGGTTTTAACCCATTTCATCCCGACTTCTACGGCAATATCACAAACGCGGCGAATCTGTTCTTCGTTCAAATAGTGCGTTTCGAGAATCACTTTTGCCGGTACTGGCGCTGCGGCTTCCACCACGCGGCGTAAATCGTCGCGCACATAGTCATAATCCCCGGATAACACTTTGCCAATGTTCACCACCATATCCACTTCACGAGCACCATCGGCAATAAGCTGCCTCACTTCCTGAACCTTGGTATCAGTGGCATGCCCGCCACCGGGAAAGCCAACGGGCCCGCCAATCATCACCTCTCCAGTCCCTTGCTGAGGTAGCAACGTGCTGAGAAAGCGTGTCCAGCAAGGCAGTACATGCACGGAAATGATGTTGTACCGGGTTGCCAGTTCGGCGCAGGCACGGACATCAGCTTCGGTACTGGTCGCCTGTACTGCGCTCAGATCGATTAAACGTGCAAAACGACGGGTTGTTTCATTCATGGTTATATCCTGCCCTTTGTTTTTAATTGGTTTCATTTGACGCTGTTTTAACGCTTAAATTCATTTAAAAACGCATCAAATGAAAATAACGTGATCAATTTAGCATTTTTTTATTTTCATTTGTTTTTAATTAGCAGGGCGGGGATGAGAAAAGAGGCATGAAGGGGGATGGGTCGGATAGATCGTCTGGCGCACCTCTGCTTAAAAAAACCGGCATAACGTCGGCAGTCAAATCGTCTGAGTACGTCGTCATGTTGTGACGGCTAATACGTGCATTGTTGAAACGCTGCTGCGTGCGGCGGGGAGAGCTTTTGCCCGGAAATCACCGGGTTGTCGTAATGAAGAAGCCTTATGCGTTGCGACATTTCACCTATCGCAGATGCGGATAGAGAACATGGGACTGACGGGACGGGTGGGCTTTTGGGATTCCTGGGCCGACAGACGACATGCCGACGCAATGGACGATCGCGTAGACCTGTATGGCGAACATGAACATCTTTTCCGTGCCGCTTCTGATGATGAAATGACATGAACCCTACAATATGAAAACCATTACGAGGATAGCTCAATGAGTACGCTAATTACGGATAAGGTCGATAAAGCGGTGGTCCAGAACGAAAAACTGGATACCAGCGCTTATTTATCGCATACCCCATGGCTACAGTTTTTACTGGTTTGCTGTTTGTTTGCGCTATGGGGGATGGCGGGCAACCTGAATGATATTTTGATTGCCCAGTTTAAAAAGGGGTTCGATCTGACGGATACCCAGACCGCGCTGGTACAGTCGATTTTTTTCCTGGGCTACTTTTTTGTCGCGCTACCTGCGGCGGCGCTGATTAAGCGCTATTCGTATAAAGTGGCGATTATCATTGGATTATGCCTGTATGCCCTGGGATGCTTCCTTTTTGTTCCCGCCGCTCAGATAATGACCTATGGCGCGTTCCTCGCCTGCCTGGGGGTAATTGCCTGTGGACTCTCCTTCCTGGAAACCTCGGCGAATACCTACTCAAGTTTGCTGGGACCCATTCAATCTTCCACACAGCGCATTAATTTCTCGCAGATCTTTAATTCGCTGGGCGTCATTTCCGGCGTGCTTATCGGCCAGGTGATGGTCTTTGGTGAAAACGACCCCAGCCATGAAGCGTTGCAGGCAATGCCGACCGCGGTTGCGGATGCGGCTCGCCATCAGATGGTGAGTCAGGTGGTCGGGCCCTATCTGATTATTGGTTCGGTGCTGGTTGTGCTGGCTCTGGTTTTTGTGTTTATTAAATTCCCGTCGTGTAAAGGCGCACAATCTCAGCAACAGGTTTCTGCGGAAAAGATGGGGCCCACCGTGAAGCGCTTGTTTGCAATGCCGCGTTTTCGTCTCGGCGTACTGTCGCAGTTCCTTTATGTCGGAGCGCAGGTTGGCGTATGGAGTTTCACGATTCGTTTCGTTCAGCTTGTACAGCAGGGAACGAGCGAACACTCAGCGACCTACTGGTTGCTTGCCTCACTGGTGATTTACGCCATTGGCAAAACGGTTGCCACCTGGCTGATGAATCGCCTGAATCCGGCGTTATTGCTCGGCAGCTTCGCCTTAGCGGCAACCGGGCTTTTGTTGATCGCGGTGTTTAACAGTTCAATGCTTGCCGTGTACGCGCTTATCCTCGTGAGTTTCTGCATGGCACCATGCTGGCCGACGAACTTTGGCCTGGTCATCAAAGGCATGGGGAAAGATACCCAAACCGCAGGCTCGATAGTGGTGATGTCAATTATCGGCGGCGCAGTGATTCCGCTGGTGATGGGCATTATCTCTGATATGAACGGCGGCAATATGCAAATCGCCTTTATCGCCCCGTTATTGTGCTTTGTTTACGTCGCTTTCTACGGTTTCTGGTGTGTGCGTAAGGGGGTATGACATGCGCGAGTTGATCAAGACGATTGCCCATGTTGGCTATCAGGTCAGTAATTTAACGCGGTCGCTGGCCTTCTACGAACCTCTGGGTTTTAAGCGCCAGCAGCGGTTTAGTAAAACGTCGCCGCAGGGAAATATTGACGTGGCATTCATTGAAATGGGTGGGGCGGTTCTTGAACTGTATCAGCTTCCCGAAGGGACACCTTTTGACGTCCCTCGCTGCGGTATCGATCATCTTGCGCTGGAAGTCAGCGACCTTGATGCCGTTCAGCGGAAACTGGCAATGCTTGGCTATCCGTTGGATGAAGGGCCGATTGAAGAAGATAACGTGCGTTTCTTGCTGATTCGCGGTCCCGATGGTGAACGGCTGGAGTTTGATGTGTTTGCCCGTTAGCGGCAGTAGGGTAGGTGGGCATCAAAAAACCCGGCGGTTGCCGGGCTTTTGCTATCATTTACATCCGCTCTACGGTTTCGATGCCTAATGTATCCAGACCGAGCTTCAATGTTTTCGCCGTCAGCAGCGCCAGTTTCAGGCGGCTGTTACGGATCTCGTCGTTTTCTGCGCTCAGGATTGGGCAGTGCTCGTAGAAGCCTGAGAACAGACCGGCGACGTCATACAGATACGCACACATTACGTGCGGTGTCCCTTCACGCGCGACAACGGTCAGCGTCTCTTCAAACTGCAACAGACGGGCCGCCAGCTGCGCTTCGCGATCTTCACTGAGCTGCACCTTCGCGTTCGCCAGGTCATTTTCATCCAGACCAGACTTACGGAATACCGACAGCACGCGGGTGTAGGCGTACTGCATGTATGGCGCGGTGTTACCCTCAAACGCCAGCATGTTGTCCCAGTCGAAAATGTAGTCGGTGGTGCGGTTTTTTGACAGATCGGCATATTTTACCGCGCCAATACCGACGGCGTTGGCCAGTTTTTCCAGCTCGTCTGCCGGCATATCCGGGTTCTTTTCACTCACCAGACGGCGCGCACGTTCCAGCGCTTCGTCCAGCAGGTCCGCCAGTTTCACTGTGCCGCCCGCACGGGTTTTGAACGGTTTGCCGTCTTTACCCAGCATCATGCCAAACATGTGGTGTTCCAGCGGCACGGAATCCGGGACATAACCGGCTTTACGCACGATGGTCCACGCCTGCATCAGGTGCTGGTGCTGACGGGAGTCAATGTAATAGAGCACACGATCGGCATGCAGCGTCTCATAACGGTACTTGGCGCAGGCAATATCGGTAGTGGTGTACAGATAACCGCCATCTTTCTTCTGAATGATGACGCCCATCGGTTCGCCTTCCTTGTTTTTATACTCATCAAGGAATACCACGGTTGCGCCTTCGCTCTCGACAGCCAGACCTTTAGCCTTCAGATCGGCCACGATCCCCGGCAGCATCGGGTTGTACAGACTTTCGCCCATAACGTCGTCGCGGGTCAGGGTCACGTTCAGACGGTCATAGGTGATCTGGTTCTGGGACATGGTGATGTCGACCAGCTTGCGCCACATTTGCAGGAAGTACTCGTCGCCACCCTGCAGTTTTACCACGTAGCTACGTGCGCGCTCGGCGAAGGCTTCGTCTTCGTCGTAGTGTTTTTTGGCTTCACGGTAGAAACCTTCGAGATCGGCCAGCGCCATTTCACCGGCGTTTTCCTGCTGCTGTTTTTCCAGATAAGCGATCAGCATACCGAACTGGGTGCCCCAGTCGCCGACGTGGTTGGCGCGAATAACGTGGTGGCCGAGGAACTCAAGGGTACGCACGGCGGCATCACCGATAATGGTGGAGCGCAGATGACCGACGTGCATCTCTTTCGCCACGTTCGGCGCGGAGTAATCTATCACTACTGTCTGCTTTGCTGGTTTCGCCACGCCAAGACGATCGGAGGTCAGCGCCTGTTCCACGTGTTTTGCCAGGAACGCCGGATCGAGGAAAATGTTGATAAAGCCAGGGCCCGCGATTTCAACTTTGCTGGCGATACCGTTCAGATCCAGATGAGTCAGCACCTGCTCAGCCAGTTGTCGCGGAGCCATACCCAGTTTTTTAGCAACTGCCATCATGCCGTTGGCCTGATAGTCGCCGAACTGTACTTTTGCTGACTGACGAACCTGCGGTTCGCAATCTGCAGGCGCGCCTGCAGCAATCATGGCCTGACTGACTTTTTCTGAGAGAAGAGCCTGAATATTCACCGGAATACCTTACGTTGATGAAGCGGGATGTTATTTACCGCACCAGTTTAAGAATTAAGGGCGGGAGTATACTGCAAATGCCCCCCTGCGTCAGCACTGCACAGCCGCAAGCGTGCGCAGAAAATAAGCGTTAAAGGAGTGCATAAGCATGCATACCGCAAAACCCGTAATCTACGGTTGGTTGCGAGAGGCCAACAGAGTAAATTAGCGGCTTTGTACACCGATAAGAGCTCTTATTATGGCGAACTGGCAGACCATTGACGAACTGCATGATATTTCCGCAGATTTACCGCGATTCACTCAGGCGTTCACAGAACTTTCCACTCGCCTCGGTCTGGATGTTTCACCGCTTGAGGCCGATCACATTTCTTTGCGCTGTCATCAGGATGCCACTGCCGAACGCTGGCGCCGCGGATTTGAACAGTGTGGTGAGCTGTTGTCGGAAAATACCATCAACGGCAGACCGATTTGCCTGTTTAAACTGCATGAGCCGGTGTGCGTCGCGCACTGGCGTTTTTGTGTGGTGGAACTGCCGTGGCCCGGAGAAAAGCGGTATCCTCATGAAGGGTGGGAACATATTGAAATCGTCCTGCCGGGCTCCCCTGAAACCCTGAACGCGCGCGCGCTGGCGCTGCTTTCGGATGACGGGCTGAGCCAGCCGGGCATTTTTGTGAAAACCAGTTCACCGAAAGGGGAACATGAACGTCTGTCGAACCCGACGCTGGCGGTCACTGACGGGAAGGTGACCGTCAAGTTCCACCCGTGGTCGATTGAGGCGATTGTCGCCAGCGAACAGCAACAGGAGTGAATATGGCATTGTTGGAAATCTGTTGTTACAGCATGGAGTGCGCGCTCACGGCGCAGCAAAACGGTGCGGACCGCATTGAACTGTGCGCCGCGCCAAAGGAGGGGGGCTTAACGCCGTCACTGGGCGTGTTACGCTCGGTCCGTCAGGCGGTGACGATTCCTGTACATCCGATCATCCGTCCACGCGGTGGGGATTTTTGTTATACCGACGGCGAGTTCGCTGCGATGCTGGATGATGTACGGACCGTGCGTGAACTGGGTTTTCCTGGACTGGTGACGGGGATTCTTGACCCTGATGGTCATGTCGATATGCCGCGTATGCAGCAGATTATGGCTGCAGCGGGTCCACTGGCCGTGACCTTCCATCGCGCCTTCGATATGTGTGCTAATCCGTTAAATGCACTGAAGAATCTCGCAGAATTGGGGATCGCCAGAGTGCTGACGTCGGGGCAAAAATCTGATGCAGTGCAAGGTTTAGCAAATATTTTGGAACTTATTGCTCAACCCGGTGCTCCAATCATTATGGCCGGAGCGGGGGTTCGCGCAGAAAATCTGTCGCGTTTCCTGGATGTCGGGGTACGGGAAGTACATAGCTCCGCTGGAACCTTGATGGCTTCGCCGATGCGTTATCGCAATCAGGGTCTGTCAATGTCGACAGATAAGCAAGCGGATGAATATTCCCGCTATGCGGTAGACGGCAAGTCGGTTGCTGAAATGAAAGGAATCATGGTTCGCCATCAGGCCAAATGATTTTACCGTTGCATCATGTCGCCCAATATGATGCTTGCTCGTACCAGGCCCCTGCCCATTCAACAGGGGCCTTTTTTTATCTTTCTCCTGCATATTTCGGCCTGCAACTGTGTTGGCTTTCCGCGCTCACCCCGGTCACTTACTTATGTAAGCTCCCAGGGATTCGCTGTGTCGCCGCCTTGTTGCAAACCGAACTATTTTGGAGAAAGGACCTTATTCCATCAGAAACCGTAGGCCGGATAAGCGAAGCGCCTCCGGCAAAACGCCGGATGCGGCTAACGCCTTATCCGGCCTACGACCCACAACATCACGGTTTACGCGCAATCAATACCGCGCGTAACGGGGCAGGGTAACCTTCAACGGTTTTGCTGTGATCGTTCGGGTCGAGGAAGTCGGCCAGCGATTCGGTAACCATCCACTCGGTACGACGCTGCTCTTCGGTTGAGGTGATGCAAACATCTGCGATGCGAACATCGACAAAGCCGCATTTCTCCAGCCAGTTTTTCAGTGCCAGAGCAGAAGGGATGAAATAGACGTTACGCATCTGCGCGTAGCGATCGCCCGGCACCAGTACGGTGTTTTCGTCGCCTTCCACTACCAGGGTTTCAAGCACCAGTTCGCCGTCTTTCACCAGCTGGTCTTTCAACTGCCAGAGGTGCTCCAGCGGGGAACGGCGATGGTAAAGCACCCCCATCGAAAAGACGGTATCAAACGCATTCAGCGCTGGCAGTTGTTCTATGCCCAGCGGCAGCAGATGCGCACGCTGATCGTTACCCAACAGTTTACGCACCGCTTCAAACTGGCACAGGAACAGTTGCGTTGGGTCAATGCCGACGGCCAGATGTGCCCCCGCGCCAATCATGCGCCACATGTGGTAGCCGCTACCGCAACCGACATCCAGAATTGTACGCCCGGTCAGGTCTGACAAATGTGGCAGCACGCGATCCCATTTCCAGTCGGAGCGCCATTCGGTATCAATGTTCACGCCATACAGCGAGTACGGCCCTTTACGCCACGGCATCAGATTTCGCATCAGGGTATCGATACGCTTGAGTTGCCCTGGGCTCAGCGGCTCTTCGCTTTCCGCCGTCACGCTGTGCAATAAGTCCAGACGGTACGGCGTCAGTTCCGGCAGAAATTCCACCGCGTTTGACCACTGCTTGAAGAGACCGTGCTGATCGCGCTGCCAGGTGGCTATCTGCGCGGGCAGTGTTTCCAGCCAGTGGGCAAGATGATTTTTGGCAATCAGCTGATAGAAGTTACCAAAGTCGATCATGCGCTCGCCCCGGCTTTTAGCGCCACCAGGGAGCCAAAGTTAAAGCACTGGAACCACAGTTCGCTGTGCTCAAAACCGGCCTGGCGCAGGCGCGCCTTGTGGGTTTCGACCGAATCGGTCAGCATCACGTTTTCCAGCATGCTGCGCTTCTGGCTGATCTCCAGTTCGCTGTAGCCGTTTGCCCGCTTGAAGTCGTGATGCATGTTGAACAGCAGTTCACCGACTTGTGCATCTTCAAAGCTGAATTTTTCCGACAGTACCAACGCACCGCCCGGATTCAGCCCCTGATAAATCTTATCCAACAACGCCTGGCGCTCCGGTGGCTCAAGGAATTGCAGGGTAAAATTCAGTACCACCATTGAGGCGTTCTCGAGGGTAATCGTGCGGATGTCGCCTTCCACGACTTCAACGGGTGTCGGCGCCTTGTAAGCATCGATATGACGGCGGCAGCGTTCGATCATCGCCGGGGAGTTATCAACGGCGATAATTTTGCAGTTTTCATGATGAATATTGCGACGCACAGAGAGCGTCGCTGCACCCAGCGAACAGCCCAGGTCGTAAACCTGCGTATCCGGCTGCACAAAGCGTTCGGCAAGCATGCCAATCATCGAGATAATATTGGAATAGCCGGGGACAGAACGTTGGATCATATCAGGGAAGACTTCGGCTACCCGTTCATCGAAAGTCCAGTCGCCCAGGCTGGCGATTGGCGCAGAAAAAAGCGTGTCGCGGTGAGACATAACGTAAAAATCCGGGAAAAATAAAGTGGCGTATTGTGCGCTAATGCAGGGAGAAAACCAACTCCCACGGCATATACCAAAGGTTCGCCAACACCATCAGCAGCAACGCGCACCAGGTGGCGCTCATGCCAGAGCGACGCCAGCGGAACAGACGGTGGTGGAAACCGTAATAATGCATCAGCCGACCCACGAGCAGAATAATGCCGCAAATGTGCACCATCCAGGTTTCTGCGCCGTTCATTTCCATAAACAGCAACAGTACTAACGCGACGGGAATGTATTCCACCGCATTACCATGAATGCGGATGGCGGTCTGGAGTTCACTGAAGCCGCCGTCGCCATAGGCAACGCGGTATTGCATCCGCAGGCGGACAACGTCAAAAGAAAACTTCATCAACAACAACGCACCCAAAACGGCATACAGCGCGCTTACCATACAAACTCCCTTTAAAATGGCTGATGGCACTGTCTATGATAGGTGGCAATTTCAGAAAAGAGAAGATTGCTGTGGAATGGACGGAGCAGTTCCGATGTCCGGTAAGGCGGTACGTAAGTCCTGCCACAAGGTGTCGACCAGTTCTGGGGCCTGCGCGATATCCGGAGTATGTAAAAAAAGATACGGCGTGGTGGTTTGCTCCCAGAGCGGTAATTTTTTTAGCCATGCGGCAAAAAATTCCCGGTTTTGCCGCATGTCATCGCTGCCGATAAAGCGCACCAGCGGATGGTTCGCGGTGACGACGGCATGCACCGGCAGCTTCGGTTTCTTGCGTTGGGCATCGCGGATGGCTTCATTATGCACAAGGGCCGCGTGTACCGGACGACTGTCGAGGATCACCCGATTGACTCCGCGCTGATGCAGCCCGCTATTGAGCTGCTGTTCCGCGTCGCTTTTGGCGAAAAACTCTGGGTGGCGCACCTCGACGCCGTAGGTAAACGTCTGCGGCAAGGTATCGAGAAAATGCCAGAGGGCAGGGAGATCGCGTGGACCAAAGCTGGCGGGCAATTGCAGCCAGTACTGACCAATGCGGGTTTCCAGCGGTGACATCCGGGTCAGAAATTCGTGGAGCAAATCATCGCAGTTGCGCAACGCTGCCTGATGAGAAATGGTCGCCGGAAATTTAAAACAAAAACGGAACGCATCGGTCGTTTGCGCGTGCCAGCGTGCAACAATCTCCACTTTTGGCAGCGCGTACAGCGTGGTGTTGCCTTCCACACAGTTAAAGTGGCGGGCATACTCTTCAAGACCCGTAATGCCAAGACGCACCCACTTCGGGTGCGACCATTGCGGCAGGCCAATGTAGATCATAAGGCGTTGACGATCTCTTCTGCACGGCGCACGCGCGCAATGCGAGGGAAGATGTGGGTCAGGCTGTTCTGATGCTGTTCAGCGCTGGCGGCACTGCAGGCGTCTTCGGCAATCACCAGGCTAAAGCCCAGCTCCCAGGCGTTACGCGCGGTGGACTCGACGCCGATGTTGGTCGAAATCCCGCACAGCACGATGGTGTCGATACCGCGACGGCGTAACTGAAGCTCCAGGTCTGTGCCATAGAAGGCGCCCCACTGGCGTTTGGTGACTTCCAGATCGCTGTCGGCTTTGTCCAGCGCCTTTGGATACGTCCACCAGTTTTCCGGTAGCGCTTTAGCCGGGGCCTGTGCGTCAACGGGCTGTTTGAGCGCTTCGGCGTAATCGTCAGACCAGCCCACGCGGACCATCACCACCGGAGAGCCTTTAGCACGAAATGTCTGCGCCAGTCGCGCGGCGCGCGCCACCACGTCATTGGCTGAATGAGGGCCGCCGGCGAAGGGCAGGATCCCTTCCTGCAGGTCAATAATGACCAGGGCTGTCGTTTTAGCGTTCAGTTGTAACATGGTAACTCCCGTCAAAATCAAGATTCCGTTACACCTTAATCGCGATTGCGTGTGTAAGGAGCGACAATTTTTGTTATTTTTTGTGAGAATTCGCAAGGCCCGTCCAGGAAACAGGCGTACAGTCAGTACCGGACTTATCGTGCGGCAGAATTTCCAGTATAATAGCCGCCTTTTTCATTCAGTTGTGACATACAGTTAAAGCTGCGACATCGTGGCCTGCAAGACAGGCGACAATCCGCCTGCGGCTAATTAAGGGATATCTCATGCGTACAGAATATTGCGGACAGCTCCGTTTGTCCCACGTGGGGCAGCAGGTGACTCTGTGTGGTTGGGTCAACCGTCGTCGTGATCTTGGTAGCCTGATCTTCATCGACATGCGCGATCGCGAAGGTATCGTGCAGGTATTTTTCGATCCGGATCGTGCGGACGCGTTAAAGCTGGCCTCTGAACTGCGTAATGAGTTCTGCATCCAGGTGACGGGCACCGTGCGTGCACGTGACGAGAAAAACGTCAATGGCGAGATGGCAACGGGCGAAATCGAAGTGCTGGCCTCTTCGCTGACGATCATCAACCGTGCTGAATCACTGCCGCTTGACTCCAACCACGTAAACACCGAAGAAGCGCGTCTGAAGTACCGCTATCTGGATCTGCGTCGCCCGGAAATGGCTCAACGCCTGAAAACCCGTGCGAAGATCACAAGCCTGGTGCGCCGCTTTATGGACGATCACGGTTTCCTCGACATCGAAACTCCGATGCTGACCAAAGCCACGCCGGAAGGTGCGCGTGACTATCTGGTTCCTTCGCGTGTGCACAAAGGTAAATTCTACGCGCTGCCGCAGTCTCCGCAGCTGTTCAAACAGCTGCTGATGATGTCCGGTTTTGACCGCTACTATCAGATAGTCAAATGCTTCCGCGACGAAGACCTGCGTGCTGACCGTCAGCCGGAATTTACCCAGATCGATGTGGAAACGTCCTTCATGACTGCCGAACAGGTGCGTGAAGTGATGGAAGCGCTGGTGCGCAGCGTGTGGAATGATGTGAAAGGCGTGGAACTGGGCGACTTCCCCGTCATGACCTTTGCCGAAGCCGAACGCCGTTATGGTTCCGACAAACCGGATCTGCGTAACCCGATGGAACTGGTGGATGTTGCTGACCTGCTGAAAGCCGTCGAATTCGCGGTCTTCTCCGGCCCGGCAAACGATCCGAAAGGACGCGTCGCTGCGCTGCGCGTACCGGGCGGTGCCGCTCTGAGTCGTAAGCAGATCGACGACTACGGTAACTTCATTAAGATCTACGGTGCGAAAGGTCTGGCTTACATTAAAGTCACCGAGCGCGCGAAAGGTCTGGAAGGGATCACCAGCCCTGTTGCCAAGTTCCTGAACGCTGAAATCGTGGAAGCCATTCTGGATCGTACCGCTGCGCAAGACGGCGATATGATTTTCTTCGGCGCGGACAACAAGAAAGTGGTTGCCGACTCTATGGGCGCGCTGCGTCTCAAACTGGGCAAAGACCTGGGCCTGACTGACGAAACCAAATGGGCACCGCTGTGGGTCATCGACTTCCCGATGTTTGAAGACGACGGCGAAGGCGGTCTGACCGCGATGCACCATCCGTTCACCTCACCGAAAGACATGACCGCGAGCGAACTGAAAGCGGCACCGGAAGACGCGGTGGCGAACGCCTACGATATGGTCATCAACGGCTACGAAGTGGGCGGCGGTTCCGTGCGTATTCACAGCGGTGAAATGCAGCAGACCGTTTTTGGCATTCTGGGCATCAATGAACAGGAACAGCGTGAGAAGTTTGGCTTCCTGTTAGACGCGCTGAAATACGGTACGCCGCCGCACGCAGGTCTGGCATTCGGTCTTGACCGTTTGACCATGCTGCTGACCGGCACCGATAATATTCGTGACGTTATCGCCTTCCCGAAAACCACCGCTGCGGCCTGTCTGATGACTGAAGCGCCGAGCGTTGCGAACCAGGCGGCCCTGGCTGAGCTGGGTATCGCCGTGGTGAAAAAGGAAGAGAAAAACTGATATGGCAGATATACACGGAATCATTCGCGCTGCATCGCGGCGGCAACTGAGTGAATTCCCATGAGCATAGATAACTCTGTGAATGGGATGAACGAAGGCAGCCAACAAAGAGGCGGCGTGAAGGATAAAGTGTATAAGCGTCCTGTTTCTGTCCTGGTCGTGATTTTTGCCCAGGATACGAAACGGGTGCTGATGTTGCAGCGACGCGACGATCCTGAATTCTGGCAGTCGGTGACTGGCAGTGTGGAAGAGGGAGAGACCGCGTCGCAGGCCGCCATGCGCGAAGTAAAGGAAGAGGTCGCCATTGACGTTGCGTCTGAGCAACTGACCTTAATTGACTGTCAGCGCACGGTGGAGTTTGAAATTTTTTCACATTTACGTCATCGCTATGCTCCGGGTGTGGTGCGCAACACAGAATCCTGGTTCTGCCTTGCGCTGCCGCACGAGCGTCAGATCGTTTTTAGCGAACATCTGGCCTACCAGTGGCTTGATGCGCCCGCTGCCGCGGCACTCACCAAGTCATGGAGCAACCGGCAGGCGATTGAAGAATTTGTAATTAACATCGCCTGAGAAGGCATGCTTTTTGAGGAAATATTTATGGCAGGTCATAGTAAATGGGCCAACACCAGACATCGTAAAGCGGCGCAGGATGCTAAGCGCGGCAAAATCTTCACCAAGATCATTCGTGAGCTGGTGACGGCAGCAAAACTGGGCGGCGGCGATCCGGATGCGAACCCGCGTCTGCGTGCGGCAGTCGACAAAGCGCTGGCTAACAACATGACCCGTGACACTCTGAACCGTGCAATCGCACGCGGCGTGGGCGGTGATGATGATGCGAACATGGAAACCATCATCTATGAAGGCTACGGCCCTGGCGGCACGGCGGTCATGATTGAATGCCTGTCTGACAACCGTAACCGTACCGTTGCCGAAGTGCGCCACGCCTTCAGCAAAACCGGCGGTAACCTGGGGACGGATGGTTCTGTTTCCTACCTGTTCAGCAAAAAGGGCGTGATCTCCTTCGAAAAAGGGGATGAAGACGCGATCATGGAAGCGGCGCTGGAAGCGGGTGCGGAAGACGTTGTGACCTTTGATGATGGGGCAATTGACGTCTACACGGCATGGGAAGAAATGGGTAAAGTGCGTGACGCTTTGGAAGCGGCTGGGCTGAAAGCCGACAGCGCTGAAGTCTCTATGATCCCATCAACTAAAGCAGACATGGATGCGGAAACCGCACCGAAACTGATGCGTCTGATCGACATGCTGGAAGACTGTGATGACGTGCAGGAAGTTTACCATAACGGTGAGATCTCTGATGAGGTTGCCGCTACATTAGAATGATGTGGCTTAACCCCGTTACCACCGGAGGCGCGTGATGTCCATCATTCTCGGTATTGATCCGGGCTCCCGCATTACCGGTTACGGCGTGATTCGTCAGACAGGCAGACAACTGACGTATCTCGGCAGCGGCTGCATTCGTACCAAAGTCGACGATCTTCCGTCGCGCCTTAAGCTGATTTATGCTGGCGTGACGGAAATCATCACCCAGTTTCAGCCCGACTACTTTGCCATCGAGCAGGTGTTTATGGCGAAGAACGCCGATTCTGCGCTTAAGCTGGGGCAGGCTCGCGGGGTGGCGATTGTGGCGGCGGTCAACCAGGAACTGCCGGTATTTGAGTACGCGGCACGTCAGGTGAAGCAGACGGTAGTCGGTATCGGTAGTGCAGAGAAAAGCCAGGTGCAGCACATGGTGCGAACCTTGCTGAAACTGCCAGCGAATCCACAGGCGGATGCGGCTGATGCGCTGGCCATCGCCATTACCCACTGCCACGTCAGTCAGAATGCGATGCAAGTGAGTGAATCCAGGCTTAATCTGGCGCGAGGTCGCTTGCGATAATAACAAATGAGGCTGGATATTTATCCAGCCTTTTTTTATGATACGGCTTTACTTTCGGCCCAACGCAGGAGCGTAACGTGATAGGCAGACTCAGAGGCATCATTCTGGAAAAACAACCCCCGCTGGTGTTACTCGAAGTGGGCGGCGTTGGCTATGAAGTGCATATGCCAATGACCTGTTTTTATGAGCTCTCGGAATCCGGAAAAGAAGCCGTTGTTTTTACTCACTTCGTGGTGCGTGAAGACGCACAACTGCTGTACGGGTTTAACAATAAACAAGAGCGCACGCTGTTCAAAGAGCTCATCAAAACCAACGGCGTCGGGCCAAAACTGGCGCTGGCCATCCTGTCCGGGATGTCCGCACAGCAGTTTGTTAACGCTGTCGAACGTGAAGAGCTGGGCGCACTTGTCAAGTTGCCAGGCATCGGCAAGAAAACGGCCGAACGACTGATTGTTGAAATGAAAGACCGATTTAAAGGCCTGCATGGCGATCTCTTTACGCCAGCCGCCGATCTGGTGCTGACCTCGCCAGCGAGCCCGACGTCGGACGATGCTGAACAGGAAGCGGTTGCGGCGCTGGTGGCGCTGGGCTATAAACCACAGGAAGCCAGCCGCATGGTGAGTAAAATCGCTCGCCCGGATGCCAGCAGTGAAACACTGATACGCGAAGCCCTGCGCGCCGCGTTATGAGGTAAAGGATGATAGAAGCAGATCGCCTGATTTCGGCAGTTGCCACCCTCCCCGAAGAGGTTGCCGATCGTGCCATTCGCCCGAAACTACTCGAAGAGTACATCGGTCAACCGCAGGTGCGCTCGCAGATGGAGATTTTCATCCAGGCGGCAAAACTGCGTGGCGATGCACTAGACCACCTGCTGATCTTTGGTCCTCCCGGTCTGGGGAAAACCACGCTTGCCAACATCGTTGCCAATGAAATGGGCGTCAATCTGCGCACCACGTCCGGCCCGGTGCTGGAAAAAGCGGGCGATCTGGCCGCGATGCTGACCAACCTTGAGCCCCACGACGTATTGTTTATCGATGAGATCCACCGTCTGTCACCGGTGGTGGAAGAGGTGCTCTATCCGGCGATGGAAGATTATCAGTTGGATATTATGATCGGTGAAGGACCGGCGGCGCGCTCGATTAAAATCGACCTGCCGCCGTTTACCCTGATTGGCGCGACGACTCGCGCGGGTTCACTGACCTCACCGCTGCGCGATCGTTTCGGTATTGTGCAGCGTCTGGAGTTTTATCAGGTGCCGGATCTTCAGTATATCGTTGGCCGCAGCGCGCGCTTTATGGGCCTGGAGATGAGCGATGAGGGGGCGCTGGAGGTGGCGCGTCGTGCACGAGGAACGCCGCGTATCGCTAACCGCCTGCTCAGACGCGTGCGGGATTTTGCCGAAGTGAAACATGACGGCACCATTTCCGCTGATATTGCCGCGCAGGCGCTGGATATGCTGAACGTTGATGCCGAAGGGTTTGATTACATGGACCGCAAGCTGCTGCTGGCGGTGATCGACAAATTCTTTGGCGGGCCGGTCGGGCTGGATAACCTGGCGGCGGCCATCGGCGAAGAGCGCGAAACGATTGAGGATGTGCTGGAGCCGTATCTGATTCAACAAGGCTTTTTGCAGCGCACGCCGCGCGGAAGAATGGCGACAGTGCGCGCCTGGAATCACTTTGGTATTACGCCGCCGGAAATGCCGTAATTTCTCGGGCCTGACGGCGCTTCGCTTATCGGGCCTACAAACCACGTAGGCCGGATAAGTCGCGACAGCGCCGCCATCCGGCAACACCCCGTCAGCTTGCCTGCTTCTTCATCATACTGAAAATAAACAGCACTGCGGCGCACAGCACGACTGACGGACCCGCAGGGGTATCGTAGAAGGCCGAGAAGGTCAGCCCGCCTGTAACCGCTATCATCCCAATCCCTACCGCAACGCTCGCCATCTGCTCCGGCGTACGGGCAAAACGACGCGCCGTGGCCGCAGGGATAATCAGCAACGAGGTAATGATCAGCGCCCCGACGAACTTCATCGCCACGCCAATGGTTAAGGCGGTGACCAGCATCAACAGAAGCTTCACGCGCTGCAACTTCACGCCATCGACAAACGCCAGATCGGGGCTGATGGTCATCGACAGCAGATTGCGCCATTGCCAGAAGAGGATTGCCAGCACGACAACCACGCCAATGGCGATAGAGATCAAATCGTCCGGCGTCACGGCCAGCAGATCGCCAAACAGGTAGGCCATCAGATCCACGCGAATATTTGACATCAGGCTGACCACCACCAGACCCAGCGACAGCGCACTGTGCGCCATAATGCCAAGCAGTGTATCAATGGCGAGGTGAGGGCGTTTCTCCAGCCACACCAGACCCGCCGCCAGCATCAGCGTGACGGCAATGACCGCATAGAAAGGATTCACATCCAGCAACAAACCGAAGGCGACGCCAAGCAGCGACGCATGCGCCAGCGTATCGCCAAAATAGGACATCCGACGCCAGACGACGAACGAACCCAGCGGACCTGCCGCACAGGCCAGCATGATCCCGGCTAACCAGCCAGGCAGTAATAATTCAATCATGAGTGACCATTTCCCCGGCGCAACACAATACGACCCTGTAGATCGTGGCGATGATTATGATGATGACGATAAATCCCCAGCTGTTCCGCGCCGCGAGGGCCGAACATCGAGATAAATTCCGGGTGCATGGAAACGATTTCAGGGGTGCCTGAACAGCAAATATGATGGTTCAGACACAACACTTCGTCCGTTTTTGCCATCACCAGATGCAGGTCATGAGACACCATCAGCACGGCGCAATCCAGTTCGCGACGTAGCTGATCGATAAGGTCATACAGCGCGACCTGGCCGTTGACATCCACGCCCTGAGTGGGTTCATCAAGCACCAGAAGTTGCGGCTGGTTGAGGAGCGCGCGCGCTAAAAGTACGCGCTGCGTTTCTCCTCCGGAGAGCTTTTGCATCGGCGCGTCAATCAGATGCCCGGCCTGCACGCGCTTCAGAGCTGGCAGGATGTCATCTTTCTTCGTTCCGGGGCGCAGGCGCAGGAAACGACTGACGGTGAGCGGCAGGGTGGTATCAAGATACAATTTCTGCGGAACGTAGCCAATTCGCAGCTTGCCGTTACGCTTGATCACCCCTTCATTCGGGGCTACCAGCCCGAGGACGACCCGAACCAGCGTTGACTTCCCGGCACCATTTGGGCCGAGCAGCGTTAAAATTTTTCCGGGTCTCAGTTCGAGCGACACGTCAGAAAGGACGCGGCGCTGACCGAAAGAGACCGAGACATTTTCCAGTGAAACCAAAGTCGTCATGTCAATTTTAGTCTTGCAGAAGTTATAGAATGTTATAATATCACATTTCTCACATTCATTACGATGATTGGTCGCATTATGTTACATAAAAATACGCTTCTTTTCGCTGCATTATCCGCCGCTCTTTGGGGCAGTGCAACACAGGCGGCAAATGCCGCTGTTGTCGCCTCTCTTAAGCCATTAGGGTTCATTGCTTCTGCCATTGCTGATGGCGTCACGGATACACAAGTCTTACTTCCGGATGGGGCATCCGAACATGACTACTCACTGCGTCCATCTGACGTAAAACGCTTACAGGGCGCGGACTTAGTGGTCTGGATTGGACCTGAGATGGAAGCATTCATGGAAAAGTCCGTCAGTAATATTCCCGAGGCTAAACAGGTAACGATTGCGCAGCTCAAAGATGTGAAACCGTTGCTCATGAAAGGGGCAGATGATGATGATGACGACCATGACCACGATCATGGGCATGCCGAAAAAGGTGATGCGCATCACCATCATGGTGATTACAACATGCATCTTTGGCTCTCCCCAGAGATAGCGCGGGCCTCAGCGGTTGCAATCCATGAAAAATTAGTGGAACTTATGCCGCAAAGTCGAGCCAAACTTGACGCCAACCTGAAGGATTTTGAGGCACAATTAGCCGCAACCGATAAGCAGGTCGGTAACGAGCTCGCACCGCTCAAGGGTAAAGGCTATTTCGTTTTTCACGACGCCTATGGCTATTACGAAAAACACTACGGACTCACTCCGCTGGGTCATTTTACCGTCAACCCTGAGATACAGCCTGGTGCGCAGCGTTTACATGAAATAAGAACACAGTTGGTTGAGCAAAAAGCAACCTGCGTTTTTGCTGAGCCACAGTTCAGGCCAGCGGTCGTTGAAGCCGTTGCGAGAGGGACATCCGTTCGAATGGGAACGTTGGATCCCCTCGGGACAAATATCAAACTGGGTAAAACGAGCTATTCAGCGTTCTTGAACCAACTAGCGAACCAGTATGCGAGCTGCCTGAAAGGAGATTAATGAGGAAGTGAATACGTGCAACAGATAGCCCGCTCTGTCGCCCTGGCATTTAATAATCTGCCAAGACCCCATCGCGTCATGTTGGGGTCGCTTACTGTTCTGACACTGGCCGTTGCCGTCTGGCGGCCTTATGTTTATCACCCGGAATCCACCCCCATTGTTAAAACGATCGAACTGGAGAAGAGCGAAATTCGTTCACTGCTCCCGGAGGCCAGCGAGCCTATCGATCAGGCTGCACAGGAAGATGAAGCCATTCCTCAGGATGAGCTGGACGACAAAACCTCAGGGGAAGCGGGCGTTCATGAATATGTTGTTTCGACGGGTGATACCCTCAGCAGCATTCTGAATCAGTACGGCATTGATATGGGGGATATCACCCAGCTTGCTGCCTCCGATAAAGAACTGCGTAATCTGAAGATTGGTCAACAGCTCTCCTGGACGCTGACCGCCGACGGCGATTTACAGCGTCTGACGTGGGAAATGTCGCGTCGTGAAACCCGTACCTATGACCGTACTGCGGCGAACGGCTTTAAGATGAGCGCTGAAACGCAGCAGGGCGACTGGGTAAACAGCCTGATGAAAGGAACCGTCGGCAACAGTTTCGTGTCCAGTGCGAAAGATGCCGGGCTGACCAGCGCAGAAATCAGTGCGGTGATCAAAGCGATGCAGTGGCAGATGGACTTCCGCAAACTGAAAAAAGGCGATGAGTTCTCTGTGCTGATGTCCCGCGAAATGCTGGACGGCAAGCGCGAGCAGAGCCAGTTGCTGGGCGTGCGGCTGCGTTCAGAAGGTAAAGATTACTACGCTATCCGTGCCGAAGACGGTAAGTTCTATGACCGCAACGGTACCGGGCTGGCGAAAGGTTTCCTGCGTTTCCCGACGGCGAAACAGTTCCGCATTTCGTCTAACTTCAACCCGCGTCGGGCTAACCCGGTTACCGGACGTGTCGCGCCGCACAGAGGTGTGGATTTTGCGATGCCGCAGGGGACGCCGGTGCTGTCCGTGGGTGATGGTGAAGTCGTCGTGGCGAAGCGCAGTGGGGCGGCTGGGTATTATGTGGCGGTTCGTCATGGTCGTACCTATACCACGCGCTACATGCACCTGCGTAAGCTGCTGGTGAAACCAGGACAAAAGGTCAAACGTGGCGATCGTATCGCGCTCTCCGGTAACACCGGGCGTTCTACCGGCCCGCATCTGCACTATGAAGTGTGGATCAACCAGCAGGCGGTTAACCCGCTGACGGCGAAGCTGCCGCGTACCGAAGGTCTGACCGGTAAAGATCGTACCGATTACCTGGCGCAGGTGAAAGAGGTTCTGCCGCAGTTACGCTTCGATTAATCACTCCTGACGTTAAAGCCGGTACGCAGCGCGTGTGCCGGCTTTTTTATTTTGTGCGCGGCAGGGTGCGCCGCTACACTATCATCAGATTTACTTTTCGCGTCATCAGGCACTGGATAAGCATGGAAACAAAAAAGAATAACATTGAGTACATCCCTGAGTTTGAGAAGTCTTTTCGCCATCCACGCTACTGGGGCGCCTGGCTGGGCGTCGCGGCGATGGCGGGTATTGCCTTAACGCCTGCGTCTTTTCGCGATCCGCTACTGGCGAAACTGGGCCGTTTTGCCGGACGTCTGGGTAAAAGCTCGCGTCGTCGGGCGCTGATCAACCTGTCCTTATGTTTTCCTGAGCGTAGCGAAGCCGAACGCGAGGCTATCGTCGATGCCATGTTTTCTACTGCGCCGCAGGCCATGGTGATGATGGCGGAACTGGCGATTCGCGGCCCAGAGAAAATACAGTCGCGCGTTGACTGGGAAGGCCTTGAAATCATCGAGGAGATGCGTCGCAACAATGAGAAGGTGATCTTCCTGGTGCCGCACGGTTGGGGCGTGGATATTCCGGCGATGCTGATGGCATCACAGGGACAGAAGATGGCGGCAATGTTCCATAATCAGGGAAATCCGGTGTTTGATTACGTCTGGAACACGGTTCGTCGCCGCTTTGGCGGTCGTTTGCATGCGCGTAATGACGGTATTAAACCGTTTATCCAGTCCGTACGACAGGGTTACTGGGGATATTATCTGCCGGATCAGGATCATGGTCCTGAGCACAGCGAATTTGTTGATTTCTTTGCCACCTATAAAGCGACGCTACCCGCCATTGGTCGACTGATGAAAGTGTGCCGTGCACGCGTGATCCCGCTGTTCCCGCTGTACAACGGTGACACTCATCGGTTGACGATTCAGGTGCGCCCGCCGATGGACGATCTGTTAACCGCAGATGACAACACCATTGCCCGGCGAATGAACGAAGAGGTGGAAATTTTTGTTGGCCCGCATCCCGAGCAATATACCTGGATCCTGAAACTGCTGAAGACCCGAAAACCGGGTGAAATCCAGCCTTATAAGCGCAAAGATCTCTACCCCCTCAAATAAAAAAGGCCTCTCGGAAGAGAGGCCTTTTGCATCAGTAGACAATTACTCGACGGTCAGAATACGCGTAGTATTGGTCGAACCGATGGTGCTCATCACGTCACCCTGAGTCACGATAACCAGATCGCCTGATACCAGGTAGCCTTTGTCACGCAGCAGATTCACCGCTTCGCTTGCCGCGACAACGCCATCCGCCGCGCTGTCGAAATAGACCGGCGTAACGCCACGGTAAAGCGAGGTCAGGTTCAGCGTACGCTCATGTCGGGACATGGCGAAAATCGGCAGGCCAGAACTGATGCGAGAGGTCATCAGCGCAGTACGACCGGATTCGGTCATGGTAATGATCGCGGTAACCCCTTTCAGGTGGTTCGCTGCATACATGGCGGACATTGCAATCGCTTCTTCAACATTGTCGAATTGAATATCCAGACGGTGTTTAGAGACGTTAATGCTGGGGATTTTTTCTGCACCCAGGCAGACGCGAGCCATCGCCGCGACGGTCTCCGCCGGGTACTGGCCTGCGGCCGTCTCGGCTGACAGCATGACCGCATCGGTACCATCCAGCACGGCGTTTGCGACGTCCATCACTTCCGCACGGGTCGGCATTGGGTTGGTAATCATCGACTCCATCATCTGGGTCGCGGTAATCACGGCACGGTTCAACTGACGTGCACGACGAATCAAGGCTTTCTGGATGCCGACCAGTTCCGGATCGCCAATCTCAACGCCGAGATCGCCACGTGCGACCATCACCACGTCAGAGGCCAGAATGATGTCATCCATCGCATTCTGATCGCAGACCGCTTCAGCACGCTCAACTTTTGCCACAATTTTGGCATCGCAGCCTGCATCGCGCGCCAGGCGGCGAGCGTAGTTCAGATCTTCACCGCAGCGCGGGAAAGAGACCGCCAGGTAGTCAACGCCAATCAGGGCGGCGGTAACGATGTCGGCTTTGTCTTTTTCGGTCAGGGCTTCTGCGGAAAGACCGCCACCCAGTTTGTTAATGCCTTTGTTATTGGAAAGCGGGCCGCCCACGGTCACTTCCGTGAACACTTTCATGCCCTGAACTTCCAGCACTTTTAACTGCACGCGTCCATCGTCGAGCAGCAGAATATCGCCAGGTACCACGTCTGCCGGCAGACCTTTGTAGTCAATACCGACTTTTTCTTTGTCGCCTTCACCTTTACCCAGGTTGGCATCCAGGAGAAATTTGTCGCCGATGTTGAGGAATACTTTGCCTTCTTTAAAGGTAGAGACGCGAATTTTTGGCCCCTGGAGGTCACCCAGAATGGCCACGTGGCGTCCCAGTTTGGCAGCTATCTCACGAACTTTATCCGCGCGCATTTTATGATCTTCTGGCGAACCGTGAGAGAAATTCATTCGTACGACGTTAGCGCCAGCGGCGATAATCTTCTCAAGATTGTTATCGCGGTCAGTAGCCGGGCCTAATGTCGTAACGATTTTGGTTCTGCGAAGCCTTCTGGACATGTAATACTCCGTTGACTGAAACAACTAGGTGTTGCGTGAACAATAAACCGGTCGTTCTGAAAACCTTCTACACCCGCTATACTTCACGTTGCCTGTGCGTTGGCTTCCTCGCTCACTCCAGTCACTACCTTAAGTCAGCTTCTGGGGATTCGCTGCGTTGCCGCCTTCCTGCAACGCGAATTATTTAGGGTCTACAAAGCATAGCGAACAAAACCGGATGATGAATTTAAGTCGGACTTATTATTGCTGTTAGCGGTCATTACTCTTGATGAGCAGTTCTTTATCAAAACGCGATTCCTTGAGCGCTTCTTTGACACGCTTCAAGTTATCTCTGAATTTTGCCCCACGACGCAAAGTAAATCCCGTAGCCAGCACATCTATCACGGTCAACTGCGCAAGTCGAGAGACCATGGGCATATAAATGTCAGTATCTTCCGGCACATCGAGGGTAATTGCCAGCGTTGCTTCACGTGCCAGCGGCGTATCGGCGGAGGTTAACGCAATCACCATGGCATCGTTTTCACGCGCAAGCTGCGCCAGTTCGACCAGACTCTTGGTGCGACCGGTGTGTGAAATCAGCACCACCACGTCATCGTCGCTACAATTCATACAGCTCATCCGTTGCAAAACGACGTCGTCGGAGTAGATAACCGGGACGTTGAAACGGAAAAACTTGTTCATGGCATCATGCGCGACGGCGGCAGAAGACCCCAGCCCAAAGAAGGCGATTTTCTTTGCCTGCGTCAGCAGATCCACCGCGCGGTTGATCGCCGATTTGTCCAGCGACTGGCGAACGTGGTCAAGACTGGCCATCGCCGATTCGAAAATTTTGCCCGTATAGGACTCGACGCTGTCATCTTCATCCACATTACGATTAACATAAGGGGTACCATTTGCCAGACTTTGTGCCAGATGCAGTTTAAAATCAGGGAAGCCACGGGTTTCCATGCTGCGACAAAAGCGATTCACCGTCGGTTCGCTGACGTCGGCTTCTTGTGCAAGCGTGGCAATACTGCAATGGATGGCCCGTTCAGGCGAGGCAATGATGACATCGGCGACTTTGCGTTCAGATTTGCTCAAATGTTCCAGCTGAGACTGGATCTTTTCCAGCATATTCATGATGTAGACTCAAAGATATGACGATTTCAGCAATACAAGAAATCGAGAGGCAATTTTGGTAGATAGTACCCCTGCTAACCTGAGAAGGGGGCAAAATGGTCAGAATAGTTGTTGTTTTTTTTCATTACATGATCAGCATCGTGTTTTGACTCAACGTTATGCGTCGCAAATCGACGACGTTTTTGACCATTTTGCGCCGTTAAACGCCAACCGCACGGTGGGGTAAGCGTTTACGGTTTCCGGAATCACGTAAAAGCAGTACAGTGCACTGTAATAAAATTACAAGTAATGCCTGGCAAAGTACCAGGATAGCTAACTAAGGAGAATGACATGGCGGTAACGCAAACAGCCCAGGCATGTGACCTGGTCATTTTCGGCGCGAAAGGCGACCTTGCGCGTCGTAAATTGCTGCCTTCCCTGTATCAACTGGAAAAAGCCGGTCAGCTCAACCCGGATACCCGCATTATTGGGGTAGGCCGTGCCGACTGGGACAAAGATGCCTACACGAAGGTCGTGCGCGAAGCGCTCGAAACCTTCATGAAAGAGAAGATCGATGAAGGATTGTGGGACACCCTGAGCGCTCGCCTGGATTTCTGCAATCTGGACGTGAACGACACTGCGGCATTTACCCGTCTGGGAGAGATGCTTGATCAGAAAAATCGCACTACGATCAACTACTTCGCCATGCCACCAAGCACTTTTGGCGCAATCTGTAAGGGGCTCGGCGAAGCGAAACTGAATGCCAAACCGGCGCGCGTAGTGATGGAAAAACCGCTCGGAACTTCACTGGCGACCTCTCGCGAGATCAACGATCAGGTCGGTGAGTATTTTGAAGAGTGCCAGGTTTACCGTATTGACCACTATCTGGGGAAAGAGACAGTTCTGAACCTGCTGGCGCTGCGTTTTGCCAACTCCCTGTTTGTCAATAACTGGGATAACCGCACGATCGATCATGTGGAAATCACTGTGGCAGAAGAGGTGGGCATTGAAGGACGCTGGGGCTATTTCGACCAGGCCGGCCAGATGCGCGACATGATCCAGAACCACCTGCTGCAAATTCTGTGCATGATTGCGATGTCGCCGCCGTCGGATCTGACCGCTGACGCCATTCGTGATGAAAAAGTGAAGGTACTGAAGTCGCTACGTCGCATTGATCGTTCCAATGTACGCGAAAAGACCGTACGCGGTCAGTACACCACCGGCTTTGCGCAGGGCAAAAAAGTGCCGGGTTACCTGGAAGAAGAGGGCGCGAACAAGAGCAGTAACACCGAAACGTTTGTGGCTATCCGCGTGGACATTGATAACTGGCGCTGGGCGGGCGTACCGTTCTACCTGCGTACCGGTAAGCGTCTGCCGACGAAATGCTCTGAGGTTGTGGTTTATTTCAAAACCCCTGAGCTAAACCTGTTCAAAGAGTCCTGGCAGGATCTGCCGCAGAACAAACTGACCATTCGTCTGCAGCCGGATGAAGGCGTGGATATTCAGGTTCTGAACAAAGTCCCGGGTCTTGACCACAAGCATAACCTGCAAATTACCAAGCTGGATCTGAGCTACTCCGAAACCTTCAATCAGACGCACCTGGCGGATGCTTACGAGCGCCTGCTGCTGGAAACCATGCGCGGTATTCAGGCGCTGTTTGTGCGCCGTGATGAAGTGGAAGAGGCGTGGAAGTGGGTCGACTCCATCACCGAAGCGTGGGCGATGGATAACGATGCGCCGAAACCGTATCAGGCAGGGACATGGGGACCGGTCGCCTCCGTGGCGATGATTACCCGTGATGGTCGTTCCTGGAACGAATTTGAGTAAAAAAGCGTCTAACTCTTCCGTGTTATTTTACCGGTAACATGATCTAACACAGATTGTTGAACAATTTTTGCACTTTTAAGCCTCGTGTGGATTCACCCACGAGGTTTTTTTTATTACACTGCCTGAAACGATTTTGCCCCAGAGCTCCGGCTAACAAGCGTTTCCTGTGTTTTAAACCATAGTAAATGAACTTGCCAAACCTACCGCTCTGACAGATAAATTTCAGGAGCTTCTATGAATCCTAATTTGTTACGCGTAACACAACGTATTGTTGAACGTTCCCGTGAGACCCGTTCTGCCTACCTCTCTCGTATAGAACAGGCTAAATCCTCAACCGTTCACCGTTCACAACTGGCATGCGGGAATCTGGCGCACGGATTCGCGGCCTGCCAGCCAGACGATAAAGCCTCTCTCAAAAGCATGTTGCGTAACAATATTGCGATCATCACCTCCTACAATGACATGCTCTCCGCACATCAACCCTACGAACATTACCCGGACATCATTCGCAAAGCGCTGCATGACGCGAACGCGGTCGGGCAGGTAGCGGGCGGCGTTCCGGCAATGTGCGACGGCGTGACGCAGGGTCAGGATGGTATGGAGCTTTCGCTGCTGAGCCGCGAAGTGATCGCGATGTCCGCCGCGGTCGGGCTGTCCCACAACATGTTCGACGGCGCGCTGTTCCTCGGTGTTTGTGACAAAATTGTCCCGGGTCTGGCGATGGCGGCGCTGTCATTCGGTCATCTGCCGTCCATCTTCGTGCCATCAGGTCCGATGGCGAGTGGCCTGGCCAATAAAGAGAAAGTCCGTATTCGTCAACTCTATACCGAAGGTAAAGTTGACCGTATGGCGCTGCTGGAATCTGAAGCGGCCTCCTACCATGCGCCGGGTACCTGCACATTTTACGGTACCGCGAACACCAACCAGATGGTGGTGGAGTTCATGGGGATGCAACTGCCGGGATCTTCTTTTGTCCACCCGGATGCTCCGCTGCGTGAAGCGCTGACGGCGGCGGCGGCGCGCCAGGTGACGCGTCTGACCGGTAACGGCAACGAATGGATGCCAATCGGCAAAATGATTGATGAGAAAGTGGTGGTGAACGGGATTGTTGCGCTGCTGGCGACCGGCGGTTCAACAAACCACACCATGCACCTGGTGGCGATGGCACGTGCTGCAGGTATCCAGATTAACTGGGATGACTTCTCCGATCTTTCCGACGTCGTGCCGCTGATGGCGCGTCTCTATCCTAACGGTCCGGCGGATATTAACCACTTCCAGGCTGCGGGCGGCGTTCCGGTCCTGATGCGCGAACTGCTGAACGCGGGTCTGCTGCATGAAGACGTCAACACGGTAGCCGGCTTTGGTCTGAAGCGCTACACCCTGGAGCCGTGGCTGAACAATGGCGAACTTGACTGGCGTGAAGGCGCGGCCAAATCGCTGGACAGCAATGTGATTGCCTCTTTCGACCAGCCGTTCTCCCATCATGGTGGCACCAAAGTGCTGAGCGGTAACCTCGGTCGTGCGGTCATGAAAACGTCCGCTGTACCGGTTGAGAATCAGGTGATTGAAGCGCCGGCCATTGTTTTTGAAAGTCAGCATGATGTTTTACCGGCTTTTGAAGCGGGTCTGCTAGACCGTGACTGCGTGGTTGTTGTGCGTCATCAGGGACCAAAAGCGAACGGAATGCCAGAATTACATAAACTCATGCCGCCACTTGGTGTATTATTGGACCGTCGTTTCAAAATTGCGTTGGTTACCGACGGTCGACTTTCCGGTGCTTCCGGTAAAGTGCCTTCAGCCATCCATGTCACCCCGGAGGCTTATGATGGCGGTTTGCTGGCAAAAGTACGCGATGGCGACATTATTCGGGTGAACGGACAGACAGGTGAATTGACGCTGCTGGTTGATGAGGCGGAGCTTGCCGCTCGTCAGGCTCACATCCCGGATCTGAGCGCATCGCGCATTGGAACGGGGCGTGAAATGTTCAGCGCGCTGCGTGAGAAGTTGTCCGGCGCGGAACAGGGCGCAACCTGTATTCATTTTTAAGGCATATTTTGTAATCAGTCGAGAGAAGAACTCTGATGAAAAACTGGAAAACAAGTGCAGAAACAATCCTGACCACCGGCCCGGTAGTCCCGGTGATCGTTGTGAATAAACTGGAACACGCGGTGCCGATGGCAAAAGCGCTGGTTGCGGGCGGGGTGCGCGTACTGGAAGTGACCTTACGTACCGCCTGCGCGATGGATGCTATCCGTGCTATCGCCAAAGAAGTTCCGGAAGCCATTGTGGGAGCCGGTACGGTGCTGAATCCGCAGCAACTGGCAGACGTCACCGCTGCCGGTGCACAGTTCGCAATCAGCCCGGGTCTGACCGAGCCACTGCTGAAAGCGGCAACCGAAGGCACAATCTCGCTGATCCCGGGCATCAGCACCGTTTCTGAACTGATGCTGGGCATGGACTACGGTTTGAAAGAGTTCAAATTCTTCCCGGCAGAAGCTAACGGCGGTACGAAAGCGCTGCAGGCTATTGCGGGTCCATTCTCTCAGGTGCGTTTCTGCCCGACTGGCGGCATCTCCCCGGCCAACTACCGTGATTACCTGGCGCTGAAAAGCGTGCTGTGCATCGGCGGTTCCTGGCTGGTGCCGAACGACGCGCTGGAAGCCGGTGATTACGATCGCATCACCAAACTGGCGCGTGAAGCGGTTGAAGGCGCGAAGCTGTAAGCTACCAACGTGTAAACCGTGAGCCCGATAAGACGCGTTAGCGCCAGTATCGGGCTTTGCCGGATGGCGGCGCTAATGCCTTATCCGGCCTACAGATCTGTTCCTTAACCAGCCACTTTCACCTGTGCCGCCGCGTTCTTCGCACGTTCAATCGCCTCATCAACGTTGTCAGCCGTTGCCAGCGCCACACCCAGGCGACGCGTTCCATCAATTTCCGGCTTACCAAAGAAACGAACCTGCAAACCGGCACCGACGGCGTTCTGAACATTGCCAAACGTCACGTCCTGACTGGTCAGTCGCGGTAAAATTACCGCAGAGGCGGCCGGACCATACTGACGAATGGCACCCACGGGCAGGCCAAGGAAGGCGCGTACATGCAGGGCAAACTCCGACAGATCCTGAGAAATCAGCGTCACCATGCCGGTATCGTGCGGGCGAGGGGAGACTTCGCTGAAAATAACGTCATCACCGCAGACAAACAGCTCCACGCCAAACAGACCATGACCTCCCAGAGATAACACCACCTTACGGGCAATTTCCTGAGCGCGTTCCAGCGCCAGCGCGCTCATCTGCTGCGGCTGCCAGGATTCACGATAATCGCCGTCCTCCTGACGATGACCTATCGGGGCGCAAAAGTGGACGCCGTCGACGGCGCTTACGGTGAGCAGGGTAATTTCAAAATCAAACTTCACGACGCCTTCGACGATCACCCTACCTGCGCCCGCGCGACCTCCCTGTTGCGCGTAGTCCCACGCCTGCGTCAGCTGCGCTTCAGTACGAATGAAGCTTTGCCCCTTGCCGGAAGAACTCATCACCGGTTTGACAATGCAGGGATAACCGATTTCAGCCACGGCGGTGCGGAAGGTGGCTTCGCTGTCGGCGAAACGGAAGGTCGAGGTGGGCAGCGCCAGTTCTTCCGCCGCCAGACGGCGGATACCTTCACGGTTCATCGTCAGCTTTGTCGCGCGTGCACAGGGCACGACGTTCAACCCTTCCTGTTCCAGCGTCACCAGCATGTCCGTGGCGATGGCTTCGATCTCCGGTACGATATAGTGCGGTTTTTCCAGTTCAACGATGCGGCGAAGCGCGTCGCCATCCAGCATATTGATGACGTGTGAACGATGCGCGACGTGCATTGCCGGTGCGTCGGCATACCGGTCCACCGCGATGACTTCCACACCGAGGCGTTGGCACTCGATGGCCACTTCTTTACCCAGTTCGCCTGAACCCAATAACATCACTCGAGTTGCTGCCGGACGCAGCGCTGTGCCTAATAACGTCATGAATATATCCCCCAACAAATTTGGCCGCAGTATATACGAAAACGTTTGCGTCTGTCTTTATTGCCAGGTTGATTTCAGCGGTAAAATAGAATATACTGTACATAATTACAGTAATATTGAGAGGCTGCAACATGGCGGTTGAAGTTAAATACGTAGTCATTCGGGAAGGTGAGGAAAAAATGTCATTTACCAGCAAAAAGGAAGCCGATGCGTATGACAAGATGCTGGATACGGCGGATCTGCTCGACACCTGGCTTGAACAGTCGCCGTTAGCACTGGAAGACGAACAGCGTGAAGCGCTGTCGTTGTGGCTGGCAGAACAAAAAGAGGTGCTGAGCACCATCCTCAAAACCGGTAAGTTGCCTTCTCCGCAGGCGGTTGAGAATGACGCCTCTGCCGGAGACGATACTCAGGCGGCCTGAATCTGACTTGCGCTCCTGACGTTTTGTACCATGCTTTTTCCTGAATCAATGTGCTATTGGGTAAAGGAAAAGTATGAAAAGAAAAGGTGCGTTAATCAGCCTGCTGTTGTTAGGCGCCAGTCTGTCGGTGTCTGCTGCGGACACTGACAGTAAAACCGTGAAATTCCCCCCGTGTGAGGGTCTCGATGCGGCAGGCATTGCCGCAAGTGTGAAACGTGATTATCAGCAAAATCGCGTGGTGCGCTGGGCAGACGATCAAAAACGGGTGGGGCAGGCCGATCCGGTTGTCTGGGCTAATCCGAAAGAGATTACAGGGCAGGACGGGAAATGGACGGTGCCACTGACCGTGCGTGGAAAAAGCGCGGATATTCATTATCAGGTGAAGGTCGACTGCAAGGCCGGCACGGCGCAATACCGCCAGCAATAGCGCGAACATTTGCGCATCTTTAGCGCTGGCAGACATTTCCTGACATCCCCTCGGGTACGCTTTGAGAATTCATTGTCAGTACTTGAGGGATAAAATGGCTAACTGGCTTAATCAATTACACTCTCTTCTCGGGCAAAACGGATCGTCTTCGTCCTCTTCAGGGGAACAGGGATTAAGTAAGCTGCTGGTACCCGGTGCGCTGGGTGGCCTGGCAGGGTTACTGCTCGCCAACAAATCTTCCCGCAAACTGCTCAGCAAATACGGCACTAGTGCGCTGTTGGTCGGTGGCGGCGCGGTGGCGGGTAGCGTGTTGTGGAACAAGTACAAGGATAAAGTTCGCGCGGCTCATCAGGATGAACCGCAGTTTGGCGCGCAAAGCACACCGCTGGATGTCCGTACCGAACGCCTGATTCTGGCGCTGGTTTTCGCGGCGAAAAGCGACGGTCACATCGACGCCAAAGAACGGGCGGCAATCGAACAGCAGCTACGTGAAGCGGGCGTTGAAGAACAGGGGCGCGCATTCATCGAACAGGCGATTGAACAACCGCTGGATCCACAGCGTCTGTCGCAGGGGATCCGCAACGAGGAAGAGGCGCTGGAGATCTATTTCCTCAGTTGTGCAGCCATTGACATCGACCACTTTATGGAACGTAGCTACCTGAACGCGCTGGGCGATGCGTTGAAGATCCCACAGGATGTCCGTGACGGCATCGAGCAGGATCTGAAACAGCAAAAACAGGCGCTACCCGGTTAACCGAATACCGTCGGCGGCATGTTTCGCTTGCATCATTCGTCAGTTTTGCCACCCTTAGAGGGTGTATAAAGACGAAAGAACAATAACATGCTGCCGAAAGCCAATCGCATTCCCCACGCCATGACTCTCCATGGCGACACACGCATTGATAATTACTACTGGCTGCGGGACGACACCCGTTCGCAGCCGGATGTGCTGGATTACCTGAAACAGGAAAACTGCTACGGACATCAGGTCATGTCTACGCAGCAGGCGTTGCAGGAACGTGTGCTGAAAGAAATTATCGATCGCATTCCTCCCCGTGATACTTCTGCACCGTATGTGAAAAACGGTTATCGCTATCGCCATCTCTATGAACCCGGATGTGAGTACGCCATTTATCAACGTCAGTCGGCGCTAAGCGAGGAGTGGGATGACTGGGAAACGCTGATCGACGGCAACAAGCGGGCGGCGCACAGCGAGTTTTACACCCTGGGGGGACTGGCGATCACGCCGGATAACACCATCATGGCGCTGGCGGAAGATTACCTTTCTCGCCGTCAGTACGGGATCCGTTTTCGCAATCTGGAAAACGGTAACTGGTATCCGGAGATGCTGGATAACGTGGAACCCGAGCTTGTCTGGGCGAATGACTCGCTGACCTTCTACTATGTGCGTAAGCATGAGACGACACTGTTACCCTGGCAGGTCTGGCGACACACCATCGGTACACCGTCGACGCAGGACGAACTGATTTACGAAGAAAAAGACGACACCTTCTACGTTAGTCTGCACAAAACGACATCCCAACATTACATCGTCATTCATCTGGCTAGCGCAACGACCAGCGAGGTTTTGCTGCTGGATGCCGAACTGGCCGATGCCGAACCGTTCATCTTCCTGCCACGCCGCAAGGACCACGAATACAGCCTCGATCACTATCAACATAAGTTTTACCTGCGCTCGAATCGCGAGGGTAAAAATTTTGGCCTCTATCGCACCCGTGTGCGCGATGAGAAACGGTGGGAAACGCTGATCCCGGCGCGCGACGCTATCATGCTGGAAGGGTTTACCCTCTTTACCGACTGGCTGGTGGTGGAAGAGCGCCAGCGCGGCTTAACCAGCCTGCGGCAGATCAATCGTAAAACCGGCGAGGTCGTGGGGATCGCCTTTGACGATCCGGCCTATGTCACCTGGCTTGCTTATAACCCGGAACCGGAAACGTCGCGCCTGCGCTATGGCTACTCCTCGATGACCACGCCGGACACGCTGTTTGAACTGGATATGGATACCGGCGAACGACGGGTGATTAAACAGACGGTGGTGGCGGGATTTGACGCCGCGAACTATCGCAGCGAACACCTGTGGATCACCGCGCGTGATGGCGTCGAGGTGCCTGTCTCGCTGGTGTATCATCAGAAGCATTTTCGCAAGGGACAAAATCCTCTCCTGGTGTACGGCTACGGTTCCTACGGTGCCAGCATAGATGCCGATTTCAGCAGCAGTCGCTTAAGTTTGCTGGATCGCGGCTTTGTTTATGCCATCGTCCACGTGCGTGGCGGAGGCGAACTGGGGCAGCAGTGGTATGAAGATGGTAAATTCCTGAAAAAGCGTAATACCTTCAACGACTATCTTGATGCCTGCGATGCGCTGATAGCCCAGGGCTACGGCTCGCCCTCCCTGTGTTATGGCATGGGGGGGAGCGCGGGAGGAATGCTGATGGGTGTGGCAATCAACGAACGTCCCGAACGTTTTCATGGCGTGGTTGCCCAGGTACCGTTTGTGGATGTGGTGACCACGATGCTCGATGAGTCGATCCCCCTGACGACCGGCGAGTTTGAAGAGTGGGGGAATCCGAAAGATCCGCAGTATTACACCTACATGAAAAGCTACAGCCCGTACGATAACGTCAGGGCGCAGGCTTACCCGCATCTGCTGGTCACCACCGGGCTGCATGACTCGCAGGTTCAGTACTGGGAACCGGCGAAATGGGTGGCGAAACTACGCGAACTGAAAACGGATGACCATCTGCTGCTGTTGTGTACCGACATGGATTCCGGGCACGGCGGAAAATCAGGCCGTTATAAATCCTGGGAGGGGGTTGCGCTGGAATTTGCTTTCCTGATTGGCCTGGCGCAGGGGACGTTGCCCGGCAACCGTGCGGCTTAAGCGTTATCCAGATAGTGCTTGAGAGTTAAACGCAGTTCCGGGCTCATGCTGTCAAGGTTGTTAAACAGCCAGCGCAGGTAGCCCGGATCGCGCTCAGCGACATCCGAGACAGCTTTGCCACGATACTTACCAAAGGTAAAGGTGGTCAGCAACCCCGGTCGCCCGGTGATGTCGACCATCTGCTCTGTCGTCCAGCCGGAGGTATTCATAATATCGATGAGCAGCGCGGCGGTGATATAGCAGTCATAGAGTGCGCGGTGATGGTGAAGTCCCACAGGGGTTTGCACATTCAGTTTGCGTGACTTGTAGAGCGCCATATTGCTGTACTTAATACCCGGCCAGAGGCGGCGGGAAAGTTTCATGGTGCAAATCCACTCGCCCGGCATGTCTGGCAGCACGCGGCGGTCAAAGCTGGCGTTATGTGCCACATACCATTCACTGCCGTAATAGTGGGGAATGACCTCTTCAATCCACGGCTTATCCGCCACCATCGCTTCAGTAATGCGGTGAATCGCCATGGCCTGCGGCGAGATCGGTCGGTCAGGGCGCACCAGGTGGCTCATAGGATTCACTATCTTACCGTCAACCACGTCGACAGAGGCGATCTCTACAATCCCGCCCTGCAGGCCACAGGTTTCAGTATCGATGATGCGCAGCATGTAAAACTCCTGACCGAAAACGATTAGCGTAATGGAATGATATCACCTTGCCAACCCTGCGCTGTGCGCTGTCCTGTTAATAACAGTGAACCGCGGTCAGCACGGACAATTAATTGCCCGCTTTCATCCCACAATGCGCTACTTCCCCGCGCATTGGCCATCAGTACGGCAATCGAGAATTTATGCGAGAAGCGTTGTAATCGTGACGTTGAGGTGAGCAACTCGGATTCGCTGACGCTTTGACTGGTTGTAAACAGAGAACACGCCGGATCCATATCGACACCTTCCGGTTGTTCATCCACCACGCTGATGGTTTTCAGGTCTTCACACAGACACGCGCCATGGCTTTGATGAAACATGCGCGGTGAGGTTACCCACGGGGCGAAAACGGCAATCCCGGTGACGAAGCGGTTGTTATGCTCGACCGGAAGACCGGCAATGATCGTCATGCGGTGCGCGTGGGCGGCCTGAGAGAGCGGCTGTAGCAGACTGATATCCGGCGGTGCGGGCAGCGACTGCGATTCGTCCATGCAACCGAGTAATGAAAGTGAGGGAAACACTAACAGTTCACACTGTTGTCTGGCTGCCGCCTCGATGAAATTCAGATGATGAGCGATATGTTCGCGAATAGACGTTTTTAGCGGTTCATACTGTGCTGCGGCTATTTTCCAGCGTGACATAATGACTTCCTTTTCATAGTGTCTACAATCATCCTTAAATCATAGAATAAGAATGTACTTATACTGTAGCAGCCAATATGTAAGGATACGTAACTTTACATCAAAGATATTACTTAGGTTTGGGCTCATACGGTAAGCGTGACAACGAAACGGACGCCAGACGGTGGGCGATCAGTCGTTCGCGAAACCATTCGCGCAGATGAGCGGGTTGCTCGCGTTCTACGACTTCGGCGACAACGGGCATGTTGTAGCGCTCTTTAAACGCGACGCCAGCAGCGGCCAGGTCAACGTTTACCTTGTCCATTTCAGCCTGTTCAAGCTGAGCCAAATTTTTGTGCATGGGCTTCTCCTTCGGTATTGCGCGCAAAAGTTACTAAGAGTCTGCCATAATGGCAAGCCGCAATTGAAGATTGTCGACGCGAACATTATAGAAGGTTATCCTCACAGGATAAGGCATTACAAAAGGGAATAGTTGATATGGTCTCTCCTGCTCGTACTTTTCGCTATACGCTCCTTTTTCTGGCTTCAGCCCTGGCGGCTCCGACCGTATGGGCCCATGCGCATCTGACCCACCAGTATCCGGCCGCGGAGGCCGAAGTTGCCGCCGCGCCACAGGCGCTGACGCTTAATTTCTCTGAAGGTATCGAGCCTGGATTCAGCGGGGCGACGATTACCGGTCCGAAACAAGAGGGAATCAAAACCCGTCCGGCAAAGCGTAATGAACAGGATAAGAAACAGCTGATCGTCCCGCTCGATGAAACGCTGAAGCCGGGTCAATACACGGTGAACTGGCACGTGGTGTCCGTCGATGGACACAAAACCAAAGGACAGTACACTTTTAGCGTGAAATAAACATGCTGACGCTGACCTGGGTTGCACTCCGCTTCATCCATTTTACCGCCCTGATGCTGGTGTTTGGCTCTGCGCTTTACGGCGCGTGGCTGGCACCGCTCTCTATCCGCCGTCTGATGAGCCGACGGTTCCTACGTCTGCAACAGCATGCTGCATGGTGGAGTTTTCTGAGTGCGTTACTGATGCTGGCGATCCAGGGCGGGCTCATGGGCTCCGGCTGGCAGGATGTTATCTCCGTTTCGATCTGGGTTGCCGTACTGCAAACCCAGTTTGGCGGGGTGTGGCTCTGGCAGATCGTTCTGGCGCTGGTCACGCTGGTTGCCGCGCTGATTGTGCCGCGTAATTTACCGCGACTATTACTGCTCTTAACCCTCGCACAGTTTGCACTACTGACGGGAGTTGGGCATGCCACGCTGCACTCTGGCGTTATTGGCGCGCTCCAGCAGACAAATCATGCACTGCATCTGATTTGCACTGCGGCCTGGTTTGGCGGTCTGTTACCGGTGATTTACTGCATGGACATGGCAAGAGGACGCTGGCAGCAGCAGGCGGTTTACACCATGATGCGTTTTTCACGCTATGGGCATCTCGCCGTGGCAGGTGTGTTGCTTACCGGTATCGCCAATGTGTTGTTTATACAGGGTTTCTCACTTCCATGGCGGACCGTCTGGGGGCAACTGCTTTTGCTAAAATGTGCACTTGTCCTGCTAATGGTGGCAATCGCACTGGCGAATCGGTATCTTCTCGTACCACGAATGCGCCAGGATAGTCGACGCATCAATCTGTACTTTATCTGGATGACGAAGATCGAATGGGGAATCGGCGCGGTCGTGCTGGCAATTGTCAGTTTGTTTGCGACGCTGGAACCGTTCTGAGGGACAGGCAAAACTCATGAAAAAAATGATTCTCTCTTTACTGCTTCTGACCAGTTCAGGGGTTGCGCTGGCGGCACCGCAGGTCATTACCGTGAGCCGTTTTGAAATCGGCAAAGATAAGTGGGCGTTCAATCGCGAAGAGGTCATGCTGACCTGTCGGCCCGGAAACGCGCTGTATGTGATTAACCCCAGCACGCTCGTTCAGTATCCGTTGAATGATATCGCGCAAGAGCAGGTGGTAAGCGGCAAAACGAATGCACAACCTCTGTCGGTGATTCAGATTGACGATCCGGCAAAACCGGGTGAAAAAATGAGCCTGGCACCGTTTATCGAACGAGCAGAAAAACTCTGTTAATTCCCAAAAGTATCTTTCTGATTTCCAATAAAAAACCGCAAGCCTTCTGCTGAGGGTCTTGCGGTTTTTACATTTCAGTCAGTGACTACCACCGTTTTTTTCCGGCCGCATAAGCCGCGGACTGGAAAACCTGGCGTCGTCATCTATTCTTAAAAGGCAAGGCGACTTAGCCTGCATTAATGCCAACTTTTAGCGCACGGCTCTCTCCCAAGAGCCATTTCCCTGGACCGAATACAGGAATCGTATTCGGTCTCTTTTTATCTGTAGAACGGATGCTTTTCCTGAGCCAAACGGCGTTTCGCACCTATCATTCTGAGTAAACCATACCTACACCCAGGCATAAACGTCCAGCGTTTTTTGCTGCTATTGTTAAATTTGTGTTAGGGCGTGACTGAGGACAAAAACTCTCATGAAACAGCCTGAAAAGAGTTACCAAATGATCGAGGGGGCGCACTGGCGGCACATCTGGGTAGTCGGGGATATCCACGGCTGTTTTGCGCTGTTGATGGCGAAATTACGGGCCTGTCGCTTTGACCCCTGGCAGGATCTGCTGGTTTCGGTGGGCGATCTCATCGATCGTGGTCCTGACAGTTTGCGCTGTCTGCAACTGCTGCATAAGCGCTGGATGGTGGCGGTCAGAGGGAATCATGAACAGATGGCGATAGATGCCTTGCGCACGTCTCAATGGTCGCTGTGGACGATGAATGGCGGAGGCTGGTTTACGATGTTGCCTGAGCAGAAACGGCATCAGGCCACGCTGGCACTGGAATACTGCCAGCAATTGCCGTGGATCCTGGAGCTGCATTGCCGCGAGGGGACGCATGTGGTTGCCCACGCTGATTACCCGGAAGACGTTTATCAGTGGCAAAAACCGGTTAACCTTACGGAGGTGCTGTGGCGACGTGCACGACTGAGTGCGCATCTTGCGGGAGATGGGGCCGCTATTGTCGGCGCTGACCATTTCTGGTTTGGTCATACGCCGCTGCATCAACGCGTTGACAGCTACAATCTTCACTACATCGACACGGGGGCGGTATTCGGCGGTGAGTTAACGCTGGTACAACTGCAGTGATTAAAAGTCACTGTATTGCTGCGCGGGTGCCCAGAATCCATCGATAAAATCCTCTACCGGGAAGCAGCCACCCTGGCGAATTCGTTGATCGTCCATATAATACAGACACTGCTGCTCGGTATCGTAAACATCCACTACGATATCTTCGCAACCGCCATCCAGATAACAGACAAACAGAACCAGTGCGAACATCCTATCCTCATTTTGTACAACCCTGACAAAAGTGTAGGAGGAATTAACGCAGGCGGGAAGGGGGAAATAAATAACCCGCCGATAGACGGGTTCTTTTTGAATCAGGCAAGACGCATGATCCAGGCATCAGACTTACGATCGTAATGGTTGCGAAAGAGGACCGAATGTTCTCCGTTGAGAAGGGCAGGAATGCTGGTCTCATCGTCCCAGGCATCCAGCTGCATGCATAAATCCGGATCGGATTTACACGGAATGGTTAACGTTCGGTCTCCCGGCGACTCGCCGTGTAACTCGGCATCGTCAATTTCAAAGGCGCCAATGCGCACACTGGTTTTCATCATCGTGCTCTCCGTTGGTTTGCTGATTGTGGTACGACCAGTTAGGCCGTCCATTTCTCAGCGTAGACAACGCAGGCAAAAGCGCCAGTCAAAAAATGCGCAAATTTTCCGATTTCAGACGTTACCGGTAAACAATTTGCCATCACGAACCAGTTCTCGCGGGTAACTGTTTTTCAGCCGCGAACCGATCCGTTTGGCAAGGCCAATCGGTTGATGCTGGAAGGTCACCAGCACATCGTCAGTGGCGGGGGCGGTCTGCGGGTAAACATCGCGCCCGCGATACCACTCTTGCGCCTCCTGGTGCGACAGTTCAAACGCACTGCGGTGATTCACATCAGCCAGCGCGATGACCGCTTCGTGCTGCCAGCGATAACCTTTGTTATGGGTTTCTGCCAGCTTAATGCCGAGGCGAGAGAAGCGGACTTTACCGATCAGTGGTTCAATCTCCGCCGGGAAAAGCCAGACCTCTTTATCGCGCTGCCAGAGGTGCAGGTTTTCATCCCAGAGCAGGCCGAGGGCGCTAGCCGCCTGGGCTATATTCGCGGCTTCGCTACCTTTGACGGGGGTGAAAGGGAAGTTACCCACTTTGTACTTCGGCGCAGGCAGCGCGGGAATGGACGCTGTTTTACGCAGACGAGCAACGAAGAATCCTTCGCAGTCATAAATCTGCGGAAAGACATGCAGGAAACCTTCGGCTGTTAGCGCCTGAGTCGCCTCAGGAAAAAGATCGTCTAACGGTAAAAATTCCACTGCCTCAGGCCAGGTCTCTTTCAGCCAGGCAAGCACCGATTCGTTTTCATCACGATTTAACGTACAGGTCGAATAGACCAGAATACCGCCAGGGCGCAGGGCGTGAAACGCACTTTCGAGCAGTTCGCGCTGGGTTGCGGCAATCTCATGATTGCTCCCCACGGACCAGTTTTTCAGCGCATCCGGATCTTTTCGCACGACCCCTTCACCCGAGCAGGGAGCATCAAGCAAAATCGCGTCGAACATTTCCGGCAGTGCTGCACCGAATACGCGGCCGTCAAAATGGGTCAGCGCCACGTTATTGATCCCGCAACGACTGATATTGGCATGCAGCACTTTCACCCGACTGGCGGAGTACTCGTTCGCGAGAATCGCCCCGCGGTTGCCCATGCGCGCTGCGATTTGCGTGGTTTTTGAACCCGGCGCGGCGGCAACGTCCATCACGCGGCTCGGCGAATTATCATCGGCAAACAGGGCGGCAACCGGCAGCATGGAACTGGCTTCCTGAATATAAAACAGGCCGCTCAGATGCTCGGCGGTACTGCCTAAGGGCAATGCTTCTTCATCGTCGCGCTCAATCCAGAAGCCCTCTTCACACCAGGGAACCGGCGTCAGCGACCAGCCATACGGGGCGGTTAAAGTGAGAAAATCGGCAACCGAAATCTTAAGGGTATTAACGCGGATGCTGCGGCGTAACGGGCGCTGGCAGGCGGCGAGAAAATCATCAAAAGAGAGGTGTGCAGGCATTGCCTCGCGCATTTGCGTCAAAAAGGCGTCAGGAAAATAAACAGCGTGTTGAGTCACGGGGGAGCACCACCGGCAGTAAAACAAGCGCGCAGTGTAGCATAAAGGCCCCGGCGCGAGCACGCCGGAGCCTGATATTAACGTGGCAGCGCGGTGCCCCATTCCCGCCACTCTTTCGGCTCACTTTCCAGCAGCAGGAAGTGTTTCCCGGCCTGCGCTTTCGGTGCCAGCGGGGTGCCTGGCGGCGTGGCGAACGCAATGCCGCCGCGAATGAACTGATTAAAGGTGCCGGTCTTCACGACGCCCCCCGTCAGGCCAAAGTCCAGACTGTATCCGGAGGCCAGCCAGAAGACGGAGTTATTGCGGACCAGATGCTGATAGCGTTGACTGATGCGCAAGGCGATCATCACGCGGTCAGACAATGTGCCGAGCGTCATGCCGGTTACCGTACCGACTTCAATCCCACGGAACAGCACCGGCGTACCGATCGCCAGTGAGCCTGCTTCGGGGACTTCGAGCACAATACTCAGCCCGTCAAGGTAGCGCGAGTCAGTAATGGTCGCTTCCTGCAGTTCGAAGTCTCGACGCGGATTACCCCGACCCGGCTCGACGTTGATGTAGGGTTGCAGGATAGTGTCGAGATGCTCCACGCCAGCGGCCGAGATCTGTGGCGTAATCACGGAAAAGCGCGTCCCGCCACGGGCAAAGGTCTGCACGTACTCCGGATACAGTACCGCCTTCGCCTGTACCTCGTTGCGCGAGGTGAGCAGTTCAAGCGTCTGAATCTGTCCGATATCAATGCCGAGGTAGCGAATCGGCATCCCGGCCGCCAGTTTCCCGGCATCAAAAGCGTGGAGTGTAATTTGCCCCCCGACCGCACGCGCGGCGGTTTCAGAGGCGTACAAAATACGCTTATCGCCTTTGCGCTGGCTGGCGCTGGCGCCGCTCAGGTTATCAAAGCTGATTGCTCCCTTCAGCGCGCGCGACAGGGGAGAGGCTTGCACGGTCAGACCGCTGCCGTTGAGCTGCACTTTAGCCCCGCCTTCCGCCCAGAATACGCTGTTGCTGGTCAGCAGGTTGCGGTACTCAGGCTTAATGTGGAGATCGATGTCAAAGGCGTCGGCGCGGGGGCGTACGGTGATCACTTCGCCCACCTCAAATTTACGGTACAGCACCACGGAACCGGCCTGCACGTCCGGCAGCGTTTCCGCACGCAGACTCAGGGTGGTGGTCGGCAGATCGCTCAGACTGTTCTCCACCGCTTTTTCCAGGTTGGCATACAGCGGATAACTGGACTTCATTTCTCCTTTGCTGCCCGGCAATATGCGGATACCGCCGCTTATCCATTCGCTGGCGCTGGCACCAAGAAATTCAACGCCATCCAGACCCACTTTGACATCCACACGACTGTTGACCACGAATTTACTGTCACCCTTAACCAGGTCGCGATGCTGTGGATCGACCGCCGCGGTGAACTCGACCCCTTTGCTGGTTAGCTTACGTTCGATCACCTGGCCTACCTGGACACCGTGGAGGATCAGCGGTTGACCCGCCTCGATACCGTAGCTTTCGGGCGCGGTCAGGGTAAACGTCAGAACGTCAGGTTCATGAAGCAGGGCTTTTTCACCAGGGACAACCACGAACTCGCTGCGCGATTCACCGGTACCGGGCACCAGTTCAAAGGTTTTGCCCGTCAGCAACGAACTGATGTTAGCGTCACTTAGCGACAGTTTGGGACTGCGCAGTTCAATGCGAGTGCCGTCGCGTAACAGCGTCACAACGCTGGGATCAACGGTCATTTCGCCGGTGACTTTACCGCCCGGCTCTAAATTCAGTTTGGTGAGTTCACCGACTTCCAGCCCCTGATACATGAGCGGGGTGGCGTTCGCTTTCAGCCCTTCGCCGCTGGGCAGTTCAAGCTTAACAATGACGCCGCGTTGGCTGTGCGCCAGATCGGCGTACAGGCCAAAGGTATCATCCTGATCCGCGACCTTTGAGTCGTCCGGGGAGTCAAAGGCGATGGCCCCGTTGACCAGGGCAGCCAGGCTCTCCAGCTTGACCTTCGCACCGCTCAGACTGATGTCGGCATTGACCCCTGAAACATTCCAGAAACGACTGCCTTTCTTCACGAGGTTGGTAAAGCGGCGTTCAACCAGAACATCGATAGTGACGCCCTGTTTGTTTGGGTTAATGCTGTAATCATAAACCCTGCCGACCGGGATCTTACGGAAATAGACCAGCGAACCGCTGTTCAGCGACCCCAGATCGGGCGCATTAAGATGGATCATCAGATCGCCGTTATCCAGGCGATATTTCGGCTGGGTATCAAGGGCGACGAAATGATCCTGCTCTTTGCCTTTACCGGGCATCATGCCGATATAGTTACCGCCAACCAACGCATCAAGGCCTGAAACCCCCGCGAGCGACGCTTTGGGCGTCACCAGCCAGAACTGCGTGTCTTCGCGCAGGGCATCTTTCATGTCCGACTTAATGCTGACTCGCACCTCAATTTTTCGCAGATCCTGACTCAGGCTGATGTCCTGAACCGTACCCACCTCTACGCCCTGATAGCGAACGGGCGTACGGCCCGGTACGATGCCATCCGCAGACATGAAATCGATGGTCACGGTGTTACCGCGATCTTCATAACTGTTCCAAATCATCCATCCCGCGATCATTAACGCAATCAGCGGGAGAAGCCAGAATGGTGAGATACGGCGTTTAGTTTTAATCTGCGCTTCAGTCTGCGAAGCGGGCGTTTCCTGACTCATGTGCATCCCAAAGTAAGCGGCTGTCCAGCCATTCCACTGCAAGAATAGTCAAAATGACCGCTGAGCCGAAATAAAACGCAGCCGGTCCCATAGTAAAAGCAAGAATCTGGTCGCGGTTAATCAGCGACATGGTTAAGGCGATAACAAAAAGGTCCAGCATCGACCAGCGACCGATCCACGTGACCAGGCGTAAGAGTTGCATACGCGTGCGTAAACCCTGTTCGCATTTGAACTGAATGCTGAGCAACAGCGTAAACATGACGATCACTTTGGTGAATGGCACCAGAATACTGGCGATAAAGACCACGGCGGCCACGGCGACATTGCTGTTCGCCAGCGACAGGATACCGGACATGATCGTGTCTTCCTGTCGTCCACCGTTCACGTAGATAACCGAGATAGGCATCAGGTTAGCAGGCAGCAGCAAAACAATCGATGCCAACAACGCCGCCCAGCATTTTTGTACGCTCTGATTTCGGCGCTCGCGCAAGGGAATATGGCAGCGTGGGCAGCGTCCACGCGGGTCCGGATAACCGGTAAAATGACAACCGAGGCAAATACGCAACTGCTCGTCCGGGCGTTTGGCCGGTCGCTGCGGATAAAAACGTTCCCACAGCTGCTCAATGTTCAGGTGAGATAGTGTCAGGATGCTGAGGATCACCAGCGCGATAAAGGCGTAAAGCCCAACGCCAGGCTGCAAGAAGGCGTAATCCTGAACTTTGATCGATGCCACGCCAATGCCCACCAGATAGATGTCCAGCATCACCCACTCTTTGAGTTTTTCCAGCATCAGCAGCACCGGGCGCAAATTCATGCCGAGAATATTGCCGAACCACAGGTAGGCAATCGCGCTCACGAGGATCAGCGGTGCGCCCGCAACGCAAAACAGCACCATCGTCGCGGTAATGGGATCGCCTTGCTGCGTCATCTGCCAGATCCCCTGCATCACGTTGGCATCAATGCGGATGCCCAGCAGATAGATATGCAGCAGAGGCTCGCCCCAGGCGAAGGGCATCAGCAACAGCATGGTGACAGCCATCGCCCCCAGGCGCGTCAGCGACCAGTCGCGACCATCACGAATTTTCGCCTGGCAGCGGGGGCAGTACGCGCTCTGGTGAGAGCGCATCTTCGGCAGACTAAACAGCAGGTCACACTGAGGGCAACGCTGATAGTGCGCACGAGGCAGTGCTTCGCTGATGGATCGGATCGCTATTTTTTTCGTTGGCGTGATCTGGGGTGTCTTGAGAGCCATGTATCGCGAATCAAAGTGTTAGAATTATGTAATCTTAACTCATGACGGGAATGATCTTGAGCATTAACGCATTTAATGCTTATTTTAATAGGCTGGCAGTATCAGAGTAAGACAACTAAGTGATTATATAATGAACAAGACAGAGCTATACGCGGATCTGAACCGCGATTTTCAGGCATTAATGGCAGGAGAGACCAGTTTTCTGGCCACGCTGGCGAACACCAGCGCGCTGTTGTACGAACGTCTTTCGCAAGTGAACTGGGCGGGATTTTACCTTCTTGAGGGCGATACGCTGGTATTAGGTCCGTTTCAGGGCAAAATTGCCTGTGTACGGATTCCGGTGGGTCGCGGCGTGTGCGGCACGGCTGTTGCCCTAAACCAGGTGCAACGGATTGACGACGTTCACGCGTTTGATGGCCACATTGCCTGCGATGCGGCCAGTAATGCGGAGATTGTCCTGCCAATAACCGTTAAGGGCCATATTATTGGCGTGCTGGACATCGACAGTACGGCGTTTGGGCGCTTCACCGCTGAGGATGAGCAAGGTCTTCGCCGGCTCGTCGCGCAGCTTGAAACCGTGCTTGCAATGACGGATTACAAAAAATTCTTTGCGAGCATCGCAGGATAATCAACGGATACCGTAGCAATTACTGATGGCGTCATTATAATGACGCCTGTTCATGCCTGCGGCTTGTTGGCTACGTCCGTTGTAATCAGGAAATTTCATGGAAAATCAACCTAAGTTGAATAGCAGTAAAGAAGTAATCGCGTTTTTGGCCGAGCGTTTTCCGCAGTGCTTTAGTGCGGAAGGCGAAGCGCGCCCACTGAAAATTGGCATTTTTCAGGATCTGGTAGAGCGTATTGAGGGCGAAATGAACCTCAGCAAAACGCAACTTCGTTCCGCTTTACGTCTTTATACTTCGAGCTGGCGTTACCTGTACGGCGTTAAGCCGGGCGCAACGCGTGTCGATCTCGACGGCAACCCTTGTGGGGAGCTGGATGAGCAGCACGTTGAACATGCGCGTAAACAGCTTGAAGAAGCGAAAGCTCGCGTTCAGGCGCAGCGTGCTGAACAGCAAGCGAAAAAACGCGAAGCTGCCGCTGCCGCAGGTGAAACCGAAGACGCACCTCGCCGTGAACGTAAGCCGCGTCCTGCACCACGCCGCAAAGAAGCGACTGAGCGTAAACCGCGTGCTGATAAACCGGCCGCGAAAGCGCCGCGCGCACCTCGTGAAGAGAAATTGACTCCGGTTTCGGATATTTCAGCGCTGAGCGTTGGACAGTCTCTGAAGGTGAAAGCGGGCAATGATGCGATGGATGCCACCGTATTAGAAATCACCAAAGATGGCGTCCGTGTACAGCTGAATTCGGGTATGTCTTTGATTGTACGCGCAGAACACCTGGTGTTCTGAAACGGAGGCCAGGCCTGGCATGAACACATTTTTTAGGCTTACCGCGTTAGCTGGCCTGCTTGCAATAGCAGGCCAGACCTTCGCTGTGGACGACATTACGCGTGCCGATCAGATTCCTGTTCTTAAGGAAGAGACACAGCACGCGACGGTGAGTGAACGCGTTACGTCGCGTTTTACGCGTTCTCACTATCGTCAGTTCGATCTCGATTCGGCCTTTTCCGCCAAAATTTTCGACCGCTATCTGAATTTACTCGACTACAGCCACAACGTGCTGTTGGCGGGGGATGTCGAGCAGTTTGCGAAGAAGAAAGGGCAGTTGGGCGACGAACTGCGCTCGGGTAAGCTCGACGTTTTTTACGATCTCTATAATCTGGCGCAAAAGCGCCGTTTCGAGCGCTTTCAGTACGCACTGAAAGTGCTCGAACGTCCGATGGATTTCACCGGGACTGATACCTTTAATCTCGATCGCAGCAAAGCGCCCTGGCCGAAAGACGAGGCTGAGCTTAATGCGCTGTGGGACGGTAAGGTGAAGTTCGATGAGTTAAGTCTGAAACTGACCGGCAAAGACGACAAAGAAATTCGTGAGACGCTGACCCGTCGTTATAAATCCGCGATCCGTCGTCTGACGCAAACCAACAGTGAAGACGTCTTCTCACTGGCGATGACGGCGTTTGCTCGCGAAATTGATCCACATACCAACTATCTCTCACCACGAAACACCGAACAGTTTAATACTGAAATGAGCCTGTCCCTTGAAGGGATTGGTGCCGTGTTGCAGATGGACGATGACTATACGGTCATCAACTCCATGGTAGCCGGCGGTCCGGCGGCGAAGAGCAAAGCGATTAGCGTTGGCGATCGCATTGTCGGTGTGGGTCAGACGGGCAAAAGCATGGTCGATGTGATCGGCTGGCGTCTGGATGACGTTGTTGCGCTCATCAAAGGGCCAAAAGGCAGCAAGGTTCGTCTTGAAGTTCTGCCTGCCGGCAAAGGAACAAAAACCCGAACGGTCACACTGACGCGTGAGCGCATTCGTCTGGAAGACCGTGCGGTTAAGATGTCTGTGAAGACGGTGGGTAAAGAGAAAGTCGGCGTACTGGATATCCCGGGCTTCTATGTTGGCCTGACTGACGATGTCAAAGTTCAGTTGCAGAAACTGGAAAAACAGAACGTCAGCAGCATCGTAATCGATCTGCGCAGCAATGGTGGCGGAGCGTTGACGGAAGCGGTTTCGCTGTCGGGTCTGTTTATTCCTTCTGGTCCGGTGGTTCAGGTTCGCGACAATAATGGCAAAGTCCGTGAGGACAGCGATACCGATGGCGTTGTTTACTACAAAGGTCCGCTGGTGGTGCTGGTCGATCGCTTCAGCGCGTCGGCATCGGAAATTTTTGCAGCCGCCATGCAGGATTACGGTCGCGCGCTGATCGTCGGTGAACCGACCTTCGGTAAAGGTACCGTGCAGCAGTATCGTTCGCTGAACCGTATTTACGATCAGATGCTGCGTCCGGAATGGCCTGCACTGGGTTCCGTCCAGTACACGATCCAGAAGTTTTATCGCGTGAACGGCGGCAGTACCCAGCGTAAAGGCGTCACGCCCGATATCATCATGCCAACAGGGAATGAAGAGACAGAAACCGGCGAGAAGTTTGAAGATAATGCGTTGCCGTGGGATAGCATCGACGCCGCAACGTATGTGAAATCAGACGATCTGACGCCGTTCGGTCCTGAGTTACTCAAAGATCACAACGCGCGTATCGCGCAGGATCCTGAGTTCCAGTACATCATGAAGGATATCGCCCGTTTCAATGCGATGAAGGACAAACGTAACATCGCGTCTCTGAATTACGCGCAGCGTGAAAAAGAGAATAACGAAGATGATGCGATGCGTCTGGCGCGAATCAATGACCGGTTTAAACGTGAAGGAAAACCGGTTCTGAAGAAACTGGACGACCTGCCAAAAGATTACCAGGAGCCGGATCCGTATCTTGATGAAACGGTGAAGATTGCGCTGGATCTGGCGACGCTTGAGAAAGCGAAGCCCGCGGAACAACCCGCTGCGGCGAAGTAACCTCAGACAGGCACAAGAAATTGTGCCTGTTTTTTTTAACAAGCGCATGAAGTCGTCAGTCTGGTACAACAAAATGTAAAGTTGTGTCTTTCTGGTGACTTACCGGGCATTGATACTTGAAAATAGCGGTACGACCCATACGATGTGGGTAATCGCATAGTGCGTTTTGTTAAGTTGAGGTTAAAAGAAAATTATGATGCGAATCGCGCTTTTCCTGTTGACGAACCTTGCCGTCATGGTCGTTTTCGGGCTGGTGCTGAGCCTGACAGGGATTCAGTCGAGCAGCGTTCAGGGCCTGATGATTATGGCGCTGCTGTTCGGTTTTGGTGGTTCCTTCGTTTCACTGCTGATGTCCAAATGGATGGCGTTACGTTCCGTCGGTGGGGAAGTGATCGAGCAGCCGCGTAACGAAAGAGAACGCTGGTTAATGAATACGGTCGCCACGCAGGCGCGTCAGGCCGGTATCGCCATACCGCAGGTTGCTATTTACCATGCGCCGGACATTAACGCGTTTGCCACCGGGGCGCGTCGTGATGCGTCTCTGGTCGCGGTCAGTACCGGCTTGCTGCAAAACATGAGCCCGGATGAGGCTGAAGCGGTTATTGCTCATGAAATTAGCCATATCGCGAACGGTGACATGGTCACCATGACGCTGATTCAGGGGGTCGTGAACACCTTTGTTATCTTTATCTCGCGCATTCTAGCGCAGATCGCCGCGGGTTTTCTCGGTGGCAACCGTGATGAAGGCGAGGGTAGCAATGGCAACCCGATGATCTATTTTGCTGTCGCGATGGTACTGGAACTGGTCTTCGGTATTCTGGCGAGCATTATTACCATGTGGTTCTCTCGTCATCGTGAGTTCCACGCCGACGCGGGTTCCGCCAAACTGGTTGGTCGTGAAAAGATGATTGCCGCGCTGCAGCGTCTGAAAACCAGTTACGAACCGCAGGAAGCATCCAGCATGATGGCCTTCTGCATTAATGGTAAAGGTAAATCACTGAGTGAACTGTTTATGACTCACCCGCCGCTGGATAAACGTATCGAAGCGCTGCGAAGTGGGGAATACCTGAAGTAAGCCTGTCGGCAAAACGAGAGAGCGCGTCCACGGACGCGCTTTTTTTTATCCCTGCGCTCGAGGTTGTGTGATGCGTAAACCACTCACCACCGCCGCCACGGTTGCCAGAATCCCCGCAGCCAGCAGAGAAACATGCGTGCCGTTATCCCCGAACTGGTTCAACAGCAGTGCGACCAGCGCCGCACCTGAACTTTGTCCCAGCAAACGAGCGGTTCCCAGCATTCCGCTCGCGCCACCGCTGCGTTCGCGCGGCGCTGACGTGATGATTGTGTGATTATTGGGTGACTGAAACAAACCAAACCCGGCACCGCAGAGGATCATCGGCCAGATGATATTGAGATCGGACGGTACGGCAGGAAGCAGCACCAGAGCAAAAAGTCCGCCAGCCATCACCAACAGGCCCAGCGCCCCCAGCAATCCCGCATGGACGCGCTCTATCAGATACCCGGCCAGCGGTGCCATGACCATCGTTGCCAGTGGCCAGGGAGTGAGCAGCAGACCCGTTTCAACTTCACTGCGCCCCAGTACCGTTTGCAGGTAGAAGGGAAGGGAGACCATCGCAAGCATCTGTGCGCAGAAGGAACAGATTGATGTCCCTATCGACAGTGAAAACAGGGGAATACGCAGCAGGTCGACCGGCAATAGCGGCACCGGTAGTGAGAGTTGACGGCGGATAAAGAAGTAGCCCACCACGACCAGCGCCGCCAGTTCAGCACCGACCAGCGTAAGGGACTGCCCCTGTGCAAAACCGCTCAGTGCGGTGATCAACAGACCAAACGTCAGTGCGTTCATCACGGCACTGGGGATATCAAAACGCGGTTTATTGCTGCGTGAACCATTGGGCGGCAGGAATCGTATCGCCAGAATTAGCGCAATAATTCCTAATGGCACGTTGATCAGGAACAGCCATTTCCAGGAGGCGATTGAGAGGATCGCCGCAGCAATGGTGGGGCCAGCGGCTGCAGAGACGGCAACGATAAAGGAGTTGATGCCCATCCCACGTCCCAGATGGCGCTGAGGATAAATCAGACGGATCAACGCGGTGTTGACGCTCATCAGCGCCGCGCCGCCAAACCCCTGCACGACACGCGCCATCGTCAACACCTGCAGCGAGTCTGCGAGTGCGCAGAACAGTGAAGCCAGCAGAAAGACGACCAGTCCGCATTTGTAGATGCGTCGATAGCCAAACATATCGCCCAGGAACGACAGCGACAGTAACGAGACGACAATGGCAATCTGATAGGCGTTGACGACCCAGATTGAGCTGGCGGCGGAGGCGTGTAAATCATCGGCAATGGTGGGGAGTGCCACGTTGGCAATGGCACCATCCAGTACGGCCATCGAAATACCAATAACAATGGTTAAAATGGCGCCATATCGCTGCGGAAGCGGCAGGCCGTCGGCCTGGGGTTTATTCATGTGATTGATAGTTTCTGCGAAGAATATGATCAGGGTAGTGATTCTAGCATTGATATTCAGGCTTTATGTCGCAGATTTGTAACGAAGTTAGCAAAGATGGATTGCGGGCGCCTGACCATGAAATTATAATAAAAAATCGTTCTGATTTTTATAAAACACTCGTAATGAGGTGATAGATGGCTAACGCAGATCTGGATAAACAGCCTGATTCTGTATCTTCCGTGCTGAAAGTTTTTGGCATTCTGCAGGCGCTGGGTGAAGAGCGCGAAATAGGGATTACCGAGTTATCACAACGCGTCATGATGTCAAAAAGCACCGTTTATCGCTTTTTACAGACCATGAAAACGCTGGGTTATGTGTCGCAGGAAGGGGAGTCCGAGAAGTATTCTCTGACGCTGAAACTGTTTGAACTGGGCGCGCGTGCGCTACAGAACGTTGACCTTATCCGCAGTGCGGACATCCAGATGCGTGAACTCTCTCGTTTGACTAAAGAGACCGTGCACCTCGGTGCGCTGGATGAAGACAGCATCGTATACATCCATAAGATTGATTCGATGTACAATCTGCGCATGTATTCGCGTGTCGGTCGTCGTAACCCGCTTTATAGTACCGCGATTGGTAAAGTGCTGCTGGCCTGGCGCGATCGTGATGAAGTGAAACAGATTCTGGACGGCGTTGAGTACAAACGCAGTACCGGGCGCACCATCACCACCACGGAAGCATTGCTGCCCGTGCTGGATAAAGTTCGTGAACAGGGTTATGGCGAAGATAACGAAGAACAAGAAGAAGGTTTACGCTGCATTGGCGTACCGGTATTTGACCGTTTCGGTGTCGTGATTGCTGGCCTGAGCATCTCCTTCCCGACGCTGCGTTTTTCCGAAGAAAACCTGCATGACTACGTTTCGATGCTGCATACTGCGGCGCGTAAAATTTCTGAACAGATGGGTTACAACCATTATCCATTCTGATGACGTCATGATGGCGATATTAAGAAACTGCCGACTTTCGCGCCGGCAGTTTTATCCTGATGACATCCTGCTTAGGATTACGCATTGCGGTCATCACGGCGGCGGATCTTAACCGTTATCGACGACCACGGTACTTTTACGCAATAGCGGGCAATCCGTTAACCCAATGATACCGCTATCGGTATGAACATATTGCGCGGTGGCGGTTCCTCGCGCGGTGAGATACTTACACTGCAGCCCCAATCCGGCCGCATTCTCCTGACTGCCTATCAGAACACCATATCCACTGAGTAATAATCCAATCCAGACAAGCGCAAACAACACGATAGCGCGAATAATCAAACGCATTATGACCTCTTTTCTTCTATAAGTTAGACTGAGCTTAGCGTCTACGCGCATTGATACAAGTAAATGATTCTTAAAAAATCGCGAATGTTCTCTGTAGTTAGCCCTGGTTTAAGATACACATGATATTTTGGTGGCATAAGATGTTGATGCGGAGAGTGGAGTGAAAAAGTTTCGATGGATAATTCTGGTGGTGGTGGTGCTTGTGTGCCTGTTGCTATGGGCCCAGGTGTTCAACATCATGTGTGACCAGGATGTACAATTTTTCAGCGGAATTTGCGCCATCAATAAATTTATCCCCTGGTGAGATCATTTTTTCATCTGTTGATTACCTTCCTGTGGCGCGGTGGTAAAATGATGCGTCTACATTGAGGTGGTGAAATGAACGAAGTAGTGAATTCCGGCGTGCTTAATTTTGCGTCGTTGATTGTATCGGTGGGGGTTCTGGTTGTTGGGCTGGTGCTGTGGTTCTTTATCAACCGTGCAAGCTCGCGAACCAATGAGCAGATTGAGCTGCTTGAAGCGTTGTTAGATCAGCAGAAGCGACAAAATGCCTTATTGCGTCGTCTCTGTGAAGCGAACGAACCGGAAAAAGTGGCTGAGGCATCGCCGAAGGCCAATGACCCGCAAGAGGATGATGACATCATCCGTCTGGTCGCAGAGCGTTAATCCTTTGTAAAACAGGAAGCGAATGGACTGGCATCCCGTCGGTCTTTCCTTCCTGGGTCATTATCCTGCACGCTATTAGTGCAGTTACATACCTCTTCGCTATATCCGTTCCTTCCTGAGTCATTCCGTTGGTTATTGTCTGCACACACTTAATTATATTTTTCCATACGTTAATAATGTGAACTTCCCCGTTTTGTGAGAATGATCGGCTTTATAAAAATCGAAACGTTTCTTTCCCTATTTTTGTGCATTGTCATCATTCTTTCATTAAATGAGTGCATAAGAACAGTGGATATCAGGTTGGACCGAAATGTGTTGTTATTATGATAACGGGCCATTTTGTGTTGAGACAAATTATGCATAACAAAGCAGAATTTGTGATAACGGCCTGACTCCACGTTTCATCATCGCGATGATCTGGAAGTCATGAAGTTATTGAGCTATGGTTGAAAAGTCCCCGTTGCGATGCTGGTCTGACAAGGGCTCAGCAAGAAAGCGGGAATATATCGGCTTGAGAATTGACGCATAACTGTGCAGATACTCTGTGTCGACTGGTGAGATTTGTGCGACCGATCGAGACACGTTTAAAAATGGCTTGCCATAATTAACGTTGTATGTGATAACACGTTTTGGGTTAAACGAGGTACAGTTCTGTTTATGTGTGGCATTTTCAGTAAAGAAGTCCTGAGTAAACACGTTGTCGTTGAATACCGCTTCTCTGCCGAACCTTATATTAGTGCCTCAAGCAGTAATGTCTCAGTTTTATCTATGTTAGGCCTGCGGGCTAAGAAAACACTCTAAGGAATTTTGCAAATGGCAAAGATTAAAGGTCAAGTTAAGTGGTTCAACGAGTCTAAAGGTTTTGGCTTTATTACTCCGGCTGATGGCAGCAAAGACGTGTTCGTACACTTCTCCGCTATCCAGGGTAATGGCTTCAAAACTCTGGCTGAAGGCCAGAACGTTGAGTTCGAAATTCAGGACGGCCAGAAAGGTCCGGCTGCTGTTAACGTAACAGCTATCTGATCGACACCACTGATTTGAAGCGCGTCTGCGCATCAACCTCAGATTTAAAGCCTCGCTGATGCGGGGCTTTTTCATGCATCTTCCTTCAAAGTATGTCTGAATACCTCCTTCGTTAGCGCCTTGTTGCAAAGCCGTGATGTTATTAGCATAGTTTTCCCCGCTTTCCCGCCGTTATTCCCGTTAAATCAGTCACCTGAATATCATGTTTGCCGGAGAACAGGTGAAAAAGAAAAGTGATGGTACGGCGCGAAGTTTCACACCGCTACGCTTTGCACTACTTTGTATAGCCATATTGCTGAGTCTGGGAGTGCTATTGGGACGCGTCGCATGGTTGCAGATTGTTGAACCCGATTCCCTGGTCAGGCAAGAAGATATGCGCTCGTTGCGCGAAGTCAGCACGGCATCGCCGCGCGGAATGATTACTGACCGGCAGGGACGGCCACTGGCGGTGAGCGTACCGGTGAATGCGGTCTGGGTTGACCCACAAATCTTGTTGAGTAAAGGCGGCGTTGGCGTCAACGAACGCTGGCAGGCGCTGGCGAATACGCTGCATCTCTCGCTCACAACGCTGGCGGCGCGTGTTAACCACGATCCGTCGGCACGGTTTATCTACCTTGCGCGTCAGGTCTCTCCTCAACAGGCGAAGTGGATAGAGAGACTGAATTTGCCCGGGATCAACTTGCGTGAAGAATCCCGGCGGTTTTACCCGGCAGGACATGTCGCGGCGAATCTGATTGGTTTTACCAACATTGACGGGCAGGGTATTGAAGGCATTGAGAAAAGCTTTAACGCACAGTTAATGGGTAAGCCGGGTTCCCGTCTGGTCCGCAAGGATAAATTCGGGCATGTGATTGAAAACATCACGGAAGTCAATCCTGTACCGGCTCATGAACTTCAGCTTAGCATTGATGAGCGACTGCAGACGGTTACCGAAGATGCGCTGGACAATGCGGTTAGCTGGAACAAAGCAGAATCCGGAGCCGCCGTGCTGGTGAACATTGCCACCGGTGAGATTCTGGCGATGGCCAGTTTCCCCGATTTTAACCCGAATAATCGGGACGGTGCGGGGCTTGACGATTTTCGCAATCGAGCGATTAGCGATACCTTCGAACCGGGATCGACGGTGAAACCGCTGGTCATCATGACGGCGCTTGAGCAGGGGATTGTGCAGCCTGACAGCGTAATCGATACCCATCCATTTTTTCTCGACGGGCATCGCATCCGCGACGTGGGTTTTTATCCGGAACTGACGCTGACCGGTATTTTGCAAAAATCGAGTGACACCGGAGTATCGCATCTCTCGCTGGCGATGCCCATTCAGCAGTTAGTGGATACATATCAGCGTTTTGGCTTTGGTCAGCCCACGGGACTGGGACTCACCGGGGAGAGTCAGGGGCTGATGCCACAGCGTCACTACTGGAGCGATTTGGATCGTGCAACATTTGCCTTTGGCTACGGCCTGATGGTGACACCGCTTCAACTGGCGCACGTCTATGCCACGATTGGCAGTTTTGGCCTTTACCGACCGCTCTCCATCACGCGTATCGATCCGCCGGTCATCGGCAAACGCGTGATGTCCGAAGCGTTGGTCAGACAGGTAGAACATATGATGGAAAGTGTTGCTCTGCCGGGTGGCGGCGGGACGAAGGCGGCGGTTCGGGATTATCGCGTGGCGGTTAAAACCGGGACTGCGAAGAAAATCGGTGATGACGGTAAATACGTGGATAAATATGTGGCCTACACCGCAGGCGTGGCGCCAGCCAGCAGCCCGAAGTTTGCACTGGTGGTGGTGATTAACGATCCGCAGAACGGCGCCTATTACGGCGGTGCCGTATCGGCACCCGTTTTTAGCCAGATTATGGGCGATGTGTTGCGACTGGAAAACGTCAAACCGGATGGAATGCCCGCCGACTCCAGTCATCTGCTGGTAATGCAGGGCAATCCGCAGACATTCCCTGTGCGCTAAGTGATTCTCCCAGGGCGTAAATCGCGTTACACTTGCGCCCTGAATTCACCTGCCGGAGTTGTTATGTCGTTTTCCTGCCCCCTTTGTCACCAGCCTCTCGCGCACGTCAATAACAGTTTTATCTGTCCGCAGCGGCATCAGTTTGATGTGGCAAAAGAGGGATACGTCAACCTGTTGCCGGTGCAGCATAAGCGTTCGCGCGATCCGGGTGACAGTGCGGAGATGATGCAGGCACGGCGTGCGTTTCTTGATGCCGGACACTATCAGCCGCTGCGTGACGCCATCGTTGAACAACTTTCCACGCGCCTCGACGCGTCGGCGGCCTCGATTCTTGATATCGGTTGTGGTGAAGGGTATTACACTCACGCCTTTGCTGATGCGCTGCCTGCGGCTACCACTTATGGACTGGACGTGGCGAAGGTCGCTATCAAAGCGGCGGCCAGGCGCTATCCGCAGGTGACATTCTGCGTTGCATCGAGTCATCGTCTGCCGTTTGCTGATGCCAGTCAGGACGCGATTGTGCGGATTTACGCGCCGTGTAAAGCAGAAGAACTGGCGCGTGTGGTCAAGCCGCGCGGATGGGTTCTCACGGCAACGCCGGGAGCGAGGCATTTAATGGAGTTGAAAGGGCTGATTTACGTTGAGGTCCGACTCCATGCGCCGCATACCGAGCAACTGGAAGGGTTCAACCTGCTGGAAGATATCGCGCTGGCGTACCCGATGAGCCTGAGCGGGAAGGAAGCGGTGGCGCTATTGCAGATGACACCTTTTGCATGGCGGGCGAAGCCAGAGGTTTGGGAACATCTGGCGAGTAGAGAAACGTTTGACTGCCAGACGGATTTTCGTCTTCACCTCTGGCAGCGCGCGGATTAACCGTGAAAGTGCGTCCAGAGGATCTGGACGCCGATACCGATCAGCACCACCCCGCCCAGAATTTCAGCCCGTTTGCCAAGCAGCGGGCCAATGAAGCGACCGACCATCATCCCCAGCGTGGACATAATCAACGTGGCGCAGCCGATAGCCAGTGCGGTAGCGATAATGTTGACCTGCAGGAACGCCAGCCCTACACCGACCGCCATGGCGTCGAGGCTGGTGGCGATGGCGGTCGTGACCAGTAACCAGAAACCGTGACGGCGCAGCGGTTCATCGTCTTCATCATCCGCGCCGCGAAATCCTTCTATAATCATTCGCCCGCCCAGAAAGACCAGCAGAATGAAGGCAATCCAGTGATTCCATTCCAGTACGAATTTGCTGGCTAACATGCCCAGCGCCCAGCCGATCAGCGGCGTCAATGTTTCGACTGCGCCGAAGATCAAACCGGTGCGCAGCGCTTCAGAGAATTTGGGTTTATGCAGGGTGGCGCCTTTGCCAATTGATGCCGCGAAAGCATCCATCGACATGCCGAAAGCGAGAATAATAGTGGCAGTGATATTCATGACAGCGTCCTGACCGGGGTTTCCATAAAACACACCACTGCCCCCAGTAAACATGCACACCTGAACACAGGCGTTCATACAGTATGCATAGCAGTTGATGTGCCTATGGTCTCGCCTGACTGAAAGAGATTTCAGTCCGTACGTGCCACGTTTTGCAACGAGTATGTTGACACGTACATTTCCGGAGTCTGGAAATCGGCTACTCCCCAAATGACGGCGCAACCTTAACATATTTTGAGAATATAAAACAACTGCGGAGAAATATTATTTGACTTCTAATTGTAAACGATTTTCATTTAGATTTATTGATAGATAGAACGTTAAAATAAATAACATCTTTACGCCTGGGTTATAGCCTTAGCTATGTTTTTAATTACAATTAAATTGCGAAAAACAAAGCACAGGCTATGTTTCTAACTCACTGAGAGGAAACGAGAAGTTTATATATCTTTTCCAGATCGTCGATATTTCGTACGCGAATAAGCAAACGCCTTTGTTCTAATTGCATCACCAGAACACCATCTTCCGATAAATTCATCTCTTTAATGCGGTTATATTCTATCCATACGTTGGCGAAGAAAAATCCACCCTGTTTGAAGAGGATCTTCGGTACCCGGATCCAGAAAATATAAAGCCCCATCAACGCCAGTGCACATAATAACCATGTGGTCATGATAGCCCCATGGCTGGTGACATTGTTGTAGATAAGAATCGCGATGAGGCCGATGAAGATGACGCTGTCCACGCGGCTTCGGCGTAGCAGGGGGATGGCAAGCAGAGTCTGGCCATTGCGGCGTGGCATGATGAACTGATCGTAAATGGCGTAAGCCAGCAACGCGGCAATAAAGAAAACCAGCACCAGGTCCGTAATAGTCATTAATCCTTGTTCCTCCAGATAAAAAAAACGGGGCCGTTAAGGCCCCGGTAGTGTACTACAGTCTTACAGACCCAACAGGCCGACCGCATATCCCGCGATACCGATGACGAAGAAGCCAACGATAATCCACAGCGGGTTGACTTTCTTACGCAGCAGCCACATACAGGCGAAGGTAAGCAGTAACGGAACCAGACCCGGCATCAGCTGGTCGAGAATGGTCTGGACGGTGGTAACACGCGTCTGACCATCCTGACCGGTGATGGTTGAGACCACTAGCGGGATGTTCACGTGCGTCCATTTGTTCACCAACGCCCCCATGACAAACAGGCCGAGGATTGACGCCCCCTCAGTCAGTTTTTGCAGGAAGCCGCCGCCCATATCCTTAACAATATCGACACCTTTGCGGTAACCGTAGGCGACGCCGTAGTAACGGGTCAGCAGACGGACTGCGTTGAACAGAATGAAGAACAGCAGTGGACCCAGCAGGCTGCCGCTCATCGCGATACCCGCACCTAACGCAGCAAACACCGGACGCACAGTACCCCAGAAAATCGGGTCGCCCACGCCTGCCAGCGGCCCCATCAGACCCACTTTGATACCGTTGATGGCACCATCATCAATCTCTGCGCCGTTAGCACGCTGTTCTTCCATCGCCAGCGTTACGCCGAGAACTGGCGCCGCAACGTACGGGTGGGTGTTAAAGAATTCCAGGTGACGCTTGATGGCTTGCTTACGCGCATCGTTGTTCTCGGGATACAGGCGACGAATAGCCGGTACCATGGAGAAGCAGAAACCCAGCGCCTGCATACGTTCGAAGTTCCATGAACCCTGAAACAGGTTAGAACGAATGAACACGCCACGAATGTCACTCTGTGTGAGTTTTTTCTCAGTGGTAGTTTTAGTCATATCAACCATTTCGCTCACCTGCTAGTCCAGTTCGTTATCGAGGGAGTTGTCACCCGCAGCCTGCGCTGGTGCACCCGCCACGCGGTTATATTTCGGGCTCAGTTGGATGTAGAGGATGGCCATTACCGCACCAATCACACCCAGAGCAACCAGGTTGAAGTTAGTAAATGCGGCAGTCACGAAGCCGAGGTAGAAGAACGGCATCAGGTAGCCTGCACGCATCATGTTGATAACCATCGCGTAACCGACCACAACGATCATGCCACCGGCGATGTTCAGACCGCCTGTCACCACTTCCGGAATCGCATTCAACATGCCCTGAACTTCGCTGGTCCCTACGGAAATCGCAACGATAACCGCCGGGATAGCGATACGCATCGCCTGCAGGAACAGGGAAGAGACATGCAGCCAGGAGAGCGCCGTCAGGTTACCGTTTTCCGCCGCTTTATCCGCGGCGTGCTGGAATGCCACGGTGATAGTACGAACGATAATAGTCAGAACCTGGCCTGCTGCGGCCAGCGGAATAGCCAGCGCGATACCGGCACCGATGCTTTGGTGACCCGCGATAACCAGAACGGTAGAGATAATGGACGCCAGTGCGGCATCAGGTGCAACGGCAGCCCCGATGTTCATCCAGCCCAGGGCGATCATTTCCAGGGTACCACCGATGATAATACCGGTTTTCATATCTCCGAGAACGGCACCAATCAGCGTACAGGCCACCAGTGGGCGGTGGAACTGAAATTCATCGAGTACCGACTCCATACCCGCGATACATGCGACGATGAACACCAGCACAATCTGAAGAGTGGTAATCTCCATTGTACTTCTCCTATTGCTATAACAGCCTTAAGTGTGAAAGCTCATTCAATGCCAGGGGGTTACTTGCCCACTTTGGCAATCAAATCCATCATTTTCAGTTTCTGATCGGTCGACACTTTACGCGCCTCAAGCTCAATACCGCGGGCATTGAGTTTGTTAAAGGCTTCGATGTCTTTTTCATCGACAGAGATGGCGTTGTTGACCTGCGTTTTACCCTGACGGAAAGCCATACCGCCAATATTAACGGAGGTGATTTTCACGCCGCCTTCGACAATGCGCTCAACATCGGTCGGGTTGGTGAACAGCAGCATCACACGTTCGCCAGCATATTTCGGGTTGTTATAAACGCGAATCATCTTGGCAACATCTACCACGTGAGCAGTCACACCTGGAGGCGCCACCTGCGTCAACAGCGTTTTACGCACGGTGTCTGCAGCCACTTCATCGCTGACAACGATAATACGGGTAACGTTGGTTTCTTTGGTCCAGCGGGTAGCCACCTGACCGTGGATTAAACGGTCATCAATACGGGCAAGACCGATTTGCATATAATCGTTCGGTCCCATCGGTTTTACCGGGGCCGCGGCTTTGGGGGCTGCTGCGACAGGGGCAGGGGCGGCTTTTTCCACCGGTTTCGCTTTCAGCGCTTTCACGCCTTCGCGACCGGTTTCAACAGCCAACGCCACCAACTCGTCGAAGCTCGGGTTGTCGTCACGCGCCATCAGCGTTTCGACCAGCATAGGGATGTTCACCCCGGCAATGACTTCATACTGCTCTTTGTCGACGACAATGCGGCTGGCAGCGTTGAATGGACTGCCTCCCCATGTATCGACGAGAAACAGCGCGCCGTTACTGGTATCGAGTTTTGCCAACTGAGCGTTGTACTTTTCAATCAGCGTTTCAGCATTTTCGCCGGGCACGAAATCGATCCAGCCGACGTTTTCCTGCTCGCCTAACAGCATTTCTGCTGTCTTGAGTAACTGCTCTGCAGCCCAACCATGTGTGCCTATAACAATAGCAATGGTCACTTGCTACCTCCTTTATTATCGTTAACACATCAACGTGAGAGATGTATTTGAATCGCCGTCCGCAACAGAATCGATTCAGATAAGGGTTACAATGAAAAACATATGATGTCCGCGAATTATTTTAGATATCGAAAAAAATATTTTATGTGATGAAGATCCGTAATTTAGCTTTCGCCAATGAGAAATTTCGTAGAGTAAAATATCTCTGTTACAACTCTTTGCAAAGGAAGGTAAATCTTTGCCAAAAACACGTTGCCTCTGTTATGTTTACGTTCTGTTTAACTTACCAGGAGTATAGGGCACTAGCCCGCTGTATGGATCGTCACCGACGTCATTTCACCTTCAGGCCGCATCGCGCCTGCCAGTCTGGCATTTCTTGCCACACGTTTTGTCTGCACCGTGTTTTATCGCCTGTTAACCATTCCTTAAGCAGGAGCTTGTCATGGAATTCTTAATGGACCCCTCGATTTGGGCGGGTTTGCTCACGCTTGTCGTCCTGGAAATTGTCCTGGGTATCGATAACCTGGTCTTCATTGCGATTCTTGCGGATAAGCTGCCGCCAAAGCAGCGTGACAAAGCGCGCCTGATTGGTTTATCCCTGGCGCTCGTGATGCGTCTGGCCTTGCTATCCATTATTTCGTGGATGGTCACGCTGACCCAACCGCTATTCTCCGTCATGGATTTCACCTTCTCCGGTCGCGATCTGATTATGCTGCTGGGGGGGATCTTCCTGTTGTTCAAAGCCACGACGGAACTTCATGAACGGCTGGAAAACCGTGAACATGACTCCGGGCATGGCAAAGGGTATGCCAGCTTCTGGGTCGTTGTGACGCAGATCGTTATTCTGGATGCCGTGTTCTCGCTGGATGCCGTCATTACCGCCGTCGGCATGGTGAACCATCTGCCCGTGATGATGGCAGCGGTGGTGATTGCGATGGCGGTGATGCTGTTGGCATCCAAGCCGCTGACGCGTTTCGTCAACCAACATCCGACGGTGGTAGTGCTCTGCCTGAGCTTCCTGCTGATGATTGGTCTGAGCCTGGTCGCTGAAGGTTTTGGTTTCCATATTCCGAAGGGCTATCTGTACGCCGCGATTGGCTTCTCAATCATTATAGAAGTGTTTAACCAGATTGCGCGTCGCAACTTTATTCGTCATCAGTCAACATTGCCGCTGCGTGCGCGTACGGCTGACGCGATCCTGCGTCTGATGGGCGGAAAGCGTCAGGCTGCGGTATCGCATGAATCCGAAAGCCAGGCTGCCGTTCCGATCCCGGAAGGGGCATTTGCGGAAGAAGAACGCTATATGATTAACGGCGTTCTGACGCTGGCACAGCGCTCGCTGCGCGGCATCATGACGCCGCGAGGTGAAATTAGCTGGGTGGATGCCAGTCTGAGTGTTGATGAGATCCGCGAACAGTTGCTCTCTTCTCCGCACAGCCTGTTCCCGGTGTGTCGTGGTGAACTGGATGAGATAATCGGTATCGTACGGGCGAAAGAGCTGCTGGTGGCACTGGAAGAGGGTGTCGACGTAGCGGCTATCGCATCTGCTTCACCGGCTATTGTGGTGCCGGAAACGCTGGATCCTATCAACCTGCTGGGCGTTCTGCGTCGTGCACGCGGTAGCTTTGTTATCGTCACCAACGAGTTTGGCGTGGTACAGGGGCTGGTTACGCCGCTGGATGTCCTCGAAGCCATTGCCGGTGAGTTCCCGGATGCTGATGAAACACCAGAAATTACCGTTGACGGCGATGGCTGGTTAGTCAAAGGCGGTACCGATCTGCATGCTCTGCAACAGGCGCTGGCAGTGGATAATCTGGTCGATGAAGATGAAGACATCGCGACGGTTGCGGGACTGGTGATTGCCGTTAATGGTCACATTCCCCGTACGGGTGATGTGGTTGAGGTTCCTCCGCTGAGCATTACCATTATCGACGCCAATGATTACCGCGTGGATCTGGTGCGAATTGTTAAAGAGCAACCTGCGCATGAAGAAGAGGAGTAATCTTCTCTAACGTAGAGGTACAGCGGGCGTCATGCGTCCGTTATGCCTGGGTGGCGGCGGGTGACTGCCCGCCAGCCACTGCGGAAAGTCGCGCAGCGGCATTGGCTTTGCAAATAAAAATCCCTGCAGCAAATCCACACCGTGACGGCGCAAATGCTGCGCCTGCTCCTGTGTTTCAACCCCTTCCGCGACCAGTTCGATATGCAGACGCTGCCCGAGGGCGATAATGATATCGGTAACCGTCGAGTTAACGGCATCAGTGCCAATGGCGTTGGTAAAGGACTTATCAATTTTCAGAATGTCAGGACGCAACTTTTCCAGCCATGACAGCGAACTGTTGCCGGTACCAAAGTCATCGAGCGCCAGCTTGATGTTTTGCTGTTGCAACTCGCGAACGATCCGATAATCAACGTCCCGCAGCGCATCCCGCTCGGTGAGTTCAATCACCAGTTGCTGAATGGGGTGCTGACTGAACCAGTACTGTTCGAGATCCTTCAGTAATTCACCCTGTTGGAAATGGCTGGCAGCGACATTAATGCCAATATGAAACTGACTGCTCATGGGAAAATAATGACGTTGTCGAATGGTTTCTGCTATCACATAGCGCGTTAGCGGTGCTATCTGGTGATGTTCTTCGGCAATAGGAATAAACACGTCAGGCGAAATCCACCCCTGACGAGGATTATTCCAGCGCAGCAGGATCTCCACCCCCACGCACTGTTTAGTCCGCGCGTTCAGTAACGGCTGGCAAAAAAGCTCAAATTCGCGTTGTGCCAGCGCGAGATTAATCTCCCAGGAAAAGCTCATCCGGTTGGCAGTGGCCAGCCACGCTAGATACCCCACCAGCAGACTGAGCATCAATGCCAGAGGCAGTTGCGCGGGCAGGGCTTTGAGCGCCAGTGCTTCTGCGGCAGGCCCGGTCACGCTAATGGTAAAAGGATAATGTTGCGAGGCGAGTTGATAACGCTGTTCATCTTTGAGCGTGGGCAGAGTCTCCACCACGCCGTTCCCGTAAATCAAATGCCGGTTGCCGACCGTCAGGCTGGCTCCGGTAATCAGCGGTTTACGCGGTTCCAGTAGCAAGGTGGTAAGCAGGTCGATATTGACAATTTCCAGTACACCGTCCTTACCGTCGGGAGAAGCCGGGTACCACTGGATGAGAATCGGGCTGCCTTTAATGAGCAGCGGGTCGGTGGACAGCAGCAGCTGCGCATTTGCGGTGGGTAGTTCAGGTTGGAGTTGGTGAACCGGGATATTGCGATAGCCAAAGACGCTGGAGCAGTAGAGTATACCGCGCTGGACCAGGGCGATTGCGCGTACCGTTTGCAGTCTGGCGGCCTGTTTGCGCAGTGGAAGATGCGTAACGGAACAGGGAAGACCAATCAGCGGCAACAGAATATCGCGGCCATTTTGCAACGGACGCAGCACTTCATCGAGCGTGGCGACCGCCCGGGAGGCAAAGGTCGCCGTGTGGTGGTGATTTAAATTCCGCTGTGAAATAAATCGGACGCTCAGGGTCAGGATGAGCGTAACAAGCGCACAAAGAGTGCAGAGAATAAAACGATTGCGACGATATTTATTTATGATCCGTTGTGCTGTCTGCATGCGGCCACCTGATAACCGTCAGCCACAAAAGCCAACCGTAACAGAGCAAGTGTAGTGGGGAAATGGCGAACAGACGAGAAAGGGGGCAAATTTCGCCCATCCGTTGCAGATGGGCGAGCGTGAAGTATTAGTGGCGCAGGGTGACTGGTTTAGTCACACTGAACTTTGATCGCCAGACCACCGCGCGAGGTTTCGCGGTATTTGGCATTCATGTCCTTACCGGTTTCGTACATCGTTTCGATGACTTTATCCAGTGAGACGCGCGGCGCGCTGGTACGACGCATCGCCATCCGCGCGGCGTTGATCGCTTTAACAGAGGCAATCGCATTACGTTCAATGCACGGCACCTGTACCTGACCCGCAACCGGATCGCAGGTCAGTCCCAGGTTATGTTCCATGCCAATTTCAGCGGCGACGCACACCTGCTCCGGGCTTGCCCCCAGCAGTTCTGCCAGACCGGCCGCTGCCATTGAACAGGCCACACCGACTTCGCCCTGGCAGCCGACTTCTGCACCCGAAATCGAGGCATTCATTTTATACAACGCGCCAATAGCGCCCGCCGCCAGGAAGTAGCGGGTATAGATATCCGGGCTGACGGATTCAATAAAGTGATCGTAGTAGGCCAGCACGGCTGGCACGATACCGCATGCACCGTTGGTCGGCGCGGTGACCACACGACCGCCCGCCGCGTTCTCTTCGTTGACGGCGAGGGCGAACATGTTCACCCAGTCGATCACATTCATCGGGTCGTTAGAGAGCTTATCGCTGGAAACCAGCATCCGACGCAGCGCAGAGGCACGACGCGGGACGCGCAGCGGGCCCGGTAAAACGCCTTCGGTATTCATGCCGCGATCGATACAGGCCTGCATGGTCTGCCAGACGTGACCGAAGTACTCTTCGATCTCTTTCTTGTCGTGTAATGCCAGCTCGTTCTGCATCGCCAGTCCGGAAAGAGAGAGGCCGGTGCTGTTACAGTACTCCAGCAGCTCGGTTGCGGATTTGAACGGATAAGGGACACTCACCTCATTCGCTGCATCCTGACCGAAATGCTCTTCATCGACGATAAAACCGCCGCCGATGGAATAGTAGGTTTTGCTGTAAACGACGGCATCGCCGTTATACGCATGGATCTGCATGCCGTTTTCGTGCAGCGACAGGTTGCTGTTATGAAAACGCATGCCGTCGTTTTGTGGGAAATCTACTTCGTGCTGACCGTGTGCCAGCAGCAGGCGACCGCGCGTCTCAACGTCGTGGATGAAACCAGGGATACTATCAATATCCACGGTGGCGGGCTCATTACCTGCCAGACCCATAATAATGGCGATATCGGTGTGGTGACCTTTACCCGTGAGCGACAGTGAACCATACACGTCAACGGCGACACGAGTAACGCTATCCAGTAATCCTTTTTCGACCAGGTCATCGACGAACTGTTTACCCGCCTTCATAGGCCCTACAGTATGGGAAGATGAGGGACCAATCCCCACCTTAAACATGTCGAATAGACTAATCACGATAATACTCCTGACAGGGTGACTGGAAACTTCCAGAAACGATGTAATAACTGCGCATAGTGTAAGAGGGAACGCGGGGATCGGCTTAACTATTCACATGAATTAAACTAATGGGTAACCGCGTTTTTACTAATGTTGTGACGGGAGCTTCAGGTTGTGTCGTCAGCGCGTAAAGATAAGTATAGTCAGGGCTTCACGCCAATTTGTAGTGCCAGTTCACGAATAATTCCGGCGGTCATGCCCCAGACGAAATAATGCTCATACCATGAAAGCCACACGCGATGTGAATCACCGCGACGCCAGACATCCAGCGGATGATAGCGGCCTAAATGCAGCGCCTGCGCCAGCGGCATTTCAAAGACCGCAGAAACCTCATCTTCGCTGGCACGGTAAGGCAGATTGGGCGGGATAATGCCAACCACCGGCGTGACCTGGAACCCGGTCACGCTGTCAACAGGCGGCAGTACGCCGATCACGTCAACGGCTTCTGGCGGGATCGCCACTTCTTCTTCTGCTTCACGCAGCGCGGCGGCGATGAGCGAGGCATCGGTGCTGTCAACCGCGCCGCCGGGGAAGGCCACCTGACCGGCATGTTTGCGTAAATGCACTGAACGCTGGGTCAACAGCAGTCCCGGCTGTGGCCGGCGAACCACGGGAATGAGCACGGCGGCCTGTCGCAGGTTCAGCGACTCGCGATTAATCTGCGGGCGCAAAAGTTGGAAGCGCGATAAAAAATCATCCAACGTCAGGCTCTTGTTATCCACGTTTTAGTTCTCCAGTTGTTGCAGGATACGATTAACTTTATCAAAGGTTTCCTGATATTCCGCCTGTTCCTCGCTATCAGCCACGATGCCGCCACCGGCGGAACAGTACAGTTGACCGGCCACGGCGGTCAGGGTGCGGATGGTAATGCTGGTATCCATATTGCCGCAGACGCTCAGATAACCGATGCTGCCGCACCAGGCGTTGCGCCGATGGGGCTCCAGTTCATCAATAATTTCCATTGCGCGCACCTTTGGCGCCCCGGTAATCGAACCGCCCGGAAACGCGGCGCGGAGCAGGTCGCTGGCATGCCGTGTGGGCGGTAACCGCGCGGTCACGGTACTGACCAGATGATGCACCGCCGGGAAGGGTTCGACGACGAACAACTCCGGTACTTTCACTGAACCGGGCACTGCCACGCGGCCAATGTCGTTACGCATCAGATCGACAATCATTAAGTTTTCCGCCCGATCCTTCGGTGAGTTCGCCAGTTTCTGCGCCTGCTCCCGGTCTGCCTCTTCCTGTGGGAGTCGCGGCAGGGTGCCTTTAATCGGGCGAGTCTGAATGTTGCCGTCGGCCAGAAGAATAAACCGTTCTGGCGACAGGCTCAGAATAGCGCCTTCATCCAGGCGTAAAAATGCGCTGAACGGGGCGCGGTTCTCCTGGTTCAATCGCTCAAAGGCCAGCCACTCATCACCTTGATAAGACGCCTGAAAACGCTGTGCCAAATTGACCTGATAGCAGTCGCCGCTGTGCAGATACGCCTGTACCTGGCGGAATTTCTCGCCATACTGTTCACGCGTCATATTCGAGCGCCAGTCTGCGGTTAACCTGAACGGCGCACGTACAGGGGATTGCTGGCTTTCGAGCCAGGCGAGTTTTTTCTGGACGTCCGAATGACTGAGCAGGGTCACGGTCTGGCGCTGGTGGTCGACAATGAGTGCCCAGTCGTAGAGGCCGATCGCCATGTCTGCCAGCGTGATATCCTGCCGGGCATGGCTGGGCAGGATTTCGAAGCGGCGTCCCAGATCGTAGCCGAATAACCCCAGCGCGCCGCCCTGGAACGGTAAATCGGCGTTGACCGGCGGCTGGAGGTTCAGCGCAGTCAGCGCGCTTTGCAATACCGCCAGCGGGTCGTCGTGAGTAAGACGACAGCCTTGCGCATCGCAAACCTGTGTGGTCTCGCCGTGCGTCTTCACGGTGCAAACCGGATCGGCCACCACGATGTCAAAGCGGCTATGCGGGTGATCCGCGTGACCGGAATGCAGCAGCATCGCCCACGGCAGATGGCTTATTGGCGCGAAATAATGTTCGGCGGCGTCCTGGCGCCAGGGGAGCGTGATAATAGCGGGAGATAACGTCTTCATTGATCCTGACTGTACTGGCTATGTTCCGGGTTGCATGAAATAATTAGCGCTGACAATTTAGCAGGAGTTAACGATGTTTGCAGGTTTACCTTCACTCAGTCATGAGCAGCAACAGAAAGCGGTTGAGCGTATTCAGGAGCTCATGTCGCAGGGAATGAGCAGCGGCGAGGCGATTATGTTAGTGGCAGAAGAACTGCGCGCCACTCATACCGGTGAGCGGATTGTGGCGCGTTTTGAAGATGAAGAAGATGAGTAACCCCGGCTTACACCGCGGCGATTATCTTAATCTCAACCTTGTATTTTGGGTTCATTAACCCAGCCTGAACCGTGCAGCGTACCGGCGCATGACCGGCCACAACCCAGGCGTCCCAGGCTTTGTTCATCGCCGCAAAGTCGTTTTTATCGGCGAGGAAAATGGTGGCATCCAGAATGCGTGATTTGCTGCTGCCTTGCTGTTCCAGCGCGGCGTCAATCTGCGCCAGCGTGTTAGCGGTCTGCTCAAAGGCGTCGGCATCGAGGTTTGCCGGTACGCCAGTGTAGTAGAGCGTATTGTTATGGATAACCACGTCAGACCAACGATCTTCGGCATCGATACGGATGATAGTCATAAAGCCTTCCTCTTAACGTTCTGCATAAAATGGCAAGACTGCCATATTGTCAGGGCCTCGTCATCTCTTCAACTGGCGTAAGCCGCTGCGGCCTGACATAATCCCTGTTCAAATCAACAGGGGGTAGTGTGACGGACGATTTTGCACCAGACGGTCAACTGGCTAAAGCGATACCGGGATTTAAACCGCGCGAACCGCAGCGGCAGATGGCGGTGGCCGTCGCTCAGGCCATTCAAAAATCACAGCCTCTGGTGGTCGAAGCCGGAACGGGGACGGGGAAAACCTACGCCTATCTGGCACCGGCGCTGCGCGCAAAAAAGAAAGTGATTATCTCGACCGGTTCGAAGGCGCTGCAGGATCAGCTTTACAGTCGCGATCTGCCGACGGTGGCTAACGCGCTGAAGTACACCGGAAGACTGGCCCTGTTGAAAGGACGTTCAAACTATTTATGCCTGGAGCGCCTCGAACAACAGGCGCTGGCGGGCGGCGATCTCCCCGTTCAGACCTTAAGCGATGTGATCCTGCTGCGGTCGTGGTCGAATCAGACCGTAGATGGCGACATCAGCACCTGCGTCAGCGTAGCCGAGGATTCTCAGGCCTGGCCGCTGGTCACCAGTACCAACGACAACTGTCTCGGCAGCGACTGCCCGCTGTATAAAGATTGCTTTGTGGTGAAAGCGCGTAAAAAGGCGATGGACGCGGACGTGGTGGTGGTGAACCACCATCTGTTTCTGGCCGATATGGTGGTCAAAGAGAGCGGTTTCGGTGAACTGATCCCGGAAGCGGAGGTGATGATTTTCGATGAAGCCCATCAGCTACCGGATATCGCCAGCCAGTATTTTGGTCAGTCGCTCTCCAGCCGTCAGCTCATGGATCTGGCGAAGGACATCACTATTGCCTATCGTACCGAGCTGAAAGATACCCAGCAGTTACAGAAATGCGCCGACCGTCTGGCGCAAAGCGCGCAGGATTTTCGTTTGCAACTGGGCGAACCGGGATATCGCGGCAACCTGCGTGAACTGCTGGCCGACCCGCGGGTGCAGCGGGCTTTTTTACTGCTCGATGACACGCTGGAGTTGTGTTATGACGTGGCGAAATTGTCCCTCGGACGTTCGGCATTGCTCGATGCCGCGTTTGAGCGCGCCACGTTGTATCGCGCACGTCTTAAGCGGCTGAAAGAGATCAACCAACCCGGCTACAGCTACTGGTATGAATGTACCTCGCGCAATTTCACCCTCGCGCTGACCCCGCTGACGGTGGCGGATAAGTTCAAAGAGGTGATGGCACAGAAGCCGGGGAGCTGGATTTTCACCTCCGCAACGCTGTCGGTGAATGACGACCTCCATCACTTTACGGCGCGTCTGGGAATCGACGAGGCGGAATCGATGCTGCTGCCGAGCCCGTTTGATTACACCCGCCAGGCGCTGCTCTGCGTGCCGCGCTATCTGCCGCAAACCAATCAGCCGGGCGCGGCGCGACAGCTGGCGGCAATGTTAAGACCGATCATCGAGGCGAACAACGGGCGCTGCTTTATGCTCTGTACCTCGCACGCGATGATGCGCGATCTGGCTGAACAGTTCCGCGCCACCATGACGCTTCCGGTTCTGCTGCAGGGGGAAACCAGCAAAGGCCAACTGCTGCAACAGTTCGTCAGTGCGGGAAACGCCCTGCTGGTGGCGACCAGTAGCTTCTGGGAAGGGGTGGACGTGCGCGGCGATACGCTGTCGCTGGTGATCATCGACAAACTGCCGTTTACGTCGCCGGACGATCCGCTGCTGAAGGCGAGGATGGAAGATTGTCGCTTACGCGGTGGCGACCCGTTTGATGAAGTGCAACTGCCCGACGCGGTGATTACGCTAAAGCAGGGGGTTGGGCGTTTGATCCGTGATGCTGACGATCGCGGCGTGTTGGTGATTTGTGATAACCGGCTGGTGATGCGACCTTACGGCGCCACGTTCCTTGCCAGTCTGCCACCGGCACCGCGCACCCGGGATATCGCCCGTGCCGTGCGATTCCTCGCGATACCATCCTCCGAGTAATCTGTTACGGAGTATGGTAAGATGCGGGTCATTTTATTGATCTAAGCACGAAGACTCATGCGAATTCTGGCTATTGATACCGCCACAGAAGCCTGCTCTGTGGCTCTGTGGAACGACGGTACTCACTCTGCTCATTTTGAGCTTTGCCCACGAGAACATACTCAACGCATCCTGCCAATGGTGCAGGATATCCTTGCCGCTAACGGCACCTCTCTGACGGAACTTAATGCGCTGGCCTACGGGCGTGGACCGGGTAGTTTCACCGGTGTGCGCATTGGGATTGGCATTGCCCAGGGGCTGGCGTTAGGTGCAGACCTGCCGATGATTGGCGTCTCCACGCTGATGACGATGGCGCAGGGCGCGTGGCGTAAAACCGGTGCTACCCGTGTCCTGGCGGCCATTGACGCGCGAATGGGTGAGGTCTACTGGGCCGAGTATCAGCGCGATGAACATGGCGTCTGGCACGGTGAAGAGACGGAGGCCGTGTTGAAACCGGAGCAGGTGTCCGAACGTTTACAACAGCTTTCCGGTGACTGGGTGACCGTCGGGACGGGTTGGCCTGCCTGGCCTGAACTCGGTAAAGAGAGCAAACCGACGCTGCGTGACGGTGACGTCCTGCTGCCAGCGGCGGAAGATATGCTGCCGATCGCCTGTCAGATGTTCGCCGACGGAAAAACCGTGGCGGTCGAGCACGCTGAACCGGTTTATTTACGTAACAACGTAGCCTGGAAGAAACTTCCCGGAAAAGAATGAATCTCAGTAGTATGACCAGTAAAAACCGGGTCAATGCGCTGAGAAAAGGAGTCGCAGTATGGCGGTTCAAAAACAAGTTGTTAAAGGCCTGCTCGCGGGAGCGATTGCGCTCATGGTGAGCGGGTGCGTCACGGTTCCGGATGCGATTAAGGGCTCCAGCCCCACGCCACAAGACGATCTGGTACGAGTGATGAATGCCCCGCAACTGTACGTGGGTCAGGAAGCGCGCTTTGGCGGCAAAGTGGTGGACATTCAAAACCAGCAGGGGAAAACCCGGCTGGAAATTGCGACCGTTCCGCTCGATAGCGGTGCGCGCCCCATTCTGGGCGAACCCTCGCGCGGGCGTATTTACGCCAATGTGAATGGGTTCCTTGATCCGGTCGATTTCCGGGGGCAACTGGTGACCGTTGTGGGACCGATTACCGGTACCGTCGAAGGCAAAGTGGGTAATACGCCGTACAAATTCATGACGATGGACGTGTCGGGTTACAAGCGCTGGCGGCTTGCTCAGCAGGTGGTGATGCCACCGCAACCGATCGACCCATGGTTCTACGGCGGGAGAAGAGGCTGGCCGTATGGCTATGGCGGTTGGGGATGGTATAACCCGGGCCCAGCACAGGTTCAAACGATAGTCACAGAGTAACGCGTTGTATTATCAGTAAAAGAAACAGCGGCTGGTCCGCTGTTTCTGTTTTATTAACGTCATAACAAAAATAAATAGTGACGCGCTTCGCAACCTTTCAGTTGAGTGATTAATAAACTGGTACGCTGAGTTAATATTATGTTAACGACTTGTTTATTATCTGGGGTTGAGATGACGACGAACACTCATTTTAGAGGTGATGCAGTGAAGAAGGTTTGGTTAAACCGTTATCCCGCGGATGTGCCTGCGGAGATCAATCCTGACCGTTATCAATCCCTGGTGGAACTGTTTGAACATGCTGTCGCGCGCTATGCCGATCAGCCGGCGTTTATGAACATGGGGGAGGTGATGACCTTCCGCAAGCTGGAGGAGCGTAGTCGCGCCTTCTCTGCTTACCTGCAGCAGGGGCTGGGGCTGAAAAAAGGCGACCGCGTCGCGCTGATGATGCCAAACCTGCTGCAATATCCGGTGGCGCTGTTTGGCATTTTGCGCGCCGGGATGATCGTGGTGAACGTCAACCCGCTTTATACCCCGCGCGAACTGGAGCATCAGCTAAACGACAGCGGCGCGGCGGCGATTGTGATTGTCTCCAACTTCGCCCATACCCTGGAAAAAGTGGTTGATAAAACCAGCGTTAAGCACGTCATTCTGACCCGTATGGGCGACCAGCTTTCCACGGCCAAAGGCACGCTGGTGAACTTCGTGGTGAAGTACATCAAACGACTGGTGCCGAAATATCATCTGCCGGATGCGATCTCTTTTCGCAGTGCGCTGCACGCCGGTTACCGTATGCAGTATGTGAAGCCGGAAGTGGTTTCTGCGGATCTGGCGTTTTTGCAGTACACCGGCGGGACGACCGGGGTGGCAAAAGGGGCGATGCTGACGCACCGCAACATGCTGGCTAACCTGGAGCAGGTGAAAGCCACTTACGGGCCACTTTTGCACCCGGGTAAAGAGCTGGTGGTGACCGCGCTGCCGCTGTACCACATTTTTGCCCTGACCATGAACTGCCTGCTGTTTATTGAACTGGGGGGACAGAACCTGCTTATCACCAACCCGCGCGATATTCCGGGTCTGGTAAAAGAGCTGGCGAAGTATCCGTTTACCGCCATGACCGGCGTGAATACCTTGTTTAACGCCTTGTTGAACAATAAAGAGTTCCAGCAGCTGGATTTCTCCTCTTTGCATCTTTCTGCGGGCGGCGGTATGCCGGTACAACAGGCGGTGGCTGAACGATGGGTTAAGCTGACCGGACAGTATCTGCTTGAAGGCTACGGGCTGACCGAATGTGCGCCGTTGGTCAGTGTTAACCCGCACGATATTGATTATCACAGTGGCAGCATCGGCTTGCCGGTGCCGTCGACCGAAGCCAAACTGGTGGATGACGACGACAACGAAGTTTCTCCGGATCAGCCGGGTGAACTGTGCGTGAAAGGACCGCAGGTGATGCTGGGCTACTGGCAGCGTCCTGACGCGACGGATGAGATCATCAAGAACGGCTGGCTGCACACGGGCGATATCGCGGTCATGGATGATGAAGGATTCCTGCGCATTGTCGACCGTAAGAAAGATATGATTCTGGTCTCCGGCTTTAACGTTTATCCGAATGAGATAGAAGATGTGGTGATGCAGCATCCGGGGGTGCTGGAAGTGGCTGCCGTCGGCGTTCCGTCCGGCAGCAGTGGCGAAGCGGTGAAGATTTTTGTGGTGAAAAAAGAGGCTTCGCTCACCGAGGAAGCGCTGGTCACCTTCTGCCGCCGTCAGCTCACGGGCTATAAAGTCCCGAAACTGGTTGAATTCCGCGATGAACTGCCGAAATCAAACGTCGGCAAAATTTTACGTCGAGAATTGCGTGACGAAGCCCGCGCCAAAGTGGACAATAAGGGCTGAGCGTTAAGCAACACGTCAAACGCCGGGTGAATCCGGCGTGAGAGTGATCGCAAACCTTACTCCGATACCGGACAAGCAGAGATCACCTTATTAAAACCAGGAAAATCAATTTATTGATTTTCGGCTGATAACCACAAAGAAGGAAAAACCACGTTTTTTCCCTTCTTTGTCAGCAATCTGACGCCGGGTGAATCCGGCGTTTTTTTTGGCGTAAACCGAAGAGAATGCAATTTGAATTACCAAATGATCACCACTGACGACGCGCTGGCAACCCTGTGCGAAGCGGTCCGTGCGTTTCCTGCGATTGCCCTGGATACTGAGTTTGTCCGTACCCGTACCTATTATCCGCAGTTGGGCCTGATCCAACTGTTTGACGGCGAACATGTTGCACTGATCGACCCGCACGGCATTAGCGACTGGTCGCCGCTGAAAGCGATTCTGCGCGACACCGCCATTACCAAATTTCTGCACGCGGGTAGTGAAGATCTGGAAGTCTTTCTGAATGCGTTCGGCGAACTGCCGCAACCGCTGATTGACACGCAAATACTGGCCGCATTTTGCGGCCGCCCGCTGTCGTGGGGCTTTGCATCGATGGTGGAAGAGTACACCGGCGTGGCGCTGGATAAGAGCGAGTCGCGTACCGACTGGCTGGCGCGGCCGCTGACTGAGCGTCAGTGTGAATACGCCGCAGCGGATGTCTGGTATCTGTTGCCGATTGCCGGAAAACTGATGGCGGAAACCGAGGCTGCGGGCTGGTTGTCCGCGGCGCTGGATGAGTGCCGCCTGATGCAAACGCGTCGTCAGGAAATCCTCGCACCCGAGGACGCCTGGCGCGACATCACTAACGCCTGGCAGCTACGCACGCGCCAACTGGCCTGCCTGCAACTGCTCGCCGACTGGCGTCTGCGTAAAGCGCGTGAGCGCGATCTGGCCGTGAACTTCGTGGTTCGCGAAGAGCATCTGTGGTCCGTGGCGCGTTATATGCCTGGCAGCATGGGCGAACTCGATAGCCTGGGGCTTTCCGGCAGTGAAATTCGCTTCCACGGTAAGACGCTGCTTTCACTGGTGGCTCAAGCGCAGGCGCTGCCGGAAGAGGCCCTGCCGGAACCGCTGCTGAATCTGATGGACATGCCGGGTTATCGCAAAGCGTTTAAGGCGATCAAGGCGCTTGTCACGCAAGTGAGTGCGGAACATAACGTCAGCGCAGAGCTGCTGGCGTCGCGCCGTCAGATCAACCAGTTGCTCAACTGGCACTGGAAGTTAAAACCGCAGAATACAGAGCCCGAATTGATTTCTGGCTGGCGGGCGGCGTTGATGGCGACAACGCTCAACGCGTTGCTGGCAGAGTATCCGCTTTAATGTTTTTGCCGGATGGCGGCTACGCCTGATCCGGCCTACAGACTCTCAACCGTAGGCCTGATAAGCGCAGCGCCATCAGGCATTGAACCCTTATATCCTCGCGCAGATCGCTTCACCGACCTGTTGTGTTGAGGCACTCCCCTGCAAATCCGGTGTTTTAGGTCCGTTGGCTATCACCTGCTCAATCGCCGCCAGAATCCCGTCGTGTGCGGCGGTGTACTTCGCATCTCCTGCGCCGAGGAAATCGAGCATCATCGCCCCAGCCCAGATAGTCGCAATCGGATTGGCGAGGTTTTTGCCATAAATATCCGGGGCGGAACCATGTACCGGTTCGAATAACGACGGGAAAGTGCGCTCAGGGTTCAGGTTAGCCGAGGGGGCAATGCCGATGGTGCCGGTACACGCCGGGCCGAGATCGGAAAGAATGTCGCCAAACAGGTTCGAGGCAACCACCACATCGAAGCGCTCCGGTTGCATCACAAAGCGGGCGCAAAGAATATCAATGTGCTGCTTGTCCCAGTGGATATCGGGATAGTGCTGCGCCATAAGCTCCACGCGTTCATCCCAGAACGGCATACTGATCGCCAGACCGTTGGATTTGGTCGCCGACGTCAACGTTTTGCGCGGACGGCTTTGGGCTAATTCAAACGCATAACGCAGAATACGATCCACGCCCCGGCGGGTGAAAACGGACTCCTGGATGACCACCTCATGCTCGGTGCCCGGATTAATATGTCCGCCCAGCGATGAGTATTCCCCTTCGGTGTTTTCACGCACAACATAGAAATCAATGTCGCCCGGCTTCTTGCCGGCCAGCGGGCAGGGCACGCCGGGGAAGAGGCGAACCGGGCGCAGATTTACATACTGATCAAATTCCCGACGGAATTTCAGTAGCGAACCCCACAGGGAAATGTGGTCCGGAACCGTGTCCGGCCAGCCGACGGCGCCAAAGTAAATGGCATCAAAAGAGGATAGCTGTTCGCGCCAGTCATCCGGCATCATTTTCCCGTGCTCAAGGTAATAATCACAGCTGGCCCATTCGAACGTCTCAATGCTGAGGGACAGGTCCCAACGTCTGGCGGCAGCCTGCAACACGCGAATGCCTTCTGGCAGCACTTCCTTACCGATACCATCACCGGGAATCGCGGCAATACGACAGGTTTTCTTCATACCAGTTCTCACTTGTAGGGTAGCGAAATTGACTTCCTCCTTATCCTATAATTGACTGATCGACAGTTAATCTCTTCAACTGGTGAAACATAAAACACAGATCATGAATAATCCTCCTTTGCTGACTGATTTACGCGTCTTTATTCTGGTCGCCCGACGGGCGGGATTTGCCGCCGTTGCCCAGGAACTGGGTGTTTCACCGGCCTATGTCAGTAAACGTATTGCGCTGCTTGAACAGAACCTGAATGTGATTTTGCTGCACCGCACTACGCGTCGCGTCACCATTACGGAAGAGGGCGAGCGCATCTATGAATGGGCGCAGCGCATTCTGCACGATGTCGATCAGATGATGGATGAACTCTCTGATGTCCGTCAGGTTCCGCAAGGAATGTTGCGAATCATCAGTAGCTTTGGGTTTGGCCGACAGGTTGTGGCGCCTGCGCTGTCCGCACTGGCAAGGCAGTATCCGCAACTGGAGCTGCGTTTTGATGTGGAAGACCGGTTGGTGGATTTGGCCAATGAAGGCGTCGATCTCGACATCCGCATTGGCGATGACATTGCGCCGAACCTGATCGCTCGCCGGCTGGGGACGAACTATCGAATCCTCTGCGCTTCTCCCGCGTTCCTGGCGCAGCACGGTACGCCAAAACAGCTTGCCGATCTTGCCACCTGTTCCTGCTTAGTGATCAAAGAGCGCGACCATCCCTTTGGGATCTGGCAATTGCAAAATAAAGAGGGGGAGCACGTCATTAAGGTGACCGGGCCGCTGTCATCAAATCATGGCGAAATTGTGCACCAATGGTGCCTCGACGGGCAGGGGATTGCGCTGCGCTCCTGGTGGGATGTCTGTGATAACATTGCCAGCGGTCATCTGGTGCATGTTCTGCCGGAATATTACCAGCCGGCCAATATCTGGGCAGTGTATGTATCACGACTGGCCACGTCGGCCAAAGTGCGTATTACGGTGGAATTCTTACGCCACTATTTTGCCGAGCGCTATCCAACCTTTTCACTGAAATAAAGGCGTCGGTAAAGCGCTTCCCTTGAGCAGGGGCATCCGTTAGCATATTGTTTCGCGGTTAAGCGAAAAAGTGGTTTCAGGAAGAAGAGGTTAACGTGTTTGCAGAGTATGGTGTACTGAATTATTGGACTTATCTGGTCGGGGCTATTTTTATTGTCCTCGTCCCTGGACCGAACACGATATTTGTGCTGAAAAACAGCGTCGGACGTGGAATGAAGGGCGGGTACCTTGCGGCAAGCGGCGTATTTATTGGCGATGCGGTGCTCATGTTTCTGGCGTATGCCGGGGTGGCAACGCTGATTAAAACAACGCCAGTATTGTTTAATATCGTCCGCTATCTCGGTGCCTTTTACCTGCTTTATCTGGGCGCAAAAATCCTCTATGCCACGCTTAAAGCAAAAGGCGGCGACGCTGCTGAAGAGGCGGTTCCCTTTGGCGCCATTTTTAAACGTGCGTTGGTGCTGAGCCTGACGAACCCGAAAGCAATTCTGTTCTATGTCTCCTTCTTTGTGCAGTTCATTGATGTGAATGCCCCACATGCGGGACTGTCATTCTTCATCTTAGCGACCACGCTTGAAGTGGTGAGCTTCTGCTACCTGAGCTTCCTGATCGTTTCGGGGGCCTTTGTTACGCAGTACATTCGTACCAAAAAGAAACTGGCGAAGGTCGGAAACTCGCTGATCGGCCTGATTTTTGTCGGTTTCGCCGCGCGGCTGGCGACATTGCAGTCGTAAGCCAGGAGGCCCGCCGCACAAGCGGGCTTTTTGTTGGGGAAAACCACCATAAAACAGAGTGTCACTGGCGGTTCACTTTTGAATAATCTCGTGTAAAATCCGCACTTTATATTTTATTAGCAGGATAATCGATGAAGTATCGTTCTGATATTGACGGCATAAGGGCGATTGCCGTATTGCTGGTGGTACTCTTTCACGCCGGGTTTTCGCTATTTGCATCCGGTTTCATCGGGGTCGATATTTTCTTCGTCATTTCAGGCTTTCTCATCGCATCGATAATAAAAGATCGAATGGATGCGGGTAATTTCAGTTTTAGCGATTTTTATTTGCGCAGAATATGGCGATTACAGCCCGCAATGCTGACAATGATGTTGCTGTGCATTGTCATTGCGTCGGTATTCTGGCTGCCGGAAGATTACGCCCCTTTTCTCAAAAGCATAAAGCAGACGCTGCTTGTCGTCTCAAACCGCTATTTTGGCGATGAAACAACCGCCTATGCCGCGCCTGATTCAAATGCCATGCTGTTGCTTCACACCTGGTCTTTATCCATCGAGTGGCAGTGGTATGTCTTTTTCCCGGTCATCTATTACGTCATCCGTAAAAAAACGCACGAGCGGGTGCATAATTATCTGGCACCGCTGCTGACGGTTGCAGGCATTTATATCGCCTGGCACTATTCAGGCGCGCATCCGACGAAAACGTACTATTTCTTTGCCTCCCGACTCTTTGAATTTATGCTCGGTGTCTGCGCATGTGTTTATCTCCCGATGGCGCAGAAAATAAACAGGGCCGTGCTTAATAGCCTTTCGCTCGTGGCGGTGGCGGCACTCTTTTTTGTTAGCGTCAGAAGTGATGTCATTCTGGGTTATCCCAATGCCTACACCCTGGCCGTTTGCGTCAGTACCGCGGTGTTGATTTTCACCGGTAGCCAACAAAATATTCTGACCAATAAGCTGCTGTCATTCCCGCCGTTGGTCTGGCTCGGCACGATCTCGTATTCGCTTTATCTTTTCCATTGGCCGATTTTTGCGACACTGCACTACATCGGTATTACCAGTATCTATGCCAGAGTTGCCGGTCTGGGTTTGGCCGTGCTGCTGGCGATGGGGTCATATTATTTCATCGAGAAACCTTACCGAAAACCCCGCCTGTCGTTGAAAAAAACGTTGGCTTTGCTGGTGGTCATACCGCTGGTCGTTATTATTACCCTGATGTCGGTCAGCAAGCGTTTTGACGGATTTAGCTATCTGCGGTTCGGCGAGTCGTTAAATCATATTAATAGTGTGCTCGAAAAGACGAAGATAAAACAGCGTCAAGACTGTATGAACGAAAACGTCACGGGAACCGATATGGCCTGTGTGGTGGGCGATAAAACCGCTTCAGAAAAAGCGCTTCTGATGGGGGATTCGCATTCTAACCAGTACTGGAATTTCTTCGACGTGATGGGAAAAAATGCGCATGTTGCCGTTGATATGAAAGCGACGTCACTGTGTCTGGCGATTCCCCGCGTGTATCACGACGATCTCTATACCTATAAAGGGGATTACTACAAGGTCTGCCACGAGAACGTCAAAAAATACTATGAGGCGATCCGAAGCCATAAGTATAAATATGTGATCATTTCCCAGGTCTGGGAAAACTATGCGGCATTCAAAGTCAGACAGCAGATTGGAGATTCCCCATCGCCTGCAGAATCTATCAATATCCTCACCCGAGCCACTGAACAGGCCATACAGGATATTCTTGATGCCGGGGCGCAGCCGGTACTGGTGAAAACGATGTTCCCGATGCCAAAGAATTTCCTGACCTGTTTCTATGAACATTTTAAAACGCGGGGAGAGTATGAGCATCAGGCCTGTAACCCGAATCCGCAGATTAATAAAAATGTCTGGACGGAGGCGTTTTTTGCCACATTACAGGCCCGATTCCCCTCGCTCATCATTGTCGATCCCAAAAGCGTGCAATGCCCTGGCGGGCTGTGCCGGACGGAAATTGAGGGCATTCCGCTGTATCGCGACGTCGGCCATTTAAATGACTACGCCACGAAAACGTTGGGAGAGGCGTATCTGCAGCAATTTGGTAATCCGCTCAAAACGCCTGGTCAATAAAATAGCCGGAGGAGAGCCTGGAGACAGGCTCTCCTCTGCCAGATAAAACCTGTGGTAAATGTCACGTGCCACTTTTGGTGTATTTAAAATGCCAGTTATGAAGCGTAACCTTTCTGGAACAGCGGTTTACTCACAATCGCATCCTACCGACTGGAAGAGGGAAGGACATGCTTCAGATTCCACAAAATCATATCCACACACGTGCCACGCCGTTCTGGAACAAAGAAACGGCACCTGCCGGAATTTTCGAACGCCATCTTGATAAAGGAACCCGACCGGGAGTGTATCCCCGTCTGTCGGTGATGCAGGGGGCGGTCAAATATCTCGGGTATGCGGATGAACACAGTCCAGAAGCGGAAACGGTGATGATCATCGAAGCGGGTCAGTTTGGTGTGTTTCCACCGGAAAAGTGGCACAACATCGAAGTGATGACCGATGACACTTATTTCAATATCGACTTTTTTGTCGCGCCAGAGATCCTGATGGAAAGCGCGGATCAACGAAAAGTCATTCATACCGGGAAGAAATAATCATGGGCAAAGCAACTTATACCGTCACCGTGACGAATAACAGCAACGGCGTTTCTGTCGATTACGAAACCGAAGCGCCAATGACCTTACTGGTGCCTGACGTCGCCGCCGAGGTGGTGAAAGATCTCGTCAATACCGTGCGCTCTTACGATACGGAAAATGAACACGACGTCTGTGGTTGGTAAGTGACGCCACGCAAACAAAGAGGAAACCGGCTGCCATTAGCCGGTTTTTTTATGTGTCCCGAAAACGCGCTCCGCACAATGCCCGCTCTAAAATGGACGGACGTCGTCATCCTGCGCAAAAATTTACAAACAGTATATTTGCAGGATCAATAAATGCTTACGCGCAATACGGCGAAACTTTGCGCCACGGCGTTTTGCCAATGGCTTGATCCCAGCCTTAGTTGAAATTACTGTATATAAAAACAGTATTCAAGGTGTGCATTATGACGTTGTACAGACCTGCGCAATGGCGTGAAGCCATCGCCGCCCCCCTTTTCAGCGAGCGGGTTCCGTGCGGATTTCCCAGCCCGGCGACCGATTATGTTGAGCAACGTATCGATCTCAACAAGTTACTTATTCCGCATCCCAGTTCGACCTATTTTGTGAAAGCGGCTGGCGACTCAATGATCGACGCAGGGATCGGCGATGGCGATCTGCTGGTGGTGGACAGTTCACGCACTGCCCGCCACGGGGATATCGTGATTGCGGCGGTGGAGAGGGAGTTTACGGTTAAGCGGTTGCAGTTGCGGCCCACTGTTCAGCTTAATCCTATGAATTGCGCTTATTCACCCATCATCATCGGCAGTGAGGATGCCCTGGATATCTTTGGCGTTGTGACATTTATTGTGAAAGCGGTGGGTTGACCTGGGTTGCGTCATTGCCTGTAACGCCAAAGCAAAACAGCGGACGTCGTTACATTATTCATTAACGGATAATACGTGCATCCAGATAGCTCCCTGATGTCCGGGTATAATATCTGGATGCACGGTACGATTTTATTTAAGCACGGTCGCGTCAAATAAATTATGGTCTGCTAATGATCTCTGCCGGAATAGGTTCGCCATGATACTTTTCGTAAATGGCATTCAGCTTCCCGTTTTTGAGATTAGTGACAATCCACTGATCGAGTTTTTCTTTTAGCTCTGGTTCATTCTTTTTCAGGCCAATGGCTAAATCAAATACGGTAAGGGTCATTTTAGGTTCAAATGCCAACTTAGGGTTTTGCTTCTTAATCTGATTAACCAGTGTGGCAGAGGTAGCGACAGCGTAAGCCTGACCACTCACCGCCGCCGTAACCAGCGTGGCATCGTCATCGTAGCGTTGAATGGTCACACCATTTTTCATCGCCTCTTTGGTCAGCATTGAATCCTGAGTGGTGCCCCGGGTGACGGTAATTGCATGCCCTTTTAAATCGCCCCAGTCGCTTATTTTCGTGGCTGCCGGCGCACCAATAACCGATCGTAACCCCGCATAGGCTCGGCTAAAGTCAATAACCTGCGCACGCTGTGGCGTAACGGAAAGGGTGGATATGATGATATCGGCCTTCCCGGTCTGTAAATTAGGTATCCGCGTCGGACCTGTTGTTTCAATGAATTTCAGTTTCACGCCCCAGTCCTTAGCCAACAGCTCCGCGGTTTCAACATCGGATCCAACCGGCTTCATTGAGGCATCCAACATTCCTGAAGGTGGAATGGATAAATCGGTGGCAACGCGTATTTCACCTCGTTTTTGAATTTCTTCCAGGACATTTGCCGAGGCAGGAAGGGTGATAACGGTGGACAGTAACGACACGAGCAGTAAGATTTTTTTTGCAGGGCTCATATTATTTTCCTTCGTAGGGATATTTCGCTGGGTGAGTGGTTCACAAATCGTTAGAAATAAATTCCTGTAATGCCGCCGTGCCCGGCGTTTTCAGGATGTCTACCGTGCCGCTTTCATGGACGGTACCCTGATGCATAAAGATGATTTTATCGGCGACCCGACGGGCGAAATTCATTTCGTGGGTGACCATAATCATGGTCATGCCACTTCCCGCCAGGCGCTCAATAACGCGCAGGACTTCTCCGGTGAGTTTTGGGTCTAATGCCGATGTCACTTCATCAAACAACATCACTTTTGGTTTCATTGCCAGGGAGCGCGCGATGGCTGCGCGCTGCTGCTGCCCGCCCGAGAGTTGCTCTGGATAGCTGTCTGCCTTGTCGGCCAGGCCCACTTGGTTGAGTACGGACAGCGCCAGCCTTTTGGCTTCAGCTTTAGCCATCTTTTGGACGGAGACAGGGCCTAACGTAATATTTTGCTCTATCGTCAAATGGGGAAACAGGTTGTAACTCTGGAACACAATCCCAACGTCCTGGCGCAACTTGCGCAGGTTGAGATGTGGATCTTCAACCTTGTGCCCACAGACTTCAATGCTGCCGCCATTGATGGTTTCCAGTCGATCAATACAGCGCAGCGCAGTACTTTTGCCTGAACCGCTGGCACCAATCAGTGCCACAACCTGCCCCTGATTCACGGAAAAAGAGACGTTTTTCAGCACAGGATTGTTGCCAAAGCTTTTGTGTACGTTTCTGAGAGTAATAATGGGCATAGTATTAACCTTCAGCACTTAATTGATTCGTGGACTCACCGTTTGTACAGGCTTAACGTTTTTCTCTGGCGCGCCCTGCTCAAGCCGGCGGCTTAATACCGATACGGGAAAGCACAGACAAAAATACAATGCAGCAACAATGAGATAGATAATAAATGGCTCAAAAATCGAGTTATTGATCAGTTGTCCGGCTCGCGCCAGTTCGACAAACCCCACGACAGAAGCCAGTGACGTGTTTTTGATGATTTGAACCGAAAATCCCACGGTTGGCGGTGTGGCAAGCTTGATGGCCTGCGGCAGTACGACTTTAAACATGCGCTGCGTACTGGAAAGTGCCAGACATTCAGCCGCCTCCCATTGCGCGCGGGGAACGGCCTGAATGCAGCCTCGCCAGATTTCGCCCAGATAGGCGCTCGCATAAATGGTGAGAGACAGGCCGGCGGCCAATAAAGGCGAAATCGTCATGCCCAGTTGCGGCAATCCGAAATAGACCATAAACATGATAATCAGCAGAGGCGTTCCCTGAATTAACTGCACCCATGCTGAAACGACCAGCCGTATGACACGAACCGGTGCGATGCGGCCCAGTGCTATCAGAAACCCCATTATTCCACCGCCGCCGAACGCCATGAGTGACAGGACTATTGTCCACAGCGTGCCTTCCAGCAGAAATTGAATATGGGCGAAATTGAGGGGAATATTCATCGTCATGACTCCCTAAATCATGGTGCCAAGCCGGCGACGGCGAGGGAAAATGGCCTGCCCAAACAACCAGAATATCAGCCGCATTAACAACGAGAGCGCGATATAAATCCCCGCCACAATCACGAAAGTTTCAAAGGGGCGGTAGGTTTCTGATTGAATAAAGTTAGCGGTCGCGGTGAGTTCTTCAGTGGATATTTGCGAGGTCACCGATGAGGCCAGCATTAATAAAATAAACTGGCTGGTCAGCGAAGGATAAACGCGCTCGATCGCGGGTCGTAATGCGACATGCCAGTATTGCTGCCATTTGGTTAATCCCAAGGTTTCAGCGGCCTCCCATTGCCCTTTATGCACGGATTCAAACCCGGCACGCATAATTTCTGCGGTATAGGCGCCCACATTAATCGTCAGTGCAATCACAGAGACGGTGAAGGCGCTAAACGAAAACCCCATGCTCGACAGGCCAAAATAAACAAGAAATATCTGTACCAAAAATGGCGTATTGCGAATGGATTCAACATAGATAGCCGCGACTCTCGCAAACACTCTGGATTGAGAGCGTCGGGCAATGGCACAGAGCGTGCCTATCAGAAAACCCGTCACTGTCGTCACTAAGGCCAGTTTGGCGGTCAATTCCGCACCGTCCAGCAAGAGCTGCCATTGTGAAAGTATTGCTGTGAAATCGAGCATCATGACTTTCGCCCCGGTTAATTTGTGTTTGCGGTCTGTTGGCCGGTTAACCGGTCATAGACTTTGAACAGGGCCTGGTTGCCATTCGCGCCTTCACCATAGGCCTGCGCATTCTGGTACTGGCTCGCCACAAGGGCGGTCGCCGGAAGGGGAACGGGATGTTTTTGCGCGGCTTCTAAAACCAGACGGAGATCTTTCATCATCAGATCGATGCGGAAACCGGCAGAGGTATCACCTTCAATCATGGCCGGACCCAGTTTGTCGAGCATCCATGAGGCTGCGGAACCGCCCAGCAGCACTTCCCGCATTTGTGGCAAATTGATATCCCAGGCGCGCGCCAGTGCCAGTGCTTCGCAAATCGCCTGAATATTGATCCCGCAAATCAGCTGGTTACACAGCTTCACGGTCTGCCCGGCACCGGATGCGCCAACATGATTTAACGTCGTCCCCATGGCGCGCAGATAGGGCGTGGCCCGCTCAAAACCCTTCGCATCACCGCCCACCATGATGGTCAGCGTGCCATTTTTAGCACCAATCGGTCCGCCGGAAACGGGTGCATCAAGCATGGTTACGCCGACGGCCAGGAGCGCCTGGCTCAGCTTGCGGGTGGCATCAGGGGCAATGGTGCTCATGTCCACATACAGTTTTCCGCGTGGCGGTACAGACAGCAGTCCCTGTGGGCCACGCACGATCTCTTCTACCTGGGGCGTGTCCGGCAGCATTGAAATAACGATATCGGCATCGCGGACGGCGGAGGGGATGTCGCTAACAATTTCAATACCGAACGGACGTAACGCATCGCCTGCGCTACTGACGATATCGAACGCGCGTACGGTATATCCTGCTTGCGCAAGATTGCGTGCCATCTCGCGCCCCATCACGCCTAAACCAAGAAAGCCAACAACGCCGGAATGAATCGTTTTCATGATGATTTCCTTCAGATTTATCAGTTATGTTGCTCGAGTAATGCCAGTTTCTCGACGCGGCGAACGAAGTCAGCATCCTGAACAAATGTCGCCTGCAAAAATGCGTCTATGAGATCGCGCGCCAGCCAGGGGCCAACGATCTGTGCGCCGATGCACATCACATTCACATCATCGTGCTCAACAGCCTGGTGCGCTGAATGCACGTCATGACAAACGGCGGCGCGGATGCCTTTTACTTTATTCGCGGCAATCACCGCGCCCACGCCAGTACCACAAACCAGGATCCCGCGCAGGCCGCTCTCCTCGCGCACCTTGCTGCATACGGCATAAGCAATGTCAGGAAAATCCACCGGATCGGGGTTGTAACTCCCGATATCGTTAATCTGATGGCCTGCCTGCTGCAGCCACTGAATGAGTTCTTGTTTGAGCTGGAATCCGGCGTGGTCACTGCCAATGACGATCTGCATCTGTTTATCCTTTTTACGGTGTAGGAGTAATGGACTGGGAACCGACCATGCGAATGGTGGCGCGACGACGAAAATCCGCACCAATTTCAAAATGGCGACTTAATAATTCATCGGCTTTGTCTTCGTCACGTTCGACGATGGCGGCAAAAATGGCGCGGTGATGGTCAATGAGAAACGCTTCAATACCTTCCACCTGAATAATTTGTTCACGTCTGTCGAGGTGAGAACGCTGCATCAGCACGCTAATGGACTGATAAATGCTGATAAGCGTTGGCGAGCCTGACGCGCTAACAATGGTTTCATGGAAGCGAAAATCAGCTCGTCCACCTGATTCAGGGACATGGATCGTTTCGCTTATCTCACGCAGGCAGTCGGCTAACCTGTCGTAGTCACTCTGTGTTCCCCGGCGGCAGGCCAGGCGGATCGCCTGACGTTCAATGGCGATTCGGGCTTGCATAACGTCATCAACCACGTTCGGCTGATGAGCCAGTACGAAGGTGAAAAATTCACCGAAAAGCGAAACATCAGGTTTTGTGACAACGGTGCCGATCCCGTGACGAATCTCTACCGCGCCTATCATGGCAAGCGCTCTCAGCGCTTCCCGCAATACCGGACGGCTTACACCTAACTTTGCAGACAGCTCGCGCTCGGGTAACAGGCTGTCGCCTGCTTTTAATGCCCCGCTTAACAGCTGTTCGCGTAAAAATTTAACAACGCGGTCATGCCCGCTGCAGTTTTCCGTTACTTCACGCTTGATTTCCATGCGATTCACCAGTGGTCTTGAGTGGTAATACCAATGGTAGATATGTTAATGAAACATTAATGTGATGTTGATCGATAATTGACCTGTCTGTTTTGTGAGCAGACATGCAAATCTTGATTTGAACCATTGAGGAGGGGAGTGGAAAGGTCCGGCTAACGTGCGGGCACGGCATAGGGACAAACCGGATTAACAAAGCCATATCACTCACCCACAGGGTTATGCACCGTTTCTGTGGATAACCGATGACGTTTTTCAGGCAGAACAGTCGACTAAGAAAAATGGCCAGGATTTCGCTTGCAAGTTAAAAAATATCTTAAATAATACTGGTTATAAATACAGTATTTGTGAAGGCATACTATGTTTGCACTATGCGATGTGAATTCGTTTTATGCGTCCTGTGAGACGGTGTTCAGGCCCGATCTGCGCGGGCGACCCGTTGTTGTGTTGTCGAATAACGATGGCTGTGTGATTTCTCGTAGCCCCGAAGCGAAACCGTGGGCGATCATGGGAGCACCCTACTTCAGGCAGAAAGAGACGTTCAGGCGTCATGGGGTGGTATGTTTCAGTTCGAATTATGAACTCTACGGCGACATGAGCAATCGGGTCATGACGACGCTTGATGAGTTGGCACCTCGCGTTGAAATTTACAGTATCGACGAGGCTTTTTGCGATCTGACAGGGGTTCGAAACTGTCGTGATCTCACGGATTTCGGCAAAGAGATCCGCAACACGGTCTTACAACAGACACATCTGACGCTCGGCGTGGGAATTGCGCAGACAAAAACCCTGGCCAAACTGGCTAACCACGCGGCGAAAAAGTGGCCGCAGCAGACGGGCGGGGTTGTGGATCTGTCGAATCTCGAACGACAGCGAAAATTGATGGCGGCCCTGCCGGTTGATGAGGTGTGGGGGGTTGGCCGTCGTATCAGCAAAAAGCTGACTGCGATGGGCATAAACACGGTACTCGATCTGGCAGATACGCACATCGCGGTGATACGCAAGCACTTCAATGTGGTACTGGAAAGGACCGTGCGGGAGTTACGCGGTGAACCCTGTCTGGCGCTTGAGGAGTTTGCGCCCGTGAAGCAGGAGATCGTCTTCAGTCGGTCATTCGGCGAGCGCGTTACGGAATACGAACCGATGCGCCAGGCGATTTGCGCTTACGCGGCCCAGGCGGCAGAGAGACTCCGGGGTGAGCATCAGTATTGCCGGTTTGTCTCGACATTCGTGAAGACGTCGCCGTTTGTGCCGAATGAGCCCTGTTACAGCAATAGCGCGTCCGTGAAACTACTGACACCGACGCAGGACAGTCGGGACATCATCAGCGCGGCCACGCGATGCCTGGACGCTATCTGGAAAGAGGGGCTTCGTTATCAGAAGGCCGGGGTCATGCTCGGCGATTTTTTCAGTCAGGGCGTGGCACAACTCAATCTGTTCGATGATAACGCACCGCGTCCCGGCAGCGAGAAGTTGATGGAAGTCCTTGATACGCTCAACGCCAAAGAGGGGAGAGGAACGCTGTACTTTGTCGGGCAGGGTATTCAGCAACCGTGGCAACTGAAACGACAGATGCTTTCTCCGCGTTACACTACGCGTTTTTCCGATCTGCTGGTCGTCAGGTGATCGTTACATTCAGCGTCTAGTCTTTTCCCTGGAACAGGCGAAATAAAAGGCATCATGCATGAATAATCGGGAGACAGAAAATACTGTCTCCATTCGCGCAGCCCGATGCTACAGGGGGAAGTTCAGCGTGAGTCCCACACCCGCTTCTTTGAGATCAACATAACGGGACAGATGAATTTTTGCGGCAAGATCGGTGCAATGGCTGGGATAAAGCGTATCAGCAGATAATGCGCTGAGATATTTCCCCGTTTCAGAGAGTAGCGATTCATCGGCATTAAGTAGATGAAAACCGCCTATAACGCAGGCGATTCTTGATTCTCCAGTGACGGATTTTGCGTACTCGATAATATTACAAATCCCGGCATGTGAGCATCCGGTGACAATCACCAACCCATCCTTTGTTTTAATTGCCATTGCGCTATCGTCAATCACGTAATCAGTCGTTAACGCCCCCTCATTATTATGCGTGTGGCCTACCGGATGCTGCGCTTCATAATGATTCAGACGGGGAATTTGCCCTAAAAAAGTGATGTTTTCTGATAACGCCAGGGGACGTGTGGAACTGACGACATTGAAGAAGTAATCAAAGCAAAATGCATTGTGGTTCATCCCAATGGGTTTTGACTCATAAAATTTAGGCACAAATGCGGCAGGGTGGGCGATGATATCGACTTTCTTTTCTGGTGGCGATGGAATTCGGTCGTAATACTGGAACAAATGGTTTAACCCCCAGGTGTGATCGTTATGCCCATGTGATAATACAATTTTATCAATGCGCGTAAGGTCGATACCCAGGATCTGTGCATTTTTTAAAAAAACATCAGAGTAGCCAACATCAAAAAGAAGTTTTAACCCTGAGCATTCAATGAAATAGGAAACGCCAGGTTCTCCCGTTAAATACCTGTCAATGTAAGTATTGTTATCTACCAGTATGGTTAATTTCATCGTCCCGCATCTCGTTTGGATTCAATATGTTGATTGGCTCCATTATCGAACTTTTTAATTTCCTGAAGCAAATCAGAACCGGGATCTCTGTCACATAAGCCAGGGATAGACACAGTGGACGTTCAGTACAAGGGGAGTTGCGTAGTGCAATGTGTGGTAAAAATGCACTATACAAAAAGTATAAATTAATACATATTGTATTAAATATGAAACACAGGAGAGTCGCACATGCACCCGGACATCACATTGAACTCAGCGTCTCATGGGCTTCCGCCCGCTGGCCACTACTCGGCGAGCGTGACAGCGGGGGGATTTGTTTTTATCTCAGGACAACTGCCAGTCACCCGACAAGGTGAGAAAAAGGCGGGGGCGTCTTTTGCGGAACAGACCAGACAAGTTCTGGAAAATGTCGATGCCTGCCTGACGGGGGCCGGTGTATCCCGTCAGCATCTGGTTTCTGTCCGTGTCTATGTGACAGATATCAATCTCTGGCCGACGTTTAATGAAATCTACGCCGAATGGATTGGTGATTTCCGCCCATCTCGTGTCGTTGCAGGGGTTGCAGAGCTGCATTATGGTTCTGCCTTAGAAGTGGAAGCGATCGCGCTGGCGCAATAAGCCTGACGCTTAACGGTATAAAGGTGAAAAAATGACTGAGATTACACGCCCGGAATATGCTGATGTTGCAGCCGCCGCTGAGCGCATTGAAGGATATGCAAACAAGACGCCCGTAATGACCTCCCGGACCGTCAATGAGGAATTTGGCGCCGATGTTTTCTTTAAATGTGAAAACCTCCAGCGAATGGGGGCCTTTAAGTTTCGTGGGGCGATGAATGCATTACGCCAGTTTACGCCACAACAGCGTGCAGCCGGCGTGGTGACATTTTCTTCCGGAAATCATGCCCAGGCGATAGCGTTGTCAGCCAAATTGCTGGGTATTCCGGCGACAATCATCATGCCTCATGATGCACCGGCCGCGAAAGTGGCGGCGACCAAGGGGTATGGCGGCAATGTCGTCATGTACGATCGCTATACGCAAGACCGTGAACAGATTGGTCGTGAACTGGCTGAAAAACAAGGATTGACGCTCATCCCTCCCTACGATCATCCCCATGTGATCGCCGGCCAGGGCACGGCGACCAAAGAGTTGATTGAGGAGGTCGGCCCACTGGATGTTCTTTTTGTCTGTCTGGGGGGCGGCGGGTTACTTTCCGGTTCAGCACTGGCAGCCCGGCAACTCTCTCCAGATTGCATTATTTATGGCGTGGAGCCTGAAGCCGGTAACGACGGACAGCAGTCTTTTCGCAGCGGGAAAATCGTGCACATCGATACGCCAAAAACGATTGCTGATGGTGCACAGACACAACATCTGGGGCACTATACGTTCCCTCTGATTCAAAAATACGTTAATGATATTTTGACCGTTTCAGACAATGAACTCGTTGCCTCGATGAAGTTCATGGCGGAGCGCATGAAAATTGTCGCCGAACCCACCGGCTGTCTTGGCTTTGCGGCAGCAAGGGCGAGAAAAGCAGAACTCAGCGGGAAAAAAGTCGGCATCATCATCAGCGGCGGCAATGTGGATATCGCGCGCTACGGTGAGTTTCTGGCCGGGAAATCCGTCTCGTAAAGCGGTAAACGGATAGCAATAATGACAACGGGCATCACTGTGGGAGACCGGCATGCCAAAAAACGACGAGAATTCGCTTCTCAGCCAACTTGACACTATCGCGAAGGGATTAAGCGAAACGTTTTCTCCCTTTTGCGAAGTGGTTGTTCATGACCTGAAGGATCCTGAGCATGCGATTATGTCGATACATAATAATTTATCCGGGCGTGAGGCTGGACAACCGGCTACGGAACTCGGTCTGGCAAGGATTGCGTCTCCAGATTTCCCTGAAATTATTGCGAATTACGGCAATCAGTTTGCCGATGGCCGTCCGGTAAAAAGTACGTCTATTGGCATTAAGGATGAAGAGGGCAAATACGTCGCGGCATTATGCCTTAATGTCGATATGACGCTTTTCCGGGGGATGCAGAGCGCGCTGGCGCGTTTTACCGAAACAGAGAGTTCACCGATACGTGAACATCTTGACCCCGGGAGTACTGAAGTTATTCGCCAGCGAATCGATGATTTTGCCGCGAAACGCGCCACTACGGCTCGCGCGCTTAAAACGGAAGACAGAAAGGTTGTGATCCAACAGTTACGAAAAGAGGGATTGTTGAATGTACGTAAATCCATGGATACGGTGGCGCAGCATTTAGGGGTATCAAGGGCGACAGCCTACCTCTATGCGCGCCAGTCCGGGTAAGTCCGGGCCGGTGTGCTATAGTTTCTGGTTTCTCTTTGGGTGAACAGACGTTTTGTCACTACGCCACGACAGGAACCGTATAATGTCTCAACGCCCACCACAGACAACAGGTCGGACAGCATTTTTTGCCGATACCACTGCGCTGCTCCTGTTCTTCACGACAACAGGCATTATTAATGAACGCGTGATAGCGGGCATGACGTGGGAACAGGTGCTGCATGCTCGTCTTCTGGGCGCGATTCTGATGGTTCCGGTTGCCAGACCTTACGGCATATGGCGGGACTGGTTGATGAAGCGAGCCGGAGAGAGTCGGATTTCTCAACTGCTGTGGGACAGTATGGCGCTCGTCAGTTTCCAGGTGCCGGTTTATGCGGCGATCATTGCGTTTAGCGGGGCGTCGGGGAGTGGGTTGGTCCAGGGGACGCTGGGCGCAGCCTTAATGATGCTCTTGCTGGGGCGCCCTTATGGTGCGTTTCTTAATGGGGTACGTAAGCTGTTCGGTTTACCGCCGGGGGGCGATAAACCCATGTCCCTGAATAGCTGAACCCTCTACAGACCAGGGTATTTCCCGTCATCATCGACCAGATAAAGCTGCGTCAGATACCAGCGCTGATTTTGCTTTATTAAGTGATACTCGTACTCGGGGGAGTAATAGGGCTGCGGAAACCGGGTTTTTACAATAGCTGAATTATTCTTGACGACTACCGACAGAATTTTTTCCTGATTTGGGTCATGCGACGAGTCTGAACCAAAAGCGACAGGCTCACCTTTATAGTTGGGAAGCGTATATTTTTTCAACAACGCATCCCAGCGTTGTTGAGCATATTTCATCACGTTGTGGTCATCCTGCGTTTGATGCAGTGCAAATGAGCGATCGTTCCACGCTTTGTAGTCCCGTTGAAAACTGACAACAATTTCCTCTGGTGTGTTTAACGTATCTGCAATGGCATAACGGATGTTTAAAAATCCCATCAGTAATAAACAGAGTGCGATAAAACAATGTTTCATTGGAGTGTCTCAGTATGCTGGAAAAGGAAATCACTTTATTGTGCAATATATCATCTTTGAGACATTGCTTTGTCTGAAGAATGAGCAAATGCGCGGGAATAATAAAAGAAAGTTGTCCACAGCTATTGCAGGGATAATTTGAGTTATGTATTATCTCGCCCGGTCCTGATGATGGGTAGATTCTCAATCAGAAATAATGACCGGCAGACCGCCATTAGCTCATCTGGAAGAGCGAACGACTTTTGTTGTAGGGAACGGGGTTCGAGGCCTCGATGGCGGCCCAAATTTAAAGGCCCAGACGTTTGTCTGGGCCTTTTTGCTTTCTCCGCGTGCTTGCCGGGATCAAAGCCCTTCCGTCACAATTTTTGCGGCGGCGGCCAGAACATCTTTACGTCCTTTGGCATCCTGCTGCGGCTGTGTAAAGTAAGTCACGAGGATCAGCGGCGCACGATCTTCGGGCCAGATCACCGCGATATCATTCGTGGTGCCGTAATCGCCGCCCCCGGTTTTATCGCCAACCACCCAACTTTCAGGCAGTCCGGCACGAATACTCTGGCCGCCGGTTGTATTCCCTTTCAACCAGGCGACCAGTTGTGCCCGCTGCATACCGGCCAGCGCATCACCCAGCGTCAGCTTATGCAGGCTTTTTGCCATCGCCAGCGGCGAGGTGGTATCGCGTTCATCGCCAGGGATGGCGGTATTCAGTTCGGGTTCAGTCCTGTCCAGACGAAACGTGGTGTCGCCAATCGAACGGGCAAAGGCCGTGACGTTGCCGGTGCCACCCAGATGCTCAAGCAATTTATTCATTGCCGTATTATCGCTGTATTGCAGAGCGGCAGCACTTAGCTCCGCTAATGTCATCTCTTTATCGACGTATTTTTCCGTCACTGGGTTCCAGTTCGTGAGATCGGCTTTATTGATGGCCATTTTCTGCTGCAAGATATCGCGTTGCGTTTCACTCTGTTTTAATACGGCTGCGACGACAATCGTTTTACTGGTACTGCACATGGCAAAGCGCTCGTCACCGCGATAAAGAATTTGCGAACGATCGGCGGTATTAATGAGCGCAACGCCGAGTCGACCACCCGATTGTTTTTCTAAGGCTGCCAGCTTTTGCTGAACCTGTGGGATAGCCGCTTGCTCACGGGCCGAAAGCGGCGAACTGCCGGCAAAGAAAGTGAGCATACCAGCGATAAGTAGCGTCTGATGTAATCGTTTTTTTAGCATAAATAACGTCCTTGAAAATCAGTAAATAGATCGATAAGCGCTTTCATTTTTTCCACTCAGACAGACAAAAGAAGAAAGAGAATTAAAGGCGCAAGATATCTCTGCGGTACCTGGACTATCCGCTATCAGCGCTTGCTTAACAAGCGAGAAGAATTTACCCTGGAATAAAGAAAATCTTATGAGTCTTTATTATGCGTTCTAATCTTCCCCTCAATGCGCTACGCGCCTTTGAAGCTTCAGCTCGCCATTTGAGTTTTACACGAGCGGCACTGGAACTCTGTGTCACGCAGGCTGCCGTCAGCCAGCAGGTGCGTATCCTGGAAGATCGCCTGAACAGGGTGCTTTTTAAACGTCTGCCCAGAGGGCTGGAGATGACGGATGAGGCGCAGGCGCTGTTTGCCGTCCTGACCGACGCCTTTAGCCAAATCGACACCATTTTCCGTAAGTTCGAGGGCGGGGAGTATCGTGAAGTGCTCACGGTCGCCGCAGTCGGGACATTTGCCGTTGGCTGGTTACTGCCGCGTATTGAGCAATTCCGGCAGGCGCATCCGTTCGTTGAATTGCGCTTGCGCACAAATAACAACGTCGTGAATCTGGCGGCTGAGGGACTGGATTTTGCCATCCGCTTTGGCAGCGGTCAGTGGCCCGCTACCCACAACGACATGCTGTGCGAGGCTCCGCTGACCGTCCTGTGCACGCCAGAAACCGCGCAACGGCTTAGCCAGCCCGCCGATCTTCTGCAAGAGAATCTTCTGCGGTCATACCGGGCAGATGAGTGGGACAACTGGTTTGCTGCGGCAGGCGTGACGGCGGAACGGATCAATGGCGCCGTTTTTGACTCCTCCCGCCTGATGATTGAAACGGTCATCCATACCGGCGGCGCGGCACTGGTTCCGGCAATGATGTTCACCAGAGAACTGGCCGCCGGACAACTCGTTCGGCCTTTCGCAATTGAAATCAACATGGGCGGTTACTGGCTTACCCACCTGAAGTCGAAACCGGTGACGCCCGCGATGGAAATATTCCGCGACTGGATCGTGAAAATGACATAAACGGGAGCCAGCAGACTCCCGTTTACGGCTCAGCGTACCACCAGTACAGGACAGTGTGCATGGCGCACGACGGCTGCGGCGGTAGAACCCAATAGGTACGTTGAGATACCGGGCTGGTGTGAAGCGATGATCACCAGGTCAGCACTGACGGAATCCGCCAGTTTCAGGATCTGATCTTTCGGGGGGCCATATACCACATGCTTTTGAACACGGCCTTCAGGGATATCGAATTGTTTCACAATCTCATCGAGTTTCTGTGATGCCTTCGTCTGCAGTCCATTTTTATCCGGGAGTTCGCCAGAGTAAGCGAGCCCCAGGGATGCATAAAAGGGGACTGAGGGAATGACTGACAGAAAATGGACTTTTGCCGTTTTGGCGTGAATTTTAACCTGAGGAATAAGTTGCCGGGTGAGATCGGCTTCTGAGATATCAATGGGCACCAGAACAGAACGATACATAGTCATTACCTCCTGTTTTTTGTCTCCAGTTGCAGTATATCGAATCTGCTTTTTGCATAAAAAGTGACCAGATCAAGTTTCCATCATTTACGCTCAGCGGTGTTGAATAAATTTAATTGTTATAATATAACATTTCATCTTATTCACTTGATTGAGGGTACGACGTTGGCAATGCATTGGAAAAAAATATCAATCTCTCTGGGAATGCTGTGGATCAGCAGTTATGCCTTCGCCCACGGCGATCACGCGCATGGCGTGCCGCTGACAGAAATGGAACAGAAGGCGGCGCAAGGCGAATTTGCGGATAGCAATGTCAGGGACAGGGCGCTTACCGACTGGGACGGCATGTGGCAATCCGTTTATCCTTATCTGGTTAGCGGCGAACTGGATCCGGTTTTTAAACAAAAGGCGGAAAAGGATAAGAGTAAAACGGCGGAAGAGGTGAAATCCTACTACCGTAAAGGCTATGCGACGAAGGTCGATACCATTGGCATCGAAAATGGCGTGATGGAGTTTCATACCGGCAAGCAGGTAGCCTCCTGTCAGTATGACTACGCCGGTTACAAAATCCTGACCTATACGTCAGGTAAAAAAGGGGTGCGCTATCTGTTTGAATGCAAAGATGCAAACAGTAAGGCGCCGAAGTTTGTGCAGTTCAGCGATCATATCATTGCGCCGCGCACGTCGAACCATTTCCACATTTTTATGGGCAATACCTCACAGCAGGCGCTACTGGAAGAGATGGATAACTGGCCGACCTATTACCCTTATCAACTCAAGGCCCAGGCCGTGGTGGATGAAATGCTGCACCACTAAATTCAGGTTCAGCCCGCTGCTTGTCGGCGGGTTTCCTGCCGCGTTAAGGTGTACCGGGCAGAAATGACATGATAACGGTTAAGACGATGACATCAACGATGCCGGATACCCTCCGGGACCAGCTGGAAAAGGCGAAGGCCATCATTGCACGGATCCTGGAAGACAGCCTGCTGGCCATTCACCTGTACGGGTCTGCCGTTGAAGGTGGGCTAAAACCCTACAGCGATATTGATTTGCTGGTTACCACGCGCGTGCCGCTGACGACGGCGCAGCGAGAAGCGCTTATGCAGGAACTGCTGTTGGTATCAGCCGGGCCTGGCTCGTCGGCGCTCTGGCGGGCGCTTGAGGTAACGGTGGTGGTGCATGGCGATGTGGTTCCCTGGCGTTTTCCTCCCCGGCGGGAGATGCAGTTTGGCGAGTGGTTGCGCGAAGATATTCACGCGGGGAAGTATGAACCTGCGCAGCAGGATAGCGATCTGGCGATTTTAATAACCCAGGCGCGTAGTGCCAGTGTTGCCTTATCCGGCGAGCGTGCGGACCTGCTTTTTGAGCCAGTGCCAGAAAACGACATACGAGAGACGTTCCGCCAGACGCTGACGCTCTGGCAGAACAGTCGTGATTTGCAAGGCGACGAACGCAATATCATTTTGACCCTGGCACGCATCTGGTACAGCGTGGCGACGGGCGGTTTTACCGCGAAAGACAGGGCGGCGGACTGGTTGCTGCCTTATCTCCCGGACGAACACGCTTCTCTACTTGCTACCGCGCGGCTTGACTATCTGGGGCAGGTAAGCGTTGACTGGGCAGAGGTTATGCCCGCCGTCTCGCGTTTTGTCTGCTATGCAAAAGCGAAAATAGCCGAAAAGTTATTGAGCGCGGATAAGTGAATTCCGTATTTCACGCATCATCACTGTCGCAACAGATAATGCGCTGAAAATAAAAAAGGCAGATCGCTCTGCCTTTTTTCCTGGAATCTTCTTAGTGACGCGTTTATTTCGACTCTTCAGTTTCCGGTAATGTGACGTTAAGTTCGAGAATGGAAATATCGCCGTCTTTTTGTTCTAGCTGAACGGTGACCATTTCCGGATCAATTTGTACATACTTACAAATGACTTCAAGAATATCTTTACGTAACTGCGGTAAATAATGCGGCTCGGCGTCGCTACGACGACGCTCGGCAACAATAATCTGCAATCGCTCTTTTGCGATGTTCGCTGTACTCTTTTTCCGCGAGAGAAAAAAATCCAGTAATGCCATAACTTATCCTCCGAACAGGCGTTTGAGGAAACCTTTCTTCTCTTCGTCAATGAAGCGGAAAGGACGTTCTTCTCCCAACAGACGGTCTACCGTATCGGCATACGCTTTACCTGCGTCTGCATTGATGTCCAGAATGACAGGTTCACCCTGGTTAGAGGCGCGCAGAACAGACTGATCTTCCGGGATAACCCCGACGAGTTTGATACGCAGGATCTCCAGCACATCTTCCATACTGAGCATATCGCCCCGGTTGACGCGGCCCGGGTTGTAGCGCGTCAACAGCAGATGTTCTTTAATCGGATCTTCACCGTTCTCGGCGCGGCGAGATTTAGACGCCAGAATACCCAGAATACGATCGGAGTCGCGCACCGAGGAGACTTCCGGGTTAGTGGTGATGATCGCTTCGTCGGCGAAATAGAGCGCCATCAGCGCGCCGGTTTCGATCCCCGCCGGGGAGTCGCAGACGATAAAATCGAAATCCATCGCTTTCAGATCGTCGAGGACTTTTGCAACGCCTTCACGCGTTAACGCGTCTTTATCGCGAGTCTGAGAGGCCGGAAGAATGAAGAGATTTTCAGTGCGCTTGTCCTTGATGAGCGCCTGATTGAGCGAAGCATCGCCCTGAATGACGTTGACGAAATCATAAACAACCCGACGCTCACACCCCATGATCAGATCGAGGTTACGCAGGCCGATATCAAAATCAATAACGACAGTTTTCTTTCCCTTCTGGGCCAAACCAGTAGCGATGGCCGCGCTGGAGGTGGTTTTGCCAACGCCCCCTTTACCCGAAGTAACTACAATAATGCGTGCCATAGAAATTCCTTGTTAAAAAGGGATCAATTCAACGGTTGAACTGTCAAAGCGTTATCTGCCAACTGCAGACGTGCCGCTTTGCCATAAAATTCTGCTGGGATTTTATCACTCAGCCAGTAAACACCTGCGATAGACACCAGTTCTGCCGTCAGATGGGTACAGAAAATTTGCGCTTCCCGGTCGCCGCTTGCCCCAGCCAGCGCACGACCTCTCATCATGCCATAGACATGGATATTGCCATCAGCGATCAGCTCTGCGCCAGCACTGACGTGGCTTGTAACAATCAGATCACATTGTGGTGCATAAATGCGTTGACCGGAACGAACCGGTACATCAATAAATCGCGTTTTTGTGACGGGAGTAGCGTTTTGCACTACTGCGGCGGGAGCAACGGGTTCTGCCGGCGCGGAACGCGCCACTTTATCTTTACCTTCAGTAAGTAAAGGAAGGCCCATTTTGTCGATTTCGGCTTTCAGCCGGGCATCTTTGCAACCGCTGACGCCAACAATACGCAACCCCGTCGACGCCACGACCTTCTGCAACTGCGGCCAGTTCACCGGCGCGTCAAGGCTACTGACATTCACCACCACAGGAGCGTGTTTTAAAAAAGCGGGAGCCTGCGCGATTTTGTCTTCTAACGCCTGACGAATAACCTCGGGTTCTGCTTCATGTAAATGAACCACTGATAAGGTGAAGCTACTGCCTTTAAGTTCGATGGGCGTGTTTGACATCCTGGCCTTACTCAATTTGCTATTTATCATCCCCGATGTGGAGTGATATTCCGAAGTCCAGAAGGCATGTTATAGTCACTATTATATTGAGGCAAGTCGCCATCCGTTTAATTCAGAGTAAAATGTATGTTTTGTGTGATCTACAGAAGTGCTAAGCGTGACCAGACCTATTTGTATGTCGAAAAAAAAGACGATTTCTCACGCGTGCCTGAAGAACTGATGAAAGGATTTGGTCAGCCGCTGCTGGCAATGATATTGCCGCTCGACGGGAGCAAAAAGTTAGTCAACGCCTCGCTGGATAAAGTAAAACAAGCCTTAACGGAGCAGGGATATTATTTACAACTGCCTCCGCCGCCCGAAGATTTATTGAAGCAACATCGTTTCAACGCCTCACAAAACAATCCAGAAACCGATAAATAAACGGTACCCGGCGTCATGCCTGTCGGTGCCATTCCTGAAGTCAACGATGACAAATTAGGGGAAAATGAATGTATCAACATCATAACTGGCAGGGTGCGCTGCTTGACTACCCGGTAAGCAAAGTGGTGTGCGTGGGCAGCAACTACGCCAACCACATTAAAGAAATGGGTAGCGTCACGCCGGATGAGCCGGTGCTGTTTATCAAGCCGGAAACCGCCCTGTGCGATTTGCGCCAGCCGCTGGTCATTCCGACAGATATGGGCTCGGTGCACCATGAGGTCGAACTGGCGGTATTAATCGGCGCGACGCTGCGTCAGGCGACCGAAGAGCATGTCCGTAAGGCGATCGCTGGATATGGCGTGGCGCTCGATCTGACGTTACGTGATATTCAGGGCAAAATGAAGAAGGCTGGGCAGCCCTGGGAGAAGGCAAAAGGATTCGATAACTCGTGCCCGCTGTCCGGGTTCATTCCGGCCACGGAATTTAACGGCGATCCGCAGGCGACGCCGCTGGGCCTGACCGTCAACGGCGAGGTTCGCCAGCAGGGCACGACGGCGGATATGATCCACAAAATCGTTCCCTTAATCGCCTATATGAGCAAGTTCTTTACCCTTAAAGCCGGCGACGTTGTGCTGACCGGCACCCCGGAAGGCGTTGGACCGCTTGCCAGCGGCGATGAGCTGGTGGTCAATTTTAACGGTCATTCGCTGACGACCCGCGTCCTGTAACACCTGATTGCCGCCTTTTTTGGGCGGCAAAACTTGCATCAGCGTGCCAGACTGGTTATAAGGTGCAGCTTTATAGTAATGGCGGATACCCTGATGAGCGATTTACCTTTCTGGCAACGTAAAACCCTGGATGAAATGACCGATGCCGAATGGGAGTCGTTATGTGATGGCTGTGGTCAGTGCTGCCTGCATAAACTGATGGACGAGGATACCGACGAGATCTATTTCACCAACGTCGCCTGTCGTCAGCTCAATATTAAAACCTGCCAGTGCCGCAACTATGAGCGCCGGTTCGAGTACGAGCCTGACTGCATCAAGTTAACGCGTGATAACCTGCCCACCTTTGAATGGTTGCCGATGACGTGCGCCTATCGTCTGCTGGCGGAAGGGAAAGGTCTGCCGGAGTGGCATCCGTTGTTGACGGGGTCGAAAGCGGCAATGCACGGCGAGCGAATTTCGGTACGCCACATTGCGGTAAGAGACTCAGAAGTCCATGACTGGCAGGACCATATCTTAAACAAACCTTCATGGGCGGATTGATCCGCCCGGTCTGATTTCAGGCGTTACGCTTTTTTCGCCTGATACATCTCATCGCCCTGATGTTCGTCAGCGACCCAGAAGTTGATGTTAAACTGGGCGTCATCGCTGAGTTCCACACGATGCCAGTACTGTGGCGGGCTGGTGGCGAACTGCCCGGCGTTAATCACCACTTTGACTTCTGGCTCTTTTGCCTCTTCGTTGGCGAATCCGTAATAGGTTACCGTACCTTCCATCACACAAAGCTGACCGAAAACGCCAGCGGCGGTGTTGTGGTGGGAAAGCAGTGCCGCGGGGACATTATCTTTGGTGAAGAAAGGGGTGGAACGTTTGATTTTCCAGTTTGCCGGGATACGTAAATGGGACACGGGACATCTCCTTGCCAGGCTGCATAAGATGCATTTAATATACATCTTATGCAGCGCCGTCAGCAATGACTTTAAGGCAAAAAAAACGCTCCTGGCAGGGAGCGTCTGAGATTAGCGACCAAACAGATCGCGTCTTTTCGGTTTAAGCGGCTGGACAAGCAGGACCAGAACCGCGATGACCAGATAGGCCGCAAAAATGCCCAGTAACCATTGTGGCATTTCCAGCGATAAAAATTCCCACTGGCGCTCAGCGCAATCTCCGGAGGCAACAAACACCTGTGGCACCCACTTATCCAGCGGCAACCAACTGGGGAAGCGGGCCATAAAATCACAGGTCATGAACGGAGAAGGGTGCAACTGGATCATCGTGTGTTCCCAGGCCAACTGCACGCCGCGCCAGGCACTGTAGATCCAGATAATCAGCGCCACGTAGCGCAACGGCGATTTAGGCGCAATAGCCCCAACCAGCCCGGCCCCCATGATGCCGAACAGCGCGCAGCGCTCATAGATGCACAGTACACAAGGCTTAAGCAGCATAACATGCTGAAACCACAGCGCGACCAGTTCAAGCGCCAGGGCAGTAAAAGCCATTAATAACCAGGCGCCCCGACCCCGTGAGCACTGGTTTAAATATCGCAACATAATAATTTCCCTGCAACATGCGTAGACACGGCAGTGTAAACCAATTCGATCACAGCGCCACCAGGAGAAACTTAAATATTGTGTAATCGGATAAATATCATGCAAAAAGGCAAACCGGGCAGTGAAATGCCCGGTAAGTTGTTATTAAAGTGTAGCTAACCAGCCGGCTTGCGTCATCCACTCGGTCAGCGGCGTCAGGGTAAACTCAACGCACAGCAGACCGACCAGGGTCAGCACGATGGTATACGGCAACGCCATCCAGACCATCCGACCATAGGAGAGGCGAATCAGCGGTGCCAGCGCGGAGGTGAGCAGGAACAGGAACGCCGCCTGGCCGTTTGGCGTCGCCACGGACGGCAGGTTAGTCCCGGTGTTGATAGCCACCGCCAACAGTTCGTACTGTGGCAGCGAGATAGCGCCGCTTTCCATGGCCGCTTTGGCCTCGTTAATGTAGATAGTACCAACGAAGACATTATCTGAGATTGACGAGAGCAGACCGTTGAAGAGATAGAACAGTGTCAACTGCGCGTGCTCCGAGGCCTGCAATACAAACTGGATAATCGGCGAGAAGAGTTGCTGATCGATGATCACCGCCACAATCGAGAAAAAGACCGTCAGCAGCGCGGTGAAAGGCAGGGACTCGGTAAACGCCTTGCCAATCGCATGCTCATCGGTCACACCGGTCAGCGAGGTGGCGAAGATAATGACGGACAGACCGATCAGCCCCACTTCCGCCAGATGCAGCGCCAGGGCAATAACCAGCCAGACGCCGATAATGGCCTGAACGATCAGCTTTAATCGGTCCTGACGATTACGCTGCTGGCGGCTTTGATCGTCAAACTGTTGCAATACGTCACGTACTTTTTCCGGCAGCGTTTCGCCATAGCCAAACCAGCGCAGCTTCTCAACCAGTACGCAGGTGAGCAGGCCGCAAATCAGTACCGGAACGGTGACGGGCGACATCCGCAGGAAGAAGTCGCCAAAATGCCAGCCAGCGGCTTTGGCGATGATCAGGTTCTGCGGCTCACCCACCATCGTCATCACACCGCCGAGCGCGGTTCCCACTCCGGCATGCATCATCAGGCTGCGAAGGAAGCCACGGAATTGTTCGAGTACCGATTTGTAGTGCTGATCGATATGGCTGTCATCAAGAATGTCATGATCGTCCGCGCGGGAAGAGGCCACGCGGTGATAAATGCCATAGAACCCGACGGCGACGCTTATCACCACCGCCACAACGGTCAGCGCATCAAGGAAGGCGGAAAGGAAGGCCGCCGCCACACAAAACGCAAGTGACAGCAGCGTTTTGGAGCGAATGCTCAGCAGCAGACGGGTAAAAATAAACAGCAGCAGCTGCTTCATAAAATAGATGCCTGCGACCATGAACATCAGCAGCAGCAAGACTTCCAGATTGTTTGCCACCTCTTCACGAACATGCGCGGCGCTGGTCATTCCAATCATAACGGCTTCAATGGCCAGCAAACCGCCTGGCAGCAACGGGTAACACTTCAGGGCCATCGCCAGTGTGAAGATGAATTCCGCCACCAGCAACCAGCCCGCAACAAATGGGCTGATAATGAAAATCAGTGGATTAACTATCAGGAAGGTCAGTAGTGCGAGCTTGTACCAGTCTGGCGACTGGCCTAAAAAGTTGCGCCAGAACGCGCGGCCCCATGAGAGTTCCATTATGGTTTCCCTTACCTTATTTATTGAAATGATGTTCTTATGGTTAGCCACAAAGAGTAACGGTCAGTCTGAAAGCAGGCAAGCCTTTAACCCCCGACAGCCCGTGTTATCAAGAAAATGAAGCCTTGATCCACTTTTTCTTCATTGTGTCTGCTATCGGGCGTGTACCCCGTCTGGTATGATGAGTGTAACTATGTTTTGCTGTGTAATGGAAATCTCACTATGGTCATTAAGGCGCAGAGCCCGGCGGGTTTCGCGGAAGAGTACATCATTGAAAGTATCTGGAATAACCGCTTCCCCCCTGGCACTATCTTGCCTGCAGAACGAGAACTCTCGGAACTCATCGGGGTGACTCGTACCACGTTACGTGAAGTGCTGCAGCGTCTGGCGCGAGACGGTTGGTTGACCATTCAGCATGGCAAACCGACGAAGGTGAATAATTTCTGGGAAACGTCCGGGCTGAATATTCTTGAAACGCTGGCGCGTCTCGATCACGAAAGCGTTCCGCAACTGATCGATAATCTGCTGTCGGTCCGGACCAACATCTCCACCATCTTCATTCGTACCGCGTTTCGTCAGCATCCTGACAAAGCGCAGGAAGTGCTGGCGACCGCGAAGGAAGTGGCCGATCACGCCGATGCGTTTGCCGATCTCGATTACAGCATTTTCCGCGGTCTGGCGTTTGCCTCCGGCAACCCGATTTATGGCCTGATTCTTAACGGGATGAAAGGGTTGTATACCCGCATTGGCCGTCACTACTTCGCCAATCCGGAAGCGCGCAGCCTGGCGCTCGGTTTCTATCATAAGCTGTCGCAACTGTGCTTACAGGGCGCGCACGATCAGGTATACGAAACGGTGCGTCGTTATGGTCATGATAGCGGTGAGATCTGGCACCGGATGCAGAAAAACCTGCCAGGCGATTTAGCCATTCAAGGCCGCTAAACGCGAACCCCCTCATGATGAGGGGGTTTTTGTTTTACAGGCTGTTCATTCTGGGTGGGCAGCGCTCGAGCAGTTCCACGCTTCCGTCCTCGTTTTGCTGTTCCAGCATCACATCAAACCCCCACAGCCGGTGCACATGCTTGAGTACCTCTTTGCGTCCTTTATCCAGCGGCGCACGATTATGCGGGATATAGCGTAGGGTGAGAGAGCGATCGCCCCGCAGATCCACGTTCCAGACCTGAATATTCGGCTCCACGTTGCTCAAATTATATTGCGACGAGAGGCGGTTGCGGATTTCACGATAGCCTTCTTCATTGTGAATAGCAGAGATCTCCAGGTAGTTATGCCGGTCATCATCCAGCACCGTAAAGAGGCGGAAATCACGCATCACCTTCGGTGACAGGAACTGGCTGATGAAACTCTCATCTTTGAAATCACGCATGGCAAAATGCAGCGTTTCCAGCCAGTCGGAACCCGCGATATCCGGGAACCAGTACTTATCTTCTTCCGTCGGTGACTGACAGATACGCTTGATGTCCTGGAACATAGCGAACCCCAGTGCGTAAGGGTTAATACCGCTGTACCACGGACTGTTATAAGGCGGCTGGAATACTACGTTGGTGTGGCTGTGCAAAAATTCCAGCATAAAACGTTCGGTGACTTTCCCCTCGTCATACAGGTGGTTCAGAATGGTGTAATGCCAGAAGGTGGCCCAACCTTCGTTCATCACCTGGGTCTGTTTCTGCGGATAAAAATACTGGCTGACTTTGCGCACAATGCGCAGGATCTCGCGCTGCCATGACTCCAGCAGCGGAGCATTTTTTTCCATAAAGTAGAGCAGGTTTTCCTGCGGCTCTGAAGGATAGCGCCGCGCTTCGGCGACCGTCTTCTCTTCTTCTTTCTTCGGCAGGGTACGCCACAGCATGTTCACCTGGCTTTGCAGATACTCTTCGCGACTTTGCTGGCGGGCCTTCTCCTCCTGGAGGGAGATTTTCTGCGGGCGTTTATAGCGATCAACGCCGTAGTTCATCAGCGCGTGGCAGGAGTCGAGCAATCGCTCAACCTCGTCCACGCCGTACCGCTCTTCGCACTGGGTAATGTAATTACGCGCGAAGATCAGGTAATCGACAATGGAACTGGCGTCGGTCCAACTGCGAAACAGATAGTTATTTTTGAAGAAGGAGTTATGCCCATAGCAGGCGTGCGCCATCACCAGCGCCTGCATGGTAATGGTGTTCTCCTCCATCAGATAGGCAATACACGGGTTGGAGTTAATCACAATCTCATAGGCCAACCCTTGCTGACCGTGTTTATACAGCCGTTCGGTCTCGATGAATTTTTTGCCAAACGACCAGTGAGGATAGTTAATGGGCATCCCGACGCTGGAGTATGCATCCATCATCTGCTCGGAGGTGATGACCTCAATCTGGTGCGGGTAGGTATCCAGTTTGTAGAGTTTCGCCACCCGGTCTATCTCTGCCAGATAGACATCCAGCAGATCAAACGTCCAGTCGGGTCCATCGCTCAACCGTGTGGTGTCCTTGTTCATGGAATCAATCGTAGCCATTCGCGCACCCTCATTGTTGGCGGCACTCTCTGTGTGGAGCACCTCATTTCAAGCATAGAACACCCTGTTAAAAACCGTGTCAGTGGAGAAATATTTTCTTTGCGATTTCCGCTGGTCGACCCGCCAGATTTCGCGGTCATAACAACATTTTATGCTGGATAAAAATAACCCGCAGCAGGAGATCCCAAAGCAGCGAGTTCAATGTTCCTCCTGCTATATGTGAGATGTGTCACCATAAAAAAGCCATATGTTGAATAATATTTTCATCTGGGTTATCAAGATGTAATTAGATGATTGTTCTTTTACTGTTACTGTTAACGGAGTGGCTATGCGAGTTGTCATACTGGGAAGTGGCGTCGTTGGCGTGACCAGCGCCTGGTATCTGAGTCAGGCTGGACATGATGTCACCGTCATCGATCGCGAACCTGGCCCGGCGCTGGAAACCAGCGCGGCGAATGCGGGGCAGATCTCTCCGGGCTATGCAGCGCCCTGGGCAGCACCGGGTGTACCGCTAAAGGCGATTAAATGGATGTTCCAGCGCCATGCGCCGCTGGCGGTTCGTCTGGACGGCACACAGTTCCAGTTAAAATGGATGTGGCAGATGCTGCGTAATTGCGATACCAGCCACTACATGGAAAACAAGGGCCGGATGGTGCGTCTGGCGGAATACAGCCGTGACTGCCTGAAATCGCTGCGTGCATCGACCGGTATCCAGTATGAAGGGCGTCAGGGCGGCACGCTGCAACTGTTCCGCACCGCACAGCAGTATGAGAACGCCACGCGCGACATTGCCGTGCTGGAAGACGCTGGCGTGCCGTATCAGTTGCTGGAAGCCAGTCGACTGGCGGAAGTCGAGCCGGCGCTGGCTGAAGTGGCGCACAAACTGACCGGCGGCTTGCGTTTGCCGAATGACGAAACCGGCGACTGCCAACTCTTTACCCAGCGTCTGGCGCAGATGGCCGAACAGGCGGGGGTTAAATTCCGTTTCAATACGCCAGTGGATAAACTGCTTTGCGAAGGCGAGCAGATTTACGGCGTGAAATGTGGTGATGAGATCGTTAAAGCCGATGCTTACGTCATGGCGATGGGCTCTTACTCCACGGCGATGCTGAAAGGGATTGTCGATATCCCGGTCTATCCGCTGAAAGGCTATTCGCTGACGATTCCGGTGGCGGAAGAGGACGGCGCACCGGTTTCGACTATTCTTGATGAAACCTACAAAATCGCCATTACCCGTTTTGACCAGCGTATCCGCGTTGGCGGTATGGCGGAAATTGTCGGCTTCAACACCGAACTACTCCAGCCGCGTCGGGAAACGCTTGAGATGGTGGTCCGCGATCTCTACCCGCGCGGAGGGCATGTTGAACAGGCGACATTCTGGACCGGACTGCGCCCGATGACGCCGGACGGTACGCCGGTGGTGGGGCGTACCCGCTTCAAAAATCTGTTGCTGAATACCGGACACGGTACGCTGGGATGGACGATGGCCTGTGGTTCAGGGCAGTTGCTGAGCGACATTCTGTCGGGTCGCACGCCCGCCATTCCGTATGACGATCTGAGCGTGGCGCGCTACCACGCTGGCTTTACGCCTTCACGTCCCCAACATCTGCACGGCGCACATAACTAAGAAGGACGAGAGATGACCCGCCCTATATTGGCCAGCCTTGACCTGCAGGCGATGAAACAAAACCTGAGCATAGTGCGTCAGGCCGCACCGGACGCCCGCGTCTGGTCGGTGGTGAAAGCGAATGCCTATGGTCACGGCATTGAACGTATCTGGAATGCGCTGGGCAACACCGACGGTTTTGCTCTTCTGAATCTGGAGGAGGCGGTAACCCTGCGTGAGCGCGGCTGGAAAGGGCCAATTCTCATGCTGGAAGGGTTTTTCCATGCGGAAGATCTGGCGCTGTACGACACCTGGCGTTTGACCACCTGCGTTCACAGCAACTGGCAGCTTAAAGCGATTCAGAATGCAAAGCTGAAGGCACCGCTGGATGTCTACGTGAAGGTTAACAGCGGCATGAACCGCCTGGGCTTCCTGCCGGAACGACTGCAAACCGTCTGGCAGCAACTGCGCGCGATGCCGAACGTTGGCGAAATGACGCTGATGTCGCATTTTGCCGACGCTGAGCACCCTGACGGGATCCGCAATGCGATGGAACGTATCGCGCTGGCAACGGAGGGGCTGGAATGCCGTCGCTCACTGTCAAACTCAGCGGCCACGCTGTGGCATCCCGATGCGCATTTTGACTGGGTGCGACCGGGTATCATTCTTTACGGTGCGTCGCCGTCAGGCCTGTGGCGCGATATCGCCAATACCGGGCTGAAGCCGGTGATGACGCTCAGCAGCGAAATCATCGGTGTACAAACGCTGAAAGCGGGGGATCGCGTCGGCTATGGCGGGCGCTATACTGCCAGAGGCGAACAGCGCATTGGCATCGTGGCGGCGGGCTACGCGGACGGTTATCCACGTCATGCGCCGAGCGGAACGCCGGTGCTGGTGGACGGTGTGCGGACCACTACCGTGGGCACGGTGTCGATGGATATGCTGGCGGTGGATTTAACGCCATGCCCGCAGGCGGGTATCGGGACGCCGGTAGAACTGTGGGGTAAAGAGATCAAAATTGACGACGTGGCGAAATCTGCCGGAACCGTAGGCTATGAGTTGATGTGTTCGCTGGCGCTGCGTGTTCCGGTCGTGACGGTGTAACTTTTATGTTGCCGGACGGCGGTGCGATGCGCCTTATCCGGCCTACAGCGGAGTCATCAGTAGGCCGGATAAGCGCAGCACCATCCGGCATGATAACTACTCTTCGTCTTCATCCCCGGCGACGCGAACCCCGACTTTACGAACCTGATTGTCTTCTTTTTCTGCGACCGTCCAGATCATCCCGGCGAAGATGACCTGGTCCCCGACAACCGGGGCCGCTCCCAGCAGTTGCTGAACAATTTCGCCCAGCGTTTGCTGCTTATCGCGGTACTCCGTTCCGTCATCCAGACCATAAATCAGCGCTACATCGGCATACTTGGCGCTGGCTTCCAGAATAAAGTCGCCGAAGAAGCGCTGATCCAGCGCCACCGGCGGCGACTGGCTGAACAGTTTACCCAGCGCCGGGAGGTCGCGTTCACGACCGATGACGCACAGCACGTCACCTTCACGCAGACGGGTACTGCCGGTGGGATGAAACAGCACGTTGTCACGAAACAGCGCCGCAATGCGCGTTTCCTGAGGCATATGCAGATCGCGCAGTGCCGCGCCGACACACCATTTATCGGCGCTGAGCTGATAGACAAACTGCTCCCACGGATTGTCCGGATGAATATCCAGCCCCACGCGTGAGACCGGCCAGCCGACCGGCGGCACCACCACTTTCGCTTTTTTCGCCGCCCAGGAGAGGGAGGTGCCCTGAAAAACCAGTGACACCAGCACCACGAAGAAGGCGACATTGAAGAACAGACGGGCATTTTCCAGGCCCGCCATCATCGGAAAGACGGCAAGGATGATGGGCACCGCGCCGCGCAGACCCACCCAGCTAATAAACACGCGTTCACGCAGATTAAAACCGCGAAACGGCAGCAGTCCGACAAAGACGGAAAGCGGGCGGGCGACGAAAATCATCCCGGCGGACAGGATCAGCGCCGGAATGGCAATCGGCAGCAGATCGGAAGGATTCACCAGCAGTCCGAGCACAAGGAACATGCCGATCTGCGCCAGCCAGGCCAGCCCGTCGAAGTTTTGCAGAATGCCAAAACGGTTGCGAATCGGGCGATTTCCCAGCAAAAAGCCGCACAGATAGACCGCCAGAATCCCGCTGCCTTCCAGCGCCGTGGTCAGCGCGAACACCAGAATCCCGCCGCTCAGGGCCAACAGCGGGTAGAGCCCGGCGGGCAGGGAGATACGATTAATCATCTGCTGTAGCAGATAGCCGCCGCCCAGTCCAAGCAGGATGCCCAGACCAAACTGCTGAATAATGTGGACCGCGAACATCCAGCTTAAGCCGGTTTCGTGCTGCTGAATCATCTCGATAAGCGTAATGGTCAGGAACACCGCCATCGGGTCATTACTGCCGGATTCAATTTCCAGCGTCGCGCCGACACGTTCGTTCAGCCCTTTGCCGCCAAGCAGGGAAAAGACTGCCGCCGCATCCGTTGAGCCAACAATGGCGCCAATCAGTAGCCCCTGGATCAGGTCGAGATTAAACAGCCAGGCGGCGATCATGCCGGTTAAACCGGAGGTGATCAGGACGCCAACGGTCGCCAGAGAGAGTGCCGGACCGAGCGCGACGCGAAACGAGCTGGCCTGCGTGCGCATCCCGCCATCCAGCAGGATAATCGCCAGCGCTAGGTTACTGACCATATAGGCAAAGGGATAGTTATCGAACGGGATACCGCCGACGCCATCGACGCCAGCCAGCATGCCAATCGCCAGGAAGATGACCAGAATAGGAATGCCAAGGCGTGATGAAAATGAACTGAGTAAGATACTACTGGTAACGAGGACGGACCCCAAAATGAAAAGACTGATTATTGCCGCGGCGTCCAACGTTCGGTTACTCCTCAATTAGCCATGTTTTTCTGCATTGACATTATCATATTAACGGCTGCAACCGGGCGTTACTTAGCCCTACAGCCGTTTTTTTTTATGATTTCAGAAAGGGATGACCCGAGATCGTAAGTTGTGTGCCATTTTGACTATTCTGTAGCACGGCATGCGCGCCTAACGCCAGCGTAACGGTTCGCGGCTCATGACCAAAATCAAGCCCGGTAATCAGGGGAACAGAGAGGCGTTCACGTAAAAACGCATACACCGTGTTGAGGTCGTAGCCGTCATCATACTCATTCGGGGCGCTGCCGCTAAAACTGCCCAGCACAATGGCGCGCTGGCGGTTTAAAATGCCCGCATCAAACAGCTGCAGCAACATGCGCTCGACGCGAAAAGGGTGCTCATTGATGTCTTCCAGCACCAGAATACCGTTTTCAATTTTTGGCATCCACGGGGTGCCGATAAGCGAAATCAACATCGCCAGATTGCCGCCCCACAGCGTTCCTTCGGTATGACAGGCCGGGCCTTCGCCTTGCCATTCCACCGTGTACTGCGCGTGACGTAATGCTTGCCAGAAATGGGTTTGCGTAAAGCTATTCAGCTCCGGTGCGCCAACGTTCGCTGCCAGCATCGGGCCGCTGAAGGTGATGACATTGCCCAGCGCCAGCAAACCACACTGGATCGCCGTAAAATCACTGTGACCGCAAATGAGCAACGGATCCCGCTGTTGTCGGGCAGCAAGGGCCTGCCAGTCGATGTGTTCCAGCAGTCGACTCGCGCCATAGCCACCGCGCACCGGCATAACGATGGTGTCCGGCGCGGTGAGATGCACAAGCCCGTTCACGTCTGCCAGACGCTCCGATTCCGTACCCGCAAAGCGTTGATGGCGACGACTGACCACCGCCGTATTATCGACCTGATGCCCCGCGTCCTTAAGGCGCTGGATACCAAGCAAAGCCGCGTGTTGATTAATGCAGTAGCCCGAGGGGGCAATTAAGTGAAACCGGGACATGGCAATTCCTTGCTACAACAGAAACCAAATGTATATCATGCCGCCTATAGTAGAACGTTTTGCCGGATGACGCTTTGCTTATCCGGTTTACAACGGTGATTTTAGTAACGAAGCGTTCCGGCGATAAGGACAGAAGACGTGAAATTGAGATGGTTTGCTTTTTTGATTGTGTTGCTTGCAGGTTGTAGTTCAAAACAGGATTATAAAAATCCCCCGTGGAATGCGGAAGTGCCGGTGAAACGCGCCATGCAATGGATGCCGATCAGTGAAAAAGCCGGGGCGGCGTGGGGCGTTAGCCCACAATTGATTACGGCGATTATCGCGATTGAGTCAGGCGGGAATCCCAATGCGGTCAGCAAATCGAATGCGATAGGGCTGATGCAACTGAAAGCATCGACCTCCGGGCGCGATGTCTACCGTCGGATGGGCTGGAGCGGCGAGCCTTCAACCAGTGAACTGAAAAACCCGGAGCGCAATATCTCAATGGGCGCCGCCTACCTGAGTATTCTGGAGACGGGCCCGCTCGCCGGTATTGAAGATCCGCAGGTGATGCAGTATGCGCTGGTGGTCTCCTATGCCAACGGCGCAGGCGCGCTGCTGCGCACGTTCTCTTCTGACCGGAAAAAGGCCATTAGCAAAATCAACGATCTCAGTGCCGATGAGTTCGTTGAACACGTCGCGGATAACCACCCTGCGCCCCAGGCCCCGCGCTACATCTACAAATTGCAGCGCGCGCTGGATGCGATGTAATTAGTCGCGCACTTTATTCGATTTCTCCCGGGCTTCGCGCTCAAGGGAAAAGATAATCCGCTGAAGTTCCCGCTCCACCGCCGGGCCAACGTTGAGAAAACGAAAGCTCAGGCGGGGAGTCGAAATCGTCTCATTTTTCCCGTCAATCACTTTGCGTTCAGTTACGGAGATTAGCTGCGCATCAAAGTGAAACATCCCCCATTCCCCCATATCCAGCGCAATCTGCGAAAAACGCATCCCTTCCGTGAGTCCTGACGGCTTCGGGCCTTCCAGCAGCGCGCCCATTCCGCCGAGGGAAAGATCGTACAGACGAAAACGTAGGGTGCTGTTATCTGGCATCTGCGCGGTACAACCGTAGGGGGGATGGAGCGGCGCGCAGATGCGAAAGTATTCCCGTCGTTGGACAAACCACAGCGCCGGAGGAAGCGGGGTGATAAAGGCCGGAAGTTGCTGATACTCACCGCTGTGCAACTGCTCAAGGGTAAACTCAACCTTCGCGCCCTGAGTTTCCGCCGTAAAGGTAATATTGCGCGCCTTCTGTACGGCGAGGTTTTCGTTTTGCTGACTGCCAAAGTCCATCACCAGTCTTTCGGCCGAGACGTCAAGGATCTTGCTGATGAATTGCCCGCCGCGCCAGGAGACGCGCAAAGGCACCTGATTGCTGTTTAAGTCGCGAAGAACGCCCAATACCGCCAACGGATTTTGCTTCAGAAACTGCTCATTATAATGACTCACGCGGAACGACCCCTGGATGCCTGACAGTCTATCGAACGGTTATCGGCAAGACGCAGGAGAACTTAATACAAACGCGTGATTTTTTTTACCAAAGACAAATAATTCAGTCTCGCGGAAACAGCGAGGATCAAGGGGTTGCCTATACTTAATGGACAAGCGCAAGAATCTGTTGCGTGTGGTTTCCCTGAAAAGAGGGTCTGAACATGGGAATTATTGCCTGGATTGTATTTGGTTTGATTGCCGGTGTTATCGCCAAATTGCTAATGCCGGGACGTGACGGCGGCGGATTCATCCTGACCTGTATTCTCGGCATAATCGGTGCCGTAGTGGGCGGATGGCTGGCGACCATGTTTGGTATTGGCGGCACAATCAGTGGCTTTAACCTTCACAGCTTCCTGGTTGCGGTGGTGGGTGCCATTGTGGTGCTGGGGGTATTCCGACTCGTGCGCCGCGATTAACAACACGGCTCCTGCGGGAGCCGCGTTTTTATCCTGGTCCCCTTAAATTCCCCTTAAATTCCCCTTCAATTCCTCTCTTGATTTACCTAATGAAATGAGAATAATTAGCATTCCAATTTAAACTGATAATTATTCTCACTATGACAACTTCCTGCTTCCGACTTTGTGCGCTCTCTGGCTGTATCTCACTGGCTCTGACCACGCCGTCTTATGCGGCAGATTCTAACGAATCCACCATCGTGGTATCCGCAACGGGACAGGAGACCCTGCTGCCGGCCTGGACCAACAGCGCCACCAAATCGGCCGTCCCGGAAAGTAAAACGCCGCAGGTGATTAATACCATCGATAATCACGAGATAACCTTACGTCATGCGAATTCTGTCAACGAGATCCTTCGCTATGCGCCGGGGGTGTCGACGGAAGTGCGCGGCAATACTTCCTATATGAGCGAGTACAAGATTCGCGGTTTCTCCGTCGATCAGGAGTACTACAACGGCTTGCAATTGCCGTATAACGTCACCGGTAATACCAAAGCGCGTATCGACTCGCTGTTGGTGGAAAGCGTGGATATCCTGAAAGGGCCCGCGTCCGTGCTGTATGGCAACGGTTCGCCGGGAGGGCTGGTGAATATTCAGGGCAAAAAACCGCAGGCTGAGCAAACAACGGAGATCGGCTTTAATACCGGTACGCGTAATCTGAAAGAGGGCTATCTGGACTCCACCGGTAACATCAGCGACAGCGACTGGAATTACCGTCTGCTGGGTAAGGCGACGGAGGGCGACGACCAACCGCACACCACGCGCTATGAAGACTATCTGCTGGCACCTTCCGTCACCTGGCAACCGGACAGCAAAACGCGTCTGACGCTGGATGCCCTGGTGCAAAATACGCCGTCGTTGTCACCGTCGAACCCGTTACCGATTGCTTATTTGCGCTCGGGTTACGCCGATCGTCGTGACTATGCCGGAGATGAGTGGAGTGGCTTTAAGCAGCGTCAGTGGATGGTGGGTTATCATTTCGAGCATGAATTTGACAGCGGTTGGGGATTCAGTCAGCAGGCGCGCTATTTTGACGTCGATACACACCAGCGCAGCGTCTATTCAACCGGTAATGGTATGAACCCGGTATGGATGCTTGACCGCTTTGCCTATACCACTGATGAAGATCTGAAAAGTTTCAACATCGACAACCAGGTGACAAAAACGGTCGCGCTGGGGGACTGGCAGCACCATTTGCTGGCCGGCTTTGACTATCAGAAACTCGACAGCCATTACTTCTATCGTTACGCCAGTGCCACGCCAGGAATCGACATGCGCGACCCGGATTTCCATCAGGTGCATACCGCCGATCTGGGGTTGTACACTGCGCAGAAAAACCGCCTTTCTTATCAGCAAAATGGCTACTATTTGCAGGATCAGGTCGCGTTTGGTGGCTTAAATCTGCTGGCCAGTCTTCGCTATGACGATTACCGTTCTACGACTACCGATGCGATGCAAAACGACGAGAAAACCTGGATCTCTCAAGACCGGGTGACCAAACGGTTGGGCGCGCTCTATGCCTTTGAAAACGGTATTTCACCGTTTATCAGCTATTCCGAGGGCTTCAAACCGATTTCACCACAGGGCACGCTGACGGCGAAAGACGTGAAGCCGACGACCAGCAAACAACTGGAAGGTGGGGTGAAATACCTGCTGGTCGATTACGCGACAACGCTGACCGCCTCGGTGTTTAACATTCGCCAGAAGAATGTCCTTTCCGCCACGCCGACCTGGGATTATCGACAGACCGGGGAGATCGAATCGAAAGGGGCGGAGCTTTCGGTCATCAGTCGTCCAGGTGACAACGTCACGTTGATCGCCAATTACGCTTACACCCATGCGATCAATACCGAAGATGAAACCTGGGAAGGCAAGCGCCCAACGCAGGTGCCGGAGAATGCGTTTAATCTGTGGGGGGATTACACCTTTGACGCGACCACACTGCGCGGGCTGACGATGGGCGCAGGGGCGCGCTATACCGGGCCGATGGAGATCTCGCCGGACAACAAGGGCGGTAAACTGGGGGGCACGACACAGTACGATCTCGCCGTGTCGTATCGCTTAGGCGAGGTGCTGCCGTCACTGAGCGGCGTGACGCTAAAAGCCAGCGCCCAGAACATTACCAACAAAGAAACGTTCAGCTGCTACGACAGCACCAACTGCTGGATTGGCCGTGACCGGACGGTCCAGGTCGGGGCAAGCTACCGTTTCTGATCGCATGAAGCGAAAACCGGCCTGGCATTCCCAGGCCGGTCAGACACTGAGTATTATGGCGTTGCCTGTTTTTGTGGCTGTTCAGCGGATGCCGGGCTGGTGACAGGGCGTTTTTCCGGCACGCTATCGCACGGTTTTTCCTTCACACAGATCAGGTCAAGCATCTTCAGCGTGACGCCATTGCTCCAGCCAAAACCATCCTGCAACGGATATTCTCCGCCACCACCACCGGTCCCGGTGCTGCTGACGTCATATTTTTCCACCAGCTTTTGTTCGCGATCGTACGTGTGCTGCACGTTGGTCAGAAAGCGCCAGCTCACCTCCATCGCTACGTCATTCTGACCATAGTTCTGTAAGCCCTCGGTGGCGACCCACTGCAGCGGCGCCCAGCCGTTTGGCGCATCCCATTGCTGTCCGCTTTTCACCGACGTGGTGGCAAGCCCGCCCGGTTGCAGCAGATGCGCGCGGGTGGCCGCAGCCATTTTACTGGCGCGATCTTTCGAGGCGGCATTGACATACAGCGGGAACAGCGCTGCAGCGGTCAACTGATTCCGTACCCGCTTGCTCTTCAGGTCGTAATCCGCGTACCAGCCCTCTTTATCATTCCACAGGTAATGTTCAATGGCTTTCTGTCGGGCATTCGCCAGCGTGTCGTACTGGCTGGCTTTTGCCTCATCCCCCGCGGCTTTGCTGGCGCGCGCGAGGATTTTTTCCATTTTGTACAACAGGGCGTTGAGATCGACCGGAACGATGCTGGTGGTCCGCAGCGTGCCAAGCTGCTGCGGATTATCCATCCAGCGTGAACTGAAATCCCAGCCGGACGCGGCCGCTGCGCGCAGATCGCGATAAATATCGGTCGCCGGGCGGTTTGGATTGCTTTTCGCCGTGGCAATATCTTCGACCCAGGATTCCGGTCGCGGCGTATCCCGCTCATCCCAGTAGCGGTTGAGAAGGGTGCCATCCTCCAGTTTCACCACCCGCTTGTTCTGTTGACCTGCCTGCAGCGTTTCGACGCCTTCCATCCAGTAGGTGTACTCTTTTTGCATCTGCGGCAGGTATTTTTTCAGCGCATCGTCGCCGTCGTGCTGAGCCAGCAGTTCGACCATCAGTGAAAAGAAGGGCGGCTGGGAGCGGCTCAGGTAGTAAGTGCGGTTGCCGTTGGGAATATGGCCAAAGGTATCAATCTCCCAGGCGAAGTTTGCCACCATATCGGCAATATTGTCCCAGCGACCGCTTTCGGCAAGTCCCAGCATGGTGAAGTAACTGTCCCAATAATAGACTTCCCGGAAACGCCCGCCGGGCACCACGTAAGGCTCAGGCAGCGGCAACAGGGAATCCCATTTTTCCACGCTTTCGGTGGAGCGGGTTAACACCGGCCACAGCCCGTCGATATGTTCACGCAGCGATTGCCCTTTCGGGGGAACATATTTTTCCCCTTCTTTCGGCAGCGTAAAGTTGACGCTCACGAAGTGGCGCAAATCGAAACTGGACTGATTCTTTTGCATCCGGTAATCCGCGAGGATCATCAGCGGGTCGCCGTTAGGCACGGCGTCGGCAAAGGTTTTCTGATCGGGAAACAGTCTGGCATTCTGCACATCGTTAAACAGGGGACCGAGCAGAATATCCGGCGGCTGCGGAGGGGAGAACGGCATCTCTTCGGCGTTAACCGACAGGGAAGAGAAGGTAAGCAGCGTGCCGGAAACCGCTAATGTTATGACCAACGACAGTGAAGCAGGCGCGCGAAAAGCAGGGGTATGCATTGATTAATCTCCTTAGTGTGTACCGAATAACGGTATCTACCATGAGAAAATCGTAGTCCAGGATCGCTCCCGGCGCGTGATTACCCCCCTTTTTTGCGACGTTATAGCGGTTTCCTTTCCCTGACGGCGCAATTGTGCGCCACATCAAGCGTGAGTCGTTCGCCCGTTTGTACATCGTTAAGCGCGTCGCCCTGCTGGCATACCCAGGCGATACCCATCTCCCGGGCGATCAACGCGCCATGCGCGAGCGAACTGCCCTCCCGCAGGCAGATGCCTTTCACCACGTTCGGGTCGAGCTCCGACACCGTTGACGGAAAGAGGTTGTCGGCAACCAGTATGGTGGGTGCGATAACGTCAGGCAGCACCAGCGGGCTTTGCAGCAAATGACGCAGCGTGCGGTGCAGGAGATCGTCGATATCGATGTAGCGCGCCTGCAGATAGGCGTCATCCAGTTGACGATACTGCGTACTGAGGCTGCTCAACACCTGCTGCCAGGCATATTCCGCCGTACAGTGCTCGCTGCGCAGGAGCCCGCAGGCGGTATCAAACAGCTCCGGATCGTCCAGCAACATATGGTGACCAGAGAAAATGGCCGCCAGGTCACCCGGCCAGTTTTCTTCCGCGCGGGTAATCAGCGTCATCAGGTCGAGCAGCGTGAGATCCAGCGCGTTACGCAGTCGCGCCTGCTCTGCGCCAGGACTGCGATCGGACGCTTGTCGAATCGGTGGCAGCGTTGGCGCGTAACAGAACGCGTTGCCCGTGATGTCCGCCGTCGACGATGTGACAACCGCCGCATCTTCCAGCGACTCGCCGAAATTCTCCGCCGCCAGACGACTAAACGCGGCCAGCGCATCATCCGCCTGTTCTCCACTTGCCAGCAGACGTACCGTGTCATGACAGCGAACCTGCAACAGCGAAATCTGATTCAGGCTGTCCGGCGTAACGCACTTGCCGTTTTTTTCCAGCAGCAGATCGGCGTTAAAGGCCGACAGCGTTGCCACAAGCCGGGAGGCCGGGCGAATGTGCAGACCGTTGGGATTCTTGATCACCACGGACACTGATTTTGCTGCCGCATCCTGTGCGATAAAGGTCGGGGTAATGCGGGTTTCAGAAGCAGAAGAGGGTAAACCCAGTTGCTCACGCTTGGCCTCGAGAGCGTTCGTCGCGTCGGCGATGACCTTTTCGATATCCGCGCCCGCAGCGGCGCTCACCGTTGCCGCCAGCGTCCCTTCCACCAGCGGCGCGGCGCACAGTCGTACTTTCGCAGCGATCGTCGGATCGAGGAGGTCCAGCGCCGTTTCTGCACTGAGCAGGGCGCTGCCAATGTCCATCATCACCAGCACGTGGTCGGTATCGGCAACAGACTCGATCGCCTCCATCACCTTAATGGGGTCGGTGCCGATGGGATTTTGCGGATCGTCGATACCAGCGGCAATGGCTATTTTACAGTTGCCGCCCATTAACATCTGTTGCGCCAGTTCGCCAACCCCTTCACCGAGGCGGGCGCTGTGAGAGACTATGACCAGGTTTACCATCTTACTGTCCTTACTCTTTTGCCGCGGCTGCCAGCATCTGGATCATAAACATCACCGAGGTTGCCCCCGGATCCCGGTGCCCGATACTACGCTCGCCCAGGTAGCTGGCGCGACCTTTGCGGGCCTGCATCGTAATCGTGCTTTGTGCGGCGGCTTCAGCCTCAGAGGCGGCAGCGTCCAGCGCGGCGGTGACGGAGAGGTTCTGCTCACTGGACTGGCGTAATGACTCCGCCACCGGTACCCAGACATCGCACATCGTTTTATCACCCGGCTCGGCTTTACCCCGGCTTATCACGCCATCAGCACCTTCGCGCATCATCAGATAGAGCTCATTGAGCGACAAACTCTGATGCGCCTGCGTGGCCTGCGCGGCACGGATGAAAAAGGTGCCGAACAGCGGGCCACTGGCCCCTCCAACGTTTGACAGCAGCGTCATCCCGGTGTTTTTTAAAATAAAACCGATATCTTTATCCGCAATGGCCGGTAATTTTTCGACCACTTTGCTAAAGCCGCGATGCATATTCAAACCGTGGTCAGCATCGCCAATCTCGCGATCCAGCCCGGTGAGATAATCACTCTCTTTACTGAAAATATCCCCGCAGCGATAAAGCCAGCTCACAATCTGCGCTCTGGTAAGTGACATGACTCTCTCCTTAGTTGCCCCAGTTCAGGCCTGGGGTGTGAACCGGTGCGTCCCAGAGTGCCAGCGTCTCGTCATCCACTTTAAGAAGCGTGATGGAAAAGCCGGTCATATCCAGTGACGTACAATATGAACCAATCAGATTGCGTTCGATGACGATACCCGCCTGCTGGCAGCGTGCGTCGAGACGGTTATAGACGCCGTACAGTTCAGAAAGCGGCGTGGCGCCGAGGTTATTGACCAGCGCGATGACGCGATCGCCACGTTGCAACGGTTGTTTGCCTTGCTTATCTTCCTGCCAGACGCCCTGGGTGGGATCCCAGTGGCGCAGCGTGCGGCTATAGGTTCCGTTTTCCAGCAGGGTATCGAACATTTCGTCAACGATTCTGTCGAGTGAGACGAAGGCGCGACGGTCAATGCCTGGCTCGCCGTGGATCCCCACACCGAACTCCATTTCATTGTCGGCGAGGGTGAAAGAGGGCTGCCCGGCTGCCGGAACCGTACACGCTGCGAGGGCGATACCGATCGAATGGCCATGATTATTGAGTTTGCGTCCGAGTTCGGCGCAGGCTTCCAGGGAATCGCCGCGTTCTGCCGCCGCACCGACCAGTTTTTCAATCAGCACGGTATTAGCAACACCACGTCGTCCGGCGGTATAGAGGCTGTCTTTGACCGCCACGTCGTCATCCACGACCACGGTGGTGACCTTCACGCCGCTTTCGTGCAGCAGTTCGGTCGCGGTTTCGAAGTTGAGAATATCGCCAGTATAGTTTTTCACGATCAGCAGCACGCCTTCGCCGCCGTCAATCTGCATGGCGCATTCGAACATTTTATCAGGGGTTGGGGAGGTGAAAATTTCTCCAGGACAGGCACCGGACAGCATGCCCTGGCCGATGTAGCCGCAGTGCATCGGTTCATGACCGCTGCCGCCGCCAGAAAGCAGCGCGACTTTGCCCTGTACAGGGGCATCTGAACGGGTCACATACACCGGATCCTGATGCAGGGTCAGTGACGGATGCGCTTTTGCGAGGCCAGCCAGTTGTTCACTCAGTACGTCTTCCACACGGTTAATCAGCTTTTTCATTCTTTTGCTCCGGGTCTTAGGCTCCAGGGGATCGGTTGTGTTCAACGCCACGGCGACCGCTCGCTGCCGATAACGTAATTGTGCCCCAGCGCGCGAAAAAGAAAATTCATCAATGTTATGTTTCATAAAGGAACACTAATCTCAATAAATGTTCCATAACGGAACGCTAAAACGCGAAATACGGCAAAATTGCGAGCAACCGCACCCGGAATCGCGGAGAAACCGACAGTGAAGAGCAGCGAGATGGCAACCACAGCAGCGGACGTCCCGGAATATATTCGCGCCTCATGGCTGCGCTGCGGCAAAATGATGCAGCGCGAGTTCTGGGCCCTGCCGCACCGGGCACAGGGGCTGACGTTTGACTCTATTTGTCGGCGCAAAACGGCGATGCTCACGCTCGGGCAGGCGGCGCTGGAGGATGCGTGGGAATACATGTCGCCACGAAAGTGTGCGCTGTTAATTCTTGATGAAAGCGCTTGCGTGCTCAGCCGCTGTGGCGATCCGGATACGCTCCAGCGCCTGGAGGCTCTCGGCTTTGCCGATGGCACCTATTGCGCGGAAAGCATCATTGGCAGCTGTGCGCTGTCGTTGGCCGCTATGCTGGGGCAGCCGGTAAAAACGTTACCCGATCACCATTTTAAGCAGGCGCTCGGTGCGTGGAGTTTTTGCTCGACACCCATTTTCGACAACCACGGACGCCTCTCTGGATCTATCGCGCTGGGCTGTCCGGCAGACGACGCCTCACCTGCCGATCTGTCATTAACGCTGGCGATCGCGCGCGAGGTGGGGAACTCGTTGCTTACCGATAGCCTGCTTGCAGAATCGAACCGCCACCTCAATCAGCTGTATGGTTTGCTGGAGAGCATGGATGACGGCGTGATGACCTGGAATGCGCAGGGAAGTCTGCAATTTATCAACGCTCAGGCGGCACGGCTGCTGCATCTTGACGTGACGGCTGCCCACGGCAAAAACCTCAGTGAACTCCTGACGCTGCCCAGCGTTCTGCTGCGTGCTATCCGCCATCAGCGTCCGCTCCATCATGTTGAGACGACGTTTGAAAGCCAGCACCAGTTTGTCGATACGGTGATAACCCTCAAGCCGATTGTCGAAACACAGGGCACCAGTTTTATTTTGCTGCTGCATCCGGTGGAAAAGATGCGTCAGTTGATGACCAGCCAGTTGGGTAAAGTGAGCCATACCTTTGCACAGATGGCGCAGGACGATCCGCAAACCCAGCGTATCGTCCATTTTGGTCGTCAGGCGGCGCGGGGCAGCTTCCCGGTGTTGCTATGTGGTGAAGAGGGGGTCGGCAAGGAGTTACTCAGTCAGGCGATTCATAATGCCAGCGAACGGGCGGAAGGCCCGTATATTGCGGTGAACTGCCAGCTGTATGCCGATCAGGTTCGGGATTTTATCGCCAGCACGGCGGACGACGACAGAGAAGGGCGGTTAAGCCGCCTGGAACTGGCGCACGGCGGCACGCTGTATCTGGAGAAAATTGAGTATCTGGCACCTGAACTGCAGTCGGCGTTATTACAAGTGATCAAGCAGGGCGTCATCACCCGTCTTGACGCGCGCCGCGTGGTGCCAGTCGACGTGAAGGTGATTGCCGCCACGACGGTGGATTTGGCGCGGCTGGTGGAACAAAACCGCTTTAGCCGTCAGCTTTATTACGCGTTGCACGCTTTTGAAATTATGATTCCACCGCTGCGACAGCGACGTAACAGCATCCCTTCGCTGGTGAATCACCGCTTGCGTCGCCTGGAAAAACGGTTTTCGACTCGCCTGTCTATGGATGACGATGTACTGACCCCGCTGATTGCCTGCGACTGGCCCGGCAATGATTTCGAACTCAACAGTGTTATTGAAAATACGGCGCTGAAAAGTGAAAACGGGCGTATTCACCTGAACCATCTGCCGGAGTATCTCTTTAACGAGCACCGGACCTCAGAATCCACGACCGGTAGCTTCTCTGCCAGCGTCTCATTTAGCGACATCGAGAAGGATGCCATTATTCACGCGGCAAGGGTGACAGGAGGGCGTATTCAGGAGATGGCCAGCCTGCTGAAAATTGGCCGTACCACGCTATGGCGAAAAATGAGGCAATACAATATTAACGCGGCGCATTTTAAGTTGAGCTCCTGAAAAACGGGCGTTTTTGCATCCTGTTTTAAAGCGATTTCTGTCCGTTATGGATTAAAACCAGACGATGACAACGCTGCCATTTTCCCGGCGTCGAACCTTGCCAGAAGATCCCGGAAGGCAATGCGCGCATTTTTTTTATTATCTTCCCGTATTTTTTTCATTCGATCCTTACCCTGTTCGCGCTGCCTGAAACCGCAAAATATCACGCAAGACATCATGCAATAACGCAACCACAAAGCATGCTGCGAGACAAATGGCGCGGATGACCGCACCGCAGCAGGTGCAGTCCCGGCAGCATCGCAGGTAACGACGGCACGCGGCAGAAATTAAAAATCCACGCCAGGCGTGGATTTTAGAGGGCGGGTGAGAACGGCGAGGTTAGCGTTCACGCCTTGCCATCAACAGCGCGAGGTCGACAAGGCGATTGGAGAATCCCCATTCATTGTCGTACCACGCCAGAATTTTGACCATATTGCCGCCAATCACCAGCGTTGAGAGACCGTCAATAATGGAAGAACGCGGGTCACCCTGGTAGTCGCTTGAGACGAGCGGTTCATCGCTATAGCCGAGGATCCCTTTCAGTGGCCCGCTGGCGGCGGCTTCACGAAATGCATTGTTGACCTCTTCAGTCGTCACATCCCGCTCAAGCGTTACGGTCAGGTCGACAATGGACACCACCGGAACCGGTACGCGCAGCGAGTAACCGGTTAAGCGACCGTCCAGTTCAGGAATGACTTTGCCAAGCGCCTTCGCGGCACCGCTGGAGTAAGGCACAATCGACAGTGCGGCGGCGCGGGCACCACGAAGATCTTTTTCCGGCTGGTCATGCAGCGCCTGGCTGTTGGTATAGGCGTGGGTGGTGTTCATCAGACCATGCTTAATACCAAAATGCTGGTGCAGAACCTGCGCGGCAGGTGCCAGACCGTTGGTGGTGCAGCTACCGTTGCTGACCACGAAGTGTTTATCCGGGGAGTAGAGGCTATCGTTAACGCCCATCACGATGGTTAAATCATCGTTTTTACCGGGGGCGGAGATAATCACTCGCTTTGCGCCACCGCTGTGGATGTGCACCGCTGCTTTATCTCGGTCAGTGAAAAAGCCGGTTGCTTCAATGACGATATCAACTTCACTCTGACGCCAGGGGATATTGGCGGGGTCGCGTTCACTGAACACGGTAATGGGTTTACCGTCAACCACAAGCTGCCCCTCACCGGCGGTGACATCGGCGTCGAGTTTACCGAGCAGCGAGTCGTATTTCAGCAAATGCGCCAGCGTTTTACTGTCTGTCAGATCGTTGATTGCCACAATCTGAATATCCGGGTTACCCAGTGCTGCACGCAGTACGTTGCGTCCGATACGGCCAAAACCGTTAATACCGACCTTTACCATGATCAACTCCTTATCTGTTGTCTCTGAAGGTAATGTAGGTCGGTGACCCGTTGGCGTAAATGACAAAAAAGGATCACTTTACGCCATTTTACGACAGTGAAAGCGCTGGCGATATTCACCAGGCGTAAGTTGAAGCTGTTTTTCAAACAGCCGCCGCAGGTTAATGCTGCTGCCAAATCCCGTTTGTTCGGCGATACGATCCAGCGTCTCGTTGGTCTGCTCCAGACGCTGTCGGGCAGCGGCCAGACGGGCTTCGGCGACATAGCGCGCCGGTGAAGCGCCGGTTTCCCGGGTAAACACGCGGGTGAAATTACGCGGACTCATGGCGACTTTTTCCGCCAGCTTATCCACACTGAGGTCGGCGGTGAGGTTCTCGAGCAACCATGCCTGCAGATCGTTAATGGGGCCCAGGGCGCTGGTCTGCTGAAGGTTATAGCGGCTAAACTGCAACTGGCCTCCGGGGCGGCGCAGGTACATGACGAAGTCCTGGGCGATGTCGCGCGCCAGGCTGAATCCGTAGTCTTCTTCAACCAGCGCAAGCGTCAGATCAAAGCCGGAACTGACTCCGCCTGATGTCCAGATGTGTTCGTCCTGAATATAGAGTGGACCGCCCTCGACGCGCACCTGAGGAAATGCGGCCTGCATGGTTTCCAGTAGCTTCCAGTGGGTGGTGGCGCGTCTGCCATCCAGCAGTCCGCTTTGTGCCAACAGCATCGCACCGCCGCAAATGGATGCAATGCGGCGGGCATGAGGAGCGGCCAGGCGCAGCCAGTCAACTACCGCAATCCCTTCCTGCGGATTTTGACCTTTGCCAGTGATAATGATGGTATCAAGAGGCTCACGAGGGTCAATTTCATGCAGGCGATGATCTGCCAGTAAATTTAAACCGGACTGACCATGGATCACCTGATGCGGCTGGGTTGTTGCTAGCTGAACCTGATAACAGACGTCCGTAGCGCCTTCTGGATGCAGGCGGTTGGCCTGCATCAGAATGTCGGCAATACCAGCGGATTCAAACAGCATACCGCCATCGGGGACAATGATTAGTATCTTCTTCATGTCCTGAAAAGTAATCTTTTTACAGAATAAGTCAACAACACAGACGCAGACGGGAAAAGCCTTATTCCTGCCGTAGTGACAGTCCCAACGCTGACCGCCAGCAAACGGACCGTGAATTGTGACGAGAAGTGGCGAGTGAGGGCGTATTTTTTTCTTGATGTAAATCATTCTCATTTTCACGCCATCATGTTAACTTGCTTTTAATATGCAACTTATAGTGAGGGCATCGTCATGAGCGCAAGTGAGAAAGCCGGACATACATTTTTAGCCAGCCTGGGGAAAACCCGTTTGCGACCCGGCGGCGTTGAGGCTACCGAGTGGCTGTTCAGTCAGTCGAATCTCACGGCGGACAGTGTCGTGCTGGAAGTCGCCTGCAACATGGGCACCACGTCTATCGAACTCGCCCAGCGCTTTGGCTGCACGATATATGCTATCGATATGGATAAAAACGCACTGACGAAGGCCCGGCAAAACGTCGCGGCTGCGGGTCTACAGGATAAAATTCAGGTGCTGGATGCGAACGCCACTAAATTGCCTTTCGCTGACGAGGCCTTCGATGTCGTGATTAACGAAGCGATGCTGACCATGTACGTGGACAAGGCGAAATCCCGGCTGATTAATGAATACTATCGGGTGCTCAAACCCGGCGGTCGCCTGCTGACACACGACATTATGTTCACCCATGAACATCTGGAGGCGGTCAGACAGACGCAACTGGAAGACGTTGTGAAATCCAACGTCAGCCCGATGACCCGAACGGCATGGAAAGCACTGTTTATCGCCAACGGCTTCCAGTCGGTTAACACGCATCACGGCGAGATGTCCCTTATGTCCCCGTCAGGGCTGATTCGTGACGAGGGTCTGACGGGCACGGCGAAGATCCTGTTTAACGGATTGCGAACCCGTGAGAACAGGACGCGCTTTCTGGGGATGTTCCGCTTCTTCCGGCACCATCGCCATCAGTTGAACTACATCGCCTGCTGCTCACGGAAATAATCTCCAGGTGGCCTGACGCAATGGTCTGTTTATTGATCCTGTGCGCTAGCGGCCAGTTCAGACACTTTTAACGTTGTGGACACGGTAGTAGGGCTTTCATGGAACCCCGTGGTTGAGAACCCACACCATGCAATTCCGGACCGCTTTTAACCGTTTCATAATAGCGGGCAGTCACCTGCCCGCAAATATCAACAGATACCTTTAGCATTAAGCATCCAGGCCTAAAACCACGGGGGTGGATCGATAACCAATCCCCATACGGTCGATTCCCATATCAATCAATTGCAGGAAGTGTTCACGCGTACGAATACATCCAGAACCTTTAACTTTGCAGCGTCCCTTTGCCGCATCGAGCATCACCTGAATCACCTCTGGTGTAGCACCTTTACTTTCGCCGCCGGTATAGAACCCGGTGGATGTTTTGACGAAATCCGCCCCGGCGCGGCATGCGTATTCCGTGGCGGTTGCAACCTGTTCCAGCGTTAACGCATCGGTTTCAAAAATCACCTTCAACAGGGTGTCGTAACGATGAGCAACGGCTGCCACAGCCCGGATGTCCTCTTCAAATTCCTGCCATTGCCCACTGCGGATAAAACCATAGTTGGCGACGATATCGAGGTCTTCAACGTCACCGTTTTGACAGATAATGTCGGCCTGCTTGACTTTGGATACCGTTGACGATGCGCCAAACGGGAAATCACACACGACACAAATGCCGGTGTTTGTCCCTTTGCACATCGTCCTGGCAATGTCGAGATATGCCGGATTTATGCACACGGTTTTACAATTAAAATCAATGCCTTCCTGAATGTATTTCTGCACTTCCGCCAGGGTAAATTCTGGTTTGAGGACCGACTGATCGATGTACCGACCCAGCTCCTGAGGTGACATCTCTGCGGCTTTCTTTTGCGGCTTCATAGGCGATCTCCATTCATTGTTTCATTTGTATGATACATATTAGAGAGTGAAAGCGCGTTGTCAATATCTATAAGAGCAGGGGCAATCAGCATGTTAACTGGCGGGAAAAATCGACCCTCGCTTTAGCTGAATTCTGTCCGGCATTAAACAGGTCAATTTTAAAATTGCACTTATCCGCTCGGGTCACCGACGTCGTATATTCAAAGACAAAGCCGTTCTCAAGGAATGAAACACGTTCAATATGGTAACCGGCCATGACTTTTTCCGTGCACTGCAGATAATGTGCGGCTGATTTGTTGATAATCACCGCTTCAATATGTTCAGTAGCATGCGCAATATTCAGCCCAAACTCATTTTTGAGAACATCATAAAGGGAAAGGGTGGCAAAGTCGTAAAACTCAATGCCGGGGCACAGATTCCAGGGAATACAGGTCGTTTCCAGAAGCAGGGGGGTGTCATCCCCCAGTCGGACACGTTTCAGGATGAAAACCTTACGCTGCGTTGGCGTCAGGTTCAGTTTGTCAGCAACCATCTCATCAGCATCGCTCACTTCCGATTGCAGCACCAGCGAATGGGGTTTTATTCCCTGTTCCCGCATACTTTCGGTGAAATTATAGAGCGAATTGAGTCGGCGATTAATTTTCTTATCGGCAATGAAGGTGCCTTTACGCCGCTGACGTACAATAAGACCTTCCTCAAGAAGTTCATTGAACGCCAGTCGAACGGTTGTCCTGCTGATATTAAGAATGTCACACAACTCATTTTCGGTGACGATTTTATCATGGGGCCTGAATACGCCGAGCTTGATTTGATGGCGAATAAACGCGGCCAGTTGCGAATACATAGAAGAACGAGTGCCTTCGGTAAAACGGAAGTTATCTTTGATAAAGAGTCCAGTGTCCATAGCATTCTCTTCTGACCTATTGTGTCACTCAAAGGTATCATACCATTAAATAGCCAGCCACGGCTGTCGTGCATTATGGTGCGCAATGACGTTTAAGATTTGTTATGGCGTGACGAACCCGCTGTCTGTCTTTCAACGCGACACCGGTGAGAATGGGCTCAGGCGACACGATGAGCAGCGAAGAGAGGGGCAATCAAATCATCAGGCAGGCGTAGAGGCATTCACAATGGTTCCTGTCACCGAGAGAGGCATGACTAACATTGGCGAAGTTTGGTCAACGGGCAGCCGGCACTGCGGCGCCACGCGCCGGGAGCCTGACCGTACTGACGCTTGAAACTGCGGTTGAATGACTGCTGAGAGTCAAAGCCCAACGCGATCGCCACGTTCAAAATCGGTTCGTCGCTGTGGGTTAAGCGTTCAACCGATTTTCGCAGCTTTTGGGCACGAATATACCCGGCGAGGGGATAACCCGTATGTTCTTTGAAGAGGCGCTGGAGGTGCCATTTCGAATAACCGGCTCGCCTGGAAACGGTGTCGATGTCCAGGCGGTTATCAAGGTTGTTGTCGATCCAGTCGAGTAAATCGTGAATAAATGCGCCAGTGTTCATCTTGTTTCCCCCCGTCGCTTATTTAAAAGCATCTTTGTCTGTTGCATTTAAAGGTGGCCTGTTTTCGCATTAATTGCAAGTTTTATTGTTACATTTAAATCCTTGCCGGAAACGCGTCTTTTGGCACTGACGCCAACAGCACATAAAGTGTATCAATTATTCTTGCACTAAATTTCACGCCTCCCTACAATCGCCGAAATAGTGTATTCGCAACTGTTACAGTTTTGTGGCGATGAACGACACAAATGTCCCTGAGCCAGCCCGGACAAAGGAAGTGGCGCGGTGTCTCCTGCTGCGTCTTGCCCGGCGGCTACAATTACCGGAATAAAAATAATGAGCCTGCAAAAAACCTGGGTTAGCTTTCATCTGCATGCGCTGGGAGCGATGCTGCTCGGCGTACTGCTCGTCGGTTGCGATGACGGTGTCGCCCAAAACGTCGCGCCACAAGCTCCCGCCGTCAGCGCCGCTGACGTGGTAATGAAATCCATTAATCAGTGGGATAGTTTTAATGGCAGGATTGACGCGGTGGAAAGTGTTCAGCTACGCCCGCGCGTCTCTGGCTACATTGATAAAGTGAATTACACCGACGGTCAGGAGGTGAAAAAAGGGGAGGTGCTGTTCACTATCGATGACAGGACCTATCGCGCCGCGCTGGAACAGGCGCAGGCGACGTTGGCGAGAGCCAAAACCCAGGCAAGCCTCGCGCGAAGTGAGGCGAACCGTACCGATAAATTAGTCAATACTAACGTCGTCTCCCGCGAAGAATGGGAGCAGCGCCGTTCGGTCGCCACCCAGGCACAGGCCGACATCCGCGCAGCGCAGGCGGCCGTTGATGCTGCGCAACTTAACCTGGATTTCACCAAAGTGACCGCGCCTATTGAGGGTCGCGCCAGCCGTGCGTTAATCACCAGCGGTAATCTGGTCACCGCGGGGGACAGCGCCAGCGTGCTCACCACGCTGGTATCGCAGAAGACGGTTTACGTCTACTTTGACGTGGATGAGTCGACCTACCTTCATTATCAACATCTCGCCCGCAGTGGGCAGGGCGCGTCCAGTAATCATCTGGCGCTACCGGTTGAAATTGGCCTTGTTGGCGAGGATGGCTATCCCCATCAGGGAAAAGTCGATTTTCTTGATAATCAGTTAACGCCGAGTACCGGCACAATCCGTATGCGCGCGCTATTAAATAACGCGCAGCGTCAGTTCACGCCGGGACTCTTTGCCCGCGTACGCCTGCCGGGCAGCGCGGAGTTCAACGCCATGCTTATCGACGACAAAGCGGTGCTGACCGATCAGGATCGCAAATATGTTTATATCGTTGATAAAGAAGGTAAAGCGCAGCGCCGCGATATTACACCGGGGCGTCTGGCCGCCGGATTACGCATCGTGCAGCAGGGACTGAACCCTGGCGACAGAGTCATCGTCGATGGTTTACAAAAAGTGTTTATGCCGGGTATGCCGGTTAACGCGAAAACCGTCGCCATGACCGCCAGCGCCACCCTCAACTGATCCCTTACCTGAGAATCCGCCACATGGACTTTTCCCGCTTTTTTATCGACAGGCCGATCTTTGCCGCGGTGCTGTCGATTCTGATTTTTATCACAGGATTAATCGCCATCCCGCTGTTGCCGGTCAGCGAATATCCTGATGTCGTACCGCCAAGCGTACAGGTGCGTGCGGAGTATCCAGGCGCCAACCCGAAAGTGATTGCGGAGACCGTGGCAACGCCGCTGGAAGAAGCGATCAACGGCGTTGAAAACATGATGTACATGAAATCCGTCGCAGGTTCTGACGGTGTGCTGGTGACAACCGTCACGTTCCGTCCGGGCACAGACCCCGATCAGGCGCAGGTTCAGGTACAAAACCGGGTATCCCAGGCCGAGGCGCGTCTGCCGGAAGATGTGCGCCGTCTGGGTATCACCACCCAGAAACAGTCGCCGACGCTCACGCTGGTGGTGCATCTGTTTTCGCCTGGTGGTAAGTACGATTCACTGTATATGCGCAACTATGCCACGCTAAAAGTAAAGGACGAACTGGCGCGTCTGCCTGGCGTTGGTCAGATCCAGATTTTTGGCTCAGGCGAATACGCTATGCGCATCTGGCTGGATCCAAACAAGGTGGCGGCACGCGGATTAACCGCTTCGGATGTGGTAACGGCGATGCAGGAGCAAAACGTACAGGTTTCCGCCGGGCAGCTTGGCGCCGAGCCGCTGCCGAAAGAGAGCGATTTCCTGATCTCCATTAACGCCCAGGGGCGTCTGCATACGGAAGAAGAGTTTGGCAATATCATTCTGAAAACGGCGCAGGACGGCTCACTGGTACGCCTGCGCGACGTGGCGCGTATCGAAATGGGCTCCGGAAGCTATGCGCTGCGTTCACAGCTTAACAATAAAGACGCGGTCGGGATTGGTATCTTCCAGTCTCCGGGGGCGAACGCCATTGATTTGTCTGACGCGGTGCGCGCCAAAATGAACGAGCTGTCCACGCGTTTCCCGGAAGATATGAAATGGGCGGCACCTTACGATCCTACCGTTTTCGTTCGCGATTCCATTCGCGCGGTAGTGCAAACGCTGCTGGAAGCGGTGGTGCTGGTTGTACTGGTGGTCATTTTGTTCCTGCAAACCTGGCGCGCATCTATCATTCCACTGATCGCGGTGCCGGTATCGGTTGTGGGCACGTTCAGCATTCTCTATCTGCTTGGTTTTTCGCTTAATACCCTGAGTTTGTTCGGGCTGGTATTGGCTATCGGTATCGTTGTGGATGACGCCATCGTCGTGGTGGAAAACGTCGAGCGAAATATCGAAGAGGGGCTTGCTCCACTTGAGGCGGCGCATCAGGCGATGCGAGAAGTTTCCGGGCCGATTATCGCCATTGCGCTGGTGCTGTGCGCGGTATTCGTACCGATGGCGTTTCTCTCCGGGGTAACCGGTCAGTTCTACAAACAGTTTGCGGTGACTATCGCAATTTCAACCGTGATCTCTGCTATCAACTCGTTGACGCTCTCTCCGGCGCTGGCTGCCCTGCTATTAAAGCCGCATGGCGCACCGAAAGACTTCCCGACCAGGCTTATTGATCGCCTGTTCGGTTGGCTTTTCCGTCCATTTAACCGCTTTTTCCACCGCAGCTCGAACGGCTATCAAGGGCTGGTTGGCAAAACGCTCGGACGACGGGGAGCGGTATTTGCTGTCTATGTGCTGCTGCTCTGTGCTGCTGGCGTCATGTTTAAAGCCGTACCCGGCGGGTTTATTCCAACGCAGGATAAGCTGTATTTAATTGGCGGCGTGAAAATGCCAGAAGGGGCGTCGCTGGCACGCACCGATGCGGTGATCCGCAAAATGAGCGAAATCGGTATGAATACCGAAGGTGTGGATTATGCGGTTGCCTTCCCGGGGCTTAATGCGCTGCAGTTCACCAACACGCCGAATACCGGGACCGTCTTTTTTGGCCTGAAACCGTTCGATCAGCGTAAACACTCTGCGGCGGAAATTAACGCGGAGATCAACGCTAAAATCGCGCAAATTCAACAGGGCTTTGGTTTCTCCATATTGCCACCGCCGATATTAGGGTTGGGGCAGGGCTCCGGGTATTCGCTGTATATCCAGGATCGCGCCGGTCTTGGTTATGGCGCGCTGCAAAACGCGGTGAACACGATGTCTGGTGCAATTATGCAGACGCCGGGGATGCATTTCCCGATCTCAACCTACCAGGCTAACGTTCCGCAACTGGATGTACAGGTCGATCGTGATAAGGCGAAAGCGCAGGGCGTGTTGCTGACCGACCTGTTTGGTACGCTGCAAACCTATCTGGGATCGTCTTATGTGAATGATTTTAACCAGTTTGGGCGTACCTGGCGCGTGATGGCGCAAGCCGACGGACCGTTCCGCGACAGCGTGGAAGATATTGCTAATTTGCGCACCCGTAATAATCAGGGCGAAATGGTGCCGATCGGCAGTATGGTGAATATCAGTACCACCTACGGGCCGGATCCGGTGATTCGCTACAATGGTTATCCGGCGGCGGATCTCATTGGCGATGCCGATCCTCGCATACTCTCTTCCGCACAGGCGATGACGCAGCTTGATAAGATGTCGAAGCAGATACTGCCGAATGGGATGAATATTGAATGGACGGATCTGAGCTTCCAGCAGGCCACTCAGGGCAATACGGCGCTGATTGTCTTCCCGGTTGCGGTTCTGCTGGCTTTCCTGGTGCTGGCGGCACTGTATGAAAGCTGGACGCTACCGCTGGCGGTGATCCTTATCGTCCCGATGACCATGCTGTCCGCTCTGTTTGGCGTCTGGTTGACCGGTGGCGATAACAACGTGTTCGTTCAGGTTGGTCTGGTTGTACTTATGGGGCTCGCCTGTAAAAACGCTATTCTGATCGTTGAGTTCGCCCGCGAGCTGGAAATCCAGGGGAAGGGTATCATGGATGCGGCGCTGGAAGCCTGTCGCCTGCGCTTACGCCCGATTGTGATGACGTCCATCGCCTTTATTGCCGGGACGATTCCACTGATCCTCGGGCACGGCGCAGGTGCAGAAGTGCGTGGTGTCACCGGTATCACGGTGTTTTCCGGTATGCTGGGCGTGACGTTGTTTGGTTTGTTCCTGACGCCGGTGTTTTACGTTACGCTGCGTAAATTCGTTACGCGCGGTAAACCGGTAAGGGATGTTTTGCCTGCTTCTTAAGGCATTGCACATAACAAAAAAACCGCCTTCACCGTTAAGGCGGTTTTTTTTGCAGTAGGGAAATAACTAATGCGCTTTTTTAGACCGGGCATCAATTTCAGGGACCGGATCGCAGCCGCTGGTATCGGCTTTTTTGACCTCTTCCAGCGCGCTTGCCACGGTATGGCGAGCTAATACCTCTAATGAAGCCTGCTCCGCTTCATCGGCGATAGATTTGAAGTACCAACACGCGTTGGCGCTGACCACGCAGCGAGCAGGTATGTCCGGACGCGACGCCCACAGTTTTTTATCTTCTATGACGGAAATGTAGATATCGCGCAGGGTGATCTTGTCCGCCGGGCGACCAAGATGAATAGAACCGTTGCGGCCAAGCGTTGAGACGATGATACCGTCTCGCGTGAGCGGAACCATTAATTTGCGAATAAAGCTCGGATTCGCTTCCAGACCATAGGCCAGAATTGCACTTGTCGAACGTTCACCCGACTGCTCCGCCATCGCTACGCTGAGAACCATCTGCAAAGCTGTCGGGAAGCGGTAATCTAACATTTTATTGTCCTGGGTTGCGGTGAATCTTGTTCTTTTTGGCACCGCGGAGGTGGATAAACAGTAAGCATCAATATAACAAAAAGGGTAATTTTTTTGAAGCAGTGAACGATTGACCTGACAGGCAAAAATGCGTTTCCGGTACGCGCCGGAGGGGAGAAAAGCATCAATCGCGAACGCTTTATTGATCTCAAATTCAACGATAGCGGATCGCGATGCCGTCCTGGCTACAATCAATGTTTCACTTAACTCTTTATCTGATAACAGCGGGAAACTACTCGACAAACCTTAATGACATACGGCAATTGAACGCTATCGTAATGTTATTTGTGAATTGGGTCTGTCGAGTAATGTGAAATCGTCTCTGAAATTTCTGCAAATATGATTTACTGAGACCATTCCGTTTTACCTCGCCCCGTGTTTTTTGCTTTATACAACGCTTCATCGACGCGTTTGATAAACGCACTGGTTTTTTCGTCTTTATTTTTAATGCCCAGCCCGATACTTATTGATAATGTGTTTTCTTCATCAATGGCGATTTTTGACGTATCATGCATAATCATGCTGGCATAGGTTGATAGTAATTTGGGATTTGCATTTTTTACCATAACGGCAAACTCCTCCCCGCCAATTCTTGTGGGTATGCAATTTTCTGATGAACAGGTGGAAAGTAATTTCCCAAACTTTCTGAGTGTTTCGTCACCTTTTACATGTCCGTATTGGTCATTAATCTTTTTAAAATGATCAATGTCAATTAAGATGAGACCCAGAGAAGTATAGGACAGGTCATGAATGGTGTTGATAAAAAAACGTCTGTTGGGTAGTTGCGTCAAATCATCGTATTTTGAAATTGTATTCGCCAGGGCATAGAGTTTTTCCAGGTCGCGTATTTTTTTATACCCCGAAATACAGACGAGAAAAATCCCCGCTAAGCGTAAAAAATTTTTCAGATAGCTGAGCCAGTGAGGCTGAAAGACGAGTTGTTCCGAAAACTCAAGCGTGGCGCCTGCCAGCCAGATGAGCAGGCCCGATCTCAACAGTACACTGTGTTTTGTGTACGCAGAAAATTTCCCGGTAAGATAAAGCGCCATCAACAGAAACAGAACAAGTGTTAAATCAAAATAAGTTTGTGGGTTTTGAAGGGCGCTACCAAAATAAACCGGTGGATAATTCCACCAGTTAACATAGAAAACTACAGCGATTATCAATATTCCCAGCGCAAAGAGTATTAATGAACGTTTTGAGCCGTGACTACCTTTAGGTTCGCCTGGATATTGTAAAGAAAAATTCATTAGTATGCCTGCGAAAGCGTCTTTTTATAGCTATTGAGTGCGAACATGTTGATTTCTCCTGACGTCACTTTTCTCGTTTGCAATAAGCATACTGTATAAAAGACCAATGATAGCATTTGGCTATTGGAAGGTAAATATCGATCGTTGTTATCAATTAATAATAACGATCAATTGCTTATTTTCAATTGTTGAATTCTATCGATAGGTGAAATCCCTGATATTTTATATCTATACACTCATTTTCGATTTCATTATCGGAATAAAATATTAACGTAACAAAAATTGCAGGGTTTAAATGTTGGTGTTGTCGTGGGATGGTTTTGTAAATATGACTATTGAAGAATGCCTGACCTGAGAGTGGTGTGTAAGCATCCCGCATAGTCGTCCCATTCACATTTAGCGATCGTCCGGCATACTCACTTTGCCAACGACGAAGATCGCTTTGCGTAACGCTCAGTTTTATTGAGCTTCAGGTCATTGTCGTGATTAAGGGGGGGGAAACGGGACGAACAGCTAAGGATTTCAGTCTTGAGAATCGGGCATGGAAAAGATGCTATCGAACCAACGCGTTGTAACTCCCGTTTTAGCAGCTTGTTGTAAACTCAGGTGGCGTCTGATAATTCAGTGCTGAAAGTGGTTTGTATTCGTTATCGTCATGCCGGCATTCATTGATGATTTTCTTTGCCTGAACAATATTGTTGAATCAATGTTCACGCATAGCACCGAACGCACGCTACACCCAGGGGGATTTTCTGGTGACAGATGATAATCAATTCAGGTTTGTGGCGTAAAAATATCAATCCATCCTTTCTGAAACTTTCAATTGATTAAAGCCTGTCACTTAATAATGGTGGTGATTTATTTTTATTGTACTGCATTAATATCAATGTTAATTATTTTTTATGCAATGAATGGATATTGGTTAAGTTGTTATCTTTAGATTAATATGGAATCGGTTGTTGCTTTTTTATTCTTTTGTTTCCAGTTTGTAAATTATGAGATAAACATAGAGTTGTCTTTTTCAATTAAAAAACAACATGATACTGTCTGTTTTATAATCGACCTTCTGTCTTGTTTCAAAATGTCAATGCTTTTTAAGAGAATTAACACGTTAAAGTCCGCCCCCTTTCTGCCGATAGATACGCTGGCACATGTTTAAAACATGATCAATTTCAATATGTTAGCTCAATCCCATCCTTAAGTGGAACGTTCCTGACATTGTTCTGATTTTTTCAACGGGGGGCAGGGAAAAGGTGACTTTTTTTGTATGAGACAGCAGATGAAAATAAATAATTTTGGCGTTGGTACCCGAATGGGGGCTGGCTTCAGTATTGTTCTCACCCTTGTCGTTATTATGGCTGTAACGGGTATCGTTAAATTAAATGGCATCCTGAAAGAGACCCATGCTATTACAGACCGGTTACTGGTTCTGGAGCGTCTCACGGGGGCGTGGGGGGCGGCAATTGACTATAACGGCGCGATGGGGCTGTCTGTACTGACTTCCTCTGATGAGGGAATTAAAAAGTTTGCTCAGTCAAAAATGAAAGTGGTGACGGAGCGTGTGAGTGCCATTCAGAAGGAACTGACAGAATTAATTGTCTCTGATACGGGTAAGTCACTCCTGGCGACCGTGGCTGAGAAAAGAAAACTGTACATCGATATTCGCAATGAGGCGATTCGCATTAGCGAACAAGGGGAGGGTGAGGCCACCAATGCCTTTATTCGCGAGAAACTCATTCCCGCCATGGAGGTCTATTCCGGCAGCGTAAAAGCACTGGAAGATTACGATAAAGCACAAATTGATGAAGCCGCTGATTCCATTCAGGGAAATGGCTCGGCAGCAATTCAGGCTCTGATTGTTCTTGGTGTCATCGCTATTCTCGTCGGCAGTCTGTTGGCGTGGTTTATCACTCGCGGGATAACTCGCCCATTGTTGTCTGCCGTTCATGTGGCCCGGGAAGTGGCGTCCGGTAATCTGGGCATCGACGTTAAAGTGGAATCCCGAGACCAGCTTGGACAACTGATGCTCTCCCTGAGGGAAATGACGGAGAGTCTGCGTAATACGGTGCGCAAGGTCCGTGAAGGGGCCGACAGCATAGCGTTAGCCGCGGCTGAAATTAATAGTGGTAATACCGATCTGGCATCTCGCACGGAAGAGCAAGCGGCAGGAGTGGAAGAGACCGCCTCGACTCTGGAAGAGCTGACGGCAACGATTAACAATACTGCAGCAAATACGGCGCAGGCACATCGTTACGTGAGTGAGACAGCATCTGTCGTGAAACAGAATGGCGCTGTGATGAGTGAAGTGTCTTCCCGAATGCAGGAAATTTACGATTCCTCATCAAAAATGGCTGACATCATCCAGGTTATTGATGGTATAGCCTTCCAGACCAATATTCTGGCGCTGAATGCAGCAGTGGAAGCCGCGCGAGCGGGTGAGTCCGGACGTGGTTTTGCTGTGGTGGCTGGGGAAGTCCGTACACTGGCGCAACGCAGTGCGTCAGCGGCTCGTGAAATTAAGGAATTGATCGATGACTCTGTCTCCCGTATTGCCTCTGGCCGCAACCTGGTTGAAAAAGCAGATGGCGGCATGACGGGAATTGTTACCAACGTCCAGAACATGACGCAACTGATTGAGGAAATCGCGCAAGCGAGCCGGGAGCAGAGTGATGGGATTGCTCAAATCAACAGTGCGATGGGACAGATTGATACCACCACACAGCAGAATGCCGCGCTCGTTGAAGAGTCAGCCGCCGCAGCCTCTTCAATGCAGGAACAATCCCGTGTACTCCAGGATATGGTCAGCGTGTTCAGTCTGAATGAGGAAGGAAAACAAGCCGCAAACATGGCCTCAGAAAAACGTGTTAGTCACCATAGGAAAAGGAATAATGGCGAAAAATATGTGTTGTCCAAAAAGATAGCTTCGGAAACAGACAACTGGGAAACTTTCTGAGCACCATAAAAATGAAAAATCCACGCAGTTGCGTGGATTTTATGGTTTTTCTTGAACGTCATGAGAGTCGATGAAACTTCATGAAACAACAAATTTTATTTAGACGTTGAACAGGAAGTTCATCACATCGCCATCTTTAACGATGTAATCTTTCCCTTCGGCACGCATCTTACCGGCTTCTTTCGCGCCCTGTTCACCTTTGTAGGTGATGAAGTCGTCAAACGCGATGGTCTGCGCGCGGATAAAGCCTTTCTCAAAGTCAGTATGGATTTTGCCCGCTGCCTGCGGAGCCGTCGCGCCGACAGGGATGGTCCATGCACGCACTTCTTTCACGCCTGCGGTGAAGTAGGTTTGCAGATTCAGCAGCTTATAACCAGCACGGATCACACGGTTCAGGCCCGGTTCTTCCAGCCCCAGTTCCTGCATGAATTCGTCGCGCTCGTCATCATCCAGTTCGGCGATGTCTGCTTCAACAGCCGCACAAACCGGAACCACGACGGAGCCTTCTTTCGCGGCAATTTCACGCACCTGATCGAGATACGGGTTGTTCTCGAAACCGTCTTCGTTGACGTTAGCGATATACATGGTTGGTTTCAGGGTCAGGAAGCTCAGGTAGCGGATCGCTGCTTTGTCTTCTTCCGTCAGATCCAGAGAACGCAGCATGCCGGCTTCAGAGAGTTGCGGCAGGCATTTTTCCAGTGCCGCCAGTTCGGCTTTCGCATCTTTATCGCCGCCTTTGGCTTTCTTCTGCACGCGGTGAATTGCGCGTTCGCAGGTATCGAGATCCGCCAGAGCCAGCTCGGTGTTAATAACGTCAATATCTTCCGCCGGGTTCACTTTGCCCGATACGTGAATGATGTTGTCGTTTTCGAAGCAGCGAACCACGTGGCCGATCGCTTCGGTTTCACGAATGTTGGTCAGGAACTGGTTACCCAGACCTTCACCTTTGGATGCGCCTTTAACCAGACCGGCAATATCAACAAATTCCATTGTGGTCGGCAGAATACGCTGCGGTTTGACGATCTCAGCCAACTGGTCCAGACGCGGGTCGGGCATCGGCACGACGCCGGTATTCGGCTCAATCGTACAGAATGGGAAGTTTGCCGCTTCAATACCGGCTTTGGTCAGCGCGTTGAACAGGGTGGATTTCCCGACGTTGGGCAAACCGACGATACCGCATTTGAATCCCATGATTTAAATCACCTTAATATCTTGATAATCAACCTGTTGCAGAGAACAGATTGTAGAAATGGAAATAACTCTGCCTATTATACACGGCATACGGCAAAAATGCCGCACATCACTGCTTATTGCGCTTTAAAGGCGTGCAATCGGTTCGTTGCTTTGGTCAAACCTTCTTTGAACCATAACTCGGTGCAACGTGCCGCTTCGTCAATTGCATCGTCAATTAACTTCTGTTCAGAAACAGGCGGTTTGCCTAACACAAAGCCGACAACTTTATTTTTGTCGCCCGGATGGCCGATTCCGACACGTAAGCGATGAAAGTTAGGGTTATTGCCGAGCTTGCTGATAATGTCTTTCAGCCCGTTGTGTCCGCCATGACCCCCACCGAGTTTAAACTTCGCCACGCCAGGCGGAAGATCCAGTTCATCGTGGGCCACTAAAATTTCATCAGGATTGATGCGATAAAAACTCGCCATCGCGCCGACCGCTTTGCCGCTCAGATTCATAAACGTGGTGGGAACTAACAAACGGACATCTTCACCTTCCAGACTGACTCTGGAGGTGTAGCCGAAGAATTTCGGCTCTTCGCGCAGGGGGGCGCGCAACCGCTCTGCCAGTAAATCGACGTACCATGCGCCCGCATTATGTCGGGTGGCTGCATATTCAGCGCCGGGGTTCGCCAGGCCGACAATCAGTTTAATCGTCACGTTTTCTATCCTGAGTGTTTCAATAACTGGCGCGTAGTTTACTGTCTGTCGTCCCGCTTGACAAAGAACCGTGTGACTTCACACGAAAACTGAATAATTGCCAACATTGATTATTGGAAAGTCAAGATGTTCAGAGGGTTATTTGTAAAGTTTTGTTGAATAATGGCTGGTAATTGTGATCGCAGGCGCACTACCAAAGCGGTGTGTTGTCTATACTTTACACATAAGGATTAGGGGTATTCCCTGAAGCAACCCAAAGGTTCCGGAGGTGACATATGAAACGCAAAAACGCTTCGTTACTCGGTAATGTTCTCATGGGTTTGGGGCTAGTGGTCATGGTGGGTGGCGTGGGTTATTCCATTTTAAACCAGTTACCGCAATTTAACCTGCCACAATTTTTCGCTCATGGTGCAGTGCTCAGTATCTTCGTCGGCGCCATTCTGTGGCTGGCGGGTGCCCGTGTAGGGGGGCATGAGCAGGTCAGCGACCGTTACTGGTGGGTGCGCCACTACGATAAACGTTGCCGTCGTAACGATAATCGTCGTCATAGCTAACGCTTAGTTGCAAGATAATGACCAGCCAGCATGAGGCTGACTGGTCAGAGTGCGGTTTCTTTCTCGCGCTTAGTTTTGTGCGCGTCTTTTCATTCGTCGTAACATCCACAATAGCGCCAGTATCACGGTGAGATAACCCATCACGTAAATTCCCTGATGCGTTCTCGTCTGCCGTTCAGGATCGGCTGCCCAAACCAGAAAGGCCGTCACATCCCGCGCGTACTGTTCTTCCGTTTGCGCGACATGCGCTTCTGTTTGCCATTCGATTTCGCCATCCGCCAGCGGCTTTGGCATGTTAATCACGCCACCCGGATAGTAGCGATTGGCTTTCATTTCCGGATCGTCGGGCAGGTAACCGGTTAAGAGTGCGAAAAGGTAATCCGCCCCTTGCTCAGAGTAAGGCACAAACGCGTCCAGCAGAAATTGCGGAAAGCCGCGATCGTACGTACGGGCGCGAACGATATAACTCAAATCCACGGGCAGGGCGCCGTTATTCAGATATCTCGCTTCCTGCTCATTCAGGTAAGGCGAAATAAAGCTGTCATTCAGGGTGCCATCCCGCTCGCCGGGCTGACCGTCATCCTGGATAGTCGGAAATACATAGCCGCTGGCGAGGCTTTTTGCCTCTTCTGTCGTCAGTTCCGGGCCACCGGGTTTCGTCAGTGTGCGAAACGTCAGGTATTTCATGCTGTGACAGGCCCGGCACTTCTCTTCATAGACCTGCAAACCGCGCCGCAGTTGCGCCTTATCATATTCACCGGCAAGGCCGCTGAAGCGCCAGTCCTGTCGTGTCGGTACGGCGTCTTGCGCGAATACCGACCCCATCACGCAAAATACCATCCACAGCATGCTGTATCTGAATAATTGTCTTATCATCTTCAGTCCTGCTTTTCCAGAAAACGCCGACAGGGCAGCACCAGTAAAAACCAGGCGAAATAGCCGAGTGTCGACAGCTGCGATGCCGCGCGGATCCAGCCCTCTTCATTACGAATGCCTTCCGTCAGATCGGGGCCAACCAGCGCTTTCGATCCCAGCCATCCCAGAAAACAGAGGTTCAGCACCCATAGCCAGAAACCCCCTTTCACCCATTTGCTGAAGTGGCGAAAACGCGCGCGGGAAGTATCCAGCCAGGGGAGAAGGTAGAAGATCAGTACCGCGCCACACATGGCCGCCAGCCCGACGCGTTCATCTGGAAAACAGCGCAGAATGGAAAAGAACGGGAGAAAGTACCATTCCGGGGCGACAATTGCCGGAGTGACCGTGGGATCCGCCGGGATGAAGTTATCCGCGCTACTCAGATAATGCGGCGCGAAAAACAAAAACCAGGTGAACAGCATCAGAAAGAGCGTGATTTTGATGGCATCAGAATCCGTGATTCGGTAATCAAAGAACAGACTGCGTGACGCCTTTTCGCTGAAGGTCCGTTTCATCGCGTGGGCAAATGCCGACTGTACCGTGCGGACGTGGAAAATCGTCACCACCACGACGGCAAAGGGAAGGATAAAGTGCAGAACATAAAAGCGTCCCAGCGTGGGGGTTCCAGGCGCATAACCGCCCACCAGGAAGGTGTACAGTCCGTCTCCCACTACCGGAATGGCGCGGGCGAAACGGGTGATGACCGTCGCTGCCCAGTAACTTTTTTGCCCCCAAATCAGGCTGTAGCCGAGAAACGCGGTGATCATCAGCAGCACGTAGAGCGTGACGCTAATCATCCACATCGTTATGTACGGTCTGCGGTAGACGTTGTAATACATGCCCCGGAAAATATGCAGATAGCAGGCGAAGAAAAACAGCGATGCCCCGATGGCGTGCATATTGCGCAGCAGTTCTCCGTGGCTCACTGCGCGCATGATGTGAATGATGGAATCAAACGCCAGCTCTGCCGTCGGGACGTAAAACATCGCCAGCACGATGCCGGTCAGTATCTGTATCCCGAGCATCACCAGCAGGATCGCGCCGATGGCGAATAGCCATACACCGGCGATGGAGCGTGGGAAAGGAATGCGCCAACGGATCATCTCACGCGTCCTTAGCGCCAATTCGCACGGTCAGGCCATCGGGGTGAAAGGCGTACTCGGGAACCGCCAGGTTGGCCGTTGCGGGCCCACGCGTGACCCGTCCGGAAGTATCAAACTCCGAACCGTGGCACGGACAAACCCAGCCCTGTCCGCCAGGCCTGGCATTGGGTACGCAGCCGGCATGTGGACAGTATCCCTGAACGACCAGCCACTGCGGATGGTCTGGCGTGACCCGTTCACTGTCCGACTGCGGATCGATAAGCGCGCTGTGGTCACCGGTACGGGCAGCGGCAATCTCTTCCGGCGTGCGGTGATGGATGAGGATTAACTTTCCCTGCCAGAGGCGTCTGACGGTTTGCCCGGCGGCGACACCCGCCAGTGAGACGTCTATCGGCTCATTTTCCCCGCGGGCCGTTTCGTCAGGGCCTAGTGCGGAAATCAGCGGCCAGACGGCGGCGGTCACCCCCGCCGCGGCAGCGAATTTTGTCAATTTACACAGGCAGTTGCGTCGTTGTTCCTGAATATCATCATCTGACGGTTTGTTCTCCACCACCACAGCGCTCTCCCTTACTGTTTATCAATGCGCGAATAGATCTCCTGGAAGCGCTTATCGGCGATCCCGGGGGCTTTAAACTCGCGGTAGGTGTCCGGCAGGGTGGCGTCGCCAACTTTGATCAGCATCACCATCCCTTGTGCATAGTGCGGGGTGCATTTAATGCCGTAGAATCCCGCGTCGTCATATTTCACCGCGATCTCCTCATCGATTTTGCCGATAAATCCCGGGTACCCCGCAGGAGACAGCTCAGCAATTGAGGCGGCATTGTGGCTTTTATGCTTACGGATAAACTTCACCGTGTCGCCGGGTTGAATCTCCAGATAGTCCGGCTCATAGACCATAGGTCCCGCTGAACCGCGATTCTTCATCAGCACTTCGTGAGTTTGCGCGAAAGCGGAGGCGGTGAGGGCCAGTAGACACAATGCGCTCAGGCTCTGTTTGACATATTTCATGGGATCTTCCTTAAGTTCCTTCAGGCTTTTGATAACGAATAAAACAGCTAGCGCCGTGGGGATCGCGTTCGACGATGGCGTCAATACCAAACCAGGCGCGGAGATTGTCGCGGGTGAAAATGGCGCAGGGACGGCCCTGCATTTCCAGACGACCGGCGTTCATCACGATGATGCGATCGCAGAACATGGCGGCATGATTGAGATCGTGGAGGGCGGCGACAACGGTCAGCTTTTCGCGTTTCACCAGACTGAGAAGGCCAATCTGATGCTGAATATCGAGATGGTTAGTGGGTTCGTCCATCAGTAACAGTTGTGGCTGCTGCGCGAGGGCGCGGGCAATGTGCAGACGTTGCTTCTCGCCGCCGGAAAAGGTGTGCCAGCAGCGGTGGCGAAGATGCTGAAGATCGACTTTCTCCAGCATGGTCTGAACGATGTCGTCATCGTTTTCCGACCACGGATTCAGCAGGCTAAGCCACGGGGTGCGTCCCAGTGAGACGGCCTGCAGCGCGGTCAGGCGTTCACTGGTTTCCGCCTGCTGTTCAACCAGAGCAACCTGTTGGGCCAGTTGACGGCGTGAATAGCGGTGCAGCGACTTTTGCTGCAACAGGATGTGACCGGCTGAGGGTTTTAGCAGACCGGCCAGCAGCGAAATCAGCGATGTTTTACCGGATCCATTAGGGCCGATAATGCCGACAAACTCACCCGGCGCTACGCTGAGTGAGACATCATTGACAATCACTTTGCCTTTCACCTGCCAGTGCAGACGCTGCGCCTGAATGATGGCCTCATCAGCCGCAACGGGCGTCGGTACAGGATTGACGGTCATTTCGCCTGGTTTCCTCTGATCAGAATAATTGAAAACGCGGGCGCGCCGACCAGCGCCGTGATAACACCTATTGGCAGAACTTGTCCGGGGAGCAGCGTGCGGGAAATAACATCGGCGACGATCAGGAAAATCGCGCCGATCAGCGCGCTGACGGGCAGCAGTCTGTGATGTTGATTGCCGACCAGCAGGCGGGCGGCGTGAGGGATAACCAGTCCCACAAAGCCAATGGCGCCGACGATGGAGACCATAATGGCCGTCATACCGGTCACCGCGGCAATCAGCACGCCACGGGTGCGTTTTACCGGAATCCCCAGTGAGGCTGCGGATTCTGCACCAAAGGAGAAGGCATCCAGATGACGGGCATAACAAAAGCATATTGCGACGCCAACCAGCGCGGTGGGGACAGCCAGTACCACGTCCGGCCAGCGGACACCGCTCAGATTCCCGAGTAACCAGAACATAATGCCGCGCGCCTGTTCTGCGTTGGCGGAGCGGGTGATGATCAGTGACGTCAGCGCATTGAACAGTTGTGAACTGGCGATACCGGCGAGAATGATTTGCGTGGTTATGCCACCACCCTGCCTGCCGCCCGCTGCGACGGCCAGCAGGGCCACAAACAGAAAGGCGGTCAGGGCGCCGATAAATGCGCCGAACGACATGCTTATCATGCCCGCGCCCAGTCCGGTCAGCGCAACCAGCACCGCCCCGGTAGACGCGCCGGCTGAAATGCCCAAGAGATAGGGCTCGGCAAGTGCATTACGCAGTAATGACTGTAAAACCACGCCCGACACGGCAAGGCAAGCGCCACAGCTGGCAGAAACCAGTGCTCGGGTCAGGCGATAGTTCCAGACGATCCCGGCGTCCAGCGCATCAACCGGATAGTGAGTATCAAACAGACGGTTTGCCAGCGTGTTGAGCACATGCTGCCAGGGAATAAACGTCTCGCCAATGGCGATCCCCGCCAGCAGGACGCCGCACATCAGCACGCTAACCCAGAGGGCGTGACCGCAAACATTGACCGCTAACCGACTGACGGCGTGACGCGTCCTGCGTAAATCGCTCATAGTAACCTGCGTTTCGGAGTGCATAAAACGCGCCGGACCCGTCGGGGTCTGGCGCGAAACGAGGATTAATGCGCGGCCTGAGGATGCGCTAAGCCGTACTCAACCAGGGCATCCGCCAGCTTTTCAACACCGTCAATGGTTCTGATACCGGCATTCATGGTCTGCACGTCAATCACCGGTAAATGATTGGCTTTTACGGCGGGGATCAGTTGGGTGACCGGATCGGATTTCAGGTAATCCATTTTCACCTGCCAGTCATCGGCCGGGAAACGACGACGACTCATTTCCCCCAGCACAATTACCGACGGCTGGGCTTTCGCGATAGTTTCCCAACCGACAGTCGGCCACTCTTCGGCGGAATCAATGACGTTTTTGACGCCCAGCGTTTGCGCAATCCAGGCCGCAGGCCCTAATTTCCCGGCGACGTAAGGATCAAGTTGCAGGTCAGCGCTGGAGAACCAGAAGACGGCGGAGACGTTGCTGTCCATCCCGGCGATTTTGTTTTTCGCTGCCGCTTCGCGCGCCTTAAGGCTGGCAATCAGTTCGTCACCCTTATCCTGAACGTCGAAGATCGTCGCTAAGTCGGCGACTTCCTGATAGACCATCGCGATATCAAACATCCCTTTGCGAACGCCGTCACCACCATCTTCGTTATCTTTCGCGCAGTCAGCCGGTGCGGTATAGACGGGGACCTTCAATTCGCTGAACTGTTCATAAGACGCCACGGTACCGGCGGGGCCGATTTGCCATTCGAACTGGCTGGCGACCAGATCCGGTTTTTTGGCAATGATGCCTTCGAAACTGGGGATGTTTTGCGCAATCACGGCAATTTTGTCATTTGCTGCTTTCCAGGCATCGGGAACCGGTCCAAACCACAGCGACGTTCCCACCACGCGGTCAGCCAGACCCAGTGCATACAGGATCTCTGTACTGTTTTGTCCCACGGTGGCAACACGTTTTGGCGCTGCGTTAAACGTGATATCCCGACCGCAGTTTTTAATCGTCAATGGATATTCCGTTTTTGCAGCATGAGAAAGACCTGAAGTAAGAAACAGCGCGGCACCAGCAACAGCCAGAAGCGTTTTTTTATAAGGTAAAGAGGTAAAATTAGCGTGCATTATTATCATCCCGTTCATGCCAGAATCTGAACGTCTGGTCATGGATTATGTCGTTCCTTATATCGGGAGAGTTCATGACGATAGATGACATAACATCGTGAAATTTATGCATGACTTTATGCAAATAAAGAAAGTATGCGGTTCAGTCAGAAAACTGATTCACCTTTTCACAGTGACTTATGTCAAATAAATCATCCCATGGACCATCCCGTCCACTCAATGGAGCATAAATTTGACAGCAGGTCTCCTGACTCACGGTAATCAGAATATCGGCCTTCCCATAAAGATTCGCTTTACAGTGACCTGCAACAAAATATGCTGCACGAGGATATTCTGCATCCGCCTACAGTTGCGGGGGCAGTTATGGCATAAGATTAGAATAATCCGCACCATATTCCTATTCACTACAATGTTGGTGTAATGAAATGCTGTCGGAAAGGACTGTATCGGCATTTGTTAACAAGATCAATCACCGGGTAAAGAGAGGGCATAATCGGGCGTGAAAGTATTTAATTCATAAATTTCAATTAGTTAGTATTTTTTGAATAATAAAATTCGGGATGACAAAACGTAGTGATGAAAAGCTAAATGAGAATTGATTGACATTGATCAATTAATATTCTTAGTCATGCCAATTTATGTGATCTCTCCATATGCACTAATTGCCAGTGATCGTGCATATCCATCACCACCTGAAAATTATTACGTTTCCAGAATGAATATCCGCCCGGTAAAAAATGGTGGGTATGCAAGTATAATAGGGTGTACTGGTGCTGCTCACAAAATGTTTCAGCAAAAGCGAGTAACTGACGGCCAATACCTTTTCTGCGATAGCGTTTGTCCACATAACAGCGACAAATTTCCGCCGTTTCATTCAAAATATAACGCCCGCGAAGTTCAGCTATTCGGTCGTCATATTGGCAGACGGCCAGGGTAGCAATGAGTTCATGCTCTTCGCTCCAGGCGCAAAGCAATAAATTCCGCTCCTGCTGAATATACTGCTGTTGCAGATGAAAAACATCCTGTCCGGCAGAAGGAACAGGTCTTCCAGCAGCAAAGAATTCATTCAAATGCTGGGTCAGAAATAACTGAACCGCCGGAATATCATCTCCGGTCATTTCACGTAAGGTAAAGGGAATCACGAACTGCCACTCTTATTCACAGGAACAGAAAACGGATAATAACAACTCAGGAGAGGAAAACCAGCGGGCAGAGTGGAAAATGTTACCGGCCCGTACAGGAACGGACCGATAACTGCCAGAGATTACAAATCAGCCAGCGCCGCGTCGCGGTTCGGGAAGAACGTCAGGCGTCCCGGAATCGGCTTAATACCGGCGCGCGCCATCGTGCGCAGCGGCTGGAATTCCACGTTTGTCACGCGCAGTTCGCACCCTTCCGGCAATCTTTTCACAAAGCGCTGGAAGGCATCCAGGCCCCCGGCATCCAGCACGGGCACCGCATCCCACTTCAGCACGACAATGCGCTTGCCTTCAATGCGCGACTCCAGATCGGTGAACAATCCTTCAGCCGCGGCAAAGAACAGCGGGCCTATCACGCGCAGCACCAGCACATCCTCTGGCACCTCAACGTTCACCGCGGCCAGTCGCGTCATGCGCGCGATACGGCGCATAAACAGTAACGAGGCCAGCACAATCCCGACGCTAATGGCAATGACCATGTCAAACAGCACCGTCAGCGACATACACATCATCATCACAATGATGTCGTCTTTGGGCGCGTGACGCAGTAAATCCACCACCTTGTGGGCTTCGCTCATGTTCCACGCCACCATCAGCAGCAGGGCCGCCATCGCCGACAGCGGTAGCCAGGAGAGCAGTGGCGCCAGCGCCAGCAGCGCCATGATCACCAGAAGCGCGTGGATCACAGCGGAAATCGGGGAGGTAGCGCCAGCGCGGACGTTCGCCGCCGAGCGGGCAATCGCCGCCGTTGCCGTAATCCCGCCGAAGAAAGGCGCGACGATGTTACCCAGCCCCTGACCGATCAGTTCACTGTTGGCCTTGTGTTTGGTACCGGTCATTCCGTCGAGCACCACGGCGCAGAGCAGAGACTCAATCGCCCCCAGCATCGCCATAGAAAACGCCGCCGGAAGCAGAGCGCGCAGGGAATCCCAGCTCAGGGTGAAATCAGAATCCGGCAGGTTCCACGGCAGCACCAGCTGCGGCAGCAGTTGCGGGATCCCATTGCCCTGTGAGCCGTCGGCCAGAATATAGTGGAACTGAGAACCAATGGTCGCAACATGTCCGCCCAGCAGGTTGACAATCCCCATGACGACGCAACCGGCGAGCAGGGCGGGCAGGTGACCTGGCAGGCGAATGCCCAGACGCGGCCAGAAAATCAGGGTGCCCAGCGTGACCACGCCGATGGCGGCGTCACCCAGGTTGATGGTCGGCAGAGCCATAAACAGCGCGCCGACTTTCTGCAGATAGTGCTCCGGTACGTGGGCCATCTGCAGACCGAGGAAGTCTTTGATTTGCATGGTACCAATGGTGATACCAATCCCTGAAGTAAAACCTAAGGTCACTGAAACCGGGATGTACTCAATCAGGCGACCGAAGCGGGCCAGGCCAAAGAGGATCAGAAAAACCCCGGACATCAGCGTCGCCACCAGCAGGCCAGCAAGTCCAAACTGCTGCGAAACGGGGTAGAGGATCACCACAAATGCGGCGGTTGGACCAGAGACGCTAAAACGCGACCCCCCGGTTAAGGCAATGACTATCCCTGCCACAGCGGAAGTATAGAGTCCGTACTGCGGCGCGACGCCACTCCCAATAGCCAGCGCCATCGCCAGCGGGATGGCAATAATCCCGACGGTGATCCCGGCAATCACATCACGGCTAAACCGTGAGGCGGTATATTTTTCTTTCCAACAAGCGTCGATGAGGGCGCGGAAAGGCATCACATGTGAGGAAAAAATTCTGTTCACAATAATGTTTCATCCATGAGCGCATCATCTGTCAACTCATAGGCTGGTTGGCAGGTGAAGGAGGCTTAAGTCATTCCACTTCATCCTTCCGATTGTCTCTTTGTTGGCTGCCTTCATTCGCCCCCGTCACGTACTACCGGTACGTTCCCGGGAACTCATTCGCTTGCCGCCTCGATGCATCCTGAATGATTTTGTGGAGAAATAAGGGTTACAGACGAAAAAACCCGCCGCAGCGGGTTTTTGAACCGGGTTCGATTAATGCTCGAACATAGCAGAAATAGATTCTTCGTTGCTGATACGACGAATCGCTTCGGCCAGCATACCCGACAGGGTCAATGTACGCACGTTCGGCAGTGCTTTGATTTCGTCGGTCAGCGGAATGGTATCGCAGACGACAACTTCATCAATCACTGAGTTACGCAGGTTGTTAGCTGCATTGCCTGAGAAGATCGGGTGAGTCGCGTAAGCAAATACGCGTTTCGCACCACGTTCTTTCAGTGCTTCAGCGGCCTTACACAACGTGCCACCGGTATCGATCATGTCGTCAACCAGTACGCAGTCACGGCCAGCGACGTCACCGATGATGTGCATCACCTGAGAGACGTTTGCACGCGGACGGCGTTTGTCGATGATTGCCATATCGGTGTCATTGAGCAGCTTAGCGATAGCGCGGGCACGCACGACGCCACCGATGTCCGGAGAAACCACAATCGGGTTATCCAGATTCAGCTGCAGCATATCTTCTAACAGAATTGGGCTACCAAATACGTTATCAACCGGTACGTCGAAGAAGCCCTGGATCTGTTCAGCATGCAGGTCAACGGTCAGAACGCGGTCAACGCCAACGCTGGACAGGAAGTCAGCGACAACTTTTGCCGTAATCGGTACACGGGCGGAACGTACACGACGATCCTGGCGCGCATAGCCAAAGTAAGGAATAACGGCGGTGATACGGCCTGCGGAAGCACGGCGCAGGGCATCAACCATAACGACCAATTCCATCAGGTTGTCGTTCGTTGGAGCACAAGTGGACTGGATGATGAAAATATCACCACCGCGTACATTTTCGTTAATTTGTACGCTGACTTCGCCATCGCTAAAGCGACCTACAGCGGCGTCGCCGAGAGAAGTGTACAGGCGGTTGGCAATACGTTGTGCTAGTTCCGGGGTGGCGTTACCAGCAAAAAGCTTCATATCAGGCACGAGAAGAACCTCAGGCATGCGTCCATTGGTGGAAAGAGTTTGCCGAAAACTGTGCGGGCCAGGCAGGACTCTCTCCATGCGGTGTATTAAAGAGCGCGATGCAACGTCTGGAACAAGGTGACGTTGTCACCGAAACTCAGCTTGCCCGGCTAAAGCATGGATTGATGGAGTGGAGAAAGGTTGACACCCTTCGCCACAAAGCCATTAAACCATTCCGGGGCTTGCTCAAGCACCTGTCGGGCACGAGATTCTGTATCGAATTCAGCAAAGACACAGGCCCCTGTACCAGTCAGGCGCGACGGCGCGTATTCTAACAGCCAGGAAAGCGCCGCATCAACCTCGCGAAAACGTTTTCTTGCGATAACCTCGCAATCATTGCTGAATTCACATTTTAATAACGTTTCTATTGACCTTTTTGGCGTATTGCGGGGGAGGTCTGGATCGTTAAAAATCATCGGCGTAGAAATACTGACGCCCGGATGCACCACCAGGTACCATTTTTCGGCCGGTTCCACCGGCGTCAGGCGCTCTCCGACGCCTTCAGCAAAGGCGGCGTGTCCGCGGACAAACACCGGGACGTCAGCACCCAGCGTTAATCCGAGCGCGGCCAGCTCGTCCAGCGACAAACCGCACTGCCAGATGTTATTCAGCGCGACCAGCACGGTTGCCGCGTTCGACGACCCCCCGCCAAGACCCCCGCCCATCGGCAGACGCTTTTCGATACGGATATCCGCGCCGCTGCCGGCCGGCAGGCGACCGCTCTCTGCGGCTGTTTTCATCAGCAGTCGTGCGGCGCGAACGATCAGGTTGTCTTCATGTGCTACGCCGTCAACCGGCGTCAGGAGATGAATTTCGCCGTCACTGCGCGGCTCCAGGCTGATGGTGTCGCCATAATCAAGGAACTGAAACAGGGTTTGCAGCGTGTGATAACCGTCCGCACGTCGTCCGGTGATGTATAAAAACAGATTCAGTTTTGCCGGAGAGGGCCAGTGGGTCATCATTTCACGATCCAGTTATCCATTTTCAGCTTGATACGCTGAGCGCCGTCAGAAAGCTCCATATTGGCGGGCATCGCCGGAGTAGTCTTGCTGTCGTACGCACTGTAGACCACCTTCCAGCGTTTGCCGTCCTGGCGGTAGTTTACTTCACTCAGTCGATACTGGTCGTCAAGCTTGTAGTCGGTGGCGTCGCCCGGAAGACCGAGGATCCATTGGCGCAGGCTGTTCAGCGGGATCGGCATACCGGTCAGCTTGCCGATCATCTCTTCGGCATCGTCAGCGGTATAGCGCTGCCCTTTGTTATCCATTAACTGCACGTTACCCGGCTGCGCATTCAGTTCAAGTTCGGTGCTGCCAAGCGGGTTGGTCAGCAGCAGACGATAGCGATCCTGGCCGGTCTGCTGCCAGAAAAAGCGCGCATAGACCTTCTGTTCGTCGGAAATATAGGCAAACGCGCCGCGCGTCTGATACTGATTTAATTGACGGACATCCTGCTGATGCTGCCGCCATTGAGGAGAGTCCGGGCTCTTCCCCGGGCCTTTCGGCGCGTTGAGCGTACAGGCGGTCAGAACCAGGCTTGCCAGCGGAAGCAGGCGGATCAGGCGAAAGTCAGGCAGGGTCATAATGATGACGAATCCTTGTGATACGTTGCAATAATAACCCTTAATGCTAGCGCTGTGCGGGTATATCGTCTACGTTCACGTTATCTTAATTTAAGCGACAAGCTATTACTCCAAAAGGGGGCACTCTCTTTTATTGATTCCGCGCATCCTGTATGATGCGAGCAGACTAACCATATCAACGCTGGTACTACTCCCGCAGACATGACCCTTTTAGCGCTCGGCATTAACCATAAGACGGCACCTGTATCGCTGCGAGAACGCGTAACGTTTTCGCCGGATACGCTCGATCAGGCGCTGGAAAGCCTGCTTGCGCAGCCAATGGTGCAGGGCGGTGTGGTCTTGTCGACGTGTAACCGCACGGAGCTGTATCTTAGTGTGGAAGAGCAGGACAATCTGCATGAGGCGCTGATTCGTTGGTTATGCGACTACCATAACCTCAACGAAGAGGAGCTGCGCAGCAGCCTCTACTGGCACCAGGATAACGACGCGGTCAGCCATCTGATGCGTGTCGCCAGCGGTCTGGATTCGCTGGTACTGGGTGAGCCGCAAATTCTCGGTCAGGTGAAAAAGGCCTTTGCGGATTCGCAAAAAGGGCATCTGAACGCCAGCGCGCTGGAGCGAATGTTCCAGAAATCTTTCTCTGTCGCCAAACGAGTCCGTACGGAAACCGATATCGGTGCCAGCGCGGTGTCCGTTGCCTTTGCCGCCTGTACGCTGGCACGGCAGATCTTTGAATCGCTCTCCACGGTTACCGTGCTGCTGGTCGGCGCGGGCGAAACCATCGAACTGGTGGCGCGTCATCTGCGCGAACACAAAGTGCAGAAGATGATCATCGCCAACCGCACCCGCGAGCGGGCACAGGTTCTGGCCGATGAAGTGGGTGCCGAAGTCATCGCGCTCAGCGACATCGACGAACGCCTGCGTGAAGCCGACATTATCATCAGTTCAACCGCCAGCCCGTTGCCTATCATCGGCAAAGGAATGGTGGAGCGCGCGCTGAAAAGCCGCCGCAATCAGCCGATGCTGCTGGTGGATATCGCCGTTCCGCGCGATGTCGAACCGGAAGTCGGCAATCTGGCTAACGCCTATCTCTATAGCGTTGACGATCTGCAGAGCATTATTTCGCACAACCTGGCGCAGCGCAAAGCCGCGGCGGTGGAAGCCGAAACCATTGTTGCGCAGGAAACCAGCGAGTTTATGGCCTGGCTGCGCGCTCAGGGCGCCAGTGAAACCATTCGTGAATACCGTAGTCAGTCTGAGCAGGTACGTGATGAATTGACCGCGAAAGCGCTGGCCGCTCTGGAACAGGGCGGCGACGCGCAAACCATTATGCAGGATCTGGCATGGAAACTGACCAATCGCCTGATCCATGCACCAACCAAATCTCTTCAGCAGGCCGCCCGTGACGGGGATGACGAACGCCTGAATATTTTGCGCGACAGCCTCGGGCTGGAGTAGCAACACACCCTTCTTTTTACAAGGTGCATTTACGCCTATGAAGCCTTCTATCGTTGCCAAACTGGAAGCCCTGCATGAACGCCATGAAGAAGTTCAGGCGCTGCTGGGTGATGCGGGAACCATCGCAGACCAGGAACGTTTTCGCGCATTGTCGCGTGAGTATGCACAACTTAGCGATGTTTCTCGCTGTTTTACGGACTGGCAACAGATTCAGGACGATATCGAAACAGCACAAATGATGCTCGACGATCCTGAAATGCGTGAGATGGCGCAGGAAGAACTGCGCGAAGCGAAAGACAAAAGTGAACAACTGGAACAGCAGTTACAGGTGCTGCTGCTGCCGAAAGATCCGGACGATGAGCGCAATGCGTTTCTGGAAGTTCGCGCCGGGACCGGCGGTGACGAAGCCGCCCTGTTTGCCGGCGATCTGTTCCGCATGTACAGCCGCTATGCGGAAACACGCCGCTGGCGGGTGGAGATCATGAGCGCCAGCGAAGGCGAGCACGGCGGGTATAAAGAGATTATCGCCAAGATCAGCGGCGACGGCGTCTATGGTCGCCTGAAATTTGAGTCCGGTGGACATCGCGTGCAGCGTGTCCCGGCCACAGAATCGCAGGGACGTATCCACACTTCCGCCTGTACCGTAGCGGTGATGCCAGAGTTACCGGAAGCCGAACTGCCGGATATCAACCCGGCCGACCTGCGTATTGATACCTTCCGTTCCTCCGGTGCGGGTGGCCAGCACGTTAACACCACCGACTCCGCCATTCGTATCACCCACCTGCCGACCGGCATTGTGGTGGAGTGTCAGGACGAACGTTCGCAGCACAAAAACAAAGCCAAAGCGATGTCGGTGCTGGGCGCGCGTATTCGCGCAGCCGAAGTGGCACGACGTCAGCAGGCGGAAGCCTCAACGCGTCGCAACCTGCTGGGCAGCGGCGATCGCAGCGACCGTAACCGGACCTACAACTTCCCGCAGGGGCGTGTAACCGATCACCGCATCAACCTGACGCTCTACCGTCTGGATGAAGCGATGGAAGGCAAACTGGATATGCTGATTGAGCCTATCGTGCAGGAATACCAGGCCGATCAGCTGGCGGCGCTGTCCGAGCAGGAATAATGGATTTTCAGCACTGGTTACGAGAGGCGATAAGCCAGCTACAGGAGAGTGAAAGCCCGCGCCGCGATGCCGAGATCTTACTCGAATTCGTGACCGGAAAAGGGCGCACGTATATCCTGGCATTTGGTGAAACGGCAATAACCGACGCCCAGCGTGAACAGCTGGACTGGTTACTGGCGCGTCGCAAACAGGGGGAGCCCATTGCGCACTTGACCGGCGTACGCGAATTCTGGTCATTGCCGCTGTTTGTCTCGCCCGCCACGCTTATCCCGCGTCCGGATACCGAATGTCTGGTGGAACAGGCGCTGGCGCGTCTGCCGTCAGGCCCGTGCCGTATTCTCGATCTCGGTACCGGCACCGGCGCGATTGCGCTGGCGCTGGCGTCTGAACGTCCTGACTGTGAGGTTACGGCGGTCGACAGGATGCCGGAGGCCGTTGAACTGGCGCAGCGTAATGCCACCCATCTGGCCATTAACAATGTTCATATCCAGCAAAGCGACTGGTTTAGCGCCTTGCCGGGGCAGCAGTTTGCGATGATTGTCAGCAATCCGCCGTACATTGACGAACAGGATCCGCATCTGGCGCAGGGCGATGTCCGCTTTGAACCGCTGACCGCCCTGGTCGCCCGCGATGGCGGAATGGCCGACATTGTGCACATCATCGAACAATCGCGCACGCGGCTGGAAGCCGGCGGTTATCTGCTGCTCGAGCACGGCTGGCAGCAGGGCGCTGCCGTACGTGACGCCTTCATTCGCGCGGGTTACCAGGCGGTAGAAACCTGTCGTGATTATGGTGATAACGAGCGTATTACGCTCGGACGTAAACCTGCATGAACAGCGTTACGCTCTTGCTCAGCGTTCACCTCATCAGTATTGCGCTTTCCATTAGTCTGTTTGTGTTGCGCTTCGGGTGGGGTGAATGTCACTCTGCGCGGGCTCACGCGCGCTGGACGCGCGTCGTCCCGCCGGTTGTTGACACCTTTTTGCTGCTCAGTGGCGTGGGGTTGATCGCTAAAACGCACATCCTGCCATTCACGGAGCAGGGGACATGGCTGACTGAGAAGCTGTTTGGAGTTATCATTTACATCGTTTTGGGTTTTATTGCGCTCGATTACCGTCGGGCGCGCAGTCGGCAGGCGCGGTTAATCGCGTTCCCGCTGGCACTGGTGGTGCTGTACATCATCATTAAACTCGCCACCACAAAAATACCGTTACTGGGGTAAGTCATGAGGTCGTTAGCTGATTTCGAATTTAATAAAGCGCCATTGTGTGATGGGATGATCCTGGCATCGGAATCGATCCGTCTGGATTTTCCTTCGCAAACTGTCTACGACGAGCTGGAACGTCTGGTCAGCCAGGCGCAAGAAGAAATTAGCCAGCTTTTGTCTCAGGATGAGCAACTGGAAAAATTGCTGGCACTTTTCTACGGCGAGTGGGGTTTTACTGACACCCGCGGCGTTTACCGTTTGTCCGATGCATTATGGCTTGACCAGGTACTGAAGAACCGCCAGGGCAGCGCGGTGTCTCTGGGGGCGATCTTATTGTGGATCGCCAACCGGTTGTCATTGCCGCTGGTACCGGTGATTTTCCCGACGCAGCTTATTTTGCGTATTGAGTCGCTGGAAGGCGAAATGTGGCTTATCAACCCGTTCAATGGTGAAACGTTGAATGAGCATACGCTGGAAGTATGGCTGAAGGGGAATATCAGTCCGGTCGCAGAGCTATTTAACGAAGACCTGGATGAAGCGGATAACGCAGAAGTCATTCGCAAGCTGCTGGACACGTTGAAATCTTCTCTAATGGAAGAACAACAGATGGAACTGGCGCTGCGTGCGAGTGAAGCGTTACTGCAATTTAACCCGGAAGATCCGTACGAAATACGTGACCGGGGCTTAATTTATGCGCAACTGGAATGTGAACATGTCGCGCTGACCGATTTAAGCTATTTCGTTGAACAGTGTCCGGAAGACCCAATCAGCGAAATGATTCGTGCGCAGATTAATAACATCTCGCACAAGCAAATTGTCCTGCATTAATTTATCGACATTCTTACTCATCATTAAGGCGATCCTATGAAACAAAAAGTGGTTAGCATTGGCGACATCAAGGTAGCAAACGATCTACCGTTCGTGCTGTTTGGTGGTATGAACGTGCTGGAATCGCGCGATCTGGCGATGCGCATTTGTGAGCACTACGTGACCGTTACCCAGAAACTGGGTATCCCTTACGTGTTCAAGGCCTCTTTTGATAAAGCCAACCGCTCCTCTATCCACTCCTACCGTGGACCGGGCCTGGAAGAAGGGATGAAAATCTTCCAGGAACTGAAGCAGACCTTTGGCGTGAAAGTGATCACCGACGTTCATGAAGCCAGCCAGGCGCAGCCGGTTGCTGACGTTGTGGATGTGATTCAGTTACCGGCGTTCCTCGCGCGTCAGACCGATCTGGTGGAAGCGATGGCGAAAACCGGCGCAGTCATCAACGTGAAGAAACCGCAGTTCGTGAGCCCGGGTCAGATGGGTAACATCGTGGATAAATTCCATGAAGGCGGTAACGATAAGGTGATCCTGTGTGACCGTGGGGCAAACTTTGGTTATGACAACCTGGTCGTTGATATGCTGGGCTTCAGCGTGATGAAGAAAGTCTCCGGTAACAGCCCGGTCATTTTCGATGTGACCCACGCGTTGCAGTGCCGCGACCCCTTCGGTGCAGCCTCTGGCGGCCGTCGCGGTCAGGTGACTGAGCTGGCGCGTGCGGGTATGGCGGTCGGTCTGGCCGGTCTGTTCATCGAAGCGCACCCGGATCCGGCCAACGCGAAATGCGACGGTCCGTCCGCGCTGCCGCTGGCGAAGCTGGAACAGTTCCTTGTGCAGATGAAAGCGGTTGACGATCTGGTGAAAAGCTTTGACGAGCTGGATACTGAGAACTAAGTCTCGCAGAAACAGAAAACCCCGCCGCAGCGGGGTTTTTTTTGCCTGCAAGGTCAGGCAAATATCGTCATCAGATAGGCGATAAACAGTGCCAGATGTGCCGCACCGTTCAGCACGTTGGTGCGTCCCGTTGAGAACGAGATATGGCACAGCACCAGCGACGCCACCATCACGACCATTTCCGGCGCGCCTAAGCCGAACACCAGGTCATTCCCCGTTGCCCATGCAATCAGCGTCACCACCGGTACCGTCAGGGAGATGGTTGCCAGCACCGAACCAAAGAACAGGTTCATTGCTCTCTGTACCTGATTATTCAACACGGCCTTCAGCGCCCCAAGCCCCTCCGGGGAGAGGATCAGTAGTGCGACAAGGAAGCCGGTAAAGGCGACCGGGGCGTTCAGCTCAGTCAGCAGCGTCTCCAGCGGGTTCGCGTTCATCTTGGTGACGGCAATCACCGCAATCAGATGAATCACCAGCCAGACGGCATGCCACAAATTGCTGTGCGCTGAGGGCTTACCGTGATGCGGGTCGTCATCGTCGCTGTCATCTTCATGCTCATAGACAAACAGGCTCTGGTGCGTTTTGGTCTGAATGAGCAGGAACACGCCGTACATCGCGGCAGAAATTAAAGCGACCAACAGCGCCTGGCTGGTGGTGAAATTCGCGCCCGGCAGCGCCATTGGAAAGACCAGCACGATAATCGCCAGCGGAAACAGGGCAATAAGATACTGCTTAATACCGAACAGGTTCATATACTGCGTTGCGAATTTACGCCCGCCCAGTAACAGTGAAAAACCCACCAGACCACCGGTCACAATCATGATGATGGAATAAAGCGTGTCGCGCATCAGCGTGGGTGCCGCATCGCCAGTCGCCATCAGGGCTGAGATCAAGCTAACTTCGAGAATGACCACTGACAGACTCAGAATGAGTGAGCCATAGGGTTCGCCGAGGCGGTGGGCCAGTACGTCGGCGTGACGAACAACGCTAAAGGCGCTGCTTAAAATACCAATCAGGGCAAGAAGGTTAATTCCGATCACCGCTGGTAGTGAATGGCTGCTTCCCCAAAGGAACAGCACTACCAGCGCCACAACCGGGAAAATAAGCGATGTCTCCTTATGGCGGGTTTTCACCGCCTCTTGTGCATGTGTCATTAATGCTCTCCATCTCTGCAGGTCGATTTTAGTTATAAATGTAATAAAGCGTGTAAAAAATAACAGAAAACGCAGACTTTCTGGTGATATTTTACGAAATTTTACGGCATTCCCGCATTTCACCTTTAAAACGACAGAAAGAGAAACTCTTGCTTTTTGAATGTTTAAATAACAACACCTTATGATGGCCGTAGGGTTAATAAACCTTTTTGCAGTGGCAGCGGCGTCCAGGGTTGACCACACTTAAGGTTTAGCCAAAAAGCGGAGTCAATGATGCCTTATCAAGCAAAAAAAGATCTACCAGACAGTGTACAGCACGTCTTACCCGCCCATGCCCAGGCTATCTACAAGGAGGCGTTCAATAGCGCCTGGGAGCAGTATAAGGACAACGCCTCTCGCCGTGATGATGCCAGTCGGGAAGAGACCGCGCATAAAGTCGCGTGGGCGGCAGTGAAAAAAGAGTATGCCAAAGGTGAAGATGATAAGTGGCATAAGAAAACCTAACCACTTAACTTATAAGGTTTAACGCTACAGCCCCCGTGAACGCATGGGCGAATCGTGCTACCCGCAACCGTTGCAGCCTTGCAAGCGGCCCGTGAATTGCATATTGTCGTGATATTGGTTTCAAAATGAGCAGTTAAAATGCCCGGAAGGCGTCAAAAAGTTGTCGCAGGGAAGTATGCAGTGGCGGAGGTGTAAGGTGTTAACGCGTGATTTCTTGATGAATGCCGATTGTAAGACGGCATTTGGTGCTATTGAAGAATCACTCTTATGGTCAGCAGAACAACGTGCGGCGTCCCTTGCGGCGACGCTGGCTTGTCGACCAGATGATGGACCGGTGTGGATCTTCGGTTATGGATCGTTGATGTGGAACCCGGCGCTAGAATTTGATGAGTCATGCACCGGTACGCTGGTGGGATGGCATCGGGCATTTTGCCTGCGTCTTACGGCAGGGCGCGGAACCGCGTGCCAGCCGGGGCGAATGCTTGCACTGAAAGAGGGCGGGCGCACCACTGGCGTGGCCTATCGTCTCCCGGATGCTTCGCTTGAGCAGGAGTTAACCCTGCTGTGGAAGCGAGAAATGATCACCGGTTGCTATCTGCCAACCTGGTGCCAACTGGCGCTGGACGACGGGCGAACGGTGAATGCGCTGGTGTTTATTATGGACCCGCGCCATCCGCTGTATGAGTCGGACACGCGTGCGCAAATTATCGCCCCGCTGATTGCCGCCGCCAGTGGGCCGCTTGGCACCAACGCGCAGTACCTGTTTTCGCTCGAACAGGAGTTGCAGAAACTTGGAATGCAGGATGAATGCCTTAACGACCTGGTGACTAACGTTCGGGGGTTGTTAGGTGAATCTCTGCCGGAAGGTGTTTTGCGCCCGGGTTTCGCGTGAGGCTTATATAAACCCGGTAGGCACAGGCGCTACCGGGCAATTCGCGTATCAGGCGGCGATATAACTGATGGAATGTTCAAGCGACTGGCTATGGCTGTCGATCAATACATTCCAGACGCCGGTATACGGTACGGTCAGCCACGCGTTATCACGATTTTGCACGCTTAATATGTCGGTCTGCGCGTCTTTAACGTGATTCTTCTCGCTCATCAGATGAATGTGGCAACACTCAGAACAGCGTACGACCACAGTATCCCCACCAAATAACTTCAAACTTGCCTTTACTAATGCCATTTCTCACCCCGTATTGAAAACAACGTACTTCCCTTAGGAAGTGCTGCGTGATGTTGTTCACATTTTACCCATGAGGCATAACACCAAAGAGTTAGGCTTCGGATGCTGATTTTGATCAAAAAATGGCATAACGATTAAACAATAGTGACAAAACGCCTGAGAAAAGCGTGATCGGGCGCACTTACTTTTGGTAAAGATACGCCCCAATAAGATTAAATTCGGAAATTACCGGCTGTTTCAGCAAGCTCACCTGAAAAGAGTGATTAGAACGTCAGAACTTTGTCGGCGGCCAGCGTCCACTGCGCCAGTTCTACCAGCGTGCCGACTTCCACGCCGTCAATCAGCGGCAGCGCCGTGATCCCGCGTCCGTCTGTGCAGGTCTTGCACAGTTTGACCGGGACATTCTGGGCGGTGAGAATCTCCAGCATCTGCTGAATGTTATAGCCTTCTGCGGGCTTCTGACCGCGTAAACCCGCGGTGACGGCATCCGACATCAGAAACAGTCGCAGGTCGAGATCGCCCGCCTGCTCACGTAACGCGATCGCCAGTCTCAGGCTGTTGAATAACGATTCGCTACCGTATGCCGCACCGTTGGCAATGATCACTATCTTTTGCATGTTGACTCCTGTAAGCGGGGAGGTTTGATTTGTCAGCCCGTTATGTTACCGCGCAAGCGGAGTGTTACCAATGAAAGTCTGACGAAAAGGAATACCAGGCAAGAGTAAGGATATTCCTGAAAGTGTGAGAAAGCCTGCAAAACACCCCTGAGTCAGGTAAGCTTTTAACGTGTTAAGTTAACTGAACTGTGTAAGAAGCCATCGTCGATTTGAGCCGTTTTGTATCGCATCCCGTCCCTCTCTGGTTACTCTTGCTGCTGGCAGGCGGTACGGCCAGTGCACAATCCTCCTTTATGCAACAGGCCGAAAATCCCTTTGACAATAATCAGGATGGGCTGCCCGATCTGGGGATGGCGCCCGACTCGCATGAAGGCGAAAAACATTTCGCCGAGATGGCGAAAGCCTTTGGCGAGGCGAGCATGATCGACAACGGTCTTGACACCGGTGAGCAGGCAAAACAGTTTGCCTTTGGCCAGGTGCGCGACGCGGTGAGTGAGCAGGTGAATCAACACCTGGAATCCTGGCTGTCGCCGTGGGGCAGGGCCAGCGTCAACGTACAGGTCGATAACGAAGGCAATTTCAACGGCAGTCGCGGAAGCTGGCTCGTTCCCTGGCAGGATAACTCGCGCTACCTCACCTGGAGTCAACTGGGGCTTACCCAGCAGGATGACGGACTGGTGAGTAATGTGGGTATCGGCCAGCGCTGGGCGCGCGACGGTTGGCTGCTCGGCTATAACACCTTCTACGATAATCTGCTGGATGAAAACCTTCAGCGCGGCGGACTGGGTGCCGAAGCGTGGGGGGAATACCTGCGACTTTCGGCCAATTATTACCAGCCGTTTGCCTCATGGCGCGCCCATACGCCGACGCTGGAGCAACGAATGGCGCGCGGTTACGACGTCACGGCTGAAATGCGTATGCCGTTCTACGAATTTCTCAACACCCGCGTCAGCGTGGAGCAATATTTTGGCGACAGCGTGGATCTGTTCGATTCAGGAACGGGCTATCACAATCCGGTGGCGGTGAAGTTGGGGCTGAACTACACCCCGGTTCCGCTGGTGACCGTAACCGCTCAGCACAAGCAGGGAGAGAGCGGCCTCAGCCAGAACAACCTCGGACTGAACCTGAATTACCGCTTCGGCGTGTCGTTGAAAAAACAGTTGGCGGCAAGCGAAGTGGCGGAAAGTCAGTCGCTGCGCGGAAGCCGCTATGACAATCCGCAGCGCAACAACCTGCCGACGATGGAGTATCGTCAGCGTAAAACCCTGAGCGTATTTCTGGCGACCCCGCCGTGGGATCTGCATGCGGGCGAAACGGTACCGCTAAAATTACAGGTGCGCAGTCTGCATGGCATTCGCCATATCACCTGGCAGGGGGATATGCAGGCGCTGAGTCTGACGGCAGGCGCAAACGCAGAAAGTGCTGAGGGCTGGACGGTCATTATGCCGGCCTGGGACAGCAGCGAAGGGGCGAGTAACCGCTGGCGACTGTCGGTGGTGGTGGAAGATGAGAAGGGGCAGCGTGTCTCTTCCAATGAGATCACGCTCGCGCTAACTGAACCGTTTATGACAATGCCAGAGGACGATCCGCGCTGGAGGTTGCTCCCGGAGGAGTAATCAGAAGATGCGTTCCTGATGCACCCACACTGCCGCTTCGACGCGTGATTTGAGCTTCATTTTCTTCAGCATATGCTTCACGTGGACTTTCACCGTGCTTTCGGTGATATCCAGACGGCGGGCAATCATTTTGTTTGGCAGGCCCTGGGCGATAAGCTTCAGAATGTCGCGCTCACGTGGGGTCAGTTGCGTGACGTCGCGATCGGAGGTGGCTCGGTTGGCGCGCAGGCTGGCAGCCAGCACCGGCGTTAACGCTTCGCTTAATACCATCTCTCCGGCAGCAGCCTGCTGTAACGACTTAAGCAAGTCTTCCGGTTCCATGTCTTTCAACAGATAACCGTCAGCGCCGCGCTTGAGCGCCGTCACGACATCCTCTTCATGATTCGACACGCTGAACACCACAATTCGACCGGACAGCGCCTTCTCACGCAGTTTGTCGAGGGTTTCCAGCCCGTTCATCCCCGGCATGTTCAGGTCGAGCAGGATCAGATCCGGGTCAAGCGATTCGGCCAGTTCGATACCCTGCTCGCCGTTACTGGCTTCACCGACCACAGTAATATCGGGTGCCATGCTGACAAGCTGTTTGACGCCGGTCCGCAGCATCGGATGATCGTCGATGAGCAGGATAGTTGCCGGTTCCTGATTATTCATGGGTATCTCCTTGAACTTCTGTGAAGTATTTTTCGGGAATAAAGGTGACAGCGACTTCAGTACCGCCCGTCTCGCGACGGCGTACCTGGCAATCTCCGCGCAGGCTCTGCGCCCGGTCGCGCATGATGATCATGCCATAGTGGTTACTGCGTTCGGCATTCTCAGGAACGCCGCAGCCGTTGTCTTGTACAGTCAATTTAACCTGCTTGCCCTTTAGCGCTACGGTGACTATCACTTCATCAGCGTGAGAGTGCTTAAGCGCATTGCTTAAGGCTTCGCGGGCAATTTGCAGTAGATGAATCGCCTGATGCGAAGGCACCAGACGCGGTGGTAGCTGATAATCCAGTTTCACCGTAAAGCCAAAACGGGCGCTGTATTCCTGACAACTGGCTTCCAGCGCCGGGCGTAGACCGGGCTCGGTCAACTGTAAGCGGAACGTGGTCAACAGTTCGCGCAGTTGCGCCCAGGAAGCGTTCAGTTCGTTGCGGATCTGGCTCAGCAGGTCGCGGCTGCTGTCCGGCAACGTCTCTCCCTGCATTTGCAGGCAACTGACCTGCATCTTCATACAGGACAGTGATTGTGCAATAGAATCATGCAGTTCGCGCGCAATGGTTGCACGCTCTTCCATGACAATCAACTGCTGCTGGCGTTCCTGATTGCGATCCAGCGCCAGCGTTGCGGTGAGTTGTTCCACGACGGTATCCACCAGTTGCTGCTGATCGTGACTCAGGTGACGCCCCTGCGGCAGGGTCGCCAGTAAAATGCCGTATTGGGTGTGGGTGTCCGTTAAGCGCCATTTCAGCGTCATTCCCCCTTCAATTTGCGGCAGCGCGTCGCGCGGGCAGAGATGGCACCCCTTATCATCACAGCTGATATCGGACTGGCAGGTAAATTCCTGATGGTTATCTTCGTCTTCCTGGTCATACACCCGCAGTTCGATGTCATGCATTTGGGTCAGGTTTTGCAGACCGTTCAGCACCGGGGAGAGCCGTTCGCAAAGCGGTACCGGTGAATGCAGACGACGGTTCGCCTGCCAGAGAAAAGAGAGGATCTGGTTTTTCTGCTCCAGCCCGGCGGTTTTTTCCCTGACGCGCTGTTCGAGCACCGAATAGCTTTCCGCCAGTTCGTCTGACATGTTATTAAGCGCATCGCCGAGCATCGCCATCTCATTGCGCCCGCCGATCTGCGCGCGCTGAGTGAAGTCGCGCTGGCTGACGGCACGGGCCATCGACAGCAGTTGTTTCCACGGCTGAAGCAGACGCGCCCGCAACCAGATAATGGTAAAGACCAGCAGCAGCGCCATGAAAATCGCCATCACCCGGTGGACCATGACCACGCGTTCGATGCGCATTTCGGTGATGTGATCAAACGCGGAGACGAGCCTGTCAAGACCGGTGACGAACTGGCTGACGTCGGCGGCGACGGCCTCTCTGCTGCTGGCCTGTTGCAGGCCAGGAGACAGTTCGCGATGCCAGTAATCCTGGAGTGCGCGCAGTTGCGCCTGCTGGCCGTCGCGTTCTGCCGCACGGGTGAGTTCCGGGCTGAACGCCGTCTGTTCCATCTCATTAAGCAGTTTCTGGTCGTCAGCGTTCAACGGCACCGCCGCGAGCAGGCGATAGCTTTGCATCCGCAGTGAGCCCGCTTTATTGATGGCGTGCGCACTGCCCTGTACGCCCTGGACCAGCCAGCCAGAGACAGCCATACCCGCCACGCCAATGGCGGTAGAGAGCATCACAATGAGCGCCACCTGGTTAACCAGCGTGAGCGGAGAGAGACAACGTTTTAGCATAAAACCTTCTTCCTTCAGGCCTCCGGACAGCGAATGAGGAAACCTTAATGAATGACGAGACTGCCGGTCAGAATTGGGCAGTGGCGTTATTCTCGACCATCCCCTGGAGTATACCCATACCTAAAACGAGTTACCTCTTAATTGCCGCGATCGGAGAGGATTTGAGGAAGGGGGGACCTGGGGCGGGCAGCACTGTGAAAAACCACGTATTTCTTGTCGAATTATTCTACTCACTTAGGGTGATCATGATTTTTTTGCTGTGATATCGACAACTTTTCCTTTGATTTATATCAACTTACCTTGCGCTGTAAACCCTAATGTTGCAGGCATCGAATCGAGTATCAGAGGTGTCTATGAGTCACTCATCCGCCCCGGAAAGGGCATCTGGAGCTGTAATCACAGAATGGCGGCCGGAAGACCCGGCGTTCTGGGCGCAGCGAGGTCAACGTATCGCCAGTCGCAACCTGTGGATTTCCGTCCCTTGTCTGCTGCTGGCGTTTTGCGTCTGGATGTTGTTCAGCGCTGTTGCGGTGAATCTGCCGAAAGTCGGCTTCAACTTTACGACTGACCAACTGTTTATGCTGACGGCATTACCGTCGGTCTCCGGCGCGTTGTTACGTGTGCCTTACTCTTTCATGGTACCGGTCTTTGGCGGCCGTCGCTGGACCGCGTTCAGTACCGGGATCCTGATTATTCCGTGCGTTTGGTTAGGGTTTGCGGTGCAGGATACTTCCACACCGTTCAGCACCTTCATTCTGATCTCTTTGCTTTGCGGTTTTGCCGGCGCGAACTTTGCCTCCAGTATGGCGAACATCAGCTTCTTCTTTCCGAAACAGAAGCAGGGCGGTGCACTGGGGCTGAACGGCGGTTTGGGGAATATGGGCGTCAGCGTCATGCAACTGGTTGCGCCGCTGGTGGTCTCTCTGTCGATATTCGCCATCTTTGGCAGCCACGGGGTTGAACAACCGGACGGTTCACAGCTGTATCTGGCGAATGCCGCGTGGGTCTGGGTACCGTTTCTCGCTCTCTTTACGCTGGCGGCCTGGTTCGGCATGAACGAACTGGCGACGTCGAAGGCGTCACTGAAAGAACAACTGCCGGTCCTCAAACGTGGTCACCTGTGGATCATGAGCCTGCTCTATCTGGCGACTTTTGGCTCGTTCATCGGGTTTTCCGCAGGCTTTGCGATGCTGTCAAAAACGCAGTTCCCGGAGATTCAGATCCTGCACTATGCCTTTTTTGGTCCCTTTGTCGGCGCGCTGGCGCGTTCGGCGGGCGGGGCTATCTCTGACCGTTTAGGCGGGACGCGCGTCACGCTGGTGAACTTCGTGCTGATGGCCATTTTCAGCGGCCTGCTGTTCCTGACGTTACCGACTAATGGTACCGGCGGCAGTTTCATCGCCTTCTTCGTGGTCTTCCTTGCGCTATTTATGACGGCAGGGCTGGGCAGTGGTTCCACCTTCCAGATGATCTCCGTTATCTTCCGTAAGCTAACGATGGATCGCGTGAAGGCGGAAGGCGGCTCTGAAGAGAAAGCGATGCGCGAAGCGGCGACCGATACGGCGGCAGCGTTAGGCTTTATTTCAGCGATTGGGGCCATTGGCGGCTTCTTTATCCCGAAAGCATTTGGCACCTCGCTGGCCTTAACCGGCTCGCCGGTTGGCGCGATGAAAGTCTTCCTGATCTTCTATATCGCCTGTGTGGTTATCACCTGGTTGGTATACGGGCGGCATTCGAAAAAATAAAAAGAGCAGTCATGTATCCCCCATTTGCGCGGCGTTAGACCGCGCTTTTTTTGCTTCTTATTTAGTTACAACATACTTTTGATTTGTTGTTCGCACCATTCTGCCACCCCCTCAGCCGGAGGGTGTCTCCAGGGGGCATACCCCTTAATACCCACTTGTAAAGAATTAAACATTCGCCGAATGCGTGATGAATAAAATAATCAATTAAATCAATATAATAAATGAAATAATCAAATCATCCGAAAGGGGTATGTCCAGATTTACTCCCCGTTTTCATCCCTTTCCGCCTTGATCGTTATCAATTCTGACGCCCTTTCAGAGCGTTACCTTCGCTCTCAATCAAGCAATGTCGATTTATCTGAATGTCGATTTATCAGAGAGCCGTCAGGCTCCACAGGAGAGAACCGATGAGTAAATTCCTGGACCGATTTCGCTACTTCAAGCAGAAGGGTGAAACCTTTGCCGATGGGCACGGCCAGCTTCTCGAAACCAACCGGGACTGGGAGGATGGATATCGCCAGCGCTGGCAGCACGACAAAGTTGTGCGTTCAACCCACGGGGTTAACTGCACCGGCTCATGCAGCTGGAAAATCTACGTTAAAAATGGTCTGGTGACCTGGGAAACCCAGCAAACGGACTACCCACGTACCCGTCCGGACATGCCAAACCACGAGCCTCGCGGCTGTCCGCGCGGCGCCAGCTACTCCTGGTATCTCTACAGTGCTAACCGTCTGAAATATCCGTTGATGCGTAAACGTCTGATGAAGATGTGGCGTGAAGCGAAGAAACTGCACAGCGATCCGGTTGACGCCTGGGCCTCCATCATTGAAGACGCAGATAAAGCAAAAAGCTTCAAACAAGCGCGTGGTCGTGGTGGTTTCGTCCGCTCCTCCTGGCAGGAAGTCAATGAACTGATTGCCGCCTCCAACGTCTATACCGTGAAAACGTACGGTCCTGATCGCGTGGCTGGCTTTTCGCCGATCCCGGCGATGTCAATGGTCTCCTATGCGTCCGGCGCGCGTTACCTCTCCTTGATTGGCGGGACCTGCCTGAGCTTCTACGACTGGTACTGCGACCTGCCTCCGGCCTCACCGCAGACCTGGGGTGAGCAGACTGACGTGCCGGAATCCGCTGACTGGTACAACTCCAGCTACATCATCGCCTGGGGTTCTAACGTTCCCCAGACCCGTACGCCGGATGCCCACTTCTTTACCGAAGTCCGCTATAAAGGCACTAAAACCGTTGCGATAACGCCGGACTACGCTGAAATCGCCAAACTGTGCGACCTCTGGCTGGCCCCGAAACAGGGGACTGATGCGGCGATGGCGCTGGCAATGGGGCACGTCATGCTGCGTGAATTCCATCTCGACAACCCGAGCCAGTACTTTACCGACTACGTGCGTCGCTACACCGACATGCCAATGCTGGTGATGCTGGAAGAGCGTGACGGTTACTATGCTGCGGGTCGTATGCTGCGCGCCGCAGACCTTGTTGACGCGCTGGGCCAGGAAAACAACCCGGAATGGAAAACCGTTGCCATCAACAGCAATGGCGATATGGTCGCGCCGAACGGTTCTATTGGTTTCCGCTGGGGCGAGAAGGGCAAATGGAACCTTGAGCAGCGCGACGGGACGACCGGTGCCGAGACGGAACTGCAATTGAGTCTGCTGGGTAGCCAGGACGAGATCGCCGAGGTGGGCTTCCCGTACTTCGGCGGTGAAGGCACTGAGCACTTCAATAAAGTTGAACTGGAAAACGTGCTGCTGCACAAACTGCCGGTTAAACGCCTGCAACTGGCGGACGGCACCACGGCGCTGGTTACCACCGTTTACGATCTGACGATGGCCAACTACGGTCTGGAACGCGGTCTGAACGATGCTAACTGCGCAACCAGCTACGACGATATCAAAGCGTACACCCCGGCGTGGGCAGAGCAAATTACCGGCGTTCCGCGTGCGCAGATCACCCGCATCGCGCGTGAATTTGCTGACAATGCGGATAAGACGCACGGTCGTTCGATGATCATCGTCGGTGCCGGTCTGAACCACTGGTACCACCTCGATATGAACTATCGCGGGCTTATCAACATGCTGGTGTTCTGTGGCTGTATCGGCCAGAGCGGCGGCGGTTGGGCGCACTATGTCGGCCAGGAAAAACTGCGTCCGCAGACCGGCTGGCAGCCGTTGGCGTTTGCCCTTGACTGGCAGCGTCCGGCACGTCACATGAACAGTACGTCGTACTTCTACAACCACTCCAGCCAGTGGCGCTACGAGACGGTTACCGCGCAGGAGCTGCTGTCGCCGCTGGCGGATAAATCGCGCTACAGCGGACATCTGATTGACTTCAACGTGCGTGCCGAGCGCATGGGCTGGCTGCCGTCGGCACCACAGCTTGGCACCAACCCGCTGACCATCGCACAAGAGGCGAAGAAGGTCGGGATGACGCCGGTGGATTACACCGTCAAGTCGCTGAAAGACGGTTCGATTCGTTTCGCGGCCGAACAGCCGGAAAATGGGAAAAACCATCCACGCAACCTGTTCATCTGGCGCTCCAACCTGTTGGGCTCCTCCGGTAAAGGTCACGAATTCATGCTGAAGTACCTGCTGGGAACCGAGCACGGTATTCAGGGCAAAGACCTGGGCAAGCAGGGCGGCGTGAAGCCGGAAGAAGTGGAATGGCAGGACAACGGTCTCGACGGCAAACTGGATCTGGTGGTAACGCTGGACTTCCGTCTGTCGAGCACCTGTCTGTACTCCGATATCGTGCTGCCAACCGCTACCTGGTATGAGAAAGACGACATGAATACCTCGGATATGCATCCGTTTATTCATCCGCTTTCCGCCGCCGTTGACCCGGCATGGGAATCAAAAAGCGACTGGGAAATCTACAAGGCTATCGCGAAGAAATTCTCAGAAGTGTGCGTGGGGCACCTCGGGAAAGAGACGGATGTCGTCACGCTGCCAATTCAGCATGATTCTGCCGCCGAACTGGCACAGCCGCTGGATGTGAAGGACTGGAAAAAAGGCGAATGTGACCTGATTCCGGGCGTTACCGCGCCGCATATCCTGACCGTTGAACGTGATTATCCGGCAACGTATGAGCGTTTTACCTCGATTGGTCCGCTGATGGAGAAAATCGGTAACGGCGGTAAAGGGATCGCCTGGAACACGCAGAGCGAAATGGATCTGCTGCGCAAGCTTAACTACACCAAGGCAGACGGCCCGGCGAAAGGCCAGCCAATGCTCAATACCGCCATTGACGCGGCAGAGATGATCCTGACGCTGGCCCCGGAAACGAACGGTCACGTGGCGGTGAAAGCCTGGGCGGCGCTCAGCGAGTTTACCGGTCGCGACCATACCCATCTGGCGACGAACAAAGAAGAGGAAAAAATCCGCTTCCGCGATATCCAGGCCCAGCCGCGCAAAATCATCTCCAGCCCGACCTGGTCCGGTCTTGAAGATGAACACGTCTCCTACAACGCGGGCTATACCAACGTTCATGAGCTGATCCCGTGGCGCACGCTGACCGGTCGCCAGTCGCTGTATCAGGATCATCAGTGGATGCGTGATTTCGGCGAAAGCCTGCTGGTTTATCGTCCGCCAATTGACACCCGTTCGGTGAAATCGGTGATGGGCGAGAAATCCAACGGTAACCCGGAAAAAGCGCTCAACTTCCTGACGCCGCACCAGAAGTGGGGCATTCACTCCACCTACAGTGACAACCTGCTGATGCTGACGCTGGGGCGCGGTGGTCCGATTGTGTGGATGAGTGAAGTGGATGCCAACGATCTGGAGATCAAAGATAACGACTGGATCGAAGTGTTCAACAGCAACGGTTCGTTAACTGCGCGCGCAGTGGTGAGCCAGCGTGTCCCCGCGGGTATGACCATGATGTATCACGCACAGGAACGTATCGTGAACATTCCAGGCTCAGAAATCACCGAGCAGCGCGGCGGTATTCATAACTCGGTCACCCGTATTACGCCGAAACCAACTCACATGATCGGCGGCTATGCGCAGTTGGCCTACGGCTTTAACTACTACGGCACCGTCGGTTCGAACCGCGATGAGTTCGTGGTGGTACGTAAGATGAAGAACATTAACTGGTTGGATGGCGAAGGCAATGACCAGGTACAGGAGAGCGTAAAATGAAAATTCGTTCACAAGTCGGCATGGTGCTGAATCTCGATAAGTGCATCGGCTGTCACACCTGTTCCGTGACCTGTAAAAACGTCTGGACCAGCCGTGAAGGTGCTGAATACGCGTGGTTCAACAACGTTGAAACCAAGCCTGGCACCGGCTTCCCGACCCACTGGGAAGATCAGGAAAAATACAAGGGCGGCTGGATCCGAAAAATCAACGGCAAAATCCAGCCGCGCATGGGCAACCGTGCGATGCTGCTGGGTAAAATCTTTGCTAACCCGCATCTGCCGGGCATTGATGACTACTACGAGCCGTTTGATTTCGATTATCAGAACCTGCATAACGCAGCCGAAGGTAAGCATCAGCCGATCGCGCGTCCGCGCTCGCTGATTACCGGTCAGCGGATGGCGAAAATCGAAAAAGGGCCGAACTGGGAAGACGATCTGGGCGGTGAGTTTGAGAAGCTGTCGCAAGACAAGAACTTCGAAAACATGCAGAAGGCGATGTACGGCCAGTTTGAAAACACCTTCATGATGTATCTGCCGCGACTGTGTGAACACTGCCTCAACCCGGCGTGTGTGGCGACCTGCCCGAGCGGCGCCATCTATAAGCGTGAAGAAGACGGCATCGTGCTGATCGACCAGGACAAGTGCCGTGGCTGGCGGATGTGCATTACCGGTTGCCCGTACAAAAAAATCTACTTCAACTGGAAGAGCGGTAAGTCTGAGAAGTGCATCTTCTGCTACCCGCGTATCGAAGCCGGTCAGCCGACCGTGTGCTCCGAAACCTGCGTGGGCCGTATCCGTTACCTTGGCGTGCTGCTGTATGACGCGGATGCGATTGAAAATGCAGCAAGCACCGAGCATGAGAAAGATCTCTACCAGCGCCAACTGGATGTGTTCCTCGATCCGAACGATCCGGCGGTCATTGAACAGGCGCTGAAAGACGGTATTCCGCTGAGCGTCATTGACGCGGCGCAGCAGTCGCCAGTTTATAAAATGGCAATGGACTGGAAGCTGGCGCTGCCGCTACATCCGGAATATCGCACGCTGCCGATGGTGTGGTATGTACCGCCTCTGTCACCGATTCAGTCGGCGGCGGATGCGGGCGAACTGGGCAGCAACGGCATTCTGCCTGACGTGGACAGCCTGCGGATCCCGGTTCAGTACCTCGCTAACCTGCTCACCGCAGGTGATACCCAGCCGGTATTGCTGGCGCTGAAACGTATGCTGGCGATGCGCCACTACAAACGTGCGGAAACGGTTGACGGCAAAGTGGACACCCGCGCGCTGGAAGAGGTGGGCTTAAGCGAAGCACAGGCGCAGGAAATGTACCGTTACCTAGCGATTGCCAACTACGAAGATCGCTTCGTGGTGCCGAGTAGCCACCGTGAACTGGCGCGTGATGCATTTCCGGAGAAAAGCGGTTGTGGCTTTACCTTCGGCGACGGTTGCCACGGTTCTGATACTACGTTCAACCTGTTTAACAGCCGCCGCATTGATGCCATCGATGTGACCAGTAAAACGGAGCCGCACCAATGATTGAACTCGTCATTGTTTCGCGTCTGCTTGAGTACCCGGATGCTGCCCTGTGGCAGCATCAGCAGGAACTGTACGATGCACTCGCGTCATCTGAAAATCTCAATAAAGAGGATGCGCATACGCTCAGCGTTTTCCTGCGCGACTTAACCGCGCAGGAGATGCTGGATGCGCAGGCCAATTACAGCGAACTGTTCGACCGCGGTCGGGCAACCTCGCTGTTGCTGTTCGAACACGTCCACGGTGAGTCTCGCGACCGCGGTCAGGCGATGGTTGACCTGATGGCACAGTACGAGCAGCACGGTTTGCAGCTCAACAGCCGTGAGCTGCCGGACCATCTGCCGCTGTATCTGGAGTATCTGGCACAGTTGCCCAAGCGCGAGGCGCTGGGCGGGTTGCAGGACATTGCCCCGATTCTGGCGCTGCTGGGTGCGCGTCTGCAACAGCGTGAAAGTCACTATGCGGTACTGTTCGATCTGCTGCTGAAACTGGCGAATGCGGCGATCGACAGCGACAAAGTCGCACAGAAAATTGCGGATGAAGTTCGCGATGATACGCCGCAGGCGCTTGATGCGGTCTGGGAAGAAGAGCAGGTGAAATTCTTTGCCGATCAGGGCTGCGGCGAGTCTGAAATTTCCGCTCATCAGCGTCGTTTTGCCGGAGCCGTTGCGCCGCAATATCTGAATATCACCACCGGAGGACAGCAATAATGCACTTCCTGAATATGTTCTTCTTTGACATCTACCCGTACATTGCCGGGTCCGTGTTTCTGATTGGTAGCTGGTTGCGTTACGACTATGGTCAGTACACCTGGCGTGCCGGGTCCAGTCAGATGCTGGATCGCAAGGGGATGAACATGGCATCGAACCTGTTCCATTTTGGGATATTGGGGATCTTTGCCGGCCACTTCCTCGGCATGCTGACGCCGCACTGGATGTATGAAGCCTGGCTGCCTATTGAAGTGAAACAGAAGATGGCGATGATTGGCGGCGGTGCGGCGGGCCTGATGTGCCTTGTCGGCGGTGTACTGTTGCTTAAGCGTCGTCTGTTCAGCCCACGCGTGCGGGCAACCACCACCGGAGCCGATATCCTGATCCTTTCGCTGCTGGTGATCCAGTGCGCGTTGGGACTGTTGACTATTCCGTTCTCCGCCCAGCATATGGACGGTAGCGAAATGATGAAACTGGTGGGCTGGGCACAGTCTGTGGTGACCTTCCACGGTGGCGCGTCTGCGCATCTGGAGGGCGTGGCGTTTATCTTCCGTCTGCATCTGGTGCTGGGGATGACGCTGTTCCTGCTGTTCCCGTTCTCCCGGCTGGTACACATCTGGAGCGCGCCGGTCGAGTACCTGACGCGCAAATACCAGATTGTTCGCGCCCGTCACTGATACGGAATTTGTGCTGTTAAACCCTGCTCCGGCAGGGTTTTTTTTATGGGCACGGTGCTACCTGAATTGTCGGATGGCGCTGCGCTTATCCGACCTACATGATGGCGATCTGGTAGGCCCGGAAAACGAACTGCCACCGGGCAAAGGTTGCCTGCTGAAACGCTTTCTCGCTTTGCTCGAATCGAACCTTAATCGACGTTTCTCATCCTTCCCGCATGGGCAGAATATAGGGCATTAGAGTTTGAATTTAAACGGGGACAATAGGGACGTGATGGTGGCGGGGGAAGGATTATTCGTCGCTTCGCTCCTCACCCTTCGGGCCGTTACCTACGGTAACGTTCTCTCGCTTTCGCTCGAGTCGAACCTTAATCGAAGGCTCTCACCCTTCCCGGTAAGTGCAAACTTCTGCATAACTTATTGGGGTTGCTACATTGCCGTAGCAAATAATGGTGGCGGGGGAAGGATTCGAACCTTCGAAGTCGATGACGGCAGATTTACAGTCTGCTCCCTTTGGCCGCTCGGGAACCCCGCCAGGGGTATGATGCTTTGATATCTCGAAAGAGATGGTGGTGGGGGAAGGATTCGAACCTTCGAAGTCGATGACGGCAGATTTACAGTCTGCTCCCTTTGGCCGCTCGGGAACCCCACCACGGGGTAATGCGCTTTACTGGCCTGCTTCCATTTCGGGAAGCGGGGCGCATCATATCAAATGATGCGCCCCTGTAAAGCATTCCGGTGAGAAAAATAAACTGGTTGCCTGATTTTTACCCGCAAAGGCGTAAAGCTAACCAATTCATTTCTCAGTCGATTAAAGAATAATCGTCCGATTGCCGTAGACAAAAACGCGCTGGGCAAGCACCTGATACAACGCGCGGCTCAGCACGTTCTTTTCGACGTCGCGCCCGGCTCGCATCATATCTTCCGCCGTGTAGGTGTGATCCACATGAATAACGTCCTGCATGATGATCGGACCTTCGTCCAGATTGTCATTCACATAGTGCGCCGTCGCGCCGATGATTTTCACTCCGCGCTCGTAAGCCTGGTGGTAAGGTCGTGCACCAATGAATGCCGGCAGGAATGAGTGGTGAATATTGATAATTTTGTTCGGGAAGCGGGCCACAAATTCCGGCGTCAGCACGCGCATATATTTCGCCAGCACCACGTAATCCGGTTGGTGTGCGTCAATCGCGTCCGCCATCTTCTGGTCGTGCTCTTCGCGGGTTAAACCTTCATGACTGACCAGTTCGAAGGGAATTTCAAAACGCTCAACCAGCGAACGCAGCGTTTCGTGATTGCCAATCACCGCGGCAATATCCACATCCAGCCCGCCATAGTTGGCTTTCATTAACAGGTCACCCAGACAATGCGCTTCTTTGGTGACCAGAATCACCACGCGACGACGTCCGGCGGGATTCAACTCACGAATGGAGCCTTCCGGCAAGGCGCTGTCCAGATCGGCCAGCAGCGTGGAGTCGTTAAAAATCCCTTCCAGTTCGGTACGCATGAAAAAGCGCCCGGTTCGGTGGTCTACAAACTCATTGTTCTGCACGATATTCAGTTCATGTTTGTAGCAAATATTCGTAATCCGCGCGATAAGCCCTTTCTGGTCAGGGCAGATGGTACGAAGCACTTTTCGTTGTAAAGAATGCATTGCAGCGGTAATCCTGTTGATGATGTTTGCTAAGTGAATACTGTCGGGCGGTTGACTAGCCGCAGCATTTTTTAAATTTTTTACCTGAACCACAAGGGCAGGGGTCGTTACGTCCCAATTGCGGGCGTGTACCATCGATATAGTACCACTGACCGTTTTCTTTTAAAAAACGAGAACGTTCAATGATCGCCCCCGGTTTATCGTGTTCGCGAAAACGGGCGACAAAACTGACGTAGCCGGTGTTGTCGGCCTCAGAGACGGTGTGCTCGAAAACGGTTAGCCCCAGCCATTCGGTCGTGGCAAATCCGGCACCGATCTCATCCCGAAAACGGGCCGCGTGACAGGTCGGATGCCAGGTTCTGATTAAATAATCTGCGTCTTTCATCACAAAAGCGCAGTAGCGCGAACGCATGAGGTGCGATGGATCGGGTGCGACTTGCTCACCAGACAGATATCGGTGGCAACATAGGCTATACTCGACTGCGCTACCACAGGGACAACGTTGAGACACAAAAAACTCCCTGATAAAAAAACGGCGTATAAAAAAAGCCTGGGTAGCACTATGTTAACTGAGCGTTGGAGATGTTGCTACGCCCGTAAGCCAGGGGAAGTCTGTCGGTCAAATGAGAAAAATGAAAATAGGTCTGGCGCTAGGCTCAGGTGCTGCGCGAGGCTGGTCGCATATTGGTGTCATCAAAGCCCTCAAACACATGGGCATTGATATTGATATCGTTGCAGGGTGTTCCATCGGTTCGTTGGTCGGTGCCGCCTATGCCTGCAATAAATTGCCCGCGCTTGAAGAGTGGGTTTGCTCGTTTAGCTATTGGGATGTCCTGCGTCTGATGGACCTGTCATGGCGAAGGGGCGGACTGCTGCGCGGCGAGCGCGTCTTCAATCAATACCGCAAAGTCATGCCTGTGGCCGAAATTGAGCAGTGCAGTCGTCGCTTCGCAACGGTGGCGACCAATCTCAGTACGGGACGCGAATTATGGTTTACTGAAGGCGATCTCCATCTCGCCGTTCGCGCCTCCTGCAGTATCCCTGGCCTGATGTCTCCCGTCGCCCACAATGGCTACTGGCTGGTGGACGGCGGTGTCGTTAACCCGGTTCCCATCTCTTTGACCCGCGCACTGGGTGCGGATATCGTGATTGCCGTCGATCTGCAACACGACGCGCATCTGATGCAGCAGGATTTGCTGTCGTTGAACGTCAGCGATGACAGTCAGGAGGGTGATGATGAAGGACTCTCCTGGCACGCACGCCTGAAAGAGCGGCTGGGTAATATCACCGCACGCCGCGTGGTGACCGCACCAACCGCGATGGAAATCATGACCACCTCGATTCAGGTGCTGGAAAATCGCCTGAAGCGTAACCGCATGGCGGGCGATCCGCCGGACATATTAATTCAACCTTTCTGTCCACAAATCTCCACCCTGGATTTTCATCGTGCCAGCGCTGCCATAGAAGCAGGGCGGTTAGCGGTAGAGAAAAAGATGGACGAACTTTTGCCTCTGGTGCGTGCCGGCGTTTGACGCACCATTATTAACTACACTTAAGCATATTCTGACAGGCGTGTGTGGCAATAGCATGCCACTATTGAGTAGAGCCAGTCAGGGGAGAGAACATGACGCAGCCATTGGTCGGAAAACAGATTTTAATCGTTGAGGACGAGCCGGTTTTCCGCTCGCTTCTGGATTCCTGGTTTTCCTCTTTGGGAGCGACAACGGCACTGGCGGGCGATGGCTTAGAGGCACTGGACCGTTTAACCGATTTCACGCCCGATCTCATGATTTGCGATCTCGCCATGCCAAGAATGAACGGCCTCAGCCTGGTGGAGCATTTGCGTAACCGCGGTGACCAGACGCCGATTCTGGTGATCTCGGCGACAGAGAATATGGCGGATATTGCCAAAGCCTTACGCCTCGGTGTGGATGACGTTCTGCTGAAACCGGTAAAGGACCTGACCCGGCTGCGGGAAACCGTGTTTGCCTGCCTTTATCCGAACATGTTTAATTCCCGTGTTGAAGAAGAAGAGCGCCTGTTTCGCGACTGGGATGCGATGGTGGACAATCCCGCCGCCGCCGCGAAATTGCTTCAGGAGCTTCAGCCTCCGGTACAGCAGGTTATTTCGCATTGCCGGGTCAATTATCGACAACTGGTTTCGGCGGATAAGCCTGGACTGGTTCTGGATATCGCGCCGCTCTCGGATAACGATCTCGCCTTTTATTGTCTGGACGTTACCCGGGCCGGTGACAACGGTGTGCTGGCGGCGTTACTTCTGCGGGCGTTATTTAATGGCTTGTTGCAGGATCAACTCGCGCATCAGAATCAGCGCCTGCCGGAACTGGGGGCATTATTGAAACAGGTCAACCATCTGCTTCGTCAGGCCAATTTACCCGGACAGTTCCCGCTATTAGTCGGCTATTATCATAGTGAGCTTAAAAATCTGATTCTGGTTTCGGCCGGACTCAATGCGACATTAAATACCGAATCGCATAATGTGCAGATCAGTAACGGCGTTCCGCTGGGAACGTTAGGCAATACCTACCTCAACCAAATTAGTCAACGCTGCGAAGCCTGGCAGTGTCAAATTTGGGGGGCAGGAGGTCGATTGCGCCTTATGTTGTCTGCGGAATGAACAATCGAGAGGGCGGATGCAAATTGCCGTACCTGCCTTTCTCTGCTGGTGCTACTATCAGCGCCAGTCTTATACGTATTTATCTTAATTATACGAACACGCATCCTTTTCGGACCTGAGGCTTGAGTCAGTCCTGATATACTCGATGCGATACAGATTGATGAACACGTTCAATACATGAACAGTCCAGGAGAATTTAAATGGCTGCCATTAACTCGAAAGTCAAAAAAGCCGTTATCCCGGTTGCGGGATTAGGAACCAGGATGTTACCGGCGACGAAAGCGATCCCGAAAGAGATGTTGCCGCTGGTTGATAAGCCATTAATTCAGTATGTCGTTAACGAGTGTATTGCTGCGGGCATCACTGAAATTGTGCTGGTGACTCACTCATCGAAAAATTCGATCGAAAACCACTTCGACACCAGTTTTGAACTGGAAGCGATGCTGGAAAAACGCGTTAAGCGCCAGCTACTCGAAGAAGTGCAATCTATTTGCCCACCACACGTCACGATAATGCAGGTTCGTCAGGGGCTGGCAAAAGGCCTGGGCCACGCGGTATTGTGCGCCCATCCGGTAGTCGGTAATGAGCCTGTCGCCGTAATTCTGCCTGACGTTATTCTTGATGAGTTTGAGTCCGATTTATCCCAGGATAACCTGGCAGAAATGATTCGTCGTTTTGATGAAACCGGAAATAGCCAGATCATGGTTGAGCCGGTCGCTGATGTGACCGCATACGGTGTTGTTGACTGTAAAGGCGTGCCGCTGGCACCTGGCGAAAGCGTTCCGATGGTGGGCGTCGTTGAAAAACCGAAAGCCGATGTCGCCCCGTCAAACCTGGCGATTGTTGGCCGCTACGTGCTGAGCGCGGACATCTGGCCTCTGCTGGCGAAAACCCCTCCGGGAGCGGGTGACGAAATTCAGTTGACTGACGCTATCGATATGCTGATCGAAAAAGAGACTGTCGAAGCCTATCATATGAAAGGGAAGAGCCACGACTGCGGCAATAAATTAGGTTATATGCAGGCATTTGTGGAATATGGCATTCGACATAATTCACTTGGCAGCGAATTTAAGGCCTGGCTCGAAGAAGAGATGGGTATTAAGAAGTAACCAGACGTTATAATTAACGAACAGAGACGGCGCTGGTATCCAGTGCCGTTTTTTTATACGCACGCTTTATGGGGAATCGGTAGATCGCGGACATAAAAAATCCCGCAGAGCGCGGGATTTTAAGCAGGTAGATTACAGATTATTCCTTAATCAGGAAATCATCCAGTTGTTTACCTTGCTCTTCCATTGCTTTCTTGATCACTGCCGGAGTACGACCCTGACCAGTCCAGGTTTTAGTTTCGCCGTTTTCGTCAACGTAGCTATATTTAGCCGGACGCGCTGCACGTTTAGCTTTGGTGCCGGATTTAACCGCAGCCATGCTATTCAGCAGTTCATTCGGATCAATACCATCAGCAATCAGCATTTCACGATATTGTTGCAGTTTACGAGTACGCTCTTCAACTTCAGCCGCTGCCGCGCTTTCTTCTTCACGACGTTCGTTAACAACAACTTCTAATTTTTCCAGCATTTCTTCCAGCGTTTCAAGGGTACATTCTCTTGCCTGCGCACGAAGAGTACGGATGTTGTTCAGAATTTTAAGTGCTTCGCTCATTGTAGTAATCTCAAACTTATATTGGGGGTGGTTTGTTGAGCTAATAATAGAGCGTTAAATTCAGATGTGCAATAGCCAGGAATGTAAGGAATTCAAAATTGCCCTTTATTTTTTGCCAACAATAAATATCCGAACTTAAATTTTTCTTGAAGGAACGCACAAAAAAGGGCTTATTGGCTGAGCGGTTACTCCTTTTTTCAGTCGAAAACATCCGGATTCAGGTCACATTTTCACATGGCGAAATAGACTCTCATCGTAGTGATTTCAACCTTTTGTATTAGTTTTGTTGATGGACTCCGTCTATTACTCCGCAATAGTTATGTAGAACAGTAACAATAAGTTCAGGGTTTCCATTAGGGCGGTGTTGATAAGCAGTGTTGATGAATATCGAACGCACAATACGACAAGAATGGGATCCGTCGCGCGTTGTTTGCTCAATTGTTAATTCGTATTTTCCGTACATTCACCTCTACAGATTTTTCGCGGGACGTGTGCTGGCGACGGAAGATATAGCCGACGGGTGCAGAACCAGGCACCGATAACGATTCAAATTATGCTACACTGCGCCCCGTCTTTATTTCACTTTGGTGAGGGTCTGTGGCCGATGGCACAGCTATATTTCTACTATTCAGCAATGAATGCCGGTAAGTCGACTGCCTTACTGCAATCTTCATACAATTACCAGGAACGCGGGATGCGTACTGTTGTATATACCGCCGAAATAGACGATCGCTATGGCGCGGGGAAAGTGAGTTCGCGTATCGGGCTGTCTTCTCCCGCCAAATTGTTTAACCAGAATTCATCGCTGTATGAAGAGATAGCAACCGATAATGCGCAACAGCCTGTTCATTGTGTACTGGTGGACGAATGTCAGTTTTTAACCCGACAGCAGGTTTATGAATTATCGGAAGTTGTTGATCAACTGGATATTCCGGTGTTGTGCTACGGATTACGCACGGATTTTCGCGGCGAACTGTTTGTGGGTAGCCAATACCTGTTGGCGTGGTCAGATAAGCTGGTTGAACTCAAAACCATCTGCTTCTGCGGACGTAAAGCGAGTATGGTGCTACGTCTTGATCAGGCGGGCAGACCTTATAATGAAGGCGAACAGGTGGTCATAGGCGGCAACGAGCGGTATGTGTCAGTCTGCCGTAAGCATTACAAGGAAGCGCTGGAGGAGGGGTCTCTGACAGCGATACAGGAACGCCATCGTCACGACTAACCGTCTGCCTTGATGAGCGGTTGGCGAAGTGCTCAGCCGTTCATTGACCCGACAGCAGTAACTGATTTCGGATATAAAAAAGCGGCCTCAACAGAGGCCGCTTTTACGTTATGGATGCTCAGCGAGGATTAAGCGGATTTCTTCGCTTTTTTCTCTGCTTTCGGCGCGGCAGCAACTTCTTTCGCCGCCGGCGTTCCTTCAGAGTACTCACGACCGTAGAAGGTATCCATCAGGATCTGTTTCAGTTCGGAGATCAGCGGGTAGCGCGGGTTAGCGCCGGTGCACTGGTCATCGAATGCATCTTCAGACAGCTTGTCTACGTGAGCCAGGAAGTCTGCTTCCTGAACGCCCGCTTCGCGGATTGACTTCGGAATACCCAGTTCAGCTTTCAGGCTTTCCAGCCATGCCAGCAGTTTCTCGATCTTCGCTGCAGTACGGTCGCCCGGTGCGCTCAGACCCAGATGGTCTGCGATTTCAGCATAACGACGGCGTGCCTGCGGACGGTCATACTGACTGAAGGCAGTCTGCTTGGTCGGGTTGTCGTTCGCGTTGTAGCGAATAACGTTGCTGATCAGCAGGGCGTTTGCCAGGCCGTGCGGAATGTGGAACTGAGAGCCCAGTTTGTGCGCCATTGAGTGACAAACACCGAGGAAGGCGTTCGCAAACGCGATACCGGCGATGGTGGCTGCACTGTGAACTCGTTCACGGGCTACCGGGTTTTTAGACCCTTCGTTATAGGACGCCGGCAGATTCTCTTTCAGCAGTTTCAGCGCCTGCAGTGCCTGACCGTCGGAGAACTCAGAAGCCAGTACGGAAACGTAAGCTTCCAGGGCGTGAGTCACCGCATCAAGACCACCAAAGGCACACAGTGATTTCGGCATCTCCATTACCAGGTTGGCATCGACAATCGCCATATCCGGGGTCAGGGCATAGTCAGCCAGCGGGTATTTCTGGCCAGTTGCATCGTCGGTCACAACCGCGAACGGCGTGACTTCAGAACCGGTACCGGACGTGGTGGTGACCGCGATCATTTTCGCTTTCACACCCATTTTCGGGAACTTGTAGATACGTTTACGGATATCCATAAAGCGCAGCGCCAGTTCTTCGAAGTGCGTTTCCGGATGTTCGTACATGACCCACATGATTTTCGCGGCGTCCATCGGGGAACCGCCACCCAGCGCGATGATAACGTCTGGTTTGAAGGAGTTCGCCAGTTCAGCGCCTTTACGGACGACAGAAAGCGTTGGGTCAGCTTCCACTTCAAAGAACACTTCGGTTTCAACGCCAGCGGCTTTCAGCACAGAGGTGATCTGGTCTGCATAACCGTTGTTAAACAGGAAGCGGTCAGTCACGATGAGCGCACGTTTGTGGCCATCAGTAATCACTTCATCCAGCGCGATTGGCAGTGAGCCACGGCGGAAGTAGATAGATTTCGGAAGTTTGTGCCACAACATGTTTTCAGCTCGCTTAGCAACGGTTTTCTTGTTGATCAGGTGTTTCGGACCAACGTTTTCAGAGATGGAGTTACCACCCCAGGAACCACAACCCAGAGTCAGGGAAGGTGCGAGTTTGAAGTTATACAGGTCACCGATACCACCCTGAGATGCCGGGGTGTTGATCAGGATACGAGCGGTTTTCATCATCTGACCGAAGTAAGCCACGCGTTCCGGCTGGTTGTCCTGGTCGGTGTACAGACAAGAAGTGTGACCGATACCGCCCATTGCAACCAGTTTCTCCGCTTTGATAACCGCGTCTTCGAAATCTTTCGCACGGTACATCGCCAGCGTCGGGGACAGTTTTTCGTGAGCGAACGGTTCGCTCTCATCAACCACTTTTACTTCACCGATCAGAATCTTGGTCGTTTCCGGTACCGAGAAGCCGGCCAGTTCAGCGATTTTATATGCGGGTTGACCCACGATAGCGGCGTTCAGCGCGCCATTTTTCAGGATAACGTCCTGAACGGCTTTCAGCTCTTTGCCCTGCAGCATGTAGCCGCCGTGGCTGGCGAAACGTTCGCGAACGGCGTCGTATACGGAATCAACCACAACAACAGACTGTTCAGAAGCACAGATTACGCCGTTGTCGAAGGTTTTGGACATCAGGACAGATGCAACAGCACGTTTGATATCAGCGGTTTCGTCGATAACCACTGGCGTGTTACCTGCGCCCACGCCGATAGCGGGTTTACCGGAGCTGTATGCCGCTTTCACCATGCCCGGACCACCGGTTGCCAGAATCAGGTTGATATCCGGGTGGTGCATCAGTGCATTAGACAGTTCTACGGAAGGTTGATCGATCCAGCCAATCAGGTCTTTCGGTGCGCCAGCCGCGATAGCCGCCTGCAGCACGATATCTGCCGCTTTGTTGGTCGCATCTTTCGCACGTGGGTGCGGAGAGAAGATGATTGCGTTACGAGTTTTCAGGCTGATCAGGGACTTAAAGATCGCCGTAGAGGTTGGGTTAGTGGTAGGTACGATACCGCAGATGATACCGATAGGTTCAGCAATGGTGATGGTCCCGAAGGTGTCGTCTTCAGACAGCACGCCGCAGGTTTTTTCATCTTTGTAAGCGTTATAGATGTACTCAGAAGCAAAGTGGTTTTTAATCACTTTATCTTCGACGATACCCATGCCGGATTCGGCAACGGCCATCTTCGCGAGAGGGATTCGAGCATCTGCAGCGGCCAGAGCGGCGGCGCGGAAGATTTTATCAACTTGTTCTTGAGTGAAACTGGCATATTCACGCTGGGCTTTTTTGACGCGCTCGACGAGTGCGTTAAGTTCAGCGACATTAGTAACAGCCATAATGCTCTCCTGATAATGTTAAACTTTTTTAGTAAATCATCTGCTCGATACGTGAGTATAGACAGCAGGCGTTAGTTTGCATAACGGCCAGAAAATCAATTGGTTACTTAACGTCCAGTTTGCTCTGATTTACTAAAAGAGTTTATGCGTCAGCGGCATCTAACTCTAACGCGTTACTTCCAGGTGGCGTAAGCAAGGTTACTCACTTCTGAGTAGCGATTACGTGATCTGGATCAAGATTTGTCCAAGCTGACACCTTTCAGCAGGCCCTTTTAGCCCTTAACGCTAAGTGTTGTCTAATTGTAGTGGTGAATGGCTATCAAATTATCATAATTAAAACATATTGGTAACACTCAGGAATGGTAGCAATTTTACGTTTGCCCTGGTGAAATGTACTGTGAAAAGGCGTATCTTCAGCACGGTTTTCACCCGGTAACTTTAACTCATTTTATACGGCTAACGCTTCGGAGCTAACCGTGATCCAAACGCTGTTTGATTTTCCTGTTTATTTCAAATTTTTCATCGGGTTGTTTGCGTTAGTGAACCCGGTTGGGATTATTCCTGTCTTCATCAGTATGACCAGCTACCAGACAGCGGCGGCGCGCAATAAAACGAACCTGACTGCCAACCTGTCCGTCGCGATCATTCTGTGGACCTCGTTATTCCTCGGTGACGGCATTCTGCAACTGTTCGGCATCTCAATTGACTCGTTCCGCATTGCTGGCGGTATCCTGGTGGTGACCATCGCGATGTCGATGATTAGCGGGAAACTGGGAGAGGATAAACAGAACAAGCAGGAAAAATCGGAAACGGCAATCCGGGAAAGCGTGGGCGTCGTTCCTCTGGCGCTGCCGCTGATGGCGGGTCCAGGGGCGATCAGTTCGACCATCGTGTGGGGAACGCGTTACCACAGCGTGATGTACCTGCTTGGCTTTTTTGTGGCGATTGCGATTTTTGCCCTGTGCTGTTGGGGACTTTTCCGTATGGCACCGTGGTTGGTGCGAGTTCTGGGGCAGACGGGTATTAACGTGATTACCCGAATTATGGGTCTGCTATTAATGGCGCTGGGCATCGAATTTATTGTTACGGGGATTAAGGCCATATTTCCAGGGCTGTTAAGTTAATTCGCTTTCAGATGAAATAACCTACGGAGCTGTTCGTGGCTCCGTTCATCTCTATGTTCTACTTCTCCGTTTCGTCACCTTTCTGACTTTCAGGCCCGTACTTCGGGGAAAACTCATGCCTTTCTGGGGGTAAATCCTCTTGATTTTGCAGCGCTTTTACTCCCGATTCATACCGCCACTTTGTTATTTTGCTCACATCACAATCCTGGGCTTGCTGAAGGATAATTGAGATGATATTAGTTAATTCAGTGAACTTGCAGATGAATGTGCTAAAAAATAACCAATTGTTAAATTATCGTACATTTTTACGCCTTTTGCTGATATCAACGCTTTCAGTCTGATGAGGTGCTGTTAATTGTATGATTAATAAGTGATTATATTTATTTTATATGTTTCGGAACGTTCCACCGGAACGGTATTTTTTCTCTAAAAGAGAATTGCTTAACAAATCTGTAAATTGTATTGGCGGTTAATTAATGCTTTTGTTACTTTCCGACAGTTCATATTGCAGCAGATTGCTCGTTGATGAGAATAAATATCAACAAGGCAGTTCAGCCCACTATTCATGCGCCCCTGGCAGGGGAGGCGTATAACGAATCGACGTAAGGTGATCAAACGAATCGCCAGAATAAATAAAGTCGGTGATAGCAGGCAGTAAACGACCTGACAGCTGAAAGTCTCCGGAGCTGCTCAGAGATCCCTGACGGGATTAACAGGCTGGTGATTTAACCAGTAATTATAATGAGGGAGTACAAACACAATGACCAACACGAAAAAAAGTTTAGTGGCGGCAGGAATTTTGACTGCGCTAATCGCCGGAAATGTGGCGACGGCGGCGGTTGTTCCCGCAGGTGTACAACTGGCAGAAAAACAGACGCTGGTGCGAAATAATGGCTCGGAAGTACAGTCCCTCGATCCGCATAAAATTGAAGGGGTGCCGGAATCCAATATCAGCCGCGATCTGTTCGAAGGTTTAATCATCAGTGACGTCGACGGTAAACCGTCCCCGGGCGTGGCTGAGAAATGGGAAAATAAAGACTTTAAAGTCTGGACATTCCATCTGCGCAAAGACGCAAAATGGTCAGATGGCTCGCCGGTGACGGCCCACGATTTTGTATACAGCTGGCAGCGTCTGGCGAATCCGAATACCGCATCTCCTTACGCCAGTTATCTCCAGTATGGTCACATCGTCAATATTGACGACATTGTTGCCGGCAAGAAACCACCAACCGATCTCGGTGTTAAAGCTATCGATGATAATACCTTTGAAGTCACCCTCAGCGAGCCTGTTCCTTATTTCTACAAACTGCTGGTGCACTCATCCGTTTCCCCGGTTCCTAAAGCCGCTGTCGAAAAATACGGTGAGAAGTGGACACAGCCAGCGAATATCATCACCAACGGTGCGTATAAGCTGAAAGACTGGGTCGTCAACGAGCATATCGTGCTCGAGCGCAATCCTAATTATTGGGACAACGCCAAAACGGTCATTAATCAGGTGACCTACCTGCCAATCGCTTCAGAAGTGACGGACGTCAACCGTTACCGCAGCGGTGAAATCGACATGACCTATAACAACATGCCGATTGAACTGTTCCAGAAGCTGAAAAAAGAGATCCCGAACGAAGTTCACGTTGACCCGTATCTGTGCACCTACTATTACGAAATCAATAACCAGAAAGCACCGTTTACGGATGTCCGCGTGCGTACCGCGCTCAAGCTGGCGCTGGACCGCGATATTATCGTTAATAAAGTGAAAAACCAGGGCGACCTGCCGGCATACAGCTTCACGCCTCCGTACACCGACGGCGCAAAACTGACTCAACCAGAGTGGTTTGGCTGGACGCAGGAAAAACGTAACGAAGAAGCGAAAAAATTACTGGCTGAAGCCGGATATACCGCGGAAAAACCGTTGACCTTCAACCTGCTGTATAACACCTCCGATCTGCATAAAAAACTGGCTATTGCCGCCGCGTCCATCTGGAAGAAAAACTTAGGCGTGAATGTGAAGCTGGAAAACCAGGAGTGGAAAACCTTCCTCGATACGCGTCATCAGGGTAACTATGATGTCTCGCGTGCGGCCTGGTGTGCGGATTACAATGAACCAACGTCCTTCCTGAATATGGTGTTGTCTGACAGCTCGAACAACACGACGCACTATAAGAGCCCGGCGTTTGACAAGATCCTTGCCGATGCGCTGAAAGCAACGAATGAAGAGCAGCGTACTGAGCTGTACAGTAAAGCCGAGCAGCAGCTTGATAAAGATTCTGCGATTGTGCCGGTGTTCTACTACGTCAACGCCCGTCTGGTTAAACCGTGGGTGGGTGGTTATACCGGTAAAGACCCGATGGATAATATCCACGTAAAAGACTTGTATATTATCAAGCATTAATGGCAAAGGGTGGGGCAGCATAGGTTGCCCCACAGTGTCTTTTTTCGTCGACTCTCAACACTCCTCATCAGTGGTTCTGCGTGAAGGGGTGTAAAGGCACTCGCCAGAAGGTACGGGCAATGTTGAAATTTATTCTACGCCGCTGTCTGGAAGCAATTCCGACACTGTTTATTCTTATTACCATTTCGTTCTTTATGATGCGCCTTGCGCCGGGAAGTCCTTTCACCGGTGAACGCGCGCTGCCAGCGGAAGTCCTGGCGAATATTGAAGCGAAATACCATCTAAACGATCCCATCATGACCCAGTATTTCAGTTACCTGAAGCAGCTGGCGCACGGTGATTTCGGACCTTCTTTTAAATACAAAGATTATACGGTTAACGATCTGGTTGCCTCGAGCTTCCCGGTTTCCGCGAAGCTGGGCCTTGCAGCCTTTCTTCTGGCCGTTGTCCTCGGGGTGAGCGCCGGCGTGATTGCCGCGTTGAAGCAAAACACGCGATGGGACTATGCGGTCATGGGGGTGGCCATGACCGGGGTGGTGATACCGAGCTTTGTGGTCGCGCCGCTACTGGTCATGATATTTGCGATCACCCTCAAGTGGCTGCCGGGCGGCGGCTGGAACGGTGGGGCGTTGAAATTTATGATCCTGCCGATGGTGGCGCTCTCGTTGGCCTATATTGCCAGTATTGCGCGTATCACCCGTGGCTCGATGATTGAAGTGCTGCACTCGAATTTCATCCGCACCGCGCGAGCCAAAGGGCTGCCGATGCGTCGCATCATTTTTCGCCATGCGTTGAAACCCGCGCTGCTCCCGGTGCTTTCGTATATGGGACCAGCATTTGTCGGGATTATCACCGGTTCGATGGTCATTGAAACAATTTATGGTTTGCCGGGTATCGGTCAGCTGTTTGTTAACGGCGCGCTGAACCGCGATTACTCGCTGGTTCTCAGCCTGACGATCCTCGTGGGGACATTAACCATTGTCTTTAATGCGATAGTTGACGTGCTGTACGCCGTCATCGACCCGAAAATTCGTTACTGATACTGGAGCTCGCGATGATGTTAAGTAAGAAAAACAGCGACGCGCTGGAGAATTTCAGTGAGAAGCTGGAGGTCGAAGGACGCAGCCTGTGGCAGGATGCACGCCGTCGTTTCATGCATAACCGCGCCGCGGTCGCCAGCCTGATTGTGCTGGTATTGATCGCGCTGTTTGTGACGCTGGCACCCATGTTGTCGCAGTTCACCTACTTCGATACCGACTGGGGAATGATGTCCAGCGCGCCAGATACCGAATCAGGCCACTATTTCGGTACCGACTCCTCCGGACGTGACCTGCTGGTGCGCGTGGCGATTGGCGGGCGGATCTCGCTGATGGTCGGCATCGCCGCCGCGCTGGTAGCCGTGGTGGTGGGCACGCTGTACGGCTCGCTTTCTGGCTATCTGGGCGGAAAAATCGACTCCGTGATGATGCGTCTGCTGGAAATCCTCAACTCCTTCCCGTTTATGTTCTTCGTTATTCTGCTGGTCACCTTCTTCGGACAAAACATTCTGCTGATTTTTGTGGCGATCGGAATGGTCTCCTGGCTGGATATGGCGCGTATTGTGCGTGGGCAGACCCTGAGCCTGAAGCGAAAAGAGTTTATCGAGGCCGCGCAGGTGGGCGGCGTGTCGACCGGCAATATCGTACTGCGTCATATTGTGCCTAACGTGCTGGGCGTGGTGGTGGTGTATGCCTCTTTGCTGGTGCCAAGCATGATCCTGTTTGAATCCTTCCTCAGCTTCCTGGGACTGGGAACGCAGGAGCCGTTGAGCAGTTGGGGCGCATTACTGAGTGATGGCGCCAACTCGATGGAAGTGTCGCCATGGCTACTGCTGTTCCCGGCAGGCTTCCTGGTGGTGACGTTGTTCTGTTTTAACTTTATTGGCGATGGCCTGCGTGATGCCCTCGACCCGAAAGACCGTTAAGGAGTGCAGCCATGAGCGTAATTGAAACTGCAAGCGTGCCGTTCACGCAGCAAAGGGCTAACGCACTGCTGGACGTAAAAGATCTCCGCGTGACGTTCAGCACCCCGGACGGTGATGTCACCGCAGTGAATGATTTGAACTTTACGCTGCGCGCCGGAGAAACCCTCGGTATCGTGGGGGAGTCCGGTTCAGGCAAATCGCAGACCGCGTTTGCGCTGATGGGGCTGCTGGCCGCCAATGGCCGGATTGGCGGTTCGGCGACCTTCAGCGGACGCGAGATCCTCAATCTGCCGGAGCGAGAACTGAATAAACTGCGCGCCGAACAGATCTCGATGATTTTCCAGGACCCGATGACCTCGCTGAACCCTTACATGCGCGTCGGAGAGCAACTGATGGAAGTGCTGATGCTGCATAAAAGCATGAGCAAAGCGGAGGCGTTTGACGAGTCGGTCAGAATGCTGGACGCGGTCAAAATGCCGGAAGCGCGTAAGCGGATGAAGATGTTCCCGCATGAATTTTCCGGTGGTATGCGCCAGCGCGTGATGATCGCAATGGCGCTGCTGTGCAGGCCGAAGTTACTGATTGCCGACGAACCGACGACCGCGCTGGACGTCACCGTACAGGCGCAAATCATGACGCTTCTGAATGAACTGAAGCGTGAATTTAACACCGCAATCATCATGATTACCCACGATCTTGGGGTTGTGGCCGGTATCTGCGACAAAGTACTGGTGATGTATGCCGGTCGGACTATGGAATACGGTAATGCCCGCGATGTCTTTTATCAGCCCGTTCATCCGTATTCGATTGGCCTGCTGAACGCAGTGCCGCGTCTGGATGGTGAAGGCGAAGAGATGCTGACTATTCCGGGAAACCCGCCCAACTTACTGCGTCTGCCGAAAGGCTGTCCGTTTCAGCCGCGTTGCCCTCATGCGATGGAGATTTGCAGCACCGCGCCGCCGCTGGAAGAGTTCAGTCCAGGACGTCTGCGCGCCTGCTTTAAACCGGTGGAGGATCTGGCATGAACGCTGTTGATGAAAAACGTAAAGTCCTCCTGGAAATCGCCGATCTGAAGGTGCATTTCGACATTAAAGATGGCAAGCAGTGGTTCTGGCAGCCCTCGAAAACCCTGAAGGCCGTCGATGGCGTGACGCTGCGGCTGTATGAAGGGGAGACGCTGGGTGTCGTTGGTGAATCTGGCTGTGGGAAATCGACCTTTGCCCGGGCCATTATCGGACTGGTAAAAGCAACCGAAGGGCGGGTGGCATGGTTAGGTAAAGACCTGCTGGGAATGAAACCCGATGAATGGCGCGACGTGCGCAGCGATATTCAGATGATTTTCCAGGATCCGCTGGCGTCGCTGAATCCGCGCATGACCATTGGTGAAATCATTGCTGAACCGCTGCGGACCTATCATCCGAAGCTATCGCGTCAGGATGTGCGCGATCGGGTAAAAGCGATGATGATGAAGGTGGGTTTGCTGCCAAACCTGATCAACCGCTACCCGCATGAGTTTTCGGGCGGACAGTGCCAGCGTATCGGGATTGCCCGGGCGTTGATTCTGGAGCCGAAGCTGATCATCTGTGATGAGCCGGTCTCCGCGCTGGACGTGTCGATTCAGGCGCAGGTCGTCAATCTGCTGCAGCAGCTTCAGCGGGAGATGGGACTGTCGCTGATCTTCATTGCCCATGACCTGGCGGTCGTAAAACATATCTCCGACCGCGTACTGGTGATGTATCTGGGCCATGCCGTGGAGCTGGGAACCTATGATGAGGTTTACCACAACCCGCTGCACCCCTACACCAAAGCACTGATGTCGGCGGTGCCGATTCCCGATCCCGATCTGGAAAAGAACAAGACGATTCAGTTACTGGAAGGGGAATTGCCGTCACCGATTAACCCGCCGTCAGGCTGCGTATTCCGCACCCGTTGTCCCATTGCCGGGCCCGAGTGTGCGAAAACGCGCCCGGTACTGGAAGGTAGTTTCCGGCATGCCGTATCCTGCCTTAAGGTAGACCCGTTATAATTGCAAGGGCTGACAAACTGTCAGCCCTTCTTTTTACTGAGGTTATCGTGTCGTTTTCATTGTCATCACTTCGCGGGCGGGTTTATCACCGTTTGTTCGACCTGAATACCCGTTCAGGCCGACGGGTTGAGGGATTATGCGCACTGTTCGCGCTGCTCAGCGTGCTGATTATTTTTATTGAGTCGGGCATTGGCACGCAATATCACCTGACATTTGATGAGTGGCATATTTTCGTCTGGCTCGAACTCTTCGTCACGCTGGTTTTTACGCTGGAATATTTTCTGCGTTTAGTGAGCTGGCCGAATCCGGCGAAATATGTCTTCAGCTTCTGGGGCCTGATTGATTTAGCCACCATTCTGCCCTTGTATGTGATGTGGCTGTGGCCGGAAATCAGCCTTAATTACGTTTTTGCCTGGCGGGCGATGCGGGCCATTCGTATTTTGCGGATCCTGAAGTTACTGCGCTTTATGCCTTCGCTACGGGTGTTCTGGCAGGCGATTCTGAGCGCCAGACATCAGCTGATTTTGTTTTATTCGTTTATCGGCATTGTGATGATTATTTTCGGCACGCTGATGTATCTCATCGAAGGGCCGGAATATGGATTTACCACATTGAATGCGTCGGTCTACTGGGCGATTGTTACGGTTACGACAGTCGGGTACGGCGATATTACGCCTCACACCCCGTTGGGGCGAGTAGTGGCGTCAGCACTGATTCTGATTGGCTACTCGGTGATTGCGATCCCCACCGGATTGATCACCACCCATATGAGCATCGCGTTTCAAAAGCGAAGCCAGCAGCGGAAATGCCCGCAGTGTCAGCAAAGTCAGCACGAACATAGCGCGAAGTTTTGTAACCATTGCGGCAGTAAACTACCGGACTAAATAAAAAGAGCCGCGCTGGCGGCTCTTCTCTTCATCATTATTACTCATTACTCGCGCCAGAGAATATGGCAGAGTTTGTGATCTTTTTCGCGACACAGCAGTACGCGAGCAAAAATATCGTTGATCTCGCCATCTTCGCTGTCCGCCAGACCAATCACCACTTCGGCAAAGAAGTCAGGGTTCAGGTCGTAATCAACATGCTCCTGCCAGTCTTCTGACGGGTCAAATAACTCCGCGCCGCCGCGTTCCTCAAACTGCAGGTTGAACAAAATAATGTCCGCCGGATCGAGGTTGTCGGCCGCCAGTTCGAGAAAAATATCGTAAGCCTGCTCAAGCGTTTCGTCTTCAGTCAGGCGATTGTTCAGATCCATATCCATAATGACTACCTGTTTACCGTCTCTTGGGCACGTTTTACAGCAACGGGCTGAAGAAGTAAAACAGTCGCTCGGTGATCCGCTGCCAGAGTGGCCGTTTTACCCACAAACTCGCGTCCAGCAGCCGGGAACGGGAGATGTAGTCGTCCTGCACGGCAGCCAGATCGCCGCCGAATCCGACGTCATCAATGACCAGTGTGATCTCAAAGTTAAGCCACAGGCTGCGCATGTCGAGGTTCACGGTCCCGACCAGACTGAGTTCACCATCGACCAGTACGCTCTTGGTATGCAGCAGACCGCCTTCAAACTGATAGATTTTCACTCCTGCCGCCAGCAGTTCGGTAAAGAAGGCGCGGCTGGCCCAGCCGACCAACAGCGAATCATTCTTGCGCGGCAGAATAATGCTGACGTCCACCCCGCGCTGCGCCGCCGTACAGATGGCGTGCAGTAAATCGTCGCTCGGCACGAAATAGGGGGTGGTCATGATCAAATATTCACGCGCCGAATAGGCCGCAGTCAGTAGCGCCTGGTGTATCAGATCTTCCGGAAAGCCTGGGCCAGAGGCGATGGTATGAATGGTGTGTCCGCTGGCCTCTTCGAACGGCATGATGTTGACGTCCGGCGGCGGAGGCAGGATCCGTTTGCCGGTTTCAATCTCCCAGTCGCAGGAATAGACGATGCCCATCGCGGTGGCGACCGGACCTTCCATTCGCGCCATCAGATCCACCCATTGACCCACTCCCGCATCCTGTTTGAAAAAGCGCGGGTCAACCATATTCATGCTGCCGGTATAGGCAATATAGTTGTCGATCATTACCATTTTACGGTGTTGACGCAGGTCCATACGGCGCAGGAACACACGGAACAGATTGACCTTCAGCGCCTCAACCACTTCGATGCCGGCGTTGCGCATCATCGCTGCCCAGGGACTGCGGAAGAAGGCGACGCTGCCGGCAGAGTCGAGCATCAGGCGGCAATGGATCCCGCGTCGTGCGGCAGCCATCAGAGATTCCGCAACCTGATCCGCCATGCCGCCGGGTTGCCAGATATAGAACACCATCTCGATGTTATGTCGCGCGAGCTGGATATCGCGGATTAGCGCCTGCATCACATCATCAGAATCGGTGAGCAACTGAAGTTGGTTGCCCTTGACGCCAGCGATGCCCTGGCGGCGCTCACAGAGTTTGAACAGCGAAGCGGCAACGCTGCTGTTCTCCTCGGCAAAGATGTGTTTGCAGGCTTTGAGATCGTTCAGCCACTTCGCGGTGGACGGCCACATTGCGCGGGCGCGCTCGGCCCGGCGTTTGCCTAAATGGAGTTCCCCGAAGGATAAATAAGCAATAATTCCGACCAACGGCAGAATGTAAATGATCAACAGCCAGGCCATCGCGGAGGGAACCGCACGGCGTTTCATTAAAATACGTAATGTTACACCGGCAATGAGCACCCAGTAGCCCAGAATGACCAGCCAACTCACCACCGTGTAGAAGGTTGTCATAGATTAAAAATCCTTTTGAAAGCGTATTGTTATGAGTTTACGCGTCATGATTAATCTGGCAAATAAAAACACGGCAAAAGCGCTAGCCTGCCTGTCTGCGGGGGGTATAATGCCAATTCTAGCACTGTAAGAGTAGGTATCATGAAGCGGAGTAGAACGGAAGTGGGGCGCTGGCGGATGCTGCGTCAGGCCAGTCGCCGTAAAGCGCGTTGGCTTGAGGGGCAGTCGCGTCGGAATATGCGCATCCACTCAATCAGAAAGTGTGTCCTGAATCAGCAGCGTAATTCGCTGTTGTTTGCGATCCACAGCCTCTGAGTGAACAGGGCACCGCATGCGGTGCCCAATGAACACGTCTTTCAGAACGTCTTCTTGAAGGGTTTCACCGAAACCTGCGCGTAAACCCCGGCGGCGACATAGGGGTCGGCCTCCGCCCAGGATTTCGCCTCTTCCAGTGAGTCAAATTCAGCAATAACGGTGGAGCCGGTAAAACCTGCCGCACCCGGATCGTTGCTATCGACAGCAGGCATTGGGCCCGCGGTCAGGAGACGTCCTTCGTCGTGGAGCAACTGCAGTCGCGCCAGATGAGCGGGGCGGACGGAAAGACGCTTTTCAAGTGAGTTTTGATTATCTTGCGCGTAGATGACATAAAGCACGGATAGGGCTCCTTGGTCGGTAAAAGTGCTAAATACGTTATTTGAAAGGTCTCTTTACTGCAACGCAAAGATGACAACCTTGTTAAGGCCGTGCAGTTGTCAGGGAATTGACAGGATAAAAATGGCGCTTATGTCGATGGCTTATTGAATATGATTGCTATTTGCATTTAAAATCGAGGCCTGGTTTTTCAACTGAAACGATTATGACTTCAATGACCCTTGATTTACCTCGTCGCTTTCCCTGGCCGACGTTACTTTCCGTTGGCATTCATGGCGCGTTAGTGGCGGGACTCTTGTATACCTCAGTACATCAGGTTATTGAACTGCCAGCCCCTGCGCAGCCTATCTCCGTAACGATGGTTTCGCCAGCCGACCTGGAACCGCCACAGGCGGTTCAGCCGCCGCCGGAACCGGTGGTCGAGCCTGAACCTGAGCCGATTCCCGAACCGCCTAAAGAGGCTCCGGTTATTATCGAGAAACCGAAGCCTAAACCTAAGCCAAAACCGAAGCCGGTGAAAAAGGTGCAGGAGCAGCCGAAGCGTGATGTTAAACCTGCCGAGCCGCGCCAGACGTCACCGTTTGAGAATACCGCGCCTGCGCGTCCGACGACCAGTACCGCACCGGCGACCAGCAAGCCGACGGTGAGCGTTCCGGCAGGTCCGCGTGCGTTGACGCGCAATCAGCCGCAGTATCCGGCGCGAGCCCAGGCATTGCGCATTGAGGGGCGGGTAAAAGTGAAATTTGACGTCACGTCTGACGGTCGGGTAGATAACGTACAAATCGTGTCAGCGCAACCGGCCAACATGTTTGAACGTGAAGTGAAAAATGCGATGCGCAGATGGCGCTATGAGGCCGGAAAACCGGGCTCAGGGTTAGTCGTGAATATTGTCTTCCGCCTGAACGGCACCACGCAAATCGAGTGATTGTGACGCAGGAAAAAAGAAGCCTCCAGAGCGGAGGCTTTTTTGTGCTTATTGCGCCGGAAGCGGGCGGGGTTTACCGTCCGGATCCACCGCGACGTAGATGAACAACGCTTCTGTCGCTTTGTAGCGCTGGCCAATCGGCTCAGACGCCACTTTCTTCACCCAGACTTCAATATTGATACTGACGGAAGTGGTCCCACGCTTCACGCAGCGGGCATAGCAGCACACGACGTCGCCGACTGCGACCGGGCGCAGAAAGCTCATTCCTTCCACGCGGACGGTCACCACGCGACCATGGGCAATCTCCTTGGCCTGAATGGCACCGCCAATATCCATCTGCGACATCAGCCAGCCGCCAAAAATATCACCGTTCGCATTGGTATCGGCAGGCATAGCCAGTGTGCGTAAAACCAGTTCGCCCTGTGGGGCGTGAGTTGTTGTTGTCATTGTAAAACCGACTGTAGAAAGAAATTTCAGGCGCGATGCTACTATGATTTTAGCACGGAGAACAGAGGGGAAACGCCCGCGAGGCGGGCGTTTGAGAGATTAGAATGACATCGTCACGCCTGCATAGTAAGCGCGCCCGGGTTCGTTATAGGTGGAGGCTCCGTCGTTTTCACGATAGATCTGCTTATCGAACAGGTTACTGATCCCGGCGTTCAGACGCAGGTTTTTCGTCATCTGATAGTTGGCACCGAGACCAACAATCGCATAAGCGCCAATCTCTTTATCCGACATGGCACCCGTTTCGTTACGCGTTTCAGCGTACTCGCGTGGTTTTTGTCGACCATACTGCGTCCACTGTAGCTGGGTGGACAACTTATCATTCACCTGCCAGTCGAGCAGGGTATTGATGGTGTATTTGGGGATCACAGAGAGCGGGTTACCGGTGTCCTTGTTCTCGGATTTGATCATATACGTCGCGTTGGTGCGCCAGTTTAACGTCTCCGGTACCAGCGGAATCACCACGTTGCCTTCCAGGCCTTCAACAATCGCTTTGCCGCCATTTTCCCATTGCAGGATATTATTCCCGTTGGAAGCGTAACCGATAATATCGGTCCCGGAGACGATCTTGTTTTTATAATCGTTACGGAACCAGGTGATTCCCGCATCCCAGCCTGAGTAAGTAAATTCAAGGCCGATTTCTTTGTTGATACTGATTTCCGGGTCCAGATCCGGATTACCCAGCAGATAACAGCTGCCAGTGGCGATATTATTCGGGCAACCGTTGCCGCGCGTGGAGAGCAAATATCCCTCGCTGGATTGGTACAAGTTTGGCGCTTTAAAGACGCGCGCAATCCCGGCTTTCAGTTTGAACAGACTGCCCAGTTCCTGCGACATATTCAGACTGGGGCTCCAGTTGCTGCCAAATTCGTCGTGATAGTCAAAACGGATCCCCGGAATAATATCTGTGCCCGGCCGCGCTTCGATATTATCTTCAAGATAGATACCGGTAAGCGTGGCGCTATTTTTGGTGCTGCGGCTGGACGCGTCACCGGAGACATTGCCAATCTGCACACCGGATGCGCTGGTAGCCTGCATCGATGCCGGGTCGTTAAGTTCATCACGGTTCCATTCAGCCCCAAGGGTCAGAGTCTGATCAACCAGCCAGAAAAGCGGAATGTTGAGTTCTCCGGAGGAACGATAAGATTCCAGGCGGCTGGTGGCATATTCGGTGTTATTGATCATACCTTCCACTCTACCGGTCGAACCTTCCTGCATCCGGGTATTGTTGGTTTTTTCGTAATACACGCCAAATTTAGACTGTCCCCAGTCCCAGATGCCGTTATGCGTCAGCCCCCATGACTGGCGATACATCCGGTTGGTTTCGTCACCGTAGAGCGAGCTGACTAACCCGTCAGGACTGACGTTGCTGTTGCTGTACTGCGTATCTCCGGCATAGATATTGCCCTGACGGCTGTAGCTGTAGTCAAAATCCACAATTTGCTGTGGCGTCAGTTTCCAGGAGAGCAGGGCGTTGATGTCTTTATTGCGCACCCCTTCACGTCCTGCGGCATAGGATCCATTTTGCTGGGTATTAATATCCGCCGCATCGGCATCGATTTTATTGATATTGCCGTACAGGCGCATGGTGAGAATGTCATCAATGAGCGGACCGCTCAGATTGAAGTTCGCACGTTTGGTGGCGCCTTCTTTGCTGTTCTCTGGCTGATTGGTATAAAGAGACAGCGAGCCATGCCAGTCGTTTGTCGGCTGTTTGGTGATGATATTTACCACGCCGCCCGCCGCACCAGAACCGTAACGCGCCGCCGCCGGGCCACGCAGGACTTCAATACGTTCGACCATCTCCGCAGGTACCCAGTTTGTGTCGCCACGCGTATCGCGCTCGCCACGCCAGCTATAGCGTACGGAATTGCGTGAAGTGACCGGTACGCCGTCAATCAGGATCAGCGTGTTTTCCGGCCCCATGCCGCGAATGTCAATCTGACGATTATTGCCCCGGCTCCCGCTGGCGCTGTTGCCTGTCAGGTTCACGCCTGGCATGGTGCGAATGATATCGGAGAGATCGTTGACCGGCGGGGATTTTTCAATGTCTTTGGCGGTGATGATAGAAACACCGGGTTGTTGTTTGAGGGCCTCTTCGGCGGTGGCCTGGACGACCATCGTTTCGCCGTCGTTCATGACCTCGTCTGCAGCGAATGCATTTCCGCTTAATGCTGTGGCAATCAAAAGCGCCAGAGGGCGCGGCGAGATTTTTGTTATCGTATTCATCAACTGACATCCATATTGTTAAAAATGCGATAAGGAATATCAATGATAACCATTCTCATTACAATATTGTGAAGGCAATCTCCATAATATCTTCATGATTCATGCAATTTAGGGTAGGTACGGCAGGGAATGTGCAGAAAGCAAAACCAGGCCCGAAGGCCTGGTCTGATGGACGTTTACGATTTGTCTTCTTGCGGGAGATGACGATAGATATAGACGCCGCTCAGCAGGGTAAAGATCAGCGTCAGTGCAGTGAGGCCGAACACTTTAAAGTTCACCCAGATATTTTGCGGCAGCCAGAATGCAATGTAGATATTGGCAAGTCCACACAGGATAAAGAAGATAGCCCACGCGAGGTTGAGCTTCGACCAGACCGGTTGCGGAAGCGTCAGTTCTTTACCCAGCATGCGCTGGATCAGCGGTTTTTTCATGATCCACTGGCTTACCAGTAACGCACCCGCAAACAGGCCGTAAATTACGGTCACCTTCCATTTAATAAATTCATCGTTATGGAAGAAGATAGTCAGACCACCGAACACGGCAACCAGCACAAAGGTGATCAGCGCCATTTTCTCAACTTTACGATAGCGAACCCAACTGTAGATGAGCACGATCGCCGTTGCGACAATGAGCGCCGAGGTGGCCGCATAGATGTCATACACTTTGTAAAAGACAAAGAAGACAACCAGCGGTAAAAAATCAAGAAACTGCTTCATTCTTCGATTCCGTAATCAAAGGCGTCGGGCATTTCTGCCGGCGACGCAGACAGGGTTATTGGCGAATCAACATATACAGACGAAACAGGTAGATGAGCAATACGGCGGAGATCAGATTGCTCAACGTATTCGCGATAACGGCGCCAACGTTAGGGTCAAATGCAGCAAAGCTGGAGGCAAACAGCAGCAACAGCGTTTTTGCCAGCAGCCAGCCCATGACTGCCGGGGCGACCAGTCGCATATTAGACCACGCCAGACGCATACTGTTGCGCATCGCGGTGAATATACCCATTTTATCCTGCACCAGCATGATTGGGGCAAGCGCCAGCAGAATAGCCAACAGGATGCCGGGCACCACCACCAGCATAATCCCGAGTTGTACCAGCAAGGTCGTCAGCAAAATCAGGATGAACAGGCGCGGCAGAATCGGCGCACTGGCACCGATAGCACGCAGGGCACTGACGCGATGACCCGCTGAAATCAACTGAATCATCAGCAGTACGCCACCGGCCATCACGGTATTACCGATCAGTCCTGAAAACGTGGAGGCCGCAGAGGCGCGCAACAGGATCTGCTGCTGCTCCGGCGTCATGTTTTGCACCAGTTCGAACAAGCCCACGCTTCCCGCAAGATTATCCCCTTCACTCAACTGCGCAATCTGCGCATCGCTGGGTGAGAAGGCATGCCCTAATACCACCGTGATGAGCGCGCACAGTAGTGCGATCAGGAGGATGGTTAAAAATTGATTACGGAAAAAATTCCCGGTGTCACGGTATACGGACTGCGCCGTGATAGACATGCACTCTCCTTGAGTTCTGCAGGTGTTGTTAAGCGTGCAATTGTACCCTGGATAACCGTGCAGTGGCAGCATCAAGGGGTGTATGGAAAAGCATATCTTTGTAAAGCCAGAGTAATTTGAACAACAAATCCACAACGTGATGGCGTCGTTCCCGCAAAAAATAAGAAAATACTTTCAGATTGAAAATATTACAAAATTGATCTGAACAGTAATAACCAGGATTTTGAATGCTACTTCTAACTTAATCTGGATCAATAAATGTTAAATTATGCAGCCTAATGTGATCCAGGTTAGATCACTTATTACTCCAATGTAGGTATATTCGTGACGCATTTATAACCATAACGATGGAGCGGGTATGAAAAAGTTAACAGTGGCGGCATTGGCAGTTAGTACACTTCTCTCTGGCAGCGTTTATGCACATGAAGCCGGTGAGTTTTTTATTCGCGCGGGGTCGGCGACGGTAAGACCTTCAGAAGGCGCGGACGGGACTTTAGGTCATTTAGGTGGCTTTAACGTCAGCAACAACACGCAGTTGGGTCTGACATTCACTTACATGGCGACCGATAACATCGGTGTTGAACTGCTGGCGGCAACGCCATTCCGCCATAAGGTGGGTACGCAGGCGACCGGTGATATCGCCACCGTTCACCATCTGCCGCCAACCCTGATGGCGCAGTGGTATTTCGGTGACTCCAGCAGCAAACTGCGTCCGTATATTGGTGCCGGTGTTAACTACACCACATTCTTCGATACCAAATTTAATGACGACGGTCAGGATGCTGGGCTATCCGATCTCAGTCTGAAAGATTCATGGGGTGTGGCAGGCCAGGTAGGTCTCGATTACCTCATCAACCGTGACTGGCTGATTAACATGTCAGTCTGGTATATGGATATTGATACCGAAGCCAAATACAAATCTAACGGCGCGGTGCTGCCTGAAGGTCGATACAACGACAATATCCGCCTCGATCCGTGGGTGTTTATGTTCTCGGCGGGCTACCGTTTCTAAAAAACGGTCACAACGGTTAAAAGCGGGCGCCTTCAGCCCGCTTTTTTTATGCACCGCGTACAGACCTGCTATCTTTTCTGATAGGCATGCACTGTAAGTATCGCATCATGAAATTAACGCCGTTTTTGCTGGAACAAAAAATTGCGACGCTTGAGCAACTGCCATGCAGGTTATCTGACAGAAGGGGATGATTAGCCGTTCTGACCTGTACTGCACAGGTAAAATCGAATACCGTAGTGATAACAGCGTGTTGATGCCCAGGGTGCCTTGGTGAAAATTGTGCAGGACAGTTTACGAAACAGACAGGCACTTATTATCTCAGCGTTGATCACGCTGCTTTTTACGTCGCTTTTCCTGTTCATTATCTATGAACAGCGACTGGCGGCGGTTAATGAAGGGATGAACCGCCTGCAAACGCGGATGCTCGATATCTTTAATGATAATGAAATGATCGCGGATGCCACCGGTGTGCGCTACCGGCAGATTAAAACCGCCGGCCAGTGCGGTGAGATGTCACAATTTACTCCCCGCGGGGAAGCCTGGGGTATTAACGCCGACAGCAAACGCATTCACTCCGCATCGGGAGCGATGGTGGCACGTGAGCGGACCGTCAACGCACTGTGCATGTTTGCCGCCGCTGAGTTTATTCGCAGCAGGGTGAATGCGCTCAATCCGGGTAATTTCGATGCTCATCGCTATATTATCGCCGATGATGCGAGCTATTTTTACTGGTTTACACCTGCGGATGCTAAAGCGTTTGATTATCTCACGTCGAAGATGGCGCGAAATATTTCCAGCTTCTTTCTTCCTCCCGTCGATTTTTATACCCGTCTGCTCGAAAAGAGTGTCAAAACGAAAGCATTGAGCTCCACGGATTTTTATGACGATAAAATCACGGATGAGAAAGCCTTCAGCGTCGTGAGCTATATTTATGACCTCTCTGGCAATGAGATTTCCGACCATATCGTGGGCTATCTGGTTTACGACCATGCGAGGCCGGAGCTTCAGGAAGCATTACGCGATGCCTTTGATCGGCAGGTGCCGCACGGGTTGAACGTTTCGCTGGTGAATACCCTGAATCAGCAATCGCTTTGTCTGTCGGGGGACTGTCAGCGTCGCCCGGAAATCCGTTTTAAGGTGCTCTCTGAAAAGTATGTGATTCACTACGCCATCTCGCTCAGCGGGTTTGCGATGCATGACACCCAGGCGGGACTGCTGATCCTGATGGCTCCGTTCTTCTTTGTGCTGATCATGATGGGATTAAAATCCTGGCTGAATGAGAGCGATCTGAAAATCTACATCGACTCGTTGACGGGCTGCTTCAACCGTAAAATTCTCGACATCATCAAGCGGCGGGATCTCTCAAACAGTTCGGTGGTACTGGTTGATTGCAATAAATTCAAAGCGATTAACGATACCTGGGGGCATGTTGCTGGCGACAGAGCGCTACAGGTCATTGCCAACCGGATGTTGTCCAACACCCGTACCAGTGACGATCTGGTGATTCGTACCGGTGGGGATGAGTTCGTGATCGTGCTGTATCATGCGAAAACTGCCGATGCGGTCGCCATCGCAGAACGTATCGCCAGCCAAATCAATGAGTATCAGTTTATCGTGCAGGATAAGCAGGTACCGCTCTCCATTTCCTGGGGCGCAGCAGAAGTGACTGAGGGGATTGATGATGCCATTCAGTTTGCGGATGGCGAGATGTATAAAATGAAGCAGACCAAAGGATAGGACCGCCAGAGGGTGTCTGGCGGTCCTGGGAAATTACCGGCGAGTGGCGGCTTTTAACCCGCTGACGAATGTCTTCAGCTCTGCGAGCATCTGCTCAGGTTGTTCAACGTTCTTCTCAATGATTTTGACGATCGCAGAACCGGAGATCGCGCCAGCGGCACCCGCGTCAATGGCGGCGGAAACCTGATCCGGTGCCGAAATGCCAAACCCCTGCAAAGACGGTGCTGCATTGTACTCTTTCAGCTTCTCTACCAGATGATGTAGCGGCAACGCGGCGCGGTTTTCAGCGCCAGTCACGCCTGCCCGCGATAGCAGATAGGTATAACCCCGTCCATGCGAGGCAATCTGGCGCAGCAGGTCATCATCGGCATTTGGCGGACAGATGAAGATCGGCGCAACGTTGTGGCGCAGCGCGGCCTGGCGGAATGGCGCAGACTCTTCAATGGGGACGTCGGCGACCAGCACGGAGTCGACGCCGACCTTTTCACACTGTGCGTAAAACGCGTCAATGCCCTTGCTGAACACTAGGTTCGCATACATCAGCAGGCCAATTGGAATGGTTGGGTGTTTTTCACGGATGGCTGCCAGCATCTCAAAACAGCGGGTCGGCGTAACGCCAGCAGCAAATGCACGCAGCGTGGCGCTCTGAATGGTCGGGCCATCGGCGAGCGGATCGGAGAAGGGGATCCCTAACTCCAGCGCATCCGCACCCGCCTCAATCAGGGCATCGATAATTTTCAGTGACTGCTCAACGCCCGGGTCGCCGAGGGTCACGAAGGGAACAAAGGCTCCTTCCTTGCGATCGTTGAGTTGAGCAAACAGGCTTTCATAGCGTTCCATCAGATTTCCCCTCGCGCTTTCAGAATATCGTGTACCGTGAAAATGTCTTTGTCACCGCGTCCGGAAAGGTTAACCACCAGCAGTTGCTCTTTTTCCGGGTTCTCGCGCATCATTTTCAGCGCGTGGGCCAGGGCGTGCGACGACTCAAGCGCCGGAATGATGCCTTCGTGCAGGCAGAGTGTTTTAAACGCTTCCAGCGCTTCGTCATCGGTGATCGACACGTAGTCGGCGCGACCGATGCTGTTCAGATACGCATGCTGTGGCCCAACGGACGGGAAGTCGAGACCCGCGGAGATGGAGTAGGATTCCTCAATCTGGCCCTCATCGGTCTGCATCATCGGCGCTTTCATGCCAAAATAGATCCCAACGCGACCGTGCTTCAACGGCGCACCGTGTTCACCGGTTTCAATTCCGTGACCGCCCGGCTCCACGCCGATCAATCCCACGTCGGGTTCATTGATGAAATCGGCAAACATCCCGATGGCGTTGGAACCGCCGCCCACGCAGGCGATCACCGCATCCGGCAGGCGACCCTCTTTTTCGAGGATCTGCGCTTTGGTTTCTTCGCCAATCATGCGCTGGAATTCACGTACGATGGTCGGGAACGGGTGCGGACCCGCAGCGGTACCCAGCATGTAGTGCGCGGTTTCGTAACTGCCAGACCAGTCGCGTAGCGCTTCGTTACAGGCATCTTTCAACGTGGCCGAACCGCTATGGACCGGAATCACTTCGGCACCCATCAGGCGCATACGGAAGACGTTCGGCGACTGGCGCTCAACGTCTTTTGCTCCCATGTAGATACGGCATTTCAGACCGAGCAGGGCGCTGGCGAGGGCAGAGGCGACGCCGTGCTGTCCCGCACCGGTTTCGGCAATAATCTCTGTTTTGCCCATGCGTTTTGCCAGTAACGCCTGACCTAACACCTGGTTAGTTTTATGTGCGCCGCCGTGCAGCAGATCTTCGCGCTTCAGGTACAGCGTGGTGCGGGTTCCGGCCGTGATGTTCTGACATTTGGTCAGCGCGGTGGGACGTCCCGCGTAGTTCTTCAGCAGGTCAGTAAACTGGGCCTGAAACTCGGGATCTTTTTGCGCACTGACGAACGCGTCTTCCAGTTGACGCAGAGCAGGCATCAGAATCTGCGGCACATACATGCCACCGAATTCACCAAAATAGGGATTGAGTAATGTTGTCATGTCCTTTTCCTTAATATGCGCGCAGTGTCTGAAATACCGAGGCCAGAAGGCGTGCATCTTTGATGCCCGGCTGTGACTCTACGCCAGAATTAAAATCGAGACCGGCACAGCCGGTTTTTGCCGCATCGACGCAGTTATCCGCGCCAAGACCGCCTGCCAGTAACACATTGTCCAGCGACTGTCCCTGCAGTAACGACCAGTCGAAACGCTGACCGCTGCCGCCCTGGCCGTTATCCAGCACGTACTTGTCAACGTGCTGATAATCGCGGGCCGGGAGGGTGTTACCGACGCTCAGCGCTTTCCAGATCTGTACGTTTTCAGGCAGCGCGGCGCGCAGGGCGTCAACGTACGCCTGATCTTCGCGGCCATGCAGTTGTACGGCTTTCAGCGAAAGCTGCACCGCTTTTTCGCAGACGTCGGCAATATCATGGTTGCGGAACACGCCGACGTATTGCAGCGGGGCGGCGGACTGCACCGCGCGGGCCTGCTCATCGCTGACAAAGCGTGGAGAAGAAGGGACAAAGATCAGTCCGCCATAAATCGCGCCAGATTCGCAGGCGGCTTTGGCATCTTCCGGACGCGTCAGGCCACAGACCTTATTTTCGCCAAGCAGAACGCGACGCACGGCGGCGTTGAGATCGTCAGAGGACATCAGCGCGGAACCAATCAGGAAACCATTGGCAAAGTGGCTCAGCTCGCGGATCTGGGCGTAGGTATTGATCCCCGACTCGCTAATCACCGTCACACCCTGACCCAGTTTCGGTGCCAGTTGACGGGTACGATTCAAATCAATCGACAGGTCGCGCAGGTCGCGGTTGTTAATCCCGACCACTTTCGCGCCCAGCGCAATGGCGCGCTCCAGTTCGGCCTCATTACTGACTTCCGTCAGCACGCCCATGTTCAGGCTGTGCGCTACGGTAGAAAGCTGGCGATACTGCTCGTCGTCGAGAACGGAAAGCATCAGCAGGCAGGCGTCAGCCTGATAGTAGCGCGCAAGGTAGATCTGGTAAGGGTCGATAATAAAGTCCTTACACAGAATCGGCTGCGGCGCGATGCTGCTCACGATCGGCAGGAAATCAATACTGCCCTGAAAATACTTCTCGTCGGTCAGAACGGAAATGGCGGAGGCGTAATGTTTGTATATTCCGGCAATCCGCGCCGGGTCGAAATCATCGCGGATCACGCCTTTGGATGGAGAGGCTTTCTTGCACTCCAGAATAAAAGCCGTACGCGCGCCCTGTAAGGCATCATAAAAATGACGCGTGCTGGGCTGGACATCGTTCTGAAAACGGGTTAACGGTTGTTGCTGTTTGCGGGCTTCCACCCAAATCGCCTTGTCTGCGACGATTTTCGCTAAAACGGTTTGCATCATTTATCCTCTTGCCGCCAGAGCGGTGACTCGGTCATAAGCGGAACCACTGTGCAATACCTCGAGAACGGTTTGCGCATTAGCCTTGAGATCTTCTTCACCATGCAGTCGCATCAACATTGCGACGTTTGCGGCAACGGCAGCCTCGTGGGCGGCGTCACCTTTACCTTGTAGTAAGCGTGTCAGAATGTCACGGTTTTCTTCCGGCGTACCGCCTGCCAGCTGTTCCTGATGGTAAGGGGTCAGGCCGAAGTCGTCCGCCGTCAACTGATAGCTTTTGATCTCGCCGTCATGCAGCTCCGCCACAATGGTCGGCGCATGCAGGGAGACTTCATCCATTCCGCCGCTGTGCACGACCGCAGCACGCTGGTAACCCAGCACCCGCAGGGTTTCGGCAATCGGCAGAACCAGTTCCGGGCTGTAGACGCCAATCAGCGCCAGCGGCGGGTGCGCCGGGTTAATCAATGGCCCCAGCACGTTGAACAGCGTACGGGTTTTCAACTGCTGACGTACCGGCATCGCGTGGCGGAAACCAGTGTGGTATTTCGGTGCAAACAGGAAGCAGACGCCCAAGTCGTCCAGCGCCTGACGCGATCTGTCGGCATTCATATCGAGATTGATGCCGAAGGCGGCCAGCAGGTCTGACGAACCGGATTTACTGGAGACGCTGCGGTTGCCGTGTTTAGCGACCTTCAGGCCGCACGCCGCAGCAACAAACGCGCTGGCGGTTGAGATATTAATGCTGTTACTCCCGTCACCGCCGGTACCGACAATATCGGCGAACAGATAGTCAGGGCGCGGGAACGGTGCGGCGTTTTCCAGTAAGGCGGTTGCCGCACCAGCAATTTCATTCGGATGTTCACCGCGAATTTTCATGCTGACCAGGGCGGCAGCCAACTGTTCCGGCTTCAGTTCGCCGCGCACGACGGCGGAGAACAGCTGATGACTCTCCTGCTGACTCAGGGTTTGCGCCTGATACAGTTTTTCGAGGATCGGCTGCAGCGTATTGGTCGGCTCCAGCTTCTGCTGCGCCCAGGCCAGCGTCTGCTCGAGCAGGCGTGCGCCCTGAGTGGTCAGAATGGACTCCGGATGGAACTGTAAACCGCAAACGCGATCGGCGTCGTGACGTACCGCCATCACCATGCCGTTAAAATGGGCGTTAATGGTCAGGCCTGCGGGAACGTTGCTGCCGATGAGTGAATGATAGCGTGCAACCGGCAGCGGATTTGTCAGACCGGCAAACATCGCCTGTCCATCGTGTTCAATGCTGGACGCCTTACCGTGCAGGATCTCGCCGGCCTGGCCGACGTAGCCGCCATAGGCTTCGACAATCGCCTGATGTCCCAGGCAGATGCCGATAATCGGCAGCTTACCGCGCAGGCGCGTCAGCAGTTCCGGCATACAGCCCGCTTCACTGGGCACGCCAGGGCCGGGAGAAAGGACCAGAACCGGGTTCTTCATGGTTGCCAGACGCTCAATCAGGGTCTGGGCCGGAATATGGTTACGGTAAATCACCACGTTGTGACCGTTGGTACGCAGCTGATCTGCCAGGTTATAGGTAAATGAGTCGATGTTATCGAGCAGCAGAATATCAGCCATCAGAAAGTCTCCTGTGCGTGGTGCGCGGTGGCAATGGCACGCAGGACCGCGCGCGCTTTATTACGGGTTTCGTCGGCTTCGGACTGGGGAACAGAATCGAGCACAATACCTGCGCCGGCCTGGACGGTGGCGATACCGTCTTCCACCAGGGCTGAACGAATAACAATGCAGGTATCCAGATCGCCGTGCGCGGTGAAGTAACCGACTGCACCGCCGTAGCTACCGCGTCGGCGACCTTCGGCTTCAGCAATCAGCTGCATCGCCCGCACTTTCGGTGCGCCACTGAGCGTGCCCATATTCATGCAGGCGCGGTAGGCGTGCAGTACATCGAGATCGCTGCGCAGTTCGCCGACCACGCGGGAAACCAGGTGCATGACGTAGGAATAACGGTCAACCTTGGTCAGGTCAGCCACATAGCGGCTGCCCGGCGTACAGATGCGGGCGAGATCGTTACGCGCCAGGTCAACCAGCATCAGGTGTTCGGAAAGTTCTTTATGATCGGTGCGCATCTCCAGCTCAATGCGGCTGTCGAGGTCGCGATCCAGCGAACCGTCGGCGCGACGACCGCGAGGACGCGTGCCGGCAATCGGGTAGATTTCAATCTGACGGCTGGTGGCATCGTATTTCAGCGAGCTTTCCGGCGACGCGCCAAACAGGGTGAAATCATTGTCCTGCATAAAGAACATGTACGGGCTGGGATTGCTTTTCTTCAGCACATAATAGGCCGCCAGCGGCGACGGGCAGGGCAGAGAAAAGCGGCGTGACGGGACGACCTGGAAAATTTCCCCGGCACGAATCGCTTTTTGCATTGAGCGTACCACTGCGCCAAATTCTTCATCGCTCTGATTGCATTCGCAGCGCATCTGCGGCACAGGAATGACCGGCAGCGGCGGTGCTGGTTCTGTCAGTTGCTGGCTAAGACGGGCCAGTCGCGCGGTGAGGCGCTGTTTCTCGGCGCTGTTATCGCTGAACAGACTGGCCTGAATACGGGTGCTTTGTTTCTGGTGGTCGATAACCATCAGCGTTTCCGCCAGATAGAAACAGTAGTCCGGGCAGCGGTTGCCTGCCTCAAGCTGCGGTAAATCTTCAAAACCGGCAACCAGATCGTAAGCAAACAGGCCGCCGAAGAACATCGCTTCGCGCTCCTGCGCCGGGACGTTGACCAGCTCCTGCAGCAGGCGGAAGGCGTCAAATACAGAGAGTGCGCACAGACGCGCGTCCTCGTCTAATAACGGGCTGACCGCCGGGAAACGCAGCACGCGTCCCGACTCCTGATGTTCATTCTCAACACCGGCAGGCAATGCCGCATCCAGCAGCGTCAGCAGCGCTGCACCGTTGTCGGTTAAGGCCTGAATGGTGACAGTGTCACCGACGGCGGTAATGCGCAACGCGCTATCCACCAGCAACAGGCTTTTGAGATCGTCTTTGCTGTCGATATCTGCCGATTCCAGCAGCAGCGTTGCCGGACGATCGCCGCAAACCTGATGGAACAACTCCGTCGGGTTTTTACGATAGGCGGCATCGCAGGTAATGAGTTCGAGTGTCGGTTTTGATGTCTGCATTGTTGTTCTCATTAATTTTGTTCAAAAAAAAGCCCGCTCTGTTGGCGGGCCGGGTATCTGGTGGCGATCTACACGCGAAATACACTGCCCGAAATCAGGAAGTGCGCCACCCACCGTGCAGAACAAATGTTGCTTTCATTTCGATACCCTTTTGCTTGTGAACTTTCGTACTAGTTAACTAGTTCGATGGGTTATTGTCAACACCTGATTTCAGTAAATTTGCTGGAACCGTTATGATGCGCAGGAAAGATTATTTTTGAGAGACGGGAGTTCGCCTTGAGCGACACGAATTATGCAGTGATTTATGACCTGCACAGTCACACAACGGCATCCGATGGACGACTGACGCCAGAAGCGTTAGTTCACCGCGCCGTCGAGATGCGCGTTGGCACGCTGGCGATTACCGACCATGACACCACAGCCGCTATTCCCGCGGCAAGCGAAGAAATTTCACGTTCTGGCCTGGCGCTGAACCTGATCCCCGGCGTTGAGATCTCAACGGTCTGGGAGAATCACGAAATTCATATTGTGGGTCTGAACATCGACATTGAAAATCCGGCGATGTGCGCGTTTCTGGCGCAACAGACGGAACGACGGCAACAGCGTGCGCGACTCATCGCCGACCGACTGGAAAAAGCGCATATCACTGGCGCGTGGGAAGGCGCATTGCGCCTGGCCGACGGCGGTGCGGTTACCCGCGGTCATTTTGCCCGTTACCTGGTGGAGTGCGGCAAAGCGACCACCATGGCGGATGTCTTTAAAAAGTATCTCGCGCGCGGGAAAACAGGATACGTTCCGCCACAGTGGTGTACAATAGAACAAGCTATTGATGTCATTCATCATTCTGGCGGTAAGGCCGTACTGGCTCATCCAGGTCGGTACGATCTTAGCGCTAAGTGGCTGAAAAGGCTGGTGGCGTATTTTGCGCAACATCACGGTGATGCGATGGAAGTTGCGCAGTGCCAACAGTCCCCCAATGAGCGCACGCAACTGGCCACGCTTGCCCGCCAGCATCAGCTATGGGCATCGCAAGGATCTGATTTTCATCAGCCTTGTCCGTGGATCGAGTTGGGCCGCAAGCTCTGGCTGCCGGCAGGCGTTGAAGGCGTCTGGCAGACGTGGGAACAGCCGCAGAACACCACAGTGAGGGAAGTATGAGCCAGTTTTTTTATATTCATCCTGATAACCCACAGCAGCGCCTGATCAACCAGGCGGTTGAGATTGTGCGTAAGGGCGGGGTGATTGTGTATCCAACCGATTCCGGTTACGCGCTCGGTTGTAAAATTGAAGACAAAGGCGCGATGGAGCGGATTTGCCGCATTCGCCAGTTACCGGATGGGCACAACTTCACCCTGATGTGTCGCGACTTGTCCGAACTGTCGACCTATTCGTTTGTCGACAACGTGGCTTTTCGCCTGATCAAGAACAATACGCCAGGCAATTACACTTTCATTCTGAAAGGGACGAAAGAGGTGCCGCGTCGGTTGTTGCAGGAAAAACGTAAGACCATCGGTCTGCGCGTGCCGTCGAACCCGATCGCGCTTGAACTGTTGCAGACGCTGGGCGAGCCAATGCTCTCCACCTCGCTGATGTTGCCGGGCAGTGATTTTACCGAATCCGATCCGGAAGAAATTAAAGACCGACTGGAAAAACAGGTGGACCTGATTATTCACGGCGGCTATCTGGGCCAACAGCCGACGACGGTGATCGATTTAACGGATGATTCCCCGGTTGTCTTGCGCGAAGGTGTCGGAGACGTTAAACCTTTCTTATAAGGGCGCAACTCTGTATACTACGCGGCCTTAAAATGGCGCTGAGAAGCGCCGTTGATTCTCCTGTTCGACGCCTGTGAAGGCGACAGCTAAAGGAAGCTCTATGAGCGAAAAGTTACAGAAAGTGCTGGCGCGTGCTGGCCACGGCTCCCGCCGTGAAATTGAATCCATCATTGCAGCAGGTCGCGTCAGTGTAGACGGCAAAATCGCCACGCTTGGCGATCGCGTTGAAGTGACGCCCGGTCTGAAAATTCGTATCGACGGTCACCTGATTTCGGTGAAAGAGTCGGCGGAACAAATTTGTCGCGTTCTGGCCTATTACAAGCCGGAAGGCGAACTGTGTACGCGTAACGATCCGGAAGGTCGTCCTACCGTCTTCGATCGCTTACCGAAACTGCGCGGCGCGCGCTGGATTGCGGTAGGGCGTCTGGACGTCAATACCTGCGGTCTGCTGTTGTTCACCACCGATGGTGAACTGGCGAACCGTTTGATGCACCCGAGCCGTGAAGTTGAACGTGAATACGCGGTGCGCGTCTTTGGCCAGGTCGACGACGCTAAACTGCGCGATCTGAGCCGTGGCGTTCAACTGGAAGATGGCCCGGCGGCGTTTAAAACCATCAAGTTCAGCGGTGGCGAAGGGATCAACCAGTGGTACAACGTCACCCTGACCGAAGGGCGCAACCGTGAAGTGCGTCGCCTGTGGGAAGCCGTTGGCGTGCAGGTAAGCCGCCTGATCCGCGTGCGCTATGGTGATATTCCGCTGCCGAAAGGCCTGCCGCGCGGCGGCTGGACGGAACTGGATCTCGCGCAGACCAACTATCTGCGCGAACTGGTAGAACTGGAGCCGGAAACCACCTCGAAAGTGGCGGTGGAGAAAGATCGTCGTCGCATGAAGGCGAATCAGATTCGTCGTGCGGTGAAGCGTCACAGCCAGGTGAGCGGCGGTCGCCGTGCTGGCGGTCGGAATAACAACGGTTAACGCTTTTGTAGGCCTGATAAGCGTAGCGCCATCAGGCAATTGCGCGGTGCCGGATGGCACCGCAAGCGCATTATCCGCCCCGGATCAGTAGTCGATACCCATCTGGGCTTTGACCCCTGCCTCAAAAGCATGTTTGACCGGACGCAGTTCACTGACGGTATCGGCCAGCTCGAGAATATCCCGATGGCAGCCACGACCGGTGATAATCACCGTCTGGTGAGACGGTCGCGCATTCAACGCGCTAATCACCTCTTCAAGCGGCAGATAGTCATACGCCACCATGTAGGTCAACTCGTCCAGCACCACCATGTCCAGTTGCGGGTCGGCAAGCATTCGCTTGCCGTGCTCCCATACTGCCAGACAGGCCGCCGTGTCGGCCTCGCGGTTCTGTGTTTCCCAGGTAAACCCGGTCGCCATCACCTGAAATTCGACGCCGTGCGGTTCCAGCAGGTTACGCTCGCCGTTGGGCCAGGTTCCCTTGATAAACTGCACGACACCGACCTTTTTACCGTGTCCCACCGCGCGGGTGGCCGTGCCGAAGGCGGCGGTGGTTTTCCCTTTCCCGTTGCCGGTGAAAACAATCACGATACCGCGCTCATCCTGAGCCTGGGCTACCCGGGCATCAACCCGGTCCTTCACGCGCTGCTGGCGCTGTTGATAACGTTCTTCACTCATTGGGCGATTCCTGGTTTGCGGCCCGGTTGGGCGTCGAAGGTCATGCCGGTCTTGCGGCGGCTGTCATCGCCCATTAGCCACAGATACAGCGGCATAATATCGGCGGGTGTTTTGAGCTTTTGCGGATCTTCCGTCGGAAAGGCGTTGGCGCGCATTCCGGTACGCGTGCCGCCCGGGTTGATGCAATTCACGCGCAGCGGGCGGTTTTGATACTCGTCCGCCAGCACCTGCATCATTCCTTCGGTGGCAAATTTAGAGGCCGCGTAGGCTCCCCAGTTGGCGCGGCCTTGTTGGCCTACGCTGGAGGAGGTGAAGACTAACGATCCGGAATCTGACTTAAGTAATAAAGGAAGCAATGCCTGGGTCAGCATAAACGTCGCGTTGACGTTGACCTGCATCACCTGTTGCCAGACCTGCGGGTCCTGCTCGATAATCGGGCAGACGTCGCCCAGTAATCCGGCATTGTGCAGGACGCCGTCCAGACGTGGATACTGTCCGGCGACGCGCTGCGCCAGTTGATGACAATCATCAGCGGTACAGGTTAACAGATCAAGCGTAAACCACGATGGCTGACGCCCTGTTTGCTGGGCAATCATTTCGGCGACGTGGCGCAATTTCTCATCATTACGGCCTAGCAAAATAACGCTGGCGCCGTAACGGGCGTAGGTCAGGGCCGCTTCCCGGCCAATGCCATCGCTGGCGCCGGTCACCAGAATGATGCGATCCTGCAAAAGGTCTTGTTTCGGTTGATAATGCATGGGGACTCCTCGGCGACATGCCTGGTCGCTCTGCTTCTCGTTGGTGTGTCGGGTTTATGCCTGAAACAGGACCCAATTTCAATCAGCCAACGGCGATAACGCCCTAAAATGAACACTTTGTCATACTTTTGTCCATCCGCATATCCCGCGAGACGACGCATTACGCCTGATGTACACTGAGCCGACGCTAAGTTGTTTAACCAAGGTGGAACGTGTGGAATTGTTGTCTGAATATGGGTTGTTTTTAGCAAAAATCGTCACCGTTGTACTGGCTATCGCGGCGATAGCCATCATTATCGTGAATGTTGCCCAACGTAAGCGCCAGCGTGGCGAACTGCGGGTTACCAACCTCAGCGAACAATATATAGAGATGAAGGATGAACTGGCGATGGCGTTGCTGGATAGCCATCAACAGAAACTCTGGCATAAAGCACAAAAGAAAAAGCACAAGCTGGAAGCGAAAGCCGCGAAAGTAAAAGCGAAGCAGGGCGACAGCGACACGTCGGATAAGCCGCGCGTCTGGGTGCTGGATTTCAAAGGCAGCATGGATGCCCACGAAGTCAGTTCGCTGCGTGAAGAGGTGACGGCCGTTCTGGCGGTGGTGAAACCGCAGGATCAGGTGGTAGTGCGTCTGGAAAGTCCCGGCGGCGTTGTCCACGGCTATGGTCTCGCCGCATCACAACTGCAACGCTTACGCGATAAGAACATCCCGCTGACCGTGACGGTGGACAAGGTCGCGGCGAGTGGCGGTTACATGATGGCCTGCGTGGCGGACAAAATTGTCTCGGCCCCCTTTGCGATTGTCGGCTCAATTGGCGTGGTCGCGCAGATCCCCAACTTCAACCGCTTCCTGAAAGGAAAGGATATCGATATCGAGTTACATACCGCCGGACAATACAAGCGGACCCTGACGCTGTTGGGTGAGAACACTGAAGAAGGGCGGCAGAAATTTCGTGAGGATTTGAACGAAACCCATCTCCTGTTTAAAGATTTTGTTCATCGTATGCGTCCGACTCTGGACATTGAGCAGGTCGCCACCGGTGAACACTGGTATGGACAGCAGGCGCTGGACAAAGGACTCATTGATGAGATAAATACCAGCGACGAGGTGATCCTGGGATTAATGGAAGGGCGAGAGGTGTTTAACGTTCGTTATCTGCAGCGTAAGAAACTGGTGGATCGCGTAACCGGCAGTGCCGCTGAAAGTGCCGACCGTCTGCTACTGCGCTGGTGGCAGCGCGGACAAAAACCGCTGATGTAAAAAGCCATATTAACGAAAAACGCGAGGCCTGAAGCCTCGCGTTTTTGCTTTAATCGATCAGGTGATACTTTTCAGAAAGCACATGCGCCAGATGTTTAAACATATTGAACACGGCAGTGCTCTTTGGCGTGGGTAAACCTTGCTCGTCTAAAAAGTAATCCCCACTGAAGACCAACACCCCATTTCGCTGGGTTACACCGGTGGCAACAATGCCGGCCAGCGTATCTTCATGCTCACGAATGATTTTGTTGGCTTCAATCAACAGCGTTTCGCGATCGATAGGTTGTGTCTCTTTGCGCATTTTTTACTCCTTAAACAAGGACATTAGTCTACGCCGACCGACTCTTTTGGGCAAATATTCCCTGAGCGTGATCAGGGGGTTGTCAACCTTTGCTGACTGGCAGGATTTGTTTTTGCATGCTAATAAAGTTGCGTAACGAATTTTATCAGGTACAGTGTGACGCTTTCGTCAACCAGGCAACAGATTTGCTTGACATTCGACCGAAATTCCGTCGTGCTATAGCGCCTCTGTGCGAAAAAACCTGTTAACTCAGTCACCTGGCTATTTAGTGTACAGAGTCAGTACAAAGGGTTGATATCCACAGACGCAGGGACCATATCCGTGGCTCGTCGTCTGTAGATGGTGTATCAATGTGCGACGCATTCCTGGAAGAATCAAATTAGGTAAAGGTGAATATGGGTAAAGCTCTTGTCATCGTTGAGTCCCCGGCAAAAGCCAAAACGATCAACAAGTATCTGGGTAATGACTACGTGGTTAAGTCCAGCGTTGGTCATATCCGTGATTTGCCGACCAGTGGCTCAGCAGCTAAAAAGAGCGCCGACTCTACCTCCACCAAAACGGCTAAAAAGCCCAAAAAGGATGAACGTGGCGCGCTCGTCAACCGTATGGGTGTTGATCCGTGGCACAACTGGGACGCGCACTATGAGGTGCTGCCCGGTAAAGAGAAGGTCGTCTCTGAACTGAAACAACTGGCTGAAAAAGCCGACCACATCTATCTCGCAACCGACCTTGACCGCGAAGGGGAAGCCATTGCATGGCACCTGCGGGAAGTGATCGGTGGTGATGAGTCGCGTTACAGTCGCGTGGTGTTTAACGAAATTACGAAGAATGCGATTCGTCAGGCATTTGAAAAGCCGGGCGAACTGAACATTGATCGAGTAAACGCTCAGCAGGCGCGTCGCTTTATGGACCGCGTGGTGGGGTATATGGTCTCGCCGCTGTTGTGGAAGAAGATTGCCCGCGGCCTGTCAGCTGGTCGCGTACAGTCCGTGGCGGTGCGTCTGGTCGTTGAGCGTGAGCGCGAAATTAAAGCGTTTGTTCCGGAAGAGTTCTGGGAAATTGACGCCAACACCACTACGCCTTCCGGCGACGCGCTGCCCTTGCAGGTGACCCATCAGAACGATAAGCCGTTCCGTCCGGTGAATCGCGAGCAGACGCTTGCGGCGGTGAACCTGCTGGAGAAAGCGCGCTACAGCGTTCTGGAACGTGAAGACAAGCCGACCAGCAGCAAGCCGGGCGCGCCGTTTATCACCTCCACCCTGCAACAGGCGGCCAGTACGCGTCTCGGTTTTGGTGTGAAAAAGACCATGATGATGGCGCAGCGTCTGTACGAAGCGGGCTACATCACTTATATGCGTACCGACTCGACCAACCTGAGTCAGGACGCCGTAAACATGGTGCGCGGTTATATCGGCGACAATTTTGGCAAGAAATATCTGCCAGAAAGTCCGAATCAGTACGCCAGCAAAGAAAACTCACAGGAAGCGCACGAAGCGATTCGTCCTTCTGATGTCTCCGTGCTGGCGGAAACGCTGAAGGATATGGAAGCCGATGCGCAGAAACTGTATCAACTGATCTGGCGTCAGTTTGTCGCCTGTCAGATGACGCCGGCGCAGTACGACTCCACCACGCTGACCGTTGGCGCGGGTGATTTCCGTCTGAAGGCGCGCGGTCGTATTCTTCGCTTCGACGGCTGGACGAAGGTGATGCCAGCGCTGCGTAAAGGTGACGAAGACCGGACGCTGCCGGCAGTCAATAAAGGCGATGCGCTGTCTCTGGTTGAACTGACCCCGGCTCAGCACTTCACCAAACCACCGGCGCGCTTCAGCGAAGCCTCACTGGTGAAAGAGCTGGAAAAACGCGGAATTGGCCGTCCGTCGACCTATGCGTCGATCATTTCGACCATCCAGGATCGTGGCTATGTGCGCGTGGAAAACCGTCGCTTCTATGCGGAAAAAATGGGTGAGATTGTCACCGACCGCCTGGAAGAGAATTTCCGCGAGCTGATGAACTACGATTTCACCGCGCAGATGGAAAACAGCCTCGACCAGGTCGCGAATCACGAAACCGAATGGAAAGGCGTGCTCGACAACTTCTTCAGTGATTTTACTCAGCAGCTGGACAAAGCTGAGAAGGATCCGGAAGAAGGGGGGATGCGTCCGAACCAGATGGTGTTGACCAGCATCGACTGCCCAACCTGCGGGCGCAAAATGGGGATTCGTACCGCCAGTACCGGCGTGTTCCTCGGTTGCTCCGGCTATGCGCTGTCACCGAAAGAGCGCTGCAAAACCACCATTAATCTGGTGCCGGAAAACGAAGTCCTGAACGTGCTGGAAGGTGATGACGCGGAAACCAATGCCCTGCGCGCCAAGCGTCGTTGTCAGAAGTGCGGCACGGCGATGGACAGCTACCTGATCGATCCGAAGCGTAAGCTGCACGTCTGTGGTAATAACCCGACCTGCGACGGCTACGAGATCGAAGAGGGCGAATTCCGCATCAAAGGGTATGACGGTCCGATCGTCGAGTGCGAAAAATGTGGTTCTGAGATGCACCTGAAGATGGGGCGTTTCGGTAAGTACATGGCCTGTACCAACGACGAGTGCAAAAACACCCGTAAAATCCTGCGTAACGGTGAGGTTGCGCCGCCGAAAGAAGATCCGGTTCCGCTGCCAGAGTTGCCGTGTGAAAAATCGGATGCGTATTTCGTGCTGCGTGATGGTGCCGCCGGGGTGTTCCTGGCCGCCAATACCTTCCCGAAATCCCGTGAAACGCGTGCGCCGCTGGTGGAAGAGTTGTTCCGCTTCCGTGACCGCCTGCCGGAAAAACTGCGTTATCTGGCCGATGCGCCTCAGCAGGATCCTGAAGGCAATAAAACGCTGGTGCGTTTTAGCCGTAAGACCAGGCAGCAGTATGTTGCTGCTGAAAAGGACGGGAAAGCGACCGGCTGGTCAGCCTTCTTTGTTGATGGCAAATGGGTTGAAGGCAAGAAGTAATCGCCCACGGTTCTGTCGTTGTGAAGAGGGTCGCGTAAGCGGCCCTTTTTTTGTTTTTATTGCGGGCTTATTATTTTTTAGTCATCCCTATACAGTCTGGCTATTAATGATATAGTGGTTATAGTTAATGGCTTTTTTATTATTAAATCGTATTAGCAGCGCCCCTCAGCCTGCTCTGAAACGATGACCTGATGGCGCTAATCTGGATGGTTTAACATGAAATTACAGCAGCTTCGCTACATCGTTGAGGTGGTTAACCACAACCTTAACGTCTCCTCCACCGCGGAAGGACTTTATACCTCGCAACCGGGTATCAGTAAGCAGGTCCGCATGCTGGAAGATGAACTTGGCATCCAGATTTTTGCCCGTAGCGGTAAGCATCTGACTCAGGTGACGCCAGCAGGCCAGGAGATAATCCGCATTGCGCGCGAAGTGCTCTCCAAAGTGGATGCGATAAAGTCGGTTGCCGGTGAGCACACCTGGCCGGATAAAGGCTCACTCTATATCGCGACGACACATACCCAGGCACGTTATGCGTTGCCGAACGTGATTAAAGGTTTTATAGAGCGCTATCCGCGCGTGTCGTTGCATATGCACCAGGGGTCGCCGACGCAGATTGCTGAGGCGGTTTCGAAAGGTAATGCCGATTTTGCCATCGCTACGGAAGCGCTGCATCTGTATGACGATCTGGTGATGCTGCCATGCTATCACTGGAATCGCTCGATTGTGGTGACGCCCGAACATCCCCTCGCCAATAAAGCCTCAGTGTCTATTGAAGAACTGGCGCAGTATCCGTTGGTGACGTACACCTTTGGCTTTACCGGTCGTTCCGAACTGGATACCGCCTTTAACCGCGCAGGGCTGACACCACGTATTGTTTTCACGGCGACTGATGCGGATGTGATCAAAACCTACGTGCGTTTAGGCTTAGGGGTAGGGGTGATCGCCAGCATGGCGGTTGATCCACTGTCGGACCCGGATCTGGTTCGCGTGGATGCGCACGATGTCTTCAGCCACAGCACGACCAAAATCGGTTTCCGTCGCAGCACGTTCCTGCGCAGTTACATGTATGATTTCATTCAACGTTTCGCACCGCATTTGACGCGTGACGTGGTGGATACCGCCGTGGCATTGCGCTCGAATGAAGAAATTGAAGAGATGTTTAAAGATATAAAATTGCCTGAAAAGTAATTGCCGCAGAAACAGTCGGTATCTTTTGTTCGCAGGGGATACCGAAAGTTTTAATTAAATCACAATTCTGTTTATTAAGGCTGACGTAATAATAATATCCATACGGGAGTTATGGATAATCAGTCGTAAAGTAGTGTCTTATTCCCCGCCTCGCAAATTTCCTATTCCAAATATTTATTTTCGATCAAAAGATTGATTTATTCACTGGAAACGATTCGTAAATTCACTGGATTTTTGACTAAAGTTTCATTAGGATTTGTCTCATCTGATGATTAATTGTACCGATTGTTGGTGCTTAAATGATAAGTGATGTCGATTGTATGAGGTTAGCAATGCCGTCTGAAAACCAGGAACCACGTCGGGACCCTGAGATGAAACGCAAAGCATGGCTTGCGGTTTTCCTGGGCTCAGCGCTGTTTTGGGTCGTGATTGCACTGTTGATCTGGAATGCCTGGGGGTAAACATGGTTGTTCACGACTCACAACAGACGTCTTTACCCACATGTCACTCTGGTGACACGGTGCGAGAAACGAAAAAAGGCGCGTGCGTGAAAACGGTTCCCGAAAACTGGAAGTTGACTCAACAACAGCAAGCATTTATTGCGTTATTCGACGAAGCCGAAGACGAACAACAGAAACAATAATCGTCCCCATTCTTATTACCGTTTTTTTGTACTGACAAATTATTGCGGTACGCTTTCACATATACACCACAGCAATAAATAGTTGAGAAAGTCTCAACACAATGTATTAAACAAAAACGGGTGTAGCCGATGCTTAGTGCAAATATGAAATACTGGTCCTGGATGGGCGCATTTTCCGTCTCGCTGCTCTTTTGGGCTGAACTGCTCTGGATGGTGATGAATTAATCTCAAACCTCGCTGCGGCGAGGTTTTCGTTTTCTCTCTTTCATACACTCGTTCGTCCTCGCGTCTGTACCCTCTGTCCCCATTGTTCGGTTTCTGCTCTTTTATCAATTCGGGTTGTTATCAAAACGTTACAGTGTGTTTGTGTTATCTTTAATATTCACCCTGAAGAGAATCAGGGCATCGCAACCCTGTCATTAAGGAGGAGCTATGTCGTCAACCCTACGAGAAGCCAGTAAGGACACACTGCAGGCCAAAGACAAAACCTACCACTACTACAGTCTGCCGCTGGCTGCGAAATCTCTGGGCGATATCACCCGTCTGCCCAAATCACTGAAAGTCTTACTGGAAAACCTGTTGCGTTGGCAGGACGGCGATTCCGTCACACAAGAGGATATCCAGGCGCTGGCAGGGTGGCTAAAGCGCGCCCATGCCGATCGCGAGATTGCCTACCGTCCTGCTCGCGTGTTGATGCAGGACTTTACCGGCGTTCCGGCGGTGGTGGATCTCGCCGCGATGCGCGAAGCGGTGAAACGCCTGGGCGGCGATACTGCGAAAGTGAACCCCCTGTCGCCGGTGGATCTGGTTATTGACCACTCCGTGACCGTTGACCATTTTGGCGATGACGATGCGTTCGAAGAGAACGTGCGCCTCGAAATGGAGCGTAACCACGAGCGCTATGTGTTCCTGAAATGGGGCCAGCAGGCCTTCAGTCGCTTTAGCGTCGTGCCGCCGGGAACCGGCATTTGCCACCAGGTTAACCTGGAATACCTCGGCAAAGCGGTCTGGAGCGAGCTGCAGGACGGTGAATGGCTGGCTTATCCGGATACGCTGGTCGGCACTGACTCACACACCACCATGATTAACGGTCTGGGCGTTCTGGGCTGGGGCGTGGGCGGTATAGAGGCTGAAGCGGCGATGCTGGGACAACCTGTTTCGATGCTGATCCCGGATGTGGTGGGCTTCAAACTGACCGGAAAACTGCGTGAGGGGATTACCGCAACGGATCTCGTGTTGACCGTCACTCAGATGCTGCGTAAGCACGGCGTGGTCGGAAAATTTGTCGAATTTTATGGCGACGGCCTGGACTCCTTACCGTTGGCTGACCGCGCCACCATCGCCAATATGTCGCCGGAGTATGGCGCGACCTGCGGCTTCTTCCCGATCGATGGCGTGACGTTAGACTACATGCGCTTGAGCGGGCGCAGTGAAGATCAAATCGAACTGGTTGAGAAATACGCGAAAGTGCAGGGCATGTGGCGTAACACCGGCGATGAACCGGTCTTCACCAGTACCCTGGCGCTGGATATGAATGATGTCGAGGCGAGCCTTGCCGGACCGAAACGTCCGCAGGATCGCGTCGCGCTGGGTGATGTGCCGAAAGCCTTTGCCGCCAGCAGTGAGCTGGAACTGAACACCGCGCAGAAAGATCGTCAACCCGTGGAGTACGTGCTGAACGGCCAGTCATACCAACTCCCTGACGGGGCTGTGGTGATTTCGGCGATAACGTCCTGCACCAACACCTCTAACCCGAGCGTGCTGATGGCGGCGGGTCTGTTGGCGAAAAACGCGGTGACGTTGGGACTGAAACGCCAGCCGTGGGTGAAAGCCTCGCTGGCACCGGGGTCGAAAGTGGTGTCGGATTATCTGGCCAAGGCGAAACTGACGCCGTATCTCGATGAACTGGGCTTTAACCTGGTGGGATATGGCTGCACGACCTGTATTGGTAACTCAGGGCCGCTGCCGGAACCTATCGAAACCGCGATTAAGAAGGGCGATCTGACCGTTGGCGCCGTGCTGTCAGGCAACCGTAACTTTGAAGGTCGTATCCACCCGCTGGTGAAAACCAACTGGCTGGCGTCTCCGCCGCTGGTGGTCGCCTATGCCCTCGCGGGCAACATGAACATCAACCTGGCGAAAGATCCGCTCGGTCATGACCGCAAAGGCGATCCGGTCTACCTGAAAGATATCTGGCCGTCGGCGCAGGAAATTGCCCGTGCGGTGGCGTTGGTCTCCTCAGAGATGTTCCACAAAGAATATGCGGAAGTGTTCGAAGGGACGCCAGAGTGGAAAGCGATCAACGTTGACCGCTCAGACACCTACGGCTGGCAAAACGATTCGACCTACATTCGCCTGTCGCCGTTTTTTGACGAGATGCAGGCGCAGCCCGCACCGGTGACCGACATTCACGGCGCGCGCATTCTGGCGATGCTGGGGGATTCGGTGACCACCGACCACATTTCCCCTGCCGGGAGCATTAAGGCCGACAGTCCTGCCGGGCGTTATCTGCAAAGCCGCGGCGTGGAGCGCAAAGACTTTAACTCCTATGGCTCACGACGTGGGAATCATGAGGTGATGATGCGCGGCACGTTCGCCAACATTCGCATCCGTAACGAAATGGTGCCGGGTGTGGAAGGGGGAATGACGCGGCATCTTCCCGGCACGGAGGTGCTGTCTATCTATGACGCGGCAATGCAGTATCAGCAGGAGAACATTCCGCTGGCGGTGATTGCCGGCAAAGAGTACGGTTCGGGTTCCAGTCGTGACTGGGCTGCTAAAGGGCCGCGACTGCTGGGCATTCGCGTGGTCATCGCGGAGTCGTTCGAACGAATCCACCGCTCTAACCTGATTGGGATGGGTATCCTGCCTCTGGAATTTCCGCAGGGTGTGACGCGAAAAACGCTGGGGCTGACCGGGGAAGAGGCAATCGACATTGCCGATCTGCAAAAACTGAAACCTGGCGCGACGGTGCCGGTGACGTTAACCCGGGCTGACGGGCACAAAGCGGTGGTGCAGTGCCGCTGTCGTATCGATACGGCGACCGAGTTAACCTACTACCAGAACGACGGTATCTTGCATTATGTGATTCGCAATATGCTGAAGTAAGCGATAAAAAAAAGCCTGCATGACACGATGCAGGCTTTTTTAATGCATTGCTTTTAACGCATTGCTTATTTACTCAACAGGTGGCCCATCTTGGCGGCTTTGGTATCCAGATAATGTTCATTATTGGGATTACGGCCAACAATCAGCGGGACCCGCTCCACAATATTAATTCCCGCTTCACTGAGAATTTCGACTTTCTTCGGGTTATTGGTGAGCAGACGCACTTCATCAACGCCCAGCAGCTTGAACATATCGGCGCAGAGGGTGAAATCACGCTCATCTGCGGCAAAACCCAACTGATGATTGGCCTCTACGGTGTCGTAGCCCTGGTCCTGCAACGCGTAGGCGCGAATCTTATTGAGCAGGCCAATGTTACGTCCTTCCTGACGATGATAAAGCAGAATTCCGCGTCCTTCTTCCGCGATATGCGTCAGGGCGGCTTCCAGCTGAAAACCACAGTCGCAGCGCAGACTGAACAGGGCATCGCCCGTCAGACATTCTGAATGGACACGGGCCAGAACCGGCGTCTGACCAGAAATATCACCATACACTAACGCGACGTGATCGTGCCCGGTTGCCAGTTCTTCAAATCCCACCATCAGGAAATCGCCCCATGGGGTTGGCAGTTTGGCTTCTGCCACTCGTTTAAGCTGCATGTGTTTCTCCAGATAATGCCGGCACGCGATGTAGTGCCGTTGCCTGTTGGCTTATCTTCTTATTTTGCCATAAGGCAACGGACTTCACCTAATCGCTGCCGCCCAATCGTCATGCGAATGGCACAAATCTGTCAATTTCCCCGAACAGGGAATTTTTCGGTTATGATTGTGGCACTTATCCGTCAAAGAGGTATACATGCTGTCGATTGCAAAGCGTACTGCGGCTGGTGCGGGATTATTGCTGATTATGCCCGTTGCCGTGTGGGTGTCCGGCTGGCGCTGGCAACCGGATCAGGATTCCGGATGGCTAAAAGTGATGTACTGGATAACGGAAACGGTCACCCAACCGTGGGGCATTATCACGCATGTCATTCTTTGCGGCTGGTTCCTCTGGTGCTTACGCTTTCGCCTTAAAGCAGCAGTGATGCTTTTTACCATTCTGGCGGGTGCTATCCTGATGGGTCAGGGCGTCAAGTCGTGGGTTAAGGACCAGGTACAGGAACCTCGTCCTTTCGTGATATGGCTGGAAAAAACGCATCATATCCCGGTTGATGAGTTCTACACTTTAAAACGTAAGGATCGCAGTGACCTGGTGAAGGCGCAACTCTCAACCCAGCAGGATATTCCGCTGTTTTTACGCCAGCACTGGCAAAAAGAGACCGGGTTTGCGTTTCCGTCCGGTCACACGATGTTTGCCGCAAGCTGGGCGCTGCTCGCCGTGGGGTTATTGTGGCCGCGCCGGCGGACAATGACGATTGCCCTTTTGCTGGTGTGGGCGACGGGCGTCATGGGCAGTCGTATGCTGTTGGGCATGCACTGGCCGCGCGATCTGGTGGTCGCGACGCTAATCTCCTGGGCGCTGGTAACGCTGGCGACCTGGCTTGCGCAGCGGTTCTGCGGGCCGCTCACGCCGCCGCCGGAAGAAAGGCAGGAGATTGTCGAACGCGAGCAAAACGGCTGACCGGGGTTGATTTTACCCGGTTTGCCCTTAAATCATCCGATAGCCGACTGCTTTCCCATTTCGCAGACGCCGTGAAAATGGTAATTTAAAAGGCTAAATGCGGTAAGTTGAACACGATTTATTCGCTTAAACCACATAACGGGAAGTAATGTGAAATATTTACTCATTTTCTTACTGGTGTTGGCGATATTTGTTATCTCGGTAACATTGGGTGCGCAGAACGATCAACAGGTGACGTTTAATTATCTGTTGGCCCAGGGCGAGTATCGTATCTCAACCTTGCTGGCCGTTTTGTTCGCTGCAGGTTTCGCCATTGGTTGGTTGATCTGCGGTCTTTTCTGGCTGCGGGTTCGTGTTTCTCTGGTGCGTGCTGAACGTAAAATTAAACGACTGGAAAACCAGCTCTCGCCTGCGACCGACGTTGTGGTGACGCCTGGTACGTCGGTCGCGAAGGAATAACCGTTTATGCTGGAGTTGTTGTTTCTGCTTTTACCTGTTGCTGCCGCCTATGGCTGGTATATGGGTCGCAGAAGTGCGCAACAAACAAAACAGGATGAAGCTAACCGCCTTTCCCGCGATTACGTCGCGGGCGTTAACTTCCTCCTGAGCAACCAACAAGATAAAGCGGTGGATCTGTTCCTCGATATGTTGAAAGAGGATACCGGCACCGTTGAGGCTCATCTCACCCTCGGAAACCTGTTTCGTTCTCGCGGCGAAGTTGACCGCGCCATCCGTATTCACCAAACCCTCATGGAAAGCGCCTCGCTGACCTATGAACAGCGACTGCTGGCGGTTCAGCAGTTAGGCCGTGATTACATGGCCGCTGGTTTGTATGACCGGGCGGAGGATATGTTCAATCAGCTTACCGATGAAACCGATTTTCGCGTAGGCGCGTTGCAGCAACTGTTGCAGATCTATCAGGCGACCAGCGACTGGCAGAAGGCCATTGAGGTTGCCGAAAGACTGGTCAAACTGGGCAAAGACAAGCAGCGTATCGAAATCGCCCATTTTTACTGTGAACTGGCGCTGCAGCAGATGGGTAGTGACGACATGGATCGCGCCATGACGCTGCTGAAAAAAGGGGCCGCGGCGGATAAAAATAGCGCCAGGGTCTCTATCATGATGGGCCGTGTCTGGATGGCGAAGGGCGATTATGCGAAGGCCGTTGAATGTCTCCAGCGGGTGATTTCCCAGGATAAAGAACTGGTTAGCGAAACGCTGGAAATGCTCCAGACCTGCTACCAACAGTTAGGCAAAAATGATGAATGGGCAGAATTCCTGCGCCGTGCGGTAGAAGAGAATACCGGCGCTGCCGCAGAACTGATGCTGGCCGATATTCTTGAGGCTCGCGAAGGGACGGAGACTGCACAGGTCTATATCACCCGCCAGCTCCAGCGCCATCCGACGATGCGTGTTTTCCATAAGCTGATGGATTATCACCTTAACGAAGCCGAAGAGGGCCGTGCGAAAGAGAGTCTGATGGTGCTACGTGATATGGTGGGCGAACAGGTGCGCAGCAAACCACGCTACCGCTGCTCTAAATGCGGTTTCACCGCCTATACGCTGTACTGGCATTGTCCTTCCTGCCGCGCCTGGTCAACGATTAAGCCAATTCGCGGACTTGATGGACTGTAATTTTTAAAAAGATCGTTGTTTAGTTACAACATACTAATGGTTTTATTCGCAACCTCACTCTGGCATTTGTGCCACATCGCCTGGCAGAGGTGTAATCGCGTCTGTTATTTTTTGCGCCTGACAGGTAGAATGCACGCCGTTTACCCATTTGCCCCTTAGCAAGAAGGCCTGGTTATGACGTTAACTGCTTCATCTTCTCCCCGTGCTGCTACCGATTCTCCTGTCGTTGTTGCTCTCGATTATAATAACCGCGATGACGCTCTGGCGTTTGTTGACCGAATCGACCCGCGCGATTGCCGTCTGAAAGTTGGCAAAGAGATGTTCACGCTGTTCGGACCTCAGCTGGTTCGCGATCTCCAGCAACGTGGCTTTGATATTTTTCTGGATCTGAAATTCCATGATATCCCGAATACCGCAGCCCACGCGGTAGCTGCCGCCGCGGATCTTGGCGTCTGGATGGTCAATGTCCATGCGTCGGGCGGGGCGAGAATGATGACCGCAGCTCGTGAAGCTCTGCTACCGTTTGGTAAGGATGCGCCGCTATTAATCGCGGTCACTGTGTTGACCAGCATGGAAGCCAGCGACTTAGCCGATATTGGTGTGACACTGTCACCTGCTGAGCATGCCGAGAGACTGGCGGCATTAACGCAAAAATGTGGTCTGGATGGCGTGGTCTGCTCAGCCCAGGAAGCGGTACGCTTTAAGCAGGCGTTTGGTCGTGATTTTAAACTGGTCACCCCGGGTATTCGCCCGCAGGGCAGTGCTGCCGGCGATCAGCGGCGGATTATGACCCCTGAGCAGGCGCTGAAGGCGGGAGTGGATTATATGGTCATCGGGCGTCCGGTGACGCAGTCTGACGATCCGGCACAGACGCTGAAGGCAATAAACGCGTTACTGAAGCGGGAGGCGTAATGAGCAATTCGAACAGTCGTCTGGTTTATTCGACTGAAAGCGGGCGGATTGATGAACCCAAAGTCGCACCTGAACGTCCGAAAGGCGATGGAATTGTCCGTATCCAGCGTCAGACCAACGGTCGTAAAGGGAAGGGCGTCTGCCTGATTACCGGCGTTGATCTGGATGACGGCGAACTCAACAAACTGGCTGCGGAGCTGAAGAAAAAATGTGGCTGCGGCGGAGCAGTAAAAGACGGTGTAATTGAAATTCAGGGTGACAAGCGCGATTTAATTAAGTCGTTGCTGGAAGCCAAAGGCCTGAAAGTGAAACTGGCGGGCGGTTGATGAAAAAGCCACGATATAAATATCGTGGCTTTAATTTCTACTGCTAAATAAATTGTGTAGTGCAGACCAGAAAAAAATAATCGTATTATTATATCGAGCCGGACAACCGTAGATTATTTACGATTATTTACCTACCTGGTGGCCGATAATACCACCGACAGCGGCACCACCCAGCGTACCCAGCGTGCTGCCATCTGTTAAGACTGCACCACCTAATGCACCTGCACCCGCACCAATGGCGGTGTTACGGTCACGTTTAGACCAGTTAGAACAGGCGCTCAGAGACATTGCCAGGGCAATCGCCAGCACAGCGGCGGTCATTTTTTTGCTCGTTACAAACATAATACTTTCTCCTGAATTAACGATTCACGGAAGTAAGCTCTCTTTAACTATAGTTAAAATATCTGTCATTAAAGAGAGCATCCGTGAAACCTTATTGCGCAGGGTAATATCACGCAGGTGATAGTCACTTCCTGTTATATCGCTACTATTAATTTTACGACTTTCGCCTGTGAACAACAGGTAAATAGTCTTAATTCAGGAGTCAGAATAGTCTCAGAGCGCAAATGATCTGCACAGCGCAAATCATCTGCGAATATTTCACTCAGCGTCGACGATATTAACGGTCAGGCCACGCTGTTCCATCAGCTTACGGTCGCTGGCGCTGATTCTGGCATCGGTGATCACGCGGCTAAACCGCTCAATAGGGCCCAGCGTGTAAGGATGGACCGCGCCAAATTTAGAACTGTCGGTCAGAACAATGGCTTCCGAACCTTTCTCCAGCACCGCATTGACCACATCAGCCCGCATCATGTCGCGACCCGTGAAGCCCGTTTCGGTTTGCCAGCCATCAATGCCAATAAACGCCTTACTGAAATGAACCTGCTGGATGAACTGACGGGTAAGTGGTCCCACCATGCTTTCGCTTTTTTTCTGATAAATACCGCCGAGCAGGATCACTTCACAGGGAGTCGCTTTCAACAGGTGCGCAATGTAACTACTGACCGTGATGATGGTGACGTCTTTCTGTTCCGCCAGCGTTCTTGCCAGCAGGGCATTGCTGCTGCCATTTTCAATGAACACCGACTCGCCAGGGTTAACCAGCGATGCCGCGAATTCCGCGAGCTGACGCTTCAGGGTGTAGTTGGTCATCATCCGGGTTTCCACGTCTTCGCTATCCAGCGAAACGGCGAAACCGTGCGCACGGCGTAGAAAGCTCTGCTTCTCCAGTGTGTTCAGATCCTGTCGGATGGTGACTTCGGAAACGCCAGTGATTTTGGCCAGTTCAGAGACGCTCATCTGACCTTTATCAATGACCATTTGCAAAATTTTTTGTTGTCGGGAGTTCATAGCTCTAATTTTTATAGCGGTAATCATACCGCGAAGATTAAACACATGCGGCGGTGCCACATCCAGGCGGCACACGGCCGCAAACCGTGCGCGAAAAAATCAGATCTCCCACGGGGCCCGGGGTTTCTTCGTCAATGATACGGCCTCATCCTGTACCTGACTCAACAATTCCGCCTTCAGAATTTCGAGATTATGGATGGCGGAGTGGACATCACCGGCCACCAGGATATCAAGCACGGTATCAATACGCTCGGCAACCCGCTTAGCATCGATATCAGACATGGGGGGATCCTTTGTCAAATAATGAGAGAAGTTAATGATGCAAAAAATGACGGCAAAAGAGAAGGGAAAATTCGGCCTCGCCAGAACCTTTAGGGAATATCATATGTTCTGCGAATACATACAGATATGTAGAAGGCAAAAAGCGAAACTTTCCGTTTCGCTCAGGCGATCATTTTGCCGGCTTAACGCTTTTTCTTATTGAGATAACGTTTGTACCAGCGCTCAAACACGGTAGCAGGCATTGGTTTGGCAAATAAAAAGCCCTGTCGCTCATTAACGCCGTTTTTCGTCAAAAAAGCATCCTCTTTGGCGCTCTCCACGCCTTCGGCAATCACCTGTAGATTCAACGCCTGCGCCACGGCGACAATCGCACGGACCATCGACTGCGATACCGATTTCTTGTGAATGTCGCGAACAAAAATCTGATCCAGCTTGATGGCATCAATCGGAAAACGCGTCAGCTGCGAAAGCGAGGAATAGCCGGTGCCAAAGTCATCCAGATGCACCTGGGCACCGAGCTGGCTAAACTGCTGAATGACGGACAGCGCAAGCGCTTCGTTTTCAATCAGACAGCTCTCCGTCAGTTCGACATCGATAGGACAATATTCAAAATTGAGCTCGTGCAACACTCGCTTCAGATCGGTGAATATCGTCTGGTCGGCCAGTTGGCGGGCAGAAATATTAACCGCCACGCGCAGGTTGATGCCTTTATCACGCCATTTCGCGACCTGGCGCACAACGTCGAGGATCACCCAGCGGCCGAGTGGCACAATCAACCCGGACTCCTCGGCGTAAGAGATGAACTCCAGCGGCGGGATTAGCCCGCGTTCAGGGGACTGCCAGCGCACCAGCGCCTCAAGGCTGCGGACTTCGCCTCGCCAGGTCACTTTCGGCTGATAGTGAATCAGCAACTGATCGTTTTCCAGCGCTTTGCGCAGGTTAGTGTCCAGCCACAGGTATTCGAATACCCGCTCGTTCATCTCCGGTGAGAAGACACAGAACTGGCCGCGTCCGCCTTCTTTTACGGTGTACATCGCGGTATCGGCATTGCGGATCAGGTCGCCGCTGTTCTCACCGTGCTGAGGCGCCAACGCGATACCGACAGAACAGCCCGTATAGACTTCTATCAGGCCGATACGGAAGGGCTGGCGCAATCGGGTGAGGATCCGCGAGGCGACCGCCTCAAGCGAACTCTGCGACGTCTGGCTGGCGAGTACAATAAACTCATCACCGCCGAGGCGGGCCAGCACTTGATTTTCTTCCAGACAACTCAGGATCGCTAACGACACCGCCTGTAAAAGCTGATCACCAAACATGTGACCATAGGCATCGTTCACCTTTTTGAAATTATCCAGGTCGAGATAGACAATGCCCACCTGGCTGTCTCCAACCGCCTGTTCGATGGCGTCATTGATCAGCTCATGAATAGCATTGCGGTTTGGCAAACCGGTAATCGTGTCGGTATTCGCCAGCACGCGTAATCGTTCCTGCGCGCGCCGTTCTTCAGTGATGTCCGTACCGGAGCAGATCAGGTAGATTTCATTCTTCCCGCTGCCGCTGTGGACAAACTTATTGCGGAACAGGAACAGCCGCTGGCCCTTGCGGGTCTGTACCCAGAGTTCAACTTCATACGAATTGCCGTTGCGAAAGAAACCGCTGATGTTGCGACGAGAGGCGGCGGCCTCCCGACGACTCATAAAGAGTTTGAAGACGCTCTGCCCAATCACTTCTTGCTCTTTCAACCCGGTGTACTCTTCACACAGGCGGTTGAAGCGCTGAATGTTGCCCCGGCTGTCGAGGATCACAATGGCAGAGTTGGCTTCAGACACCACCTGTTCAGCAAACGACAGCCCTTTGACCAGATCGCGCGCCACGGAAGGGGTATCGTGCCAGGCCGATGCGCTGCCCGCCCATTCATGCTTGCTGATTTTACGGCCCACCAGATGCACCGGGATATCGTTGTTGTCAAAGGGGAGCGTCATCATCAGGCTGGATGTGATAACGGTCATTTCGCGGATCCGTTCGGCTTGCTCGGGCGCAAGTTCAACGCTTTCCGTACGGTCGGTCGCTTCGGTGACGGACAAATGCAGGGTGTTGGAATCTTCTGACAAACGCCAGTAAGGCGTGTGAGTGCCCATATAGCTATACAACGTTGCGGACTCCAGAATGTCTTTCATAATGAACACCCTCCCGTTTAAAGCGCGAACAACCCTCAATGGAAGGGGCAGCTACCGTTCAGTTAAACTCATGACGGCTGAACATCTTGTTTTGTTTATGTATTTATTTGTAATTCAGATCCGGAAAAAAGCATAGGCGCGGTTGAAAATATATCCGGCTGACAGTCAGAGTGTAGTGAGAGAATAGGGATTTGGGGGAAAAGAAACGGCCTTTCCTGAAAAGAAAAGGCCGTTACAGAGCCGGTTATCAGACGGCTGGACGGGCAATGATGCTACGGGTTTCCATCCGCACTTCGGCGATGGTGACATCAATCACATCGGTCACTTTGTAGACGGTTTCGCCTTTGACCTGGATGGTGCCGTTTTCCTGGCTGCACACCAGTTCGTCACGCACCGCGTGCAGGAATGGCGCTGGGATAAAAGCAACCGCGCCGTTATCCACCAGGCGTACACGCATCCCGCCGCGGCTGACATCGATGATCTCCGCCGCGAAGCGGGTATCCGTACCGGCCTTATCGCTGAGGAAACGGGCATACAACCAGTCACCAACATCGCGTTCCGCCATACGGTTCAGGCGACGGCGTTCTGCCATCTGTACGGTTACCTCTTCCTGCGGACGGCTAATACTTTCACCTTTGATGACTGCTTTAAGCAGGCGATGGTTGATCATATCGCCATACTTACGAATCGGTGAAGTCCAGGTGGCGTAAGCCTCCAGACCCAGCCCGAAGTGCGGCCCCGGCTCGGTGCTGATTTCCGCAAAGGACTGGAAGCGACGAATACGGCTGTCGAGGAAACCCGACGGTTGCGCATCCAGTTCGCGACGAAGTTTGCAGAAGCCTTCGAGGGTTAATACCTCTTCGGCGTCCACATGCATGCCGTGGGATTGCAGCAGCGCCGCCAGCGCATCAGCATTGGCCGGATCAAAGCCCAGGTGAACGTTGTAAATGCCAAAGCCGAGTTTGTCGCGCAGCACGCGTGCGGCACAGATGTTGGCGGCAATCATTGACTCTTCGACAATCCGGTTCGCGATACGGCGCGGTTCCGCGACGATATCGAGCACTTCGCCTTTGTCGCCGAGAATGAAGCGGTAGTCAGGGCGATCTTTAAACACCAGCGCATGGTGATGGCGCCACTCGCCGCGGTTCAGGCAGATACGTTGCAGCAGGCGAATCTGCTGTGCGATTTCTTCGCGCTCAGGCTGCCAGCTACCGCTATTTTCCAGCCAGTCAGAGACGTTGTCGTAAGCCAGTTTTGCTTTCGACTCAATCGTGGCGGCGAAGAACGTGATGTCATCTTCAATGGCGCCATCCGCGGCAATGGTCATGCGACAGGCGAGCACCGGGCGCACTTCATTGGCGCGCAGCGAGCAGAGATCGTCAGACAGTTCGCGCGGCAGCATTGGAATGTTGAAGCCCGGCAAATAGTTGGTGAACGCACGGATTTTCGCGGCGTTATCCAGTTTGCTGCCTTCGGCTATCCAGGCGGTAGGATCGGCAATCGCCACGGTCAGTTGCAGCTTGCCGTCGGTCAGTTCTTCGGCATACAGCGCATCGTCCATATCTTCAGTGCTGGCACTGTCGATGGTGACAAAATTCAGCGCGGTAAGATCCTGGCGTTCCAGACCTTCATCCAGCATTTCCGTCGCCACGCCGTCTGGCGCTTCTTTTTCAAGATGGTGACGTGCCAGGGTGACCCACCACGGTACGAAGTGGTCGTCAGCGAAAGTGATAAACTGGGTTAATTCGGCGTAGAAGGTGCGGTCGCCTTTGAGTGGATGACGGCGCATTTCAGCAACGGCCCAGTCACCCTCTTTAAATTCATGTTCCACACCGCGCGCGGCGCGGCAGGGGATAGCGTCTTTCAACAGCGGATGATCCGGCACGATGGACAGGCGATCGTTCTTCCCCTGCACTTTACCGACAAAACGGGTCAGGAACGGCTCAACCAGTTCTTCCGGCTCCGCAGATTCACGATCTTTTTCAGTGTGGATGACGGCGATGATTCGGTCGCCATGCATCACTTTTTTCATCTGCGGCGGTGGGATGAAATAACTTTTTTGCGCATCGACTTCCAGGAAGCCAAAGCCTTTTTCCGTGGCTTTTACCACCCCTTCGGCACGTGGCGTCTGGGAATGCAGTTGCTGTTTAAGCTGCGCTAGCAGCGGGTTGTCCTGAAACATATTTGTCTATTTTCGTGGCCATAAGAGCGGCTGACAGTTTTACGCGAAAGTACCTGATGCGGCAAGTGCTCTTTATGGCAATGAGGGGGTTAATGCGTCTCGCCCAGCGCGATTTTCAGACGATTTATCCATCCGCACAAACCCGACCAGGCCAACAGATTGATTGCCTGTTCGACGGACGTACAGTACTCGCTGAGCGGGGTGAACTGTGCGGCACTGAAACGATCGGGCGCGCGCGTCAGCCATTGTATCGCCTGGAATAACGGGCGCTCAAGCGGCTGTTGCCGTTCCCGCCGCTCAATCTCATGTTCGCTCTGCCGTAGTGATTCGGCGACTTCTGATGCTGTCGCATATTGGTTAAAGCAGCTTGCACTGCCGTTAATACGTGACGTCAGCAGCGTGGTGAAACCGTGCGCGGGGGACTCAACAGACAATGTGCTCTTCAGTAAGGAGCCAAGCAGGGCGAGCAGCGTCGGTTGATGAACCAGATTGGGGGCGATGTGCTGAAGGGAGGCGACGGGCTGATAGCGCGACAGACACTCAAGCTGTTCCGCCGTTGCGTAGCGCAGTTCGACCTGCTCGTGCGCCGAATGCCAGGTCGCGTCGGGCTGCAGAAATGGGGCGACATCGGCGAATGACTGCGTGTCCAGGCCCGGCACCCAACGTACCGGTTGTCCAAGCCAGGCCTGAAACGTGGCGATGACGCGCGCCTGAAAGCCGATATAGCCGATGATTTGGTTTATCAGCGCGATATCCCAGGCGGAGAGACCCACGTCGCGTAGATGCTGGCGTGCGCGGTTATCAATCACCGAGGGCGAACGGGCAAGCTGGCGCGCGTACTGGGTAATCTGCGCCAGTCGGTGATTACTTTCACGTGACGAATCTGGGCCGGGAAGCGGCGTCAGACGGGCAGCATAATGGTTACAGAGTCGCTGCACACCGTACACCTGGGCGACCGTTAACGCGGTACTCATGCGTTCATAAGCGCTAAAGGTATGCAGGCGGTTCAGTAAAACGGTGTCAGGGAACAGTTCGTGAGCCAACTGGCGTGCCGGTTGCAGCCAGGACTGAAAGGGAATAAGCGCGTCTTCGGGGATCACCAAATCCAACAGAAAGCGATCGTCAACGTGTGCGGCTTCGGGCACCAGCGGTAACACGTCCTGCGGGCCGGTGCTGGACTGGGTTTCATGATACCAGTGGCTTTTGCCGTTGAATCGGCGTTGTTCCATGGGCGTTCCTTGGTCTGTATGTGGCGACCCGGACACGTCGTCGTCGAATCACGCCGGATCGTTTTCGCTGCTTTATCCTGGCGTAAGCGGGGGAAGGGATGAAAGATTGTTGCGTGATAACAAAGATCAAAAAGCTATATTGCGGGGAAGGTTTTAGAACATGGGCGGCAGGGCGCCGCCCACAGGGGAAGTCGGAACGATTATTTCAGTTCCAGTTCGTTCATTGCAGCGATGCTAAAGCCGCCGTCGACATGAACCACTTCACCGGAGATACCGCCAGACAGATCGGAGCACAGGAACGCCGCAGAGTTGCCCACATCTTCGATGGTCACAGTGCGACGAATCGGGGTGACTGCTTCGCAGTGTGCCAGCATCTTACGGAAATCTTTAATGCCGGAAGCCGCCAGCGTACGGATTGGACCCGCAGAGATAGCGTTAACACGCACACCTTCCGGACCCATCGCGTTCGCCATATAACGGACGTTTGCTTCCAGAGACGCTTTTGCCAGACCCATCACGTTGTAGTTCGGGATCGCGCGCTCAGCGCCCAGGTAAGAAAGCGTCAGCAGGGCAGAGCCCGGGTTCAGCATAGAACGGCAGGCTTTCGCCATCGCCACAAAGCTGTAGGAGCTGATGTCGTGAGCGATTTTAAAACCTTCGCGGGTGACCGCGTTCACATAGTCACCGTCCAGTTGGTCGCCAGGAGCAAAGCCGATAGAGTGAACGAAACCGTCAAATTTCGGCCAGGCTTTGGCCAACTCTGCGAACATGGTGTCGATGCTTTCATCTTCTGCCACATCGCACTGCAGAACGATGTTTGAACCCAGCTGAGCAGCAAATTCTTCCACGCGGCCTTTCAGTTTGTCGTTCTGGTAGGTGAATGCCAGTTCCGCGCCTTCGCGGTGCATCGCCTGCGCGATACCGTAGGCGATGGAAAGTTTGCTGGCAAGACCGGTCACCAGAATACGCTTACCGGAAAGAAAACCCATAGCTTAAATCCTTATGTCATTGCTTATTTTAGCTTTATATTCATTCGGTTATGACGAATGTAGCCAGAATAAAAGAGATAGCAGGCTGAAATTATAGCCCACTATACGCCTGAATTGTCACGTGATTTTTACATAGTGCTGAAAGTGGTTCGCGTCACGGAGCAGAAAACCAGCACTTTTCTATTATATCAGCAGTCGCTGTCTGTACTGATCCAACCTCATTTAATCAATACTTTTGCGGCAAATGATGGATAGCCATCAGTCGTCCATTTTCAATGCTGATATAGCCACCCAACTTGAGGTCGGCAAGGATTTTCATGATGCTGCTGCGAGAAAGATGGGTTCTGTCACGAATGAAGCGCTCAACGGAAAGTGTTTTACGCAAGGATTCCGGTTCGTGCATTAATTCAATTAACTGGCAGCAAATCACTTCATAGGCGGTGGGGGCACTCAATTGCCGACTGTAAAAAAACAGTTTACTGCTCACGACAACCATATGTTTAGCCAGTACTTCCCACAAACCCAGTTCCTGAATGTGCTGATGCGCCTCTTCTAAAGTCAGGGTCGCAATTTTGCAGGGTTCCGCGGTAACAATATAGCAGCCGCTGATGCCAAGACCCAGAATACGGGTTGCCGGAACGCGCACCATGAGCAGATGATCAGCAGTGCGGTGTACCTCAACGGAACCATTGATAATTAATCGGCAAAGCGGTTCATCGGTCTCGACAAAATCAAGGCGAATCCCTTTTCGATATGACTGCGTCGTGGCGAAGGGCTGTAACGCCTCGACCAACGTTTTTGACCATGGGGAGGGCGTATTGAGTGTCAGTGGAGTTAATACTTTTTCATCCATAAAGTAGTTATACCGAATAGCATGTCTCTTTGATAACTATAGACAAAGAGTGAAAAACGTGACAACAAAGCTTGAACTCAAAATTTTACCGGTAATTGGTTGATTGAAAGCAATTTTCCATTACTTATTTCAATGTAACTCCCCTGGCGTAGGGCTGAAAGGACAGCCATAATCCTGCTGCGCGACAGGAAACAGCGGCTTTGAATGTAACGCACCACCGGTTCCGATTTTCTGGATGCTTCTGACTCCAGTGAAAGTTCAAACAGGAGATAGCGTATGACGCCGTAAGCCCCCGGTTGAGACAAGCGCGTGCAATGCGCAAAAATGCGGGATGAAATATGCACCATGACATGGGAAAGTGACTCCCATAGCGCATGCTGCTGAATAATATCCATGGCCAGGTCCAGCGGGATCCGGCTCAGGACCGCATCTGTTAATGTGCATGATGTGCATAATGTTAATGTGTCACTCAACATGCTAAAACCAAAGATAAAAGGAGCGGTTTCAGCGTTTAACGATAACCCATCTTTTGTACGGTTGATCACCACATGTCCTTTATGCAGCAAGTAACAGTAATTTATTCCATCAATTGCATACGGCAGTAACGTACCCTTGTGTGTCAGCAGAGGGGTCGCCTGAGCGGTCAGTGCAGTAAGCAATTGCCGGAAGGATTGTTCAGGCTTATTTTCATGCAAGAAAATACCAATAGTCGGTGAATCTGACATAGTGAAGCTGAATCCTGATAATGAAAATAATAACTCCTGGATTATGACTTATTGATGTCTGCAATTGGAGCCTGAATAAGAGTCTAAAATTACACCACAAAAAATATTGCAATCAGCAAGCGAATAGCGTGAGGGGGTGTGTAATTTTGGATTTTGGTTGCATTGATTTTAAGTGCCGCCATAAATACAATATCCCTTGTCATCGAAGAGTCTGGTTTTTGTGATGGATATTTTTACTCATGCTTTCCATTCATACCGTATAAATAACATGTGGGCTGAATGGGTATCTGATATGTAATGGATAGAAGGAACGATTTGCAACGACGTATACGCTGTTATTGCATTTTATCTTTTCCTTTTATATGAAAATAAAATTATTCCAGGAACAGCAAATACAGCGACTATAGACTCGCGGTCAAGACATCATTTTATTTTTAGGAACGAAAATGAAACTATCTGTATTTTTTAAAGTCGGTCTTATTGCATCTGCATTGGTGGGGATGATTAATGCCTCATATGCCGCCGGAGTATCGAGTGGCACCATTACCTTTGAGGGTAAAATTACATCTTCAACCTGTGAAGCAACAGTAAATGGTGTTGCTGCCGACGGAACCGTAACAATGCCGCCAATTGCAATATCGGCGTTCACTGATGCGACGGCCGGACGTACACCTTTTACCATCGAACTGGCGAATTGTGCGCTGACGGATCCAGATACCAAGGTCGGGACGTTTTTTGAACCTGATGGTATTCAGGTGGATTCCGCAACCGGGCATCTGAATAATATTGCTACGACTGGCGCCGCGACCGGCGTAAGTCTGCAATTATCAAATGGTACTGACGACACCGCTATTCTTGTCGGCGATGCAGGGCAGACAGGTTCCGCGCAATATGTCGTGCCTGACGCTACAAGTAAAAAGGGAACCCTTTCTTACTTTGTTGAGTACTACAAAGTATCAGGCGCCACCCTGGGCGCTGGTGCGGTACAAGGCAAAGTCGTTTACGACCTGATTTATAAATAATCGACCAAAGAGTGTTATGACAATATGTTTATTCCTGTGATTCTGTCCAGACGTAAAGTAAAGTTTTTATTCGTAGCGCTATCAGGGATGACAGCATTAAGTTATAGCACTCTTTCTTGTGCTGGTATTGTGCTAAGCGGAACCCGCGTTATTTATCCTGCGGAGCAAAATGAAGTCACTGTGAACATGAAAAACGCCGGTAAAGCACCGGTGCTGGCACAAAGCTGGATTGATGATGGCAATCAATCCGCAACGCCGGATAAAATTATTTCACCGTTTGTATTAACGCCTCCCATTAATCGCGTCGATGCCGGAAAGGGGCAGACGTTAAGGATTAGTCTGGTTGATGGCAAGGGGATTGCGACGAATAAAGAATCCATATTTTATTTGAACGTTCTGGAGATCCCAGCCAAGTCAAAAAATGCCGCTGAGAATAACCATCTTAGTATCGCGTTCAGAACCCGAATAAAGCTTTTTTATCGTCCGCAAGGTTTAAGCGGTAGTGCCGGTGATGCGCCAGATGCATTGCAATGGTCAATCAGTAATGGCGGTGTAAAAGCCACAAACCCTACACCTTATTATATTACTCTCGGGACGGTGACCTATACCCAGGGGGGGAGTAAACACGTTGAAGAGGGAAAAATGATCGCGCCGGGAAGCAGTGCTGATTTTCATTTTAAAAATGCAAATCCGGTCAGTGATATCCACGCAATTACTTTTACCTCAATTAATGACTATGGCGCTGCAGTCAAACATATCCAGGGCAAATAGTCTTAAGTTCTGCCTCTGGTGGTAATATTATGATTATCCTGTTTCCCATTATGTTATTTTTGGCGTTAAACATTCTTATTGTACAATGTTCTGTGGCTGCCACGGGGGATGTGTTGACGCCGTCAGCAGAAGATCAAGTGGAGTTTGATTCTGACTTTGTGAAACAACCAGCGGGACAGTCCGTAGATTTAGCCCGCTTTTCCAACGGGGCTAACGTGCTGCCGGGTATTTATAAAATCGCAGTGGCCTTGAATCAACAAACGCTGACCGTGGCGGAAGTCGAGTTCAGGGCGGCAGATAACAAAAATGTCATCCCTTGTATTCCGCTGAGTGTGTTCAATTTGATTAATTTCAAGAAAGAACAAATTAATTTTACTCAGTGGGATTCCCTCACTGACAAAACAGAATGTATCAACCTTAAAGCGATCGTTCCTGAAGCGGTACTGGATTTTGACAACCAGAATCAGCAGTTAAATATCTCGATACCACAAATTTATATCAATAAACAACCCCGAGGGTCAGTGCCTGCCTCTATGTGGGACAGTGGTATTCCAGCGATGATGCTGAGTTATAACATGAACGCGTATCAATCTAAAAATAATGGCTACGATTCAAAGTCATTTTATACCGCCATTAACAGCGGGTTGAATATCGGCTCCTGGTATTTACGCCATAATGGGTCGTATAACTGGGCTGATGGAAGCGGGGGACGCTACAGCGTTCTGAATACTTACATTCAGCACGATTTACCGCGTATTTCTGGTCGTTTGGTAGCTGGGCAGTCCAACACCAGCGGACAGTTGTTCGATACTGTACCTTTTACCGGCGTTCAGATCGCCAGCGACGAGCGTATGCTGCCGGAATCACAGCGTGGTTATGCGCCCGAAATCCGTGGTATCGCGAAAACCAATGCGAAAGTAACGGTGAAACAGAGCGGGCAGAGCATTTATGAGACCACCGTTTCGCCGGGCTCTTTCGTCATCAACGATCTCTATCCAACCGGTTACGGCGGCAACCTGGATGTCACTATTGAAGAGGCCGATGGCTCTCAGCAGAATTTTTCGATTCCTTATGCCTCGGTGTCTCAGCTCTTGCGCCCAGGCAGTCAGCGTTACAGCCTGAGCTTGGGTAAACTGCGTAGTGACAGTGTTTCAAGCGATCCGAACCTGGTCGAAGCGACATACCAGCGGGGGTTCTCTAACCTGATTACCGGCTATACCGGTTTACAGGCCAATAAAGATTATCAGGCGGTAAAAGTGGGGACGGCGCTGGGGCTGCAAATCGGCGCGATCGCTTTTGACGTCACGCAATCGCAGACGCATTTGCCATCGCCAGATAAGCAGGTTATTTCCGGCCAAAGCTATCAGGTGAGCTACAGCAAGCTGATTAATGAAACCAACAGCAACATTACGCTTGCGGCATACCGCTTTTCGAGCAGCGGTTATATGGACTATATGACCGCAATGGAAAGCATTCAGGCGGTTAAAGATGGCGAAGACAGAAATACCATCCAGCGTGAAAAAAACCGTTTCACAGTCACGATAAGCCAGGGACTGGCTGATGACTGGGGCCAACTCTATCTCAGTGGTTCTTTACAGGATTACTGGGGACAAGATAATTATGAGCGCCAGTATCAGTTTGGTTACTCGAATCACTATAAACAACTGAGCTACAGCATCAACGTTAGCCGTAGCCAGGATGCCTGGGGCGAATCGCAGACCAGTTATTATTTGAATCTGTCATTCCCTCTGTGGGAAAACCACGACAGCAACTATGCACCACAAATGAGTCTGAGCTACAACCAGGACTCAAATGGTCGTTCGGGTGAACAGGCGATGATTTCAGGAAGTGCGGGAACGGATAATCAATTATCCTGGAACGCCAGCGGCACGCATGACAGTGAGGCCGGAACTTCCGCGAGCGTGGGCGGTTCGTATCGGAGCCGTGTGGCACAGATGTCAGGCAGTTACAGCCAAGGGCCGGACTACCGCAGCACGTCTCTGAGCATGTCCGGGGCGATGGTTGCCCACGCTGGCGGCCTGACGCTGTCACCTTATAACAGCGATACCTTCACGCTGGTGGAAGCGAAAGGTGCAGAAGGGGCAACAGTGCCGTCATATCCCGGGATTAAGGTTGACAGGTTTGGTTATGCGCTGCTGCCGGCTTCAAGTCCCTATCAGTTGAGTGATGTATCAATCGATCCGAAAGGCACGTCCCGTAACGTTGAGTTAGATAATACATCGCAAAAAGTAGTGCCTCGCTTTGGTGCCGTCGTGAAAGTGAAGTTCAATGCTGAGAAGGGGACACCGATTTTAATTACCTCGTCTTATTCAGGCAAAGCGCTACCGTTTGGCGCTGAAGTGTATGACGAAAAAGATCATAGCGTTGGTACCGTTGCGCAGGGGAGCACGATCTACGCTCGTGTTGCCGAGTCGAAAGGGACGTTGAAAGTGAAATGGGGTGAGGGTAGCGCATCACAATGTTTTGTTAGCTACGTGCTTGCGCCAGGTATTGAAGACGACACGAAGCAAACGGCGATTCAGCGGTTCAGTAATGTGTGCCGTTAGTCGAAATTATTGATCCTGATTATACCCATTAGGGCTATTGATGTTTCAGCGCCGGTAGTTTATTAGCCTGACCTACAAATGGCTCGTATATTTTTATATCAATCGATTGAAGTGGATTTAAACGTATAAATATCAATTTGCACATATAGATTGGTATTTAAATAATAGGCTGTCATCATGTGGAAATGTGAACGATATATATCTGCGTTATTTCTTTTTATAAGCTTAATTTTCACCGTTATCCCGATGAAAGTGCATGCCTTTTCGTGTACAAATAATGGCACGCAAACGGTGAGTGTTGATTTAACCCTCACTGACTCAGATGCAATGACACTCCTGACGGATATGAGTACGTATACCACTTGTACTGGCAATGTCGGGGGGAGTGAGAATGACGCCTTGAGAGTAAAATCACTCACTACGTCAAGTGCGCTGGCGATTCAGGGGTATACGGGGTATTTTCAGACTCCCGGTTCAACATTCCCGGATTCTACAACCTTTCCGGTTTGTGTCTGGCCGCAGGAAAGCGATGTTAATTGCGATCCTTTATCATCATCTGCCAGAGATTATTCAGAACCACTGGCACTGAAAATTTATGTGAAGCGTACTGGCATAACAACGTCGGACGATCTGATCCTGAAAGCGGGAACGGAAGTGGCACGAATTTCACTTGACCAACGCTCGCAGGGCGTCTGGGGATGGACCAGAACGTGGATTTTTGTACTGAAGAACGACGTGCCTATTCCGGCACATACCTGTGACGTGGATGCATCTACACCTTCTGAGGTAACGTTGCCATCTATTTCATCCGGCACCTTGCAACAGAGTGGCACCAGCGAGGCAACGGATTTTAGCATTAAGCTTAAATGCCAGGGAAACGTCAGTGTGAGCATATTATTGGATGGACAAGAAGATAAGAACGCAACAACCGACGGCGTACTTGCCAATATTGCAGATTCAGAACCAGCTTCCAGGGTTGGTATTCAGATATTATATAATAATATCCCGGTGAAGCTCAGAGAAACCTTTAGTGCTGGTGTAGCATCGGATGGGATCTACGATATTCCGATGCAGGCCCGTTATTACAAAACATCTGTCTCACCGGTAAGAGCTGGAAATGTAAAATCTGTAATGACGTATAATTTAACCTATAAATAAAAGCAAGATGTACCGTACGGAACACGATATAAATTTCACATTATGGAGTTGAGAAAAGGCAGAATAATTTCTGCCTTTTCTCTTTAGCGATCCTTGCGCCACGCATCCGCCGTTAATGCCTCACCAAAATGCCCGGCAATCAGGCGTTTGGTCAGTTCATGCAGCGGAGAGGCCAGCACATCCGCGGTACTGCCGCGCTCGACGACTTCCCCCTGGTGCATCACCAGCACCTGATCGCTGATGTGCTTCATCATGCCAAGATGCTGGGTGACGTAAATATACGAAATGCCTTGTTTCTCCTGCAATTCCAGCATCAGGTTGATTAACTGCGAGCGCATCGACATATCGAGCGACGCCAGTGCCTCATCGGCAATAATCACTTTCGGACGCAGGATCATCGCACGCGCAAGTCCCAGACGCTGTTTTTGTCCCGGCGCCAGCATATGGGGATAGTAGCTGACGTGATCGGGCAGCAGTCCTACCATCCGCATGGTCTCGATGATCTGTTTGCGTCGCTGTTCCGGCTCAAGATCGGTATTCAGTCGCAGCGGAAAATCGAGGATTTGCGAAATACGCTGGCGCGGGTTCAGTGATGTTGACGGATCCTGGAAAATCATGCGGATACGCTGACTGCGAAACGAATAGTCACCAAATTCGAGCGGATGATCGTCAATCAGCAGTTCACCGCCGGTCGGTTCAACCATGCCTGCCAGCATTTTTGCCAGCGTCGATTTACCGGAGCCATTTTCACCAATGATGGCCAGCGTCTGACGCTCGCGCAGCGTAAAGCTCAGCGGTTTTACGGCTTCCACGGTCTGGCGACGAAACCAGCCCGTACGATAGCGGAAGGTTTTACTCAGATTGCGGACTTCGAGTAAGGTCTCGACCATCTCACTCTCTCTCCATGTTTAGCGGGAAATGACAGGCGTAGAGATGGTTTTTCACCCCGGTCAGACGCGGCGTTTCAATACATTCACGCTGTGCATAGGGACAGCGCGGCCCCAGACGGCAGCCGATCGGCAATTGTTCCAGCAACGGTATGGCTCCGGGCATCGTGTTAAGTCGACTCTTGTGCGGCATGGCGCTACCAAAGTCGGGAATGGCGCGAATCAGCGCCTGCGTGTACGGATGATGCGGCGTTGTCACCAGCTCTTTGCTCAGTGCCGTTTCCACCGTCTGACCACAGTACAGCACGTTAATTTTATCTGCCCACTGGCTAAGCATTTGCAGGTCATGGCTGATCAGCAGAATAGTGGTATTGCTGTTCTGATTCAGTCGCGTCAGCAAACGGAAGATCTGTGCCTGGGTGGTCGGTTCCATCGCGTTGGTCGGTTCGTCCGCAATCAGCAGTCGCGGCTGATTCGCCAGCGCGATGGCGATCATCACCTTCTGGCATTCACCGTCGGTCAGTTCATAAGGGAAACTGCGCATCGCGTCTTTATGATCTTTAATCCCCACGCGGTGCAGCAGTTCAATGGCGCGACGTTTGCGCCAGCCAATACGCTGCCACCAGCGGCCTTTATAGGTCCAGGCCGGAATGTTTTGCATCAACTGGCGACCCACACGCTCGGAGGGATCCAGACACGACTGCGGCTCCTGGAAGATCATTGAGACGTTATGTCCCACCAGTTTGCGTCGTTCGCGCGGCGAAAGGCGCAGCAGGTCGATATCGTCAAAACGCATCCGGTCGGCGGTGACGCGCCAGTTGTCTTTGGCTACGCCGCAGATGGCTTTGGCAATCAGGCTTTTACCCGAACCTGATTCACCCACCAGCCCGCGAATCTCACCTTCGCTTAAAGTCATGCTGACGCGATCGACGGCTTTGACCCACTCTTCGCCGGCTTTAAATTCAATCGTCAGGTTGCGGATATCCAGTAACGGCATTATTCCACCCCCGCAATGATGGCGCGGCGAATGCCGTCACCCAGCAGGTTGACCAGCAGAACGCTTATCATGATTGCCGCACCGGGCAGCATCACCGTCCACGGCGCAACGTAAATCAACTCCAGCGCATCGCCCAGCATGGCCCCCCATTCCGGAGAGGGGAGTTGTGCGCCAAGATCGAGAAAACCCAGCGCGGCGATGTCGAGGATCGCCATTGACAATGCGCGGGTGATTTCAGTGATAAGACCCGCGGTAATGTTGGGCAGAATGGCAAACCAGAGGATGTTGAGCGTCGAGGCACCATCAAGACGTGCCGCGATAACGTACTCTTTTTCCAGCTCGTCATGCACCATACTGTAGACCGAGCGCACCATGCGCGGCAGCAGCGCCAGCCAGACGGCAAACATGGCATGGGTTAAATGCGGCCCGGCGAAGGCGACGACGATAATCGCCAGCAGCAGAGACGGAATCGACAGCAGCGTATCAAGAATATGGTTAAGCACGGCGGAACGCAGACCGTGCGTCGCCCCCGCGACAACACCCAGCAGCAGTCCGCACAGCGTCGCGGCGAGCGTAACGACAAACGCGCCGCCTACCGTAGGGGCGGCGCCGCTAAGCAGGCGACTCAGGACATCACGTCCCAGATCGTCGGTACCAAGGAAAAAGGAAACTTCGCCATAGCGTGACCAGGACGGCGGCAGCAACTGATAGCCGAGGAACTGCTGATCGATGCCATACGGCGCAAACCAGTTGCCAAACACGCATAGCACCACCAGTCCCGCACATCCGTACAGGCCGACCATTGCCGTGGTATCGCCATAAAATTTGCGCCATGCGGTGCGTAGCGTACCTGGCGGGCGCTTTTCGCTATAAACGCTATCGTAAGGCATACCATTCCTTATGTTTCAGAGGGTTAGCCATAGCACCCAAAATATCAGAAATCACGTTAACGATGATGACCAGCGAACCAATCACCATTACGCCGGCGGAAATCGCGGCGTAATCCTGCTGGCGGATGGCGTTGATCAGCCAGCGGCCCAGCCCGGGCCAGCTAAAGACCATTTCAGTAATCATCGCCAGCGTCAGCATGGTTGAAAACTGCAGGCCAAGACGAGGGATCACTGGCGGTAAGGCGTTATGCAACACATGGCGGCGCAGGATCGTAAACCGTGACAGACCGCGCGTGGCCGCGGCTTTAACGTAGTTCTGATCGAACACCTCGATGGTACTGATGCGCATCAGGCGAATCACTTCGGTGGTCGGCGCGACGGCCAGCGTCAGCACCGGCAATACCATATGACGCACGGCGCTCATCACCATTTCATCACGCCAGGGGGAGTCAGAGATCCAGGCGTCGATAATAGCGAGACCCGTGACCGGTTTAACTTCGTACAACAGATCGAAGCGGCCTGACACCGGCAGCCAGCCGAGGTTCAGCGAAAAGAAAAGGGTCAGCAGGAGCGCCAGCCAGAATACGGGGATTGAAAAACCGAGCAGGGCGAGGGCGCTGATCAGGCGATCCTGCCACTTGTTGCGGGTGATCCCCGCCAGCATGCCCACCGGAATCCCCACCATTAGCGCAAAGCCAAACGCCAACGTGCACAGCTCCATGGTGGCCGGGAACACCTCTTTAAGCTGCTCAGAGATGAGCTGTCCGTTGATGCTGGAGACACCAAAATCCCAGTGAATGAGGCCATTGAACCAGAACACCCACGCATTCCACAGCGATGCCCCCTGAAGCGGCGCATGCGGTGTAAAATAGCTGAGGCTGAAGCCAATAAAGGTCAGAAAAAACAGGGTGACCAACAGCAACAGAAAACGACGCAGGGTGAAGATAATCATGGCTTTTTCACCTCATCGTTTTTTTCGCGCGACACGCCGGCGAAAGAGGCGTTACCAAAAGGACTCAACACCAGACCTTTAATGTCATATCGATAGGCCTGCAAACGCAGCGACGAGGCAAGCGGCAGGATCGGCAACTCTTTGGCGAGAATGTTCTGCGCTTCATCATACGCATCAATACGCGCGGAAAGCTGCTGAGAAGAGAGCGCCTTGCGCAGCACGTTGTCGAATTCAGGATCGCACCAGTGGGCGAAGTTGGTTTGCGAATTGATGGCCGCGCAGCTGAGTAACGGGCGGAAGAAACTGTCCGGATCGTTACTGTCGGTTGCCCATCCGGACAACGTCAGATCATGGTTCATGTCCATCAACCGCGCCTCCTGGAAACGACCTTCAACCGGTACAATCACCACTTTCACCCCAACCTGAGCCATATCCGCCTGGATCAGCTCAGCCGTTTTCAGCGGGCTGGGGTTCCACGCCTGTGAACTGGTCGGCACCCACAGCCGCAGCGTCAGATTCTCCAGCCCCAGCGCCTTAAGCTGCTCGCGGGATTTGGCCGGATTGTATTCTGTTATTTTAGCCTCGTTGTCATACGCCCACGAGGCGCGAGGTAAAATAGAGGCTGCCGTTTCTGCCGTGCCGTAATAGATGGACTGCATCAGACGCTGGTTATTGATTGCCAGCGCCAGCGCGTGGCGAACCGCCGGGTTATTCAGCGGGGGTTTGTCAGTGTTAAACGCCAGGTAAGCGATATTCATCCCTGGACGCAGCGTCAAACGCAGGCGCGGGTCGTCACGCAGGATAGTCAACTGGCTGGCGGCAGGCCAGGCCAGCACATCACATTCACCGGTGAGCAGTTTTGATAAGCGTCCGGTTCCGCCAGAGCCCAAATCCACCACCACCTGTGGCATCAACGGTTTACCCCGCCAGAATTGTTCATGCCGTTGCAGGCGAATGTACTGTCCGGCGCGATACTCTGAAAGCTGGAACGGACCGGTACCGACCGGTTGGCGGTCAAGCTGTTCCTGGCGATCCTGCTTTGCCAGTTGCCCGGCATATTCAGCCGACATCACGGACGCATAGTGGGTTGCCAGGTGCCATAAGAAAGAGGCGTCCGGTTTCGTCAGCCGAAATTCCACCGTGTTGTTGTCAAGCTTACGCACGCTCTGCACGTTATCGGCAAACTGCAGGCTGTCGAAATAGGGGAAATTGCCGCCGTTGACGTTATGCCACGGATGGTTGCGATCAAAGATGCGCTGAAAGGTAAAGACCACGTCGTCGGCATTCAGCTTGCGGGAGGGGGTAAACCAGGCCGTTTTTTGAAACGCCACGTCGCGACGCAGGTGGAAGCGGTAGGTTGCGCCGTTATCCAGCACCTCCCAGCTTTCTGCCAGTTCCGGGACCAGACGATAGGTGTAGGGATCGACATCCAGCAGCCGGTCATAGAGCTGGGCGGCGAGGGTGTCAACGATCAGCCCGCTGCTCACTTTCTGCGGATTAAAGGTGTTGACCTGCCCACTCACGCAATAGACAAAGCCACTGTCGCGGATATCTTCACGCGGGGCGGTTTCAGGCGCAGCAGTAGCCTGACCACTCAGAAGTCCAGCCATCACTACCAGAGACGATAAAACCAGGCGCATAATTTTTAAGGTTTTTAGGTACGATTTGCAAAGTGTATCGCACTATCGCCCGCCAGGTACAAATGTCTGCGGGCAACTGGCGCAAATATGCGCAATCAGGGGGTGGCAAGCGCTAAATCTGATGTTTTTTGAGCAGTGCGCGCAACTGGTGATAGGTCAGTCCCAGCAATTGTGCCGCCCGCTTCTGGTTGAATTTTGCCTGTTGCAGACTCGTTTGCAGTAACGTTTTCTCCTGCTGTTGCTGAAACTCGCGTAAATCGAGGGGAAGTGAGGGGCCCGTTGTCGCGGCTTCTGCGACGGGGAGCGTTGGCACGTGACGCTGAAACGGATCGATCACAATCTCATCAAGCGGCGACTCGCTGGTGCCATGTCGGTATACCGAACGCTCAACCACATTTTTTAATTCACGGATATTCCCCGGCCAGCCGTAGTTCAGCAGCGCTTCTCTGGCATGTGGCGTAAATCCGGGAAACAGCGGCAGGCGAATTTCACGACACATCTGAATGGCAAAGTGTTCTGCCATGAGCATGATATCAGCCTGACGTTCGCGCAGCGGCGGCAGTTGCACCACGTCGAACGCGAGACGGTCAAGGAGATCCGCGCGGAAGGTGCCTTCATTGACCATCGCCGGAAGATCCGCATTGGTGGCGCAAACCAGACGCACGTTCACCTGCAACGGTTGGCTACCGCCGACGCGCTCCAGTTCGCCATATTCAATCACTCTGAGCAGTTTTTCCTGCACCAGCATTGGCGCGGTAGCAAGTTCATCCAGAAACAGCGTGCCGCCGTCGGCCCGTTCAAAGCGCCCCGGATGACGTTTTTGCGCACCGGTAAACGCGCCGGCTTCATGACCGAACAGTTCGCTGTCGAGCAGGTTTTCATTCAGCGCCGCGCAGTTGAGCGAAATAAACGGTCCCTGCCAGCGAGAGGAGAGATAATGCAGGCGGTTGGCAATCAGTTCTTTACCGGTTCCGCGCTCGCCGATGATCAGTACCGGCTTGTCCAGCGGCGCAAGGCGGGAAACCTGCTCCAGCACTTCCAGAAAACTGTTGGCTTCCCCTAACAGATTATCTTTGTATTCAGCCATGATGAATTTCGCCACATGTTAGTGTATTTAACCACTTTACCTTGTTTTTCTGTCGAGGTAAAACGGTGCATCGCAAGCAAAATCAAAGAATTAAAAAGTTGGCACGCAGATTGTATTAGAGAGTCAGCAGGGCATCGCCCGACATCAGAAAAATGTGAGGATAGAATTATGGGTATTTTTTCTCGTTTCGCCGACATCGTGAATGCCAACATCAACGCACTGCTTGAGAAAGCGGAAGATCCGCAGAAGCTGGTTCGTCTGATGATTCAGGAAATGGAAGATACGCTGGTTGAAGTGCGTTCTAACTCGGCACGTGCGCTGGCGGAAAAGAAACAGTTATCACGTCGAATCGAACAGGCAACGGCTCAGCAAACCGAGTGGCAGGAGAAAGCGGAACTGGCGCTGCGTAAAGAGAAAGACGATCTGGCCCGTGCCGCACTGATCGAAAAACAGAAGCTGACCGATCTGATTGGCAATCTGGAGCATGAAGTGACGCTGGTGGACGACACGCTGACGCGCATGAAGAAAGAGATTGGCGAGCTGGAAAACAAACTCAGCGAAACCCGCGCTCGTCAGCAGGCGCTGACGCTGCGTCATCAGGCGGCGAACTCATCCCGTGACGTGCGTCGTCAACTGGACAGCGGTAAGCTGGATGAAGCGATGGCGCGCTTTGAATCTTTCGAGCGTCGCATTGACCACATGGAAGCCGAAGCGGAAAGCCACAACTTTGGCAAACAGAAAACGTTGGATCAGCAGTTTGCCGACCTGAAAGCGGATGATGAAATCAGCGAGCAACTGGCACAGCTGAAAGCCAAAATGCAGCAAGACAAGCAATAATAATACCTGGCGGCGCCCGAACGCGCCGCCGCTCATCACCTGTAAGGAGTACTCATGAGCGCGCTATTTCTGGCCATTCCGTTAACCATTTTCGTGCTGTTTGTGTTACCGATTTGGTTATGGCTGCATTACAGCAACCGTTCCAGTCGCGGGGAGTTATCGCAAAGCGAACAGCAACGTTTAGTTCAGTTGACCGACGACGCGCAGCGTATGCGTGAACGTATCCAGGCGCTGGAAGATATTCTTGATGCGGAACATCCGAACTGGAGGGATCGCTAATGGGCGGCATTGATCTGAACAAAAAACTATGGCGCATTCCACAGCAAGGCATGGTGCGGGGCGTCTGCGCGGGGATCGCGCAGTATCTTGATGTGCCGGTAAAACTGGTGCGTATCTTAGTGGTGTTGTCGATCTTCTTCGGGCTGGCTTTTTTCACCCTGGTCGCCTACATCATTCTGGCGTTTGTGCTCGATCCGATGCCGGACAACCTCGCGGCTGGCGAACAGCAACCGTCCAGCGGCGAGCTGTTGGATATCGTCGATAAAGAGCTGGCGGCGGGGGAGAAACGCTTGCGGGAAATGGAACGGTATGTCACCTCGGACACGTTTACCTTACGTAGCCGTTTCCGTCAGTTGTAAGTCATTTAAGAGGGCTGAGATGAGCAATCGCTGGCAACGCGCCGGGCAGAAGGTTAGACCCGGAATGAAAATAGCAGGTAAGCTGGTGCTTCTGACCGCACTGCGCTACGGCCCGGCGGGTGTCGCAGGGTGGGCGGTGAAATCCGTCGCCCGCCGTCCACTGAAAATGCTGCTGGCTCTGGCACTGGAGCCATTTTTAAGCCGCATGGCGGCGAAAATATCAAAACGTTATTCCGGAAGTTAATTTCCGCCGTTTTCCTTTGTAACAATTAAATCACATCTAACTTATTAATTTGCGGCAGCTCACAAAGTCGATTGTTGGGCTGCTGAAATTGTTTTAATTCCTCCTTTAAACCCCTTTCTCTGCATTGACAGTTAATTTTTGCGGGAGTAGTCTCTTTTTTCATGGGACCGCTACCACGGAAAAAATAAGTGAACCAAAAAATTAAGGAATGCCTTAGCAATGTCTACGGCGATACATGGACTGAGCTTCACAATGAGTCATTGAATGCGCGTATTGAATGTGCTCGTAAGCTTATTAATAAAAAGCGTAAGCCGCACTGGGATGAACGTGATGTGGTACTCATTACCTATGCCGATCAATTTCATAGTGAGAACGAAAAGCCGTTGCCGGCATTTAATAAGTTCTGGAAGCGTTGGTTTTCCTCTGTATTTTCACATGTTCATCTTTTACCATTTTATCCCTGGTCATCAGATGACGGGTTTTCCGTCATTGATTACTACCAGGTTGCTCCCGAGACAGGTGAGTGGAATGATATTCTTGATTTAAATATGTCATGCCGTCTGATGTTTGATTTTGTTTGCAATCATATGTCAGCTAAAAGTGGCTGGTTTAACCGCTATTTGCAGCAGGCACCAGGATATGAAAACTTCTTTATTGAGATGGAACCAACAACCGATTTGCATGCGGTAACGCGTCCACGGGCATTACCGTTATTAACGCCATTTACCTTACAGGATAAATCGGTTCGTCATTTATGGACGACATTTAGCGAAGACCAGGTTGATCTCAACTACAGTAATCCGGACGTACTGCTCGCCATGACCGACGTACTGTTGACCTACCTGGAACGCGGAGCTGATTATGTTCGGCTGGACGCCGTTGGCTATATGTGGAAAACACCGGGTACCACCTGTATTCATCTGGAAAAAACACACCAACTGATCAAGTTGTTTCGCGCGATAGCTGATGAGATTGCCCCTGGTACGGTCATCATTACTGAGACTAATGTCCCGCACAAAGACAATGTTTCCTATCTGGGAAATGGGCACGACGAAGCACACATGGTTTATCAGTTTTCTCTGCCACCACTTGTCCTGCACACCCTACATCGCCAGGATTGTCGGGCATTGTGCCAATGGGCACAGTCGTTAACATTGCCCTCGAATGATACGACCTGGTTTAATTTTTTGGCCTCGCATGATGGCATTGGACTGAATCCTCTGCGCGGATTGCTGGCGGAAGAAGATATTCTGACACTGGTGACAGTCCTGCAAAAAGAAGGGGCGCTGGTGAACTGGAAAAATAATTCAGATGGCACCCGGAGTCCATATGAATTAAATGTTACCTGGATGGACGCATTAAGTCATCAGGATGACAGTGACGATGATCGGCTTGCTAAATTTATTCTCACCCATGTCCTCCTGTTAGCCTTCCCCGGCGTTCCGGCTATTTATATTCAAAGTATTTTGGGATCGCGCAATGACTACGAGGGCGTTGAAATACAGGGGTACAATCGGGCCATTAATCGGAAAAAGTATCAACGACAAGCTATTGACGCGGAATTGATGGTTGAAGATTCTCTTCGTCATAATGTTTATCAAATGTTGTCCCGATTAATTATCATTCGCAGAGGCAATAAAGCCTTTCATCCCGAAAGCGCTTTTGACATTTGCAGCCTGACGCCTTCTGTTCTGCGGATTATTCGTTCGGCCGATGAACGTGAAACGATCAATGCATTCTTTAATTTTAGCGATCGCATACAAATCATTGATGCCGGTATTTATACAGGGACTGATTTAATTAGCGGAATTAATGTTTCCGGAGAGACATTAACGCTGCAACCCTGGCAGGCTATGTGGATTAAAAGATAAAAAGGAACATCTGATGCTCAAAACTAAAATAGTGCTGTTATCAGCACTGGTTTCCTGCACCCTGATTTCAGGTTGTAAGGACGACAAATCCGCCCATGTTTCGATTGAGTTTATGCACTCTTCTGTTGAGCAGGAACGTCAGGCCGTCATTTCGAAACTGATTGAACGCTTTGAAAAAGCGAACCCGGAGATCAGCGTGAAACAGGTGCCAGTAGAAGAGGACGCCTACAACACAAAGGTCATCACGCTGGCGAGAAGCGGGTCGTTACCGGAAGTGATAGAAACCAGTCATGACTACGCGAAAGTGATGGATAAGGAATCACTTATCGATCGTGATGCGGTGACCAGAGTGATTCATTCGGTGGGTGAAACGGCGTTCTATGATGGTGTATTGCGCATTGTCCGTACTGAGGATGGACGTTCGTGGACGGGCGTGCCTGTGAGCGCCTGGATCGGCGGTATCTGGTATCGCAAAGATGTACTGGCGAAAGCGGGTCTGGAAGAACCCAAAAACTGGAAAGAATTACTCAACGTCGCGCAAAAACTTAACGATCCCACCAACAAGAAATTTGGCATCGCACTGCCCACGGCAGAGAGTGTGCTTACCGAGCAGTCCTTCTCGCAGTTTGCACTTTCAAATCAGGCCAACGTTTTTGATGCACAGGGAAAAATAACCCTCGACACACCAGAAATGGCCCAGGCGCTGGAATACTACCGTTCGCTTGCAGAAAACACGATGCCGGGGTCTAACGACATCATGGAAGTGAAGGATGCCTTCATGAACGGCACGGCGCCAATGGCGATTTATTCAACCTATATCCTTCCTGCAGTGATCAAAGAAGGCAATCCGCAAAATGTGGGATTCGTGGTCCCGACGGAAAAGAACGCGGCTGTGTACGGCATGCTGACCTCACTCACTATCACTGCGGGTCAAAAGTCTGACGAGACGGAAGCGGCAGAGAAGTTTGTCACTTTCATGGAGCAGGCAGACAACATCGCTGACTGGGTAATGATGTCGCCTGGTGCGGCTCTGCCGGTAAATAAAGCCGTAGTGGAAACCGCCACATGGAAAGATAACGCGGTGATCAAAGCATTAGGAACGCTGCCTGATCAACTCATTGCTGAGTTGCCTCACATCCAGGTGTTTGGAGCGGTTGGCGATAAAAACTTTACCCGCATGGGTGACGTTACCGGTTCCGGCGTGGTGAGTACGATGGTACATAACGTCACGGTCGGGAAAGCCGATCTCTCAGCGACCATCAAGGTAAGCCAGAAGAAACTGGATGACCTTGTTGAGCAGCACTAATGGGGAAGTGGAACGCCGTGATGAACAGGTTCTTTTCAGGTCGCTCTGATCTGCCGTTTGCCATGCTGCTCCTGGCGCCCAGTTTGCTTTTGCTGGGCGGTCTGGTGGTCTGGCCGATGCTATCGAATATTGAAATCAGCTTTATGCGGTTGCCGCTTAATCCGCGAATTGAAGCCACATTTGTCGGCTTGAGCAACTATATCCGCATCTTATCCGATCCCGGATTCTGGCATTCGCTGTGGATGACGGTCTGGTATACGGCACTGGTGGTGCTGGGCAGTACGGTACTCGGACTGGGCGTGGCGATGTTTTTTAATCGCGAATTTCGTCTGCGTAAGACGGCGCGCTCACTGGTGATCCTCTCTTATGTTACGCCGTCCATCTCGCTGGTGTTCGCGTGGAAGTACATGTTTAACAACGGTTATGGCATCGTGAATTATCTCGGGGTCGATCTCCTGCATCTGTTCGATCAAGCACCGCTGTGGTTTGACAACCCCGGCAGCAGCTTTGTTCTGGTGGTGCTGTTCGCCATCTGGCGCTACTTCCCGTATGCCTTCATTTCGTTCCTGGCGATTTTACAAACCATTGATAAATCGCTGTATGAAGCGGCCGAAATGGATGGCGCGAATGTCTGGCAGCGTTTTCGGATCGTTACTCTGCCCGCCATTATGCCCGTGCTGGCAACCGTGATTACGTTACGCACCATCTGGATGTTTTACATGTTCGCCGATGTTTATCTGCTGACCACGAAAGTCGATATTCTCGGTGTGTATCTCTATAAAACAGCATTTGCCTTTAATGACTTAGGAAAAGCCGCCGCAATTTCCGTGGTCCTCTTCGTCATTATTTTCGCTGTCATCCTGCTGACCAGAAAACGGGTGAACCTCAATGGCAACAAATAAGCGCAAGTTAGAACGTTTCGGCTTTTACTGCGGATTAATCGTTTTTTTGGTCATCACGCTGTTTCCTTTTTTTGTGATGCTGATGACGTCGTTCAAGAGTGCTAAAGAGGCGATATCGCTCCATCCCACGTTGTTACCGCAGCACTGGACGCTGGAACACTATATCGACATTTTTAATCCGCTGATTTTTCCCTTTGTCGATTATTTCCGTAACAGCCTGGTGGTGTCCGTCGTCTCGTCGGTGGTGGCTGTTTTTCTTGGCGTGCTCGGTGCCTATGCACTCTCGCGTTTGCGCTTTAAGGGGCGGATGACCATTAATGCCAGTTTCTACACCGTATACATGTTTTCCGGCATTTTGCTGGTGGTGCCGTTGTTCAAAATCATCACGGTGCTGGGCATTTACGACACAGAAATGGCGCTGATCGTCACGATGGTGACCCAGACGTTGCCCACTGCGGTGTTCATGCTGAAAAGCTATTTCGACACGATCCCGGATGAGATAGAAGAGGCGGCGATGATGGACGGTTTGAACCGCCTGCAAATTATCTTTCGTATTACCGTGCCGCTGGCGATGTCCGGGCTGGTGTCGGTGTTTGTCTACTGCTTTATGGTGGCCTGGAACGATTATCTGTTTGCATCAATTTTCCTCTCCAGTGCCAGCAATTTCACTTTACCTGTCGGCCTGAATGCGTTGTTCAGCACGCCTGACTATATCTGGGGACGCATGATGGCGGCGTCACTGGTGACAGCATTGCCGGTCGTCATTATGTATGCGCTTTCGGAACGTTTTATTAAGAGTGGTTTGACCGCCGGTGGCGTGAAGGGCTAAGGCGGCCTGTTTAATCAAGGAGTTGTAAATGAAAAAGTTAGTTGCTACTGCGCCGCGTGTTGCTGCATTGGTGGAGTATGACGAACGCCCGGTACTGGCGAATGAGGTAAAAATACGCGTGCGCTATGGCGCGCCGAAGCACGGTACGGAGGTGGTAGATTTTCGTGCCGCCAGCCCGTTTATCGATGAGGACTTTAACGCTGAGTGGCAGATGTTCATGCCGCGTCCGGAAGGCGCGCCGCGCGGTATCGAATTCGGCAAATTCCAGCTCGGCAATATGGTGGTTGGTGACATTATCGAATGTGGCGGCGATGTTACCGACTACGCCGTAGGGGACAGCGTCTGTGGTTACGGTCCCTTAGCCGAGACGGTCATTATCAACGGCGTGAACAACTATAAACTGCGCAAAATGCCGCAGGGAAGTTCATGGAAGAATGCTGTTTGCTATGACCCGGCCCAGTTCGCGATGAGCGGCGTGCGTGATGCCAATGTACGTGTGGGTGATTTTGTTGTCATCGTCGGGCTCGGGGCTATTGGTCAGATCGCAGTACAACTGGCGAAAAAAGCCGGGGCCTCGGTGGTTATCGGTGTGGATCCTATTGCGCACCGTTGTGATATTGCCCGCCGACATGGCGCAGATTTCTGTTTGAACCCCATGGGGACGGATGTCGGTAAGGAGATCAAAGCGCTCACGGGTAAGCAGGGCGCGGACGTGATTATTGAAACCAGCGGTTTTGCGGATGCGCTGCAATCGGCGTTACGCGGACTGGCCTACGGTGGCACCATCTCTTACGTCGCGTTTGCCAAACCGTTTGCCGAAGGATTTAACCTGGGGCGCGAAGCGCATTTCAATAACGCCAACATTGTTTTCTCGCGCGCCTGCAGCGAACCGAACCCGGACTATCCGCGCTGGAGCCGTAAGCGTATTGAAGAAACCTGCTGGGAACTGCTGATGAACGGTTATCTGAATTGTGAAGATCTCATCGACCCGGTGGTGACCTTTGCCAACAGCCCGGAAAGCTACATGCAGTTTGTCGACAGGCACCCGGAGCAGAGCATCAAAATGGGCGTCACATTTTAATTATCAGGGACGAAAATAGATGAAAATCGGTACACAGAATCAGGCATTTTTTCCGGAAAATATCCTGGAAAAATTCTCTTATATCAAAGCGATGGGTTTTGATGGTTTTGAAATTGATGGCAAATTGCTGGTCAATCATCTCGATGAGGTCAAAGCGGCTATCAAAGAAACAGGTCTGCCGGTGACAACCGCATGCGGCGGCTATGACGGTTGGATAGGTGATTTTATTGAAGAACGTCGTCTTAACGGATTAAAGCAAATTGAACGTATCCTGGAAGCGCTGGCAGAGGTAGGTGGGCAGGGCATTATTGTCCCTGCCGCATGGGGAATGTTTACGTTTCGGCTGCCACCTATGGTCTCACCGCGGAGTCTGGAGGGCGATCGCAAAATGGTCAGCGACTCGCTACGTTATCTCGACAAGGTGGCGGAGCGTACGGGAACAACGGTGTACCTGGAGCCGCTTAACCGCTATCAGGATCACATGATCAACACCCTGGCAGATGCACGTCGCTACATCGTGGAAAACGATCTGAAGCAGGTAAAGATTATCGGCGATTTCTATCACATGAATATCGAAGAAGACGACATGACGAAAGCGCTGCACGACAACCGTGATCTGCTGGGTCATGTGCATATTGCGGATAACCACCGTTATCAGCCGGGTACGGGCACTCTGAATTTCCGCCAGCTGTTTGATCAATTGCGCGACGATAATTATCAGGGTTACGTGGTGTATGAAGGTCGGGTTCGCGCAGAGAACCTGCCTGAAGCCTACCGTCAGTCATTGGCCTGGTTGCGTACCTGCTAAGAGGTTGCCGTGAAAAGTGCAATGACAAGCTCACCGCTGCGCGTCGCCATTATTGGCGCCGGGCAGGTCGCGGATAAGGTTCATGCTTCGTATTACTGCACTCGTGAAGATCTGGAACTGGTGGCTGTCTGTGACAGTCGCCTGTCTCAGGCACAAGCGCTGGCAGAAAAATACGGTCAGGCGCAGGTCTGGGATGATCCGCAGTTGATGCTGCAAACAGTGAAGCCCGACATTGTCAGCGTCTGTTCGCCGAATCGCTTTCACTACGAACACACTCTGCTGGCGCTGAAGGCCGGTTGCCACGTGATGTGTGAAAAACCGCCAGCGATGACGCCGGCGCAGGCGCAGGAGATGCGTGATACCGCTCGTCGCATGGGCAACGTGCTGGCGTATGATTTTCATCATCGATTTGCACTGGATACACAGTTGCTGCGCGAACAGGTCACGGCGGGCGTGCTCGGCGAAATCTACGTGACCAACGCCAGAGCGCTTCGCCGCTGCGGTGTGCCCGGTTGGGGCGTATTCACCAATAAAGCCTTACAGGGCGGTGGACCGCTGATCGATCTTGGCGTTCATATGCTGGATGCGGCGATGTATGTGCTGGGTTTCCCACTGGTGAAGCGAGTGTGGGCGCATAGTTTCCAGAGAATTGGGACACAGAAAAATTGTGGGCAGTTCGGTGAGTGGGATCCTTCGAATTATACCGTTGAGGACTCGCTGTTTGGCACCATTGAGTTTCATAACGGCAGCATACTGCGTCTTGAAACCTCCTTCGCGTTGAATATTCCAGAACAATCCATCATGAATGTGAATTTTTGCGGCGACAAGGCGGGGGCGACACTGTTCCCGGTACGCGTGTATACCGACAGAAATGGCGAACTGGAGATGCTCTTTGAGCAGGAGCAGGCAGATGACCAGCGCCATTTTCGCAGTATGGAGGCGTTCGTGAACCATGTGCAGGGCGCACCGGTCACCATCGCGGATGCCGAACAAGGCGTCGTGATACAGCAGTTAGTGTCGGCGCTTTATCAGTCTGCAGAAACAGGGATGTGCGTGGAGCTATGAGTAAACCAGTCAAATTACCAGAACCGGGTTTTTGCCCGCATCAGATAAATAAATACGCCTCCTTACTGGCGTTGGGCAACGGTTATATGGGGATCCGCGCCAGCCACGAGGAGGCTTATACCCAACAAACGCGTGGTATGTTTCTGGCGGGTTTGTATCATCGGGCGGGCAAAGGCGATATCACCGAGCTGGTGAATCTGCCCGACGTGACAGGAGTCGACATCTTCCTGAACGGCGAGCCTTTCTCTTTACTCAGTGGAACGCTTGAATGCTGGCAGCGTGAAATAGACTTTTCCAGTGGCGAACTGATGCGCTCACTGATCTGGCGCGCACCTGACGGCGCGCGATTTGCCATTGAAAGCCGTCGGTTCTCGTCTGCGGAACAGTTGCCGCTGCTGGCGATGACATTGTCTATTACCCCGCTTGATGGTGATGCCACAATAGCGTTATCCACCGGCATTGACGCGACAATGACCAACCACGGCCGTCAGCATCTGGATGAAAAGCAGGTACGGGTTTTCGGCCAACATCTCTTACAGGGGATCTATACAACTCAGGATGGTCACAGTGATATCTCTGTCTCCACGCACTGTCACATCAACGGGGAAGCACAGTCCTGCTTTACAGCCAAAGAACGGCGGCTTGTACAACATACTCAAGCGCAGGTGAAAGCGGGTGAGCGGTTGACGCTGGAAAAACTGACATGGGTGGAGTGGACAACAGGGCGCGATGTGTCGCTGGAAACATGGGGACGACAGGGACTTCGCCATCTTGAAGCTTGTGCGGCGCAGGGCTACCAGGCGCTGCTGGCGCAATCGGCGGCTAACTGGCAGAACTGGTGGCAACATCGTCGCGTGCAGGTGAGCAGTGTGAACAAGGACGATCAGCGAGCACTGGATTTCGCCCTGTATCATCTGCGGATCATGACGCCTGCCCATGATGAGCGTTGCAGTATCGGCGCGAAAGGGCTGACCGGGGAAGGGTACAAGGGACATGTTTTCTGGGATACCGAAGTGTTCCTGTTACCCCTTCATCTGTTCACTGAACCGACTATAGCCAGGAACTTATTGCGTTACCGTTGGCACAACCTGGCGGGGGCACGTGAAAAGGCGCGCAAGAACGGCTGGCAGGGCGCGCTATTCCCATGGGAAAGTGCGCGTAGCGGAGATGAGGAGACGCCGGAATTCGCCGCCATCAATATTCGTACCGGTTTACGCCAGAAGGTTGCCTCCGCACAGGCGGAACATCATCTGGTGGCCGATATCGCCTGGGCCGTAGTGAATTACTGGCAGGCTACAGGTGATGAGCCATTCATGTCTCGCGAAGGTCTTACGCTGCTGCTGGAGGCAGCGCGTTTCTGGATCAGTCGAACCACTGACGTGAATGGCCGACTTGAAATTTATGATGTGATTGGTCCGGATGAATATACCGAACACGTGAATAATAACGCCTTCACCAATTACATGGCGTATTACAACGTGAGTCAGGCGTTGTATTTTGCTCGCCGGTTTGGCTGCGCAGATGATGCATTTATCCATCGCGCCGAGCACTTTTTGCAGCATCTCTGGCGCCCCGAAGTACAGACTGATGGCATTTTGCCGCAGGATGACTCGTTCCTCAGTAAGCCCGCGATTGACCTGGCAATGTACAAGACAAAGGCCGGAAAGCAAACGATCCTGTTGGATTACTCACGGGCGGAAGTCAATGAGATGCAAATCCTGAAGCAGGCGGATGTGGTGATGCTGATGTATATGCTCCCTGAGTTATTCACACCGGATATTTGTCAGGCCAACCTGGATTTCTATGAACCTCGTACCATTCATGATTCCTCACTGAGTAAAGCCATTCACGGGATTGTGGCGACGCGTTGCAATAATGCAAAGCAGGGTTATCAATTCTGGCGCGATGGCGCACAAATTGACCTTGGTGACGATCCTCACAGTTGTGATGACGGCATCCACGCGGCCGCTACGGGGGCCATCTGGCTGGGGGCCATTCAGGGCTTTGCCGGGGTGAACGTGCGTAACGGCGAGTTGCATCTCAACCCTCTACTGCCCGATAGCTGGCAACAACTTACCTTTCCTCTGCACTGGCAGGGAAGTGAGGTAACAATCACCTTAAACCAACGGAGTGTGCACATCGAGTGCTCGTCGCCGGTGACGCTTTTTCTGAAGGGGACGCCGGTGACGATTGTGGACAAATACAGCGCTTCACTCACTGATTTTATTTTGGCTGCAAATGGGACCGCTACCACACACAAGGAGGATGAATGAAACCCCAGGCAATCGTGTTTGATCTGGATGGTGTGATCACCGATACCGCGCATTTGCACTTTCTTGCCTGGCGGAAAATTGCCAATGAGTTGGGAATTGCCATTGATGACGTGTTCAACGACAGCCTGAAAGGCATCAGCCGCGGAGAATCGCTGTTGCGAATATTGCGCCACGGTGGAAAAGAGGGGGCTTTCACTCAGGCTGAGCGCGATCGGATCGCGGCGCGCAAAAACGCGTGGTATGTCGATTCATTACGGACGCTGACGCCACAAGCGGTACTGCCGGGGATCCGGGAACTGCTTAGCACGTTACGTTCTGAACAGATTAAAACGGGACTGGCGTCGGTTTCACTGAATGCGCCCGCGATTTTACAGGCGCTTCAGTTAACGCCTTATTTCGATTTTTGCGCCGATGCCACACGAATTCAACGCTCAAAACCCGATCCGGAGATTTTTCTGGCGGCGTGCAACGGTCTGCACGTTAGTGCGCAGGCATGCATCGGCGTTGAGGATGCGCAGGCGGGGATTGATGCGATTAACGCCTGCGGAATGCATTCGGTGGGCATTGGTTCCTCCTTAACTGGCGCAGACCTGCTGCTGCCGACAACGGAATTTCTGACGTGGCCGCGCTTATCGGCTTTCTGGCAACTCGACAAGTAAAGGAATCAACATGGCACAGCTTTCGTTGCAGCATATACACAAAATTTATGACAACCAGGTGCATGTGGTTAAAGACTTCAACCTAGAAATTGAAGATAAAGAGTTTATTGTTTTTGTCGGTCCGTCGGGATGCGGAAAATCAACCACACTTCGGATGATTGCGGGTCTGGAGGAGATCAGCGCTGGCGAACTGTTGATCGACGGTAAGCGGATGAATGATGTTCCCGCAAAGGCGCGCAATATTGCGATGGTCTTCCAGAACTATGCGCTGTATCCGCATATGAGTGTCTACGACAACATGGCATTCGGCCTGAAGATGCAAAAGATTGATGCCGGCATCATTGAGGAGCGGGTCAACTGGGCCGCGCAGATCCTCGGTTTACGGGAGTATCTCAAACGTAAACCTGGCGCACTATCGGGCGGTCAACGCCAGCGTGTTGCCCTGGGGCGTGCAATTGTGCGTGAAGCGGGCGTGTTTTTAATGGATGAACCGCTCTCTAACCTCGATGCCAAATTACGTGTCCAGATGCGCGCAGAGATCAGCAAACTGCACCAGAAGCTGAATACCACCATGGTCTACGTCACGCATGATCAGACTGAAGCGATGACGATGGCAACGCGGATTGTGATTATGAAAGACGGCATTGTCCAGCAGGTCGGTGCACCAAAAGTGGTTTACAACCAGCCAGCAAATATGTTCGTTGCGGGTTTTATTGGCTCTCCGGCAATGAATTTTATTCGTGGCGCGATCGACGGAAATAAGTTTGTCACCGAAACACTTAAATTAACCCTCCCGGAAGACAAACTGCGAACAGTAAAAGCGAAGAATTATGAACATAAAGCGGTCGTGATGGGCATCCGCCCGGAGGATATTCATCCCGGAATGCAAGAAGAGAATAGCGTGACAGCAAAAATAAGCGTTGCGGAACTCACTGGCGCAGAATTTATGCTGTACACCACAATTGGGGGGCATGAGTTGGTGGTCCGTGCCGGGTCTGTTAATGACTATTATGCAGGAGAAAATATCACCATCCATTTCGATATGGCGAAATGCCATTTCTTTGACGCAGAGACGGAATTCGCTATTACATAATTACATTGCCCAGGGTGCAAGCCCTGGTTCTAACAAAATTTCATTTTTCTGTCATTTAACAAGGAATAGAAATGAAAACCTTATTGTCCTCTACTGCGCTAATGCTGTGCGCAGCGATATCTTGCGCACAGGCTGCCGAAAAAAATGACTGGCATTTTAACGTTGGCGCCATGTACGAAATTGAAAACGTTGAAGGCTACGGCGACGATATGGATGGCCTTGCCGAACCTTCAGTTTATTTTAATGCGGCAAACGGCCCATGGAGAATTTCGCTGGCCTATTATCAGGAGGGACCGGTTGACTACAGCGCCGGTAAACGCGGCACCTGGTTTGATCGTCCGGAACTGGAAGTACACTATCAGTTCCAGGAAAGTGATGACTTCGGTTTTGGCTTAACCGGTGGTTTTCGTAATTACGGCTATCACTATGTGAATGAAGCGGGTAAAGACACAGCGAATATGCAGCGCTGGAAGGTGCAACCGGACTGGGATATAAAACTCACAGATGGTTTGCGCTTTAGCGGATGGCTTGCGATGTATCAGTTTGTCAACGACCTGAGTACCACCGGTTATTCCGACAGTCGCGTCGAAAGCGAAACGGGCCTGCACTATACCGTTAACGAAACGGTTGGCGTGATCGTAAACTATTACCTCGAACGCGGTTTTAACCTTGCGGAACACCGGAATAACGGTGAATTTTCGACTCAGGAGATCCGCGCGTACTTACCGCTTTCTCTTGGTAATACAACGTTAACACCTTATACGCGCATCGGTCTGGATCGCTGGAGTAACTGGGACTGGCAAGACGATCCTGCGCGTGAAGGTCATGACTTCAACCGCCTCGGATTACAGTATGCATATGATTTCCAGAATGGCCTGTCGATGACGCTGGAATATGCCTACGAGTGGGAAGATCACGACGAAGGTGATAGTGACAGATTTCACTATGCGGGCGTAGGCGTTAACTACGCATTCTGATGATGGCGGGGCGAAGTAGTGCCCCGCTTTTTTATGCAAGCGATCCCGTAAGGGTTATCTGTGTCTTAATGATGATATTTTGCATGCGCTTTTTGCCACGTATTAAGTTAAAAAGCAGGGCGCAACTCTCTTCGCCTAACGCTTGAGTCGGCACATCAATCCCACCGGGGGAAGGGTTTAAAATAAATGACAACATTTCATTACTGTAACCAACCACGGCAAGTTGCTGTGGAATAGCAATATTTAGTTCAGCCGCGGCGCGGTATAAACTCATCAGCTTTAAACTATCAGTGGCAAATACCGCGTCGGGTAATTCTGCGCGTTCCAGTAATTCTCTCGCGGCACATAGCGCGCTATCGTGGGTATAACCCCCGTCAATAATCCATTCTTTGCAAATATCGATGTTATGTGCGTTAAGGCTGGCTTTATAACCATTTACACGATCGACTGAAACATGATATTCAAGCGGCGCATGCAGGCAGGCGATACGGTGATGACCACTGTCAATCAGGGCATCCGTAAGTGCGATACTGTCACGGTAATTATCGGTATCGACCGAGTAAACGTGATTGTATTCCCCTTCAACTTTACCAATCACGACGACCGGAATATCGTATTTATCCAGACGCACGAAGAAAGTTTCATCCGCAGGAGAGCTGAGCATAATAATGCCTTTGATCATCTTCTGCTTAATCTTGCTCTCACACTTTTGCAGATCATCTTCGGTGCTTCGGGATGTTTGCAGGATAACGTCGAAACCTTCCTCCTCTGCCTTTGCGGTGATGGCATGCAAGACTTCAGAGAAGAATGGATTACCCGCAGTCGTTTTAGTCGACCGGGTTGAGATAACCATGATGGCGTCAAACCCGGATGAGGTCAGGGCGCGAGCCAGTTTGTTTGGTTGATACTGCAGTTCATCAATGGCACGCTGCACTTTTTCCAGCGCTTCCGGTGAGATATTGGTTTGCTTATTCAGCACACGTGAGACCGTCGACTTCGACACACCCGCCACGCGAGCGATATCATAAATAGTGGGGGACATGCTCCTGCAACTCCATCGGAGAGTTAATGGCATACATCTTAGGGAGTTAGTCCCCGGTTGACAACATAACGCGATGGATTGTGCGCCGTAGGCAAGAAACGCGCCGGCTATTTTTTCCTGAACAACGCAACCATCGCCGTCGCTATAATCCCGATGAGCGGCATGACGCCCGCACCGGCTAAAAAGTTTTGCTGATCGATCTGTTTTTCCTTGCGGATATCTGCAAAACGGGCAAGCGCCTGTTCTTCATCTGCGGCATTGATCTCTTCAAATTGCTTCTCGTAGCCCTGCTCAGTCAGCCGCAATGCGGTTTTCGCGTCGGATCGTTTCACTGTTCTGGTGTGCTGCCCTTTTTGATAAAAACAGAACTCTGGCATAGGGTGCTCCTGACGAAGGGAGAGGGAGTAACGACTATAGCCTCCCAGGAATAATGCCAGCAATAGTGCACTGATTTTATGATCGTTCGTTTGGTGATTTTCCCGCCGTTCAGGTTTTAGCGACTCGCGCTGTGCGTAGCGGACGGCAAATCAGCACCAGGGCCGCAGCGCTACAGAGCGGAAACAACGCCAGTAAAAGCCAGGGATAAATCGCTTGTGTTGACGGAACAAGCGCATTGTCCAGTAAACGACCAAGCAGCAAATTACCCGCCAGCACTGCGCATCCCCCTGCGGTGGAGAGCGCACCATAGTGTGCGCCCAGCGTCGATTCATTGGCGAACTGAGGGATTACATCCTTTGCCGACGGTACCAGCAGCATCTGGCCCAGTGTTAATAGCGTGACCAGACAGACTGACGGTATTAACCGTAATCCTCCCTGCGGCGGTTCTGTCGCGGCAAAAAAGGCCACACTCGCAAACGCGGCGGAAAGCAACAAAAAACCCACAGGCAGTATCCTGACGGCACCAACCCGTCTCGCGACACGCGCGAGCGGAAGCTGAAATAAAATAATCAGTACCGAGGCCAGCATAAAGAGTGGACCGAGGTCCTTTTCACTGCCACCCGCACGCTGGAGCTCCACCGGCAAAGCCAGGTAGAGTTGGTTGTAGCTCAACAACCACGAACTGTAGGCGATGATAAAGGCAACGAAGCGAGGCTGACGAAAGGTCGTCCACCAGGGGAGAATGTTGAGCGTCTGTTTGTTGTGGTCAGAGGCAGGCAGGAAGAAGTAGAGAACGATTAACGCGATAAGAAACACACCGGCCCCAGCCAGCGCGATCTGTCGAAAACCGATCCCCGTCATCAGCGCACCCATCGCCGGGCCGAGTACCGCGCCAAGCTCCCCACAAACCGCAAACAGGGCGAACCATTCCGCACGGCTGCGCTTTCCGCGGGCTTCGCTTTGCGTGCCTGCTTTTGCCAGCAAGGCTTCAATTGACGGGGAGAACAGCGCCCCGCCGATTCCCGTCAGACACGCGCCCAGAATGATGGGGCCCAGCGATTGTCCATAGGCCAGAAGCAGATAGCCCAGGACGCGAACCATACAGCCGAAGAGGATGACAATTTTTGCCCCGAAACGATCGGAGAGGGCGCCGCCGACAATAAACATTCCTTGCTGTGAGAAGGTGCGCAATCCCAGCACCAGCCCAATAAGTCCACCAGAGAGCAGCATATCGTCACGCAGAAAGAGGGCGAGAAAAGGCACGACCGCGTAAAAACCGATATTAAAGGCAAACTGGCTGCCCAGCAGAACAGGCGGGCGGAGGGTTGTGGCTGGTCGCAGGGACCACGCAGAGAGACGCATTACACGGCCTTACACCAGGAAATGGATATGTTTTTTGCCATGGAAAGGCGAGATTTCGATTCGGGTCTTAACCCGGAAAACGTCCCAAAGCAGTTCCTCGCTCAGAATGTCCTGCGGCGTTCCCGTTGCCACAATCTGCCCGCGTTGCATAACCATCAGCGAGTCACAGAACATAGACGCATGGTTGAGATCGTGGATAGCCACAATGCTGGTCACTGGCAGCTCACTGATCAGATGCATTAATTGCATTTGATGGTGAATATCCAGGTGGTTGGTGGGTTCGTCCAGTAGAATTTCGGTGGGGGCTTGCGCCAGCGCACGGGCGATATGTACCCGCTGGCGTTCACCGCCGGATAAACTGAGCCAGCCTTGTTCGCATTTTTCCAGCATATCAACCCGCTGTAAGGCCGCGTTGACCGTTTCGTCGTCGTGCGCGCTCCAGTTAGAGAAGGGGGAGTGATGGGGAATGCGGCCAAGTTTTACGACATCACGCACGCGCATGTTTGCATCGGTCATGCCGTGTTGTTCAACGAAAGCTACCCGACGGGCAAGTTGCTTTTTGGGTATACGGGATAGGTTTTTGCCGTCCAGCGTCACGTTGCCGATATCGGGACGACGTAATCCTGCCAGGATGCGTAAAAGTGATGATTTCCCACAACCGTTTGGCCCAAGTAATCCAACGGTCTTACCGGGCGCGACGTTGAGCGAGACATTGTTGACGATGACCTTTTTACCGACTTTCCAGGTCACATTTTCAGCGGCAATACTCATCACTTATTCCTTGAGCGGTAAATGATCACGGCAAAGAAGGGGACACCGACCAGGGCGGTTACCACGCCAACCGGCAAACTTTGCGGCGCTATCAATAAACGCGACGCGATATCCGCCAGCACCATCAGGATCGCGCCAGCAAGTGCGCTGGCAATAAGCAATGTGCGATGCAACGGCCCAAAGAAGAAGCGCATGACATGTGGAACCACCAGCCCTACAAAACCAATTGAGCCAGCCATGCTGACGATAGTGGCGGTGATGAACGCGGTGGTGGTGAAAAGGGCAAGACGTACCCAGGGAACAGCAATCCCCAAAGACGCGGCGGCATCATCGCCAAAGGTAAAGGCATCCAGCGCACGCGAATAGTAAAGGCATATTGCCAGTCCGGTCAGTACCACAATCAACGCTAACTGGAACTCAGGCCAGCGTACGCCGCTGAAACTGCCCAGCAGCCAGAACATCACGTCGCGAGCCTGTTGCGCGCTAGCGGAGGTGCTGATGGTATAAGCCGTGATGGCATTGAAGAGCTGGGAAGCCGCCACGCCAGCCAGAATAGTTCGTTCGTTACCCCCTCGCGCGCCGTTTGTCAGAAAGGCGACAAAGGCAAAGGCTGCAAATGCCCCGGCAAATGCGCCAGCAGAGAGGGAGACCGCGCCCGTACCAATCCCCAAAACAACAACGGAAACCGCACCGGTTGATGCGCCCGCAGATACACCTAACACATAGGGTTCCGCCAGTGCATTCTTCAACAGACTTTGCAGTACTGCACCACAGATTGCGAGACCCGCCCCACAGCATGCCGCGACCAGCGCGCGGCTCAGGCGAAAGTCCCAAATCACACTTTCATAGATGCGGTTGAGCGGGATATCGGTGAGTCCCATTCTGTTGCTGATGGCGTAGAAAACGTCCCGCAGCGGGATAGACAACTCACCCACGCTGACCCCAGTGGCAATCGTGAGAAACAAAAGCAGGATAGCGAGTAAACATGAGCTGGTAAGAAGCAGACCCTGTCGTGTCTGAAGTACCGCAGATGTCATCAGTTCAGCCCCAGTTTTCTGAGCTGCTCGCCAACCTGTTCAGCACCGTAAAGGGTGCGGATAGTCGGGTTCATCGCCTGACCGTCCATAACCACAATATGGCCTTTTTTCACGGCGTCTAACTGACTGACGGCAGGATCGCTTTTCAGGAATTTGATTTTCTCTTCAGCGTTATCAAGCGCCCAGCGGTTGCGGTCAAGGCTGGATACCACAATGACGTCCGGGTTGGCTGCGATAACGCTTTCCCAACTCACCGTCGGCCATTCTGTCTCAGAGGTGATGGCGTTGTGTCCACCCAGCACGTTGGCAATGAACCCGGAAGCACTGTTTTTACCGCCGACGTAAGCATCGGCAGAAGGGGATGCGCTGGAGAACCAAAAGACAAAAGAGAGATCTTTCTTGCTGTTACCGAACTCCTGGCGGAGATCGGCTTCACGCTTTTTAAAATCGGCAATAACAGCCTGACCTCTGTCTTCCACATTGAAAATTTTCGCGAAATCTTCAATTTCTTTATAGAGATAGGTCATATCCCACAGGGTCTGACGACTGCCATATAAATCGCCGGCCGCTTTCTTTGTGGCGCACATGCCTGGCGATAAATAGCTGTTTACGCCGACGGTAAGCAAATCTTCACGTTTTGCTACCTTACTTTCTGGCCCTAATAACAAAGGTAACTGTGCGGGAACGAAATCCGGGTTTTGCGCAAGGATGGATTCAAGAGTGGGAATTTCTACCGTGAGCGTTTTGATTTTGGCATTTTGTTCAGCCAACTGAGGCAGCACTTTGGTCGGCCAGAAGGCACTGGCTTTCACGTTATTCTGCAAACCTAACAGCAGCAGAATCTCAACGGTATTCTGCCCGAGAGCCACGACGCGTTCTGGCGCTTTGGTGAACGTTTCAGTGTATCCACAGTTCTCCAGAGTCAGTGGATAGGTCGTTGCCTGAGCAGCACTGACGGATGCGAACACCATGCCGAATGCGCAAATGACTTTTTTCATTAACCGCTACCCTTCATTCAAATTATTATTAATGCAAATGAAACTCATTATTGAAGCGGGGTTTTATACAATGCAATATATTTGGTGTCAATGGGAGACATTGTCTGGCGCGGGATGAACAGGGGGACGGATAAGAATCGGGTAGAGAAATAAACGTTATGAAATTTAATTTAAAATGATGCTTTATTTGTGCGGCGTTGCTGATAACGCATCGTCCTGACGTATTCATGCCATTAAACCGCTTTTCAGGTGTAACGGTGTCGCACCTGCTTTTCCAGTACCACAACACGGTTGATAATCAACGACCTGCCCCCACAATATAGGTATGCGTTATACTTTTTTCTGGTCTTCAGGCATAACGGGATGGCGATGAAGAGACTCACCAATGAATTCAATGCGCTGGTTAATCGCGGCGTAGACCGACATTTGCGCCTCGCGGTCACCGGGCTGAGCCGGAGCGGAAAAACCGCATTTATCACCGCAATGGTTAACCAGTTATTGAATATCCATGCCGGGGCGCGATTGCCGCTGCTTAGCGCGGTGCGTGAAGAGCGCCTGCTCGGGGTGAAGCGGGTTCCCCAGCGCGATTTTGGCATTCCCCGCTTTACCTACGATGAAGGGCTGGCCCAGCTGTATGGCGATCCGCCGACGTGGCCGACGCCAACCCGCGGGGTCAGCGAAATTCGCCTGGCGCTACGCTATAAATCCAATGATTCCCTGCTGCGTCACTTCAAAGAGACGTCGACGCTGTATCTGGAGATTGTCGATTATCCCGGTGAATGGCTGCTCGACCTGCCGATGCTGGCGCAGGATTATCTGAGCTGGTCACGGCAGATGACCGGGTTGCTCACCGGACAGCGGGCAGAATGGTCGGCGAAATGGCGGCAACTGACGCAAGGACTGGATCCGCTGGCAACCGCCGATGAGAACCGCCTGGCCGACATCGCGGCGGCGTGGACAGAATACCTGCATCAGTGCAAACAGCAGGGGCTGCATTTCATCCAGCCAGGGCGGTTCGTGCTGCCTGGTGATATGGCTGGCGCGCCGGCACTGCAATTTTTCCCCTGGCCGGATGTGGACGCGTGGGGGGAATCCAGACTGGCTCAGGCGGATAAACACACCAACGCCGGGATGCTGCGCGAACGCTTTAACTACTACTGCGAAAAGGTGGTGAAGGGGTTCTATAAGAACCACTTTTTGCGCTTCGACCGTCAGATCGTGCTGGTGGATTGTCTGCAACCACTCAACAGTGGGCCGCAGGCGTTCAACGATATGCGCCTTGCACTAACCCAACTGATGCAAAGTTTCCATTACGGACAGCGCACGTTGTTTCGTCGGCTGTTTTCTCCGGTGATAGACAAGTTGCTGTTTGCCGCCACCAAAGCGGACCACGTGACTATCGACCAGCACGCCAATATGGTGTCGCTGCTGCAGCAGTTGATTCAGGACGCCTGGCAGAACGCGGCGTTTGAAGGGATCAGCATGGATTGTCTGGGGCTGGCTTCCGTCCAGGCAACCACCAGTGGGTTGATTGACGTTAACGGCGAGAAGATCCCCGCGCTGCGCGGAAATCGCTTAAGCGACGGATCGCCCCTGACGGTCTACCCCGGCGAAGTGCCGGCACGACTGCCGGGACAGGCGTTCTGGGACAGTCAGGGATTTCAGTTTGAAGCTTTTCGACCACAAAAGATGGATGTCGATAAGCCACTGCCGCACATTCGCCTGGATGCCGCGCTGGAGTTTTTAATAGGAGATAAATTGCGATGAGCGAACCGATAAAACCGCGGATTGATTTTGCCGGTCCGCTTGAAGTCGAGCAGAACCCGGCTTTTAAAGCGCAACAAACGTTTAGCGAGACGCAAGCCCAGTCCTTTGCCCCGGCCACCGTCGATGAGCCTCTGGAAGAAGAGGGGCAGGCCGAAGCGGTAATTGATGCGGCGCTGCGCCCGAAGCGCAGTTTGTGGCGCAAGATGGTGATGGGCGGTCTGGCGCTGTTCGGCGTAAGCGTGGTTGGACAGGGCGTACAGTGGACGATGAACGCCTGGCAAACGCAGGACTGGGTGGCGCTCGGTGGCTGCGCGGCCGGGGCGCTGATTATCGGCGCGGGCGTTGGATCGGTGGCAACCGAATGGCGACGCCTGTGGCGTTTGCGCCAGCGTGCGCATGAGCGCGATGAAGCGCGCGACCTGCTGCACAGTCACGGTGCCGGAAAAGGGCGGGCCTTCTGCGAGAAACTGGCGCAGCAGGCCGGAATCGATCAGTCGCATCCGGCGCTACAGCGCTGGTACGCCTCGATTCACGAAACGCAAAACGATCGCGAGGTGGTCAGCCTCTACGCCCATCTGGTTCAGCCGGTGCTCGATGCCCAGGCGCGGCGCGAAATCAGCCGTTCGGCGGCGGAGTCGACGCTGATGATCGCAGTCAGCCCGCTGGCGCTGGTGGATATGGCGTTTATTGCCTGGCGCAATCTGCGATTGATTAACCGTATTGCCACGCTGTACGGTATTGAGCTGGGCTATTACAGCCGTTTGCGTCTGTTCCGTCTGGTGTTGCTCAATATCGCCTTTGCCGGGGCCAGCGAGCTGGTGCGGGAAGTGGGGATGGACTGGATGTCGCAGGATCTCGCCGCGCGCCTGTCGACCCGTGCCGCGCAGGGGATTGGGGCAGGGCTGTTAACTGCGCGACTGGGAATCAAAGCGATGGAACTTTGCCGTCCGTTGCCATGGATAGAGGATGACAAACCGCGTCTGGGGGATTTCCGTCGTCAGCTGGTCGGTCAGCTCAAAGAGACAATGCAGAAAAACGGCTCCTCGCGAGAGAAATAATGTTGTCGCAGGCGTTGACCGCGTAACTTTACGCCGAAACGCCTGTTTTTCCGTCATGCTGTCAATATTTGTTGACAGAATCCTTCCTGCTTCCCCATTCCTGGCTTATCATCTTATCTATAGCTCATTATTCAGGTGAAGGTCCCCCCATGCGTCTGGAAGTCTTTTGTGAAGACCGACTCGGTCTGACTCGCGAATTACTCGATTTACTGGTGCTACGAAGCATAGATTTGCGCGGTATCGAGATTGACCCCATCGGGCGAATCTACCTTAACTTTGCCGAACTGGAGTTCACTAACTTCAGTAGCCTGATGGCTGAAATCCGCCGCATTGCGGGCGTTACCGACGTACGCACCGTGCCGTGGATGCCGTCAGAACGTGAACATCTGGCGCTCAGCGCGCTGCTTGAGGCGCTGCCTGAACCCGTCCTGTCACTGGATCTGAAAAGTAAAATTGAGATGGCGAACCCGGCGAGTTGCCAGCTCTTTGCGCTAAATCCGGAGCGAATGCGCAACCACACCGCCGCGCAACTGATAAACGGTTTTAACTTCCAGCGCTGGCTGGAGGGCAATCCGCAGACCTCCCACAACGAACATGTGGTGATCAACGGGCAGAATTTCCTGATGGAAATCACGCCGGTCTTTCTGCAAGGGGAAGCTGACGAAACCATGCTCACCGGGGCGGTGGTGATGCTACGTTCAACCATTCGGATGGGGCGTCAGTTGCAGAATCTGGCGACCCAGGATGTGAGCGCTTTCAGCCAGATCATCGCCGTCAGCGGCAAAATGAAACACGTTGTTGAACAGGCGCGCAAACTGGCAATGCTGAGTGCGCCGCTGCTGATTATCGGCGATACCGGCACCGGTAAAGATCTGTTTGCCCATGCCTGTCATCAGGCCAGCCCGCGTGCGGGTAAACCGTATCTGGCGCTCAACTGCGCCTCGATTCCTGAAGATGCGGTGGAAAGCGAACTGTTCGGCCATGCGCCGGAAGGCAAAAAAGGCTTCTTCGAGCAGGCGAACGGCGGTTCGGTGCTGCTTGATGAGATTGGCGAAATGTCGCCACGCATGCAGACTAAACTGCTGCGGTTCCTCAATGACGGCACGTTCCGCCGGGTGGGGGAAGATCATGAGGTCCATGTCGATGTGCGTGTGATCTGCGCGACGCAAAAGAATCTCGTTGAACTGGTGCAGAAAGGACTGTTCCGCGAAGATCTCTATTATCGCCTTAACGTGCTGACGCTGAATTTGCCGCCGCTGCGCGATTGTCCGCAGGATATCATGCCGCTGACCGAACTGTTCGTGGCGCGTTTTGCCGATGAACAGGGTGTCCCGCGCCCCAAACTGGCGGCCGATCTCAGTACGGTGTTGACCCGCTATGGCTGGCCAGGCAACGTGCGTCAGCTGAAAAACGCCGTCTACCGGGCGCTGACGCAGCTTGAAGGTTACGAGCTGCGGCCGCAGGATATTTTGCTGCCGGATTACGATGCGACGACGGTTGCAGTCGGTGAAGATGCGATGGAAGGTTCTCTGGATGACATCACCAGCCGCTTTGAGCGCTCGGTGTTAACCCAGCTGTACCGCAGTTATCCAAGTACGCGCAAGCTGGCGAAACGTCTGGGGGTTTCTCATACCGCGATTGCGAATAAGCTGCGCGAATATGGCCTGAACCAGAAGAAGAGTGAAGAGTAAAAAAAATGCCTCCGACAAAATGGAGGCATTTTTGTATGCCGGGATGACTTACGCTTTCAGCACTTCCAGTGCGGCGGCATAGTCAGGCTCGTTAGTGATTTCATTCACCAGTTGGCTGAAGATGACATTGTCATTTTCATCCAGAACCACCACCGCGCGAGCGGCCAGGCCTTTCAGAGGGCCTTCAGTGATTTCAACGCCGTAGTTTTTCAGGAACTCAGCGTTACGCAGCGTGGACAGCGTGATAACGTTGCTCAGGCCTTCTGCGCCACAGAAGCGGGACTGGGCAAACGGCAGGTCAGCAGACACACACAGTACGACAGTATTGTCGATTTCAGTGGCCAGTTGGTTAAACTTACGTACCGATGCCGCGCAAACGCCGGTATCGATGCTCGGGAAAATGTTCAGCACTTTGCGTTTGCCTGCAAACTGGCTCAGTGCGACGTCAGACAGATCTTTTGCCACGAGGGTAAAAGGCTGCGCTTTGCTACCCGCTTGAGGAATGGAGTTGGCGACTGCAACCGGGTTGCCCTGGAAATGAACGGTTTGTGACATGGTTATCTTCCTGTTTACATATAGTTAACGTCACAGCTAGTTTATGCCAACAGCCAATAACACGGCAAACGCTATTTCGGTGTAGCGCACAAACCACCACGTCATGGTTTAAGGAGAAAAAATGCGTTCTGTGAAGGTATACGAGGAAGCCTGGCCGTTACATACCCCCTTTGTGATTGCCCGTGGCAGCCGAAGCGAGGCGCGTGTCGTGGTGGTTGAACTGGAAGAAGAGGGCGTGAAAGGGACGGGCGAGTGCACGCCCTATCCGCGCTACGGGGAAAGCGATGCGTCCGTGATGGCGCAAATCATGAGCATAGCGCCGCAACTGGAAAAAGGATTGACCCGGGAAGCGCTACAGAAACTGCTTCCCGCCGGCGCGGCGCGTAACGCGGTTGACTGTGCATTGTGGGATCTGCATGCCCGTCAACAGCAGCAAACGCTGACGGAAACGCTTGGCGTGGCGTTGCCCGAGACGATCGCCACTGCGCAGACCGTGGTGATTGGCACACCGGAACAAATGGCGGCCAGCGCGGCGGCGCTGTGGGAAGCCGGTGCCAGAGTGTTGAAGGTGAAACTGGACGATCGGCTGATCAGTGAACGCATGGTGGCGATTCGGTCGGCGGTACCGGAGGCAACCCTGATTGTCGATGCCAATGAGTCATGGCGGGCGGAAGGGCTGGCGGCGCGCTGTCAACTGTTAGCCGATCTCGGCGTGGCGATGCTGGAACAACCGCTTCCGGCGCAGGATGACGCGGCGCTGGAAAATTTCATCCATCCGCTGCCGGTCTGCGCGGATGAGAGTTGTCATACCCGTAGCAGCCTGAAAGCGCTGCACGGGCGCTATGAAATGGTCAATATCAAGCTGGATAAAACCGGTGGACTGACCGAGGCGCTGGCACTGGCTGCCGACGCGCGCGAACAGGGATTTGCGCTGATGCTGGGTTGCATGCTTTGCACGTCACGGGCGATTACAGCCGCATTACCGCTGACGCCGCAGGTCAGTTTTGCCGATCTTGATGGCCCTACCTGGCTGGCTGTCGATGTCGAGCCCGCGCTGCACTTTACGACCGGACAACTTCATCTTTAGGATGCCAGCGCAGGAGCGTGGACATCGCCTGTAGATATTTCTCGCTGGCCTCATCGGATGAGATCGGCGGAAATTCCGCAGTGATGCAGTGTAATTCCAGGTCCGCACACCAGCTGCCGAAAGATCCGGGCGTTTCGTAACCCACGCTGGTCACCAGCGGCAGTTCGAACGCCTGCGCCAGCCATTCACCGAGTTCACTGCTTTTGGGATCTTCAATGCAGGCCAGCGGGTCATGGAAGGAGACGACCCACGCGGGGTGAATGCGATGAATCAACTGACATAGCGCCTGAGTTTCCGGTTCCGAACCCGGATGCTCTCCCGTCAACAGCACCACGTCACGCGCTTGTGCAGCGCTGTTCCAGCGATAAACCGTCTCCCCGGCTTTCCAGTTGGCTGACGGAAAATTGCGATTGAGATCGACGCCGTTGGCGTTCGCACGTAAACCTAGCTGACAGCCGTCCGGGTTTACCGCGAGGATCACATGGTGGCGGCGCAGTGACGGCGTCAGCGTGCGCAGCGCGCAGGAGAGCGTGACCACCGACGCGTTTTCGTCACCGTGCGTTCCCGCAATAATCAAACCACTGTCGCGACTGGCGGCGGAAGCCGGAAACCAGATCAGCGGAGCCCCCAACAGTGAACGTCCATAATGTTCGGTTCCTGGCGGAAAGGCGCCGCGTTGTGCACGAGGGCGGGTAACGGTCATAAGCGTCTCTGAATTCAGGGATTATTACTCGCAGTGTTGTGCAAATCTGGCCGATAATCAAATCGTTTTCACACGCACTGATTTTTAGTCGTAATATCAATTTTCTGCAGGAAGTTGTTTGCATTTCCTTCAGGCGAAACAAATAATTACGCCATCGTGACTAAGCCGGATTGAGGGGACTCTATGAAGCACTCTGTTTCAGTAACCTGTTGTGCGCTGTTGGTTAGCAGCATTTCTCTGTCATATGCTGCGGATGTTCCCAGCACAACGGTACTGGCAGAGAAGCAGGAGCTGGTTCGCCATATAAAAGATGAACCTGCGACGCTTGACCCGGCAAAAGCCGTTGGACTGCCGGAAATTCAGGTTATTCGCGACCTGTATGAAGGACTGGTGAACCAGAACGAGAAGGGCGAAATCGTGCCTGGCGTCGCCACGCAGTGGAAAAGCAACGACAATCGGATCTGGACGTTTACGCTGCGCGATAATGCGCGCTGGTCAGACGGTACCCCGGTGACCGCGCAGGATTTTGTCTATAGCTGGCAGCGGCTGGTAGATCCGAAAACGCTGTCACCTTTTGCCTGGTTTGCCGCGCTGGCGGGGGTGAATAACGCCCAGGCGATTATTGATGGCAAAATGACGCCCGATAAGCTCGGCGTGACCGCCATTGACGCTCGCACCCTGAAAGTGCAACTGGATAAACCGCTGCCGTGGTTCGCCAATCTCACCGCCAGCTTTGCGTTTTATCCGGTACAAAAAGCCAACGTGGCAAGCGGTAAAGACTGGACCAAACCGGGCAATCTGATTGGTAACGGCGCCTATGTGTTGCAGGATCGCGTGGTGAATGAAAAGCTGGTGGTGGTGCCGAATACCCATTACTGGGATAACGGTAAAACGGTGCTGCAAAAGGTGACCTTCCTGCCTATCAATCAGGAGTCCTCAGCCACCAAACGTTACCTGGCGGGTGACATCGACATCACCGAGTCGTTCCCCAAAAATATGTACCAGAAGCTGTTGAAGGACATTCCTGGTCAGGTCTATACGCCACCCCAGTTGGGAACCTATTACTATGCGTTTAACACGCAAAAAGGCCCGACTGCGGATCCCCGCGTGCGTCTGGCGCTGAGCATGACCATCGATCGTCGCATTATGGCTGAGAAGGTGTTGGGGACCGGGGAAAAACCGGCCTGGCATTTTACGCCGGACGTCACTGCCGGCTTTACGCCTGAACCGTCGCCTTTTGAGCAAATGAGTCAGGAAGAGCTGAACGCGCAGGCGAAAACGCTGTTGCGTGCGGCGGGATACGGCCCGCAGAAGCCGCTGAATCTGACGCTGCTGTACAACACCTCTGAGAACCACCAGAAAATCGCCATCGCGGTAGCCTCGATGTGGAAGAAAAATTTAGGTGTGGATGTCAAGCTGCAAAACCAGGAGTGGAAAACCTACATCGACAGCCGTAACACCGGGAACTTCGATGTGATTCGCGCTTCCTGGGTGGGGGATTACAACGAGCCTTCCACCTTCCTGTCGCTGTTGACCTCAACACACTCCGGCAATATTTCCCGTTTTAACAACCCGGCGTATGACAAAGTCATCACCCAGGCGACGATGGAAAATACCGATAAAGCACGTAACGCGGATTACAATGCGGCGGAAAAAATCCTCATGGAGCAGGCGCCGATCGCGCCAATTTATCAGTACACCAACGGGCGCTTAATCAAACCGTGGCTGAAAGGGTATCCGATCATGAACCCGGAAGATGTGGCTTACAGCCGGACCATGTACATCATTAAGCACTAACAATCCGTCAGCGGGCGCGGGATCGCGCCTGCTGATTACACCGTGTAAATGCGAATATCATGTTCGCGAAACGCCTCGCAATACTCCTTGCTGATGTTCGCCTCAACCACAATAACGTCAATTTCACTGCTTCGGGCGACGACATAGCGAGCCACCGCCGGGATCTTGTCTGCCGTTAGCGCCACAATGGTTTCATTGCACTGTTGAAGCACTGCGCGCTTGAATTCACAGTCGGCATAATCGAACCCGGTCAGACCGGATTCTGGTGCCATCGCACAGCCGCCGATAAAACCCTGATCAAACAACATCCCCTGAACCTGAGCGATCGCCGATGCGCCGACGCAACCGCCGGAAGAGCGCTGCAACTGACCGCCGAGCATGATGACGTCATACAGCGGCTTTTTTAGCAGTACGGCAGCGATTTCCGGTGAATTGGTGACCACGGTCAGAGAGAGTTCTGCCGGGAGTGCTTCCGCCATTGCCAGGTTGGTCGTGCCGGTGTCGATAAAAATACAACTGCCTGATTTGACCAGTCGTGCACATTTTTGCGCGATGCTGCTCTTTTGATCGGGTTTCTTCGTTTTTCGGACCGCATAGTCACCGGCCTCTGGCAGCATCATCACCGCGCCGCCATACACTTTTTTGCAAATACCTTCCTTACTGAGTTCGTGAAGATCGCGGCGAATGGTGTGTTCCGACACGTTCAGGCGGGAGGCGAGGTCGCTGCATACCACGCGCCCATTCTCCTGCAGGATCTGCTGAATCAGGGCTTGTCGTTGTTCCGGGAAAGCTGCATAATCGAGCATAATAAGTCCTGAAAATCATATCATCGAGCAATAAAAAGCATGATCGGGCAAAACGATCGCTGCTGTCAACATTCTGACGGGTTGAGACGAGGTAAAACATGAAAATCGCACACATGGCGCTATGGACCACGGAACTGGAGGCACAGGCGCGCTTCTGGGCAGAGTTTTTTGGCGGTACGCGCAATGAAAAATACAGCAGCAAGAACAATCCCGGATTCGAGTCCTATTTTGTGCGCATCGGCGATGACATTGCCATTGAACTGATGACAAAACCGGGGTTGCGTGCTCTGCGACCGGATAACCAGACAACCGGATGGGTGCATCTGGCGATCGCGGTGGGTAGTGCAAAAAAAGTGGATATGCTGGCGAAAAAAGCGCGGGCACAGGGGATTCTGGTTTCGCCGCCACGTACCACCGGGGATGGTTACTATGAAGCGGTCATCAAGGACCCGGACGGGAATTTCATCGAAATTGTCGAGTGAGGAGAGGGATCCCCAGCCCCGGATCGCGATGTCCGGGGCGGGGATAGTAAACGTCACGAACCGCTACCGGTTTCATTGATATAGAGCGTCTGGCTCGGGAAGGCAAAGTCAGCACCATGATTCTGTACAATATCAATAATATTAAGATAAACCTGTTGCTGTACGGCCAGCCACTCTTCCCAGATCGTGGTGCGGGTAAAACAGTACACCATGATATTTAACGAGGAGTCGCCAAAGCCATTGAAATAGACCAGCAGCGTTTGTTGCTGATCGATATCATTATGGGTTTGTAGCATCTGCCGTATATCCGCGACGATAGCACCGATTTTGCTGGCATCTTCGTAACGTAACCCGACAACCGTGTTGATTCGCCGGTTACTCATGCGGCCTGGGTTTTCGACGCTAATCGAGGAAAAAATTGAGTTGGGAACGTATAAGGGCCGATGATCGAAAGTGGTGATTTTGGTCATTCGCCAGCCAATTTCCGTCACGGTGCCTTCAATATTGCGATCCGGTGATCGCACCCAGTCACCGATGCTGAAAGGGCGGTCGAAATAGAGCATGATTCCTGAAAAGAAATTGCTCAAAATATCTTTCCCGGCCATCCCGACCGCGATACCGCCAATTCCGCCGAAGGTCAGTAATCCCGACAGACTCATACCGAAGTGTTCGCCATACAGCAGAATGATGACGATAACGAGGGTGATTTTGATTATCCGCGATAAAATTCTCGCGCGGGTGATATCATGACCTTTATTTATTTGCGATTTTTCAAACTGGTTAATGAGCAGAAACAGTTTCAGGGTCAGAATCAGCGCAATCAGTGAAGTACAGACAAAGTCGACAAAACTGGATGAGATCGCGCTGATATGATAATGCGTAATGACCGTATTCGCGACGCTACCCAATGTACTAATGATCAGGGTGTAAATAAGAAACTGGATGACATGCAGAACAAACCCTTTCTTCTTTTTATTACCGTGATGAAACCAAAAATTCATCAGAATTAAGCTGAAAAGGCTACTTAAAATAACCGTCACATTGAAGATGTTTTTTACAAACAGGTCAGTAAACATCGTTATCCCCGGTATTCCGGTCCCTTTTAAATAACAGCAATATAGCCACAGTCTTAATCATGATACTCAGGATAAACAATTGAGTCATCAAAGAATCGTGGCGATAAATAGTGATATCGGCATTTTCATACCAATAAGATTTCAATGTGACGCATTTGTGCGTGAAGACTTTTGCGCATTGTCATGGTATTGTTGCGCTAAAGTAACGGACTTTCAGTAACAGAAGGGCATTATGATGATGGAAAAGCTAAAGACGGCGAAGGGCAAAAAGTTTCTGCTGTGCCTGCTGGGGGTGTTTATCATTGCCGCATCGGTTGTCACACGCGCCACGATCGGCGGGGTGATTGAACAGTATGATATTCCGCTTTCTGACTGGACGACGTCGATGTATATCATTCAGTCATCAATGATTTTCGTCTATAGCCTTGTTTTCACTGTGCTGCTCGCCATCCCGTTGGGGATTTACTTCCTCGGCGGTGAGGACAAACAATAAAAAAGGCCCGATTATTCGGGCCTTTGGTTTCTTTCACGACGCGTTAGTCGTCTTCATCGTCATCAAGTTCAACAGGCGTCTGGTACTGATCGGGCTTGATGACCAGCAGGTCGCAACGCAGGTGATCGATGACCTGTTCCGCCGTGTTGCCCAGGAACGCGGCGGAAATCCCGGTACGACCCACCGTCCCCAGAACCACAATCCCCGCCTGCAGATGTTCTGCTAAATCGGGGATCACCTCTTCCGGTAATCCTTTTTCGACGTGCGTGACTTTCTCGTCGATGCTGAATTTTTGCCGCAGCGCTTTCATTGCCAGCAGGTGCTGACCGCGAATCGCATCGTTATAGACGCTGGGATCAAACTCCGGCAGTTCAATGGCGATATTGATAGGGGTGACAGGATAGGCCCCGACCAGATGCACCTCAGTATGATTGACCTGCTCGGCGAGTTGTAGCGTCTCTTTCACCAGCTTTTCATTCAGCGCATTGTGGTAGGGCTCTTCGCTGGCGAGGTTTACCGCTACCAGCGCTTTACCGCCTTCCGGCCAGGGCTGGTCTTTTACCATCCACACCGGGCTTGGGCATTTACGCAGCAGATGCCAGTCGGTCGGTGTAAAGATAACCGCCTCCAGTCTGTCATGCTGGTGCGCCATCTTCAGCACCAGATCGTGCCCGGCGCTAATGACTTCCTGAATAATGGCTTCAAAAGGACGGTTGTGCCAGACCACTTTAATGTCAACAGGAACGCCTGCTTCGATGTAGTATTTTGCTTGTTCGCGTATCCAGGCTGTCCGCTGACTAATGACGCCCTGACGCATGGCTGTACGCTCATCGGGCGACAGCAGGGTGGTCATCTCGTAGGAAAAGTCGTAGATCGGCAAAAAGGCTTTAATTTTGCCACCAATCCGTTGATGCAAATAAACCGCACGCCGTAACGCAGGTTGATCGTCCTGATTCGGATCGATAACCACCAGCATGTTTTGATACATAGCCATACAGGGTCTCCTTACAACTGTCATCGCAGTTTGTAACTAAAAGAGTAACCCAAGAATGTGAATTGAAACAGGGAAGAACCTTCTGTCAGATCAATAAATCAGGAAAATTTAGCGATTCGACAGAAGGGTTTCAGAAGGGTTGCGGAAAGATTAAGCAACGTTACGGGTGTGTCCGGCGAGTACCGCCAGCGCATCACTGTTTTCGATGGTGATGTATTTCCCCTTCACCGCCAGCATCCCGCTCTTCTGGAAACGACCCAGCAAACGGCTGATCGTTTCAACGGTCAGGCCCAGGTAGTTACCGATATCCCCACGGGTCATGGTCAGTCGGAATTCACGTGGAGAGAAGCCTCGCTGCGCGAAGCGACGGGACAGGTTATAGATAAATGCCGCCAGACGCTCTTCCGCGTTTTTCTTCGACAGCAACAGGATCATATCCTGGTCGCCTTTGATCTCACCACTCATCAGACGCATCATCTGCTGACGCAGGTTCGGCATTTTGCCGGACAGATCATCAAGTGTCTCAAACGGGATTTCACAGACCATTGAGGTTTCCAGTGCCTGCGCAAAACTCGGATGATGACCGCTACCGATCGCGTCGAAACCAACCAGGTCGCCCGCGAGGTGGAAGCCTGTTATCTGCTCATCGCCTTGTTCAGTAATGGTATAGCTCTTGATCGTACCGGAACGAATGGCATAGAGCGATTTCAGCTCATCACCCGCCTTAAACAGCGTCTGGCCTTTCTGGATCGGCTTTTTACGCTCGATGATATTATCAAGCTGATCAAGCTCATGCTCGTTAAGTGTGAACGGGATGCAAAGCTGGCTGATACTGCAATCCTGGCAATGGATAGCACAACCGCCAGACTGAATGCGCCGTATAATTCGCTTTTCCGGGATCATAGGTCTGCTCAAGCCGTAATTGATATTTGTCAATTTTAACATCTTTTTGGTGAGCACGTAAGTCTGAGCTAACCCCAATAGCGGATAATTCTGGTATACGTGAGCAAATTATTTCTATCTCTTTGAAAATCCATACTTTCCGTGTGGCGTCTTTACGTAAAAGTGTGAGCAAGAAGGCACGAATTGCCTGGATATTACAGTAACAGGTAACCTTCATGGCGCAACAGCCACTCTTTCCGCTGCACGCCGCCAGCATAACCGGTCATGGTGCCGTTGCGTCCGATGACGCGGTGGCAGGGCACCACAATGCTGATTGGATTCGAACCGTTCGCCGCGCCAACCGCCCGCGCGGCCCCAGGACGTCCCAATTGTTCAGCCAACTGGCCGTAGTGCATCACCTGACCACAAGGAATGGTGCGTAATGTCTGCCAGACTTCCCGCTGAAAAGGGGTACCGCCGGTGGCGGTAGGCAGCGAATCGATCGCGCTGAGGTTGCCGGCAAAGTAGTCGGCAAGTTTATCGCACAGGCCGCCCGGATTCGTCGCGCTGATGCGGGTATAACCTTCGGCGCGGTAATGGATATCCAGCAGTTGCACCATACGATCGCTGTACTGTTCCCACTCGATGGCGCGCAGCCTGTATTGCTCATCGCAAATCACCCAAAGCGGACCCAGCGGGGTCATCATTTTCTCTTCCAGTAGTGTCAGCATCGGTTGCCTCGTTGGCATGCAGTCGGTGGGCGTCAACGTATCATGGTCGTCGTCAGCAGCGCTATACCTCTGATTTGGGATAAAAAAATAGAGCCTGTCGACATCCGCCAGACTCTACAGTACACACAGCAGTTTATCCTTCATGTGTTCCCGTTATTATTCCGTGTGGCGGGTAATGTCTTATAGCAAGAACCGTTTACTGATGCCAGCCATCATGGGTGATTGATTTCACGAAAATCTAAGTTAAATCAAATGGATTTTAGAATCACTCAATATGAGTTAATCATGGATAAAATCGACGGTACTTAGTGCATCATGGGTTTATGACATCCCGATGTTTACTGGAAACATCTGTAAACCGTTGTCGCCCTTCTGGGCGACGGTTATGATAGTGGCTGTCTTTAAAAGCGGGAGGACGGAGCATGAACCTTGACGACAAATCATTATTTCTTGACGCCATGGAGGATGTTCAGCCGCTGAAACGTTGCGCCGACGTACACTGGCAACCCGTGCGCAATACGCGTACCCCGCAGCGCATTGATACACTCCAACTGGATAATTTTTTCACCACCGGTTTTCTGGAGGTCGTCCCGCTGACGCAGCCGCTGGCGTTTCGTCGCGAGGGATTGCAGCAGGGCGTGCTCGATAAACTGCACACAGGGAAGTACAGCCAGCAGGCGAGCCTGAACCTGTTGCGTCAACCGGTGGAAGCGTGCCGCCAACAGCTGTTCAGTTTTCTTCTCCAGTCGTTACAGGATGGTCTGCGTAACGTACTGATCATTCATGGCAAAGGACGAGACGATAACTCACATGCCAACATCGTACGCAGCTACGTGGCGCGCTGGTTGATCGAATTCGACGACGTTCAGGCGTATTGCACGGCGCTGCCGCATCATGGCGGCAGCGGGGCGTGTTACGTGGCGCTGCGCAAGACCGCACAGGCGAAGCAGGAGAACTGGGAGCGCCACGCCAAGCGAAGCCGTTAATGCAGCAACAGCGACAGCTCCTGCGCGGCTTTCTGCAACTCAGGCAGCACCCGGTTGCGCAACTCGTCCGCCGTCACCTGGCCAGCATGTACTCCCACGTTCAACGCGGCCTGAACCTGGCCCTGACTGTTCATCAGCGGTACGGCAATGGATCGCAGCCCCATCTCCAGTTCCTGATCGTTTAATGCATAGCCCTGTTGCCGCACTTTCTTCAGTTCGGCGCGCAGGGCGGGGACGGAATCCACGGTCTGCGAGGTGTAGCGGATCATGGTGATGCGACCGAGCATGTCGTTCAGCTTGTCCTCAGAAAGATGACTGAGCAGCACGCGTCCCATTGAAGTGGACCACGCGGGCAGTCGACTGCCGATGTCCAGATCGATGGTCATAATGCGTGAACTGGAGGCGCGGGCGATATACAAAATATCGTCACCGTCGAGGGTGGCGATGGAACAGGACTCATTGAGCATTTCGCTCAGATGCTTCAGAACCGGTTGCGTGGCACGTGCCAGCGGCGTAGAGGCCAGATAAGCATGTCCCAGCGCCAGGATTCGTGGGCGTAATTCAAAATTTTTTCCATCTTCGGCATAGACAAACCCCAGTTTTCCCAGCGTATACAGACAGCGTCTGACCGCCGCGCGCGGTATCCCGGTTTTCTGGCTAATCTGCGATATTGACATAACCCGCCGTTGCGGCGTAAACGCCTGAATCACCTCCAGCCCACGCGCCAGTGAAGCCATGTAGTTAGGGTCGCCCTTGAACGGATCGGCCTCATTGTTCAGTCGGTCATCAGGATGTTTTTCCACTGTTTTCCTCTCGTTGTTCGCCACGGATCACATTCTTCGTACAAATATAAATGATGTTCGATAATCGCACCATATTTCGATTATCGCCCTTGCCTGACTTCGTTAAGTGGGTCACATTTTGTGCGAACAACGCAAAAATGTGCGAAATACGCACCAAAAGGAGCGAGCTGATGATTGATAAAAGTGTGCCTTCGCTGGAGGAGGCCATCGCCGGGATCCCGGATGGTGCCACCATCATGATTGGGGGCTTTGGTACCGCCGGACAACCCACCACGTTGATCGATGCGCTCATTGCGCAGGGTGCTCGCGACCTCACCATCATCAATAACAATGCGGGCAACGGTGAAATCGGTCTGGCGGCGCTGTTGAAGGCCAGACGCGTGCGCAAAATGATCTGCTCCTTTCCGCGTCAGGTGGATTCACAGGTTTTTGACGCGCTGTATCGCCGCGGCGAGGTTGAGCTGGAACTGGTGCCGCAGGGTAATCTGGCGGCGCGGATTCAGGCTGCCGGGGCCGGACTGGGAGCCATTTATACGCCGACAGGCTACGGCACCCCGCTGGCGGAAGGTAAAGAAACCCGCCGCATCAAGGGGAAAAACTATGTACTCGACTATCCGATCAAAGCCGATTTTGCTCTGATTAAGGCGCACCAGGCCGATCGCTGGGGAAATCTGGTGTATCGAAAAGCGGCGCGTAATTTTGGCCCCATCATGGCGACCGCCGCGCAAACCACCGTGGTGGAGGTGAATCAGATTGTCCCGCTGGGCGAACTCGATCCCGAGCACGTCATCACGCCCGGTATTTTTGTCCAGCGCGTGTTTTCTCTGGAAAACCTCACCCACGCTGCGCTGCGCGCGTAAGGAGTAAATGATGAAGAAATTATCCCGTGACGACATGGCCAGACGCGTGGCGCAGGATATTCCTGAAGGAGCATACGTCAATCTGGGGATCGGCTTGCCGACCCGCATCGCCAACTACCTGCCGGCGGAAAAAGAGATTTTCCTGCACAGTGAAAATGGCCTGCTCGGGATGGGGCCAAAACCTGCAGAAGGGGAAGAAGATCCGGAACTGATTAACGCCGGAAAAGAGTACGTCACCTTGTTGCAGGGCGGTTGCTTTTTCCACCACGGCGACTCTTTCGCCATGATGCGCGGCGGACACCTCGATATCTGCGTGCTGGGGGCGTATCAGGTCTCTGCATCAGGGGATCTTGCCAACTGGAGTACCGGTGCGCCGGACGCCATTCCCGCCGTGGGCGGCGCAATGGATCTGGCGATCGGTGCGCGCCAGGTTTTCGTGATGATGGACCATCTGACCCGCGACGGTGAGTGCAAACTGGTTGAGTACTGCACCTACCCACTGACGGGCATGGGCTGTGTCAGCCGTATCTATACCGACCTGGCAGTGATCGACATTACCGACACGGGGCCGGTTGTCCGGGAGATTTTCAACGGTCTCTCTTTTGAGGAGTTGCAGCGTCTGACGCCGGTAACGTTGAGCTGTGAACCGCTGGCGCAAAGCGCATAAGGAACTATGATGAATCAGGCATTTATCTGCGATGCAGTGCGGACCCCTTTTGGTCGCTTCGGCGGAACGCTGGCGAGCGTCAGGGCTGACGATTTGGCCGCCATTGTGCTGAAAGCCTTGCTTGAACGTAATCCTGGCCTCGATCCGGCGCTGATTGATGATGTGATTTACGGCTGTGCAAATCAGGCGGGGGAAGATAACCGCAACGTGGCGCGGATGGCGCTGCTGCTGGCCGGGCTACCGGAAAGCGTTCCGGGCAGCACGGTGAACCGTCTGTGCGGATCCAGCCTTGATGCCATCGGCATCGCCGCGCGAGCGATTAAAAGTGGTGAAACGCAGCTGATGATCGCGGGTGGCGTGGAGAGCATGTCGCGTGCGCCATTTGTGATGGGTAAAGCAGAAAACGCCTTCAGCCGGAATATGAAAATCGAAGACACCACGATTGGCTGGCGTTTTATCAACGCGCAAATGAAAGCACGCTATGGTGTAGATTCTATGCCGGAAACGGCGGAAAACGTGGCGCAGGAGTTTGGCATATCGCGCACCGATCAGGATGCGTTTGCCCTGCGCAGCCAGTTACGCACCGCTGCCGCTCAGGAGCAGGGACTGTTCGCGCAAGAATTGATTCCTGTGACAGTGTCACAGAAAAGGGGCGATCCGCTGATCTTTCGCGAGGATGAGCATCCGCGCGCAACGTCGCTGGAGGCGCTCGCCAGGCTGAAAGGCGTGGTTCGCGCCGACGGTACGGTATCGGCGGGCAATGCGTCTGGCGTCAACGACGGTGCCTGTGCGCTGCTCATCGCCAGTGAACAGGCGATGGTACAGCAGGGGTTGCAACCGCTGGTGCGTATTGTCGGTGTGGCAACCGCTGGGGTCGCCCCGCGAATTATGGGCTTCGGTCCGGCACCGGCGGTCCGTAAAGTGCTGGCACAAACAGGATTAACGCTCAGTCAGATGGATGTCATCGAACTTAACGAAGCGTTTGCCGCGCAGGCGCTGGCGGTGATGCGCGATTTGGGGCTACCCGATGATGCCGCCCAGGTGAATCCCAACGGCGGCGCGATTGCCCTCGGCCACCCTCTGGGGGCATCGGGCGGTCGTCTGGCGATGACCGCCGCTTACCAGTTACAGCGTACCGGCGGCCGCTATGCGCTGTGTACGATGTGCATTGGCGTGGGTCAGGGGATCGCATTGATTATTGAACGTGTGTAAGGAGCAGGAATGACCTTGCTAACCCCGTTGATGCGCGGAACGGCGCTCACGGCAGAATTTTCAGATTTACAGCTTCTCCAGGGAATGCTCGATTTTGAAGCCGCGCTTGCCCGCGCGCAGGCCGCCTGCGGAGTGATCCCGGCAACGGCTGCCGGGCCTATCGCCCAGGCCTGTCGCGCGGAGTTGTTTGATCTGCCCGCGCTGGCGGAATCGGCGCGGGCGGCAGGCAATCTGGCGATTCCGCTGGTAAAACACTTAACCGAACGGGTGAAGAGCGCAGATCCTGACGCGGCGCGCTACGTCCACTGGGGGGCAACCAGTCAGGATGCGATCGATACCGGTCTGGTGCTGCAACTGCGTGCCGCGCTGAATCACACGCAACGCGCGCTGGGTCAGTTGACAGAAACCTTTGCCCGTCAGGCATTGCACTACCAGCACACCGTCATGCCTGGGCGTACCTGGATGCAGCAGGCGCTGCCGGTGACCTGGGGCTTAAAACTGGCGAGCACGCTTGATGCGCTGCTGCGCTGGCAGGAACGCCTGCAACAGTTGCGGCCTCGCGTCCAGGTGCTGCAGTTTGGCGGCGCGGCGGGAACGCTGGCATCACTCGGACAGGACGCTCTACCGGTGGCAGAACGGCTTGCGCAGGAACTGGCGCTGACGCTGCCGGATACGCCCTGGCATACCCAGCGCGATAGACTGTTAGAAGTCGGGGCATGGTATGCCGGTGTTGGTGGTACCCTCGGCAAGTTTGCTCAGGACTTTGCGCTGCTGATGCAGACTGAAGTGGCAGAAGTCAGCGAACCTGCCGCCGCAGGTCGGGGCGGATCGTCGGCGATGCCGCATAAACGAAATCCGGTAAGCTGTGCGGCGATCCTGACCGCCACGCAGCGTACGCCAGGGCTGATGGCCACACTCTTTGGTTGTCAGCTACAGCAGCATGAACGCGCGCTCGGCGGCTGGCAGGCCGAATGGGAAGTCCTGCCGGAGGTCGTCATGCTGGTCGGGCACGCGCTGGAGGAAACCCAGCTGCTCGCCCTGCATATGCAGGTTTTTCCGCAAAAGATGCGTGACAACCTGGACATCACCCACGGTCTGATGATGGCGGAAGCGGTCACTCTGGCGCTGGCGGCATTTATCGGCAAACAGGACGCGCACCATCTGATTGAAGGGCTGTGCCATCGCGCAATAGAAAACGATCGATCCCTGCATTCGGTGCTTGTCGATGACCCGCAGGTGATGGCCCATCTTAATGAATCTCAGCTGGCGGCGTTACTGGATCCCGGCACGGCGACCGGCAGCGCGGCACACTTTGTTCAACGTGTGCTTGCACGTTACGAGGAACGACAGCATGGAACTGAATTACCAGATTGATGGCCCGGACGATGCGCCGGTGGTGGTGTTATCCAATTCCCTGGGCACCACGCTTACGATGTGGGCGCCGCAACTTGCCGCGTTGAGCGCACAGTATCGGGTGTTGCGCTATGACACTCACGGGCATGGTGCTACGGGTAAAACGGGGCCAACCGATCTCGCCCGGTTAGGGCAGGATGTGATTGCGTTGCTTGACCACCTGGATATTCCGGCAGCGCATTTTTGCGGGATCTCGATGGGAGGGCTCACCGGGCTCTGGCTTGCCTGTCATCATCCTCAGAGGATGCTGAGCGTGACGGTGATAAACAGCGCCGCACGCATCGGTGATGAGGCGGGCTGGCACGCTCGCGCACAACATGTTCGTCAGAACGGACTGCGCGACATTGCCGTCAGCGCCCCTGAACGCTGGTTCAGCCCATCCTTTTGTCGGTCCGCACCGCAAACGGTCTCAACCCTGTGTCAGCAACTCGCGGACTCGTCAGCAGAAGGATACGCCGCCTGCTGTGATGCGCTGGCTACGGCTGATTTACGTGAACAGATTAGCCGTATTACGCGGCCGGTGCTGCTGATCGCCGGAGAATATGACCCGGTCACCACCGTGGACGACGCCCGGTTTATGCATCAGCGTATTGCAGGTTCCGTGCTGGCCGTGGTGAAGGCGTCCCACTTATCCACTATTGAAGCGCCGGCCACGGTGAACGCGGCGTTATTATCGTTTCTGGGAGGACAGCATGCAGGATGAAGAACGTTATCAGCAGGGAATGGCCATACGCCGGGGTGTCCTGGGCGATGCGCATGTTGACCGTACCGTGCAAAATCTGACGCCGCTGAATGAAGAATTTCAGAACTTTATTACCCGTTATGCATGGGGTGATATCTGGAGCCGTCCCGGACTGGATCGGCATACACGCAGTATGATAACCATTGCGATGCTGATTGCGCTCAATCGCGAGGCGGAGCTGAAAATGCATCTCAATGCTGCGTTCAACAACGGTGTAACGCGTGAGGAACTGAAAGAGCTGATCATGCATTCGGCGCTTTACTGCGGACTGCCTGCCGCCAATGCGACGCTGCATCTGGCGCAGCAGGTTTTTGATCAGCGCGACGCCGCGGGGAAATAAATCCGGACACCCCGGCGACGGTGCGCGTCGTCGGGGGACACCGTTTTCACGCTGCGAGCACCCGGTTTCGCCCATCGTTTTTGGCCCGGTAGAGTGCAGCATCCACCCGCTTAAACAGCTCATCGATACTTTCGTTAGGTTCGTGGTGGGCCACGCCAATGCTCACGGTAAAGCGCGGCAGGCCGGGGAGGCCAATTTTCGCCACCGAGGCGCGAATGGATTCGGCTAGCTGCAGCGCGGTCTCCAGCGGGGTACGCGGTAACAGCAAAATAAACTCTTCGCCGCCCCAGCGGAACACTAAATCACCGTTGCGCGCGCAGGATTCCAGGTTTCGCGCCAGCTCGCAGAGCACCTCATCCCCTTTCAGGTGACCATACAGGTCGTTAATGCTTTTAAACCGGTCGGTATCAATGAGCAGCAGGCTGTAATCCTGGGGCAGGGACAGATGCTGCATCTGTCCCTGTTCAGTCAGTTGATAGAACTGACGACGGTTGAGCAATCCGGTCAGCGCATCATGCAGGGCGGCGTGCTCCAGTTCTTGTTCGAGGCGTTTCTGCTCGGTGATGTCGTGAATGATGCACAGCATCAGTCTGTCGCCGTAGATTTCAATCGGCCCGGCATAGGTTTGCACATGGCGGGTTGTGCCATCGGCAATTTTATGGACAAAACTTAACGGTTTATGCCCGCCCGGAAGTCGCGCAATTTCATGCATAATCGGCAGAATCTTCCGACCCAACATATTGATTTCCCACGTATGTTTCTGGCACATTGCCTCCAGGCTGTAGCCGTAGAAATTGAGCGCCGCCAGGTTGGCATCGACAATAAGTCCCTCTCTGGAGGGGTCAATCAGCAGCATGGGGGCGGAGTTAGTGAGAAAAAATCGGGCGTAAAATCCCTGCTTTTTACGCTGATAGGTTGCAGACCGACTGGCCTTCAGCCCCTGCGCCGCCGGGGTATCAATGCCTTCGAAGAGAATCACTTCACCGGAGCCCGGCAGGTCTTTTACCGACAACCGGCAGGTGAGCGCAGCCGGATTATTTTCACGCGGCACCGTCAGAATTTCGACAATATCCTGCTGGTTGCGAAGATCCGTAATATAGTTCGGTAAGATAGTCTGCGCGTGGGTGGAATACACCCCTTTGCGCAGTTGGCTGAAGGTGTATCCTTGCATCATCTCTCTGGCGATACGATTGGCAAAGAGTAATTCTTCGGTGCCTGGAGAGACGATCCAGACCGGAAGCGTTAATAAATCCAGTGCATTCAGGTTGTGTGCAATCATCAGTAATCCCGTTATTTTTATTCATTATTTTGCGAACATGCGAGAATAGTTTTTTATAATGTAATAGAACGTTGTGGTGATAAACAGGAAACAACGTTTAGTTGTTCAATGAGATTATCCTTTTGTAATAGTGACGGTATTTGCTGTGCCGGTAAGGGATGGGCATATAAAAAACCTTGCAGTACGCCACACCCCATCTGCGTCAGGAGTCGCTCTTGCTCAGGCGTTTCGATCCCTTCCGCGACGACGCGTAAATTCATAGAGTGGGCGATATCAATAATCGTCGAGACAATTTTGCTGTTCTTGTTGTTCTCATTGATATCTTTAATAAAGATACGATCGATCTTCAATTCCCGCGCCGGGAGTGATTTCAACATTAGCATATTTGAATATCCGCTTCCGAAATCATCAATTGAAACCGTGATCCCGGCAGTCGAAAAGCTATTCAGGATCTGAGTGCTGCGCTCGAGATTTTTTAGCACGGCACTTTCCGTTATTTCCAGCGTTAACCGGGACGGCAGGATCTGGTAACGGGCAAGCGCGCTACAGACGATATCGACGATATCATGCTGTTCAAACTGCGTCGCAGAGAGGTTAATCGCAAGCGACCAGTCGGTATGTCCTTGCTGGGTCCATTGACAGAGCTGCGAACAGGCCTGCTGAATCACCCATTTCCCGACCGAAAGCATGAGACCCGTATCTTCAAGCGTGGGGAGAAACGCGCCAGGCATCAGTAGCCCTTGTTCAGGATGCCGCCAGCGCAACAGCGCCTCAAACCCGGCCAGAGTGCGGTCACTGGCAGTATATTTTGGCTGATACCATAGCTCAAATTCATGACGCGCCAGCGCCTGTGACAGGTCCTGTAAAAAGGCTGGCGCGGTGGTGACAAGGGCTTCCATTTCCGGCTGGTAGATGGCCCAGCCGTCGCGACCCTGCTGCTTCACATGATACATGGCGACATCCGACTTCACGCGTAGCTCATGCGGGGTGGTACCGTGTTCGGGATAGAAGCTGAGCCCGGCGCTGAGTGAAACGCGAATGACATGGCCTGAGAGAGAGAAAGGCATTCGCAGAGCGTTGGCAATACGGTCCATCCGCGTGGAGATAGCTTCGGTATTGTTCTCCGGCATCAATAGAATAAATTCGTCTCCCCCTAAGCGGGCAAGCGTCATGGTGTCATCAAGACAGGCGAGGATGCGCTGGCTACTGGCTACCAGTAATTGGTCGCCAATATGGTGACCCCAGGTGTCATTGACGACTTTAAAACGGTCAAGATCGATAAAAGCAAGGGCAAACCGCCGCTGGTTGAGCGCCGAGTCTTCCATACAGGCCAGTAAACAGGTGTCGATTTGTGCGCGGTTGGGCAGCCCTGTCAAGGCATCGAAATGACGTTGCTGGGTCAGTTTCTTGCTGAGATGGGAGAGGTTTTCTGCCAGTTGCGACGCCCGCACCTGCGAGTCAAGCATGGAGATCACCAGCATCACGCCCAGCGTGACCAGCGTGATACCCGCGACGCAGATGGCGAGTTCAACCTGACTGAGTCCCGTGTGGAGTGTGTGGCTATGATGACTGAACGTGGCCGCGCTCATACCGGTGTAGTGCATGGCGGAGATCGCCAGCGCGACAATCAGTGACGCCGCCAACCGGTTAAGCAACGTCTGGCGCGTATTCTGCTGCTGTGAAAAAGCCAGTCGCAGGCCGAGACCGGAAGCCATGACGGCGATGATAACGGACAGGGCTACCAGCCCCCGATTCCAGACGATGGCACCTTGTCCGACGACTGCGGCCATCCCAACATAATGCATGGCGACCATTCCCATGCTCAGAACCACGGTTGCGACCAGCAGTCTGATGCGTGAGAGCGGTGTGCCGGGAATCACAATGTGAATTGCAAACGACGCCGTGAGCAGGGCAATAGCAAGGGAGAGAAGGGTCAACGGCAGATGATAGTTAAGGGGCATGCTCATTTTCATCGCCAGCATTGCGATGAAGTGCATAGACCAGATCCCCATACCGAGCGTAATACCCCCCGATAAGCGCCAGAATATCGATTCTCGCCGCGCAGAAATAGCCACTTTACCCGCGCTATCGAGGGAGACAAATGCAGCAATGAAGGCAACAAGAAACGAGATGCCGATTAGTACCGGATCCCATGATATGTGCAACATCTTGCTTTCCATCGAGAGTCTGTCGTGCAGTTAAATTTAGCAGGGATTCATCCTTTCGCATGAGAAAAAAAAATGACAAATCCTGAAATTTTCACCTTCTTCATTAGCGTTCTGCGGTGAAAAGCGGCAAAAGCGCGAAGGTACTTATTTAAACGTTATGAAATCTAATCAGTTAAGCTGTGGTTAATGCGCGTTACATAGAGTGTCGTGTCACTTAACTGTTCAGGAGTGGAATCTCATGAGCCTGGAGGGGAAAGTCGTCTCTTCCATGATTAACATGAAGCATAAGGTAAATTTATCTTCCATTATCCCGCTTTAAGGTAAATTTAATTAATCTCAGCGTGAAGATGAGATACAGAGCTAAACGAGAAGAATATATGCTTTTCTGATGCTATATAAATATGACCTGCCATATTAACCTCTAACAGGTTTACAATGTTAAAACACATTAGCGTCAGAACATTTATTCTCGTATTTCTGCTATTTGTCTTTTTCATGATCAATGTTGTGCAAATAATGTACTTGGTGAAATTTCCGGTATTCATTGCAATGAACGTCATTTTTCTGCTGGCGCTACTGTCATTATGGTGCTACATGACAATATATCTTGTCACCCCCATCAATACGGTGAAAAGAAGTATTGAGGCGGTGACCGCGGGAAATCTCGCTGTTCATATTCCTGAATTTGGTAATAACTGTGCCGGGAGACTCATTCCGGGCATCAACAGTTTATCCGGCAGCATCGCGACGCTGGTGCGGGAGATCCGACTTTCTTCGAAAACAGCGCTGTTGTTGTCAGAGCAGTTGGCTGCCCGCAGCGCTGAATTATCGGTAAAAACAGAACAGCAGTCCGCCTCATTAATCCAGACCGCCGCCAGTATGGAACAAATGGCAGCCAGTACCCGCAACAACGCTGACCACACGCGACTCGCCAACCAACAGGCCGACAGCGCGATGCAATGCGCGTACAAGGGCAGCGAATTAATGGTTCAGGTCGCCAGTAATATGCATTCGATTACGGCGTGTGCGCAGCAAATGACAGAAATAATCACCCTGATTGATGATATTGCGTTCCAGACCAATATTCTGGCGCTGAATGCCGCTGTAGAAGCAGCGCGTGCAGGAGAGCACGGAAAAGGATTTTCCGTCGTGGCGACGGAGGTTCGAAATCTGGCGCACAGAAGTGCAGAGGCCGCGAAAAATATTCGGGGGCTCATCGATGTGACTCATCAAAATGTGCAGCAAGGCGCAACGATTGTGGGCGAAACAGAAAAAAATATGCAGGAAATTGTTCAGGGTGCAGGGCAATTAAGCCAGTTGATGAGTGAAATATCGGCCACCACGACTGAACAGGAAAAAGGGATTAATCAGATAACCCTGGCGATGAACGAACTGGAAAAAGTGACGCAAAGTAACACCCTGATGGTGGACGAATTATCAGGATCGTCAGATGTTCTGAAATCTCAGGTTGTCGATCTCCAGTCAAAAACACATCAATTCCGTTTAAGTGATTCGGCAGAAGAGATATCCCCCCCGGTGCACAAGCGCTATGCTCGCGGGTTTTCATGAGCCATTTCAGCACAATGGGAGAATGAGTGGTTGCTTAACATACGTCGACGGCTAGACTAACCAGAAAAGCGCGAGGTATGGGAGGCGAAATGGAAGCCATCAAAGGGTCTGAAGTCAGTGTGCCGGATGCGGTGTTTGCCTGGTTGCTGGACGGCAAAGGCGGCGTAAAACCGCTGGAAGATGATGATGTGATCAGCAGCGAACATCCGTGCTGGCTGCACCTGAACTACACGCATCCGGACAGCGCGCAATGGCTGGCAACGACGCCGTTATTGCCGAATAACGTCCGTGACGCGCTGGCCGGTGAAAGTCTTCGTCCGCGCGTTAGCCGCCTGGGGGAAGGGACGCTCATTACGCTGCGCTGTATTAATGGCAGCACCGATGAACGTCCCGACCAACTGGTCGCAATGCGTCTGTATATGGATGAACGGCTGATCGTCTCAACGCGACAGCGTAAAGTGCTGGCGCTTGACGATGTGGTCAGCGATCTCCAGGAAGGCACCGGGCCTGCCGACTGTGGCGGCTGGTTGGTTGACGTATGCGATGCGCTGACGGATCACGCCAGCGAATTTATCGAAGAGTTGCACGATAAAATCATCGATCTCGAAGACAATCTGCTCGATCAACAAATCCCGCCGCGCGGATTCCTCGCACTGTTGCGAAAACAGCTGATCGTCATGCGCCGCTATATGGCTCCACAGCGCGATGTGTACTCGCGCCTGGCCAGCGAGCGTCTGCCGTGGATGACGGACGATCAGCGACGCCGGATGCAGGACATTGCCGACCGACTGGGAAGAGGGCTGGATGAAATTGATGCCTGTATCGCCCGTACCGGCGTTATGGCGGATGAGATTGCTCAGGTGATGCAGGAGTCTCTGGCAAGACGCACGTATACCATGTCATTGATGGCGATGGTTTTCCTTCCCAGCACGTTTCTGACCGGACTGTTCGGCGTCAATCTCGGCGGCATACCCGGCGGAGGGTGGCAATTTGGTTTTTCACTCTTTTGCATTCTGTTAGTGGTTCTGATTGGTGGTGTTACTTTATGGTTGCATCGTAGTAAATGGTTGTAAAAACGGGTGTTTTAAGAGATTTCTACACCTAAAAACGGCTTTAAGATTGAGCGAAGTCAATAAATGCGACGCCTGTTAGGGGCAATATCACTCTTGCAGGTGAATGCAACGTCAAGCGATGGGCGTTGCGCTCCATATTGTCTTACTTCCTTTTTTGAATTACTGCATAGCACAATTGATTCGTACGACGCCGACTTAAATAAGTCGGCTTTTTTTTGTCTGCCTGTTTTCAGCAACTACCCTAAAAGGGAGTCAATGACAGACCGGAGGCAACGATGTTACCTGTGTTAACCTTGCACGATCGGGCGATTCATTTCTCTGATTCCGTGCCAACCGACCCCATACCCATCCCTGAGCCGATTCCCCGTCCGCAGCCGATGCCGGATCCGCCGCCGGATGAAGAACCGATTAAAATGTCGCATCACAGGCGCAGATCTGCGAGGATACGCGCCTGCTGACTGTGAGTCGTTTACCGTGAGATTAAATTGTGACTGCTTTTGCTACCCTGAATGTGTTACCCGCCGCCCAGCTTGAGAATCTGAACGAGCTGGGGTATCTGTCCATGACACCCGTCCAGGCGGCGGCATTGCCGGCGATCCTTGCCGGGCAGGATGTCCGGGTGCAGGCGAAAACCGGCAGCGGTAAGACGGCAGCATTTGGTCTCGGGCTGTTACAGCATATTGATGTCACCCTGTTTCAGACGCAGTCGCTGGTCCTGTGCCCGACGCGCGAACTGGCGGATCAGGTCGCGGGCGAACTGCGTCGTCTGGCGCGTTTCTTACCGAATACTAAAATCCTGACGCTTTGTGGTGGACAACCTTTCGGTGCACAGCGCGATTCTCTTCAACATGCGCCGCATATTATTGTCGCCACGCCCGGTCGCTTACTCGATCATCTGCAAAAGGGCACCGTTTCGCTGGACGCGCTGACCACTCTGGTGATGGACGAAGCTGACCGGATGCTGGATATGGGATTCAGTGAGGCGATAGACGAGGTGATCCGCTTCGCGCCCGAGTCGCGTCAGACGCTGCTGTTTTCGGCGACCTGGCCGGAAGCGATCGCGGCCATCAGCGGTCGCGTACAGCGAAATCCGCTCTCTATCGAAATTGATTCGGTGGATGCGCTTCCCGCCATCGAACAGCAGTTCTTTGAAACGTCCACGCACGGTAAAATTCCGCTGCTGCAAACGTTGCTCAGCCAGCATCAGCCAGCTTCCTGCGTGGTGTTCTGTAATACCAAAAAAGATTGCCAGGCGGTGTGCGATGCGCTGAATGAGGCTGGACAAAGTGCGCTCGCGCTGCACGGCGATCTGGAACAGCGCGACCGCGATCAGACGCTGGTGCGCTTTGCCAATAGCAGTGCGCGGGTGCTGGTGGCGACTGACGTTGCGGCGCGCGGACTCGATATCAAATCGCTGGAGTTGGTGGTGAATTTCGAACTGGCGTGGGATCCGGAAGTCCATGTTCACCGCATTGGACGTACCGCGCGCGCCGGGAACAGCGGTCTGGCTATCAGCTTTTGCGCACCGGAAGAAGCGCAGCGGGCGAATATTCTCTCTGAAATGCTACAGATAACCCTTAACTGGGTCTCCGCTCCGGCTCAGCGCACGGTAACGCCGCTGGTTGCTGAAATGGCGACGTTGTGTATCGACGGCGGTAAGAAGGCCAAAATGCGTCCGGGCGATGTGCTGGGCGCGTTAACCGGCGATATTGGTCTGGATGGCGCGGATATTGGCAAGATTACCGTTCATCCGGCGCATGTTTATGTGGCGGTCCGTCAGTCGGTGGCGCATAAGGCGTGGAAACAACTGCAGAATGGGAAGATCAAAGGCAAAACCTGTCGGGTTCGCCTGCTGAAATAAACGCTTGTTGGGCCGGAGACAAAACGTGTCCGGCCCGCTTCACATTACTTCACTTCAACAACGTTCAGACGCAGCTCGTCAAGCTGATTGTCGTCTTCTTCCGGTTGCCAGCCTGCGGGCTGAAGCGGGATCTCTTCACGATCAAACGCCAGATCGCCGCCATCGACAACATCAGAACCGTGCTTAATGCCTTTGAAATCGAACAGGTTAATGTCGCTCAGGTGTGAAGGCACCACGTTCTGCATGGCGCTGAACATGGTCTCAATACGGCCGGGATAGCGTTTATCCCAGTCGCGCAGCATATCGGCAATCACCTGACGTTGCAGGTTTGGCTGCGAACCGCACAGATTACAAGGGATGATCGGGAAGCCTTTGGCTTCGGCAAAGCGTTCAATATCCTTTTCACGGCAGTAGGCCAGCGGGCGGATCACGATATGTTTACCATCATCGCTCATCAGCTTCGGCGGCATGCCTTTCATTTTCCCGCCGTAGAACATATTCAGGAACAGGGTTTGCAGAATGTCGTCGCGATGGTGGCCCAGGGCGATTTTGGTGGCACCCAGTTCCGTCGCCGTGCGATAGAGAATGCCACGGCGCAGGCGTGAACAAAGAGAGCAGGTGGTTTTGCCTTCCGGGATCTTATCTTTCACGATCCCATACGTATTCTCTTCAACAATCTTGTACTCAACGCCAAGTTGTTCAAGATATTCAGGCAGAATGTGCTCGGGGAAACCGGGTTGTTTCTGGTCCAGGTTAACGGCGATCAGAGAAAAGCTAATAGGGGCGCTTTGCTGCAAATTGCGCAAAATTTCCAGCATGGTGTAGCTGTCTTTACCGCCGGACAGGCAGACCATGATGCGGTCGCCATCTTCAATCATATTGAAATCGGCAATCGCTTCGCCCACGTTACGACGCAGACGTTTTTGCAATTTATTCAGGTTGTACTGTTCTTTCTTAGTAATATCTTGATTTTGCGACATTTAATCTTTACTCAAATATCAAACGGGGCACCAGTGGGACAAAAGCGCTTTACATCGCCAGCGTCGAGTTTAGCATTGCTATCTGCTCACTCTTCATTTCTTCAATCCCGGTAGCATTGATTTCATACACCAGCTGCGCATTTTTGTGCCCCACCTGATGGCAACAAAAGACGGGTTTGCGCCTGCGGGTAATAATCCGCATGCGAAAGTGTGCCGTGTATGGTACGGATTGCGGCGACGAATGCCAGCACGTTTTACAGCTTAAACGTTCTGAAGGAAGGGAACAAAAAGCCCGCAGCGATGTGCGGGCTGAAAATGTTAGCGTACGACCAGTACGGAACACTCTGCATGGCGTACCACAGCAGCGGCGTTCGACCCTAACAGATATGTTGTAATGTCCGGGCGGTGCGAAGCAATAATCACCATATCAACCGCCAGTTTTTTCGCCATTTCAAGAATCTTGTCTTTTGGCGAGCCTTCAGCGATATGGATCTGTACTCTGTCCGACGGGATAGTGAACTTCTTGATAATCTCTTCCAGTTGAGATTTCGCTTCGGCTTTCAGATCGTCCATGGCAGGCAACTCCGCAGAGTAGGCCAGGCCCAGTGCAGAATAGTAAGGCAGAGACGGGATGACGGTCAGGAAATGAACCTGTGCATCGTCAATTTTCGCCTCGGCTTCGACATGATTAATCACACGTTGAGTTAATTCTGAGTCTGAAATATCGATGGGTACAAGAATTGTTCTGTTCATTAAACCTCCTGTTTGAGTATCCATATAAAGTGTAACGTCTTATCGCAGATTCAGTACAATGATAATGATCACATTTCAGCATTATTTGTTTTTAGTTTCTGGATACTTACCCTTAATAACGCCGTCATAAAATCGGCCTTTTGAGACCACAGAAAGAAAATTTTGGTATATATGCGCAGGGACTCCGCGATATTGCAGAACACCAGACTGGTAGAAACGAATTTCCAGCGTAGACGATTTCTCGTCATAGCCGACGGATGCGATTCGTGATGATTTTACGGGTTGATGGTTCATGGCGGCATCCTCGACGGCAGGTCATACAATGAATATATCATCTAACTGAAGGGGATTTTAGTCTACAAGATATCGCGTTTTGTTATAGGTAAAGCGGATAGGTTCTAACCGGGTGAACGTGATAACAGCCCGCCGTTACCCGCGGGCTGAGGGGCTTAGAACTGGTAGACCATACCGAGTGCGACGACATCATCGGTATTAATATTGTTACGAGAATAGAAGCTGTCGTCGTTATCCAGCAGGTTGATTTTATAATCAACGTAGGTGGACATGTTCTTGTTAAAGTAGTAAGTCGCGCCAATATCCGCGTATTTCACCAGATCTTTGCTGTTGTCATTGCCCTGACCGGTCAGATCTTTACCCTTTGACATCAGGAAGGAAACCGCTGGACGCAGCCCGAAGTCGAACTGGTATTGTGCCGTCACTTCTACGTTCTGGGTTTTGTTTGCTACGCCGTCATCACCATACGGGGTCATGTTACGGGTTTCAGAATACATAGTGGCCAGATAAATGTTGTTGGCGTCATATTTCAGACCCGCAGTCCAGGCATCCGCCTTATCGCCACCCGCGACGCGACCGCCGGTATTGACCTGCTCGTTGGTACGATCGGAAGTGGTGTAGGCTGCACCGAAGCTAACCCCCATCCCGACGTCATAGGTAGACGAGATACCGAAACCGTCGCCGTTAGCGTTCTGGACGGTGCGATCGCCACCATTACCGGTGCCTTCCTGTTCATTGGTTTTCTGATTTTCGTTGGCACCCTGATACTGCAGGGCGACGTTCAGGCCATTAACCAGACCGAAGAAATCAGTATTACGCCAGGTTGCAACACCGTTAGCACGACCCGTCATAAAGTTGTCAGACCGGGTATAGGAGTCGCCGCCAAATTCAGGCAGCATATCGGTCCAGCCTTCCACGTCGTACATGACGCCGTAGTTACGACCGTAGTCAAATGAACCGTAATCGCCAAATTTCAGACCAGCAAAGCCAAGACGGGTAAAGCTGTTGCCGTGATCGCTTTCGGTGGTGTTAGCGTTAACCTGATATTCCCACTGGCCGTAACCGGTCAGTTGGTCGTTAATCTGCGTTTCACCTTTGAAACCCATACGGACATAAGTTTGATCGCCATCACTGTTGGCATCATCAGAGAAATAATGCAGGCCATCAACTTTGCCATACAGATCTAATTTGTTGCCGTCCTTATTATAAACTTCAGCGGCATGCGCGGCGCCTGCGGCTAACAGGGCAGGGATAACAAGGGCCAGTACTTTTCTTTTCATCGACATTATCCTTTAGTTTTATTATTTACCTGTAACTCCCTCTGTTGGGGAGTAAAAAAATACTAAAGGAGAAGTTCCGCAAAGAGATAAACATCAATCGTTACGTCTTAAGTTAAACCTTAAATAAATAATTCTGTAGAAATGATAATAATTGGCATGAATATAATTGCATGAAAGATATAAAATTTAAATTATACAAAATAAAGACGATGCGATATTCTGCGCCTGTTATATGCCTTTATTGTCACGTACTGCTTTTTTGTTGGTCCATTGCGAAACGTACTGATTTACCGACAAAGAAATTGACAAGCCCGAACAGATGTTCGGGCTTTTTTTTGCGTTCAGTCAGCGATTCCAGCAACCGGGTCAGTCAGTACTGGTCTTCTCTGCTTTACCTGCCAATTGCGCAAGGAAGTCATAGCGTTTTTGCAGATCCGCCGCGGCGTCTTTCCATAACTGCTCGGCCACGTCCGGTTGCTGCGCATTCAGGCGACGGAAACGCTGCTCGTTGAGCAATGTCTCCGCCAGCGCATCTGACGGTGGGCGAGAGTCCAGCGCCAGCGGCAATTTGCCTTCATCCGCGCGGCGTGGGTCAAAGCGGTAGAGCGGCCAGAAGCCGGTCGCCGTCAACTGACGCATCTGATCGTGACTCAGCGCGAGGTCATAGCCGTGTTCTTCACACGGGCTGTAGGCGATGATCAACGACGGCCCAGGATACGCTTCCGCTTCCTGAATGGCCTTCACGGTCTGGTTGAGTTGTGCACCGAGCGAAATCTGCGCCACATAGACATGACCGTACATCATCATGCTGACACCCAGATCTTTACGCGCCTTACGCTTACCGTGCTCGCCAAATTTCGTCACGGCACCGAGCGGCGTGGCTTTTGAGGCCTGACCGCCCGTGTTGGAGTAGCATTGCGTATCCAGCACCAGAATATTGACGTTTTCAGTCAGGCTCAGCACATGATCCAGCCCGCCAAAGCCAATATCGTAGGCCCAGCCGTCACCACCAATCAGCCAGATGGATTTTTCAACCAGCGCGTCGGCATCGGTGAGCAGTTCACTTGCGCCATCGACATCCTTCAGATGCTGACGCAGCGCGGCAACCTGCTCGCGACGCACTTCAGGCGTCGCTTCCGCATGCAGTGCATCGTTCAGTTCGGCCGGGATCTGGTCGGCAAACTGTTCAAGCAGGCGCAGAACACGTACCCGATGCTGATCGACCGTCAGCCGGAAGCCCAGACCGAATTCCGCGTTATCCTCAAACAGCGAGTTTGCCCACGCCGGGCCGCGACCATGGATATCGGTGGTGTAAGGTGTGGAAGGCAGGTTACCGCCGTAAATAGACGAACAACCGGTGGCGTTGGCGATCAGCATTCTGTCACCGTAGAGTTGGGTCAGTAGCTTGATATACGGCGTTTCGCCACAGCCGGAACAGGCACCGGAATACTCAAACAGCGGCGTAATCAGCTGCGACGTACGGATATCGATGCGCTCAAGTTTACTGCGGTCAATTTCCGGCAGACTGAGGAAGAAGTCATAATTCACTTTTTCTTCTTCTACGTGTTCAAGGCGGGACATCATATTGATGGCCTTGATTTCCGGATCCTGACGGTCCTTCGCCGGACAGACTTCCACGCACAGATTACAACCGGTGCAGTCTTCCGGCGCGACCTGCAGAACGTATTTTTGCCCGCGCATATCCCGTGATTTCACATCCAGCGAATGCAGGCTGGCAGGGGCGTTTTCCATCGCTTCCGGCGAGACCACTTTGGCACGAATTGCCGAGTGCGGGCAGGCTGCAACGCAGTGGTTACACTGGGTACACAGTTCTTCTTTCCAGATGGGGATCTCTTCGGCGATGTTGCGTTTTTCCCAGCGCGTAGTGCCCATCGGCCATGTGCCGTCAGGGGGTAGCGCCGAAACGGGAAGGGCGTCGCCAAGGCCCGCGAGCATGGCTGCGGTGACCGTTTTTACAAAGTCAGGCGCGGCGTCAGATACCACCGGAGGACGGTTAGCGCTGTGCGGATCAACCGCCTGTAGCGGCACCTCAGCAACGGATTCTCGCGCCAGCGCCAGTGCCTGCCAGTTGCGTTCTACCAGGTCCTGACCTTTACTGCTATAGCTTTTGGCGATCGCGCCCTGCAGCTCAACCAGCGCGCTGTCGCCCGGCAGGATTTGTGTCAGATGGAAAAACGCCATCTGCATGACGGTGTTAATACGCGCCGCCAGTCCACATTCACGGGCGATTTTCACCGCATTAATGACGTAAAAACGCGCTTTCTTCTGGTTCAGTACCGCCTGTACTTCCTGCGGCAACCGTGACCAGACCTCATCGGCGGGATATGGCGTATTCAGCAGGAAAATACCACCGGGCTTCAGACGCTCAGCCATCTGGTACTTGTCGATAAACTGCAACTGATGGCAGCCGACAAAATCGGCCTGAGAGATCAGGTAAGCGGAACGGATCGGCTGTTCACTCACGCGCAGGTGAGAAACCGTCAGACCGCCGGCCTTTTTGGAGTCGTAAACGAAGTAACCCTGGGCATACCACGGCGTCGAATTACCGATGATCTTGATGTTGTTTTTGGTTGCCGAAACGCTGCCATCACTGCCGAGGCCGTAAAACAGCGCTTCCAGTTTGGCCGTCGCCGGCAGGGTGTTATCAGGCAGCGGCAGCGACAGGTTAGTCACATCATCGTAGATACCAACGGTAAAGCGCGGTTTGGGTTTGGCGTGGCTCAATTCATTAAAGACCGCCAGCACGCAGTCCGGACCAAACTCTTTTGACGAAAGGCCATAGCGGCCACCAATCACGCGCGGCAACGTTTCGCGTTCGCCGCAGTTGAAGGCTTCCGCCAGCGCGGTCATCACGTCGAGATACAGCGGCTCGGCCTGGGCACCCGGTTCTTTGGTTCGATCGAGCACGGCAACCGCGCGAACGGATTCAGGCAAAGCCCGCAGCAGATGTTTAGCCGAGAAGGGGCGGAACAGACGGACTTTCAGCACCCCGACTTTCTCGCCGCGCGTCAGCAGTTCGTCGACCACCTCTTCGCTGGTGCCGATGGCGGAGCCCATCAGAATGATGACCCGTTCGGCCTGCGGATGACCGTAGTATTCGAACGGCTGATACTGACGACCGGTTGCCGCGGCGAAGTCATTCATCGCCTGTTCGACATGGTCATATACCGCGTCATACCACGGGTTGGTTGCCTCTCGGGACTGGAAGTAGGTGTCCGGATTCGCGGAGGTGCCGCGGATCACCGGGTGTTCCGGATTGAGCGCCCGCGCACGGTGCGCCTCAATTTCAGCCTGTGGCATCAGGCCGCGAATGGTGTCATCCGCGAGCGGGATGATTTTGTTGATTTCATGCGATGTGCGAAAACCATCAAAGAAATGAATAAAGGGAACCCGACTCTTCAGGGTGGCGATTTGCGAGATCAGCGCAAAGTCCTGCGCTTCCTGTACGCTCGCCGCGCACAGCATGGCGCAGCCGGTCTGGCGGACGGCCATGACGTCAGAATGATCGCCAAAAATAGACAGCGCGTGGGTTGCCACAGTACGCGCAGCGACATGCAGTACAAAGGGGGTTAACTGTCCCGCCAGTTTGTACAGCGTGGGGATCATCAGCAGTAACCCCTGTGAAGAGGTAAAGGAGGTAGCTAGCGCGCCGGTTTGCAGCGCACCGTGAACGGTAGCAATAGCACCGCCTTCCGACTGCATTTCGACGACACGCGGCGTATCCCCCCAGACGTTTTTTAGCCCGTTGCCTGCCCAGGCATCTGCCTGTTCAGCCATCGTTGAACTGGGCGTAATGGGGTAGATGGCGATAACTTCACTGGTACGAAACGCCACCGAAGCGACTGCACCATTACCGTCAATTGTTTGCATATGACACCCTTACATTGCGCAAAAAAAGAGGGACGCAGGAAACAACTTAGCGCCCTGATAGTTATTCCTTAAGTATAGGGCTTTCCTGTATTCCCTTGAAGTTGTGCTGCTTTCGAGTGCACAAATTGACACAAGGATCGCAAAAATAGCGACCATTTTATTACGTACCAACAAAGGCTGGGTTGTATATTTAATTGTGTATTTTTGTTGCTAATTGGTTATTGGTTGCGGGAGATGAGCGAAATTTTCCTTACTCTCCGCGATAATTTTATCGCTGGAATAACAATAAAAAATACATTGTCCAAAAATGGATTGGGATTCTCTTTGAGGATTTCCTTAATGAATTTATTATCTTCGCTGTCGTCATCACGATGTAAATTTCTTAATAAGGTTTTTTAAGTTCGGTATCCGGTAGCCCACGTCTATACTGGGCGCTATTCAGAACAAGAGAGCCTGAAAATCTTCAGGTCACTGAATGTCGATAATCTCTATTTAATCGCGAATACGCGTTATAACAACAATGACTCTTTTATCTATCCCTATAGATAACTCTTTTTCGTGCGCAAAAAGTCTGGATGTGTCCATGTATTTAATTGTTTTGATTAGGTTATGTTTCGAATATTATTGCTCGCTTTACTTATTTCCGTCTCGTCGTCGCCATTTGCCATGGTGAAAAGCCAGGTTAAAAACATAGGTTTCAATGCCGTATCTCATCTGACTTATTCTGAAGGGTACTTTTCGCAAGCACCTGTTCCGAATAAGAAAGCGCAACTTAAGCGTCGCATTATGAGTGAATTTGCCGCGTGGAGAGGAACCGATTACCAATGGGGGGGAGATAGCCGCAGAGGAATTGATTGTTCCGCATTCACACGCAGAATCATCGCGTCGGTGATCAACAGACGTTTACCGCGAACGGCGCTGGAACAAAGTCATACCGGTCATCCTGTCAGCCAGCGTGAACTCAAAGTCGGCGATCTAGTGTTCTTTAAAACGGAGCCGAACGTGCATCATGTTGGCGTCTATATCGGCAATGATTCCTTTATTCATGCGTCCAGTTCGCAGGGTGTGACGCTGTCACATTTGTCGAATCAGTACTGGCAGGCGCATTATTTGACCGCGCGTCGGGTAAGCGCATAACGACAGAACAGGTCAATAGGATCAAAAACCGCGTGAAAAAGCGCAATAAAATGCGGCGAGGCCGCATAAATGCGCGTTTTGGCTCTCGACGCGACGGATTCGGATGCCTATTATTAGTGCGGCTTGTTTACGCTTACAGAATATGAGGGGAGTCAAATGCGCGCAGCGTTTTGGGTAGGATGTGCCGCGTTAATATTGTCGGCTTGCAGCAGTGACAATGAACCTGTTCAGCAGGCGACAGCAGCGCACGTCGCACCGGGTTTAAAAGCGGCGATGACCAGTTCCGGTGAGGCCAATTGCGCCATGATTGGCGGTTTACTTTCCGTTGCTCGTCAGTTGGATGGATCGGCAATCGGCATGTGCGCGCTTCCCAACGGCAAACGTTGCAGCGAACAATCCCTCGCCGCGGGAAGCTGTGGTAGCTACTAAGCTTCCATTACTGCACTAAATCGGCAAGTTTATAGCTTAACGTATGCTCCGCGGTGGCCAGGGTGAGCTGGTTCGCGGTCAGGTCGACCTGTGCGCCTTGTTTCAGCATCGTGCTGAGGGTGTTATCCAGCTCGCTGAGCTGGGGATCGGCGCACATCATACGGGTCATCGCCATCTCTTTTACCTTCAATGCGCCGTCAGAGAGTGATGCCTGACCGTTGAAGCGATTGCACATATTGCCGGAAATCGTCATCTTTTCGCCAAAGCTCAGCTCAAGCGGATGGCCCGTCGCACCGATCGGTTTACCGTCCACACTCTCCAGAACAAAGCGATGATGCTGCAATTGCTCGCGGCTAACCGACACTTTTCCATTACTGACACAACCTGCTATCAGCAGGCTCAGCGCAACCAGCGCTATGACCTTCTTCATGTTAGTTCTCTGCATTAAAACCGTATTTACCACCGACAGCATACCGATCTTATTGCCAGTGGCTTTGGGGAAATTCTGAAATGCCCTCCTGAAAACAGGAGGGCGACGGGATCAGAACAGGGCGTTAGGACTGGTTTCTCCGTTCGCTAACTGCCGCAAATTCTGTAACGTAGTCTCAGAAATGCTGGTCAGCGCTTCCGCGGTCAGGAAGGCCTGATGCCCGGTGAACAGCACGTTATGACAGGCGGACAAGCGACGGAAAACATCATCCTGGATAACGTCATTCGACTTATCTTCGAAGAACAGATCGCGTTCGTTTTCGTAAACATCCATCCCCAGGGAACCAATTTTCTGATTTTTCAGCGCCTCAATCGCAGCCTGAGAATCGATCAGCGCACCACGACTGGTGTTGATGACCATCACGCCGTTTTTCATCTGATCAAACGCTGCATGGTTCAGCAGATGATAGTTTTCCGGTGTTAACGGGCAGTGTAGCGAAATCACATCGGATTCGGCGAACAGCGTCGGCAGGTCAACATATTCCACGCCGAGTTCGAGCGCAGCGGCGCTGGGATAGGGATCAAACGCCAGCAGACGCATGCCAAAACCTTTCAGAATACGCAGGGCGGCGATGCCAATCTTCCCGGTGCCAATGACGCCCGCAGTTTTTCCGTGCATAGTGAAACCCGTTAACCCTTCCAGAGAGAAGTTGGCATCGCGGGTACGCTGGTAAGCGCGGTGAATACGGCGGTTGAGGGTCATCATCATGCCCACCGCGTGTTCCGCGACGGCTTCAGGAGAATAGGCCGGGACGCGAACGACCTGCAGACCAAGCTCTTTTGCCGCATCCAGATCGACGTTATTGAAACCCGCACAGCGCAGCGCAATATACTTAACGCCATGATTTTTCAGCTCTTCGAGTACCGGGCGACTGCCATCATCATTCACGAAGATACAAACGGCTTCACAACCATGTGCGGTTTTTGCCGTTTTCTCCGTCAACAGAAAATCAAAGAATTCAAGCTCAAAGCCAAAAGCCTCGTTAACCTGTTGCAGGTACTTCTTGTCGTACTGTTTTGTACTGTAGACGGCGAGTTTCATAAGACTTTCTCCAGTGATATTGAATCACAGTTATCTAATTCAAATTATTCTACAAAATATAAAATATCATTGAAAGTGATACGTATAATGAATAATTCTAGAGCATCTATCGGTTATGCATCCATCATACTAAATTTTAACAACTTTCTTAAGCATATGACTTCTGTGGTGCATCCAGGGGGCATAGTGGTTGACATGCGGTCATTCAGCACATCGACCTGATTCCTCTCTCAGCGCCACCTTGAGTCGGCCTCATCGGCCCTCTGTGTCAGCGATATGAGGACACGCTTTGGGAAAACCAACCGCATGGGTCAGTGAACATAAGAGGCGCTGTCATACTAAATCGCTTCGGTATTGTCTGGATTGATATGCTAATTCACCGTTTGAAATTTTCAGTTTGCTTTAAAAATAGATAAATGATCGGTTTGACAAACTTCATGTTTTTTATTCAATCATCCATGTTACCATTAATGATAATGGATATTTACATCGTTTATGTTAAGAGGCAGAAATGGATGGTTTGATCTATCACTATACTTCTGAAAATACCTTTAAAAGCATGATGCAATCAAAAAGTATCTGGCTTACAGACTTGAGAAAGATGAATGATGACACTGAATATATTTCGGGCTTTAAAATCATAAGTGAATATATTAGAGAGTTCTTTCCCATCTTGAGTGAAGAGGTTGCTAAGCTATCCCCAGAAAATATGGGCGATGATTTTATGATTCTTATTTCTTCGTTTTCTTTATCGGGAGACTCTCTCGGTATGTGGAGGGGATACGGTGACTTTGGCAGTGGGATCTCGTTTGGCGTAGAACATGCTGATATGTCTATGATTAATTTAGTAAACAGATACGTTGAGAAAGGAGGGCCTGTTTTCGGTAAGGTGATGTTTTTCGGGGTTATTTATAATGAAGATAATTTTAAAGAATGTTTGCGTGGTTATTTAGAGCATATAAGCAATCAGTATAGTAAAAATGATAAAGTGCATCAGTCAATGGCTATTGGAAAACTTAAATCAGTCGTTGTAAGACTTTCTTCGCTATATAAGCACCATGGTTATTATGATGAACAAGAATTCAGAGGTCTTATTGAGGTTATGGGGAAAAACGATCCATATAAAATCTTAGAAAGAAGTACCTCCTTTGGTGAGGCTAAATATTATAAAATGGATCTTGCTGTTGGCGATTATATGCCAGTCAAAAAAGTAGTGCTTGGACCTAAGAATAAAACCACAATAAATGACATGCAGGAGTATCTGAAATCCATTAATATCAATGGTGTCGATGTGATCAAGTCAGAAATCCCATTCAGGTAGTGAGCAACGGTTCGACCAGGTCTTCAGAACAGTGAGTTGCACGAGTGATTCTTTGTCGAAACTGATTTTGAAAACAAAGGAGTGTTACCTTGAACATCTATACTTACCCTAAAAGCAGATCGCTCAGAGTGCTCTGGACCCTTGAAGAAATTGGCGTAACGTATGAATCTACAAAAGTCGATCTCCTGAGTCCTGCTTCCGGAGTCAAATCACCGCATCCTTATAGAAAAGTCCCCTATTTGACGGACGGAAACGTCTCTCTTAGCGAGACAATGGCAATATGTATATACATCTGTGAGCAACATCCCGGAACATCTCTGTATCCCGAAAATTCGGCAGAAAAAGCGGCTGTTAATTCATGGATTAGCTTTGCCCTGACCGATCTGGAATCACCTGTCTGGAATTTACTGAAACAGAGAGTGTTAACGCCGGAAAATCTGCGCTCTACAGAGTTAATGAACTACTTCGGAAATGAAGCAAGCAAAGTTCTCTCCCAAATTCAATTTAATCCAGATTACGCATGGATTGCGGGAGACAACTTTACCCTGGCCGATATTTTTATATCTCATACGTTGCTATGGGCAAAAGCCTGTGGTTTAGAAATAGACAGGGAGGTAGACAGTTACATACTCAGAGCGATGAGCCGGCCTGCATTGCTGAGGGCACAGGACAGGAATAATCGTTAAAGACGGCATTTGCCTAATCATACGGACTCCGAGACCGTCGTGTTCAGGCGATTTCCTCTATCCCCGCTGGCCTCTGATTTTTACACCGCCGGGGCTTGGGGCAGGATTGAAGGCCATAGTTTGCTCGCTATTGCTCAATATCAGGCTTTAGATTTATCTGATAACCCACTGTAATTTATCTGACTTTCTGATTTTTAAGAGGGTGAAAAATTGTGTATGTCATCCCGGAGCATCTATTCTTAATCTGGGCATGTTTCACTAAACATGACACAATAGCAGCCTAATTCGGCTTAATTTTTCGCTAAATCAGGATATTAACTGCCCATGAAGGGTAAATATAAAGCCGTTCTGGCGCTTCTGTTACTCGTGATCCTCGTGCCGCTGACGTTGGTGATGACGCTGGGGCTGTGGGTTCCCACGCTTGCGGGCATCTGGCTGCCGGTCGGAACGCGCATTGCGCTGGATGATAGCCCCCGATTCACGCGCCACGGTTTGCATATTCCTGAGCTCCGCTATCTGGTTGATGACTGCCAACTGGCCCGTGTCAGTCAGGCCCGCTTGTCGCATCCCAGTCGCTGGCAACTGGACATCGGCACGCTTGAACTCGACTCCGCCTGTCTGGCAAAACTGCCGCAGGTGGAACAATCTCCCGCCGCGCCGCGTACGCTTGCCCAATGGCAGGCCATGCTGCCCAATACCTGGATAACTATCGACAACGTCATTCTTTCCCCCTGGCAGGTGTGGCAGGGCAAACTGAACGTCTCGCTGAGCGCTTCGGTTCAGCAACTTCGTTATCAGGGCGACAAAGTGAAATTTCAGGGTCAACTGCGCGGTCAGACACTGACGGTAAGTGAGCTTGATGTCATGGCATTTGAAGGACAACCGCCGGTCAAGCTGGTCGGTGAATTCACGATGCCGCTGGTGCCGGATGGACTGCCGGTGAGCGGGCACACCGTCGCTACGCTCAGTCTGCCGCAGGAGCCGTCGTTGGTCGATGCGGAACTGGAATGGCGTGAGAATGCCGGACAGTTGATCGTGATGGCGCGGGATAATGCCGATCCGCTGCTCGATCTGCCGTGGGAACTCACGCGCCAGCAGTTAACCATCAGCGACGGGCGCTGGTCGTGGCCTTATCAGGGCTTCTCCCTCAGCGGGCGTCTGGGCGTGAAGGTGGACAACTGGCAGGAAGGCATCGAGAAAGCAGCAATCAGTGGACGATTGAATGTGCTGACCCAGGGGGACGCGGGGAAAGGCAACGCGGTGCTTTCATTTGGGCCAGGAAAACTGAGCATGGACAACAGCGCGATGCCGCTGCAACTGACCGGTGAAGCCAAGCAGGATGATTTGGTTTTCTATGCCAGACTTCCTGCCCAGTTGACCGGCAGCCTGACCGATCCGGAACTGGCGTTTGGTCCTGGCGCGCTGCTGCGTTCGCGCGGACGGGTCATCGACTCGCTGGATATTGACGAAATCCGCTGGCCGCTGGCGGGCGTGAAGGTGACACAGCGCGGGGTGGATGGACGATTGCAGGCGATCCTGCGCGCTCATGAGAATCAGATGGGGGATTTTGTCCTGCACCTGGACGGCCTGGCGAATGATTTTCTGCCCGATGCAGGGCGCTGGCAGTGGCGCTACTGGGGCGAGGGAAGTTTTACCCCGATGCACGCTAAATGGGATGTGGCAGGCAAGGGCGAGTGGCATGACGACACGATCACGCTGACCGATTTGTCTACGGGATTTGACCAGCTTCAGTACGGCACCATGAAGGTTGAAACGCCCCGTCTAGTCATGGATAAACCGGTTGAATGGGTACGTGATGCGGCGCACCCTCGATTTAGCGGGGCGCTTTCGTTTGATGCCGGGGAAACCCATTTTTCCGGTGGTAGCGTCTTACCCCCCTCAACCCTTAAGTTCAGCGTGGAAGGGCGCGATCCGACATTTTTCCTGTTCAAAGGCGATTTACATGCCGGCGCGATCGGCCCCGTGAGGCTCAACGGTCGTTGGGATGGCCTGCGTTTACGCGGTCAGGCCTGGTGGCCAAAACAGTCGCTGGAGGTGTTCCAGCCGCTGGTGCCGCCGGAGTGGAAAATGAAACTACGCGAAGGTGAGCTGTATGCTCAGGTGGCGTTTTCAGCGGCAGCGGAACAGGGATTCGAGGCCGGCGGTCACGGCGTCTTAAAAGGCGGCAGCGCATGGATGCCGGATAACCAAATTAACGGCGTCGATTTCGTGCTGCCGTTCCGCTTTAGCGCGGGTGCGTGGCAACTGGGGACGCGCGGACCGGTTTCGCTGCGAATTGCTGAAGTGATCAATCAGGTGACCGCCACGAATATCACCGCCTTCCTGGAAGGGGCCTATCCGTGGAGTGAAGCGGATCCGCTGTTGCTCACGGATGTGAGTGTGGATGTATTGGGCGGCAAGGTTTCCATGCAACAACTGCGTATGCCGCAGCACGATCCGGCGCTGGTGCGGGTGCAAAACATCTCTTCAAGCGAACTTATCAGCGCGGTTAATCCGAAACAGTTTGCGATGTCCGGGCCGGTGAGCGGGGCGCTCCCTCTGTGGTTGAACAATGAAAAATGGATTATCAAAGACGGCTGGTTAACCAATCCCGGTCCGATGACGCTGCGTATCGATAAAGACACCGCAGATGCGGTGGTGAAAGATAACATGGCGGCAGGGGCGGCGATTAACTGGTTGCGATACATGGAGATTGCCCATTCATGGACCAAAATCAATTTAGACAATTTGGGGGTATTGACGATGCAGGCGCAGATCACCGGCAACAGCCGGGTGGATGGCAAGGTCGGCACGGTGAATCTCAACTATACCCATGAAGAGAATGTCTTTACGCTGTGGCGCAGTCTGCGCTTTGGCGACAATCTCCAGGCATGGCTTGAACAAAACGCGGCGCTGCCGGAAAAAAACTGTCCGCAAGGCAAGGAATGTGAGGAACCCCAATGAAAACAATGATAGCCATGCTGGCGCTTCTTCCGCTGTGGTTAGTGACGGGCTGTACGCCGCGCATTGAAGTCGCGGCGCCAAAAGAGCCCATCACTATCAATATGAACGTCAAAATTGAGCATGAGATCCATATCAAAGTGGATAAGGACGTTGAAAGCCTGCTCAAATCCCGCAGCGACTTGTTCTGAGGTCATGATGAAAAGAACCTTAATCCTGGCGACGCTCATTCTGAGTTTGCTGAGTGGGAGCGCCCTGGCGCTGACGCTAAATGAGGCCAGAACCGAGGGTCGGGTCGGTGAGACGTACAGTGGCTATCTGGTGGCGCTGAAACAAGACGCGCAAACGCAGGCGCTGGTCAGGGATATCAATAAAGCGCGCAGCGTAAGTTATCAGCAGCTCGCACAAAGCCATAATCTACCCGTTGATGAAGTGGCGAAAATGGCCGGACAGAAACTGGTTGAGCGTGCGAAACCAGGAGAATATGTCCAGGGCATTAACGGCAAGTGGTTACGTAAGTAATTCGTCGTATCTGCGATCTGCGGCTTTCCGTTTTGCTGAGTTGGGCGTAATAATTTGCAGGGTAAGTTTCTATACTCTCTTTTCTAACGCGCTATTCAGCAGAAGGGGCAGTTATGGCAAGTCATGGTAAATCTGACACGTTTTCACTCGGTTCACGGCAGGTCAAACGCATAGGATATGGGGCAATGCAACTGGCGGGGCCAGGGGTTTTTGGTCCACCGCGCGATCGTCATGTTGCATTGACGGTGCTTCGGGAAGCGATCGCGCTGGGGGTCAATCATATTGATACCAGCGATTTTTACGGTCCGCACGTCACCAACCAAATCATTCGCGAAGCGCTGCATCCTTATCCGGACGATCTGGTGATTGTCACTAAAATCGGCGCTCGTCGTGGAGACGATGCTTCCTGGTTACCGGCGTTCTCACCCGAGGAACTCAGGCAGGCGGTTCACGATAATCTGCGCAACCTCGGTCTGGATGTGCTGGATGTCGTTAACTTACGCATTATGCTGGGCGACGGTCACGGCCCTCATGAAGGATCCATTGAGGAGAGTTTCAGCGTGCTGGCGGAGCTTCAGCAGCAGGGACTGGTCAAACACATCGGTCTGAGCAATGTGACCGCACGCCAGGTGGCGCAAGCGCGCAGCATGGCAGACATCGTTTGTGTGCAGAATGAATACAATATTGCCCATCGCCAGGATGATGCGTTAATCGACATGCTGGCAGAAGACGGTATTGCTTACGTTCCCTTTTTCCCGCTGGGCGGGTTCACGCCGCTGCAATCCTCCACGCTCTCAGATGTGGCCGCGAGCCTCAATGCGACGCCGATGCAGGTCGCTCTGGCCTGGTTACTGCACCGCTCGCCGAATATTTTGCTGATACCTGGCACGTCGTCGGTGACGCATTTACATGAAAATATGGCCGCTGGCGATCTGATTCTTTCAACTGACGTGCTGGCGACTCTGGAGGGGATATCAAAAGAAGGACAGACCGATGACTGAAAAAAGAGCAGCACAATGCCACTGCGGCGCCGTCAGATTTACCGTTCAGCTCAGTGACGGTTTTAATACGGTCCGGCGCTGTAATTGTTCATTTTGTCGGATGCGGGGAGCGGTGGTGGTCTCTGCGCCCCTGATGGGAATAGAGATTCTTACGGGAAAAGACAAGCTCACGGAATACCGCTTCAATACCGGCACCGCCAGGCACTTCTTTTGTTCAGTGTGCGGGATTTATACCTTCCATCAACGCCGATCCAGCCCGGATCAATACGGGGTTAATGTGGCATGTATTGAAAACGTGTCGCCGTTTGATTTTCCCTGTGTAGAAGTCACAGACGGAGTGAACCATCCGAGTGATGGTGTGAGTCAGGGAGTGGTGGGTTATTTACGCTATCAGAGCAAATAAAAAAACCTCCCGCCGGAGCGGGAGGGGAAGAACTTACGCGGCAACCACGCTATCGATGGCGGCTTTTGCGTCAGACTGCGCTTTAGACGCTACTTCCGGACCGTAGGCGATCCCTTCTGCGAACACGAAGTTCACGTCGGTGATGCCGATAAAGCCGAGGAAGACTTTCAGGTACGGCGCAATCAGGTCGGTCGGCGTATCTTTGTGGATACCGCCACGGCTGGAGAGGATCACCGCGCGTTTGCCGGTTACCAGACCTTCCGGACCTTTCTCGGTATAGCGGAACGTCACGCCGGCACGAGCAATCAGGTCGAAGTAGTTTTTCAGCTGCGTCGGGATGTTGAAGTTGTACATCGGCGCGGCGATAACAATCACGTCGTGCGCTTTCAGTTCAGCAATCAGCTCATCAGACAGCGCCAGCGCGTCCTGCTGACGAGGCGTCAGCGGCGCGTCGCTCGGGCGCAGGGCACCCACCAGTTCGCCATCCAGTACCGGGATTGGATTGGCAGCCAGGTCACGAACGGTGATTTCGTCAGCAGAGTGCTTTTCACGCCACTGTTCAACAAAATAATCAGACAACTGACCAGACTGAGAGTACCCTGCCAGAATACTGGATTTGAGAACTAATACCTTGCTCATGGGTGTTTCCTTATAGGTGTTTGAATGGGCTGTGCCCCGTTGCTTGTTGACACTTTATTCACAATCCTGTCGCAGAGAAAGCGCAATATATCGAATCCTATGTTCGAATTTATTGAACAACACACAAAATGCGCTGATGTGGTACTCTATTCCAATCATTTAGAAGAGATTTAACCAGGCAGAGCACTGCCTTTTAACGCTATGACAGAACAACAAAAATTAACCTTCCACGCATTACAACAGCAGCTGGATTCACTGATGCTGCGCGACCGGCAGCGCTTTTCGCGTCGCCTGCACGGCGTGAAGAAGGTTAAAAATCCTGATGCACAACAGGCCATTTACCAGGAGATGGCGAAAGAGATTGAACAGGCGGCAGGTAAAGTTGTGCTACGCGAAGCAGCACGACCGTTGATTACCTACCCGGAAAACCTGCCCGTTAGCCAGAAGAAACAGGCGATCCTCGAGGCCGTTCGCGACCATCAGGTGGTGATCGTTGCCGGGGAAACCGGTTCAGGTAAAACCACACAGTTACCGAAAATCTGCATGGAACTGGGGCGCGGGGTGAAAGGGCTGATCGGCCACACCCAGCCGCGGCGTCTGGCGGCGCGTACGGTAGCTAACCGTATCGCCGAAGAGTTGCAGACGGAGCCGGGCGGGTGCATAGGCTATAAGGTGCGCTTTAGCGATCACGTCAGCGACAACACCATGGTCAAGCTGATGACCGACGGTATCCTGCTGGCGGAAATTCAGCAGGACCGTCTGCTGATGCAGTACGACACCATCATTATCGATGAAGCGCACGAACGTAGCCTGAACATCGATTTCCTGCTTGGCTATCTGAAAGAACTGCTGCCGCGCCGTCCGGATCTGAAAATTATCATCACATCCGCCACCATCGACCCGGAGCGCTTTTCGCGCCATTTCAACAATGCGCCGATCATAGAGGTTTCCGGGCGCACTTATCCGGTGGAAGTTCGCTATCGACCGATCGTTGAAGAGGCGGATGACACCGAGCGTGACCAGTTGCAGGCCATCTTCGATGCGGTAGACGAACTGGGTCGAGAAAGTCCAGGCGACATCCTGATTTTCATGAGCGGTGAGCGCGAGATCCGCGATACCGCCGACGCGCTGAATAAACTGAATCTGCGCCATACGGAAGTGCTGCCGCTGTATGCGCGACTGTCGAATAGCGAACAAAACCGCGTCTTCCAGTCGCACAGCGGGCGTCGTATTGTGCTGGCGACCAACGTAGCGGAAACCTCGCTGACGGTGCCGGGCATCAAGTACGTCATCGACCCGGGCACCGCGCGTATCAGTCGCTACAGTTTCCGTACTAAAGTCCAGCGGCTGCCCATTGAACCGGTATCGCAGGCTTCAGCCAACCAGCGTAAAGGCCGCTGCGGGCGCGTTTCCGAAGGCATCTGTATTCGTCTCTATTCCGAAGACGACTTCCTGTCGCGCCCGGAATTTACCGACCCGGAAATTCTGCGCACCAACCTGGCGTCGGTCATTTTGCAGATGACCGCGCTGGGGCTGGGTGATATCGCCGCGTTCCCGTTTGTCGAGGCGCCGGATAAGCGCAACATTCAGGACGGCGTGCGTCTGCTGGAAGAACTGGGCGCGATTACTACCGATGAACAGGCGACGGCCTATAAACTGACGCCGCTGGGGCGTCAACTGAGCCAGTTGCCGGTGGATCCGCGTCTGGCGCGAATGGTGCTGGAAGCGCAAAAACACGGCTGCGTGCGCGAGGCAATGATCATCACCTCGGCGCTGTCGATTCAGGATCCGCGCGAACGCCCGATGGACAAGCAGCAGGCGTCCGATGAGAAACACCGTCGCTTCCACGACAAAGAGTCCGATTTCCTCGCGTTTGTGAATCTGTGGAACTATCTCGGCGAACAGCAAAAAGCACTGTCGTCAAACGCCTTTCGCCGTCTGTGCCGGACCGACTATCTGAACTATCTGCGCGTGCGTGAATGGCAGGATATCTACACCCAACTGCGTCAGGTGGTGAAAGAGCTGGGGATTCCGGTAAACAGCGAACCGGCGGAGTACCGCGAGATCCATATTGCGCTGCTGACCGGGCTGTTATCGCATATCGGTATGAAAGATGCCGATAAGCAGGAATATACCGGTGCACGTAACGCGCGCTTTTCGATTTTCCCCGGTTCCGGCTTATTCAAAAAACCGCCGAAGTGGGCGATGGTGGCGGAACTGGTGGAAACCAGTCGCCTGTGGGGACGTATTGCGGCGCGGATCGATCCCGAGTGGGTGGAACCGGTTGCTCAGCATCTGATTAAGCGTTCCTACAGCGAACCGCACTGGGAGCGGACGCAGGGTGCGGTGATGGCGACGGAAAAGGTGACCGTTTACGGTCTGCCGATTGTCGCCGCGCGTAAGGTGAACTACAGCCAGATTGACCCGGCGCTGTGCCGCGAACTGTTTATCCGCCATGCGCTGGTGGAAGGCGACTGGCAGACGCGTCATGCCTTTTTCCGTGAAAACCTCAAGCTGCGCGCCGAAGTGGAAGAACTGGAACACAAATCGCGCCGCCGCGACATTCTGGTGGACGACGAGACGCTGTTTGAGTTCTACGACCAGCGCATCAGCCATGACGTGATTTCCGCCCGTCACTTTGATAACTGGTGGAAGAAGGTCAGCCGCGACACGCCGGATCTGCTGAACTTTGAAAAGAGCATGCTGATCAAAGAGGGCGCAGACAACATCAGCAAGCTGGACTATCCCAACTTCTGGCATCAGGGCAATCTGAAGCTGCGGTTGAGCTATCAGTTCGAACCGGGTGCGGATGCGGACGGCGTGACCGTACATATTCCGCTGCCGCTGCTCAATCAGGTCGACGAAAGTGGTTTTGAATGGCAGATACCGGGCCTGCGCCGCGAACTGGTGATTGCGCTGATTAAGTCGCTGCCCAAACCGGTGCGGCGCAACTTTGTGCCAGCACCGAACTATGCCGAGGCGTTTTTAGGCCGCGTAACGCCGCTGGAACTGCCGTTGCTGGACGCGCTGGAGCGTGAACTGCGGCGGATGACGGGCGTAACGGTTGACCGCGAAGACTGGCACTGGGATCAGGTGCCCGATCATCTGAAAATCACTTTCCGGGTGGTGGATGATAAAAACAAGAAGCTGGAAGAAGGGCGCTCGTTGCAGGAGCTGAAAGACCGGCTGAAAGGGAAAGTGCAGGAAACGCTCTCGGCGGTGGCCGATGACGGTATCGAACAGAGCGGGCTGCACATCTGGAGCTTTGGAAAACTGCCGGAAAGTTACGAGCAGAAACGCGGTAATTACAAAGTGAAAGCGTGGCCCGCGCTGGTGGATGAGCGCGACAGCGTGGCGATCAGGCTGTTTGATAATCCGCTGGAGCAACAGCAGGCGATGTGGTCAGGTTTGCGCCGTTTGCTGTTGTTGAACATCCCGTCGCCGATCAAATACCTGCACGAGAAGCTGCCGAACAAAGCCAAACTGGGTCTGTATTTCAACCCGTACGGCAAGGTACTGGATCTGATCGACGACTGCATTTCCTGCGGCGTGGATAAGCTGATTGATGCCAATGGGGGACCGGTCTGGACGGAAGAAGGCTTTGCCGCGCTGCATGAGAAGGTTCGCGCTGAACTGAACGAGACGGTTGTGGAGATTGCGCAGCAGGTCGAACAGATTCTGACCGCGGTCTTTACCATCAACAAGCGACTCAAAGGGCGCGTGGATATGGCGATGGCGCTGGGCCTTTCTGATATCAAAGCGCAGATGGGCGGGCTGGTGTATCGCGGGTTTGTCACCGGTAACGGTTACAAACGCCTTGGCGATACGCTGCGTTATCTGCAGGCGATTGAAAAACGTCTCGAGAAACTGGCGATTGATCCCCACCGCGATCGCGCGCAGATGCTGAAAGTCGAAAGCGTACAGCAGGCATGGCAGCAGTGGTTTAACAAACTGCCACCGGCGCGGCGCGAAGACGAGGATGTGAAAGCGATCCGCTGGATGATTGAAGAACTGCGCGTCAGCTACTTTGCCCAGCAGCTGGGGACGCCGTATCCGATTTCGGATAAGCGTATCCTGCAGGCGATGGAGCAGATTAGCGGGTAATTCAGTGCCGGATGGCGGCTTCGCCTTATCCGGCCTACGCGTTCAATGGCATCGGATGAGAATGACGCGTTCCGGCGAGCGCCGGATGACAATGCATTGTTGTTAGGCCCGATAAGCGCAATTCGTAGGCCCGATAAGCGCAGCGCCATCGGGCTCCGGTGATGCATTCCACCTGTCGCCCGGTCATTCAGTGCCGGATGGCGGCTTCGCCTTATCCGGCCTACGCGTTCAATAGCATCGGGTGAGAATAACGCGTTCCGGCGAGCGCCGGATGGCAATGCATTGTCGGTAGGCCCGATAAGCGCCGCGCCATCGGGCACCGGTGATGCACTCCACCCGCCGCCCGGTCATTCAGTGCCGGATGGCGGCTTCGCCTTATCCGGCCTGCACGTTCAATAGCATCGGGTGAGAATGACGCGTTCCGGCAAGTGCCGGATGGTAATGCATTGTTCGTAGGCCCGATAAGCGCCGCGCCATCGGGCACCGGTGATGCACTCCACCCGCCGCCCGGTCATTCAGTGCCGGATGGCGGCTTCGCCTTATCCGGCCTACGCGTTCAATAGCATCGGATGAGAATAACGCGTTCCGGCGAGCGCCGGATGGTAATGCATTGTTCGTAGGCCCGATAAGCGCAGCGCCATCGGGCACCGGTGATGCACTCCTCCTGCAGCACAGTCATTCAGTGCCGGATGGCGGCTTCGCCTTATCCGGCCTACACGTTCAATTGCATCGGATGGGAATGACGCGTTCCGGCGAGTGCCGGATGGCGGCTTCGCCTTATCCGGCCTACGCGTTCAATAGCATCGGGTGAGAATGACGCGTTCCGGTGAGCGCCGGATGGCAAAGCATTGTTCGTAGGCCCGATAAGCGCCGCGCCATCGGGCACCGGTCAGACACTCCACCCGCCACCCAACGCTCTATACAAATCAATCTGCGCCAGCAGCAGGTTGTTTTTCACCTGCACCACGCTGGTCTGTACTGAGAACAGCGTACGCTGCGCGTCCAGCACGTCGAGATACGAGGAATAGCCGTTACGATAGCGGTTTTGCGCGATTCGCAAGGTCTCCTGTGCGACCGCCTGTTGCGCCTGCAACTCCTGCAACTGCTCCTGATAACGGGTGATGGCATCCAGACTGTCGTTCACTTCTCTGAAGGCGTTGCGCACGGTTTTCTCGTAACCGTACAGCGCCTGATTGCGCTGCGACTGCGAAATATCCACCTGCGCGTTCAGCGCCTGACGGTTTAACAGCGGGGCAAGAATGCTGCCGCCAAGACTCCACAACTGGAGGGGATTATCGAGAAGCGCGGGCAGGGTGCGATCCTGTATCGATCCGCCTGCAGTGAGATTGAACGACGGTAGCAGGCTGGCGCGGGACGCCGCCAGTGAGGCATCGGCAGCAATCAACTGACGCTCGGCCTGGACAATATCCGGACGGCGATTAAGCAATGTTGACGGAAGCTGCGAGGGAATCTTCAGCGGCGTCAGCGCCTCGAAATCCGCGCTGCGATCGACGCGTTGCGGGTTAGCGCCAAGCAAAATGCTCAATGCGTTCTCCTGCTGGGCAATCTGATGTTGCAAGAGCGGAATTTGCGCCCGCGTGGAGCGCAGTTCAGAGTCGGACTGCATGAGCTCCAGGCGCGAACTGTAGCCCGTTTCATACTGGCGTTTAGCCAGATTCAGCGCCTCTTCGCGGGATCTCACCGTCGCCTGGGTCACATCCAGTTGTTCATCAAGCGCCAGCAGCGTGACATACCCGGAGGCGACCGATGATGCGATGGTCAAATCTGCCGCAGCGGCCGCCGCTTTTTGCGCCTCCAGCGAGGCCTGCGCCGCACGCGCCGTGCTGCGGTTAACCCCCCAGATATCGACGTCATAACTGGCGGTCAGGCTGCCTTTATACAGTGTACTGTAAATGGGCAGTCCGGTGGCGGCGGACTGTGCGCGGGCGCGGGCACCAGCAAGGCTGGCATCCAGTGAGGGAAACAGGCTGCCCTGCGCGGCATAGACCTGCGCCTGGTATTCATTGATGCGCTCACGGGCGATCAGCACATCGCTGTTATTATTCAGCGCCTGATCGACATACTGATTCAGATAACGATCATGAAAATTTCGCCACCACACCTGCTCTGCGGGGCTGGCGGGGCCGCTGGTTGCTCGCCAGGCAGCGGGGATTGTCAGCGAGGATGTCGCGGGCTGAACATCGACAGACTGACAGCCAACCAGCAGCAGGGCGACCGCCACGCCCGACAAGGGGCGGAAGGTCATGGTTTCACCTCCCGGGTATCAATATGCACCTGTACCGACATGCCGGGGCGCAGCAGCGCGACATCCTTTGGCTTGCCAAGCACTTCCACCCGTACCGGGATGCGCTGGGCTATTTTCACGAAGTTGCCGGTCGCGTTATCCGGCGTGATGGCGCTAAATTCCACGCCCGTTGCCGGCGAGATACTCTCAACGCGGCCTTCATACTGTTTATCGTTTAAGGCATCGACGCTAAATTTCACCGGCTGACCGACGCGGAGGTCGGCCAACTGCGTCTCTTTGATATTCGCGATGACCCAGTGCTGAGGCGGGACCAGGGTGGTGAGATGCGTACCGGCAGTGACGTATGCCCCAAGCCGTACGGCGATTTGTCCAAGCTGACCGTCGCGCGGGGCGATGATCCGCGTGTTTTGCAGATCAATTTCCGCCAGTTCCAGCGCGGCTCTGGCGTTTTCCACATCCGCCTGCAACGCGTCGCGGTTAACAATCACGGTCTGCAAATCCTGGCGCGACATGTCCAGCGTCGCCTGGGCCTGATCGATATCCGCGCTGCCCTGCGCCGCGCTGGCGAGGGCGGCGTCACGCTCACGAATCGACAGTGAGCCATCAGCCGTCAAATCTTTCACTCGTTTCAGATCGGCCTGGGTCTTCAGACTTTGCGCTTTGGCATTTCTCAGAATGGCCTCGTTGCGCACAATCACGGCTTCCGCGCTTTTACGCTGCTGCTGGTTATTGTTGAGCGCGGCGATTTTCATCGCCAGCTGCGCCTGAGCCTGATGCACTCGCTGACGATAGATGCGGTCATCTATCTGCAATAACAGATCGCCTTTTTTAACCTGCACGAAATCCTGCACGTTCACCTGGGTGATGTAGCCGTTTACCTGCGGGCTGATAAATGTCGTTTGCCCGCGCACATAGGCGTTATCGGTAAACTGCGTATGGCGGGTAAACGGCGGAAGCTGCCACGCATACAGGATCACCAGCACGCCGACGATGCCAATCGCTGCAGCGGCAAAAATGGAGACAATGCGCAAATTATTGCGGGTGTGGGCCTGCTCTTTGGCGGCATCCTGCTGACTCATAACTGCTCCTGAGAGAACACTTTCAACATCATTATTTTCCGTTATTTGGTACCTGTGGCTTTCTTCAGCGCCAGATGCGCCGTCACGCGCAGACGCAGCAGACGCCAGAAAATCCACACCAGCGTGGCGGTAGCGATGCTGGCCGTCAGCAGGTAAGTATCATTGTAGGCGAGGATATTGGCCTCAAGGGCGCTAACGTTCTGCAGTTGCAGCACGGCCTGGGTGTCCAGCAGTGCGCTGTCGCCAATCAGGCCCTTGTACATCTGCGTATAGAGCTGTAGCCGCTCATTCACCAGCGGATTAAGCGTGGTGAGCTGGTCGGCCAGCAGACTGGAATGGTATTTTTCGCGCCAGGTTTGAAAGGTGCCGAGGATCGCCGACCCTAACAGGCCGCCGATGTTTTGACTCATCCCAAACAGCACGGAAAAGCTGACCAGATTTCGCGGATCGGCGACAACGCCACCGATCCCGGCCAGCATCGCCGGGGCGAGAAAGAACGCGCTGCCGAAGCCAAGCAGAAACTGGCTAATCATCAACTGATCCGCACGCGTCAGGTTATTCGACTGGCTGTCCAGCAGCGAGGCAACGATCATCAGCACCAGCGAGGTGACGATGGGCCAGGCTAGCCGCGTCGGCTTAATCGTCAGACAGCTGGCGACAATGCCGCAAACAATCCCGGCAAAGATCGACCACGCGAGCCAGGTCATCTGCTCGTTCTGTAGTCCGGCATACTGCAGCCAGCCAATCACACCGGTATTTTGCTCCGCCAGGACAATGCGGATCAGCAGCATAATCAGCCCGAGACGTAAGATACTGCCGCTCGACAACCAGCGGGTATTGAGCAGGGGGTTGCTGCGGTTATGTTCAAACGTGATGGCGGCAATGATGAGCACCGTTGCCAGCGCCAGCGACCAGCCTATCCACGGCGCTTCAAACCACCAGTCCAGGCGCCCCAGCGACAGCACGGCGCAAAGTAATGCCATCCCCGGTGCCAGTAAGATAAACGTGATGAAGTCTTTCTTTTCAAACACCTTTTTGCGATCGCCCGGTGGTAGCTTCAGGGCGATGACGCAGCCCAGCGAGATCAGCGCCAGACCCAACTCAAAAAAGTACAGGCCGCGCCATTCATCAAGCTGTAGCAGTTCAGTCGAAAACAGACGGGCTATTGGGATCGCCAGAGAGGAGCCGGTAATCCCTATCGTCAGCGCTTTGAGACGATGTTTCGCCGGCCACGCCTGAATCTGATAATAAATCCCCAGCGAACTGAGCGCGGCGGCGACCATGCCGTGCGCGGCACGCACCATGAGTGCAGAGCTCAGATCGTTAACAAACAGGTGGAAGAAGGTGACCAGCACGTACAGCACCAGAAACCCTTCGGTGAACGCCCGCAATCCGTATTGCTGGCGAAATTTCACCAGTAGCAGGTTGATAGAGACATTGGTCATCACGTAAACCGCGGGTAGCCATGCGATCTCCGTTGACCAGGCCGCAAAGGTGCCCTGCAAATTTTGCAGGTTGGCGGAAACCATCGCGTTGCCTAATGCCCCCGTCAGACACACCAGCAGGCCAACGACACCATAAGCGATACGTTTTGGCGTGCTGTGAACAGGCGTTGAGGGAGAGCCCAGCAGAGCCGGTTTTTCGTGAGGCTGCCAGTCGCGAGGCGCGTAGGGATCGCGTTGAGGCAGACGCATAAGGTTTTTTACCTTCATTGAATCTATTTATTAGCAGGCTAATGGTAATGTGTGTTACGTAAATTATAAATCAAGTGAATAGGAAAACGCCTGGTAAATCAAATGTTCCGTGCAGGTATTACATCAAAGCGGCCAGAGGGTCTGGCCGCGAAGGGATTACAACACGTCGGGTTGGGCGTTGATCGCCGGGTTACGCTTCACCCGGCTGGCAAAGAAAATGGCAACCAGTGATATCGCCACGGTAGTGAGCAGATACCACGCCACGGGCACCCAGTCGCCGTCATATTTCGCCAACAGACCGGTGGCGATAAGGGGCGCGGTACCGCCCGCCAGCGCGGCGCCAATCTGGTAGCCAAGGGTGATGCCGGTGTAGCGAACGTTGGCGCTGAAGATTTCGGAACACAGTGTTCCCAGCACCGCCGTCACCGGAGCCCAAAGCACGCCGAACATCACGATTGTCGCCAGCATAATGCCCCAGGTGGTGCCGGTATTGAGCAGCAGGAACCACGGCACGATAAACAGGCCAAGCAGGGAGACGCTGATGGCATACATCCGTTTACGCCCGATCTTGTCCGACAGCAGGCCCATCAACGGGATCATCACGGTGGCGATCAGCGCGCCAACGGTGACGGCTTCCAGCACCTGAGATTTCTGATAGCTGAGGGTGCTCGTGGCATAGCTGACCACAAAGGTCGAGAAAATATAGAACGGTGCGGTTTCCACCACCTTCAACCCGGCGGCAATCAACACTTCACGCCAGTGATGGGTCAGCGTATCGCGCAGCGGCGCTTTGGCGACCTGACCAGACGCTTTCACTTTTTTAAAGTCCGGCGTTTCGTCGATATCCCGACGGATCCACAACCCTAACAGCACCAGCACGGAGCTCAGCAGGAACGGAATGCGCCAGCCCCAGGAGAGAAAATCCTCTTCGCTAAACAGGGTCATCAGCGACACGATAAACGTCGCCATCAGCATCCCAATTGTCACGCCCGCCTGTGGAATACTGCCGAAGAAGCCTTTGCGTTTTTCCGGCGCGTACTCATAGGCCAGCAGCAGCGCGCCGCCCCATTCGCCGCCAATGCCCATCCCCTGGATGATGCGCATCAGAATAAGCAGGATAGGGGCCCAGATACCGATCATGTCATAAGTGGGCAGCAGGCCAATCATCACCGTTGCGCCGCCCATCAGGGAAAGCGTCAGTACCAGCGTCTTTTTACGCCCGATGCGATCGCCGATGTGGGCGAAAATCACCCCGCCAATCGGGCGAATGAAAAAGGTCAGAGAGAAGGAGAGATACGAGAGGATTAGACCGATCACCGGGTCGACCATCGGGAAGAAAATCTTGTTGAACACCAGCGCTGCCGCGGTGCCGTACAGGAAGTAGTCGAACCACTCAATCGCACTGCCGGTCAGACTGGCGACGAGTACTTTCTTATTTTTCTTCAGAATAGCCGTACTGCTTTCATGGGTTGTCATTACCTTAAAACCTCCGCCAGAGAACAAAGAAGGTGTCACCTGGCAGCGCGGCAGGTGCAACCTGTAACGTTAAATGGTTGTAAAATTGTTAATCAAACTAGGTGCGTTCTTAACATTTAACAAGCGACGTCGTGCGGGAATGGGCTAAAAAGAGAGTGATTTGGCAGTGTTATTTTCTGTATGAACAGAAGTTATAGCGTTAATCATTTATAAAATGGCGGAAAAACAGGATAACATGCAGGTGCAACCGCCCGGTTTTTAGACGTTTTGTGTTATTTCACCCAGATGACAAAAAAAGCGTCGAAATATCAATCACCAGCCTTTCAGAGAGATCTGCTGTTTATTCAGCGCGGGTGCGGTACTCTGCTGCAATGAGAGGAGGAGCCTAATGATGCATCCGTTCCCGAAACTTTCTGCCACCACCCTTGAGGCTATCAATACGGTGGGGCAGTGGCTGGCGCAGGATGACTTCTGCGCAGGGGCCGCTTACCCGGCAGACTGCGTGGTGCTGGCGGGCAATGCCGTCATCCCGACAATTGACGCCGCCTGTCGAATTGCTCACGAGCAAGCGATCCCGCTGCTGATCGCCGGTGGGATTGGTCACTCCACGACCTTCCTGTATGCCGCCGTCGCTCAACATCCGCGCTACAACACGATTCAGACTACCGGTCGCGCCGAAGCTGCCATTCTGGCGGATATTGCCCGGCAGTTCTGGCACATTCCCGCAGACAAAATCTGGCTGGAAGATCAGTCAACCAACTGCGGAGAGAACGCCCGTTTTAGTGCGCAGATCATCGCGCAGGCCGCAACGCCGATTAACACCGCCATTGTGGTACAGGATCCCACGATGCAGCGGCGCACGGTGGCGACCTTTCGCCGGGTGACCCGTGACGATCCGGACGCGCCGCGCTGGTTAAGCCATCCGGGGATTACGCCCGTATTGTGCCAGCAGGAAGACGGTGTCGCGTTCGCCAACGACCCTGACGGCCTGTGGACCGTCGATCGTTATTTAGCGCTGGTGGTGGGAGAAATCCCGCGCTTGCGCAATGATGAAACCGGCTATGGTCCACGCGGGCGTGATTTCATTGTGCATGTGGATTTCCCGCCAGAGGTCGAGGCCGCATGGCAGATCCTGCAACAGGATGCGGCGCTGAATGACGCGATGAACACCCGTTCGCTGCGCTAGCGTCTGCCCGTTTGGGCGTATTTTCTCCCAAACGGGCAAAACGCAAAGGCCTGCCTTTTTGTTCTCCCCAGCCCGATCCCCCTCTTTTATGAAGCAGTTCACAGAATCACGACGCCAGGCGGGATCGCTGAGGCATGATTGATATTTATTAACAATAGTTTTACTTGTTAAAAACAATTCAATCACAGGAGCAGCGCATGTCAGTACCCGTACAACATCCAATGTATATCGATGGACAGTTTGTGACCTGGCACGAAGATGCCTGGATTGATGTCGTCAACCCGGCAACCGAAGCGGTGATTTCGCGTATTCCTGATGGTCGTGCTGAAGATGCGCGTAAAGCCATTGACGCCGCCGATCGCGCTCAGGCCGACTGGGAAGCGCTACCGGCGATCGTTCGTGCGGGCTGGCTGCGCAAAATTGCCGCCGGGATCCGCGAGCGCGCCGATGAAATCAGCGCCTTAATCGTCGCGGAAGGGGGGAAGATTCAGCAACTGGCGGAGGTGGAAGTCTCCTTTACCGCCGATTACCTCGACTATATGGCAGAGTGGGCTCGCCGTTATGAAGGCGAAATTCTGCAAAGCGACCGCCCCGGTGAGAATATTTTGTTGTTTAAGCGCGCGCTGGGGGTCACCACCGGGATCCTGCCGTGGAACTTCCCGTTCTTCCTCATCGCCCGTAAATTGGCTCCGGCGCTGCTTACCGGAAATACCATCGTGATTAAGCCCAGCGAATTTACACCCAATAACGCCATCGCATTTGCCAAAATTGTCGACGAAATTGGCCTGCCGCGCGGTGTGTTTAACCTGGTGCTGGGGCGCGGCGAGACCGTCGGACAGGAACTGGCTGGCAACCCGAAGGTGGCAATGATCAGCATGACCGGTAGCGTTGCCGCAGGTGAGAAGATTATGGCGACGGCGGCGAAGAACATTACCAAAGTGTGCCTGGAACTGGGCGGCAAGGCACCGGCCATTGTGATGGATGATGCCGATCTTGACCTTGCGGTAAAAGCAATTGTGGATTCCCGGGTCATCAATACCGGACAGGTCTGTAACTGCGCTGAGCGCGTATACGTACAAAAAGGGATTTATGACCAGTTTGTGAACCGTCTGGGTGAAGCCCTGAAGGCGGTACAGTTTGGCAATCCTGGCGAGCGTAACGACATCGCCATGGGACCGCTTATCAATGCTGCTGCTCTGCAACGTGTTGAGCAGAAAGTGGCGCGTGCGGTACAGGAGGGCGCGCGGGTGGCGCTCGGCGGTAAAGCCGTTGAGGGTAAAGGTTATTATTATCCGCCCACGCTGCTGCTGGATGTCCGTCAGGAGATGGCCATTATGCACGAAGAGACTTTCGGTCCGGTGCTGCCCGTTGTGGTCTTCAACACGCTGGAGGAGGCCATCGCGATGGCGAATGACAGCGACTACGGTCTGACGTCGTCAATTTATACGCAGAATCTCAACGTGGCGATGAAAGCCATTAAAGGGTTGAAGTTTGGTGAGACCTATATTAATCGCGAGAACTTTGAGGCGATGCAGGGTTTCCACGCGGGCTGGCGTAAGTCGGGGATTGGTGGTGCTGACGGCAAACACGGGCTGAACGAATACCTGCAAACCCAGGTGGTCTATTTGCAGTGCTGATCGGCGAAGAAGAGCGGAGGTTTCCCTCCGCCTTTACGCTTAGCGTTTAATGAATTTATCAAGGGTACGGATAAGCTGCGTCACAAAGCCGTATTCGTTGTCGTACCAGGCCACCGTTTTCACCAGTTGCAGATCCCCCACCTCGGTGATTTCAGTCTGGGTGGCATCAAACACGGAACCAAAATGGGAGCCGATGACGTCAGAGGAGACAATTTCTTCATCGGTGTAACCAAAAGATTCATTGTTTTGCGTCGCTTTTTTCAGTGCGTTGTTAACCTCTTCCGCCGTCACTTTTTTAGCCAGAATCGACACCAGCTCGGTGACGGAACCTGTTTTCACCGGAACGCGCTGTGCATGGCCCTTCAGCTTGCCGCTGAGATCCGGAATAACGAGACCGATCGCTTTCGCCGCCCCCGTGGTATGCGGGATGATGTTTTCGGCTGCCGCACGCGAGGCGCGCAGATCCTTCCCACGCGGGCCATCGACCAGCGACTGCGTGCCGGTGTAAGCGTGAATCGTGGTCATGGTGCCCACCTTAATACCAAAGTTGTCGTGCAGGGCTTTGGCCATCGGCGCCAGGCAGTTGGTGGTACAGGAGGCCACCGAAACAATTACATCACTGGCATTCAGCGTGTCATCGTTAACGTTGAAGACGATGGTCTTCATGTCCCCTGCAGGCGCGGAGATCAGCACTTTTTTCGCACCAGCATCAATGTGTGCCTGAGATTTCTCGGTTGAGGTATAAAAGCCGGTGCATTCAATGATGACTTCCGCACCTTTGGCTTTCCACGGGATATTTTTAGCGTCTTTCTCTGCATAAACCGCGATCGTTTTCCCGTCAACAATCAGCGCGTCTTCCGTAAAATCAACGCTCCAGGGGAACGGGCCGTAGTTTGAGTCATGCTTAAGCAGATAGGCGAGGATTTTAGGGGAGGTGAGGTCGTTGATTGCGACCACATCAACATCGCTTTTGACTTCCAGTAACCGACGCAACACCAGACGACCAATACGACCAAAACCGTTAATGCCAATTTTACTCATGATTAACTCCTGTGAGGTTGTCGCGGACATTCTTTTTTCCCTACCAGGCATAGTCCAGTATGGCGGGGTGAGCAATCGCACTTCTTGCCGTTGAGCCTAACTGACTGATAAGCAGTGAAGAAAAATTAATGAATTTTTAACAAAAGCTCGCTATGTTGTCGCTTTATTGTTTTTACTCAGGAAGTGTTATGGGCAATAAGTACTCAAGCCTGCAGATTGGCATCCACTGGCTGGTCTTTTTACTGGTGATTGTGGCCTACTGTGCGATGGAATTTCGCGGCTTTTTCCCGCGCAGCGACCGTCCCGTGATTAACATGATTCACGTTTCTTGCGGGATAGCCATTCTGGTTCTGATGGTTGCGCGTTTGCTGATCAGACTGAAATATCCGGCTCCAGCCATCGTGCCGAAACCTAAACCGATGATCACCGGACTGGCACATCTGGGGCACCTGGTGATTTATCTGTTGTTTATTGCACTGCCATTGATCGGCCTGGTGATGATGTACAACCGCGGGAATCCATGGTTGGCCTTTGGTCTGGTGATGCCGTACGCGGCAGAAGGCAATTTCGAACTGGTGGATACGCTGAAGTCCTGGCATATCACGCTGGCGAATCTCGGCTATTTTGTCATTGCGCTACATGCCGCCGCCGCGCTGATGCACCATTATTTCTGGAAGGATAATACGCTGCTGCGGATGATGCCGCGTAAGCGATAAGGTGATTTTCGCCCGGTGCGGGGAGACTCCCCACACCGGGTGCTACTGATGACCCGCTGTGCAAAGCCATCGGGTTGGTGGTATATACGAGAAGGGTTCCGGCTTCCTTTCTGCGTTGCGATGCCTTTGCGGAGCAGCAGGAGCCGTGAGATAAGGTTATTTCACATTTTGTTGATACCACTAACGCGTTTCTGCGCCTGGAGAAAATATGGATTTTTATAGCAGCAGGGAATTTACCGGTTCTAAAGCCTGGGACTCTCAACATATTGCCAGCTTTGATAACGTCAGCGTAAAACTTCACTGGACCGATCAACCCTACAAGTGGCATATCAATGATGGACAAGAGGTTTTTGCTGTAATGGATGGCAGTGTTGAAATGCGATACAAAGAAGACGGTAAGGTTAACAGTAAGATACTGCATGCCGGTGATATTTTTTATGCAAGTGAAGGGACAGAACACATCGCTCATCCACAGGGGGTGGCCCGGGTTCTTGTTATTGAAAAAGAAGGCTCAGTCTAATCCTGTTTTTCTTCGCCTCGCGATATCATTGATAATGTGGCGCGGCTGGTACTAAGCCGCCAGTTGCGAGGGCATCAGAAATAAAAGTGTCATTACAGGTCATGAAAAATAAACATTCGCTGCTGATGGCCCACGCAGACCATTTATCCGACAAAACTCAACGCGTAGCCCAGGGGTAAGTTTTTCTGAATCGCGGAGGTTGAGTGCTGAAATGTGAAGCTGAACATCTATACGGCCATCGGAGGGGGTGATAAGACCTTTGCCACTTTTGTAGTCAAAGGTTTTGACAATTCCTGTCATTTTACGGGACAAACAAATTCCTTAATACTGATAACCCGGTGCACTATACAGATGATTTGAAAGAAAGCCAGCGTTTTCTGGTGGGTATAAAGGAGTCCGGATGGCTAAAATAAACATTGATTAATTGGTATGACCGTGCGTTAATGGCGACGTCGGTTTGAAGAACAGACGATATACAAAGTAGTTTACTAAAGCAGTTCTCATTTCAGGTGTTATTCACTTATTCCTTCTTTGAGTCTCTCCAATAAGTACTAAGTAATTTCTGTAATAAAAACCATCTAAGCCGAAAGGCTCAATTTAAGGAATATAAAATGTCAAATAAAATGACTGGTTTAGTAAAATGGTTTAACGCTGATAAAGGTTTCGGTTTCATTACTCCTGCTGACGGTAGCAAAGATGTTTTTGTGCATTTCTCCGCTATTCAGAATGATAATTACCGTACCCTGTTTGAAGGACAGAAAGTCACATTCTCAATAGAGGATGGCGCTAAAGGTCCTGCGGCAGCGAATGTCGTTACTACAGAGTAAAATCCAACGCTTTGTCTGTATGCGATAACGAAGAAGGCTGTTGCCTGAGTAGACATATCGACAGAGTGGGTAGGGGCTGGCTTTCCCCAAAAGCATCACAATTTAAATTAAGCACATAAACCCGCAATTGCGGGTTTTTTATTATATCAATTGACTAATGATATATATTTTTTGCTATTACATGCACTCGAGGGAGGATCAAAACACTCAGGCAACGGCTTTGAGATTTGTCTGGAAAACTTTATTGCAATGAGGGCAAATCAAAAGAGCACCTTTTTGTACTCTTGAAAAACTGTGTTGAGATTCTTTGGCGCAGTTTGGGCAGGAACAGTTGACAAGATAATTGCGACGTGATTTTGAGTCTTTACGTTCTGACATAGGCTTTTCCTGTATGAATGGACATCAATAATACACCAAATAACAAAATAAATCTCATGTTTATTTTGATAAGCATAAATTCCGCGTACCCGAAATGTTTATTTAGAACACTTTTATGTCAGGCTCCGGGAATTACCTCCTTTCACATTAAAAAAACGGAAACCTGATACGCCCAGCGCATCCGGGTTATCGGAGGTGATAGGGCTAAAGGCATGCACGACAAAGAGAGTATTGCCAGGATTATCCTGGACCGCCGTCCTTGTACTTGCAGCCGGGGAGGTGGGCGTGTTTCGGGAGCGCCAAAAAGACGGTGTGTGTTTACATATGTACTTCAATACAAGCCTGTAACATACTGATTTTGATAAAATATTATATTTCACAAATTGTTAATATTTATGATAGTATACCCCCCTATAGTATACAGGAGGGCGTATGCCACATTCACCCGCAGATAAAAAACGTATTCTGACTCGCGTACGGCGCATTCGGGGGCAGGTGGATGCTCTGGAGCGTGCGCTGGAGTCCGGCGAACCTTGCCTGGCTATCCTGCAACAAATCGCCGCGGTTCGCGGCGCGTCCAATGGCTTAATGGGCGAAATGGTTGAGATCCACCTGAAGGATGAACTGGTGAGTGGTGAAACCACGTCTGACCAGCGCGCCGTGCGCATGGCTGAAATCGGCCACCTTCTTCGCGCTTATCTAAAATAAACCTATCACCTCGCAATAAAGGGAAGAGACAGATGAAATCACGTGCAGCAGTCGCGTTTGGCCCCGGCCAGCCGCTTAAAATTGTTGAGATTGACGTCGCACCGCCGAAAAAAGGTGAAGTGCTGGTCAGGATCACCCACACCGGTGTGTGTCACACTGACGCGTTTACGCTTTCTGGCGACGATCCGGAAGGGGTATTCCCGGCGGTTCTGGGACATGAAGGCGGTGGTGTGGTGGTCGAGGTCGGCGAAGGCGTTACCAGCCTGAAACCGGGCGACCATGTCATCCCGCTGTATACCGCCGAATGCGGCGAGTGCAAATTCTGTAAATCCGGGAAAACCAACCTCTGTCAGGCCGTACGTGCCACCCAGGGGAAAGGCCTGATGCCGGATGGCACTACCCGTTTTTCTTATAACGGCGAACCTATCTATCACTACATGGGGACCAGTACCTTCAGCGAATACACCGTGTGTGCGGAGATCTCACTGGCAAAAGTCAACCCGCAAGCGCCGCTGGACAAGGTCTGTCTGCTGGGCTGCGGTGTGACAACGGGGATTGGTGCCGTGCATAACACCGCGAAAGTCAAAGAGGGCGACACCGTTGCCGTGTTTGGCCTTGGCGGAATTGGTCTGGCGGTGATTCAGGGCGCCGTGCAGGCGAAAGCCGGACGTATTATTGCCGTCGATACCAACCCGGAAAAATTCAAACTGGCGGCTGAAATGGGGGCAACCGACTTCATCAACCCGAAAGACGATGACAAACCGATCCAGGAGGTGATTGTTGAACTCACCGATGGCGGCGTCGACTTTAGCTTCGAATGTATTGGTAATGTGAACGTGATGCGCGCGGCGCTGGAATGTTGTCACAAAGGGTGGGGCGAGAGCATCATCATTGGTGTTGCCGGTGCGGGCCAGGAAATTAAAACCCGTCCGTTCCAGTTGGTGACTGGCCGTGTCTGGCGTGGTTCCGCATTTGGCGGCGTAAAAGGGCGAACCCAGTTACCCGGGATGGTGGAAGACGCGATGACCGGGAAAATCCAGTTGGATCCGTTCATTACCCACCGCCTGCCGCTGGATCAAATCAACGACGCGTTTGACCTGATGCACGAAGGTAAATCCATCCGTACCGTTATCCATTTCGGCGATAACTGATTCATCCGCCAGCGGAAATCTCCGCTGGCGCTCTCCTGTTTTTAACATAAATGTTGTCAAACTGTGACGAAATCGGCGCTTTTCCCGGTAAGTAAACCTCGCGGAATGCCGATGACTATCTAACGGGCGCGTATTACGCATTAATCCTACAAGAGAGTCGACGGTCATGGACAACACAACATCGATGCAAGCACCACATAAGCTGGGCTTTTTGCATCACATCAGGCTGGTTCCGCTGTTTTCCTCCATTCTCGGTGGCATCCTTTTACTGTTCGCGCTGAGCTCAGGTCTGGCGGGCTACTTTCTCATGCAGGCTGACCGCGATCAGCGGGACGTGACGGATGAGATCCAGGTTCGCATGGGATTATCGAACAGCTCGAACCACCTGCGTACCGCGCGAATCAATATGATTCATGCAGGCGCTGCCAGTCGGATTGCCGAAATGGATGACATGAAGGCCAACATTGCCGCAGCGGAAAAGCGTATCAAGCAGTCTGAGGAAGGATTTAACGTTTACATGGCGCGCAAGGTGAAAACCCCTGCGGATGAAGCGTTGGATGGCGAACTGGAGAGTAGCTTCAAAGCCTATGTTGCAGGGATGCAACCGATGCTCAAGTACGCCAAAAACGGCATGTTTGAAGCGATCATCAACCACGAGAGCGAACACGCAAGACAACTGGATGACAGTTACAACAAAGTCTTACTGAAGGCGATCGAACTGCGCATGGCGCGTGCTAACCAGTTAAGTGAGCAGGCGCATCAGCGCACACAACTGGGGATGATGTTCATGATTGGCGCCTTTGGTCTGGCGCTGCTGCTGACGCTGATGACGTTTATTGTTCTGCGTCGTACCGTCATTCAACCTTTGCAGCATGCCGCGCAGCGTATTGAGCAAATTGCCGCTGGCGATCTGACCATGCAGGATGAGCCGACCGGGCGCAGCGAGATTGGGCGTCTGAGTCGCCACCTGCAACAGATGCAGCGTTCGCTGGTGCAAACGGTCGGATCCGTGCGTCAGGGCGCAGAAGAGATTTACCGTGGCACCAGCGAAATCTCGGCGGGCAATACCGACTTGTCTTCACGCACCGAGGAGCAGGCTGCGGCGATCGAGCAAACGGCAGCCAGTATGGAAGAGTTGACCGCAACGGTGAAGCAAAACGCCGATAACGCGCACCACGCCAGCAAACTGGCGGAAGATGCGTCCGGTAAAGCCAGTCGTGGCGGACAGATGGTCTCCGGCGTGGTCCAGACGATGGGTAATATTTCGACCAGTTCGAAGAAAATCTCTGAGATCACCGCGGTCATTAACAGCATTGCCTTCCAGACCAATATTCTGGCGCTGAACGCCGCAGTAGAGGCCGCGCGTGCCGGTGAGCAAGGGCGTGGATTCGCCGTGGTCGCCAGTGAGGTCCGTACGCTGGCCAGCCGCAGCGCCCAGGCGGCGAAAGAGATTGAAGGGCTGATCAGCGAGTCAGTCCGGCTGATCGATCAGGGTTCCGGTGAAGTGGTCGCGGCGGGGAATACCATGACCGACATTGTGGAGGCGGTTAAACGCGTCACCGATATCATGCTGGAAATCGCGGCGGCGTCGGACGAACAGAGTCGTGGGATAGTCCAGGTTAGCCAGGCTATCTCAGAGATGGATAAAGTGACACAGCAGAACGCCTCGCTAGTGGAAGAGGCCTCTGCGGCGGCGGCATCGCTGGAAGAGCAGGCCGCGCATCTGACGGAGGCGGTGGGTACGTTTCGCTTGCAGGGTGGACGCTCGGGTAAACGCGTGTCGACAACAAAGACGCCCGTTCAGCCTTTAGCACAGCCGGTTACCGATAGTGGGGATAACTGGGAAACCTTCTAATCGCCATTGCCGGGTGTGGCGCAATGGCGCCTCATCCGGCCTGTCTGACCGGTTATAACGGCATCGATTTACGAATGGCGGAAATTAAGGTCTGTGCGCCAGAGGAGAGCGGGGAATCCACGCGGGTCAGAATACCGATCGGCTCGCCAGCGCCCTGTGTCGGCACCGGTAGCGAAACCAGCGTCGCCTGGCGCAAATCCTCTTTTACCGCACCTGACGGCACAAACCAGACGTAGTCATAATCGACGGTTAACTGGCGCGACAGCGACGCGGAGAGCGTTTCAATGCAGCCGGTTGGCATCTTACAGCCCTGACTTTGCAGCAACGCCTCGGCATTCTGACGGGGGATTGTCCCTTTTGGCGAGACAACCACGGGCCAGTCCATCACGCGACTCAGCGTCACATTTTCCTGCAGTAACGGGTGGTTGGGGCGAACGACCAGCTTTAACGACTCGAGAAACAGCAGCTCATAATTGAGGCCGCTCATCAATTCCGGATCGGACATCCGGCCAATGCCGATGTCGATCTCGCCGGATTTCAGACCCGCCAACAGCATGGTGTTGTTCATCGTCGCGACTTGCAACGTGGTCTCTTTTTGTTGCCGATGAAACTGCCCGATGACCGACGGAAGAATACCCAGCGCGGCGGTCGGCAGAGCGCCTATTCTTACCACATCATTGTTAAGACCTTCTTTACGATTCAGCGCCTGTCCGGCGGTATTGAGCGCGTCAAGCACTTTCACCGCATGCGTTAAGAACTGCTCGCCGGGCAGCGTTAGCTGCGCGCCAAGCCGTCCGCGCTCGAAGAGGCGGGTTCCGGTCAGTTGCTCCAGTTCGTTAAGCGTCTTGGAAAGCGCAGGCTGGCTAAGGTTAAGGGTTTCTGCTGCGCGCCCCAGGGTTCCTTGTTGAGCAACAGCGACAAATGTATGAAGATGGCGCAATCGGATGCGCTGACTGAACAGACTATTTTTTTCCATAAGCGATGTTAAGAACAGAGCGGTGCCGGTGACAAGTAAAGTTGTTTGTTTTTGATAACTTGATTGCAAAATATTATTAACATTTAACTTATTTAAGTAACAGCACTTTCTCTTCGGAGGCGAAAATGATCCATGTCACAGGCCACCTTAATCCGGACAGTGATGCCATTTGTACCGCTTTTATGGCAGCGCGCTGGCTGAATATGCGCGGACTTCAGGCCACCGCCTGGCGTCTGGGCGAACCCAATCGCGAAACCCGCTTTCTGTTCGAGCGGGCCGGGCAGGATATACCGCCGTTGCTGGAAATACCGTTGACGGACCTCGACGTCTGGCTGGTGGATTTCACCGAGCCGACACAGGGGCCGGAAACCCTCCGGGAGAGCAATATCGTCGGCATTATCGACCATCATCGCCTGGGTGGGCTGGTTACCCGCCTGCCGCCAGAGGTATGGATAAAGCCGGTGGGCAGCAGTGCCACGCTGTTGTGGCAACTGATGAGCCCAGAGAACAGGGCGCAGATAACGCCTGCGCAGGCGTTATTGTTGTTGGGTGCGACGCTGAGTGACACTGTCACGCTACGTTCGCCCACGACGACTGCGGATGACCGTCTGGCCGTCGAAGAACTGACAGCGCGTGCCGGGATTGATCTGACCGCGTTCAGCGCCGATCTGCTGAGCGCGAAAACCAGCGTTGAAGGATTGCGCGCCAGCGAACTGCTGCAAAAGGATATCAAGCGTTTCACTATCAACGGTCAGCAGGTGAGCGTCGCACAGATTGAACTGTACGCGCTGAGCCAGGTCGCCGACATGATGGACGCTCTGCGTGAGGAGATGACCGATTACGCGGCCCGCAGCGGGGCGGATTTGGTTGTGCTGATGCTGACCGACATCAACGTGGGCAATTCACAACTCTGGTTCGCCGGCCCGCGCCAGCCTGAACTGGTGCAACCGGTAACAGTGGAAGGGATGTTGAGTCGTAAGAAACAGATGCTGCCGTGGCTGGAAAGTCATGTTGCGCAGATAAACTAGACAAAACGGGCTGACAGATTCAGCCCGTTCCCTTGACGGCATCAGACGTCAAAAAAGACGGTTTCATTTTCGCCCTGCAGGTGAATATCGAAGGTATAGACGGTCTCACTACCGCGCTGCTCGCGGCGGGCAATCAGGGTCTGACGGCGAACTTCCCATTCGATCAGATTGAGCACCGGATCGCGCTGATTGGCTTCTTGTTCATCCGCAAAATAGAGGCGAGTATTCAGGCCAATGTTGATGCCGCGTGCAACAATCCACAGATTGACGTGCGGCGCCATCGTACGGCCATCGCGTCCCACCACGCAGCCAGGTTTGATGGTGTCGAAACGCCAGACGCCGCTGTCGAAGTCGGAACAGGTTCGTCCCCAGCCGCGAAAATCCGCGTCGATCGGCTTTTCTTCCTGACGGTCCGCCGGATGGTTATAGCGTCCGTGGGCGTTGGCCTGCCAGATTTCCAGCAGCACATCGCGCACCGGCGTGCCTGAACCATCAATCACCCGGCCTTCAATCACGATGCGCTCGCCTTCGGTATGACTGTTGGTCAGCGTGGAACTGAAATTCTTCTCAAAGATGTGAAACCCTGCGGCGTCAGGCGCAAGCCCAATGTGCACATACGGTCCCGCCGTTTGCGAGGCGGTTTCCTGCAAATAGTCTTTCATCGCGAGCCCCCCTGAGTACGGTTTTCAAATAAGGTGGCGCGCTGCCCGCGGAGCACGAGGTCAAAGCGATACGCCAGGCAATCGAGCGGTACGGCGGCGTGGGTATCCAGTTCGGCAATCAGCGTGCGGATGGCATCATCGTTATTGATGGTTTTCACAATCGGACACTGCTTGATCAGCGGATCGCCTTCAAAATACATTTGCGTAATCAAACGTTGGGCGAAAGCTTCACCGGAGAGTGAAAAGTGGATGTGCGAAGGACGCCAGTCACTGACCTGATTGCGCCACGGGTAGGGGCCGGGCTTGATGGTACGGAAAAAGTAATAGCCGTTCTCATCGGTTAACACCCGCCCGCAGCCGCCGAAGTTAGGGTCGATCGGTGCGAGGTACTGATCCTTCTTGTGGCGATAACGACCGCCGGCATTGGCCTGCCAGACTTCGACCAGCGTATTTTTCAACGGCCGACCAAAGCCATCACGCACATAGCCATGGACGATAATGCGCTCGCCAATCGGCAGGCCGTCTTTGGCGTAATTCATGATCAGGTCATTATCCAGCGGGCCAAGATCGTTGTTGCTGAAGACCGGTCCGGTGATTTCAGACAATGAGTTTTGTAAGGAGATCAGCGCGTTGCGCGGCGAGCGCAGAACGCTGGTTTTATAGCCGGGGGCAAAGGCCGGCGGATGGCTGTTATAGTCGCGATGGACCACCTCGCGAGAGGTCACTTTTTCACGCATAGCGGACTCCGGTACAGGGAAGAGAGTTATTGTTTTATGCTTACCTGACACAGTGTGTGTAAATGTATTGTTAATTAAAAGTGAATTTATGCCGTTTATTACATAACCAAAGGCTATATAAGGGCGCAGGGTCTGACGCAGAGCGAATTCAGGTGAGATCACACTTTGTAAATTCTTCCCCCCAGAGTGAATGGCGTTTCCTACACTCCAGGTAACATTCACTGGAGGCATGACATTATGGCGAACACCATCACGGCAGATGAGATTCGGGAACACTTTTCGCAGGCAATGTCAGCCATGTACCAGCAGGAAGTTCCGCAGTACGGCACGCTGCTGGAACTGGTGGCGGATGTGAATCTGGCGGTCCTCGAAAATAACCCCACGCTGCATGAAAAACTGGCTAATGCGGATGAACTGGCGCGCCTCAACGTAGAACGTCATGGCGCTATTCGCGTCGGTACGGTAGAGGAACTGTCCACGCTGCGCCGCATGTTTGCCATCATGGGGATGTTTCCGGTCAGCTATTACGATCTCTCCCAGGCCGGGGTACCGGTGCACTCAACGGCATTCCGCCCGATTGACGATGCCTCGCTGTCGCGAAATCCGTTTCGCGTCTTTACCTCGTTATTGCGTCTTGAACTGATTGAAAACGCCTCGTTGCGCCAGCGCGCGGCGGAGATCCTCGCTCAGCGCGATATCTTTACGCCACGCTGTCGTGAACTGCTCGATGTCTGGGACAGCCAGAATGGGTTTAGTGCGTCACAGGCGCGCGAGTTTGTGAAAGAAGCGCTGGAAACCTTCCGCTGGCATCGTCATGCCACTGTGGATGAACAAACCTATCATGCGCTGCATAACGAACATCGACTGATCGCCGATGTGGTCTGTTTCCCCGGTTGTCACATTAACCACCTGACGCCCAGAACGCTGGATATCGACCGGGTGCAGTCGATGATGCCGGAATGTGGTATTGAACCGAAAATCCTGATTGAAGGCCCACCGCGTCGTGACGTACCCATTCTGTTGCGCCAGACCAGTTTCAAAGCGCTGGAAGAACCGGTGCTGTTCGCTGGTGAAATGCAGGGGACGCATACGGCCCGCTTCGGCGAGATAGAACAACGCGGCGTGGCGCTGACGATCAAAGGGCGTCAGCTGTACGATGAATTATTGCGCAATGCCGGGACGGGCAAAGATAACCTGACGCACCAACTGCACCTGCAGGAGGTGTTTAACGCGTTCCCGGACAGCGAATTTCTGTTGCGCCAGCAGGGGCTGGCATGGTTCCGCTATCGTCTGACGCCGTCAGGCGAAGCGCACCGCAAGGCGATTCATCCCGGTGACGATCCACAACCGCACATTGAACGTGGCTGGGTGCAGGCGCAGCCCATCACCTATGAAGATTTCCTGCCGGTCAGCGCGGCGGGGATTTTCCAGTCGAATCTGGGGAATGAAACTCAGGCGCGCAGTCATGGCAATGGCAGTCGCGAGGCCTTTGAACAGGCGTTGGGCTGTCCGGTGTTTGACGAGTTTGTGTTGTACCAGGAAGCGGAAGAACGCAGCAAACGGCGTTGCGGCCTGCTTTAATCCAGGTATCCTGTAGGGATCTGCGATTAACGGGTAAACATGGACATGGTCAATCCCAGCATTCCACTGATTAAAACGGTGCAGGGCCAGTTGATGGGTGTTGTACAGGATGACACCCACCTCTGGCGCGGCATTCCTTACGCCTCGCCGCCAACGGGTGAACGACGCTGGCGAGCACCTCAACCGGTCGCCCCCTGGTCCGGGGTTCGTGACGCCAGTACCTTCTCCAGTGCAAGCTGGCAGGACATTGAATACTGCAAAGAGTTGGGCGGCGGCGATCCGGGCGCTTTTTCTGAAGATTGTCTCTATCTCAACGTCTGGTCTCCGGCGAAACGTCATCAGCCGCTTCCGGTAATGGTCTGGCTGCACGGCGGTGGCTACACCATCGGTGCCGGCAATCTGCCACCTTATGACGGCGTTGCGCTGGCGAAGCGTGACGTGGTTGTCGTTACCGTCAATTATCGCCTCGGTCATCTCGGCTTTTTTGCCCATCCGGCGCTGGAAGGCGAAGAGGGCGAGTGCCTCAATAACTTCGCGCTGCTCGACCAGATTGCCGCGCTGCGCTGGGTTCAGGAAAACATCGCCGCGTTCGGCGGCGATCCGCAAAACGTCACGCTGTTTGGGGAGTCGGCCGGGGCGCGCAGCGTACTCTCGCTGTTAGCCTCTCCGCGCGGAAAAGGGCTGTTTCATAAAGCGATTGTACAGAGCGGCTACACGCTGCCGGACACGCCTCGCGAGATTGCCCTGGAAAACGGCGTTGCGCTGGCAGAGCACTTTGGCTTGCAGAACGCGACGGCGGAACAACTTCGCGCCATTCCGGCTGAGGCATTCTGGCCGCTGGGCGCGCCGTATAAAATTGCGCCGACGCCCATCTCCGGCGATGCAATACTGCCGGAACCGATGCTGGACGTCTTTTTTGCCGCCAGACAACACCCAATGCCCATGATGATTGGCTCGAACAGCGATGAAGCCAGCGTGATGGCCGTCTTTGGCATCGACCTTGCCGGGCAAATCCAGAAACTACGTCGTGAACGCAGGCTGGGACTCGGCCTGATTAAGCTGCTGTATCCGGGTGTGAAGGGCGATGAAGAGCTGGGGCGGCAGGTGTGTCGGGATATGGCGTTTACGGCATTGGGCTATGTGGTGATGCAGGCGCAGCAGCGGGTTGGCGAACCGTGCTGGCGCTATTGGTTCGATTACGTTGCGGAAACGGAGCATCACACCTACGCCAACGGCGCATGGCATGGCAATGAAGTGCCTTATGTTTTTGATACATTGATGCTCGCCGAGCCCTCGCGCAATTACGTGAACGCTAACGATCTCGCTTTTGCCGCCCACGTTGCGGATTACTGGGTCAATTTCGCCCGTCATGCCAGCCGGTCTTGCGATGTGCTTCACGGACCGGTCCGCTGGCCTGCCTGCATTCAGGGCCGCGATCGGTTGTTACGCATTGGGCTGAACAAGTTCGCCGGATTTAAGGTTGAGAACCGGTTCATGCGGGCGCGGCTTTCGCTCTTTAAACGGGTGATGGCCCACCATGTCAGTCTCGACTAACTTTGCACAAGCTGAAAGTTTGTGCGGGAAAATTTACGTGGGAATCAGTCTGTTCTCATCGACACGAAATATTTTCCGTTTTGTTCAGATAATCAGCGGCCAACAATTGGATTCTTAATGAATTTTGTCTAGAGTGAGCGGTCAGAATTATGCAACTTCTTGCCGCTGTCGAGCGCCAGCGCGGGACCCTTCACATGACCAGAAGGATTTACTTTCAGGTATGAATCGCAGACGATTTATTAAAGGTTCAATGGCAATGGCCGCCGTGTGCGGTACCAGCGGTATTGCTTCACTCTTCACCCGTGCTGCTTATGCGGCGGAATCCGACATTGCAGACGGACAAACCGTCCGCTTTGATTTTTCCGTACTGCAATCCATGGCGCACGATCTCGCGCAGAAACCGTGGGGCGGTGCGCCGCGTGCGTTGCCCAATACGCTGGCGAATCTGACGCCGCAGGCCTACAACAGTATTCAGTACGATGCCGCGCAATCGCTGTGGAACAACGTCGAAGACCGCCAGTTGGATGCGCAGTTCTTCCACGTCGGGATGGGCTTTCGTCGCCGCGTACGCATGTTCTCCGTTGATTCCAGCACCCATCAGGCGCGTGAGATCCACTTCCGTCCGGAACTGTTTAAATACAATGATGCCGGCGTTGATACCAGACAACTGGAAGGGCAAACCGATCTCGGCTTTGCCGGTTTTCGCGTCTTCAAAGCGCCCGAACTGGCGCGTCGCGACGTCGTCTCCTTCCTTGGCGCAAGCTATTTCCGTGCGGTTGATGATACCTATCAGTACGGGCTTTCCGCGCGCGGTCTGGCAATTGACACCTACACCGACACCAAAGAAGAATTCCCGGATTTCACCGCCTTCTGGTTCGATACGGTGAAGCCAGGCGCCACCTCGTTTACCGTGTACGCGCTGCTGGACAGCCCGAGCATCACCGGTGCCTATAAGTTCGTGATTCACTGCGAGAAGAGCCAGGTGATCATGGATGTCGAAAATCGTCTCTATGCCCGCAAAGACATCAAACAGTTGGGCATCGCCCCGATGACCAGTATGTTCAGCTGCGGCAATAACGAACGCCGCATGTGCGACACCATTCATCCGCAGATCCACGACTCCGATCGACTGGCGATGTGGCGCGGTAACGGCGAGTGGATCTGCCGCCCGCTGAACAATCCGCAGAAGCTGCAATTCAACGCCTATACCGATAACAATCCGAAAGGGTTCGGCCTGCTGCAACTGGACCGCGATTTTACCCACTATCAGGACATCATGGGCTGGTACAACAAGCGCCCAAGCCTGTGGGTTGAACCGCGTAACCAGTGGGGCAAAGGCACCATCGGCCTGATGGAGATCCCGACGACGGGCGAAACGCTGGATAACGTGGTCTGCTTCTGGCAGCCGGAAAAAGCCATCGAAGCGGGTGACGAGCTGGAATACAAATACCGTCTGTACTGGAGCGCACAGCCGCCGGTCCGTTCGCCGCTGGCGCGCGTGATGGCGACCCGCACCGGTATGGGTGGATTCCCGGAAGGCTGGGCACCGGGTGAGCACTATCCGGAGAAATGGGCACGGCGTTTTGCGGTCGATTTCGTGGGTGGCGATCTGAAAGCGGCCGCGCCGAAAGGCATTGAGCCGGTGATTACGTTGTCCAGCGGTGAAGCGAAACAGATTGAGATCCTCTACGTTGAACCGTTTGACGGTTATCGCATCCAGTTCGACTGGTACCCGACGTCTGACTCGACCGATCCGGTGGATATGCGTATGTTCCTGCGCTGTCAGGGAGAGGCGATCAGTGAAACCTGGCTGTATCAGTATTTCCCGCCTGCGCCGGATAAACGTAACTACGTCGACGACCGCGTGATGCGTTAATCGACGCCGACGCCCTTCGTTATGCGAAGGGCGTCATCAGAGATGAGCGTGAAATATCTGTACAGGAATTAAACACGATCCCGTTCGCATTTTTCCCTAAGTCAAATGAGTAAGCTGAAGGAGTGTATTTCTTATACACATGGTTTATCACTAACAGGGAGAGCGTATGTTTCCAGAATACAGAGATCTGATTTCCCGACTGAAATCCGAGAATCCTCGCTTTCTGTCTCTTTTCGAAAAGCACAACAACCTTGATCATGAAATTGCCAGGCTGGAAGGTTCCGATGGTCGGGGATACAATCTCGAAGTCGTTCGTCTGAAAAAACAGAAACTCCAGCTTAAGGACGATATGCTCAAAATACTGCAGAAAGAAAGCGTTGATGCGGGGTAATCCGCGTTGATGAGCCGCTAACCGCACAGAAGGAAAACCACGCTTTTTCCTTCTGTGTCAGCAAGCTAAGCCGCCGGCCATGGCGGCTTTTTTGCGCCTGTCATTCAGCGATGTGGCAACACCAGATGACATCCCGCGTGGGTGTAGCGCTGCACAATGTCATCCGCGAGCGCGCTGTCGCTGATGATCGTTTTAATACATGAGAGCGTGGCAACCGCGTGAGGTTCGACGGTATCAAACTTTGAATGATCGGCCATCAGCACCACGTCGCGGGCGCGTTGAATAATTCGCGTTTTAACGCCGACTTCGAACATCGTGGCGTTGGTGATCCCCGTTGCCAGCGACAGCGCATCGCAGGAGATAAAGGCCCGTTCTACCGAAAACGCATTGATCATCTCCAGCGCCAGGCTCTCACCCACCGAAAAGTAACCCGGACGAATCAGTCCGCCGATGATGTAGCTCTCGACGTGCGGAAAACAGCCCAGCTCATTGGCGATTTTGATGTCGTTGCAGATGACTTTCACCCGCGCATCGGCCAGACATTTCGCCAGTTCCAGACAGGTGGAACCGGAATCAAGAAAGAAACAGTCGCCGTCTTTGATCATCGTGCGGGCCAGGGCGGCAATCTCTTTTTTGGCCTCCGCCTGCAATGTCCGTTTGACATCAAAAACATACTCTTTGTCATCCATGCTGTCGTCAAAATCAAGGCTGCCGTGACCGCGAATCATGCCGGGATACTGGCTGGCGATATACTGGAAATCACGACGGACGGTGGCCTCCGCATAGCCAAACAGTTCCATGGCCTGCTGGGTAGAGAGATGACGATGCTGCCACAGATAGTGCAGCATCTGTTTGATACGGTCAGGGCGCTGTTGGCTCATCGAAGCAATCTCCTCTTACAGTCCGGCAAACCGGGATAACGTGGCGTGATAGTTTTCTGATGAGAACAGCGCGCGTCCCACGACAAGATGCTGCGCGCCCGCTGTCGCCAGTTGTTGTGCGGCGGAAAGCGTTATGCCACCGTCGGCCCAGCACGCCGCTTCAGGAAAACAGTCGCGTACGCGACGGACCTTCTCACACAGGGCGGGAATGAACTGCTGACCGACGCCGTCGGGTTCGCTGGTCATGACCATCAGCGCATCCAGGTGTGGTGCCAGATAGCAATACGCGTCAACAGGGGTGGCCGGATTAAACGCCAGCCCGGCTTTCGCGCCGATAAGCCTTATTTGTGTCAGCGTTTCAGAAGGGTATGCCAGCGTTTCAGCATGAACAAAAATCCACGCCGGTTTGAGTTCTGCCAGAGCAGAAAACCAGTCCTGTGGGCGGGAAATCATAAAATGAAATGAGAGGGGATGTGTCGTCTGCCGGGCGACGGCCTGCACGGTTTTGAGGCCAAAGGTAATGTTGTTAATAAAGCTGCTGTCTTCGATATCCAGATGCAGTGAACCCATATCGGCATCGGCCAGGGCAGTCAGCGTCGTCCCGTAGTGCAGCGGATCCGCCGACGCAAGAGAAGGGTGCAGAATCATCATCGCCTCCGTTATCCGCATACCTGCGCGAACAGCGCGGCGTCGGTTTGCGCTTGTCGCACCGCCGCGAGTCGTTCGGGTGAATCAATAAACTGACTGATGCGCTGGAGGGTGAGGATATGCGCATTGGCATCCGTCGCGCTGACGCACAGCAGCAGCCAGACCGGGTCGCACTCCTCATGACCAAACGCGACGGGCGTTTTAAGCGTCGTGATGCTGACCTGATTATGGTTAGCCCCTTGTTCGGGCCGCGCATGGGGTAAGGCGATACCGGGGGCAATTAAATAGTACGGCCCCCAGTTCAGCGTGTTGTCGATAATGCCGTCCACGTAGCCCGGTTGCGCAGCGCCAAAGGTAATCAGCGGGCGAGCGGCGATCTCGACGGCCTGGCGCCAGTCTTTGGCCTCGCGCTGTGCCTGCACCCACTTAACATCGTTTATCATCAGTCGTTGACTCCTTGCCGGTTAGGGTTACTCTGATAGCGATCCCCGTCGAGACTTTTGACGAAGGCGGCAGGGATCGCTGTACTACCGGGGGTAAGCGCTCTGCTTATCCCCTTTTTTATTGCCGTATATGATGCACTTTTTCCATAAACCGACTGACCCGCGCCTGATCGACAAAGTTGGCGAAAACGCCGTCCTTTTTAAAGGTGGTGGCCGTTACGCAACCGTCAGCAATGCTAAGCTGTTCCTCAACGTTTTCCAGACACACGCCGGTATTCGCCAGCACCACGGTATCCGGCACCGTCTCTTTTACCCGCTTTAGCAGGGCGCTGTCGGTGCGTGCGCCCGCCGTCAGACCAGAGACGCAGAGGGCATCCGGATGGTTGTTAAAGACGGTGGATTTCGCAATGGAACAAATATCGCGATTGCCCAGGTATACCGCCGCTTCAGGCACAATATTGAACAGGGTTTTGACCCCACCCGCGCCGATGCGGTGCTGATGACGTATGGTCTCACCGACGTTGGTGTCCCAGACGCCGAAGTCGCTGGCGTAGGCACCGGTAAAAATCTCGCGAATAAACGATGCGCCCGTCGCCATAGCCAGGTCGAACGACGCGACCGGATCCCACAGCACATTGACGCCAAACGGGATGCGGATTTCGCTCATCAGTTGTCCAATCACCCTCGCCATTGCCGCGGTGGTTTCCGGGCGAACCTTCGTGAGATAGGGGAGACTAAACTCGTTGGAAAACATCACGGCATCCACGCCGCCATTTTGTAGCGCCAGCAGATCGTCCCGGGCGCGGTCGATCACCCAGTTCATCCCTTTCTGTGCATCAAAGCTCGGGTCGCCGGGCAATGCGCGCAAATGGCACATGGCAATAACAGCTTTTTCCGTTCCAATAACCTCTTTCAGCCAACTCATTGAAGGTACTCCTTATTCCGATAGTTCACGTTTACGTAAGAACAGCACGACGCTGGCGACGATACCCACCGCCACGACGACGCCAATAATGCCAAGCGACATCAGCTCCGAAATTGACCAGCCAAACATGTTGCCTACGGACAGTGCAGAGATTTGCGCGTTTTCACCGGCAAAGCTGAAGCCGCCCTTAAGCGCCATGTCGGTGAAGTAGGGGGCAAACTGCGTGGCGATCAGCAGGACGGTGACCATGACAATCACGCCGCTGATTAAGGTGCGAATCAGGTCGCCGCGATGGATAACCGTCGCCATACAGATAAAGAACGGTGCGACGGGCAGGTCGGCAAGCGGCAGCACTTTGTTGCCGGGCAAGATGCTGGCGAGAATCAACATGATAGGGATCAGCAACAGGCCAACGGCAATGGTGGTGGGGTGACCCAGCGTGACGGCGGTATCCAGACCGATATACACCTCACGTCCCTTAAAATGCTTCTGGAAGAATTTACGTGCGCCGTCGGAGATGGGGAGTAACCCTTCAACAATCAGACGGATCATGCGCGGGAACAGCACCATAATCGCCGCGACGGTGATCATCAGGCTGGCGCAGCCTTTAAATCCTTCACCCGCTGCGAGACCAAAGATCAGACCGAGCACCACGCCGATAATGACCGGGTCGCCGACCATGCCGTAGCGTTTCTGGATCTCCTGGGCATCGATGTTGCGTCCCTTCATAAACGGAATTTTTTCGTAGATGGCATCGAGCAGAACGAACAGGGGTACCGAACTGGAACCATAGCCCTGCGGAATGGAGATCCCCTCCAGTCCGACGATGTTCTGCACGCGCTTAGCCGTCCAGTCGGCCATTTTCAGCGACAATGCCGCGTGGCAAATGGCGCCCAGCACGCCATAAATCAGACTGCCGGTCATTAACTGGACCACGGTGCCGGTAATGGCGTAGTGCCAGTAGTTATAGATATCGACGTTCATGGTTTTGGTCAGACGGGTGACCAGCATCGCGACGTTGAGCAGAAAAATAATCGGGATAATCATTGCGCCAATGGCGGTGGCGTACCCGACGCCAGAGGCCGGTCCTGCGCCGACGTCAAACACATGCAGGGTCAGACCAAAGCGTTCAATCATCACTTTGATGGGCGGACTGAGGCTGTCGATCGCCATGACGATCACCAGCCCCATTCCGACAAAACCAATCCCTACCGTGACCCCGGCTTTGATCGCCTGCAGCCAGGGAATACGGAAGATCAACCCAATCACAATCATGATGATGGGAACAAAGACGGTACCACCGAGAGACAGGATGTAGTCAAACATAATGCCTCCTTGTTATTGCGTTAACAGTGCCTTGATTTCTTGCTTCAAGGCGTCGTCGTTAATTCCCGTTAGCAGTGCCGCGCCGTTTAACGTGGGAATACCGTAATCGTTGTTGGTACGCATGGACGTCACAATCAGGTCCATGCCGTTACAATTCAGCGGGATCTCATTGAGACAACACTGGGCGGTGCTTGCCGGAATGCCTTGTTCAGCAAGGAACTCCTGCAACTTGTGCGCAATCATGGTTGACGTCGACATGCCGGTACCGCATGCCACAAGGATCTTTTTCATAATGGATTTGCCTCTTGTGTAGTGCCTGAATCAGGCTCAACGGGAAAGTGCCCGGCTGGCATGCCAGCCAGGGCGGTCAATAAGCGAATGCAGTCAGTCAAATCGCGCAGACTGGCGACCTCCGCGGGAGAGTGGGTATAGCGACAAGGGATAGAGAGGCTGGCGCAGGGAATGCCGTCCTGCTCAACCTGGATATAGCCCGTTTCGGTGATAACACCGGGCGCGACTTCGCGCTGCACGGGAATATGGTGCGCAAGGGCCGTTTGCTCAAGCATGTGGATCAGTCGCGGTGGCGTGATTAATCCGGCCAGCGTGCCACGTCCGTGATAGTTCAGGCAGGTGATGCCGACCCCCTGGTTGACCCGGACGTCGGAGTAGTCCTGCAGATCCGGCGTATCGCATGACGGCGTGATATCAATGCCGATGGCGAGATCCGGCTTAACGCGGCGTAAAACCGGGACAATGCCGCGGATGTTGAACTCTTCCTGCACGGACGCCACCAGATAAACCGCGATATCCAGCGACGCTGTGCCGATGGCATCCGCCACGCCCAGCAGCGCCGTGCACCCCAGACGATCGTCCAGCGCTTTGCTGCACACGAGATCGTTCGCCAGCAGTTGCGGTGGGTTATACAGCGTAACCGGCGTACCGACCTGGATGCCCATCCGCAGGGCGTCGGCTTTATCCTTCGCGCCGATATCAATCCACAGTTTATCGACGCAAGGTGATTGCGTGCGTTCATCCCCCTTTGCAAAGTGATACGCCTTAATGCCGATGCATCCCATCACCGGGCCATTATCTCCGGCGAGCGTGACGACCGAACCGGACATAGTGACCTGCGCCGGGCCGCCCACACGTTCGAAGCGCAAAAATCCCGACGGCTCAATTTTGCGCACCATAAAGCCGACTTCATCCATGTGGGCAAACATCATCAGTCGCAAGGCATTCGGGTTATCGCTACCGTAGCGGGCGACGACATTTCCCAACCGATCGCGCCAGACCTCTTTTGCCTGACGTTTAAATTCGCGTAGCATGACCTCAGCGACGCTGTTTTCATGCCCTGAAACGGCATTGAGATGCAAAAGCGAGAACAGTGTTTCCTGCACAGAAAATGACATAAGGATCTCCGTAGAAGATAAAACAATCACTCGTTGAGCGTTTTATAGGCGCTGGCTGGGCGAATAATTGTGAGCAGTCTCACGTGGAAATAGCGAAAGTAGAGGAAATAAAAAATAATGTGAGGTAAGTAGAATAAAAACGCTCAATGCTGATGAATGTCTGAACGCGGGAGGAAGAATACGGGTGAGTGAAATTATTGAGATCAATGACACGCTACAACTACGGGCGGTAGAGGAATGTCACGTTGCCGGGCTGTATCAACTGGTACGTAAAAACAGTGCCTGGCTACAGCAGTTTTTAGACTGGCCGCAATACGTCAACTCTGAAGAGGATTCGCGAAAATCCGTGCAGGGCAACATGATGCTCCACCAGCGGGGCTATGCCAAAATGTTCCTGATTTTCGACGGCGAGGCGATGCTGGGCGTGCTGTCGTTTAATCAGATCGAGCCGTTGAACAAAGCGGCTTATATCGGTTACTGGATAGATGAAGCGCAGCAGGGGAAAGGGATCCTGTCGCGCGCGCTGCAGGCGTTTATTCATCACTATGCCGGGCGAGGCGAAATTCGCCGCTTTGTTATCAAATGTCGGGTAAAAAATCTGGCAAGCAATCAGGTGGCACAGCGCAATGGCTTTACGCTTGAAGGCTGCCTGAAGCAGGCGGAGTTCCTGAATGGTCACTATGACGATGTTAATCTGTATGCACGAATCATCGATTCGTCGCTACAGTGAACCAATCAGCGGTGTGCGGGTGATATGCTGTTCACCGTTGAACACTTTCGGGCCGCGCAGGTGAATGGCCTCGTCTGTGGCGGCCTCAACGGTGGTGCGTCCTCGGATGTCGATGTGATTTTCAATCAGCACCTCACCGAGAATACGCGCGTCGCCTTCAATCAGAATATGATCGTCGAGTAAAATGGGACCGCCGCGCAGCACGGCGTTTCCGCCCACCAGCACGTGATGTTTAAGCACACAGTTGCCTTCCACTCGCGCCTGTTCCGCCACCTGTGAACTGTAGCGCAGGGTGGGGATCGCATCGTCCCCGGTGCCGGCTATCACCTGCGCACGACCGTAGACTTTCGCACAATCACAAATCCAGACGTTATTTTCGTCATTACCTTCAATCAGCGCGTCATCAAAAACTTCGGCCCGATGCTCAATAAACGCGTAGCTGACGATGGCGTCGCCATAGATTTGCGCCTGGTGGACAATGCGCGAATTGATAACCGTGGCGCGGTCATAAACTTGCAGGATCCGATCGCGCTCGACGGTGAGTCCGCGCGCCGCGACAATCTCTGATTGTTGCAGAATCCGCGCGTCGCCAAAGAGGTGGCAGTCGCCGCGAACCGTGGATGACTGAATCGTGACGTTGTCACTGATTCTGGCGCCGTGGCTGAGCTCCGCGTGGTCAATCCAGACGTTATCGCCAAGGCTGACGTTGTCGCGTAGCAGGCAGGGCTGTGTGATACGGGCATTGCCCGAAATTATACAGCCGGCAAAGGCCAGCGTGTTTTCGTCGTAAATCCAACAATCTCCGGTGTGGGCCAGCACGCTTTCATCATCAATCCAGCCGCCAGCGTCACCGGCTTTCACATCATTAAAGTCAACGAGTGCGATAATCTGGCGTAGTAATACGCTCTTTTTATTGCCATTATCCAGGTAACTGAACGCGCGCGGTTCGTCGCTGAGTCGGTATTTACGCATGAAGGCATTCCGTTTAGTCGCTTACTATAACCGTAGCAAATTCTGCGACGCTGGCTAACGCGGATAAAATTCCATAAAATGCATTTAAAATATACTTTATAAATTAAACAAAATGAGCAACAGCAAGAGTAGCGATCGCGTCCTGAATCTTCCCGCCGGTTACTTCGGCATGGTCCTTGGGACGATTGGAATGGGCTTTGCCTGGCGCTATGCCAGCCAGATCTGGTCGGTCAGCCACTGGTTCGGCGACGGTCTGGTGATGCTGGCGATGGTGATATGGGGACTGCTGACGCTGGCGTTTATCACGCGTCTGATCCGCCTTCCGCACAGCGTGATCGCCGAGATTCGCCATCCGGTGATGAGCAGTTTTGTCAGCCTGTTTCCAGCCACCACGATGCTGGTGGCGATTGGTTTTGTTCCGTGGTGTCGTCCGCTGGCGATTGGCCTGTTTAGCGTCGGGGTCGTCATTCAACTGGTTTACGCGGCGTGGCAGACCGCCGGGCTGTGGCGCGGCTCACACCCACAAGAGGCAACAACGCCAGGACTCTATTTACCCACGGTCGCTAACAACTTCATCAGCGCGATGGCCTGTGGCGCATTAGGCTATACCGATGCCGGACTGGTCTTTTTAGGGGCGGGCGTTTTTTCCTGGCTGAGCCTGGAGCCGGTTATCTTGCAGCGTCTGCGCAGCGCCGGCGAATTGCCCACCGTTATGCGGACTTCGCTGGGGATCCAGCTTGCGCCTGCGCTGGTGGCCTGTAGCGCCTGGCTGAGCGTCAACGGCGGTGAGGGCGATACGCTGGCAAAAATGTTATTTGGCTACGGCCTGCTGCAACTCCTGTTTATGCTGCGCCTGATGCCCTGGTATCTGTCGCAGCCGTTTAACGCCTCATTCTGGAGTTTCTCGTTCGGCGTGTCGGCCCTGGCGACCACCGGGCTGCATCTTGGCCACGCCAGTTCCGCTGGCTTTTTTCACACGCTGGCGGTGCCGTTGTTCATCTTTACTAATGTTATCATCGCATTATTGTTGGTACGCACGTTCGCACTACTGATGCAGGGAAAACTGCTCATTCGCACAGAACGTGCGGCATTACTGAAATCTGAGGATAAAAAATGACCCTTCGTGATGAAAATTACTTCACTGAAAAATATGACTTAACCCGCACTCACTCTGACGTTCTGGAGGCGGTGAAGGTCGTCAAACCGGGAAAAACGCTGGATTTAGGCTGTGGCAATGGCCGTAACAGTCTGTATCTGGCGGCGAGGGGCTATGACGTGACCGCGTGGGATAAAAACCCGATGAGTATCGCCAACGTCGAACGTATCAAAGCGGCAGAAGGGCTGGACAATCTCCAGGCGAAAGTGGTGGATCTCAACGCCCTGACGTTTGAAGGCGAATATGATTTTATTCTCTCCACCGTGGTACTGATGTTCCTGGAAGCCAAAACGATTCCGGGTTTAATCGACAATATGCAGCGTTGCACCAAACCTGGCGGTTATAACCTGATTGTTGCCGCCATGGATACCGCTGATTTTCCGTGCACGGTAGGATTCCCGTTTGCTTTTAAAGAAGGGGAACTGCGTCGTTATTACGACGGCTGGGAATTACTGAAATATAATGAAGATGTTGGCGAATTGCATCGTACTGATGCCAACGGCAACCGAATTAAACTGCGCTTCGCCACGCTGCTGGCGCGTAAAATAGCCTAAGTAGATGTACCGCTAACCCCTTCAGCGCCCAGCATTTTTCCTAAATATGGGCGCTCTGAAATAAATTGTGCTGTGGTTACCATTTTTAGTCCAACGCAGATGATTTCCCTTTGCTACTATTTCAATTGCATATCTGCATATTCTAAGGGATCGTTTCATGCGTACTCATACTTTATTTAAAGTTGCAGTGCTTACTGGTTTACTGGCCTTATCCGGCTGTGCATCAAAAGTCACACAGCCAGATAAATATTCTGGTTTTTTAAAAGACTACTCTGGTCTTAAGGAAACAAAATCCGCCACCGGGCATCCGGTGTTACGTTGGGTCGATCCCGGCTATAGCGAAACCAAATATGACAACATTGTCTGGAATCCAATAACCTATTATCCGGTACCAAAACCGACCACTCAGGTCGGCCAGAAGGTGCTCGATCAGCTGTTGACCTACACCAACACGAAACTGAAAACTGCCGTTGGTCAACGTAAACCGCTGGTGACCACGCCGGGGCCGCGTAGCCTGATCTTTCGTGGTGCGATCACGGGGGTAGATACCAGTAAAGAAGGGCTGCAATTCTATGAAGTGGTACCTGTGGCGCTGGTGGTTGCCGGTACACAAATGGCGACCGGTCACCGTACCATGGACACCCATCTTTACTTTGAAGGCGAGCTAATCGATGCGGCAACCAATAAGCCGGTGATTAAAGTTGTTCGTCAGGGCGAAGGTAAAGACCTGAGTAATCAGAGCACACCGATGGCGTTTGAGAACCTGAAACAGGTTGTGGATGACATGGCGACGGATGCCACCATGTTTGACATAAACCGGAAATAATGTCGATGCGCCATCGTCTGATGGCGCGTTTCTTTATGCCGTCCGGCGGCGCAAGAGTGCCGGTGGGCGGGCAAACATCACCAGATTTCCCACCAGAATCAGAACCAGCCCGGTCACCGCATTCACCTGCCAACTATAGCCTTCGTAAACCGTAGAAAATGACAGCGCAACCAGCGGAAATAGCAGCGTGCTGTAGGCGGCATTGCTCGGGCCAATTCTCCCCACCAGCGTAAAGTAGGCACCAAAAGCGATGACCGATCCGAAAACGGCCAGATACAGCAGGGCGCCGAGATAACTGAAGGTCCACTGCGGGGTGAAATTATCCCCACGCACAAGCGCAATCGTCGCAATCAACAGCGTGCCATACAGCATGGCCCAACTGTTGGTGGTCATCACTTCCAGACCCTTTTTCTGATGGCGGAGGCTTATCATATTTCCCAGTGAAAAACCAAATGTCCCCAGCGCGCTAAGACCAATGCCCAGCAGCAGCGATCCGCTAAAGCCGCTGCTCATCAGATCGTGCCAGAAGAGGGTGACGATACCGGTGAGTCCCAGCGCGGCGGCGCAATAAAAGCGCAGCGGCGGTTTTTGCCCAAAGAAGAAGAAACTGTTCACCGCGTTAAACAGCACCGCCATGGAGAAGATAACCGACTCCAGTCCCGTATTGATCCAGGCCGCTGCGGTATAAAAACACCAGAAGTTGAAGCAAAAGACGCAACTCCCTTGCAGCAGGCAGAACAGATGGTCACGTAGCGATAGCGTGCGCAACTTTCCGCGCAGCAGCATAATGACCATCATCAATGCCGTCGCCACCGCAAAGCGCCAGAAAATCGAGACCGGTGCGGCAACGGGGCCCTGCTGCAAATAAATGGCGATCCATGTGGTACCCCAGATAACCACGACCAGACAATACAATAGTGCGTTCATCATTATTCTCTCTTCTTACCCGATAATTGACTGTCGCCGATCTCAGGTGGGACGCGCTTTCATCGATTTGCGGGATACTTGCAAAATCTTGCGCTTTTTTCTGTCTGGCGGGTGGTAACCGCAATGACCTGCGATAGACTGAATGCCTGAACAACAGCGTTTATGTGGTGGTATGACCCGGTCTTACGATGCCTTTGAAAAATTGAGTCAGCACAATGCCGTGTTGCAGGAGTCGGTCGAGCTGCGTTCGGGCGTTCAGTTAGCGGCATGGTCAAACAAGCGCGATACCATCACGCAGTATTGCGATCATCACACGCTCAGTCTGTATGTCGCGGATGGCTACGAAAGTTATCAGAAAACGGCTTCTGGCTGGAAAAATGGTGGTGGGCCGGACCGCTTTTGCCTGTTGCCAAAAGAGAGTGAATCCACCTGGGATATCCGTGACAACCTCTCGTTCGTGCATCTCTACTGCACCGACGCGCATTTGCGTGACGTGGGGGAAAAGGTCTGGGACAAAAGTCCATACCGCTTTACGCTGGATGAACGGACGTTTGGTAACGATCCGGGCATTACGGCGGTCTACCGACAGTTTTTGCTGGGTAACGACTGGCATCAACCCGCGAATCACCTGACGCTCAGCGCCGCGTCGTCACTTCTGATGACTCATATTATTCAGCACTACAGCAACGTGCAGTGGCGATTGCCGACGGTAACGGGCGGACTGGCGCCGGTGACGTTGCGCAATGTGCTGGCCTATATCGACGCCCACCTGGCAGAACCGTTGACGCTAGCCGATCTGGCGTATGAAGCCGCGCTGAGTGAATTTCATTTCGCCAGAATGTTCCGCCAGTCGATGAAAATGGCACCGCATCAGTACGTGATGCAGCGCCGGATGGCCGTGGCAAAGCAGCTGGTCTGTCACTCACAGCGTCCGTTAACGGAGATTGCGCTGGCCTGCGGATTCAGTTCGCCGAGCCACTTCAGCAATCGCTTTAAGCAGGTGACGGGTAAGACGCCGACGCAGTTACGCGCGTCGGGCTAACCTTAAGACGGTGTAGCAGATCCCGCCTGCGATCAGTCCCCAAAATGCCGAACCCACTCCCCACAGCGTCAGCCCACTGGCGGTGACCAGAAACGTCACCACGGCGGCATCACGCTCGTTTTCATGATTCAGCGCCTGGTACAGGCTACCCGAAATCGTCCCCAGCAGCGCCAGTCCCGCCAGCATTTGAATGCCACTCGTCGGCAGGGCCGCCATCATGCCGGTAATCGAACTGCCGAAAATACCGGCTAACAGATAGAACATCCCGGCGGCCGCGGCGGCCAACCAGCGTTTAGCGGCGTCCGGATGGGCATCCGGACTCTGGCAAATCGCCGCAGTAATGGCGGCAATGCAGATGGAATAGACGCCAAAAGGGGAAAACAGCAGTGCCAGTAATCCGGTGACAATGATCAAAGGTGAAACGGGGACATCGTATCCGGCGGCTTTCATCGTTGCCACGCCGGGCGCATTCTGTGACGCCATCGTCACCAGAAAGAGCGGTACAGCAATGCCCAGAGCGTGGGCCAGAGAAAACTGAGGGGCAATAAAGGTGGGTAACACCGGGGTCATGGCGAATGAAGAGGTGACAATGTCACCTTCGAATAGCGCAATGACCGCGCCGGCAATCAGTGCCGCAATGACCGCGTAGCGCGGCGCAATCCTCTTCATCACTAACCACGCCAGCAGCATGCCGCCACAAAGCAGAAACTGGTCGCCGAGACGGGCAAATGCCTCCAGGCCAAAGCGGAGCAAAATCCCGGCCAGCATGGCCGCCGCCAGCGAGTGGGGGATCACCTGCATCAGGCGGGCGAATAATCCCGTCACGCCACATAGTACGATTAACGCGTTAGCGATGATAAACACACCAATCGCTTCTGGCAGCGTCAGCCCCTGGAGTCCGGTCACCAGCAGCGCCGCGCCGGGCGTTGACCACGCCGTCAGTACGGGGGCGCGATACCAGAGCGTCAAGAGCAGCGTACTGACACCCATTGCGATGCCAAGGGCGGTCATCCAGCCGGCAATTTGCGTTGTGCTGGCGCCCGCCGCCACGGCGGCCTGCCAGATGATGGCCGCAGAACTGGCATAGCCAACCAGTACGGCGACAAATCCAGAAAGCAGTGTGGGTAATGGCAGGGAGAATGAACGCATAAGCCCCTCTTGTGCGTTATAACGGTCGTTTAATCTAGCATCTGGGCGTTATAACGTACAAGTGGTAAGCTGACCTTTTGGGAGGATACCAATGGACAACCTGACGCACTATCTGGCGAACACCTTAAAAACATTACGCAAGCAGCGGGAGTGGAGTTTATCGCGCCTGGCTGAAGCGACCGGTGTTTCAAAAGCGATGCTCGGGCAAATTGAGCGCAACGAATCCAGTCCCACGGTGGCGACGTTATGGAAGATTGCCACCGGACTGAACGTCCCGTTCTCCACTTTTATTTCACCGCCGGAAACTGAACCGCTGCCGACGTTTGATCCGCAAGAGCAGGCGATGGTCGTGACGCCGTTATTTCCGTGGGATCCGGTGCTGCGCTTTGACCACTTTTCGATTCTGCTGGCACCCGGCGCGCTCAGCGAATCCACACCGCATGAAGCTGGCGTGATTGAACATGTGGTCGTGATAGCAGGCGCACTGGAGATGTGCATTGAACAGCAATGGCGCGTGATCCGTGCCGGAGAAGGCATTCGTTTTGCGGGTGACCGCGCCCATGCCTATCGCAACAGCAGCGAACAGACCGTGCACTTTCATTCGCTTATCCATTACCCACGCAGTTAAGCGGGAAAACTATTTCGCAACGCGGCGCTTCTGACTACAATAGCCGCCATTTTGCTGCTACTGGATACAACAACGCTATGCGCCAGTCCCCACATCGCCTTGAATTGTTAAGCCCGGCACGTGATACCGCCATTGCCCGCGAAGCCATTTTACATGGTGCAGATGCCGTCTATATCGGCGGTCCTGGCTTTGGGGCGCGTCATAATGCCAGCAATAGCCTGAAAGATATCGCCGAACTGGTGCCGTTCGCCCATCGCTATGGCGCGAAAATCTTTGTCACGCTGAATACGATTCTTCACGACGATGAACTGGACCCCGCGCAGCAGCTCATTACCGATCTCTACCAGACCGGCGTTGATGCGCTGATCGTACAGGACATGGGCATTCTGGAACTCGACATCCCGCCCATCGAACTGCATGCCAGCACCCAGTGCGATATTCGCAGCGTGGAGAAAGCCAAATTCCTCTCTGACGTGGGTTTTACGCAGATAGTCCTGGCGCGCGAACTGAGTCTTGAACAGATTCAGGCTATTCATCAGGCGACCGACGCTACAATAGAATTCTTTGTCCACGGCGCGCTGTGCGTGGCGTATTCGGGACAGTGCTATATTTCGCATGCGCAAACGGGGCGCAGCGCCAACCGTGGCGACTGCTCGCAGGCGTGCCGTTTGCCGTACACCCTGAAAGACGATCAAGGACGGGTGGTGTCGTATGAGAAACACCTGCTGTCGATGAAAGATAACGATCAGACCGCCAACCTGGGCGCGCTGATCGACGCTGGCGTGCGCTCCTTCAAGATTGAAGGGCGTTACAAAGACATGAGCTATGTAAAGAACATCACCGCGCACTATCGCCAGATGCTGGATGCCATTATTGAGGATCGCGACGACCTGGCGCGGGCTTCTGCCGGGCGTACGGAACATTTCTTCACGCCGTCAACGGATAAAACATTCCATCGCGGCAGCACCGACTACTTTGTGAATGCGCGTAAAGGGGATATTGGGGCCTTTGATTCGCCGAAGTTTATCGGTCTGCCGGTGGGTGACGTGCTGAAAGTGGCAAAAGATCACCTCGACGTTGAAGTCAGCGAACCGCTGGCAAACGGTGACGGTCTTAACGTCCTGATCAAACGCGATGTTGTCGGCTTTCGCGCCAATACCGTCGAAAAAACCGGACATCATCGCTATCGCGTCTGGCCGAACGAGATGCCCGCCGAACTGCATAAACTGCGTCCGCCCCATCCGCTGAATCGCAATCTTGACCATAACTGGCAGCAGGCGTTAACCAAAACCTCAAGCGAGCGTCGGGTGGCCGTGGATATTGAACTGGGCGGCTGGCAGGAACAGCTGATCCTGACGCTGACCAGCGAAGAGGGCGTCAGCATCACCCATACGCTGGACGGACAGTTTGATGAGGCCAACAACGCGGAAAAAGCGCTGAACGGTCTGAAGGATGGACTGGCGAAACTGGGGCAGACTCTCTATTACGCCCGCGATATCGCGGTGAACCTGCCGGGGGCGCTGTTTGTGCCGAACAGCCAGCTTAATGCGTTTCGCCGGGAAGCGGTGGAGCTATTGGATGCCGCGCGCCTGGCGGGCTATCAACGCGGCGTTCGCAAACCGGTGTCTGAACCTGCGCCGGTTTACCCGCAAACGCACCTGAGTTTTTTGGCCAACGTTTATAACCATAAAGCGCGCGAGTTTTACCATCGCTATGGCGTGCAGTTGATTGATGCGGCATATGAAGCGCATGAAGAAAAGGGCGATGTGCCGGTGATGATCACCAAACACTGTCTGCGTTTTGCCTTTAATCTGTGCCCGAAACAGGCGAAGGGCAATATCAAAAGCTGGAAGGCAACGCCGATGCAACTGGTTAACGGCGATGAGGTGCTAACGCTGAAATTTGACTGCCGCCCGTGCGAAATGCATGTGATCGGTAAAATCAAAAATCATATCCTGAAGATGCCGCTGCCCGGCAGCGTGGTGGCTTCCGTCAGCCCGGAAGAGCTGATGAAAACGCTGCCAAAGCGTCGTAAAGGTTAACGATTATGCCGGATAAACGCAGCGTCATCCGGCATAAACTTAATGCGATTTAAATCCTGCCGCCGTCATGATCAGGCGAAAGAACATGCCCACGGCAGCCAGCGCCAGCACGCTGCCGCCCCACAAAATCACCAGCCACATCAGGCGGTTCCAGACAGATTGTTGCATCAGTGATACCCCTCGCCATGTTGAACTTTGCCACGGAATACGTAGTAACTCCAGAAGGTGTAAACCAGAATAATGGGAATGATCAGTAACGCGCCGACCAGCATAAAGCCCTGACTCTGCGCGGGCGCAGCAGCCTGCCAGAGAGTAATGGAGGGCGGAATGATGTACGGCCAGATGCTGATCCCCAACCCGCTGAAACCGAGGAAAACCAGACCAAGGGTCAACACAAAGGGCAGCGCGTGGCTGTCTTGCTGGTTAAGCGTTCGCCATAACCAGAAGCCAATCACCGCAACCAGCAGCGGAACCGGCAGCAGGAACCACAGATTCGGCAGCGTAAACCAGCGTTCAGCGATCGCTGGGTGCGCCAGTGGCGTCCACAGGCTGATGAGCGCGATGACCAACAGCATCGCCAGCAAGAGTTTTTTCGCGACGGTGCGCATCTTATCCTGCAAGGGGTTCTCGCTTTTCATCACCAGCCAGGTGGCACCCAACAACGCATAAGCGACGACCAGACCAACGCCACAGAACAGGGTGAAAGGGGTGAACCAGTCAAACGGGCCGCCGCTGAAACGGCGACCGGTGACGGCAAAACCGTTAATCACCGCACCCACCACCACGCCCTGGGTGAACGTCGCCAGCATCGAACCGCAGAGAAACGCTTTATCCCAGAACGGACGATGGGCTGGCGTGGCTTTGAAGCGAAATTCAAAGGCGACGCCGCGAAAAATCAATCCGATGAGCATCAGCGTCAGCGGGATCGTGAGCGCGTCAATAATCACCGCATAGGCCAGCGGAAACGCGCCGAACAGCCCGGCACCCCCGAGGACCAGCCAGGTTTCATTGCCATCCCAGACCGGGGCGACGCTGTTAACCATCACGTCGCGATCGTCGGCATCGCGGATAACGGGAAACAAAATGCCAATACCCAGGTCGAATCCATCCATCACGATGTACATCAGCGTGGCGAAGACGATGATGACGAACCAGATTACCGATAAATCAATACCCATTAGCGGTGTGCCTCATGTTGAGAGTCGAGGACGGCGGCAGACAGCGGCCGGGCTGGCGTGCCGGTGGGCGGCGTCGGAGCAATCGTCTCCTGTGGCCCCTTGCGGATGAGGCGGATCATGTAGCTATAACCCACGCCAAAGACTGAGCTGTAGACGACAAAGAACGCCAGCAGAGAAAGACTCATGTGTAGATCGCCATGTGCGGAGACCGCATCCGCAGTACGTTGTAGCCCGTAAACCACCCACGGCTGGCGACCGACCTCCGTCGTGACCCAGCCCGCCAGAATGGCTATCAATCCTGACGGTCCCATCCATAAAGCAAAGCGCAGGAACGGTCGTGAGGTATAAAGACGCTGTCGGTAGCGTAACCACAGGGCACAAACACCGAGCAGGATCATTAACATCCCCAGACCCGCCATGATGCGAAACGACCAGAACACCATCGTGGCGTTGGGGCGATCCTCTTTGGCAAACTCTTTCAGCGCCGGGACCTGTTTATCCAGACTGTGGGTCAGGATCAGGCTGCCCAGCGCCGGGATCGCCAGCCCATAGCGGGTACGTTCTTGTTCCATATCCGGCCAGCCGACGAGCAGCAGCGGGGTGGGTTCCCCCGGCGGATTTTCCCAGTGGCCCTCAATGGCGGCGATTTTGGCGGGCTGATGTTTGAGGGTATTCAGGCCGTGCATGTCGCCAATGAGCGCCTGAAGCGGTGCGACAATCAGCGTCATCCACAGCGCCATCGAAAACATGGCGCGGATAGCAGGAGTCGTGTTTCCGCGCAGCAAATGCCAGGCCGCTGAGGCCCCGACAAACAATGCGCTGCTGAGAAACGCCGCCACCGACATGTGTAGCAAGCGGTAGGGGAACGACGGGTTGAAAATGACGGCGAACCAGTCCACCGGCACGACCTGGCCGTTGACTATCTCATAGCCCTGTGGCGTCTGCATCCAGCTGTTGGAGGCAAGGATCCAGAAGGTGGAGATAATCGTACCCAGTGCCACCATGCAGGTGGAGAAAAAATGTAATCCAGGACCAACCTTGTTCCAGCCAAACAGCATCACGCCGAGGAATCCGGCCTCAAGGAAGAACGCCGTGAGCACCTCGTAGGTCAGCAATGGCCCGGTGATACTGCCGGCGAACTCGGAAAACCCGCTCCAGTTGGTGCCAAACTGGTAGGCCATCACCAGACCGGATACCACGCCCATACCAAAGTTAACGGCGAAAATTTTCGACCAGAACTGGTAGAGCGAGCGCCAGACGGGATTTTTGCTTTTCAGCCAAAGCCCTTCCAGCACCGCAAGGTAGCTGGCAAGACCAATGGTGATCGCCGGAAAAATAATGTGGAAGGAAACCGTAAAGGCGAACTGGATCCTTGCCAGATGAAACGCATCAAGACCGAACATGCAGAGCTCCGCACTAAAAATTGATTCAGCGCAATTTTAAGTCTTTGATGATTTCAGTATCAGAAACAGTAAGGGCTTTTAAAACCATAACAGTTACCAGAGCGTTGAGTATTTTACTCACTGATATACACTGTGCGGGTCCACATGTTTTGACCCGCGAGATAATAACGATGAAAAAATACCAGCGTCTGGCTGAACAACTCTGCGAGCAGATTGCCTCTGGCGTCTGGCAACCTGGCGACCGTTTACCGTCACTGCGTGAGCAGGTGGTCAGTAGCGGGATGAGTTTTATGACCGTCGGACATGCCTATCAGCTGCTGGAAAGTCAGGGACGGATTATTGCGCGTCCCCAGTCCGGTTATTATGTCGCGCCACGTCCGGTTAGCCAGCCCGAGGTGCAACCGGTCCAGGTGATGTGCGACGAAGCGGTAGATATCAACACCTATATCTTCGAGATGCTACAGGCCAGTCGGGATGCGTCGGTGATGCCGTTTGCCTCGGCCTTTCCCGATCCGCGTTTATTCCCCCTACAGCAACTGAACCGTTCTCTGGCGCAGGTGAGCAGGACCGCAACCGCGATGAGCGTGATTGAAAACCTGCCGCCGGGGAACGCAGAGCTGCGTCACGCCATTGCCCGCCGTTATGCCTTACAGGGTATTACCGTCTCGCCCGATGAGATAGTCATTACCGCCGGAGCGCTGGAGGCGCTTAACCTGAGCCTGCAGGCGGTGACAGAACCGGGCGACTGGGTGATTGTCGAAAACCCCTGTTTCTATGGCGCGTTGCAGGCGCTGGAGCGGCTGCGGCTTAAAGCGTTGTCGGTGGCTACGGACGTGAAGGAGGGGATCGACCTCGCGGCGCTGGAGCTGGCGCTGCAGGAGTACCCGGTCAAAGCCTGCTGGCTCATGACCAACAGCCAGAATCCGCTCGGCGTGACCCTCAGCCCGGAGAAAAAGGCGCGTCTGGTTGAGATACTCGATCGCCATAATGTGATGTTGATTGAAGATGATGTCTACAGCGAACTCTACTTTGGTCGGGAGAAACCGCTGCCCGCCAAAGCGTGGGATCGGGGCGACAAGGTGCTGCACTGCTCGTCATTCTCTAAGTGTCTGGTGCCGGGTTTTCGCATCGGTTGGGTAGCCGCCGGCAAACATGCCCGTCAGATCCAGCGATTACAACTGATGAGTACGCTCTCCACCAGTTCGCCGATGCAGCTGGCACTGGTCGATTATCTCTCTACGCGCCGGTATGACGCCCATCTTCGCCGCCTGCGCCGTCAACTGGCGGAGCGCAAACAGCAGGCCTGGCAAACGCTGCTGCGTCATCTTCCGGCGGAAGTAAAAATACATCATAACAACAGCGGTTATTTTCTCTGGCTTGAACTACCGGAATCGCTGGACGCGGGTGAGCTGACCACACAGGCGCTGGCCCACCATATCAGCATCGCGCCGGGGAAAATGTTCTCGACCTCAGACACCTGGAAGCGCTTTTTCCGCTTCAATACCGCATGGAATTGGGGAGAGCGCGAAGAAGACGCGGTGAAACAATTGGGGCAACTCATTCGCGCTCAGATGAAATAAAACACGCGCGCTATTCAATATAAAAGAATGGCGCGTTCTTATTTATAAAATATCAGCAAGAACCGTACGACTTTATTTCCCGCCGATCATCATAGGAAATATCAATAGCTTTTGTTTTTCCACCTCCTCAGCTAACCCCTTGTCTATACTCCAGAAGATAGCCGCTCAGTGCCGGCGTACGGGGCGTAATGCGCGTTATGTCACAACCTGATTAAATTTCCTCGTGCCGGGAGGTGCGCTGACGGCGCGCCGACTATTTTTAGGAAAGGACATATATTTACGGCAAGGCTGCCGCTCAATATTTTGCGACAGGAGTAAGACCTTATGAGCAAGAAATTTGCCCGCAGCAGCCTGTGCGCGCTCAGTATGACGCTGATGACCGCGCACGCCGCCGAACCGCCCACCGCGTTAGGTCAGGCTGAAGGCCGCCTGGATATTATCGCCTGGCCGGGCTATATCGAACGGGGTCAGACCGATAAACAGTACGACTGGGTGACACAATTCGAAAAAGAGACCGGCTGTGCGGTAAACGTCAAAACGGCGGCGACGTCGGATGAGATGGTCAGCCTGATGGCGAAAGGCGGTTACGATCTGGTGACGGCCTCTGGCGATGCCTCTCTGCGCCTGATCATGGGTAAACGCGTGCAGCCAATCAACACGGCGCTCATCCCTAACTGGAAAACCGTCGATCCCCGGGTGGTCAAAGGCGACTGGTTCAACGTGGCGGGCAAAGTCTACGGCACGCCGTATCAGTGGGGACCGAACCTGCTGATGTACAACACGCAAACTTTCCCGACGCCGCCGGATAGCTGGAACGTGGTGTTCGTTGAACAAAACCTGCCGGATGGAAAAAGCAACAAAGGCCGCGTGCAGGCCTATGACGGACCGATTTACATTGCCGACGCGGCGCTGTTTGTGAAAGCCACCCAGCCGCAACTGGGGATTTCGGATCCGTATCAACTTACCGAAGCGCAGTATCAGGCGGTACTGAAAGTACTGCGCGCGCAGCAACCGTTGATCCACCGTTACTGGCACGACACCACCGTACAAATGAGCGATTTCAAAAATGAGGGCGTCGTGGCGTCCAGCGCCTGGCCGTATCAGGCGAACGCGCTGAAGGGTGAAGGGCAGCACATTGGTACAGTGTTCCCGAAAGAAGGGGTCACCGGCTGGGCGGATACCACCATGCTGCACAGCGAAGCAAAACACCCGGTTTGCGCCTACAAGTGGATGAACTGGTCGTTGACGCCAAAAGTTCAGGGTGATGTGGCGGCCTGGTTTGGATCGCTGCCGGTCGTCACCGAAGGCTGCAAAGCCAGTACGCTGCTGGGCGACAAAGGCTGTGAAACCAACGGCTACCGCTATTTTGACAAAATCGCCTTCTGGAAAACGCCTGTCGCTGAAGGTGGTAAATTCGTGCCGTACAGTCGCTGGACGCAGGATTACATCGCCATCATGGGCGGTCGTTAACGTCACTGGGGTGATTTATGACGTACGCAGTGGAGTTTGACAACGTCTCGCGTCTGTACGGTGACGTGCGGGCGGTCGATGGCGTCAGTATTGCGATTAAAGACGGTGAGTTTTTCTCCATGCTGGGGCCCTCCGGCTCCGGCAAAACCACCTGCCTGCGCCTGATTGCCGGATTCGAACAGCTTTCTGGCGGTTCGATTGCCATCTTTGGCAAGCCAGCCAGCGATTTACCGCCCTGGGAGCGGGATGTGAATACCGTGTTTCAGGACTACGCGCTGTTTCCACACATGTCGATTCTCGACAATGTCGCCTATGGCCTGATGGTCAAAGGCGTTAATAAGAAGCAGCGTCAGGCCCAGGCCCGCGAGGCGCTGGAAAAGGTGGCGCTGGGGTTTACCTTCGAACGCAAACCGTCACAGCTCTCAGGCGGTCAGCGTCAGCGGGTCGCCATCGCCAGGGCGCTGGTCAACGAACCGCGCGTGCTGCTGCTGGATGAACCGCTTGGTGCACTGGATCTGAAACTGCGCGAGCAGATGCAACTGGAACTGAAAAAGCTCCAGCAGTCGCTGGGGATTACGTTCATCTTCGTGACGCACGATCAGGGCGAAGCGCTGTCGATGTCCGATCGCGTGGCGGTGTTTAACAACGGCCGCATTGAGCAGGTGGATTCGCCGCGCGAGCTCTACATGCGTCCGCGCACGCCGTTTGTTGCGGGTTTCGTCGGAACATCGAACGTCTTTGATCCCGCGATGGCCTCAAACGTCTGCGGGATGACGGGCAGCTTCTCGCTGCGCCCGGAGCATATCCGGCTCAATACTCCCGGAGAGATCCAGGTGCAGGGGGTGATTCAGGCCGTGCAGTATCAGGGGGCCGCCACCCGTTTTGAGCTCAGGCTTGCTGGCGGCGAAAAGCTGCTGGTCAGTCAGGCCAATCAGACGGGAGAACCGTTTGCGACTCTGCTCGCGCCCGGTCAGCAGGTGATGGTGTCATGGCCGCGCGAGGTCATGGTGCCGCTGATCGAGGAGAGGTGAATGGCAATGAATGTGCTCTCTACGCCCTCGCGGCCCGGCGGTCTGAGTAAACTCACCGGCTTTTTCTGGCGTCATCCCGGTCTGGGGCTGTTTTTGCTGCTGCTTGGCCCGCTGATGTGGTTTGGCATTGTCTACTTCGGCTCGCTGCTGACGCTGCTGTGGCAGGGGTTTTACACCTTCGACGACTTTACCATGTCGGTGACGCCGGATCTGACGCTCGCCAATCTTCGCGCGCTGTTTAACCCCGCCAACTACGACATCATCTTACGCACGCTGACGATGGCGATTGCGGTGACAATAGCCAGCGCAATTCTGGCGTTTCCGATGGCGTGGTACATGGCGCGCTATACCTCTGGCAAGATGAAAGCGTTCTTCTATATTGCGGTCATGTTGCCGATGTGGGCGAGTTACATCGTCAAGGCCTACGCCTGGACGTTGCTGCTGGCGAAAGATGGTGTGGCGCAGTGGTTCCTGGTTCATCTTGGCGTAGAACCTCTGCTGACCAGCCTGCTGACGCTGCCGGCCGTAGGGGGAAACACGCTCTCGACGTCGGGATTAGGGCGCTTTATGGTGTTCGTCTACATCTGGCTGCCGTTTATGATCCTGCCGGTTCAGGCCGCGCTGGAGCGGTTGCCACCGTCGCTGTTACAGGCGTCCGCCGATCTGGGGGCTCGTCCACGTCAGACCTTCCGCTATGTGGTTCTGCCGCTGGCGATCCCCGGCATCGCCGCCGGTTCTATCTTCACCTTCTCGCTGACGCTGGGGGATTTTATCGTGCCGCAGCTCGTGGGGCCGCCGGGCTATTTTATCGGCAACATGGTCTATTCCCAACAGGGTGCGATTGGCAACATGCCGATGGCGGCGGCGTTTACGCTGGTGCCAATTGTGCTGATAGCCCTTTATCTGGCGTTCGTGAAACGTCTGGGAGCGTTCGATGCACTCTGAGCGCGCACCGTTTTTCCTCAAACTGGCGGCCTGGGGCGGGGTGGTTTTCCTGCACTTCCCGATTCTTATCATCGCAGCCTATGCGTTTAATACCGAAGATGCCGCCTTTAGCTTTCCACCGCAGGGGCTGACGCTACGCTGGTTCAGCGTTGCCGCGCAGCGCAGCGATATTCTGGATGCTGTGACGTTGTCACTAAAAATCGCGGCGTTGTCGACGGCGATTGCGCTGGTGCTCGGTACGCTTGCCGCTGCGGCGCTCTGGCGGCGTGATTTCTTCGGTAAAAACGCTATCTCATTATTGCTGCTGTTACCGATAGCCCTGCCGGGGATCGTCACCGGTCTGGCGCTACTGACCGCGTTTAAGACGGTCAATCTCGAACCGGGTTTTTTCACCATCGTCGTCGGTCATGCGACGTTCTGTGTGGTGGTGGTCTTTAACAACGTGATAGCCCGCTTTCGTCGTACCGCCTGGAGCCTGGTGGAGGCCTCTATGGATCTCGGCGCCAACGGCTGGCAGACCTTTCGCTACGTGGTGCTGCCGAATCTGGGATCGGCGCTGCTGGCCGGGGGAATGCTGGCGTTCGCGCTGTCTTTCGATGAAATCATCGTCACAACCTTTACTGCCGGTCACGAACGGACGCTGCCGCTGTGGTTGCTCAATCAGTTAGGGCGACCGCGCGACGTGCCGGTGACGAACGTCGTGGCACTGCTGGTCATGCTGGTCACAACCATTCCGATTCTGGGGGCCTGGTGGCTCACGCGTGAAGGCGACAGCCTCGCCGGAAACGGTAAATAAACAACGATATGGGAAAATGCTATGCAACATCAATTACTGATTAACGGCGAGCTGGTCAATGGTGAAGGTGAGAAACAGCCCGTCTATAACCCCGCCACCGGCGAGGTGCTGCTGGAAATTGCAGAAGCGTCTCCCGCTCAGGTGGATGCGGCCGTTCTCGCCGCCGATCGTGCGTTTAGCGAATGGGGACAGACGACCCCAAAAGCGCGCAGTGAACTGCTGCTGAAACTGGCAGACGTTATTGAACAGAATGCGCAGGTCTTTGCCGAACTGGAATCACGCAACTGCGGCAAGCCGCTGCATTGTGCGCTCAATGATGAGATCCCGGCGATTGTCGATGTCTTTCGCTTTTTCGCCGGTGCAGCACGTTGTCTGAACGGTCTGGCGGCGGGGGAATATCTGGAAGGTCATACCTCGATGATTCGTCGCGATCCGGTCGGCGTTGTCGCCTCCATCGCGCCGTGGAACTATCCTCTGATGATGGCGGCGTGGAAACTGGCCCCCGCGCTGGCGGCCGGTAACTGCGTGGTGATCAAACCGTCGGAAATCACACCGCTGACCGCGCTGAAACTGGCGGAATACGCCAAAGATATCTTCCCGCCGGGCGTGCTCAACGTACTGTTTGGCAGAGGCAAAACGGTCGGCGATCCGCTGACCGGGCACAAGAAAGTGCGCATGGTCTCCTTAACCGGTTCGATTGCTACCGGCGAGCACATCATCAGCCACACGGCGCCGTCGATTAAGCGCACGCACATGGAACTGGGGGGGAAAGCGCCGGTGATTGTGTTCGACGACGCTGACGTGGATGCGGTGGTGGAAGGGGTGCGCACCTTCGGTTTCTACAATGCCGGTCAGGACTGTACCGCCGCCTGTCGTATTTACGCGCAGAAGGGCGTTTACGACGCGCTGGTTGAGAAACTCGGTGCCGCAGTGGCCAGCCTGAAGACCGGCGCGCCGGAGGAGGAATCGACTGAACTGGGCCCGTTGAGCTCACTGGCGCATCTGGAGCGCGTCACCAAAGCCGTTGAAGATGCCAAAGCGCTGGGACATATCAACGTGGTTACCGGTGGGAAAAGAGTCGAAGGGCCGGGTTACTACTTTGCCCCGACGCTGCTGGCAGGGGCTAAGCAGGAGGATGCGATCGTCCAGCGAGAAGTGTTCGGTCCGGTGGTCAGCGTGACGGTCTTCGAGGAGGAAGAACAGGTGCTGGAATGGGCCAATGATTCGCAATATGGCCTCGCCTCATCGGTCTGGACGCGTGATGTCGGACGCGCGCATCGGGTCAGTGCGCGTCTGCAATACGGCTGCACCTGGGTTAATACCCATTTCATGCTGGTGAGCGAAATGCCGCACGGCGGGCAGAAACTGTCTGGTTATGGTAAAGACATGTCACTGTATGGACTGGAGGACTACACCGTGATCCGTCATGTCATGGTGAAACACTGACCGACCATGTCCGTGATAAGCCGTAAGCCCTGCCGCCGTGCAGGGCTTTTTGTTGTCAATACTCAGGGGCAAAAGAGTATGGTATGGTGAATAATCATTCATAAAAAATGCATTTAAATGGAGTGGGTATGATTGTTAGAACGTGGCATGGCTGTGTACCCGTGCAGCATGGCGATGGATTTGCAGTACATTTAGAATTGACCGGCGTTAAGCATTCCCAAAGCATTCAGGGGAATGCAGGGGCATTTGTACGCCGGGAGCGGCAAGGGGAATGGGAACACTTCTTCCTCGCCACGTACTGGCACAATCTGGCGGCAATTAAAGCTTTTGCCGGCGAAGATTATCACGTCGCGGTGACCTATCCCGATGACGAACAGTTTGCGTTGCTTTCCGATCCGTATGTGTTCCAGTTTGAGGTCAACGAGCAGGTGCCGCTCTGATGTCATCCCGAATGAGTAAACATTAGGGATCATTTACGCTATCGCGGGGAAGTGAGAGGATCGTCGACCGAAGGCAGAGAGGATTCTCCTCTCTGCCCGTCTGCGCCGCAAGCACTCAAAATTTAGATAAACCAGCCAAATCTCAATGAGATAAGAGCAAAAAGACCAACAGCAGCAAAGAGATTTATCAACACCACGGTTCTACTGGAAACATTCATATTTGCCACCCTGTGTTAGTGCCCCTTTGTATATAGTTCGCTGTCTCGCGATCCGCAATAGTACAAACCAGGGACTTAACGTAAGCGGTCATAAAAAGCGGCAAAATGATTGACCAAAAGTGATAAAACTTGATGTGCATCAAAAAATGGAGCATATTGCGCGCGTTTTATTCTTCTGGCCGGATGCCCTTAAATGTCTTTGTACCAAAAAATGTTGATGTTCTATGCGGTAATGGCCGCGATTGCCTTTCTGATCACCTGGTTCCTCTCGCATGATAAAAAACGCATCCGCTTTCTGAGTGCCTTTCTGGTCGGGGCCACCTGGCCAATGAGTTTTCCTGTCGCTCTGTTGTTTTCGCTGTTTTGAGTCGACTCAGCCGGTGTCCATCCCGGCTGAACCTCAGGCCGTTGTCAGCAACGCGCTCAGCGCCTTTCGGTCTGCTTCAGTCACATCCTGCGGATGCTGATACCCCTTGTTTTCCGTTGCCCGCGTATACAGCGCAACCAGCCAGTCATAGACATAGCGGCTGGCGGCGTGTACCGGTTGCTCTTCCAGTTGTGTTAGTCGCGCCATCGGCTGGCGTTTGACCGCGCTGAAAATTGCCGTCCCTTTGACGATCCGACTGGCGGGGCGTTCTGCCTCAGCCACGTCGGCATAGCCAAGCCAGGCAATAAAATTGGCGATACAGGCGTGCAACTGGGCAGCGCAGACCTCTTCACGCTGCAATATCTGTTGCAGTTGCTGCGGCAGTTGCAGGCGGTAGCTGGCGATCGCCAGAATGTCGACGACCTGACGCAGCGCAGCGGGCGTCAAACCTAAACGTTTCGCCTGACCATCATCGCGACTCCACTGGCGAATGTGGTTGAGCCACATGCGGTGCGCCTGATAGCCCGTCTCTTTGTTCTCTGCCTGTTGCGGCGCGTCACGGACGTCCGCGAAAAGGTCAATGGCGTCATTGAACAAGCCGCTGACCTGTTCTTCGCGCGGTTGCGGGCGACGGAGCAGAGTTTCAAATTGTTGTACCGCCGGTAACAGGCCGTCGAGCAGATCGCCGTGATGCGCCGCCTGCTGTTGTAACTGGCGGACCACCGCTTCCGCGCTGGGCGCTTCGGCAGGTTGCGCCAGCATCAGTTCACGAACATGCTGTAGATGCTGCTCGCTCAGCGCCTGCAGCCGCGCCTGACGCTGGGGCGTTGACGTGGCTTGCGACAGCCATTCAGTCAACCGCAGCAGACTGTGTTTATCCAGCGCCTGTAGAGTGCCCCAGTGCTGGCCCGGTTTTCCCATCAGATGCTGGACCGCTTCGTCCAGATTCTGCTGCGTGGTAAATCGCGCATCCTGCGGCGTAATCGCCCACACCACGCCAGGCATCGCGGTTTCGCGCGTCGGCTGCGTGTCGTGCACCCAGTTGAGCAACGTTCTGGCCGAAGACGGCGTCTGCGTGCGGGTGGCGGTGGCATTGCAGACAACCAGTACATCGGGCTGAAGCTGCTGTCGGTAATGCTCCAGCAACCAGCCCAGTTTAGCCTGCCAGAGCGGTTGCGGATGGTTGAGCGGCGCGAGCGGAATATCCAGCAGATCGACGCCATCCAGTACGCTATCTTCCACACTCAGCACCAGTTCGCGCGTCAACAGGGCCAGCGACGCCTGGGCCAGACTGACGGCGTTAAGTCGCTTCTCATCCACAACGGGATGGACGACCACATCGCTTTGCGCCTCCTGCGAGGCGAGAAATTCCTGAGTGATAAAGCTTTCGGAGGGTAAACCAAACTGATCGACCAGCAGGCTCAGCGGCGCGGCGACTTCGCTGGCATGACCGGTCTGCTGCAGGACCTGTGCCAGTTCCAGCCACTGCTGCGTCAGCTCCGGTTGTTCACCCCACAACAGCGACCAGGCGCTGGCACGGGTTGAGAGATCGACCGTCGGCAGCAGCAGGGCAAACTGCTGCCACAGCGCGTCATCAATCTGCTGTTGCGATGCGGGGAGACAACGCTGCCAGAAGCGGGCAATGGTCGCCACTTCCTGCGCCGTCACGCCCTGAACGGGATGTAGCTGACGTAGCGACTGCCACTTCTCGATGCGCGATTCGATAATCGCTTTTTCCACCTGCCGGTACGCTGGCTGGGCACAGGCCTGGGCGATGAATATCTGCACCAGTTCTGCTTCTGTTATCAGCCGCAGGCGCAGCGGCCACTCGTCGTCGGACAGGTTAGCCTGGCGCGTGAAGCGCAGTGCCATGTTGGTTGGCGCGTGTCCGGGGTTGAGATGACTGAAATAGTCGAAGCTGCGATCCGGCGTAATGACATTGACCTTACCGTTGTCGCTGCTGCACAGCGCGGCAAGGAGATGCGCTTTCGCCGCCTGCGAATAGCCGTAAAGCCCAATGCTGGCGCGCTCATGTCGGGCGGCATTGAGGGCGGATTCCGTGGCGGCTGCGCCGTTGAGTTGTGCCAGCAGGGCGTCTGCTTCATCATCCAGCGTCATGGCGTGCTGACGGGTGCGGTTAACCCACGCGATCGCGGCCTGAGTGGTATTCAACATCTTGCTCATTTCAGGTACACGCTCCCGCTGTCAATCCAGTAATGGCTGCCGCTGTGTCGGCGATCGGCCAGGGTATTCAATTTTAAGGTCAGGGCATTTGCCGCCACGGCCGTGCCGTCCTGTAGCCAGGCGTCACTCAGCACAAATGACTCGGGTCCGCTCTCTTTGTTGCCGCCGCGCAGTTGCAGACGCACATTTAACACACCGTCGCCGGCGATATTCTTCGCCAGATCGGCAGAGTTAATGCTCAGCGTATACAGCGGCGTTGCGGGCCAGCGACTGTTCGCCAGTTGGCGGAAACCGAGAGTAACGTTGCCGCGCAGCGGGAAGTGCAGGCGGGTGTCGAGTTTCGCACCGGGTTTATCGAGATCAATATCCTGATACCAGACGTTTTCCTCACGCAGCGTGTTCACCGTATTGTCGAGCACCCCGAGGTAGCGCACGGTTGAGTAAGCGCCAATATCGGCGGCTTTAAAGTTAAAGCGCGGCAGGCGCAGATCCAGCGCCAGGCTGCACAGCATCGCCCCCACGGCGGCGGTGGATTTCGGATTGCCAATGCGCCCCTGCTGACTGAACGGATACCACTCATGGACGCGGTAGTTGTCCATCCACACCATGCGGTTGACCGGAACCGGCTGCAGATGACGGATCAGCGCCTGAACCGCCGGGATACAGGTCGGTCTGCCGGTGACCAGCAGAACATCACAGCAATAATGCGAAATGGCTTCACAGACCGCATGCAGCGGAGAGGTCAGGGTAAACTGGCCTGCCAGCATCGCCTCCTGCAACTGGCTGAACTGAACCTGCAACGGAACGCTAAAGAGATCAAACGTCGGTGAACCTGACGGCAGCGCGTGGTCGATCGCCTGCTGAATGTAGTTCAGTACGTTGCGGGTCGGACGATGGTTCAGCAGATCGCCAAAGGTGGCGTGCAGTCCGGCCAGCGGATCGTTGATGTCGCTCTTTTCCCACGCAGAGAGCACCGCGTGACCGAGTGGCATAAAGAGCTGTAGCGCCGTCTGTTGCCGTAAAACGGCCTGGGTATCGATGCGTCCGGAATCGCCAAACAGCGTGGCGAGCAGGGCGGCGGCATCGGTGACTCCCGCCTGCTGCAGTCGGGTTTGCAGGGCGGGCAAAATGCATTTCTGGATAATGTCCAACAGCATGTCATCGCCCGCGACCTTGAAACCCTCGCGGAACAGCAGATGCGGCGTGATTTTCACATTGGCGCCGACGCCATCGTCCAGTTGATAGTGGACAATCGCCATGTCGGTGGTGCCGCCGCCGATATCAATCGAGGCCACGCGCAACGCCCGGCCTTTCGCCTCTCCGGGTTCCGGCAGACGATCCGGGCGGGCAAGGGCGTTGAAGAATGCTTCGCTGCGACCGGCATAGTGGGAAATGGCTTCGTTGTACAGCCAGACTAACTGACCGCAACTGGCTTCGTCCCACTCCATCTGAATTTCAGGGACTGGAACCACACTTTTTTCCTGCTGTTTACGCGTGCTGAAATCCTCATCCTGCGGGTGCCAGCCCATTGCTTTCCAGACAATGGCTATCGCTTCGAACATGCGCAGACGGAAAATTTCGCGTTCCTGCTTGGGCATCGCCGACGGGAGCGTGAGGATCAGCGAGCGCAGTTGACGCGGCGATGCCGGAAAGCCCAGACGCAGACGGGTCGCGACGCTGTTGATTTGTCCCAGCGCCTGGGCGAGGATCTCGCACAGCATATGGGTCATCAGCGTACTGCGGCTGTACTGGGGCGAAAACACCGGCAGGCGGTCATCCTGGGGCAGTGAATAGAGCGGCTGACCGTCATCGTTCATCAGGTTCATCAGTGGAAAGGCGGTGGCTAACGGTTCGCGTTGCGTTTTACTGTTCATCTGGCTGAAGCGCCAGTCATGCAGCACCGGCGTTTCATCCCACAGATAGCGGCGCGGGCTGGAAATACCGCTGTTACCGTCCGTTCCCGTGCGCTGCATTGCCAGCTTACGCGCTTCGTCACCGACCCGTACAATCGACGGCCAGATGAAGGCATCTTCACGTCCGCTTTCCACGGAGAAATGCTGTTTGCCAAAGCGGGCTTCTGAAAATTCAAGACGACTGGTGAACAGCGGATCGTTGAGATACTGCGGTTCGCTCAGCGATCGGACCTGCAGTTCCGCCGTCTGACGCAGTCCGTCATTGGCGTCGCCATGATCTTCAATCAATACACCGCAGGTATGGGTGTTACCGACATCCAGAATCAAATCGACCGGGATCGCCGGGGTACTGAGGGTGTGGGTCACCAGTTTGACTTCCGGTACGGCAAGCTGTTCCCCCAGTAGCGCCAGCAGGTTCAGCCAGTGCGCCTGATACTCAAAGTTGCGCAGTGCCAGGCTGATAGCCTGTTCAGTACGGTTTTCCTGCTGGCTGACGTGGTTGAGAAACGCCTCGCGCAGCCAGCCGTCAATCCAGGTCTGATCGAGAAAATCCGCTATTTCATCGTCGCGCCAGGCCAGGGCAAAGCGGGTGCCGTTCAGCAGATCGTTTTCGCCGGGCGCGAGCGCGGCGGGCGCATTCTCGCTTAACTGGCTATCGAGCGCGAGGGTGACGCGGTGGGTATTACCCGCGCTGTCGGGTTCGGCAAGTTTGCGTACCTGAACGCGCGCCCAGTTGTCAGGCCCTTCAACGAAGGTGCGCGGCGGATTAAAGCGCAGGAACGGCAGCGGCAGCCAGATGCCGTCGAGGACATCCAGGGAATAATGCAGCGTTTGCGTACTTTCCGGTTTCACCACTTCCGGCTGCGAGCCTGACCGCGCAGGCAGGGTATAGCGATCGTTTGCCAGATCGTAATCCAGTCGCAGCAGGGGGCCATTGGCCGTTTTACGCACGAAACGACCATGATGCGCAGATTCCTGCGGCGTCAGCCCAAAGTCGAGAAACTGAACGCCGCTGTTTGCGATGAGCGTGACGCTCTGTTTGTAATCACACAGATTCACCAGCATAAAATCAGGCACCTATCTTTTTGAACGTCAACGGAATCGCTGCTTTCGCATCAAAGCGGGCGGTACAGGCGGCGACATCATTGGCCCCGGCTTTACAGGTGATCTCCGGCATCGGATAGCGTGAACCGTCGGTGCAGCGCGCATTGCCGCGACTCTTAATCATTAATTCCCCACTCTGATGCAGCCCCGAGAAGAGATCCGCGCGGCAGACGATGTTGTCGCCGTGAACCACACGCGCCGTACCTTTATTGTTCTGGATCTGGTAGCGCAGAGACGGCGCTTTGCCGGTGACGGGATCTTTCACATCCACTATGACGCGCCAGTTACCGTTGAGAAAGCGCGTGGTGCCTGCCTTCATCTGGTTCGCATCCATCACCAACGCGTCTTTCGGAATCGCGGTAATCACCACCGGCTCATCGGCAGGTTTTTCTTTTTTCATCGGTGCAATGACTTCCGCCTGATGCAGCGGCAGCGCGGCGGTAAGCGTCGGCAGAGGTTTCAGTTCCGGCGGCGGTGGCGGCGGTACATTGACCACTTCCGTCGCGATGGCTGGCGTCTGTGATTTCCACAGTAGCGGAGCGGCAATGGCGGCGACAATCAACGCGGCGACGGGCAGGCTCCACAGCGGCAGGCGACGTGACGGTTTGACCGGGACTGGCGTCACTTTTTCTTCTGTGACCACAGGAACCGGCTGCGGCACACTAACCGGTTCTGGCTCGCTGACCGGGACGACAGGCGTGGAGAGCAGCGGTTCGTCCGCCTGGGCAAATGTCACCTCAGGAACCGTCTCTTCGACCGGTTCTGGCTCAATGTGAATTTCCGGTTCAGGTTCTTCCTGAGTACGCAGGCATTCCAGCACATCCTCGCGGATGTTCGCATTGAGATTGATAAATCCCCAGAAGGTAATGACCGGTTTGCCATCCACCAGGAAGACGTGATTTTCGCCTGGAAACTGGACGGCCTTTTCCAGCAGCGAACCAAACAGTTGTAGTGACGTTTTCCCGGACTGCAGACTTTTGCGGCTCAGCGATGCGGCGCTTTCCAGCGTAGCACTGAGATAGCGCAGGGCGCGAAAGCGCGCCTCTTCATCGGCGGCTTTCCACGCGATGGATGCCCCTTCAACGGGGGAATACCAGTCAACCCGATCGCCGCTGTCGTTGACTTGTGGAATGGCGAGACAATCCACCATCGCCTGCTGTTTACGCAGACGGAGCGTTTCACGAATTTGTAATGCTGAATCAAAGACGGCCTGGCCGCCACCGCCGACGGCCTGATAATCATCCAGATTGCCGCTGCGCAAGAGTGTTTTTGCCACGATAAGGACCCTAAGACTTTTTCACGCATCTACTTTACGGATTCGTGGCCCAGGCAAACGGTGGAAGAGAGGCAAAAAGGGGTGAATTTTCAGGGCATAGATGCGTTGACGTTTTCGAAAAGACTTAACAGAAATTCTGTGGCGAAAGATCCAACAAAAATGCGTGGATTCGCATAACCTGAGACAGATTTGTTATTTTTCAGTTGTCTTAATCTATGCTCCTATAACCCCCTCAATAATAACGAAGAAGGTTCATATCATGTCCACAGGGAAAACGCTGCTCGCACTGGCGCTCAGTACCGTGTTACCAACGGGTGCCGCGCTGGCGGCAAATAACGACACCCTTGTCTATTGCTCGGAAGCCTCGCCAGAATCCTTTAACCCGCAAATTGCCAGTTCTGGCCCGTCGTTTGTCGCCAGTTCACAGGTGCTGTACAACCGCCTGATCAATTTCGACCCGGTAAAAAACACGCCGGTTCCGTCGCTGGCGACGGACTGGACTATCTCTGAAGATGGTAAAACCTACACCTTTACGCTGCGTCAGGGCGTGAAGTTCAACAGTAACAAGTTCTTCAAGCCAACCCGCGATTTCAACGCAGATGACGTCATTTTCTCGGTGTTACGCCAGAAAGACGCGACACATCCGTACCACAATGTGTCGCAGGGCAGCTATGAGTATTTCAACGACGTGGGCTTCGATAAGCTGATTAAAGAGGTGAAAAAGGTCGACGATTACCACGTGCAGTTTGTGCTCAGTGAACCTAACGCCGCGTTCCTTGCCGACTGGGGAATGGATTTTGCCTCCATTCTTTCTGCGGAATACGCCGACGCCATGCTGAAAAAAGGGACGCCGGAAAACGTCGATAACTGGCCGATTGGCACCGGTCCGTACGTCCTGCAACAGTACAAACAGGACTCGCAGATTCGCTATCTGGCGAACCCGAATTACTGGGACGGCGAGGTGCCGACAAAGCATCTGATCTTCGCCATCACGCCGAACGTCCAGACGCGGATGGCGAAACTGCAAACTAACGAATGTCAGATTATCCCTGCGCCTTCGCCGGTACAGTTTGATGAAATCAAGAAAAACAAAGACCTGGCGCTACATGCCGTTGAGGCGCTGAACGTCGGCTATCTGGCCTTCAACACCGAGAAAAAGCCGTTTGATAATGTGCTGGTGCGCCAGGCGCTGAACTACGCCACCGATAAGCAGGCGATTGTGAAGGCCGTCTTCCTCGGTTCGGCGAAAGTGGCAAAATCACCGATCCCGCCAAATATGATGGGTTTTAATCCGGAACTGAAGGATTACGCCTACGACCCGGAGAAAGCGAAAGCACTGTTGCAGCAGGCCGGGCAGGAGAAAGGGTTTGAAGTGACGCTCTGGTCGATGCCGGTGCAGCGTCCGTATAACCCCAACTCACGACGCATTGCGGAGATGATTCAAAGCGACTGGGCAAAAGTGGGCGTGAAGGCGAAGATCGTCTCTTACGAGTGGGGCGAATACCTTTCCGGCATGCGTAAAGGCGAGCATGACAGCGCGCTGTTTGGCTGGATGTCGGATAACGGCGACCCGGATAACTTCGCCGATGTACTGCTGGGCTGCAACAACATCAAAACCGGATCGAATGCCGCGCGCTGGTGTGATAAGGAGTATGATTCACTGGTCCAGAAAGCGAAGCTGACCAGCAAACCGGAAGCGCGCGTGAAGCTCTACCAGCAGGCGCAGGAGATCTATTATCAGCAGGCGCCGTGGATTGCGCTGGCAAACGGCAAGACATTCTACGCCACGCGCAGTAACGTGACCGGTTACAGCGTCAGCCTGATGGGCAGTGATTTTTCAAAAGCAAAACTGAATTAAGGAGTTTTTATGTCGCACCTGGATGAGGTCAGCGCCCGTGTCGATGCCGCCATTGATGAGGGCGTCATTACCCATATGAACGAACTGCTGGTTGCCCTGAGCGAGGACGCGCAGTTAAGCCGTGAAGATCGCTACACGCAGCAGCAGCGATTAAGAACGGCTATCGCGCACCACGGTCGTCAGCATAAGGAAGATATGGAAGCGCGCCGCGAACAACTCACGAAAGGCGGCACGATCCTCTGATCAGAACTGGCGCCTGGCGACGAGCCAGGCGCCGACCACCAGCATCACGGCGCCGCAGACCGGGCCGATTAAGGCTCTGAGCGGGACGCCGTGGCTGCGTAAAATATCCAGCACGAGACCGCCAATTAACTGGCTGGCGACCAGCACCGCAATGGTGGTCGCCGCACCAACATGTTGATAGCCGCTGATGCTGGCGAAAACGAAAAACGAGCCCAGCAGACCGGGGATCAGCGTCCACCAGCGCACGCTGGAAACCAGTTCGCCAAATCCCGCCACGCCCTGTTTAAACCACAAAATGCTGACAAACAGCACAATCCCGACCAGCGAGTTCAACAGCATGGCGATCAGGATGGTCGATGAGGTCTGTGTAATCCGCACCATCAGGGTGTTTTGTACCACCAGACCGATACCGGCGGCGATGAGAAAGGCGAGGGTGAGCGACTGGTTCATCCGCGCGCGTCCGGTTCGGGGCGGTCGTCAAGCTGTAACTGCATAAAGGTCAGATCCAGCCAGCGGCCAAATTTGGTGCCTACCTGCGGCATCTGCGCGGTAGTGTTAAACCCGAGCGTTTCGTGCAGGTGTAGTGAGGCGTGGTTCTGCGATTCAATACCGGCGACCATCACATGTTTACCACAGAGGCGGGCTTCATCAATCAGCCTGCTCAGTAACTGGCGTCCCAGACCTTTTCCCTGATGATCCGGATGGACATAAACCGAATGTTCGACGGTATGGCGGAAGCCATCAAAGTTGCGCCAGTCACCAAACGAGGCGTAACCCGTGACAACGTCACCTTCCACACTTACCAGCACCGGGTAACCCAGCGCCTGCCGCGCTTGATACCATGTAATGCGGTTATCGGCATCGACCGTCTGATCGTTCCAGATGGCGGCCGTGTGCAGCACCGCATGGTTATAAATCTCTGCGATGGCGGCGCAGTCCTCTTTGCTGGCGAATCGAATAGACATGTTGAACCTCAGGGCTTGTTCACTATAGTATTACGATATGAATACTATTGAAGACAGCATAAATCAACGGATCGGTGCAAGAATTCGCATTGAACGAGAATCCCGCAGCTGGTCGCTTACCGAACTGGCTGAACGGGCGGGCGTGTCGCGCGCCATGATCCACAAAATCGAACGCGGCGAAAGCAGTCCAACGGCGACGCTGCTCGGCAGGCTCTCTGGGGCGTTTGGCATCAGTATGTCCATGCTGATTGCTCGTGCCGAAATGCAGGAGGGTAAACTGTCCCGTTTCGCCGATCAGCCCGTGTGGCACGATCCGCAGAGTCACTATCTGCGCCGCCATGTGTCGCCGCGTAGCGATCTGCCTATCGATCTGGTGCAGATTGAATTGCCAGCGGGTAGCGATATCCCCATGCCAGCGTCATCGTACGTTCAGGCCCGGCAGCTGATCTGGCTGCAGCGGGGCGAACTGGTGTTCGTCGAAGGGGATACGCGTCACGAGATGAAGGCGGGAGATTGCCTGGAACTGGGGCCGCCAAATGACTGTCGTTTTATCAATGAGACGACGCAACCCTGCGTTTACCTCGTTGTGCGCTTAAACCAGGCCGGGAGTTAATGACCGCGGCGGCCTGCTACTATTGATGGATTCATGCCAAAAGCAGAGGAGAACATCATGGCTCAACAAACACAGCGTAATCGTCGTTGGGTGTTAGCATCCCGGCCACATGGCGCACCGCTGGCGGAAAATTTTCGTCTGGAAGAAGACGATGTCGCCACCCCTGGCGAAGGTCAGATTTTACTGCGCACGATTTATCTGTCGCTCGACCCGTATATGCGTGGACGCATGAGCGATGAACCGTCGTATTCGCCGCCGGTCGAGATTGGTGGTGTGATGGTTGGCGGCACCGTCAGTCGTGTAGTGACGTCAAATCATCCTGACTATAAACCTGGCGAATGGGTCCTGAGCTACAGCGGCTGGCAGGATTATGATATCTCCGACGGCACTGGGCTGGTGAAGCTTGGGGATCATCCCGAGAATCCGTCGTGGGCGCTCGGCGTGCTGGGGATGCCCGGATTTACCGCCTATATGGGATTGCTTGACATCGGTCAGCCGAAAGAGGGCGAGACGCTGGTCGTGGCGGCCGCAACCGGCCCTGTCGGCGCAACGGTTGGGCAAATTGGCAAGCTGAAGGGGTGTCGCGTCGTGGGCGTTGCTGGCGGTGCAGAAAAATGCCGCCATGCCACTGACGTGCTGGGCTTCGATGTCTGTCTGGATCACTATGCCAGCGACTTTGCTGAACAACTGGCGAAAGCTTGCCCACAAGGTATTGATGTCTACTACGAAAATGTGGGCGGGAAGGTGTTTGACGCGGTGCTGCCGTTGCTGAACACCTCGGCGCGGATCCCGCTCTGTGGTCTGGTCAGCGGTTATAATGCGACAAACTTGCCGGCGGGTCCCGACAGACTGCCGCTGTTGATGGCGACCCTGCTGAAGAAACGGATCCGACTGCAGGGGTTTATCATCGGTCAGGACTACGGACACCGCATTCACGAATTTCAGCAGGAAATGGGGCGCTGGGTGAAAGAGGGGAAAATCCACTACCGCGAGCAGGTCACTGACGGACTGGAGAACGCGCCAGAGACGTTTATCGGCCTGCTGACCGGTAAAAACTTTGGCAAAGTGGTGATCCGTCTGGCCGACGACGCGTAAACAGAACCTGGCGGCGAAAGCCGCCATTAAAAAATAGGCAAAATTTTAAATTCCAGCTTTAATTATACCCTAAATAAGTCGAGTTGCAGGACAAAGCCCAAAGGGCTTTGAACAGCGCTAGCGCTGGCCCCGAAGGGGCGAAGCCGAAGGCTGAGTCACGCGGCATGGGCGTGACAAATTCGTCGGGAACGAATTTGACCAGCCGCAGGCTGGCCTTCGGTGAGAGACAGGATGTCTCTCATTAATCTCCGGGAGCTTACTCGAGTAAGTGACGGGGGTGAACGAGCGCAGCCAACGCATCTGCAACTTGAAGTATGACGAGTATATATCACCGCGTAACCGACGAATAATCTGTCGGGGCAGTTAAAATAACGTGGGTAAATTACTGTTGTTTACGTTTTACATTTTTCATACCAGGCGATATTTATATCAATTAGGCGATTTAGCTTAATTGCGATTGGTTATGTTATGAGGTGAAGAAATAGAATGCCCGGTATGGAAAAAACGCAACATTTAAGTCTGACTACACAAGTTGAAAGAGGATTAAAAGACAAATTAAGCATTGGTGCTTTACGTCCGGGCGCCAGGCTTATCACCAAAAATATCGCACAGGAGTTGGGGATCAGCATCACACCGGTCCGGGAAGCGCTGCTACGGCTGGTCTCCTCAAGCGCATTGGCTATCGCGCCCGCACAGGCGTTTATGGTTCCGGATATCACAATGACGAGGTTTAGCGAGATCGTTCACATCCGCTGCGAACTGGAAGGTATGGCGGTGATGGCGGCGACGGGCGAGGCCACGCCGGAACGAATGGGTATTCTGCATGCGCTTCTGGCGGACTATCAGCAGGCTCACGAGAGCGGTACGATAGAAGACCGGCTGTTGGCAAACCGGGCCTTGCGCTTCAAAATTTACCAGTTTGCCAATATGCCCACGCTTGTCGAAATGATCGAACAACTTTGGGTGCGCATGGGGCCGAGCCTGCATTTTCTTTATGATATGGCAAAGCAGGAAGCCTATCAGCACAACGTCGGACATTATCAGGAATTGCTACGCGTGATGGCGACCGGAAATAAAGACGCCAGCCGTCATTGTTTAATTGACCTGATACATAAAAATGTAGTGGTAATTAAACAGCAATATAGTTATTAAGCATAGCTAAAATATAGCGGGGAAAATCCCCGCTAGTGCGGCATTAATAATCAGCCTTACTCAAAATGCCAGGCCAGGTTAACACCAACGCCATAGTTTCGCCCTGGCGCAGATTCGTAGTAGCGGCCATTCGATTCATTCACGATAACCGAGCCGACATACTCTTTGTCGAACAGGTTATCGACGCGACCAAACACATCTACCGTCAGACGGCTGACGCTAAATTTATACCCGGTATTCAGGCCGACGACGGTATAAGACGGCGCCTTCGCGGTATTTTCATCATCGGCCATGATATCGCCCATATAGCGTGCATCGGCACCCGCATACCAGCCTTCATCAGGAACGTATCCCAGCGAGGCGAACCCCATGTTCCGCGCGATGCCGGGCATCCGGTTACCGTTACAGTTCTGGTCGCTACACACGTTACTGCGATAGGTGGCATCCAGCCAGGTCCACGACGCGATGAACCGCCAGTCTCCGGCAACGCGTTGATCCCAGGCGAGCTCTGCGCCTTGGCGGCGCGTTTTACCGGCATTTTTATAGGTCGTACGTCCCCCGCTGCTGGAATCGACCACCAGTTCATCATCGGTATCGGTCTGGAAGAGCGCCGCCGTCAGCAACCCGTCACCGATCCGGGTTTTACTGCCGATTTCCACCGTATCGTTGGTCGAGGGTTTGAGCGCAAAATTCATCCCGCTTTGTCCGTCAGCGCGATAGGAAAGCTCATTGATGGTCGGCGTTTCGAAGCCACGGCCTGCGGCGAGATAGACGTTCCACCCATCGGTTAAGGCGTATTTTAACGCGCCGGCAGGCAGCCACTGATGGTAGCTGGCCTCACCGCTGTCATCGCCATTACCCGGCGTGACGTAACGATCGTTGGAATCGAACCACACTGAACTGTAGCGCACGCCGGCATCCAGCGAGAGTTTGTCGGTCAACTGCCACTGGGTTTGCAGATAAGGATCCACGTTCCACATCAGGTTGCGTTCATCGCGGCGCAGACTGCCTTTTTGTCCGTACTCCGGCACACCGTTACTCAGGCGATAGTTGTTATAGCCTTTACGGTTTTCACTCATGTTCTCGTAGTTCAAACCGGTGGTGAAGGTCACGGGGACACCCAGTTCACCACGATGCGTCCAGCGACTGTCGATGCCCTGATAATGACGTTGCAGAGCGATCACGCCGCCTGCATGAGAGGGGCGAAGCTGGGGCGTGATGGGAATGGACTGGTACTGCGTGGTTTCGCGCTCTCCGGCGTACATCATGACGCTCATGTCATCCCGCGCGCTGATCTGGCGCTCATAGCGCAATCCGGCCTGGGTCTGTTTGATGGTTTTGCGCGTGTTGTATTGCTCAGCGCGAGGGGATTGCCGCGGATCTTCCCGCCATTCCGTTTCGCTGAGGCCACCAGGATCGTCGGCTTTGATGTCGACACTGTTAAAAATCAGGCTCAGTTTACTGTCGTCATCGAGGCGTACGCCCAGTTTTGCGTTCGCCAGATTTTTCTGCGCGCCGCTGCGGTCACGATAGCCATGCGTGGTGAAACGGGTGGTGGAGACCGTGTAATCCACGTCGCCTGGCTGGGTGCCATCACCCATCGCGCCCGTGGCTTTCAGCCCATAACGCCAGCTACCGAAACTGCCGTAATAGCTGCTCGCTTCTATTGTCGGCGGCTGCTGACCGGTTTGGGTGGTGACATTCATCACGCCACCGGAGGCATTGCCGTACAGCGCTGAGAAGGGGCCGCGCAGCACCTCAACGTTCTGCACGCTGCTGAGGTCAATGTTCGATGTCTGCCCCTGACCGTCCGGCATGGTGGCGGGAATACCGTCCACATACAGACGGATGCCGCGAATGCCATAGGTGGAGCGGGAGCCGAATCCGCGCATTGAAATCTGCAAATCCTGCGCATAGTTTTGCCGGTTTTGTACCTGAAGTCCCGGCACGCGGGTCAGCGATTCTGACAGGTTGATGCGCGGCGCTGCCAGACGCATCTCATCGCCGTCAACGACGCTGACGGCTGCTGGCGTATCCAGCTCTGATATCGCCTGGGGTGACGCGCTAACGATCATCGTCTGGGCATCGGTCGAGTCATCAGCCATCACTGGCGATGAGAACACGAGCGGGAGAAAAAGTGCGGGAACTGCGGTATGTCGTGCGGAAATAATCTTCATGAAAAAGGCCAGTTAAATTGAACGTACCCAGCGGTATGTAAGTTCTATGTTAATGGATTTGTAAAAGTATGAAAATTTTAACGGCACGATGCGTTAATAATTGATGGAGAAATTAAGAAGATTGTAGCCAGAATGAGAATAAATGCTCCACATTCACATGAATAATGATTACCATTCCCATCTATAAAAAAGAGCAATACCATGATGTTGCTCGTTGAAGCGATGTGAAGCAGCAAAAATAGCGATTTATCAAAGGGAGTCGTCATGCATTTTCGTCATCTGTTTTCACCGCGCCTGCGGAGTTCATTGCTGTTAGGTTCGCTGCTGGTTGCTTCGTCATTCAGCGCCCAGGCCGCAGAAGAAATGCTGCGTAAAGGCGTGGGCAAAGGTGCCTACGAAATGGCTTACAGCCAGCAGGAAAACGCGCTGTGGTTGGCTACCTCGCAGAGCCGCAAGCTGGACAAAGGCGGCATCGTTTATCGTCTTGACCCGGTGACGCTGGAAGTCACGCAGGCCATCCATAACGATCTCAAGCCGTTTGGCGCCACCATTAACAATGCGACCCAGACGCTGTGGTTCGGCAACACGGTGAACAGCGCGGTGACGGCCATTGATGCGAAAACGAGTGAAGTGAAAGGGCGACTGGTCCTCGATGCCCGTAAGCGCTCAGAAGACGTGCGTCCGCTGCAGCCGCGTGAACTGGTTGCCGATGAAGCTACCAACACGGTTTATATCAGCGGTCTTGGCAAAGAGAGCGTGATTTGGGTAGTTGATGGCGATAAAATTGCGCTGAAAGAGACTATCCAGAATACCGGTAAGATGAGCACCGGTCTGGCGATCGATAGCCAGGCGAAACGTCTGTACACCACTAATGCCGATGGCGAATTCATTACCATCGATACCGCCACCAACAAAATCCTCAGCCGTAAAAAACTGCTGGATGACGGTAAAGAGCACTTCTTTATTAACCTGAGCCTCGATACTGCCGGTCATCGCGCATTTGTTACCGACTCAAAAGCGGCCGAAGTGCTGGTCGTTGATACCCGCAACGGCAACGTGCTGGCGAAAATCGCCGCGCCGGAATCGCTGGCCGTGTTGTTTAACCCGACGCGCAATGAAGTCTATGTGACGCACCGTCAGGCGGGTAAAGTGAGCGTGATTGATGCGAAGAGCTACAAAGTCGTGAAAACGTTTGATACGCCGACCTTCCCGAACAGCCTGGCGCTGTCAGCCGATGGCAAAACGCTGTACGTGAGCGTGAAACAGAAATCCACTCGCGAGAAAGAAGCCACTGAACCGGATGATGTGATTCGCATCGCCCTGTAAGACGCCAGAGGGCGGTAATGTCGGGCGCCAGCGCTAAGACTACCGCCTGATGGCGCTTCGCTTATCAGGCCTACGCCTGAGGGGGGGCGTAGGCCGGGTAAGGCGAAGCCGTCACCCGGCAGATACATGAAATACGCCGACCTTCCCGAACAGTCTGGCGCTGTCAGCCGATGGCAAAACGCTGTACGTGAGCGTGAAACAGAAATCCACTCGCGAGAAAGAAGCCTCTGAACCGGATGATGTGATTCGCATCGCCCTGTAAGACGCCAGAGGGCGGTAATGTCGGGCACCGGCGCTAAGACTACCGCCTGATGGCGCTTCGCTTATCAGGCCTACGCCTGAGGGGTGTCGTAGGCCGGGCAAGGCGAAGCCGTCACCCGGCAGATACATGAAGGTGCAATCTGAGAAGGCCTGCCCGAAAGTGCAGGCCTTATTATTTATGGCGCGGTGCGGTGTATTTCCGCCACGCGTTTACGCACGCCGTACCAGCCAGCGACCAGCAGGATTGCAATCAGCGGCAGAGAAGCAATGGTCCAGGTTCCGTTCGGATAATCGAACGCCATCAGCACCAGAACGCTCAACAGAAACAGCAGCGTTAACCACGAGGTAAACGGCGCGCCAGGCAGCCTGAAGCTGACGTCGGCGGCTTTCCCTTCTTTGATGGTCTGACGCAAGCGCAGCTGGCAAACCACGATAAAACCCCACGAGGCGATGATCCCCAGCGACGCAAAGTTCAACACGATTTCGAAGACCTGTGACGGGACCAGATAGTTGAGAAAAACCCCGACAACATACACCACCAGCGTCGCCAGAATCCCCGCATAGGGCACATGCTGACGGCTCATCTTACTCATGAATTTGGGGGCTGAGCCGCCCATCGCCATTGAGCGCAAAATGCGTCCGGTGCAATAAAGACCGGAGTTCAGGCTGGAGAGGGCGGCAGTCAGTACGACGATGTTCATCATACTGCCAATGTAAGGAACGCCGAGCTTCGAAAAGAAGGTCACAAACGGGCTTTGTCCCGCCTGATAGGCGTTCCATGGCAGCAGCAGAACCAGCAGCACTACGGACCCGACGTAGAACAGGCCGATACGCCAGATCACGCTGTTGATGGCTTTTGGCACCATCGTCTGCGGATCTTTACACTCGCCAGCGGCGGTTCCCACCAGTTCGATAGAAGCAAAGGCAAAGACCACCCCTTGCACCAGCACCAGCGCTGGCAGCAGGCCGTGGGGGAAGAATCCGCCGTTATCGGTAATCAGATGAAAGCCGGTGGCATTACCATCCAGCGGTTTACCCGAGCCGAGGAAAATCGTCCCGACCACCAGAAAGAGGACAATGGCCAGTACTTTGACCAGTGCAAACCAGAACTCCATTTCGGCAAACCACTTCACGCCGATCATGTTCATAGTACCCACAATAGCCAGCGCGCCGAGCGCAAAGACCCACTGCGGAACGTCACCAAACGCGCCCCAGTAGTGCATATACAGCGCGACGGCGGTGATATCGACAATGCCGGTCATTGCCCAGTTGATGAAGTACATCCATCCTGCGACGTAGGCGGCTTTCTCGCCGAGAAATTCACGGGCGTATGAGACGAAACTGCCGCTGGAAGGACGGTGTAAAACCAGTTCGCCCAGCGCGCGCAGAATAAAGAACGAGAAGATCCCGCAGACCAGATAGACCAGCGCCAGCGCCGGACCCGCCATCTGCAGGCGTGCGCCAGCCCCCAAAAATAACCCGGTTCCAATGGCGCCGCCGATGGCGATCATCTGGACCTGACGGTTGCCCATCGCTTTGTGATAACCCTCTTCATGGGCATTCAACCAGCGTCGTTTCGCCGCATGCTGCTCCGACACCGTTGTCTCTTGTGTATTCATTACGTTACCTGTTTACCTGTCTGATAAGTCGAACTTTTCGTCGCAACCACCTGCTGCGACGCAGGGGGGGCTTCCCGTCATTCTGGGTAGGGATAACACCACCGGCGGAGCATCCTACCTGCAAATAATAAACGGTGCAAAATAGTCCATTCTGAATGGTCAGATTGCGTAATAATCAACCAGAACTGAAGTGAGAACCCGCTCTGAACAGGCAGAGCGGGAGGGGATCAGGCGGAGGTGCCGAAGACGTGTACCGCCTGTTGCAGGCGTGACGAGCGCCCGGAAAGATTGCCAGCGGCGTCCCTGACGCTTTCCACCATCGCGGCATTGTTATCGGTCATGGTGCCAATGCGGGAGATAGAATCGTTAATCAGTTCCAGCGCCTGCGTCTGTTCGCGCGTCGCGAGGCCAATTTCTTTAATCATGGTCGACATCTGGAACACGTCGTCGATCATCCCGGTCAGATGGGTTTCCGTCTGCTCAACCATGCTCACCCCGGCGTTGACGTTGGCGACGTTCTTCTCAATCAGCGACGCAATCTCTTTGGCGGCCGACGCGGAGTGCTGCGCCAGATTCCGCACTTCAGCGGCAACGACCGCAAATCCGCGTCCGGATTCTCCGGCGCGGGCGGCTTCAACCGCCGCGTTAAGCGCGAGGATATTGGTCTGGAAAGCAATACTGTCGATCACGCCAATGATATCGACGATCTGCCCGTTATCGCGGGAAATCGACTGCATCATGCCGATCGTCTGCTTCATGAAGTCGCCCCCTTCGCTGGCGTTAGCGCTGGTTCTGTCCGCCATCGTCATCGTTTGTGCGGCGGTATCTGCCGTTTGCTGCACCGCGCTGCCTATCTCTTCAATCGCGGCCGCGGTTTGTTGCAGGTTGGCCGAGGTCTCTTCGGAGCGCTTATGCAGCGCCGAGCCTTCCTGACTGACGCGGGTACTGATCTCCTGAATACCGGCAATTTGGGTACTGACATCGTCTACCAGTGAATTCAGATTTAATCCGGCCTGATTAACCAGACGCATCATCATCCCCAGTTCATCGACGCGATCTAAATGAATGCTGTCGGGTTTTCGCCCGGCGACCACTTTCTGCATCTGCGACAGGATCTGTTTAACCGGATGACAAATTTGATACTTAAGGTAAATAACCAGCAGCAGAAATAAGAGGGTAAACGCGCCTGCCTGAATAAGCGGATTAATCGCTAAGAAAATAATCGCCAAGGCGAGAAACAGACTGGCACCAATAGCATAATTGACACGTTGACGGATGGATAACCATTTAAACGCGGATAAAAAGGCCAGGATGCCACGGCGAATAATAATGCCCTTAAATAATCGATGGCCCTTGAAATTGTTATTATTTATCTTTTGATAAAGCTGCTCACTTTGCTCAATTTCCTGACGCGCAGGAACAGTGCGTACCGAGATGTATCCGGTTAACTGTTCGTTATGCCAGACGGGGGTAACGTTGGCGCGAACCCAGTAGTGGTCACCATTGTGACGACGATTCTTGACCATGCCGGTCCAGCTGTCGCCCTGTTGCAGGGTAAACCACATATCAGCAAAGGCGGCAGGCGGCATATCCGGATGACGAATGATATTATGCGGTTCGCCCATCAGTTGATTTTCGCCAAATCCACTGGCGTCGATAAACGCTGAATTCGCATAGGTAATATGGCTTTGCGTATTCGTTGTAGATAAGAGCGTCGCTTTCTCGTTAAGTAAAAACTCTTTCTGTGTAACGGGAATGTTACTTCTCATGAAAGACTCCTGGTGATACTGTGCGGAATAAACACAAAAATCCGTCAGCCCGGGCAGACGGATAATAGAGATTGATGTATTTAGAATGCTGCATTCTCTACTAAACATAAGAATGACGAAAGTATTTAAAATGAAATTTACACGCTTTAATTAAAATGAGATGTCAGTAAAATGAAAAATAAATACAACTGCGCAACCTGAAAAGTACAGGCTGTTCTCCTAAGTAAAATCTAACCAATAAAACGATGCCAAAAAGAAAATAGGGTCGTTCAATTGCGGTTAAGATCATTCATTTTACTGACCTATTAATTTTTGTAGGGAGCGGTTGGCAGGAACGTTCAGAAAGCCATGCCAGAAATGCAGGTTACTCTACACTTAGAGTTTTAACCTGCAGGAGGCAGTATGATTAAGGTTTATGGGGCGCCAGGGTGGGGGTCAGCGATCGGCGAATTAATGCTTACGCTGGCGGACATTCCGTATCGTTTTATTGATATCAGCGGTTTTGACAGTGAAGGGCCGCAGCGCGATCTGCTGAAAAAAATCAATCCGCTGTGCCAGGTACCGACGCTGACGCTTGAAAATGGTGAGGTGATGACCGAAACGGCAGCCATCGCGCTGATGGTACTCGATCGTCGCCCCGATCTGGCTCCGCCCGTTGGAAGTACAGAGCGCCAGCAGTTTCAGCGCCTGTTAATCTGGCTGGTGGCTAATATCTATCCGACATATACCTACGCTGACTATCCGGAACGCTGGGTTCCTGATGCGCCCGCACAGTTGAAAAAGAACGGTATTGAATACCGTAAATCACTCTACCTCTGGCTGAACGACCAACTGAGCGCCGAACCGTATGCCTTCGGCGAGCAGTTAACCCTGCTTGATTGTTATCTGTGCGTGATGCGCACCTGGGGGCCGGGTCATGACTGGTTTCAGGACAATACGCCGAATATCAGCGCGATAGCGGACGCCGTGTGTCAGCGGGCAGAATTACGCCAGGTGCTGAAAAACAATGAGATCATCTGAGAGAAGGTGACACTGGCAGCGGGTGAAAGCGCAATAAAAAAACGCTGTTCCGAGGAGTGCAATCCCGGAACAGCGGGGCGAAGTCTTCGCCATAGGGACTATCAGGCAGCAGACGGGGTTAGCGTAATGCGATCCAACGGTCCAACAATAAACAGGTAGGAAATAAGGCCAATGAGCCCCATTGAGCCGACGTACAGAATGGCGAAGTCAAACGACTGGGTATTGGCCAGAATTACGCCGATCACCAGCGGAGTGACGATACTTGCCATGTTGCCGCACATATTGAAGACACCCCCCGCGATGCCCAGTACCTCTTTCGGTGACGTATCGCTAAGGACGCACCAGCCGAGATTGCCAAACCCTTTGGCGAAAAAGGCCAGGCTCATCGCAGCAATGACCACGAACTCCGAAGAGGTGTAGTTAGCGATAACAATCACGCAGGAGAGCAGCATGCCGCAAATCACCGGCAGTTTACGCGCGATGGTGAGGCTGTAGCCGCGTTTGAGCAACCAGTCGGAGAAGACGCCACCGAGCAGGCCGCCGATAAATCCGGCAATCGCCGGGATACTGGCGACAAAACCCACTTTCAGTATCGACATCCCCTTGGCCTGGTACAGGTAGGTTGGGAACCAGGTCAGGAAGAACCAGGTGATAGAGGTGACGCAAAACTGTCCGATGTAGACACCGATCATCATCCGGTTAACGCAGACGCTTTTGATCTGGGCGAACGAGACCTTCTGCGGCTCCTTTTTACTGCCAAGCATCGGTTCACCGCCACCCTCGCGGATATAGTCAATCTCCTGCTGATTCACTTTGGGATGGTGCATCGGATCCTTGATTTTAATTAACCAGAAGACGCCGAGAATAACGCCAATCGCACCGATGTAATAAAAGACAAAATGCCAGCTCAGGTTATGCAGAATAATGGTCATCAGCGGGGTAATAATCCCCAGCGAGATATACTGTGCGGCCTGATAAACCGAGGTGACAAAACCTCGCTCATTATTCGGGAACCACTGTACGCTTAAGCGACTGTTTGCCGGAAAGGCTGGCGCCTCGATTGCGCCCATCAATAAACGCAGAATAATCAACACAATCAGCGGACTGGCATACAGATAGATGGTGCCCTGAAACATGGTCACCAGCGACCAACCGATCAGCGCGCAGCCATATACCAGGCGTGAGCCGTAGCGGTCTAATAACCAACCGCCGGGTAATTGCATTATCACATACGCAATACCAAAAGAAGAAAAAGCCAGTCCCATGGCTTCCGGATCAAAGCCTAATTCTTTACTCATAATGGGCGCGACGACGGATAACGTTGCCCGGTCGGCATAATTAAATACAGTGGCAAGAAATAAAAATATAAGAATGCTGTAACGCACTTTGGTGCGCTTTATCATTGTGCTCATTCTCTACTCCTCAGTAAGGGCAGAAAGCGTTCTGTAAGGTAAGAGGGCGGGAGTTATTCCCGCCAGTGGGGATCAGGGGCGTTTGCCAAATTCGCAGCTTAGTTGGGTCCAGCGGCGGGCCTGTTCGCTCAGGGTGAAGCCCAGACCGTGACGATCGGAGATCCACATGCGACCGTCGCGCAGTTCAAGCTGCTCGTTGAACAGCGGGTTCAGCCATTCGAAATGCTCCAGCCACGGCTCCAGCGGGTAGGCGGCGGACAGATGCAGGTGAACTTCCATGGCAAAATGCGGCGCAAGTTTACGCCCGTGCTTCGCGGCCAGATCCATAATCTTCAGGAACGGTGAAATGCCGCCAACGCGAGGAGCGTCTGGCTGGACGAAGTCGCTGGCGTTCCCCAGAATCAGCTGTTCGTGCTCGCGGAAGCTGGTGAGCATTTCACCGGTGGCGATGGGCGTATCCAGCGCGGCGGCAAGCTGAGCGTGACCTTCAACATCGTAGGCGTCCAGCGGCTCTTCAATCCAGATAAGATTGAACTGTTCCATTTTGCGCCCCATGCGAATAGCCGTTTCACGATCCCACTGTTGGTTGGCATCGACCATCAACGGGAAGTCATCGCCCAGCGCTTCGCGAACGGCGGTTAAGCGGCGGATATCCTCGGCACAGTTGGGTTGACCCACTTTCAGTTTGATCCCGCCGATGCCGTTTTCGCGTGAAATCACGACATTTTTCAGTACCTGATCGAGCGGGGTATGCAGGAAACCGCCGGAGGTGTTGTAGCACTGCACGGAATCCCGGTGCGCGCCCAGCAGTTTAGCCAGCGGCAGGCCAGCACGCTTGGCTTTCATGTCCCAGAGGGCGATATCGATAGGGGAGATGGCCTGAACCGCCATTCCGCTGCGGCCAACGGATGCGCCTGCCCACAGCAGCTTGGTGTAGATCTTATCGATGTCATTCGGATCTTCACCCAGCAGGTTGTCGGCGATCTCTTTGGCATGAGCGTAAATGCCCTGACCACCGGCTCGTTTTGAATAGCTGAAGCCGACGCCTTCAAATCCATCGCGACTGCGGATCTCGGCAATAATAATCGCCACTTCGGTCAGCGGTTTCTGGCGACCGGTTAACACTTTGGCGTCACTCACCGGGGTCGCCAGCGGCAGAAATGCCAGTGACAGCTTCACCCACTCGATGCGATCGCCGGTTTCCGCTGCCGTTCTGGCGTTGGCTGCTTTGGCATAGGTTACGGCGTCAGAATTCGCGCTTAAGGACATGTCATTCTCCTGATTGATGTAAAATGATTGCGCTAACATTTCTATTCTTATGGCGGAAATTAATCCAGAGAGTTGATGTTGAATTGAACAATCGATCACATATGGCGAATAAAAAAGGGGAATTCCTGCAAAACAGGTCACGATCCAAAACAATCTGGTAAAATGCACAACATTGAATGATGGCGCTAACATTTCATTGTGCGAGGGGGGAAGTAAGCTGCTGTATTTGCGGCGTTTCCTGGTCAGAAGCTGGCAATAGCCACCGGCATGATGAATAATGCACAGATAAATCAGTGAATTTTGCAGGGGCATCCACAGTGAAGAGCACAAAACCACCTCGCGCGCCGACGCTGGAAGATGTTGCCCGCAGTGCTGGACTGTCGCCCATGACGGTGAGTCGGGCGCTCAATACACCGCAACTGGTGCGGCCTAAAACGGTTGAGAAAGTGATGCAGGCGGTGCGGGCGACCGGCTATATTCCCAACGCGCTGGCGGGAGGTCTTGCGTCACGGCGCAGTAAATTGATTGCCATTGTGGTGCCTCAGATCAACAACAACATGTTCGTCGATACTATCCAGTCGCTGAGCGATGAACTGGCAAGGCGCGGCTATCATATTCTCCTGTGCGTGGCGGGGTATACCGAGCAGACGGAAGCGGAGCTGGTGGCAACACTGCTTTCCCGGCGTCCGGACGGCGTAGTGTTAACCGGCATCCACCACACCAGCGAACTGAAAAAAGTGATTCTCAACGCGGCTATTCCGGTGGTCGAAATCTGGGATCTCACGCCAACGCCGCTTGATATGCTGGTCGGTTTCTCTCATGAAAAAGTCGGGCAGGCCACCGGCGAGTATCTGCTAAGTAAAGGGTATCGTCGTCCCGGTTTGCTGTGGACGGCCGATCGCCGCGCCGGTCAGCGTAAGCAGGGGCTATGCAGCGTTCTGGCACGTCATGATATTCATGATGTGCCGCAGGTCGATGTGCCGCTCCCGGCATCGCTGTCGCTGGGACGCAGCGGACTCACGCAACTCTTCAGCGAAGGGGAATTCGACGTAATTGTCTGCAGTTCCGACACCCTGGCGCAGGGCGCGATGATGGAAGCGGAAAGCCGTGGATTACGTATTCCGCAGGATTTAGCGGTCATCGGTTTTGGCGATCTCGATTTTGCCGCCAGTAATCGTCCGTCGATCACCACCGTCAGCGTTGACCGTCGCGCCATTGGTCAGCGAGCCGCCACGCTGTTGGCGAATCGCATTGAACAAACGGCAGTGGAAGAGGCCATTATCGATATCGGTTTTCACCTTATTGAGCGTGAGTCCGCATAAACTGACACTGGCGTATTCACAACTGTGCTCGTTTTTATCCTCACACTGATAATAAGGAACCTGCAATGCCACACGTTGATATTAAATGTTTTCCGCGCGACCTGACTGATGAACAAAAAGCGGCACTGGCCTCAGAGATTACTGAGACGATCGTTCGTCATCTGAAAAGCAAAGCGCGCTCGGTGAGCGTGGCGCTGACTGAAGTTCCTGAAGAAGCGTGGCAGGACGTATGGGATAGCGAGATTGCACCGCAGATGGACGCGCTGATTAAAAAGCCAGGCTACAGCATGTAATAAAACGCCCGGTCGCGAAGGCTGACCGGGCGACGTCGGATTATGGCGTGACGATATTGAACATTGAACCAGAACTCAACTTTATCCGTATAGCCAGGCAAGAGGAGCACTATGGTGCAGGCGCAGCTAACCCGCCGTTACGCGTTTGCCGCTGGTGACGAACGTTCCAGCGCCAAGATGATGCAGGGTATTAAGCTTATCGTCATCAAACTGCCAGCGACCTTCGACAAACACACGTTCATCCGCGGCGGCAGAAACCACTTCACCGAATAAGGTGTCGTATTTTTCCTGCGCGGCGGTGGCGGGGAGGAGACGACACTCCATCCATGCCAGACATTTTTCTTCGACCACCGGCAGCCCCAGAACCGGCCCTTGTATCACCGGGATACCGTAACAGTTGAACTTGTCTTCATCGCGACCGGAGACGCTGCCGACAGCGTACGTCCAGTTGGTGGCGGCGACGCCGGGAATGACGATACCGAACAGGCCGCTGCGCTCAATTAACTCTCGCGACCAGGCCGTTTTATCGACCACAATGGCGAGACGGGGCGGTTCAAACTCGACGGGCATAGACCACGCGGCGGCCATGATGTTGCGTCGGTTGCTGACCTCATCGCGACTGGTGATAAGCACCGTAGGGCCATGATTGAGCAGGCGACTGGCGTGGCGTAATTCGACAGGACGGAATCGGCTCATAGGATTGTCTCGCAAAGGGTTTTTCTGAGTATTAATGAAAATCGACGTTGCGCCAACCTACTAATAACATCAGCCTCACGCTTTGAGCGCATCGTTTATACTCGGGTAACGATTAAGGCTCACGACAGGAAACCTGATGACTCCCATCCTGAATGCTTATTTTGCGCGTCTGAACTGGTCAGGGCGTACCGAAGTCAATATTGAGACGCTTCGGGCGCTACATTTGCAGCATAACTGTACTATCCCGTTTGAGAATCTCGACGTGCTGTTGCCGCGAGAAATGCACCTTGACGATCGGTCGCTGGAAGAGAAACTCATTACCGCACGTCGCGGTGGCTATTGTTTTGAGCAAAATGGCGTGTTTGAGCGCGTACTGCGCGAACTGGGCTTTACCGTGCGCAGCCTGTTGGGTCGCGTGGTGCTGGCAAATCCACCGAATTTACCCCCGCGAACTCACCGTCTGCTGTTGGTGGAACTGGACGGCGAATCGTGGATAGCCGATGTGGGGTTTGGCGGCCAGACGCTCACGGCTCCCATTCGTCTGCAAGCGGACATGATTCAGAAGACGCCGCACGGTGAATACCGTTTGCAGCAGGAGGGGGACGACTGGATCCTGCAGTTCTGTCATCACGAACACTGGCAGTCCATGTATCGCTTCGATGGGGTGACGCAGCAGCAAAGTGACCATGTGATGGGCAACTTCTGGTCTGCGCACTGGCCGCAATCGCATTTTCGTCATCACCTGTTAATGTGTCGTCATTTGCCGGACGGGGGAAAATTGACCCTCACCAACTTCCATTTCACGCATTACGAAAATGACAGGGTGGTAGAACAGCGCAATTTGCCGGATGTCGCCTCGCTGTATGCGTTACTACAGGAACGTTTTGGCCTGGGGGTGACGGACGCGAAGCATGGGTTTACGGAAACTGAGCTGGCAAGGGTGATGGCGGCGTTTGATACGCATCCGGAAGCCGGAAAATAAAGAAAACCCGGCAGGCGACGCATGCGCTTACCGGGGATTTTTCATCAGAACGAGGCTTTAATCCCGATCATCGCTGAGGTATCGCTGTAACCTTTGTCGCCAACCTGCTGAGCGACGTTACCCCACAGCGCGACGTTCTTCGTCAACTGGCCTTCGACACCGGCTTTCAGTTCGCCGATATTGCGGGCACCCTGCAGATTCACGTTTTCACCGTTCATCGAGACGCCAAAGTCTTTGCTGTTGTGGATCCAGTTGGCTTCCACAAACGGCTGGAAGGTGCGGTTCTTATCATTGTCCAGTTGGTTATGTCCCTTGCCGAACAGACGGACGCCGACGCGGGTCTGGATGTTGCCATCGCCGTTGCCTTCCACGCGGGTACCGTTAACTTCTTTGTGCTCATCCCCTTTTACGCCCATCCAGGTGACCTGCGCTTTCGGCTGGATATACAGCGCGTTACGTTCGCTTAACGCCGCCAGTTTCCAGGTATAGCCGGATTCGACAGACGCGGTGAATCCGCTGGAATCATACTCTTCCGCTTCAACGTCACGACCGGAAACGGTGTTATCGAACCAGCTGTACTGCGCCCAGGTGTCAACGTATGCCCCTTCGTGAGTGGCGTTGTCCTGCAGCCACGTACCGTACAGACCGACGCTGTAACCGCTGATGCGACTGTCAGCGCGGTTACCATTACGCTGGTTTTCCGCACGGCTCTTCTGGTTAGCGTAACCGGCCATCAGACCCAGATGGTAACGATCGGTGTTGTCCGAAGACCACTGCGCGAGATCGCCACCCAACTGCATGACATAGCGGTTGCTCTGCATGTTCAGCTGGTCGCTGCTGTCTTTCTGACGGGTATGACCACCGACATTACGCAGCCACAGGCTGGTGACCGCGTCCTCGCCGGTCAGTGCGTCAACATAATGCGTTTCGCCCAGACGATCCTGTAAGCGGGTGTTAAACATCGTGTTCGCCGCCTGCAGGTTCATACCGTACAGACCGGCTTCCGGACGTATCGCGTGTTCACGCGGCGTCGGCGATGGCGACTGCGGATCGGTGGGATCAACAGGCGATGCCGGATCCACCGGGGTGACCGGAGACAGCGCGCTGCTCAGGTACCAGTTCTTGTTGTTCCCGCCTTCGCCGCGTTGCAGGGTGTAGTCATAGGCGCCTGCCACGATGCGGCCATTCTGTCTGAACTCCCCGTCGGAATGACCGGCGACGCTGATGAGTTCGATACCGTCCGTCGTCAGTCCACCCGCGCCCCCGGCGTTCAGCACGTTGACGCTCGTCGTGCCCGAGGTGTTGCCGGCAACGATCATCCGGTCAGTCGGCGAGGCGTCATCGCCCAGTTGAGTGTTCATCACGATGTTACCGTTCGCCCCGGTATAATCGCCGTCCACCGTCAGGGTTTTGAAGCGCGTGGCCTCACGGGTCAGCCTGCGACTCTGCACGCTGGTGGGCATGAAGGTCAGCGTGGAATCATCCAGCGTCAGGTGAGTAAGCTGAGAACTTTTGGTCATGTTCCAGGCCGAGCCTTCCGCCAGCGACAGGTTATTCACCGCGTTGCCGCGGGTTACCGTTCCGCCAACGAAACGCGACTGGCTGGTCGCACGGATGTCAACCACGGCGGCATCGCTGGCTTCGACAGTACCGACAATCTGCACGTTCTGCGGATGAATCGTCACGCGGGAGTCCGCGTTTTCAGCCAGAATAGCGGTGGCATTCGGGTCGTTGTAGTTCACCCCCATCTGCACCCCGCCGTTCAGCGTGATTTCGCCGCCTTTGTCCGCATGGACATAGTTCCAGCTCCCGCTGCGGGTGGTATCAACAACATCAATATTGAGACGCCCATTAATGTCGATTTTACCCGCCGTCGACGCATCGTCTTTACTGGCCAGAATACCGGTACCGGTCGTCTGCTGGTGTCCCTGGGTGTCCAGCGTGATGTTCAGGTCGTTGCTGGTAAACTGCGTGGACCCCATGGAGTCAACGCCATCAAGAACCGTCCTGTCTGCACCTGATTTCAGCAGCAGGGTCGTTGTACCGTGGGTGGTGATAGTCGAATCCAAATCGATGCCCGAAAGACCATCAGAAAGCCAGATTGCGGACGCGACGCCCCCGACGCCATTGACGGTGACATCGACATTGGTATCGCCAAACGCTTCGATATAACCGGCGTTAGCATTAATACCATCCGCAAAATCATCGGCAACGGATTTAACGCTGGCATTTTGATACTGAATCAGCGAGCGGTTAGCTGCGTCTGTCGCTTCCGAAACGATCCCCACGGCGTATTCTGTACTCTTGCTATTAACAATAAGATTTTCAGCGTCGATGAAAGTCCCTTCCTTCGCATAAACGTTAAAAGCGTGTCCATTCGCCCCGGTTACCGTTGCATTCACCGTGGTATCGCCGGTTAAGGTAATAACGCCATTATTTTTATCAGAAAAGATACCCGAGATAGTCTTGCCATCACGCTGGTGGCTGATGTTGATGGTTAAATCATCAGCAATAAGCGCGCCTTTTTGTGCACGATAGGCGTCACTGGTTCCCCCCATATCAACAATGCCGACGGCGAACAGAGATTGATAATCTTCATCAAGCGCCAGGTCCGGGCGTCCGTCGACCGTACCCGGAATAAAATCCCCGGTAATTTGATTCACCGTAGAGCCTGACCCTAAATTGATTGTTCCGCTGTTGGCAACAAAAACAGTACCAGACGCGAGCGTTAAATCGCCATCTTCAAACTCGCCCCTGCCGCTAACGATTGGCGTTCCGCCCGGGTGGGTAACCGTAATCCCGCCATTGTTCGCCACGGAGAGGGTGTTATTTTCCCCGGAGGTACTGATAATTTTATAGGTACCGCCGTCGGTAAGGGCTCCACTCCCGGTGATAATCCCCTCATCATCATTATAGATTTTTGCACAAACGTTATTTGTCATTAACAGGCTGCCAATCAATAATGCCATGGTTGTTAAGTTAAATTCTTTCATATCAATATTCACATTCTTAATAGACAAATACAGCGCGTAATATATTATATTTACGGCGTTGAGTTTTTTGTTTCCAGACAGAACGAGTGTTGTTTAACTTTTTCTATATCTGAAGGGTCCTTTGCTGCGACTCACTCTCAAGATAATGACTTATTTTTCATATCGCCTAAGAAAATTACAAATGAATTGTTCTTACGTAACTAAATAAATCGATTAATAACAGTATTAAAATAAAACAAAACAGATGAAATGATGTTGATTTTTAATTAATCCCAGCTGATGCAAGAAGAAAATAAAGCGGATTATCATTATGATTTTTAAAGTGTTTACACCTTAAATGCTATTTAAGATTAATTGGACTATCTTAATAAGAATTTGAAGCGGTCAATATAAGAAAGGGAAATAAAACCGCCCGGTAAGGCGTATCTTTACCGGGCTGTTTTTAAAAATCTACCGCCCATTGTGCGTGAAACAGGATCACTGCGTTACCGGATATCGTGACTTTTACCGGTTGGTTATCCTGAATCGTCACGTCAATATCAACGATGCCGTCACGGCCTAATGCCCGTCCCTGATGTCCTTTTACCTGTAGCAATTTCCCGTCATGTTGTAATAAATGATGATGCGCCAGCCAGGCCCCCATGGGGCCATTGGCATTGCCCGTCACCGGATCTTCCACAATACCGATTGCCGGAGAGAACATGCGTCCGTCGGTCTCATTTTTACCCGGACGGATCTGAAAAGGAAAAAAGCCATTGCAGCCAATCTGCTGACTGATAGCGCAAAGCGCAGAAAGGTCGGGGGCGAGGGCGTCAATATTGACCTCAGGCTTCAGTGGGATCATCACTTTGGAATGACCGGTCGAGGCGACCTGAATCGGCAGCCCCGGTAGCATGGCGTCCTCACTCAGGTGCAGCGCGCGTAGAATGGCGGCGCGGATGTCGCCTTCGAGCGGCGCGTCGAAGGAGGGCGCACCTTGTTCCAGCGAGATACGATAATCGTCGCTATCATAGCGGATCTCAACCCGGTGACGTCCCGCCAGCGAGGTTTGCCACACCGTGGTATTACCCAGTCCCAGCGCCGTGGCGCGGACATAATGCGCCGCAACGGTGGCGTGCCCGCAAATGGGCACTTCTACCGTCGGCGTAAAATAGCGAATGCGTACATCGCTGTCGTCGCTTTGCAGCAGGAATGCGGTTTCGGAGTGACGCAGTTCGCGGGCAATCAGTTGCATCTGCGCGTCGCTAAGGCCGTCAGCATGCAGGACAACACCGGCGGAATTGCCGCGAAAAGGGGTTCTGGTGAAGGCATCAACGTGGTAAACCTGTGGTTTCATTAGCATTCTCCCTGAGTTGGAGAAGCATCATAACGTGCAGCGTAGCGGATGGCGATGCCGCCAACATGAACACGCTTTTCGGCTGGAGCGAACAGTCGCCCGGCAGATTGCACTGCCGGGCAGTGGAGGGCTATCGACGGGAACGAACGATCTGGTAGCGACGACTGAAGTACTCAAACGGCGCGCTCCAGACGTGAACCAGACGGGTGAACGGGAAGAGCAGGAAGATGGTCATCCCCAGCACCAGGTGCACGCGGAAAATAAACGCCACGCCGTCCAGGTGGGCAGAGGCCCCGCCACGGAAGGTCACAACTGACTGCGCCCACTCCACCAGTTTCAACATTTCACTACCGTCCGGGTGCTGCGCGGAGAACGGTATCGTGCTTAAGCCCAGTATGCACTGAATCAGCAGAATGCAGAGGATCAGGATATCCGCCGTGGACGAGGTGGCCCGGATGCGGGAGTTTGTCAGACGACGTACCAGCAACCCCGCACCGCCGACCAGCGTCAGCACGCCGCAGATCCCGCCTGCAATCATCGCCATCTGCTGTTTCACCGCAATGGGCAGGAACCAGGCGTACATCCAGTGTGGGGTTAACATCCCGAACAGGTGGCCAAAGAAGATCCCCAGAATGCCGATGTGGAACAGATTCGACCACAGGACCATCCCGCGTTTGTCCAGCATCTGACTGGAGGACGCCCGCCAGGTGTACTGCCCGTAGTCATAGCGCAGCCAACTGCCGAGGATGAAGACCGTCCCGCAAAGATAGGGGTAGATGTCGTAAAAAAAGACGTTCAGGAACTGTATCATTTCGGGCCTCCCGCGCTGACGTCGACGTACTGCGGCGCCACGTCCTGGCTAAAGCGTCGTTGATATTGCTGTAATGGCGAACTGTCACAGGCCGTGGCGTTATCTTCGATAAATTTCACCTGTTCTTCTTCCCAGACGGCATCCAACGCCTGACGAGTGTCATCACGCGTTTCAGTGTCAACCTGTTTCGTGACACTGTCACTTGAAAGTGGGCTACCCGACAGGAGCAACAGGGCATCGAATAGCTGATACCACGGTGTGCCGCGCTGCTTTAAACGTCCCCCCAGCAGGGCCAGAATCGGCGAGACGTTCTGCAAGCCTTCGCGTGCGTCGGCTTCTGGCAGCACGCTCAGGTATTCCAGATACAGCGGCAGATGGTCCGGCAGTTCGCGACAGTCGAGTTGCAATCCCACTTTTTCGTACTGCGTCAACAGATCCACCATCGCCTGGCCGCGATCGCGGGACTCTGCATGCACGTGCTCGAACAGCAGGAGCGAAGTGGCGCGCCCACGGTCAAACACCTCGCACCATTCGGCCTGTTTATCGAGCAGTGGCGCGTTGAGCAGTGCTTCGGTGAAGTCGGTGAGCATCGGCGCATCGTGGCGCACCAGTGCCAGCGCGTCGTCCTTACACGCCCACAGCCACTCATCCGGATACTCCATCAGCAGGCCAATCACCTTGAGGATTTGCATTATTCCCCCTCCGCCTTGTCACGCACTTCGGTGATGTTGATGGCGTCAATGCGACTGCTGTTGAACAGATTGAATTTGGTATCGGAACCGTGGCACCCGTCGCCGAAGGAGAAGCCGCAACCGTTTTTCTCCGGGAAGGCATCGTGCGCCATTTCACGGTGGCTGGTCGGGATCACAAAGCGGTCTTCGTAGTTGGCAATCGCCAGGTAGCGATACATCTCTTCAATTTGTTCAACGCTTAAGCCCACTTCATCAATCGCACGAGTATCGGTGATGCCTTCGACGGTTTGCGCCCGCATATAGTGGCGCATTGCCATCATGCGCTTGAGCGCACGCAGCACCGGCCCGGTGTCGCCTGCGCTCAGCATATTGGCGAGATACTGCACTGGGATCCGCAGGCTTTCGATCGCCGGCAGCACGCCGTCGCTTTTGGGCAGTCCGCCCGCATCGGCGTAGGACTGAATGGGCGACAGCGGCGGCACATACCAGACCATTGGCAGCGTGCGGTATTCCGGATGTAGCGGCAGCGCCAGCTTCCAGTCCATCGCCATTTTGTATACCGGCGATCGCTGCGCCGCGTCGATAACGTTTTGTGGGATCCCTTGTTTCAGTGCTTCTTCAATCACCGCCGGGTCGTGCGGGTTCAGAAACACGTCGCACTGGCGCTCATAGAGATCGGTTTCATGTTCGGTGCTGGCCGCTTCTTCAATGCGATCCGCATCGTAGAGCAGTACGCCGAGATAGCGGATACGCCCGACGCAGGTTTCCGAACAGACGGTCGGCTGGCCGGACTCAATGCGCGGATAGCAGAAAATGCATTTCTCTGATTTGCCGCTTTTCCAGTTGAAATAGATTTTTTTGTACGGGCAGCCGCTGATGCACAAACGCCAGCCGCGGCATTTATCCTGATCGATAAGCACAATCCCGTCTTCTTCACGCTTGTAGATGGCACCGCTCGGACAGGTAGCGACACAGCTTGGATTCAGGCAGTGTTCGCACAGGCGCGGCAGATACATCATGAAGGTGTTTTCAAACTGGCCGTACATCTCCTTCTGGATCTTGTCGAAATTGCGGTCGCGGGCGCGTTTTTCAAATTCACCGCCAAGCAGCTCTTCCCAGTTCGGCCCCCAGATGATTTTATCCATCCGCTTGCCGTCAATGAGCGAACGGGGACGGGCGGTAGGCACATGTTTTCCTTCCGGTGCGCTGTGCAGATGCTGATAGTCGTAGGTGAACGGCTCGTAATAATCATCGATTTGCGGAATGACCGGGTTAGCGAAGATTTTAGTGATGACGCCCATTTTACCGCCCAGACGGGGTCTGATCTTGCCATTCACGTCGCGAACCCAACCGCCTTGCCACTCCTCCTGATCTTCCCAGTTTTTCGGATAGCCGATGCCGGGTTTCGTCTCGACGTTGTTAAACCACGCGTACTCCATTCCTTCACGTCCGGTCCAGACGTTCTTACAGGTAACGGAGCAGGTGTGACAACCAATGCATTTATCGAGGTTCAGTACCATGCCAACCTGTGAGCGTATCTTCATTTTTTCGCCTCCTGTACCTGATCCCGACCTTCATCATCCAGCCAGTCAATGTTCTTCATTTTTCTAATCATGATGAACTCGTCGCGGTTGGAGCCGACGGTACCGTAATAGTTAAAACCGTAGGCAAGCTGCGCATAGCCGCCGATCATGTGCGTCGGTTTCGGGCACACACGGGTGACGGAGTTGTGGATCCCGCCGCGCATGCCGGTCACTTCCGAGCCGGGGATATTCATGATGCGTTCCTGCGCGTGGTACATCATGGTCATGCCGGGCGGCACGCGCTGGCTGACGACCGCACGAGCGGTGAGGGCGCCGTTGGCGTTGAAGGCCTCGATCCAGTCGTTATCCTCAATACCGAGCTCTTTCGCATCCGTTTCACTGATCCAGACAATCGGCCCGCCGCGCGACAGCGTCAGCATCAACAGGTTTTCGCTGTAGGTGGAGTGAATGCCCCATTTCTGGTGCGGCGTCAGGAAGTTCAGCGCTTTCTCCGGGAAGCCGTTCGGCGGAATTTCACGCATCTCACTGACGCTGCGGGTGTCAATCGGCGGGCGATAGGCGACGAGACTTTCACCAAACGCGCGCATCCACTGATGATCCTGATACAGCTGCTGACGGCCGGAGAGTGTGCGCCACGGAATCAGCTCATGGACGTTGGTATAGCCCGCGTTATAGGAGACATGCTCGCTTTCCAGACCAGACCATGTCGGGCTGGAGATGATTTTGCGCGGCTGTGCCTGGATATCGCGAAAACGAATCTTCTCGTCTTCTTTGTTGAGCGCCAGATGGGTATGCTCACGTCCGGTCATCGCGCCAAGCGCTTGCCACGCTTTCACCGCCACCTGACCGTTGGTTTCCGGTGCCAGCGCCAGGATAACCTCCGAAGCATCGATTGCCGTTTCGATCAGCGGGCGGCCTTTCGCCGGGCCTTCGCGCTTGGTGTAGTTAAGCTTGCCGAGGAAATCGACCTCCGTCTGGGTGTTCCACGAGATCCCCTTACCGCCGTTACCCAACGTATCCATCAGCGGTCCGAGCGAGGTAAAACGCTCGTATGTCGCGGGATAGTCGCGTTCCACCACGGCAATGTTTGGCGCGGTTTTTCCGGGGATCAGGTCGCATTCCCCTTTACGCCAGTCCTGAATGTCGAACGGCTGTGAGAGTTCTGCCGGTGAATCGTGCTGTAACGGTTGCAGCACCACGTCGGTTTCTTGTCCCAGATGGCCGACGCAGACCTCGGAAAAGACGTTGGCGATGCCTTTGTAGATTTCCCAGTCGCTTTTCGATTCCCACGCGGGATCCACCGCCGCCGACAGCGGGTGAATAAACGGATGCATATCCGAGGTATTCATGTCGTCTTTTTCATACCAGGTGGCGGTCGGCAGAACGACGTCTGAGAACAGACAGGTGCTCGACATACGGAAATCGAGCGTCACCAGCAGGTCGAGTTTGCCTTCGATCGCCGCAGACTGCCATTCCACCTCTTCTGGCTTAATGCCTTCGCTGGAACCCAGCGCTTCCCCCTGAATACCGCTCTCTGTACCGAGCAAATACTTGAGCATGTATTCATGGCCTTTACCGGAAGAACCGAGCAGGTTAGAACGCCAGACAAACAGGTTACGCGGATGATTCTTACCGCTGTCCGGCTGTTCGCAGGCAAAGCGAATATCGCCAGATTTCAATGCCGCAACGGTGTATTCCACGGGTGACAAGCCGGCCTTTTCGGCGCTGGCTTTGACCGTCAGCGGATTGAGATTAAGCTGCGGCGCAGAGGGTAGCCAGCCCATGCGTTCGGCGCGCACGTTGAAATCGATCAGATGACCGGTGAATTTTGAGGCATCCGCCAGCGGCGAAAGCAGTTCCTGCGCGGTCAGTTTTTCATAACGCCACTGGCTGGCGTGATTGTAGAAAAACGAGGTGCTGTTCATCTGGCGCGGCGGACGGTTCCAGTCCAGGGCAAAGGCCAGCGGCAGCCAGCCGGTTTGCGGACGCAGCTTTTCCTGGCCGACATAGTGCGCCCAGCCGCCGCCGCTCTGCCCGACACATCCGCAGAACACGAGGATGTTGATCATTCCCCGGTAGTTCATGTCCATGTGATACCAGTGGTTGACGCCGGCACCGAGGATAATCATCGAGCGACCGTGGGTCTTATGCGCCGTATCGGCGAACTCACGGGCGATGGTTTCAATCTGAAAACGCGGCACGCCGGTTATCTGTTCCGCCCACGCTGGCGTATAGGCTTTCACCTCGGAATACGCAATCGCTGCATACGCGTCTTCCAGACCGCGATCGAGGCCGTAGTTTGCCAGTACCAGATCGTAGACGCTGACCACCGGGCATCGGCTGCCATCGGCAAGCGTTAACTGCTTCACCGGCAGTTGGCGCACCAGTACGGGTTCCTGCTTCACGCTGCGAAAATGGGGGTTTTCGTTGCCGCCGAAATAGGGGAAGGCGACGCCCAGCACCTCATCATGCTGACCGAGCAATGACAGTGACAGTTCGGTTTCTGATCCTGCCGCCAGTGATTCAAGGTTCCATTTGCCTTTTTCACCCCAGCGGAAACCAATCGAACCGTTAGGCACCACCAGTTTCCCGGTGCTGTTACAGGCGACCGTTTTCCACTCCGGGTTATTGCTTTCACCCAGCCCATCGACCAGATCCGAGGCGCGCATCATCCGTCCCGGCACGTAACTGCCGTCCTCGCGGGCATCCAGTAATACCAGCATCGGCATGTCGGTGTAGTGACGGCAGTAGTTGAGGAAGTAGTCGCTGGGATTGTCGAGATGGAATTCTTTTAAGATAACGTGTCCCATCGCCATGGCCAGCGCGCTGTCGGTGCCTTGTTTTGGTGCCAGCCACTGATCGCTCAGCTTGGCAACTTCGGAGAAATCAGGCGTAATCGCGACGGTTTTGGTGCCTTTGTAACGGACTTCGGTAAAGAAGTGGGCATCCGGCGTACGGGTTTGCGGTACGTTGGAGCCCCAGGCAATGATATAACTGGAGTTGTACCAGTCGGCGGATTCTGGCACGTCGGTCTGTTCGCCCCAGGTCATCGGTGAAGCGGGCGGCAGGTCGCAGTACCAGTCGTAAAAACTCAGACAGGTGCCGCCGAGCAGGGAAAGATAGCGGGTGCCGGCGGCGTAAGAGACCATCGACATCGCCGGGATCGGCGAGAAGCCAGCGACGCGGTCCGGGCCATAGGTTTTGACGGTCCAGACGTTAGCGGCAGCAATGAGCTGGTTGAGCTCTTTCCAGTTGGAGCGGATAAACCCGCCGCGTCCGCGCACCTGCTTGTAGCTCTGGCACTTTTGCGGGTCATTCATGATCGAATCCCACGCCAGCACCGGATCGGGATGGGAGGCCAGGGCCTCGCGCCACAGTTCGATCAGCCGTTTGCGCACCAGCGGGTATTTCAGACGGTTGGCGCTGTACAGATACCAGGAGTAGCTGGCACCACGCGGACAGCCGCGCGGTTCATGGTTGGGCAGGTCCGGACGGGTACGCGGATAGTCGGTCTGCTGGGTTTCCCAGGTCACCAGACCATTTTTGACGTAGATTTTCCAGCTACAGGAGCCGGTGCAGTTCACCCCATGGGTTGAACGGACAATCTTGTCAAATTGCCAGCGCTGACGATAGCTGTCTTCCCAGTCCCGGTTGGTATGCATCACCTGACCGTGACCGTCAGCAAAGGTGTCACCCTTTTGTTTAAAGTAACGGAAGCGATCCAACAGTTTACTCATGACATTTCTCCTGCTCCATAGGGTCTTGTAGGCCGGATAAGGCGCAAGCCGTCATCCGGCATTGCGTGATTGCCTGATGGCGACGCATGGCGTCTTATCAGGCCTACGTCAGTTGTTGTTATTTTTGTTGTGGTTTACGGCGGCCATAGACCAGCCAGGTCACCAGCACGCAGACGATGTAAAACACCAGAAAGATTTTCATGGCGCCGACGGGGGAACCGGTCATCGCCAGCGAACTGCCGAATGCTTTAGGAATGAAGAAGCCGCCGACGGCGCCAATAGCGGAAATAAAACCCAGCGCCGCGGCGGTGTCGGTCACCGCTTCACGCTGTGCCTGTTCGTCGCTGCCGCCGCGCAGTTTCACTTTGTAGAGAGTGAGCTGGCGGAAAATGACGGCAATCATCTGGAAGGTAGAACCGCTACCCAGACCTGCGGTTAAGAACAGCCCCATAAAGACCAGATAGAAGGCGATAAAACTGCCGGAACCTGAGCCGGGCAGCGTCAGGAAGAGCAGGGCCGAGAACAGCGCCATAAAGATGAAGTTAATCAGCGTCACGCGCACGCCGCCAAACTTGTCGGAGATGACCCCGCCCGCAGAACGCGCCAGCGCGCCGATAAACGGGCCAAAAAACGCTAGGTTGAGGATATTCACATCCGGAAACTGCGTCTTCGACAACATGGCAAAGCCCGCGGAAAAGCCGATGAATGAGCCGAACGTGGCCAGATAGAGCAGGCTTAATAGCCAAAGGTGGAAGCGCTTGAGCACCGGCAACTGAGAGGCGATGGAGGCTTTGGAACTGGCGATGTCATTGGTGCCAAGCCAGGCGGCTATTGTGGCAATCGCCAGCAGCGGCACCCAGATCCAGGCGGCGTTTGCCAGCGAAAGCAGTGACCCATCGGGTTGCGGGACACCCTGGACGCCGAGGAAGGCAAATATCGGCAGGAAGATAACCAGCGGCGCAGCCAGTTGCATCACGCTGACGCCGAGATTACCCAGCCCTCCGTTCACCCCCAGCGCGCTGCCTTGCTTCGCTTTCGGGAAAAAGAAACTGATATTGCCCATGCTGGAAGCAAAGTTTGCACCGGCAAAACCGCACAGCAGCGCGATGATGATAAATACCTCGAAAGGGGTGGTGGTATTTTGCACCGCAAAGCCGAGCCAGACGCAAGGAATAATCAGTATCGCGGTGCTAAAAACCGTCCAGCGGCGTCCGCCAAATATAGGCACCATAAAGGAGTAGGGAACGCGTAATATTGCGCCAGAAAGTGAAGGTAATGCGGTTAATAAAAAGAGTTGATCGGTGGTGAAATTAAAACCAATTTTATTGAGATTGACGGCGACGGCGCTGAACAACATCCAGACGCAGAAGGCAAGTAGCAGGCAAGCGACTGAGATACAAAGGTTTCTTCGTGCTATGTGTTTACCTTTATTCTCCCAGAATGCGGGATTTTCCGGCTTCCAGTCACTCAAAAGATAACGGTTATTTTTCTCATTTTGTCGCGCCATATTACCCCTCACATGCACATGCGTTCATGAAAAAAAAGAAATAGTCTGCGCAGAGCGCTATACGCCCTTTTAAGAATTTATTGATGCTTTTATGAATGTTGAGGAAAGGATAGATAAAAATGCGCAACCACGTGGAGTGAAGGGAGAATAACAGGTTGCTTAAGTGTTACCAAATGTAAATAAAAAGTATAAATGGTTAACATTCATTCGTTCAGGCAGTCGCTCAGGAAAAAAGCTCCAGCGCAATCATGCGATCCAGATGGCGATCAAACGCCGGATCGGCCATCTCCTGAATGCCGAGAACGTACATGCCATCCAGACCGCACACCAGCGCTATCAAGCGCCAGGCGATGTCTGCGGGGGCGGAGGCGGTGGTGAACTCTCCGGCGGCGAGTCCGCTTTCGATAATGGCGACCGTTTCCTCATGCCACATGCGCATGGTGAGAAGGTAGGCGCTTTTGATTTCCGGGTCTTTGTCCGCAAGGATCTGCGCTTCGCGCCAGAGCTTAATATAGGGCTCGAATCCGCGGTCATCACTGCCCAGCGTGGCGTGCAGACGCATGCGCCAGGTGGCATCTTCCGCGACGAGTTCCGCATCCAGCAGGGCGCGAATAAGACGGACAAAGGCCTGCGATTTAAGTTCTCCGGCGGAGGTGAAATGGTGGTGGACTTGACCGGTCGCCACTTTCGCTTCTGTGGCGATTCGCCGGACGGTCATGGCGGAAAAACCGTCTTCGAGCGCCACGCGCATGGCCGCCTGTAATATTACTTCGCGACGCTCATCTTTATTCAGATAGCTCATACCACCTCCATTCTTGCTGGAGAGGCAGTGTATCAACAAGCTGGACAGACGTTCAATTGTTACACGCTACAGCTGAAGTGAGAGCTCCATCGCGGAACGACGCAAAGGAGCCAGCGCTTTCTCTTTTAACGCGGCAGCGCTCATGGATGACGCTGGCACCCCGACGTTGAGGGCAGCAACCACGGTGCCATTGCGGGAAAGCAGCGGAACGGCAAGGGAACAGAGTCCAACTTCAATCTGCCTGTCGGCCAGCGCATAGCCCTGAATACGCACCCGGGCGATCTCTTCCCGCAGCGCTGCCTGGTCACAAATCGTGCGTGGGGTATAGCGGAGTAACTGCTCGCGTGACAATGTCACTTCAAGCAGTTCTTCGGGAAGCGCACTGAGCAACACGCGTCCCATAGAGGTGGCCCACGCGGGCAGTCGACTGCCACGTCCGATGTCGACGCTGAGCAGGTTGTTAACCGCCGCACGGGCAATGTACAGCACATCAATGCCGTCGCCCCCGGGGGGGACCGATGCCCCGGCGCGTCTTGTACCGCGTAATGAAGAAACGCCCTCTGCCCAGGAACAGGCGTGGTATCAGCAGGTGATTGATCAGACCGTCGACAGCAGTCTGATGCACCGCTATGGAACGCTGGCGGAGCAGGCGAATGCGATTCTGTTTCTCGCCAGCGACGACGCCAGTTATATCACCGGCATCACCTTACCGGTTGCCGGCGGCGATCTCGGCTGATGTTGTTCTGCCAGTAGGCCGGCCATCGTGTTCGGCTTACTGTCTTATCCTGCGGTTCTGCCATTCTTCACCGACGTCAAAATCATTCACTCATTCAATACTCTCATTATTTGGTAATCACGGCGCTGAACAAAAAGTTGGACATATGTTCAATTTTCCGTAGGATCGACAAAGCTGGACGTGTGTCCAGTTTGTTTTCGTAGGGAGTTTTATGTTTCGTCAGTGGTTAACGTTAGTGATTATTGTGCTGGTCTACATTCCTGTTGCGATTGATGCAACGGTGCTGCACGTTGCCGCACCCACGCTGAGCATGACGCTCGGTGCCAGTGGCAACGAACTGTTGTGGATCATTGATATTTACTCGCTGGTGATGGCAGGGATGGTACTGCCGATGGGCGCGCTCGGCGATCGTATCGGCTTTAAACGCCTGCTGATCCTCGGCGGGGCGCTGTTCGGTCTTGCGTCACTGGCCGCCGCCTTTGCCCATACTGCCAGTTGGCTTATTGCCACCCGTGCCATTCTGGCGATAGGCGCGGCGATGATCGTGCCAGCGACGCTGGCCGGGATCCGCGCCACCTTTTCGCAAGCGCGCCACCGCAACATGGCGCTTGGCGTCTGGGCGGCAGTGGGATCGGGCGGTGCGGCATTCGGCCCGCTGGTTGGCGGTATGCTGCTTGAGCACTTTTACTGGGGCTCCGTGTTCTTAATCAATGTGCCGATTGTACTGGTCGTGGTAGCACTTACCGCGCGCTATGTTCCGCGTCAGACCGGACGCCGCGATCAGTCGTTGAATCTGGGACACGCCATTATGCTGATTGTCGCGATTCTGCTGCTGGTCTACAGCGCGAAGACGGCGCTTAAAGGGCATATCGCCACCGGCGTTATTGCGCTGGCGCTGGTGAGCGGCGCACTGCTGCTGGCGCAGTTTGTCCGCATTCAACTGGCGGCGAGTCGTCCCATGATTGATATGCGCCTGTTCACCCATCGCATCATTTTGAGCGGCGTGGTGATGGCAATGACGGCGATGATTACGCTGGTCGGTTTTGAGCTGTTAATGGCGCAGGAACTGCAGTTTGTTCATGGCTTAACGCCGTATCAGGCGGGATTATTTATGCTGCCGGTGATGCTCGCCAGTGGATTCAGCGGCCCGATTGCCGGGATGCTGGTGTCGCGGCTGGGGCTGCGGAAAGTCGCGACCGGCGGGATGGCGCTGAGCGCCCTGAGTTTCTATGGTCTGGCGGCAACGGACTTCAGTAGCCAGCAACTTCAGGCCTGGGTGTTAATGGCATTGCTCGGATTCAGCGCGGCCAGCGCCCTGTTGGCCTCAACGGCGGCGATCATGGCGGCGGCACCGGCAGAAAAAGCGGCGGCGGCCGGGGCTATCGAAACGATGGCCTATGAACTGGGCGCGGGGCTGGGGATTGCCATCTTTGGTCTGTTGCTCAGTCGCAGTTTCTCTGCGTCAATTGCGCTGCCTGACGGTCTGAACGCCGGGGAAATCGCACGCGCCTCGTCCTCAATGGGTGAAGCGGTACAACTGGCGCAGACGCTTCCTTCGGCAATGGCGGATACGGTTCTGCTGGCCGCGAAGCAGGCTTTTACCTGGTCGCATAGCGTGGCATTAAGCAGTGCCGGAAGCATGTTGATTCTGTTGGCGGTGGGCATGTGGTTCAGTCTGGCGAAGGCCGCACGCGAATAACTCAGTGGGTGAACTGACAGCGGTTATCCAGTTCTTCAACTTCCTTTCCGCTCAGGCGGGCGTATTGACCCGTGAGTCGCCAGAACGCAGGTTGCGTCTCGGTATAAATCTCGGCGGCAAGGATCAGACGGCGACGGTCGACCTCGTTAAATTCGAGCAACGTCCAGGGAATGAAATAGCGCTCGGTGTCGGTTAACTTGATCCACAGTGGGCAACCACAGCCGGAACAAAAATACCGTTCGCCGCGCGAAGACGATGCAAAGTAAGCGGGCCCGGGCGCATCGGGGTCCATCACCGGTTGTCCACAGGCTTCCAGATACATAGCGATACCGCCAGACCATTTCTGGCATATCGTACAGTGGCAGGCATAGACGTCGAGGGATTCGACATCGACGGTGAAATGACTCTGCCCGCAGAGGCAACGTCCTGTATAGGTTTGCACGGCATTCTCCTTATGGCCGGTTTAACATCGGGGGGAAAAAAAGCCAGCCCATCGTGGGCTGGCTTTTTGTACAGCTCAATTCTAAAAATTAGAACTGATAGGTCAGGCCAACGGCAACGATGTCGTCAGTTGAGATACCCGCTGCACGGGTAAAGTTGTTGTCATCCAGCAGGTTGATTTTGTAATCAACATAGGTAGACATGTTTTTGTTGAAGTAGTAGGTTGCGCCAACATCAACATATTCAACCAGATCCTGATCGCCGTAACCGCCCACGTCTTTAGCTTTGGATTTCAGGTAAGCCAGGGACGGACGCAGACCGAAGTCGAACTGGTACTGTGCAACCACTTCGAAGTTCTGCGCTTTGTTAGCAATACCGTTTACATCACCGAAAGTGGTCATGTTACGGGTTTCAGCATAGGTGGTTGCCAGGTAGATGTTGTTCGCATCATATTTCAGACCAGCAGCCCATACTTCAGCGTTTTTACCCGCTGCATAGAATACGTTGTCGCCACCGCGAGTCTGGGAATCGGTACGGTCAGATTTCGCGTACGCAGCAGTAGCAGCAAAGCCTTCATATTCGTAGCTGGTGGACAGACCGAAACCGTCGCCGTTTTGCTCAACGAGTTTAGAACGACCATTGTTGGTTTCGCCAGAAGCGCCATTTTTGCCCTGATACTGCAGCGCGAAGTTCCAGCCTTCAACCAGACCGAAGAAGTCAGTGTTACGGTAGGTTGCAACGCCAGTAGTACGGGCAGTCATGAACACGTCAGTCTGGGTCCAGGTGTCACCACCGAACTCAGGCAGAACGTCGGTCCATGCGCCAACATCGTAAGCCACACCGTAGTTACGGCCATAATCGAAAGAACCAAATTCAGCAAATTTCAGGCCAGCAAACGCCAGACGGGTTTTGTTGCCTTTGTTGCCAGTTGATTCAGCATTGTTGCCTTTGAATTCATATTCCCACTGACCGAAACCGGTCAGCTGATCGTTAATCTGCGTTTCGCCTTTGAAACCCAGACGAGCATAAGTTTTGTCGCCATCATCGCCGTCATTGTCGGAGAAGTAGTGCAGAGCGGTAACTTTACCGTACAGATCCAGTTTGTTGCCGTCTTTGTTGTACACTTCTGCCGCATTCACGACGCCTGCTGCCAACAGGCTAGTCACTGCCACTGCAACTAATTTAAGTTTCATTGTTAACAATCCTTATAATTTTCTTGGTGTGATTCCTGAACCATTGCCGAACGAATCGCTTCATCAATGGCAAACTATTTTTAAGGTACGCAGCAGTACCAATTCAATAATAAGTTTCATGGAATTGCAGATTATTTCTATTTGTGTGATCCAGATCGCCTTAAGTCAAATCTGAGGCGCGGAAATTCCTGGAAATAACTCTCTATGCAATATTTCCGCAGGGGATTATATACGGGTTATCGGTTATTATATGAGTTAGTTACCCATGTGTATTATATACGCATTAATAATTGTAAATTAGCGAAATCATTTAATTATTTAGCGTCTTGTTAGCATAAATTTAACATAAGTATAAAGACTTAATATTCCTGTTTTAAGGAAATAAATAGACCTGAATCGGCTCCATAATAAAGGTATGGCAGAGCGATCGGAAAAAAGCGAATAAGAATTTTCTAACAATCAGTAAATATCCTAAGGAACGACAGTTGATTTATTGTCTCGCGAAGGATGAAGTCCGGGTCAGAAAAGGGGGGCGACCCGGTGATAGCGTTACGCGCGGCGTGTGGCCCACCAGCAGAGCAGCGAACCAATGCAAACCATAATGGCGCCCTGCCAGAAGGAGAACGACAGCGGGGCGCTCAGCAGCACGGCTGCCAGCGCAGATGACAGCACCGGTGTGAAATAAGATCCTACCGCCATGATGGTGACATTTCCGTGCAAAATCCCCACGTTCCAGGCGGCATAGGCAAAGCCCAGCGTCAGCGCGGCAGAGACGAGCTTAATCACCACCGGCGTACTGAACATCATTTCGGGCTGCGGCGTCAGAAAATAGTGCACCCACAAACTGAGTGCCGTCAGTAAAACAAAAACCGTAATGCCATTAAACCCCCGCGCGTATTTATTGGTCACAGTACAGTAGGTCGCCCAGATAAACGCGCCGAGAAAGGCGAGAAAGTAGCTCAACGGACTGCTGGTGATATTGCTGATAATCTCTCCAGGATTCAGACCATTTTCTCCCCCCAGCACCCAACAGATACCGGTTATTGCGAGCAGGACGCCGGGAACGATTATCCAGGTGGTTTTTTGACCGTTAAACAGAATCGCGAATAACACCGTCAGACTTGGCCATAAATAATTGACCATACCGACCTCAATCGCCTGATGACGGGTAGCGGCATAGCCCAACGATAACGCCAGACATATTTCATAACTGACAAACAGCACGCTACCGGCGATTAAATAACCAACAGGGAATCGACGGATATTGGGAAATCCCACGGTAAATATCAACAGCAGCCCACTTAATGAATAGATTGCCGCCGCACCACCAACTGGCCCAAGTCCCTCACTGACGCCACGAATCAGACCCACCATTGTGCTCCACAGCACAATGGCAATAAGTCCAATCAGCGTTGCTTTTTGTTTCGTCATTCTGTTTGCCGTTTTCCATGCCTTATCAAAAAAGAAGTTGAAATATATAGCACTTTTTTAGCGGAATTATCCAGGCGAATACTGAGGGGGCATTACCACCTTGGTGGTATATAAAACCGACAATTGGGACTATTTAGTAGCGGAACCGTTTCGTTATTGATTTGACTCAAAAAAAATACGGGTATTGCTGTTAGTTTCCTCGGCGACATGACAACTCTGGAAAAAGAGGGAAAGCAATGAACGTCAGCCGCAGAAAGTTTTTTAAAATCTGCGCGGGCGGTATGGCTGGAACAACGGTTGCTGCGTTGGGATTTACGCCCAAAATGGCACTGGCTCAATCGCGAAATTATAAGCTGTTGCGCGCGAAAGAGATCCGAAACACCTGCACATACTGTTCCGTAGGTTGCGGGCTATTAATGTATAGCCTGGGAGATGGAGCAAAAAACGCCAAAGAAGCGCTTTATCATATCGAAGGGGATCCGGATCATCCGGTGAGCCGTGGCGCATTGTGTCCGAAGGGTGCCGGTCTGCTGGATTACGTCCATAGCGAAAACCGCCTGCGTTACCCGGAATATCGCGCGCCAGGCTCCGATAAATGGCAGCGTATTAGCTGGGATGAGGCACTCACCCGCATTGCTAAACTGATGAAGGCTGACCGTGACGCCAACTTTATTGAGAAAAACGAACAGGGCGTAACGGTAAACCGCTGGCTTTCCACGGGGATGCTCTGTGCCTCCGCTGCCAGTAATGAAACCGGCATGCTGACGCAAAAATTTGTGCGCTCACTCGGCATGCTGGCAGTAGACAACCAGGCGCGCGTCTGACACGGACCAACGGTAGCAAGTCTTGCTCCAACATTTGGTCGCGGTGCGATGACCAACCACTGGGTTGATATCAAAAACGCGAACGTCGTGATGGTGATGGGCGGTAACGCCGCTGAAGCCCATCCAGTGGGATTCCGCTGGGCGATGGAAGCGAAGAACAACAATGACGCTACGCTGATTGTTGTCGATCCCCGTTTCACCCGTACCGCCTCGGTTGCCGATATTTATGCGCCGATTCGCTCTGGCACGGACATTACGTTCCTGTCCGGCGTGCTGCGGTATCTGATTGAAAATAACAAGATTAACGCCGAATACGTCAGGCATTACACCAACGCCAGCCTGCTGGTGCGGGATGATTTCACCTTTGACGACGGTTTATTCAGCGGTTATGACGCGAAAAAACGGCAGTACGACAAGTCGTCCTGGAACTACCAGTTCGATGAAAACGGCTATGCCAGACGCGATGAAACCCTGTCGCATCCGCGCTGCGTATGGAATCTGCTGAAACAGCACGTTTCCCGCTATACGCCGGAGGTGGTAGAGAACATCTGTGGGACGCCGAAAGCTGACTTCCTGAAAGTGTGTGACGTGCTGGCCTCCACCAGTGCGGCGGATCGTACCACGACATTCCTGTATGCGCTGGGCTGGACGCAACACACGGTCGGGGCGCAGAACATCCGCACGATGGCGATGATCCAACTGCTGCTCGGCAACATGGGAATGGCAGGCGGCGGCGTTAACGCCCTGCGCGGTCACTCCAACATTCAGGGCTTAACCGACTTAGGTCTGCTCTCTACCAGCCTGCCGGGTTATCTGACGCTGCCGTCAGAAAAGCAGAGCGACTGGCAGACCTGGCTGAACGCCAACACGCCAAAGGCCACGCTGGCAGACCAGGTGAACTACTGGAGCAATTATCCGAAGTTTGCCGTCAGCCTGATGAAATCGTTCTACGGCGATGATGCACGCAAAGAGAATGACTGGGGCTTTGACTGGTTGCCGAAATGGGATCAGGCGTACGACGTCATCAAATACTTCAACATGATGGATAGCGGGAAAGTCACCGGCTATATCTGTCAGGGCTTTAACCCGGTGGCGTCCTTTCCGGACAAAAACAAAGTGGTTCGCAGCCTGAGCAAGCTGAAGTACATGGTGGTTATCGATCCGCTGGTGACCGAAACCTCAACCTTCTGGCAGAACCACGGCGAGTCGAACGATGTCGACCCGGCGTCGATTCAAACCGAAGTATTCCGTCTGCCGTCCACCTGTTTTGCCGAAGAAGATGGTTCTATCGCCAACTCCGGACGCTGGTTGCAGTGGCACTGGAAAGGTCAGGATGCACCGGGTGAAGCGCGTAACGACGGCGAAATTCTGGCCGGGTTGTTCCATCGTCTGCGCGAGATGTATCGCACAGCGGGGGGTAAAGGCGTGGAACCGCTGCTGAAAATGCGCTGGGACTACAAACAGCCGGATCATCCAGAGTCAGAAGAGGTGGCGAAAGAGAACAACGGCTATGCGTTGGCCGATCTCTATGACGCCAACGGTGTGCTGATCGCGAAGAAAGGGCAACTGCTCACCAGCTTCGCACAACTGCGTGATGACGGGTCGACCTCGTCTTCCTGCTGGATCTACACCGGTAGCTGGACGGAGAAGGGCAACCAGATGGCCAACCGCGATAACGCCGACCCGTCAGGGCTGGGCAATACGCTGGGTTGGGCATGGGCATGGCCGCTGAACCGTCGCGTGCTGTATAACCGCGCCTCAGCGGATATCAACGGGAAACCGTGGGATGCGAAACGCATGCTGATCCAGTGGGACGGGGCGAAATGGACGGGTAATGATATCCCGGACTTCAACACCGCGCCTCCGGGCAGCGCAACCGGGCCGTTTATCATGCAGCCGGAAGGGCTGGGGCGTCTGTTTGCCCTTGATAAGCTGGCGGAGGGTCCGTTCCCGGAACACTACGAGCCGATGGAAACGCCGCTGGGAACCAACCCGCTGCATCCGAACGTCGTTTCCAGCCCGGTCGTGCGCATCTATGAAGATGACGTGTTGCGCCTTGGGAAGAAAGACGCGTTCCCGTATGTCGGAACGACCTATCGTCTGACCGAGCACTTCCACACCTGGACCAAGCACGCGCTGCTGAACGCCATCGCGCAGCCGGAACAGTTTGTGGAGATCAGCGAAACGCTGGCCGCCGCCAAAGGCATTGGCAATGGCGACTACGTGACGGTAACCAGCAAGCGCGGATTCATTCGCGCGGTTGCGGTGGTCACGCGTCGTCTGCGAACGCTGCACGTCAACGGTCAGCAGGTTGAAACCGTCGGGATCCCGCTGCACTGGGGCTTTGAAGGGGTTGCGCGTAAAGGCTATATCGCCAACACCCTGACGCCAAACGTCGGTGACGCAAACTCGCAAACGCCGGAGTACAAAGCGTTTTTAGTTAACATCGAGAAGGCGTAAGGGGGCGAGCATATGTCTTTGGAAACGCAGGACATCATCAAAAAGTCCGCAACGAACGCGATCACGCCGCCGCCGCAGGCGCGTGATTACAAAGCCGAGGTCGCCAAACTCATTGACGTCACCTCCTGCGTGGGCTGCAAAGCCTGCCAGGTGGCCTGTTCTGAGTGGAACGACATCCGCGATGACGTGGGACATTGTGTCGGGGTGTATGACAACCCCGCCGATCTCAGCGCCAAGTCCTGGACGGTGATGCGTTTTAGCGAAACCGAGCAGAACGGCAAGCTGGAATGGCTGATTCGTAAAGACGGCTGTATGCACTGTGAAGCTCCGGGCTGCCTGAAGGCGTGCCCGTCTGCCGGGGCAATCATCCAGTACGCCAACGGGATTGTCGATTTCCAGTCCGAACACTGCATTGGCTGCGGCTACTGCATCGCCGGGTGTCCGTTTAATATTCCTCGCCTCAATAAAGAGGATAACCGCGTCTATAAATGCACACTCTGCGTCGATCGCGTCAGCGTGGGTCAGGAACCGGCCTGTGTCAAAACCTGTCCGACCGGAGCGATTCATTTCGGCACCAAACAGGAGATGCTGGAAATGGGCGAACAGCGCGTCGCAAAGCTGAAGTCGCGCGGTTACGAACATGCTGGCGTCTACAATCCGCAGGGCGTAGGCGGTACGCACGTGATGTATGTTCTGCATCACGCGAATCAGCCGGAGCTCTATCACGGTTTGCCGAATGAACCGAAAGTCGACACGTCTATCAATCTGTGGAAAGGGGCGCTGAAACCCCTGGCGGCGGCCGGATTTATCGCCACTTTTGCCGGGCTTATCTATCACTACATCGGTATTGGCCCGAACAAAGAAGTGGACGATGACGAGGAGGATCATCATGAGTAAGTCGAAAATGATTGTGCGCACGAAGTTCATCGACCGCGCCTGTCACTGGACGGTGGTGATTTGCTTCTTCCTGGTGGCGCTGTCGGGGATTTCGTTTTTCTTCCCGACGCTGCAATGGCTGACGCAAACCTTCGGTACGCCGCAGATGGGACGTATTTTGCATCCGTTCTTTGGCGTGGCGATTTTTGTCGCGCTGATGTTCATGTTTGTTCGTTTCGTCCATCACAACATCCCGGATAAGAAAGACCTGCCGTGGCTGAAGAACATTGTTGAAGTGCTGAAAGGCAACGAACATAAAGTGGCGGATGTCGGTAAATATAACGCCGGACAAAAGATGATGTTCTGGTCGATCATGAGCATGATTTTTGTGCTGCTGGTGACCGGCGTGATCATCTGGCGTCCGTACTTCGCGCAATACTTCCCGATGCAGGTGGTGCGTTACAGCCTGCTGATCCACGCGGCGGCGGGGATCGTTCTGATTCACGCCATCCTCATCCATATGTATATGGCATTCTGGGTGAAGGGATCGATTAAAGGGATGATTGAAGGGAAGGTGAGTCGCCGCTGGGCGAAGAAACACCACCCGCGCTGGTATCGTGACATCGAAAAGGCAGAAGCAAAAAAAGAGAGTGAAGAAGGGTTAAACTAATTCTCTTTTTTTCAGATTAAAGGGGCGCTACACAAGTAGTGCCTTTTTTTTGCCATAAAAACGTCATGATCCTGACATCGACTAAACGTAACGTGTTGTCTTCACAAATAACCGAAGAGTTAACCGACAATGCATCTGGTCAAAAAATTAGTCGCGGTAAGCGTACTTCTTTGTGCGTCAGTTCAGGCGCAGAACATCCTCGATTTTCCACAACCGGAGAACAATCCGGAAGAGTTTTACGCCGTGACGGAAATTCCGTCCGGTGGGATCATTAAATACGAAACCGACGCTAAAACCGGATTCATCTTCGCGGACCGCTTCCAGTCGATGCCGGTCGCTTATCCGGCAAACTACGGCTCGCTGACCCAGTCACTGGCGGGCGACGGGGATCCGCTGGACGTGATTTTCTACACCCGCGCCCCGATGGCACCGGGAACGCTGATCAAGCTGCGCGCGATTGGCGTACTGAAGATGATTGATGGCGGCGAGAAGGATGACAAAATTGTGGCGGTTCCCGCCAGCAAAATTGATCCCACGTATGACGACATCAAGGAACTGGCCGACCTGCCAAAAATTGAGGTTCAGCGTCTGGAATCGTTCTTCCGTGTCTATAAAGCGTTACCGGAAGGGCGTAAGAAAGTGGAGCTGAACGGCTTTAACGACGCGGCAACCGCGAAGCAGGAAATCAAACAGGCATGGGACGCCTGGAAAGCGAAAAATCCTCAGCAATAAGCGAATCTGCCGGACGGTGCGTTTGCCTGTCCGGCATGCAACGCCTTTACTGCGCGGCCAGCCGGCGCAGGCGGGAAACGTCGACGCTTTTTTGCGCCTGTGCCAGACTCCAGGTATTTTGCAGATTCAACCACATTTCCGGAGAACTGCCGATCACTACCGAGAGTTTGATCGCCATTTCCGGGGTAAGAGCCGCTTTGCCCGTGAGTAACCGACTTGCCGTTGAGGGCGCAATCTCCATTGCTCGGGCAAATTCACGCAAACTGACGTTCAGTTCGTCCAGCGCTTCCTGAATGATATCCCCGGGGCGGGGATGATTCGCCATTTTCATCAGTGATAATCCTCGTAATCCAGAATGTACGCATCGCCATTGACTAATTCAAACGTCATACGCCAGTTGCCTGAAACCGAAATCGCCCAGACGCCATCGCGATCGCCGCTCAGGGGATGCAGTCGGTAACCGGGCATGTTGATATCGTTCACGCAGCCTGCGGCATCAATCACAGCAAGGCGGTGTCGTAAACGTCTGACGTGATTTGTCATCACACCTGACGTTTTGCCGTGAAGAAACAGGTCGCGTAATCCCTTGTGCCTGAAATTCATGATCATCCAGTTCACCTCGTTCCTTCAGGAGGAACAGTAGCATTATGTTCCGTGTGGCGCAACAATTTTCGCCGTCGTGTGCGTGATTGTCTGGTGAAATGAGCAAAGAGAAAAGGAGAGGGGATGAATACTGGAAAGCGCTACGCAAATTGCCCGGTAAACATCACGTTACCGGGCATTGAGGATTAAAGGCGTGCGGTGAGGTCGTCTATTTCTTTACGCCATTGAGCCTGTAACTGCGGCTTCTGGTGTCTGGGTTTACGGGCCAGATCCTCAGCCAGACGCTGCTCAAGCGCGAGCAGCTTTTCCAACAGGTCTTCCTCGTCAATGCGCTCCAGGGCAAGCGGACCGTCATCTTTCACATCAGCCGACGAAAGTTCCGCCGTGGTCTGCCGGATATGCGCGTAGACGGCTTCCAGATCGTGCCACTCGCTCAGTTCACCGTCGTCAACAAACCAGAACCGATTACAGCTCTGGCTGATGAGTTGACGATCGTGACTGACCAGCAGCACGCCGCCTTCAAAGGTTTGTAGCGTCTGCGCCAGCGCCTCTTTGCCCTCCATATCCAGATGGTTAGTCGGTTCATCCAGCATGAGCAGGCTATAGCGTGCCAGCGACAGTCCGACGAACAACAGGCGCGAACGCTCGCCGCCGCTTAATGTACTGACCGATTGCGAATGGCGAATCCACGGGAATCCCGCGTTTATCAGCGCCATTTTGCGGATGTCCGGTTGCGGGGCGAACGGTTCAAGGGCGTCAAACAACGACGCATCATCCGGTAGTTGATGCAGCGTCTGGTCGTAGTAGCCCAGTGAAACGCGAGGGTGAAGGCGCAGTGAATCTGACGTCTGTTCCGTCAGATAATGCTGCCAGATCAGTTTTAACAGCGAGGATTTACCGCAACCGTTACGCCCGACGATCGCCACCCGATCGCCGCACTTCAGGCGGATGCCTGCAATGGTAAACAATGTTGGCGCGTCCGGGGCAGGCATGACCGACAGGTGCGATAATTCCAGCAGACGGTCTGCTCGAAGTGCGTCTCCGTGTAACGTTAGTGACCACTGACTTCCTGCTGTCAGATCCGTTTGCACCTCCTTCAGACGTAACACCTGCTTTTCCATTTGCTTCGCTTTGCGCGACAGATCTTCGTTGTCGTACACTCTCCCCCAGGTTGCCAGTCGTTTAGCGCTGGCGGTGACGCGGTCGATCTCTTTTTGTTCCGCCTTATGGCGTAACGCGTCGCTGGCATCGCGCTCAATCAGCGCCTGCCGGGCCGCGCTACAGGGCAACGCAAAGGTATGAAGGGTACGATCGCGCAGGATCCACGTGCCGTTTGCGATCGCATCCAGCAGGTGCGGATCGTGGGATACCACCACGAAACTGCCGGACCAGTTCTGTAAAAACTGTTCCAGCCACAGTAGCGTCGGCAAATCCAGGTGGTTGCCCGGTTCGTCAAGCAGCAGAAGGTCTGGTTGGCGCATCAGCGCGCGGGCCAGCAGCAGACGCGTATGCTGACCGCCGCTCAGGGTCTGCGCCGTCAGTTGTCGATCCAGGACACGGAAGCCCATCTGCGCGAGCAAGGTGTCGACCTGCCAGAGTTGACTGGGGCGTTCATGTTCAGGAAGTTGAGCCAACACGGCTTCCTGTAACGTCAGCGGCAGGATCTCATCAGGCAAATGTTGTTCAACACGGGCAAGATGGCAATGGTTCGCCAGCGCCAGGGTTCCGCCGGTCGGGGCAATCGAACCGTCGAGAATTTTAAGCAGTGTGCTTTTGCCGCAACCGTTGTAGCCGATAAGCCCAATGCGATCGCCTTTTTTCAGGGTAAACGTCAGATCGTCGAAAAGCGTGCCGAACGCCGTATCAACGTGCAGGGATTGTGCGGTTAGTAATGTGCTCATTGTTGCTTACTCAAGAGTTACAAGCGTAAAAACGCCTCGTCAAACATCGCTGACGATAACCCGGTAAGCCCGAGAGAAGGGGAATTCAGAAGTTAGCTTCGCTCAAGCAGAAGTTATCGCAGCACGATACCGATAACGCTTGAGCACTGGCGATCGCCAAAAGCATGTGAAGCGATGAATCGTTCACAGTACAGCATAAGTATCCTCCTTTTATTTATCCGAATGTTAATCGATGGTGAAAGTGTAAGCGCAAGTGATGAGACAGCGCAAGCCTGAAGGCCCGGCAGCGTACGCCACCGGGCCGTTCATCAGATGGAAGTACGACGATAATCGCGATATTCCGCCTGCCAGAAGTTCTCTTCGATAGCCTGCAACAGCGCTTCGGCAGAGGTTTTCACCGCCACGCCCTGTTGTTGCGCCATCTTACCGACGGCAAACGCAATGGCGCGCGAGACGGTCTGAATGTCTTTCAGTTCCGGTAACACCAGCCCTTCACCGTTGAGCACCAGCGGGGAGTACTGGGCCAGCGTTTCACTGGCGGACATCAGCATCTCATCGGTAATGCGGGATGCGCCGGAGGCAATCACGCCCAGCCCAATCCCGGGGAAAATATAGGCGTTGTTACACTGGGCAATAGGATAGATTTTGTCTTTCCAGACCACGGGCATAAACGGACTGCCGGTGGCGACCAGCGCGTTACCTTCCGTCCAGGCGATGATGTCCTGTGGCGTTGCTTCTACACGCGAGGTGGGGTTAGACAGCGGCATCACGATCGGGCGAGGGCAATGCTTGTGCATTTCGCGGATGATCTCTTCGGTGAACAAACCGGTTTGTCCGGAAACGCCGATCAGAATATCGGGCTTAACGTTACGGACTACGTCAAGCAGCGACAATACGTCGTTGTCGCTGTCCCACGATTGCAGATTTTCACGTTTCTGCACCAGTTTGGTCTGGAAGGAGAGTAGATTCGGCATCTGGTCGGTCAGCAGGCCAAAACGGTCCACCATGAAGACTCTCTGGCGCGCGGCCTCTTCGCTTAATCCTTCACGCTGGATCTGAGCAACTATCTGCTCGGCAATACCGCAACCGGCGGAACCCGCGCCGAGGAAGACAATTTTCTGCTCGCTGAGCTGGCTACCTGCTGCCCGGCTGGCGGCGATCAGCGTACCAACGGTAACCGCAGCGGTGCCCTGAATGTCGTCGTTAAAGGAGCAGATTTCGTCGCGGTAGCGGTTAAGTAGCGGCATGGCGTTCTTCTGCGCGAAATCTTCGAACTGCAGCAGAACGTCCGGCCAACGGTGCTTAACCGCCTGAATAAATTCATCGACAAACGCATAGTATTCATCATCGGTGATGCGCGGATTCCGCCAGCCCATGTACAACGGATCGTTGAGCAGTTGCGGGTTGTTGGTTCCCACATCCAGCACCACGGGCAGGGTATAAGCAGGGCTAATCCCGCCACAGGCGGTGTACAGTGAAAGCTTCCCGATTGGAATGCCCATCCCGCCGATCCCCTGGTCGCCAAGACCGAGGATACGCTCGCCGTCGGTCACCACGATCACTTTGATGTTGTGGTTGGGTACGTTTTGCAGGATGTCGTCCATGTTGTGGCGGTTCTGGTAGGAGATGAACACGCCGCGCGCGCGACGATAAATCTCGGAGAAGCGTTCACAGGCCGCGCCTACCGTCGGGGTGTAGATAACCGGCATCATCTCATCGAGATGGTTGTGAACCAGTCGGTAGAACAGGGTTTCGTTGGTATCCTGGATATTGCGCAGGTAGATGTGCTTGTCGATTTCCGTTTTGAATCCCTGATACTGGATCCAGGCACGTTCCGCCTGTTCTTCAATCGACTCGACCACTTCCGGCAGTAACCCCAGCAGGTTGAAGTTACGGCGTTCCTCCGTACTGAACGCACTGCCTTTATTCAGTAAGGGAAATTCCAGCAGTACCGGGCCAGCGTAAGGAATATAAAGGGAACGCATTTTTTTGCTTTTGGTTTCCATGTCACTCACTCTTTTTTGGATATCCGTCCCTGGCACTTTTTATAATACGTCGCCATTCCACCAGGGTACCGGGCACAGAGTATAAAGCATTGCGAATGGATTAAGGCTTTTTGTAAGCAAAAACACCATCGCGGTTGCGATGGTGTTTATCGTCATATTCGGGCTGTACGGTTACTTCTTGCTGTCTGCGTGGCGTTTTCTGCCGGTAGGGTTGTTCACCACGCTGGATTTTTCACCTTCAGTCACCACTTTGCGCTGATTGGAGATTTTATGGTCCAGTCCAAGAATATGACGGGCCTGACGGTTCGATTTCATTCTAACTCCTTTATCCTGTTACTGGTTTCAAGGATGAGTCCATGTGACTTCGGACGAAATATAACCCTTAAGGTCGACGATACAGAAAAATACCGACCTGATTGATGGTCGGCCATTTTCTCTGAAAGGTCAATGTGTAAGCAGGGAATTAAGAAGTCTCTGCTAACCGCCGCAAAATCTCCCGAACGTCCTATACTTGTTATCCCGACGATAAAAAGGAGAGAACGATGACTATCCATAAGAAAGGTCAGGCACACTGGGAAGGCGACATCAAACGCGGAAAAGGCACTGTTTCGACGGAAAGTGGCGTGCTTAACCAGCAGCCTTATGGTTTTAATACCCGTTTTGAAGGGGTGAAAGGCACCAACCCGGAAGAGCTGATTGGCGCGGCGCATGCCGCCTGTTTCTCAATGGCGCTGTCGTTGATGCTTGGCGAAGCGGGCTTCACGCCAGAGGCTATCGACACTACAGCGGACGTGTCGCTGGATAAAGTCGATGCCGGTTTTGCCATTACCAAAATCGCGCTGCATAGCGAAGTGAAGGTACCGGGAATCGATGCCGCCACCTTCGACGGCATCATCCAGAAAGCGAAAGCCGGTTGCCCGGTGTCGCAGGTGCTGAAAGCTGAAATCACCCTCGATTATCAACTGAAGTCATAGCGACAGTATTGCCCGGTCGCGTGATGCGAACCGGGCATAAAAGCCTTACCGCGACAGCCAACCCTCATCATGCTCATTCGTATAGTTAAAACGTCGACTAACCAGAGCCAGGAATAACGTCCGCTCTTCGCCCTGGGCTGTGAGCCATGTCTGTATAAGAAACAAACGTAACGTTTTATTTTTTCCAGGCGATAACTGGTGGTAGAACGCGTAAAAAATGCACTGAATAATTAAATGCGATCAGTACTTCAACGGGATATTTTTGATGTCTTTAAGATAGCCGTTCTCAATAACAATATATCCCCCGTTTTTCAAATCAGACAAAATGCGCATGATAGCACTTCTGGATGCCCGGATTTTTTCCCTGATATAAGGTTCGACAAGAACACTGTCCCGTATAGACTGCGGTTTCTCCATTAACTCATAAAGTTGCATTCGTACGGCTTCAAAAACAGTCGGAGCGGTTAGTTTGAATATCACTTCAGGCATAATACTGGCAATTAACTGTAAATGTCTGGCAAAGGCTTCCCAAAGGTGGTGCTCGTTAAGTAAGGCATAAAAATAATCAAGGTCTATGATGGCAATTTCGGCTTTTACAATAACCCTGATTGTATACGCGGATATATAATCTACATGAATGGGTATGATGCCGCGCATTGTTGGCGCTTCTATATATTCGATAAGCACATCATCAGGTTGGCGATGTATTGAAATAACGCCACTGCGTATCATGTAGCATTTTGTCTGGTTTTTAGTGCTTCTTGTAAATCGGTGCCCTGATTCAAACGTTTTATATTCAAGTTTTGATTCAAGTTTTTCCATTATATAACGGCAATAAGTACTGTCCGTCTTGGTCGAAGCGTGTTTAATGGTGGTTGTCATTAGGTTTCGCAACGTAAAAAAGTATCATCGTATTATGATAGCAACTTTTGTGAAATTCACCTAAAAATGAAATCGATACCTGTCAGAATCTATCCTGACAGGATGGTGTTGCGTACGGTAATGTACGGCAATGAGAGATGAAAAGTATCGCATTGCCTCAGGGCGTTCGACGGTCTTCTCCCGATGAAGAAAGTAACCGGCTGAAGCGACTCACGCTACGGTACGTGGGCTCTGTCACCCAGTAGTGAACGTCGCGGTTTGTGATTTTAAACGCTTCCCACTTTTTTTCTCGACGGTAATGGCATCAGTACTCACCGATTATCAACACATTGACAATGTCAGTCTAAAAGATGATTTGTTTTATATTACTGCTAGTAATGGTGCTATTTCTTTTCTGCGTAGATTACGCTACCGCCGCTGACTTAACACTGTTCATTGTCCTTAATGATTATCGGTAAGCGGATATCTGTCTCGCATTTTTTATTTGTCAAGATTTTTCTAAATGAAAATGGGAGCACCTTTATTTTGCCCGTTTCAGACGCCCTCATTACTATCATTTCCACCTGGGAACGTACCAAACGAGTTGTCAGGCAGGCATTGCCCAGTCAGACAGGATGATGGGTAATGAAAATATTCGCAGAACAGATGAAATGTTTTTGTAGGGCACTGTTCATTTGAATATTGGGCTCTGTTTCAAACGCATAGCGCGTAATTGTACTGGCGAACATACATAAGGATTATTAAGAGGTTTTATGATGAATACTAAAAAATTAGTACTGGTACTGGCAATGGCTTCATGTGCAGCATTTGGTACCGCCAATGCGAAAGATCAGGGTCACGGTACTGTGACTTTCACGGGTTCAATTATTGATGCCCCGTGCTCCATTACTCCGGAAAGTTCTGAACAAACCATCGATCTGGGTCAGGTTTCTAATATGGCACTGGAAGACAGCGGCAAATCTATTCCGCAAACTTTCAGCATCAAGCTGGAACAGTGTGATATTTCAGGTACTGACAAAACGGTCACCACGACCTTCTCCGGTACTGCATCTGCCGCTGACTCAAAACTGCTGGGTATTGAAGGGACTGCGAAAGGCGCTTCTGTAGGGATCAGCACCACCACCGGTACGCTGATTGAATTAGGCAAACCTTCTCCGGCATATACCTTCCTCGCGGGTCCTAATGAACTGCGCTTTGCCGCCTATCTTCAGGGTGACGGTGCTTCCGCCACTATCGTCCCGGGTACCTTCCAGGCCGTGGCTAACTTCGCTCTGACGTATCAGTAACAGCGACAGGGCAGAATACCTCTGCTGTTTGCTTTCTTCACGCCATGTTGGCGGTTGTTTTCCGTGTGCTAACAACAGACAGCATGGCTTGTTTAAGAAATGATCACGTTGGAATTTTCGTATGTCATTGAACCACACTTTTTACTGCAAAGTGCTTCCCTGCATGCTTGCACTGTCCGTGTCAGGGGCGCTTTCAGCGGCCTATTCCGACCACGGACGTGTCGATATGCAGGGGAGCATTATTGACACTCCCTGTGCGATTGCCACCGCCGATCTCTCCCAGAGTATTGATATGGGCGATACCACAATAGGCGAGATTTACCTGAACGGACGCGGGCGGCCAAAACCGTTTTCTCTGAATCTGGTTAACTGTGTCCTGAGTTCGGGGGATTCTGCCCGCAGCCATTTTCGTACCACCTTTGACGGGCCTTCTGCTAAAGGGCTGTTCAGCGTCAGTGGGGCGAAGGGCGTGGGGTTACAGATAACTGATTCCACCGGTAACGTCGCAATCCCCGGCGAGCCACTTCCGGCCGGTATTCTGACCCCAGGTTCGCAGCGTCTGGATTACAACCTTCGCCTGGTGAGCGACCTTAGCCACCTGAAGGCAGGTGATTATCACGCGATTTTGCGTTTTAAAGTGGATTACCTCTGAAGGTTTATGACATGGAAAGACTCATGATGCTTGCTACAGGTGAGCAGTCACCCCGCCAGATATACAGTCTGCTTTGCCCTGTTGCAGTGAGTGTGTTATTGGCGCTGTGTGCTATGCGTAATGCCAGAGCAGATGATACCGTGCAGTTCAACACCGAAGTGTTGGATGTGAAAGAACGCGCCAACATTGATCTGAGCCAGTTTTCGCAGGCGGGTTACCTGATGCCGGGTAAATACCAAATGACGCTGCGGGTGAATAAATTTGAAATTCCTGACCAGCAAATTGAATTCCTGGCGCCTGAAAATGACCCGAAAGGCAGTCAGGCGTGTTTGACTCTGGAGATGGTGAAGCAGTTTGGCCTGAAGGATGCGACGCTCAAAGCGGCCACCTGGTGGCACGATAATCAGTGTTTGAATGTGTCATCCTTGCAGGGGATGACGGTAAGACCCGATCTCGGTACCGGTTCCTTATACATCAACATGCCTCAGGCCTATCTCGACTATTCATCGGAAGATTGGGATCCGCCTTCTCGTTGGGAAGACGGCATCCCGGGAATACTGTTTGATTACAGCATGAATGCCATGAACTCAAACCAGAACGACGGTGGGCATGATCGTACGGTCAGCGGCAACGGTACCACCGGGGCGAATGTTGGCCCGTGGCGTCTGCGAGCTGACTGGCAGGCACAATATAACAAGTCCAGCGGGACGAACGGCAGCACACAGAAAAACTGGGACTGGAGTCGTTATTACGCTTACCGTGCCATCACCTCACTTGGGGCAAAAATGGTGCTGGGGGAGACCTCGCTGGATTCTTCCATGTTCGACAGTTTCAACTTCACCGGCGCGAGCCTTGCCACCGACGATAACCAACTGCCACCCAACCTGCGGGGTTATGCGCCGGAAGTGGTGGGGGTGGCGAAAACCAACGCTAAGGTCACCGTTAGCCAGCAGGGACGTGTGATTTATGAAACCACCGTTGCCTCCGGCCCGTTCCGTATTCAGGATTTGAACTCGGCGGTGTCAGGGAAAATGGATGTGAAAGTGGAAGAGCAGGACGGCAGCGTCCAGACCTTCCAGGTCGACACCGCCAGTATTCCTTATCTGACCCGTCCGGGGCTGGTGCGCTATAAATTTGCATCCGGCAAACCGATGAACGACATACACCATACTCAGGGGCCAGAGTTTGGTACTGGGGAGTTTTCCTGGGGGATCAACAACGGTTGGTCGTTATACGGCGGTGGGTTATTTGCCGGGGATTACAACGCGTTGTCCGTGGGGATTGGCCGGGACTTGCTGGCGCTGGGTGCTATCTCTTTTGACATCACGCAGTCTCAGGCTAAGCTGCCGGATGAAGGCACGCTGAGCGGCAAGTCTTTTCGGGTCAGCTATTCAAAACGCTTTGATGAGTACGACAGCCAGGTCACGTTCGCCGGCTACCGTTTCTCCGAGCGCAACTTTATGAGCATGTCTCAGTATCTGGACCGCCGTTACAGTGAAAACACTAACAATGGTAACGATAAAGAGCTTTATACCGTCACGTTCAATAAACAATTTCGTCAGCTCAACGGCAGTGCCTATCTGAACTACAGCCACCAGACCTACTGGGACCGTGAAGCGAGCGACACCTGGAACCTGTCACTATCGAGCGCATTTGATGTCGGGCAATTTAAAAATGTCAGCGTCAGCATATCCGCTTACCGCTCTATGTATGACGGCACCAAAGATGACGGCGTCTATCTGAGCCTCTCCTTACCCTGGGGGGATGGCGGCACCATCAGCTACAACAGTCAGTACAGCGATGGCGGAGCTACTCGCACAGCGGGCTACTACAACCGTATCGACGAGAACAACAATTACCGTATTAATGCGGGCACCTCTTCCGACGGGCGCGGTACCGCCAGCGGCTATTTCACGCATGACGGCAGTATGGGCAGCGTCACGGCTAACGCCAGTTACACGGGCAGTGAATACAACGCGTACGGATTGTCGATGCGGGGCGGGTTGACGGCCACGGCGCAAGGGGCCGCATTACACCGCACGAACATACCTGGCGGGACCAGAATGCTGGTCGATACCGACGGCGTAAGCGACGTGCCGGTACACGGCATGGGCGGCACGGTGCGGACGAACTATTTTGGTAAGGCGGTGGTGAGTGACATCAGCAGCTATTACCGCAGCACGGTAGATGTTGACCTCGACAAACTGCCGGACAACGTCGATGCCACCCGTTCGGTGGTACAAGGCACCCTGACCGAAGGCGCCATCGGCTACCGTAAATTCGGGATCCTGGCCGGTGAGAAGGCCATGGTGGTGGTGAGACTGGCTGACGGCAGTTTCCCCCCGTTTGGTGCTGAGATCCGTAATAAAGAAGGGACGCCGACTGGCATCATTGGCGACAGCGGCAGCGCATGGCTGTCGGGTATTCGACCGAATGAAAAAATGGATGTGTACTGGAGCGATGGCGTGCAGTGCCGTATCGACCTGCCGTCTCCGCTGCCGAAAGCAAACAAAAGCTTATTGCTGCCGTGCATTACGGTCGCGGACTAACCGAAGAATCGTTGACGCAGGCATGGCGGCGACATGACAGCAGGCCGGATGCCCGTGACTCCTCAATCTTAATAAAGAAGTGAATAAGCATGAACGTGACAATCCCGAAAAATCGTATCCACATCGCTCTTAGCCTGATAGCCCTGACGCTGGTTACCCAGCAGGCACACGCCGCGATTGCCCTTGACCGCACGCGGGTTGTGTTCAACGGCGGACCAAAATCCATGACCTTGTCGGTGAGTAACCAAAATAAATCCCTGCCGTATCTGGCCCAGTCCTGGGTGGAAGATGCGAAGGGTAACAAAATTGAGGCTCCGCTAACCGCGCTACCGCCGCTCCAGCGGGTGGAACCGGGGGCGAAAGGGCAGGTGAAAGTGCAGATGACGAGTGACAAGAGCGTACTGCCGCAGGACAGGGAATCGCTGTTTTACTTCAACGTGCGTGAAATCCCACCGAAAAGCAGCAAGCCCAATACGCTGCAACTGGCGCTTCAGACGCGTGTGAAACTGTTCTACCGTCCGGAAGCGATCGCCATTGGACGCGGCGAAGAAAATGAAGCGCAGAAAAAACTGACGCTGACCCGTCAGGGTGATGGCTGGCAACTGAATAACCCTACGCCGTACTTTGTCACCATTGTGGCGGCCTCGTCCACGGCAAAGGGGAAATCGCCCGCTGATTTCACACCGGTGATGGTTGAACCGAAAGGTAATATTGCGCTGGGTACCAGCGCGGCAGCACTGGGCAACAGTCCGGTACTCACGTTTGTGAATGACTTTGGCGGGCGGCCGCAGTTGACCTTTCGCTGCAATGGCAGCACCTGCACCGTAAGCAATCTGAAAGCGGGCTAATGAACGAGCCAGGCGGGCAAACACAGGAGGGGCAAATGCGTAAAGGAAAACAACACATAATGTTGATTTCAATCCTGGCCGGTATGTTGCTGTGCTCCTGCACGGCTGGCGCGAGTGATGACTGGGACATTCCCGGTAATCACGGCGAGCTGGAGGTGTCTGGTTCGCTACGCGAAGGCGTCTGCCAGTTGGATATGCGATCGGAGTTTCAGGATGTGAAGATGGACAGTTCGGCGCTGGCTAATCTGGTGCATCCGGGTGACACCGGGCGACCGGTGAAACTGGTCCTTCGTTTATTGGGCTGCCAGGTGGCTAGATCGCCGAAGGCGGGCAAAGAAGAGATGCCCGCTGTCAGTTTTCAGTCACCGTCGGACCCGGATGAACCCTCACTTTTGCGCATGGGCGGGGTGACAGGGATTGGGTTACGCATCCTGGATGAACAGGGGAAACAGGTTTTACCGGGCACCCGGCATAAACCGCAGTTCTCGACTGAAGGCGGCAATGTTGTGGTGTACACCGTGCTGCCCGTGCGCACCAAAGCACCGTTGACCACCGGTGACTTTGTAGCCTCGGTAGATTTCCGGATGAGCTATGAATAAGGAGTTCGTGAAATGACCGTTACCGCTCGCATTTTTTCAACGCTGTTAATGGCGTCAGCCCTGCTTGTTTTACCTCCGGCGCAGGCCGCGCCTGGCAGTACGGGTGACAAATACTCACTGGATATCAACATGTACGGGACGCTGATGGCGAACAGTTCCTGCACTTTTAATGAGGGTGGGCCATTGCAGGTCGATTTTGGCGACGTGCAGTTGAAAGAGGGTGATAACAACACGGTCGAAGTGGACGGTGAGTACAGTAAACCCATGCCTTCCGATTTTACCTGTATCGGGGAGACTGGCGGGTTGGGGCTATTGCAGATGAAATTCACCTCTACCTCCGGCAGTTATGAAACCTGGCAGGGAACCGCCGTGATGGCAGTAGATAAAGGCATTGTCGGTATTGAGATGCAGGTGAACGGTACGGCTCAAAACATGGATGAATGGTTTGATGTCGATCCTGATGCGATGCCGGTGCTGACCGCTAAATTGGTGCAGCTCAGCACCACCAACAGCCAGAATGTGGTCAGCGGCGATAAATTCAATGCGTCCGGTACGTTGACGCTGGCGTTTAACTAAAGGTGCCTGTGATGAAAATACGTCTTCTGGTCGTCGGTGCGCTGTTAAGCCCGTTAGTCCTGAACTCAATTCCGGTGGCTATTGCTGCCGGGACGGGCGACAGCAACCAGGTTAATTTTACCGGACGTTTTATGCTGGGCGGACCCTGCAAGCTAGATCCACAAACGACGGATATCAAACTGGATTTCACCACGGTGGTCAAGAAAGAACTCTATCTCCACACCCGCACCAGCGCGATACCGTTCACCATCAAGCTGACGGATTGTGACACGACAAAAGCTGACCAGGTGGTTATCACTTTTAGCGGGACGGAAAGCGCCTTGCCTGGCGCGTTAGCGGTCACAGGAGAGGCAACAGGCGTTGCCATTGGTATGGAAAAACCAGACGGCACGCCGCTGCCGTTTAATAAGGCGACGCCGGGTTATAACCTGACCAGCGGTTCTAACAATATTACGCTTCAGGCTTACGTCATCGGTGAACCCAATGCCATAACGGCACAAACGATAAACGCCGGTGATTTTACGGCAACCGCAACTTTTGAACTGGCGTACCCATAAGGTTCGTTGCCGGAAATTTAACTACCAGAGCAACGAATAGAATAATGAGGTAATAATAATGTTTATCTTCAAACTGGAGAGTGTTTTATGCTTTCTTCAGAAAAGAGTAATTAAATTGCTGGTGATGCTATTTACTTTCTTGCAAATCCTGTTTATGCATCAAGCCAGTGCATACATACATGGTGCGCATGGGGTGCAATCCGCAAGTGGAAACGTAATCAATTGTTACGACGCAGTAACAGGGCTAGGCGACGGGGCAGTGATTAGATCAAATTATTGCACACTTCAAATTGATACTAATAATTATGTCCCTGCTTCCGGTACTTATAAAGTGCGTTTATATGTTGTAAATCCTAGTAGTGGGCAACAGTGGACTGCAGACAGTAAGGCGGTTTATATTGATCAAAATAAATCAGTGCAGGATCAGGATTTGGGTGTAGGAGGTGGTCAGGGCGACGTGGCTTTCGGTATTTCTACATATGGATTAGCAGTTACTAGTTGTTATTCATTAGTGGACGAACGAGGGGAGGTATACCTTATAAATATGCCAAATTATGGTCACAATTGCGAAGGTGTACCTGTACCGCCACTTCCGCCCACGCCCCCGGAGCCAGATATCGCCTGTGTTATCAACAACGGTAATGCACTTGACGTGGATTTAGGTACCCTCGATCGCGCTCAGTTGCCCACCGTACCCACAGAGGGGAAAACGGTTCCCATCGATGTCAATTGTACTGGGGGGGAGGTGACGGTCAATATGCAACTTAATTATACGCCAATCACAGTCGGTGCCACAGAAATAGCGAAGTCTGACGCGAATGGACTGGGGGTGGCGATTATGTATAACAGCAAAACGCTTTCGACGACGGACATCACACCCCTCAATTTTGTTGAAGGGGGGAATACGTTTGATCTTGCTTTTCAGGCGGTGCGTGACCCGAACGTTGCCGAAGGTGATGTACCCGTTGGCCAATTTAAAGCCAGCGCAACGTTAGTGCTGACACAGCAATAAATTATAACGATGAAGATTCATCACGGCGAAACGTTACCTGTGCGTAAATTTAATGATGCTGGCGTCACCCTGTTATTGTTTCTTTGGCTGTGTTGCGGCCTGAATGTTGTTTTACTCAATCGCGGCGGCGCGGGACTGGCGCTGCCGCAAAACCTGATGGCCTGGGCGTTTATGGCGCTGATTGCGCTCTGGTGTCTTTATACTCTGCCGCTAAAACGCAGGATAACCCTGGGCAAACTGCCCGCGGGGACTCTGCTCATCATCGCGGGCGTCGTGTGCTGGTCTTTGCCGCTGCTGTGGTCTCCGCGCCCGGACTGGCAGCTTAACGCATTACCCAAAGTTCTGGCGCTGTGGGGTATGGCCGCATTTTATATTCTGCTGCTCTGTTCCACGTCGTGCTGGCGTCTGCGTTCCCACTGGTTATTTGTTCTGGTCATCTCGGCACTTTTGCAGGCGGTGTATTCGGTTTGGCAGATAGAAACATTGCAGGATTTACCCGGTGGACGGCCTTATGCCAGTTTTCAGCAGGTCAATGTGTTGGCCTCTTTCCTGGCGACCGGTCTGGCATGCGCGCAATGGCTTTTTTTACAAAGCGGCGAGAGATGGGCAAAAATCGTCAATGGATGCGCGCTCCTCGTATTACCCCTGATGCTCGTTATCCTGCAAAGCCGGGCCGGACAGTTAGGTGCAGCATGCGGCATTTTCCTGCTAACGGTTATCACTATCCGCCGTAAAAAGCGCATGACGTTACGCGCAATGTTGCTGATAGCCGCAGGCACAGGCTTAGGGGTGCTGTGGCTGCATTTTGCACCGGATTTACTTCCCGTCGTCGATAAACAGAATTCCAATTTTTACCGTTTATACATGCTCAAGCTGTCCTGGCAACTGATTCAGTTACATCCGATTGCAGGCAATGGGTATGGCAGTTTTGAAGCTTTGTTTGGGCAACTGGCGCAACACAACCTGCCGGGTTTAGAAGCGGCAACGCTTTTCTATCCGCACAACGAACTGTTGTATGCCTGGGCTGAAGGGGGGCTGGTTGCCGTGGCAGGAATAGCGCTTATTATCCTTGGCGTTCTGAAACGCCTGTGGTGCACTAATGGCGCTAAATGGGCCGGGATCGCGCTGCTGTTACCGATTGCAGTCCATATGAATCTGGAATATCCAGTCTATCAATCCATCACGCATGGCCTGACGATCGTCATGCTGCTGACGGTTTGCGGCAGCGCGGTTCAAACCGTCAGTACAGGACAATATGGCGAGCATAAAACATCGCGCTCAGGCTTGCTTTGTCGCGGTCTGGCGGGGATAGCTTCACTGGCGGTGCTGGTTTTTATGCTCACCGGACTGCAAACCCAACATACTATTACCCTGGTTGAGCAACAGGGGTTGGTGCCCCTGGCGCTCGATGAACAGGCCGTCACGGCGTCATTACTCAATCCCTATAGCCAGTCCAGTCGGCTGGATTTTGACCGGCATGTGGCGATGCTACTGAGATTCAACCAGACGCGAGATCTTGCGCTGCTCGACGCGTTTCGACACTGGGCGACGGATTATCTGCAAGTCCATAACGACCCCGAGGTCTATGCCAGCCTGCTGATGATTTCTCGTGCGCAGAATTTAGCCTCCGCAGAGTCGATATGCCGGGGGGCAAACGGCCGCTGGCCATCCGATCCACGATTTGTCTGTGGCAACGCGCAATAGCGTTATGCGCACGTAACCTCTGCCGGCAGTCGGCATTGGCTTTTCCGGCCAACGTAGCGCCTGTAGGCCGGATGAGCGGAGCGCTATCCGGCACGCCAGCAGCGCACGTCGATTCCCGAATCAAGCCTGCGTAGCCCCTGTCGGTTTTCACATCCGCTACCGGCCTGCGGGCACCGTTCGCGAAAGAAACACCCCACCGGCAAAACCCGGTTGCCGGGCAACTCCGTTTTGCGAATCACCAGCTCTTCGGCCAGCGGCGCGCCGGTTTTCGGCACGGAATCCAGCAGCAGACGAGTATACGGATGTGCCGGGGTGGTAAGCACCTGCGCCGTATCGCCGAGTTCGACGATTTGCCCGAGGTACATCACCGCCACCCGGTCGCTCATATGACGTACCACCGAGACGTTATGTGAGATCAGAATGTAGGTCAGATTGCGACTGGCCTGCAGTGCAACCAGCAGGTTCAGGATCTGTGCCTGAACGGAAATATCCAGCGCTGATGTGGGTTCATCCAGCACGATCACGTCCGGTTCTGACGACAGCGCGCGGGCAATAGCAATACGCTGACGCTGCCCGCCGGAGAAGGCGTGTGGCAGACGGTCGAGATATTCCGGGCGGATCCCGACCTGGCTTGCTAACGCGGCGGCCAGCGCCCGACGTTCCCGCTCGCCGCTGCGCTTGTGGATCCACACCGGTTCGGTGATTATCCGCCAGACGGGCAGACGCGGATCCAGCGAAGAGAGCGGGTCCTGAAACACCATCTGCATTTCGGTCGACGCGGAGTCCTGCTGATACTGCCCCTGGCTGGGTTTCAGCATTCCCATAAGCAACTGCGCCAGCGTACTTTTACCGCAGCCGGATTCGCCCACGATCCCCAGCGTTTCGCCCCGACGGATCTGTAAATCCATCCCGTTGAGCGCGTGCACGCGTTCGGTCACCCGTCCCAGCCAGTTTTTCTTCGCCGGGAAATCAACGTGCACATCTTCTAAGGCCAGCAATGTTTCAGACATGGGAACTCTCCAGATGGGGATACCAGCAGGCCGACCGCTGGTCGCCAGCGCCGAGGGGGCTCATGGTGGGTATCGTTTCGCAAAGCGGACCCGCGGCAAAACAGCGATCCCGAAACGCGCAGCCGTGCGGCAAACGGGTGAGATCCGGCACGGTGCCGGGGATTGCCGGCAGCGGTTGGCGCGGTTCCCCCTGTTCCGGCGCGCATTTGAGCAGGCCAATCGAATAGGGATGGGTCGGATGGTGAATCACAGCATCGGTTGGGCCGCTTTCAATGACGCTTCCGGCATACATCACGTACAGCCGGTCACACAGTTGCGACACCACCGCCATGTCATGGCTGATAAACAGCACGGCCGTGCCGCTGGCGCGGGCTTTGTGCTTCAGCAACCGCAGCACCTGCAACTGCACGGTAACGTCCAGCGCGGTGGTGGGTTCATCGGCGATGATCAGTTCCGGCTCGCAGGAGAAGGCAAGGGCGATCATGACCCGCTGACGCATCCCACCCGAAAGCTCAAACGGAAAGCGGCTCATCACCCCGGCGGCGTCGGGGATCTGCATCTCTTCCAGCAGGGTAATCGCTTTTTCGCGGGCCTGCGCGCGACTCACCGTCTGGTGGTGGCGAATCACCTCTACCATCTGCTGGCCGATACGGCGCGTCGGGTTGAGGGCCGTCATCGGCTCCTGGAAGATCATCGCCACGCGGGCGCCGCGCCACTGGCGCATCTGCTTCTCACTGGCGTTCAGCACATCTTCGCCCAGTAACGAGACGCGCCCCTGATGGATGCGATAGCTGCCTTCCGGCAGCAGACGCATGGTGAGCATCGCCGTGACCGACTTCCCGGAGCCTGATTCGCCTACCACGCCGACAATCTCGCCGCGATGAATGCGCAGCGACACATGGCTCAGTGCATGAACATCGGCTTTGTATCCCGGAAAGCTTAAGTGTAAATCGTCTATTTCCAGCACCGGTTGAGTCATCACTGTTTTCCTCCTGCTTTCGGATCCAGCAGATCACGGATCCCGTCACCGAACAGGTTAAAACCGACGGCGGTGATCAGGATGGCGGCACCGGGGAAGGCGCAATACCACCACTGATCGAGAACGTAGTTGCGACCAATCGCCACCATTGCCCCCCATTCTGCGCTCGGTTGCTGGGCACCAAGCCCGATAAAGCCCAATGTTGCCGCCATCAGGATGGCGCTGCCGATATCCAGCGACGCCTGCACAATCAGCGGCGGCAGCGAGTTGCGCAGGATGTGCCAACTGATCAAATGCCAGCGGGAGGCGCCGTACGTGCGGGCAGCCTGCACATAGGCAAACTGGCGCACGACCAGCGTTTGTCCGCGCGCCAGCCGCACATAAAAGGGAATGCGCACGATGGCAATTGCCAGCATCGCGTTAAGCAGGCTCGGACCCAGCGCGGCGGCCAGCGCCATCGTCAGCACCAGAGAGGGGATCGACAGCATGATATCCATCATCCGCATGATGATGGCGTCAGCGCGACCGCCCATCACGCCGGACAGACAACCGAGCAGTGAGCCAACGCCGCCCGCAATCCCGACCACCACCAGCCCGGCGACAATTGACTGCTGGCTGCCCACCAGCACGCGACTGAACAGATCCCGTCCGACCTCATCCGTTCCGAACCAGTGCGCCGCCGTCGGCGGCAACAACCGCGCGCTTAAATCAATGGCATTCGGATCGTAAGGCGTTAGCCACGGCGACAGCACCATCAGCAGCAGCATCAGGACAATGATCGCCCCGCCAATTAGGGTCAGCGGACTGCCTTTCATCAGCCAGAACAGTCTGGCCCAGTCAATGCGCCGACGCGTCGCGCGAACCGGCGTCGGGGTCTCTTCGGTTAACATCATTCAGCACCTCCGCGCCCGATGCGTGGGTCCACCCACAGATAGAGCAGATCGACCACCAGGTTGACCAGCACATAAGCAAAAGAGACCACCACGGCAAAACCCATCACCGCCGGGAAATCAAGCGCCTGAATCGACGTTACAACCCAGGCGCCCATACCGGGCCAGGCAAAAACAGTTTCGGTCAGTACTGCGCCATACAGCAGATCGCCCAGCGCCAGTCCAAGTACGGTGATCGACGGGATCAGCGCGTTGGGCAGGGCGTAACACAGTACGATGTACCAGCCGGGAAGACCGCTGGCTTTAGCCGTGCGGATATAATCTTCACTGAGCTGTTCCAGCATCGCAGAACGAATTTGCCGTGCCACAATCCCCAGATGAACGAACGCCAGCGTCAGCGACGGTAAAATCAGATGCTGTAGTGCATTGAAAAAGACCTCGCCGTTGCCTTCCAGCAGAGCATCAATCAGATAAAACCCGGTGACATGCGTCGGCGGATCCAACCAGTCATCCAGTCGTCCGCCTCCCGGTAAAATGTGCAGTTGTCCGTAAAACAGCACGATAACGCCCAGGCCCAGCCAGAATGCCGGCGTTGAAATACCGGTGATCGCCATCAGGCGCACCAGATGGTCCAGCCAGCGATTACGCCAGACGGCGGAGAGGATGCCTAACGGAATACCGATAACCAGCGCCAGCAGCAGCGAGCAAAAGGCCAGCTCCAGCGTGGCCGGGAAAAAGACGCGCAGCTCTTCCATCACCGGACGTCCGGTGCGAATCGAAATGCCTAAGTCGCCCTGGAAGACATCGCCTACGTAGCGGGCAAACTGCACGTACAGCGGTTGATTCAACCCAAGCTGTTGGCGAATGTTCTCGACAATCTCTTCGCTTGCCCGGTCGCCCGCCAGCAGGCGCGCCGGATCGCCGGGGATCAGGTGCGAAATAATAAAAGTGATGACGCAAACGCCGGCCACGACAAGGACAAGTCCCCAGCAGCGCTGGCGCAAAATGCTCCAGAAAGTCATTGGCTTCCCCTGGCGGAGCCAGTACGGCTCCGCATTAACGTGGCTTATTTGCTCATGGTGCCGATATTAAAGACCTGCTCGAGCATCGGATTGAACACGAAGCCTTTGACCTCTTTGTTCATCGCTAACTGGTAGTTCTTCTGGAACAGATAGACGTAAGCCGCTTCATCAATGACTATCTTCTGTGCCTGCTGGTAGTCCGTGGTTCTGGCCGTCTGATCGGTCGTGCTCAGCGCACTGCGCAACAGCTTGTCGACCTCGGCGTTTTCATAGAACGAACGGTTTCCGGGCAGTCCTTTCTTGTCAGACTCGAACCAGTAGTTCATGAACATATACGGGTCAGCGAAGTCCGGACTCCAGTTGCCGATGGCGATGTCGTAATCGCCTTTACCCACGCGATCGCGCATCGTGGCATTCGCCAGTTTTTCCAGCTTCACGGTAATGCCCAGTTTGCCGAGGCTGGCCTGGGTGGCGAGGGCAATTGGCTCCCAATTTGGATCGTTATCGGAATAGAGGAAGCTCAGGCTGGTGGGTTTGCTGGCGACTTTCTCCCATTCAGCTTTCGCTTTGGCTTCATCAAAATGGTATTGCAGCGCAGAGGGGTCATAGCCCCACATGCCTTCCGGGATCGGCCCGCGCATCTGTTTGCCGTTACCGCTGAGGATCCCTTTCACCATGCCCTGATAGTCGGTGGACCAGGAGATGGCCCGACGCAGTTCCGCCTGATTCAGCGGCGCTTTGCTGTTGTTCAGATAAAGATAGGTCACGCGCAGCGACGGATAGTCCGCCACCGCAACGCTGCCTTCCTGTTTTAACGCGCTGAGCTGATCCACCGGCAGGGCATCGGCGATATCGATATCGCCACGCGACAGTTGCAGGCGACGCGACGCGCTCTCACCAATGATTTTCACCGACACGCGTTTAAAATTCGGTTTTGGCCCGGCGTAATGCGGGTTCGGAACCAGCACCAGTTGTTGACCTTTCTGCCAGTTTTTCAGCATAAACGGCCCGGATCCTGCGGTGTTTTGCGCCAGAAAACCGCGAGCGTCATCTGCCGCATGCGCTTTCAGCACGGCAGGGTTGATGATCGATGCACCGTCATTGGCCAGGGTATAAAGGAACGGCGCGAACGGTTGGCTGAGCGTAAATTTCACCGTGTGCGCATCAACGGCTTCCACTTTGAGATCCTTGGGAAACGCTTCTGCGGGGCCCTGGCCGATTTTCAGCAGGCGCTCGAAGGACTGCTTCACTGCCTCGGCAGTTACGGCGGAGCCATCGGCAAATTTGGCCCGATCGTTAAGCGTGAAGGTCCACTCTTTCTGATCGTCAGAGGCTTTCCAGCCGCTTGCCAGATCGCCTTCCACTTCGGTAGAGCCTTTGTCACCCTCGGTTTTATACTTCACCAGGCGCTGATAGGACGGATAAGTGACCGTCCAGTCGTTATTATCAATGGTAACCGCCGGGTCAAGGGTTTGCGGATCGGCGGCTTTGCCGATCACCAGCATGTCTTTCGGGACGGCAGCCTGAGCCGCAGGCAGGGTCATCGCCAGGGCAACAGCAATCAACGCGGGGCGAAATAGCAGAGTTAATTTCATGATGAAGCTCCGGAATCAAAAGGATGTGTGTGTCGTTGTGGTCGTAACGGGAAAGCAGGCAATACAGTCGTCCAGCAGCGGATAGCGACTCGCGGCGGGTAACTCAAAATGCCACCACTCGCTGCTGATGCCGACGAAGCCACCGCCAAACATAATGGCGTTGAGTAACAGTCGGTTACGCTGCGCGGCGGCAGGAACAGAAGGGTGGTAAGCATGGGAACGGTCGTGCATCTCATCAAAACCCGCGCCCATATCCAGGATCTTGCCGTTGGCGTCTTTCAGGGTGACGTCGATGGCCGTTCCGCGACTGTGGTTAGAGCCGATGGCGACATCGACCACGTACTGCGGATCGGGGCAGGCATCCCACAGGATCGACTGCGCCTGCTGTGGGCGATAGGCGTCATAAACCACCAGAGAAAGGCCCGCCAGTTGCGCGATGCTGATGCTTTTTGCCAGCGCGGTGACAGCATCCTGATGCAGCAGGCAGCGCGATTCGCGATAAATCGGCGCGCCGGTCAGGTTATCGGCGGTCGCGTATTTGAGGTCGATATCCAGCGTCGGAAAAATCACCGACAGATCGGCCAGTTGCGGAGTTTCAGACATAGCACGTTTCCTGTTTATTGTTCGAATTGACCAAATTCTTGTTGTAACTGGCGGTTGGTCTGTAACCGCCCGGTAAGTGAATCGCCCAGTTGTTCCGCCACGCCGGAAAGCAACAGGTTGAACAGACAGCTCACGGGAGCCAGCGAATCCCAGAAGTGTCCGGTGTCGGTTTTCACCTGCAGTAAGTCGATGGCGTAATCTCGCGCCCAGGGGCACCAGATATCGGTTACCAGCGCCAGCGGTATTTGCCGCTCGCTGGCGACGCGGCAATACTGCCGGGCGATGGCGGAATAGGCGCGGGTATCGGTCAGCACCACATACGGTTTCTCAAACCCGGAATTGAGGGACTCCACCCAACTGCCGGAGAGCCCTTCGGAATAGTTCACCCTGGGCCGCAGATACTCGAGGTGACTGAAAAAAGCGTTGGCGATACCCCGCGTCGACTGGATCCCCAGCACATATACCGCTTCCGCCTGCGCCAGTTGCCGGATAATGCGCTGGAAAGTTTCCCCTTGCGCCAGTTGATAAACATGGGCGATCGCATCTATCTCCAGCGACAGCGACTGACGTGCGCGGTCCGGCAACTGCTGCTGTTGCTGCCAGGAGTCCAGACGCTCGTTCATGCCCCAGGGCTGATAGGGAACGCCCGGCAGTTCCCGCAGGCTGGCTTTGACATCTTCCAGATTGCGGTAGCCGATTTTGCGCAGGTAGCGTCCGACGGTAATCCCGCTGGTGCCCGTCGCTTTGCCAATGCTGTCGGCGGTTTCAAACGGGATCTGCGCCGCATGGGTTAACAGCCAGCTGGCAACGCGCTTTTCGCTCGGCGTATGCAGGCTGAAGGTCTGTTCAATTCGGGTCAGTAACTCAGGTTTTGCTGTCATCACCGTCTCGCTGTTACCAGGCTGTCAAAAGTCCGCTCACTGTTAGTCAATTAACAATGCAGGACGCGTGCCATGTTCGGAAACGCCGCCGCTGCGGGCGTCAATTGTTAAAATGACGCCGATTTTATTAACCAATGATCAACATTTGTGCAGCGTAGTGCAGTTTTGGTGCAACGGTAAGGTGGAAGGGCGTTTATCTGCAGGATACGCAGGCGGGATCACATTCTCGCGGCGAAATAAGCGGCAAACATCGGGATCGGTACAGGGAAATATCAATAACAGCCATAACACGTGTACATGTATTTATTTCTTTGAGGGGAAGGGTATTATTTTTCTCGTTCTACATTAACGGTTTAAAGCGCTCATGTAGAGGTTATTTATATCATTAACGGAGCCATCATAATGAACAAATTCTCCCTTTCTGCAGCAGGTATTTTAGTGGCAGCGCTGTTGACCAGTGTTAGCGTAAATGCAGCAACAACAGACACGAAAACCGACGTCACCCCCAAAAGCATGAGCTGCCAGGAGTTCATCGACCTGAACCCGCAGACGATGGCACCGGTTGCCTTCTGGGTATTAAATGAAGATGAAGACTTTAAGGGCGGGGACTACGTCACTTTCGATGAAACCGTGACAACCGCCGTTCCTCTAACGGTTGAAATCTGTAAAAAACATCCGCAAAGCGAATTGGCTAAAATCAAAGACGAAATCAAAAAAGAATTAAGCAAATAAGATTAAGCGCTTATTTAAACCCAGCCAGAGTGCTGGGTTTTGCTATTTGTGACAACGTCACATTATTAATTTAAGACAATATTGGATTTTGTATAAAGCTCTAAAACCATGTGCCGATACTGAATATAAATTAGTCTGGAAATAAAAGGATGTTTATATGGTCTGGTATCCGTCACGTATTTCGACTCGTTTGACACTCGGGGGGATCGCGTTACTTGCCGTAACGACGTTAGTTATTGTTGTTATTATGCTTTGGCGCGGGCAACCTCGCGTCGTTGAAATCAACACGGCGTTGATCGAGGAGACCGGGCATGGCCTGACGCGTCAACTCAGCAGCGTCCTGTCACGCATTGAGGGAGAAACCGTTAGCCTGTCGCGCCTGGCCGAAGTCCTGCCAAATGACGAAGCGCTGTACCGCGCGGTTGTGCCGCGTTTACTGGGCGAACAAAATAATTCGATCATCACTGGGGGCGGAATCTGGCCTGAACCCGATGCCTTCACGCCCGGTGTTGCGCGTCGCAGCTTTTTCTGGGCACGCAATACCGACGATAAGCTGGTGTTTTCCGATGAATATAACGCGCCTGGCGGCAACGGTTACCACAGCGAAAGCTGGTATCAGGGCGCGAAAGGTCATTCAAAGGAAAACTGTGTCTGGTCTGATGTTTATCAGGATGCTATTTCCGGAATCAACATGGTGACCTGCAGCATTCCGTATCAACTGGCGGGTAAATTCGCCGGTGTGGCAACGACAGATATTCGACTCGATAACGTTGCCAGCTTTATGCAGCAGCAGGGCGGACGCACCGGTGGATACGCCTTTGTGGTCGATAAGCAGGGACAAATTCTCTATTTCCCGCAAAACGATCGGGATCATTACAAAACCGTTGGCGATCTGGTGAAGGCTTCCGCGTGGCTGAGTCCGGTCGCGCAGCGTTTGCAGAAACTACGCACCGCAACCACCGATGTCTCCTCCATTGCACTGGAAAACGACGGCATTCTGAACGCGCCATCACGCGTGATGCTGTTCCCGATGGCTGATACCGGTTGGGTGGTGGGGCTGGTGACGCCGCAAGAACGCATCGTCGGACTGGCGAAAGTGATGATGCGCGATGTTCTTGAAGTGCTGATCCCGGTCATGACGCTGTTGCTGGTGGGATCCTGGCTGGTGGTCCGTCGCTTGATTGCCCGTCTGGACGACACGCGCCGGGCGCTGGACGATATCGCACAGGGTGAAGGCGATCTGACCCGTCGCTTAGAAGTGAGAGGTAAAGACGAAATTTCGGCGATTGCGCAGGCGTTTAACCTTTTCGTGGATAAAATTTCCGCCATCCTGCTTACGGTGCGCAGCAGCAGTGAGGTGGTGGCGAACAACGCCGTCAGCCTTGCCGACAGCAATACTGAATTGTCATCACGCGTCACCCAGCAGGCGGCGGCGCTGGAAGAGAGTGCGGCGGCGATGGAGCAACTTAATGCGACCGTACATCAAAATGCCAGTAATACCCAACTGGCCGATGAGCTTTCAGAAAGTACAGCGCAAACGGCTAATCGTTGCGGAGACGTCATGCATGGGGTGATTTCGACCATGGATAACGTCAGTGCCTCATCGGGTCGAATGGTTGAGATCGTATCCGTGATTGACAGCATTGCTTTCCAGACGAACATTCTCGCGCTCAATGCCGCCGTGGAAGCGGCCCGCGCCGGGGATGCCGGGCGCGGATTTGCCGTCGTGGCATCGGAAGTCAGAACGCTGGCCCAGCGTAGCGCTACCGCCGCCCAGGAGATCAAAGCGCTGATTGATGAGTCGGTATCTCATGTCGATAACAGCAGCCAGCAAATTCATCATGCCGGCGATCGTTTACAGGAACTGGTGGGGCATGTTCGTCAGGTGCGTCAGTTAATGGGGGAAATTCGCGTGGCGGGAGAAGAGCAGCGCAAGGGCGTGGCCGAAGTTACGCTCGCCGTGACGGAAATGGACAGCACGGTCCAACAGAACGCCTCGCTGATTGATGATGCGGCGGCGCGCACGCATATCTTAAAAGCCGAAGCGGAAGAACTGGCCTTGCAGGTATCATCGTTTAAATTGCCGTAACGTCGTTGTGATGGAATTGCCGGAGGCGACGTTGTCTTATCCGGCCAACGCATGACATCACCCCAGAGGCCCGGTAAGCGACAGCGCCATCGGGCCTCTCATCACGGTGAATCAGATTTTCAACGGCAGCGCCGTCTGCATCCAGGTGGCTATCTCATCTGCCGGAATGGGACGGGAAAAATAATATCCCTGAATCACCGGACAATTCATTGAGCGCAACAGCTCAAATTGTTCCTTCGTTTCAACGCCTTCCGCAATTACCATCAGGTTCAGACTCTGCCCAATGCTGATAATCGCTTCCAGCAAAGACTGAATGCGTTTCTCGGTCTGGCAGCGATCGACAAAGGTTTTATCAATTTTTAATTCTGTTACGGGCAGGCTGACCAGGCGGGAGAGGCCGGAAAAACCGGTGCCGAAATCATCGATCGACAGTCCCACGCCCATGTTGCGTAAGATCTCAATGCGCCTGAGGATCTCTTCATCCTGCTCCATCATCATGCTTTCGGTGATTTCGACCGTCAGCTGATCGCCCGGAATGGCAAATTCCACCATCGCTTCCGATACCTGGTCCGGCAGCTGATTGCTACGAAAGTGCAGGGCGGAGAGGTTCACCGACAGGGTCGGAATGGTCAGCGACATCGTGCGCCATTCCGCCAACTGGCGACACGCTTCTCTGACCACCCAGCGACCAATATTCTCAATTTCGCCCGTCTCTTCAGCGAGCGGAATAAAACGATTGGGCGGTACGTGACCGTGCACCGGATCGCTCCAGCGCGCAAGCGCTTCGAAACCATACAGCTCGCCGGTCTGGGCAAAGATCTGCGGCTGATACACCAGCCGCAACTGGTCATTGGCAATGGCATTTTTCAACGCCGCGCCCAGTTGCAGACGTTCTTTTACGGCGAGGTTCATTTCCGGGTTGAAGAACTGCCAGCCGTTACCCCCCGCTTTGCGAATGAAATCCATCGCGTTGTGGGCCGTGGAAAGCAGATAATCACGTTCTCGTCCCGCCTCATAGCTAATCCCGATGCTGAAGGTCAACGGGAAGGGCTTGTCGTCATAAAGTGTCGCTTCACTGCCGATATTGATCAGTTCATCCGCAAACTGGGTGATATTACTCATTTCGTGGTCGTCACTGACCAACACAAACTGCGTGCCTTCGATACGGCTTAAATACTGATTGGGCCTGAGCCGGTCGCGAATTTTATTGATAACCTGCTGCAAAACCTGATCGGCCACGGCGTAGCCAAGACTGTCGATGACATCCTGGAAGTGATCGACGCTGATGAGAAACACCACCGGCGAGAAGGCTTTTGCGCCAACAATGAGATCGTCGAGATAGGCGTGCAGGTGATTGCGGTTGGGCAGACCGGTGAGCGGGTCAAACTGCAGGAGATGCTCGATATGTTGACGGCTTTTCTCCTGTTCCAGCGCCAGGGCCGCCATATGCTGGCTGATATCTGCCACGCGCTCAATAAAGGCGCTGGTCTCTTTCCCTTTTGTCGTTTTAATTAATAGCGTCCCGGCCGGCTCACCATCACGTTGACGAATGGTGAGCGTCCAGACGCTCAAATCCTTCGCGTCGATCTCTTTTGATGACGCGGCCCAGAACTGGCGGGCGTTATCTTTCAAGGCATACAGCGAAACATGCGTATCCCGCAGTACCGCTTCGATATTGCGGCAAATAATGTCACCCATTTCGTGAAACGGCGGGCTGGTGCACATTGCCGCCAGAATATTGCCTTCAAGCTGGCGAATCTGCCGTTCTTCGGTGATATCAGAAAAGGTCATGACCAGGTTTTGCAGTTCACGACGCGGGTCATGAACCGGGCTGACAGACGCTTTAATCCAGATCTTTTCGCCCGCACGGGTGACCACCAGAAACTCATCCTGATCGCGGGTCGTTTTCCAGAGTAGCTGCTTGAGTCTCTGGCGATTATCCGACGGCTCTTCGGGAATATTGAGCAGGTCATCCGGTTGTTGACCCGACGCATCGGTAATGCCGTAGCCAAACATTTCGGTAAAGGCGCGGTTACACTGAACAATGCGGCGCGCAGGGTCGAGCACAATCACCGGGCGGTCGAGATGATCGACCGCCAGCACCAGCAGACGTTTCTGTTCTTTTTGTTCCATCTCTACGCTGGCATCTCGCACAAACGCCAGATAGAAAATCTTGCCAGCCACGTTTACTTTTGACAGGGCAAAACGCGTCCAGACTTTGCTGCCGTCTTTTCGTTCCAGCAGCAATTCCCGGCTCATCCCTTCGACACGCGCCTGGCCGCCTTCACGGTTATGCCGAATGTAATCCGGGTGAGCGGGGCGTAAATCATGGGGAATGAGCATCGAGATGCCATTACCGATCACCTCGTCACGACGATATCCCCAGAGCTTTTCCGCTGCCGGATTAAAAAACAGGACTTCGTCATTTTCATTAATTAATACCGCCCCCATCATATTCTGCTCAAGAGCAGGAAAGAAAATGCTGTCTCCGGAGCCTTCAACGTCGGTTAGCTTCATTTTTTACCTCTGCATCCGGATATTTCTCAGGAAGCTGGTTTCCAGAGTTCAACACAATTCCTGCCTCGTCTTTTTGCCGTATACAGAGCTTCATCTGCGATCTGAATTAAGCGCTCGTAATCCGGGTGACCATTAAACATGGCGGCGCCAATTGACAGTGAAAGCGGAATGATTTCGCCATTCGGCGATTTAATTTTGGTTTTCTCGACGCGACTGCGAATACGTTCGGCAGTGCGCAGCGTATCGGTTTGGTTCGCCTCGGTAAGAACGATAACAAATTCATCGCCCCCGTAGCGGAAAACATAGTCACTGCTGCGTACGTTATCATAAAAAGCCTGAGAAACCCGACGCAGAATATCATCACCGGTATTGTGTCCCCAGGTGTCATTGATCTCTTTAAATTTATCGACGTCGATAATCAATACCGAGAGTGGAGTGCCGGCGCGATTAGCATGGGCGATCTCACGTTTAAAAATGGTCGGCAGGAAGCGACGATTCAGTAATTTAGTTAACACGTCCATCCCCACCTCATGGCGGGAAACTTCTTCAAACAATTCGCGCAGCAGGGTGATTATCTGCGAGATGGAATTGCGGATTTGCAGCAGGAACTTCACTCGCGCCGCTTTATTGTTCAGCGCTTTTGTTGAGCCATTGGCGTTATGAAAAATGCCGTCAAAATCCTGAATTAAGCGTGAAATATGGCCAACTTCAGCAATGCCACTGAAATAATGCCGACCTTTGTGATTGAACCACAGGCCAAAATCAGCCTGACTCAGCGGCAGGCTGTTGCCCAGATCGGAATCGAGTAACACTTTATAAATAATGTCCATTTCCCATGAAAGCAGGGCGCCAATTTGTCGCTCTTTCTCTTCTTCCGCATTTTCCAGCAGGGTGAAAATACGATAATTTTCATCCTCTTTGGCGGCAGTACTTTCACTGAATGAGAAGGCGCGGGACATCACTTCCATTGCCAGATCGATGCTGTTTATAGAAAAATGATAAACCTGTAATTTTTCAATTGAATCATGGTGACCATCAATAATGATGGGGTAGAGGATCTTTTTCAGAACCCGGAAACCCATTTCGACCAGTTCAACCGGAATACCTATACGCGCATGCACCTCAGCAACCGTATGTTGATCTTTTATAAGCTGGTCAATATCGTCAACCTTGCAGGAGAGAACGTTGATAATCCAGAGTTCGAGGGCATTTTTAAGCTGTCTCTCAACCTGTTCATTACTCAAAAACTCTTCGGCATGCGGATCGGTGAGAACATCGCGATAGAACTCAATGCTCAGGGTATGTGCATGGGCCTTTGCGATCTCAGACGCAAGCTGGCGAATGTGAGGGTGGGTGTTTTCAACCAGTGCCTCCCATTCGTTTTTCATTCTTTTAAGATACATCTCCATGATGCAGATCCTTACAGTGGTTAGCGAACAACATTGCGGCCTGGGTCATATGCACATTCGGGATAGTAAGATGAATCTAAAGCACAGAACACCTGAAATGTAGCATGGGTACATTAATGAAATAGTGTAATGCCTTAAGCCATATTTTCATGCAATCAGGCGAAGTAGGCCTGAAATAATTATGGATATAGCCAAAAGTAGCAAAAAAAATCCTTTTTAAGCGACTTTTTAAACTAATCGACTTCTGAAAAGTATAGTCCATCCTTTTGATCGTTGAGAGGAATGAGTAACCCGCGCAAGATGACGAATGGTATCTTTTATCATCTCGCTGTTTTTCAATTTCATGAAATGACATGAGTGATTTTTTGAAAGAAATCTTCATCATTATGTAATAAATCCTATTTTTTACGCCGGGGAATAATCAGCGTATTTTTTGACGCTTATTTCCGCCGTTATTTATTGATCATTCGCCGTAGAGTTGATCGCCAACAACCCTTAAGATCACACGTTGCGTTCTACTCTCTCCTTAGCCACAGCATATCGGCAGCGAAATAGTGGAGGTTACGATGGGACGACAACTCGTTATTTTTCTGGATGGCACGGGCAATCGCTTCAGTCATAAACCAACAAATGTTATTCGGTTGCTACGCTCACTGCCTAAAGACCGCGAGGACGTGCTGACCTATTACGATCAGGGCGTCGGGACGTTTGGCGTTAAGGAAACGCTCTTTGAATGGCAAAAGTTGCCTTCGCGGATCTGCGGACTGGCGTTTGGTTGGGGACTCAAGCGCAACGTCGAAGGGGCTTATCACTTCCTGGCAGAGAATTACCGTCAGGGAGATGAAATCTATCTGTTCGGTTTTTCCCGCGGTGCCTATGCGGCCAGAGCGCTGGCGGCGCTGATTCACACGGCGGGTATTGTTGAAGGCTATCAGGCGCATCTCTTTGACTATGCGTGGGCAATGCTGCTGGCAAGAACCGGGGAGAATCATACGCCAGACTTCAAACTTCAGGCGCGTTTCAAGTCTACCTTTGGCAGGCGGGTGAACGTCCATTTCCTTGGCCTGTTTGATACGGTGAAGTCGGTGGGCTGGATTTACGATCCGGTCATCATTCCATATACCGCGAACAACCCAACTGTTGAGATTGTCCGTCATGCGGTGTCCATTGACGAGCGGCGCTGCTTTTTTCGCCAGCATCTCTGGCGCAAAAATGATGATATGAAAACGGATCTAAAAGAGGTGTGGTTTGCCGGGGTGCATTCCGACGTTGGTGGTGGTTATCCGCCATCGCAGTCGCAACTGGCGTTGACGACGTTTCGCTGGATGTTGGGTGAAGCCTGGCGCGCTGGACTGAGCATCGATTTTTCCCGTGCTAAAAAAGAACTGTCGATTCGCATGCGGGGATTTCCTGCTATTCATGACTCCATGCTGTTGGGGTGGAAGTTTGCCGAATGGCTACCTCGTCTGGTCTGGACCGGAGAAGATCATCAGCGTGAACTCAAAATTGGCGCAATGCCCCCGTTTGGTCAACCGGTTCCGCGGCCAATGACGGGCGTCATCAGCGTACATGAATCGGTGGTTAATTTAATGAACGCCAATCCGGATTATCGACCGTCCAATCTTCCTCGTTATTATTCGATTGAGGGCGACGATCCGGGGATCGCGAGTTTACTCTGAAGCCGCTTACGTCGCCGGGTTATTATTGCCGCTGTTTACCCTGTTCTGAATATTCGTGAACAGGGTAAACAGATTAATGCCTCAGTGTGATGTCCTCTGCCGGAATAACCTTTTTCTCTTAGAGTCCCCCTGAAATTCACTGCACTATCCTGAAGTGTGTAAAACGCATAAATACGGCTATCCGGCCGGTTCAGGAGTGAAACCATGAGCACACGTTATACCGTAGAAATTACCTCTTCCGACGGTCATTCTGCCCGTTTAAAAATTGAGATTTCCTTTCTTCCTGGACAGTCGGAATGGACGTCAGAGCAGCCTGATGTCTTCTCAATTAATACTGGTCCAATGCTTAACAATTTTCAGCTAATGGGACTGGGCGTGACGCCAGTGGCTTTTCTGACGAATTTCCCCGGCAAAAGCAGCGGAAAGGGCGGGAAGAACGATCCGGGAGGGTCATTTCCACAGGGGGAGCTGGACTGGGAAATTGTGCCATAAGCGTGACGCGTTCGGCTGATACCGCAGTTTCATTATTCCCTGGAGGTTGCAATGTCAGAACTCACCACCGCCTGGCAAGACTTAATGGAAAGCATTGAAGCGGGCTGGCGTCGCAGTCGACGCAGCGATCGGGTCAGCCTTTTACCAATGTTCAATAAGAATAACGACCTCCAGCTAAAATTTGATGTGAATGGCGTCGTCGCCGTGACGTTTGATTCCCGCCAGAATCCCTCTTTTCGCTGGGCGCCATCGACAAAGCGTCCGGGTTTTTCTGTGCTCACCGCCACATTACCGCTACAGAAGGCATCGCAAAAAACGGTCTATTTTGATGGGCTGGCGCTGAACCTGGCGACGTCCGGACATGTGGTCAGCCTGTTTCTGAAAAAAGACACCTTCGATATGTACTACAAACTGACGCTGCAACTGGACAGCGTCAGTCTCTCGCCGGTACTGGCGGAATCGAATTTGCATCGTTCAGCCCTGCGCAACATGACGGCGGAAGAAGCGGGGCATGAACCACATTATTTCAGCGCCAACTGCGGTGAGGGCATTGCGATCGCCGACTCGCAGGCTAAAGCCAGTCTGAAGATCGTGTGTGAAAGCGGGCAGCCCGGGCGGGATACGACGTGGACCGTCACGCTGGAACAGGCGGAGAGCATTTTGACTCCCCGGCAAGGGAGCGCGATTCAGATTAGTCACACGCCGTTTATTGTCTCGCAACTACAACAACCGACGCTGGCGGAAGAGGCCGGTAATATTATTGCGCAATGGAAAAGTGACGATCCTGACGGGGCACAGTGGCGGTTCGGTATTGAGAGCGTTTCGCTGAATTTTCCACCGCAGGCGGTGGGTGAAGCGATGGTTCGCGGGGAGCGTTTTCGTCCTGTCGGGCAGGCCAGCCCCATCGATCCACATAAACCGATTCCGTTTCGCTTTTCTCGTCGCACCGAGTTGACGGTGCGTCCTTCTCGCGTGGACCGCCGCTATACCGTACATCCTGGCGACACGCTATCCGTTCTGCGGGATGCCGAACTGACGCGGATGGTGAGCGAAATGGTGTATCCGCTGGAGTTGACCTATCAGCGCACGCCGGAATTACAGCGCACGGTGATTGTTTCCGAGATAGCCAGCGCGCTGGGTCAACCCGCGATTGCCTTGCCGGTCAGTGACCAGAGCTTTGCTATGAGTCCGCTACTGGAAACCTATTTTCGCCATCACGCGGCAAAAGAAATGGGTGACCTGAAAACGCGTATTACCACGCTGAGAACTCACCATCTCGCCGCCCGGCAAAATTTCATCCATCGTCTCGCCCGGTTCACGCTGAAAGAGGCGAATTACCCGCTGCGCAAGCTGGATCTGACGGAAGGTCTGAGCGCCACACTGCGTGGCAAAAAGCAGGGGGCAGCCGCTGTCTGGCCCCTTCCCGAAGGGGCATCGCTGAGTGATTCCCAGCGTATCGCGCTGGATAACTATGTGGACAGCCTGCCAGACAGTCCTGCCGCTGCACGTTCGCTGCCCATTGGACTGCTGTACTCCATTGAGTTTGCCTCTGAACTGATGGCGGTGTTACACACCCCGGTCACGAAAGAGGTTCGCCTGCTGGAACTGACGCTCTCGGTACTCGGTGCAACCGGCGCGGTACAGGCGGCCTTTGACGAGGGGCGCACGCAGTTCGATGCCAGCGTTGAAAACGGTCAGCTGTCACGGCTGGTAAAAACGCGCTATGGCCGTATCGCCACCGTCTGGAATAAGGCGCGTCACGTGGTGGTTTATACCCGCAGCACCGCCCCCGGCGCACAATTTGCCGGGGAGCAGAAAGATGAGGAATTTTTAGGGCGTCCGCTGCTGCGCAAAATGGAAGAGTACATTGAGATCCTCGAACCGTACCGCCTTTTCGACGGCGAAGCGTCTGCGGCGAATAATAAGCCGGGATGCCTGCACGCCTTTCATTTCGCCACGCAGCGCATTTATGTCAATGGTTCATGGGGACACGACGTGGATGAGGGCTACGAAATCCCGTTGTTTAACGAACTGGACAGCTCCGGTTTTTACGTTAAGCCGTGGGCAGGCCCGGTTGCGCGGGGCGGAGGGGATGAACTGACGCAACACTGGCATGACCAGCCACAGCATCTCTACTTTTTTACCACGACAAAAGTCGGGGCCGGGGCGGATACGGACACCTGGGCGTCGCAGTTAGCCATCGATTGCGACGAGAATTACAGCTTTGGCAGAATGACTCGACCAGAGACAGGCGAGCTTCTGAAACCTGTTCAGCTTCCCAGCCTGACGTTACAGGCGCTGGCCAATCCCCGATTTTCGATGCCGCTACGCCCGGAGGGCGTCTCTGACATTGTTCATGGTCGTGGCACAGAAGAACTGGTCGCCAGTATTCGCACAATGCAGATTGAACGTACGCTCGCAACACGCAGGGTGGATCTGAGCACACTACCGGATGATAAGGATAAAAACATTGCGTCGCTGATCCAGCACGCGACATACAGCGCGGAGCTAAAAAGTCTGGAGGCGACGCTTCAGACGCTGTTTCAGGATGCCAAAAAACTCTGGGCGCTATACGAGGGTAACAACGTCAAGACGTTCAAAGAGCGTCTGCTCACACAGGTGGATGACGTCTTTAAAGAATGCAGTGACCGTCTGGACATCAAGGTTAGCGATATAACACAAGGAAAGGGCGAAACCCTTGATCACGTCAAAAAGACCCTGGGGTTGGCGCGATCGCTATCGGTTCAGATGATCGATGAACTCTGTGCTCAGGGGCACGCGGCGACAGACAGCCTGCTGACAACATTGTCTGCGATCCACGATCCGAACCTTGCGCTGGATAGCGTAAAGTCCCTGCTGGAGGCGCGTTATCTCAGCCTCCCCGTACAGGCCTTCCTCAGGCGTTCCGCTGAGTCATTGAACGGTGCAAAAGCGGTCATCGCCGATTTACGGCTCTTTTGTGCGAAAGCGCCCGACAACATTGCCGCCCTGTGGCCAGCGCTCAGAGAGATTATTACGCGTGCGGATACGGCGTATAAGGATCTGTTGGGTATAAAGGATCGGGATGCGCTGCTTCTGGCCGTCGACGCGTATTGTCGCACGATGACGACCATGCTTAGCGGTGGCATGAAGAGCGTTGATGAACTCGGTACCGCCATTGGCGCGTTAAAATTCCCTGCACAGTGGCAGGGGCCTCAGCATCTTCGCGATATGCTCACGCTGCCGCTGACCAATCTGAAACGGGCGGTTGCCGCATTTAGCGCGACCATCAGTCATGTGTCAGAACACATCAGGAACATCGGCGAGCTGGATGCCCAGCGTGCAGAACTGCAAAAGCTGATCCCGGCGGTACTCACTCCACTGGATGATACGCTCAGCCTGCTGGAGACGTTCGACTGGCAGACAATGCGTAATACGACAACGACGCTGGAATCGGTACTCGCCGCCATCGACACCCTGCAGGGCAACCTTTTCGGCCTGGACAATATCAGGCAAACATTCTCCCAACAGTGGCAACAGGAGTGCGCGGCATACCGGGCGCTGGTTAAAAACATTGAAGATAAAAAGCCGATTGATAAAGAATTTGCGGATTTTGTCACAGCGCTGGAGGCACTGAACGCGTCTCTGGTTGTAGCTGCTTTCCCCAACCGTTCGCCATTTTCAACCGCCCTGACTGACGCCTGGAACCGGGAATTTATTTCCATCGATAGCGCGGTTTCGACACTCTCCACCAGGTTTGACGAGGTTAATAAACAGGCCACCGCGTTTTTGAGCCGCAACGCCGCCGTCGTAAAGGCGGAGCTTGAGCGGCGCAGACTCGACGTGAGGGCGCTGATTGAGGGACTGTCTGACGCCGGTCAATGGTTTGAGGTCGCGAACAGACTGCAAGAACAGTTAGCCGAGACGACCCGGCAGGTACGCGAACAGTTTGTTGATCGGGCCACGCGGTTGTTTGATCAAAAAAGTCGCGAGTACGCGAAAGCGATCGACGCGACGTTAAAGCAGGCGAATACGGGCATCACCGGGGCACTTCCCAAAGCCGGTCAGGCCATAAAGCTGATGAAGCTGCTTTCGGATCCGCCACAGCTTCCGCAACTGACTATTCGTACCGATAACATTGAATATGTTTTCGACGATCTAAAAGACCAGATTGAAACATCGCCGTTTGTCGCCCGACTCCGTGAGGCCGACGCGGGGATTAAAGAACTGGGGCTGACGATCCCTTCCTGTGAACTGAACGGCAACATTGTCCCTGCATCGCTTCGGGGCGTTGATTTCTCGCAGATCGTTCGCAATACGGCGATTGATTTTGAAAATTTTTTCAAGAAGTTCAAACTGCCGGACTTGCCCGATGATGCCATTCGTATCAGCCATCATATCGATGCCAAAACGCGTAGCGCCAGTATCAAAGCGGTTATTGATCATCAGTTTACAAGCACAGAATCGCTGTTTGAAATCCCGCCGCTGAGCCTTGATGTCCGTAAACCCAAGCTGGTGGCCACCAGTGATGTCGATATCTCCGTCAGTGACGCGACCAGAAGCCGCACGCAGGCGCTGTTCAGCGGCGACTGGATCCTCAACTTTTCAGGCCAACCGCTGGTGACCTTTGCGGATGCCCGCATTCAGTACAGTGAAGCCAGCGGATTCACGTTCGATCTCGACCCGAAGAATATCGAACCACACGCCGCGCTGAAATTTATCGGCGACGTATTACGGGGCGCGATGCCAGACGTTCCTCCGTATGTGGAAATCGTCAAAAACAAAGCGGGGATCCCGACGGGGGCGTCGGTGAGCCAGAAACAGGCGTTTGGTCCGCTGGAGTACGGCGGCGTCTCACTGGGGAAATCTGTGCTGGCTTCCGGGTTCCGGCTGAATATGAACGACGGGATGATGCAGATTGAAACTTACTTTGGCATTGGTGAAAAAGCCTCCCCGGTGTCCATGCAGATAGGCGTCTATGGCGGTGGCGGCTGGCTAACGACCCGGGCCGCCGCGGTGAATAAGGACGGCAAACTCACAGCGGAGTATGAGGCATCGATTGGCGTGGCATTGGTCTCGACGAAAACCTTCAATCTTGCCGGGGTCGCCGAGGGTCATTATGCCATTCGCCTGTTTGTCGAAGCCGGTTTTTCCTCCGACGCATCGCAGAACTTTTTTGCCGCCGGCGTGCAAATGACCGGTAGCGCGAAGGTACTGGGCTATCTGACCGCTTATCTGAATTTACTGGTGCAGGTCGAGCACCGAAACGGACAGATGAAAGGGCGCGGACATCTGGATATTTCTATCGAAGTTTGCTGGTGCTACACGGCGCATATTTCCCGCACAGTGGAACAGGATTTGTGAGGTGTCTATGTCATTAACAACGTTTAGCTGGATGATGCATGGCAATGATGAAGGGCTGGTGGATGGGGATACGAAACGGCGAATCTCAGTTAACTGGGTGATGCCGACGGGAGAACTTCCCGTTGGTGTCCCGTCCATAGACGGACAGACGGTGATTGACACCGTCGGCTCGCTGCTCTGGCCCTGGCAAATGCGTATTACCGGCTGGGCGATAGTTACCGATAAACAATTTCACCTCGCCACGCCGGTCCCGACCAATGTGCTGACCGATCCGCAGAATCTGCAGGAAAAAATGGCGGACGAGATCGGGCAAAAGAGCAGCCGTTGTAAACTGCCGTTTTCCACCGCTATGGCGCAGGCCCAGACCAGCCCTGGTGAAATCAGTCTGCCGCACCTGTTTGCCCCCCTGACGCTGTTACCCGCTGGCGTGAGTCTGGATATGCTGGGCATGACCCGCAGCCTTACCCTTGACGATGCAACACTCCCTGTTGCCTGTGCTCCGGAATTCACGATGACTCATAAGGGGCAAGAGATCGTCTTTAGCCCTGTGCGTGCCGACACAAAGGGCGAGATAGTGACGATCGGCTACGAGGCAAAGGTGGAGAAAGAAGATAAGCCTTACTCGGGTTTGCCTGCCTTTGCTGTCGTGATGAAAAAGATCAAACCCGCCGACAGCGCGACGCTGACGCCGACACTAAAGAGCGCCGAACGAGCGGAAACCGGGATGCGTGCCTGGCTGGCCGATGCCGTTCTGGCACCGTTGCCCATGTTGACTCACGTACTCAATGCCAAAACAGTCAATGGCGAATGGCAACCAGGCATTGAACAACATCAACTGCTGAACCGCGCATTAGGCCCTGGGTATCTGCGTACTGAAATACGCGATAGGTCGATTCGGCATTTCTGGTTCTGGGATCGCCTTCAGGGCGGCAACCCGGTGGCGATTTCTATCGAGACCTGGGACGCTAACACCCAGGTCTGGGAAACACTCAGGCAGGCGATTAATAACCCCGGGACGGGTGAACATCGGTTATTGCAACCCCTTGTCGACGATAGCAGTAAGTCCATTACGGGCTTTGCGCTAAACGTGGGGATGATGCTCAGCACCGCCGATGGCCGACGGATAATGATGACCTCATGGCTGGCGGCAGTGGCGGTGAATTTTCATCAGCCAGATGCTAACAACCCAACACTCAACTTTAGCGAGTGGTATCAACTGATATCGTTACATTACTCAGACCCCGGCATGGCCGAACTACAGGCGCGCTGGTGGTTTTTCCATCTGTCGAAAAATGCGCCAGCGGCAACACAAGCACTGCGCGCCGGCATCGAGTCCTGGATTGCCGGAGATGTTTCAACTCAGGCCACCGTTCTGAGTGACCGCTATCAGGAGATGCTGGCGTTGCTGGTGGAGTGCCCAACGCCGGACACGCAGAATGCCAGTATCAGTGAAGTACTTCAGACGCTACAGCAGCAAATGCAGTTACCCGGCGCGCAAAAGGTTATCAGTCTGGGCGAGGAGCGCGATCTGGCGGTTGAAATCTGCCCGCCAGACGGGGCCTATGACGATCGGGACATTCGCGGTTATGCCGTCGCCATGGCCATGGGGAAGGAAAGTATCGTCCCCAAATTAGGTTGCGCGTGGCTGACGGACACGGCGCTGAAAGTGCAGGGGGCGTGGCTGCCGGACACAGAGCGGAAAGGGCCCACACAGCGCTTTCACGACACCGTGGGGGCGACCGTGCAGAATGGTCGCAAAGTGGTGGCGTTTGCCTATTCGGGCGCGCCGCTGAGCGGTGCGGTGAGCCTCAAAGACGGCGTCGACTGTCTCGATTTTGGTTGGCCCAAAGACCCACAGGAAAACTCGGATATCTATACCTCACCCTGGCGACTCCCTCCGCTAGCCTATGGGTTCCGCTATTGGGTAACCGGAACGGCAATTGGCAACGGCGGGCAGATTCTGCAGGAGAACTTTCGCAGCGGTGACAATCCCTGTGCGCTCAAAGCTGCCAGCCAACTGAATTTCTTACCCGGTGAGGGCTATCTTTATTTGTGCCGGGTAGCACCAGGTGCCGTCACCGTGCAGTCCACAGAGAAGGCCGTCGATCCCTGGCTGATGGAGGGGGAATCCCGCGCCTGGGATCAGCAAGGCTTGGCGGCGGATCGGGCGCAGGCAGGTGAACACCCGAAAGTGGCAGACGGCCGGCGCCCCCGTGTTGTTGTCATTTGCGACGGCAAAAACAACTGGAACAGCAGCGCGCTCACGTCGGCCACGCTGACGTTGACCCCGCCTGATGCCACGGAACAGGTACTGACAAAGTGGATGGAAGCCGACATCTGCCAGGAATTGCTCAAACCCGACCTCGGGAAGAGTGCAACGCTCAGAGCCCAGCGCACCACACTACTCAATAAACTGCGTAAAACAGACAAAAACCTGCCTGAGGATGTGGTCGATCTTCCTCGCCATCCCGCCGTTAAGGCTATCGGGGTGAGAGTGAAATTTGATGATGGTCCGCAAGTCGATTACCTCGTCACGCCAACATACCTCACAGAACGAGGTTTTTTAACGCCAGCCACACTGCGCGTAGAGGCCGGAAGCGCATCACGCGTCCTGCCGCCAAAGGGTACGGATACTGGCACGATAACGCTCATCCTGAAACCGGGAACGATTGCCACCGTGACCCTCTGGTCTCTGGTGCCAACGACATTCTTTATCCCAGGGCCAGATATCCGGATGGCAGACTTTGCCACTGATAATAACGACAAGACACACCCGACCTGGAGCGAGGCGTCACACCGGGGGTTTTCACCCGTTGTGCACCTGTTTGAGTGTTTACCTGACACCATAACGCTGTTCGAAGGTGCGGGCAGGGCGCTAAAAGAGATTCAGCAGGCGCTCCGTTTTGTGCCACAAGAGTCAGATACCGTCGCCTATCTGGCAACGGAGAAGGGGTTCGACGCGAACGGGCTGAAGGGGTTTCTGGTTCAGCGACACGAATGGCACTGGACGGGCTACCCGCTGGCGCTGCCCAAGCGGCTGGATGACAACACTCAACTGGAGCAGTGGTCCGAAGCGTTTGCTGGCACCTCGTCTTTACGCGAAACGCAGAGCCATATTCTGCAAACCAGTCGTGCGGCAACACCCGCGGACTGGCGCTTTGGCTCACTTGCCGAACCGGCGCTCCTCTGTCGACTGCGAATGCCCGGCTATCACGGTGCGCGTTTTTTCGCCTGCGTCATGCGCCCGATCCTGCGTTATCGCCGTTGGCTGAAAACCAGCGCGGTTCAGGATCTTGAGAACACGATTGTCGCTAAAGGCACCGTCGTGCCCGCACGTATCAACTGGCACGATCCCTCACTGCGGCTGGCCCCGCCGACGGTCCATACCACGATCCCGCTGGTCCGCACGGTCATGGCGATTGAGAAGGAAAAGCTGGCGGAGATCCGTACCAGTGCAAACGGGGCGCTGATTTGCCTGAACGACGCGCTCTGTCGAACGGCGGCGCTGACGCAGTACAGCGGCGTCGGGGAAACCTTCGACGTTGACCTCGAAGCCACGCGTTATGCCACGGTGAATGAAATTGGCCCCAATCCCATCTTCCACGCAGGGCCGGGGCAGCGCGTGGATGATGCGAAGAAGGTCACGCTTTTTCTGCCTGGGAGTAGCTGGTTCACCCAATTGGGCGAGCCGGTCGTGCCTGAGCGCGAGATGAACTGGGGAATCGAGGTCGAGCGTCCCTTTGGCCTGACTTACGATACCGACAGCAATGCCAAAGTGGTGCAGGCGGCCATCATCGTCCGCCCGACGGGACACGATGTTTTTGCCTACTGGATAATGGCGAAGATCCGTATCCGTCGCATGCTTGACCCACACGAGAAGTGGACGTTGAGCGATCAATTTCCCCTCAGCGAGGATAAGCAGAGTTGGTTACTCGGGCGCCGGGAAGAAGGCGACGATCGCGTTCCGTTTGATTTCGTCATCGAGATCCCGCCGGGAACTGATTTTCTCCTCTCCCTGCATTTTGCAGAGGGAAAACGTATCGAGAAAAATGGCGACGCGAACGCGTCACGCCGTCTGTTGTGCAGTTGGCACAAAGGCCAGTGGGACGGGACGGCGGCAATGCGCTGGGGAGTGCAGGTGCTTGATCAGGTCATGGCCTTTGGGAGCGAACAATGGGCCACCGTCAAACGTTATTCGCCGTGGGAAACGACAGAGGCGACGACCGGATTGCCAATAAAGTCGGTGTTGCCCATTGCGCTGAAAAACGCGGAAGGTTGTAAGGCCCGCCGCCTGTTGCTAAGCGACTATGGTGAATCGCACTGGTTGACCTTTATTGGCATGCCGTACCGGCATCTGGCCATTGCCCGGGAGTCTTTGCGGATGGCGATTGAGGATAAGTACGATCTCGCGCAGTCAAACAGGGAACACGCCATCACGCTGACCCGCAGTAGCGTGGTACAAGCCAGTGAAAATATCTCCCGCGATTTACTGATTGAACCTCTGGAACCGATTAAGAAAACGGCTCCGGGGGAAGAACCGCCCCGTGTCAGACCGGGTGGCGGCACCTTTCACCTGTTGTTGGTGTTTGAACCCGTCAATGACGTGGCAACACCGCTAGCCAATCAGCAACTGGGGAGGCTGACAGGCGTTTATTATCCGCAGCGCGATCCCATCACGGCTAAGACGCGTTATCCGCAATTGCGCTTTCATTCTTACATGGCGGATTCGCCGATAAAGAATAAATTACCTGATGGCTCAATCGGTTATATCTATAAATTTCACTATACCGACTGCCTGCCAGCGGACTGGACAACGCTGCAAGCGCAGTTGTTTCCCGTCAGGAACGCGGACGGCTCAGGAGAAGAAGCGAAGGTTCGCTGGCTGCCTGAAATCATTGGCCCCATTACCACCGCGCCGCTACCTGTGCATGATGGGCACTGGCCGAAGCCCAACATAACGCTTAAGCGAAAAGAGGGGAAAGAGAGGTCCATTGACCTGAATGTTGATGAAGACCGGGGGTGGCGCTGTCAGGTAACAAGGGAAGAAGGAACCGATGTGTTCAGTGCGCTTAGTTGGGCCGATGACCTGCCGGGAGGACTCTGTACCGTGCTGGAAGGCGATCGGCTGGCACTGGTTGGCAGTGGAGGGCGACTTATCGCAACGTTCACAGACTGGTCGCAGAAGAAAGGGGATGTACAGACGTATGATGACAAAGGCCAGCCCCGAAGTGAGCGCTGGGGCTGGAACTGGAACGCGTAAATGACGACGTAAAGAGAGAACGGTGTCTCTCTTTACGTTACAGTGTCACTTAGACCAGCGGTTTCTCAGATAACTGACGACCTGCTGGGCCTGCGGTTGGTTGAGATTGTTTTCTCTGAACAAAATCGTGCCGCTGATTTGTGGCATCGATTCATTTAAATCGAGTTGTTTCTTCAGTTCCGGGACGCCGCCGTTGACCGTCCAGTCCGGTTCATTGCGTGAGGGCTCGCCGACCTTGTACAGCGCAACACCGATATACAGCCGCGTTTTTGTCGGCTTCACGACGTCCGCCCACCATTTTGCCAGCACGTCATAGCGCGCGGCATCGCGGGAGAAGGGCCAGTAAATTTGTGGCGCGATGTAATCCAGCAGGCCCTGTTTCACCCAAAGCCGTGTGTCCGCATACGACTCATCATAAGCCGCCGCGCCACGGGTATCGGATCCGGCGGGGTCATGCGAACGGTTACGCCAGACGCCAGCCGGACTGACGCCAAACTCCACGTCCGGATTGATTTGTCGGATAGTACGGGAAACCTGCTCAATTAACTGTTGCGTATTATGGCGACGCCAGTCAGCTTTTGAGCTGAATCCCTGGCCGTAACGCTGGAAGGTCAGACTGTCGTTCAGCGCTGAACCGGGGGACTCGGCATAGAAATAATCATCAAACTGGACGCCATCCACCGGATACCGTTTCACCACTTCAGCCACGATACTGGTTATCCAGTCACGGACCTCCGGGATCCCCGGGTCGAGAACATAGCGATCGCCAGCGGTACGGATCCAGTCACGATGGAGGACAAACACGCTGGCGGGCTGAAGCGATACGGTGCGGTTTAGCGCATTTACCGTTGACGATTTCACATTGGTGGAGACGCGATAAGGATTAAACCAGGCATGAACGCGCATGCCGCGCTTGTGGGCTTCATCGAGCATGAACTGGAGCGGATCGTAGCCTGGATCCTCACCAATCTTCCCGGTGAGCATATCCGACCACGGTAAAATGGATGACGGCCAAAGGGCGGTGCCGTCGGGTTTAACCTGAAAGAAAACGGTATTAATACCCAGTGACTGTAAGTTATCGAGTTTATCCGTTAACGCCTTTTTCTGCATTGCAATGCGCGTAGCGGCGCTACTGACATTAACAGACGCTACCGGCGGCCAGTCCAGCCGGGAAACCGTCGCCAGCCACACGCCGCGAACCGGCTCATTCAGTTTCTGCGCTTTAGACGGCGATGTCGGCGTCGATTTCGGCGGCGTTACCAGTGAAACCGGGGGTTTTGATGAACAGCTCGCCAGGAAGAACGCTGCCACCACCAGGGCACTGATTTTTTTAACGCGAAACAGAGAGAAAACGCCACGAGAACAGATATCCATATAGGCCAGTCATCCGGTTAACACAAAAGAGAAATTATTTTGTTCCTAATCGACGTTAAGTCAAGCTGGCGAAGGGGTGAGGCGTGCAATTTTGCCCGGTTCCAACCAGACTGGGGCCCGGTATCGCCTTCAGCGTTGAATCGCGAGCTATACCGCACGCCATGTTGGCGAAAAACAAAGAAAATATCTGACTAGACCCTCAGCGGCACATTGCCAGCCCGATATAGCAATGGGTCTGATATTGAGAGTTAATTAAATGTAATTTTTTACGGAGGATAAATCGACTTCCGGTCATTATTTGGCTACTTTTCATATAGTAGAATTTATATTGAAAATCGACCAGGTGTTGCGAGGGTGTAATTTTAATTATGAAAATGAATTGTTAATCAATTTAGTAGAAAAAAACACATGCAACACTTTAAGATTATTCTCGTGAAAATTCGGAAAAATCAATATAAATAATAACAATTGAATTAATTTTAATAATACAGTATATCTTTATTTATTTGATTTTATTGGTGTTTTATCGTGATTGCTGGGTTATAAAATAACTTTTATTTTTAAATATTTAAAACGCAAACTATTGACTGCGGTATTGATATTCATTAAGCTAAAAATAATCTTATGATTAGATAATAGTATTGTGAATTCTATAGTAAATAGTATTCAAATTCATAAATCAGGAATGAATTATAATGGATAAGGATATCAATTCAAATGACCTTACTATCTGCGTTTTACCGCCATAAAAGGCATTTTCAGATCACGGCGATTGCACTGGCCATCAGTGGCGCCCTGGTATCGTCACAAGTTCATGCCGTTGTTACCACCTATGTCATGGCTTCGGATGGACAGGAGGTGACATTAACGCCTAATGAACAGTACATAACGAATGATATTGCTGCGTTAATCGCTGCTGAATCGGGAACGATTAGAGGAGAAGGGGTTTCTCTTACTGTAAATGATGGAGCGGCCGCAATTACTGCGCATTCCGGAGGAAAGATATTTCTTACCGGGGCAACGATTAATTATGTAAGAAGTCAGCCCAGTTTTAGCGTTGACCGCACGCAGGCTATTCAGGTAACGGGTCTGAATTCACTTGTCGATATCTCTGACTCCAGAATAGAGAGCTTTAATTACATTGTAAAAGTGCTTGAAGGGGCAACAGCCCGCTTCCATAACACGGTGATGATCGCGAATTTGCATGGATTGAATGCGAAGGATATTGGTTCAAGCATTCATGTCACTGATTCTGATATCACGTTCCTTGGTCAGTCGACCGGTTTTAATGCACGCAATGGCGCGCTGGTCACCGCCCAGAATACCTATATTCATGGTGATGTCAGTTATGGCTCGGCACTCTCCTGGGATTCAAATTTCCAGGTGCCAAACCAGACGCTGGCGTCTAAAGGTATTTATGATAATGTCACGATCGAAACACAGCGAAATGAAAATGTAGGTTATGCGATCTGGCAAATTGGGCGTTCTCATTTTTTGATGAACGACTCACATATTATTACGCATGGTAGCAATACCAGTGCGGTATTTGCCGATAAAAGTCAGGAAATATCGGAAGTTCGCAATACAAAAATGGAGACGCTGGGTAATAATGCTATCGCTGTTAGCATGAGAAATGGTAGCCAGATTCTGTTTGCGGACAACAGTGAAATTATTACCTCTGGTGATAACAGTTACGCCCTGTATGCGCATCATAACAATAGCGACAACGTTGCTCCCACCACAATTACGGCATCGGATACCGCCATTACACTTTATGGTACAGGGAGTTACGGCGTCAACGCTGAATCTGCGGGGTCACAGGTTTACCTCGATAATGTTCAACTGACCACGCACGGAAATACCTCAACGGGGCTCCAGGCAAAAACGGCAGGGAGTATTTTACATGCGAACCGTCTTAACGCGCAAATTCATGGCGATACTTCCGTCGGGGTGCGGGTACAAAACGGGGCTGACGTTCAACTGAATAATAGTCTGTTGAATATGACCGGTAACGGCAGCCATGGTATTGTTTTTAACACCGCCAGCACGAGTGATGCTAATAGTTTACAGGTAACCGGTAGCCATATTGAAACCAATGATGGCTATGCCATCCAGAATGAAAGCGGCTCGTTAGCCCTGAACCTGAATGACTCCACGATTATTGGTCGTTCGGGAGGCGAAACCGGTGTTGCCATCAACGTCAAAGATTTAAGTTCATCAAGGCGATCGGGCGCAGTGGATATCACGGCGGATAATTCGCATATTTTCGGCGATATTATTTCGCAGTCAATGAATGCCAACGGATCTTTAGACGTGACGTTAAACCATGCCTCCACATTCACCGGTCGGACACCCGATGTTGATACAATGACCCTGAATGATACCAGCCAATGGAATGTGACTGATAGTTCGACAGTTGCAACGCTTTCAAATAACGGTTCGGTCGTGTTTTCGTCCCCAGGCAACAGCGGCGGATTTAAAACATTGACGGTGAATGGCAATTATAGCGGTGGTGGTAACGTCACCATTAATACGACGTTAGGTGATGACGATTCTGAGACGGATAAACTGGTGGTGCAGGGGAATACGTCGGGGACAACCGGTCTGTTTGTTAATAACCATAATGGCGGCGGTGCTCAAACGACGGATGGTATTGAGATTATTACTGTCGCTGGAGAATCTGAGGGTATTTTCACTCTCCGAAATCGCGTCGTTGCCGGCGCTTATGAATATCACGCTGTTAAAACGGGTAAAAACTGGTATTTAACCAGTTCTGTCTATGAAGAACCGGAAGAACCTGTAACCCCCACTGACCCGGAAACGCCAGTCACTTCGCCAGATCCAGCGACTCCCGCCACACCGTCAGATCCAGCGGCTCCCGCTACACCGTCAGAACCGGCAATTCCAGAAAGTCCGAATCAACCCGCAGAGGAGAGTGGCGGTGGGGGCGTTAAGGTAATACGTCCAGAAGCAGGGGCCTATGTCGCAAACCTTGCGCAGGCAAATACCATGTTCGTTTCCCGTTTACACGACAGGCTCGGTGAAACAAAGTACACCGACTTTTTAACCGGTGAGAAAAAAGTGACCAGCATGTGGTTGCGTCAGGACGGCGGGCACAATCGCAGTAAAACTCAGTCTGGCCAGCTAAAAACGCAGAGCAATCGTTACGTGGTGCAAATCGGCGGGGATATCGCGCAATGGAGCCATAGTGGCCTGGACCGTTTTCATTTAGGTGTCATGGCGGGTTATGGTTATGCACAGGGCAATACGAATGCTAAATACAGTGCGTATAAGGCCAAAAACAGAGTAGATGGCTATTCGCTGGGAATGTATGGTACCTGGTATGCCAACCAGCAGGATAAATCCGGATTCTATGTCGACAGCTGGGTCCAGCATGCCTGGTTTACTAACTCCGTACAGGGCGATGGATTATCCAAAGAGAAATATGATTCGCAAGGATGGTTAGCGTCGGTTGAAGCTGGATACAGTTTTAATCTGAGCCAGCACGATAACGTCAGTTACTGGATTCAACCAAAAGCTCAGGTGGTCTGGATGGGTGTCCATGCAGATAAACACGATGAAACGAATGGAACAAAAGTGACTGGCAATAGCGGGAATTTGTCGACGCGTTTAGGTTTGCGCGCTTATCGCCAGGAGCAACGTGAAACAGATGCAGGAACCACGCGAGCACTGCAACCGTTTGTTGAGGTTAACTGGCTGCACAATACTAAAAACGTCGGCGTGACAATGAATGATGTCTCTGATTATCAGGCTGGTGCACGCAACATCGGAGAAGCTAAAGTCGGTATTGAAGGCAACATTAACAAAAAAATGAGCGTATGGGGTAGTGTGGCCCAGCAAATCGGTGACCACGGATACCGTGATTCGCAGGCGTCTATTGGCATCAAATACAGTTTCTGATCCATTTGCCTGAAGGGACGTTGCGTCTGACCGGAGCAAGCCGGAAGGAAAAGGGAGTAATCGTTATTTCAGGACTGCAGTCACCAGAAAGGAGAATCTGGTGACTGCAATGCCGTATCAGGACCGGTTCAGCAAAGGGTAACAAGATAGTAAGCGGTACAGGATTCATCCTGCCAGATTCAATTTAACATAATATACATTATGCGCACTTATATAGATTCAGGGGGAATCCAGCCGTTCATGGCTGTCATTTTGTTGTGCTCATTGTGCTACATAACACTGTGCACATAACCGTTGAAATGTCTTACGGCCTTTTACTGGCATTCTGTTCATTCCTCTGTTTCCCGGTTTAACCGACCATGCAGCCTAAGTACATTCCCCCTGATTGCCATCGCGACATTCTCCGGAAAATCTGTTGGTAATGCGGCAGTCACGTTATCCAGTGCTGCGGGTATCTGCTCTGCAAACGTACACAGAATTTCTCGCATCTGCTCTTGCGGAAATTTGAGCGTCTTTGCCGTTGCCATAAAATGACGCGGATAAATTTTATCAATAGCTGTTTTTCTGCCTTTGGATGCGTTAAGCCCCATTGCCAGTTTCAAATCGCTGATATGTATTCCCGTACCGCCAAGAACCGGAAATGCCGAAATAATGTCGTAAAATGGCGTGAGCCGATAACTGCCGCCGGCCTGAATAAAAACAGAGAAGTTTTTCGCATGGCCATCCGTTGCGCCAATCAACCACTGGAACACCTGAAACTTCATAAAATCATAGCGATCTTTCAGCGCCTCGCTGGATCCCATCAAGAACGCCATGATTTGCGCGATGCTTGGTCCTCCGTCAGATTCGTATTTGACTGATGACGGTAAACCGAATGTCTGGCACATATCTTCCTGCGGCAAGCGGAGTAAAACTGACCGTTCAGCATTCCAGCGTCTGTCAAAGCGCTCGACCGCTAACGCACGCACCCTTCCCGCGTTGATAATTTCGGCTCCGGGAACATCCAGTCCGAGTTGTTTCGCCAGCAGTAGACAAAAATATTCATTATCAACGCTTTGGCTAAGATCGAGTGTCGCATTGGGCTGTCTGATTTCGCCAATAGGCAACTTAATAATATGCGTAGTTGGTGTTATCCCTTTTGGGATGCACCAGTCATTGCCCATTTTGAGCAGCGCGGTCTTTTCCTGCGCGCCGGCAACTGAGATGCGAAAGTCATTTTCTTCATTAATCATGCCCAGCGGAATATCTGATTTATAAGCCGACAACACCTCTTCAAGCTTTGCCTCGCTTAACTTTTCCCATGTCATCACCGGATTTGTCACCGCTTCATTTTCCGGTAACAACGTCACTGCCCCCACGCTATCTCGACCCACTTCTGACAATAAATCAAAGGGTTGCTTTGATTTTGCGCGATAGCGTTTAACGATCCTGTCACGCACGATTGGGCTATCAGGCAACAAGTTATCGAAGAAGTTAAACACGGCATCAGAAGTGATATTCCCCACCTGCAATGGCAGCGAAAGCGACAATGGCCTGGCGTAACGGCTGGCTAACCAATCCGGCGCATATTTAAATGTATGCGCACCGTTAGCCAGTTTCGTCAACTCACCTACCCGCTGATTATTCATCCACGTTACGAGTTTAGGCATTACCACTCCAGACTCTGTTGATCAGTCGATTCTGGCGCAGCGTCTTTTGTTTCGCATAGCGTCATTGAGAGCTCAAGTGACTGTAAAATTTTAAAAAAGGTCATCAATGTGGTGTTGTCAGGGTTATTTTCGAAATTGGAAATGGTTGCCTGCTTTATGCCGATTTTTTTCGCCAGCTCGCTCTGCGTCCAGCCATTTTGCTGACGAACCAGTTTCATTGCATTCGCTAATTGCGTTGGGCTGTAGATCATCGGTAAGCTCTTCATGTCATTCGTCCACAGGAAAATTATCCGCGTAAGAGGATATTACCGGTTTTATCCCTTCCCGGGGATAAAGTCAATCTGTAAACTCATTTTATCCGCTATACGGGATAAGTGAAGAGATATCCGCAATCGCGGATAAAAGGAAGATAATGTCATTCGCTAAGAAAGTGTGTCACAGGCAACGACTCCCGCGATAATATTGCGTAATGACACAGGAGGACATATGAACTCAGAGAGTACATCGAATGAAGTGCTGTTTCTGCTTATTCCAGAATATGCAGACTGGGAGTTCGCCTTGCTGGCGCCTGGATTGCGTCGGGGATTCGGGATCTGGGCCCCACAGTACGACGTTAAGGTTGTGGCGCCTGATGAGGGGCCAGTGATGTCGCTGGGAGGCTTTCGCTGCCTGCCGGATTACACGTTTGATTCCATGCCGGCAGATTACGCCGCGCTGATCCTGGTCGGAGGCACGAACTGGTGGGGGGAAGAGGCAAAGCGCGTCGTCCCCATCGTGCAACAGGCGCTGGCAAGGAAAAAAGTAGTAGGCGCGATTTGCGATGCGTCAGCCTTTATGGGGGCCAACGGCTTTCTGAATGACGTCAGTCATACCTCCAATGGGCTGGTCTACCTCAAAGAACGGGCCGGTTCAGCCTATACCGGGGCGGCGAGATATCAGGCCGTACCTTCGGTTCGCGACGGTAGTTTGATCACCGCCAGCGGATGCGGGTTTCTCAGTTTTACCTGCAACGTACTGGCCGCACTGAACGTCACCGATGAAGCAAATATTGAGGGGATCAGAGAGGCATTTACCTCGGGCATTTTCCCCGAAATTTGACGATTTTCACGCTGCGATCGGTTTCATGTCTGGCAATACACATCACGGCGGATCTCATCCTGGATGATATATCCGGTGAGATCACCGCCACGTGAGCGACCCGTTGACGGTTGTCACTTCGTTCCGGATGTCTCTGTCGATTTCATTTTTTCGATGGCAACAATATTGTCTGACATCGCTTCGTTGAGGACTTCTACGGCCGTGCTGGCATCGCGGTTCTTAATCGACATATAAACTTTGATGTGGGCTTCCACGCTCTCAAGGGTGATCCCCAGCGCACGGTTAAGCTCTTCAAGGTAGTAGTAATAGATGTCTTTAATTGAGTACATTACGTTGTAAAACACGCTGTTGTGCGAGGCCCTGACAATCGCCAGATGAAATGCGTAGTCCGCTTCCGAGTATTTCTTGTAGTCGCCCTTGTTGATCAGCATATTGTCCAGCGCGTCGCCAAGTTCACGGATGTCGTCATCAGTGGCGTGTGCGACGGCGAGTTCCACGCATTTAAACTCCACAGTCTGACGGAAAATCATCATATCGTGAAACTCTTCGCGGCTGAGGTGCATGATTGGGCGGGGATCGTTACTTAACATCTGCGGGGTGAAGTTTTCGCTGACGTAGCTGCCGCTGCCCTGACGCGTCACCACAATCCCCAGGTCGCGAAAGCGCTGAACCGCGCTGCGAACGCTGACCCGGCTGACGTTAAATGAGGCGGTCATCTCCGCTTCTGAAGGCAGACGGCTACCCGGCGCCCAACTGCCGTCCAGCAGTTTGCCGCTTATCTGATCATAAATTTCATTTACAACATTTTGTTTTTGAATGGATTTTATGCTCAAGGTGGGTATCCGCTACGATGTCGCTCAGGTTTTTCATTGTATAACAATTCACTTTTAAGAACAAAGCGCCCGGCCGGGCGCTCCACAGTGTTAATCAAAACGAATGAGTACCTTCGCAGAGACATTTTTGTCGGTGGCGGTAATCAGCGCATCCTCAATTTGCTGAGGGGGAAATTCAGCGCTAATGAGAGGACGAGGATCAACGCGTCCGTCTTCCAGCCAGCGAACCGCCGTCACGAATTCGTCGATAAAGCGGAATGAACCTACCCAGTTGATCTCTTTGACCAGCATTGATGAGACCGGCCAACTGACCGGGCTTGCTCCCATCCCTACCTGGACAATGGTTCCGGCAGGACGAGTGAAATCCACGGTTGATGCCACGGCGCCCGGTGCGCCAGAGGCCTCAAACACAACGTCAAAATAGCCTTTTCGTTGCTGATAATGCGCCACCTGCCCTTCATCTCGTGGATCCATCGTGGCAGTTGCCCCCATCTGACGTGCCAGTTCCAGGCAGCGCGGGCTGAGATCGGAGGCCACCAGTTCAGACGCTCCGGCACTGCGCGCGGCGGCAAGAATCAGACAACCAATGGGACCCGCGCCTATCACCAGTACGCGTTTTCCGGTCAACTGCCCTGCCACTTTTACCGCGTGAATAGCGACCGCCAGCGGTTCTGAAAAAGCCATCACGTTCGCAGAAACGCGACTGTCGTACGGGACACATTGATCCGGTTTCACCACCACATATTCAGAAAAACCGCCATTCACATGAGGATTGAACTGCGCACTGCCCATAAATCGCATCGATCCACACAGGTTCTGATGGCCGGAAAGGCACATTTCGCACTGATTACAAGGGCTGGACGGATTCACCGCAACCGCCTGACCGACAGTCAGATTGCTTCCAGCCGGGACTTTGCTGACCACACCGACAAACTCATGACCAATCACCATGGGGTGTTTGAGAATCGACATCCCTGCCCGCCCATGTTGGTAGTAGTGAATATCAGAGCCACAGATGCCGCCACAGGCCACCTTCACAACAACGTCATTTTCTCCACGTTCTATTTCGCGTGATTCAAAACGTACGTCTTTTTCCGCATGTGCCAGGCAAGCGTTACAGGTTATTTTTTCCATTTTCATCATGACCTCATTATTTGTTGGCAGTTGCCGGATTAATTGCATTCTTATCCACGGTGTCGGCATTCTTTTTTTCGGGAACGATCACCTCAATTTTTCCGACCAGGAAAAGGTAGGCTAATAAGCCCAGCCCGGCGATGCCTGCGATATACCACATGGCATACTGGAAATTTTGTGTGCGCTGGAGAATAACCCCAATGACAATGGGACTCACGATCCCCGAAAGATTACCGCAAATATTTAAAAATCCACCCATGGTGCCGAGGAAATTACGCGGAATGACATCACTCCAGACAACCCAACCCAGATTGGAAAAGGCATTAGCAAAGAACGCGATTGACAGAATCACAATCGCAATGACCGGTTGGTCTTCAAAGAAATTGACCAGACCAATAATCATCGTGACACACAGTCCTGCCATCACCGGTAATTTTCGGGCCAGCGTTCTGGATTTACCCTTCTTAAGCAGCATATCGCTTAAAGTGCCGCCGCAGAGAACACCAAACATCGCCATAATATAGGGCAGCATGGCACCAATACCGGCTTTAGAAATTGAGAGGTGCAGCCCTTTCTCCAGGTAGACAATAAACCAGGTCAGGAAAAAATAGAGTGTGGACGAACAGGCAAACTGAGTAATGAACAGTCCCCAGATAGTCTTTTTGCTCAGAAAGAATTTAATATCATGCCAGCTGATTTTCTCGCTAACGGTGGACTGGTTGGCTGAACCATAGCCACCGCCTGCTTTAATGTAGTCCAGTTCAGCCTGGTTCACAGAGGTGCTGTGTTGCGGATCGCGATAATACAATAACCAGTAGATACCGAACAGAATCCCCGCGCCGCCAGACAGGTAGAAAGACATCTCCCAACCGTAATTGGCCACAATAAAGGAGAGTGCCGGCGTCAGTAAGGCCAGCCCGATATATTGTGCGCTGGAGTAAATCGCGGTGGCGCGTGCGCGTTCATGATCCGGGAACCAGGTGGCGATTATTTTCGTATTGGATGGGAAAGACGGCGCTTCAGCAACACCGATTAATGCGCGACAGGCCAGCAACATCGCAAATGACGCCGTCGCCGTTGCGAATAAATGATGCGAAGCAAATCCCATCATAAAGGTAAAAATACTCCACAGAATAATCGCGCCACCGTAAAGAATACGTGAACCGATGCGATCAAGGACATAGCCGACAGGAATTTGACTGGCAGCATAGGCCCAGGTAAACATGGAGAAAAGCAAGCCCAATTGGGTGGGTGTCAGACTGAAGTCATTCTGGATATTCGTTCCCGCAACGGCAAGATTGGCGCGATCCATATAATTAATTGCAGTCACAATAAACAGCAATGTGAGAATAAAGAGTCGTGATCTTGAAGCCTTCATAATAATACCTGTGTTATATCGGCATGCTGAGTAATAAACACATGCCGTGAATTTTAAAGGCGAGTCATTAGCGTACTTACGGCTTACAGTACGGCGAGCCAGCCACCATCAACATAAATAATTTGCCCGTTGATGTAATCAGATGCTTTAGAGGATAAGAAGACAGCGGTACCGATTAACTCTTCCGGACGGCCCCAACGCTGAGAGGGGTTACTGCTTTTCACCCAACTGTCGAACTGCTTGTCCTCGATAAGCGCCGTATTCATGTCTGTCAGAATGTAACCCGGCCCAATGGCATTGGTCTGGATATTAAACTGCGCCCATTCGGCTGCCATCGAGCAGGTGAGCATTTTGATCCCCCCTTTCGCCGCGGTGTACGGGGCAACGGTCGGACGGGCCGCCTGACTGGTGAGGGAACCGATATTAATAATTTTGCCGCCACTGTTACGCGCAATCATCCGTTTCGCCGCCGCGCGGGAGACCAGAAACGCGCTGGTCAGGTTGGTATCGATAACCTTCTGCCAGTTTTCCAGCTCCAGTTCGACCATCGGTTTACGGTACTGGATGCCAGCGTTATTGATCAGGATATCGACATCGATTCCCTGTGCATCCAGTTTGCTGAAGGCAGCTTCAATCGCCTGTTCATCGGTAACGTCAAACGCCACCCCGTGCGCGTCGTAGCCTTTGCTTGCCAGTGAATCCACCGACTCTGCCAGCAGTGCATCGCGAATATCATTCAGAATGACCCGGGCACCCGCAGCGGCAAGCCCCTCCGCGTAGGCAAACCCCAGCCCACGCGCAGATCCTGTTACCAGTGCCGTTTTCCCCGTTAAGTCAAATAAAGCGCTCATGTTGTTTTTCTCCCTCGATTAACTTGTATGACGACTGTCTTATTTAAGGTTGAATTTTCACTTGGATAAAATCAACAACCCGCCCATGAATTTGCAACAAAGATCACAAACAGTTGAGATTCACATCACTTCAAATCATTGTATATCATGCAGTTAAATGAAATTAAAAATTCAGAGTCACAGGCAATTTGATCATCATCACAGAATGGCACTTTCAATATCGCGCGCTAAAGGAAGCGTGATATAACAACATCAAGTTGTAGGACAACTTACAAATAAGGGTCATGTTATTTTTAACAGTATGACATGCCGTAAATACGCTGAGTTGAGGAGTGAAAGTGAGTAACCTGAAAATTACCAATGTAAAAACGATTCTAACGGCGCCCGGCGGAATTGACCTGGCGGTCGTTAAGATTGAGACCAACGAGCCGGGACTGTATGGTCTGGGATGCGCAACATTTACCCAACGTATCTTCGCGGTAAAAAGCGCGATCGATGAGTACATGGCCCCTTTTCTGATGGGTAAAGATCCGACGCGTATTGAAGATATCTGGCAGTCGGGTGCGGTGAGCGGTTACTGGCGCAATGGACCTGTCATGAACAATGCGTTGTCCGGTGTGGACATGGCGCTGTGGGATATCAAGGGTAAACTGGCGGGCATGCCGGTTTACGACCTGCTGGGTGGCAAATGTCGCGATGGGATCCCCCTGTACTGCCACACCGATGGTGGCGATGAAGTCGAAGTGGAAGATAACATCCGCGCCAGAATGGAAGAAGGCTACCAGTATGTTCGCTGTCAGATGGGCATGTACGGCGGCGCAGGGACCGACGACCTCAAACTGATCGCCACACAACTGGCGCGTGCGAAGAACATTCAGCCGAAGCGTTCACCGCGTAGTAAAACGGCCGGTATCTACTTTGATCCGGACGCCTATGCAAAAAGCGTTCCGCGTCTGTTCGAGCATTTGCGTAACAAACTCGGCTTTGGTATCGAATTTATCCATGATGTGCATGAGCGCGTGACGCCGGTGACGGCGATTAATCTGGCAAAGACGCTCGAACAGTATCAGCTATTTTATCTTGAAGATCCGGTCGCGCCGGAAAATATCGACTGGCTTAAAATGCTGCGCCAGCAGTCTTCAACACCGATTTCTATGGGTGAGCTGTTTGTGAATGTGAATGAGTGGAAGCCGCTCATCGATAACAAACTGATCGACTATATTCGCTGCCACGTGAGCACCATCGGCGGGATTACGCCAGCGAAGAAACTCGCCGTCTACAGCGAACTGAACGGCGTACGTACTGCATGGCACGGGCCAGGAGACATCTCCCCGGTCGGGGTCAGCGCTAATATGCATCTTGATTTGAGCTCGCCGAACTTTGGCATTCAGGAGTACACGCCAATGAACGACGCGCTGCGCGATGTCTTCCCTGGCTGCCCGGAGATAGACCAGGGTTATGCGTACCTGAACGATAAGCCGGGGCTGGGTATCGATATCGATGAAGCCAAAGCAGCAAAATATCCGTGCGAGGGAGGGATCCCGTCCTGGACAATGGCACGTACGCCTGACGGTACGGCCTCAAGACCGTAAATCCGTAAATAATGATGACCCGGTTGATGATTGCCGGGTCGTTTTAACTGTCTTTCAACCTCTGCTCATCGCATGACATCTACTCTCCCTTCTTCAATGTATAGCGTTTAGATATACATTTGCTACGGTCTCTGGCCCATACCGCCGCAATGCCCCCGAATCAGTTCCCGTAGTGGTACGTCCTGTACGGCTGACTCACCAGGCTTCAGGCTCTCTTAGCATATGGACGATGTTGCACGGATTCATGATCCAGCCGCCGTTGAAGCCGTCGGGTAACGGTTCTACGGCATCACAGCGTACGACGCCGCATTGTTCGGCGTATTCTTCTGCGGCACTGAAATGGGGCGTGAATAATTCCAGCCAGAGTTCAGCCTGACTGAGTCCCGGCGCTTCATCAATCCAGAGTTTGTTCGGTCCGAGTTCGAATCCGACCGCTGGCGGCTTATCGGTAATTTCAGGCAGACCAATAATGTTCCGATAAAAATCAATCGTCTGTTGATACTGATGTGATGGCACCTTCATCGCGATGTCGATGCCACCTTTGATATCTGGTTTATTCATAAGGAATTTCCTTACCGATGGCGGGCAATACTAAACTAGTATAGTTCATACGGTGTGCCCGCTTAGCTAACCCATCACAGGAGAATTGATGATGTCCGACTGGAATCCGGCGCTATATATGCAGTACGGTGCAGAACGCTCAAGACCCGCCGCTGAGCTGCTGGCCAGAATTCAACTTGAGCATGTCTCTTCTGTGGTGGATTTGGGTTGCGGGCCCGGTAACAGTACGTCGTTACTGCAACAGCGCTGGCCTGGCGCGAGTATTACCGGCGTGGATACCTCCCCGGCGATGCTGGATGAGGCGCGAAATGCCTTGCCTAATTGTCATTTCGTTGAAGCAGACATTCGTCAGTTTCAGCCCGTTACGCCGCCCGATGTCATTTACGCAAATGCCTCACTGCAGTGGATCCCCGATCATTATGCGTTATTTCCCCGGCTGGTCGCCCTGCTTAAAGATAATGGCATTCTGGCCGTTCAAATGCCGGATAACATGCTTGAGCCTTCGCATGTGCTGATGCGGGAGGTGGCTTATGAACAGGATTATCCGAATCGTGGTCGCGACGCCCTGCCCGGCGTTCACGCGTATTACGACATTCTGAGCGAGGCGGGATGCGACGTGGACATCTGGCGCACGACCTATTACCACAAAATGCGTTCGCATCAGGCGATCGTTGACTGGGTCAGCGCGACGGGATTGCGCCCCTGGCTGCGGGATCTGAATGCACACGAACAGCAACAATTTCTGAATCGCTATCATCAACTGCTACAGGAGCAATACCCGCTGCAGGAAGATGGCCAGATACTGCTGGCATTTCCCCGCCTGTTTATGGTTGCGCGTCGCCAGTCCTGATCTCAGTCTCTCAGTATACTGACCGCTTTCCTGGCGGCCAGTTTTGCTTCCTGTTTCGGTCTGTCACTCTTTACGTCAACTGGTAGTGTTTGTCCGGCATCCGTTTCGGCGGAATGGCCGATTCATCATTCATCTGCAAGAGGTCAATTTCGATAGCGTTGCAAATGGCATCAAGGGGTAAATCATTATTTTCGGTGCCGAAGGGATCCTCCAGCTCTTCTGCCAGCGCGTCCAGAGAAATAAAAGTGTAGGAGATGAGTACCGAAATAAAGGGAGTCATGTAGTGCAGGTCAACCACCAGGGCAAAAGGCAGCATGATGCAAAACAGATAAACCGTACGATGGAGGATCAGCGTATAGGCAAACGGCACGGGCGTATTGGCAATTCTTTCGCATCCGGCAAGCACGGCGGACATGTCGTTTAACCGATTGTTCAGACTATGAAATAAGATATCCGATAGCTGTCCGTCTCGTCGACGCGTCGCCAGCCATTCTCCCATCATCAGCAAAATTCGGTTTGCCGGAGAGTGAGCAGCAAACACGCGCTGTAGATCTTCCGCGCTAAGATACTTCGCAATCGGTCCAGCCTGTGGTTTGCGCCGCAGCATCATGCGCAGGCAGTGAGCAAAGGCGATTTGTAGGCGGACAAACTGCCCTAACTCGCGGTCATCCGGTAAAACCGTCTTGACCTCCCGCAGCAACGAACGGGAAGCGATCATCAGTTGCCCCCAGAGTTGACGCGCCTCGACATAACGGGAGTAACAGGCGTTATTGCGAAAGCCCAAAAAGATAGCGATCGCCACGCCGAGTATGCTAAACGGTGCGAGAGTAAATTTGATGCCCAGCATCGTGTACCACGGCAGCAGGACGATCACGGCAATAGACAGCAGGAAATTGAGCAGTAAACGAGAAGAGATTTTTGCTAACACGGAACCATGCCAGACGAATATCAGGCGTAACCAGTGCTGTTGTGGACGAACGATCATGACGGTGTTCTGGAAAGAGACGAATCTGACCATTAAACGTGATCTGGATCAAACATTCAAGCGAGTTAAAAGTGACATTGTCACTTGCTTAGTGCTGGACGGGCTCTTTTCAGCGCAGGACTTACAGACGGGATAAGTAGTTAACTACATTGTATGTTGTAACTACATGGTTCTGCTAAGAAACCCGGTCTTAGCCGGGTCCTGTATTAGCACAGCGGTTTCACCGCTTCGCGCATTCCCTTCGTCAGAATGGCATCGAGATCGGCCGTCACCTGCTCAACCAGCCCCGCCACCTTCGTCAGGTCTTGCTCCCAGTGCGCTTCTACTGCCAGAACGTTACTCACCAGTTGCTGAGTACCGATCTGGCGATCGCCATGCTGGCTCCAGAGCTGCTGGAAACGGGTAAGCCAGTGCGCATCATCCTGAACCGGATAAGATTCCCCGTCACGCTCACCCCGATAGAACGCAATCAGCGCGGCTAAGGCGAATGTCAGACGAGCCGGCAGTTTGCCATTCGCCTTCTGCCCTGCCAGTAACTGCGGGAGAATACGGGTACGGAATTTGGTCATCCCGTTTAGCGCAATCGACAGCAACTGATGCTTGATGTACGGGTTGCGGAAACGTCCGGTTACCGCGCTGGCAAATGATTCCAGTTCATCACGCGGCAGATCGAGAACCGGGATGATCTCGTCATAAATCGCTTTTTCAACAAAGGCGCAGATCTCTGCGTCATTCATCGCCTCGCCGACCGTATCCAGTCCGGCCTGGAATGCCACCGGCACCAGCGCGGTGTGTGCACCGTTGAGGATGGCGACTTTGCGCTCTTTATACGGTTTGATGTCGTCGACAATCAAAACGTTAAGCGGATATTTGTCGAGACGCAGTTCTGCGGCCAGTGATTTCGGCCCCTGAATGACAAACAGATAGAAGTGTTCGGCGGTATCGAGGAAACCATCGTGATAGCCCAGGTCAGCTTCCAGCTGCGCCGCTTCATCGCGCGGGTAACCGGTGACGATACGGTCCACCAGCGTAGAACAGAAGACGTTTGCCCGATCCAGCCAGGTAATAAATGCCGCAGGCAGCGCCCACTCTTGCGCATAGCGCAGCACCAGTTCACGCAGCGCATCACCATTATAATCAATCAGTTCGCAAGGGATGATGACCCAGCCTTTATCCTGCGCGCCGTTGAAATGGCTGTAGCGTTCGAACAGCAGACGCGTTAGTTTCGCCGGATAACTTACCGCCGGCGCATCATCAAATTTATCGCCAGCGTGATAGCTGATGCCCGCTTCCGTGGTGTTAGAGAACACAAAACGCATCTCAGGATTGTGCGCCAGTTTCAGGAACGCATCGTAATCACCGTAAACGCTGATTTCACGATTCACTGAACGAATCAGGCGGGCATCGCTGACGGCTTCTCCCTGTTCATTCAGACCACGAATGATTGTGGTGTAAAGGCCATCCTGTGTACTGAGTGACGGTGGGAATGTGCTTTCAATAGGTCGAACAATGACCACACCAGAATTCAGATCGGTATGTTCATTCAGGAGATCTACTTGCCAGTCAACAAAGGCGCGAAGGAAGTTACCTTCACCAAACTGAATAATGCGTTCAGGATAGTGAGCACCGGGAAAATCGCGACGGTTAAGTGTTTTCACAATGGGTTCCCTTTCGATTAGTCATACAACCTGATTAAATTGGTAGAACAGGTTAGCAAAACTTTACGAGAGTAAAACCCTGTTTTGATCAATTCATGACGACTATTTATAGAGATTTATAGAAAATCGTGGTGCCGGTCAGCTTTCCATCAGGCATCAGCGCATAGTTCGGGATCTCACCCGCTTTGAGCCAGCCACAAGAGTGGTAGAACAACTCAGCATCGCTTCCCGTTGCCGTATCCAGCACCAGCTGTGTTTTGTGCTGTTGTGCTGCGCTCGCTTCCAGCGCCATCATGAGCTGGCGGGCGAGTCCCTGACGACGAGCGCTGGAGTGAACGAGAAGTTTCGCGACGTCCGCGCGATGAGGTTGATTTTCCGGTTGCTGGACAATGAGTTGAACCGTACCGACCATTACGCCAGAAGCGTTGTCGACCGCAAGAACGACGCGCTCTCCTCTACTCACGCTTTGCGCGACGCCATGCCAGAACGCACGCGCTTTTGACGGTTCAAACGGTAAAACAAAACTGACCGATGCGCCGCGCGTCACGCAGTCGATCAGGACGTCACAGAGCTCATCAATTCTTGCCTCGATGGCTCCTGCGTCCAGCACATAACAGGGTTTTGATGGGGGCATGTTGTCTCCTTAAATTGAGACAACACCATGCACTTAACATTGTGATAACACAACGGGGAATAACATAGGATATTGTTATGCCAGATCGCTTTCGGTAAAGACTGCACTGCCGGTCCGGCGGTCGCTGGTACGATTTCGACCTTCGTTCTTCGAACGGTAGAGGCATTCATCCGCTTCAACCATCAATTTGTTAAATACGTCCGTCAGCAAATGGGGGCCGATACTGCCGTTCCCCAGGCCAATGCTCACCGTCATATAGATGTTCTGCTGGTTCCAGGTGAAGGGTTGCTGCGCCACCGCCTTACGGATGTTTTCCGCCAGAAGCATTCCCTCTTCAGGGTGCGTCGAAGGTACCACGACGACAAACTCTTCCCCTCCCATACGCGCCACCAGTCCCCGATCGCCGACAATCTGCTGAATACGCTGCGCAAACACGCTCAGCACCAGATCGCCACATTCATGGCCGAAGTTGTCATTAATGCTCTTGAAATAGTCGATATCCAGCAGCATGACGGTAATATGCTGTGAGCGCGAATATTCCTGGCGCTTCAGCGCTTCATAGAGTCCGGAACGGGAATAGACCTGGGTGAGAAAATCGAAATCGGCGCGCAGGGAAACCTGCTTCATCAAGGAATTAATCGCCGCTACGCTGACTGAAACCATAATGGGACAAATCGCCATCGTGGCAATTCCCAGTCGTGCAGAGAACATCTGCGGCGTAGACAATGGCGACTCCACCGCGATATTGATAATCGAATTTGCCACCAGCACGATTTCAACGGCACCGGTAAGAAAGGTCAGCAGACAGGTGACCTGCGGCGTATAACGCACCGCACACCAGATCAGCGCCGGCAGCGGAAAAGCCAGGCTTCCGGCACCGCCAATAATGACCGACGCCAGTACCGAGATAATTAACGCCGCCACCGGCATCAGTTGTTCTGGCTTAAAGCGTTTGACCGCACCGGGAATACCCAGCGTCAGCATACAGGGCACAATCAGCACCCCTGTCGAGAATTGTTCGCTAAACCAGTCAGCAACCAGCGGCCAGAATGAAAGTCGGTCGATGCCAACGGACCCCATCGCCCCCAATATTGCGCAGAGCAGCGCCGCTACCAGACAGTAATTAAATAAGCGTAAGGCACTGATGGGCTCATATTTATTTTTCCCCAGTCGTTTATCGCGGATCACCAGTTGGGCGACAACCACGATAAACACCATGTTGGAGAGATTAATGACAAGCGACACCCAACCCCACTCGGTGGTGATCGCATCATAACCCAACATCGCAACGTAGCTGACGGCATAATAATGCAGTTTATTAAGCCAGACATAGCGGGCAAAAACCCCGGCGATCACGCCGTTTAGCGGCCAGAACAGAGAAAGTTCATGCACCAGACGCAGTTCCGCACCAATAAAGTAGAACAGTGTCGTTAAAGCAAAAATAGCGCTGGCGTTACGCAGTGGATGGCCTTCCTGAAACAACCGGAAAGACGGAATGTGGAGTGCGTGCATTAAATATCTATCCATATAATTGCCGTTGGCAATTATCTCTGGGTAATGATTATATTATTTAAGAGAATAGCATGAATTATTCTCAAAGATAGTCATCCCCCGCTGCGTTAACCTATTATTTTGTTAAATCCCCTGCCATTAACCCTGGTTATTAAATGGGTATTTTCAGGGAGCGGTTGTAACCATTTAATTATTACTGTTTATTCATTTGGATAACTAACCAGTGATGGATAACAGCAACCACATACCGTTGTTGCTCGTCGCTCAGCGGCTGTCCCTGCGCGATATTATGCCATTTAGCAAGACAACCGCGACAGCAGGTCGCCGTGGCGTGCTGGGCGATAAACACCGGATGACCGCGCATCGGCGTTTGCTTGCCATCATTGACAGGCATCGCCGGAGCAAGCCGCTGCGCCACAAAATCCGCAGCATGCCTGTCGATAACCTCAGCCCCTTTATCCCAGCAATACTGTCTCTCTTTTGTTCCCAGACGAAAACGGGAACGAAACGTCGAGCGCGACAGACGGGCAAAAAGTGGATCAAACGTGTTCATCAGTACACTGAGCGTCCTAATCGTTGAGTGAGTTGTTCCAGAACCGCAATGCCTGCCAGCGAATTACCGGTTGGATCCAGTTCCGGGCTCCAGACGGCGATCGCCATCTCATGCGGCACAATCGCGACAATTCCCCCACCAACGCCAGACTTCGCGGGTAAACCAACACGCCACGCAAACTCTCCGGCGTTCTGATACATTCCGCTGGTCGCCATCAGCGCATTGATCTGTCGCGCCTGCATCGGCGTCACCACGGGCTCATCGAGATGAAACGCTTTTCCCTGGTTAGCAAGAAAGACAAAGGTCTTCGCCAGCTCTACGCAGCTCATTTTTAGCGCGCAGTAATGAAAATAGTTTTGCAGGACCGTCGTGACGTCATGGTGAAAATTGCCGAAGGATTTCATCAGCCAGGCGATGGCGGCATTGCGGGCGGAATGTTCGAACTCCGAACGAGCCACCACCGCATCATAAGCGATATCGGCCACGCCGCTCAGCGCGCGCACCACTTCCAGCATACGTTGACGCGGTGCGCTGAGTCGTCCCTGCAACATGTCGCAGACGACCAGCGCCCCGGCATTAATAAACGGATTGCGCGGGATGCCGTGTTCCATTTCTAACTGTACCAGCGAGTTAAACGGCGAGCCGGACGGATCTTTCCCCACCCGTTGCCAGATCTCATCCTCTGAATAGTGACGCATCGCCACCACCAGACTGAGCACCTTCGAAATCGACTGAATGGAAAAGCGCTCTGTCGCATCTCCGGCATGCCAGAGCTGTCCCTCCACGGTGCAAATCGCAATACCCAGTCGGGAACCCTCAACCGAAGCAAGCGCAGGAATATAATCCGCCACGTTGCCCTGACCAATCAGCGGGCGAACCTCTGTCAGAATGGTCTCTAAAATTGAATTGTCCAGGGTGATTGCCACACCACACTCCTTGCCGGCCGGTCTGAAAAGGGCTGCGAGTATAGCAGAGCTAAATACCTCGCGTCAGGCCGGAAGACGGAATCTCGCCACGGCGTGAATCAACTGATGCGATTCATTATGCAACTGCCGTGAAGAGGCCGATGCGGTATCCACCAGCTCGCGGGTGTCGCGGGCAACCAGATTCAGCGCCTGCAACTGACGCGTCATCTGGTGGATTCGGGTTCCCTGATGCAGCGTTGCGGCTGAGATATCATTCAGCGAGGCGCCCAGATTCTCCACCAGCGCGATCACCTGTTGCAGATTTTCTTCCAGATGCGTCACCGCACTCGACCCTTCTTCTATTCCCTGCAATGAATGATAGATCAGCGCCTGAATATCCTGCGTAGACTGACTGCTCTTGCGCGCCAGCAGCCCCACTTCTTTTGCCACCACCGCAAAGCCGCGTCCTTGCTCACCGGCATGGGCGGCTTCAATGGCCGCGTTCAGCGCCAGGATGTTGGTCTGGAAGGCGACATTATCAATCAGCGCAATAATCCCGCGCATCTCTGCCGAGCGCGCCACGATCGCCTGCATCGAACGATTCACCGTGTCCATCATTCTGTCACCGCCAGCCGCAATGGTACGGGCTTCTTCCGCCCGCTGATTCGCCAGTTGGGCAAACCCGCTGTTATCTTCAACGTGCGTTTCCAGCACAGAAATATGCGAGGTAACGTTATTCAGCTCCTCGTTCTGTTTTTCGGACTGTTGATACAGGCGCGTATTGTTCTGCGCCAGCCTTTCGATATTGTCGGCCATCGCCGTGGTCGCCTTGCTGACCTGTCGGACTAACTCGCGCAGTCCCTGCTGCATCGAGCCGATACGCACGTGGAGTTGCGACACTTCCCGGTTCGCCCCGGACACTGCAGGAAGCGGTTGTGAAAGATCGCCAGCCGCCAGAATGTCGATGAACGCTATCAGCCGACGCAGCGGAGAAATGACCCAGCGCGACATCCCCCACCAGACCGCAACCGCAATAGCCAGCAGCACCCCCGGCAGTACCAAAAACAGATGCTGGAGATCCAACAGGCGATCCAGCAACTGCTGCCGTCCGCTTTCCCGCGCCTGCGCGCTGACCTTTTGCACTCTGGCATAGTTATCATTGAAGTCGGCCTGAAATGCCTGAATGGGCACGGCGAAGAACGCATCAATCGACTGCGTCTGGCTTAATCCTGCCACTTGTTCCTGAATGCCGCCGCTAAAGCGCTGATAGCTGTCGACCAGCCCGTCGTCCGCCTGCGGGTTCATCTCGCGCCACGCCTGCCATGCGGTTGTCGACTGGGTTAACGCCTGTCGGGCTTCGTCGATCAGCGGCTGCCAGCTTCCTTCAGAACCCGTGGCGGCATCCTGCATAAAGTAGACCCCCGCCCGGTTGAGCAGATCGCTGGCCGTCAGTAGCGCAATCCGCGCCTCTTCGACCTTTGTCTGCTGACGCAACGCCAGTTGGTTACGCTGTTCATTTTCCCGGGCCTGGCTAACTGAAAATGACAGCATCAGTGACGAGGTCAGTTGCAGTACGGAAAACAACGCAATGATGCAAAAAATCCCGGTCAACAGGCCAAACTGCTGCGGTAAAAAACGGCGCGCCAGGCGACGTAAAGTTTGAGTTAAGTTCATAATATTCTTCAGTATCAACACGTTAATCGCGAGTCTACGAAGCGTAAATGACAAAACTATGGCAGAAATGTGACAAGACGCCCCGCAGGGCGTCAGAAAGATCAGCGTCGGTTCTTCCAGACGGTCTGCACGTTACAAAATTCATGCAGGCCAAAGTGCGAGAGCTCGCGACCAAAACCGCTCTTCTTCACGCCACCAAACGCGACCCGGGCATCGCTGGCGCTAAAACCGTTAATAAAGACACCGCCGCATTCCAGACGCGCAGCCATCTCCTGTGCACGGGCTTCATCGGCGGTAAAGAGGGTTGCGGACAGACCAAAATCACTGCAGTTTGCCATCTTCAGCGCGTGTTCGGCACTCTTCGCCACGCCGATCGCCGCAACCGGTCCGAAGAGTTCCTCACGAAACGCGGTCATCTCTGGGGTCACATTCGCCAGCACGGTGACCGGATAATAGCTCCCACCGGTGGAAGGCTTCTCGCCGCCAAGCAATAGCTGAGCGCCTTCGGCGATCGTAGCCAGCACCTGCTGATGCAATTCATCGCGCAGATCGGCACGCGCCATTGGGCCGAGTTCAGTCTCCTCCGCCAGCGGATCGCCCTGCTTCAGCGCGCCCGCTGCCGCCACAAAGCGCTCGATAAAGCGCTCCGCGATCCCCTCTTCGAGGATAAAGCGTTTCGCCGCCGCGCAAACCTGTCCGCTATTCTGATAGCGCCCGGCCACTGCCGCCTTCACCGCCAGATCCAGATCGGCATCGTTAAGCACAATAAACGGATCGGAACCGCCCAACTCCAGCACGCATTTTTTCAGCGCCGCACCGGCCTGAGCGCCAATGGCCGCCCCGGCTCGCACGCTGCCGGTCACCGTAACCGCCGCAATTCGCGGATCCTGAATCAGCGTACTGACGCCCTGATTATCCGCATTCAGCCAGCCGTAAACGCCAGCGGGGATCGCCGCGTCGGCAAAGACCTGGTTTATTATCTGCGCACAGCCGGTGACGTTGGGCGCAGGCTTGAGCAAATACCCATTCCCGGCCAGTAAAATCGGCACCGCCCCGCGCAGTACCTGCCACAAAGGAAAATTCCACGGCATCACCGCCAGCACGGTGCCTAAGGGACGATACTCAATCACCGCCTGATGGTTTTCCACCTGTGTCGGTTCGGCGGCCAGCATCGCCGGACCGTGTTCCGCATACCAGTCGCACAGCGCCGCCGATTTGGCGACCTCCGCACGCGCCTGCTTAATGGGTTTGCCCATCTCGCGGGTAATGCACTGCGCCATCTCTTCGCCACGCGCACGTAAGGCCTCGCCGATATCGCGTAATTTCTGCGCCCGATGCGCTGGCGTCGTCAGTTTCCAGCCGCGCAATCCCGCAGCAGCACACTGTAACGCCTGCTCGATTTCCTGAGCCGTAGACCACGGCAGCGCCGAAAGGTGTTCGCCATTATGCGGGTTGGTGGAAATGGCATGGGTTGCCGATGAAATCGTCATACTGTCTCTCCGTGGTTCTTGATGTCATCATCATGGACGCGTTTACTCTTTCCGAAAAATGAATAATATTAACGAAACTATTCACTATGAGAGAATGCTATGGATCTGACCCAACTGGAGATGTTTAACGCGGTTGCCGAAACGGGCAGCATCACCCAGGCAGCGGCGAAGGTGCATCGCGTCCCTTCCAATCTCACCACCCGTATTCGTCAACTGGAGGCTGACCTCGGCGTCGATCTGTTTATTCGTGAGAACCAGCGACTGCGACTTTCTCCCGCCGGGCATAACTTTCTGCGCTACAGTCAGCAGATCCTTGCGCTGGTTGACGAGGCGCGGATGGTCGTCGCTGGCGATGAACCCCAGGGATTATTCTCACTGGGGGCGCTGGAGAGTACGGCAGCCGTGCGTATTCCGGCCACGCTTGCCCGCTACAATCAGCGCTACCCCAAAATCCAGTTCTCCCTGGCGACCGGTCCTTCTGGCACGATGCTGGACGGCGTGCTTGAGGGTCATCTCAACGCCGCCTTTGTTGACGGCCCGATTACTCACCCCGGTCTTGAAGGGATGCCGGTGTATCAGGAAGAGATGATGGTGGTCACGCCGCACGGCCATGCGCCGGTAACTCGCGCCAGCGAGGTCAACGGCAGTAATATTTACGCCTTTCGCGCCAACTGCTCTTACCGCCGCCACTTCGAAAGCTGGTTTCATGCCGATCGGGCGATGCCGGGCACAATCCACGAAATGGAGTCCTATCACGGTATGCTGGCCTGTGTGATTGCTGGAGCCGGGATCGCGCTGATCCCCCGTTCGATGCTTGAAAGTATGCCCGGACATCAGCAGGTCGAAGCCTGGCCATTGGCCGAGAACTGGCGCTGGCTGACCACATGGCTGGTCTGGCGACGCGGTACGATGATGCGACAGTTGGAAGCGTTCATTGAGCTGTTAGCTGAGCAGAAATGAAAACGAGATCTGAGTCACAAAACGGTTGTCTTTTCATCAGCAAACGTTTTAAGATCCCCTTCTCTCCTTTTTCGCAACGAACCGATTCATTTTTATGACAACTCAAACGGTCTCCCGCAAAGTCGCATGGTTACGGGTCGTTACGCTGGCTATTGCTGCGTTTATTTTCAATACCACAGAATTTGTCCCTGTGGGCCTGCTCTCCGATATCGCGCAGAGTTTTAACATGCAGACCGCGCAGGTCGGGATCATGCTGACGATCTACGCCTGGGTTGTCGCGCTGATGTCCCTGCCGTTCATGCTGCTGACCAGCCAGGTTGAGCGGCGTAAATTGCTGATTTGCCTGTTTGCACTGTTTATCGCCAGCCATGTGCTCTCTTTCCTGGCGTGGAACTTTAGCGTGCTGGTGATAAGCCGTATCGGGATTGCCTTTGCTCATGCAATCTTCTGGTCGATTACCGCCTCACTGGCGATCCGCCTTGCCCCAGCGGGCAAACGCGCTCAGGCACTAAGTTTACTGGCCACCGGAACAGCGCTGGCGATGGTGCTGGGCTTACCGCTCGGGCGCATTGTCGGCCAGTATTTTGGCTGGCGAACCACGTTCTTCGCTATCGGGATGGGAGCGTTAATCACCCTGATTTGCCTGATCAAACTGCTGCCAAAATTACCAAGCGAACACTCCGGCTCGCTGAAAAGTCTGCCGCTGCTGTTCCGTCGTCCGGCGCTGATGAGCCTCTACCTGTTGACGGTCGTGGTGGTAACGGCGCACTACACCGCGTACAGCTACATCGAACCGTTTGTGCAGACCGTTGCCGGACTAAGCGCCAATTTTGCCACCGTACTGTTACTGGTACTGGGCGGTGCGGGCATTATCGGCAGCGTTATCTTTGGTAAGCTTGGCAATCGCCACGCTTCGGCGCTCATTACCGTTGCCATTGCATTGCTGCTGGCCTGCCTGATCCTGCTGTTACCTGCCGCGGACAGTGAATCTCATCTGGCGGTCCTGAGTATCTTCTGGGGGATTGCCATCATGGTCATTGGCCTGGGAATGCAGGTAAAAGTCCTGGCGCTGGCCCCGGACGCCACGGATGTAGCGATGGCGCTGTTCTCCGGCATTTTCAATATTGGTATTGGCGCAGGCGCGCTGGTGGGAAATCAGGTGAGTCTGCACTGGTCGATGTCAACGATTGGTTATGTGGGCGCTATTCCTGCCCTCGCTGCGCTTATCTGGTCAGTGATTATCTTTCGTAAATGGCCAGTCTCACTGGAAGAGCAGCCACAGCATTCCTGACAGACGGCCCGGTCACGACGACCGGGCTTTTTTTCAGTAGGTTTTAATAATTTCCAGCACGCCGTTAATAATAAACTGCACGCCCATACAGACCAGCAGAAAGCCCATCAGGCGGGAAATGGCTTCAATACCGCCCTTACCCACCAGACGCATAATCGCCCCGGAACTGCGTAAGCATCCCCACAGGATCACCGCCACCAGCGCAAAGATGATCGGCGGCGCGACGGTAATCACCCAGCCAGGAAAATCCGTTCCGTGACGCACCGTTGAGGCGGAGCTGATGATCATCGCAATGGTTCCCGGTCCCGCCGTGCTTGGCATCGCCAGCGGCACAAAGGCAATATTGGCGGTCGGCTCGTCTTCCAGTTCTTCCGACTTACTCCGTGCCTCAGGCGAATCATGCGCTTTCTGCTGCGGAAATAGCATACGGAAACCGATAAACGCCACAATTAAGCCCCCGGCGATGCGCAGGCCTGGAATGGAGATGCCGAAGGTATTCATCACCAGCTGGCCCGCATAGTAGGCCACCATCATGATGGCGAACACGTAAACCGAAGCCATAAGCGACTGGTGATTGCGCTCCGCACTGTTCATATTCCCGGCAAGGCCGAGAAACAGCGCGATGGTTGTCAATGGATTCGCCAGAGGAAGAATCACCACCAGCCCCAGTCCTATTGCTTTAAACAAATCCATCATATTGACTGCCATTCCTGTTTAACCCTGTGTTAGCGGCAAGTATAAGTGGAAAACCATGAAGTTAGCCATTCTGGCGCTGTAAGGATTCGTTATCGGTTAGAAGCATAACCGGTAATTATCATTAATTAAATAAAGTGTGACGTGAGGTGCATCTTTTCCCTTTTAGCAATTCGTGTGATCGGTAAATCCATTCGTTTGACTTATAGTTGCCTGGGCAATATTATCTGCCGTAACTAAATACTTGCCAGGGCAACCATTGTGAAAAGCACCAGTGACTTATTCAATGAAATCATCCCACTGGGGCGCTTGATCTACATGGTCAATCAGAAAAAAGATCGTCTGTTGAACGACTATCTCTCACCGCTGGATATCACAGCAGCACAGTTTAAAGTGCTCTGCTCTATCCGCTGTGCGGGCTGCATTACCCCGGTTGAACTGAAAAAAGTGCTGTCTGTCGATCTCGGTGCCTTGACGCGCATGCTCGATCGTCTGGTCTGCAAAGGCTGGATTGACAGACTTCCTAACCCGAATGACAAGCGCGGCGTACTGGTGAAACTCACCGAGCACGGCGCGGCAATTTGTGAGCAATGTCATCAATTAGTAGGACAAGACCTGCACCAGGAATTAACAAAAAACTTAACGGCGGACGAAGTGGCAACGCTTGAGCATTTGCTTAAGAAAGTCCTGCCGTAAAACAAGAAGAGGTATGACGATGTCCAGACGCAATACTGACGCTATCACCATTCATAGCATTTTGGACTGGATCGAAGATAACCTGGAATCGCCGCTCTCACTGGAAAAAGTGTCTGAGCGTTCAGGTTACTCCAAATGGCACCTGCAACGGATGTTCAAAAAAGAGACCGGCCATTCATTAGGCCAATACATCCGCAGCCGTAAAATGACCGAAATAGCGCAAAAATTAAAAGAAAGTAACGAGCCGATTTTATATCTGGCGGAACGTTACGGTTTCGAGTCACAGCAGACGCTGACCCGGACGTTCAAAAACTATTTCGACGTTCCGCCGCATAAATTCCGTATTACCAATATGCACGGCGAATCGCGCTATTTGCTTCCGCTGAATCATTGTAACTAACCATCGCCTGTAAACGACGTAATCGAGGAAATCATGAAACTGTTGTCTTCTGCAATGCTGGCCCTGCTGCTTGTTGTCTCAGGTCAGAGCGTTGCGGAACAATCCGCGCAGCCCACCACGACGAACAGTCGTGACACGATGATTGTCCCCACCTCTCTGGAACAATCGCCGTTTGATTTTAACCACATGGGCGCGGGAAGCGATAAGTCCGACGAACTGGGCGTGCCTTATTACAACCGGCACCGCCTGTGATTCGTTTTTGCCCTGCTCATGCAGGGCTTTTTTTTACCCTCTCACCTGCGCTGTTTTGCGCCAGCGAAAGCCAAACACGTTGATGTACAGACCTGCCATAATCAGCACCGCACCAAACAATTGCAGCGCGCTCAGCGTTTCGTCGAGCAGCAGCGCTGCGCTTGCCAGTCCCACCACCGGCACCAGCAGAGAGAGCGGCGCGACACGCCAGGTTTCATAACGACCAAGCAGCGTTCCCCAGATCCCGTAGCCGACAATTGTGGCGACAAAGGCCAGATAGACCAGCGATAAGATCGTTGTCAGATCGATGGCGATAAGGCTTTGCACGATTTGCGCCGCGCCGTCGAGAAACAGCGAGGCGGCAAAGAACGGCAGTATCGGGATCAGCGCGCTCCAGACCACCAGCGACATCACCGGCGGGCGCGAGGCATGCCCCATTATTTTTTTGTTGAAAATATTGCCGCAGGCCCAGCTGAATGCCGCCGCCAGCGTCAGCATAAAACCGAGCAGCGCCACATGCTGCCCATTGAGACTGCCTTCAATCAGCACCAACACGCCAAAAACGGCGAGCGCAATCCCGGCAATTTGTTTACCCTGCAAACGTTCGCCAAAGGCAAATGCCCCGAGGACGATGGTGAAGAAGGCCTGCGCCTGCAACACCAGCGACGCCAGCCCTGCCGGCATGCCGAATTTAATCGCGCAAAACAGAAAGGCAAACTGACCGAAGCTTATCGTCAGGCCGTAACCGAGCAGCAGCGAAAGCGGAATACGCGGACGCGCAACAAAGAATATCGCCGGAAATGCCACCAGTAAAAAGCGTAACCCCGCCAGCATCAGCGGCGGCATCGCGTGCAGTCCGACCTTAATGACGACAAAATTCAGCCCCCAAACCACCACCACCAGTAATGCCAACAGCCCGTCTTTGCGCGTCATACCACGGCTCCGCGAAGTTTAAATTTTTGTAAACAAGTTAAAGTAGCGGAAATCCCTTCCCCGTAACAGATCATAAATTCTGGTAGGGATAACAGTGCACAATAGAACAATTTATCCGCTATACATCACAATTTTGCCGTGCTATTCCTTTACATATCTAAAAAAAACATAACGAATCGCACTGTCGGGCAGATAAATGAACAAGACTCTGAGACGATCCACCCTCGCTTTACTCGCCTCCTCACTGCTGCTGACGATCGGTCGCGGCGCAACGCTGCCCTTCATGACCATTTATCTGAATCGCCAGTACGACCTGGGCGTGGATCTGATCGGCTATGCCATGACCATCGCGCTGACCATCGGCGTGGTCTTTAGCCTCGGCTTTGGCATTCTGGCAGACAAATTTGACAAGAAGCGCTACATGCTGCTGGCAATTTCCGCCTTTGCCTTTGGCTTTATCGCCATTCCACTGGTGCATAGCGTGGTGCTGGTGGTACTGCTCTTTGCCCTGATTAACTGCGCTTACTCGGTGTTCGCCACCGTGCTGAAAGCGTGGTTTGCCGACCATCTCTCACCCGGCGCGAAGGCGAAAATCTTCTCACTGAACTATACGGTACTGAATATCGGCTGGACGGTGGGCCCACCGCTCGGCACGCTGCTGGTGATGCAGAGCATCAACTTGCCCTTCTGGCTCGCGGCAATCTGCTCCGCCTTTCCGCTGGTGTTTATCCAGCTGCTGGTCAAGCGCTCTGTCGCCGCCGTCGATGGCGAAAACAGCGTCGCCTGGTCGCCTTCCGTGCTGCTGCATGATAAAGCGCTGTTCTGGTTTACGCTGTCAGCGTTTCTGGCCTCGTTTGTGAGCGGCGCGTTTGCATCCTGCCTCTCCCAGTACGTTATGGTCGTTGCCGACGGCAACTTCGCGGAGAAAGTGGTGGCAGTGGTGTTACCCGTTAACGCCGCGGTGGTCGTCAGCTTGCAGTACGCACTGGGACGCAGACTGACACCGGGAAACATTCGCCCTCTGATGGCCTTTGGCACGGTCTGTTTTGTCATTGGCCTCGGCGGGTTCATGATCTCCGGCAACAGCCTGCTGTTATGGGGTATATCCGCCGCGATCTTTACCCTTGGCGAAGTGATCTACGCGCCAGGTGAATACATGCTGATCGACAACATCGCCCCTTCGGGCATGAAGGCCAGCTATTTCTCCGCGCAGTCGCTGGGCTGGTTGGGGGCGGCGGTTAACCCGCTGGCCAGCGGCGTTATTCTGACCTCTTTCCCCGCGTGGACGCTGTTCGTCGTCCTGATGATAGCGATTATTGCCGCGTGGGCGCTGATGCTTAAAGGCATGCGCGCCAGGCCCTGGGGCCAGGCGGCGCTGTGCTGATCCGATGTCGTGCAGGCGCAGGCCTGCGCGATTGTCAGATAGCCACTAATCCGCGTACCCCTTCTGATGCCATATTTTCGCCACGCCCGCGTTGAATAATGCTGCCGCGTGACATCAGCAAATAGTTGTCCGCCAGTTCTGCCGCGAAGTCGTAGAACTGCTCAACCAGCAAAATCGCCATGTCGCCGCGACGGGCAAGTTGGGCGATCACCTGACCTATCTCCTTGATAACAGAAGGCTGAATGCCCTCCGTCGGCTCATCGAGAATCAACAATTGCGGACGACTCGCCAGCGCACGACCAATCGCCAGCTGCTGCTGTTGACCGCCCGAGAGATCGCCGCCGCGTCGCTGTTTCATCTCTTTCAGTACCGGGAACAGCGTGTAGATCTCTTCCGGTACCGTTTTGGCTTCACGCGACGAAAAACGCGATAACCCCAACAGCAGGTTTTCTTCGACCGTGAGTCGCGGGAATATTTCGCGGCCCTGTGGTACATACGCGATACCCGCCTGTACCCGCTGGTGCGGCTTACGATGGGTGATATTCTTCTCCTGCCAGGTCACCGTTCCGCTACGTGCCGGGATCAACCCCATCAGACACTTCAGCAAGGTGGTTTTACCCACGCCGTTGCGCCCCAGCAGGCAGGTCACTTCACCAGGCCTGGCGTCAAAGGTGACGCCGCGCAGAATATGGCTGCCACCGTAGTATTGATTCAGTTCATTCACCTGTAGCATCTTCTGCACTCCTTAGCGCCCAAGATAGACATCAATCACCTGCTCATTGGCCTGAACGTCGCGCAGGCTGCCCTGCGCCAGCACCCGTCCCTGATGGAGCACCGTGACGTGGTCGGCAATGGTTTCCACAAACCCCATATCATGTTCCACCACCATCAGCGAATGCTTACCCGCCAGCGTGCGAAACAGCTCTGCGGTGTATTCTGTCTCTGCATCCGTCATTCCGGCGGCGGGTTCGTCGAGCAGCAGCAGATGCGGCTCCTGCACCAGCAGCATGCCGATCTCGAGAAACTGCTTCTGACCATGAGACAACATTCCGGCGCGACGCCCTCTTTCTGTCCGCAGGCGCAGCAGACCCAGCATCTCATCGATGCGATCGCGCTGTTCGCTGTTTAGCCTGGCGCGCAGTGACGCCCACACCGATTTGTCGTTTTTCATCGCCAGTTCGAGGTTTTCCTCCACCGTCAGCGCTTCGAACACCGTCGGCTTTTGAAACTTACGGCCAATTCCCTGGCGGGCAATGGCGATCGGATCCAGCGTGGTCAGATCGGTTGACTGGTCATACAACGCCTTGCCGCTTTGCGGACGCGTCTTCCCGGTAATCACATCCATCAGCGTGGTTTTCCCGGCACCGTTAGGGCCAATGATGCAGCGCAGTTCGCCGACGCCAATATTCAGCGTGAGATCGGTTAACGCTTTAAAGCCATCAAAGCTGACGTTGATGTTTTCCAGTTGCAGCACCGGGTCCGTCTGCTGGCGATAGCGATCGCCGGGAACCTGGCGGGTAAAAAGGCCTTCATCTGGCTGCATTATTTTTCTCCTTTGCGGAACAGGCCTATCACGCCGCGCGGTAAAAAAAGCGTGACGCCGATAAAGATAAGCCCCAGAAACAGTTGCCAGTATTCCGGCATGATAACGGTGAAGAGGCTTTTAGCGCCGTTCACCGTCACCGCGCCGATGACCGGGCCAATCAGCGAACCGCGCCCGCCGAGCGCCACCCAGATGGCGGCTTCGATAGAGTTGGTGGGTGACATTTCGCTGGGGTTAATAATTCCGACCTGTGGCACATACAGCGCCCCCGCCAGCCCGCACAGCACGGCGGAGAGCGTCCAGACCAGCAGCTTGAAGCCTTTCGGATCATAGCCGCAAAACATCAGCCGGTTTTCCGCGTCGCGCACGGCGGTGAGGATCCGGCCAAATTTACTGCGCGCCAGCGCAAATCCCAGCCACAGTGCCAGCATCAGCAGTAATAGCGTCGCCAGAAACAGTCCAATGCGGGTAGTCGTCGCGGTGATCGGCATTCCGAGGAGAGTGGTAAATCCGGTAAAGCCATTGTTGCCGCCAAAACCGGTTTCATTACGAAAGAACAGCAGCATACCGGCGAAGGTCAGCGCCTGCGTCATGATCGAAAAGTAGACGCCCTTAATTTTCGAGCGGAAGGCAAAATAGCCAAAGATGAGCGCCAGTCCCCCCGGAACCAGCATCACCAGCGCCATTGCCCACGCAAAATGCTGGGTTCCCCACCAGAACCACGGCAATTCACTCCACGAAAGAAAGGACATAAACGCCGGCAACCCTTCTCCGGAGGCCTGGCGCATCAGGTACATCCCCATCGCATAGCCGCCAAGCGCGAAGAAAAGCCCGTGTCCCAGCGACAGCATTCCGGCATAGCCCCAGACGAGATCCAGCGCCACAGCAACGACCGCATAGCAGAGAATTTTCCCGGCAAGCTGAAGCGTCCACACAGAAATGGCCAGCGGATGATCGGCGGGCAGCAAGGTGAGAAACGGCAGGATAATCAGCGTCAGCAGGATAATCGCCCCCAGCGCCCGGCTGACGCGCGGCGCTTTACGCGCCAGTGTTAAGGTCATTGGCATCGTCATGATTCGGTAACCCTCCCTTTCAGGGCAAACAGTCCCTGGGGTCGTTTCTGAATAAACAAAATGATCAACACCAGAATCACTATCTTCCCGAGAACCGCCCCCATCTGCGGCTCAAGAATTTTGTTGAACACGCCCAGACCAAACGCCGCCGCCACGCTGCCGGCAAGTTGACCCACGCCGCCCAGTACCACCACCAGGAAGGAGTCGATGATATAGCCCTGACCCAGTTCCGGGCCGACGTTACCCAGTTGCGACAAGGCGACGCCGCCGAGGCCCGCAATCCCCGAACCGAGTCCGAAGGCCAGCATGTCCACACGTCCGGTCGGCACGCCACAGCAAGCCGCCATACTGCGGTTCTGGGTGACCGCGCGTACCCGCATGCCCAGTCGCGTTTTGTTCAGCAGCAGCCAGGTGAAGAACAGCACCAGCAGCGTGAAACCCAGTACCACAATGCGGTTCCACGGGAGTACCAGACTGGCGTAGACCTGCACGCCGCCGGAAAGCCACGCCGGATTCGCCACCTCCAGGTTTTGTGCGCCGAAGGTCATCCGCACGAGCTGAATCAGCATGAGGCTTATCCCCCACGTCGCCAGCAGCGTTTCCAGCGGACGCCCGTAGAGATGACGGATCACCCCGCGTTCCAGAATCATTCCCGCGCCTGCGGTAAACAGAAAGGCGACTGGCAAGGCAACCAGTGGATAAAAGGCCAACCACTGGGGCATGAACTGCGCCATCGCCTGTTGCACCATCCACGTACAGTACGCCCCGAGCATCAACATTTCGCCGTGCGCCATGTTGATAACCCCCAGCAGACCATAGGTGATCGCCAGCCCCAGCGCCGCCAGCAGCAGTACCGATCCCAGCGAGAGCCCCATAAACGCCTGTCCAAGCAGATCGCCAATCGCCATCCGCTGCTGAATGCGCGCCAGGCTATCACTGGCCGCCGCACGCACGCTGGCATCCGGTTCATGCGTCTTGTCAGTAAAAGGCTGCAGGCGCGCCTGCATCTCCGGATCGCTGGATTCCCCCAACAGCGCGATCGCCTCGCGACGAATCTCAGCGGATGGACTGGTCAGTTGCAGATTAGCCAACACGCGGGTCAGACGTGTTTTCACTTCCGCATCTGTTTCCTGTGCCAGGCGCTGTTGGATAAAAGGCAGCATGGCTGGCTGTGCGTCGCGCTGAAGCGTACGGGTTGCTGCCAGCCTTTGTGTGACACTGTCACTAATAAGCTGATGTGTCGCCAGCGCGCCAGCGACAAGAATACGTAGTCGGTTGGTCAGGCGCAGCGGTTTTAGCACGCCCGTTGGACTGCTGGCACTCCCCAGGGCGACGACCTGCGATCCCTCTCGGGTAAAAGCCTGTTTTGTGCCATCAGTGAGCACCGCCTCCCGGCTCAGTGCCGTCAGCAGCGGCAAACGTTGTGTTTCAGGTGCAACCGCCCACTGTTCGAGCAGTTGCGCCTGCTCGCTGCGACTGGCGGCAACGAACACATCGGCATCGCTCGCCTGAACGAACCATGGCAGAAGCCCGAACGCCAGCAGCAAGCCGCGAATAAAGCCCATGGCTTTCATGTCGTGATCTCCAGAAGTCACCCTCCGCTGGAGGGATAAGAACGTTGACAAACCTTGCGACGCGTTCGCCGGATGACGGCTTGCGCCTTATCCGGCCTACATCTGCTTACCCCTGCTCAATGTAGGCCCGATAAGCTTGCGCCATCGGGCATTACGCCGTCAGCGCCCGCAGGAAGGCTTAACGTTAGTTGCTGGCTGTTTTCACCGGTTGTTCTGATTTTTTGTCATTACCGGCAATGAACGGGCTCCACGGTTGGGCTCGAACCGGCTCTTCGGTCTGCCACACGACGTTGAACTGACCGTTGCCTTCAATCTCGCCAATCATCACCGGCTTATGCAGATGATGGTTGGTGGCATCCATCGTCAGGGTAAAGCCAGACGGGGCCTTGAAGGACTGTCCGGCCATCGCCGCACGGACTTTATCCACATCCGTCGTCCCGGCTTTTTCAACGGCCTGCGCCCACATATGCAGGCCAACGTATGTCGCCTCCATCGGGTCGTTAGTCACAACGGTGTCGGCATTTGGCAGCTTATGGGCTTTGGCGTATGCGCGATAATCGGCGACAAATTTCTGATTAGTGGCGTTATCAACCGATTCGAAGTAGTTCCAGGCGGCAAGGTTACCCACCAACGGTTTGGTATCAATCCCACGCAGTTCCTCTTCTCCCACGGAAAACGCGACCACCGGAACGTCGGTGGCTTTCAGCCCCTGGTTTGCCAGCTCTTTATAAAACGGGACGTTAGAATCGCCATTGATGGTCGACACCACGGTCGTTTTACCCCCGGCGGAGAACTTTTTGATGTTGGCGACAATGGTCTGATAATCACTGTGACCAAACGGCGTGTAGACTTCTTCAATATCTTTATCGGCAATCCCTTTTGAATGCAGGAACGCACGCAGAATTTTGTTGGTCGTACGCGGATAAACGTAATCGGTGCCCAGCAGGAAGAAGCGTTTGGCGCTTCCACCGTCCTCACTCAGCAGGTACTCAACCGCCGGGATCGCCTGCTGGTTGGGTGCCGCGCCGGTGTAGAAGACGTTCGGCGACATCTCTTCCCCCTCGTACTGGACGGGGTAGAACAACAGGCCGTTCAGCTCTTCAAAAACCGGCAACACCGACTTACGCGACACGGAGGTCCAGCAGCCAAACACCACCGCCACCTTATCCTGGCTCAGCAACTGTCGTGCTTTCTCGGCAAACAGCGGCCAGTTTGAAGCCGGGTCGACCACCACCGGTTCCAGCTTCTTGCCTAATACGCCCCCTTTGGCGTTGATCTCATCAATCGTCATCAGAGCCACATCTTTCAGCGGCGTTTCGGAGATAGCCATCGTGCCGGAAAGTGAGTGCATAATGCCCACTTTGATGGTATCGGCGGCCTGAACGCTAAAACTGAAGCCCATGGCGACAACCGAGGCCGAGAGGGCAAACGCTTTGAGTAAGGTACGACGCTGCATAATTTCACTCCTGGAAATAAAAATGCTGTGAGTTCTGGTGCGACCCGACAAACAACACGGCGCAAAAATTTGTTCAGGAGGAATAAGGCAAAAAGGATGCCAGAACGGGGATGAAGAGGAAAAAGTGTTAAAACGCACGACCAGACGGGCTTAGCGTGGAGGATGCTCCATCATGAACCCGCGTTGCATTATTAGTGTGCAACGCGGTGTGCATTATTGAGGCAACTTACCAGACCTGTTGGGCTATTTCGGTGATAAGTTTAATTTTGTTCCACTGCTGGGCTTCCGTGAGGGTGTTCCCTTCTTCCGTCGAAGCAAAACCGCACTGCGGGCTGAGGCAAATTTGCGCTTTGTCGACATAGTGTGCCGCTTCCTGCAGGCGCGCTTTTACTCCCTCCGGGTTCTCCAGTTCACCATTTTTGGTGGTCACCAGTCCCAACACCACCTGCTGGTGGCCAGGGCGGATAAAGCGCAGCGGCGCAAAGTCGCCGGAGCGATCGTTGTCGTATTCCAGGAAAAAGGCATCGACATTGACGCTGCCGAACAGGATCTCCGCAACCGGTTCATAGCCGCCTTCGGAGATCCAGGTTGAGCGGAAGTTGCCGCGGCAGACGTGCAGGCCCACCGTCAGATCGGCCGGTTTATCCGCCAGCGCCCGGTTGATAACATCGGCATAAATCCGCGCCAGTTCGTCAGGGCAGTCTCCACGCTCGCGAATTTGCTGACGCTGGGCATCAGAGCAGAGATACGCCCATACCGTGTCATCCAGTTGCAGATAGCGACAGCCTGCGGCGTAGAAAGCGTGGATAGCATCGCGCCAGGTCGTCGCCAGATCGTCAAAATAGGCCTCAAGATCCGGATACACTGAGGCATCGATATCCTTACGCCCACCGCGAAAGTGCAGCACGCTGGGGCTGGGAATGGTCATCTTCGGTTGCGCGTTACCGCTGATGCTCTTCAGATAGCGGAAATCCTCCAGCATCGGATGATCGCCGAAAGCCAGTTTGCCGGTAACCCGCACGCCGTGCGCTTTGGTCTGCACACCATTAAACTGAATGCCCTGCTGTGAGTCATAACGCTCCACCCCTTGCAGACCGTCGAAGAAATCAAAATGCCACCAGGCGCGGCGGAACTCACCGTCCGTGACAACGTGCAAACCGCAAGCGCACTGCTGTTCGACCACCCGGCGAATCGCGTCGTCTTCGACGGCGCGTAACTGCAGTGCGGTTAACTCGCCGCGCGAAAACTGTTGGCGGGCAACTTTGATGTCGTCGGGGCGTAAAAAGCTGCCAACGACTTCTGCGCGAAATGGGGCCTGTTGTCTTTGCATGTGATCTCCTTCGTCGTCAGGCAAAGGTTGCCTGACGTGATAGTTTCTTATTTAAACATTTAGACTTCTGGATGTCCATGCGTCCAAATTGACATGTAAGGGTCGTGCAAGCAAACGAGATAAATTCATGAATGATGAAAAAAATTCATCTTCATTCTGCGGGACAGGCAAACGCGTAGCCTTCGTCTGCCCATCCGGTGATACCGCCAATCATCACCTTCACCGGTATGCCCAGCCTTGCAAGCTTCAGCGCCGCGCGGTCGGCACCGTTACAGTGAGGTCCGGCGCAGTAAACCACAAACAGGGTATCCGCAGGCCATTGCGCCATCCGTTCGGCGGTCATCATGGCATGCGGCAGATGAATAGCGCCCGGAATATGGCGACGTGCAAACGTCTCCGGCCTTCCCACTACGTGGAGTAAGACGAAATCCGGCTCCCCGCTATGGATACTTTCATAAACATCGGCGCAATCTGTTTCCAGACTCAAACGCGACAGGAAATGGTTGACCGCAAGGGCGGATGCGGCGGCTGGAAACTCAGTGACATGACTCATTCTGCTTTCTCCTCAGGGACGATTGTGTTTACAATAATTTAACCATCCCTGACCTCACATACCGCCTTCAACTATGCCAAAAAACGCCAGGATTATGCCAAAAACGCCGCGCCCGCTGGTGGTCGTGCTCGCCTATGACGGACTGTGCACCTTCGAGTTTGGCGTGGCGGTCGAAATCTTTGGTCTGCCGCGCCCGGAACTGGGTGCTGACTGGTATCGTTTTGCCGTTGCGTCTGTCGATCCCGGTCCACTCTGCGCGACCGGCGGCGTGCGGATGATGGTGGATGGAGGGCTGGAACTGCTGGCAGAGGCGGATACCATTGTTGTTCCCGGCTGGCGGGACAGCGACGCGCCGGTGCCGGAAGCCTTGTGTGCCGCACTGCGCACCGCACAGGCGCGAGGTTGCCGCCTGTTGTCGATCTGTTCCGGCGTGTTTGTACTGGCGGCGACCGGGTTGCTGGATGGGCGCAAAGCCACCACCCACTGGCGCTACACTGAGAAACTCCAGCAGCGTTTCCCGGCGGTCGAGGTGCTTGATGACGTTCTCTACCATGATGCGGGACGGTTGCTGACCTCGGCGGGCAGCGCGGCGGGTATCGACCTTTGTCTCTACCTGGTCAGAGAGGACTACGGCCTCGAGGTTGCCAACAGCGTTGCCCGACGACTGGTGGTGCAACCCCATCGCGACGGCGCGCAATCACAGCAACTGCTACGCCCCGTTGCCCGGCAGCGTGAAAGCCAGACGCTTGGCCCGTTGTTTGATTATCTGCATCAGAATCTGACGATGAATCATGACGCCGCCTCGCTGGCCAAACGCGCCGGAATGAGTTCGCGCACATTTTTGCGGCGTTTCACCGACTGTACGGGCACCACGCCTGCACGTTGGATCCTCAACGAACGTTTATTACGGGCGCGCGATTACCTGGAAAATTCACCGCTCAGCGTGGAAATGATCGCGGAACAAACCGGTTTTGGCAGTGCGGCGCTATTTCGCCACCATTTTCGCCACGCTTATTGTCTGTCCCCGTCACAATACCGAAAGAAATTTACTTTTAACGTTAAATAATCACCTAATTCAGCTTTTGTTTAGGTTAACGCTGCTATTATCTCTTTCACCAACCGAAATTAAGGTAAGCGAGGAAAAACACAACCCGTCAAAGGAGGTAATTATGCTGGGTAATATGAACGTTTTCATGGCCGTTCTGGGAATTATTTTATTTTCTGGATTCCTGGCCGCTTATTTCAGCCACAAATGGGATGACTAATGAACGGAGAAAGTCCTGAACCGATAAGGCCCCTTGTCGCAACACTGCACAAGGGGCCATTTTTTTATCTCAGACAGGCAAAAAAAAACCGCCGGATAACCGACGGTGAATGCTTGCATGGATAGATTTGTATTTTACTTTTTCTATCATCCTGCCAATCCCGGCAGAGACAATAGACAGCTAATACCTTACCACGCCAATTCTCAATGAATGTTAAACGACAGGAACTAAGATTCCGGCGCGTCTCGTTTCCACTCTTTCTTACTCTGGCAACATGCAGTACGTGAAGACCACGGTTCAGCGGAACGTGTATTCTGTAAATCTTGCGATTCAGGACGGGAATTCCAGCGTTTTCTCTGTAATTTCTTGCGAATCAACAGCTGCATATGACCTCCGGGTTTCACTGTTTTAGTCCATTAATCAACTTGTTGACAGGAATTTAGCATATCGAGTGCAGACTTATGTCAGCCAACGGCCTGTTTTGTAAAGACCGCGTGAACGGGCGCAAAATTAACAACATTGGTGATTCGTTGGTTTTTATCGATAAACATACAACGGTTTCTGCCCGTCATTTTCCCTTCATACATAGCCTTGTCGGCACGCCCCAATACGGTATTGAGGGATTCGCCCGGCCAGCCGCGGGTGACGCCACCTGTTGCCGTAATATCCAACGCGCCTCCCGGATAGTGGAGCGTGGTACTCGCAATGGCCTGACAAATACGCAAACCGGCCTGCCGGGCTTCGTCATCCGATTTTGCCCGGATGACAATCACAAATTCCTCACCGCCATAGCGGTAAGCCGTTTCATCGTTGCGCGTCCATGCCGTCAGATTTGTCGCCAGCATACGTAACACGGTATCGCCCACCAGATGACCATAGCCATCGTTAATTGATTTAAATCGGTCAATATCCAGTAACAGGAGATATAAATTCAGCGAGGCTGCGTCGTTAAGTTGCCTGTCAAACGTTTCATCCAGCATTCGACGTCCCGGAAGACCGGTTAATATATCCATATTGCTTCGCAGATTGACCAGGGATATTTTATATTCCATCACTTTCCCGGTGAAGTTTAATAAGCAGTCCTGAAAATGGTCAAAATGGGCAGCACGCCAGCGCTTTTCAATGACCGCCAACATTAATTCACGACCCGATTCATGCATTTTAGCGTGTGCATATTCCATTTCGCGAAAATGTTCCCACTCCTCGTGACTGTGCACAGTATGATTTTTTAACCACTGACCAAAATGGCATAAACAGTGTGCGTTAGTAGCAATAATATCTGCCTGCGACGCATCCTCTGTGACCACACAGTGGAACATTTTGACTAACCACTGATAATGCGTATCAATAGACTGATTAAGTTCTAAGAGGATAGCATCAATTTCTACTGTCTTTTTAATCATCGCCACTCCTTCGCACCTGTTCCATTTTGAAAAATAGTGTAACGAGATAAAAGCAAGGTTATGTCAATTTATTAATAGAAGAGGATGGGATCAACGGTTCAGAGCAATATGCTGATTTAACCCCAACACAGCGCCCTCAGAATGGCAGGTTCTCCTGTTTGTCCAATTTTGTAAGAATGGTATGCCCCAGATAATTACTCCAGTTAAAACTATTTTGCAGCACCACCACCGCATTCTGATTCCGTTTGTCAAAACCAATATAACTGGAATAGCCGCCAATATACCCTACCTGCCAGGTTATCTGGCGATCGGCTAAGGTATCTGTCACCCACGCAATATTCGCTGCTTCTTTTTGACGATAAAACTGGATGCGGGAAACATCCGCAAACGCGCGAGCGAGCACGGCGTTGTCCCCTGGCGCAAAATGGGCCCGTGCGTAGCCCGCCAGATCGCGTGCGCTGCTGTATAAACTCGCCGCCCCGACCATGTTGTGGCGGAACGTCCAGTCCGGCGTCGGTTCGCCGCGTTGAATGAGCTTCGGCTGATCTCCCGCGTGGCCTAATGCGCGATACGGATAGGCTTTGAGCGACGTCGGCACAAAACTGCTGTTGCTCATCTGTAGTGGCTGGAAGATTAGACGACGGGCCAACGCCGGGATCGACTCACCGGTTTGACGTTGCACGATGTAGCCAAGCAGCGCGTAACCGATATTGGAATAACGCGGCACGCGCGCTTCAGGCGCGGTGAAGTCGGAGAGAAATGTCAGCACCGTGTCGTTATCCAGTTGGGTATAAAAATTTTCACCCGTACTGAAATAGCGCAGAAGATTTTCCAGAGTCAGCAGATCCATCGGTTGTCTGGGTAAACCGGAAGTATGCGTCGCCAGTTGCAGCAGGGTAATTTTTCTGGCGTCCTCGCTTAACGGCGTACTGGCCGGTAGCAGTTGCGCCAGCGTGTCGTTCCACTGAAGCACGCCCTGATTCACCAGAACGGTAGTGACTTCCGCGGTCACCCCTTTACTCAGCGACCCCAGCGCAAATAGCGTGTCCGGCGTGATCGGATAACGATGCCTGCTGTCGGTCACACCGTAACTGTGGAACTCCACCGGCCCGTTGTGCTGAATAACCGCCACCACCATCCCGGTCACCTGCTTTTCCTGCATATACTGGCGGATCATCGGATCGATGCCGCGCGCGTAGTAACCCACCACCGCCTGCGCACGCTGTTCAGCCGGCATATTCATTTGCGATAAGGTGCTGTTGCCACAACCGGCCAGCAGCAGGACAGAGGAAAGAAGGAGGGGTGCGGATCCTTTCATGGGATGAAAATCACCTGAAGGGTATCTGCGCAGAAAGGGAGGAAAACAGGCATGTGCAATCGCGGACTCCGAAAAAAGAAGCCCGCATTGTACATCAAGTTACCCGTATTGGGTTGTCAATCGTCTTATCCCGCCAGGCCACGGTGTTTGAGCATGTGGTCGATCTGCGGTTCATTTCCTCGCCAGCCCGGGTAAAGATGCTCTAAATCTTCACTGTTGCCCCGCGATAAGATCGCCTCGCGGAAACGCTGACCGTTCTCGCGCGTCAGCCCACCCTGCTCCACAAACCACTGAAAGCCGTCATCCGCCAGCATCTGCGTCCAGAGATAGGCGTAATAGCCTGCCGCGTAACCCCCGCCAAAAATATGCGCAAAATAGCTGCTGCGATAGCGCGGCGGTACCGCCGGAAGACTGAGTTGCTCTGCCGCCAGCAGTTGCTTTTCAAACGACTCGACCGGCTGGCTCGATGCTTCAACAGACAGCCTGTGCCAGCCCATATCCAGCAGCGCGGCGCTGAGCAGTTCGCTCATGTCATAGCCTTTATTGAACAGGCTTGCCTTACGCATTTTGTCCTGTAGCGCCTCTGGCATTTTCTCGCCGGTAGCATAATGGCGGGCGTAGCGCCCAAATACCGCCGGGTGGCTCGCCCAGTGTTCGTTGATCTGCGATGGAAATTCAACGAAATCACGCGGCGTATTGGTGCCGGAGAGCGTGGCATAACGCTGTGAGGCAAACAGCCCGTGCAGGGTATGACCGAACTCATGGAACAGCGTGATGACATCATCCCAGAGTAACAGCGCGGGCTGTCCCGCCGCGGGCTTCTGATAATTGCAGACGTTGTAGATAACCGGTTGGGTTTCGTTGAGCGTCGACTGCTCGACAAAATTGCCCATCCAGGCACCGCCGCTTTTCGAATCACGGGCAAAGAAATCACCGTAATAAAGCGCCAGTCCGACGCCGTTATGATCGAAGATTTCCCAGACGCGCACATCCGGATGGTAGACCGGAATATCAAAGCGCTCGATGAATTTGATGCCAAAGAGTTGGTTGGCGGTCCAGAACACCCCTTCGTGCAGAACGGTATCCAGTTCAAAATAAGGTTTTAGCTGTGATTCATCTAACGCATATTTCGCGCGGCGCACCTGCTCGGCATAAAACGACCAGTCCCAGGCCTGCGCGCTAAACCCGCCCTGTTCGTCATCAATGACCTGCTGAATATCGGCCAGTTCATTCAACGCCCGCTGACGTGCGGCAGGAACGATTGCGCGCATAAACGCCAGTGCGGCGTCTGGCGTTTTTGCCATCTGATCGGCGATTTTCCACGACGCGTAATCCGCAAAGCCCAACAGTTGCGCCTGACGGGCCCGAAGGGTGACCAGTCGCTGAATCAGCGCTCGCGTGTCATTGTCGTCCCCTTTCTCCGCGCGACGCCACCCGGCGTTAAACAGATTCTCCCGCGTCTGACGATCGCGCAGCACGCTTAACGCCGGCTGTTGGGTCGTATTCAGTAGCGGAATGAGCCATCCCTCGGTTAGCCCTTTTTCACTCGCCGCCTGACGCGCGCTGGCTACCTCTTCCGCACTGAGTCCCTCCAGCTGATGGGCATAGTCCACCACCAGACCACCGGATTTATTCGCCGCCAGCAGACGCTGGTTAAACTGGCTGGTGAGCGTCGCCGCTTCGGTATTAAGTGCCCGGAGCTGCATTTTGTCGGCGTCGCTCAGTTGCGCACCAGCAAGGACAAAGCGCTGATGCGTCACCTCAATCAGACGCACGGATTCGCTGTCGAGTCCCAGCGCATCACGATGCTGCCAGACGTGGTCGACACGGGAAAATAGCGCACTGTTAAGCCAGATATCATTCGCCAGTTCCGCGAGCTCGGCGGAAAACGCCTCATCGAGACGCTGAAGTTGCTCATTGGTATGCGCGGCGGTCATGGCAAAGAAGACACTGGTAACGCGGGTCAACAGTTCACCGCTTTTCTCCAGCGCGAGAACGGTATTGGTAAAATCCGGCGCATCGCGGTTAGCGATAATCACGGCGATATCGTCCCGCTTTTGCTTCATCCCTTCATCAAATGCGGGACGATAATGACTGACTTCAATCAGATCAAAACGGGGTGCCTGATACGGTAACAGGCTGTGGCTAAAGAACGGATTCGTTAACGACATCTTTCACTCCTGAAAACGATTTGTTCAATAGAGTAGGCTTCAGGGTAAAAGACCGCAATCCTGTAAAACCAGGATTACCCGCGTGGGCGGATCGCGTGCTATGGTAGTTAAACGTAAAAAGCGTTGAGGAACAGTGAGATGATCGTTTTAGTAACCGGAGCAACAGCAGGTTTTGGTGAATGCATTACACGTCGTTTTGTTGAGAACGGGCATAAAGTCATTGCCACTGGCCGTCGCCAGGAACGCCTGCAAGAGTTAAAAGAGTCGCTGGGTGATAACGTGCTGACCGCGCAACTGGATGTCCGCAACCGCGCGGCCATTGAGGAGATGCTGGCGTCATTGCCTGCCGGGTGGCGTGATATCGACCTGCTGGTCAATAACGCCGGTCTGGCGCTGGGCCTGGAACCTGCGCATAAAGCCAGTGTGGAAGACTGGGAAACCATGATCGATACCAACAACAAAGGGCTGGTTTACATGACCCGCGCCGTCCTGCCGGGCATGGTAGAGCGTAACCGGGGTCATATCATCAATATTGGCTCTACGGCAGGCAGTTGGCCTTATGCCGGCGGTAACGTCTATGGCGCGACCAAAGCGTTTGTTCGTCAGTTTAGCCTGAATCTGCGTACCGATCTGCACGGTACGGCGGTTCGCGTCACGGATATCGAACCGGGTCTGGTGGGCGGTACTGAGTTTTCCAACGTGCGCTTTAAAGGCGATGACAACAAAGCGGGCAAAACCTATGAGAACACCACGGCGCTGACGCCGGAAGATGTGACCGAAGCAGTCTGGTGGGTTGCCACCCTGCCTGCCCATGTGAACATCAATACGGTAGAAATGATGCCTGTGACGCAGTCATTTGCCGGACTGAGCGTTCACCGCGGTTAATTTTGCCTCCCGGCCTGCGGGCCGGGTATAGCTCGCGACAAAAAAGTGGTAGAATTTGTGGGTTAACTTTTTAAAAAGTAAGAGCGAATGACCGTCGAAACGCAACTCAACCCTACACAGCCCGTAAATCAGCAGATTTATCGCATTCTTCGCCGTGACATCGTGCACTGCCTCATTGCGCCAGGCACGCCGCTGTCCGAAAAAGAGGTGTCTGTACGCTTCGATGTCTCTCGTCAACCGGTGCGCGAAGCGTTTATTAAGCTCGCGGAAAACGGATTGATCCAGATCCGCCCGCAGCGCGGCAGCTACGTCAACAAGATCTCCCTCTCGCAGGTGCGAAACGGCTGTTTTGTCCGCCAGGCTATCGAATGCGCAGTGGCGCGGCGGGCCGCAGCCCAAATCACCGACAGTCAGTGCTATCAGCTTGAGCAGAATCTCAATCAACAGCGGATTGCCATTGAGCGCAAGCAGCTGAATGATTTCTTCGAGCTGGATGACAATTTCCACCAGAAGCTGGCAACCATTGCCGACTGCCAACTGGCATGGGACACCATCGAAAATATCAAGGCCACTATCGACCGCGTGCGTTACATGAGCCTTGATCACGTTTCCCCGCCGGAAATGTTACTCCGTCAGCACCTCGATATTTTTGCCGCACTGGAAAAGCACGACGCCGATGCCGTCGAGCAGGCAATGACCCAACATCTGCAAGAAATTGGCGAATCGGTCCTGTTGATCCGCCAGGAAAACAGTGACTGGTTCAGCGAAGAGTAATTCCCCCACCTCATCTCCTGTGAGATGAGGTTTCCTCGTTTTCTTCCCTGCATGTCCGCATCAAAAAAGATGTGAGATTGATCAAAAACAAAAAAAATCCTGACTGATAAGCGTATTTATATAGCGCCCGTTACGTGGGACCTGAGCCCACGGGCTTTGACGGTAAGTTAGAAAGGAGAAAATACCATGATGACATACGATCGTAACCGTAACGCAATCACCACAGGTAGCCGTGTGATGATCAGTGGCACCGGCCATACCGGTCGCATCAAAGCGATTGATACCGAGGGCCGGGATGCGGCGCAAATTCGTCGTGAAAAAACAGTCGAAGTGGAAGGCTGTGAAGGCAAATTTGCCCCGGTAGAACTGATTCGGCTCGGCATGAACTAATGGTGTGAGTGCCGGATAATGCCTTGATTATCCGGCAGTCCTGAGGCAGTTACTTCACTTTTGCCGCATATTTTGCCACGGTGGCTTTCGCCCCATCCGCCAGCAACGTCCGATACGCCTCTTTCACCGCCTGCGTGAACAACGCCACTTGCGGCAGTTCGTTACCAAAGATCGCGTCAATACCCAGCAGTGCCTCAACGCGGCTTTCACCTTCCGCACTGTTTTGCACTGCCTGTTGGATCACCGGCAACAGCGGATCGTTCACTTCAATGGCATTTCCCTGCTCGTCCACGCCGCCGACATAGCGCATCCAGCCCGCCACGCCCAGCGCCAGTAAATCAAAACGGCTGTTGTGCGCCAGATGCCAGCGCACAGAATCCAGCATCCGCTGGGGTAGTTTCTGGCTACCGTCCATCGCAATCTGCCAGGTACGGTGACGCAGCGCCGGGTTGCTGTAGCGTTCGATAAGGAGATCGGCATAATGCGTGAGATCCACCCCCTGCACTTTCAGCGTCGGCGCCTGCTCGTTAAGCATCAGCGCGCGGGCCGCCACGCGGTAATTTTCATCCCCCATGCAGTCGTTGATATGCTGATACCCTGCAAGATAACCCAGATAAGCGAGGAATGAGTGGCTGCCGTTAAGCATACGCAGTTTCATCTCTTCAAACGGGATCACGTCAGAGACCAGTTCTGCCCCCGCTTTTTCCCACTGCGGACGACCGGCAACAAAATTATCTTCAATCACCCACTGGCGGAACGGCTCGCAGGCCACGCCCGCCGGATCGCGCACACCGGTCAGTTTTTCGATTTTATCCAGCGTGTCGGCGGTGACGGCCGGAACGATACGGTCAACCATCGTCGACGGGAACGTGACGTGTTGTTCGATCCAGGCGGCCAGTTCAGCATCCACTGCGCGTGCATAGGCGGTGACCACGTTACGCATCACGTGACCGTTTTCCGGCATGTTGTCGCAGGACATCACGGTAAAGGCCGCTAAACCCGCGGCTTTGCGACGCGCCAGCGCTTCAACCACCACGCCTGGCGCAGATTTCGGCTGATGAGGGTTTTGCAGATCGGCGGCGATCATTGGATGATCCAGCATCAGTTGTCCGGTTGCCGGGGAGTGGCAATACCCTTTCTCAGTAATCGTCAGTGAAACAATGGCAACCTGCGGTTCACACATCGCCGCCAGCACGCTCTCCAGCCCGTCAACCTGAGCATGCAGCGCCTTTTTCACCACGCCCACGACTCTCGCCGTCCAGGCATCGGCAGACATTTCCGCCACGGTATAGAGATTATCCTGCTGCTTGAGATCGGCGATTTGTTGCTCGCCGCCGATTAGGTTTACTTCGCAGTATCCCCAGTCGCTGTTGTGCTCTGCTGCCAGAATATCGGTATAGACGCCCTGGTGCGCACGGTGGAAAGCACCAAAACCAAGATGAACAATACGCGGGATCAGTCGGTTGCGATCGTAGTCAGGAAGCGTCGCCTTTGCCGTTAAGAGCTTGTTTTGCATTGTATGACCTACTTTGAATGAAATCAGGACGGTCCCAGAGTAACGCCTGTATGGTTGTATGTTTTGATTTGAATTAATATTTTGCTAATTGGTATAACATCATTTGGAAGTTATGTGACAGCCCTGGTGATTTGATATTCACGACCAGGACTGTCCATCCATTAACTCTGCGTGGTGACCGGTTTAGCGGATTTTGCAACCTGAGGTTGCGCGTCGCACCACAGCGTGTCGTAGTTGTAGCCCGTCAGATCCTCTACTACTCGGCGGGTCTCAGGATCCACATCCTGTTTAGCGCCGTTAGCTTTTAAACGATCCACCTCATCAACAAAGATTTTGTGGGTCTGTTTGTTCAGATGGAATGTCACTGCCTGCCAGAGCGCCAGAATCAGTAAACCAGCGGTACCGGCAAAGAGGAGTGTCGCTATGGTATTGATGGCCTGCTCGGGTTGCACCTGACTACCCTTCACAAACCCACCGTTTTGCAGCATCAATCCCACAATAAAGGTGGCGATTGCTACGGTTGTTTTGCGCGAAAACGTCATCACTGCAGCGAATAAACCTTCACGGCGCTGACGGGTGATCATCTCGTCAATATCAGGAATAAAGGGGAACACGTTCCAGGGCGTAAACTCAAGTACGCAGCGCCCAACCTGATACAGTGCGGCAAGGATCACCAGCAAGGTGACTTTGCTGTCTGTCGGGAACTGGTAAACCATAAACAGTCCGCCCAGACAGAGCATCATTAATGTATAGGCAAAAATGTAGAGGCGAGACGGACCGTACTTGATGATCCCTACTCCTGCCAGTAAGGTAACCGGCAGTCCCACAATGCTCATCGACAGCAACGTTCCCGCCAGCGATGACGACACGTTAAGGCAATAGACGCAGAAAAAAACAAAGACCGTGTTGTAGACGTCTTTCGCCGTAAACGAGAACAGGTAGATCGCCAGATGTTTACGGAAAGCACGTACTTTCAGCGTTGACGCATAATCTTTAAAGAGCTGTCCAACCTTCACGACTTTCTCAGCAAACGTGGAGGGTTGATTGCTACGTTCCAGTTCCTGCAGCATTTCTGGGGTTAACTCGCGTTCCCAGGTCACTTTCCAGGAGATAAAGACGCACAGCATAAACATGACGGCAAATACAACGCCATTAATAAAATAGGCATTAGGATCTTGTTCGCCAAAATAACCGATTAGCAGTCCCGGAATAAAGGTCGCCAAAAATGTCCCGGATGCAGAGAGGAACATACGACAGGTAGAAAGTTTGGTTCGGGAATTAAAATCTTTGGTCATTTCCGACGGTAATGTTTCCCACGGGATTAATACCATTGCCGCGATAATTTCAAAGGCAAGGTAGACCGAAAGATAGAACCAGAAATTCATTCCGGTGACCCACAACAGAATATAGACCAGCATCAATGGCGCGCCGATCAGCAGGAAAAAACGTCTTCTGCCAAAGCGTTTACCTAACGCATTCTTATAGAAATGGTCGGTAAATGATCCCATAAACAAACTGACAATAGCATCGACAATTCGCGCAATCGCCACGATGGCAGCAGCCTCTACCGGCGACAGGCCGACAAAAGTGGTGTAGAAGAAGAGTAGCCAGGCGCCAATAACGGTAAACGCGCCTCCCCCCATTATATCCGTCAGTCCGTAGCCGATACTGACCGGAATGGTTATTTTTCTATTGGTACGAGTCATGTTCTATCCTCACCGGAGAGTATTAGAATTTAAAATAGTTATTAGCGTTATCGTGACAAATATTTCTGATCATTCGTGCCAGAATCTCTTTATTGTCGGGTACTTCACCTTTCTCAACCCATCCCCCGATCAGATTGCACAGGATCCTGCGGAAATAGTCATGACGGGTGTAGGAAACAAAACTGCGCGAATCCGTAAGCATGCCAACAAAATGCATCAACAATCCCTGATCGGCCAGACTGTTCAGTTGATTTTCCATGCCACGTCGGGTGTCGTTAAACCACCAACCGGAACCAAACTGCATTGGTGATTTCACCCCATGTTCGGCACTCTGGAAATTAGCGATGGTTGTCGCCACAACGTCGTTATAGACAGCGTTCAGGTTATACAGGATGGTTTTTGGCAGCGCGTTTTCCCGCGCCATCGCATCCAGTAACTGATTCAGAGACATCGCCAGATTCGACTGATCGTTTATCGAGTCAAAACCTGTATTAATCCCCAGTTGTTGACGCATCCGACTATTGTTATTGCGAATCGCGCCAAAATGGATTTGCATCGCCCAGCCTGATGCTTTGTAGTGTCTGGCCAACATGACAAAAATAGCGCTGCTCAGCTGTCGCTCTTCTTCTTTTTTCAGCGTCTCACCAGAGGCTTTGCGCATAAAAAGTTGATTCACGCGGGACGGTTCGGCTGCCTGATAGTCAATAGCTATCGGACCATGATCAGAAATACGGCACCCTGCCTCATGGAACCAGGCAATACGTTTGCTCAGCGCCGCGCTGAACTGCTCGAACGTCGTAATCTCAATCTGCGTTAACTGCCCAAGTTTTGCCGTAAACTGCGAAAACTGTACGGCATCCTCATTAAAGACATCGTCCGGACGGAAGGTAGGTAATACCTTAATGGCAAACGTGTCGTCCTGCTGGAGCAGACGATGGTATTCCAGAGAATCGAGGGGGGCATCGGTTGTACAAATCACTTCAACCCTGGAGCGTTCCATTAAGCGGCGCGGTTTAAAATCAGCCAGCTTAATAAGCCGGTTACAGTGATCCATCACTTCACGCCAGTTATGACTGTCAAGCATAAGCTGACAATCAAAATAGTGATTTAATTCCAGATGCGTCCAGTGATACAGCGGATTGCCAAATGCCGCTTCCACGGTTTCAGCCCATGCCTGAAATTTTTCCTCCGCGCTGGCATTGCCGGTAATAAAACTCTCGTCGATGCCGTTTGCCCGCATCGCCCGCCATTTATAATGATCACCCGCCAGCCAGAGTTGGGTAATATCATCAAATGCGTGATTTTCGTAAATGTCTTTTGCTTCAAGATGGCAATGATAATCGATGATCGGCAGATCTTTAGCGATATCCTGATAGAGCCGAACACCGACTTCATTGCCAATCATAAAGCGATCGTTAATGAAGCCCATGTTATTTCTCCTGCGTGAATCGAAATAGGTTTTTTACCAATTCCACAAGGTGCCATCTTCAAGCCGGGCAACCGGCAAATAGGCGGGGTCATAGGGATATTTCGCGGCCAGCTTTTCATCGAACTCGATACCCAGTCCCGGCTTCTCGCCCGGATGCATATAGCCGTTGTCAAAGGTCCAGTTGTGCGGGAACACTTCCAGCATCTGCTCGGAATAGCCCATGTACTCCTGAACGCCAAAGTTCGGAACCCACAGGTCAAAGTGCAGCGCAGCGGCCATACAGACCGGAGAAAGATCGGATGGTCCGTGCGATCCTGTACGTACCTGATACAGAGAGGCGAAGTCGGCGATACGACGCATGCCGGTAATCCCGCCCGCGTGGGTGATCGTGGCCCGGATGTAATCGATGAGCTGTTCTTCAATAAGCTGCTTGCAGTCCCAGATGCTGTTAAAGACTTCACCGACGGCAATCGGGGTCACCGTATGCTGACGAATCAGTCGGAAGCACTCCTGATTCTCGGCAGGCGTCGGATCTTCCATCCAGAAAAGACGATAATCTTCGATGCTTTTACCAAAGCGCGCCGCTTCTATGGGCGTCAGACGGTGGTGCATGTCGTGTAACAGGTGTTCGTTAAAGCCGAACGTATTGCGCACCGCCTCGAACAGTTTCGGCGTGAAATCGAGATATTTTTCGGTTGACCACAGTTGTTCTTCCGGCCACTGCCCTTTAGTCGCCGGTTCATAAGCCTGCCCTTTCCCCTTCGCCATGCCGTAGGTGGTTTTCATGCCCGGCACGCCGCACTGTACGCGAATGGCTTTGAATCCCATCTCTTTATGACGCGCATAGTCTTCCAGCACATCATCAACGGTATGACCCGTGGTGTGGCAGTAAACCATCACGCCTTCGCGAGATGCGCCACCGAGCAACTGATACAGCGGCATGTTGGCGGCTTTGGCTTTGATATCCCACAGCGCCATGTCGACGGCGGAGATGGCAGACATGGTCACCGGTCCGCGACGCCAGTACGCCCCCTTATAAAAGAACTGCCAGATATCTTCGATGCGATGGGCATCACGGCCGATTAACTGCGGGCAAAGATGATCTTTCAGGTACGACGCGACGGACAGCTCACGTCCATTCAGCGTTGCGTCTCCCAGACCGGTGATGCCGTCCTCGGTCGTAATCTTCAACGTGACAAAGTTACGCCCCGGACAGGTGACAAAAACCTCAGCCCCTACAATCTTCATTTTTTCTTCCTGGTTCTGTGTGGTGATGGAGAGAATCTACGCAATTCACATACTACCATACAAGTATAAATGATCTGTTTTTCTGAGCAGATCACAAAACTCGCGGGTTATGGCATGGAATGCTGCATTCAGAAAGGGTGAAAAGACGGCCCTGAAGGACAGGAACCGTCACTATTTAAGGAGGTCAGACGCGACTGGCTGTCGCAGAACGCCGATTCCCGGTCACCGGCTGCGCGGCATCTTCCGGTATCCGCAGATCGCGGTCGCACACTTCTGGCATCAGGAATGCAGAGAGCAGACCAATCAGGGAATAAATCACGATCATCACCAGAATTGGCAGCCAGTTTCCCGTCATGTTGCAGAAAATCCCTGCCAGCACCGGTCCAAAGCCGACCGCCACCAGTCCCCCTGCTTCTTTGGCGATCGCCATGCGGGTAAAGCGATTACGTGAGCCAAATATTTCAGCCATCGTAATGTTTTCCAGAGCAAATAATCCCAGCACCGCGACGTTATGAATGACGATCAGAGCCGTCATAATCACGCCCGGTTGGTAAGTGTTATCCACCACGATGGATAACATTGGGTATGCGAGAATAATCGCCGAGATATTCAGCACGATATACGGTAAACGACGACCAAATTTGTCGGATAACCATCCCAGTAGCGGGATAGTGATAAAACCAATCACCGAACTTATCATCAGCGCATCCGTCGGGATGGCCTTATTGAACAGCAGCGTCTGCACCAGATATCCGGCAAGAAACGTCTGGATCAGCCCCGAGTTACCGGCCTGACCAAAGCGTAATCCCGTTGCCAGCCAGAAAGATTTACTGGTAAACATCGTTCCCATTGAAATCGCCTCCTGTGAGGCTGTCGCCGGTGCGTCTCCTTCATTGACCTGCTCGAAGACGGGACTTTCTTTCAGATTCAACCGCAGCCAGATCGCAAAAATCATGACGACGACGCTCGCCAGAAATGGAATTCGCCAACCCCATGCCAGCAAGGCTTCACGATCGAGCGCAAAGAACATCACCGCCCAAATCGCGGTCGCGCTGAGCGTGCCGCAGTTTGTTCCCATAGCGACCAGTGATGAAATAATTCCCCGCCTACCGACTGGCGCATATTCTGCGAGCATGGTTCCGGCTCCGGATATTTCCGCCCCGGCCCCGAGTCCCTGAATAATACGTAATGTCACCAACAGCACGGGTGCAAAAATGCCTATCTGCGCATAAGTCGGAAGTATACCGATTAAGGTCGTACACATTCCCATTAACGTGATGGTAATAAACAGCACCTTCTTACGCCCGATCCTGTCCCCCATTTTGCCAAAAAAGAAGGCCCCGATAATGCGGGCGATATAGCCTGCGCCGTAAGTTCCCATTGCGAGAATTAACGCCATTGCCGCCGATTGTTCCGGGAAAAATATTTCATGGAAAACCAGTGCGGCACCCAGAGAATATAACTGAAAGTCCATAAATTCTAATGCGGTGCCTAACCAACCGGAAACCGCGGCGCGCACCAGATCCCGGGTGCTTCTTTCATGCGTTGTTGTATTCATATCGTCTGTCTCTACAGAGTAAATGCGTACCACGGAATACCCGAATCGTCAGGAATCCATCGCATGAATTAATTTTAAGCGGAAAAGGTGAGTAATACTTTACAACAGCTCTGCTGATCGGTTTCGAATAGCGTTATTGCGTCGATGACCTGTCGATAGTCAAACTGATGCGTGATTAATTTATCAGGGTCGATTAATTTATTTTGCATCCACTCAATAACGGTTGGAAATTTATGTGCGTTCAGTCGGGATGAGAAAATCGTGAGCTCTTTTCCGGTAATCCCCTGTTGGATTATCTGACAAGGGTCACTGGAAAAACCCATTATCACAATACGCGCCGCAGGTGATGCCAGGCCAATGGCTTCAGACAGGATGGTGGGATGGCAGGCCGCATCGATAATCAGCGTCGGTCTGATGCCCTTCTGTGCCAGATATTCCGCTAATGACCGCCGGGCATTATTCATCGTTTCATCGGCCCCGCACGCTTTCGCCATTGCCAGGCGCGCGTCAATCCGGTCAACAACAATCACCGTTTTGACCTGATATACCCCTTTAAGCGCCTGGACGGTGGTTAACCCCATCGGACCGGCGCCGTATATTAAGGCAACATCATTTTCTGTTGGCGCAATCTGGCCCGTGACATTCGCGGCAATCGTAAAGGGTTCAACCATTACTGCCTGTCGGTCGCTAATCGAATCCGGAATACAATAAACATTACTTTCCGGAACCGTGACATATTCACTGAAGCCACCATCCCGATGAACACCTAATACCGTTAAAGAGGTACAAACATTGGGTTTGCCAACAGTGCAGGGATAACAAACACCGCAACTTATTACGGGATCCACCACCACACGTTCGCCAGCGCGTTTATTCTCCACGCCCTCGCCAATTGCATCAATAATGCCATAGAACTCATGACCAATGACGCGAGGATATTGCGCAAAAGGATTATGTCCACGATATATATGACTATCCGACCCGCAGATCCCTGCTATTTTTACCTTAATCCTCACTTCTCCAGGTTTTGGTAAAGGTAATGGCCGCTGTTCAATGCATAATTTATTTGGCTGTTGAATCACTATACTTTCCATGCGTTTTCCTTACATCAAATTAGTGATGCAAGAAATTTATTCTCCCTATAACTACCATACAAGTATGATGATCAAAAAATCACCAGGCGATCACAAAAAAGAGGCGCTTATCCGCGTCCCCATCCCGCCACAATAATCAGCATTCCGCTGAGCGCGATGAGCGCCCCGCTCCAGTCATACACGCTGAGCTTTACGCCATCCACCACGCGCAGCCAGATAAGCGCAGTACAAACATAAACGCCGCCATACGCAGCATACACCCGACCACTGGCGGCAGGATGCAGCGTCAACAGCCAGACAAACAGCGCCAGCGCAACGCCCGCGGGTAACAGCAGCCAGGCGGTAGCCCCCCGCTTTAGCCAGAGCCAGGGGAGAAAGCAGCCGATAATTTCGCAAAGTGCGGTGGCAAAAAAAAGCAGCGTCGTTTTGATCATCTGTATCGTTCATTTACCTGAGGTTCAGGCATGATACGTCATAATTGCCTGAACTTATCCATAACCTTCCGGCGGGTATGCCCTGTGCGAGGAATGGTGTAGAATTTGCCTGTCAATGATGCTTTTTGCGTCGCTCATAAAAGGAACTTGCCATGAACATTACGCTTCGCAAACGCCTGTGCCTGACGGCAATGCTGCTGCTGAGTGCCGTCGTCTACACCGCGACCGCGCAGGCTGAGACCAGTCGACTGGTGATCGAATCCGGTGACAGCGCCCTGAGCCGTCAGCAGGCAGCCATGCAAAAAGAGCAATGGGATGACACACGTAGCCTGCGTCAGAAAATTAACAAGCGCGCGGAAAAAGAGTGGGATAAAGCGGATGCCGCTTTTGATAACCGCGATAGCTGCGAGCAGAGTGCCAATCTGAATGCGTACTGGGAGCCGAACACCCTGCGCTGTCTGGATCGCCGCACCGGTCGCGTGGTTGCCCCCTGATACAGAGAACTAAACGAGACATTAAGGATTTGGTATGACAAGCGCCCTCAGTGTCAAGCTACGCCCGCTGGAGCGTGAAGATTTACGTTTTGTCCATCAACTCGATAACAATGCCAGCGTGATGCGCTACTGGTTTGAAGAGCCTTATGAGGCCTTCGTCGAGTTGTCCGATCTTTACGATAAGCACATTCACGATCAGAGCGAACGCCGTTTCGTTGTCGAATGCGACGGTGAAAAAGCGGGACTGGTCGAACTGGTTGAAATCAACCATGTCCATCGTCGGGCCGAATTTCAGATCATTATTTCCCCGGAGTATCAGGGAAAAGGTCTCGCCTCACGTGCCGCCAGGCTGGCGATGGACTACGGATTTACCGTACTTAACCTCTATAAGCTGTACCTCATCGTTGATAAAGAGAACGAAAAAGCGATCCATATCTACCGTAAGCTGGGCTTTATGGTTGAAGGTGAACTGATTCATGAATTCTTTATTAATGGTGAATACCGCAATACTATCCGGATGTGTATCTTCCAGCATCAGTACCTGGCGGAACATCGGTCGCCCGGTACGGCGATGTTGAAACCTACCGCGCAGTAATCGCTGCGCGGTCATCTTAGTAGTAATCGATGGTATTTTTGATTGTGTAATTGTGCTCGACCGCAGGCTTGACGCTTTCATCAACGATCACCAGCGTACAGTCCGTGGGATTGGCATGACGGTCATAATCACAGGTTTGCTTAACGTTCCCCAGAGGGCGATCGTTAAGCAGACTTACCGCCGTATAATCAAGCTTCTTACGCGGATCGGTCGAAGGTTTTGCGCTGACGGATAGCGTCTGGTCCTTGCTGACGGTAGTCTTGCCGAGCGGATAACCTTCGGCATCATAGCGATACTGGACTTTCATCTCTTTTCCGGTCGCCGCGACCACAAAGCCATTATCATCGGTATCCCAGACGACGCCGGCTGAAGGCAGTTCCGCGAGCTGACATTTCCCCTGCAGGCGCACCTTTTTCTCCAGCGTTTCGGCATCGCGATAAAAGTTCGCATCCAGCACCAGCGCCACGCCGGTATTGTTTTCAAGATCGTGCAGCTCCAGCGAGTCAAAACAGCCTTCCTCAGACAGCGTACCGTTGACGCGCTTCGCCACTTCGCCCTTCTCATTGAGCAACGTCTGGCTGAAGTCCTTTACCGGCCCGCGCAAAGGGTCAAAATCAAACTCATTAGAGAAACTGGCCATTTCCGGCGTAAAGGAGAGCGGTACCGTACCGTTGTCACATCCCACCAGCAAAGTACCGAGCACGAAAAGAGATATCTGTTTTTTCACAGCTTCCCCGAAAGAAAAGGATGATCTACAGATATAGTAGCAAAGACTATCGTTTACACTCCAGCAAAGCGAAAACGACAGAAGCCAACTGGACATAACGCCTGGCGGAAAAATTCTGAGAAAATCGCACTCAAATTTTACGTATCTCAAATGCGACATTTGATCGAAATCAAACAATTGTGTATTAGATTTTCGCAAAATTCCTAAATCATCACGCACGCCGCATTTAAGCAATGATGCCCTGACAAATGACTAGCGAATTAGTCATTCAGCCTGCAATAAAAATTACTCATCCTCTGCGCATATTATCTCCTTGTATAAGGATAATTATTTGCACTATTCCTAATATTTTAAACGTCCTTAATAAGATACGTTTCTGGCAAAAAAAACATTTAAGATCTTATATAAGAAAATGAAAGCAATATTAAATAGATAGAACCTATTGGAGAACGCAATAATTAGTCGATAAAACCATTTCTCAATGCTAGATCATGCAAATAAAATATGCCTTAGAGAAAACAATTTATTTTTATAAAATGTATTTCGCTCATCACATACACTAAGAGATTGTTCTTCATAACAAATATCATTTCGTATACCAGGCTCTCTCTTATGGAAGAGACAATTATGAATATTAAAAAATCGCACCACCCAAAATCAATTCTGGCAATCGCTATTGCCTTCGCAGTACAAACTGCCGCCGCAGCGAATGTGGATAATATCAATCTGTTAACCGTGACGCCTCCGACGGACATCACGAGCGATCTCATTATCGATAATAATGACTCTCTCACCCTTTCCTCAACCGAAAATACCGGCAGTAACTGGAATCAGGTTCGTGCAGTAACCGTTGGGAGTACCGGAGTCGGGACATTGATTATTGATGGTCGGGATATCATTGTTGCCGAAGGGACTATCATTGGTTACGGGGGGACCGGTACCGTCACCTTGACCAATGGCGCCACCTGGAGAACGAATAACTGGCATATCCAGCTTGGACTGGGTAATGGTTCCGGTACGCTGAATGTGCTAAACGGCAGTAAAATCATCGGTCTTAACAATTTACTTATTGGCGATTCCTACATCGACGCCAGAGGGGCTGTGACCATTGACGGCGCGAATTCCTCCATTACCAATTACCAGACCGTCGTTGGCCTCCGGGGCCACGGTCAATTAGTCATTACCAACGGCGGTAAGCTCTCCTCCGCAAGTCATATGATAATTGGTTATCTTGGCGTAGCCGACTTTGACGTCGGCGATGGTACAGGGGTTGTACGGATAGACGGGGCAAACTCAATTCTGGATGTCGCTACGGAAATTAACCTGGGTGGCATTTACACAAGCAATAACACCGGCAAAGGTTATCTCACCGTCAGCAACGGCGCAACGGTCAAATCCGGCTCGTTGATCCGCCTGGCCTATGGCAACGGCAGTACCGGGATTTTAAATATCGGCGGCGCGCAGGGCGAAGCCGAACAGGCAGCGGGTAAGATTGACACACCACGAATCTGGCTGGGTAACACCAACGGTCAAAAAACCGCGATTCTGAACTTTAACCACTTCAGTCCTGACTTCCTGCTGGCATCTCAGATTTATGGCACAGGTGAAGTCAACCACGTCGGCTCAGGGGTGACCACGCTGACCGGGGCCAATACCTACAGCGGCAACACGCTTGTCTCCAGAGGGACGCTTCGTGCAGGTGCGGAGAATACGTTTAGCGCCGCGTCAGATTACATCGTTAACGACGGTGCCAGTCTGGATCTTAATGGCTATTCGCAAACCCTGAACTCGCTGGCACTGGCAGGCACGACAACACTCTCTTCCCCACCGCGAGTGAAAGCGGCCTTTAGCCCGACCACGTTAACCATCAACGGCAATTACACGGGCAACAACGGTCTGCTGGCCTTACGCACCGTATTAGGCGATGACCTTTCGGCGACCGATAAGCTGGTTGTTCGTGGTGATACCAGCGGCACCACGCGTGTCAGCGTCACCAACGCCGGCGGTGGCGGTTCGCAGACGGTAGAAGGCATCCCCATCGTGGAAGTCGAAGGTGCATCCAACGGGACCTTTGTTAAAGAAGGTCGTATCGTCGCGGGCGCATACGACTACAATATAGTCAAGAAAAACAATCAGAACTGGCATCTGACCAGCGAGGCCATTCCGCAGCCATTACCGCCGGATGAGCCCGCGCCAGCATCACCGGAACAGCCGGTTCCGGAGACTCCTGCCGCCCCGGAAGGTAAACACCAGTATCGCCCGGAAACCGGCAGCTATCTGGCAAACACCCTTGCCGCCAACACGCTGTTCACCACCCGCCTCCACGATCGTCTGGGTGAAACCCAGTACACCGACGCGTTAACCGGCGAGCGGAAGGTGACCAGCCTGTGGATGCGCCACATCGGCGGACATAACCGCTTCAAGGACGGTTCCGGGCAGATAAGCACCCAGAGCAACCGCTATGTGATGCAACTGGGCGGTGACATCGCACAATGGAGCACCGACGGCCTGGATCGCTGGCATCTGGGTCTGATGGCCGGTTACGCCAACAGCAAGAGCCGCAGTCATTCCAGTCTGACCGGATACTCTTCTCGTGGGGAAATCAGCGGCTACAGCGCCGGTCTGTACGGCACCTGGTATGCCAACGACGCCGATAAAACCGGGGCTTATGTTGATGGCTGGATGCTCTACAACTGGTTTGACAACACCGTCTCTGGACAGGGACTGGCGTCTGAAAAGTATGACTCAGACGGTATCACCGCCTCTGTCGAAACGGGCTATACCTGGAAACTGGCCGAACTCAGCGAGCGTAACGCGCTGTACATTCAACCTAAAGTCCAGGTGACCTGGATGGACGTGCAGGCCGATACGCACGTTGAGAAAAATGGTACCCGGGTGGTGGATAAAACCGACGGCAATCTGCAAACGCGCCTGGGCGTCAAAGCGTACCTGCAAGGGCATAACGCAATTGATGACAGTAAAGGACGTACCTTCCAACCGTTTGTCGAAGCCAACTGGATCCACAACACGCAGAATTACAGCGTGCAAATGGATGACATCAACAGCGAAGTGAAAGGCAGCCGCAACATAGCTGAACTGAAAGCCGGTGTTGAAGGTCAACTGACGAAAAATGTCACCCTGTGGGGCAACGTTGCCCAACAGATTGGCGACAACGGCTACAGCGATATGCAAGGTATGCTGGGGCTGAAATACAGCTTCTAGTCCCTTCCCCCGTGGCGACGCGGGGATTTCTCATAAACCCTGACACCGTCGGGTTTTTTGCTTTTGGGGAAAAGAGAGATCTTTCCGATTCTTCAACAGGTTGCTGGCAATGACAATTGCTTACACTATCAATGCTATGCTTAATCGGTGCATCTCAACAATGGAGCTGATGATGAAATTTTCCCGAGGAATACTGACATGTGTACTGCTGAGCGCCTCCCCGCTGGTGTTCGCCGTCCCTGACTCCTGCGAACGCGTAAAGAGTGATATTGAGCAGCGCATCATCAATAACGGCGTGCCGGAGGCCAATTTCACCCTGAGTATTGTGCCAAACGATCAGGCCGACCAACCGGACTCACAGGTTGTCGGTCACTGTGCCAACGACACGCATAAAATTCTCTATACCCGAACCAGCAGTGGTAATGCACCTGCCAGCACCACGCCTTCTCAGGAAGGTGCCAACACCGAGCCGCAGTAATTCCGCCTGTTTTTCGCCCTCCGGCAACGGAGGGTTTCCCTCACTTTGATATGGATTAATAACCCCTACTCATTAAGGGGTAAAATTCATTCCTCTTTAATATGTCTCTGATATCGATATAGAAATCAATATACAACGATCTGTTTAACGGTGTGGCATCAGCACAACACCGCCTGCACCACACCGTTTAATACAGAAAACAAAGGAATGGCTGTTCCCGGAAACAGGAACGCAACCAGGTCAGTTTTTGACATTAGCAAAGTGAGCAACCATGAAAATCACCACGCCTGAGGCCCTCATGACGGCCAGTATCAGTCGCCGTAGTCTGGTGAAATCATCCGCTATTGGCAGCCTTGCGCTTGCCAGCAGCGCTTTCACCCTCCCTTTCACCCGGCTCGCGCGCGCCGCAGACGGCATGACGCCTGCGCCGGTCGAAGAAAAAGCGGTCTGGAGTTCCTGTACCGTTAACTGCGGAAGCCGTTGCCTGCTGCGTCTGCACGTCAAAGATGACACGGTTTATTGGGTGGAGTCTGACACCACCGGCAACGATGAGTATGGCAACCATCAGGTTCGCGCCTGCTTGCGCGGTCGCTCGATACGTCGACGCATGAATCACCCCGACAGGCTGAAATACCCGATGAAACGCGTCGGCAAACGCGGTGAAGGCAAGTTTGAACGCATCACCTGGGACGAAGCGCTGGATATCGTCGGCGACAACCTGAAGCGGATCCTCAAAGAGTATGGCAACGAGGCGGTCCACGTGCTGTACGGTACCGGCGTCGACGGCGGAAACATTACCAACTCCAATGTCCCTTACCGTCTGATGAACTCCTGCGGCGGCTACCTTAGCCGTTACGGCAGTTACAGCACCGCGCAGATCAGCGCCGCTATGAGCTACATGTTTGGCAGCAACGATGGCAACAGCCCTGATGACATTGCCAATACGAAACTGGTGGTGATGTTTGGTAACAACCCTGCGGAAACCCGTATGAGCGGCGGCGGCGTCACTTACTACGTCGAACAGGCGCGTGAACGTTCCAATGCGCGAATGATCGTTATCGATCCGCGTTATAACGACACCGCCGCCGGACGCGAAGATGAATGGCTGCCCATCCGTCCCGGCACGGACGGCGCGCTGGCGGCAGCAATCGCCTGGGTGTTGATTACTGAAGATCTGGTCGATAAGCCGTTTCTCGACAAATATTGCGTCGGTTACGATGAAACCACCCTGCCTGCCGGTGCGCCGCGTAACGCGCACTACAAGGCGTACATCCTCGGCGAAGGTCCGGACGGCATAGCCAAAACCCCGGAGTGGGCGTCCCGCATCACCAGTATTCCGGCGGATAAAATCATCCAGTTGGCCCGTGAAATTGGCTCGGCGAAACCGGCCTATATTTGCCAGGGCTGGGGACCTCAGCGTCACTCCAACGGCGAGCAAACCGCACGGGCTATCGCCATGCTGTCGGTACTCACCGGCAACGTCGGCATCAACGGCGGTAACTCAGGCGTACGTGAAGGCACCTGGGATCTCGGCGTGGAGTGGTTTTCGATGCTCGATAACCCGGTGAAAACGCAAATCTCCGTGTTCACCTGGACTGACGCTATCGATCATGGCACCGAAATGACCGCCACACGCGACGGCATACGCGGCAAAGAGAAACTGGATGTTCCCATCAAGTTTATGTGGTGCTACGCCAGTAATACGCTGATTAACCAGCACGGGAATATCGCCCATACTCATGAGGTGCTACAGGACGACAGCAAGTGCGAAATGATTGTCGGCATTGAACATTTCATGACGGCCTCGGCGAAGTACTGCGACATCCTGCTGCCAGATTTAATGCCAACGGAGCAGGAAGATCTGATCTCCCACGAATCTGCGGGCAACATGGGCTATGTAATCCTCGGCCAGCCCGCGACCTCAGCGAAGTTTGAAAGAAAGCCTATTTACTGGATGCTCAGCGAAATCGCCCGCCGACTTGGGCCTGACGTATACCAGACGTTCACCGAAGGACGCTCACAGCATGAATGGGTGAAATACCTGCATGCGAAAACCAAAGAGCGCAATCCGGAAATGCCGGATTACGAAGAGATGAAGCAAACCGGTATCTTCAAGAAAAAATGTCCGGAGGAGCACTACGTCGCCTTCCGCGCGTTCCGTGAAGATCCAAACGCTAACCCGTTGAAAACGCCGTCAGGGAAAATTGAAATTTACTCTGCGCGGCTGGCCACTCTCGCCGAGACCTGGGAACTGAAGGCGGATGAGGTAATCCATCCTCTGCCCGCCTATGCTCCCGGTTTTGACGGCTGGGACGATCCGATCCGCAAAACGTACCCGCTACAGCTCACCGGGTTCCACTACAAAGCGCGCACCCACTCCAGCTATGGCAACATTGACGTCCTGCAACAGGCCTGCCCGCAGGAGATCTGGATTAACCCGATTGATGCCAACGCACGCGGGATTCAACACGGTGACACCGTCCGGGTATTTAACAATAACGGTCAGATGCTGATCCCCGCCAAGGTGACGCCACGCATTCTGCCCGGCGTCACGGCCATTGGTCAGGGGGCGTGGCTCAAGGCCGATATGTTTGGCGACCAGGTAGACCACGGTGGCTCCATCAACATCCTGACGTCACACCGCCCTTCGCCGTTGGCAAAAGGGAATCCTTCGCACAGTAATCTCGTTCAGGTTGAAAAGGTTTAAGGAGTAACCGATGACAACCCAGTATGGATTTTTTATCGATTCCAGCCGTTGCACCGGGTGCAAAACCTGCGAACTGGCCTGCAAGGACTACAAGGATTTAACCCCGGATGTCAGCTTTCGCCGCATTTATGAATACGCGGGCGGAGACTGGCAGGAAGACAACGGCGTCTGGCATCAGAACGTTTTTGCCTACTATCTCTCTATTGCCTGCAACCACTGCGAAGATCCGGCCTGTACCAGGGTCTGCCCGAGCGGCGCGATGCACAAGCGGGAAGACGGTTTTGTGGTCGTGGATGAAGATATCTGCATCGGCTGCCGCTACTGCCATATGGCCTGCCCGTACGGCGCGCCACAGTACAATGCCGCTAAGGGTCACATGACCAAGTGCGACGGCTGTCATGACCGCGTGGCAGAGGGTAAGAAACCGATCTGTGTCGAATCTTGTCCGCTGCGCGCGCTGGATTTCGGCCCCATCGACGAACTGCGTAAGAAACACGGTGAACTGGCTGCCGTTGCGCCACTGCCGGGTGCGCACTTCACGAAGCCGAGTATTGTGATCAAACCGAATGCCAACAGCCGTCCGACCGGGGATACCACCGGTTATCTGGCAAATCCGAAGGAGGTGTAAAATGGGAAGTGGATGGCATGAATGGCCGCTGGTGCTATTTACGGTACTCGGCCAGTGCGTCGTGGGCGCGCTGATTGTCAGTGGGCTTGGCTGGTTTGCGATGAAAGACGATGCCGCCGCCCGGCAACGCCTGGTTCGCAGCATGTTTTTCCTCTGGCTGGTGATGGGGCTGGGATTCCTGGCGTCGATCGTGCATCTCGGGTCGCCGATGCGGGCATTCAACTCACTCAACCGCATTGGCGCATCCGGGTTGAGCAATGAAATCGCCGCTGGCTCAGTCTTTTTCGCCGTGGGTGGTATCTGGTGGCTGGTCGCCGTACTGGGTAAAATGCCGCCCGCGCTGGGAAAACTCTGGCTGCTGCTCGGCATGGTGCTGGGGATCGTCTTCGTCTGGGCAATGACCCGTGTTTACCTGATCGATACCGTACCGACCTGGTATACTGGCTATACGACGCTGGCGTTCTTCATGACGGTATTGCTCAGCGGCCCCCTGTTCGCGGCATTACTGTTGCGGGCGTCCCGCGTCACCTTTAGCGGAACCGTGTTCGCCAGTATCAGCGTACTGGCGCTGCTGGTCAGCGTGGGTGTCATTGTCCTGCAAGGCATGTCGCTGGCGACGATTCACAGTTCGGTTCAGCAGGCCTCTGCGCTGGTACCGGATTATGCCTCCCTGCAGGTATGGCGTGTGGTGTTGCTTACCGCCGGACTGGGCTGCTGGATCTGCCCGCTGGTACGCCGTAAAGAGCCGCATGTCGCCGGGTTGCTACTGGGGTTACTCCTCGTGCTTGGTGGCGAAATAATAGGTCGTGGCCTGTTTTATGGCCTGCATATGACCGTCGGTATGGCGGTAGCAGGTTAACAAATCCGTGCGGGGAAACCCGCACTTTTCAGGATGTTTCAGATGACTGATTTTACTCAACGTGATGATTTTGCGATGACGGCACGCGTGCTGGGGGCCCTGTTTTATTACGCGCCCGACAGCGCCGAAGCCGCCCCTCTGGTATCAGCGTTAACCGCAGATGACTGGCAGACTCAGTGGCCGCTGGCAGCGGAAGTACTGGCCCCACTGGCGACGGATTTTAAACGCGTCAGCGATGAATCACTTCCCGAGGCGTTTCAGCGCCTGTTCGTGGGGCCGTATGCGTTACCGTCGCCACCCTGGGGTTCCGTCTGGTTAGATCGCGAAAATGTCCTGTTTGGCGAGTCCACTCTGGCCCTGCGTCAGTGGATGCGCGACAACGGCATTCACGTCGAGGCAACGCAAAATGAACCCGAAGATCATTTCGGTTCGTTATTGCTGATGGCGGCGTGGCTGGCTGAAAGTGGCCGACACACTGAATGCGAACAGCTGCTGGCGTGGCATCTGTTCCCGTGGTCATCCCGCTTCCTGGACATATTTATTGATAACGCCGGTCATCCTTTTTATCGGGCTCTCGGCGAACTGGCCCGCCACACCCTGGCACAGTGGCAGTCTCAGTTACTGACTCCGGTCGCGGAAAAACCGTTATTCCGCTAACCCTCTGAAGGCAGGTTTTTCCTGCCTTTTCTGATACCTGCATCTTTCTTTGTTGTTACAGTGTCACTTCTGATTGGCGTTTTTAAGACAATTCTTTACATACCCTGCTTATCCTTTACGGCATAAGGCCAAATCGCGTTTAGCGATTAATAGTCTGCGAATCTAATTTGCCTTCACGCTGGAATCCTTCCCATCCTGTTGCTATAGCTCAAAACACCCTGCCGATACATGGCATAACAACATGCGACGATTATTCGCCGCCATAACGCATGCAAACAGGGAGACACACTGCAATGCACACTTCCACGTTAAAACACGTGCTGGGCTTTAGTTTCGTCATCATTGTGCTACTGGCACTGCTGATCTGGGGAATTGGCGTCGAAACGCTCAAATCACGTCAGGTCGATTTGCTCTATCTCGGCCAACAGCACCTGATTTTAGTCCTTACCTCAATGTTCTTCGCCCTGCTGGTCGGTATTCCAAGCGGTATCCTGCTCAGCCGCCCCGCAGCAAAGGGGATTGCTGAATATGCCATGCAGATCTTCAACATTGGCAACACGCTACCTCCGCTGGCCGTTCTCGCGCTGGCGATGGTCATTATCGGCATTGGCGACCTGCCCGCTATTGTTGCGCTGTTTCTGGCGTCACTGTTGCCGATTGTGCGTAACACCTATGCCGGACTGATTTCTGTCCCACCGTCGCTGATTGAAGCGGCAAACGGCATCGGTATGACGAAATGGCAGCGGCTTCGTCAGGTGGAAATCCCCAACGCCTGGCCGGTGATGCTTTCCGGGATCCGCATTGCCACAGCGATTAACGTCGGGACCGCCCCGCTGGCGTTTCTGATTGGCGCCAGTAGCTACGGCGAGCTGATTTTCCCCGGCATCTATCTTAACGACTTCCCGACATTGATTTTGGGGGCGACCGCCACCGCACTTTTCGCCCTGATCCTCGACAGTCTGCTCGCCTGGCTTGGGCGCGCCCTGAGCCCGCACACGGCCTGATGACAATGATAAAAACAAGGAGCGCTAAATGAATCTCAAGAATACATGGCTGGGATGGCTCGCCGCCGCGCTGTTGATGAGCACGCAGGCCCAGGCCGCCCCCATTATCCTCGCCACCAAGAGCTTTACCGAACAGCACATTCTCTCGGCCATGACCGTTCAGTATCTGCAAAAAAAGGGATTTCAGGTTCAGCCGCAAACCAATATCGCCACGGTCATCTCACGGAATGCGATGATCAATAAACAGATTGATATGACATGGGAATACACCGGCACCTCGTTGATTATTTTCAACCATATCAATGAGCGCATGAGCCCGCAGGCGTCGTATGACACGGTGAAGCGCCTTGATGCCAGGCTGGGGCTGGTATGGCTGAAACCGGCAGATATGAACAACACCTACGCGTTCGCCATGCAGCGTAAGCGCGCCGAAGCGGAAAACATCAACACCATGTCGGAGATGGTGGCGAAAATTGAGCACATCCGCCAGACCGATCCCGACAACAACTGGTTGCTGGGGCTCGACCTGGAATTTGCCGGGCGCAGCGACGGAATGAAGCCGTTGCAGCAGGCTTATCAAATGGAGCTTGACCGACCGCAAATCCGCCAGATGGATCCCGGACTGGTCTACAACGCCGTGCGTGATGGCTTTGTTGACGCCGGCCTTATCTATACCACTGACGGTCGTGTGAAGGGTTTTGATCTCAAGGTGCTGGAAGATGATAAGGGCTTCTTCCCAAGTTACGCTGTCACGCCTGTGGTGCGTAAAGATACGCTGGAGGCCAACCCAGGGCTTGCCGAGGCGCTCAATACCCTCTCGGCGCAGTTAAATAATGACGTGATCAGTTCATTGAATGCGAAGGTTGATATCGATCACCAGTCACCTCAGCAGGTTGCTCGTGAATTCCTGCAACAAAAGAACCTGCTGTAAGGAGCGCATATGGATACGATTCACTACATGATCGATAACGCAGGTTATCTGGCGACGCTCACTTTTCAGCATCTGTGGCTGGTGGCGCTGGCGGTTGGCCTGGCGATTGTGACTGGCGTACCGCTCGGGATCCTGATTGTCCGCCACAAATGGCTGGCAACGCCCGTACTGAGCGCCGCCACACTGCTATTGACGATTCCATCTATTGCCCTCTTCGGGCTGATGATCCCTCTGTTTTCGCTGATCGGTCACGGAATTGGCGCACTGCCCGCCATTACCGCCGTGTTCCTCTACTCGCTGCTGCCTATCGTGCGTAACACCCATACCGCGCTGGACAGCATCCCACCGGGCTTACGCGAAGCGGGTCGCGGGATAGGCATGACGTTCTGGCAGCGTTTGCGCTGGGTTGAGATCCCAATGGCTTTACCGGTGATTTTCGGCGGGATCCGCACCGCCGTGGTCATGAACATCGGCGTGATGGCGATTGCCGCAGTGATTGGCGCAGGCGGCCTGGGATTACTATTACTGAATGGTATCGGCGGCAGCGACATTCGCATGCTGATTGCCGGCGCATTGATGATTTGTCTTTTAGCGATTGTACTTGACTGGCTGTTACACCGCCTGCAAGTCGTCCTGACACCGAAGGGGATACGATAATGATAAAACTGGAAAACCTCACCAAACAATTTTCGCAGAAAAACGGTCAGCCGCTTAAGGCCGTCGATAACGTCAATCTGAACGTGCCAGAGGGAGAAATGTGCGTTCTGCTGGGGCCGTCGGGCTGCGGCAAGACCACTACCCTGAAGATGATTAACCGCCTGATTACCCCGAGCAGCGGCAACATCCTGATTAACGGTGAAAATACGGGCGAGATGGATACCGTCACCCTACGCCGCAACATTGGCTATGTGATCCAGCAGATTGGTCTGTTCCCTAACATGACGATTGAAGAAAATATTACGGTCGTCCCCCGCATGCTGGGCTGGGATAAAGCCCGCTGTAAAAGCCGTGCCGAAGAGTTGATGGAGATGGTAGCAATGGATGCGAAGAAGTTTCTGCATCGCTATCCAAAAGAGATGTCCGGCGGCCAGCAACAGCGTATTGGCGTCATTCGCGCCCTGGCGGCGGATCCGCCGGTTCTGCTGATGGATGAACCGTTTGGTGCCGTCGACCCAATCAACCGCGAAGTGATCCAGAACCAGTTCCTCGACATGCAGCGCGCGTTGAAGAAAACGGTGATGTTGGTAAGTCATGATATTGATGAAGCGTTGAAACTCGGCGATCGTATTGCCGTATTCCGCCAGGGACGCATTGTCCAGTGCGCCAGCCCGGATGAGTTGTTGGCAAAACCGGCCAACGACTTTGTCGGTTCATTCGTCGGTCAGGACCGTACGCTCAAGCGCCTGCTGCTGGTCTCGGCGGGCGACGTGACCGACCAGCAGCCAACGCTGACCGCGCAACCGTCTACGTCGCTGAATGAAGCCTTTGGCATTATGGATGACAACGACATTCGGGCGATTACGGTGGTGGATGGCGAAGGTAAACCGCTGGGCTTTGTGAAACGTCGCGAGGCGCGTCAGGCCACCGGCACCTGCGCAGACATCATTCATCCCTTCCGTATTACCGGCAAGGCCGAAGACAACCTGCGTATTGTGCTGTCCAAGCTGTATGAAAGTAATACCAGTTGGATGCCGATTGTTGACGAGGACGGTCGCTACAACGGCGAGATCTCACAGGATTACATCGCCGATTATCTCAGTTCTGGACGTACCCGCCGGGCGCTGAACATTCACGAAAGCAGCTAAGACCGGTTTTGACGGTATAAAAAAACCGGGGAGCGCGTTGGCTCCCCGGTTTCATCATTATGATGTGTAAGGTCGTGAATCAGGCCATGATTCTATCGACTGACAGCACGCTACCCAGCATTGACAGGCGAATGTACTGTCCAAGATCGCGCTGCTCGGCGCGCGGTAAATAAGGCAGTTCGCCGATCAACGGCGCAGGCAATTTTTTGCTCAGGACATCGATAATTTCCGCATAGTGTGCCAGACCCGGATTGATACGGTTGGCGACCCAACCGATCAGCGGTAAGCCGTCGTTGGCGATCGCCTGAGCAGTCAGCAGCGCATGGTTAATACAGCCTTCCTGAATGCCTACCACCATCAGTACCGGTAACTGCTCCTGCACCACCCATTCAGACAACGGACGCAGATCGTTCATCAGACTGCGCCAGCCGCCGGTGCCTTCAACCACCACGTGATCGACTTTCTCTGACAGGCTCGCCAGACCGTTAGAAAGTAAGGTGTAATTGATCGGGCAACTGTGGGCCACACTACTTTCATCTTCGCTCAGGGCGATGGGGTTAACGGCCTCATAGGGCAATTCCAGCGTCGATACGCTTTGCAGCACCAGTGCATCCCGGTTGCGCAACCCTTCAGGGGTCTCTTTGCTGCTCTTCGCGACCGGTTTATATCCCGCAACGCTTTTACCCCCCGACGCTAACGCTTGTAGCAATGCGCGGGAAACAACCGTCTTCCCAACAGAAGTGTCTGTACCTGTAATAAAGAAACGCTTCAGCATCACCAACTCCACCGTTATGCTTCGAAAATATAAGCCAGGAAAATAATACAGTAGAGAAAGTCTAAGGTATGCCAGGTAGAATCAGCTTGAGTTAGCGCAATTTTTGGTAGAACAGTTAAAAAATGTTAACCCTGTAATAGACGAATCAACAAAGAACCATTATACATCGCGTCTTTTACCAGCGCGGCCCCCGCCATCGTCCCCTGATTAGAAAACTGCGTGCTCTCAACGACCATATTTTTGCTGTAGGCCGGTAGCGCCTGCTGGCGAATGCTGTCCGCAATCGCCGGGAACAACACGTCCGCCGCTTTACTGAGCGGCGATCCGATCAGTATTTTTTGCGGGTTAAACAGATTGACCATAATGGCGAGGATACGTCCAACGTGAGTTCCCACGCCGCTGATAATGTCTTTAGCCAGCAGATCGCCCTGCATCGCCGCCTGACACAACGAATCAACCGTCAGCGGCTGGCCATGGAGCGACGAGCTCATGGATTGTGCCAGCCGCAATTGCGCCAGTTCCAGCACGCTTTCGACGCTGGCAATGGTTTCCAGACAGCCGTGGTTGCCGCAGTAACAGCGTTTACCGTAAGGATCAACCTGGGTGTGGCCAATCTCCACCAGGCTGCTGCTGCCCGCATGCAGTAAGTGACCGTCGGTAATCACCCCGGCCCCAACGTTATGATCGATAACCACCTGAATCACATCACGCGCCCCACGGGACGCGCCAAACAGCGCCTCTGCCATTGTCCAGGCGCTGATATCATGCTGAATGTAGACCGGTACACCGGTGTGCTGCGACAGCGTATCGCCGAGCGGCATCTCTTTCACATCGGCATAAAACGGCATGCGATGCACGATCCCATTCTCTGTATCAATAATGCCGGGTAAGGTAATGGCGATGGAGGTCAGACGTTCGAGCTTCTGCTGATGGCGAATAAAGAACTGATCGACCAGCGTGACAATCCGCGCCAGCAGCGGCGTTTCATCGTTCAGCGGCAGCTCAAGACACTCTTCCACCACCAGTTTGCTGCTGAGATCGCGCAGGGCGAGAAATATTTCCCCACGACTGATACGAAGAGACAAATAGTGCCAGGCTTCTGTTTCCACCACCAGTCCCACCGCAGGCCGTCCGCGACTACCGGCTTCTTTAATTTCCAGTTCCTGGACCAGGTGCGCTTCAAGCATTTCGCGCACTATCTTCGTGATACTGGCAGGCGCCAGCTGCGCAAGACGCGAAAGATCAATACGCGATACCGGCCCCAACTGATCAATCAGGCGATAAACTGCACCCGCATTGGTCTGCTTTATTTGATCGATGTGCCCAGGCTGACTATCAGCAACCACCTCTGACTCCCTTTATTTTCGCGCTCCGAAATAATCTGCGGGCTATGGTGAAGTACTTCAATACACGACGTCAACTTTTTACTTAGCCGTGTGATTAACTGCACATTTTCAGCCGTTATTAAATTAATTTAAGCGCTCCTGACGGCCTGAATTAACTGCTGACGAAAGCGTAGCGCCGCCTGGCTCTGTTCATGATGTGCCGACCAGACCAGCCACATTTCCGAGACCGCATCCTCTTCCGCAATCGGCACCCAACACATCTCATTGAGCTGCACTTTTTTAAACGACGCCGGAAGTATCGACACGCCTAAGCCGGCAGCGACCAGCCCAATGATCGTCATTGCCTCGCCGACCTCCTGGGTAATCACAGGCGACAACTGGTAGCGACGCATCATGCCGAGGATATCGTCGTAAAGACCGGTTCCGACGTGAGGGTCAAAGAAAACAAACGGTTCTTTCGCCAGTTCAGCCAGCGTCACTACCGGCTTTTGCGCCAGCGGGTACACCCGGGGGATCATCGCCATCAGCGGTTCATGCAAGATAACCGCATGATGTAAGCTCTCCGGCAACAGGGTATTGCGCATCAGGCCCAGATCCAGCGCCCCTTCACTCAGCGGTGCCAGTTGTTCGCGGGTATTCATCTCGCGGGTCTGCAAATGCATATCCGGGTAATTCTGCCGGAACAACGACAGCGTATCGGAGACCGCGCGTATAAACGGCGCCGACGAGGTAAAGCCGATGCGCAGTTCCCCGGCCTCCCCCAGGTGCAGACGCTCCGCGCGGGCGGCGGCATCATTAACCAGCCCGAGGATCTGCCGACTGTCGGCGAGAAATTGCTTGCCTGCGGCGGTCAGCGCGACGCTACGGTTCGTTCGCGCGAGCAGGCGCGCGCCGACCTGTTGCTCAAGCATCTGAATTTGCTGGCTCAGCGGCGGCTGCGAAATGTTCAATCGGGCCGCAGCACGCCCAAAATGCAGTTCTTCCGCTACGGCAACAAAGTAGCGAAGGTGACGAAGTTCAATATTCATATTTTGAAAGTATTATTTGAGACTATTAATATATTAGACAGAATAATGAGTTTTTCCTACTCTACTCAACAAGGTTATGCCCGTCCCCTCAAAACACGGGTTTGTTGCGCAAGGATTTCCAGTGAGTCGTACTACTACAGTCAATGACGCGACGGCGAGCGATATTGACGACCAACGCATTTCTCAGCCGGTTCAGTTTATTCAACGCGGTACCTCTGCCTTCATGCGCGTCACGCTGGCACTCTTTTCTGCCGGACTGGCGACCTTCGCCCTGCTGTACTGCGTCCAGCCTATTCTGCCAGTGCTGTCCCATGAGTTTGGCGTATCGCCTGCCAGTAGCAGTATTTCATTGTCGATTTCCACAGGAATGTTAGCCGTTGGCCTGCTGTTTACCGGCCCGCTGTCGGATGCCATCGGCCGCAAGCCGGTGATGGTGACCGCGCTGCTGCTCGCCTCCTGCTGTACGTTGCTTTCGACGATGATGACCAGTTGGCACGGTATACTGGTGATGCGCGCGCTGATTGGCCTTTCGCTCAGCGGCGTAGCGGCCGTCGGAATGACCTATCTGAGCGAGGAAATCCACCCCAGCTTTGTCGCGTTCTCAATGGGGCTGTATATCAGCGGCAACTCGATTGGCGGAATGAGCGGACGTCTGATTAGCGGCGTGTTTACTGATTTCTTTAGCTGGCGCATTGCGCTGGCGGCCATTGGCTGCTTCGCACTGGCGTCGGCCCTGATGTTCTGGAAAATTCTGCCGGAATCACGCCACTTCCGTCCCACGTCGCTGCGCCCCAAAACGTTGTTCATTAACTTTCGACTCCACTGGCGCGACCAGGGGCTGCCGCTGTTGTTTGCGGAAGGTTTTCTGCTGATGGGGTCGTTCGTCACCCTGTTTAACTACATCGGTTATCGCCTGATGCTTTCACCGTGGGAGCTCAGCCAGGCGGTGGTCGGCCTGCTTTCCGTTGCCTATCTGACCGGGACCTGGAGTTCACCGAAAGCCGGTTCGATGACGGTGCGCTACGGGCGCGGCCCGGTGATGCTCTTCTCTACCGCCGTGATGCTTGTCGGTCTGCTAATGACCCTATTCAGCTCGCTATGGCTGATTTTCACCGGCATGCTGCTCTTCTCGGCGGGATTCTTTGGCGCCCACTCCGTCGCCAGTAGCTGGATCGGCCCGCGCGCGCGGCGCGCCAAAGGCCAGGCCTCTTCGCTGTATCTGTTCAGCTACTATCTGGGATCCAGTATCGCCGGTACGCTCGGCGGCGTGTTCTGGCATAACTATGGCTGGAATGGCGTGGGGGGATTTATCGCTATTATGCTGATACTGGCCATTCTGGTCGGTACCCGACTGCATCACCGCCTTCACGTCTAGTCTGAAAGAAAAGCCCGGGTTTCACCGGGCTTTCGCCTCTCGACCAACAGTGGTTACCAAATTCCTAAGATTGATGAATACCCCATCAATTCTCTGACGGCATCCAGTGCCAGAAGAGCAAAGACAACCCAGTGAAGTGGATTCATTTTGCTGTGTGTGTTTATTTTTATTGGACGGGGACGATGTTCCCGTTGGCTACTATAAAAAAGGCTATCGATAAACATAACTACCCATTATGGTGGGGGAACTCAACCTGCCTGTTTCGTCGAAGAGGTTACATGGATAACAAAAGCTATCAACAACTTGCACGCACCTTCCTGCGGCTGTCCCGCTTCTCTCACCTTTCCGCCATCGCCAGTTGGGATATGTTCGCCATGATGCCGCCAGGCGGCAGCGCGGCGCGCGGTGAAGCGCTGGCTGAGCTGAGCGTGCTGGAACATCAAATTCTGACCGAACCGAAAGTGGCGCAATGGCTTGCCGCTGCCGCCCAGGAGGATCTCAATGATGTGGAACAGGCCAATCTGCGGGAAATGACGCGGCTGCATACCCAGGCCGCATTGTTACCTGAGTCGCTGGTGGAGGCTAAATCGCTCGCTGGAAGTCGCTGCGAGCACGCCTGGCGCAGTCAGCGTCCCGCTAACGACTGGCAGGGATTCTCGGCGAATTTGCGAGAGGTGGTGAAACTGAGTCGCGAGGAGGCCAGGCTGCGTGCGCAGGTCAAAGGCGGCTCGCCGTATGACGCGCTGCTGGATATTTATGAGCCAGAAATGACCAGTGCACAACTGGACGGACTGTTTGCCGATCTCAAATCGTGGCTGCCGGATCTCCTCAACCGCGTGGTTGTCCGGCAGTCACAGCAGTCGCTGGTTGCCCCTGTTGGCCCTTTCCCGACTGCCGTCCAGCGAGAACTGGGGCTGGAGACGATGTCTGTACTCGGTTTCGATTTTAACGCGGGTCGCCTGGATATTAGCGCTCATCCGTTCTGCGGCGGCGTGCCGGAAGATGTGCGTATCACGACGCGCTATGACGAAAACGAGTTACTCAGCGCCCTGTTTGGCGTTATCCACGAAACCGGACACGCCCGCTATGAGCAGAACCTGCCGCGTAACTGGCTGGGTCAGTCGGTAGCGCTAGCCCGTTCCACCGCGATCCACGAATCCCAGAGTCTGTTTTTTGAAATGCAGGTGGGCCGCAGCAATGCGTTTTTACGGCGACTGCTACCCGCCGTGAAGCGTCATTTTGGCTCTCAGGCTGCCTTTGAAGAGCAAAACTTCATCGCCTGGAACCAGCGGGTTAAACCCGGTTTTATCCGCGTGGATGCAGATGAAGTCAGCTACCCGGCGCACGTCATTCTGCGCTATGAGATTGAGCGAGCGTTAATCAATGGCGACATCGAGGTGGAAGATATTCCGGCGCTGTGGGACGAAAAAATGCAGGCATGGCTGGGACTGTCGACAAAAGGGAATTATCGCGACGGCTGTATGCAGGATATTCACTGGACCGACGGCGGGTTTGGTTACTTCCCTTCTTACACGTTGGGCGCGATGTACGCCGCGCAGTTGTTCAGCGCCGCGAACCGCGCGTTGCCGGGTCTCAACCAACAAATTGCTGGCGGTGATTTCAGCGCGCTGTTTGACTGGCTGCGACAGAACATCTGGCAACACGGCAGCCGCTTTACTACGGAGCAGTTGATCACCCAGGCCACCGGAGAAACGCTCAACAGCCGCCATTTCCGCGCCCACCTTGAATCTCGCTATCTGTAAACCGCCTTGCCGGGCCGTTGCGCCCGGCATTGTACATATCGTTACACGCCGAAACCAATGACTCACGGAAGCACACATAATCCAGCGATATAGTTATTTCAACGGCCCCGCAGTGGGGTTGAATGAAAAACCAAATCGAGGGTATGAGAATGAAAAAAGTATTAGCTCTGGTTGTTGCCGCTGCTATGGGTCTGTCTTCTGCCGCATTTGCTGCTGACACTACGACAACTGCACCGGCTGCCGCACCTGTCGCAAAAGCGGCTCCGGCAAAAACCATGCACCACAAAAAACATCACAAAGCGACCACCCAGAAAGCGCCAGAGCAAAAAGCGCAGGCCGCTAAAAAACACCCGAAAAAAGCCAAAGCCACGACTGAGCAGAAAGCGCCAGAACAAAAAGCGCAAGCCGCTAAAAAGCACGCCAAGAAACACACCAAACAACCGGCTGCTAAGCCCGCCGCTCAACCGGCAGCTTAAGTCCTGAATCTGTAAACTGGCGCGCCCCCTCGCGCCATTACTCAACGGCGCTGAACGCTTTCCCGGTTTAGCGCCGTCTTTTTCGGAGGGTAACATGGTGCGCCGTTATCGCTTTGAGTTCATCCTTATCACGCTTATTTTATGTGCACTCATTGCTGCCCGCTTTTATCTTTCCTGATCGTAGTACTCTGATTTTGCTCTCACTTTCCCGCCGTTACGTCTATAGTATTTACTGAGGGTTTTCTTTTAATAATCATAATTACCCACACAGAGTGTGATATGCGTAAAACCGTTGCTGTATTACTGGGGTCGTTGTGCTTTTCATCGGGTATTGCGCATGCGGATAAGCCTGACGCGGATAGCGAGACCAGTGAAGTCAAAACGTTATTTTTTGGTCAGGACGATCGCGCGCCGGTAAGCGATCCTACACAATCGCCGTGGGATGCTATCGGACAACTGGAAACCGCCAGCGGAAACTTGTGTACTGCGACGCTGATCTCCCCGCATCTGGCGCTTACCGCCGGACATTGCTTATTAACCCCGCCTAAAGGGAAACCGGATAAAGCCGTGGTCCTGCGTTTTGTCTCTAAAAAAGGTCTCTGGCGTTATGAAATCCACGGAATTGAAGGACGCGTCGATCCCGGTCTGGGAAAACGTCTGAAGCCCGATGGCGATGGCTGGATTGTGCCGCCGGCTGCCGCGCCGTGGGATTTTGGTCTGGTCGTCCTGCGCTATCCGCCTTCCGGCATCACGCCGTTGCCGCTCTTTGAAGGGGATAAAGCCGCACTGACCGCCGCACTCAAGGACGCCGGGCGCAAGGTCACACAGTCGGGATATCCGGAAGACCATCTTGATACGCTCTATTCTCATCAGGATTGCATTGTCACCGGCTGGGCGCAGAATTCGGTGTTGTCACATCAGTGTGACACCCTGCCGGGCGACAGCGGTTCGCCGCTGATGTTGAAAACCGAGGCGGGATGGCAGTTAATCGGCGTTCAGAGTTCAGCCCCGGCGGCAAAAGATCGCTGGCGCGCAGACAACCGGGCTATCTCGGTGACCGGTTTTCGTGAAAAACTGGATGCACTGGCCGGGGAACAATAACGCTCATCGCGCTGCCCGCAGGAAGCGGGCAGCGGAACATCAGGCAAGTTTAATCATCACCATTCCGGCCAGCAGCAGAACAACGCCAATCCAGCCCTTATGATTCAGGCGCTGACCAAACAGTATCCATCCGGCGGCCAGCGTCGCGGCGATACCAAACCCCCCCCACAGCGCATAGGCAACGGACAGATCAATGCCTTTTACCGCCTGAGACAGCGCGCTGAACGCGGCGAGTACCGCGACCAGCGAGAGGATGCCGTACCATTTGCGCCGAAAGCCGTCAGAGAATTTTAAGAAGACGTTGGCGATAATTTCCAGAACGATCGCCCCTCCCAGCCACGCAGCGTGAACCCACTCAAACTGTTGCATGCGTCACCTCTTTCGCACTCTGACGCGACTTGCGGGTACCAGACTTGATCAACACAATCCCCAGTACCAGCGTCGCCAGACCGGCAATTTTCATGGCCGACAGCGACTCATCAAATAACAGCACGCTAAACAGCGTAATAAATAAAATACCGATACCTTCCCACAGCGCGTAAGCTACGCCGAGGGCGATTTTTTTAACGGCGAAAGAGAGAAAAATATACGAGGTCGCGATCATCACCAGCATTAAAATAAATCCGCTGTTGCCATCGCTCACGCTTGCCCATTTCATCGACAGTGTGCCGGTAATTTCGGCGGCAATCGCCAGGCCTAATAAAATCCAGTAAAACATGGTGCTTCTCCTGCTTGAGAATATAATCCTTTGGGCTTGCACAAAGCGGCAAACCAGAAAATAAAATCAGTTAGCCAGACGCATGGCGTCAGCTCGAACAGAAGAAGGGACTACAGCGCGTTGCGCCAGTGCTGCTCACCTGCAAGCAAGAAAGAGGAGGAAGTGCGAAGAAGAGTCTGTGTAGAAAAAAACGTCCTGAACATATTGTCCATAATATTACAATTATCCGCAGTGTTGCTTCTCGTCATCGCGGATGATAATTGTCCTCGGTAGTTGAACACGCCTGATTTGTATCATAGGCCAGGAATTAACTCAAAACCTTTTCACTTCTTTACCCGAATCGTTTGATTTTTTCCAGGACACCTCGACAGGAATCACATTATTATACGCGGCAATCAGAAAAATACAGGACACCTCATGGCAAAACCCATCATCACGCTGAACGGTCTCAAGATAGTCATTATGCTGGGAATGCTGGTGATCATTCTTACCGGTATCCGCTTTGCGGCGGATATTATTGTTCCCTTTATTCTGGCCTTATTTATTGCCGTTGTCCTTAGCCCACTGGTACAGCGGATGGTGAAACTGCGCGTTCCACGCGTGCTGGCGATCTCCTTGCTGGTTATCATCATCGTTATGGCGATGGTCCTGCTGCTGACCTACCTTGGAACGTCCCTCAACGAACTGGCGCGCACCCTGCCCCAGTATCGTTCGTCACTGGTCATTCCCCTGAAAAATCTGGAGCCCTGGCTGGTTCGCTTAGGCATCGGCGTCTCCGTGGATGAGATGGTGAAGTACATCGATCCCAACGCGGCCATGACGCTTATCACCAATTTGCTGACGCAGTTAACCAATGCCATGTCGTCGATATTTTTACTGCTGCTGACGGTGGTCTTCATGCTGCTGGAAGTGCCGCAGCTTCCCACTAAATTCCAGCAGATTATGGTCCGCCCGGTTGAGGGGATGGCGGCCATTCAGCGCGCCATCGACAGCGTGTCACACTATCTGGTGCTGAAAACGGCCATCAGTCTCGTCACGGGTCTGGTGGTCTGGGGGATGCTGGCCGCGCTGGATGTCCGTTTCGCCTTCATCTGGGGGCTTCTGGCCTTCGCGCTGAACTACATTCCGAACATTGGCTCGGTGCTGGCTGCAATCCCCCCTATCATTCAGGTACTGGCGTTTGGCGGCCTGTACGACGCGCTGGTGGTACTTGCTGGCTATCTGATTATCAACCTGGTGTTCGGTAATATCCTTGAGCCACGCATCATGGGACGCGGTCTGGGGCTCTCTACGCTGGTGGTGTTTCTGTCGTTGATCTTTTGGGGATGGCTGCTGGGACCGGTCGGGATGCTGCTTTCGGTACCACTGACCATTATCGTCAAGATTGCGCTGGAACAATCCGTTGGCGGGCAAAGTATCGCCATTCTGTTAGGCGACGCGAACAACGCATAACCGACGTAAAAACGGCCTCCGCAGAGGCCGTTTTGAACGAACAACCGATTACAGCGCTTTCAGAATCGCATCCACGCTGGCTTTGGCATCGCCAAACAGCATATGGGTGTTCTCTTTAAAGAACAGCGGGTTCTGCACACCGGCATAACCGGTATTCATCGAACGTTTAAAGACGATAACGTTCTGCGCTTTCCACACTTCCAGTACCGGCATACCGGCAATAGGACTGTTCGGATCGTCCTGCGCCGCCGGGTTCACCGTGTCGTTCGCGCCAATAACCAGCACGGTGTCGGTATCGGCGAAATCATCGTTGATCTCGTCCATTTCCAGCACGATGTCGTAAGGCACTTTCGCTTCCGCCAGCAGTACGTTCATATGGCCCGGCAAACGCCCGGCAACCGGGTGGATGCCGAAACGCACTTTGATGCCGCGCGCGCGCAGTTTCTCGGTAATTTCCGCAACCGGATACTGTGCCTGCGCCACCGCCATGCCATAGCCCGGGGTGATGATCACCGTATGCGAGTTTTTCAGCATATCGGCAGTATCTTCCGCACTGATCTCACGGTGTTCACCCACTTCTTCATCACCGCTGGACGCCGTACCATCGGTACCAAAGCCCCCCGCAATGACGCTGATGAACGAGCGGTTCATCGCCTTACACATGATGTAAGACAGAATCGCACCGGAAGAACCGACCAGCGCACCGGTCACGATCAGCAGGTCATTGCTCAGCATGAAGCCTGCCGCCGCCGCTGCCCAACCGGAATAGGAGTTCAGCATGGAGACCACGACCGGCATATCCGCCCCGCCGATGGAGGCCACCAGGTGCCAGCCAAACGCCAGCGCGATAATGGTCATCACCAGCAGCGCCAGAACCTGCAGGCCAACGCTTTCGGTACGTACAAAAACCACCAGCAGCAGGAAAGAAACCACCAGCGCCGCGAGGTTCATTTTATGGCGGTTCGGCAGCATCAGCGGTTTAGACGAGATCTTACCGCGCAGTTTACCAAACGCCACCACCGAGCCGGTGAAGGTCACCGCACCGATGAAGATGCCAAGGAACACTTCGGTCAGGTGAATATTGACCAGAATCGGCTCGAGGCCCGCTTCGTGATACAGATAGCTGTTAAAGCCGACCAGTACCGCAGCCAGACCGACAAAGCTGTGCAGAATCGCCACCAGCTCCGGCATTTCGGTCATTTCGACTTTCTTCGCCAGACGAATACCAATCGCGCCGCCGATGATCATTGCCACCAGGATCCAGGCAACGTTGCCGGTATCCGGGCCAAAAATCGTGGCAATCAGCGCAATCGCCATCCCGGCGATACCAAAGTTGTTACCCTGCTGAGACGTTTCATGCTTTGAAAGTCCCGCCAGGCTGAAAATAAACAGGATCGCGGCAACAATGTATGCAGCTGTAACTAATCCTCCAGACATGTGTTACCCCTTAGTTTTTCCGGAACATTTTCAGCATGCGCTGAGTCACGGTGAAGCCACCGAAAATATTGATGCTGGCAATCAGTACCGCGATGAAGCTCAGGAAGCTAACCCAGCCACCCTGGCCAATCTGCAATAGCGCGCCAACCACGATGATCCCTGAAATGGCGTTGGTCACGGACATCAGCGGCGTATGCAGAGCATGAGAGACGTTCCAGACCACGTAATAACCCACCACGCAGGACAGGGCGAATACCGTAAAGTGCCCGAGGAACTCTTTCGGCGCGACGTCAGCCAGCCAGCCGAACAGAATGATCGCCAGCGCCATCAGCGCATATTTACGCCACGGCGATGTGGGTTTTGCCGGTTCTTTTGCTGCCGGCGCGGCTTTCGCAGCGGCCTGCGGTTGTGCAGACACCTGAATCGGCGGCGCAGGCCAGGTAATTTCACCGTCACGCACCACCGTTACGCCACGCACGACCACGTCGTCGAAATCAACGGTGATATTACCGTCTTTCTCTTTGCACAGCAGTTTGAGCAGATTAACAAGGTTAGTGCCGTACAGTTGGGAAGACTGCGTCGGCAGACGCCCTGGCAAGTCGGTATAGCCGATCACTTTGACGCCATTTGCCGTGGTCGTGACCTGATTGGCGACCGTGTATTCACAGTTGCCACCGTTTTGCGCGGCCAGATCGACAATCACGCTGCCCGCTTTCATGGAGTCAACCATTTCACGGGTTATTAGTTTCGGTGCTGGTTTGCCGGGGATCAGCGCAGTGGTGACAATAATGTCGACCTCTTTTGCCTGCGCGGCAAACAGCGCCATTTCCGCTTTGATAAACGCTTCAGACATCACTTTGGCGTAACCGTCGCCGCTGCCTGCTTCCTCTTTGAAATCCAGTTCGAGGAATTCAGCGCCCATACTCTGGACCTGTTCTTTCACTTCCGGACGGGTGTCAAAGGCACGTACAATCGCGCCCAGGCTGTTCGCCGCACCAATGGCAGCCAGACCGGCAACACCGGCGCCAATCACCATCACTTTGGCAGGAGGGACTTTGCCCGCTGCGGTAATTTGCCCGGTAAAGAAACGGCCGAACTCGTGCGCCGCTTCCACGATCGCCCGATAACCGGCAATGTTTGCCATGGAGCTCAATGCATCCAGCGACTGCGCACGTGAAATACGCGGTACGCTATCCATTGCCATCACCGTCACATTACGCTCGGCGAGCTTTTGCATTAACTCTGGATTCTGCGCAGGCCAGATGAAGCTGACCAGCGTGGTGCCCGGATTGAGTAACGGAATTTCCTCATCTTCCGGTGCGTTGACCTTCAGAATGATCTCTGATTGCCAGACAGCGCTGCTATCGACAATTTCCGCGCCCGCTTCTACAAAAGCTTTATCGTCAAAACTCGCCAGTCCACCCGCGCCGCTCTCTACCGCGACGGTGAAACCCAGCTTCAGCAGTTGCTCAACCGTTTTTGGCGTCGCTGCTACGCGGGTTTCATTGGTAAACCGTTCTTTTGGTATGCCAATTCGCATAATGTTCCCTTCCATCGGTATTTTTGATGATGGTTTGTCAGTGATCGTGGAATCGCGTAAGCAATTTCACGCAGGAGGTATAGGTTACCCCGGAAAAATAAAACAGTAACAAACTCTCTATAACGTACTGAAAATAGCGCCTGTGATCTAGCGCCAAAAAACAGTATTTGTCGGATTATCAGCAAAACAGGAACGATTCAGCCCTCTGTCCGGGATAATGACCTTCAATTCCTTGAGAAAGGCCAATAAATCGCTCAGACGAAGCGGCAAAACATGATTAAGCGCCACGGCAGATCAACTAATTAACATTAAATTAACTTATAAAATTCAGCACGTTCATCAGTTTTTACTGTGAAATGACCATTTTTTCGACATATCATAATTTGTTATCGACCTTGTGACGTCATCTGCCATGCTGATTGAAAAATGACGCAGACAGTCACCGGGTTTAAATGCAATAATCAGCCACGTTTCTAGTCAATAACAATACCAGTACCTGGTTTGCGCAAGGCGAAGGATTATTTTTATGAAGCTTAAGAACACTCTCCTGGCGTCCGCACTTCTTTCTGCGACGGCTTTTTCCGTAAACGCAGCAACAGAATTGACGCCGGAGCAAGCGGCAGCACTGAAACCTTACGACCGTGTCACGGTCACAGGCCGTTTTAATGCGATTGGCGACGCGGTGAAGGCCGTTAACCGCCGCGCAGATAAAGAAGGCGCTGCCTCATTTTATGTCGTTGATACATCTGATTTTGGCAACAGTGGTAACTGGCGTGTTGTTGCAGACTTCTACAAAGCCGACGCCGAAAAAGCGGAAGCCAGCAAAAACCGCGTGATCAATGGCGTGGTTGAATTACCGAAGTCTGAAGCCGTCATGCTGGAACCGTTTGATACCGTCACGGTACAGGGTTTCTACCGCAGCCAGCCGGAAGTGAATGACGCCATCACTAAAGCCGCACGTGAAAAAGGAGCCTACTCCTTCTACATCGTACGTCAGATTGATGCGAACCAGGGTGGCAACCAGCGTATCACCGCCTTTATCTATAAAGAAGATGCGAAGAAACGCGTGGTGCAGAGCCCTGACGCGATCCCGGCAGACTCCGATGCTGGTCGCGCAGCGCTCGCTGCTGGCGGCGAGGCGGCGAAGAACGTCGAAATCCCGGGCGTAGCCACTACCGCATCCCCGAGCTCTGACGTGGGCCGCTTCTTCGAAACGCAATCCACTAAAGGTGGACGTTACACTGTCACCCTTCCAGATGGCACGAAAGTCGAAGAGCTGAACAAAGCCACGGCGGCTATGATGGTGCCGTTCGACAGCATCAAGTTCACCGGCAACTACAGCAGCATGACCGAAGTCTCTTATCAGGTCGCCAAACGTGCGGCGAAGCAAGGGGCCAAGTATTACCACATTACTCGCCAGTGGCAGGAACGTGGTAACAACATGACCATCAGCGCCGATCTGTATAAATAACGATCTCCGGTAGCAAAATAAGGCGGCTTTATGCCGCCTTTCGTTTTATTAGTCACAAATTTTTCTCTGATCATTGCATGCAGTCTCTTCTCTCCGTAAAATCCCGCGCCTTAGTGGCTTTCACCATTTTTATGCGTTTTGCCACAATAATTATTCTTCATCGTTCGTTTTTACCACGGGATAACCATGGAAAAGAAACTGGGACTGAGCGCACTCACCGCGCTGGTTTTAAGCTCAATGCTTGGCGCAGGTGTTTTCAGTCTGCCGCAGAACATGGCCGCGGTTGCCAGTCCGTCGGCACTACTCATCGGCTGGGCGATCACCGGAGCCGGGATATTGCTGCTGGCGTTTGCCATGTTGATTCTGACCCGTATCCGTCCCGAACTGGATGGCGGCATCTTCACCTATGCTCGTGAAGGATTCGGGGAGCTGATCGGTTTCTGCTCTGCCTGGGGCTACTGGTTATGCGCGGTGATTGCCAACGTCTCCTACCTCGTCATTGTCTTCTCTGCCCTCAGCTTCTTTACAGACACGCCAGCGTTGCGTTTGTTTGGCGACGGGAACACCTGGCAGGCGATCGTTGGCGCTTCGGTTCTGCTGTGGGTGGTGCACTTTCTGGTACTGCGCGGCGTACAAACGGCGGCCAGCATTAATCTGGTGGCGACGCTGGCAAAATTGTTGCCGCTCGGACTGTTTATCGTGCTGGCCTTTATGGCGTTTAAACTGGAGGTCTTCAGCCTCGATTTTACCGGCCTCGCGCTGGGAGTCCCGGTCTGGGAACAGGTTAAGAACACGATGCTCATCACGTTATGGGTGTTCATCGGTGTGGAAGGCGCGGTGGTGGTCTCGGCGCGGGCGCGTAATAAGCACGATGTGGGTCGCGCCACGCTGTTAGCGGTACTCTCTGCACTTGCCGTTTATCTGCTGGTTACCCTGCTCTCACTTGGCGTGGTTGCCCGTCCTGAACTGGCGGAAATCCGTAACCCGTCAATGGCCGGTCTGATGGTCAAAATGATGGGACCGTGGGGTGAGATTATCATTGCGGCGGGCCTGATTGTCTCTGTCTGCGGAGCGTATCTGAGTTGGACGATTATGGCGGCGGAAGTGCCGTTTCTCGCCTCAACGCATAAAGCTTTTCCGCGGATTTTCGCCCGTCAGAATGCGCAAGGGGCACCATCGGCTTCGCTGTGGCTCACCAACCTCTGCGTCCAGGTCTGCCTGGTGCTTATCTGGCTTACCGGTTCAGATTACAACACGCTGCTGACCATCGCCTCAGAGATGATTCTGGTGCCTTATTTCCTCGTCGGTGCCTTTCTGCTGAAAATTGCCACCCGCCCGCTTCACCAGGCGGTAGGTGTCGGTGCGTGCATTTATGGCTTATGGTTATTGTATGCCTCCGGGCCAATGCACCTGCTGCTCTCGGTGGTGCTGTATGCGCCGGGTCTGCTGGTGTTCCTGTATGCACGCAAGACGCATACGCATGATAACGTTCTGAATCGTCAGGAGATGATTCTGATAGGTCTGTTACTGGTTGCCGCCGTACCGGCGACCTGGTTGCTGGTGGGGTAAGCGCATCCCATCGTTTGACGCTAATTGCCTGATTCGCAGGCGCATAAGGAGTTTTTCGATGGGAACCCAACATCCTCTGCCCATTTTAGTGACCGGTGGAGGTCGCCGCATCGGTCTCGCCATTGCCTGGCACTTTCTCAATCAGAAACAGCCGGTGATCGTCAGCTACCGCACGCATTATCCGGCCATTGATGGGCTGACCCAGGCAGGAGCCCTGTGCATTCAGGCCGATTTCTCTACCGATGAAGGCATTCTGGCCTTTGCCGATAACGTTAAAGCGTGTGCCAGCGGCCTGCGCGCCATCGTGCACAACGCCAGCGCATGGATGGCAGAGAAACCCGGAACGCCGCTCTCTGATGTACTGGCCTGTATGATGCAAATCCATGTTAATGCCCCCTATCTGCTTAATCATGCGCTGGAAGGCATGCTGCGCGGGCACGGGCACGCCGCCGGTGACATCATTCACTTTACCGATTACGTTGTGGAGAAAGGCAGCGACAAGCATATCGCCTATGCGGCCAGTAAGGCGGCGCTGGATAATATGACCCGATCATTCGCCCGTAAGCTCGCGCCAGAGGTGAAGGTTAACGCAATCGCCCCTTCGTTGATTCTGTTTAACGAAGGTGACGATGCCGAGTACCGTCAGCAGGCACTGAACAAATCGCTGATGAAAACGGCTCCGGGCGAAAAAGAGGTAATTGATTTAATCGATTATCTGCTGACCAGCTGCTTTGTGACCGGCCGCAGTTTCGCCGTGGACGGTGGTCGTCACCTGCGTTAGTGAAGTTTGACCCAGCAAAAGATCAGCAGCCAGGCGCTCAGGCACCAGCAGATCACCGCCCCGCCCAGCGCCACCGGCAGCTTCAGAAAACCGGTGAAGTACCACAGCGAAACGAGATAGACAAAATAGGGAATAATTGACCACATGCTGAACACGATGGTCGTTCGCAGCGCGTCAATACCCCGTTCGCTGGCCACGATGTAATGTGCAATCAGCGCGAATGTCGGGAACAGCGGGATTAACCCTGCGATGTAGTAATTCTTCGTTTTTGCCAACAACCCAATCAACACCACTACCAGCGCACCCAGCGCGGCTTTAATCACGAGTCCCATTACCTTGCCTTTACACATCAATAACATCGGCAACCAGCATAACGGAAGCGTCCCCGTTTAGGAAAGATTAATGGAAGGCAACGCCCCGGCGGTGTATGTTGACGTTTTCTGATCGGCAATCAAGACGATGAACACGATTGTATTTGTTGAAGACGATCCTGAGGTCGGTGCGCTCATTGCGGCCTATCTGGCAAAACATGACTTCGAGGTGGTCGTCGAACCGCGTGGCGATCTGGCGGAAGCGCGGATATTAGAGGTTCAACCGGACCTGGTGCTGCTGGATATTATGCTCCCCGGCAAAGACGGCATGACCCTTTGTCGTGACCTGCAGGGGCAATGGCAGGGTCCCGTCGTCCTGCTCACTTCGCTTGACAGCGACATGAACCACATCCTGGCGCTGGAAATGGGCGCCTGCGACTACATTCTGAAGACCACACCGCCAGCGGTGCTGCTGGCCCGCCTGCGGCTGCACCTGCGTCAGAGCGATCAATCTGGCCATAGCAAAGGGTTTCAGCCTGCCACCGTCACGCCGCATAAAACCCTGCGCTTTGGTTCCCTGTCCATCGACCCCATCAACCGTGTCGTATTGCTCAGCGGTGAGCAGGTCATACTGTCCACCGCCGATTTCGAACTGTTATGGGAACTCGCCACCCATGCCGGACAGATTATGGACCGCGATGCGCTGCTGAAAAATCTACGAGGCGTAAGCTACGACGGTATGGATCGCAGCGTGGACGTCGCCATCTCGCGGCTGCGTAAGAAACTGCTTGATAACGCGGCAGAACCCTATCGTATTAAAACCGTACGTAACAAGGGCTATCTGTTTGCCCCGCACGCCTGGGATGAAGTGCAAGGCCAGTAAGACGACGCCGTTCGCCGGTTACGGCATGACGATATGGGGAGGCAGTCTCAGGATCCGGAGATTGCCATAATGAATATCCAGCCCGGGGACCGTTTGAAACAGATGCTCATAGTAAACCGTCCAGTGCATGTGCGAACGGTTTTCTGTTGTACAGAACCGACGTAATTTTTCGTGGCAGGACAGTGGATAATGAATGCGTCCCAGTTGACGTGCAGGACTGGGATCGCGATTGGTCACCTGACAGGGGCAATAGGTAAGAAAGACGTCGGCACGCCGGGGAAGACGATGTCGATGGTTCGCGAAATCCCGCAATACTTCATCCCAGTGTTCAATCATTGCTTCTTCCGCATGTCGCCCCTCGGGATCCATAGCGGTTCTCGCTGCCATATTCCTCGCGAAACCAATCAGCTCTCGGTAGCGCAGTTGGCCTTGTGCGCTATCGTAAGGCGGAGGGTCTTCGTGTCCTCGGTGCAGCAAGTCATGATGCAGTTCCAGCCTCCTTTGCAGAACGGAGCTGGCAACCTGATCGCTGGTCTGGCGACTATGAAAAATATAATAACGCGCGCCTTCCAGACTCAATACCAGGCCCACGGCCCCTGCCCGCGTACGTAATGGTAAGGCTTCCGTCAGCGTATTACGCACCAGCATTTGTTCTCTCCCTTGAAAAGATCCATTCCTGTTATTACGACACCATATACTTTAGCCAGGAAAGAGGTTTCCCTCTTCATCACAAAATTTTCACGCAGGACAGGACAGTGTACACTGCCTGGCGGGATGCGCATGATGACGACCAGGACAACAGAGCAACGTGCCTGCAATCCGTTTGCATCAGACACAACATTGAACATTCGGTGATTTTTAATGAAGAAACTGTTCGTGCAGTTTTATCTCCTGCTGTTTGTCTGCTTTCTGGTGATGACCCTGCTGGTCGGACTGGTTTATAAATTCACCGCGGAACGAGCCGGCAGGCAGTCGCTCGATGATTTGATGAAAAGCTCGCTCTATCTGATGCGCAGCGAATTGCGCGAGATCCCCCCGCGCGACTGGGGTAAAACGCTCAAAGAGATGGATCTTAATCTCTCTTTTGACCTGCGCGTTGAGCCACTGACGAAATTCACGCTGGATGCCCCAAGTATGCAGCGTCTGCGTGAAGGTGACATCATTGCACTCGACGATCAGTACACCTTCATTCAGCGTATTCCGCGCAGTCACTATGTACTGGCCGTTGGCCCCATTCCCTATCTCTATTTTCTCCATCAGATGCGCCTGCTGGATATCGCGCTAATGGCGTTTATCGCCATTTCACTGGCCTTTCCGGTGTTTATCTGGATGCGTCCTCACTGGCAGGAAATGCTGCGACTGGAAGCTGCCGCTCAGCGGTTCGGCACCGGTCATCTCAGCGAACGACTGAATTTTGACAGCGGTTCCAGCTTTGAACGCCTGGGCATTGCCTTTAACCAGATGGCGGACAATATCAATGCGCTGATCGCCAGTAAAAAACAGCTGATCGACGGGATTGCCCATGAACTGCGTACCCCGTTGGTTCGACTTCGCTACCGGCTGGAGATGAGTGAAAACCTCAGTGAGCAGGAGTCGCTGGCGCTTAATCGCGATATCGGGCAACTCGAAGCCTTGATTGAGGAACTGTTAACCTACGCCCGGCTCGACAGACCGCAGAATGAACTGCATTTGAGCGAACCGGACCTCCCAAACTGGCTCACGGCACACATCGACGATGTACAGAGCGTGAATCCTGAGCGAACGCTTCAGGTTTCACACCTCGTCAACGGCGATTACGGTGCACTGGATATGCGACTCATGGAACGGGTGCTGGATAATCTGTTAAACAACGCGCTGCGCTATTGCCAGTCCACGGTGCAGATAAGCCTGCAACTTAGCGATCGTTTCGCCACGCTGGTCGTTGAAGATGACGGTCCAGGCATTGCCCCGGAAGCCAGAGAGAACGTTTTCGAGCCTTTTGTTCGCCTGGATCCGAGTCGGGATCGCGCCACCGGCGGTTGCGGTCTGGGTCTGGCTATCGTCTACTCCATCGCTCAGGCGATGGGTGGCACGGTCAGTTGTGGGGAAAGTGAACTGGGCGGTGCCCGCTTCAGCTTTTGTTGGCCGATCCGGCACACACTTTCCGAATTAACCGCTGGCTGACGCCACCCGCACCGTAGTCGCAGGCGAAATAACCTGCTATAAGTTGAGTATGTTGTAACTAATGAGGTGCGCAATGACCCGTTACGATCTCGTCGACAGACTGAATACCACGTTTCGCCTGATGGAGCAGGCGCTGGCCGAACTGACACAAACGCTCGGACAACATCAGCTGATGATTGCCCGCGTCTTTTCGCTACCGGAAGTGACCAAAGAGGCCGAGCACTCCCCGCTGGATACCATTGCGGTGAAGCAGCATCTGGGCAAAGAGGCCGAAACGCTGGCGCTGGCGCATTATCGTCACCTGTTTATTCAGCAGCAGTCCGAAACCCGCAGCAGTAAAGCGGCGGTGCGTCTGCCGGGTGTGCTGTGCTATCAGGTTGACGGTGCCGGCCAGGCCGCGCTGGAAAACCAGGTGCTGCGTATCAATCAGTTGAAAACCACTTTTGAGCATATTGTCACCGTCGAGTCCGGTTTGCCATCCGCCGCGCGCTTTGAATGGGTCCATCGCCATCTGCCGGGGTTGATTACGCTTAATGCCTACCGGACGCTGACGGTGATAAACGATCCGGCGACACTGCGCTTTGGCTGGGCGAACAAGCATATCATCAAGAATCTGACGCGCGATGAGGTCCTGGCGCAACTGGAAAAGAGTCTGAATACCCCGCGCAGCGTGCATCCCTGGACGCGCGAAGAGTGGCAGGCAAAGCTTGAGCGCGAGTATCAGGACATCGCCGCCCTGCCGCAGCAGGCAAAACTGAAAATTAAGCGTCCGGTGAAGGTTCAACCCATTGCCAGAGTCTGGTACAAAGGCGAACAAAAGCAGGTACAGCATGCCTGCCCGACGCCGCTTATCGCGTTAATCAATACGGAAAACGGTGCAGGCATGCCGGATATTGGCGAGCTACTGAACTACGACGCCGAAAACGTACAGCATCGATTTAAACCGCAGGCGCAACCGCTGCATCCGATCATTCCGCGACTGCACCTGTATGTGGCAGATTAACGACCCGGTTTCATGCTGCCGACCATCTGCTCTGGCCGCACCCAGCTGTCGAACTCCGCTTCGGTGAGATAGCCCAGCGCCAGAGCCGCCGCTTTCAGCGTCAGCCCCTCTTTATGCGCTTTCTTGGCGATTTCCGCCGCTTTGTCGTAGCCAATATGGGTATTCAGCGCGGTAACCAGCATCAGCGATTCATTAAGTAACTGATTAATCCGCTCGCGATTCGGCTCAATACCGACCGCACAATGCGCGTTGAAGCTCTCCATACCATCCGCCAGCAGACGCACCGATTGCAGGAAGTTGTGAATCACCATCGGACGGAAGACGTTCAGTTCGAAATTGCCTGACGCTCCGCCGATGTTGATCGCCACATCGTTCCCCATCACCTGACAGCACAGCATCGTCAGCGCCTCGCACTGGGTCGGGTTGACCTTGCCCGGCATTATCGAGCTACCCGGTTCATTTTCCGGGATCGCAATTTCGCCAATGCCGCAGCGCGGCCCCGATGCCAGCCAGCGCACGTCGTTGGCGATTTTCATTAGCGACGCCGCCAGCCCTTTCAGCGCGCCGTGGGCGTGAACCAACGCATCACAGGTTGCCAGCGCTTCGAACTTGTTCGGTGCCGTGACAAAGGGAGCGTGGGTAATTGCTGCCAGTTCGTCGGCGACGCGGCGGGCATACTCCGGATGCGTATTCAGCCCGGTGCCAACGGCTGTACCGCCCAGCGCCAGTTCCGCCACGTGTGGCAGGCTGTTTTCGATGTGCCGCAGATTATGTTCTAACATCGCCACCCAACCGGAAATCTCCTGCCCCAGCGTCAGCGGCGTGGCGTCCTGGAGATGAGTACGGCCAATTTTGACAATATCTGCGAAGGCGTGTGATTTTTCATTCAGCGTTTTTGTTAATACCTGCAACTGCGGAATAAGATGGCTGCGTAGCGCCAGCAGCGCAGCGACATGCATCGCCGTCGGAAAGACGTCGTTTGAACTCTGGCTCTTGTTGACATCATCATTAGGATGGACTTTGCGCTCCATGCCGCGAACGCCGCCAAGCAGTTCACTGGCCCGGTTTGCCAGCACCTCGTTCATGTTCATGTTGCTTTGCGTACCTGACCCGGTCTGCCAGATAGCCAGAGGAAACTCCTGGGCGTGTTTATCTGCCAGCACCTCATCGGCAGCCTGCATAATTGCGGCGGCTTTTTCGGCGTCCAGCAGCCCTAAATCTTCGTTAACCTTTGCCGCTGCGCGCTTGGTGAGCGCCAGCGCGTGGATCAGCGAGACGGGCATTTTCTCGGTGGAGATACGAAAATGCTCAAGCGAACGCTGGGTTTGCGCTCCCCACAGCTTATCTGCCGGGACATCAATCGCGCCCATCGAATCTTTCTCGCTGCGTACCGTTACCATGACCTGCTCCTTAGATAATGAATTGATTAGGTTATGTTCGACATTGCCCACTTGCTTGCGGTCTTATGAGTATCAACGATGACAGCACCACCGTTTGGTGGTTTGTGCGATAAAAAAAACCGCCCCGAAGGGCGGCTGACGTTACTTAACGCAGCGTGCGCACTGCGACGTCTGAATCTGCTGGAAGAAATCGTTTCCTTTATCGTCAACGAGAATAAAGGCCGGGAAATCTTCGACTTCGATTTTCCAGATAGCTTCCATTCCCAGTTCCGGATATTCCACGCACTCCAGGCTCTTGATGCTGCCCTGCGCCAGAACGGCTGCCGGACCGCCAATGCTGCCGAGGTAGAATCCGCCGTGTTTTTGACAGGCATCGGTCACCTGCTGACTGCGGTTACCTTTCGCCAGCATGATCATACTCCCACCCTGCGACTGAAGCTGATCGACATACGAGTCCATACGCCCGGCGGTAGTCGGACCGAGTGAACCGGAGGCGTAGCCTTCCGGCGTTTTCGCCGGACCCGCGTAGTAAATCGGGTGATCTTTCACATACTGCGGCAGCCCTTCGCCATTATCCATCCGCTCTTTCAATTTAGCGTGCGCGATATCACGACCGACGATAATCGTGCCGTTCAGGGAAAGACGAGTCGAAACCGGGTATTGCGATAGCTGTTCAAGGATCGCTTTCATGGGACGATTCAGGTCCACGCGTACCGCTTCCCCTTCGCCCGCTTTACGCAGTTCTTCAGGAATGTACTTACCCGGATTGTGCTCCAGTTTTTCGATCCAGATGCCTTTGCGGTTGATCTTCGCTTTGATGTTTCTGTCCGCCGAACAGGAGACGCCCATCCCGACCGGACAAGACGCGCCGTGACGCGGCAGACGGATCACGCGAACATCATGGGCAAAGTATTTGCCGCCAAACTGTGCGCCTAAGCCGAGGTTTTGCGCTTCCAGCAGCAGTTCTTTTTCCAGCTCAACGTCGCGGAACGCCTGACCGTGCTCATTTCCTTCCGTCGGCAGTTCGTCATAGTATTTTGCCGACGCCAGCTTCACGGTCTTCAGGTTCGCTTCCGCCGACGTCCCGCCTACCACAAAAGCGATATGGTATGGCGGACAGGCTGCGGTTCCGAGCGTGCGCATCTTCTCGACCAGGTAGTTTTTCAGCTTGCCCGGTGTTAATAGCGCTTTGGTTTCCTGCCAGAGATAGGTCTTGTTCGCTGAGCCGCCGCCCTTCGCGATGCAAAGAAATTTGTACTCATCGCCATCGACGCTATAGAGGTCAATCTGCGCGGGCAGGTTGGTGCCGGTATTCACCTCTTTATACATATCCAGCGCGGCATTTTGCGAGTAGCGCAGGTTATCTTCGATGTACGTGTTGTACACCCCACGCGCCAGCGCCGCCTCATCACCACCGCCGGTCCAGACGCGCTGGCCTTTTTTTCCGACGATTATCGCCGTGCCGGTGTCCTGACAGGTTGGCAGAATACCTTTTGCCGCGATGTCGGAGTTACGCAGGAACTGCAGCGCCACATACTTGTCGTTTTCACTGGCCTGCGGGTCACGCAGAATATCGGCAACCTGCTGTTGGTGCGCAGGACGCAGCATAAATGAAGCGTCATGGAAGGCCTGGCGCGCGAGCAGCGTCAGCGCTTGCGGGTCGACTTTGAGGATCTCTTGTCCTTCAAATTCGGCGACGGAAACATATTCACTGGTCAGCAGGGTGTATTCGGTATCATCCTTTTTAAGGGGAAAAGGATCCTGATAATGAAAGGGTTTGTTTGACATTGTTCTCTCACTTACTGCTCGGTCTGATTTTCTTAGGCTTCAGGGCAGATGTTCCATTGCCCTCGTTAAAAGCGAGTTACACTATCCTACACATTTTTTTAACAAAAACTGAGACAAGTACGACTTTTTGCGCCCACAGGTTACTTCCCACAGGTTTCTTGCTTTAATAGTCGAATTAAGTTTTCACTGATTTCCAACTTGCAACAGGGCATTGAACATGCAAAAACTCATCAACTCCGTTCAGAACTACGCCTGGGGAAGTAAAACAGCGCTGACGGAACTCTATGGTCTGGCGAATCCGCAGCAGTTACCCATGGCGGAACTGTGGATGGGCGCACACCCGAAGAGCAGTTCGAAGATTGAAGATGCCAGCGGACGCATTGTGTCGCTGCGTGACGCGATCGACAGTCGGCAATCCGCCTTGCTCGGCGATGCCGTGGCAAAGCGCTTCGGGGAGCTGCCGTTCCTGTTTAAAGTGCTGTGTGCTGCGCAGCCGCTGTCCATTCAGGTACACCCAAACAAGCGTAATTCTGAAATCGGCTTTGCTAAAGAAAATGCCGCCGGTATCCCGATGGATGCCGCAGAGCGCAACTACAAGGATCCGAACCATAAGCCGGAACTGGTTTTCGCCCTGACCCCGTTCCTTGCCATGAACGCATTCCGCGAGTTCTCTGAAATCGTTTCACTGCTGCAACCGGTGGCTGGCGCGCACACCGCCATCGCCCATTTTCTGGAACACCCCAACGCTGAGCGTCTGAGCGAGCTGTTTGCCGGTCTGCTGAGTATGCAGGGCGAAGAGAAATCCCGGGCGCTGGCGATTCTGAAAGCGGCGCTGGAAACCCAACAGGGCGAACCGTGGCAAACTATCCGCCTTATCGCAGAATTTTACCCGGACGACAGCGGTCTCTTCTCGCCTCTGTTGCTGAACGTGGTGAAACTGAATCCTGGCGAAGCGATGTTCCTGTTCGCCGAAACGCCGCATGCCTATCTGCAGGGCGTGGCGCTGGAGGTTATGGCGAACTCCGATAACGTGCTGCGTGCGGGTCTGACACCGAAGTACATCGACATCCCGGAACTGGTCGCCAATGTTAAGTTCGACGCAAAGCCGGCAAACCAGTTACTGACCACGCCGGTGAAAAACGGCGCGGAACTCGATTTCCCTATCCCGGTGGATGATTTCGCGTTCTCCCTGCATGCTCTGTCAGCCGAAGAGACGACGATTGACCAGCAAAGCGCGGCGATCCTGTTTTGCGTTGAAGGCGAAGCGGTGTTGAGCAAAGGCGAACAGAGTCTGGTACTTAAACCGGGGGAATCGGCGTTTATCAGCGCCGAAGAGTCGCCGGTGAGCATGAGTGGCGTGGGCCGTGTGGCGCGGGTTTACAACAAACTCTAGCAACTTACTGAATTCTGTAGTAACTCTTGCTAAGCTTGTAAAGGGCTTATGACTTTGCCGGGCGGTCCCTACCGCCTGGCTTCATTTTATGGACAAACAATATGAAAAAATCGCTGGTAGCTGCAGGTGTGATCGTCGCACTCGGCGTCGTCTGGACAGGCGGTGCGTGGTACACAGGTAAGAAGCTGGAAACCCATCTTGCTGAGATGGTCAGCCAGGCCAATGCGCAGATTAAACTCACCGCACCGGAAGCAAACGTGGAACTCGCTTATCAGAACTATCAGCGTGGCGTATTCAGTAGCCAGTTACAGTTAGTGCTTAAGCCGGTGGCGGGAAAAGAGAATCCGTGGCTGAAAGCGGGCCAGAGCGTGGTGCTTGATGAATCCGTCGATCACGGTCCCTTCCCGTTTGCCCAACTGAAAACCTTTAATCTCCTGCCGTCGATGGCTTCGGTGAAAACCACCCTGGTGAACAACGACGTCAGCAAACCGCTCTTTGAGATGGCGAAAGGTGAAACGCCTTTTGAGGTCAATTCTCGTATTAGCTATAGCGGCGATACCCGTTCCGCACTGTCGCTGAAACCGCTGAACTATGAGAAAGGGGCTGAGAAAGTCGCGTTCAGCGGCGGCGACTTTATCTTCAATGCTGATAAAGAAGGAAAAGTGGTATCCCTTTCCGGTGAGGCGAAGAGCGGTCTGGTCGATGCAGTAAATGAGTACGATCAGAAGGTCCAGGTCTCCTTTAATGACCTGAAAACAGAAGGTTCCAGCACGCTTGCCAGCTTCGGTGAGCGCGTCGGCAACCAGAAAGTCACGATTGGGAAAGTAGCACTCGCCGTTGAAGGCAAAGAGATGGCGCTGCTGGAAGGCATGGAGATCAGCGGTAAAACCGATCTCGTGGATGACGGTAAAACCATCAACAGCCAGCTGGATTACGCCCTGAACAGCCTGAAGGTTCAGAATCAGGATCTGGGCAGCGGCAAGCTGACGCTGAAAGTGGGCCAGATTGACGGCGCGGCCTGGCATCAGTTCAGCCAGCAGTATAACGCCCAGACCCAGGCGCTGTTATCTCAACCGGACATAGCGGATAACCCGGAACTGTATCAGCAGAAAGTGACCGAAGCCTTCTTCGGTGCCCTGCCGCTGTTGATGAAAGGCGAACCGACGATCACCATTGCACCGCTGAGCTGGAAAAATGCCAAAGGCGAAACCGCGCTGAATGTATCTCTGTTCCTGAAGGATCCGTCCGCCGCACAGGGCGAGCCGCAGACGCTGGCTGACGAAGTCGATCGCTCAGTGAAATCGTTCGACGGTAAGCTATCGATTCCGGTGGACATGGCCGTTGAGTTCATGACTCAGGTTGCCCGACTCGAAGGTTATCAACAGGATGAAGCGGCTAAGCTTGCCAACCAGCAGGTGAAGGGGCTGGCCGCAATGGGACAGATGTTCCGCATTACCACCCTTGAGGACAACACCATTGGCACCAGCCTGCAGTACGCTAACGGTCAGGTGACCTTAAACGGTAAGAAGATGCCGCTGGAAGAGTTTGTCGCGATGTTTGGTATGGTATTGCCGCAGTAATAATCGTTAAAGCCCCTCTACGGAGGGGTTTATTTTTGCACCACCAGCCGCGCAGACAGCGTCTGATTACGGGAGTGACTCTCTTCGTGTGCAAGACGTTGCAGCATGCGCTCCGCCAGGCTGTACCCCATTTCCCGGGCCGGTATCGTCGCCCAGACAATCGGCAAATCGTCCAGTGCGTTTTCCGCCACGTCAGCAAAGGCGCCTAACGAGACCTGTTGTTCAAAGTAGCGATCGACACCCACTTCACCGCTCTGCCGCCCCGCCCGCATCAGACCAAACCACGCCCCCATCGCAATGGTTTCGTTGTAGCACACCACGGCGCTGATGGTTGGATTGCGCCGCAGTAACGCGCCGATTGCCTCGGCGGCCTGCTTCTGGCTGGACGCGCACTCCATCACCCAGTCGCTGTGAAACGGTAAACCGTATTTCAGCAGCGTCGCACAGTAGCCGCCGACGCGTTCCGCACGCGTTAATGAAGAACTCTGCCCACCCAGCCAAGCGATGCGCTGATGACCGTGGCGAATCAGATGCTCGGTCAACAGTTGCGCGGCCTGCATGTTGTCGGGACGCACGGTATCCATATCATCCAGATAGCTGGCCCGCGAGGCAAAAACCACCGGAATGCCCTTCTCTTCCGCCATCATGCGCAGGTCGTCGCTACTGCCAGCCGCCCCGGCGATCACCACCCCGTCAACGCCCTGATTCAGTAACATGGCAAAGCGCTGGGCCAGTTGTTCACCATCCTGACCGCCATGCAGTAAAAACACCATCCGCCCCTGTGCTTCCAGCGCTTCCGTTAGTCCCGCCGTCAGTTCCGCATAAAACTGCGCCGACAAATCGCGGACAATCAGTCCGATCACGCCGCTCTGCCCACCCCGTAGCGCCGAGGCCTGACGGTTACGCACAAAACCCAGTTGTTCTATTGCCGCATTCACCCGTTCGCCGGTGGCGGTTGAAATGCGACCCTTGCCGCTGAGCACCAGTGAAACCGTACTGACGGAGACACCTGCCGCAAGGGCGACATCGTGAATAGTGATTTTTTTGGCTATAGCCATAAAAACGCCGGACTCCCTGATAATGTGACAGATAAAACGTTTTATCTATAACTTATATTTATACGCGTAATCATCCGCTGATAATGTGACTTTCACCGCACTAAAAAATGGTAAAACGTTTTATCTTCTTGCTCAAATTTGCTCATTACCAATGGATTTGCACAAGGAGTCGTTAGATGACGGCGAAGACAACACCAAAAATTACGTTGTGGGAGTTTTTCCAGCAGTTGGGGAAAACGTTTATGTTGCCCGTGGCACTGCTTTCGTTTTGCGGGATTATGCTCGGGATTGGCAGTTCGTTAAGCAGCCACGATGTGATCACCCTGCTTCCGGCACTGGGTAATCCGGTGCTACAGGCCATCTTTACCTGGATGAGCAAAGTGGGCTCCTTCGCCTTTAGTTTCCTGCCGGTGATGTTCTGTATTGCTATCCCGCTCGGACTGGCGCGCGAAAACAAAGGCGTTGCGGCGTTCGCCGGTTTTGTCGGTTACGCGGTTATGAACCTCGCCGTCAACTTCTGGCTGACCGCGAAAGGCATTCTGCCAACCACCGATGCAGCAGTGCTGAAAGCCAACAACATCCAGAATATCCTCGGCATCCAGTCCATCGACACCGGGATCCTCGGCGCAGTAATCGCCGGTATCATCGTCTGGATGCTGCACGAACGTTTCCATAACATCCGCCTGCCGGATGCGCTGGCGTTCTTCGGCGGCACCCGCTTTGTCCCGATCGTCTCCTCGGTGGTGATGGGTCTGGTCGGTCTGGTGATCCCGCTGGTGTGGCCGGTTTTCGCGATGGGAATCAGCGGCCTGGGCCATATGATTAACAGCGCGGGTGACTTTGGTCCAATGCTGTTTGGTACGGGCGAACGCCTGCTGTTGCCGTTTGGTTTGCATCACATTCTGGTGGCGCTGATTCGCTTTACCGACGCCGGAGGCACCCAGGAAGTGTGTGGTCATTCGGTGAGCGGCGCACTGACTATTTTCCAGGCACAGTTGAGTTGCCCGACCACGCAGGGCTTCTCGGAAAGCGCCACCCGCTTCCTGTCACAGGGTAAAATGCCGGCGTTCCTCGGCGGCTTGCCGGGTGCAGCGTTAGCGATGTACCATTGCGCACGTCCGGAGAACCGTCACAAGATCAAAGGACTGCTGATCTCAGGGTTGATTGCCTGCGTCGTTGGCGGCACGACTGAACCGCTGGAGTTCCTGTTCCTGTTTGTCGCGCCGGTGCTCTATGTCATTCACGCGTTACTGACCGGTCTGGGCTTTACCATGATGTCGGTACTGGGTGTGACTATCGGTAATACCGACGGCAATATTATCGACTTTGTGGTGTTTGGGATCCTGCACGGGCTGTCGACCAAGTGGTATCTGGTACCGGTCGTGGCGGCAGTCTGGTTCGTGGTGTACTACGCCATCTTCCGCTTCGCCATCACCCGCTTTAACCTCAAAACACCGGGTCGTGACAGTGAAATCGCCAGCACGCTCGAAAAAGCCGTTGCCGGAACGCCGGGAAAATCGGGTTATAACGTTCCTGCTATTCTGGTCGCGCTGGGCGGTGCTGATAACATCGTCAGTCTGGATAACTGCATTACCCGCCTGCGTCTTTCTGTTAAAGATATGTCGCAGGTGAACGTGCAGGCGCTGAAGGACAACCGAGCCATTGGCGTTGTGCAGTTGAATCAGCATAACCTACAGGTGGTGATTGGCCCGCAGGTCCAGTCGGTTAAAGACGAAATGGCAGGCCTGATGAATACGGTTCAGGCATAAGGACACGCGCATGTTTGATTTTTCACAGGTTGTCGACCGTCACGGTACGTGGTGCACGCAATGGGATTACGTGGCCGATCGTTTCGGTACCGCCGACCTGCTGCCGTTTACCATCTCTGATATGGATTTCGCGACGGCTCCCTGCATCCTGGAGGCGCTAAATCAGCGCCTCGCACATGGTGTGCTGGGCTACAGTCGCTGGAAGAATGATGCGTTTCTCAGCGCGATCGCCCACTGGTTTGCCCGGCGTCACAACACGCCCATTGATACCGGGTCGCTGGTGTATGGCCCTTCTGTAATCTATATGGTGTCGCAGCTCATCCGCCAGTGGTCTTCTGTCGGCGACGGTGTGGTGCTTCACACCCCGGCCTATGACGCCTTTTATAAGGCCATCGAAGGCAATGAGCGCCACGTTGTGCCGGTGGCGCTGGAGCAGCGAAATGGCGGCTGGCATTGTGACATGGACAAACTGGATGCGGCGCTGGCTCGCCCGGAAAGTAAAATTCTGCTGCTGTGCAGTCCGCATAACCCAACCGGTAAAGTCTGGACGCACGAAGAACTGGAGACGATGGCGGAACGCTGCCAACGTCACGGCGTGCGGGTGATATCTGATGAGATTCATATGGATATGGTCTGGGGCGAACAGCCGCATATTCCCTGGAGCAACGTAGCACGCGACCACTGGGCGCTGTTCACGTCCGCCTCCAAGAGCTTCAACATTCCGGCGCTGACCGGCGCCTGGGGAGTGATTGAAGACGCTGACAGTCGCGATGCGTATCTGAGTGCGCTAAAAGGCCGCGATGGCCTGTCGTCTCCCGCCGTGCTGGCGCTGACTGCGCACATTGCAGCCTACGAACAGGGCGCGCCGTGGCTGGATGCGCTGCGGGAGTATCTCAGGGACAATCTGCGCTACGTTGCGGATACGCTGAACCACGCGTTTCCTGAACTCAACTGGCAGATGCCTCAGTCGACCTATCTCGCATGGATTGACCTGCGGGCGTTGAACGTTGACGATAGCGTATTGCAGAATGCGCTGATTCAGCAGGAAAAAGTCGCCATCATGCCCGGCTACACCTACGGTGATGAAGGACGCGGTTTTGTGCGCCTGAATGCCGGTTGTCCCCGTTCAAAACTGGAAAAAGGGGTGAACGGGTTAATTAACGCAATCCGCTCAGTACGCTGACAGCCTGTTGCGCAATGGAATTAATCATTGCGCAACATAGCTTTTCCCCTGCTTTTGTTTTTATAATAGAGCGCACTTTTATATTCGAATAATGAGTGCGACCATGATTGATACTTCCCTGCCGTTAACTGACATTCATCGCCACCTTGATGGAAACATCCGGGCACAAACCATTCTGGATCTTGGCCGCCAGTTCAATTTGCCCCTCCCCGCACAAACCCTTGAAGCGTTGATCCCTCATGTGCAGGTGACAGCTACAGAGCCCGATCTCGTCAGCTTTCTGTCGAAACTGGACTGGGGCGTAAAGGTCTTAGCCTCCCTTGACGCCTGTCGCCGCGTGGCTTTTGAAAACATCGAAGACGCCGCGCGTAATGGCCTGCACTATGTTGAGCTGCGTTTTTCCCCAGGCTACATGGCAATGACGCATCAGCTGCCGGTCGCTGGCGTGGTTGAAGCCGTGATTGCCGGCGTGCGTGAAGGCTGCCAAACCTTTGGCGTACAGGCGCAACTGATCGGCATCATGAGCCGGACCTTCGGCGAAGCCGCCTGCCTGCAAGAACTGGAAGCATTGCTGGCGCACCGCGATCGGATAGCCGCCCTCGACCTTGCCGGTGATGAACTGGGCTTCCCCGGCAGTCTGTTCCTGTCCCATTTCAACCGCGCCCGTGATGCCGGTTTGCATATTACGGTGCACGCCGGTGAGGCCGCCGGTCCGGAAAGCATCTGGCAGGCCATTCGCGAACTGGGTGCGGAACGTATCGGTCACGGCGTAAAAGCGGTAGAGGATCCCGCGCTGATGGATTTCCTCGCTGAACAGCGTATTGGTATCGAATCCTGTCTGACGTCAAATATTCAGACCAGCACCGTGGCGTCGTTATCCGTCCATCCGCTGAAGACGTTCCTGGAGCACGGCATCCTCGCCAGCCTGAACACTGACGACCCGGCGGTCCAGGGGGTGGATATTGTTCACGAATATACGGTCGCGGCACCGGCAGCGGGACTGAGCCGTGAGCAGATTCGTCAGGCGCAGATCAACGGACTGGAAAGCGCCTTCCTGAGCGCAGCGGAAAAACAGGCGCTGCGTGAAAAAGTCGCAACGGCATAAAGATAAAAGCCCGATGAATTTCATCGGGCTTTTCAGACATCAGGCAAGACATAACGTCGAACGATGCTTCGCCGACTCAATGCCCAGCTCAATCAATTCCATGATCTGGATGGCCTGGCTCGCCGGTACCGGGTTTTCGCCGTTACCATTCAGCGCGTCGCGGATCCCGGCATAATACGCCGGATAATTCCCCGGCACGGTCAGCCAGGTCTCTTCCACCCGCGTTTCGCCCTCAACGCGTGTGACGATGCCATCACGCATATCATAGCCCCAGTCTTCCTGTGGCAGACGTTCCCCGCTTTTTAGGCGCTCTTCCTGCGGATCCAGACCATACTTCACATAGCTGCCGCGCGAACCATGCACGATATAACGTGCCGATTCCGCCGCGGCCAGCATCGTACCGTGCAAAATAACCCGACGCTGTGGATAGGAAAGCGTGGCATGGAAGTAGTCCGTTGACTGCGCCCCCGGACGCAACTGCGCTAAATCTACCGTCATGCTGACAGGCAGGCCGAACAAATTGATCGCCTGGTCAAGGAGATGCGGAGCCAGATCGTACCAGATACCGCTCCCCGGCCCCCCTTGCTCACGCCAGCGGTCGCGCACCTGCGGACGAAAGCGATCGAAATGCGATTCGAAATAGGCGACCTCACCCAGAACACCTTCTGCCAGCATCGCTTTCAGGGTCAAAAAGTCACTGTCCCAGCGGCGATTGTGGAAAACAGAAAGCACCCGTCCCAGGCTGCGCGCCAGCGCATCCAGCTCACGAGCTTGTGACAGTGTCACGGTGAAGGGCTTATCCACCACCACATGTTTGCCGGCTTCCAGCGCCGCTTTGGCCAACGGGAAGTGGGTATCGTTGGGGGTAGGAATGACAATCAGATCGATATTGGGGTCATTAAACAGATGCTTCGGCTCAGAGACAACGGCCACGGAAGGCCAGTCCGCCTTCACTTTCGCTGTATCGCTACTGGATACTGCCCCCAGCTCCAGTCCCGGTGTGCCGTCAATCAGGGGAGCATGGAACGTTTTACTGGCGTATCCGTAGCCGATCAGTCCTACCCGGATGTTGTCACTCATATCTATGCCTCTCGTTTCAGTCTGCGACTATTTCACACTATCCATAAACCACTAACAATAGTTTACTCACCCTGCCGCAAGAAAGGTCGTTATTTAACTTAAGTCAAATAAATGTCACTTTCGCGCATTTTGTCGATATAAAGTCACTGAAATCGTTCCCAAAACACTTGCCGGGATAATTATTGCTAAGTAACATCTGCTGCCTGTATTTAAGGATAAAACAACGCAAATGTCGTCAGTCATCGATCGTCTTATTGAATTAACTGGTTGGGTGGTTCTCGCAGTCTCTGTGGTGCTCCTCGGCGTCGCTAATCATATTGATAATTATCAGCCTCCCGAACCGACCGCCGCTATTCAGCAGAAATAGTGTGCCAGGCGACGTATGTCGCCTGGAAGGTCTGTTTTCCCCTGTTGATCGCAGAAAAAGCCGTAAAAATTATCTGAAAAAGCGGATTGTGCGGCTTCCTGCCTCTGCGCGTATTGCCAGTCATGGCGAAGCGCGTTACCCTTCGCTCTGGTGTCGTCTGACACGTCAAACACCACTTAAGAAAATACTTTGTTGACATTTGCCTGCCGGTTCTTTTCGCCGGAAAGGTTTATTTACGTTCACGACTCGTAGGCTTTATTTTTATAATAGGGATCCCTGTTTATGACTGTTCAGGATTATTTATTAAAATTTCGCAAAATTAGCTCGCTCGAAAGTCTGGAAAAACTGTTTGACCATCTGCACTACACCCTTACCGATGACCAGGACATTATCAATATGTATCGCGCTGCCGATCACCGTCGCGCTGAACTGGTCTCCGGCGGTCGCCTTTTTGATGTTGGCCAGGTACCGAAATCAGTCTGGCGCTACGTGCAATAAGAAAGTAGCGCTTGCCGGTAAAAGCTTTATAATAACCGCCCCAAAAAGAACGGTACATATGGCAATTCCGGAGATTTTATGACCACAACACCGGCACAGCGCATTGGCGGTTGGTTACTGGGCCCTCTGGCCTGGCTTTTAGTCGCCTTGCTGAGTGCCTCGCTGGCCCTGTTTCTGTATGCTACAGCACTCGCCTCTCCCAAAACGTTTGCGATGCTGGCAGAGCAAAGTACCGGCAATCTGCTGTTGTGGGGCGTCTCTTTTCTCACCGCGATCGCCATGTGGTATTACACCCTGTGGTTGACGATTGCGTTCTTTAAGCGCAGACGCAGTGTTCCGAAACATTATATTATCTGGCTACTGGTCTCCGTCTTACTGGCGGTTAAAGCCTTTGCTTTTTCGCCGGTACCTGACGCACTCGCGGTACGCCAGTTGCTATTTCCACTGCTGGCGGCGGCACTGTTAGTGCCCTATTTCAAGCGCTCAGTACGTGTGAAAACCACCTTTGTGAATCCGTAATAACCCTACAGTTAACCTGTTGTCGCCTGCTGTAGATTGTCAGATAATAGGCGGCTTTTTTATTTCAGGCCGAAAAATGACTGATTACCTGCTGCTGTTTGTCGGAACTGTACTGGTCAATAACTTTGTACTGGTTAAGTTTCTGGGTCTTTGTCCCTTTATGGGCGTTTCCAAAAAACTGGAAACCGCGATGGGGATGGGGCTCGCGACCACGTTTGTGATGACGCTGGCTTCAATCTGCGCCTGGCTGATTGACACCTGGATCCTGATTCCGCTCGATCTCATTTATCTGCGTACGCTGGCCTTTATTCTGGTTATCGCGGTCGTGGTGCAATTTACCGAAATGGTGGTGCGCAAAACCAGCCCGGCGCTCTATCGTCTGCTGGGGATCTTCTTGCCGCTTATCACCACCAACTGTGCGGTTCTCGGTGTGGCGCTGTTGAATATCAATCTCGGCCACAACTTTTTGCAGTCGGCACTGTACGGCTTTTCCGCCGCTGTCGGCTTCTCACTGGTGATGGTGCTGTTTGCGGCGATTCGCGAGCGTCTCGCCGTCGCGGATGTGCCAGCTCCGTTTCGCGGTAACGCCATTGCGCTGATTACCGCCGGGTTAATGTCTCTGGCCTTTATGGGCTTTAGTGGTTTGGTGAAGTTGTAATGAATGCTATCTGGATTGCCGTTGCCGCCGTGAGCCTGCTGGGTCTGGTGTTCGGCGCTATCCTGGGTTATGCCTCCCGTCGTTACGCGGTGGAGGATGATCCTGTCGTTGAAAAGATTGATGAAATTCTGCCGCAAAGCCAGTGCGGGCAATGCGGCTATCCTGGCTGTCGCCCCTACGCGGAAGCGATTGGTGGCCAGGGTGAAAAAATTAACCGCTGTGCGCCCGGCGGCGAAGCGGTCATGTTGAAAATTGCGGAACTGCTGAACGTCGATCCCCAACCGATTGATGGCGATGAACAAGACGTTGCGCCGGTTCGCATGCTGGCGGTAATTGATGAAGCTAATTGCATTGGCTGCACCAAATGTATTCAGGCCTGTCCGGTGGACGCGATTATTGGCGCAACGCGCGCCATGCACACGGTGATGAGCGATTTGTGCACGGGCTGTAATCTGTGCGTTGACCCCTGCCCGACTCACTGCATTGAACTGCGTCCGGTCGCCGAAACGCCTGACAACTGGAAGTGGGATTTGAACACGATCCCCGTGCGTATTATCCCCGTGGAACAACATGCTTAAGTTATTCTCTGCTTTCAGAAAAGATAAGATCTGGGATTTCAACGGCGGCATCCATCCGCCGGAAATGAAAACACAGTCAAACGGCACGCCGCTGCGCCAGGTTCCCCTCGCGCAGCGTTTCGTTATTCCGCTCAAACAGCATATCGGTGCAGAAGGGGAACTGTGCGTCACCGAAGGGCAGCATGTACTGCGCGGACAGCCGCTAACCCGTGGATGGGGAAGAATGCTCCCGGTTCATGCGCCTACCTCCGGGACAGTGGTGGCGATTGCGCCCCACTCGACGGCGCACCCTTCAGCATTAGCCGAGCTGAGCGTAATCATTGATGCCGACGGTGAAGACCGTTGGATTGAGCGTGAAGGCTGGCAGGATTACCGTTCGCAGAGTCGCGAGGCCCTGATCGCCCGCATTCATCAGTTCGGCGTCGCCGGGCTGGGCGGAGCCGGTTTCCCGACCGGGAATAAATTGCAGGGCGGCGGCGACAAAATTCAAACGCTGATCATCAACGCCGCGGAATGTGAACCCTATATCACCGCCGACGATCGTCTGATGCAGGATTGTGCGGCGCAGATCGTCGAGGGTATCCGCATTCTGGCGCATATTCTGCAACCGCGTGAAATCCTTATTGGTATTGAAGATAACAAACCGCAGGCGATCTCAATGCTGCGTGCAGTGCTGGCCGGCTCGCAGGATATCGCGCTGCGCGTGATCCCAACGAAATACCCTTCGGGCGGGGCAAAGCAGCTTACCCAAATCCTGACCGGAAAACAGGTTCCGCACGGCGGTCGTTCTTCCGACATCGGCGTACTGATGCAAAACGTCGGCACGGCGTATGCGGTTAAACGTGCGATTATTGACGGCGAACCGATTACCGAGCGCGTTGTGACCCTCACCGGTGAAGCGGTCAGTCGTCCGGGTAACGTCTGGGCGAGACTCGGTACGCCGGTACGCCATCTGCTAAATGATGCGGGTTTCTGCCCTTCTGCCGATCAGATGGTGATCATGGGCGGCCCATTGATGGGCTTCACCCTGCCGTGGCTCGATGTCCCGGTGGTGAAGATAACCAACTGTTTGCTGGCACCGTCGGCAACGGAAATGGGCGAGCCGCAGGAAGAGAAAGGCTGCATTCGCTGTAGCGCCTGTGCCGACGCCTGCCCGGCCGATCTTCTGCCCCAGCAGCTTTACTGGTTCAGTAAAGGACAGCAGCATGACAAAGCCACCGCGCATAACATTGCCGACTGCATTGAGTGTGGCGCTTGCGCCTGGGTCTGCCCAAGCAACATTCCGCTGGTGCAATATTTCCGTCAGGAAAAAGCGGAGCTTTATGCAATAAGCCAGGAAGAAAAGCGCGCGGCGGAAGCCAAAGCGCGTTTCGAAGCGCGTCAGGCTCGCCTGGAGCGTGAGAAAGCCGCGCGTCTGGAACGTCATAAGAAAGCCGCCGTACAGCCAGCGGCGAAGGATCAGGATGCCATTGCCGCCGCCCTGGCTCGCGTTAAAGAGAAACAGGCTCAGGCGACGCAACCGGTAATGATTAAGGCGGGTGAAACACCGGACAATAGCGCGGTGATTGCGGCTCGTGAAGCGCGTAAAGCGCTGGCACGAGCAAAACAGGCCGGGAACGCCACCGCTACTGACACCGATCCGCGCAAAGCCGCCGTCGAAGCCGCTATTGCCCGCGCAAAGGCGCGCAAACAGGAGCAGCAGGCCAGCAGTAAACCCGCCGCGTCGGATGAACCGGTGGACCCACGTAAAGCCGCCGTCGAAGCCGCTATTGCCCGCGCGAAGGCGCGCAAACAGGAGCAGCAGGCCAGCAGCGAACACGCTGCGTCTGATGAACCGGTGGACTCGCGTAAAGCCGCCGTCGAAGCCGCTATTGCCCGCGCGAAGGCGCGCAAGCAGGAGCAGCAGGCCAGCAGTAAACCCGCCGCGTCGGATGAACCGGTGGATCCGCGTAAAGCCGCCGTCGCCGCCGCAATAGCACGGGCAAAAGCCAAAAGAGACGCTCAGCAGCAGGTTGTTAACGAGGATTAAATGGTATTCAGAATCGCAAGCTCTCCCTACACGCATAATCAGCGTCAAACGTCGCGCATTATGCTGCTGGTCTTACTTGCCGCCGTGCCGGGAATTGCCGTGCAATGGTGGTTTTTCGGCTGGGGAACTCTGTTGCAGATCGTACTCGCCTGCGCAAGTGCGCTGCTGGCTGAAGCCGCCGTGCTCAGATTACGTAAGCAACCGGTAGTGGCGATTTTAAAGGACAACTCCGCGCTACTGACCGGTCTGCTGCTTGCCGTCAGTATTCCCCCGCTCGCGCCCTGGTGGATGGTGATCCTCGGTACGGTATTCGCGGTGATCATCGCCAAACAGCTGTATGGCGGTCTGGGACAAAACCCGTTCAACCCGGCGATGATTGGCTATGTGGTGCTGCTTATCTCTTTCCCGGTGCAGATGACCAGTTGGTTACCGCCACAGGATATTGCCGCCACAACGCCAGGACTGCTCGATGCCCTGCAGATCATCTTTACCGGACAGACCACCGGCGGGGGCGACATGCATACGCTGCGCATGGGGATTGACGGGATAAGCCAGGCCACGCCGCTGGACACCTTCAAAACGTCCCTGCATGCCGGTCATTCTGTTGAGCAGATCATGCAATACCCCATTTACAGCGGCATCTTTGCCGGTGCGGGCTGGCAGTGGGTCAACCTGGCCTGGCTGGCTGGCGGTGTTTTTCTGCTGCAACAAAACGCTATTCGCTGGCATATTCCGGTTAGCTTCCTGCTCTCATTAGCCGTCTGCGCGACGCTGGGTTGGCTATTTGCGCCTGAGACGCTCGCCTCCCCGCAAATTCATCTGCTCTCCGGGGCAACGATGCTCGGCGCATTCTTCATTCTGACTGACCCGGTGACGGCGTCGACGACCAATCGCGGTCGTCTGGTGTTTGGCGCGCTGGCAGGCTTGCTGGTGTGGTTAATCCGCAGTTTCGGCGGCTATCCGGATGGCGTGGCCTTTGCCGTGCTGTTGGCCAATATCACGGTCCCGCTGATTGACTACTACACGCGTCCGCGCGTGTACGGACACCGCAAAGGATAATCCATGCTGAAAACGATTCGTAAACATGGCATCACCCTGGCGCTGTTTGCGGCGGGGTCGACTGGACTGACTGCCGCCATCAACCTGATGACCAAAACCACCATTGATGAGCAGGCGGCCATTCAGCAAAAGGCGCTGTTTGATCAGGTTCTGCCTGCCGATCGCTATAATAACCGTTTGCAGGATCGCTGCTTCGTGGTCAGCGCGCCCGCACTGGGGAAAGGTGAGCATCGCGTCTATATTGCGGAGCAGGACGGTACGCCCGTGGCGGCCGTGCTTGAGACAACGGCGCCGGATGGCTATTCTGGCGCCATTCAGTTGCTGGTCGGTGCCGACTTCAGCGGCACGGTTTTGGGCACCCGTGTAACGGAACACCATGAAACGCCGGGGCTGGGCGATAAAATTGAACTGCGCCTGTCAGACTGGATAACCGGTTTCAGCGGTAAAAAGATTCAGGGTGACAACGACAGCCACTGGGCCGTGAAAAAAGATGGCGGAGATTTTGATCAGTTTACCGGGGCAACGATTACGCCGCGCGCGGTGGTCAATGCCGTCAAGCGTGCAGGGCTGTATGCCCAAACGCTGCCTGCGCAACTGCCTCAACTTCCGGCCTGCGGAGAGTAAGTCATGAGTGAAATTAAAGACGTCATCGTTCAGGGATTGTGGAAAAATAACTCCGCGCTGGTGCAACTGCTGGGGATGTGCCCGCTGCTGGCGGTCACCTCGACTGCCACCAATGCCCTCGGGCTGGGGCTTGCCACCACGCTGGTGCTGACGCTGACCAACCTGACTATCTCCGCGCTGCGCCGCTGGACGCCAGCCGAAATTCGTATCCCGATTTACGTGATGATCATCGCCTCGGTGGTCAGTGCGGTACAAATGCTGATCAACGCCTATGCCTTTGGTCTTTACCAGTCATTGGGGATCTTTATCCCGCTGATCGTGACCAACTGCATTGTGGTGGGACGCGCTGAAGCCTTTGCCGCCAAAAAGGGCCCGGCGCTGTCGGCGCTGGACGGCTTCTCCATTGGGATGGGGGCAACCGGCGCTATGTTTGTGCTGGGTTCCCTGCGCGAGATAATCGGTAACGGGACGCTGTTTGACGGGGCGGACGGGCTGCTCGGCAACTGGGCAAAGGTGCTGCGTGTGGAAATTTTCCACACCGACTCTCCTTTCCTGCTGGCAATGTTACCGCCTGGCGCATTTATTGGGCTGGGACTCATGCTGGCGGTGAAATATCTCATTGATGAAAAGATGAAAAAGCGCCGCGCCAGTGCGGCAGTTGCGACGGAGTTGCCCTCCGGTGAACCAGGGAATGCCTCATGAATAAAGCAAAGCGGTTAGAAATATTAACCCGATTACGCGCGAACAATCCGCATCCGACCACCGAGTTGAACTTCAACTCCCCCTTTGAGCTGTTGATCGCGGTGCTTCTGTCGGCGCAGGCGACGGATGTCAGCGTGAACAAGGCCACGGCGAAACTCTATCCGGTTGCAAATACCCCCGCCGCGATGCTGGAGCTCGGCGTTGAAGGGGTCAAGTCCTACATCAAAACGATCGGCCTGTTTAACAGCAAAGCCGAGAACGTGATTAAGACCTGCCGTATTTTGCTTGAGCAGCATCATGGCGAGGTGCCAGAAGATCGTGCGGCGCTTGAAGCGCTGCCGGGCGTGGGCCGCAAGACGGCGAATGTTGTGCTGAATACCGCCTTCGGCTGGCCAACCATCGCCGTCGACACGCATATCTTTCGCGTGTGTAACCGTACCCAGTTTGCACCGGGCAAAAACGTTGAGCAGGTGGAAGAGAAATTACTGAAGGTGGTTCCCGCGGAATTTAAGGTCGACTGCCACCATTGGCTTATCCTGCACGGGCGCTATACCTGTATTGCCCGTAAGCCGCGCTGTGGTTCCTGTATCATTGAAGATCTCTGTGAATTCAAAGAGAAGGTGGATATCTGACCGCCAGGGGCTGGTAACATTGTCCAGCCATCACTTTTTGTTATCCTCTACTTCTTTCTTCCCAATCCGTCAATGATTCCGCTTTCTACGTCTTATACAAATGATTCATCCTGGCTATAAGCACTTATTCAGGTTAATCCTTTTTTTAATAACGAAAATTTCTATCCAATTGTGATCTCGATCATAGTGATAACTCTATGTAAATTTTTCTGTTCATTTTGGTTAACTTTGCATTCAGATGACAATGCGTCAGTTTTTATACACAAAACATTACACTGGCTATTTTTTAGATGCTGGCCTTTATCACTACATTATCCGACAAATAGCAGAACATATCGCCATACAACCATTTTCAGGGCAATGTGACAGCGTAATAAACTGCCATTACTCAATTAATAAAATTTAACGCTAGATAACATTTGCCCACCCCGTGGAATCCACCATTCAATATATATGTAACAGAGTATTACAAAGGACTTGTCTGAAAGTGCAAGATAGTGAACATTACTCGCCGTTTCCCCTCCCACTATAACAATTTCACGGCTACCCAAGAGGTATCACGTGACAGAACACCCCCGTTAATATGGGATGTAAAAAAAGAGGTTAAAGTGTCTACTGCAAACAAGAAACCAACGGAAAGCGTCAGTCTTAACGCTTTCAAACAACCGAAGGCGTTCTATCTCATCTTCTCGATTGAGCTCTGGGAGCGTTTCGGTTATTACGGCTTACAAGGAATTATGGCCGTTTACCTGGTTAAACAACTGGGTATGTCTGAAGCGGATTCAATCACTCTTTTCTCATCCTTTAGCGCCCTGGTTTACGGTCTGGTCGCCATTGGTGGCTGGTTAGGTGACAAAGTTCTGGGTACCAAGCGCGTCATTATGCTCGGTGCGGTGGTACTGGCTATCGGCTATGCACTGGTGGCATGGTCCGGACACGACGCCGGTGTCGTTTATATGGGAATGGCCGCCATTGCCGTCGGTAATGGTCTGTTTAAGGCTAACCCATCCTCTCTGCTGTCGACCTGCTATGCGAAAGATGACCCGCGTCTTGATGGCGCCTTTACGATGTACTACATGTCCGTCAATATCGGTTCATTCTTCTCTATGCTGGCAACACCGTGGCTGGCCGCGCATTACGGCTGGAGCACCGCGTTCGCGCTGAGCGTCGTCGGTATGCTGATAACCGTAGTAAACTTCGCATTCTGCCAGCGTTGGGTGAAAAACTACGGTTCTAAACCTGACTTCGAACCTATCAACATCCGCAACCTGCTGCTGACCATCGTCGGTGTTGTCGCGCTGATCGCAATTGCGACCTGGCTGCTGCATAACCAACAAATCGCACGTATGGTGCTGGGCGTGATCGCACTTGGTATCGTCTTTATCTTCGGTAAAGAAGCGTTCGCCATGCAGGGTGCCGCTCGTCGTAAAATGATTGTGGCCTTCATTCTGATGCTGGAAGCGATCATCTTCTTCGTACTGTATAGCCAGATGCCGACGTCGCTGAACTTCTTCGCTATTCGTAACGTTGAGCACTCTATTCTTGGCATTGCATTCGAACCTGAACAGTATCAGGCGCTGAACCCGTTCTGGATCATCATTGGTAGCCCTATCCTCGCGGCTATCTATAACAAGATGGGTGACACTCTGCCGATGCCAACGAAGTTTGCCATTGGTATGGTGCTGTGTTCTGGCGCGTTCCTGATCCTGCCGCTGGGAGCAAAATTCGCGACCGATGCGGGTATCGTTTCCGTTAACTGGCTGATCATCTGCTACGGCTTGCAAAGTATCGGTGAGCTGATGATTTCCGGTCTGGGTCTGGCCATGGTGGCACAGCTGGTTCCACAGCGTCTGATGGGCTTCATCATGGGCAGTTGGTTCCTGACCACCGCCGGTGCCAACATCATTGGCGGTTATGTCGCCAGCATGATGGCGGTTCCTGAAAATGTGACCGATCCGCTGATGTCTCTGGAAGTGTATGGTCGCGTGTTCCTGCAGATTGGCGTGGCGACCGCCGTGATCGCTGTTCTGATGCTGCTGACGGCGCCGAAACTGAACCGCATGACTCAGGACGACGAACCAGGCGAGAAAGCGTCCAAGACCGCTACCGCGTAAATTTCTGGGAAACGCGTAATGAAGCTGCTAACTTTGCGTTAGCAGCTTTTTTTTGCCTGAACCCGAACCAGGATACGTTAAACCTCAGTTGAAAGGAGTTATCGATGAAACTGTTCTACAAGCCAGGCGCCTGCTCTCTTGCTTCCCATATTACCCTTCGCGAGAGTGGGAAAGATTTCACGCTGGATGGTGTGGATTTGATGAAGAAGCGTCTGGAAAACGGTGATGATTTTTTCGCGGTCAATCCGAAAGGACAGGTTCCCGCCCTGCTGCTCGATGACGGCACGCTGTTAACCGAAGGCGTGGCGATTATGCAATACCTCGCCGATAGCGTTCCTGACCGCCAGTTGTTGGCGCCCGTGAGCAGCATCTCGCGCTATAAGACGCTTGAGTGGCTTAACTACATTGCAACTGAGCTGCACAAAGGCTTCACCCCGTTGTTTCGCCCTGATACCCCGGAAGAGTACAAACCGACCGTTCGTGCGCTGCTGGAGAAGAAGATGCAGTACGTTGATGCTTCCCTCAAAGAGGGACAGTGGATATGCGGATCGCGTTTCACTATCGCAGATGCCTACCTTTTCACCGTACTGCGCTGGGCATACGCGGTGAAGCTCAATATGAATGGGTTGACGCATATCGCGGCGTATATGAAGCGCATGGCTGAGCGTCCGGGCGTTGCGGCGGCGCTGAAAGCTGAAGGGTTACAATAAGCGAATTGTGCCGGATGGCGGCGGTAGACGCCTCATCCGGCAAGTGGGTCAGAGTTGTGTGGCGCTGAAGTAATGCTCTGGTTGCGCGATCCTGTCCTGTGCGGCAACCACCTGTAGTTCATATTCCTGCATCGTTTTGGTGGCAATCATAATCTCATACACCGCCGCAGTGACATGCTCCAGCGCCTGCTGGTTTGTCGCCCCCTGCAACAACTTCACTAACAGCAACCCGCTGGTCACATCGCCAACGCCGACCGGCTGGCGTGTGCCGAAATCCACCAGCGGACGGCTGATGTGCCAGGCGTCATCAACAGTGACCAGCAGCATTTCAAAACGATCCTGACTGTAACCCGCGCGCGCCAGATGTTTTACCAGCACGATCTCCGGTCCCTGTGCGATTAACTCGCGGGCGGCGACAACGGCGTCATCCACACTGTTCACCGCGTGTTCGCAGAGGATTTCCAGCTCAATCAAATTCGGCGCAATAATATCGCTTGCTGGCAGCGCGTGACGAACATGAAATTCGGCGACGCCCGGAGCGACGATGCAGCCTTTCTCCGGATGTCCCATCACCGGGTCACAAAAATATTTCGCCGCCGGGTTGGCCGCTTTCACCTGACGCACGATCCCCAGAATATGCTCGCCCTGCTCGGCAGAACCCAGGTAACCGCTCAGCACGGCATCGCAGCGCTTCAGCTGATCGATATCAGCTATGCCCTGCACAATCTCGGTCAGATGTGATGGCGGCATGACGCAGCCTGTCCATTTGCCGTATTGCGTGTGATTAGAGAATTGAACCGTATTGAGGGGCCAGACGTTGGCACCGAGGCGGCGCATCGGGAATTCCGCGGCACTATTGCCAGCATGCCCAAAAACAACGTGGGACTGGATGGCGAGAATATTCTTCATTTTTTGCTTACCACAACCCTGAAAATAGAAAGGGGCGTGGTTTCCCACGCCCCTGCTGACTTTCGATTACTTCCAGCACACCAGACAGTAATTCTTCTTACCGCGACGCAGCAGCGTGTAGCGGCCATACAGACGATCGCCTTCGACGAAGGTGTATTCCGGATCTGACTGCTTCTCACCGTTAATGGTGATCGCGTTTGACGCAATGGTTTTACGCGCCTGACCACGAGACGGCTGCAGTTCGGAATCTACCAGCGCCTGCATCAGGTCAGCGCCTTTTTCCATTTCAACCATCGGCACGCCATCCTGCGCCAGCTGTTCGAAGTCCGCTTCGCTCAAATCGCTCAGCGTGCCGTTGAACAGGCTCTCCGTGATACGTTTCGCCGCAATAAGACCTTCTTCACCGTGCACCAGACGCGTGACCTGCTCGGCCAGCACATATTGGGCACGCGGCGCTTTGCCGCTGTTCTTGTCTTCTTCTTCCAGCGCATTGATCTCTTCAATGTCCATGAAAGTGAAGAACTTCAGGAAACGATACACGTCGGCGTCCGCCGTGTTGATCCAGAACTGGTAGAATTTGTACGGACTGGTTTTCTTCGGATCCAGCCACACTGCACCGCCTTCTGTTTTCCCGAACTTGGTGCCGTCGGCTTTAGTGATCAGTGGAACGGTCAGACCGAAGACCTGATTCTGATGCAGACGACGCGTCAGGTCGATCCCGGAAGTAATGTTACCCCACTGATCGGAACCCCCGATTTGCAGCGCCACGCCATGCAGTTTATTCAGGCAGGCAAAATCATAACCCTGTAACAGGTTGTAGGAGAACTCGGTGAAGGAGATCCCCTGATCGTCACGGTTCAGACGCTGCTTCACCGCTTCTTTGTTGATCATCTGGTTTACAGAGAAATGCTTACCGATATCGCGCAGGAAGGTCAACACGTTCATGTTGCCGAACCAGTCATAGTTGTTCGCCGCGATAGCGGAGTTTTCGCCGCAGTCGAAATCCAGGAACGGAGCAACCTGTTTACGGATTTTGTCTACCCACTCCTGAACGGTGTCTTCGGTGTTCAGTTTACGCTCGGCGGCTTTAAAGCTCGGGTCGCCAATCAGACCGGTCGCGCCGCCGACCAGCGCCACAGGTTTGTGACCTGCCTGCTGGAAGCGTTTCAGGCATAACAATGGAACCAGATGCCCCAAATGCAAGCTGTCAGCGGTAGGATCGAAGCCGCAATAGAGCGCGATCGGGCCTTGCGCCAGTCGCTCTGCTAACGCTTCCTCGTCCGTCACCTGGGCGACCAGCCCCCGCTCTTGCAATTGTTTAATCAAGTTACTGCTTGCCATCAAAATCTCCATGTATAAAACGACTGCACCTTTGCCGGTACACGACTTTTCGCCAGACGCGAAAGCTCTATAGAATAAAGCGCTGGCGCACACAGCGCTAGCGCTTAAAACAACAATTTTCCGGGTTTATGGCGCGAGACGGTCAATTTTCCATGCGTTATTTTCACGCTGGTATAAAAAGCGGTCATGCAGTCGGTGTTCACCGCCCTGCCAGAACTCCATCTGCTCAATGCTGACGCGAAATCCGCCCCAGAAACTGGGCAGCGGCACTTCACCTTGCTGGAATTTCTGTTTCAGTTCGAGGAATTTGCTTTCGAGGATCCCGCGCGCGGAAATGCGGCTGGACTGTTTCGAGACCCAGGCACCTATCTGGCTGTCACGTGGACGACTGTGGAAATACTTCACCACTTCCAGCGTCGATAAGCGCTCGGCTTTGCCGGTCACCATCACCTGACGCTCCAGCATATGCCAGGGAAACAGCAGGCTGATCCGTGGATTTTTTTCGATTTGATGCGCTTTGCGGCTGCCAAGGTTGGTATAGAACACCAGACCTTTCTCATCGTAGTGCTTCAACAACACAATACGCTGATAAGGTTGGCCATTTTCGTCAACGGTCGCCACGACCATGGCGGTGGGATCCGCCAGTCTGGCATCACATGCCTGAGCCAGCCAGCGTTCGAAAAGGGTTAACGGCTCAGCGGGAAGATCGCGGCGGCGCAGACCGCCTTTGGTATATTCACGGCGCAGATGCGCGATTTGCTGCAATTCGTCGTTATCAGACATGGTGCTCGCTACGGATTGTCAGTGGGTGGCGCTATTGTGCGCCGCCCTGCTGGAAATCTCAACGCTTCGGGTTTTGTAACTGGCAGTTATTCAGCACGATACGGTCACGTTTGTAGACGGTCGCACCGTCGCCTTTCGACCAGAACACATAAATTCCGTCGGTATAACGCGCGCCCGACGCCGAGATGCCCTGCTTCAGATTGAGCAGTTTGTTGTCATAAACAAAGTTCACCTCCTGACGGGTATTATTCAATTTCACCGTCAGCGGTTTTTCATCACACTGGTATTCCAGCGTGTCCGTTTGCATGCGCTCAACAAACTGATTGTAGACGCTACAACCGGACAGCATAAGCGGGAAACAGATGAGTAGCAGTTTTTTCATAGACGTATCCTGAAGACTTTCCTGGTCCGGGAGGGTGAATTCACCCTCCTTAATCTCCACAGTGTAACGGCAGAAGACGAAAGAAAAATTCAGTTAACTCTGAGTTCGCGGGTTGGTGGGGAAAACAGCACCGAGCACACTCGCTTCGCGAGCACCGGTGACCGAGGGCAGATTGCCCGGAAGACCGGCAAGCGTACGCCACGCCAGCCACGCAAACGCCAGCGCTTCCATATCATCGCCGCTAATCCCGGCCTCATCGGTGGTGGTCACTTCGGTTCCCGGCAGCAGTCCCGCCAGGCGTGTCATCAACAGCGGGTTGCGACTGCCGCCGCCGCAGACCATCAGGCGCTCACAGCCTCCGCTCAGCAGCACCTGCTCGGAGATGGTTACCGCCGTCAGTTCCGTCAGCGTCGCCTGAACATCTCGCGGGCTAATCCCCGGGAACGCCGTCATCTGACGTTCGATCCAGCCATAGTTGAAGTATTCCCGTCCGGTACTTTTCGGTGCCGGTAGCGAGAACCAGGGGTCACTGAGCATGTTTTGCAGCAACGGAATAATCACCGTCCCACCACAGGCCCATTGCGCATCTTTATCATAGGGTTTACCGCACTGCCGCCAGATCCAGGCATCCATCAGCATATTGCCAGGACCGGTATCGTATCCACGAACGGGTTGCCCTGGAATCAACATCGACAGATTCGCTATACCGCCAATGTTGAGCACCATTCTTCGCTCCGTTGGATGCGCGAGCAGCGCCTGATGAAATGCGGGCACCAGTGGCGCGCCCTGTCCGCCCAGCGCAATATCACGACGGCGGAAATCGCCGACCACCGTGATACCGGTACGCGCCACAATCTGGTTGTTATCGCCAATCTGTAGCGTGTGCGGCGCAACGCCGCCAGGTTCATGCCACACGGTTTGCCCGTGACAGCCGATGGCGACAATGTCTTGCGGACGGAGTTTTTCCTGTGCCAGCAGCGCGTTTACCGCCTCAGCAAACAGCATGCCCAACTGGACATCCAACTGACCAAACTGAGAGAGCGTCAGGGATTGTCCCTGACAGATATCGAGAATCGCCTGTTTAAGGGACACCGGCATCGGCCAGGTGAGACTCCCCTGTTGAGCCACCATCGTGTCATCAATCGTCGCCAGTACTACATCGACACCATCAAGACTGGTGCCAGACATCACGCCAATATAACGGCCCGATTTCATACATGTTCCTTTTTTAAGCATAATGTTGCGTCAACACTCCATCACAAACGCGCAGTCAATGCTACGCTTCATTCACGTTTTTCCCCCGAAAGCGCGTGCGCAATGTCAATTAAGTGGATCCGCTGAATAGTTCGTTTAAAGTTGGTTAACCTGGCTGTTATTATGATTTCTGCATCGTTAAGACAGAACATGTGACCTTAAACGCACAAATACCATATAATTTGACCATGAGGGATGCTTGGGTAGCGTTTCATGGTGAACAGGAGATTTTTAGATGATTAAACGTGTGCTGATCGTTTCACTGGCAGGCCTGTCTCTGGTGGGTTGTTCCAACACAGATAGCCTTTCAGGCGATGTCTACACCGCCTCCGAAGCGAAGCAGGTGCAGAATGTCACCTACGGTACGATTGTGAACGTCCGTCCGGTCAAAATTCAGGCCGGTGATAATGAAAACGTGATCGGCGCCATTGGCGGTGCCGTGCTCGGCGGCTTCCTGGGGAATACTGTCGGTGGTGGTACGGGTCGTTCCCTGGCAACCGCGGCAGGCGCTGTCGCTGGTGGCGTTGCCGGTCAAGGCGTACAGGGTGCGATGAACAAAACGCAGGGCGTTGAGCTGGAAATCCGCAAGGATGATGGCAACACCATCATGGTTGTTCAGAAACAAGGGGATACGCGTTTCTCTGCAGGACAGCGTGTCGTGCTGGCCAGCAACGGTCGTCAGGTTACCGTCTCTCCGCGCTAAGTGAATTAACGTGTGGTCAGATCCTGACCACACGTTTCATGATTTTAATCGCGCGACTGGAGCTCAATAATATTGTGTTCAAGTCGGGTGATCAGCTTGATCAGCAGATCAATTTCCTGCGCAGTAATCCCTTCCAGAATTTCACCACGCGTTTTATTGATAACCGCTTCCATATCGGCAATCAGCGGCTCTGCCTTTTCCGTTAGCTTTATACGTTTAGCACGGCGATCGCTGACACAGGTTTGACGCGAAATGAGCCCTTTCTCTTCGAGCTGATCCAGCGTACGTACCAGTGACGGCTGTTCAATGCCAATCGCTTTTGCCAGTTGTATCTGTGATTGATCCGGTGGCAATTGATGAATATTATGCAGCGTTACCCAGTGTGTCTGCGTCAATTCCAGAGGCTTAAGACGGTGGTCTATCAAAGCACGCCAAATGCGCACCAACCGTGCCAGATCAGAACCTAATGGCGATTCCAATTTCATCTCCTTATAATTAGCTTGCTAAGATATTATACTGATTTTAGAATAGTGTGCAGCAATTGTATTGCTAAAACAAATGTATTGCTGCAATTGGTTACCGCCAGACATATTTTTCAGACATTACGCGAAAAAAGCGCTCGTCATGCCGGTTTTTGCTAAACCTGTATACACGTAACCTGACGCAAAGGACTATTGCTTGTGACCTCCGCACTCAATACTACAGGGATGCCCTTACAAGACCTGGTGATTGGCGCATCTGTTTACTTCCCACCGCTGTTCAAGGCCTTCGCGCTGGGATTTTTCCTCTGGCTTTTCATCCATCGCCTGCTGCGCGAACGCATCTACTCCGGTGAAATCTGGCATCCATTATTAATGGATCTGTCGATTTTTGCCCTCTGCGTCTGTTCGGGTCTTTTTCTATTGGTTGCGTGGTAATTATGACGCTGAAAACACTGAAGTATTTCTCCACAATTGTGATTGCTGCCCTCGCCGTTCTGGCGGGTTGGTTTATGTGGAATTATTACATGCAATCACCCTGGACGCGTGACGGTAAGGTGCGCGCCGAGCAGGTCAGCATTACCCCCCAGGTGTCTGGCACCATCGTCGATCTCCAGGTAAAGGATAACCAGTTCGTCAACGCGGGCGATCTGCTCTTTCGCATTGATAAGACCCCTTTTCATATCGCCGAACTCAACGCGCAGGCTCAACTGGCTAAAGCGCAATCTGAACTGGCAAAGGCCAACAATGAAGCCAACCGCCGCCGCCGTTTATCGCAGAACGTCATTTCTGCAGAAGAGTTAGACACCGCTAATCTGAACGTCAAAGCGATGCAGGCAAGTGTGGACGTCGCTCAGGCGACGCTCAGACAGGCGCAGTGGCAACTGGCGCAGACGGATGTCCATGCCCCGGTCTCCGGCTGGATAACCAATCTGTCGACGCGTACCGGTGATTTCGCCACCACCGGGCAACCGCTGTTTGCTCTGGTGGATAGCCACTCCTTCTATGTGATGGGGTATTTTGAAGAAACCAAGTTGCGTCATATCCGCGAGGGCGCGCCTGCCAGAATAACGCTCTACAGCGGCAATATTCAGTTACAGGGTCACGTATCCAGCATCGGTCGCGCCATTTACGACCAAAGCGTGGAGAGCGATTCCGGACTGGTGCCGGATATCAAACCTAACGTGCCCTGGGTGCGTCTGGCGCAGCGCGTGCCGGTACGTATCGAATTTGATCAACTACCGCATGACGTGACGCTCGTTTCCGGCACGACCTGTAGCGTAGCGATCGGCAAATAAATGTCCTCCCTGTACCGCTATCTGAGCAAAACGCCGTGGCTGAAAGCGACGGCCGGGCAGTGGCGATATGCATTGCGTAATACCCTCGCGATGTGTCTCGCGTTGACGTTCGCCTATTATCTGAACCTGGATGAACCCTATTGGGCCATGACCTCTGCCGCGGTGGTCAGTTTTCCCACCGTCGGCGGCGTTATCAGCAAGAGCCTCGGGCGTATTGCCGGGAGTTTGCTCGGCGCAACCGCCGCGTTGATTCTCGCCGGGCATACTCTCAACGAGCCGTGGCTTTTTCTGCTGAGCATGTCCGCCTGGATTGGTTTTTGTACCTGGGCCTGTGCGCAGTTTACCAACAACGTGGCCTACGCTTTTCAGCTTGCCGGTTACACGGCGGCGATTATTGCCTTCCCGATGGTCAACATCGTTGAGATCACTCAACTCTGGGATATCGCGCAGGCGCGCGTCTGTGAAGTGATTGTCGGGATCCTCTGCGGCGGCACGATGATGATGATCCTGCCGAGCACCTCCGATGGCACCGCGTTGCTGACGGCGTTGAAGAATATGCATGTACGCTTGCTGGAACATGCCAGTCTGCTGTGGCAACCCGAGACTACCGACGCCATCCGCTCTGCCCACGAAGGGGTGATCGGGCAAATATTGACGATGAACTTACTGCGTATCCAGGCCTTCTGGAGCCATTACCGCTTTCGTCACCAGAATGCGCTGTTGAATGCCCTCTTGCACCATCAGTTGCGCCTGACCAGCGTCATCTCAAGCCTGCGCAGGATGTTGCTTAACTGGCCAAATCCCCCAGCCCACACGCGTGATGTCATTGACCAACTTTTGACGGCCCTGGCCCGCTCGCAAACGGACAGTTACACCATCGCTCGAATTATTGCCCCGCTTGCCCCCGCTAACGGGGCTGATTACCGTCATGTCGCCTTCTGGCAGCGGTTATGCTACTTCTGTCGTCTCTATCTGCGCACCAGCCATCAGTTATACCTGATCGAAAATGGCGGGGCACTGACGCCTGTCCATATTCCCCGTGCGCCTGCGCTGGCGCGACACACTGATAATGCTGAAGCGCTCTGGAGCGGTTTGCGCACTTTCGTCACGCTGACGGTGATTGGCGCCTGGAGCATTGGGTCACAGTGGGAATCGGGTTCGGGGGCGCTGACGCTGGCCGCCATCAGTTGCGTGCTCTACTCTGCCGTTGCCACGCCGTTTAAATCACTGACGCTGCTGATGCGTACGCTGGTGTTGTTATCGCTGTTCAGCTTTGTGGTGAAGTTTGGTCTGATGGTGCAGATTAGTGAACTGTGGGAATTCTTACTGTTTTTGTTCCCCCTGCTGACCACCATGCAACTTCTTAAGCTACAGATGCCAAAACTGGCGGGGCTTTGGGGACAACTCATTGTCTTTATGGGATCGTTTATCGCCGTGACCAATCCGCCCGTCTATGACTTTGCTGATTTCCTTAATGACAACACCGCCAAGATCGTCGGAGTCGCCTTGTCCTGGCTTGCTTTCGCTATCTTGCGTCCGGGATCGGATGCGCGTAAAAGTCGCCGTCATATCCGCGCGTTACGCCGGAGTTTTGTCGACCAACTGAGCCGCCATCCTGCACACAGTGAAAACGAGTTTGAGTCGCTGACGTATCACCACATCAGCCAGCTAAGCAACAGCCAGGATGCGCTGGCCAGACGCTGGCTTTTACGCTGGGGCGTGGTGCTGCTCAACTGTTCACACGTGGTCTGGCAGCTTCGCGCCTGGGAATCGCGCTCCGATCCGCTGTCGCGCGTGCGGGATATCTGTATTTCGTTACTACGCGATGTAATGAATGAGCGCGGTGTCCAGCAGCGCCCCCTCGCCGCCACGCTCACCGAATTGCTGCGCATCTGTGAGACGCTTTCGCATCATCATCAGCCGGCTGCGCAAGAACTGGCAGCCATCATCTGGCGGCTGTATTGCTCACTTTCTCAGCTGGAACAAGCGCCGCCAGAAGGAACGCTCACGTCCTGATTACTTGATCACCCCACAGGCGTAACGCGCCCCGCCGCCGCCCAGCGGTTTAGGCTGATCGGACATATTATCGCCGCCGACATGGATCATCAGCGCTTTGTCTTTGACATCATTCAGGGATTTCAGGCGTGTTGCCGTGACGGGAATAATGGCTTTACCTTCGTTATTAACCACCAGCACAGGCAGATCGCCCTGGTGCCCTTCGCCATCCGGTCCGGCATGTTTACCGGTTTTGTGCGGGTCAAAATGTCCTCCTGCGGACTCAGCAGGAGACGCTTTGCCATCTTTAATCGCGGGCTGACAGCTGCCGTTGGCATGGATATGAAAACCATGTTCTCCCGGCGGCAGCGCTTTCAGATCCGGCGTAAACTCCAGCCCTTTCTCCGTTTGGGTAATGGTCACCTCCCCAATAGACTGCCCAACGCCTTGCGAGGTGACCAGATTCATCTCCACTGTCTCACTGGCGGCTTGCGCGCCCGTACAGGCTAACAGGGTTAACACAGCCAGACTCAATCGCTTCATAGGACCTCCGTTCTGTATGCATGTCGGTTAAGTGTAAACCAGTGACACCATTTTGAACGCAGAACCATGATTTAGCGATTACGGTACGTCGTACCCCAACGCCGCTTTTCGGATACGGAACCACTGCTGACGGCTCATTTTGAGCGACTCCGCTTCCACCGCCGCGCGAACGCGTTCAATTTTACCGGAGCCGATGATCGGCAGCGGCTGCGACGGCAGACGCAGTATCCAGGCGTAAACCACTTGCTCAATGGACGAGGCGTTGAGTTCTTGTGCAATGACCGCCAGTTCGTTGCGCAGTGGCTGGAACGCATCGTCATTAAACAGGCGCCCGCCACCGAGGCAGGACCAGGCCATCGGACGAATACGCAGTTGCTGAAGTTGATCGAGCGTGCCGTCTAATAGCAGCGGTTGGTAAACCGGTGAAATCTCCACCTGATTGGTCGCCAGCGTGAAAGGAAGACGCGATTGCAACAGCGTGAACTGTGCGGGGGTAAAGTTGGAGACGCCAAAATGGCGCACTTTACCGCTCTGGTGCAGGTGTTTGAAGGCTTCAGCGACCTCATCGGCATCCATCAGTGGGTCCGGGCGGTGGATCAACAGCAGATCCAGATGGTCAGTCGCCAGGTTAGTCAGCGACTGTTCCGCGCTTTTCACAATATGATCGCGGTCAGTGATGTAGTGGCCAAGCGCGTTTTCCGCGCGGGCGGTGGTGGCGATACCGCATTTGGTGACGATCTGCATGCGCTCGCGCAGATGAGGAGCCAGTTTCAGCGCCTCGCCAAAGGCGGCTTCGCACAGATAACCACCGTAAATATCCGCATGGTCCACGGTGGTGACACCTAAATCCAGGTGCGCTTCAATAAAGCTCACCAGCTCCCGGGGGGACATTTTCCAGTCCATCAGTCGCCAGTATCCCATGACAAAGCGGGAGAATTCCGGGCCTTGCGGTGCAAGAGTAATACGCTGAACCATAACAGCTTCCTCGTGAAGTAAATTACTGCGAGTATATACAATTAGTGGCTTAAAAGAGTGAAGGCTGTTGAGGTTCTTCTGGCACCGCAGGTTTATTTGCGCGTAATTTACGCAGCAGACGCTGGCGGCATAACCGCAGCACGTCTTGTTTTTGTCCGTCGCTCATGTTTTGCCAGTTGAATCGCTCCTCCCTGCTGCGCAGACACCCCCGGCAAAAACCGCGCTCATCTGACTGGCAAATTCCCCGACACGGGCTCTGCACGGGGAAAAACTCTAACTGCTCTGCCACGCCCTTTCCTCTTAATCAGGTCTTCATTCTATTGAAGACGTAAACACGCTTTCTGGCAACCTGACTTGCATTAGACCGACTGGTCTATTACACTCCCTGCCATGAACAAGCAAACTGAATACGATACTCGCGAACACTTACTGGCTACCGGTGAGCATCTTTGCATGCAGCGGGGCTTTACCGGTATGGGACTGAGCGAGTTGCTTAAAACCGCCGGGGTGCCGAAAGGATCGTTTTATCACTATTTTCGATCCAAAGAAGCCTTTGGCGTCGCGATGCTGGAACGTCACTTTGCCGGTTATCATCAGCGGCTGGCGGCGCATTTTGACACGGGCCCTGGCAATTATCGCGATCGCATTCTGGCTTATTATCAGCAAACTCTGAACCAGTTTTGCCAGCAAGGGATCATCAGCGGCTGCCTGACGGTTAAACTTTCCGCCGAAGTGTGCGATCTGTCGGAAGATATGCGCACCGCGATGGACCAGGGCGCCGGAAAGATTATGACGATCCTGGCGCAGGCGCTGGAAAAAGGCCGCGACAGTCATTGTTTGACGTTTGCAGGCGAGCCGCTGCAACAGGCGCAAATTCTCTACGCGTTGTGGCTGGGGGCGAATCTGCAGGCCAAGATTTCGCGCAGTGCCACCCCACTGGAAAATGCGCTGGCACATGTGGAACGTATTATTGCAACGCCTGGTGCTTAACAGGCGTTTTATTTACTCTCTCACTAGACGACCGGTCTATTTATAACGGGAAATATTATGTCATCTGATAAACTGTTTACCCCACTGAAAGTGGGCGCGATCACCGCACCAAACCGTATTTTTATGGCTCCTCTGACGCGTTTGCGCAGTATTGAGCCTGGCGACATCCCGACTCCGTTAATGGCCGAGTATTATCGCCAGCGCGCCAGCGCGGGTCTTATCATCAGCGAAGCAACACAGATTTCCGCACAGGCGAAGGGTTACGCCGGCGCGCCGGGTCTGCACAGCGATGAGCAAATCGCCGCGTGGAAGAAAATCACCGCGGGCGTCCATGCTGAAAACGGTCATATCGCCGTTCAGTTATGGCACACAGGCCGTATTTCTCACTCCAGCCTGCAACCGGGCGGTCAACCGCCGGTGTCAGCATCGGCTATCAGTGCCGGTACCCGTACTTCCCTGCGTGATGAACACGGTCAGGCGATCCGCGTAGATACCTCAATGCCTCGTGCACTGGAAATCGATGAAATTCCGGGCATCGTCAATGATTTCCGCCAGGCCATCGCCAATGCGCGTGAAGCCGGTTTCGATCTGGTTGAACTGCACTCCGCGCACGGTTACCTGCTGCACCAGTTCCTTTCCCCTTCTTCTAACCATCGTAACGATCGGTACGGCGGCAGCGTAGAGAATCGCGCACGTCTGGTGCTGGAAGTGGTTGATGCAGGCATTAAAGAATGGGGTGCAGACCGTATCGGTATTCGCGTCTCGCCTGTCGGCACCTTCCAGAACGTTGACAATGGTCCGAACGAAGAAGCCGATGCGCTGTATCTGATTGAAGAACTGGGTAAACGCGGCATCGCTTATCTGCACATGTCTGAACCCGACTGGGCGGGCGGCAAGCCGTATACCGACGCGTTCCGTGAAAAAGTGCGCGCTCGTTTCCACGGTCCGATCATCGGGGCCGGCGCCTATACGCCAGAGAAAGCAGAAACCTTAATTGAGAAAGGACTGATCGATGCTGTCGCCTTTGGGCGCGATTACATCGCTAACCCGGATCTGGTCGCGCGCCTGCAACGTAAAGCCGAACTCAACCCACAGCGCAGCGAAAGTTTCTACGGCGGCGGCGCGGAAGGTTATACCGATTACCCGACGCTCTGATCCCCCCATCCGCATTACTGCATTGATAGCGGCGTAAAAACGCCGCTATACTAAAACAACATTTTGAATGTATTGACCATTTTTAAGGGGACAAAACATGCGTTTACTTCACACGATGCTGCGCGTTGGCGATCTGCAACGCTCCATTGATTTTTACACTAAAGTCCTGGGCATGACGTTGCTGCGTACCAGCGAAAACACGGAATACAAATACTCTCTGGCGTTCGTCGGCTACGGCGAAGAGAGTGATGAAGCGGTGATTGAGCTGACCTACAACTGGGGCGTCGATAAATACGAACTGGGCACCGCTTACGGTCATATCGCCCTGAGCGTGGATAATGCGGCCGAAGCCTGTGAACGCATTCGTCAGAACGGCGGAAACATCACCCGTGAAGCCGGTCCGGTGAAAGGCGGCACGACCGTTATTGCATTTGTTGAAGATCCGGACGGTTACAAAATCGAACTGATCGAAGAGAAAGATGCCGGGAAAGGTCTCGGTAACTGATTCCTGCCGGGCGCAGTCGCTTTCTGCGCCCGTAGTTTTACTGCATCACTCCGCTTTTTTTGGCATAATGCGCGCTGCAATTTTTCCGTACTAAGAGACCCTGATGTCCGATAACGCTCAACTTACCGGTCTGTGCGACCGTTTTCGTGGTTTCTATCCCGTCGTCATTGATGTTGAAACGGCTGGATTTAACGCCAAAACCGATGCGCTGCTTGAGATAGCCGCCATCACGCTGAAAATGGATGAACAAGGCTGGCTGATGCCGGACAGCACGCTACAATTCCACGTGGAGCCGTTTGAAGGCGCGAATTTGCAGCCGGAAGCGCTGGCGTTTAACGGTATCGACCCGTCTAACCCACTGCGTGGCGCGGTAAGCGAATATGACGCCCTGCACGCCATTTTCAAAATGGTGCGCAAAGGCATTAAAGACAGCGGTTGCAGTCGCGCCATCATGGTGGCGCATAATGCGACGTTCGATCATAGCTTTATGATGGCTGCCGCCGAGCGAGCGTCGCTCAAGCGCAACCCGTTCCATCCGTTCGTGACGTTTGATACCGCCGCCCTGAGCGGACTTGCTCTCGGACAAACGGTGCTCTCCAAAGCGTGTCTTGCGGCAGGCATGGAGTTTGACGGTACCCAGGCGCACTCTGCGCTTTATGATACCGAGCGCACCGCCGTGCTGTTTTGCGAAATCGTCAACCGCTGGAAGCGTCTGGGCGGTTGGCCGTTACCCCTGCCTGAAGAAGCCTGATGATATGGCCTGATAACGCGGTTTATCAGGTCGTGCCTCCCCCACTCCCGACACTGTATATTTGACCAGTATCAATACACCCTGCTTATTTCCCGCTATTCTGTAAAAAGGTCTTGATCCGCCAACACCGCAAAAGGGACAGGGAACATGTCAGCAAACAATGCGTCGCCCCCACTGCCGGATATTTTCTCGCAGGCGACCCGCGACTGGTTTATCTCGGCATTTCGGCATCCCACGCTGGTGCAGTCGCAAACGTGGGCCGTTACCGCGACGAATCAACATGCGCTGGTGATCGCCCCAACCGGTTCGGGGAAAACCCTTGCCGCGTTTCTCTACGCACTGGATCGCCTGTTTCGTGAAGGTGAGGAAAAGCCCACGACGCCGCTCTCCGGCAAAGAAAAGAAAGTCACCCGCATCCTCTATATTTCTCCGATAAAAGCCCTCGGCACGGATGTTCAGCGCAATCTGCAAATTCCCCTTCAGGGGATTAGCGAAGAGCGGAAGAAATGCGGCGCGACAGAGGTGGCCATTCGGGTCGGTATCCGTACAGGAGATACGCCACCTCAGGAGCGTGCGAAGCTCAGTCGTCATCCGCCCGATATTCTGATCACCACGCCGGAGTCGCTTTATCTGATGCTCACCTCGCGCGCCAGAGAGTCGCTGCGCGGGGTTGAAACGGTGATCGTCGATGAAGTACACGCGGTGGCAGGCACAAAACGTGGTGCGCACCTCGCGCTCAGCCTTGAACGACTGGATGCGCTTCTGACGAGGTCGGCGCAGCGTATTGGTCTGTCGGCGACGGTGCGTTCCGTTACGGAGGTTGCGGCTTTTCTGGGCGGCGATCGCCCGGTTACCGTGGTCAATCCCCCCGCGACTCGTCACCCGGATATCCGCATTGTTGCACCTGCCGCCAATCTGGATGACGTCTTAGCCGATAATAGTGACAGCAGCGATGCCATTCACAAAGGCAGAGAAGGTTCCGTCTGGCCGCGCATTGAATCCGGTATTCTCGATCAAATCCTTCGCCATCGCTCCACCATTGTCTTCACCAACTCGCGCGGGCTGGCGGAAAAACTGACGGCTCGTCTGAATGAACTCTATCTCTCGCGGCGACACGCCCCCCCTGAATCGCAGGCGAAACCCGTACACTATGACTCGTCAACCGGTTCCACCAGCAATCGGGCGCAGGACGCCGGAGAATACATTGCCCGCTCGCATCACGGTTCGGTGTCCAAAGAGCAGCGGGCCGTCACGGAGCATGCCCTGAAATCAGGCGAACTTCGCTGTGTGGTGGCGACGTCAAGTCTGGAGCTGGGGATCGACATGGGTGCCGTTGATCTGGTGATTCAGGTGGCGACGCCCCTTTCAGTCGCCAGCGGCCTGCAGCGCATCGGGCGGGCCAGTCACCAGGTTGGCGGTGTCTCGAAGGGGCTGTTTTACCCCAGGACCCGCCGGGACCTGATTGATTCGGCGGTGATTGTCGAGTGCATGTACGCCGGGCAACTTGAGACCCTGACGCCTCCGCGCAACCCGCTGGATATTCTGGCGCAACAAACCGTGGCCACCGTTTCCATGGATCCGGTCAATGTCGATGACTGGTATGCCCTCGTCCGCCGGGCTTCTCCATGGAAAGCGCTGCCAAGAGGCGCGTTTGACGCCACGCTGGATATGCTGGCGGGACGCTATCCCTCTGGCGATTTTGCGGTATTCCGACCGCGTATTATCTGGAACCGCGAAACCGGGTTATTAACGGCACGCCCCGGCGCACAACTTCTGGCGGTGACCAGCGGTGGTACCATTCCGGACCGTGGCATGTTCAGCGTGCTGCTCCCCGAAGGGGATGAACAGGCGGGGTCACGACGCGTGGGCGAACTGGATGAAGAGATGGTGTATGAGTCTCGCGTCAACGACATTATTACGCTTGGTGCCAGTTCGTGGCGTATTCAACAGATCACCCGCGACCAGGTTATCGTCGTCCCTGCGCCCGGACGCTCGGCCAGGCTTCCGTTCTGGTGCGGCGAAGGCGTCGGGCGTCCTGCGGAACTGGGGGAACGTATTGGTGATTTTATCCATACCCTGTCCGATGACAACGCGGAACGACAACTCTCCCCCCGACTGCGCGACGATAATGTTTTATCGAATATCAAAGGGTTAATTAACGATCAAAAGAATGCCACGGGCGTGCTCCCCTGGAGCCGTCATCTGGTACTTGAACGCTGTCGTGATGAGATGGGTGACTGGCGGGTCATTCTGCATTCGCCTTATGGCCGCCGGGTACATGCCCCCTGGGCCCTTGCGATTGCCGGACGCCTCCATGCGCAGTGGGGGGCTGACGCATCGATTGTCGCCAGCGATGACGGGATTGTCGCCCGCATTCCGGACAGCGACGGAAAGCTGCCGGATGCCGCCATTTTTCTGTTCGATCCGGAAAAACTGTTGCGCATTGTCCGGGAAGCCGTCAGCAGCACGGCGCTGTTTGCCGCCCGCTTCAGAGAATGCGCCGCCCGCGCTCTGCTGATGCCAGGCCGCACGCCGGGACGTCGCTCACCACTCTGGCAGCAGCGCCTGCGCGCCAGCCAGCTTCTGGAAATTGCAGCGGGCTATCCTGACTTTCCCATTATTCTGGAAACCGCCCGAGAATGCCTCCAGGACGTCTACGATCTTGACGCGCTCGAACAGGTCATACGCCGCCTGAACACCGGCGAGATCCAGATATCTGAAGTCACCACGCCCGCTCCTTCGCCGTTTGCCACCGATCTGTTATTTGGTTATGTCGCGGAATTTATGTACGCCACTGACGTTCCACTGGCGGAGCGGCGGGCCTCGGTACTGGCGCTGGACAGCGAACTGCTGGGCAACCTGTTAGGCCAGGGCGATCCGCTGGAGTTGCTCGACCCGGAGATTATCCGCCAGGTTGAGGATGAACTTCAGCGGCGGGCGACAGGCAGAAAAGCTCAGGGTATGGAAGGCGTTTACGATTTGCTGCGCAAACTGGGGCCAATGACCATCGAGGATATTGCGGCCAGACACGAAGCAACGATCGCTGACATCGATCCCTGGCTCGATGGCCTGACGGCTGACAAGCGTATTTTCCCGGTTGTTATTGCAGGTACTGCGCAGATGGCCTGTATGGATGACGCGGCCAGACTTCGTGATGCGCTGGGTGTCCGCCTGCCAGCGACGATTTCGGCTGCATGGTTGCATCCGGTGAACACACCGCTGCGGGACCTCTTCATGCGCTTCAGCCGCACCCATACGCTCTTTACCGGCGATCAGATTGCGCAGGCGTTCGGGTTGGGCGTAGCCGTCGCCGACGATCTCCTGCGCCAGTTACGCGATGAGGGCGTCCTGATCCAACTGCGGGCGGGGGCGTCATCCACACCCAACGACGCGCGTTCTTCAACGTGGGTGAATGAAGACATATTTCATCGGCTGCGCATCCGCTCGTTGCATGCCGCCAGAGAAGCAACCCGCCCTGTCCCGGCGGCGAGCTACACCCGCCTGCTGCTGGAACGTCATGGGCTCATTTCACCCGCCGACGGCAGCCCGGCGCGCATTCCGGCGTCCTCAGCGGGAATGCTGGAAGGAAGTGACGGTGTCACGAGAGTTATTGAACAACTGGCCGGACTCGGCCTGCCCGCCTCACTGTGGGAAAGCCAGATTTTCCCTGCCCGGGTCAGAGACTATTCGCCGGACATGCTCGATGAGCTGCTTGCAACCGGTGAAGTCATCTGGTCAGGGCAAAAGAAACTGGGCGATGATGACGGACGAGTGGTACTGCATCTACGGGATTATCTGGCGGAGACGCTTTCCCCGCCATCCGGTGACAGCGAGTCGCTTTCAGACTTACAGCGCGCCATTTTAGACGTCCTCTCAGGCGGCGGCGCATGGTTTGCACAGCAACTCAGCGCGTTGATTCAGGCCCGGACGCAAAGGTCTGGCAATGATCAGTGGATAACGCCGGCCACGCTGCATGAGGCCCTTTGGGGGCTGGTCTGGCAAGGGTACATCACAACCGATATCTGGGCCCCGCTACGTGGCCTGTCGCGCAATGTCTCTGCATCACGTCAGCCGTCGCGACGCTCACCGCGTATGCGTCGTGGACGCCCTGTCTATGCCTCAACTCGCCCCACGTCAGTTTCCGTACCGGTTTCTTACACCACTCCTGCGCTGGCCGGACGCTGGTCACTGCTGCCGCGAGAGACGTTAAATGATACCGAGCGAATGTTAGCCTGCGCGGAGAATATGCTCGATCGCTACGGCGTGATCGGTCGGCAGGCGGTGATTGCGGAGAATGTCCCTGGGGGGTTTCCTGCCATGCAGACACTGTGTCGAAGCATGGAGGATTCGGGACGCATTCTACGAGGGCGTTTCGTTGAGGGAATGGGCGGTGCGCAGTTTGCCGAGCGGCCTACTATCGATCGCCTTCGCGATCTTACCTCATCAAATACTGAACATCAGGCTTTTACGGCGGTGGCGTTATCCGCAAACGACCCGGCCAATCCCTGGGGCGCGCTTCTGCCGTGGCCGACGCATCCGTCGTCTCTGGTCCCTGGACGCCGTAATGGCGCATTTGTCGTTATTTCTGCCGGCCAGCTGCGACTGTATCTCGCTCAGGGCGGGAAAAAGATGATGGTCTGGAGCGAAAATGAGGAGACGATTTCAGCGGAAATATTCAGGGCGTTGGCGAGTGCTTTACGCCGTGAGCCGCGACTTCGTTTTACCCTGACAGAAGTTAACGATAAACCGGTCCGGCAAACCCGTCTGTTTACCCTGCTTCGGGAGGTCGGGTTTTCCAGTTCGCCGCAGGGACTTGACTGGGGGTAGACATGCCGAGGGTGCAGCAGAGCGGCAGAAATGAAAAGGAGCTTACCCTGACACGGGAAAGCTCCTCTTAACCATCTACTGATTACTCAGCATCTGATTCTTCAGATTTGTATTTTGCAGCGGTCTCTTTGATCAGTTGCTGCAGTTCGCCACGCTGGTACATTTCGATCAAAATGTCACAGCCGCCAACCAGTTCACCGTCAACCCACAGTTGCGGGAAGGTCGGCCAGTTCGCGTATTTCGGCAGTTCAGCGCGAATATCCGGGTTTTGCAGAATATCCACATAGGCAAAACGCTCACCACAGGCGGAAAGCGCCTGCACAGCCTGGGCTGAAAACCCGCAGCTTGGCAGTTTTGGAGAACCTTTCATGTACAGGAGAATCGGGTTTTCAGCGATCTGGCGCTGGATTTTTTCGATAGTGGTGCTCATTGTCTTGCTTCCTTAACTTCTCTTACGGCAGTCGTCTGACATTGTAGCGGTTCAGGGCGACATCGGAAAATAACATTTTCATTACGCTTTACTATTTTATCGTCTGAACGCTTAAGTTGCATTCCCAATAATGGTTTCCCCGGTGCTTATGTCAGAAGTGCGCGCCAAATAACCAAATTTAGCTTTGGCTGCTGTTTTTTTTTGCACTCAATAGCGAAACCGCATTTTTAACAATAAAAGCTATTAACTTTATCCGTTTCTATAGATTAGAATCATCAGGTTTTGTAAATCACACGCAGGTATGATTGCGACCTGCCTTAACAGAGGAATGCTCAGTGGCGCGGATAAACCGACTTTCCCTCACGCTCTGTGCTTTGCTATTTACAACGATTCCCTTTATGCCGATGGCACATGCGTCCAAGCAAGCCAGGGACACCGCTGATCTTTCGCATAGTAAGAAAGCCAGCGACAAAAAGAAAAGTACGGCAACAGCGAAAAAAACGAATAAAACCAGTCAAAAAACCGTTAAGAAAACCACCAGCAAATCCAGTACTAAAACCGCCTCTTCTTCTAAGAAAAAACTTACCGCTCCCGCTAAAGCCAGCAAAACAGCCAGCCGCAAAGGAAAAACCGTCGCGACGAAAAAGACAGCCTCCGTCACCTGGAGCGAAAAATGCACCCCGCGCAAAGGGCACAAACCGACGTGTGTCAAAGTGAAGAGCACAGTGCCAGGCAAGATTGCGGATGCACATAAAGTCAAAGTGCAAAAAGCGACCAGCACGGCGATGAACAAATTAATGAGCCAGATTGGCAAGCCGTACCGCTGGGGAGGCACGTCGCCGCGCACCGGTTTCGATTGCAGCGGTCTGGTTTATTACGCCTATAAAGATCTCGTAAAATTCCGTATTCCGCGCACCGCAAATGAAATGTATCACCTGCGTGATGCCGCACCGATTGACCGTGAAGAATTAAAAAATGGCGATCTGGTGTTCTTCCGCACTCAGGGACGCGGCACCGCCGATCACGTTGGCGTTTATGTCGGCAACGGCAAATTTATCCAGTCGCCGCGCAGCGGCCAGGAAATCCAGATAACGTCGCTCAGCGAAGATTACTGGCAACGCCACTACGTTGGCGCTCGCCGGGTCATGACCCCCAAAACCATTCGTTAAAACTTTACCCTGTTGTTAACGCAACAGGGTAAGTTCATCTTTTGTCTCACCTTTCAATTTGCTACCCTATCCTTACGCACAATAAGGTTATTGCGCGAAATACTATTAATAATAAGGAGAGAAGCAATGTCGTTCGAATTACCTGCACTACCGTATGCCAAAGACGCGCTTGCGCCGCATATTTCCGCCGAAACGCTGGAATATCACTATGGCAAACACCATCAGACCTATGTCACCAACCTGAACAACCTGATCAAAGGCACCGCCTTTGAAGGAAAATCACTGGAAGAGATCGTACGAAGCTCCGAAGGTGGCGTGTTCAACAACGCCGCTCAGGTCTGGAACCACACATTCTACTGGAACTGCCTGGCGCCGAATGCGGGCGGCGAGCCAACCGGTAAACTGGCTGACGCGATTGCCGCCTCTTTCGGCAGCTTTGCGGAGTTCAAAGCGCAGTTTACCGATGCGGCGATCAAAAACTTCGGTTCCGGCTGGACCTGGCTGGTAAAAGGAAAGGATGGCAAGTTGGCTATCGTTTCAACATCTAACGCCGGCACGCCGTTGACCACCGACGCCACCCCGCTGATGACCGTCGACGTGTGGGAGCATGCGTATTACATTGACTACCGCAATGCGCGTCCTGGCTACCTGGAGCACTTCTGGGCGCTGGTGAACTGGGAGTTTGTCGCGAAGAACTTCGCCGCGTAAAAAAGATAACGCAGAAGGGCGTCCCTTCTGCGTTTTTGTTCTGCCGTTAACCTGCGACGCACACCTGTTCAGGCTGTTTTCTCGCCGAGACAAACACCAACAACAGCGCCATACCTGCCACAATCGCCCCCATCACAGGAACAAAACTGTAGCCTAACCCGCCTGAAATCACGGCCCCACCGGCGGCGGCACCCAGTGCATTTCCGAGATTAAAAGCGCCAATATTCACGGAAGACGACAGGCCCGGCGCTTCGTGAGCCACACGCATGACGCGCATTTGCAGCGGAGGCACCACCGCAAAGGTTGCCGCCCCCCAGACCACCATACTGACCGCCGCCCCCAGTTCATTTTGAGCCAACAAGGGGATAGCCAGCATAATCACCATCAGCAGCAGCAAAAAGCCCTTCAGCGTACCGTTAACCGAGCGATCGGCCAGTTTACCGCCGAGGTAGTTACCAATGGAGAAGCCCACGCCAATCAGAACCAGCATCCCGGTCACGAAGGTCGGGGTCGCATGGGTGATGCTTTGCAGGACAGGCGAAATATAGGTATACAGCGTAAACATAGCGCCCGCCCCCAACACGGTAGTCAGCAGCGCGGAGAGCACCTGAGGACGCATTAACACCGCCAGCTCTTTTTTCACTTCCGGACGCGCCCCGGCACCGCCTTTCGGCAACGAGAAAAAGAGACTCAGCATCGAGATAACGCCCAGACCGGCTGTCGCCATAAACGACATTCGCCAGCCGATGGTTTCCCCCAGCCAGGTCGCCGCCGGAACGCCGCCGATATTGGCGATAGTCAGCCCCATAAACATCGTGGCAACGGCGCTGGCCTGTTTGTGCTTCGGCACCACGCTGGCTGCTACAACGGAACCCAGGCCGAAGAACGCGCCATGGTTGAGGCTGGTTAAAATGCGTGACAGCATCAGCGTGGTGTAATCCGGCGAAATCGCCGAGAGCACGTTACCAAGCGTAAAGATAGCCATCAGAAAAATCAGCGCATTACGGCGTCCACGATGTGACAGAAGCAGCGTCATCAGCGGGGCCCCAACCATCACGCCGACGGCATAGGCGCTAATCAACATGCCTGCGGCGGGGATGGACACATCAACGCCACGCGCAATGACGGGCAGCAGCCCCATTGGCGAGAATTCGGTCGTACCGATGCCGAATGCGCCGATGGCCAGCGCCAGTAACGGATAATTAATTTTCATGCAGTGATGACTCCGGCTCTTCGCGATGAGGCGCGAGGCTTAACTAAGAGTCAAAAGCATGACATCAATCACAAAAAAAGAGAAGTTAACAAAAATACAAAAGACTTTTGCAGATTCGATAACAATATGGCGGGAGGTTCGAGGGAGCAGGCACTCCCCCGAGGGAAATCAATGCAGTGCCGCTGTCAGACCGCCAGCAACGATTAAAGCCAGAACAATAAACGTGGTCACTAATGAAAATTTCAGATCGGTGCTCATCAACTTTTCTCCTTTTTATTCCCACACAAAAAGTGATATAGCGCATTTTTGCACACTTGAGTGCAAAAATCTCCCACGATTTAGAGTGATATGTGCTTTTAATACTTCCCCTTTTCGTTAAGATCAGCCAAAATTCGACGCTTACTTGATTAGCGTACCGGCCATTGACCCCTTCCTGACGCTCTGTGGCGTTTTCCCGGCATGCCGCAACCCTGACGTTGCGCACAGGATGATTAAAGGCAAACGTTTACTTAGCATATTTTAATGTTCAGGTTGGGTCTGGAGTGAGATTTAATGGCAACAATTAAAGATGTAGCGAAACGCGCAAACGTTTCCACTACAACCGTATCACACGTAATTAACAAAACGCGTTTCGTCGCTGAAGAAACACGCAATGCAGTGTGGGCGGCAATCAAAGAATTGCACTATTCCCCCAGCGCTGTTGCCCGTAGTCTGAAGGTCAACCATACCAAGTCTATCGGCTTGCTGGCGACCAGCAGCGAAGCCCCCTACTTTGCCGAAATTATCGAAGCCGTTGAAAAGAACTGCTTCCAGAAAGGCTATACCCTGATCCTCGGTAACGTCTGGAACAATCTGGAAAAACAGCGTGCCTATTTGTCCATGATGGCGCAAAAACGCGTTGATGGCCTGCTGGTGATGTGTTCCGAATATCCCGAACCCCTGCTCTCGATGCTGGAAGAGTACCGTCATATCCCGATGGTGGTCATGGACTGGGGCGAAGCCAAAGCCGACTTCACCGATACGGTGATTGATAACGCCTTTGAGGGCGGTTATATGGCTGGCCGTTACCTTGTCGAACGCGGACATCGCGAAATTGGCGTGATCCCGGGACTGATGGAGCGCAACACCGGCGCGGGCCGTCTGGCCGGTTTTATGAAGGCGATGGATGAAGCGCTGATTAAAGTGCCGGAAAACTGGATTGTGCAGGGCGACTTCGAACCGGAATCCGGCTACCGTGCAATGCAGCAAATTCTGTCGCAGGCGCATCGCCCGACGGCGGTCTTCTGTGGCGGCGATATCATGGCAATGGGTGCCCTTTGCGCTGCGGATGAGATGGGCCTGCGCGTACCGCAGGACGTGTCGCTGATAGGCTATGACAATGTGCGCAACGCCCGCTTCTTTACGCCCGCATTGACCACCATCCACCAGCCAAAAGATTCGCTGGGTGAAACGGCCTTTAACATGCTGCTGGACCGTATCGTCAATAAGCGCGAAGAGTCACAGTCCATTGAAGTCCACCCACGCCTGGTGGAGCGCCGCTCCGTTGCGGATGGCCCTTTCCGCGACTACCGCCGTTAAACCTCTTTTGCGGGAGTCTCGTCAGGCTCCCGCAGCCACTCTTTGTTCAGCGTTTCGCTGTCTCCCAGATAGTCCAGCAGCCAGATCAGCGCAGGTGACATATCGTTCTGCTGCCAGGTCAGGCAACAGGCTGCGTCCGGGAAAGGGTTCTCCAGATCCAACGCCACCCACTGCCCCTTATTGAGATACGGCTTGGCAAAATGTGTCGGCACCATGCCGACACAAAGTCCGGCGCTGATACAGGTCGCGGAAGAGTCCCAGTCCGGAACCACCACCCGCTTCTGGTTGTCCAGCAGCCAGGTCACGCGTTTCGGCAGCGTGCGGGAGGTATCTTCCAGTACCAGTGACGGCCAGTTGCGCAACGTGTCATCGCTTAAAGGCCCGCTCATGGCGGCCAGCGGATGTGTGCTGGCAACGACACAACACCAGCTCAGTTTGCCCATATCGCGGAAGGTGTATCGACCTCCTACCGGGATCGCCTGGGTTGCGCCGATAGCGAGTTCAACCCTGCCATCTGACAGCGCGTCCCAGACGCCATTGAACACCTCCTGAAAGACCAGCAGTTCCACGTCATCAAAGTGGCGATAGAAATCGACTATCAGCTGTCTTGTGCGTTCAGGGCGCACGATATTGTCCACCGCGATGGGAAGTTGCCCACGCCAGCCGTTGGCTATCTGCTGACACTGCTGGCGCGTGATCTGCATTTTTTTGATGACAGAGCGGCCCTCTTTCAAAAACCAGGCTCCCGCCGGGGTCAGTACTACATCGCGATGACGACGTTCAAAGAGCGGGACCGCCAGCCACTCTTCCAGTTGCCGGACCGTATAGCTGACCGCTGAGGGCACCCGGTGCAACTCCTGAGCGGCGGAGCTGAAACTCCCGTTGCGCGCCACGGCATCAACGACTTCCAGTGCATATTCTGACCACATAATCTGCCTACAAAATTTTTGAATGCAATAAACAAATATTACCGTTTCACAAGCCGAAATTCACTCCCTACACTCTGCGCCAGTGTTATTCATTAAAATTAGAGAACAACTATGCAACCAGGAAAAGGGTTTTTAGTCTGGCTGGCAGGGCTCAGCGTGTTGGGTTTTCTGGCAACCGACATGTATTTGCCCGCTTTTGCCGCCATTCAATCTGACCTGCAAACACCGGCATCTGCCGTCAGCGCCAGCCTGAGTCTGTTTTTAGCCGGCTTTGCCGTCGCGCAACTGCTTTGGGGCCCGCTCTCGGACCGCTACGGCCGTAAACCGATCCTGCTGCTGGGTCTGTCCATCTTCGCCCTCGGTAGCCTGGGTATGCTGTGGGTCGAAAGCGCGACAGGGCTGTTGGTTCTGCGCTTTATTCAGGCGGTGGGCGTCTGTGCGGCGACCGTCATCTGGCAGGCGCTGGTCACCGATTACTATCCCTCGCATAAAATTAACCGTATTTTCGCGACGATCATGCCGCTGGTCGGACTGTCTCCTGCCCTGGCGCCGTTATTAGGAAGTTGGATCCTGACCCATCTTTCCTGGCAGGCGATCTTTGCCACGTTGTTTTTCATCACGCTGCTGCTGATGCTGCCTGCGCTGTTCTTAAAACCCTCAACCCGGGCGCGAAACGACAGCAAGGATAAATTGACCTTCACCACGCTGCTGCGCGCGAAAGCGTACCGCGGTAACGTCCTGATTTACGCTGCCTGTTCCGCCAGCTTTTTTGCATGGCTGACCGGCTCGCCGTTTATTCTGAGTGAAATGGGCTACAGCCCGGCGGTGATTGGACTGAGCTATGTACCACAAACCATCGCGTTTCTGATTGGGGGCTACGGTTGTCGCGCCGCGCTGCAAAAGTGGCAGGGACAGCAGCTTCTGCCCTGGCTACTGGTCATCTACGCGCTGAGCGTGGTGGCGACGTGGGCGGCAAGCTTTATCCATCACATTTCGCTTGCGGAGATCCTGATCCCGTTCTGTGTAATGGCGATTGCCAACGGGGCTATCTACCCGATTGTGGTTGCGCAGGCGCTGCGTCCTTTCCCGCAGGCAACGGGTCGTGCCGCTGCCCTGCAAAATACCCTGCAGTTGGGTCTGTGCTTCCTGGCAAGTCTGGTGGTCTCCTGGCTTATCAGCACCCCGCTGCTGACCACGACCAGCGTGATGCTGTCGACGGTCATACTGGCTGGACTGGGTTATAAGATGCAGCTGCAAACCTCAAGCGCCAGTGAACAGCCTGATAATCACGGGATTGCCCACAGCGAATCCCATTGATATTATTGATAATCACCCTTAATTAGTCGGCTAACAATTTTTGGTTGAATCATCGATTTTTGAGGCCTATACTAAATTTCGGTTGTTAAAATTACGATAATAATTATGTGCTAACGGGAACCGGAGCGTTCCCGGTTCACCACGGATGGCCTTTTCGGCAAGGGGTCCTCCCTTCCTCTGTTCTACGTCGGATAATAGACTCGCGGAATGATCCCGCGAGATTTCTCACAAAGCCCAAAAAGCGTCTACGCTGTTTTAAGGTTCTGATCACCGACCAGTGATGGAGAAGCTATGAGTTCATCGTGTATAGAAGAAGTCAGCGTACCGGATGACGACTGGTACCGTATCACTAGCGAATTATTAAGCCGCGCCGGTATTGCCATCAACGGCTCTTCACCAGCAGATATACGCGTCAAAAACCCCGATTTTTTCAAACGTGTTTTACAAGAGGGGTCGCTCGGTCTGGGTGAAAGTTATATGGATGGCTGGTGGGAGTGCGATCGACTGGACCAGTTTTTTAGCAAAGTCCTGCGCGCAGGACTGGAAAACCAACTTCCACACCATTTCAAAGATACTCTCCGCATCGCCGGCGCTCGCCTGTTCAATTTGCAAAGTAAAAAACGCGCCTGGATCGTCGGTAAAGAGCATTACGATCTCGGTAACGATCTGTTCAGCCGCATGCTCGACCCGTACATGCAGTATTCCTGCGCTTACTGGAAGGACGCTGACACTCTGGAAGCGGCGCAGCAGGCCAAACTGCGGTTAATCTGCGAGAAGTTGCAACTGCAACCCGGTATGCGGGTGCTGGATATCGGCTGCGGCTGGGGCGGTTTGTCGCACTACATGGCGACGAACTACGACGTTAGCGTGGTTGGCGTGACAATTTCCGCCGAGCAGCAGAAACTGGCGCAGGCGCGCTGTGCGGGACTGGATGTGTCGATTTTGCTGCAGGATTATCGTGACTTGCGCGATCAGTTCGACCGCATTGTGTCAGTAGGTATGTTTGAGCACGTCGGTCCAAAAAACTACCCGACCTATTTCGACGTCGTTGATCGCAACCTGAAACCGGAGGGGTTGTTCCTGCTGCACACCATCGGTTCGAAAAAAACCGACAACAATGTCGATCCGTGGATCAATAAGTACATCTTCCCCAACGGTTGCCTCCCGTCAGTGCGCCAGATAGCTAACGCCAGCGAAGCGCACTTTGTGATGGAAGACTGGCACAACTTCGGCGCGGATTACGACACAACGCTGATGGCGTGGTACGAACGTTTCCTCGCCGCCTGGCCGGAAATTGCCGATAACTATACCGAGCGCTTTAAACGGATGTTCAGCTACTACCTGAACGCCTGCGCCGGTGCGTTTCGCGCCCGCGATATTCAGCTCTGGCAGGTGGTGTTCTCACGCGGCGTCGAAGACGGCCTGCGCGTTGCCCGCTAATCTTCATGCCCCCGCCGTCCTGCGGGGGCTGCGCTGTCTTACGCTTCGCTGGCGGTTTTCACCACCGCAGCTTCACGCGCAGCCAGCACGCGTTCCACCGTATCCACCACGGCCTGCGTTTGCGGGTCGATTTCGATATTGACGCGCGCGCCCAGTTTCTTTCTCCCAAGCGTCGTGCGTTCCAGTGTTTCCGGAATAAGATGTACGCAAAAGCGCGTCGCAGTCACTTCGCCAACGGTCAGGCTGATCCCGTCAATGCCAATGAATCCTTTGTACAGAATGTACTTCATCAACGTCGGATCCTGGACTTTGAACCAGACCTGACGGTTATTCTCAGACGTCAAAATCTTTGATACTTCCGCCGTGGTCATAATGTGACCGGACATCAGATGTCCGCCAATCTCATCGCTGAATTTTGCCGCGCGCTCGACGTTCACCAGGTCACCCACTTTCAGATCGCCCAGATTGGTAATGCGCAGCGTCTCCTTCATCAGATCAAAACTGATGCGGTTACCGTTAATTTCTGTCACGGTCAGGCAGCAGCCGTTGTGCGCCACCGATGCGCCCGTTTCCAGCGCGTCCAGCATGTATTCAGGTAATTCCACTACATGGGTGCGAAAATTTGGTTTTTCATCAATCGACACCAGTTTGGCGGTGCCCTGCACAATACCTGTAAACATACCTGCAACTCCTGAATTCAGTTAAACCATTTCTGCCTGCCACAATAGCAGTTGGAAAATCAGGTTGCCAGTGAAGCACCCATTGCGCCTGTTTTTTCACTGGAGAAATATGTATTCATCGCTACAATAGACTGAAATTTCCCCTGCATCTTCTTCTTGCTGCCACTCGTGGCGGCTTTTTTAGTCTCTCAAATAAAAACAAAATGATAGGTGTACACGTGCAGAAGTATATCAGTGAAGCGCGTCAGTTATTGGCTCTGGCAATTCCGGTGATTCTTGCGCAAATCGCCCAAACCGCAATGGGGTTCGTTGATACCGTGATGGCGGGTGGCTACAGCGCCACCGACATGGCCGCCGTCGCCATCGGGACGTCCATCTGGCTGCCCGCCATTCTGTTCGGTCACGGGCTGCTGCTGGCGCTAACCCCGGTGATTGCTCAGCTCAACGGTTCCGGACGTCGTGAACGCATTGCGCATCAGGTTCGCCAGGGATTCTGGCTGGCGGGTTTCGTCTCGGTGCTGGTTATGGTCGTGCTGTGGAACGCCGGTTACATCATCCGCGCGATGCACAATATTGATCCGGCCCTGGCGGATAAGGCCGTCGGTTACCTGCGCGCATTATTATGGGGCGCACCGGGTTATCTGTTCTTTCAGGTCGCGCGTAACCAGTGTGAAGGTCTGGCAAAAACCAAACCCGGTATGGTGATGGGTTTTCTTGGTCTGCTGGTCAACATCCCGGTGAACTATATCTTTATCTATGGTCACTTCGGCATGCCGGAACTCGGCGGTGTCGGCTGTGGCGTGGCTACCGCAGCGGTCTATTGGGTGATGTTCTGCGCGATGCTCTGGTATGTCAAACACGCACGTTCAATGCGCGATATTCGTAATGAGCAGCGCTTCAGTAAGCCAGATAGCGTGGTGATGAAACGTCTGGTGCAACTGGGTCTGCCGATTGCGCTGGCGCTGTTTTTTGAAGTCACGCTGTTCGCCGTCGTGGCGCTGCTGGTTTCACCGCTGGGCATTGTCGATGTTGCAGGCCACCAGATTGCCCTGAACTTCAGTTCACTGATGTTTGTATTGCCGATGTCGCTGGCGGCGGCGGTCACCATTCGCGTGGGCTACCGTCTGGGACAAGGCTCTACGCTGGATGCGCAAACCGCTGCGCGTACCGGTTTAGGCGTTGGCGTCTGCATGGCATGCCTCACTGCCATCTTTACCGTGACGCTGCGTGAGCATATCGCCCTGCTCTATAACGACAATCCTGAAGTGGTGACGCTGGCGGCGCAACTGATGCTGCTGGCGGCGGTGTATCAGATTTCAGACTCCATTCAGGTCATCGGTAGCGGGATCCTGCGTGGTTATAAAGATACGCGCTCGATTTTCTTTATCACCTTTACAGCGTACTGGGTGCTGGGACTGCCGAGCGGTTATATCCTCGCACTGACCGATCTGGTGGTAGATCGTATGGGTCCGGCGGGATTCTGGATGGGCTTTATCATCGGCCTGACCTCGGCCGCGATTATGATGATGCTGCGGATGCGCTTCCTGCAACGCCAGCCGTCGACGGTCATTCTGCAACGCGCTGCGCGATAAAACGGCAATAGCCGCCAGTTGGCGGCTATTCTCTCGACATTTTGCGCACTTCCTCCGCAATCGGGTGAAATCCGGAAGAAAATTACCATTTCCCTCTTGCCTCATCCCGGCTCTGCCGCTAATATTCGTCCCCGTTGTCACACACAACATTGCGTTCATAGCTCAGTTGGTTAGAGCACCACCTTGACATGGTGGGGGTCGTTGGTTCGAGTCCAATTGAACGCACCATCTCATCTTTATATGCGTCTGTAGCTCAGTTGGTTAGAGCACCACCTTGACATGGTGGGGGTCGATGGTTCGAGTCCATTCAGACGCACCATTTCGTTATCTTCCTGTTATACCCCAAATTCTCATCTGCTAACCGGTAATCCCGTTAATGACTGAACAGTAAACGGTCGTTTTGCGCCTGGCTGTCCGCGATATAGAAACGGGTAAACCACGCTGGCTGCCCTGTTATCGCCGTGGGTTTGAGCAGTTTGAGCACCTGAACGTCGCCAGCCCCCTGCATTCGCTGACGAAACTGGAGATGATCAAACACTCTGATGGCTTCAATAACATAGGCCGTCGCAATCTTTTGATCTTCAATCATGATCAGGTGGTCACCATTATTCTTCTCACCCGAGGGGGCCAGATTGCTCGAGCCGGTGAACACTTTGGCGCTGGCCAGATTAAAATCGGTCACCACAAATTTATGGTGAATATTGATTCCCTTACCACCTGCCCATTCAGCGCGAAATGGCTCTGGCGCTTTTTTCGCCAGGTAGGCAAAATCGGCAACGGCCAGCGTGCCATCCGGTTTAATCACCTGCAATTCTCCCGCCGTATTCACCGTGCCATAGCTGAAAACAGGACGATTCAGTAATTCTGCAAGCGCAACGCCCACCGGCGATTCCCTCATGTTATTAAGAAAAGCGATGGAGTAGAACACTGACGAACTCGCCTGGTTAATGGCGTTCACCACCGGGTCCAGCGAAAGCGACGTTGCGCGATGGGGAGAATAAGAGACGTTAATCGTCGGCCCATTTGCATGTTTTATTGTCTGTATACTCTGCGATAACGGAGAATGGCGAAACGCTTTAGGCTCGGTAAACGCCTTATCAAACATCTGGCCGAACGATGCCGCAACGCCAGAGGAATGAAAGACCAGCACGTTATTCGCCTGGATATAGAGACCGCGGAAAGAAAAATTGGTTGAGCCACACAGCACTTTAACCGCCTGATTTTGCTTATCGCGCTGGATCAGTACCTTATGGTGCTGAAGGTTAAAAAAGCGGGTACGTGTAACCTGCGCCCCCGCGACAGCCAGTCGCTCCGACGCCACACTTTCGCTGCTGTTCTTCGCGCCGTGCCCTTCCAGGATGCCCGTCTCTTTATCTTTCTTCGAAGAATCATCAATAACCGCGCGCAGGCGTGGGCCGATCGCCTCCAGCTTTTCGACCAGGTCCGGAAGATTCAGATCGTAGGCCATGAAATCAAGACGGAGTTCAGGATTGTCTAATACCTCCTGAATAAAAGTATCAATCAGGGTTTTTGCTTCAAATCCCAGCCAGTCATAAACGGTCTCGCCCCGGTTATTTTTCACCTCGTCGCGCAGTTTAAAATTGAGTCCATCCTCATCCTGACCGGGAATAATGTCAGCGTTATTATTAAACTGGTCGCGATATGCCTGCGACGACGCAAAGTTGCGCGTAAAACCAATATCAACAATATCGTCGTACGTGACCGGCGAAAGTTGAATACTGTTTTCCAGGGTAATTCCCGCGCGTAAACTTCCGTCAGGCTCCATATGCATTTTGGTTGCCTGATAGTGATAGATTCCTGCTACCGGTTGCCAGGGAAAATGGATCCAACGAAATTTCTGCAACGGTGCAATATTGGTATCAAACAACCGATCGCCCGTCACCTTCGCATCCGTATAATCAAAGGCGATACGATTTTTAAGGTAGGTATAATCTTTACTGTTCGGCGGGCACACTTTTATGGCAAAGCCAACAAAGTCTGGTTCGGGTTCATCAACATCAAACCCCAACAGTACCATTCTTTCCCCACGCCACAGCTTAAAATGAAAACCGTTATCCGTGGCATAACAGGTATATCCGGACATAGCGACCTCGATGGTTAAATAATTATGCCTTTCAGCGCTCCGATATTACGGCTGCAGTTTAACGACTGAGAAATCCACAATCGCCCTTGCGGCAAAACAGTAAGGCGCCGAGCGCCTGATATCGGGGATCTTATTGCCGTTCACGTCATAAAGCTGGTTGCTGTTGAGATCGCGAATGGCGAAGTAGTACAGTTTGTCCAGTGCAGTGACGCGCATACCGCCGCTGGCGGGAAGACGAGCGCGCGACGGAAACATTATTGCCTTTAACCGCCCCTCTCCCGGTGGCGTAAAAATCGCCAGGGTCGGTGCTGTCCCCACAGGCGCAACGTCTTCCAGCATTTCAACACTCAGACGCCGTCCTGGCAGAACCGCCGAAATATCCAGCGAAACCCAGGCTTCATTTTGTGCCAGTGAATCCCGTTCGGTATTCGGATCCTGGCGGGGTATCGCGGAGCGAAAGCCAAGCCCTGTCAGGATTTTGTTTACCCCTACGCTGCCACCGCTAACGATCATCGCGGTGAGTATCTCGGTAAACACGCCCCCGGACACCGTGAATCCACGGTAGGCGGAAAATAATTCAGCCATCAGATCGAGCTTAAACGAGCTGACGACAAGCCAGGAGCCCACCAGCATAATGGGGGTACGCCAGGCGCGTCCCACCACAACGGCCTGAAAAAGACGCCAGTTAAACAGTAGCGCGAAGGCGCTTTCCATCAGCAGCGCCAGCACAAAGGCCGCCATCAACACCACGAAGGCCTGCTGGACAGAGGCTGATGAGATCTGGGTCTGTTGTTGCGGAATGACCTGTATCTGCAACGGTTTGTCCCCTGGACAAGGAACGAGGTTGGTTTCTCCGGTATCAATCGTCACCAGGAAAGGAACCTGCTGTGCCGCGGGTACGATGATACTGGCAACGTACAGCTCCCCGTCCTTTTCCACGGCTATCTTACCGACAGGAGAAGCCTCCGGCGGCAGAATACAGGGCGCGCGGGCAATCGCCGTGGCGACGCCCGTCTGCACAGGGACAATGGCACTCGGCGCGGCCCGTAATTCAGTCGTGGGATTTAGCAATAAAAATGCGCTGACAGGAAAAATAATACGTGCTCGCATCGTGGCCTCGTGACGAATAATGAAGGAATATCACGTGATTCAGTTGCTTTTGTGAGAATAGCGGGTTTAAACGTATCGGGACTAAGCGTTATCCATGATCTAAGCGTGAATCTTTCACCCGTTGAGGTGATCGCAAAATAATATTCCGGTCAGAGAAAATGTGTCGACATTATTGTTCCCCCTGAATCTGGTACAATCCATGACACAATTAATCGTTGAGTATTGAGAGGGAGAAGGATTATGCCTAAATTATTACAGCTTCACTTCGCGTTTCATGGACCGTTTGGACAAGAAATGGCAGACCAACTGCGTGGTCTGGCGGAGTCAATTAATCAGGAACCGGGTTTTTTGTGGAAAGTGTGGACAGAAAGCGAGCAAAATCAGGAAGCGGGAGGGATTTATCTTTTCGAAAATGAAGAGACCGCGCTGGCCTATCTGGACAAACATACCGCGCGCTTAAAAAATCTCGGCGTTGAGGAAGTGATTGCCAAAATTTTTGATGTGAATATCCCGCTAAGCAAAATCAATAAGGCAAAAATCGACTAACGGATATTGATGAGGGGGCGTCTCCCCTCAATTAATTCAACGAGACGTCAGGCAGGAGAGATATTTTGCGCCCGAACGTTGCACGATCTCGTGGGCATCGCCAACAATATTCAGTCCTTCAAACGCGCCGTACAAACTGGCGAATTTCACACCTTCGAGCCGACGCATAATGCCTGCCACTGTATCAGACGATAAGGGTAGCATGTTGGGATAACTCCACATAAATGATACCGCGTCGGCGCCGGGGGTGACCTGCAGGATATCCCCGCAGAGGATAGTCCCTTCCCCCTCGTCCTGGTACAGAACGGTTCCACCGGCAAAATGGCCGCCCAGACGCAACAACGTGATGCCGGGAAGCAAACTGTGTTCCTCTCCTTCCCACTGGCGAATCCAGGGACTGTCTCGCATGATCCAGGCACTGTCAGCGGCATGGAGCCAGACGGGAGCGTCAAACGCCTCCGCCCAGTCCTGCATCGTGGTGTAGTAGTGAGGATGAGAGATCGCGATGGCGCTTAATCCGCCCAATGCATGGATGAGCGTTCGGGTTGCCGGATCCAGATTCGCAATACAATCCCAGAGGACATTTCCCACCGGCGTTCTGAGCAGAAACGCCCGCTGGTTTATCGCAAAAGAAGGAACGGTTATCAGGCTTAACAACTGCGGCGTATGTTGCTGCCACTTGTTGGTATGGCTACGCGTCAGTTCGTCAGAATCGATCCACGCCTGCCCGGTGACCGGCACATATTGCCGCTCATCCTGACAAATTTTGCAGCGCTCGACGGGGCGCTGACTGTCGTCATACGAAGTACCACAGGCTTTGCACAGCGTTATCATCTTCACTCCTGACCAGGCCTAAAACCACGGTAAGTATGGCAGAGGATGCTGCCAGTCAGGGACGCAATGCTCTTCCAGACCGGAACAGCCGAACCTTACTCATCTACACTTACCTGATGTATCAGGCGTGTCAGTGGCGAAATAAGAATAATGGGACGGACAGGAATATGAAAAAAATCGCGATTATCGGGGCGGGTCCGACAGGGGTTTATACCTTTTTCTCATTACTCAAAGAGGAGCAGCCGCTGGAGATCGCCGTCTTTGAACGCGGGAGTGAGGCAGGAATTGGAATGCCTTATGGCCATTCTGAAAATACCCCAATGATGTTGGCAAATATTGCCAGTATCGAGGTCCCCCCGCTTTTTGACACCTGGCTTGAGTGGCTGCAGACCCAGGACGCACAGTATCTTGCGCACTATGGCGTTAACAAGGAAGCACTGCACCAGCGTCAGTTTCTGCCACGTATTTTACTGGGCGACTATTTCCGCGCGCAGTTTTTGCTCGCCGTTCGCCACGCAGAAGATCGTGGTTTTAGGGTCACATTGTATGAGTCCTGTGAAGTCACGGATGTGGCAGCCAATCCCACTGGTGTACAACTCTGGACTGAACGGCACACGGAGCCGCTGCAAGTCGACCTCGCGGTGATCGCCACTGGACACGTCTGGCCGGACGATGACGAATCAACGCGCGCATTTTATCCCAGCCCCTGGTCCGGCTTGATGGAGGCCGATGTGCCCGCCGCCAGAGTGGGTATTCTGGGGACCTCGCTGAGCGCCCTGGATGCCGCAATGGCAGTGGCGGTACAACACGGAACGTTTCACGAAACGGATGAAAATCAGGTCCATTTCTCGCTGAATAAACACAGTGAAGCGCTGGAGATCACGCTGATGTCCCGTTCCGGCATTTTGCCGGAAGCCGACTTCTACTGCCCCATTCCCTATGAACCCGTAGAGTACGTTACCGGGGAGGCCATCACGCGCGAAATCGATGCCGGTTCAGTCGGACTCCTCGATCGCGTTTTTAGACTCATGCAACAGGAACTCGCGTTAGCCGATCCGAAATGGGCTGAGCAAATATCGCTCTCCTCGTTGGATGCCGATAGCTTCCCCGTGGCGTTGTTTGCCGACAGAATGCACAGCGATCCATTCGAATGGGCGGCAGCAAATTTGAAAGAGGTCGAGGCCAACAAGCGTGACAAGCGCACCGTTGCCTGGCGCTACACCCTGCTGCGTTTACATGAGCGGGTTCAGGAAATCGTTGCCCATCTGGATGAAAAAGATAGCAAACGGTTCAGCGCGGGGCTCGCCCGCGTGTTTATTGATAATTATGCAGCGATCCCGTCAGAGTCCATTCGCCGTATGCTGGCGTTGCACGCAGCCGGTATTCTGCGCATTCTCACGCTGGGACAGGACTACGGGAAGGAGATAAAGGCGGATCGTACCGAGATTACGACACACAACGATCGCCTGACGTTTGACGTATTCATCGATGCGCGAGGCCAAAGGCCCCTGAAGACAGCGGATTTACCGTTCCCGCGATTACGCAGGCAATTACTGTCGTGTGGTGAGACGATTCCAGAGGTTGGCGAAGACTATACGCTTCAGGCACCGGAGCATGTTCGCGGGAGAATTGCCTTCGGCGCATTGCCCTATTTGATGCATGATCGGCCCTTTATCCAGGGGTTAGTCGCCTGTCAGGAAATTGGCGACGCGATGGCCAGGGCAGTGTCGAAACCGGCATCCCGCCTGCGCAGGCGTTTATCCCTTTACGATCGGTAATGCAGCACACATTGTGGATGCATCCGGCGTCAAATTTGCCCTATACTCGTGTGATGTCAAAAATGAGATAAGAAGGGTGAACGATGGAAATTGATCTCGATAATCTGGTCTTTAACGGGCTGGAAGAAGCACAAGAGCGTAACGCGGAACGTCTGGAAGATGCGGACAAAAAAGCAGAATCGGTGATTGCCGATGATGACTGCGGCGACGCGTGCAAAATCTAATTTAGTTCAACCTGCCGCGCATTTCCGCGCGGCAGGCCTGTAAGCGGTTTACTCCCCTCAGCATTTCCACGGTAATTGCAGATTTCATTCCAGTACACCTCGCGCATCCGACGATGTTCAGCGTGTTGTTTGATCACGAAACCACTCCGGGTCAATGTTAGCAATGTCCACGCCGTACAGGCTGGCGACAGGAAGAATAGACTCCACAACGCGCTGCAGATTGACCTCCGCACCAGGTTGTCGGGTCGGGTCAGGCGTGATAACACCGTGCGCCCAAAGACGCGCTATCCGCATTTTTATCTTCTCCATCTCCCGCTCCTTTGCTTGTCAGATACTTTTCATTGCAACGCAAACGGCGTGAAAAATGAAATACGAATTTTGCTCACCGTTATCTGTTTTTGTTCGTTAGCAACGCTTCGTTAACATGCTGTTCACTAATAACTTTTTGCATATAAATAAGTCCTTTTTCTTCTTTTGTCCTGGGTTTGGGTTGTGGGAGCGTAAAAGGACAAACCAATAACTCCAGGGATATCAAAGAAAATGATGGCAACGAAAATGCACAGCTCAAAAAAAACGATCCTCGCGCTCGGCGTCATGCTCGCCACAAGCTTCATCAGCGCCCAGGCGCAGGCCAACCAACTCGCCGACATCAAAGCCGCGGGCGTGGTCAAAGTCGCGACGTTTGACGCCAACCCGCCGTTTGGCTCCGTTGACCCGAAAACGCATCAGATTGTCGGGTACGATGTCGATTTTGCTCAGGCGCTGGCGAAGTCACTGGGTGTGAAACTGGAACTGGTCGCCACTAACCCCGCCAACCGTATCCCGCTGCTGCAATCGGGCAAAGCTGACCTGATCGTCGCCGATATTACGATCACCCCCGAGCGCGCCCAGGTAATCGACTTTTCTGTCCCCTACTTTGTCACCGGACAGCAGTTCCTGGTACCGGTCTCGTCACCCGATAAGCTTGATGAATACAGCCGTGCGCGCATCGGTGCGGTGAAGGGAACCACCGGTGAGCAGGCGTTGCATCAGCGATTCCCGCAATCCCGCGTTCTGGCTTACGACGATATTCCGCTGGCGTTAACCGCACTGCGTAACGGCAACGTGCAGGCCATCACGCAGGACTCCACTATCCTGGCAGGCTTGCTTGGCGGCGCACCGGACAAAGCACAGTTTAAAATCCTGCCCGATTTACTCAGCAAAGAGGAGATCGGCGTGGGCGTGAAGAAAGGCGAAACGGCATTGCTGAAGGCGGTTAACGATGAATTGCTGAGGCTCGAATCCAGCGGACAGGCAAGCAAAATTTATGACGTCTGGTTTGGCCCGGAAACGAAAAATCCGCAGCCGCGCGCCTTTAAAATTGAGGCCAGATAAGATGCTGGCGGGTTTATTCACCCCTTCCGCAGCCCAGGCTGCGGATTTCAGCCAGTTACACCAGGCGCGGGTTGAATTACGCGATGTGGTGAAAGCGTACGGCGATCACCGGGTACTCAACGGTATTAATCTCACCGTTGAACCTGGCGAAGTCGTGACCATTCTTGGCCCTTCGGGATCGGGAAAATCAACCCTGATTCGCCTGATCAACCAACTGGAATCACTAAGTGGTGGCGACATCCTTATTGATGACAAGTCTGTCGGTCGGCTCAAGGGGGCCGCGCTGCGCCACTTGCGCAGCCGTATAGGCTTTGTTTTCCAGCAGTTCAATCTGTATGCACACCTGACGGCACAGCAGAATATCACCCTCGCACTGGAGTACGTCCACGGCTGGAATAAAGCCGACGCCACACAGCGCGCCTTTGCCTTGCTGGAGCAGGTCGGGCTGGAAGAGAAAGCCAATGCTTATCCGGCACAGCTTTCCGGCGGTCAACAGCAGCGGGTGGCGATCGCCCGCGCGCTGGCCTCCTCACCGCAAATCATCCTGTTTGATGAACCCACCTCCGCGCTCGATCCGGAAATGATCGGTGAGGTTTTGCTTGTGATGAAACGCCTGGCGCACAGCGGTATTACGATGATTGTGGTCACTCACGAGATGCATTTTGCTCGCGAAATTGCTGACCGGGTCGTGTTTATCGACGGCGGCGATATTCTCGAAGTCGCGCCACCGGACGACTTTTTTACCCGACCACAGCACCCGCGGACTCAGCGCTTTCTGCAAAAGGTGCTGGATCCGCTGCATCAGGAGTCATCGCGATAATGCCGTCAATGGACTGGCAGGGAGTGCTCACCGGCCTTCCCCTGCAATGGATCCTCTCCGGATTTCTCACCACGCTGTGGGTCAGCGCCGCAGGAATTCTTCTCGCCACGCTGCTGGCGATTATTCTGTTGGCCCTTCGTCTTTCCGGCCATATTACTGGTCGCCGCGTAGTAGCCGGCTGGGTATCGCTGTTTCGAAACACCCCGCTGCTGGTACAACTGCTGTTCTGGTACTTCGCTGGCTGGAACCTGCTTCCTCGCGGGTTTGTTGATTTTGTAAACGCAGAACATAGCGGGTCAATCCTGCCCGGCAACGTCTGGTGGTTGACGCCCGAGTTTCTCTGCTCGGCTTGGGGACTCGGCGTGTTTACCTCGGCGTTCCTGGTCGAGGAGATCGCCTCTGGGTTACAGGCTGTCTCAGCCGGACAGCGCGAAGCCGCTGTCTCGCAGGGGTTCTCCTCGTGGTTGACCTTCCGCTATATCCTGTTACCGCAGGGGCTAACCAATGCCTGGCAACCGGTGATAGGGCAATATCTCAACCTGATGAAACTGTCGTCATTAGCCAGCGGCATTGGCTTTGCGGAACTCACCTACCAGGTTCGCCAGATTGAAAGCTATAACGCCCATGCGCTGGAAGCCTTTGCCGTAGGTACGGGGCTTTATCTGTTCACCGGTGTGGCTCTCGGCCTGCTGCTGACCCGTCTGGGCCCCGCCCCCCGGCAGGAGAAAAAGACACAAACCCGCCGGTTACGTTTCAGGAGTCCACAGCATGATCGCTAATATTGCCGTGATAACCGACAACCTGGATTACCTCCTGTGGGGACGACTGGCCGATGGTCAACCCGGCGGCGTGCTGTTGACCCTGATGATGGCGCTGGGTGCGGCGGTACTGGCCTTGCCTGGCGGTATTGCCCTTGCCGCTATCGCCTGGCGTTTTCCGGGCATCATCCGTAAAGGATTGTTCGTCTGGGCAGAGCTCATTCGCGGGATCCCGCTGATCTTCGTCATTTTCTGGATGTGGTATCTGTTGCCCATGCTTACCGGCAGCGATCTGCCCGGCGCGACAACCGTGACGCTGGCGCTGGCCTGGTTTACCGCCGCGTCAGTTATGCATTCGGTGTACGCCGGACTCAACGCGCTGCCTGACGGACAGTACGATGCTGCCGTATCCCAGGGTTTCAGTCCTGTTCAGGCACTAAGAGGGGTTCTGCTACCGCAGGTGTTACGTCATGTCCTGCCCTCCCTGACCGGGATTTGCATTGGTCTGCTGAAGGACACATCGCTGGCATTTATTGTCAACGTGCCGGAGCTGACAACGGTGGCAGGACAGGTTAACAGCCGGGAACAGATTTATCCGGCGGCTATCTTCATCTTTACAGGGCTGGTTTACTATCTGCTTTGCTACGGCCTGGAGAAAGCGACCCGGCGACGATTTGTTCTGCGCTAACCCGTCAGCATTCTACAAACTGGTGCGCGTCGTCGAGTCGGTACTTCACGCCGGCGCGGATCCCCTCTTCACCTTCAACCGCAACGGCAAAGCGCATGCGTTCACCGTCGTGATAGGCCAGCGCCGCACAGCCACCCGGCCCCAGCACTACGGAGTCAACAACCCCCGTACTGGCAACGATCGCGTTGTCGCCGTTGCAGATGATATGTACGTTGTCACCGCTGTTGGCGATTTTAGCGTCTGCGCCAAAGCTCACAATCTGGCTCAGGTCGCCGTTACTGGCGACATGGCTTCGCTCACCCAGGGTGCTCACCCGCACGCGCATACCGCTGCTGGCGATCCGCGTTCCATTTCCGGCACTGCTAATGCGCGTCGAGTTTCCTGCGGCGGCAAGCCTCGCGCGATCTCCTGAACTGCTGATATGACTGTTATAGCCAACGCTGCCAATGCGCACGCAGTAGCCTGCACTGGCAATTTGTGACGCATAGCCTGCGCTGGCGATCTTCATATTATCGCCAGCACAGCCCAGATTCGCGTTATCACCGGCGTTTGCCACCTGCCAGTCGCCCACTGAGGCATCAGGTTTTGCCAGCCGCGACATGGCGGAGATATCCTGGCGGGCAAAATTTTCTTCATCCAGCCAGCGCGACCAGGCGTATTCCACCAGACTGTTCGCCCAATCGAGATACCCTTCGCGACTCAACGCCCGGTGCACATCGGCGTAGTTACCGCCCTTGGGAAAACGGCGCAGAAACCAGCGGTACATCACCGCACCAACCCGCCAACTGCGCAAATCCTCTCGCGTGATCAGCATCGGTTAATGCCGGTGATAGCCATCGACCATGCAGCGGAACGTCTCGCCGGGCGTACGGCCCGTGGTGCACAGGTAGAGGTGACCAAAAATAAAGAACAGGCTGATGACAGCCAGTGCGAAGTGCGCCTGTAACAACCAGTAGCGTACGCCGGGGAACGGTTCTCCCACGACCTGCGGATAGAGCGCCAATAACCCACTCAGCAGCAGCAGCGGCAACAATCCGTACATTACGCCGACATAGGCCGCCTGCTGTAACGGATTAAACTTCGAGCGCGGCGTGGCCGGGAACGGATGCGCTTCACCCTGCATAATGCCGTAGAGGTAGAAACGGGTCTGTTTCATCGCCCGCGCCATCCAGCCCTGGGGACGAATAAGGTAATGGTGGCCGTTCCCCCCCAACGCATTGATCAGAACGAAACCAACCCAACACGCCAGCAGCAGAAATCCGCAGACTTCATGAACCGTCAGCAAGCTTTTGATCGCCGCTGGGCTGACCAACGAAAAGTGATTGATGAGTCCGCTACCGAGCAGGAGTATAAACAACAGTGCATTCGACCAGTGCCACAGCCGAACCGCCCGTGAGTACAGATAAACCTTCTCGCCATGCCCGGCAGCAGCCTTGTTGGCCGCACGAAAACGAAGCCAGGCGTGCAACCCCAGCACCAGCCACATCGCCACCAGCAGAAGTCCGGCCATCACCAGCCAGACGGGCCAATACTCAGGGGAAAACACCGGCACATAGTTTGCCAGTTGGGCCTGAAACTGTTCAGCATTCTGCGACGCGTTCATACATTATCCTTTTTAATCAAATGTTGACCGAACCGACGATACAGATGGGGCTTACCCGCGCCCGGAAGTTGATATTGGTAGTAATTATTTTCCTGTAGCCAGCGCTGAATGTCCGGGCTGTCCTCGCGACCAAACAGCAGCGCATGCTCCGGGCAGGACGTGACACAGATAGGCGGAAAACCTTTGGCCAGCCGTGACTGGGCGCAAAAATCGCATTTGTCCGCCACTTTGGTGATTGGATTAAGGTAACGCACCTGATAAGGACACGCGCCAATGCAGTAACTGCAGCCAATACAGCGCGAACTATCGACACGAACAATCCCGTCCTTATCGCGCCACGACGCGCCGGTCGGGCAAACCTCAATGCAGGGCGCATCGTCGCAGTGCTGACAGGACTGACGGAAGTAGTGATACAGCGTCTCGTTGTCATTATCTGAAACGGGAATATGCGCGATAGACAAGCGACTTCCCTGCGCAGGAACATTATTCGTTTTGCGACAGGCGCGGGTACACAGGTTACAGCCGTTGCATCGTGATTCATCATGAATCATGACGTAACGAACGGGACTGCCAGCCGTTGTCTTCGCCAGCAGCGTCTGGCCGGGTCCGCTGAAGAAAATGACGGTTCCCATGCCAAGCACAAATTTTCGTCGAGTGAAGGACATCTTGTTATCCTCTAATGCTGTGGTCGCGCTCGTCCACGCTTTCCATAAAGTCAGGGATTCTGAAACTGCTCAACTTCCAGCCATTCGCATAAACCGTATGCTTTGCCGTAACTCATAAAGCGTTCGCTGAATAAGTACGGCACGTCGTTTGATGACGCGACCGTGCGGATATCGGCATAGTCGGGATGCGTTTCAATCGCGGCCAGCGCGGCTTGTATCTGCTGTGGTTCGAAACCATAAGGCGATTGTTCCAGCATGGCTATCTTGTACGGACGCGGATAGGTCTGGCAGTCAAAGCGCACCGCCTGTGCGATTGCCCGACAGATATCCTTTTCCACCACCTGAACGCACATGTCAGCATAGTTGGCGGTCATGGTCTGAGTTGAGTAGTAATAGTCATCCTGAGAGCCCTGCACCCAGGCGATATCATCCCCGGCAAGCCCCTCTCTGAGCGTTTCCAGTAGCGGTACGAGCTCTGCCTCTTCCACCGAGTACGGCGGCAGCAAGAACAGTTCGCGCGCGACAAGCTGGCCGTTCGCCGAAGACTGGCGGATAAAATCCGCTACGATCTCCGCGGGACTTTCTGGCACCGCCTGTTCATCAGCGTCGGCGACCTGCTCACGTCGCCCCTGCAGCCACTGTCGCTTTTCAAGATCCACATCCGGCGCAACAGGTTGACTCACATCCTCTGGATGGCTCATGTGATGTTCCTTATGCCGGCAACAGATTCTGCGCGGCCAGGTCGTCGGCGACGTCCTCCAGGCCGAGTCGATGCAACGTCTCACGCGTCGGGCAGCCCAACTCCGGGTGCCAGCCCATCTCTTTATAGAACAGCGTCAGGGATTCACGCATGTCGTCGCGGTCCATCTTGTCGGTGCCTTCGCTAAAGACCGGAATCTTCGGATCCTTATCAAACACCCACGAGCAGATCTGGTCGTGCGCATTACGCATATCGTTGGTCTGCATCAGCTTCACCGTGTAGGCGCGATGCAGAGTAAAGATGCGTTCTGCGGCTAAATCGAGGCTAGCCTGAGTGGTTTCATCACCGGTCACGGCCTGGAAGAACTTCGCTTCCAGATCCAGATCGCCGCGATAGTTGCGGCTTTTCAGCGGCGACACGGTCATCGGCCAGACCCAGTTACACAGCGTGACGGCGTTATGCAGGCACACTTTGAGCAGCGTCCATTTGGCATATTTGATTTTTGCCGCGTTGATCGGTGTGTAATTTTTGGTTTCATCGTAGGCGTCTGGCGAGCCAAACAGTTCAGCCGCCACTTCCCGCTGGAGTTTCAGAGGCAAACCCGAGCCGATGAAATTGATGTGGGTGTGGGTCATACAGTCGCGGTTGAACATACAGTTGGTGATGGCCCCAACCTGCGCCGAGGCTTCGTTGGCGTGGTGAACCGGAAATCCAAACGGCGACCACAGTTTGTTTTTTTCATACGCCCAGTATTCATCACCCAGTTGCCAGCGTTCGGCAATGGCGTAAGAGCCATCCGCCAGATGGCTAAGTTCACCGACGCGATGCGCCAGACGATAGTAGAAATCCTTGATGAAATTAGGATCGCCCGCTTCCAGTTGATCCCAGCGGATCTGGGCGTATTCTTCTGCCGGCAGGACGCGCTTGAACACCCCTTTGCTGTAGCAATACGTAAAGTCGCGGTGCAACTGCCCGTAGTTACACCAGATGCCGTAGTCGTCAAACAGATTCAGCCCCACCAGGTTACCGATGACGCGGCCATCGTCTTTGTCTTCAAAGTCTTTCGGGCCGTTTGGAAAAATGGTGGTATGGACAAAGTTCGCCACGCATGTATTCCCGCCAGTGCTCGGCACGCCAAAATCCTTCACGCGAGGAATGTTCATCTGCGTCATGCAGCGAATCGGGCAAGAATGGCAGCCGCTCATTTTAACCGTGTATTTTTCCGCCGCCGGCCCTAAGTCAAAAACCGACTTGTAGGTCCGGAAACCAACGGTGTTCTGATTACCCGGCGGGATCTCGCCGGTCTCTATCGGCCCACCTTCTGCCGCGCCCCAGAACAGTCCTTTGCGCGCCGTCCAGCGCGACGCGGGAGAGGAATATTCCGCCCACGCCTGCGGAGTACTGGGCACCACATGGTTGTTATTCGCCCCAATCAGCTCCGTCATCATGTAATCATTCAACCGCTTCATCTCTTTGCGGTCGGCAATATTGACGCCTTTTGTTCCTTCCACGGCAATCGCTTTCAGTTTCTTGGCGCCCATCACCGCGCCTGTCCCTGCGCCGCCGCTGTGGTTGCGGCTGTTGAGCATACAGGAGAGCGGCACGAGGTTTTCACCCGCCTGACCAATCGCCGCCACGCAGGTTTCCGGCGAGGTCATCCGGCAAATTTCTTCCGTGGTCGCACGGGTGCCTTTTCCCCACAGGAAATCGGCTTTTTCGAGAGTGACCTTGTCGTCTTTAATATTCAGCCAGACGGGGGATGCCGCCTTGCCTTCAATAATGATGGCGTCATAACCCGCGAATTTCATTTGCGCCGCGAAAAAGCCGCCCATATGTGCATCGACAACCAGATTGCCTTTTGTAAATGTGGAGAGCGACGTGATATTAACGCGAGAGCTACAGGGGGCACCGGATCCAGTAAGCGGTCCCGTCGCAAAAACTAATTTATTGCCTTCATCAAAGGGTTTCGTGCCGGCAGGAACTTCGTCGTACATAATTTTGTAGCCGAACCCCATACCACCGACAAATTTTTTAAATTTACTGGAATCTTCAAGGGTAATATCGCCTGTTGTAAGATTGACCCGTAAAATATTACCTGTCCAACCGTTAGCCATAATGTTTTCCTTTGCAAGACTCAAACAGTAATATCTTTCCACTCGATGATTTTTAATGCCCCGGTCGGGCAGGCACTGGCGCACTCACCGCATAAAACGCATTTTGCCGATTTCTTCGTTTCAGTATTGACGGTGGCCATCATCCAGGGACACGCGGTGGTACAGGCGCTGCAACCGATACAGCGTCGGTGATCGACAGCAATGCAACCGTCTTCCTGATTCCAGGTAATCGCCCCAATCGGACAGACCTTCATGCACTGCGGATCTTTACACTGACGACAGGTGTCCGGGGTATAATTCAGATCGCCATACAGACCGCCGCCTGAACCTATACCCTTGTCGCCAAAGAAGAAATGACGGTGAATTTTAATGCGGGAAAAGAAGGTGCCGACAGCGCCATCATTGTAATTGGTACAGGAAATTTCACAGCGATGACAACCGGTGCAGCGAGCGCGTTGGGTCACTAACACCCCTTTTGGTGTCGAAATCAACCCCACGGTGCCGCTATCGATATCTTCTTGCTTACAGCCAAAAAGCGACAGTAACGCGGGCGCGATGGTTAACCCAGCCAGGCCTTTTCCCGATATGCGCAGGAATTCCAGCCGCGTCAAGCCAGTATCTAATAATGGACGATCAACCTGGTTCATTTATTTTGCATCCTCTTCGCAAACGCAGTGCTGACAACACGTCCCAGGCCGATGCTAATTATGCTGAAACAGAGCCTCTGATGTTGCCTCCCACAGCTGAAGTTTTGCCGTAACCGGATTGCATAAATAACGCAATTTAACGCAAATAAACTAATCCTTTAGGGTTAGGCGAATTAAATAATGGGAGTTATTGGTGGGCATGACTTTGATCGTCATCAATTAATAAAGGGGAAGAGAAATATTAAAAGCGTAGTGATATTTATTATCATAAAGACCGGTGAAACACTGTTCCGTCAGATTACAAATAAATGTGAAACTGTTCCCATATATAAATTAAAAAACACGCGTAATATATTTAATAATATAACGAATTTTCCATGAATTTTCTCTTTCACCAGAATAAACGTTCTGTCGGACATTTTCTCGTGACGGGAAATAAGGGATGAGTTCATCCCTCGTTGTGGTTAGCCGGCCAGCGCGTTGATCGCCGTGACCATCGCCCGCTTTTCGAGGTCGCTACGCTGAATACGCTGGTTTGCCAGCGCGGTTCGTAATACCCCGGCTATCACGATATGTTTGGGCTCTTGTCCCAGATCGCGCATTTCCAGCACCACTTTGCCAACCACTCTGCACATCTCACGGTACAGTTCATCGTCTTTTGTCAGGTTTCCCATTATTGTCTCTCATTGCAGGTCCAGATAAACAGCATATATCACTCTGAATGGGATGACAAAAAACAAAGAAAATCAAAGAAATAACCCACGGTACTATTCAACGCCTTGCGTTTCTTTTAACCGCTGCCATTTGTTGACCAGTTCCGCCAGATTTGCCGCCTGCATCTTTTCCATCACTCTGGCGCGATGTACCTCCACCGTGCGTACCGCGATGTTCATCACCTGCGCTATCTCGCGGTTCATCAGTCCCTTAACGACTAACCCGGCCAACTCTCGTTCTTTGGCCGTGAGCGCCCGGTAGCAGATGGCGATCTGTTGCCGGGCAACGGACTGCGCGGAAACCACCAGCGCATGCTCCAGCGCCGTTTGCAGCGGTTTTACACTGACCGGCTTTTGCAGGAAATCTACCGCGCCGTGTTTCATCTGTTCGACGGCCATCGGTACATCGCCATGCCCGGTGAGAAACACCACGGCCAGCGTACTTTCGCGCTGACGCAAGGCCTCATGGACGTTCTTGCCGTCCATTGTCGGCATCCGCATGTCCAGAAGCAGCACGCCCGTCTGGTACAAATCAGCCTGTTCAAGAAAAACAGCCCCTTCTTCCCAGCACGTGACCGGGTAGCCCAGGCTCTCCAGTAGAAAGGCGCAGGCATCGGTGACCGCCACATCATCATCCAGTAAATGAATCATTGCCATTGCCGCCCTTTTCCTCCCGTTGTGTAAAATCCAGTCTCACCGCCACGCCGGGCAGTCCGTCAGGCGCGGTCTGATTGCACAGACCGATCTCCCCCTGACCGTAACGCACCAGCCGTTGGCAGATAACTAACCCCAGTCCCATGCCCTCTTTCCGGCTGGTCATAAAGGGCTGAAAGACCTGATGCAGCAAGGCATCGTCAATGCCGCCGCCATTATCCTGCAACGTCACGCGCACGCCATGTGGCAAATATGAAGCATTAATCCACAGCGCGGTGGCCCCCGCCTGCGCCGCATTGAGGATCAGATTGGCCAATACCTGCTCCAGCAACACCGGCGGTAACGAAATCGTCAGTGCGCGATCGATACTGCTGTGTAAGGTTAACCTCGGAAACTGCTGCGCCATACGCAACAACTGCCAGACATGATGAACCGCCTCATGAATGCTGATGTCCTCCCATTCTTCCGTGCGGGTCGGGCTTCCCTGGGCCTGACTCACCCAGCGCCGCAGATTACGCAGCGTATCTGCCCCGCGCTGCGCCTGTTGATCGATATGCTCCAGCGCTGGCAATAACGCATGCGCCGGATCCTGCGACTGCAGGCGAATCAGGCAGCCCTGTGCATAATGGCGGATTGCCGAAAGCGGTTGATTCAGTTCGTGCGCAAACCCGGAGGTCATTTCGCCGAGGACGCTCATTTGCCTGGCTGTTTCCAGCGCCAGTTCCTGCTGGCGCAGCTGGACGCCGTTGCGTTCAAGCTGTTTACCCCGACGACGTACCAGCAGCATGACCCAGATGTAGTTCAGGGTCAGCAACAACAGGGTAAGCGCTGTCCCGCCCATCAGCCACTGATGCTGTATCAGCCAGCTTTTCACATCCAGCCACAAACGCCGCTGCTGCGGATGCTGCTGTACGTCGCGCAGCAACGACTCCACCTGACTGGTCGACGCCGGCGCTCCCCAGTGAAACGCCGCGGTGTCTGGCGCCGCCAGCAGCGCGCGGGTGACGCGATCGGCCAGCGCATCGCTCACCGCAGGCAACGCGGCGAATGACCAGTCGGGATAGAGCGGCGTGCTGGCTAAACAGGCGATGTCTCCGGGACGGTTGAGCACCGCGACGTAGTCGGCTTTATCAACCAGTCCCTCTTCGTCCATTTTTTCCAGCAGGCAGACCGGGACAATCACGGCCTGTACCGCTTTTTCACGGAGTAAGTAGAGAAGCGCATCGGCCGGAAAACCGGTAAAACGCAGGTTGAGGTCGCGCTCGGGGCGCAGACCGGCGTCGCTCAGCGCTTTATATCCCAGCAGGTAGCCGCCGAACGCCTGGGGATCGATGGCCCCCACCGTTTTACCGATCAAATCGTGCGCGCCGGTGATACCGCTGTCGCGCCGGGTAAGGATCGCACTGCCAATGACGTTGCCCGTTCCACGTGCGGAGCGTAAAGACGCCAGCCAGCGCAGCGGCGAACGACTGTTCAACTGCACAAACTGCGCCGGGTTGGTCACCACAAATTGTACGCTTCCGTTGTTCACCGCCGCCTGCATCTGGTGCAGATCCAGCGGCAGGATGTGGAACTGTTCTCCGGGAAGCTGTTGGTTAAGCAGGGTTTCCAGCGGCTGCCAGTGACTGCGGGTGGAGACGTCTCCACGCATCGCCAGGATCCCGATATTCCAGGAGCCCGCCAGCGCAGCGCCACTGAACATTAAGGCCGACGCCAGTAGCGTCAGCCCCTTCACCGTTTTACGTCTCACGCCATTATCCCTGTTGATTATGTTGTTTTAGATCAACAACCCGCCGGGTATGTGGTTAACCACAATAGAGCGGCCCCACCCCGATTTTTACACTGTAAATCATCGACATTCTTTATTCATCACACGCAAACCAACGGCGTGACAAATGTTTCGTTGTTGCCTTGAGACGGGAGAAAAAATGGACAGCAGTAAACGGCAGTTTCTCCAGCAACTGGGCGTCCTGACCGCAGGCGCGTCGCTGGTTCCGCTGGCGCAGGCAAAGTTTCCTTTTTCACCTGAACGCCACGGCGGTTCCACACAGCAGCGTTACGCGATGCTTGTCGATCTGCGCCGCTGTATCGGCTGTCAGGCCTGCACCGTCAGCTGTGCGATTGAAAACCAGACGCCACAGGGTGAATTCCGTACCCATGTGAATCAGTATCAGGTCCAGGTGGCGGATGAAGTGACCAACGTGCTGCTACCGCGTCTGTGTAACCACTGCGACAATCCGCCCTGCGTACCGGTTTGCCCGGTACAGGCCACATTTCAACGCGAGGACGGCATCGTCGTGGTCGATAACACCCGCTGCGTCGGTTGCGCCTACTGCGTGCAGGCCTGCCCCTACGATGCGCGCTTTATCAATCATGAAACACAGACCGCCGATAAATGTACGTTTTGCGTCCACCGTCTGGAGGCCGGGCTTCTCCCCGCCTGCGTGGAGTCCTGCGTGGGCGGCGCGCGCATCATCGGCGACATCCGCGATCCGCAAAGCCGGATTTCGCAATTGATCCGCACCCATCACGACGCCATCAACGTACTGAAACCGGAAAATGACACCGCACCCCATGTTTTCTATCTGGGGCTGGATGAGGCGTTTGTTACCCCGTTGATGGGTCGCGCGCAACCCGCGCTCTGGCAGGAGGTATGATGATGCACCCCTTAATCATTGAAGAAGTGCTGGCCCGTCCACAGGCGGTGAGCTGGCTTCCCTGGGCGGTACAGTACTTCTTTTTTATCGGCATTGCCGCCTGTGGGGCGCTGTTTGGTTGCGTGCTGCACTGGCGTAAAAAGGCCAATCCGACGCTGGAAAGCCTGACGCTGCTGATTGCCCTGACCTGTGCCATTACCGCCCCGCTGGCGCTGACCGCCGATCTCCACCAGACGGCCCGCGTCTGGCATTTTTACGCGTATCCTACACCGTGGTCGTGGATGCCATGGGGCGCACTGTTTTTACCGCTGTTCACCGCGTTCCTCGGACTCTGGTTTATGGCGCAGGTTTATAAACAACTTACCGGAAAAAGTTACGCCGTCACGAAGTGGTTCGCCGTTGCCAGCGCGCTCGCCGCGACGGGACTGTTGCTTTATACCGGACGCGAAGTGTCCGTGGTTCAGGCTCGCCCTGTCTGGTTCAGCTACGCCTTTGTGCTGGTGATGTTCCTGAGCGCACTACAGACCTTCCTGGCCCTGTTAATCGTCGGGATACGTGATGATTTCCTGTCACAAAAGCGGCTCGCCCTCGGACAACTGCTGACGCTGCTCGTCCTCGCAATCGTCATCGTTTTCTGGGGCAGCGGCAATACGCTTTCCGGTACGGCAATCCGTCAGTGGCTGGCAATCTCTGCAACGGCCCGCCATTACGCCTTTGGCTTACTGACATTCTGGCTGGTTTCACTCCTTTTCAGTGCTGTTGCCCTGCGTCGTCCGCTGTCATTACCGCTGCGCAGCCTGCTGGCGCTGAGCGCGATGGCGCTGTGCTGGTTCCTGCGCTGGACTCTGCTGATTCAGGGGCAGACGCTGCCGAAATTCAACGCCCAGTTCAACCCGTACACCCTGCCCGCCGGTACCGACGGCTGGCTTGCCATCCTCGGCACCTTCGGCCTGTGGGTAGCACTGCTTATTATTGTTCGCGAGAGCGTGAACGGACTCGCTAGGAGATTGCAACATGGCTAATTTAACCCGTCGTCAGTGGCTCAAAGTTGGCCTGGCCGTTGGTGGTATGGCGACGTTCGCCCTCAGCTATCGTGACGTGGCGAAGCGCGCCATTGATGGCTTAAAAAACGGCACCTCCGGTAAAATCACCCGCGATCGTATCGTGGGGAATGCGCTTACCCCTGAAGCCAGCGCGCACCCGCGCTGGCAGCAGAATACGCAGCAAACCATTGCCATGACCCAGTGTTTCGGCTGCTGGACACAGTGTGGCATCAGGGTGCGCGTCGATCGGCAAACCAACCGGGCGCTGCGCATTGCCGGCAATCCGTATCATCCCCTTTCTCATGAACATCATGTTGATGCGTCGGTCCCCTTCAGCACGGCAATGGCGCAACTGGCGGGCGAGAACGGTCTTGATGCCCGCTCGACGGCCTGCGCCAGGGGCGCAACACAACTGGAAGGACTGTACAGTCCGCTACGCATTCTTGAGCCGATGAAGCGCGTGGGCAAACGCGGTGAAGGCAAATGGCAGCGCATCAGCTTTGAACAACTGATCAATGAGGTGGTGGACGGCGGCGATCTGTTTGGCGAAGGTCACGTCGACGGCCTGCGCGCCATTTACGCTCCAACGACGCCGATTGATCCGCAGCACCCTGGATTCGGACCTCAATCTAATCAACTTCTGGTCACCAATACCAGCGACGATGGGCGAGACACCTTTTTGCGCCGTTTTGCCCTCAACAGTTTTGGCAGCAAAAATTTTGGCGCGCACGGATCCTATTGTGGCCTGGCCTATCGCGCGGGTTCCGGCGCGCTGATGGGCGACCTTGATAAAAACACCCACGTGAAACCCGACTGGGATAACGTGGAGTTCGCGCTGTTTATGGGGACGTCACCCGCCCAGTCCGGCAACCCATTTAAGCGCCAGGCCAGACAGCTTTCCAGCGCACGCCTGCGCGATGACTTCAGCTATGTGGTCGTCGCCCCGGCGCTGCCGTTAACCACCGTGCTGGCTGACGACCATGGTCACTGGTTACCGGTGATCCCCGGCAGCGACTCCGCGCTGGCGATGGCGATGATCCGCTGGATTATCGAAAACCAACGCTACAACGCCGATTATCTGGCGCAGCCCGACGTACAGGCGATGCAGCACGCGGACGAGAAGAGCTGGACCAACGCCACGCATCTGGTGATCACAGACGATCTTCCCGAACTGGCCGGACAGCACCTGACGCGCGCCCATCTGGACGCCGCCGCCGCCAGCGACCCACTGGTCGTGAATGAGAACAACGAACTGGTCCCCGCCCGTGATTGCCTGCGCGCTACGCTGTTTGTCACGCGTCAGGTAACGCTTGCCGACGGACGCAGCGTGACGGTAAAAAGCAGTTTCCAGTGTCTGAAAGAGTCGGCGGAAAAAATGACGCTTGCCCAGTACAGCCAACTGTGCGGCGTTGCGGAGAACAAAATCATCGCGCTGGCGGACGCTTTTACCCGTCATGGACGAAAAGCGGCGGTCATCACCCACGGCGGGATGATGGCGGGAAATGGCTTTTACAATGCGTGGGCGGTGATGATGCTGAACGCGCTGATCGGTAACCTCAGTCTGGAAGGTGGCGTCTTTGTTGGCGGCGGGAAATTCAACGGCGCAACGGACGGCCCGCGCTACAACATGGCGGATTTTCCGGGCAAAGTGAAGCCCAAAGGGCTGAGCATCGCGCGAAGCAAAACGGCGTATGAATCCTCCGAAGAGTATCGCGACAACCTCGCCGCCGGGCGTTCTCCCTTCCCGGCCAAAGCGCCATGGTATCCGTTTGTCGCCGGTCAGTTAACCGAATTGTTGAGTTCCGCGCTGGAGGGGTATCCGTACCCCCTCAAGGCGTGGATCTCCAACATGACCAATCCCTTATATGGCATCCCCGGTCTGCGCGCCGTTGCCGAAGAAAAACTGAAAGATCCGGCGCGATTACCGCTGTTTATTGCTATCGACGCCTATATGAATGAGACCACCGCCCTTGCGGATTACATCGTGCCGGACACGCATAACTTCGAAAGCTGGGGGTTCAGCGCGCCGTGGGCTGGCGTCGCCAGTAAAGCCACCACGGCACGCTGGCCGATTGTCGACCCTGCCACCGCCACAACCGCCGACGGTCAGCCCGTTTCGATGGAGGCATTCTGCATTGCCGTCGCAAAGAAATTGCATCTGCCGGGATTTGGCGACAATGCGATTTCCGACAGTGAGGGAAACCGCTATCCGCTCAATCGCGCGGAAGACTACTATCTGCGTGTTGCCGCCAATATCGCGTTTATGGGAAAAGCCCCGGTCGCCGAAGCGGTGGCAGAAGACATTGACCTTACGGGCGTGAGCCGCATTATGCCCGTCATTCAGCAGACGCTGAAAGCGGAGGAAGTCCGTCGGGTGGCATTTATCTACTCACGCGGTGGACGTTTCGCGTCAGATAAAAGTGGGCGAGCCGAAAACAGGGTCGGTAACGCGTGGGAAAAGCCGCTGCAAATCTGGAATGCCGAGGTAGCCGCCCACCGCCATGCGATCACCGGCGAACGCTACAGCGGCTGTCCGGCATGGTATCCGGCAAGACTGTCTGACGGGCGTTCGGTGGACGACCTGTTCCCGCTAACACAGTGGCCGCTCAGGCTTATCTCGTTTAAGTCCAATACCATGGCCAGCGCATCGGCGGTGATCCCGCGGTTACATCACGTCAAACCGGTCAACCTGGTCGCGCTGAACCCACACGACGGGCAGCGTTTTGGGCTGGCACATGGCGACACGGTACGGATCACCACGCCGGGTGGGCAGGTTGAAGCGCAAATCAGTTTGCTGCACGGCGTAATGCCAGGGGTCATTGCTATCGAGCACGGCTACGGACATCGGGAGATGGGCGGCGCACAGCACACGCTCGACGGTGTACCGCTACCGTTTGATGCGAACGTGAAGTCGGGGATTAACCTGAACGATCTGGGCTTTGCCGATCCGACACGAAAAGTGAGCAATACCTGGCTGGACTGGGTATCCGGCTCCGCGGTACGTCAGGGGTTGCCGGCAAGAGTTGAGCGACTGCAAGGCTAATGCCGGATGGCAACGTTCGCGCGTTTTATCCGGCCTACAGGACGTCGTAGGCCGGGTCAGGCGAAGCCGCCACCCGGCAGAAAACGGATCAGTTATTCACCGGGATGACCGCGCCTTTGTATTTGGTGCGGATCCAGTCCTGAATCTCTTTTGAGTGCAGGACGTCAACCAGCGCGACAATATCCTTTTTCTTCTCATCGCCACGATGAACGGTAATGATGTTGGCATATGGGTTGTTCTCACCGCTTTCCACGGCGATCGGATCGTGTACCGGATCCAGACCGGCGTCGATGGCGTAGTTGGCGTTAATCACCACCGCATCACCTTCATCGTTGTTGTACATCTGCGGCAGCAGCGCGGCTTCAACGTTAGGCAGGAACTTCAGCTTCTTCGGGTTTTCCACGATGTCGCTGATACGCGCGCTGACTTTATCCACGCCCGGCTTCAGTTTAATCACGCCCTCTTTCTCGAAGATAGACAGGATGCGCCCTTCTTCCGACACCGCATCACGCATGATGATTTTGCCGCCTTCCGGCAGATCCTTCAGCGATTTGACCTTTTTCGAATAAATGCCGATAGGTTCAATGTGGATTGCCCCCGCACTGACGAAATCGTAGGTTTTATCCCCGGCATGATCTTTCAGCACGCTGTTCAGATAGGGAATATGCTGGAAGTAGTTGGCGTCAATTTCACGGCCCGCCAGCGCGGTGTTTGGCAGGATGTAGTCCTGGAACGGTTTAATCTCCAGATCGATCCCCTGTTTCGCCAGAATCGGTTTGGCCTGCTCAAGAATTTCGGCATGCGGCACGTTGGACGCGCCCACGGTCAGCGTGTCCGCCCAGGAGGCGAAGCTCAGGGCACTTAAGGTGGCTGCTGCGAGAAGTGTCAGTGATTTTTTCATGATAATGGTTTCCGTATTTTATTAGCGTTTATCTAACAGAGAAGTGATCACATCGCCGCAGAACTGGATAATGAAGACAATAACCAGAATGGTCACCGTCGCCACCAGCGTGACGTCGTTGTGGTTGCGCTGGAATCCTTCCAGATAAGCCAGATTCCCTAAACCACCTGCCCCGATCACCCCGGCCATCGCGCTGTAACTGACCAGCGCAATCAGCGTCACGGTGATACCGGACACCAGAGCGGGTGACGATTCAGGTAACAAAACCCGAAAAATTAAGGTGCTGAGACGAGCGCCCATAGAACGCGTCGCTTCAATGACGCCCTTATCCACTTCACGCAGGGCTATCTCAACCAGACGTGCATAGAATGGCGCAGCACCGACAATCAGCGCCGGTAATGCGGCGTTGGCGCCAAGAATGGTGCCGACCAGCGCTTTGGTAAACGGGATCAGCAGGACTATCAAAATGATGAACGGGATCGAGCGGAAGATGTTCACCACCAGAGAAATGCCGCTGTACAGCGCGCGGTTCTGGAACAGTCCACCGCGGGCGGTCAGGAACAGCGCCAGTCCGAGGATGATACCGAGCACAAAGGTGGCGACGCCGGAGAGCGCGGTCATATAGAGCGTCTCCTGGGTGGCCGCAAAAAGTTGATCCCATTTCAGATGGGGAAACAGTTCCTCAGCCATGTTGAATCACCTCACCGTCAATGCCGCTTTTTTGCAGATCGTCCAGAATGTTATTGAGTTGCTCTTGTGAAGCCACCACGTGCAGCCACAGTTGACCGAACACGCCGTGCGCCGTCTGGGTCATTTTGCCGTGCAGGATATTTAATGGCAGGCCGTAGCGAAGCGTGAGTTCACCAACGATCGGCTGATGCGTATTGTGACCCGTAAACGTTAACTTAATCACCGTGCCGCCCAGTTCGCGCGCCAGCTGCAAATCAAATGCCTCTTCGTCAGCATACTGCCCCACCTGGCGGACAAACTGGCGAGTAATCGGCTGTTGCGGATGGGTGAAAACGCTCAACACGTCGCCTTCTTCCACTACCTGACCGTTTTCCATCACCGCCACGCGATCGCAGATTTTGCGCACCACGTGCATTTCATGGGTGATCAGCACGATCGTCAACTGGAAGCGACGATTGATGTCGAGCAGCAGTTCAAGAATTTGATCGGTCGTCTGGGGATCCAGCGCTGATGTGGCTTCGTCACACAACAACACATCCGGGCTGTTCGCCAGCGCCCGCGCAATCCCCACGCGCTGTTTTTGTCCGCCGCTCAACTGTGACGGATACGCATTTTCGCGCCCCGTCAGCCCCACCAGCTCAATCAGTTCCGCCACGCGCGCCTGAATTTTCGCCTTCGGCGCGCCAGCGATTTGCATGGAAAAGGCGATGTTTTCGCGCACGGTGCGCGACCACAGCAGATTGAAATGCTGAAATACCATACTGATTTTCAGGCGCGCCTGGCGCAGCGATTCGCCGCGGGCGGCGGAAATCTCGTGACCGTTGATGGTCACGCTGCCCGCCGTCGGCTTTTCCAGCCCGTTAAGCAGACGAATCAGGGTGCTTTTCCCGGCACCGCTGTAGCCAATGATCCCGTAAATCTGCCCCTGCTCCACGGTCAAATTGACGTCATCAACCGCGGTAATGGATAGCCGGCCTGGCGTAAACACTTTTGTAATATTTTTCAGGACAATCATGTCGTTTGGGTATCCGCTGCTGCTTATTGTTATCCTGCCAGCGCTTTCAGCTATTTAGCAGTATGGATGTCCAAACGAGTGTAATCAGGGTGATTTAGATTTGAAATGATTTAAAAGTCATTTGATATAACGCTAAGGAATAAGTCTGGTTGCGCAACAGTGCCTGGTTTTTGCGTTTGCGCAATTGGCAGACACGACTTGTTTAATAACAATTTGTTGTGTAACTGCCTGGATGTATTCTGAAACACTGTTTCCATTTTCCTTTTGCGTAAATTTCAGCGTATAATGCGTGACAATTGTCACTTGAATGGTTTCAGCACATTGACCTGTCATACTCAGAGACTACAAAACGTCCCTTTTTGTCGGGCTGAAATACGAGCACACATTCCTCTGCACGCTCTATCGATGTCACCTATCCTTAGTGCGAGGCATCACAACTTTCGTAATACAGGTTTAACTTCCAGGCAGGGCGTCCCGGAAGTCGGCTTTCCATATCCTTCTCAACTTAAAGACTAAGACTGTCATGAAAAAGACGAAAATTGTTTGCACCATCGGTCCGAAAACCGAATCTGAAGAGATGTTAACCAAAATGCTGGACGCGGGCATGAACGTCATGCGTCTGAACTTCTCTCACGGTGATTATGCAGAACACGGTCAGCGTATCCAGAACCTGCGCAACGTGATGAGTAAAACCGGCAAAAAAGCCGCAATCCTGCTCGACACCAAAGGTCCGGAAATCCGTACCATTAAACTGGAAGGCGGCAACGACGTTTCCCTGAAAGCAGGTCAAACTTTTACGTTCACCACGGACAAATCCGTCGTTGGTAACAACGAAATCGTGGCGGTCACCTACGAAGGTTTCACCTCCGATCTGTCTGTCGGTAACACCGTACTGGTCGACGATGGTCTGATCGGTATGGAAGTCACCGCGATCGAAGGCAACAAAGTGATCTGTAAAGTGCTGAACAACGGCGACCTCGGCGAAAACAAAGGCGTTAACCTGCCTGGCGTCTCTATCGCCCTGCCGGCGCTGGCTGAAAAAGACAAACAGGATCTGATTTTTGGTTGCGAACAAGGCGTTGACTTTGTTGCGGCGTCCTTTATCCGTAAGCGCTCTGACGTAGTTGAAATCCGTGAGCATCTGAAAGCGCACGGCGGCGAGAAGATCCAGATCATCTCCAAAATTGAAAACCAGGAAGGCCTGAACAACTTCGACGAAATCCTCGAAGCCTCTGACGGTATCATGGTCGCGCGTGGCGACCTGGGCGTTGAAATCCCGGTTGAAGAAGTTATCTTCGCGCAGAAGATGATGATCGAAAAATGTATCCGCGCACGTAAAGTCGTTATCACGGCTACGCAGATGCTGGATTCAATGATCAAAAACCCGCGTCCGACGCGTGCTGAAGCAGGCGACGTGGCGAACGCCATCCTCGATGGCACCGATGCGGTTATGCTGTCTGGCGAATCCGCAAAAGGCAAATACCCGCTGGAAGCCGTCACCATTATGGCGACCATCTGTGAACGCACCGACCGCGTGATGACCAGCCGTCTGGACTTCAACAACGACAGCCGCAAACTGCGCATCACCGAAGCCGTCTGCCGCGGTGCAGTGGAAACGGCTGAAAAACTGGAAGCGCCGCTGATCGTCGTTGCCACTCAGGGCGGTAAATCTGCTCGCGCAGTGCGTAAATACTTCCCGGACGCGACTATTCTCGCACTGACCACCAACGAAGTGACTGCTCGTCAGCTGGTACTGTGCAAAGGCGTTGTGCCTCATCTGGTGAAAGAAATCGCCTCTACCGATGATTTCTACCGTCTGGGTAAAGACGTTGCTCAACAGAGCGGTCTGGCGCAGAAAGGCGACGTTGTGGTGATGGTTTCCGGTGCTCTGGTACCGAGCGGCACCACTAACACGGCATCTGTTCACGTACTGTAATAATTCCCGTGTGAATTAATTCGATTAAAAAAGCGCCCTCGTGGCGCTTTTTTTATTTTTCCAATAGCTACTATTAATAAAAAAGCAAATCGGATTGAGCTATCTAATTACAGATTATCTAAGACGAATCCGATGGAAGCCGCCTGTTTTCACTCAGTTTTTTAGCCGTTTTTGCACATTTCGATGCTTCTTTGAGCGAACGATCAAAAATAAGCGCCTTCTCATCAAAAAAATATTCTCAACATAAAAAACTTTGTGTAATACTTGTAACGCTACATGGAGATTAACTCAATCTAGAGGGTATTAATAATGAATCGTACTAAACTGGTACTGGGCGCGGTAATCCTGGGTTCTACTCTGCTGGCTGGTTGCTCCAGCAACGCTAAAATCGATCAGCTGTCTTCTGACGTTCAGACTCTGAACGCTAAAGTTGACCAGCTGAGCAACGACGTGAACGCAATGCGTTCCGACGTTCAGGCTGCTAAAGACGACGCAGCTCGCGCTAACCAGCGTCTGGACAACCAGGCTACTAAATACCGTAAGTAATAGTACCTGTGTAATAGAAATGGCGCACATTGTGCGCCATTTTTTTTGCCTCTCGTTTTAGCTTCCCACTACTGCGTCTGCATCTCTTCCTGTACTGAACCGTTCTGCGCTGACTGAACAGTCGGTGTTGCCACAACGGCTGGCGTTTGCCCGGCGGACACGGCCACCGGATATCCCGCCCGGCGATACAGCGCTTTCTCTACCAGACCGTCATCCACCTCTTTCGTCGCCTTAAACTGGCTGAACCCGGCTGGCAGCACATACGGCATCGTCTGCACGTTTTGCTCTTCTTCCGGCGACAGCGGTCGATGAACCTCAACGTAGCGCAGGCCGTTCGGCTCTACGGAATATTTCACCGGCTCGTTAATCACTTTCACCGGCGTTCCTGGTCTGACCTGAGAGAACAGCGCTTTGATGTCCGGGGCGTTCATCCGGATACACCCGGAACTGACGCGCAGACCGACGCTGTCAGGCTGGCTGGTGCCATGAATGAGATACTCGCCATTACCGTGCGCCAGACGCAGTGCAAAGAGCCCCAGCGGGTTATTGGGTCCAGCGGGGACCACCGGCGGTAACGTAACGCCACGCTCCAGAGAGCGCTTACGAATACCTGCTGTCGGCGTCCAGGTGGGATTTGGGATTTTCTGCCCAACGCGGGTTTCCATCACCGGCGTTTCCAGTCCCTGCAAGCCGATACCGATCGGATACACCTGGACGATATTTTCTCCAGGCGGATAGTAATACAACCGCAGTTCAGCCAGATTGACAATAATACCTTCACGCGGCGCATCGGGCAGCAGAAGCTGTGACGGGATCGTGACCAGCGTGCCCGGCTTTGGCACAGGAGCAATGGTATTATTCGCCTCCAGAATGAGCATGGCGGCAGTATCAAAACGACGGGCAATCGCCTGAAGGTTTTTATCGCCTTCCTGCACCGTGTACGTTTGATTCTGCCCAACAAGACGACTGCCTGCTGGCGGTAAGGGATAATCTACCGCCCAGGCGGCCGGTAAGGCGCTGTAAGCGCCGATAAGCATTAGAGTAATAAGAGACGCGCGTTTCATACCCAACCTCCTGTATTCACTGGCATGGCCAGAATGCTGATAATCCTGTAAGACAGCCTGGCTGCCTTACCTAACAGGATGAAAGCTGTCTATTGAGTTTAGCTAAGAGTTGCTGCTTTGGTACGGATCGCGCGAATCATCGCTTCCAGACCCTGTGAACGAGACGGGGTGAGATGCTGCGCGAGCGCCATTTGTTCAAACCACGGTCGCACATCAAAATTCACGATATCCTGAGCCGTCATCTGGTGATACAGAATGAAGACGACCGCAATCAGTCCTTTCACAATGGCAGCATCACTGTCGCCCTGCAGTTCAATAACGCCTTGCGCATTCTGGCGCATCACTATCCAGACCTGACTCTGACATCCCTGAATCGTATTTTCAGGGCAGCGATCCGCGGCGGATATCTCCGGCAGTCGCTGTCCCAGTTCAATGATGTACAGATACTTCTCTTCCCAATTAGCGCAACGCTGAAAATTACGCAACAATTTTTCTTTATCCGGCAGCGCGGCCATAGTGCCTCCCTGTTATCCCAGTAAGCGATGAATACGTTGCAACCCCGTCACCAGGCGATCCACTTCTTCATGGGTGTTATACATTGCCAGCGACGCCCGACACATGGCCGGCACCTGATAAAACGCCATCAGCGGCATTGCGCAGTGGTGTCCGGTCCGCACGGCGATCCCGTAATTATCGAGAAAGCTGCCGACGTCATAAGCGTGATGTTTCCCGAGATTAAAGGCAATCACGCCAAGCCGGTCAGTCGGACCATACAGCGTGAGATCCGGCACCGTCGTCAGTTGCTCCAGCGCATAGTGCATCAGGTTCTGTTCGTACTCACCAATCGCCTCCAGCCCCAGCGCTGAAACATATTCCAGCGCCGCACCAAAACCGATAATCCCGCCGGTATTCGGCGTCCCCGCTTCGAAGCGCCACGGCGCTTTCGTCCAGGTGGTGCCCTGCGTCAGGCTGACAGTGGCGATCATCGACCCTCCCCCTTCCCACGGCGGCATCTGTTGCAACACCGCCTCTTTGACGTAGAGCACGCCAATACCGGTCGGACCATACAGCTTGTGGCCCGAGAAGACGTAAAAATCACAGTCCAGCGCCTGAACGTCTACCGGGTGGTGCATCACCGCCTGCGCACCGTCCACCAGCACCTTCGCACCATGCTGATGCGCCAGCGCGGTCATTTCGGCGATCGGGTTTTCAGTGCCCAGCACGTTTGAGACGTGAGTGATCGCCAGCAGTCGGGTTTTCTCATCAAACAGAGTGGGCAGGACTTCCTGTTGCAATGTACCGTCGGGGTTCAGCGGGATCACCCGCAGTTCGGCCCCCACGCGCGCGCACAGCATCTGCCACGGCACAATGTTGGCATGGTGCTCCATCTCACTGATGATGATGTTGTCGCCCGCATGCACGTTCTCTGGCCCCCAACTGTTGGCGACCAGGTTAATGCCCTCCGTCGTACCACGCACAAACACCAGTTCTTCCGCCGAGCGCGCGTTAATAAACAGCGATGCCAGCTTACGCACGTTTTCCATTTTTTCGGTCGCCTGGGCGCTGAGGGTGTGGATCCCCCGATGCACCGCCGCATAGCCGTGACGATAAAACTCGGCTTCTGCGTCAATCACCTGCGCCGGTTTTTGTGCGCTGGCGGCACTGTCAAGATACGCCAGCGGCAGGCCGTTCACTTCACGCGTGAGGATGGGGAAATCCGCACGCACCTTGTCGATGGGAAATGTCATGCTACGCCTCCCGGCAGACGCTGGCCTATCCGCGACAGCACCTGGTGTTTCAGCGCCTCGTCGCTCAACGCTTCCGTCAGTTCTGCGGCAAAGGCATAAAGGATCATCTGCTGCGCATCCCGCTGAGCTATCCCGCGCGAACGCAGGTAGAACATCTGCTCATCGTCAATGCGCCCTATCGTCGCTCCGTGGCTGCACTTCACGTCATCGGCGTAAATCTCCAGTTGCGGTTTGGTATCCACCTCCGCGAGCTTTCCGAGCAGCAGGTTGTTGTTCGTCATCTGCCCGTCCGTTTTGATCGCGTGTTGGGCAACGTTAATCAGCCCGTTAAACACCGCACGGCCCTTATCGCTGACGATCGTTTTATGCAGTTGTCGGCTGTTGCAGTAGCCTTTGTTGTGCTCAAGCCAGGTGCGGGTATCACAGACCTCATTTTTCACCGGCATCGCCAGGCTGTTGATCCTGAGCGTCGTGTTCTCTCCGTTCAGTTGAGTACTGGTGTTATGACGCAGCACCGCATCGCCAAGCAGAAAACTGTGGCTGTGGGCCGAGGCATCCGCCGCCAGCAAAATATCGTTATGAGCAAAGTGATGGCTGAGCGGATTTTCAAACGCCAGCTTGATGTGACGCAGGTGCGCGTTTGCCGCCACGTTCATGGTCAGGCGCGCGCCGGTGAAATGTCGGGCATCGTTCAGACTGACGTAATGTTCGATGATCGTCGCCTCCGCGCCTTCCGCCAGCTCAAGGTGATGGCGATAGTGCGCCGTGTTTACTTCCTCAGCGGATACGCCCTGGGTGATGTGCATCAGCACCAGCGGTTTTACCGGGCGCTGATTACGCTTAACGCGGATATGCGTCACGCTACGCGCCAGGCCTTCAGTGAGATGCAAGAACACCTCCGGCTGTACCGCCGTCGGCAGGGTCTGGCGTTCATCGTTGATCGCCACCTCAAAGCCGCTGTTTTCCCAGTTGTCGCTAAGCGTCGGGCTGAACTGACCGTCAACAAACACCAGCCGCAGCGCCTCAACGTTGAGCGCTAACGCATCGCGCTGCGCCGGGGTAACATCGGCGTTGCGACTGACGAACAGGCTGTTGGTAAGGCCTTCCAGCGGCGTATATTTCCAGTTCTCATGCTTGCGCGTCGGCAGCCCCAGGCGCAGAACCTGCTGGAGATGCTGTTGCGCCTGCTGTGAGCGCGTCTCGCCCTGCGCTTCAAACAGATGATGCCATTGTTGCAGCGCATTACTGCTGTTCGGTAAGCCAGCCATATCCCTGCTCCTCCAGTTGTTTGACCAGCGTGAAATCGCCAGACTTCACAATCCGCCCCTGATACAGGACGTGGACAAAATCAGGTTTGATATAGTCAAGAATACGCTGATAGTGGGTGACAATAATGAACGAGCGCTTACCGTCACGCAGTGAGTTGACGCCATCGGCAACCACTTTCAAGGCATCAATATCCAGCCCGGAATCCGACTCATCGAGAATACACAGTTCCGGCTCCAGCACCGCCATTTGCAGAATGTCATTACGCTTCTTCTCGCCACCGGAAAAACCGACGTTCACCGAGCGGGTTAGCAGATCTTCCGGCATCTTCAACAGCGCGATTTTCTCTTCCATCAGATCCTGAAAATCGAAGCGATCCAGCGATTCCTGTCCGCGATAAGTGCGCACCGCATTGAGCGCCGTTTGCAGGAAAAACTGATTGCTGACGCCAGGGATTTCCACCGGATACTGGAAGGCCATAAAGATGCCTTCACCCGCTCTCTCTTCCGGCGCCAGGTCGAGCAGGTCTTTCCCTTTAAACATCACCGACCCGCCGGTGACTTCGTAATCTTCACGCCCTGCCAGCGTCGCAGAGAGCGTACTTTTCCCGGAGCCGTTTGGTCCCATAATGGCATGCACTTCTCCCGGACGAACCTCGAGGCTCAACCCACGCAGGATCGCTTTCTCTTCCACACTGACCTGTAAATCTTTAATCGTTAACATGTTGCTTCCTTAACCGACGCTGTGTTCAAGGCTAATGGCTAATAATTTTTGCGCTTCAACGGCGAACTCCAGCGGCAACTCCGAAAAAACGTCCTTACAGAAGCCGTTGACGATCATCGAGATCGCATCCTCTTCGCTGATGCCGCGCTGCAGGCAATAGAACAGCTGATCTTCACCAATCCGCGAGGTGGTCGCTTCATGCTCCAGCTGCGCGCTGTTGTTCCGGCATTCGACATACGGGAAGGTATGCGCCCCGCAGTCGGCGCCAATCAGCATTGAGTCGCACTGGGTGAAGTTACGGGCATTGGTGGCCGTCGGCATAATTTTGACCAGACCACGATAGCTGTTCTGGCTGTGTCCGGCAGAGATCCCCTTTGAGATAATGGTCGACCGGGTGTTCTTGCCAATGTGGATCATCTTGGTGCCGGTATCCGCCTGCTGATGTCCGCTGGTCAGCGCCACCGAATAAAATTCACCGATGGAGTTGTCGCCACGCAGAATGCAGCTTGGGTATTTCCAGGTAATTGCCGATCCGGTCTCCGACTGGGTCCACGACATTTTGCTGTTCTCACCCTCGCACAGCGCGCGTTTGGTGACGAAGTTCAGAATACCGCCGGTGTTGTTATCGCCAGGGAACCAGTTCTGAACGGTGGAGTATTTCACCTCGGCGTCTTTGTGGATGATCACTTCCACTACCGCCGCGTGAAGCTGATAGCTGTCGCGCACCGGTGCTGAACAGCCTTCGATATAGCTCACATAGCTGCCTTCATCCGCTACCAGGATCGTGCGCTCAAACTGCCCGGTCTTCTCGGCGTTAATGCGAAAGTAGGTGGAAAGCTCCATCGGACAGCGCACGCCTTTCGGCACATAAATAAAGGTGCCATCAGAAGCGACCGCCGCATTTAGCGCGGCGAAGAAGTTATCGTTGCCGGGTACGACGGTGCCAAGATACTGTTTCACCAGTTCGGGATGATCGTGAATCGCTTCGCCGAACGAGCAGAATATGATCCCCTGCTCCGCCAGTTTTTCACGATAGGTGGTGGCAACAGAGACAGAGTCAAAGATGGCGTCAACTGCCACCTCACGGCCTTCGCGCACCGGTACACCGAGCTGTTCAAAGGCAGCCTCCACCTCTTTACTGAGGAAAGCATTCGCCCCGGTTTGCTGTACCGCTCCCGGTTCCGACACGCAGGTCTCATCACAATTCCCGCACGAGGGCGCGGAATAGTAGCTGTAGTCCTGATAATTCAGCTTCTCATAGTGCGCCTTTAACCAGTGCGGCTCCTGCATGTCGACCCAGGCCCTGTACGCATTGAGGCGAAACTCCAGCATCCACTCAGGTTCATTACGTTTGGCCGAAATGGCGCGTACCACCTCTTCGTTGATCCCTTTCGCCAGCTCATCCGTTTGCAGTTGGGTAAAGAAACCCTCCTTGTAATTCAGAGGGCCGCCGGTCCAGGTTTTGACATCGTCAGTTGCTTCAGTATTACGAGACATAGTACCGCCTATACCCCAAAGCTTTCGCCACAGCCGCATTCGTTCTGGGCCTTCGGGTTATGAAATTTGAATAACTGGTTTAATCCTTCGCGGACGTAATCCACTTCCGTGCCGTCGATGAATGGCATCGCCTGCAGCGGGACGTAGAGCTTCGCGCCCTCAACCTCGAACAGCAGATCGTCTTTCTCCGGCTCGCTGACGGTATCCAGCACATAGCCAAAACCGGCGCATCCCGTCTGCTTAACGCCCAGGCGCACGCCCAGCATGCCAGGCTGCTTTGCGACCAGTTCGCGAATATGCGCTGCTGCCGCAGGGGTGAGCGTCAATCCGCGCCAGGCGAAATCGTCCGGATTAAATGTTCCTGAATGCAATTCCATAGGGTTACCTCGCATAATGAGCCATCAGGCTATAACACCATGTTAGTGATAACGATTCTCACTTCAACCCCTCAACAGCAGGGGCATTCTGGCGTTTCACCCTTTTTGACCACTTTTATTAAGCATAGACCCTGCCGCGCGGGTTAAGAGGAATGGATGAATTTGTTCAATGCATTGATTGATAATGACTTTAACGTTCATCATCGACCTGGCAGGTCAAAACAGTAAAGATGTATAGAAAATGACTATTTCAGGGATAGGAATAACATGAGGAGGGTGAAAGCACAGAAAAACAAAACCCTTAAGGTTGTCAGTAACAGCCTTAAGGGTTCCGGCCCCATCCGGCGCTTATCTCCGGCACTCACGATGGCTTAGCTCTTGAAGGGGCGATAAGAATAGTCTCATATTGCCGAAGGTCATTTTTAACACAAATTGCTATCCCGCACTTTTTTGTGGCGGATCAATTCCATGCGTTACGACATCGTTGCCTGGATTGCCTCCAGAAACAGCCGAAGCCCAACGGGCTGATGCTCACGGGAAAGATACAGACCGTACACGGCAAGGCGTCGGGGTTGCAGCATCGGCAGCAGGCGTACCAGTTGCCCCTGCGCGAGTCCTTCACGCGCTTCCTTTTCCGGCACCAGCGCGATCCCCATGCCTGCCAGCGCAGATTCGCACAGCAGAGACGAGATCCCGGCGCTCAGATTTCCCTTTATCGCCACCGAGGCCGCCTCGCCCCGTTCGTCGAGAAAATGCCACGATTTCCCAGCAAACCCACTGTAATACAGGCAGTTATGCTGAGCGAGATCCTCCAGCGTCTGCGGGATGCCGTGCTGGCGCAAATACGCCTCTGACGCACACAGAACCGATTCGCAGTCGCCGAGTCGGCGGGCAATCGTACCTGGCTCGGGGTTATCGGTAATACGAATCGCGACATCAATGCGTTCACCGACCAGACTGACCGGCTGATTGTTTATCTCAACTTCAATGCGCAATTCTGGATACCGTGCTAAAAAACCTGGTAGCACCGGCGCGAGAATGTGCATTGCCGTAAAGTGCGCACACGCGACGCGCAGCGTTCCGGAGGGAATCTCTGTCGCCGACGCCGCACCAATCGCCTGCGACAGCTGCGCCAGCGTTCTCGTCTTCACCAGCGCCTCTTCTCCGGCTGGCGTAATCGTCAGCCTGCGCGATGAACGATGAATCAACCGCGCGCCTGCCCATTTCTCCATCTCATCAAGATAACGGCTCACCATCGGTCGGGAGAGTCCCAGTGCCCGCGCCGCCGCACTCAGGCTGCCTAAATCGCAGATATGATTGAATACCGTCGCCGCCATGACTCTGTCCATTGCTACCCCATCCGATCGTTTTATGAAACTCAGCATGTTCTGATACAGGAATTCTAACAGATCCAAATTTCCTTAAAATACAGGCCACACCCAGAACAATTTCATCTGCATAAGGTTATCCCTCATGAAAAGTAAACTGCTGACCCTGTTGTTGCCTGCTGTCGCCTCTCCACTGTTTGCCGCACCGCTGCAACTTGACGTCTATAACCCACAGGAAAACGCCATCTTCCCTGTTTCTTCAACGCTGGTATCCGGCCCGACGGAAGCCATATTGTTTGATGCGCAGTTCAGCACTAAAGACGGGGCAAAACTGGTGGAGATGATTAAATCCCGTGGCAAAACGCTGAAAGCCATCGTGATTACCTCCGGCGATCCAGATTTCTATTTTGGCCTGGAGCCGATTGTGAAAGCTTTTCCTGACGCGAAGGTACTGGCGACACCATCGGTCGTTGAGCATATTCGTGCCACCAAAGAGGCTAAGCTGCAGTACTGGGGACCACAGATGAAGGATGGCGCGCCAACGGCGCCGATCGTTCCGCAGACCACCGCTGAAACGCGTTTTAGCGTAGATGGTGAAACGCTGGAATTGCGTCATCCTAATGATTACGCGGCGTATGTCTGGGTACCGGCTAACCGGGCGATCCTCGGCGGCACGGGCGTGGCGGCAGGCATTCATGTCTGGACGGCTGACACCCAGACGCCGGAGCAACGCGCATCATGGCGTAATATCCTGACTGAAATGCACAGCCTACAACCAAAGCAGGTCATTCCCGGTCATTACCTTGGTGAGCGCCCTGCTGGCGATGGCGCTATCCGCTTCACGCAGGATTACCTGCAATCGTTTGAACAGGCGCTGGCGTCGAAACAAGGTTCGGCCTGGGTCATTAAGACGATGAACGCCGCGTGGCCGGGACTGGCAGATGAAAGCTCGCTGGAATTGAGCGCGAAAGTGAATTCGGGCGAGATGACGTGGTAGCACCGCTGCGTAAGGACCAAAAAAAAACCCGACTCAGGTGTCGGGTTCTCTTTACGCTGACAATCACAGAATCAATGAACGCCAAGGCGCCAGGCAAAATAGATCTCTTCTTTTAACTCGGTGGAAGAGAGCGTCAGTAAATCGGTAAATTCGAGCTCAAGTTGTTTTAGTTTTTTAAGGTATTGGGCTGGAGAGAGCTCTGTTTTATCACGACGTAAAAACTCAATTGCCAGTTGGGCCGGGTCTAGTTGGCTAGTCATATCATCCTCGCTTATGGTCAAAACCTGCACAGTATATCACCTTTTGCTGCGCAGATTATGACCAAAAGCAATAGTGATCACACTTTTTCCGGTGACAACGTCACACAACGGCCGTTGTCAACCGCGAGGTACAGCACAGTCGCTGCTGCTCATCGTAGATGTCAATCTGCCAGACCTGATGTCGGGAGCCGGTATGAATTGCCTTACAGACTCCCTTTACGCGCCCTTCCCGCGCGGAGCGAACGTGATTAGCATTGACCTCCAGCCCCACCACTTTTTGCTCGCCCTGAGTACACAGGTAACCCGCAACCGAACCGATGCTTTCAGCGAGCACAACAGAGGCTCCGCCGTGTAGCAGGCCAAACGGCTGCTTCGTGCGCCCGTCAACGGGCATTGACGCTTCAAGCGTATCGTCGCCGATATGCTCAAAGCGAATATCCAGCAGGCCAACCATATTGCCTTCGCCCATCGCATTGAGGGCGTCGAGGGTCACTTCACGTTTCCAGATCATCCAATAATCTCCAGTAATGCCTGCACAGGATGGCGCACGTCAGTGCCTTCGACGCGTTTCACCTGGCTGCGGCAGGAATATCCCGTCGCGAGGCAACGACTACGCGGCAGTCGCTCCATCGCCTGGTGCCACGACAACTCGTAGATACCCAGCGAACTCGCATGGTTCTTCGCCTCATGACCGTAAGTACCGGCCATACCGCAACACCCCACGCTGACATTTTCCAGCTTCGCGCCAAAGCGGGCAAAAATTGACGCCCATTGCGCCGGCGCGCCGGGCAGCGCGGTCACTTCGGTACAGTGGCCGAAGAAATACCAGGATTCACCGCTAACGTCGCGCGGTTCGTGCGAGGCCAGCGCCGTTGCCAGCCACTCATTAGCGAGTTGGACATGGAAATCGCCGCGCTGTTCGCCTAGCGCCAACTTGTACTCATCGCGATAACAGAGCACCAGCGCCGGATCGACGCCGACCATCGGCATGCCCAGTGTTGCCACGCGGTTCAAAAAATCAGAGGTCTTTTTGGCGGTCTTCGCAAAACGCGTCAGGAATCCTTTGATGTGCTGTGCTTTACCGTTTGGCGAGAACGGCAGAAGAACCGGCTGCATCCCCAGTTTTTCGACCAGACGGACGAAATCCGCCACGACCTGCGCGTCGTAATAGCTGGTAAACGGATCCTGCACCACCAGCACCGTATTGGCTTTCTGCGCATCCGTGAGCGCTTCAAGCTGTTCCAGCGTCATGTTCGCCGAGCGATGACCAACCATCTGCTGTTGCAGTGACGGCGTCGACAGCAGCGGCAGATCGACCATGCCAATATGTTTTGCCGACAGCTTGCGCACCAGCGGCTGATTAATAAAGAAGTTGAAGGTCTTCGGCGCCCGCGCCATCAGCGGCGCATAGGTTTCGACCGTCGCCACCAGATGGTCACGCAGCGGGCGCAGGTAGCGGGTATGGTAAAGCTGCAGGAAGCGCGAGCGGAATTCCGGGACGTCGATTTTGATCGGACACTGCGTCGAACAGGCCTTACAGGCCAGACAGCCGGACATCGCCTCCTTCACTTCATGCGAGAAGTCATACTCGCCCTTGCTGGCATGCCAGGTGTTACGGGTGCGCGAAATCAGAGACCGCAGGCTGGGCCGTTTGCTCGCCAGCGCGTTTTCCAGTCGTACCGGATCAACACCGCGATCTGCCAGCAGACGCAGCCATTCACGCACCAGCGTCGCGCGCCCTTTTGGCGAATGGATGCGATTGAGGCTGATTTTCATCGACGGGCACATCGGGCTCTTCGCATCAAAGTTAAAGCACAGACCGTTACCGTTACATTCCAGCGCGCCTCGCCAGGTCTGGCGCACGGCCAGCGGGATTTGTCGGTCCCAGGTGCCGCGTTTGACCGCATCGACTTTCATCATCGGCGCGTCGATACCTTCCGGCGGACAAATTTTCCCCGGATTCAGCCGGTTTTGCGGATCGAATGCCGCTTTGACCTTCCGCAGTTCCGCGAAGAGTTCATCGCCGAAAAACGCCGGGCTGTATTCGGCGCGAAAACCTTTGCCGTGTTCACCCCACAGCAGACCGCCATATTTCGCCGTCAGTGCCACCACCTCATCGGAGATTTGCTTCATCAGCACTTCCTGCTGCGGGTCGCACATATCCAGCGCCGGCCGCACATGCAGCACCCCGGCGTCGACGTGGCCGAACATGCCGTAGCTCAGGCCGTGGCCATCAAGCAGTGCGCGAAATTCAGCGATGTAGTCGGCAAGATGTTCCGGCGGTACGCAGGTGTCCTCGGCAAACGGGATTGGTTTTGCCGCGCCTTTCGCATTTCCCAGCAACCCCACCGCTTTTTTACGCATTGCGTAGATACGCTCAACGCCCGCCAGTTCAGTACATAACTGCCAGCCAATCACCCCCGCCTCTTCACGCGCAATCAGCTCATCCAGGCGCTCGCACAGGGACGCAACCTGTCCGTCGATAACGGCTTCATCATCACCGGCAAATTCGACGATGTTCAGGCCGAGCATCTCTTTGTCCGGGACGTCGGTAATCAGTTCGCTCACCGAATGCCAGACGATGTCTTCACGCGCCAGATTCAACACTTTTGAGTCAACCGTCTCCACCGACAGCGCGCGCGCGTCCACCATGAACGGCGCATTCCGCAGTGCGGAGTCAAAAGAGTCGTATTTCACGTTCACCAGTCGGCGCACTTTCGGCAGTGGCGTAATGTCCAGCCGCGCTTCCGTAATGAACGCCAGCGTCCCTTCCGAACCGGTGAGGATCCGGGTTAGATCGAATTCACTCATGTCATCGTTAAAGACATGGCGCAAGTCGTAACCCGTCAGGAAGCGGTTCAGTTTGGGGAATTTATCAATGATCAACTGACGCTTTTCGCGGCAGCGCTCAAACACGGTGCGATAAATACGGCCAATGGCGGTGTTGCTCTGACCGAGCGTCTGTGCCAGTTCAACCGGCAGCGGCTGCGTATCGAGAATATCGCCACCCAGCAGTACTGCCCTCACGCCCAGCACGTGATCGGACGTCTTCCCGTAGACCAGCGACCCCTGCCCGGAGGCGTCGGTATTAATCATCCCCCCCAGTGTCGCCCGGTTACTGGTGGACAGTTCCGGGGCAAAAAAATAGCCATACGGTTTGAGATACTGATTCAGTTGATCCTTGATCACCCCGGCTTCCACCCGCACCCAGCCCTCTTCCGGGTTGATCTCAATGATGCGGCTCATATAGCGGGACATATCGACGATGATGCCCTGGTTCAGCGCCTGTCCGTTAGTCCCCGTACCGCCGCCGCGCGGGGTAAAAATCAGCGAGGTAAAGCGTGGTTGCGCCGCCAGACGGGCAATCAGCGCCACATCGGCCGTTGAACGGGGGAAAACCACGGCATCGGGGAGAAGTTGATAGATACTGTTATCTGTCGACATCGTCAGACGATCGGCATAACTGGTTGCCGTATCGCCGGTAAATCCTTGTTGCTCCAGCTCTTGCAAAAAATTAAGCACCAACTGAACGACGCCGGGTGCCTGAGAAATTTGTGGAATCATTATCGTGACCCTTTCCTGCGGTCTGTGTGTTGTGGGAGTTAATCGTTTGCTTATTGTTGTATCACATTTTTTTCTAATACACCCAACAGAAATACTGGCAGAATCCGCCTGTCAAAAACCGCTGAAATTGCTCATCATTATGAGACGTGTTTCACACGGTCGTGTCGCGTCAACGATCTGACGCACTACATAGGTGAAAGAGTTTATGGTCAATATTCGTCAGCCCAGGGATATCGCACAAGTGCTGCTGTCGGTGCTGTTTTTAGCCATCATGATTGTGGCGTGTCTCTGGATTGTTCAACCTTTTATTCTGGGCTTTGCCTGGGCCGGGACTATCGTCATTGCGACCTGGCCGGTTTTACTGCGCCTGCAAAAATTACTCTGGGGGCGGCGTTCGCTGGCGGTTCTGGTGATGACGCTCTTATTAGTGCTGTTGTTTGTGATCCCGATTGCGCTGCTGGTCAACAGTCTCGTTGATGGCAGCGGCCCTCTGATTCACGCCATCACGAGCGGTGATATGACGCTACCGGATCTGGCCTGGCTGAACAGCATTCCGCTGGTCGGCGCGAAACTGTATGCCGGCTGGCATAACCTGCTGGATATGGGGGGGACGGCGATCATGGCGAAGGTCCGTCCGTACATTGGCACCACGACCACCTGGTTTGTCGGTCAGGCCGCTCACATCGGTCGCTTTATGATGCACTGTGGCCTGATGCTCTTATTCAGCGCCCTGCTGTACTGGCGCGGTGAGACGGTGGCGATGGGTATTCGTCATTTTGCCTACCGTCTGGCCGCAAAACGTGGCGACGCGGCGATGCTGCTGGCCGCACAGGCAATCCGCGCGGTGGCGCTGGGGGTGGTCGTCACAGCGCTGGTGCAGGCGGTGCTGGGCGGCATCGGTCTGGCCGTTTCCGGCGTGCCTTACGCCACACTGCTCTCCGTGGTGATGATCCTCTCCTGCCTGGTACAACTGGGGCCGTTACCGGTTCTGATTCCAGCCATTATCTGGCTTTACTGGACTGGCGATACCACCTGGGGAAGCGTGCTGCTGGCGTGGAGTTGCGTGGTCGGGACACTGGATAACGTGATTCGCCCGATGCTTATCCGTATGGGTGCAGATTTGCCGCTGATCCTGATCCTCTCCGGCGTTATTGGCGGCCTGATTGCGTTTGGCATGATTGGTCTGTTTATCGGTCCGGTGCTGCTGGCCGTTTCCTGGCGACTGTTCTCGGCCTGGGTCAACGAAGCGCCTGTGCCGGGCAGCAAACCAGAGGAACTTCTCGAGGAACTGAGCGAAATCGAAGGCCTTAAAAAATAACACGATAGCAGGCGACTCCGGTCGCCTGATTGTTTAATCTCGCTAATCAATCACGTACTTCTGCTTATCTGTAGCGCCTGTTACCGCTTCGTCATCCCTGATTTGTGTCGCAAATTCTTTACAGTTTTTAAACTATTGAGACGAATCTGATCGACGCTAAAACGCCCGATACCCTACTATTAGGTCACGGTTATAGATCAAGACATTGATTTATAAGTATGGAAATCCCCTGAGTGAAACAACGAATTGCTGTGTGTAGTCTTTGCCCATCTCCCACGATGGGCTTTTTTTTATCCTGAAATCGCCTCCGTCACTTGCCTGCAAGTAATATTCACAGACCGATAACAAAGAATATTGCACAAGATATTGTGACTCTCTTCATGCCGAAATCTGTTTAATAGTGTTATTTATGCCTTATTGTTTTTTAATATGGGGTCATTCAATGATGAACGCTTATGAACTACAGGCATTACGTCAAGTTTTTGCAATGACCATTGAAGAGTGCGTGTCATGGATTGCGCCAGATTATAATGTCACCAACTGGCAGCAGTGGGAAAATGGCGAATGTGAACTGCCTCCCGCGATTGTTGCAACACTACTGGAAATGCGCAGAAAAAGAAAACTACGTATTAATGCCATTATAGAGAAGATAAACAATCGCATTGGCAATAATACCATGCGTTTCTTTTCTGATTTAACCGATTTCCAGTCAGTCTACCGTGATGGTACTTTTCTTGACTGGAAAATTTATCAATCCGTTGCTGCCGAACTCTATGCCCACGACCTGGAACGATTGTGTTAGACCACATATTTCCTGCCACCGGCGATTCATACTAAGAAACGTTAAATAAACAGATCGATTGTACTTTTAAGGCACGGGTATTTAACCCGTACCAGGGAAAATCATTAGCAATTTCGCTGAGCAGGCATCATGAAAAATCACTATTTCCCCACCGCGATGGGGCTGTATCTCAATTACCTGGTGCATGGCATGGGAGTCATCCTGATGAGTCTCAACATGGCATCGCTCGAACAACAGTGGCAGACAAATGCCGCAGGTGTGTCTGTCGTTATCTCCTCATTAGGTATCGGGCGCTTAAGCGTCCTGTTTTGCGCCGGATTGCTATCCGACCGGTTTGGTCGCAGACCCTTTATTATTCTGGGGATGCTCTGCTATGTGACGTTCTTTTTCGGTATTCTGACGACCCATAACATCATCATCGCTTATGCGTTCGGGGTCCTCGCCGGCATGGCGAACAGTTTTCTGGACGCGGGCACCTATCCCAGTCTGATGGAGGCCTTCCCTTCTTCGCCGAGCACCGCCAACATCCTGATTAAGGCCTTTGTCTCCGGTGGGCAGTTTTTACTCCCCATCATCATCAGTCTGCTGGTCTGGGCGGAACTGTGGTTTGGCTGGTCATTTATCGTTGCCGCCGCGATCATGTTGATTAACGGCCTGTTTTTACTTCGCTGCGCTTTTCCCCCGCATCCTGGGCGCCGCGCCGCGCCGGTCGCACCGGTACACGAACAGCGCCCGGCAGAAAAACATCGTTGCGCATTTATCGATCTGGCCAGCTATACCCTGTATGGCTATATCTCGATGGCCACGTTTTATCTCATCAGCCAGTGGCTGGCGCAATACGGTCAGTTTGTCGCCGGAATGTCGTATACGCTGTCGATAAAATTGCTGAGCATTTATACCTGCGGTTCGCTGCTCTGCGTATTGATTACCGCCCCGCTGGTACGCAAAACGGTACGTTCAACCACCTTACTGATGCTGTACACCTTCGTCTCATTTATCGCCCTGTTGACGGTGTGCCTGCATCCCACGGTGTATGTTGTGATTGTCTTTGCTTTTGTGATCGGCTTTTCGTCAGCCGGAGGGGTGGTACAGATAGGCCTGACCCTGATGGCAGCCCGCTTCCCGCATGCCAAAGGGAAAGCCACCGGCATTTATTACAGTGCTGGCAGCATTGCGACTTTCACGATCCCGCTGGTGACGGCCCATCTTTCACAAAGAAGCATCGCCGATATTATGTGGTTTGATACCGGCATTGCCGCCATGGGTTTCCTGTTGGCGCTGTTTATCGGCTACCGCAGTCGTCTCGAAACAAAACGCCAGTTGATGATATCGCCTTTAGCGGAATAAGGCTGAATCCGTCGTAAGCAATATTGTTATCGCTGACTGCAATATAATTTGTATAACGTCAATAACATCAGCAAAACGTCGCAGGAGAAGTGGGCTTTCACACTTTCATCTGCAATATACCTGGTAATGAAAACGTCATGTTATGTAGTTCATGCCGTTGCACAGCCGTATATTAATAAAAAATCGCCGGATATAAAAATGCCGACGAAAACAGAATTAAATTAACCGGCAAGGAGCATTGAAAAAATGTCACAGAATAAGGCCTTCAGTACGCCATTTTTCCTGGCGGTCATCTGTATTTATCTCAGCTATTTTCTCCACGGCATTAGCGTCATTACGCTGGCGCAAAATATGACTTCCCTCGCCGCTAAGTTTTCTACCGACAGTGCGGGGATCGCCTATTTAATTTCCGGTATCGGGCTGGGGCGTCTGGTCAGTATTCTGTTTTTTGGCGTCCTGTCGGATAAATTTGGTCGTCGGGCAATCATTCTGCTGGGCGCCGCGCTCTATATTCTCTTTTTCTTCGGTATTCCTGCCAGTCCCAACCTGATGGTGGCCTTTGTGCTCGCCGTATGCGTTGGCGTCGCTAACTCTGCACTGGACACCGGAGGCTATCCGGCGCTGATGGAGTGTTTCCCGAAAGCGTCAGGTTCGGCGGTGATCCTGGTCAAGGCAATGGTCTCCTTCGGGCAGATGCTCTATCCGATGCTGGTCGGCTATATGCTGCTCAACAACATCTGGTACGGCTATGGCGTGATCATTCCTGGCGTTCTGTTTGTGCTGATTACCCTGATGCTGCTGCGCAGTAAATTTCCTGGCCAACTGGTGGATGCCAGCGTCGCCAAAGAGTTGCCGCAGATGAACAGCAAACCGCTGGTCTGGCTGGAAGGCGTGGCTTCTGTCATGTTTGGCGTAGCGGCGTTTTCCACCTTCTATGTCATCGTGGTCTGGATGCCGAAATACGCTATGGCCTTCGCCGGAATGGAAGAAGCGGATGCGCTGAAAACCATCACCTGGTATAGCCTGGGCTCGCTGGTTTGCGTCTTTATCTTTGCCGCGCTGCTGAAAAAAATGGTTCGCCCCATCTGGGCTAACGTCTTTAACGCTGGTCTGGCGACCGTGACCGCCGCTGTCATTTATCTCTGGCCGTCTCCGCTGGTGTGTAACGTGGGCGCGTTTGCGATTGGTTTCTCCGCAGCGGGGGGGATTTTACAACTGGGCGTGTCGGTAATGTCGGAATTCTTTCCGAAAAGCAAAGCCAAAGTCACCAGCGTTTATATGATGATGGGCGGCCTCGCGAATTTTGTTATTCCGTTGATTACTGGCTACCTCTCCACCATCGGCCTGCAATACATCATTTTACTGGACTTCGTTTTTGCTCTGCTGGCCTTCATCACCGGCATTATCGTATTTATTCGCTATTACCGGGTCTTCAATATTCCGCAGAACGATATCCGTCTGGGCGAACGTTATTTTTCGACAAAAAGTTAAGCGACAATTTAAGGAGTCATGTTATGGATGTAACCGCGAAATATGAACTGATCGGCTTGATGGCTTACCCTATCAGACACAGTCTGTCACCTGAAATGCAAAATAAGGCGCTGGAGAAAGCCGGATTGCCGTTTACCTATATGGCCTTTGAAGTCGACAACAGCACCTTCGCAGGCGCCATCGAAGGGCTGAAAGCGTTAAAAATGCGCGGTACTGGCGTATCGATGCCCAATAAGCAGTTGGCCTGTGAGTTCGTTGATGAACTGACTCCGGCGGCGAAACTGGTGGGCGCCATTAATACCATCGTCAATGATGACGGTTATCTGCGCGGTTACAACACCGATGGCACGGGCCACATTCGCGCGATTAAAGAGAGCGGTTTCGATATCAGGGGTAAAACCATGGTATTACTGGGTGCCGGTGGTGCATCCACTGCCATCGGCGCGCAGGCGGCCATTGAGGGGATCAAAGAGATTAAACTCTTTAACCGTAATGATGAGTTCTTCCAGAAAGCGCTGGATTTCGCCAAACGAGTGAATGAAAACACGGACTGCGTGGTGACAGTGACAGATCTTGCCGACCAGCAGGCCTTCGCAGACGCGCTGGCGACGGCGGATATCCTGACCAACGGCACCAAAGTCGGCATGAAGCCACTGGAGAATGAATCTATCGTCAGCGACGTGAGCCTGTTACGTTCGGAACTGCTGGTCACGGAATGCGTCTACAACCCGCATATGACGAAGTTACTGCAGCAGGCGCAACAAGCCGGTTGCAAAACAATCGATGGTTACGGCATGTTGTTGTGGCAAGGTGCTGAACAGTTCAAACTGTGGACCGGCAAAGATTTCCCGCTGGAATATGTAAAACAGGTAATGGGGTTTGCGGCCTGACGGCCAGGAACTAAGACTGATAAAAGGTATTAAATGAAAACCGTAACCGTAAATAACCTCGTGGTTGGCGAAGGGGCTCCAAAAATAATCGTCTCGCTGATGGGTAAAGATCTCGCCAGCGTCCGCTCAGAAGCGCAGGCCTATCGCGACGCGGATTTCGACATTCTGGAATGGCGCGTTGACCATTTTGCCGATGTCGCCTCTGCCGATGCCGTGCTGGAGGCTATCCGCGCGATCCGTGCCGAGATGCCTAAAACTCCCCTGCTGTTTACCTTCCGCAGCGCGAATGAAGGGGGTGAGCAGGCTATTTCGACTGACGCCTATCTCGCGCTGAATCGCGCGGCTGTCGACAGCGGTCTGGTCGATATTATCGATCTCGAACTGTTTACCGGTGATGAACAGGTCAAGGCGACGGTTGACTATGCGCACAGCAAAAACGTCAAGGTCATCATGTCCAACCATGATTTCCACAAGACCCCAGCAGAAGAAGAGATCGTGGCGCGACTGCGCAAAATGCAGGAACTCGGTGCCGATATTCCGAAGATAGCCCTGATGCCACAGAGCCATAGCGATGTTCTGACGCTGCTTTCCGCCACGCTGAAAATGCAGGAGCAGTACGCCGACCGTCCGGTTATCACCATGTCGATGTCAAAAACCGGTGTGATTTCGCGCCTGGCGGGTGAAGTCTTCGGGTCAGCGGCAACCTTTGGTGCGGTTAAAAAAGCCTCCGCGCCCGGACAAATATCCGTTAGCGACCTGCGTACGGTATTAACGATTTTACATCAGGCTTAATGCACTAAATAAAGGCGGGAAAAATATCCTCCCGCCATAAAATATAAATTTCACCCCACAGTGAATATTTCACATAAATATTCAGCGGATGCCTACGCCTGAACACCAGCGGTGTACGGTTTCTGCCGGGTACCCAGGAGTTAATATGAAACCTGAAAGACCACCCCGCGTAAATGGTCGCGTGCCTGTGCTCTCGGCCCAGGACGCGGTTAATTATATTAAAGATGAAGATGTGCTGTGTATATTAGGTGCGGGTGGCGGTATTCTGGAAGCCACCACCTTAATTACCGCATTAGCCGATAAATATAAACAGACGCAAACGCCGCGTAATTTATCAATTATCAGTCCGACCGGTCTGGGCGATCGCGCCGATCGCGGAATCAGCCCGCTGGCCCAGGAAGGGCTGGTGAAATGGGCCCTGTGCGGACACTGGGGGCAGTCGCCGCGTATTTCGGACTTAGCGGAACAGAACAAAATTGCCGCCTATAACTATCCGCAGGGCGTACTGACCCAGGCGCTGCGCGCTTCTGCCGCTCATCAGCCTGGGATCCTCAGCGATATTGGGATCGGTACTTTTGTTGACCCACGCCAACAGGGTGGCAAGCTCAATGAGGTCACCAAAGAGGACCTCATCAAACTGGTGGAGATTGATAACAAAGAATATCTCTACTACAAAGCGATTGCGCCCACCGTGGCGTTTATCCGCGCCACAACCTGCGACAGCGAAGGCTACGCCTCGTTTGAAGATGAGGTGATGTACCTCGACGCGCTGGTGCTGGCTCAGGCGGTACATAACCACGGCGGCATTGTGATGATGCAGGTGCAGAAGATGGTCAAAAAAGCCACACTGCATCCCAAATCCGTGCGTATCCCCGGCTATCTGGTGGATATCGTGGTCGTTGACCCGGATCAGACGCAACTGTACGGCGGCGCGCCGGTGAACCGTTTTATCTCGGGCGATTTCACCCTCGACGACAGCACTCAACTCACCCTGCCCCTCAACCAGCGCAAACTGGTCGCTCGCCGCGCGCTGTATGAGATGCGTAAAGGCGCGGTGGGTAACGTCGGCGTCGGCATCGCGGATGGCATTGGGCTGGTGGCCCGGGAAGAAGGCTGTGCGGATGACTTTGTGCTGACCGTCGAAACCGGCCCCGTTGGCGGCATCACCTCACAGGGCGTCGCCTTCGGTGCGAACGTCAACACGCGCGCCATTCTTGATATGACCTCGCAGTTTGACTTCTACCACGGCGGAGGACTGGACGTTTGCTATCTGAGCTTTGCGGAAGTCGACCGTCACGGCAACGTCGGGGTACATAAATTCAACGGCAAAATCATGGGCACCGGCGGCTTTATCGATATTAGCGCCACCTCGAAGAAAATTGTTTTCTGCGGCACGTTAACCGCCGGCAGTCTGAAAACAGAGGTTGCCGACGGTAAATTAACCATCGTCCAGGAAGGCCGGGTGAATAAATTCATCAGCGAACTACCGGAAATTACCTTCAGCGGAAAAATCGCGCTCGAGCGCGGACTGGACGTGCGCTATATCACCGAGCGCGCGGTATTTACGCTGAAAGAGGACGGTCTGCATCTTATTGAGATTGCCCCTGGGGTGGATCTGGAACGCGATATTCTGGCCAAAATGGATTTCGCACCGGTTATTTCGCCGAACCTGAAACTGATGGATGAAAGATTATTTATCGACGCCACCATGGGTTTTGAACTGCCGGAAGCGGCTAATTAAAAGGAGTACGATGATGGACTTTTCTTTAACCGAAGAGCAAGAGCTGCTGCTTGCCAGTATTCGAGAACTGATCACCAGCAATTTTCCGGAAGAGTATTTCCGTACCTGCGATCAGACGGCGACCTACCCCAGAGAGTTTATGCGCGCGCTGGCCGACAACGGTATTTCTATGCTGGGCGTACCGGAAGAGTTCGGCGGCATTCCGGCAGACTACGTGACGCAAATGCTGGCCCTGATGGAAGTGTCAAAATGTGGCGCCCCGGCCTTTTTGATCACCAACGGCCAGTGTATTCACAGCATGCGCCGCTTTGGTTCGCCAGAGCAACTGCGCAAAACAGCGGAAAGCACACTGGAAACCGGCGATCCGGCCTATGCGCTGGCGTTAACCGAGCCGGGTGCGGGTTCTGATAACAACAGCGCCACGACCAGCTACACGCGCAAAGACGGCAAGGTTTACCTGAACGGTCAGAAGACGTTTATTACGGGCGCAAAAGAGTACCCGTATATGCTGGTGCTGGCGCGCGACCCGGAGCCGAAAGATCCGAAGAAAGCCTTTACCCTTTGGTGGGTGGAGTCCAACAAGCCGGGGATCAAAATCAACCCGCTGCACAAAATCGGCTGGCATATGCTCAGCACGTGTGAAGTCTATCTCGACAACGTTGAGGTGGATGAAAGCGACATGGTGGGCGAAGAAGGCATGGGCTTTCTCAATGTGATGTACAACTTTGAGATGGAACGACTGATCAACGCTGCGCGCAGTACCGGTTTTGCCGAATGCGCCTTTGAGGATGCAGCGCGTTATGCCAACCAGCGCATTGCGTTTGGTAAACCGATTGGACACAACCAGATGATCCAGGAAAAACTGGCGCTGATGGCTATCAAAATCGACAATATGCGCAATATGGTGCTGAAGGTGGCATGGCAGGCCGACCAAGAGCAGTCGCTGCGTACCAGCGCCGCCCTGGCGAAACTGTACTGCGCCCGGACGGCAATGGAAGTGATTGACGATGCAATCCAGATTATGGGCGGGCTGGGTTATACCGACGAAGCGCGCGTCTCCCGATTCTGGCGCGATGTACGTTGTGAGCGTATTGGCGGCGGGACGGATGAGATCATGATTTATGTAGCAGGTCGGCAGATCCTGAAGGATTATCAGAACAAGTAAACGCCAGGCCGGATACGGTGCTTGCACCGCTATCCGGCGGTTCGTTCGCTAACCGATATTTGCTAACCGATAATGGAATAAAAACTCAGACGTCAGACAACAGGCAGGCCTGCTCTGCCAGATTGTTTTTAAACTGTTTACGGTAATCGCCTGGCGAACAGCCAACGTGGCGCAGAAACAGCTTCGCGAAGTGGTCGACATTCTCGTACCCAACGCGCCAGGAAATTTCGGCCTGTGAATAATCGGTATTGGTTAGCGCAAATTTCGCTTCGGTCATCCGCCGCTGAATCACATAATTGATCGGCGAAATATGGTACTCGCGGGTAAATTCGTGGCAAATATAGCTGACGCTGGCACGAAATTTTTTTGATAACTGCTCAAGCGTAATTTTCTCCCGATAATTATTATTGAGGTAGACCAGAATATCTTTAATCAGAACATCTTTTTTAATATGGCCTTGTTCCGAACGATAAGCATTTTTAAAGTTTTCGTAAAAGAGAACCGTCAACGCATAGGCAAATGCATCGCACACAGACGACGTCAGCCCATTTTTACTTTGCGGCAGCATCACGCTGAGTTCATTAAAAATACTTTTGATCACCTCTTTACCCTGGCCGACGGCAACCACCGGACAGGAATGCGATTGCAGCAGTTGGTTCTCTTCCCAGCCCTGAAAGCAAAAGCCGTACAGCGCGCAGGTGTAGGTAGTGGCAGGCGCGTTCACATCCGACGTCACGGCATGCAGTCGCCCCCGCTCCACGACGACGATATCATCCTCGTGAGCCACATAAAGTGAAGAGTCGATAATTAATCTGACAATGCCTTTTTTAACGTAAATCAGCTCCGTCTCATTATCATGGACATGATGACCAGACTCCCATCGGGGATCATCACTAATGACAAATCGGGAAAATCGCGGGGTCTTACCCTGGTCAAAAAGGCTTTCCATTGCATTATCAAAGCAGCGTTGATACATGACAACCTCCACAAGCAGATAGTAATCCTGAACAATATAATAGGGATAAAATAAAGCGAGTACGGCGGTTATACAACTGCATTTAGTGAGGGCAAAACAAGATTATTTCTCTCACCTGCAAGATAATACGTTTAATTCTCGCAAATTATTTTCTGCTCAATTCTTTTGCATGAGCGATCGCACTTTTTTTGCAAGATACCTGGTAACGAAAACAGATTGCTCCGTCGATAAAAAGCCACCGTCTGTCGCACACTAATTCCAGCCAATTTTCACTTTCCGCCGGGGTGGCCTGACCGTCACTGTCGGTATGCGACTCACAGGAGATGCCATGAAAATAATAACCTGCTTTAAGCTGGTGCCTGAAGAACAGGACATTGTTGTTACACCCGAGCAAGCGCTCAGCTTTGACAATGCGGACACCAAAATCAGCCAGTTCGACCTCAACGCTATCGAGGCCGCAACGCAGCTGGCCACAGAAGCGGAAGATGAGATCGCTGCGCTGACGGTGGGCGGTTCATTATTGCAGAACTCGAAAGTGCGTAAGGATGTGCTCTCCCGCGGGCCACACGCACTGTACCTGATGCAGGATGCACAGCTGGAACACGCGCTGCCAAAAGATACTGCGCAGGCCATCGCCGCCACGGTGGAAAAAATCGGTTTCGATCTGATCCTGTTCGGCGAAGGCTCTGGCGACCTTTACGCACAACAGGTTGGCCTGCTGGTCGGTGAGATCCTGCAACTCCCGACCATTAACGCCGTCAGCCGCCTCCAGCGTCAGGGCAATAAGCTGGTTGTTGAACGCACGCTCGAAGAGGACGTTGAAGTGATCGAGCTGTCGCTTCCTGCGGTTCTCTGCGTCACATCGGATATTAACGCCCCACGCATCCCCTCCATGAAGGCCATTCTTGGCGCCGGGAAAAAGCCGGTGCACACGTGGCAGGCCAGCGATATCGGCTGGAGCCAGGGCGCACCACGGGCAGAGCTGGTCGCCATTACCGTGCCGCCGCAAACGGCACGTAAGCACATCATTCTGGATAACGATTCGCCGGAAGCCATCGCCGAACTGGCTGAACACCTGAAAAAAGCCCTGAACTGAGCCCAACGGAGAACACAATCATGAGTCAATTAACCCACGTCTGGGTATTTAGCGATAACGTTGAACGCTATGCGGAACTGATGGCCGGCGCGCGTCAGTGGGGTCAGCAGGTTTACGCCATTGTTCAGGGTTCCGAACAGGCGGCACGCGTTAAGCCGCTCGGCGCTGACGGTATCATCGTGCTGGAGAAGACGTCTGAACTGCAGCGAATTGAAAACTACGCCGAAACGCTGGCCGCGCCGATCCGGGAAAAAGGCAACGGGCTGCTGCTGATGGCGGCAACTAAACGCTGCAAAGCGCTGGGCGCGCGTCTGAGTATTCAACTCGATGCGGCGTTGGTGAACGATGCGACGGCGGTGAGCGTCGACGAAAACGCGCTATTTGCCGAGCATCGTATGTATGGCGGACTGGCGTTTGGCAAAGAAAAACTGAACAGCCCGCTGGCCATTATCACCCTCGCGCCAGGCATACTGGAGCCGGTCGCGGCGAATCCCGCGCATGACTGCCCGGTAGTCACCGCCGAATGGGTTGCCCCGCAACAGGAGATCCTGTGTCAGGAACGACGCGCCAAATCACTCAGCAGCGTTGATCTGAGCAAAGCAAAACGTGTGGTGGGCGTGGGTCGCGGTCTGGCGGCGCAGGACGACCTCAGCATGGTGCGCGAACTGGCCGCAGTGCTGGGCGCAGAAGTGGGCTGTTCACGTCCGATCGCCGAAGGGGAAAACTGGATGGAGCGCGAGCGTTATATCGGCGTTTCCGGCGTGCTGCTGAAGTCTGAACTGTATCTGACGCTGGGCATCTCCGGGCAGATCCAGCATATGGTTGGCGGCAATGGCGCCAAAGTGATTGTCGCCGTGAATAAAGATAAGAACGCGCCAATCTTCAACTATGCCGATTACGGACTGGTGGGCGATATCTACAAAGTGGTCCCTGCCCTGATCGCGCAGCTGCGCTAACTCTCACCTTTACCCACATCTCCCGCTGTGCAAACGGCGGGAAGGGAGCTTTAAGCATGTCGGATGAAAAATTTGATGCCATCGTCGTCGGTGCTGGCGTAGCGGGAACGGTGGCGGCGTACATCATGGCGAAAGCCGGACTCGATGTTCTGGTCATCGAGCGCGGCAACAGCGCGGGCAGTAAAAATATGACCGGGGGTCGCCTCTACGCCCACGTGATCGAGCGCATTATGCCCGGTTTTGCCCAACAGGCCCCCGTTGAACGTAACGTCACCCGCGAGAAAATCTCGTTTATGACGCAGGAAAGCGCGACCACGCTGGACTACCATCGCGAACAGGCGGATGTCCCTGGTCAGGCGTCATACACCGTGTTGCGCAACCGCCTCGATCCGTGGCTGATGGAGCAAGCTGAAGCGGCTGGCGCGCAGTTTATTCCCGGTGTGCGCGTGGACGCGCTGATTCGTGAAGGCAACCAGGTGACGGGCGTACAGGCCGGCGATGACATTCTCGAAGCCAACGTGGTGATCCTCGCCGATGGCGTCAATTCGATGCTGGGCCGTTCGCTGGGTATGGTCCCTGCTTCCTCGGCACATCATTACGCCGTCGGCGTGAAAGAGCTGATTGGTCTCTCCCCGGAGCAAATCAATGACCGCTTTAACCTGTCCGGAAATGAAGGTGCGGCCTGGCTGTTCGCCGGTTCCCCGTCAAACGGCCTGATGGGCGGAGGATTCCTCTATACCAATCGCGACTCCGTTTCCCTCGGCCTGGTATGCGGACTGGGCGACATGGCCCATGCACAGAAAAGCGTGCCGCAGATGCTGGAAGATTTTAAACAGCATCCCACCGTTCGTCCGTTAATTCAGGGCGGCAAGCTGCTGGAATACTCGGCGCACATGGTACCGGAAGGCGGACTGGCGATGGTGCCGGAACTGGTGGGTGACGGCGTGATGATTGTCGGCGATGCCGCAGGCTTTTGTCTGAACCTCGGTTTCACGGTGCGCGGAATGGATTTAGCCATCGCCTCTGCCGAAGCGGCGGCGCACGCAGCGATTGTGGCAAAAGCGCGCCAGGACTTCTCTGCCCGCACGCTGGCGGAATACAAAAGCGAACTGGAGAAAGGGTGTGTCATGCGTGATATGCAGCATTTTCGCAAGATGCCGGCGCTGATGGAGAATCCCCGCCTGTTCACCCAGTATCCGCGCATGGTGGCAGACATCATGAGCGACATGTTCACTATCGATGGCCGCCCGAATCAGCCGATGCGCAAAATGATCCTGTCGCATGCAAAACAGGTCGGTCTGATGAATCTGCTGAAGGATGGCATTAAGGGAGTCACGGCACTATGAGTCAGGACAATCGCGTTAACGTCGACGTCAAGCTTGGCGTCAATAAATTCCATGTTGATGAAGGACACCCGCACATCATTCTGGCGGCTAACCCGGACAGTAAAGAGTTTCAAAAATTGCTGAACGCCTGCCCCGCCGGACTCTATAAACAGGATGAGGCGGGTACGATTCACTTTGATTCTGCGGGCTGTCTGGAGTGCGGAACCTGCCGGGTGCTGTGCGGTGAGACGATCCTCGAAAAATGGGAGTACCCCGCTGGTACCTTTGGCGTCGATTTCCGCTACGGCTGATGGGTACAACTGCCGGATAGTGACGCCTGGCGTCTTATCCGGCCTGCGAACACCTCACTACCCACTTGATTTACCGGGAACCTCCGATGAGTGTCACATTAACGTTTGACGCCGGGCGGCGGGACGCATACCGCAAGCTTGGCTTTTGGGGCGATGCCTCGCTGGGAGACTACTGGCAGCAAACCGCGCGCAGCGTGCCGGAAAAAATTGCCGTCGTGGATAACCACGGTACCGCATTCACCTATACCGCCCTCGACCATGCGGCAAGCTGTCTGGCAAGCTGGATGCTGGCGAACGGCATTCAATCCGGCGACCGCGTCGCCTTTCAGCTTCCCGGCTGGTGCGAATTTACCGTTATCTATCTCGCCTGCCTGAAAATCGGCGCAGTATCCGTTCCCCTTCTGCCCGCCTGGCGCGAAGCCGAACTGGTATGGGTGCTGAACAAGTGTCAGGCGAAACTGTTTTTCGCCCCGACCGTGTTTAAACAAACGCGCCCGGTCGATTTAATCTTGCCTCTGCAAAATCAGTTGCCGCATCTGCAACACGTTATCGGCGTCGATAAACTGGCACCGGCCACCACCTCACTCGCCCTCAGCCAGATAGTAGCGGACAACGCGCCGCTTGCCCGTCACATTCCGGTTCACGGTGACGAACTGGCCGCCGTGTTGTTTACCTCTGGCACCGAGGGAGTACCGAAAGGGGTCATGCTCAGCCACAACAATATTCTCGCCAGCGAGCGGGCCTACTGCGCCCGTCTGAATCTGACCTGGCTGGACGTCTTTCTGATGCCAGCACCGCTGGGACACGCCACCGGTTTTTTACACGGCGTGACGGCACCGTTTCTGATCGGCGCGCGCAGCGTGCTGCTGGATATTTTTACCCCAACGGCCTGTCTTGATCTGCTGGAACAGCAGCGCTGCACCTGCGTGTTAGGGGCTACACCGTTTGTTTACGATCTGTTGTGCACCGTTGAGCAGCAGCCCGCCGACCTCTCTTCGCTGCGTTTCTTTTTGTGCGGCGGCACCACCATTCCCAGGCGCATTGCCCGCGACTGCCAGCAGCGCGGCATTAAGCTACTCAGCGTCTACGGCTCGACGGAAAGCTCGCCGCATGCGGTAGTGAACCTTGACGATCCGCCCTCCCGCATGATGAATACCGACGGCTATGCGGCGGCGGGGGTGGAGATCAAGATTGTTGATGAAGCGCGTAACCCGGTTCCGCCCGGCGTTGAAGGTGAAGAGGCGTCACGCGGGCCGAACGTGTTTATGGGCTATCTCGATGAGCCAGAGCTAACCGCCCGGGCGCTGGATAGCGAAGGCTGGTACTACAGCGGCGATCTCTGTCGGATGGACGAGGCGGGCTATATCAAGGTCACCGGGCGCAAGAAAGATATCATTGTTCGGGGCGGCGAAAACATCAGCAGTCGCGAGGTGGAAGACATTCTGTTACAGCATCCCCGTATTCACGATGCCTGCGTGGTTGCCATGCCGGATGAGCGTTTAGGTGAGCGTTCCTGTGCCTATATCGTACTGAAAGCGCCGCATCATTCTCTGTCGCTGGAAGAGGTTGTTGCCTTCTTTAGCCGTAAGCGTGTGGCGAAGTATAAGTATCCGGAGCACATCGTGGTGGTTGAAAAGTTGCCCAGAACGGCATCCGGGAAGATCCAGAAGTTCCTGTTACGCCAGGATATTATTCAGCGGTTAGCGTCGGAATGACGTGAGGTACAAATTGCCGGATGACGGCGTACCGCCTTATCCGGCCTACAGGGGCATTGTGGGTGTATGTATTGCCGGATGACGGCGTACCGCCTTATCCGGCCTACAGGGGCATTGCGGGTGTATGTATTACCGGATGACGGCGTATCGCCATCCGGCCTACAGGGGCATTGCGGGTGTATGTATTACCGGATGACGGCGTATCGCTTTATCAGGCCTACAGGGGCATCGCCGTAGGCCTGATAAGCGTAGCGCCATCAGGCATTACCTTACTTCTTCAGTTCAGCCAGGCTCAGCCAGGTCTGGACAACGGTATCCGGGTTCAGCGACAGGCTGTCGATTCCCTCTTCCATCAGCCAGGCGGCAAAGTCTTCGTGGTCAGACGGACCCTGACCGCAAATCCCGACGTATTTACCCTGTTTCTTCGCTGCGCGAATCGCCATCGACAGCAGTGCTTTTACCGCGTCGTTACGCTCATCAAACAATTCGGATACCACGCCGGAGTCACGATCCAGACCCAGCGCCAGCTGCGTCATGTCGTTAGAACCGATCGAGAAGCCGTCGAAGTATTGCAGGAACTGTTCGGCCAGCAGGGCGTTGGACGGGATCTCACACATCATGATGATCTTCAGCCCATTCTCACCGCGTTTCAGCCCCTGGCGCGCCAGCTCTTCCACAACCGCTTTTGCCTGCTCAACGGTACGCACGAATGGGATCATGATTTCGACGTTAGTCAGCCCCATGTCATTACGCACGCGCTTCACCGCGTCGCATTCCAGCGCGAAGCAATCACGGAAGCTGTCCGACACGTAGCGGCCCGCACCACGGAAGCCCAGCATTGGGTTCTCTTCATGCGGCTCATAGCGCTCACCGCCGACCAGGTTCGCGTATTCGTTAGACTTAAAGTCAGACAGACGCACGATCACCCGTTTCGGCCAGAATGCCGCACCGAGAGTGGCGATCCCTTCCGTCAGGCGACCGACATAGAATTCACGCGGAGAGTCAAAGCCTTTCATCATCTCGCGGATGTCGTTCTGCAGTTTGGCATCCTGGGAGTCAAACTCCAGCAGTGCACGCGGGTGCACGCCAATCATACGGTTGATGATAAATTCCAGACGCGCCAGACCAACGCCTTCGTTAGGCAGACAGGCGAAGTCAAATGCCCTGTCCGGGTTACCGACGTTCATCATCACCTTCAGCGGCAGATCCGGCATGGTATCGACGCTGGAGCTCTTAACGCTGAAGTCGAGCAGGTCGGCGTACACGTAGCCCGTGTCACCTTCTGCACACGAAACGGTGACCTTCTCGTCATCCTTCATGCGTTCAGTGGCATCGCCACAGCCGACCACCGCCGGAATACCCAGTTCACGCGCGATAATCGCGGCGTGACAGGTACGACCACCGCGGTTTGTGACAATCGCCGCCGCTTTTTTCATGATCGGTTCCCAGTCCGGGTCGGTCATGTCGGTAACCAGCACGTCGCCAGGCTCAATGCGGTTCATCTCGCTGATGTCCTGAATGACCTTCACCGGACCCGCGCCGATGCGGTGGCCGATGGCGCGCCCTTCCGCAATGATTTTGCCCTGCGCATGCAGCGTGTAACGCTCCATCACCTGACCGCGAGAACGCACGGTTTCCGGACGCGCCTGTACGATGAACAGCTTGCCGGTGTGACCGTCTTTCGCCCACTCGATGTCCATCGGACGACCGTAGTGTTTCTCTATCTGCACCGCCTGCTTCGCCAGTTCCTGCACTTCGTCGTTGGTCAGAGAGAAAATGTCGCGGCTTTCCTGCGGCACATCTTCAATGGTGACCTGTTTGCCGTGCTCCTGAGTCGGTGCGTAGACCATGCGGATTTTTTTCGAGCCCATCGTGCGACGCACAATAGACGGACGATTGGCCGCCAGGGTCGGTTTGTGGACGTAGAACTCATCCGGGTTCACCGCGCCCTGTACCACCATCTCACCCAGACCCCATGCCGAGGTGATGAACACCACCTGGTCAAAGCCGGATTCGGTATCGATGGAGAACATCACACCGGATGAAGCCAGATCGGAACGCACCATCCGCTGAACGCCCGCAGAGAGCGCCACGCCGCGGTGGTCATAGCCCTGGTGAACACGATAGGAGATCGCGCGGTCGTTAAACAGCGACGCGAACACGTGCTTCACGGCGACCAGTACGGCGTCAAAGCCCTGGACGTTGAGGAAGGTTTCCTGCTGACCGGCAAAAGAGGCGTCCGGCATATCTTCCGCCGTTGCAGAAGAACGCACGGCGAAAGACGCATGCTGATCGTCCGCAGAGAGTTGCGCGTAGGCATCGCGGATGGCATTTTCCAGCTCAGGCTGGAAAGGAGTGTCGATAATCCACTGGCGGATCTGTGCGCCTGCCTTCGCTAATGCGGTGACATCATCAATATCCGTCTGATCCAGCAGTTCATAGATGCGCTGGTTTACGCCGCTTTGGTCCAGAAACTGGTTGAACGCATCGGCGGTTGTGGCAAAACCATTCGGTACCGATACACCCATACCGGAAAGGTTAGTAATCATTTCACCCAGGGAGGCATTTTTGCCCCCAACTCTGTCTACATCATTCATGCCGAGTTGGTTATACCAAAGCACCAGCGGTGACGAGCCATTGTTGGACATCGAACAATCCTTTTGTGATAAATGAACGAGTTTAGGAAAAGCTTAATTACGTATTTATCTTTGCATATTTAACCCGCTTAAAAAAACGGTGAATCGTTCAAGCAAATATATTTTTTATTTTTTCGGACAGTTTACCCATTTGCGCAAACCCACGAGTGGCGGGCGATCCCCACAAAATGTGTCGGTATAAACATCTGTTCCAGAAAATGAAATGTACTTTTCATAAAATATAAAAATACCATTTCATTTTTAAAATGAGCGTTATTTTCTACGCTTCAGAGTAATTTTAATTTATGCTTTCAGAGAATTATGACTGACTTCCAGGGTGTGAAAATGGATAATGCTGTAGATCGTCACGTATTTTATATTTCCGATGGTACGGCAATTACCGCTGAAGTATTGGGCCATGCGGTGATGTCGCAGTTCCCCGTCACTATCAGCAGTATCACGCTACCGTTTGTCGAAAATGAGAACCGTGCCCGTGCCGTTAAGGACCAGATCGACGCCATTTTTCAACAAACCGGCGTGCGTCCACTGGTGTTCTATTCGATTGTATTGCCGGAAATCCGCTCCATCATCCTGCAAAGCGAAGGCTTCTGTCAGGATATCGTGCAGGCGCTGATCACTCCGCTGCAACACGAAATGAAACTCTACCCCACACCGATTGCCCACCGGACTCACGGGCTGAATCCGGGTAACCTGATCAAGTATGATGCGCGGATCGCCGCCATCGATTACACCCTGGCCCACGATGATGGCATTTCGTTGCGCAACCTCGACCAGGCGCAGGTGATTTTGTTGGGCGTCTCGCGCTGCGGCAAAACGCCCACCAGTCTCTACCTGGCGATGCAGTTTGGCATCCGCGCGGCGAACTATCCCTTTATTGCCGACGACATGGACAATCTGGTTCTGCCCGCGTCGTTAAAACCCCTACAACATAAACTGTTTGGTCTGACGATTGACCCTGAACGTCTGGCGGCCATTCGCGAAGAACGCCGGGAAAACAGCCGCTACGCATCCCTGCGCCAGTGCCGTATGGAAGTGGCTGAAGTCGAGGCGCTCTATCGTAAAAACCAGATCCCATGGTTGAACAGTACTAACTATTCGGTTGAGGAGATTGCCACTAAAATCCTCGACATCATGGGACTAAGTCGACGCATGTACTAACAAACTAGTTCATGAGTTCTGTTTTTTTGTTATCATACCGTTCTGTCGCGAGGTGTGATCCACCTCGCACTTGAAATCAGCAGGGATTGGTTTAAGGTTGTGCCCATCACTTCCCGGTACCTCTGCCGTAGAAGCCACAAATTTCTGAGAATTGTCATGAACAGAACCGATGAACTGCGTACCGCGCGTATAGACAGTCTGGTTACGCCCGCTGAACTTGCGCAACGGCATCCTGTGTCGTCCGCCGTCGCCAGCCACGTCACCGACTCCCGACGCCGGATAGAAAGAATACTGAATGGCGAAGACCGCCGTTTGCTGGTCATTGTGGGACCGTGCTCCATTCACGATCTCGACGCCGCTCTGGAGTACGCCACGCGTTTACAGGCGCTGCGTACTCAGCACCAGGCGCGCCTGGAAATCGTCATGCGCACCTATTTTGAAAAGCCACGCACTGTCGTCGGCTGGAAAGGTCTCATTTCCGATCCGGACCTCAATGGCAGCTATCGCGTGAACCACGGTATTGAACTGGCGCGCAAACTGCTGTTGCAGGTCAATGAACTGGGCATCCCGACCGCCACGGAATTTCTCGATATGGTGACCGGGCAATTTATTGCCGATCTGATCAGCTGGGGTGCCATTGGCGCGCGAACCACCGAAAGCCAGATCCACCGCGAAATGGCCTCGGCACTCTCCTGCCCGGTCGGCTTTAAAAACGGCACCGACGGAAATACCCGTATCGCCGTTGACGCGATCCGCGCCTCCCGCGCCAGTCATATGTTCCTCTCGCCTGATAAAACCGGTCAGATGACCATTTATCAGACCAGCGGTAACCCCTATGGCCATATCATTATGCGTGGCGGCAAAAAGCCAAACTACCATGCTGAAGATATTGTGGCGGCCTGCAGTACGCTGCATGAATTTGATCTGCCTGAACATCTGGTCGTTGATTTCAGCCACGGCAACTGCCAGAAACAGCATCGTCGTCAGTTGGATGTCTGTGATGATATTTGCCAGCAGATCCGTAACGGATCGACGGCCATCGCCGGTATTATGGCGGAAAGTTTTCTGCGTGAAGGTACGCAGAAAATCGTCAGCGGACAGCCGCTGGTCTACGGTCAGTCGGTAACCGATCCTTGCCTTAACTGGGAAGACACTGAACTGCTGCTGAGCAAGCTGGCCTGCGCGGTTGACAGTCGTTTCTGACCGCTCGCCCATCCTTTCGGGGGTGGGCAATTCTTCTCCCCTTTTTGCAAACTACCACATTTAATACTTGTTGTTGTCGCGCACATTATTGATAATAAAAATCATTGTGACATTAATTATTATTAATCAGCCGTGATACCCGTATGGATAACATTGAAGCACCCCGTCTTAAGGAACAAGAAAACGCGGTTCCCCCGCCTGCGCCCATCCGCAAGATCAGCAGTCAGAAACTGTTAGGTGATGACGGTAAGGTAATTATCGATCACGACGGTCAGGAGTACCTGCTGCGTCGAACGCAGGCAGGTAAACTCTTGCTGACCAAGTAGAACATCAGCTTGAACAGCTGACTTCCAGACGCTTTCCCCAGTCCGGCGGACGATGACTGTAATCATCATCGCGCTCGCGGAAGGGCTCCCGCAGTACGGCGTGCAAGCGATGCAGTTCGCTCATATCGCCTTTTTCCGCCGTCTCAATAGCCCGTTGCGCCAGCCAGTTACGTAGCACCACGGACGGATTGGCGCTTTGCATCAGCGACTGGCGCGTCGCATCGGCGACTTCATCGCGCTGTAAACGCGTTCTGTAGCGCGAGAACCAGTCGTCAAATGCGGCACGGTCGATAAATTCATCGCGCAAGGGCGATGCGCTGCTCTGCTGTTCGGTGACGCTCAGCATGCGGAAGGTGCGGGTGTAGTCACTGCGCTCGCGGGCCATCAGGCTGAACAATTCGTTCAGCAGTTCGTTGTCATCCTTTTGTTCGGTCATGAAGCCCAGTTTCTGCCGCATCCGCTGACCGTAGCGCGTCAATAGCGCCGCCTGGTAGCCGTCGAGGGCATCATTCAGCGCCTCAACCGGGATAAAGGGCGACAGGCTTTGCGCGAGTCGCTGTAGATTCCACAAACCCACCGCAGGTTGATTATCGAAACTGTAGCGCCCCTGATGGTCTGAATGGTTACAAATGAACCCCGGCTCATAATCATCCAGAAAACCAAACGGACCGTAGTCCATCGTCAGTCCAAGAATCGACATGTTATCGGTGTTCATCACCCCGTGCGCAAAACCGACGGTTTGCCAGTCGGCTATCAGTGACGCAGTCCGCGCGACCACGTCGCGAAACCAGAGAATGTACTTGTCGGCTTCCTGCTGGAGGTGCAGCCAGTAATGGCGAATCGCGAAATCCGCCAGTTGCTGAACGTTTTCCGGTTCGCGGCGATAATAGAAATGCTCAAAATGGCCGAAGCGCATGTGGCTTTGCGCCAGTCGCATCAGCATCGCCCCCGCCTCCACCGTTTCACGGTAAACCGGCGTTTCGCTGGTGACAATCGCCAGCGCCCGGGTTGTCGGTATCCCCAGATAGTGCATCGCTTCACTGGCGAGGCTTTCACGAAGAGTGGAGCGCAATACCGCACGACCATCCCCCATGCGCGAATACGGCGTCAAACCCGCGCCTTTCAGATGCCAGTCCATCGTGCTGCCATCGGCAAGCAGTTGCTCACCCAGCAAGATGCCACGCCCGTCGCCCAACTGGCCCGCCCAGACGCCAAACTGATGGCCGCTATAGACCTGCGCCAGCGGAGACATTCCCGCTAGCAGTGTCTCACCGCCCCAGACCCCCGCCGGGCCGTCAGGATGAAAAAGCGAGTCGGGGATACCCAGTTGTTCGGCAAGCGCATCATTGTGCCAAATCAGCCGTGACTTATTCAGCGGCGTTGGCGACAGTGCGGTAAATGTTGCTGGCAGTTCATCGCGCCAGCGGGCTGTAAAAGACAGGGTCATAGGGCCTCCTGCCTGTAGTGTAGACGGTTAATACCGGCATAAACACCAGCAAACAGAAAGGTTATCCGTGGAGTAACTGGGTTACCTGATCCGCGGTGACGGCAGGCCACAGACCGCCCTGCATGGCACCAAAACCGAATGGCATCACGCGGGTCAACATCGCTTCGTTGTCGATACCGGCGATCATCAGCGATTCACAATAAGGGGAAACTTGCGTGAGAATGGCGCGCATGAACGGTTCGAAGGAGAGCTGCGTAGCCCGGCGATGAACAAAATTCCGGTCCAGTATTATGCGTTTAAATAACCCATCGAATATGGCTTTGTTGGCACTTTCTCCTGCACCGAAATTGGCCAGTACCAGAGGAAAACGTTCGACAAGCGCGGTCAGCGTTTTATTCTCTTTTCCGTCAGACAGTTCGGGAAAATTCTCATTAATCATCAATTCCAGAAATGAAAATCGTTTAACGGCAGAAACGCGCTCACTATCCATTAATAATAACGGTACAACTGCCGGGGTTATATAAATCCAGGCGACAAGTTTATGTTGAATAAAAAAGTGTTGGCACGTTTCGAGCAGGGCCAGTTTTTCGACAAAGAGTTGGCACTGCTCTTCGGGAGAAAGTCGCGGAAGCACCAGATCCGTAGGGATGCGAACCTTGTCGTCATCACTGACAAAGTTTGCGATGATACTTAAACCGATAAGTTTCCGTTGTACATTCCGGGCGGGCTGAAAATAGAGTTCAGAATGGTACACATTATCCAGTGAAATATTCATCACGGCAGCCCCACACACTGGGAGTGATTCGGCAACCTATTACACAGGATGTCGTCATCCATCTTTTTTAATGACAGAGGGGAAATGTTCATGTTGTCCTTTTCACCCGGAGTCCCGGTTCCTTTGTTTTCAGCTTATCCTGATTATAAACACTTAGCCAGCATTGTTCTTTTCCCGACAATAAAAGCGAGGCGCGCACTCAATCAGAAATAACACTTTGCAACTAAATCCGTCTCGCCTGCCAAAAGTTTTTCCGCCAGTAAACATTATCCAGCGACGAGCGCATCACGCCACGACTGGTTGACGCATGAATAAATTGACCGTTGGTATCATAAATACCCACATGTAAACCGCTCTCTCCCGATCCGGTTTTGAAAAACACCAGATCGCCAGGCAGTAATTCGTCTTTATCGATTTCCGTCCCCAGTTTTGCCTGTTGACGGGTTTCACGCGGCAGTTGCAAAGCGAACTGGTCGCGCATGGTCATCAGCACAAAGCCGGAACAATCCACGCCACCGCGGCTCATGCCGCCGTAACGATACGGTGTACCGCGCCAGGTCTGGAGTTGATCATTTAATCCGGCAATAACGGTGATGGAATCAGAGAGCCGGGCATTGGGCGGCGGCGCTCGGTGGCTACTACATCCTGCCAACAACAGTGCTGTGCAAAAAAGAAACCAGAAACGCATTCAGGCGAATCCTCTGTTTTTCTATTCTTCACCCCATATAGCGGGTATTTACGCGGGTTTTCAAGAAACCATTTCGTTTAAGTGGTTGATATAACCATTCTGTGACCTTCGATGTCAAGACGCCGGAAGTGCAGCCCATAGGCTCGTGTTAAATGCGCCGGTGTCAGCACCTCATCACGCGGACCGCTGGCAAGCAGTTTCCCCTGTTTGAGCAACCATGCCCGATGCGCGTGACGCAAGGTATGATTCAGATCGTGACTACTCATCACGATGGCAATCCCCTGCTCACACAGGCGATTCAGAATGCGATCCAGCGCATTCTGTTGTGCAATATCGAGACTGTTCATGGGTTCATCGAGTAGCAGCAACTGCCCCTGCGGATTGGTCTCTGGCGCGATTTGCAGGATCACGGCGGCAAGGCGTACTCGCTGCCATTCACCGCCCGAGAGTTCCTTCGCATTGCGCCCGAGCTTGTCTGCCAGCCCCAGCGACTCGGCCACCGCAGTAAGCTGGTCAGTCCGCGTTTTGTCCGCCTGATGCAGCGTCAGAAAGTGCCATACCGGCATCGCAAAGGGCGGATTCTGCTGCTGCGCGAGATAAGCGCGATGCCGGGCAAGTTTGGCTGCGGGCCACGACGCCAGTTCAGTACCGGCCAGGGTGATGGTTCCCGCGCCACTGGTTAGGCCAGCCATTCGCGCCAGCAGCGTGCTTTTCCCGGCACCGTTCGGCCCGACCAGATGCAGGATTTCCCCCGCGCGGATCTCCCCACACAAAGGCCCCAACCGGGGGATATCGGCAACATCCTGTAACTGCATCAGTGAAGACATTATTTAGCCAACGCGAGTTTGATACTTTCCATGACGATAGGATCTTCCGGCGTCATATCAGGTGAAAAACGCTGTACTATCTTGCCATCCCGGCCCACGAGGAACTTCTCGAAGTTCCACAGGATATCGCCCGGATTAAGCGGCGCGCGCCCTTTGCTAACCATTCGCTCATAAAAACCGCTTCCTTCAGGGGCCACCGCCGTCGGCGCAGCGGCAATCAGCTTCTGGTACAGCGGATGGCGCCCGTCCCCGTTCACCTCAATCTTGCTGAACATCGGGAAGGTCACGCCCCAGGTCGTCGCACAGTAAGTTTTAATCTCATCTTCGCTGCCAGGTTCCTGTCCGAGGAACTGATTGCAGGGAAAGCCCAGCACGGTAAAGCCCCGATCGGCCCACGCTTTCTGAATATTTTCCAGTTGCTCATACTGCGGGGTCAGACCGCATTTTGACGCCACGTTCACCACCAGCAGCACATTGCCCGCATACTTTTCGAGGGTCGTGACCTCGCCATCAATCGTCGTCACTTCAGTGTTCAGAATCGAGTCTTGCATAGCCTCTCCAGGATCGTGAGTGATTCAAATACCAGCATCTAATCATAGACCGTCTTGTCATACCTAACGTCCGGCTTTGAGTAACAGCCAGATAAAGACCGGTGCCCCGAGCGTCGCGGTGACCACGCCAATCGGTAACTCAGCAGAAGCAAGCGCCAGCCGAGCCACTACATCCGCCAGCAGCAGCGCAATGGCGCCCGCCAGCGCGCAGGCAGGCAGCAGGACGCGATGGTCCGTTAAGCCGCGCAGGCGTAGAATATGGGGGATCACCAGGCCAATAAAACCAATGGCTCCCGCCAGCGCCACGCTCACCCCGACCATCCACCCGGTAGCGACCACCAACAAATTACGCCAGAACCACAGGGGAAGTCCCAGCTGTCGGGCAGACGTTTCTCCCAACGCCAGCATGTTCATTGCCTGTGACTGACAGCAGATCCACATCAGTACCGGGATCAGGGCCAGCATCAGCCAGGCCTGCTCCCAGTTGACGCCGCCAAACCCACCCATCATCCAGTACATTAACTGACGCAGATCGAATGAGGTTGAAAAATAGATGGCCCAGGTCATCAGGGCACTACAGATAATCCCCAGCGCCACCCCGGCAAGCAGCAGGCGACTGGTCGAAAGATGACGGCGGGCAAAACGCAAGAGGATCAGGGTAATGACCAGCGCGCCGACAATGGCACACAGTCCGAGCACCCAGTGTGGAAGCACGCCCTTCCCCAGCAGCACTGCGGCGATCAGTCCCACGCCTGCACCGTTGGAGACGCCGAGCAGCCCCGGTTCTGCAAGCGGGTTTTCAAACAGTGCCTGCATCACTGCGCCGGACAAGGCCAGCGCCGCCCCTACCAGCAGCACGGCCAGCGCGCGCGGAAGGCGAATTTGCCAGACAAAGAGTTCACCGCGCGGCGTCAGCCAGTCAGCAGGCGATATCCACTGCTCTCCGGCGCACAGACTTAACAGCAGTGTCAGTAGCATCAGTACCGACAGGCTCAGGATCCAGCGCACATGTTGTCGCTGTTGTTGACGGGCAAAAGTCAGCATGATTTCCGTTCAACTGAAAAAGATGTCATTGATTCTACGGTGCGACATCTTCGCAGAAAAGAAAAAAGGCCGCAAAAGCGGCCTTTTTGGTTAGATCTGATTACTCATCTTTGGGCGAAGCGTTTTCGACTCGGCTCTTTAACTTCTGTCCGGGTCTGAAGGTCACTACGCGCCGTGCTGTAATGGGAATATCTTCGCCCGTTTTCGGGTTACGTCCCGGACGTTGATTCTTATCACGCAGATCGAAGTTACCAAAACCAGAGAGTTTTACCTGCTCACCGTTTTCCAGAGCACGACGGATCTCTTCGAAAAACAGTTCGACCAGTTCTTTGGCATCCCGCTTGCTAAGCCCAAGCTTATCAAACAGATATTCTGACATTTCAGCTTTTGTAAGCGCCATAGGTTCAATCCCTCAATGATGCCTGGAATCGCTCTTTTAATGCCTCTACACATTTGGCGACGGTAGCGGCAATCTCCTCTTCTTCGAGTGTACGGCTGGTATCCTGAAGGATCAGGCTAATGGCGAGGCTCTTATACCCCTCCGCAACACCCTTACCACGGTACACGTCAAATAAGTTTACGCCAACTACCTGATTTACGCCAACTTTCTTACACTCGGATAAAATATCAGCAGCGGGAACGTTTTCTGCGACGACGACAGCGATGTCGCGACGGTTCGCTGGGAAGCGTGAAATCTCGCGCGCCTGAGGCACCACGCGGTCTGCGAGCTTGTTCCACTCCAGTTCGAACACCAGAGTACGGCCATTGAGATCCAGCTTACGTTCCAGCTCAGGATGAACAACACCAATGAAACCAATGCGTTCACCTTTCAGATAAATCGCTGCAGACTGTCCTGGATGCAGTGCAGGATTGGCCTCTGCTCTGAACTGAATGTCGCCGAGTTTACCGGTCAGATCCAACACCGCTTCCAGATCGCCCTTCAAATCATAGAAATCAACGGTCTCTTTTGCCAGGTCCCAGTGCTCATCGTAGCGGTTACCGCAGATAACGCCAGCCAGCATCAGATCCTGACGAATGCCCAGGTTGGCCTGGGTATCCGGCACAAAGCGCAGCCCGCTTTCAAAAATACGTACGCGGTTCTGCTGACGGTTCTGGTTATATACCACCGTTGCCAGTAACCCTGTCCACAGCGACAGGCGCATTGCCGACATTTCGATGGAGATTGGGCTTGGCAGCAGCAGCGCCTCTTCACCTGGGTGGAGCAACTGCTGTACTTTCGGATCGACGAAGCTATAGGTAATGACTTCCTGGTAGCCTTTGTCGTTCAGCAAGGTTTTCACACGTTTCAGCGACAGATCCGCTTCACGATGCGTCCCCATGATAAGACCGGCCTGGATGGGTTCGTCAGGGATGTTGTCGTAGCCATACACGCGGGCGACTTCTTCAACCAGGTCTTCTTCAATTTCCATGTCAAAACGCCAGCTCGGCGCAACGGCCTGCCACTCGCCTTCGCCTTCTGTCACATCACAGCCCAGACGACGCAGAATGTCGCTCACCAGCGCATCGGCAATGTGATGACCAATCAGGCGATCCAGTTTGCTACGGCGCAACGTAATGGTGGCACGCTTCGGCAGCGTCGCTTCATCCGTCACATCAATGACCGGACCGGCTTCGCCGCCGCAGATGTCCATCAGCAGACGGGTGGCACGTTCCATCGCTTTGTACTGCAGCGCAGGATCGACACCGCGCTCATAGCGGTGAGAAGCATCGGTATGCAGGCCATGACGGCGCGCACGACCGGTAATCGACAGCGGGCTGAAGAATGCACATTCCAGCAGCACGTTTTGTGTTTCATCGTTCACGCCTGAATGTTCGCCACCAAAGATGCCGCCCATCGCCAGCGCTTTCTGATGATCGGCAATCACCAGCGTATCTGCGTTCAGCTTCGCTTCACTGCCATCGAGCAGCACCAGCGTTTCGCCCTCTTTCGCCATGCGAACGACAATCCCGCCTTCAATGCGGTCTTTATCAAAGGCGTGCATCGGCTGACCCAGTTCGAGCAACACGTAGTTGGTAACGTCAACCACCGCATCAATGGAGCGAATACCGCAACGACGCAGTTTTTCTTTCATCCACAACGGTGTAGGCGCTTTCACATTGATGCCTTTCACCACACGACCCAGATACCGCGGGCAGGCGTCGGAGGCTTCTACGGTAATCGGCAGGACATCGCTGACAGTTGCCGCAACCGGCACGATTTCCGGCTCAACCAGCGGCGCTTTGTTCAGCACAGCCACATCGCGGGCCACCCCGATGATCCCTAAGCAGTCAGCACGGTTAGGCGTGACGCTGATCTCAATGGTATTGTCATTAAGCTTCAGATACTCGCGAATGTCGGTACCGATCGGCGCATCTGCCGGCAGTTCAATAATGCCGCTGTGATCGTCGGAAATGCCCAGTTCGGAGAAAGAGCACAGCATGCCTTCAGACGGCTCACCGCGCAGCTTAGCCGCTTTAATTTTAAAATCGCCCGGCAGAACGGCACCGATAGTCGCAACCGCCACCTTCAGCCCCTGACGGCAGTTTGGCGCGCCGCAGACGATGTCCAGCAGACGCTCACCACCGACGTTAACTTTCGTCACGCGCAGTTTGTCCGCATTTGGGTGCTGGCCGCATTCAACCACTTCACCCACCACCACGCCGTTAAATTCACCGGCGACCGCGTCAACACCGTCAACTTCCAGGCCTGCCATGGTGATTTGATTCGACAACGCGTCGCTGTCGATAGCCGGGTTTACCCACTCGCGTAACCACAGTTCACTGAATTTCATTGTTTTATCCTGCCTTTATTTAAACTGTTTGAGGAAACGCAGATCGTTTTCGAAGAACGCACGCAGGTCAGTGACACCGTAACGCAACATGGTCAGACGCTCCATACCCATCCCAAACGCAAAACCCGAGTAGATTTCCGGGTCGATGCCGACGTTACGCAGAACGTTCGGATGCACCATGCCGCACCCCAGCACTTCCAGCCATTTGCCGTTTTTACCCATTACGTCCACTTCTGCAGACGGCTCAGTAAACGGGAAATAGGAAGGACGGAAACGAATCTGCAAATCTTCTTCAAAGAAGTTGCGCAGGAAGTCATGCAGCGTCCCTTTCAGGTTGGTAAAGCTGATGTTGGTATCCACAATCAGGCCTTCCATCTGGTGGAACATTGGGGTATGCGTCTGATCGTAGTCGTTACGATACACGCGACCCGGCGCGATAATACGAATCGGCGGCTGCTTTTCTTTCATGGTACGAATCTGTACGCCAGACGTCTGGGTACGCAGCAGACGCGTTGCATCAAACCAGAAGGTATCGTGATCTGCACGGGCCGGATGGTGACCCGGAATATTCAACGCATCAAAGTTGTGGTAGTCATCTTCGATTTCCGGACCGGTCGCCACGGTGAAGCCAAGCTCACCGAAGAAGCTTTCAATACGATCGATGGTACGGGTTACCGGATGCAGACCACCGTTTTCAATACGACGACCAGGCAGAGAAACATCGATGGTTTCCGCCGCCAGTCGTGCATTCAGCGCGGCGTTTTCCAGATCCGCTTTACGTGCGTTGAGCGCCTGCTGTACCTGCTCTTTCGCTTCGTTAATCACCGCACCGGCTGCAGGACGCTCTTCAGGTGGCAGCTCGCGCAGAGTCGTCATCTGAAGGGTCAGGTGCCCTTTTTTGCCCAAATATTCGACGCGCACATTGTCTAACGCGGCAACATCTGACGCCTGGTTAATGGCCGCCTTCGCACTGGCTACCAGTTCTGCGAGATGTGACATGGTTTTCCTCATTGTGTCGGTGAAGACACCGGTTCGTTGAACGTAATCTCTCGATTTCGGGCACAAAAAAAGCCTCCATCAGGAGGCTTTTTTGCGCTGTTTTTCGTTTCTTCTTTCACGCGCTAGCCTCCCGGAGTCAGGTGCTAAAGTAAAAAAAGAAGCGGAAAATAGCAGCATTCATGCTTGCGTTACCTTGTGTGGTAAAACCGGAGAACCTTTATTGAAAAGGGTTACGGATCAATTGTCAACTCATTGACGGTACAACAAATAAAAGAGAGGGAGCCAGGCTCCCTCTTTTCACTGGCTTATGCCAGAGCTGCTTTCGCTTTTTCGACCAGAGCGGTGAACGCTACTTTGTCGAATACTGCGATGTCAGCCAGGATCTTACGGTCGATTTCAACAGAGGCTTTTTTCAGGCCGTTGATGAATTTGCTGTAAGAAATACCGTTCTGACGTGCTGCTGCGTTGATACGCGCAATCCACAGTTGACGGAACTGACGCTTACGTTGACGACGGTCACGGTAAGCATACTGACCTGCTTTGATAACGGCCTGGAAGGCAACGCGGTATACGCGAGAACGCGCACCATAGTAGCCTTTGGCTTGTTTCAAAATTTTCTTGTGACGTGCGCGTGCAATTACACCACGTTTTACGCGAGCCATATGTGCTCTCCTGTATCTATTCTGATTTGCCCTTCATCTTTCACCACGGTGAAATCGATTGGGCATTAAAAAGTTAAAAAAAACGTTAACGGCTTATGCGTACGGCAGGCACGCGATAACCAGGCCCAGATCGCCTTTAGAAACAAGGCCTTTTGGACGCAGGTGACGTTTACGCTTAGTCGATTTTTTGGTCAGAATATGACGCAGGTTTGCGTGCTTACGCTTAAATCCACCACCACCGGTTTTTTTGAAGCGCTTAGCAGCACCGCGTACGGTCTTAATTTTTGGCATTTTAATAACTTCCACTTCGCATTGTTAATAAACGAAACATAGGCGAACAACGGCTGTGGAACCCGCAGGCTCCACAGACATTGCTACTTGAAGGCCTTACTGTTTCTTCTTAGGAGCGAGCACCATGATCATCTGGCGGCCTTCGATCTTCGTAGGGAAGGATTCGACTACTGCCAGTTCACTCAGATCGTCACGGACGCGCGTCAGCACTTCCATACCAATCTGTTGGTGGGCCATCTCACGACCGCGGAAACGCAGCGTGATCTTGGCCTTATCGCCATCTTCCAGAAAGCGAATCAGGCTGCGGAGTTTTACCTGATAGTCGCCATCATCGGTACCAGGACGGAATTTAATTTCCTTAACCTGGATAACTTTTTGCTTTTTCTTCTGTTCCTTAGAAGACTTACTCTTTTCATAAAGGAACTTGCCGTAGTCCATGATACGACAAACTGGCGGTTCGGCGTTAGGGCTGATTTCAACTAAATCTACTCCAGCTTCTTCAGCTTTTTCGATAGCTTCTCTCAGACTCACAATACCCAAAGCTTCGCCTTCCAGACCTGTTAAGCGAACTTCCAGGGCGCGAATCTCGCCATTGATACGATTCGGACGTGCCGTTTGAACTCGTTTTCCGCCTTTAATACCTTATTCCTCCAGTTGTTGAAGACTGCGGCTGCGAATCTCTTGTTGCAGCTTCTCAATCACTTCACTTACGTCCAGGCTGCCCAAGTCTTTGCCACGACGGGTACGCACGGCAACTTTGCCTGCTTCTACCTCTTTGTCGCCACAGACCAACATGTAAGGGACACGACGTAAAGTGTGCTCGCGGATTTTAAAGCCTATCTTCTCATTTCTCAAGTCTGCTTTTACACGAATGCCCGCATTTTGTAGTTTCTGCGTCAATTCGTTAACGTATTCAGACTGTGAATCGGTAATGTTCATCACCACTACCTGAACCGGCGCAAGCCAGGTCGGGAAGAAGCCGGCGAACTCTTCAGTCAGGATACCGATGAAACGTTCCATAGACCCAAGAATTGCGCGGTGAATCATAACCGGTACCTGACGCTCGTTGTTTTCGCCCACATACGAGGCGCTCAGACGAGACGGCAGAGAGAAGTCCAGCTGTACAGTACCGCACTGCCATGCGCGATCGAGACAGTCATACAGGGTAAATTCAATTTTCGGACCGTAGAACGCGCCTTCACCCAGTTGGTATTCAAATGGGATATTGTTTTCTTCCAGCGCAACGGCCAGATCCGCCTCAGCACGATCCCACATTTCATCGCTACCGATACGTTTTTCGGGACGAGTGGAAAGTTTGACGACGATTTTCTCGAAGCCAAAGGTGCTGTACATATCGTAGACCATACGGATGCACGCGTTAACTTCATCGCGGATTTGCTCTTCAGTACAGAAGATATGCGCATCATCCTGGGTGAAGCCACGCACACGCATCAAACCATGCAGCGCACCTGACGGCTCGTTACGGTGGCAGCTACCAAACTCTGCCATACGCAGCGGCAGGTCGCGGTAGGATTTCAGGCCCTGATTAAAGATCTGTACGTGACCCGGACAGTTCATCGGCTTGATGCAGTATTCACGGTTCTCAGAAGAGGTGGTGAACATCGCATCTTTGTAGTTGTCCCAGTGCCCGGTTTTTTCCCACAGCACACGGTCCATCATGAACGGCCCTTTCACTTCCTGATACTGATACTCTTTGAGCTTGGAGCGCACAAAGACTTCCAGTTCGCGGAAGATAGTCCAGCCGTCGTTATGCCAGAACACCATACCCGGCGCTTCTTCCTGCATGTGATACAGGTCAAGCTGCTTACCGATTTTACGGTGGTCACGTTTTGCCGCTTCTTCCAGACGTTGCAGATAAGCACTGAGGGCTTTTTTATCTGCCCAGGCCGTTCCGTAGATACGCTGCAACATCTTGTTATCGCTGTCGCCACGCCAGTATGCGCCTGCGGTTTTCATCAGTTTAAAGTGATGGCAGAAGCGCATATTCGGCACGTGCGGACCACGACACATATCGACATATTCTTCATGATGATACAAACCAGGTTTGTCATCATGGGCAATGTTTTCATCAAGAATGGAGACTTTATAAATCTCGCCACGCTTCACGAAGGTTTCACGCGCTTCGTGCCAGCTGACTTTTTTCTTAATGACATCGTAATTTTTCTCAGCGAGCTCGTGCATCCGCTTCTCGAGCGCATCGATATCTTCCTGGGTCAACGTACGGTCAAGGTCCACATCATAGTAGAAACCATTGTCGACAACCGGACCGATAGCCATTTTGGTATTTGGCCAAAGTTGTTTGATCGCATGACCTAACAGGTGTGCACAGGAGTGACGAATGATCTCCAGCCCTTCTTCATCTTTTGCGGTGATGATAGAGAGCGTCGCATCATTTTCGATCAGGTCAGAAGCATCAACCAGCTCGCCATTAACGCGGCCAGCGAGGGTGGCTTTCGCCAGACCAGGACCGATGTCCAGAGCAACATCCATGGGGCTTACAGCGTGGTCGTAATGGCGTTGACTGCCATCAGGAAGAGTAATAACAGGCATGTTATGTCCTTATTTGCAGTGGTGACCCATACGCAAGATCACATACAAAGAGAAAATTTGTTTGTTTACAGTTAGTTGTGAAGCCATCTAACCAACAATTGCTAAATTGGCACACAATCTGGGACACATCAGCATTCGCTACGCGAGCGCTGCAATGTGGTCGAACGATGGTAACACTAAAAAAAGGGAGAATGCACCCTTCCGTTATATATTGGGATGAGTCACGAGGTTAGCATGCGTTTTTCCCCTCTGACAGAACGACATGTCGATGTCCCCGGCCTCGTGACTGGCGGATTGGTACAATACCGCTCACGTTATCAAACATAAGATCCCGGTTCGATAACAAAACAGGATAACGAGTCATGAGCGATATTTTAAAAGCGGCATTTATTTTTGTTGCGCCTCACGCGGTGGCTGAGACCCATAACGCCTGGGTAAAAACCGAACAGGTGCAGGTGAAAACGATCGCGGTGAGCGATTATCAGCAGGCGGGTAAACTCCTTGATGCGCTCTATGACGAGGGGATCCGGGCGATTGAATTGTGTGCGGGTTTCGGCCATCTTGGTGTTGCACATATGGTGAAAGCGGCAGCAGGCCGAATGCACGTAGGCGTCGTTCGCTTTGACCTTCATCCGGGGCTGGGGAACCAAAGTGGAGACAGTCTGTTTGAATAAGGCATTGAGTCGGAGGTAAACAGCGACATGCAACGACGCAGCGCGCCCAGTCCGGCGCTGGCTGACTGGATAGCCCATTTCTGGTGCTGGCAACTGTCAGCAGGGACGCCCATGCCCACGCTTTTTCCCGGGACCGGAGGCGAACTGCTGCTCAACCTGGGCGATCCTCTGCGCATTGCGACGATACCGCTTGATAGCCAACAGACAGCAAATTGCCTTATTGTCCCAAAGGGCGAGGCTGTCCTGCTTCGCCCGCGCAGGTCCAGAATGACATTCATCCCCCGGGGAGAAATCGATTTATTGTCAATCCGACTGCGTTCTGCCACCTGCTTCCCCCTCCTGGGTATCGCGATGGATGAACTGGATGATGTTCCCGTTTCCTTCACCGATCTGGGTTTACGTTGGGCGATCCCGGAACTGATTAATTTACCGTATGAAATGCGCATCAGCCGGTTAGAACGCTGGCTGCTGGCCATTACTGACCGTTGCCATCTGGCGAACACCGCGCTCATTCAGGCGGTGAACCGACTGTATTATGGGGATGCTTTCTCGACGCTCCGTAACCAGTTGGGGTTGACTGAACGGACAATGCTACGACGCGTTCATCAATTTACTGGCGTCGATGCACGCTATTTTTGCCGCACAGCGCGATTTCAGAGAACGCTGCGCCAGCTGCTGACAGAAGGCGATGTTCTGAACAGCGCGCTCAACCACGGCTACTACGATCAGGCCCATTTCATCAAAACATGTCGCCTCTATACCGGCCTGACGCCGACTGAACTTTTGAAGCTTCAGTACCGGCAGCCTAATTACTATACCAACGCGCTTGCAGAGCAGGTGCCATAGCCCCCTCCTTTTCCTTCCCTGTTGGACGATGCAAGATGCATATCCATTCACTGATTGGCTGACAGTTTTGTTACACTAGGATTAACCGTCTGGAACCGACAGGAAATAAATGATGCCATCAAATCGCTTCGCCAAAAAACACTGGAAAATGGTGGTCGTCCTGATCGTCATCTGTGGTGCAATGCTATTGCTACGCTGGGCAGCAATGATTTGGGGATAGCGGCGAAACAGCGCCCCGTCGCGTCAGACGTCGAGATTCTGGCGAAGTGAATATTCTGGATAAAAGCGTGGCGGGTGAATTGTCATCAAACACCGTAATAAAAAAAGCCAGACTGGAGCACAGTCTGGCCTCGGCTTACATCCGGTAGCCCAGAGAGACGGTTGTACGTCTGTCCGTGTGCTCCGGCGCCGTCTCCGGCGGTTCTGAGTTCCACGTCACGTTGTACGCCACTTTCAGGCCAAAATGCTCATTGATTGCCACATTCAGCGCCGTCTCGGAGTTCAGCGTTGTATCTTCAGCACCGAACACCGACACGCCTTGCGTAAATTTGGTGTTGTCTGAAATCTGCCATGCATACGCGCCAGAGGCATAGCCCAGCGGCTGGGTTTCCGTCTTGCCATCAGTATGTTCGTCGTAACGTACGCCCGGACCGAATTCAAAACGGAAGCTATGTACGGGACCGTTAAGGAACTGGCGACCATAACCGGCGGTGAACACATCGCGCTCACGGTAGCCGTTATAACGGTCCGTCAGCCAACTCGCCTGGCCGAAAAGGTAGTCATAATCGGTCACATTGTAACGACTACGACCGCCAACAGCATATTTCTCTGAAGAGCGTTCATCATTGGAAGACGTATTGCTCGCATTCCCCCACAGTGACCAGGCCGTTGATTGTCCGTACCAGGTCATGGTCGTGTCCGCGGTCAAAGAAGAACTTTTCGTGTTGCCTGACTGCGCAAGGTAACCGGCGTTGAGATTGCCTTCGAAGGGTTTCTTCGCACTTGAGGGGTCATCCATGACAGTAAAAACGGAATCATCGGCAGTTGCATACATCGACGCAAACACGCCTCCCGCCAGCAGAATGGCAGCGGGAACTGTCTTTAAAAGCTTCATTTATAAAGAGTCCGTACAACAAAAAAAGAGACCATTACGGTCCCGGAAACTTTCAGAGGGATCAATGGCTAACGCCCCAGGAAAGGTAACAAATTATAAAAAGGCTCGAATAACATAGCAATGAATTCTTATTTCATTTTTTGAATAAGAGAGCTCTCAAAACAATTAAATATTTATATAACCTTACGGCAAATAAAATAAATAAACTTTAATTAATCATATTGTTAATGACTTCACTTTAGGCCTATTCGGTGCCAGACTGAATGCAGCCTAACAGGAGGTAACGATGGTACGTATCTATACGTTGACGCTTGCGCCCTCTCTCGATAGCGCAACGATCACCCCGCAAATCTATCCCGAAGGGAAACTCCGCTGTACTGCCCCGGTATTTGAGCCCGGTGGTGGAGGCATTAACGTCGCTCGCGCCATTGCCCATCTGGGCGGAACCGCGACCGCCATTTTCCCCGTCGGCGGCGCAACCGGCGAACATCTGGTCGCCCTGCTTGCCGATGAAAACGTTCCGGTAGCAACCATTGATGCAAAAGACTGGACGCGTCAGAACCTGCATGTTCATGTCGAATCCAGCGGCGAGCAGTATCGCTTTGTGATGCCCGGCGCGGCATTGAATGACGATGAGTTTCGCCAGATAGAAGAACAGGTGCTGGAGATCGAGTCCGGCGCCATTCTGGTGATCAGCGGCAGTTTGCCGCCGGGTGTCAAAGTCGAAAAACTCAGCCAGTTGATTACCGCCGCGCAGAAACAGGGGATCCGCTGCATCATTGACAGCTCCGGCGACGCGCTGACGGCCGCGTTAGCCATTGGCAATATTGAACTGGTCAAACCCAACCAGAAAGAACTGAGCGCGCTGGTGAACCGCGAGCTCACCCAGCCTGATGACGTGCGCAAAGCGGCGCAGGAAATTGTCCGCAGCGGCAAAGCGCAGCGCGTCGTCGTCTCTCTCGGTCCCCAGGGCGCGCTGGGCGTGGACAGCGAAACCTGCGTGCAGGTCGTACCGCCGCCGGTTAAAAGCCAGAGCACCGTTGGCGCAGGCGACAGCATGGTGGGGGCAATGACCCTCAAACTGGCTGAAGGCGCCTCGCTTGAAGATATGGTGCGCTTCGGCGTTGCGGCCGGTAGCGCCGCGACCATCAACCAGGGAACGCGCCTGTGCTCCCACGACGACACGCAGAAAATCTACGCTTACCTTAGCCAGCCATAATGATTTCCCCCTCTTTTCGAGGGGGAATTTCGCCCAAACCTGTCGGCATACGCGTTCACCGTCTATGCTACAAACTCATGAGATTACAAAGGGGTGTCAAATGGCCAGTGGGGATATCACCCGATATGTTGTTACCATCACGTTCCACGAGGACTCCTTAACGGAAATAAATGAACTGAACAACCATCTCACCCGTGCCGGTTTTCTGCTCACGCTCACGGATGATGACGGGAATGTGCACGAGCTGGGAACCAATACCTTTGGGTTGATTAGCGCCCAGAGTCTGGACGAGGTCAAAGCGCTGGCCGCAGGGCTGGCTGAAAGTGCGTTAGATAGAGCGCCGGAGGTCAGCGTGGTGACCTGGGAAGAGTGGGAACACAGCGGACAATAAATGCCATTCCCGCGAAAACACGTCCACGGTGTGCGTTAGTTCGTGTTTTTTAACCGCATCTTTGCGCTAACCTTATGATCTGGCAGACAACATGGGGAGAGACATCATGTGGCAGGCTATCAGTCGTCTTTTAAGCGAGCAACTCGGTGAAGGCGAAATCGAACTGCGTAACGAACTGCCTGGCGGAGAGATTCATGCCGCGTGGCATTTACGCTATGCGGGACGCGATTTCTTCGTTAAATGTGATGAACGGGAACTGCTTCCGGGCTTTACGGCAGAAGCCGATCAATTAGAACTGTTATCACGCAGCCATACGGTGACGGTCCCCAAAGTGTGGGCGGTAGGTGCGGATCGTGATTACAGCTTTCTGGTGATGGATTATCTCCCTCCTCGTCCGCTGGACGCGCATAGTGCGTTTATTCTGGGGCAACAGCTTGCCCATCTGCATGAATGGAGCGATCAGCCGCAGTTTGGGCTGGATTTCGATAACGCGCTTTCGACCACTCCGCAACCCAATGCCTGGCAACGCCGCTGGTCAACCTTCTTTGCCGAACAGCGCATTGGCTGGCAACTTGAACTGGCGGCGGAAAAAGGCATCGCCTTTGGTAATATCGACGCCATTGTCGAACATGTGCAACAGCGTCTCTCCTCTCACCAGCCGCAGCCCTCTTTGCTGCACGGCGATTTGTGGTCAGGGAACTGCGCGCTGGGGCCAGACGGTCCGTATCTGTTTGATCCGGCCTGTTACTGGGGAGACAGAGAGTGCGATCTGGCAATGTTGCCGTTGCATACCGAACAGCCGCCGCAAATTTATGATGGTTATCAGTCGGTGTCGCCACTGCCGTTAGATTTTCTCGACCGACAGCCGGTGTACCAACTGTATACCCTGCTCAACCGGGCAAGACTGTTTGGCGGTCAACACCTGGTGATTGCACAGAAGGCAATGGACAGACTCCTCGCGGCGTAATAATGGCTGGCATCAAAGGCCGCCGGACGGCGGCCTTTTTGTTCAGACAAATCCCAGCAGCGAAAAGAATACATATCCGAGAACGATGATAATCACCGGCAGGATATAGAGCGGGAAAAACTGCAGAAAAATCGTATGATGCGGTACCACAATGCGCGACTCAATCTGTTCGCGAGACAGTCCTTCGCTGCCCTTGGCTTTCTCCAGAATCAACTGGTCTTCGACGCCTTCACGTAAAAACCGCGCCTGGCGACTCATGCGCGCGCCGGAATCCTGCATCGCCAGCCCGATAAAAATCAGCGCAAAAATCAGCCAGAACAAAATGTTCAGGCTATTGTGAAAATCCGGCGTCGGCGAGTTGTACCAGAAGAGGTTCAGAAACGGGGTATTCACTCGCATCATATCAATCATGACATGGGTAAAATCGAGCATCACCGCGTTAATTCCTTCCTGCTTTTCGCTGTGCGCATACATAAATTTCAGGGCTGAAATCAGCGTGGAGAGGAGTGTCGGGATAAATATCACCCATCCTAAGATCCTTTTTAACACTGCTATGCGTCCAGCTTGTTGATACGTCATGAGTTCCCCTTGATGAAGACGCGTCGTTTTGGCTTAAGTCTACCTGCTGATAACCCTTTTCGCCCGATCTTTAAAAACGTTATGATAGCGGCTAACGCTGATTACCCTACATTTAATGCTCAACAGGAGAGGTTGTAATGTCAACCCCGCGTCAAATTCTTGCGGCAATATTCGATATGGATGGATTACTGATTGATTCCGAGCCGCTGTGGGATCGGGCTGAACTGGACGTACTGTCCAGCGTCGGCGTCGATATCACTCGTCGTCATGAACTCCCGGATACGCTGGGGCTGCGCATCGATATGGTGGTTGATCTCTGGTTTGCCCAGCAACCGTGGAACGGGCCGAGCCGCCAGGAGGTCACCGATCGCGTCATTACCCGCGCTATCGCCCTGGTTGAAGAGACGCGTCCGCTATTGCCTGGCGTCAAAGAGGCTATCGCGTTGTGTAAAGCGCAAGGTTTGAAGGTGGGACTGGCGTCAGCGTCCCCTCTGCATATGCTGGAAAAAGTCCTGGCGATGTTTGACCTGCGGGAGAGCTTCGATGCCCTCGCCTCTGCGGAAAAACTGCCCTACAGCAAACCCCATCCTCAGGTTTATATCGACTGTGCGGCAAAACTGGGCGTCGACCCGTTATGCTGTGTCGCGCTGGAAGATTCCGTCAACGGCATGGTGGCGTCTAAGGCAGCACGGATGCGCTCTATCGTCGTGCCGGACAAAGAGGTGCGACACGATCCGCGCTATATCCTCGCCGATGTCAGGCTCAATTCACTCACGGAACTGACCCTCGCCGATTTGCGCGGCTAACCGGAAGCGGGCAATGGCGACATTGCCCGCCTCGTCAGACAGTTAATAAATTTAAAACAACGTTTCATTTTTAATTGTATTCCTTCCGTTCCTCTCCTATCCTTCCTTCAGGGCACATAACAGATAAAAACGGATAGCCGAGGTCATTATGATTCTGGATGCATTTTGTCTCACAGGTAAAGTCGCCATCGTCACCGGTTGTGATACCGGACTTGGACAAGGGATGGCGGTTGCGCTGGCGCAAGCCGGTTGCGACATCGTCGGCGTGAACCGCAAAATTCCTCATGACACCGCCGCCAAAGTCGACGCGCTGGGACGTCGTTTTCTCACCATTCAGGCCGACCTGAGCCAGCAGGAGATCATCGCGGGCGTTGTCGCCCAGGCGGTTGAGAAATTCGGTCACATCGACATTCTGGTGAACAACGCCGGAACCATTCGTCGCGAAGACGCGCTCAATTTCAGCGAAAAGGACTGGGACGAGGTGATGAACCTGAATCTCAAGTCGCTCTTCTTTCTCTCCCAGGCCGTGGCACGCCAGTTCATCGCTCAGGGCCAGGGCGGCAAAATCATTAATATCGCCTCAATGCTATCGTTTCAGGGCGGGATTCGCGTCCCGTCCTATACGGCCTCAAAGAGCGGCGTGCTGGGCATTACCCGACTGTTAGCCAACGAGTGGGCGCAGCATCAGATTAACGTCAACGCCATCGCCCCCGGCTACATGGCGACCAACAATACCCAACAACTGCGGGAAGATGCCGGGCGCAATCAAGAGATTGTCGATCGCATCCCGGCAGGTCGCTGGGGAACGCCAGAGGATCTGCAAGGCCCGGTCGTTTTCCTCGCATCACTCGCGTCGGATTACATCAACGGCTATACGCTTGCCGTCGATGGCGGTTGGTTAGCGCGATAAACGCGCAGTATTGACAAAGAGTTACAACGTCACCACTTCCGCCCACTGTATAAAAATCCTATACTGTACGAATTCACAGTTTATCAGGTTTTATCATGACGGCGGAAGGTCACCTCCTCTTTTCAATTGCCTGCGCGGTGTTCGCTAAAAACGCGGAGCTGACGCCCGTGCTCGCACAGGGTGACTGGTGGCATATTGTTCCCTCCGCGATTCTGACCTGTCTGTTACCGGACATCGATCACCCAAAGTCATTCCTCGGTCAGCGCCTGAAATGGGTTTCGAAACCGATCGCCCGGGCGTTTGGTCACCGCGGATTTACCCACAGTCTGTTGGCCGTCTTTGCGCTACTGGCCACCTTCTACCTGAAAGTACCGGAGAGTTGGGTCATCCCCGCCGACGCCTTACAGGGCATGGTGGTGGGCTATCTGAGTCATATTGCTGCAGACATGCTGACGCCAGCGGGCGTCCCCCTGCTCTGGCCCTGTCGCTGGCGCTTTCGCCTGCCGATTCTGGTCCCGCAGAAGGGTAATCAGCTGGAGCGATTTCTCTGCATGGCGCTGTTTGCCTGGGCGGTATGGATGCCACAAACCTTGCCCCAGAACAGTGCAGTTCGCTGGTCATCCGATATGATTAACACGCTGCAATGGCAGTTCAACCGCTTTATAAAGCATCAAATCGACCAGTAAAACAGCGGAAATAGCGTTTTTGGCATAAACAATTCCATTTGAATATAAGAGCCAGGTCACAGTTCTGCTAACCTTGCGACAGCAGGATCGCTGTGACACAGCGGGACGAATAATAAAATCAGGAGAACGGGGATGAATTTTCCATTAATCGCGAACATCGTGGTGTTCGTCATTCTGCTGTTTGTGCTGGCGCAAGCCCGTCATAAACAGTGGAGTCTGGCAAAGAAAGTACTGGTTGGTCTGGTCATGGGCGTGGTCTTTGGCCTTGCGCTGCACACCATTTATGGTTCTGACAGCCAGGTGCTGAAAGATTCCGTTCAGTGGTTCAACATCGTCGGTAACGGCTACGTTCAACTGCTGCAAATGATCGTTATGCCGCTGGTCTTCGCCTCGATTCTGAGCGCGGTCGCCCGTTTGCATAATGCCTCTCAGTTGGGAAAAATCAGCTTCCTGACCATCGGTACTCTGCTGTTCACCACGCTGATTGCCGCGCTGGTCGGGGTGCTGGTGACCAACCTGTTTGGTCTGACCGCCGAGGGTCTGGTACAAGGTGGCGCAGAGACGGCACGTCTGAATGCCATTGAAACCAACTATGTCGGTAAAGTGGCCGATCTCAGCGTTCCACAGCTGGTGCTCTCGTTTGTACCGAAAAACCCGTTTGCCGATCTGACCGGCGCGAACCCAACCTCTATCATCAGCGTGGTGATTTTTGCCGCCTTCCTCGGTGTCGCGGCACTGAAATTGCTCAAAGATGACGCGCCAAAAGGCGAACGCGTGCTGACCGCTATCGACACGCTGCAAAGCTGGGTGATGAAACTGGTTCGCCTGGTCATGCAGTTAACGCCATACGGCGTCCTGGCGCTGATGACCAAAGTGGTGGCCGGTTCCAACCTGCAGGACATCATTAAGCTGGGCAGTTTTGTTATCGCCTCTTACCTCGGTCTGGGCATTATGTTCGTCGTCCACGGCGTGCTGCTGGGCGTAAACGGCGTGAGCCCGCTCAAGTACTTCCGCAAAGTGTGGCCGGTTCTGACCTTCGCCTTCACCAGTCGCTCCAGCGCGGCCTCTATCCCGCTGAACGTGGAAGCGCAAACCCGCCGTCTGGGCGTGCCGGAATCTATTGCCAGCTTCGCCGCCTCCTTCGGTGCGACGATCGGCCAGAACGGCTGTGCCGGTTTGTATCCGGCCATGCTGGCCGTTATGGTGGCGCCGACGGTTGGCATTAACCCGCTGGATCCGCTCTGGATTGCGACGCTGGTCGGTATTGTTACCGTCAGCTCCGCCGGGGTAGCCGGTGTCGGTGGCGGCGCCACTTTCGCTGCGCTGATTGTACTGCCGGCGATGGGCCTGCCTGTCACGCTGGTCGCGCTGCTCATCTCCGTTGAGCCGCTGATCGACATGGGTCGTACCGCACTGAACGTCAGCGGTTCGATGACCGCCGGTACGCTGACCAGCCAGTGGCTGAAGCAAACCGATAAAACCATTCTGGATGGTGAAGACGACGCCGAACTGGCGCATCACTGAGTATCCCAAAAAACAGAAAACCGCCCTTCGGGGCGGTTTTTTTATACCGGAATTAATCTGCTATTTCGTTTTCCTGACGAACCTGATTTGCCCAGCGCTGGGCCGATTCCGCCTCGCTAAACGTCGGCGATCGCTGGAACGACTCCCCCATTAAGACAAACGCGACATACTTTCCGCGCAAGATCCACACGTCACGAAACGCGTCCATTTTTATCGCATGTTCGGGCGGCGCAGGTTCAACACGCGGAACATAGCTAATAACCGGGCGATTTTGTTGGCGAAGAGGTTTCATCATTAATTGCTTCACTAAGACAAATTCAAAAATCAGAAAAGAACTATCTTAGCCGATTTTACCCCCGCACGTCCTGCCTCTGGCGTGCTCTTTCCCCTGTCTGCCGACGCAGTCATCCGCCTTCTGCCCGGCGGGATCGCGCGAGTGGACTATAGTTAGGGGGTTTTTGACAAAAAACAACGACCCTTTCAGCAATGAAAAATGGAGACGAGTTCAATGTCGCATAACCAGAAAAATCCTCATCCGCATCAATCACCGGTACACGATCCGCGCGAAGCAAAACCTGGCCTGGACTCTCTGGCACCTGACGACGGGTCGTATCGCACTGTTCCTGAGCCGACGCCTCCTGGCTCTCAGCCCACGGCTCCCGGCAGTCTGAAAGCCCCGGATACCAACAATGACAAGCTGAGCGATCTGGAAAACGTCCGCACCGGCAGCGAAAATTATGCCCTCACCACCAATCAGGGGGTACGCATTGCCGACGATCAGAATTCACTGCGTGCCGGACATCGCGGTCCTACGCTGCTTGAAGATTTCATCTTGCGCGAAAAAATCACCCATTTTGACCATGAGCGCATTCCCGAGAGGATCGTCCATGCGCGCGGTTCGGCCGCACACGGATATTTCCAGCCCTACAAAAATCTTGGCGATATCACCAAAGCCGACTTTCTCTGCGACCCGAATAAAATCACCCCGGTCTTCGTGCGTTTTTCCACCGTTCAGGGCGGCGCAGGCTCGGCGGATACGGTGCGTGATATCCGTGGTTTTGCCACCAAGTTTTACACTGAAGAAGGGATTTTTGACCTGGTCGGCAATAACACCCCTGTCTTTTTTATTCAGGACGCGCACAAGTTTCCTGATTTCGTCCACGCAGTGAAACCGGAACCGCACTGGGCAATCCCCCAGGGGCAAAGTGCGCATGACACCTTCTGGGATTATGTTTCGCTACAGCCAGAAACCTTGCATAACGTCATGTGGGCGATGTCCGATCGCGGCATTCCACGCAGTTATCGCACGATGGAAGGGTTTGGCATCCACACGTTTCGCCTGATCAACGCAGCAGGCAAGGCCACCTTCGTTCGTTTTCACTGGAAACCCCTGGCAGGCAAAGCCTCACTGGTATGGGATGAAGCGCAGAAGCTGACCGGCCGTGACCCGGACTTCCATCGTCGGGAACTGTGGGAAGCCATTGAAGCGGGCGATTTCCCGGAATATGAGCTAGGGCTGCAACTTATCCCGGAAGAGGACGAGTTGAAATTCGATTTCGACTTACTGGATCCCATTAAGCTGATCCCCGAAGAGTTGGTTCCGGTGCAGCGCGTCGGTAAAATGGTACTGAACCGCAACCCCGATAATTTCTTCGCCGAAAACGAACAGGTCGCCTTTCATCCCGGCCATATTGTTCCCGGCATAGATTTCACGAACGATCCACTTCTTCAGGGCCGCCTGTTCTCCTATACCGATACGCAAATCAGCCGCCTGGGAGGAGCTAACTTCCACGAAATCCCGATCAACCGTCCGACCTGCCCTTATCACAACTTCCAGCGTGACGGGATGCATCGAATGAGTATCGACACCAATCCGGCAAACTATGAGCCCAATTCCATCAATGATAACTGGCCACGTGAAACGCCGCCGGGGCCGAAACGCGGCGGCTTTGAGTCCTATCAGGAACGCATCGAGGGTGACAAAATCCGTGAGCGTAGCCCTTCATTTGGCGAATACTACGCCCATCCGCGCCTGTTCTGGTCAAGCCAGACGCCCGTCGAGCAGTTGCATATCGTCGATGCCTTTAGCTTTGAGTTGAGTAAAGTCGTTCGTACCTGGATCCGTGAGCGGGTGGTCGACCAACTGGCGCATATCGACATTAACCTCGCGCAGGCGGTTGGGAAGAATCTGGGTATTGCACTAACCGATGAGCAGACGCAAATTGCACCACCGCCGGAGGTGAACGGACTGAAGAAAGATCCTTCGCTCAGCCTGTATGCCGTACCGGACGGCGATATTAAAGGCCGCGTCGTCGGAATTTTGCTCAACGGCAAGGTGAAATCAGCCGACCTGATGTCCATCCTGCAGGCACTTAAGGCGAAGGGCGTACATGCAAAACTGCTCTACTCGCGGATGGGTGACGTTGTCGCCGATGACGGTTCACGACTGACCATCGCCGCCACCTTCGCCGGTGCGCCGTCTCTCACCGTGGATGCGGTGATTGTACCGTGCGGCGATATCGCCGATATCGAGGACAATGGCGATGCACAATATTACCTGCTGGAAGCGTATAAGCATCTCAAACCCATCGCGCTCGCAGGTGAAGCGCGGCGCTTTAAAGCACAGTTGAATATCGACAATCAGGGTGAGGAAGGCGTTGTGGAAGGTAGTGACGCAGATAGCCGTTTTATGGATGAGCTGTTTACGCTGATGGCGGCCCATCGCGTCTGGTCGCGAACGGCTAAAATCCCGGCCGTACCAGCCTGAGGCAAATTGCAGGCAAAAAAAAGCGGCGCACCACGCGCCGCAAACTCAGGAGTCAGACATCAAGAAAACTGCCCAGACGGTAGCCGCGTTCCGCAATCGCATACTTGAGCGATGCCGAGGTCAGTACGTCCAGCTCAGTCAAACGGGGGTAACAATAGGCGCTCTGACGGATGATATCGTCGATAAACGCCGGGTGACACATCACTTCCAGTGAGGATTCTCCACGCCTTGCGGATTCGTCGAGAACATGCAGAAACAGCGCTTCAGTAATTTCTTCCCCATAAAACTCGCTGCTGAATCCCTGTGAACTGCGCAACGTCGCCGGAAGATCCCCTGCCTGAAACACCGGCTGGCGATCGATGCGAAGCGCAATATTGCGCTCTGCGGCAAAACGCGCAACGAGGGGGAAGATCTGCGGGAACATATGCACATGGTGATGGCTATCCAGATGCGTAGGCTCCCGCCCGAACAGGTCAATGAAACGCTGATACTGACAGGCAAGCTCACGGGCGATTTCGTCCAGTGGCAACGTATCTTCCTCTGCCATCTGCCAGATCCACTTTCCCAGACGCCCTTCACGGGTTAATCCCGGCATTTCGGTCAGGGGTTTTCCCAGCGTCAGAACAAAGTGCATACCCACCGCCAGCGTTGGCAGATCGCGACTTAACGTGACCGCATGCTCAATGGCATCACCGTTCACCAGCGCCGTGGTCGAGGTCACCACACCGTGGCGACAGGCCTCCACGATGCCGTAGTTTTGCCCTTTGCTCAGGCCAAAATCGTCCGCGTTTACAATCAATAAGCGTTCCATAGCCAACCTCTTTAGTGTTGTGCGCCTTTCAGCTTCGCAATGCACCCGGCAAAGTTTGGCAACCACTTTTCGTGTGCCAGTATCAGTTCACGCGCCAGACCTTCTGCGTCATGATCCGAATGCACCAGCGGACTCAGGTTCAGCGCCAGCAGCACATCGTTAAACTCACCGCTCAGCGCCGCGTTGCTGGCAGCCACTTCAAAGCCTTTGATGGTATAAATCAATCCCAACACTTTCTCGTCAAAATGGGTGATGCGTGGCGTCGGCGTCGCCCCGTCGCGGCCCAGCGTGCAGGTCATCTCAACCGCCCAGTCAGCCGGAATATTATCAACGTGACCGTGATGCGGAATGTTGACGTAATGCTCGGTCTGCTTGTCATTGAAAATCGCATTAATAACTTCACAGGCAGCGTCAGAGTAGTACGCACCACCACGCTGTTCCAGTTCCTTCGGCTTAACGTTCAGTTCCGGGTTCTTATACAGATCGAACAGCTGTTTCTCGACCTGCTGCACGACCTGTGCCCGCGCACCGCCCTTGTAGTATTCCCCCATCTCGATCGCCAGCATCTCTTTTTGCTTGAAGTAGTACAGCAGATACGAGCATGGCAGCAGATTCAGGGAGCGAATCAGCCCTTCGCTGAACGGCAGATCAAAAATGTTTTTCACCGTAGATGCTTTAAGCTGGCCCGAGGCGACGCCATCCAACAGTTCGGCAAAGCGTGACTGGCCATTAACGATCACATCTTTGATGAACACCATATGGTTGAGGCCGAACAGGTCGATAGACAGGTCGTCACTCTCTTTCAGCGCCAGCACATCGTGGATGAACATCTTCATCCCTACCGGAATGTTGCACACACCAATAAAGCGTTTGAAGCTCGTATGGCGATAGACCGCCTCAGTCACCATGCCAGCCGGGTTAGTAAAGTTAATCACCCATGCATTCGGACACAGCGCTTCCACATCTTTAATGATGTCAAAAATCACCGGGATGGTGCGCAGTCCTTTAAACAGGCCACCAGCACCGTTGGTCTCCTGACCCAGATAACCGTGGCTCAGCGGAATACGCTCATCCAGTTCACGCGCTTTCAATTGCCCTACACGCAGTTGCGTGGTTACGAAATCGGCATCTTTCAGCGCTTCGCGGCGATCCAGCGTCTTAAACACCTTCATCGGTACGCCTGCTTTTTCAATCATGCGCTGGCAAAGTTGGTAAATAATATCCAGTTTTTCTTCGCCGCCTTCGACGTCAACCAGCCACAATTCGGAAACTGGCAATTCGTGGTAGCGCTTAATAAATCCTTCCAGCAATTCCGGGGTGTAACTGCTCCCGCCACCAATGGTGACGACTTTTAATTTCTGGCTCATCGTATCTCCCTTCAGTGCTTAACACTGGCGTGAATGATGCTCTGCCCTCTGTCAGGTATGACGCAAGCGTCCCGCGTCAATAATGGGCAAGCGTAAACCTGGTTATTGAGTAAAATAATTACTGATTATATTGCGTGAGTTTTTTTCTGTAGCTATTAGGCGTAAATGACGTCATTTTTTTAAACGTTTTAATAAACAGGCTTGGACTACTGTATCCCGCTTCATAGGCAATATCCGTTACGGAGTAGTTCGTCATCTCCAGCTGTTTCTTGGCAAAGTTGATGCGAATTTCATTAATCAATTGCATCGGCGTTTTGCTGTAATAACGCTGGGTCGCTCGCGTCAGGTATTCCTGAGATTTTGCGGACAGGGAAACCATATTTTCCAGAGCATTTTCACCAAACTGCGCTTTATTGTGCATGGTTTCCACGGTGGCTTTCAGCCACTGCGGAATATCATCAAGAACCTGTTCTTCACGATAATGACGCAGACGGTTGATAATGTAGAAGGTGACCACTTCGACAAACTCTTCCAGTCCGGTATCACGAAAGTTGAGCGACGCGATAACCGTCTCGACATAGGTTAAAAATGCGCTGTTGGTGCGATAGACCTGCGATGCCACAAAACAGAACGGCATGAGCGGGCTGTAGTGCTGTTCAAAAAAACGTTTACTGATGCCAACGTTGAGAATACGCGTCGCGCCGAACTCGTAGAAGCTTTGATGGTGCGAACCGAGCGGGACAAACACAAAATCACCCCGTTCCAGCAGCACGCGTTTACCGTTGATCTCCTGGTAATAGCGCCCCGTGAGCACCAGCGTAAATTCATAGTAATCGTGCTGATGCAGACCGCAGGCGCTCTCTGTCTTGTTGTAGATAAAGACATGGAAATTTTTACCGTTAAACAACTGCTGTTCACGGGCAATGGTGATTTCCGGTATGGTAGCCTGTAGTTGCATCGTCAACTCCTTACTATTTCAGCTTCTCGTGAAGCTCAATCAACTCTGCCACCAGTTCGCGTGCCAGCATTGACGTCATCAGGTGATCTTGCGCATGAACCAGAACCAGACTGACTTTCATTTTACCTTCGCCCTGATCGCCTTCAATCAGTTTCGTCTGCACCAGATGCGCTTCATTCAGCGCCATGCGCGACTGTTCCATCATCGTTTTCGCCGCGTCGAAGTCGCCCTGCTTCGCCTGCTTTAACGCCGCGTAGGCCAGGCTGCGCGCCTGCCCGGAGTTGATGATAAGCCCCATCACCACTTCTTCGAGCGCTTCGGCTTCGGCCTGCGTATCGGTAATATTATCGAGATCCATCATAAATCATTCCTCTTTGACGACCTGGCATGCGTCGCCACATGCCGGGTTAAACTTAAAATTTCAGTGCATTAGCGATATCTTCTTCGCTCTCTTCCTTGTCGATAGCGTTCTGCGCTTTGTTCGCAACCACGACGAACGGCAGGTAAATCAGCGTCGCTATCCCTAAGTTGAACAAGGCGACCAGCAGAGCAGCAACGCTGCCGTTGGTGTTAAAGAAGGCCCCCAGCCCGGTTGGCATGGTCCACGGCGCGATGTTAGTAATCGGCGGGATGATACCCAGGTAGTAAGCTATCAGCGTAATCGCGGCCAGAATCGGTTGGACCAGAATGAACGGGATGAACATCACCGGGTTCATGATGATCGGCAGACCAAACAGAATCGGTTCGTTAATCTGGAAGAGACCAGAAGGTAACGCCAGCTTCGCCACCTGGCGATAATCCGCACGGCGAGAGGCGATGAAAATCGCGATGATCAGACCCAGCGTTGCGCCGCTGCCGCCGAGGAAAATATAGGAGTCCAGCATCGGCTTGGCCCAGACGTGGAACGTCTTACCGGCAGCCAGCGCGGCATCCACTGAACCATACTGCTGATAAATAGAGATGTTTTCCAGCGCCCACGGCGTCATGATGCCGCTGTCGAGCGCCGTCAGCGCCAGGGAACCGTGGATACCGAAGAACCACAGCAGCGGAACAAAGAGCACGTACGCCCAGCCAACCACACTGCCCAGCGATGCCAGCGGTGTAGAGATGGTGTCCATAATGATCTGGTGGAAGTTGGTTCCCCAGGTCGTCAGCGCCCAGGCAATGATCCCCATCACCGAGAGGATAATAAAGCCCGGAATCAATGCAGAGAATGAACGGGAGACGGATGCCGGTACGCTATCAGGTAATTTGATGACCCAGTTGCGATGAACAATAAAGGTAAACATTTCCGCGACGACCAGACCGATAATAATACCGGAAATGATATTCGCGCCGCCCAGCCAGTTCGCCCCTACCGCATAGGCTTCGCCCACGCTATAAGGCGTTACGGTCATAAAGGCCGCAACCGATAACAGACCGGCCGCCAGGGCGTCGACTTTGCGTTCTTCCGCCAGCGCCATGCCGATAAAGAATGGCGCCATCAGTGACATAATGCCCAGCGTACCGTTATAAACGTTTCCGCCGATGCCTTTCAGACTATTGAGGTTTTCAATGGTTGAAGCATCCAGCCGAACGCCGAGGGAATAAAAAAACGACCCCTCCCCAAAGCTCAGGAAAACGTTATTAATTAATACAAACATGGCCCCCGCGAGGGTTAATGGCATTAAGCGAATAAAGCCGTTTTTGATTGCATTAACGTGAGGCTGCTTTCCTATTTTGACAGCAAAAGGAAGGAGTACCTTTTCAAGTGAAGCAATGACGTTACTCATAGAAAAATACCCTTAAAGACCGCAATTGATTATTGCGGTATATGTAAATGAAATAACTCTTTGACGGGAAAATTTAAAATATTAATTTGCAGCGGCTTTTTTAATTGCTGCAACAGCAGCCTTAAGCACGCCTAAACCATCGACTTTGCCATACAGCAGCGAGTCAATCACTTCTACAGGTTTGTTCGGTAACAAACGCTGAATTTCGGGCAACATATAAGCAATTTGCGGACCTAATAATACCACGTCGGCGTTGGGTCCTTTTTCACCGGCAAGCGTTTCCGGGAATGCATCAATAATAACCGGGACTTCATACTTTTCCGCCTGCGCGCGCATCTTTGACACTAACAAAGAGGTAGACATACCCGCAGAGCAAAACAGATAAATGTGTTTCTTTTCCATTTAGACCTTCCTCATGTGCGATTATCTGTCAACCAGACACGCCGCAAGTCTCAACCTGCATCCATGCTCTGGACAACCTGCGTAACCGAAAAACTTATTTCTGTGTCTGAAATGAGTATACGGCATCGCACCCGCTGATGGTATTTCCTTGACCAACTAAATTGTCTCTCATTGACCTGGCGTTATGACCCCCCTCACACTTCGGGTAAATAATTCGCATCAATAAATAAGATCATCTTCGTTACAAAAAAACCGGCGCAGTGGCCGGTTTGTTGAGTTGTTCAGGCAGTAGACAGTTATGACTACTTCGCTGCCTGCGGGTCGGTGTCGTACTCAGCGCAGCTCTGGTAGCCTGAGTTGACAACATGACCGGTATCATCCAGCGCCACGAAATAGGTTTCCGCTTTACCATCACGTTGACCCAGGATGTAGGTCTGACAAGTACCGCGAGCATGGATCATGCTCACTTCAGACGACGGTTTCCCGGCAATCTGTGCAACCTGCGCGCGACTCATGCCTTTTTTCACATCTTTGACCACAGGCTGGACAAATTGGTCTTTGGTACGATCGTACGCCGTACACCCTGCAAGCATGGTTAATACCGCTGCTGCACTGAAAACTCCTGCAATAGTCCTGTTCATTTTTCGTCCTCTTTTTAATCAGCATGTTATATAAGCCTGGAATAGAATCTGTTATTTTTCAAGCTAACGCTTAGCACGCGAATATTTCGCCAGATTCCGTTCAGGCGGCAGGATGTCGTTTTAAGCGCCACTCAGCCTGTGTTCTCTTGTCGTTTACACAGCAAAGGGTTAGCTTAAACACGGTCTGATTTTATTCTTTTATAGTGGGAGGGGGTAAATGACTCTGCAACAAGAGATCATCAAAGCGCTTGGCGCAAAACCGCACATTAATCCAGAAGAGGAAATTCGCCGCAGCGTGGATTTCCTGAAAGCGTATCTGCAACGCTATCCCTTCCTGAAAAGCCTGGTGCTGGGCATCAGCGGAGGGCAAGACTCGACGCTGGCAGGTAAACTGTGCCAGACCGCCATCAGCGAACTTCGTGCTGAGACCGGTAACGACGCGCTGCAATTTATCGCCGTTCGTCTGCCCTATGGCATTCAGGTTGATGAGCAGGATTGTCAGGACGCCATTGACTTTATCCAGCCGGACCGCGTGTTGACCGTGAATATCAAAGGTGCGGTGCTGGCGAGCGAACAGGCCCTGCGGGAAGCGGGTATTGAACTGAGCGATTTTGTCCGTGGCAATGAAAAAGCCCGTGAGCGCATGAAGGCGCAGTACAGTATCGCGGGCATGACCAGCGGCGTGGTGGTTGGCACCGATCATGCAGCAGAGGCCATCACCGGTTTCTTCACCAAGTACGGCGATGGTGGTACGGATATTAACCCGCTATTTCGCCTCAACAAGCGCCAGGGGAAACAGCTGCTGGCGGCATTAGGTTGTCCGGAGCATCTTTATAAGAAAGCGCCCACCGCCGATCTCGAAGACGATCGCCCTTCTCTGCCGGATGAAGCCGCGCTGGGCGTAACTTATGAAAACATCGATGACTATCTGGAAGGAAAAGCGGTGGATGCCGCCATCGCGAAAATCATTGAAGGCTGGTATTTGAAGACGGAGCATAAGCGTCGTCCGCCGATTACCGTGTTTGATGACTTCTGGAAGTAATAAGGCTGAACCAGCCAGAGGGCGCGTCCCTCTGGCCTGCACAAGGACGTCAGCCACGCGTCGTCATGATCATTGAACGGCGTCCGGGGAGTGCCCCTGCAGCCAGGTTATCTCGCTAAACAACAGTTTTCCCTCCGCTTTCAGCAGCCGGAGCGTATGTTTTCCGTCATGCCAGCAGGCGCCCTGATCGGCAGTCAATAACTTATCGCCCAGTTGCCAGGCACCGCTAATGACAAACACCACGCCGCCGCGCGAGCCAAACGTCGTGAAGGTGCGATCGGCCACCCGAACTTTCGCCTGGCAGGCGTCACGCCGGGTCATGATATTAAAATCCATCGACATCTGCCCTTCCGTGAGTTTCGCTTTCACCACGCGCTCGCCGGCAAAGGTAAACGGCTGATGTTGTTTGAGTGTGTGGCGGAACGCCCCTTGGCTTTCCAGCGTCACTTCACTGCCTTCCAGTAGAGTGATCACCCGCTCAATACCGGGAAAGAGCGAAAACTCACCATTACCGGCGATAGAAGCAATGCTGGCTCGCCAGTGAAAGTCGCGGGTCGCCGGAGGAAAACAGCAAATTTCACGCGTTTCACCGGCACCGTTGCGCCAGAGATTGACCGGCATCTTGCGGATATCAAAGTATTCCATCATCGCTCCTGATAAACATCATGCAGCATAATAAGGCACAACGTCGTTATCGGCAGCCACGATGATTTTCCTTAGGGTCTGAAAAAGAAAAAACCGCCGATCCTGCCCATCGCCTCAGTGGAGGGGATAGACAAGACCGGCGGTCTTCGAATAGGTCTGCTCAGTGATTACTCAGCAGGTACAGGCATTTTACCGTCACGCGCCGGACGTTCTGTCAGACGCTTCTCAAAATTGGCATTAAACTGCTTTTTCTGCTCCGGGGTCAGAATGTTGTAGATCTTATTCTGCGTTTCCATGTGCGCCAGCATGTTGGCTTTACGCTGTTCTTCCATTTTCGCAATCTGTGCTTCTGCCTTCGCTTTATCGAAGGTGTCGCTGGCGATGATGTCGTGCATTGCGCGGCGTTCTTCAACTGGTGGACGCTTCATCTGGTCACGCTTGTCCTTCATGATGTCGCGGATCTGCTGCTTCTGAGCATCGGTCAGATTCAGGTCTTTAAACATCATGTCATGATGTGGACCAAATTTGCCTTTATGCTGCATCATCGGTTTGGCGTCTGCCGGGGCGGCGGTAGTATCCGCTGCATGAGCCAGGTTCGCAGCGCCCAGCGCCAGCCCAGAGGCAACAAACAGTGCAGTTAATTTACGCATAATCTTTATCCTTCCTTTCAGTTATTTTACGGCTTTCTTGTCACCTCCGAAGAAGTACAGTGCCGTGTTGACGAGATTAACTTTAACGACTTAATCGTCAATTAGTCAGAGCATCGGTAAAACAATGAAAGTGTAAAAAACATTTTTTCGCCAATTGTGGAGAAAAAAAGAAATTAAGGTGAAAAGTTGAAAGGAAAAATGACAACAGCATGATTTTTCAGGGAATATGAAGAACCATACCTGATTGCTGATGATAAATAAAGCTGTTCACCAGGAATAATCCGGATTAATTCTCCGACGCACAAAAAAATAAAGCCCACAGGCCCTCGCCTGCGGGAAATACGTTAGTTCATTTTCTCCAGCATCAGACCTGCACGTAATCCCAGCGCCACGCCGGGATTGGGGAATAGAACGTACTCTACGTCATGTGCGACGACAAAACGCTCGGCGCCATCTTCCGCCAGTAGCGTCCCTGCGGTAAACGGCGTGAAGTTGAGCGTCTGGCTGTCCATGTGCAGCACAAACGCGTCACTGCGCCGGGTTATCTGTGACGCAACCTGATAGCGGACCGGCGGGGTGCCGTCGGCCTGGTCAATTTGTCCCGTCAGTAAACAGGTCAGCGCGGCAGACGTCGGGGCAAACTGGCGAAGATCGTTGTGACCGAACGGCAACGCTTTGCCCAACTCCAGCGTGCAGGCGAGCGCGCCGAAGTATTCAGCGCTGAAATGGGTAAAGGTGCCCCCCGGCGTTTGATGGAACACCAGCGCTTCAAGTCCTGCGGCACCCAGCCAGCCAAGAAACGCCTCATCCCAGGGGATGGGGCGTTGGGGCAACACGCCAAAGCGCAAATGGTGAGAGCCACGAATGGCGGTGTGCAGATCCAGATGCCAGCGAATCGACTCCGCGCCCGTCGTAAAGAAATCTTCCAGACACTGCTCAAGTTGACGTGCGCGCTGTGTCTCAACGCTTTCGGCAAACAGTTGCCAGCGCCCGCCAAACATCCGGTTCATATCGCTGTGGCAGTAGCGCTGGCCGTCTGCCAGCGCCTGCGGATTGCCGAGGATCACCAGCAGTCGCCAGTGTAGCGTAATTTCCCCCGCCGACAGCGCCAGCAGCAGGGCATTAAGTATCTCGACTGGCGCGGTTTCGTTGCCGTGAATACCGGCGGAGATCACCAGTGCGCGATCGGTCGCGGTGAACGGCGTAAGTTCGAGGATACCGGCGTCAACCCAGCGCCAGCGAAAGCCCGCCCTTTGCCCCTCCCGGACATCCGGCATCGTACCCGCCAGCGTGGCGGCGAGGAAATCATCCATGTCCGCCTCCCGATTGCTGGAACGGATAGACAGAACCCAACTGCAGCAGTTGTGTCAGCGTATCCAGCGCTTCGCGCCCTTCACGCAACAGTTGCGGATCGGCGAGATCCGCGGCGGTCAGGCGGTCGCGATAGTAGCGATCCACCCAGTCGTTGAGCGCATTAAACAGCACGTCATTCATCATCACGGCCGGATTGACCGCCTGGCGTTCTTCTGCGGTTAGCACCACCCGCAACCGCAGACAGGCTGGCCCACCGCCGTTTGACATACTTTCGCGCAGGTCAAATACCCGCATGTCGCGGATCGGATTATCCGCTTCCAGCAGGTTCGTCAGATAGCGCCATACGCCCGCGTGTTCGCGACACTCCTGTGGCAGAACCAGCATCATCGAACCGTCATCCCGGCTCAACAGCTGGCTGTTAAACAGATACGTCGCGACCGCATCCGGCACCGACACGTCAGCCGTTGGCACCACAATGGGGATAAAACCTGGCACCCGGGCGCGCAGTTGATTCATGACGTCGTGCTGTTTCGCGAAGGACTGCTCATGGCAGAACAACACCTCCCGATTCGAGACCGCAATTACATCGTTGTGAAACACGCCGAGGTCGATGACCTCCGGGTGCTGCTGGGCAAAAATACACTGCTGGGGATTCACCTGATTCAGGCGGGCCACCGCTTCGCTGGCCTCACGAGTCTGACGCGCCGGATAGCGAGAAGGCCGCGTATTGCCGCCCTCTTCGCGCCCGTAGACAAAAAGCTGCGTCCCCGGCTCGCCATATTCTCCGCCGAGGCGATTATGGTTAGCCGCCCCTTCATCGCCGAGCATCGCCACCTGCGGCAGCGCGGAATGCACCGCGAAATAGCGTTCATCACGGAAGATCGCCCGCAGCAGCGTTTCTGTGGTGGGCGCTTCGAGAGAACGGTGGAACTTGTTATTGAGGTTGGCGACCGTCAGATGCACTTTGCCATCCAGCGTATCCGCCGACGGAGCAACCGTCGCCGCGTTTGCCACCCACATCGGCGATGCGGAGCTGACGCTGGAGAGCCAGTGTGGCGCCTGACGCGCCACTTTCTCAATCACCTGCTCATCGCTGCCGCTAAACCCCAACTGGCGCAATGCAGGAATAAACGGCCGTTCATGCGGCGGGATCACCGCCTGCGGGTATCCTGCATCCGCCAGCGCCTTCATTTTAAGCAGCCCCTGCTTCGCCGCCAGACGCGGGTTCGAAACCTGAAAACGATGACGGGTGGACGCCTCGTTGCCGAATGACAGCCCGGCATAATGGTGCGTCAGCCCCACCAGTCCATCGAAGTTGACCTCGCGTGCTTTCATACGGACTCCTCACGCGAGAAGTCGAGGCCCGGACTCAACGTTGCAGGTAGCGTCAACGCCGGAGATTCCAGACTCGCCATCGGCCAGGCGCAATAATCGGCGGCATACCAGGCGCTGGCGCGATGGTTTCCGGAAGCCCCTACCCCACCGAACGGCGCGGTGCTGGCGGCACCGGTTAACGGTTTATTCCAGTTAACGATCCCCGCACGCGCTTCCAGCAGTAGCTGGTCGAACTGCGCGCGGTCAGGCGAGACCAGCCCACAGGACAGCCCAAAGCGAGTGTTGTTGGCCATCGCGATCGCCTCGTCGAAGCGTTCATAGCGCCAGACGCCGAGCAGCGGACCAAAGACCTCCTCATCGGGAAGATTCGCCACGCCCGTCAGTTCAATAATACCCGGCAATAACAGCGAGGTGCCTGCCTGCAGCAGGCGCGGCGCCAGCAGCGTCCGCCCGCCGAGCGACTCAAGTTGTTGCCAGGCCCCAAACACATGACGCGCCGCCTGTTCGGAGATAAGCCCGCCAATAAACGGTTGCGGCTCATCGTCCCAGCGGCCTGGCTGGATGCGCTGGCTGACGTCCACCAGTCGCGCGAGAAACGCATCGCCCTGCGCACCTTTCTTCACCAACAGCCGACGTGCGCAGGTACAGCGCTGACCTGCGGTGACAAACGCGGACTGAATAGTCAGGTGCACCGCCGCATCGATATCCTCCGGATCCTCGATAATCAACGGATTGTTACCGCCCATTTCGAGAGCAAGGATTTTTTCCGGCTGTCCTGCAAGCTGGCGATGTAGCTGATAACCCGTGTTCGCGCTGCCGGTAAACAGCAGCCCGTCGAGGGCGTCCAGCGCGCTCAGCGCCTGTCCCGTTTCCCGCCCACCCTGCAACAGATTCAGCACCCCATGCGGTAAACCGGCCTGTTCCCAGAGTCGGATCACCGCGTCTGCGGTCCACGGCGTCAGTTCGCTGGGCTTAAAGAGTAAGGTGTTGCCCGCCAGCAGCGCGGGCACAATGTGCCCGTTCGGCAGGTGTCCCGGAAAGTTATACGGACCAAACACCGCCAGCACGCCATGCGGACGGTGGCGAAGCGTTGCCGCGCCGTCGGGCAACGCACTCTGCTGCTCGCCAGTACGGGCGTGGTACGCATTAACGGAAATGGCGATTTTGTTAATCATCGCCGTCACTTCCGTCACCGCTTCCCAGCGCGGCTTGCCGGTTTCGCGGGCAATAATGGCGGTCAGTTCGGTTTTATTGCTCTCCAGCAATCCGGCAAATTTTTCGACAATCGCCTGGCGTTCGCTGAAGGGGCGTCGGGCCCAGGCCGGGAAAGCCGCGCGCGCGGCACGCGCCGCCAGCTTCACCTGCGCGGCATCGGCATCGTGACCTTCCCAGAGCACGTCACCCTGTACCGGATCTTTCTTCACCCGATGTTCACCCTGACCGGTCACCCAGTCGCCGTTAATCCATAAAGTCATAGCGTTTTCTCCTCAGCGCAGAGACGGACAAAACGAACCCGATCTCCTGCATGACATTTCAGGGCATCCAGTTGCGCGGCGGTCAGCACCAGACGTTGTGTATTCGGATCGGCGCGTACCAGCATGACGCGGAAGTGACGATAGTTCTCATTCGCCACCAGACAAGCCGGGAAATCACCGGTCGCGGGCTGTCCTTCGCCAACCTCTATCAGCCGACTTTTGCGGATCGCCCGCACCCGGTCAATGTCACACTCCAGCGTTGGACCGCCGTCGAAAATGTCGATGTAATGGCGATAGCGGAATCCTTCTTTCTCCAGTACGGCGCGCGCCGGGGCGGTTTGCGGATGAACTTCGCCAATCACCGCCTGCGCCTCGTCGGAGAGAAAGTGGGTATAAATCGGATGCTTCGGCATCAGTTCAGCAATAAACGCTTTCTGTCCGGTACCGCAGAGAAAATCGGCCCGGGAAAACTCCATCGAGAAAAAGCGTTTCCCCAGGCTTTGCCAGAACGGGGAATAGCCGTGCTCGTCGATCACGCCGCGCATTTCCGCGACCACCTTTTCATTAAAATGGTCGCGAAACGCCGCCATAAACATGAAGCGCGATTTAGACAACAGGTAGCCGTTGCCCTCTTTGCGCCAGTCGGGGTCGAGGAATAACGTGCACAGCTCGCTACTGCCCGTATGATCGTTACTGAGAAACAGCGTCGGCAGCGCGTTATAGACGTTCAGCTCTTTTGAGGCATGCACCTGTGTCCCTACGCGATAGTTGTACCAGGGATCGTTAAGCCCCACGGCGACTTCGATCGCGCAAATCCCCGCTACGGTGCCGCTGTCCAGATCCTCCAGCACAAAGACATAACCCTGTTCACTTTTCGGCAATTCACCCCGCCAGGTTTTCAGGGAACGGTCGATACGCGCCGCCAGCGTGGCTTCATTGGCTGGCAGCGAGGTCAGTCCACCGCCGGTTTTACTGGCCAGCTGCATCAGCGCGCTGATATCAGCGTGCTCGACAGGACGGATCACCATCATGATGAACCTCCGGCGGTAATCTGTTCGCAGGCAAGCGCAAAACGGTCAAGACCGGTAGCCACCTCTTCTTGCGTGACGTTCAGCGCCGGAGCGAAGCGCACCACATTGCCCCCGGCAATCAGCACCATCACGCCCGCTTTCGCGGCTTCCTGAGAAATCTGTTTGGCTTTGCCGGCAAACTTATCGTTCAGTACACAGCCAATCAGCAGGCCCAGCCCGCGAATTTCACTGAACAGCCCGGTGTGCAGATTGATGGCGTTCAGACGCTCCACGAACCAGTCATGGCGCTGTTTCACACCGTTCAGCATCGCGGGCGTATTGACGATATCGAGCAATTTTCCGGCGACGGCGGTTGCCAGTGGGTTACCGCCATAGGTGGTGCCGTGTGTTCCGACAGTCATCACGCTGGCGCATTTTTCACTGGCCAGCAGTGCCCCGATCGGGAAGCCGCCGCCCAGCGCCTTGGCGGTGGTCAGGAGATCTGGCGTAACGCCGTAGTGCATGTAGGCGTACAGCTCACCGGTACGGCCCACGCCGGTCTGCACTTCATCAAAAATCAGCAGCGCATTATGTCGATCGCACAGCTCGCGCAGCCCTTGCAGGAAGGCCTGAGTTGCAGGCAGCACGCCGCCTTCACCCTGCATGGGTTCGACGATGACCGCGCAGGTGGTATCGTCGATCAGCGTGCTGGCAGAGTTAATATCGTTGTAGACGGCGTGACGGATCTCCGGCGGCAGCGGCGCGAAATCCTGCGAATAGGCAGGTTGTCCCCCGGCGCTGACGGTGAACAGCGTACGACCGTGAAAGGCATTCTTAAATGCCACGATGCCGCTTTTATTGCTGCCGTAGTGGTCGTGCGCATATTTGCGCGCCAGCTTCAGCGCCGCCTCGTTGGCCTCAGCACCGGAGTTGCAGAAGAAGATACGATCGGCAAAGGTGGCGTCGATTAACTTTTTCGCCAGTCGCAGCGCCGGCTCGTTGGTATAGCCATTGCCGGTGTGCCAGAATTTACTCGCCTGGTTATTCAGTGCGTCACGCAATTCTGGATGCGCGTGCCCCAGCGCATTCACCGCAATGCCCCCCGCGAAGTCGATATACTCTTTACCCTGCTGATCCCACAAGCGTGAACCTTCGCCACGAACCGGAATAAAAGGCGCCGGTGCATAAACGGGCATCATCCATTCATCAAAATTTTCACGCGTAATTGACTGAGACATAGCGACCTCATCGGTAAATAAAAAGTTATTCATATGTTAATAAATAGTAGTGTTTGCGCTGTAAATGTAGATTGCAGTCTTCATGCCAGCCAGCGAAAAAAATGCATAAATGGCTGCCCTGGACGGAAAATCAATGCGTTACAACCCAGCGTTATTCACTATGCGTGCATAAAAAGTGAATATGTTTGCGTGAAAGAGGAGTAAATAGAGGAAAAACCGCAATATTATGCACAGACCAAATATAATTCTGGAAATGTGATCCTATGCGAAATTTACAGGAAATTGCTGCGCCATTCTGACGCAATCTGCCCTAAAACAGGGCAAAGGTTGCCCCATTGTTAACACCATTCGCACTCATTGCCGGAATCTCACCATTATGAGCAGTCAGTTTGCGGAAATTCTGCTACCATCCATGCACTATTCATCCAGCAAAGTGGCAGCGACTATGAAATTTGTCTCTTTTAATATCAACGGCCTGCGCGCCAGACCTCATCAACTGGAAGCCATCGTCGAAAAACACCAACCCGATGTTATTGGCCTGCAGGAGACAAAAGTTCACGACGACATGTTCCCGCTCGAGGATGTCGCAAAACTCGGCTACAACGTTTTCTATCACGGTCAGAAAGGTCACTATGGCGTGGCGCTGCTGACCAAAGAGACGCCCATCGCCGTGCGACGGGGTTTTCCCGATGATGGCGAAGAGGCTCAGCGCCGCATCATCATGGCGGAGATCCCCTCTCCACTGGGCAACCTGACGGTGATCAACGGCTACTTCCCGCAGGGCGAAAGCCGTGACCATCCGATTAAGTTTCCGGCCAAAGCGCAGTTTTATCAGAACTTACAAAACTATCTCGACAACGAACTCAAGCGTGACAACCCGGTACTGATCATGGGGGATATGAATATCAGCCCGTCCGATCGGGACATCGGCATTGGCGAAGAGAACCGCAAGCGCTGGCTGCGCACCGGCAAGTGTTCGTTCCTGCCGGAAGAGCGCGAATGGATGGACCGCTTGCTGGGCTGGGGTCTGGTTGACACCTTCCGCCATGCGCACCCGGAATCTGCCGACAAATTCTCGTGGTTTGATTACCGTTCGAAGGGATTCGATGATAACCGCGGTCTGCGTATCGATCTGTTGCTGGCAAGCAATCCGCTGGCGGAGCGCTGTGTGGAAACCGGTATTGACTATGACATTCGCAGTATGGAAAAACCGTCTGACCATGCGCCGGTGTGGGCAACGTTTAAAGTTTGATGTTCAGTCGTGAAAGCCAGAAAGATGGGGTTAACAGGCGCACTGATCCTCTGTCTCGCCGGGGTGCTCTGGGCGTTGCCCCCCGGCCTGCTCACGCTGGAGACGCTTAAGCACCATCATTCACTGCTGGCGGACTGGCAGCGCCAGTCCCCTTTTCTTTGCGCCAGTCTCTATTTTCTGCTCTATACCGCTATCGCGGCGCTGTCGATTCCCGGCGCGGCGCTGCTGACGCTGCTCGGCGGCGCGCTGTTTGGCCTCTGGCAAGGTACGTTGCTGGTCTCTTTTGCTTCGACGCTTGGCGCGACGCTCGCCATGCTCACCAGTCGTTATCTGCTGCGTGACTGGGTGTCGCGGCGTTTTGCCCGGCACATGGCAACGGTGAATAATGGGATGGCGCGAGACGGCGCCTTTTATCTCTTTGCGCTCCGCCTGATGCCGTTGTTTCCGTTTGTTGTCGTCAACCTGCTGGCAGGCCTCACCGCCGTCAGTGTGCGCCGTTACTGGTGGGTCAGCCAGTTGGGGATGCTACCTGCCACCGTGGTTTATCTGAACGCCGGACGCCAGTTAAGCCAGTTAACATCGATACGCGACATTATCTCTCCCGCGATGCTGGCCGCGTTTGCCCTGTTGGGGTTATTACCGCTGGCCTCCCGTTGGCTGGCAACACGTTTTTTTCAGGAGTAACGATGCGTTGGGGATTACTACTTGCGGGCCTGTTGCTGACCGCTCAGAGCCACGCCGAGCAGAACTGGCAGCAGATCAAAGATGAAGCCAAAGGCCAGACCGTCTGGTTCAACGCCTGGGGCGGTGACACCGCCATTAACCAGTACCTTGACTGGGTCAGCGGCGAGATGAAAACGCACTATGCGGTCAATCTTAAAATCGTGCGCCTCGCCGATGCGGCTGATGCCGTGAAGCGTATCCAGACGGAAGCCGCCGCCGGGCGGAAAACCGGCGGTTCTGTCGACCTGCTGTGGGTCAACGGTGAAAACTTCCGCACGTTGAAAGAGGCGGGATTGTTGCAGACCCAGTGGGCGGAAACGTTGCCCAACTGGCGTTATGTCGATACGCAAAAACCGGTACGTGAAGATTTCTCTATTCCCACTGACGGGGCTGAATCTCCGTGGGGTGGCGCGCAGTTGACGTTTATCGCGGACAGCAACGTGACGCCGCAACCGCCGCAGAGTCCGCAGGCGCTGTTGGCATTTGCCCAGGCGCATCCCGGCACCGTCAGTTACCCTCGACCACCGGACTTTACCGGCACGGCGTTCCTGGAGCAGTTACTGATCTCGCTGACAGACTCTCCGCATGCGCTCACCGTCGCACCGGATGCCGCCACCTTCGCCCGGGTGACCGCGCCGCTGTGGCGCTACCTTGACGCGCTGCATCCCGCGCTGTGGCGCGAAGGCAAGGATTTCCCGCCATCTCAGGCGCGGATGGACGCGTTACTCAACAGCGGGACGCTGCGCCTGTCGTTAACCTTTAACCCCGCGCACGCTCAGCAAAAAGTCGCCAGCGGTGAATTGCCGAAAAGCAGCTACAGCTTTGGCTTTAGCGAAGGAATGATTGGCAACGTTCACTTTGTCACCATTCCGGCTAATGCCCGTGCCAGCGCCGGAGCGAAGCTGGTCGCCAACTTCCTGCTCTCGCCTGACGCCCAGTTGCGGAAGGCCGACCCGACTGTCTGGGGCGATCCGTCGGTCCTGGATGCGAAGAAACTGCCCGCCGCGCAGCAGGCGGCGCTGGAAGCACGCATTCCGGATGGCCTGCCCGCCGTCCTGCCCGAGCCTCATGCGGCCTGGGTTAACGCGTTGGAGCAAGAATGGCTGCGCCGCTACGGCTCGCGCTAATGCTTCTTGCCTGGCTGGGCATGGCGACAATATACGCGCCAGTACTGCCGGCCAGCGTGCTGCTGATCGCCCCCGCGCTGTCGTTGGCGAACTGGCAGGCGCTTTTTGCCGATCCCCAACTGCCGCAGGCGTTGCTGGCAACCGTGGTTTCAGTGTTCATCGCCGCCGCTGGCGCGCTGTTTATTGCGCTAACGGTTGTGGTGGCGCTCTGGCCAGGCATACGCTGGCGGCGGTTGAGTACCCGCCTGCCGTGGCTGCTCGCCATTCCCCATGTCGCGTTTGCCAGCGCCGCGCTGCTGCTCTTTGCCGAAGGCGGACTGCTCTGGCGCGCGCTGCCGTTTTTCTCTCCCGCGCTCGATCGCTACGGCATTGGGCTTGGCGTGACGCTGGCGGTGAAAGAGAGCGCTTTCGTGCTGTGGATTTTATCGATTTTACTGAGTGAGAAACGACTGGCTCAGCAAGTCATCGTCCTGGATTCACTGGGCTACAGCCGCCGACAGGCGCTCTGCTGGTTGTTATTGCCCACCATTGCCCCCGGGCTGGGTATCGTGATGCTGGCCGTGGTGGCGTGGACAATTTCGGCGGTAGATGTTGCCATTATCCTGGGTCCCGGCAACCCGCCAACGCTGGCGGTCCTCTGCTGGCAGTGGCTTAGTCAGGGAGACAGTGAACAGCAGATCAAAGGCGCGCTGGCGAGCCTGCTTTTACTGGCGCTACTCGCCCTCTTTATCCTCGCAGGCTACCTGCTCTGGCGCGGTTGGCGACGCACGCTTCCCGACATCCGCGGCGTGCGTCAACACCGTGTTCCACCTCTGACAGGGAAAACACTGTCGCTGTCGCTACCCGCAACGGGCGTGCTGTGCACGGTATTGTTGACCCTTCTCGCACAGCAATCCGCGCTCAATCCCGAGGCGTTAACCCACAGCGTAATGACAGGACTGGCCGCCAGCGCGCTGGGGTTGGTCATTTTGCTGCTATGGCTGGAATGGGGACCGCAGCGCGGACATCGTTGGGTCTGGCTGCCGATCCTCCTTCCGGCGCTGCCGTTGGTGATGGGGCAATATGCGCTGGCGCTACACCTTGAACAGGACGGCCAGTTTGCAACGATTGTCTGGGGGCATCTGCTGTGGGTAGCACCGTGGATGTTGTTCGTCCTGAAACCGGCCTGGCAACGCATCGATCCCCGTCTGCTGCTGATTGCCCGGACGCTGGGCTGGTCGCCGATGAAAATCTTTTGCACCGTAAAATGCCCGCTGATTTTACGTCCTGCACTGGTGGCGCTGGCGGTGGGTTTCTCCGTCAGTATCGCGCAGTACATGCCGACGCTGTGGCTGGGCGCGGGCCGTTTCCCGACGCTGACGACGGAAGCGGTCGCCCTCAGCAGCGGTGGCAGCACCGGTATCCTGGCCGCGCAGGCGCTCTGGCAATTGCTGTTACCGCTGACAGTGTTCGCACTGATGGCCGGGCTTTCATCATGGGTCGGCCACCGCCGGCAAGGATTGCGTTAATGCTCATCGTTCGCCATCTTACTCTGTTTCTTAACCAGGCCCCGCTGTTTGGCCCGTTAACCTTTGATGTAGCAAAAGGTGACATTGTCACATTAATGGGTTCCTCCGGCTGCGGCAAGTCTTCACTACTGGCCTGGATGGTGGGTGCGCTGACACCGCCACTGCACGCCAGCGGTGAACTGTGGCGGGATGAACAACGTCTGGATGTGCTCCCGACGGCCCAACGCCAGACCGGCATTTTGTTTCAGGATGCTCTGCTGTTTGATCATTTTACGGTGGGGCAAAACCTGCTGCTGGCGCTCCCCGCCGGTCTGAAAGGCCCGTCGCGCCACGATGCGGTTGATCACGCGCTTGAACGCGCGGGCATGGCGGGTTTCTCTTCTCGCGATCCCGCCACGCTATCTGGCGGCCAGCGCGCGCGGGTCGCGCTGCTTCGCGCCCTGCTGGCACAGCCCAGAACATTGCTGCTGGACGAACCCTTCAGCCGTCTTGATACTGACAGACGGGCAGACTTTCGTCAGTGGGTCTTTGACGAAGTGCGTCGACTGGACATCCCGGTCGTTCAGGTGACCCATGACGCGCAGGATGTTCCGCCGGGAGGCCACGTTTTGCAGTTATCTCCCGCGTCGTGAAACTGCGGACATACTGCGTTAACGCAAAGTTTTTCAGCTACAGCGAGCACAGAATGGCGCCTCCTTATCTCAACGTCGGGCAATTCGATGAAACGTGTTTCTCAAATGACCGCGCTGGCACTGGCTTTAGGGCTCGCTTGCGCTTCCACCTGGGCTGCTGATATGGCGCAGGCGCTCAACTTCAAACAACTGACGCAAAAACAGGGTACAGCCATCGATACCCGTCCAGGCGCGTTCTACAATGGCTGGCCGCCGTCGTTAAACGGCCCTTCCGGCCATGAACCTTCCGCCCTGAATCTCTCTGCAGGCTGGCTCGACAACATGAGCGACGAACAGCTCAACGCCTGGATCCAGCAGCATCAACTGAAATCCGCCGCCCCTGTCGCGCTGTACGGCAACGACAGCGATGTGCAGGCGGTGAAAAGTCGACTGCAAAAAGCGGGACTGCAACAGGTTGCCACGCTGAGCGACGCGCTGCAGGAGCCCGCCCGTCTGCAACGACTGCCGCATTTCGAACAGCTGGTTTATCCGCAGTGGCTGCATGACCTGCAACAGGGTAAAGAGGTGACCGCGAAACCCGCCGGTGACTGGAAAGTGATCGAAGCCGCCTGGGGCGCGCCGAAGTTTTATCTGCTCAGCCATATTCCGGGTGCGGATTACATCGACACCAACGAAGTGGAAAGCGAGCCGCTGTGGAACAAAGTCTCCGACGCCAGCCTGCAGGCGATGCTGGCGAAACACGGTATCCGTCACGACACCACGGTTATCCTGTACGGTCGCGATGTTTACGCCGCGGCACGGGTGGCGCAGATCATGCTGTATGCCGGGGTGAAAGACGTTCGCCTGCTCGACGGTGGCTGGCAGACCTGGTCTGATGCCGGGCTGCCGGTCGAGCGCGGTACGCCCGCGAAGGTGAAACCGGAGCCCGATTTTGGCGTGACCATTCCGGCGCAGCCGCAGTTAATGCTTGATATGGAGCAGGCGCGCGGGCTGTTGCACCGTCAGGATGCGTCGCTGGTCAGTATTCGCTCCTGGCCGGAATTTATCGGCACCACCAGCGGCTACAGCTACATCAAGCCAAAAGGTGAAATTGCCGGCGCGCGCTGGGGACATGCCGGCAGCGACTCGACCCATATGGAAGACTTCCATAACCCGGACGGCACCATGCGCAGCGCGGAAGATATCGCCGCAATGTGGAAGCAGTGGCACATACTGCCGGATCAGCAGGTCGCCTTCTACTGTGGCACCGGCTGGCGCGCGTCAGAGACGTTTATGTACGCCCGGGCGATGGGCTGGAAAAACGTCTCCGTCTATGACGGCGGCTGGTATGAGTGGAGCAGCAATCCGAAAAACCCGGTCTCCACAGGCGAACGCGGCCCGGACAGCAGCAAATAATCTCACCCATTCTGACGCTGAAGCCCTTTCAGCGTCAGATAACCACTCCAGACGCGCGTCAGCGTCGTCATCCAGCACAGCGTGCCGAAGATCCACGCCAGTGCGGCGAAGTACGCAGGGAAAAGGCAGCCGAGCACAAAGAGTGCGATCGTTTCCGTTCCCTCCGTCAATCCGCCCAGATAGTAAAACGACTTGTGTGCGTAGCCGGGGTTATCGATATTGTGCTTTGCGGCCAGCGCAGCAAAGGCGAGAAAGCTGCTGCCGGTGCCGATAAACGCAAACAACAGCCAGCTTCCCGCCAGCGCGTTATGCTGCGGATCGGCCAGAATGAAGCCAAACGGCACCAGCGCGTAAAACAAGAAGTCGAGCGCAATATCGAGAAAGCCACCCGCATCGGTGAGTCCGCGGCGCCGCGCCAGCGCGCCGTCAAGACCATCCAACAGCCGGTTCAGCGCAATCGCCACCAGCGCCGCCAGATACCACCCCAGGGCCAGAAACGGCAACGCCAGCACGCCGAGAGCAAATCCAACGAGCGTCAGCCCGTCCGGAGAAATCCCCGGCCTGTCAAGCACGCCCGCGCAGTGGTGGAGCAGCGGTTTGAGCCGGGGATGAAGATGCCTGTCAAGCACGCGGCGCTCCTTTGAGACTGTCGCACAGCCCCTGCGATGGGATGTCCAGCGCGGCATTGAAACGCGCCGAGAGGTTCTGGAAAGCCAGCAGCGCGGTCATCTCACAAATGACCTCATCGCTGAAATGCTGCTTCATTTGCGCTTTCAGGGCATCGTCTACCTGCGGCGGCGTGGCGGTCACGGCGTCAGCATAGGCCAGCGCAATGCGCTCTTCTGGCGTAAAAAGCGACGATGCCTGCCAGTTCGCCACCGCCAGTACTTTTTCCATCGCGCCACAGCGCTCTGCCAGACGCAGGCTGTTGGCGTCCACGCAGAATGCGCAATGGCAGACCTGCGACACGCGCGTCATCAGCAGCGCCCGCATCACCGGCCTCAGACGGGCACGTTTACGTTCGAGAAATCCCACAAACAGCGCCACCAGCCAGAACAAAAACGGCATCCGTCCCCACCAGCGCGTCGGATGTAGCACCTCGCCGTAGTGTTTTTTTTGCGTCATCACGAGAGGGCTAAGAGAGGCAGGGAGGCGGGTCAGCGGCGTTACCCACGATTGCGGATCGTTCAAGGGGGACTCCTGGGACTTCAGGTCAATCAAAGATGACGATAGTATGTCACTTTCTGCTGTTGAACATTGACGAATATGATGAAAACCCTCGACGTTGTTGCCGCGATCGTTGAACGTGATGGCAAAATTTTGCTCGCCCAGCGCCCGCCACAGGCGGACCAGGCTGGACTATGGGAATTTGCCGGTGGCAAGGTGGAAGCGGGCGAAACGCAACCACAGGCGCTGGTCCGCGAACTGCGTGAAGAGCTAGGGATTGAGGCCACGGTGGGATGCTATATTGCCAGCCATCAGCGTGAAGTCTCCGGGCGGATGATTCATCTGCATGCCTGGCATGTCCCCGCGTTCAGCGGAGAGGTGATAGCGCATGAGCACCAGCAGCTGGTGTGGTGCGAACCGCAGGCCGCGCTGGACTATCCGCTCGCCCCCGCCGATATTCCTCTGCTTAACGCCTTTATGATTTTACGCGCCGCCAGACCAGCGGATTCGTGCCGATCGTTTTCTCATCACGCTGACACTGCAACAGCACGCCATCGGCTTTAATCACCGCCCCTTCTGAATAATTCTGATCCTGATAAATGCAGCACTGATTACAGGGCTGCGCGCGCTGCCCACCGGAGCTGAAGACCTCCGGCGGTACGTTCACCTGAACATCCGGGCGAATATTTTGATTCGCCAGGGTGGATAAAGAGAGTGTCATCAGCGCTGCCGCCATCGCGATAAAACGCATAGGATTTCCTTACTATTCCGGGACTGTTCTCAGTATAACGGTAACCCGCGCGGGAAACTTTAATCGCTTGCGTCATCGCTTTTCGTTATGACAGCCGTTTCGTTATTAATTTGTCTGGCTCCGGCATTTTTTCCTTGCTATCCGTCACATTCCTGGTGGTATAGTCAAAATCTGCAAATGCACTTAATACAAACAACATAAATACAACCACATTAAAATATAAGAGGTTTTTATATCTATGGATCAGACACGCTCTCTGGAATCATTCCTCAACCATGTCCAAAAGCGCGACCCGAATCAAACCGAGTTCGCGCAAGCCGTCCGTGAAGTCATGACCACCCTGTGGCCGTTCATTGAGCAAAACCCGCGTTATCGTGAAATGTCGTTGCTGGAACGTCTGGTTGAGCCAGAGCGTGTGATTCAGTTCCGCGTCGTGTGGCTGGACGATCGTAATCAGGTCCAGGTTAACCGTGCATGGCGTGTACAGTTCAACTCGGCGATTGGCCCGTACAAAGGCGGGATGCGCTTCCACCCTTCCGTGAACCTGTCGATCCTGAAGTTCCTCGGTTTTGAGCAAACCTTCAAAAATGCGCTGACCACCCTGCCGATGGGCGGCGGTAAAGGCGGAAGTGATTTCGACCCGAAAGGGAAAAGTGAAGGCGAAGTGATGCGTTTCTGTCAGGCGCTGATGACTGAACTGTATCGTCATCTGGGGCCGGATACTGACGTTCCTGCCGGAGATATCGGCGTGGGCGGTCGTGAAGTGGGCTTTATGGCCGGGATGATGCGTAAGCTTTCCAACAACAGCGGCTGTGTGTTTACCGGCAAAGGACTCTCCTTCGGCGGCAGCCTTATCCGTCCAGAAGCAACCGGCTACGGTCTGGTCTACTTCACCGAAGCGATGCTCAAGCGTCATGGTCTGGGCTTTGAAGGGATGCGCGTGGCGGTTTCCGGTTCCGGCAACGTGGCGCAGTTTGCCATTGAAAAAGCGATGGAATTTGGCGCTCGCGTGGTGACGGCCTCCGACTCCAGCGGCACCGTCGTGGATGAGAGCGGCTTTACGAAAGAGAAACTGGCGCGTCTGTGCGAAATCAAAGCCAGCCGCGACGGTCGCGTGGCGGACTACGCCCGTGAGTTTGGCCTGACCTATCTGGAAGGTAAACAGCCGTGGTCAGTGCCGGTCGATATCGCCCTGCCGTGTGCAACGCAGAACGAACTCGATGTCGACGCCGCGCGTCAGCTTATCGCCAACGGCGTGAAGGCGGTGGCGGAAGGGGCAAACATGCCGACGACCATCGAAGCGACCGACCTGTTCCTCGAAGCCGGCGTGCTGTTTGCACCGGGCAAAGCAGCGAACGCCGGTGGCGTTGCCACCTCCGGTCTGGAAATGGCGCAGAACGCTGCGCGTCTGAGCTGGAAGGCGGAAAAAGTGGATGCCCGTCTGCACCACATTATGCTTGATATTCACCATGCCTGCGTCGAGTACGGTGGCGAAAGCAAGCAGACCAACTATGTCCGTGGGGCGAACATCTCAGCCTTCGTGAAGATTGCCGACGCCATGTTTGGCCAGGGTGTGATTTAATTCACCGCGGCACGAGCGTATTACACGCCCGCCTCTGCTTCTGCTGATGGCGGGCTTTTTTTCGCCGCGCGTTTGCGGGGCGCGCTCTTTTTCTTATCTGCGTCGCCGGGTGCCACAATGCCACGGAAGCGGCGTACCGGCGTACTCCGCGCCTGATCGATCAGTTGATACAGCGTCCCCACCAGCGGCTGCATAAAATCCTGATAGCGGCACTGCTTTTCGCTGATTTGCGTCAGTATCGACTCCCAGTGGGCGGTCATGTCAGGACGGGTCGCCATCTCCGGCAGCGAGTGGAACAGCGCTTTCCCGGCATCGGTGGAGTGAATATAACGCCCTTTTTTGACCAGAAAGCCGCGCTTAAACAGCAGTTCAATGATCCCGGCGCGGGTGGCTTCGGTGCCCAGCCCATCCGTTGCGCGGAGGATCTTTTTCAGATCTTTATCCTGCACGAAGCGCGCGATCCCGGTCATCGCCGACAGCAGCGTGGCATCGGTAAAGTGGCGCGGCGGCTGGGTCTGGCGTTCAACAACCTCCCCCTTTTCGCACAGTAATTCATCGTCTTTCGCCACCACCGGCAGCGGCGTGCCGTCGTTCTCTTCATCACGCTCTTTACTGCCGAGCAGCGTCCGCCAGCCCGCTTCTGCGAGGAACCGGGCTTTGGCAACGAATTTACCCTTCGCGATGTCCAGTTCAATCACGCATTTACGGAATACCGCATCCGGGCAGAACTGCATCAGGTACTGACGGGCGACCAGGTTGTACACCTTCGCTTCGTTCTCCGTCAGATTGATGTTGTTACTGCGTGCCGTAGGGATAATGGCGTGGTGCGCATCGACCTTTTTGTCATCCCAGCAGCGATTGCGGGTATCGGGATTCACCGCCGGTTGCGGCAGCAGATCCGGCGCATGCACGCTGATGGCATTCATCACCGCATGACGTCCGGCAAAGTGCTCTTCCGGCAGATAGCGGCAATCGGAACGCGGGTAGGTAATGAGTTTATGGGTTTCATACAGTTTCTGGCAGATGTCGAGCACGTTCTGCGCGCTCAGACCAAAGCGCTTTGCCGCTTCAATCTGCAATGTGGAGAGCGAAAACGGCAGCGGTGCGGATTCTGATTCCCGTTTATCGTTATAGCTGGTGACAATCGCCGGCTGTCCGTTGATGCGGTTGACCACATGCTCCGCCAGCGGACGATGTAGCAAACGCCCCTCTTCGTCCTGATACGGTTCACACGCTTCGCTTGGCTGCCAGATGGCGGTGAAACGTTCATCCGCAGGGGTCACGATATGCGCTTTCACTTCAAAGAAATCTTTGGCAACGAAGTTTTCGATCTCTTCGTCACGGCGTACCACCAGTCCAAGCACCGGCGTCTGTACGCGTCCGACGGAGAGTACCCCCTGATAACCGGCATTACGTCCGAGGATAGTGTACGCCCGGGTCATGTTGATGCCGTACAGCCAGTCCGCGCGGGCGCGAGCCAGCGCTGACACGCACAATGGCACAAATTCACTGTTTGAACGCAAACGTTCAATGGCGCGCTCAACGGCCTGCGGGTTGAGATCGTTGATCAAACAGCGCTGCACCTGATGGCGCTTTTCCGGTGCCAGTTGCAGGTAATCCAGCACCTCATCGACCAGCAGTTGCCCTTCGCGATCCGGGTCGCCCGCATGAATAACCTCACTGGCCTCATGCAGAAAGCGTTTGATCACGTTGAGCTGTTTGGTTACGGAAGGACGCGGCTGCAATTGCCACTTTTCCGGCACGATCGGCAGGTCGGCCAGATTCCAGCGTGCATAACGGCTGTCATAGACATCGGGCTGCGCCTGTTCAAGCAGGTGACCAATACACCAGGTCACCACCTGACCATTACCGCATTCAATAAAACCATCGCCTTTGCGGTGCGGTTTAGGCAGCACATCGGCAATGGCACGTGCCAGACTCGGCTTTTCGGCAATAAACAACCGCATCGAATTAACGGATCTCAACCATGGCGCGTCCGCCACGGGCTTCAACCAGTTCGCCAATCGCCGTCAGTTCGATACCAAACTCGGCGGCTGTCGCTTTAACGTCCTCTTCGGCGTCTGGCATCACCGCCAGCAGCAGGCCACCGGAGGTTTGCGGATCGCACAGCAGGGAGCGCACCGCCTGCGGCATTTCTCCCATCAGGTGTCCATAGCTGGCAAAGTTACGCTCAGTGCCGCCCGGCACGGCGCCCAGGCGGATGTACTCTTCCACTCCCGGCAGTTTAGGGATGTCCTGATAACAAATCTGCGCCTGCACGCCTGCGCCCTGGCACATCTCGCTGAGGTGGCCCAACAGACCAAAGCCAGTCACATCGGTCATGGCTTTGACGCCATCAATGTTGGCAAATGACGCCCCGGCAATATTCATCCGACACATCACTTCCGTCGCCAGCCCCTGGTGTTCAGGTTTCAACAGCGATTTTTTCTCAGCGGTGGTCAGCACGCCGATGCCCAACGGCTTGGTCAGGAAAAGCTTACAGCCGGCCTGGGCAGTGCTGTTTTTCTTCACCCGTTCAGTGGGGACGATGCCGGTCACCGCCAGACCAAAGATTGGTTCCGGCGCATCAATCGAGTGACCGCCCGCCAGCGCAATGCCCGCCTGACGACAGGCAAAACGTCCGCCTTCGGTCACTTCGCGGGCGATTTCTGGTGACAGCTTACTGATTGGCCAGCCCAGGATCGCGATCGCCATAATCGGTTTGCCGCCCATCGCGAAAATATCGCTAATGGCGTTGGTCGCCGCAATGCGGCCAAAATCAAACGGATCATCGACAATCGGCATAAAGAAGTCAGTGGTACTAATGACGCTGGTGCCATTGCCCAGATCGTATACCGCCGCGTCGTCACGGGTTTCATTTCCCACAAGCAGGTTCGGGTCGACAAACTTCGCCTGCTCGCTGTGCAGGATGGTTTCCAACACTTTCGGGGAAATTTTACAACCGCAACCCGCTCCGTGGCTGTACTGCGTTAAACGAATAGCTTGCTCGCTCATGGACATCTCCTGTCATTGCAATCGGGCTATGGTAGCGCTCATTCCATGAAGTGATAAGAGAGAGTGTCCGAATTCCGGCGTCTTTGCTCAGAATCCAGACAGTTTTGCAGAATTAACTAAAATTTCGTCACAAACGGCGCGGTATCCGGCACGTTAATGGTGGTGGAAGCTTTCAGTTGCGGCGTACCAAGATAGAGGAAGCCGACGATCTTATCCTGCGTACGGCAATCAAACGCGTCGCGCACCACCGGGCTGTCGGTTAACGCCCCGGTACGCCAGATACCGCCGAAGCCTTGCGCGATAGCCGCCATTTGCATCGCCATCACCGCGCAGCCGGCGGACATTTCCTGTTCCCAGACCGGGACCTTATGATTTTCGTCACATTTCGCGACCACGGTGATGATAAGCGGCGCGCGAAACGGCGCGGTGCGCGCTTTTTCGATCCCTTTATCATCGCTCCCGGCGGCAATTGCCCCCTTCTCCAGCACCGCGCTGAAGCGTTCGCGCCCTTCGCCTTCAATGACGAAGAAATGCCACGGTTGCAAGGTCTTATGATCCGGCGCGCGCATCCCCGCGCGGAGAATATTTTGCAATTGCTCACCGGCAGGTGCAGGCTCGGCAAGGCGAGAAGCGCTGCGGCGGTTAACAAGTAATTCAAGTGCATCCATTTGGTTAACTCCTGTCAGGGTGAATATTCACAAAATTAACACGAGAGCAGATTTTGTTACAGCGTCGACGGTGATTCCTGCTGACAAGAGACGGCAGGGTCATTAGGATAGCCACATCTCTTACACCTGACCCAGGTGTAGTATTTGTAACGGTAGGGAGAATACATGCGAACCCTGTGGCGATTCATTGCCGGTTTTTTTAAATGGACGTGGCGACTGCTTAATTTTGTCCGCGAGATGGTGCTTAACCTGTTCTTTATCTTCCTGATCCTGGTCGGTGTGGGAGTCTGGATGCAGGTCAGCAACAATAATACCAGTGATAAAGTCGGTCGCGGTGCCCTGCTATTAGATATTTCCGGGGTGATCGTCGATAAACCGTCCAGCACCAGCCGTCTTGGCGCGCTCAGCCGTCAACTACTGGGCGCCAGCTCCGATCGTCTGCAGGAAAACTCCCTGTTCGATATCGTCAATACCATTCGTCAGGCCAAAGACGATCGCAATATCACCGGTATTGTGATGGATTTAAAAAACTTCGCCGGTGCCGACCAGCCGTCAATGCAGTATATCGGCAAAGCGCTGCGTGAATTCCGCGACAGCGGAAAACCGGTCTATGCCGTCGGCGATAACTTTAGTCAGGGCCAGTATTACCTCGCGAGCTTCGCCAATAAAATCTGGCTGTCGCCGCAGGGCTCGGTCGACATCCACGGTTTTGCCACCAACGGACTCTATTACAAATCCCTGCTGGATAAGCTGAAAGTTTCCACCCACGTGTTCCGCGTTGGAACCTATAAGTCTGCCGTCGAGCCGTTTATTCGTGACGATATGTCGCCTGCGGCGCGGGAAGCAGACAGCCGCTGGATTGGTGAACTGTGGCAGAACTACCTGAATACCGTTGCCGCCAATCGTCAAATCCCGGCAGGGCAAGTCTTCCCTGGCGCACAGGGCGTTCTGGATGCGCTGACGAAAGCCGATGGTGATACAGCGAAGTACGCGCTCGACAGCAAACTGGTCGACGCCCTGCTTTCCAGCGCCGAAGTGGAAAAAGCGCTGACCAAACAGTTTGGCTGGAGCAAAGCCGAAAATAACTATCGCGCGATCAGCTATTACGACTATACGCTCAATCCGCCTGCGGATACGGGCAGCTCCATCGGCGTCGTCTTCGCCAACGGGGCCATCATGGATGGTGAAGAAACGCCGGGGAACGTCGGCGGGGATACCACCGCCTCGCAAATTCGCGATGCGCGTCTGGATCCGAAAGTGAAAGCCATTGTCCTGCGCGTAAACAGCCCTGGCGGCAGCGTGACGGCCTCGGAAGTGATTCGTTCAGAACTGGCCGCCGCGCGCGCTGCCGGCAAACCGGTGGTGGTGTCGATGGGCGGAATGGCAGCGTCCGGTGGTTACTGGATCTCCACGCCGGCCAGCTACATTGTGGCCAACCCGAGCACGCTGACCGGTTCGATTGGTATCTTCGGGGTGATTAACACCGTCGAAAATAGCCTTGATTCAATTGGTGTGCACACCGACGGCGTGGCCACCTCACCGCTGGCCGATATTTCGCTGACCAAGGCCCTGCCGCCGGAAGCGCAGCAAATGATGCAACTGAGCATTGAGAACGGCTATAAGCGTTTTATCACCCTGGTCGCTCAGGCGCGTAAATCTACGCCTGAGCAGATTGATAAAATTGCGCAGGGCCACGTCTGGACCGGCCAGGACGCCAAAGCGAACGGTCTGGTCGACAGCCTTGGCGACTTCGACGATGCGGTCGCTAAAGCGGCTGAACTGGCGAAACTCAAGGCGTGGCATATCGACTATTATCAGGATGAGCCGACCTTCTTCGATATGGTCATGGACGGCATGTCAGGCTCCGTTCGCGCCATGCTGCCGCAGGCGATTCAGGCAATGCTCCCTGCACCGCTGGCCTCAGCGGCCAGTACGGTCAAAGCGGAAGGCGATAAGCTCGCCGCATTCAACGATCCGCAAAACCGTTATGCGTTCTGTCTGACCTGCGCTAACGTGCGTTAATCCCCAATCCCTCTTCCTGCGAAGGGGGATTTTTCCTTGAGCGACAAGATAATAGCCATGCAGAAGAAATCGATTTACGTTGCCTATACCGGTGGGACCATTGGTATGCAGCGCTCCGAACAGGGTTACATCCCGGTCTCCGGACACCTTCAGCGGCAGTTGGCGCTGATGCCCGAATTTCACCGCCCGGAAATGCCCGACTTCACCATTCATGAATATGCCCCGTTGATGGATTCGTCAGATATGACGCCGGAAGACTGGCAGCATATCGCCGACGATATCAAAACCCATTACGACCAGTACGACGGTTTTGTTATCCTTCACGGCACCGACACGATGGCGTTTACCGCCTCCGCACTCTCATTTATGCTGGAGAATCTGGGCAAGCCGGTCATTGTGACAGGGTCACAAATACCGTTGGCGGAGCTGCGTTCTGACGGACAAATCAATCTTCTCAACGCGCTGTACATCGCAGCAAACTATCCGATCAACGAAGTCACCCTGTTCTTCAACAACCGCCTGTTTCGCGGCAACCGCACGACAAAGGCGCATGCCGATGGCTTTGACGCTTTCGCCTCCCCTAACCTCCCGCCGCTACTGGAAGCGGGTATCCACATCCGTCGCCTGGGTACGCCACCGGCCCCGCGAAGTGAAGGCGAACTGATTGTTCACCCAATCACACCGCAGCCGATTGGCGTCGTCACTATTTACCCGGGGATCTCAGCCGATGTGGTGCGCAACTTCCTGCGCCAGCCGGTAAAAGCGCTGATTCTGCGCTCCTATGGCGTGGGTAACGCGCCGCAGAATAAAGCGTTTCTGAAAGAGCTTCGCGAAGCCAGCGAGCGTGGCATTGTGGTGGTGAACCTCACGCAGTGCATGTCGGGGAAAGTGAACATGGGCGGCTATGCCACCGGCAATGCGCTGGCACATGCGGGCGTGATTGGCGGCGCGGATATGACCGTTGAAGCGACCCTGACCAAACTGCATTATCTGCTGAGCAAAGGGCTGGATACGGATGCGATTCGCAAGGCGATGACGCAAAATCTGCGCGGCGAACTCACGCCGGATGACTAAGGAGATACTGATGACGCATCGTGCGCTGTTACTGGTCGATTTACAAAATGATTTCTGCGCTGGCGGCGCGCTGGCGGTCCCGGAGGGCGACAGCACGGTTGATATTGCTAACCGCCTGATCGCATGGTGTCAGACGTGCGGCGATGCGGTGATCGCAAGCCAGGACTGGCATCCTGCGAACCACGGCAGTTTCGCCAGTCAACATCAGGCCCAGCCTTACAGCCAGGGGCAACTGGATGGTCTGGCGCAAACTTTCTGGCCCGATCACTGCGTGCAGGATACCGACGGCGCGGCGTTTCATCCGCTGCTGAACCGCAAGGCGATAGAGGCCGTTTTCCATAAGGGCGAGAACCCACTTGTCGACAGCTACAGCGCCTTTTTTGATAATGGTCGCCGACAGAAAACCGGGTTGGACGCGTGGCTTCGCCAGCACAACGTGAGTGAACTGATAGTCATGGGCCTGGCGACCGACTATTGCGTCAGGTTTACGGTTATGGATGCGCTGCAACTGGGCTATACGGTGAACGTGATTACCGACGGCTGTCGCGGCGTGAACATTCAGCCACAGGACAGTGCCCATGCCTTCATGGAGATGGCCGCCGCAGGTGCTACGCTCTATACCCTCGCCGACTGGGAAGAAACCCAGAATTAGCCCGCAGGAGGATGGCGATCCCCTCACCATCCTCCCACGTTAGTTCAGACTGGAAATTTCCTCGAGCGATACCATTCGCGTTTCAATACCAAAGAAAAACAGAATTAGCGCACAAACCACCAACATAGCGCCCAGCACAATAAATACGGTGACTGAGCCGTATTGCGTCAGTAATACCGCCACGCCATACGGGGTAAAAACCGCCACGATCCGGCCTACCGCATTTACAAATCCTGAACCGCGCAGGCGTAAATGCGTCGGCCACAACTCCGGAACATAGACCGCAGAAGCAAAGCAGACGTACATATACAGGAAAAAAATCATCACCAGACCATAGCTCAGAATGGCCCATTCCGCAGTCTGAATCGAATAGAAATAGCCCAGCAGCGCAACGATGACCAGCAGCAACGAACCGAATAACCGCCGTGGATAACGGTCAATAATCAAAGCGGCGATAAAGATACCGACGGGTGCGCCAATCATAATGATGGCGGTCATAAAAATAGACCTGGTGACATCAATCCCTGAGTTAACAAAAATCGTTGGGATCCATACGGTAATGGTATAAAGCGAAATATTCATCGCGATAAGTACGGTAATGGCCACCAGCGTGCGGCGCAGCATCTGTCCTTTAAACAGCAGCCAGAATGACCCATGCTCCTCACTGACTGAATGCGATTCCGGTTTGCCCGGAGGTGGAGACAAGGTGATGTTCTTCTCTTTTTCAATCTGTATTTCAACGTCGCGCAGATGTTTTTCCGCAATACATTGTCGACCTTTGCCCGCCAGCCAGCGCGGCGATTCAATAAAGTATTTTCCGGAAAGGTACCATGCCAGCAGCATGCCAGCCCCACCAAGGAGAAACATCACTCGCCAGCTCAACAGGGCAATAACGACAACGCCAATGGCCGCAGACAGCATCGGTGCCCAGTTACCGACAAAAGAGAGCCTTGCAGACCATTTTCCTCTGACTGTCGCCGGAATGAACTCCGTAAATGACGCATAGCCCACCATGATAAGCGCCCCCATACCTGTCCCCATGAGACAGCGAAAGAAGATAAGCCAGTACATATTGGGAACAAAGGAAGCCGCGGTTGCGGAAATGCCCACAATCAGCAGATTCATTCGAAACGCTTTCCGGCGTCCAAGATAATCGCCAATAAACCCGCCGGTCAAAGAGCCGATGAAATAACCGAACATCAATGCCGAGGTAAATGCCGCATTGAGGAAATTATTTGACCATCCATTACTTACTAGTTTTGCCAGTACCACATTGCCGGAATAGCTGAGAAAGCCGGTCAATAATAAGCTAATACTGATAATGCCAAAAATGCGAAAATGAAACCGGGCTAAAGGCAAGCGGTCCAGTCTTGCACCGATATGATCATATTGTTCCATCTGGATACCTCAAACACTCATCATTCCCCGACAACCCGAAACTCGCAGAATATAATCTGTATTTTGAACCCGGAAGAGATGAGCATATTAAGTTGTGATTCAGCGGCAAGTTCGACGTTGCCGCATCATTCATCATCACTTTGTATTTAGCATTCACCAGGTGTGAACTAAAAATATTAGCCGCATAAAACTAAAAAATGAGCTGAATATTATTTTTTTTGCAAAATGCAATCCATTCCGCACCGGGTGCTTTATTCGTTATGATATAATTGATATGGCTTAAATCTACTAACTGGACAAAGGCTTTGCGATCAAATTTCGAATGATCCACCAGCAGCGCCACTTCCGTAGCTTGCCGAATCATGGTTTTCTTGATCTCGGCTTCTGCCTCGTTAGAATCAAGCGCCCCACTTTCCCTGTCCAGACCTTTACAGCTCATCACCATAATGTCCACATGGTAACGACTGATAATTTCTTTGGTGATCCGCCCCTGTAATGAAAGCGTATTCTTATTTAACTCACCGCCGGTCGAAACCACATTAATATCCGATTGTGCCAACTCATGAAACGCTTCTGCTGAATTGGTTAATAACGTGAGATCGTTTCGTTCCTTTAATAGCTTCAACAATTCCATGGCAGTACTGCTGGAGTCCGCTGCCATCGTGGTCTTATTTTTAATAAATGGTAGTGCGTTACGCGCAATAATCTGCTTCTCCTCATAGAACGATTTTGCCCGCTTATAAAAATGGATGTTGTCAGATAACGTCGTTGTATTTAATACCGCGCCGCCATAAGTGCGTGTTAAAAAGCCTTCATCCTCGAGTTTTTCCAGATCGCGGCGAATGGTCTCTTCGGTCACCTGGAATATCGTACTTAAATTAGAAACCACCACTTTCTTGTCATTGGCAACCATTTGCTTAATTGCCTGAATTCTGTCTTTTGCCGCCACAGTTACACCTCTGTTTCCTTCAAAGTCATGATAAGTGCTTAGTATCTCATAGGCCATGTTTATTTTCAAAAGAACATGTCTGAATCACAGATTTTCGTGTTCTTTTACACAGAAACAGAGGTGGTGCTTATCGCTCTTATTTATTATTTAACGCTTCCGCCATTTCCCTCATCAATAATGCGTCGTCATCTGTTAAGGCGATAGTTAGCGCTTCAACATTCTCACGGACCTGCTCCGGTGCGGTTGCTCCACTGAGTATTGAAATTAAATCACTCTGTTTCAATATCCATGCCAGCGCCAGCGTGGGTACAGAACAGTGATATTTGTCGCACAGCGGCCGCCACTGTTCCAGCATATCGATAACACGTAGCATATTCTCACGCTGGAACCAGACTTTATTCGCCCTTGCGCCGCCAGGGATGTAGTCGCGCGTTATCGTGCCGGTGAGTAATCCCTGCTCCAGCGGGGAGTAGACCTGTACCACGATGCCATGCTCACGACATAGCGGCAGCAACTCGATTTCCAGCGCCCGATCCAGAATGCTGTACTTCGCTTGCACAATATCCAGCTCACCGTGTTTAAGGTATTCGCGGATATGAGAGGCATCCACATTCGCCGCTCCAATTGAACGAATCTTCCCTTCGGCCTTTAGTTCGTTAAGTACAGCGACTGTTTCCGCAATCGGAGTAAAAAATGGCGGTACCGACTGCCAGTGGGTCATATAAATATCGATGTAATCAATCCCCAGACGTTGCAGGCTGGACTCAACCTCTTCACGGATAGAATCCGGGGAGAGATTTTTATATAACTGACGATCGCCGACCTTGTTGAATAAGCTTCCTTCGCGCTCCCACACAATACCGCACTTGGTCTCAACAACGATTTCTCTGCGCGGTAACTGCTTCAGCGCCTGACCGACAATCACTTCGCTATTGCCAAAATTGTATCCTGGCGCAGTATCAATCAGGTTGATACCACAGCGATGCGCTTCAATGATGGTATCGATACATATCTGTAGATCGAGATCGCCATTCCACGCCGGGCCGCCGCCGATGGCCCATGTGCCCAGCCCCATTCGCGAGAGCGTAATATCAGTACTGCCTAAAGGTATCATTTTCATCTGCCGCTATTATCCTTCGTATTCATCCAGGAGTTGTTCCACCAGCTTTCTGTTTTGCACACCCGTTGTCGCCCCTACGCTTAAGACCGATATCGCTGCCGTCGCGTTAGCAAACAGTGCGCATTCACGCAGCGTTTTTCCCTCAAGTAGTGCAGAGATAAATCCCGAGGCAAAATTATCGCCGGCCCCGATCGTGTCGATGGCGGTAATCCCGGAAACGGCAGGTACCTCCATTCTCATATCAGCACCTTTGATAAAGCAGCCTTTCTTGCCGGTTTTTATCACCACCGTTTTTACGCCGCACTGGAGAAAGCGATCGGCGATTTCATCCAGCGTCTCTTTCCCGGTGAGTTTTTTAGCCTCATCAAAATTAGGGAACAGATAATCGACAAAACTCAACGCTTCCTGAATATCCTCCAGCGTTTCATTAAGCCGGGGTTTGATCATGTCAGCACAAATAATCAACTGCTGCGCCTTCGCCCGGGTAAAAATTTCCGTTAATGCTTTGCCATCCAGCAAAGGGCTATTGAAAATGCTTGCCAGCGATAACAGCTTGACCTGAGAAAAACGGTCAAAATCGATATCGTTGATATTCAACTTCCACAGGCTGCCATTGCGGTTGGTGACAAATGTCCGTTCACCATCCGCAGTAACCAGACCAACGTTAATCGAGGTATCAATTTCAGCGTCCAGTTTCAGGCTTTGAATATCAATATTCTCTTTGCGACAGTGCTCGAGAATAAAATGGCCTGCCGCATCATCGCCAATGCGACTCATCAATGCCGTACGATGTCCAAGGCGGGAAATAATGGTGGCCTCATTGATGGCATCCCCTCCTGTGGTCATGGCGATTCGTTCTAAAGGATAAGAATCTACATCAAAGATATTTTTACTGACCGGTTGCAAAGGAATATCGACAATTGCCGCACCGATGCAAAGCACTTCGATCTCGTCCATATCATCATTCCGCTTTGCCGTCTGAACCAAACAGTTTGATTTTTTCCAGCGCGCGCGCTTTGACGGCTCTGCGCACTTCGCGCTCCAGGTGCAGGAACGGTTGACTCTGATTCTCTTTCACCGCCACCATCGCCGCCTGGCACAGCTCAGTATGAATATTGATCTTGGCAATACCGAGTGAAATGGCCTTTTTAATATCAGCATCGCTGATACCCGAAGCCCCGTGCAGTACCAACGGCACAGAAACGGCCTGACGTACGCGTTCAACCACTTCGAAGTTCAGCTTTGGTTCGGAGGTATAGACACCATGCTGATTACCGATGGCGACAGCCAGTGAATCACAGCCGGTCCGTTCAACAAACTCTGCCGCCTGGCTGGGATCGGTATAATGGTATCCTGCCAGCGCTTCCTCATAGACCGTTTCATTCCCCACGTGTCCCAGCTCGGCTTCAACCGGAATACCCAACGGATGAAAGAAATCAACGGCCTCTTTGGTCAGGCGGATATTTTCTTCAAAGTCAAAAGCGGAGGCATCACGCATTAGCGAATTCATCCCGTGAGTCCAGGCATTATGGATAATCTCCATGCTGCGCCCGTGATCCCAGTGGGTAATCACCGGTACCGATGCCTTTTTCGCCATCGAGACCATCATATGCGAAAAGTCTTCAAATGATGTATTCCCCACAAACCCGGTGCCAAAAGAAATAATCACCGGTGATTTAGCCTCTTCCGCCGCATCGATTACGCCCATCAACATTTCTGCGTTCCACACGTTAAAGTGGGCAATCGCATAATGTTTATTTTGTGCGTCGTTTTCCCAATATTTAATATCTGCCAGCATTGTTATTTCTCCCGTTTAAATTAATCACTATCCCCGCCATAATTCAGGTTGCAGATGTGTTGGCTGCGACTCGAATTATTTAGGGCATAACCTTAATCACACCCTTAATAATGTCGCGTTTGTTATTTACCGACTCATCAAATGCTCGCTGAACCTCTTCATAGTCATAAATATGCGTCACCATCGATTTCACATCGAAACGACCTGAGGAAATCGCTTCAATAGTGACCGGATAGCGGTTGGCGTAGCGGAAAACGGTCTGAATTGAGACTTCACGGTTAATTTTGAGGAAATTAATCGCAGAGTCTCCCGGCACCGTGCCAACAATCATGATTTTCCCGCCGCGCATCACCAGATACGGTGCCTGCTTAACCGTGACGGCGGAACCTGCAGTTTCAAAAACGATGTCAGCCCCCATCTCCCCGGAAAATTGCTGACAGCGGGCAACGGTGTCTTCTTTGGCGCCATTGACGACGAGTGTTGCGCCAAGCTGTTCAGCCATTGCCAACCGTTTTTCCAGGACATCGACCACGGCGATGTCAGTAGCGCCAAGGCATTTACAGGCCTGCAATGTCATCAGACCAATGCAACCCGCACCGAGAATGACGATTTTCTTCCCAGGCTTCACGTCCGCCAGCATTGCCGCATGCATCCCAACGGCAGCAGGCTCCACCAGAGCCCCCTCCATGGTGTCCATGTTGTCCGGGAGCTTATAGGTGAAGCTTTCCGGATGGCACAGGTAGTGCGTTAAGGCACCGCGATAGTTGGGCTGAGTCGCCATAAAGTCGACATCCGGGCAGATGTTGTATTTGCCTTCCAGGCAGTAGCGACAGTGACCGCAGGGTACGCCCGGCTCAATATTCACCCGATCGCCCGGTTTAAACTTGCTGACACGGTTACCCACGGCCACCACCGTCCCGGCGCACTCATGGCCCAGACCGATTTCCTGATTCGGGTCTTTTGGTGGAATAAATGGCCCCGATTCAAAACCGTGAACATCCGAACCGCAAATTCCGACATACTCGACTTTGATCAGGACTTCATGCTCTTTTGGCACCGGCATATCGGCGGCAATAATGTTCATCGTCCCCGGTGTTTTTAATATCGCTTTAGAGTTTTGCATTTTCATTCCTTTATTTATTCGTTACCGCATCAATACCCAGACTCTCGACCGAGACACCTTTTGTTTCTATTCCAATAGTGGCAATAGCAACAGCGACAATAATTGAGACGGCGCCCAGCAGGATGAAGACGCCCGTCACACCATAACCGTTAAGCAACACCGCGACGGCGTAAGGTGCGGCAATCCCGCTGATTCGACCAACGGCATTCGCCAGGCCTGATCCTCTAAGCTTTGCTTCCGTAGGCCAGATTTCCGGTACATAAACGGCCGAAGCGTAGCAGACATACATATAGACAAAGGTAATCAGGAAAAAGCCAATTAAGGTAATCAGCAACATGCTGGTTTGCAGTGAATAGATATACCCGAGGACGGCTATCAATATTAATAAACCTACGCCCATTGTTTTACGGGGAATTTTATCCATCACCAGCATGGCGATGAAAATACCAAACGGCGCGCCGAACATACTCATCGTATTTAATACAATGGAGTCTTTCAGATTGATTCCCTGGGTCATAAATATTGTCGGCAACCAGTTAATTAACGTGTATTGCACGACGTTCATGGCAATCAGCACACAGGAACCCAAAATAACGCGTTTCAGTAATACACCGGTCAGCAATGCGGAATACGGTACTGAACGCGGCGGCTTACCGTTGTCTTCGATAATGACCGGTGGCAACGGCTTACCCGTTTGACGCATCACCCCCTCTTCAATCGCCTGCATGACTTTTTCGGCGTCCTGATAGCGTCCGCGTGACTCCAGCCAGCGGGGTGATTCAGGGAACCAGCGCCAGGCAAGTGCAGTGGCAATAAGTGATAATACGGCCGGGATTAACAGCTGCACGCGCCAGTTCCACTCTGCGCTAATCAGCGGCGTGAGTCCCATCGCGATGAGCGAACACAGCGGATACGACCAGTTACCGATAAACGAAACCCGACTTGACCAGGTGCCCCGGTTTCTTCCCGGCATATACTCCGTGAATCCGGCAAAGAGAGTAACCAGCAACGCCCCTAATCCGACGCCCATAACAAAACGGCAGGCGATCAGGAAATCCATATTTGGCGAAAATGCGCCAACCACCATGGCGGCAATATGAATCGCTTCGTAGAGGATAAACGCATTTCTGCGTCCGGTTTTATCACCGATGATCCCACCAACCAGGGCACCGAGGAACATCCCCGCCGTGGTAATCGCGGAAAAAGTGGCGGTTGTGGAATTATCAGTCCAGCCTAACTCTTTTAGCTGCGCGAGGATCAACCCACCAACGGCATTACTCCAGCAGACAAGTAACCCAAAGGCGACCATCGCAAACATTGATGTATGCCAGCGACAATCCGGCAGGCGATCCAGTCGGGCGCCGCAATGTGGCTTTGTTATCTGTTCCATTCGATAACGTTCCTTTAGCAGAAGGGTTATTCATCAAAGTCGTAGGTCATAATCACTTTGATCGCCGTTTTATCGACCATCGCGTCGAAACCGTCACGCCACTGTGACAGGCCAATACGATGCGTAATCATCGGTTTGACCTGGATTGCGCCACTGGCGAGTAAGCGAATGGCATTACGCCAGGAGGTGGAATCGTAGGCCATATGCCCGATAATGCTTTTGTTCCACGCAGTGATGTCGTTAATGGAGAAATCGAGCGGTTTGAACCCCATACCAACGCGCACCACTTCACCGTTAGGACGCAGCATTTCGATGGACTGCTTCAGGGCAATGTTGGCGCCAGAACACTCGATCACCAGGCCAAGATTGTCTTTGCCGCAGATTTCCTGGCAGCGTGCGACCACATCTTCCGTGGAGCCGTTAACGACCGCCGTCGCACCCAATTCTTTTGCCACCGGGAAACGAACAGGAACATCCTCTTCCAGGCCGACCATCACAATATTGACCGCGCCCATGATGCGAGCCATCTGCACAGAGAACAGCCCTAACGGACCCGTGCCGATCACCACCACGTCCTGACCCGGTAAAAATTTGGATTGCTGAGCAATAGATTTATAGGCGTTGCAGATGGGATCCAGCACTGCGGCCTCTTCGTAATCAACGTTTTCCGGGATCTCCCACAGGGCATGGCGATGAATTTTCAGGATTTCACCCGGCACCAGGCAGTATTTCGAAAATCCACCACCCCAGGTGTTATTATCCAATCCCAGATTCACTTTTTCTGTGCAACACAGAAAATCCCCCTGATCACAGGCCGGGCAGACGCCGCAGACATGCCCACTGTTGTCTGAAACCACGCGCTGACCCACCTTCCAGTCTTTAACCTTTTCCCCAACCTGCGTAATACGTCCTGCAAACTCATGGCCACGAATGGAGTTAAACCGATCGGAACCGCTATCAACGTTGTAATGTTTCATGTCTGCGCCACAGATTGCTGCCGCTTTGATTTCAATCACCACATCGTCAGGTCCGCATACAGGTTGCGGTACGTCAATCATCTTGTAGCCACCAAAGGCCTTACCAAATCTTGCCAGTGCTTTCATTGCTTTTTCCTTTGTGTTTAGTTTTGCATCAATGCCCATCATACTTACCCACAAAATCTTTGAGGTCAACATTGAATCTTTAAAACACAGACAAACATCTGCATTTCGCAACTCAGATCACAAATACGAAGAAACTGATCCGTGAAAACAAAGGAATGTGGAAGAGGCTTTGCAAAAATGCCGTGAACACCTTCGTAGTTTTTCCTGCACGAAGGTGCTAGTTTGTTCAGGTTGTTTTTTCGCCACGCCATTTCAGTGGCGTGTTTGTTTTTTTTTAATGTCAAAGAGGATCGCTATGAAACGTTTGCCCTTGTTGGCAGCATTACCCTTGCTATGCGCGTCTGTCGCGTCCGCCAGTTCTATGATGTCCGTCGGCTACTTCAACGGCGGCGGAGATGTCACCGCCGGACCGGGCGGCGATATCAACAAACTGGATGTCCGCCAGATTACCCACCTCAACTACTCGTTCGGCTTGATTTACAACGCTGAAAAAGACGAAACCAACGCCGCGCTAAAAGATCCGACGAAGCTTCATCAGATCTGGCTGTCGCCGAAAGTGGAGTCTGACCTCGCCCTGCTCCCGGTACTGCGTAAACAGAACCCGCGTCTGAAAGTCCTGCTTTCTGTCGGCGGCTGGGGGGCGCGCGGATTCTCGGGTGCCGCCGCGACGCCGGAAACACGTGCCGTGTTTATTCAGTCCGCCATGGAGATAGTGCAGAAATACGGACTCGACGGTATCGATCTGGACTGGGAATACCCGGTCAACGGTGCCTGGGGACTGGTTGCCAGTCAGCCCGCCGATCGTGAGAATTTCACGCTGCTGCTGAAAGAACTGCGTCAGGCGGTCGGCAACCAGAAACTGGTGACAATTGCCGTCGGGGCGAATGCGGAAAGTCCGAAAAGTTGGGTGGATGTGAAGGCGATTGCTCCACTACTCGACTACATCAACCTGATGACTTACGACATGGCCTACGGAACGCAATATTTCAACGCCAACCTGTATGATTCGAAAGACTGGCCAACCGTGGCAACTGCCGATAAGTACAGCGTCGACTTTGTGGTCAACAACTACCTTGCCGCTGGCCTAAAACCCCAACAGATGAATCTGGGGATCGGTTTTTATGGTCGCGTCCCCAAACGTACGGTGGAGCCGGGAATTGACTGGACGAAGCCGGACGCACAAAAAAATCCGGTCACTCTGCCCTACTTTGGCGAACCGGAAATCACACTGTTTAAATCGCTGGGGGTCGATCTGACCAAAGACACCTACGTGAAGTACAACGACATTGTCAAAACGTTTCTCAACGATCCGCAGAAGCGTTTTACCGAACACTGGGACGCTCAGGCGATGGTGCCGTGGCTGTCCGTTCAGTCGGCTGACGGTAAGCCCCTGTTTGCCCTCTCTTACGAAAACCCCCGCTCGGTGGCAATCAAAGCGGAGTACATCAAGAAGCGCGGACTGGCCGGCGCAATGTTCTGGGAGTACGGTGCGGACGACAATAACCAGCTTGCGAAACAGCTGGCGGAATCCTTAGGCATTCAACACTAAGCGCCACCCATTGCTGATAATGCCCTGTGCGCCCGCACAGGGCATTTTTTTCACAAGCTGCGGGATCGGTGTGTTACGCGAAACGGAATCGGTTATGATGGCCCCAGGCCGTTGCGTCAGTGTTTGACGTCACGTTTCATTTTCAACTGGAGGCATGGGATTGTATGGCTTTTATCCCTAAAAATTACGCCCGTCTGGAAGTTGGCTACCGGGAAAAGGCGCTGAAACTCTTCCCGTGGGTCTGCGGCCGCTGTTCCCGCGAATTTGTCTATTCAAATCTTCGCGAACTGACGGTGCATCATATCGATCACGATCATTCCAATAATCCGGAAGACGGCAGCAACTGGGAGATGTTGTGCCTGTACTGCCACGATCATGAGCATTCCAAATATACGGAAGCCGATCAATATGGTTCCACAGTGGTGGCTGGAGAGGATGCGCAAAAGAGCGTCGGTGAAGCCACGTACAACCCTTTTGCCGACCTGAAGGCAATGCTGAATAAAAAATAATCCGCCGCGTTAGCCCGGCAAAACTGTAGAATGCCGGGCCTCACTGCGCGCTATCAGGATTTAAACGTCGCAATCGGTTCTGGCGTAATGCCAAAATCTACCTTCAGTTGCTGCTTGCTCTTCATCACCATCTGCCCGTTGGTATCAATCGTCATATGCTGAGCGTCAGTATTGTGGCGCGCCTGCCAGAGCATCACCAGTTGCAGACTGTTATCTTTTTGCTCCGGGGTCAGCGCCACGCCATCCGGCCATTTTCCCAGCTCAACGGCGGTTGATAAGCGCTGATACACTTCCGGCGTCATGCTGTTAACTATCTCATCAAGATTCATGATAAGTCCGCTCCTATGGAATAAATTGCTGAATCGTTTTTTCAACCTTTGGTCTGGTCACCGTTTTCATCATCGGTAAAGCTCAGAGAAGCTGAATTGACACAGTAGCGTTCGCCGGTAGGTTGCGGACCATCGGGGAAAACGTGTCCCAGATGCGCGTCGCAGTTTCCACAGCGAATTTCAATACGTTGCATGCCGTGCGAGAAGTCCTTGATGTAGCGGATCGACTCTTCACTCACCGGTTCGTAAAAGCTGGGCCAGCCGCAGCCGGAATCGTATTTGGACTGGGAGGTAAACAGTGGCGCATCGCAGATCAAACAGTGATAAACGCCGTCTCGCTTGTTATGCAGCAACTGCCCGGTAAATGGCGGTTCTGTGCCGTGATTCTGCGTCACGTAGAACTGCATTTCAGACAGGTTTTTTTTCAGATCTTCCGTAGAAGGTTTGTTCGCCATTTGCTCACATCTCACTTTTCATGACGCTGACATTGCACGACAGATTCTAACAAAACATTAACACCTCAGTGCAGACTTTTGTTCTAAACTTGATCCTTGCGAAATGGCAGCTTGTGAATCGTGATGCAAATCACGTTTTTATCTCAGTTGCCCTTTAAAATTCGGGGCGCCGCCCCCATGTGGTTTCAAGCCCAATGGAAGAGTGAGGCGAATCAGCTGCGCAAAGCTTGTGCAGAGGATTGATTTGTCGCAATGATTGACACGATTCCGCTTGACGCTGCGTAAGGTTTTTGTAATTTTACAGGCAACCTTTTATTCACTAACAAATAGCTGGTGGAATATATGACTATCAAAGTAGGTATCAACGGTTTTGGCCGTATCGGTCGCATTGTTTTCCGTGCTGCTCAGAAACGTTCTGACATCGAGATCGTTGCAATCAACGACCTGTTAGACGCTGAATACATGGCTTACATGCTGAAATATGACTCCACTCACGGCCGTTTCGACGGTACCGTTGAAGTGAAAGACGGTCATCTGATCGTTAACGGTAAAAAAATCCGTGTTACCGCTGAACGTGATCCGGCTAACCTGAAATGGGATGAAGTTGGTGTTGACGTAGTGGCTGAAGCGACCGGTATCTTCCTGACCGACGAGACTGCTCGTAAGCACATCACTGCTGGCGCGAAGAAAGTCGTACTGACTGGTCCGTCCAAAGATGACACCCCGATGTTTGTTAAAGGCGCTAACTTTGACAAATATGCTGGCCAGGACATCGTTTCCAACGCATCCTGCACCACCAACTGCCTGGCTCCGCTGGCTAAAGTTATCAACGACAACTTCGGTATCATCGAAGGTCTGATGACCACTGTTCACGCAACCACCGCAACTCAGAAAACCGTTGATGGCCCGTCTCACAAAGACTGGCGTGGCGGCCGTGGCGCGGCTCAGAACATCATCCCATCCTCTACCGGTGCGGCTAAAGCCGTTGGTAAAGTACTGCCAGAACTGAATGGCAAACTGACGGGTATGGCGTTCCGCGTTCCGACTCCGAACGTATCCGTTGTTGACCTGACCGTTCGTCTGGAAAAAGCTGCTTCTTACGAAGACATTAAGAAAGCGATCAAAGCTGCTTCCGAAGGCCCGATGAAAGGCGTTCTGGGTTACACCGAAGACGACGTTGTTTCTACCGATTTCAACGGCGAAGTTTGCACTTCCGTGTTCGATGCCAAAGCCGGTATCGCACTGAACGACAACTTCGTGAAACTGGTTTCCTGGTACGACAACGAAACCGGTTATTCCAACAAGGTTCTGGATCTGATTGCTCACATCTCCAAATAAGTTGAGATGAAACAGTAATCTGTAAGAGCGACTTCGGTCGCTCTTTTTTTTGCCTGAAGAGAAAGGATTACATCATGATCAATAAAATTTTTGCACTTCCGGTAATCGAACACATTACCCCTGTCCTCTCCCGTCGTCAGCTCGACGAACTCGATGTGGTTGTCGTCGACCACCCCCAGGTGAAAGCGTCTTTAGCGTTACAGGGTGCGCACCTGCTCTCCTGGAAACCGGCGGGAGAACAAGAGGTTCTGTGGCTGAGCAACAACACACCGTTTAAAAATGGCGTCGCACTGCGCGGTGGCGTGCCAATCTGCTGGCCGTGGTTTGGTCCGGCGGCCCAGCAGGGTCTACCGGCGCATGGATTTGCCCGTAACCTGCCGTGGACGCTGAAGGCGCATAATGAAGACGACAACGGTGCGGTGCTGACCTTTGAACTGCAAAGCAGTGAAGCGACTCGCCAGTACTGGCCGCATGACTTCACCCTGCTGGCGCGCTTTAAAGTGGGTAAAACCTGTGAGATCGAACTGGAAGCGCACGGCGAATTTGAAACAACCTCCGCGCTGCATACCTATTTCAACGTTGGCGATATCGCGGCGGTGAAAGTCAGCGGTCTGGGCGATCGTTTTATCGACAAAGTGAACAATGCAAAAGAAGATGCGCTGACCGATGGCGTGCAGACTTTCCCGGATCGTACCGACCGCGTCTATCTGAACCCGGAAGCCTGCAGCGTGATTCACGATGCTGCACTGAACCGCAACATCGACGTCGTGCATCATCACCACCTTAACGTCGTCGGCTGGAACCCGGGCCCGGCGCTGTCCGTAAGCATGGGCGATATGCCGGACGATGGCTACAAAACCTTTGTGTGTGTGGAAACGGCATACGCCACCGCGGCACAGAAGACCACCGAAGAGAAACCGTCCCGCCTGGCGCAGACTATTCGCGTTACCAGACGTTAAGTAATAAGTGATGCCGGAGTTTCTGTAGGCCGGATAAGATGCGTGAGCATCACCATCCGGCAATCAATGCCAGATGGCGGCTAACGCCTTATCTGGCCTACAAAAATAACATCCGGCATCGTCACACCATATCCAGCGCCGTTTTCCCCTTCGACGCGGGATACGCCTTATCCAGCGCGGCGAGTTCCTGGGCTGAAAGCGTAATGCTCAGCGCCGCCGCATTTTGCTGCACATGCTCGACACTTGCCGCTTTCGGAATTGCCATCACCCCCTGATGACTGATGACCCACGCCAACAGGATCTGCGCCGCTGACGCACTGTGCGCATGCGCAATCTCATTGACCACGGGATGGTTCAGCAAGCCGCTGCGAAGTCGTCCGGCCTGCGCCAGCGGGCTGTAGGCCATCATGGGGAGTTGATGCTGCTGACACCACGGTAGCAGATCGTACTCAATGCCGCGTGAAGCCAAATGATACAGCACCTGATTGGTCGCGCACTGCCTGCCGCCCGGGACCTGCCACAGCGCCTGCATATCGTCAACGTCGAGATTGGACACTCCCCAGCGACGAATTTTGCCCTGGGCAATCAGTGTTTCCATCGCCTCAACCGTCTCGGCAAAGGTGAAGTTACCCGACCAGTGCAATAAGTAGAGATCCAGATAGTCGGTTTTCAGGCGGCGCAGGCTGGCCTCGCAGGCGGCAATCGCTTTTTGTCCCCCCGCGTTCCACGGATAGACCTTCGACACCAGAAAAACGCGTTCACGTAAGCCGTTCAACGCCTCACCGACCACTTCTTCCGCTCCGCCATCGGCATACATTTCGGCGGTGTCGATGAGCGTCAGCCCCAGATCGACGCCCGCACGGAGTGCAGACACTTCCGCCCGGCGATGGCCGGGATTCTCACCCATATACCACGTCCCCTGCCCGATCGCGGGCAGAACAACCCCACCGTCAAAGACAACCTGTTTATCTGTCATCACATCCTCCTTTGTTGTGCACCACCGTAATGCAAAACAGGGCGCAAGCGCCCTGTTTTGATGCACAAATTGCACCGTAATAATGCACAATCAGAACTTATAGGTGATCCCGGTCGAAATCAGGCCAGTCCAGGATTTGTCGATCATCGGGCTGTCGGTAATTTCATCCGACAGACGGGTGTAACGTGCAGTACCGTAAACGCTCCAGTCACCGAGGAAGTTGTAGTTCGCGCTCAGCTCCAGGTACGGGTTCCAGCTGTCGTTCGGGTTATAGCCACGCATACCGCTTCTTGCGGACTCTTTACGAGACACACCGTAGTAGTAGTCGTTCTGATTCTCACTGTTCCACTCAACACCAATACCTGGCGTCAACGTCAGGCCGCCATTGGTGTAGCGATACAGCCAGGCCAGATCCCAGACGATACCGTTGCTGTTGTCCAGCGTATCCCCGGCGAGCGTGGTACGCAGGAAACCGTATTCGGTATTATGGACGTAAGATAAGCCCGCCATCATGGTGCTCTTACGCTTATCCAGACGACGCATCTGACGATCGTCGCTGTCGCCCGGTTTGAAATACATCGGGGACCAGTAGGCCGTGATCGACAACTTGTCTGCAGTGTCGTTCCATAGATAGTATCCACCGCCCAGACCACGGAACCAGAAGTTGTCGCCTTCGTAGTTGATCACCGGAACCGGGTAAACATCTGCGTCGTAATCTTTATAAGGGTGTTCAACCACACCAACGCCAGCGCCAAGCGTCAGGTTGCTTTCAGCGTGCACCACGGTAGCAGACGATGCGATAAACACGCCAAGTGCCAGAAGTTTGAGTTTGGTCACAATCCATCTTTCCTTATTCAATTGTTCAGCGGCAAAAGTGTAACCGCCAATACGTTACAACCCAACCATTTTACAAATTAATGAAAGAATGTAACCGTCTAATTTTGCAGGCTGAGATGACACGCGGCTTACAGTGGGATGAAAACGGTGTGATCTCCTGCCACATTATTTACATTAACTATGCATTTTTTGCGGATGAGTTATTGATATGCCATTGAAAATCATTTGCGAGCGCATGCAAGTTTTGCAAATGCCATCTACGCTTTAATTTAGAAGTTGTATCGCCGGGCACGTTGGTCTCACGCTGTACAAGCTGGCATGAGAGTTGCTGTTTTTTTGATACGAGACAGTAAATGACGTCGTTCAGTCTACCTCTTCCGGGAGCCTCTACTATTCATATGAACGGCTCTTAACCTGTGCTAAAAAACGAAAGGACGGCATATCATGAATATATTCGATCACTATCGCCAGCGTTATGAAGCTGCCAAGGACGAAGAGTTCACACTGCAGGAGTTTCTTACCACTTGTCGGCAAGATCGCAGTGCTTATGCCAACGCGGCAGAACGGCTATTGATGGCTATTGGTGAACCCGTCATGGTTGATACTGCCCAGGAACCCCGACTTTCTCGCCTCTTCTCCAACCGGGTTATCGCTCGTTACCCGGCGTTTGAAGAGTTTTACGGCATGGAAGACGCGATCGAACAGATTGTCTCTTATCTGAAACACGCGGCTCAGGGGCTGGAAGAGAAGAAACAGATCCTGTATCTGTTGGGGCCTGTAGGGGGCGGGAAATCGTCGCTTGCCGAACGACTGAAGTCGTTGATGCAGCGCGTCCCGATTTATGTCCTGAGCGCCAACGGTGAGCGCAGTCCGGTGAACGATCATCCACTGTGTCTGTTTAATCCGCAGGAAGATACCCAGATTCTGGAAAAAGAGTACGGCATTCCGCGCCGTTATCTCGGCACCATTATGTCGCCGTGGGCTGCCAAACGCCTGCATGAGTTCGGTGGGGATATCACCAAGTTCCGCGTGGTAAAAGTCTGGCCGTCAATCCTTGCGCAAATCGCGATTGCCAAAACGGAACCCGGCGATGAGAACAACCAGGATATCTCCGCGCTGGTCGGGAAAGTGGATATTCGTAAACTCGAACACCACGCCCAGAACGATCCGGACGCGTATGGCTATTCCGGCGCGCTGTGCCGGGCGAACCAGGGGATTATGGAATTTGTCGAGATGTTTAAAGCACCGATTAAAGTGCTGCATCCGCTGCTGACCGCCACTCAGGAAGGGAACTACAACGGCACCGAGGGGATCTCCGCCCTGCCGTTCAACGGTATTATTCTCGCCCACTCGAACGAGTCGGAATGGGTGACTTTCCGTAACAATAAAAACAACGAAGCCTTCCTCGACCGCGTTTATATCGTGAAGGTACCGTACTGCTTACGCATTTCCGAAGAGATTAAAATCTACGAGAAATTGCTTAACCACAGCGAGCTGACCCACGCGCCCTGCGCGCCGGGAACCCTGGAAACGCTGGCGCGCTTCTCGATTCTTTCCCGTCTGAAAGATCCGGAAAACTCGAGTATCTACTCGAAAATGCGCGTCTATGACGGTGAAAGTCTGAAAGATACCGATCCGAAAGCGAAGTCATATCAGGAGTACCGCGACTACTCCGGCGTTGACGAAGGGATGAATGGTCTGTCAACCCGCTTCGCGTTTAAGATCCTCTCGCGCGTCTTTAACTTTGACCATGTCGAAGTTGCCGCTAACCCGGTTCATCTGTTCTATGTACTGGAACAGCAGATCGAGCGTGAACAGTTCCCACAGGAGCAGGCAGAACGCTATCTCGAGTTCCTGAAAGGGTATCTGATTCCGAAATACGCCGAGTTCATTGGCAAAGAGATCCAGACCGCCTATCTGGAATCCTACTCGGAATACGGACAGAACATTTTCGACCGTTATGTCACGTATGCCGATTTCTGGATTCAGGATCAGGAGTACCGCGATCCGGATACCGGTCAGTTGTTTGACCGTGAATCGCTGAACGCTGAGCTGGAGAAAATTGAGAAACCCGCGGGGATCAGTAATCCGAAAGATTTCCGTAATGAAATCGTCAACTTTGTGCTGCGCGCGCGCGCCAACAACAGCGGACGGAATCCGAACTGGACCAGCTATGAAAAACTGCGCACGGTCATTGAGAAGAAAATGTTCTCCAATACCGAAGAGCTGCTGCCGGTCATTTCGTTCAATGCCAAAACCTCGACCGATGAGCAGAAGAAACACGACGACTTTGTCGACCGGATGATGGAAAAAGGCTATACCCGTAAACAAGTGCGTTTACTGTGCGAATGGTATCTGCGCGTACGTAAATCGTCTTAACAGCAAACGGCCCGGCGACGCATTGTGCCAGCCGGGCCCACAACGACAGCGAACCGTAGGCCGGATAAGCGAGGCTTATCTGGCATTACAGGTGCCGCATAAAGTTGGCAAATGCAGTACGGGGGACATATGACCTGGTTCATTGACCGACGACTTAACGGTAAAAATAAGAGCACGGTTAACCGCCAGCGCTTCTTACGCCGTTATAAAGCACAAATTAAACAGTCGATCTCCGAGGCCATTAACAAGCGTTCGGTGACCGATGTAGACAGCGGTGAATCTGTCTCCATTCCGACGGAAGATATTAGCGAACCGATGTTTCATCAGGGACGCGGCGGCCTGCGCCATCGCGTTCATCCGGGAAACGACCATTTCGTGCAGAATGACCGTATTGAGCGCCCACAGGGTGGCGGCGGTGGATCCGGAAGTGGACAGGGTCAGGCCAGTCAGGACGGTGAAGGCCAAGATGAATTCGTCTTTCAGATCTCCAAAGATGAATACCTGGATCTGCTTTTCGAAGACTTAGCGCTGCCTAACCTGAAGCAAAATCAGCAGCGTCAGCTTACGGAGTATAAAACGCATCGTGCAGGCTATACCGCCAACGGCGTTCCGGCCAATATCAGCGTCGTGCGGTCGTTACAAAACTCCCTCGCCCGGCGTACGGCCATGACGGCAGGCAAACGACGCGAACTGCACGCGCTGGAGCAGGATCTCGACACCATCAGCAAGAGCGAACCGGCGCAACTTCTGGAGGAGGAACGGCTACGCAAAGAGATTGCCGAACTGCGGGCCAAAATCGAGCGCGTGCCGTTCATCGACACCTTCGACTTACGTTATAAAAATTATGAGAAGCGTCCCGATCCTTCCAGCCAGGCGGTCATGTTCTGCCTGATGGATGTCTCCGGCTCCATGGATCAGTCGACGAAGGACATGGCCAAACGCTTTTATATTCTGCTCTATCTGTTCTTGAGCCGAACGTATAAAAACGTGGAAGTGGTCTACATCCGTCATCACACTCAGGCGAAAGAGGTCGACGAGCATGAGTTCTTCTACTCTCAGGAAACCGGGGGAACCATTGTCTCCAGCGCCCTGAAGCTGATGGATGACGTCGTGAAAGAGCGTTACGATCCTGCGCAGTGGAACATTTACGCCGCACAGGCATCCGATGGTGATAACTGGGCGGATGACTCCCCGCTGTGCCATGAAATTCTGGCGAAAAAACTGTTGCCAGTGGTTCGCTATTACAGTTACATCGAAATTACCCGCCGCGCGCATCAGACATTATGGCGCGAATATGAGCATCTGCAGTCCACCTTTGATAATTTTGCGATGCAGCATATTCGCGATCAGGATGATATTTATCCGGTGTTCCGCGAGCTTTTTCAAAAACAAGGTACCACCAGCGTCAATTAAACCGCAACCAGCCAGGTAAATAATCTCCTGGCTGGTTCATTTCATGCCTTTTGTACTCACTATTCCCGTTGGTCGGTAGGTTGCACCTGTGACGTGTGATAAAATAGATTATCTGACCAGGAGGGTTGCTGTTTATCATGAAATTGCCTCATAAAGCGCTCAGGCTCTTTATTTCCGCAAGCGTTGTCGTTCTGACATCCTCCTTTTTGATCTACGAACTTATTGCCAGTCATAAGGCAATGAATGGCTATATGCGCTATATCATCGAAAAAGCAGACTCCTCGTTTCTGTATGATAAATACCAAAACCAGAGTATTGCCGCTCATCTGATGCACACACTAGCCTCGCCAGAGAAAACGGTCTCTGTCGAAGCGCGCAATACCCTTTGTCAGGCGTTTGAAAGTGCCAACTCGGTGTATGGTCTGAATCTGACAAGGCATAATTATCCCGCGCTCAACGGTACGTTACAGACTTCTGTTGCGGACTGCGCGCGCATCACGGACGATGTACTCCTGCTCCCTGCCTTTGACCAGGCCGTGAAGGTTAACCGGGAACAGGTCGATTATGGAAAAGGACTCGCCACCTCAGAAGAGAAATTTCATTATTATCTGGATTTACAGAATCAATATATTTACTTCTATGATTTGATCAATACGCATCAGTTTGCCATGCATCATTGGGCTTTTTTACAGAAAGGCTCATTAGGTATTCATCAGGCTGATATTGATGAATTGTTTTCTGGTCGGACCGTGCTGTCGAGTATCTATCAGGACGATCGTACTGAACTTAATGTGATGAGTTTTTTAACACCGGTCTATCTGAACGGTAAGCTAAAAGGCATCGTGATGGTGGATATTAACAAACACAATTTGCAAAATATTGTGTTTACCCACGATCGTCCCCTGGTCTGGCGTTATCTCAATGCCAGCGTCACCGATACCGACTCAGATAAAACAATTATTATTCATCAAAGCGAAAATAACCTTTTCCCGTACGTCAATTACATCAGCAATCTTCCCGGTGGCCTGCACGTCGAGCTGTCACTCGATATTTTGTATTTCATTGTCTCTTCCTGGAAATTGTTTCTGTTTTACCTGCTGGCGACCGCCCTGCTCCTCAATATGGTCAGACTGCATTTCCGCCTTTACCACAATGTCACCCGCGAAAATATCAGTGATGCGATGACGGGGCTGTATAACCGTAAAATTTTAACCCCGACGCTTGAGCAACGATTGCAACGGTTGGTCAGCGCCGGTGCGCCGGTGACCTTTATCGCCATCGACCTCGATAAGCTGAAGATGATTAACGATACGCTGGGGCATCACGCGGGCGATCGGGCGATCACGCTGCTGGCGAAAGCCATCGAGGCGTCGGTACGTAAAAGCGATTACGCCATCCGCCTGGGCGGTGATGAGTTTTGCATCATTCTGATAGACGCCGAGCCAGACATGGCTGCTCGTCTGCCGGAACGGATTGCCAGCCATCTGCGAACCGTCGCGCCGGAGAGGGATATTCGTTTTTCATCAGGAAGTTACAGCATGCAGCCGAACGATACGCTGCATGATGCCTACACCGCGTCTGACGAGCAGCTTTACCTCAACAAGCACCAAAATCACCAGCGTTCGTGATAATCTGTCCCGTGTTTTTTTCGCGCGAACAGGAGTGAAAGATGAGCGAAATGGAAAAAGGCAGCGACACCCATCAGCGTTTACTCGATTTATTATCTCTGGAGGGCGCCCGTTATCGCGTCGTCAGCCATGAGGCCGTGGGCAAATGCGAGGCAGTGTCAGAAATTCGGGGCACCGCACTGGGTCAGGGAGCAAAGGCGCTGGTCTGCAAAGTCAAAGGCAATGGAGTGAATCAGCATGTACTGGCGATTTTGCCCGCCGATCAACAAGCCGACCTCGGTCAACTGGCTACCTGTCTTGGCGGCCTGCGGGCCTCTCTCGCCAGCCCGGCAGAGGTAGACGAGCTCACCGGTTGCGTGTTTGGTGCGATTCCGCCCTTCAGTTTTCATCCGCAGCTAAAACTGGTTGCCGATCCGCTGCTCTTCGAGCGCTATAGCGAAATTGCCTTTAACGCTGGTGTGCTCACGAAGTCGATCATTCTCAATACTGACGATTATCTGCGCATTGCTCAGCCTGAACGGGTGGTCTTTCACCGCGTATCGTAGGCATTTAGCTACCGCGTTCGAGAATTAACACAGAGATCACGATAACGGCGGCAATGGCGAAAAAGGATGAGCTAATAATTAGCGTCTCAATAAACATGTGATCGTTCATGGCTACACCTCATAATGAGAGATACCTGCTCACCTGTTATTGATAGCCCGCGATAATGGCAATTTGATGACAAAACATCAAAATCGCCTGTTTTTTCGCCATCATGCATTTGCCTGAAAATAGCGGCCTGATTCTAAAAAAGTCTGTTCTGCATTGCGTTTGAGCGTAGAGTAAACAGGCTTAACTTTTTTTGGCAAGGAAACAACGATGTTTGATGTCACTCTGCTGGTTCTGCTTGGACTGGCAGCTCTGGGCTTTGTCAGCCATAACACCACTGTCGCCGTTTCAATTCTGGTGCTGATTATTGTCCGCGTTACTCCGCTCAATACCTTTTTCCCGTGGATTGAAAAACAAGGGCTAACCATCGGGATTATTATCCTGACGATTGGCGTCATGGCGCCGATCGCCAGCGGGACGCTGCCGCCTTCTACATTGATCCACTCTTTCCTTAACTGGAAATCACTGGTGGCGATTGTGGTTGGCGTGGTGGTGTCGTGGCTCGGCGGTCGCGGTGTGACGCTGATGGGTAGCCAACCCCAACTGGTCGCCGGGTTGCTGGTCGGTACGGTGCTTGGCGTGGCCTTGTTTCGCGGTGTGCCTGTCGGACCGCTTATCGCCGCCGGTCTTGTCTCGCTTGTTGTGGGAAGGCAGTAGTCAACCCCGCCAGATAACGGCCTGGCGTCTGGCCCAGGCCTTTTTTGAACATGGTGATGAACGCGGTGTTCGAGTCGTATCCCAACAGTTGCGCTGCCTGCTGCACGTTGTGCCCCCCGACAAGGGCCTGTAAAGCCAGAATAAGCTGGAGTTGATGACGCCAGCGACGAAAGCTGAGCCCTGTCTCCCTGACGACCAGCCGGGCGAGATTGCGCTCGCTCATCGCAAATACACTGGCCCACTGCCCAAGCGTCTGCCACTGCGCCGGTTCGCGCGCCATCGTTTCAACCATCCGGCGGATCTTCGGGTGCGCAGAAACCGGCAGTTGCATCTGCTCCTGTGGCTGCTGCGGGAGTTCATCGAACAACACCTGCGTCAGGCGCTGCGTCTGTGGTTCTGCCCGCTGACCGTCGCTACGCGTCGCCAGAGAAAGGATCAGTTCCCGACAAAGCGGAGATATTTTTAACGTACAACATCTTCCCGGCAAAGTGACCGCATCCGGTTCGATAAACAGAAAGCAGAGCTCCGCGCCTGCCGTCACGTGGTTGCTGTGAGGAACGCCGCCGGGGATCCAGACTGCGTACTGCGGCGGCACCATCCACATAGCGCACTCAACATCACAGGTGACGGCCCCGTGCAGTGCCATAATCAGTTGCCCTTTACGATGCTGATGCTGTGCACTGAACAGCTCGTCCGGGCGGGCGCGGATACGAAACGCCACGGCGGCATCGTGGTGAAGATCGGGGTCGTATCCGTCGAGTCGCAGGCTGTACATTATTTTGTCCGAAATTAGCGATAAACTGTCATTTTAGCTTGATTCGTTACGCAGATAAACGCGATAAGGTACGGCCTCACCTGTTGATATGAGAGAACAATGACTTCTTCACCACCACGCGGCAACCACGGAGCCCTGCTGATTGCGGGTATCCTGATGATTGCCACCACGCTACGCGTGACGTTTACCGGTGCCGCCCCTTTGCTGGATGCGATTCGCACGGATTATGGTCTCACGACGGCCCAGACAGGGCTATTAACCACCCTGCCGCTGCTGGCGTTCGCGTTGGTTTCTCCCCTTGCCGCAGGCATTGCCCGTCGTATTGGTATGGAACGCAGCCTCTTTGTCGCGATGTTACTGATTTGCGCCGGGATTGCCGTGCGTTCTCTGTCATCCGCCTCATTGCTGTTTCTCGGCACCGCCATCATCGGTTGTGGTATCGCCCTCGGCAACGTGTTGCTGCCGGGTCTGATCAAGCGCGATTTTTCGCAGCACGTCGCCAGACTGACCGGCGCTTATTCCCTGACGATGGGGGCCGCCGCCGCGCTGGGCTCTGCGCTGGTGGTTCCACTGGCGCTGAGCGGATTCGGCTGGCGCGGTGCGCTGCTGCTGCTGATGGTGTTCCCACTGCTGGCATTTCTGGTCTGGCTGCCGCAATGGCGCAATACCGCCCACGCGAACGTGACCACCTCGCGCACTTTGCATGCGCGCGGCATCTGGCGTTCGCCGCTGGCCTGGCAGGTGACGTTATTTCTTGGGATTAACTCGCTGATTTATTATGTGATCATCGGCTGGCTGCCGGCTATCTTAATCAGCCACGGTTACAGTGAGGCACAGGCCGGCTCGCTGCACGGTTTGCTCCAGTTGGCGACCGCCTCTCCCGGTTTACTCATTCCGCTGGTGCTGCACCGTTTTCACGATCAGCGCAGCATCGCCGCGCTGGTGTCGTTCATGTGTGCAGTGGGTGCGGCTGGGTTCTGGTTTATGCCGGGTCAGGCGGTGCTGTGGACGCTGCTGTTTGGATTTGGCTCCGGCGCGACGATGATTCTGGGGCTGACCTTCATCGGCCTGCGCGCCAGTTCAGCACATCAGGCGGCAGCACTTTCCGGCATGGCGCAATCCGTCGGCTATTTATTAGCCGCTTGCGGGCCGCCCCTGATGGGCAGGATCCATGACGCCCAGGGAAGCTGGCAGATCCCGCTGCTGGCCGTTGCAGCGTTGGCGGTCGTGATGGCGGTCTTCGGCCTCTATGCCGGGCGTAATAAAGAGATAACAGACTGAACGATTCAGGGCAGACCACCGCTCTGCCCTGATGATTAGCCTTGCGCAGCGCGCAGCATCGCCTGTACGAGAGGAACCGGTTTACCCGCCAGCGCGCCCCGTTCATGCTGAAACAGGGTCGCCACATAGAAGGGATGCGTGACCAACTCCACCGCCCGAATTTCGCCGTTATCATCCCAGCCTGTCACGCGCAGATCGCCGCTTTCCAGTTCAGTTGCGAACGCCTCGGCAATACCGTAGTTGCAGTGATAGGCTTCCGAAATCACCGGCTGGCCATACGCTTTGGCAATCAGAGTGTTGGGTCGCAGTTCGATAGCGTCAGTTTTTTCCACCAGCGAACAGGTGAGTGGCGCAATGACCATCCGGCCTGTCGTGTCAGTTTCCGCATGGGCGGCATCCGACCATCCCAGCACGTTACGAGCATATTCGAGGATGGCATGTTGAAAACCGCCGCAGGTCCCCAGGAAGGGAATGCCGTTTTCGCGGGCATAACGGATGGCAGTCAGCGCACCTTGCGTATTTTTGTATGGACTACCGGGTACTACCCAGATGGCGTCATAGCCGACCAGATCTTCTGCGCTGGTGATTTCGGTGCTGGCCAGCCAGTCGTAATCCGCCACCAGTTCCAGAACCGCAGCGGCGTCATCGATGGCCAGAGGAATCGCCTGATGGGCCGTGATGCCAGCGTTGTAATCACCCACCACCGCAATCCGCAGCGTATCTTTTACAGAGGATATTTCCATGGAGAATTCCTTACGTCAGAACAATTGGGGACAACATAAGGAACCTCAGCCTACCGATCTTTTACTGCCATCACAATACCTTAATTTAAGGATGGGCATGCGCAAAGTGATATAGTGATCGGGTGCTGTTTTTCTGCTTTTTGAGGCAAATGCGATGAAAAGTAAGGTTCTGGTGAGCGCTTGCCTGATGGGGCTGAAGGTGCGTTATAACGGCAGCGAGAAAGCCCGGCCAACGGCGATGTTAGCTCACCTACAGGCAGAACAGCGCCTGGTGATCCACTGCCCGGAACTGGCCGCAGGATTGCCGACGCCTCGCCCACCGGCGGAGATTGTTCAGGCCGATGGCAACGACGTCATGCAGGGGCGTGCAGCCATTGTCGAACAGAGTGGTCATGATGTCACGGCGTACTATCAACTTGCCGCCTGGTTGGCCCTTCGTACTGCGCAAGAGACCGGCTGTGACGTTGCGCTTCTCACCGACGGCAGCCCAACCTGCGGCAGTCAGTTTATTTACGACGGCAGCTTCAGCGGTCAACGTCATCTCGGAACGGGTGTTGCCGCAGCGCTGTTACGCCAGCACGGGATAACGGTTTTTTCCGACCATCAGCTCGATGAGTTTTGCGCCTGGATTGAGGAGAGAGACAATCATGAATATTCAGTGTAAACGCGTCTACGACCCGGCAGAAAACAGCGACGGCTACCGGGTGCTGGTTGACCGGCTGTGGCCGCGCGGGATCAAAAAAACGGATCTCGCGCTGGATGAGTGGGTCAAAGACCTCACCCCTTCAACAGAACTGCGCAAAGCCTTTCACGCAGGAACGATCGATTTTCATCATTTTACTGAGTTGTATCGCGCAGAACTCGCCACGCAGAAGCAGGAAGGTGAGCGACTGGCGCAGATTGCCCGCCAGCAGACGCTGACGCTGCTGTATGCCGCCAAAAACAGCGAACAGAATCACGCCCTTGTGCTGGCGGACTGGCTACGTGAGTTGTAATTCGCGGATATTCGTCGCTTCAGGCTGAATATCCGGCAGCAGCGGTATCAGGTGTTCCGCTCTCACCCAGGCAAAACCCTGCTGCCCGCTTGCCGACACCACCTCCCCCGTCACCAGCCAGAGCGCACGCGGCGTCTCTTTCGGTAGCATCGTGGTAAATCCATTCACTGGGTTAATAAATACCTCACCCGGTTGGCAGAGATGAAATAATTCAACCGACTTGCCAATGTTGCCGCGCCCGGCAGGCGTTTTCGCACCAATGATTAGCGCCAGGGTGCCCGGTTTTAGCTGGAACATACTTCTCTCATTGCGCTCTCGCGACTCTGGTTAAGACAATTCCGAGAAATAATAGCCTGCCGGGTGCCTGCGTGTCACGCCCTGGCCGCTCGCAGAGTACGCGAAAAGCGCGAGGATAAAACCCCTTTTGTCACCCATTAACCCCTGTTATCCTTGCAGCTCTTTGCATAATTCAGACAGGTGATCGCATGAGACTGGGTGTACTGTTTCCCGTCGTCATTTTCATTACGGCCGTGGTTTTTTTGGCCTGGTTTTTTATCGGTGGCTATGCCGCACCGGGGGCGTAAATCATGAAAAAAACGACGCTGATTATGATTGTCGTTGCAGTAGTTGTGGTGCTGGGTACCGAACTGGGCTGGTGGTAACACCTGGCCCAAAATGACAAAGGCCACCCTCAGGTCGCCTTTTGTCAGTCAATTTTTGCGTCTTAGCTTTTGATTTTTCTGTAGATAAACAGCACTACGATAGCACCAATAATCGCCACCGCGAAGCTGCCGAAATTAAAGCCGTCCACTTTCCCAAAGCCAAGCAGGGTACTGATCCATCCCCCCACCACGGCACCGACGATCCCCAGAATGATCGTCATAAAGAATCCACCACCATCCTTACCAGGCATAATCCACTTCGCCAGAATACCTGCAATCAGACCAAAAATAATCCATGAAATAATGCCCATTTTTTCCTCGCTTATCGATTTTACGTTAGCGGTTTATTCGCCGTTAAAAAGGATAGCACATCGTCAGGAAATTGAAATTTGTGATGTACATCACCTAATTGAGCTTTCTGATTTCTCCCACAAAAGATGGGGTTGCAAGTTTAGATGATAAAGATTATCTTTCTCATTACTGAATAGTTGAGTAAATAACTCAGGTATTTAGTACGACATTGCTCACATTGCTTCCAGTATTTCTTGCCCGCCTTCGTGCGGGCCTTTTTTTGACGCCAGCTCGTCATTTATGTCGAACTCACTGTCATTTTTCCTGTCGGCTCTACCTGGAGCCGCGTCAACGCTGACTTTGCCACTCTGGCACGTATTGTGCTTATCCTCTGCGTCATGACGACAACCCGAAGCTTCAGCGGCTCCGCGCTGGCTTCGTCACAATTTGCGCTATTTCAGCTTTTAACAGGTCTGTTATTGATGAAAAAAATCACCAGTGTCTGTCCCTACTGTGGGGCCGGGTGCAAGCTTAAGCTTGTTGTTGAAAATAACAAAATCATCCGCGCCGAAGCGGCTGAGGGCGTTACCAACCAGAACCAGCTTTGTCTGAAAGGGTACTATGGCTGGGACTTCCTCAACGATACCCGCCTTCTGACCCCCCGCCTCACCCGTCCGATGATCCGCTACCAAAAAGGCGGCAAATTTACCCCGGTCAGTTGGGATGAAGCGATCCGCTATACCGCCCGTCGTTTACTGGAAATTCGCGACAGCGAAGGCCCGCGCGCCATTATGACTACCGGTTCCTCACGCGGCACCGGCAATGAAACCAACTATGTAATGCAAAAATTCGCCCGAGCGGTCCTCAATACCAACAACGTCGACTGCTGCGCCCGCGTGTGTCACGGACCTTCAGTGGCCGGACTCCAGGAAACGCTGGGCAATGGCGCGATGAGTAATTCCATCAGCGACATAGAAAACTCCAAATGCCTGCTGATCTTCGGCTACAACTGTGCAGACTCTCACCCGATTGTGGCGCGTCGGGTGATCAACGCGCGTCAGAATGGCGCGAAGATTATTGTTTGCGATCCTCGCCGCATAGAAACCGCCCGCATTGCTGACCAGCATCTGCAACTGAATAACGGTTGCAATATGGCGCTGGTAAACGCCTTTGGTTACGTCCTCGTTGAAGAACAGCTTTACGATAAAGAATACGTACACAAGCATACGCAAGGGCTGGATGCCTATTGGCAGACGGTTAAGGACTATTCGCCGGAAGCCGTCGAGCACTTAACCGGCGTTCCGGCCTCACAGGTGCGTCAGGCGATGCGGACCTTTGCCGCAGCCCCTTCAGCAACCGTAATGTGGGGGATGGGCGTGACGCAGTTTGGTCAGGCCGTCGATGTGGTCCGCGGATTATCGAGCCTTGCGCTGTTGACCGGTAACCTCGGTCGTCCTCACGTGGGTGTCGGCCCGGTTCGAGGACAGAACAACGTCCAGGGAGCCTGCGACATGGGCGTATTACCTAATCTCTTTCCCGGATATCAGGATGTTACCGATGCGGCCGTCAGAGAGAAATTCGCCAGCGCCTGGGGAATCGACGCCAGCCGGATGGACGACAAGGTCGGCACACGCATCACCGAAGTTCCGCATCTGGCGCTGGAAGGCAAAATCAAAGCCTACTACATCATGGGGGAAGATCCGCTGCAAACAGAAGCCGATCTGGGACTGGTGCGCGACGGTTTCGCGGCGCTGGATTTTGTCGTGGTACAGGATATTTTCATGACCAAAACCGCCGAGATGGCGGACGTTATTTTACCCGCCACCTCCTGGGGGGAGCACGGCGGCGTATTCACCTGTGCCGATCGGGGCTTCCAGCGCTTTGAAAAAGCCATTGAACCTACCGGTGACGTGAAGCGCGACTGGGAAATTATCAGCCTGCTTGCCAGCGAAATGGGCTACCCCATGCACTATGAAAACAATCAGCAAATCTGGGATGAGATGCGTGAGCTGTGCCCACTGTTCTATGGTGTGACTTACGAAAAGATGGGCGATATGGGACATATCCAGTGGCCCTGCCCCGACCTTGACCACCCCGGTACGCCATATCTGTATGAAAACAGCCGCTTTGACACAAAAGACGGTAAAGGCAAGTTGTTTGCCGCACCGTGGCGCGCCCCTGCGGAAGTCCCTGACGAGGTGTATCCACTGGTCTTGTGTACGGTGCGCGAAGTCGGTCACTATTCCTGTCGTTCTATGACCGGTAACTGTGCCGCGCTGCAGGCGCTTGCCGATGAACCCGGCTATGTGCAAATCAGCTTGCAGGATGCGCAAAAGGCGGGCATTCGCCATCGCGACCTGGTGTGGGTTAGCTCGCGCCGGGGAAAAGTGATCAGTCGGGCGGATGTCTCCGAACGTATTAATCACGGGGCAGTGTATATGACCTATCAATGGTGGATTGGCGCGTGTAATGAATTAACGCAGGATAATCTCGACCCTATCTCAAAAACGCCGGAAACCAAGTATTGTGCGGTTAAGGTCGAGAAGATTGTCGATCAGCAGTGGGCCGAACGCTATGCTGCGCAGACCTACCGTGACATGAAGACGCGACTTTGCGAGGCGATTGAATAGCGTAACGACATCGCGTAGCGGGTGAAATGAACGGGAACCACCTCCAGTGGAGGTGGTTTGAGTTTGATAATAAAAAAGCACCCTCTCTTTATAAGATGATGCTTTCATTAGCGCTGGTTGTCGATGACCGCTAGATCAAATTAATTTTGATGTCATAGCTTTCCAACCCAGTCATTTTCTCTCGCGCCGTAAACTGGATATCAGAGACTTCTTTACCTGTCTTTTTTTTGAGCTCAACTATTTTTTTGGTAATAAAATCAGAAATATCCGCTTCAGTTTTTCTCTTTAACTCTTCGATTTTCATTATGCACCTCTTGGTCTGTAACGGCATCGATGCCCCCAGCAGATCCCATGATTCATGTGAAAACTTATACAACCACTGATATCTATAAACGATATGAAGTAAAGTTTCAATAATCAAGAGGTTAGTGGATATGGTTTATACCAAACCTGCTCAAGAAGCAAACAGCAATCCGCAGTTTTACTGGCGTTCATGGAGGACTATTATTCGTTATTTAAAGAGCTTTGATGCCGCCGCAATAATTTCTTCCGAAGTGACAGCCCGATCAGAGGCAACATGAACTATTTTATGATCTCCAGTGAGAGACGGGAAACCTGCGGACATGACTTGCAGGTGTGCCTTTTCCCCATTAGGGTACTCACGCATTATTGTAGTAATACTCTTCATGACTGATACGACTACTGCCGATTCTGAATTAAAAAATACTATCACTTTTTTCATAATTATTCCGTGATGACTCCGTTAATAAGAATAGCTTAAAAATAAAAAAGGCTCCCAAAGGAGCCTGAGTTTTATTTTCTGAAATCCAATGGAGACTGACCAGAACGAATGTACATTGCAATATTATCGAATGTTATCATTGTAGTTTTGCAAAAAATACATTTCGCGCCGAAAGGATTTCTATCAGTGACATCGAAAGACGACGTTCTGTACTGAGACCCATGGCAACAAGGGCATCTGAAGTGAATATTATTAGTAATAGCAGTTTCCTTAAAGCGCCACGACGTTAACTGCCGAGGGACCTTTTGGACCTTGCTCGATACCGAACTCGACTTCCTGATTCTCATTCAGCGTCTTAAAATCGTTACTCTGGATAGCAGAGAAATGGACGAATACATCCTTACTACCATCTTTTGGAGTGATAAAACCAAAACCTTTTTCAGGATTGAACCATTTAACTAAACCAGTCATTTTGTTAGACATAATCATTACCTTTTTGAGTAAGCCCTTGGGCAGAATGGTCCGAAAAAAAATTATCAGAGAGGAAAAACCAACAAGGAAGTCTCAACAGGAACAAATAATAAAACTATTCTAGTGACTGCTTCAGATAAATTCATAACAAACCAGAACTCCATTAACGCATGATTAACGCGACATAGCAAGGTATAGTTTTGTAAGTCAGTTAACCCGCTACTAACGAACAAAAAAATAATATAAATAGCTTTAATCAGAAATTATGCCATGCTGATTCTGACCTTTATCTATCGCCCTAAGTTGTGAGGGATTTTGGCTCATGGAAGAGTCTCATTTTCCCCCTCCATTTTTCTGTTTTTCAGCGACAGAACATACTGTTACGTTAATCGACGATATTTCTTGTGACTCTTCTCCCGACAATACACTTTTAGTGTTTCTTCAGGACTCATATGTCTTTGAAAAGTCACTCCTGCCATGTCGCGTTCATCAGCGATGACAACCTAACGTTCATGCTTCTGGTGCAATATCTACGAGCATGTTGCGTGCAATCCGGCGTTGGCTACGGTTGTTTTTCTTGTGACGACGGCGGCAAGATCTGCGGTGTGCTTTGCGGCATCAGTCCAGGGTTACGCACCGGTGGTCCATAAAAATGGTGTCTGGGGACTGGCAACTGCGCGGCTTTTTAATGAAGCACCCAGGCAGTTAGCGCAGCGACAAAGCGCGGACAAAATAGGTGGTAACAAGCGTATTGCGTTATATACTTTTCGCGCGCGCCACGGCATGAACAACCTGGCCGTTGCTGCAGTTCGTTATCCTAAACGATATGGCTGCGGCATCCTCCGTTTTGACCATGCGAAAAGGAGTGAGTAATGGACTATGTACAGCAGATGCGCAGCATGATTGGTCATCGTTTGCTTTTACTGGCGGGTTCTAATGTCGTTCTGACAGACCAAAATCAGCGTATCCTCCTGCAACATCGACGGGACGGAACATGGGGCCTGCCCGGCGGGCTTCTTGAACCGGGTGAGTCTTTGGAAGAAACAGCCATACGTGAAGTTAAGGAAGAAACCAATCTTGATGTCCACAACCTGACTTTACTGGGCGTTTTTTCCGGTCCGGAATATACATTTACACTTCACAACCAGGACAAAATCAACGTCGTTACATCCCTTTTCTGGTCTGGTGACTGGAGTGGAGAAATAGTGAATGACCCCGAAGAAGGGCTGGAGCTTGCTTTTTTTTCTCCGAATGATTTACCTGACAATATGGACAAAGAATATCAGGTTTATATAAGCCATTATCTGGCATGGGTAAAATGAACCAGCCGAATGTGTGATAGCTCATGCCTGCATAGACTGTAACTGTATTTCCCGTTCACTTACCCGTCGTAACAGTTGCGGCGCGACAGGGACGAGATATGCAGCGCCGAAGACGTTCGAAGTTATAGGTCGCGGTCTTCGCGGCGATCGCGCCTTCCATCCCTTTGACGATCAGGTCCGCGGCTTCGAACCACTGCATGTGGCCCAGCAGTGCATAGAATTTTTTCAACTCTATGATAAATATCAATTTATTCAACTTTCAGTCTGTAAAAAAGACTCAATCACTCATGACGCAGCACCTTGATTAACAAAATTGTATTTGTCGTTTTGGGAAAGTTTTCTGCTCTGTTTTGAAGCACTTAGTTTTCTTTTGGTTAGTATTTTGTGGTGTGACATGCCTCGAATAAACATCAGGACTCGGGCCAGTTATGAGCGAATAGCGAACATAGTTTCGTCGATACAGCCGGCTTTTATTGCGTGTCAGTGTCTCAACCCGTAATAGATTTACTCATATTGATACCCGTCACTCCGAATCCGCTGGTTTCATAAACATGCCGGGCGCGAGCATTATCACCTGCAACACGCAATCTGATCTCTTTAAATCCTTTCGCCAGCAGATACTCTTCGAAAGCACGTAGAGATTGTTTGCCAAGTCCTAATCCCTGACAGGAGTTGAAAATATGAAAATCGTAGATAAAAACAGTGCGCTTAGTCGAGTCTGGTTTGTACCAGAGATAACCTACATGATTGTTAGTATTGTGCGAATGAGCAACAATACACATTAATACTTGCCCATGTGTATTAATTCCATCGGGAAGCATTTCCGCTATTTCCTGCTTCGCTCTGGCAAGAGAATCACGAGGGGAGATCACGTAGTTTGATTCGATCTCATATGCATAATCATTAACGAAATATTCGAGATAAGCAGAATACTCATCTTTTGTCATCGCTCGAAAAGAAATCATATCGGGATCCTCAACCTTATCATGCTGAAAAATATGAATATATTAATAACAACGCAGATCTCTATCGTCAATCGTGTTCACGTCTAAATATGCGTTCAGGCCAGGTGATTAGCATAAGATAGCTAAACAACGCGCCGTTCAGGCTGCGGATATCCTGGTGACATCGGTAAAAGTAGTAAACGGGCCTGTTCTGCTTATGGGTCATGGGGTGATGAATCGACTGATTGCAAAGGAACTCGTATCGATGGGCTGGAAAGAGTATCGTCGACAGGGCAACGGTTACTGGAACGCTGTTATCTACAGCTTACTGTAAGTAAAAATCTTGATTAAACATTCAATATATCCAACCTCTTGAGTCTACCAGGCCCGCTTCTGGCTCTGACCAGCCCTTCAGGCTGGAATTACACGTAAAGAGCCTTGCACCATTTTTAATGAAGGAGTTCGCATGCTAAAGGTCATCGCCGAAGATTTTATCAAACTTGAGTGTGTCGAAACCGTTCTCCCTTTCTACCGCGAACTCATCGCCGCAACGAAGAAAGAGCCTTTGTATATTGCTTATGATTTGTACCAGGATGAAAGGGATCCGGGGCATTTTATTTTCATTGAAGAGTGGCCTGACCGGACAGCACTCGATGCACACTGCGCCAGCGAGCATTTCACTCGGCTTGTTCCTTTGATTGATCAATACGCGCGTAAAGCGGCGCAGTACATTCTGATGGATGGTCGGGTGGATCCAGAGAGATAACGTTCGATTCTGGCATGAAGTGGACTAACCCAGAGTGGAAGCCAATTCTACGCAAGACCTAAAGTAATCCTCTATCCATTTAACGATTTTCCAGCGAACGTTAAAAGGGGTAAAAAAAACGGGAACCCATCGGCTCCCATTCTTGTTTAACCCAGATACTGGATTACATGTTTTCGATGATCGCGTCACCAAACTCTGAACATTTCAGCAGCTTAGCGCCTTCCATCAGACGTTCAAAGTCATAGGTCACGGTCTTCGCGGCAATCGCGCCTTCCATACCCTTAACAATCAAGTCTGCGGCTTCGAACCACTGCATGTGGCGCAGCATCATCTCAGCGGACAGGATGATAGAGCCCGGGTTAACTTTGTCCTGACCGGCGTATTTCGGCGCCGTACCGTGCGTTGCTTCGAACAGCGCGCACTCGTCACCAATGTTTGCGCCAGGGGCGATACCAATACCACCTACCTGTGCAGCCAGAGCGTCAGAGATGTAGTCACCGTTCAGGTTCATACAGGCGATCACATCATATTCGGCCGGACGCAGCAGGATCTGTTGCAGGAACGCATCGGCAATCACATCTTTAACCACGATCTCTTTACCGGTGTTCGGGTTCTTGATTTTCATCCACGGGCCGCCATCGATCAGTTCAGCACCGAATTCTTCACGCGCTAACTGGTAACCCCAGTCTTTGAACGCGCCTTCGGTGAACTTCATGATGTTGCCTTTATGAACCAGGGTCAGAGAGTCACGGTCATTAGTGATCGCGTATTCGATCGCCGCACGAACCAGACGCTTGGTACCGTCTTCGGAGCACGGTTTGATACCGATACCGCAGTGTTCAGGGAAGCGAATTTTCTTCACGCCCATCTCTTCACGCAGGAATTTAATCACTTTTTCTGCATCTGCAGAGTCCGCTTTCCACTCGATACCGGCGTAGATGTCTTCTGAGTTTTCACGGAAGATAACCATGTCGGTCAGTTCCGGATGTTTAACCGGGCTTGGGGTGCCCTGATAGTAACGAACAGGACGCAGGCAAACGTACAGGTCAAGTTCCTGACGCAGCGCAACGTTCAGAGAGCGAATACCGCCACCAACCGGGGTGGTCAGCGGGCCTTTAATCGCCACGCGGTAGTCACGAATCAGATCCAGGGTTTCCGTCGGCAGCCAGACGTCCTGACCGTATACCTGGGTGGATTTCTCACCGGTGTAAATTTCCATCCAGGAGATTTTACGCTCGCCTTTATAAGCTTTCTCAACGGCAGCGTTGACAACTTTGATCATCGGAGGGGTAACATCAACACCGATGCCGTCGCCTTCAATGAATGGGATAATCGGATTGTGCGGCACATTTAGCTTGCCGTCTTTCAGGGTGATTTTTTGACCTTCTGCCGGAACAACTACTTTGCTTTCCATTCACCTCTCCTTCGAGCGCTTCTGGTTGCTCGTCTGTCATCGCGCTGCATGTGCTTTTGCGTCCTGCTGCACGACTGCGTTAGAGCAATTTTTTGTTAATGTTTTGTAATGAGCATGTCAATACTACCCTAATGTTCGCTGCCATGAAAGACACTCATTATTAGGCTATAATGCGGCAATTGATAAGATCTGAAAATACCATGCAAAAAACTTCTTTTAGAAATCACCGGGTTGAGCGATTCAGCCAGCGACAAGTCACTAAGCGTCGGAAAGAAAACCAGCCAAAACGCGTGGTTTTGTTCAATAAACCTTACGATGTTTTGCCACAATTTACCGACGAGGCTGGACGCAGCACGTTGAAAGATTTCATCCCTGTGCAGGGCGTTTACGCCGCGGGTCGTCTCGACAGAGATAGCGAAGGGTTGCTGGTGCTCACCAATGACGGCACATTACAGGCGCGACTGACGCAGCCCGGCAAGCGTACCGGGAAGATTTACTACGTGCAGGTAGAAGGTGAACCGACGGCGGAGGCGCTGGAGGCGCTGCGCAATGGCGTGACGTTAAACGATGGGCCCACCCTGCCTGCCGGTATTGAAGTGGTCGCGGAGCCCGAGTGGCTGTGGCCGCGCAATCCGCCCATTCGCGAACGTAAGAACATCCCGACCTGCTGGCTAAAAGTGACCTTATATGAAGGCCGTAACCGCCAGGTGCGACGAATGACCGCACACGTTGGTTTTCCCACATTGCGCTTGATCCGTTACGCGATGGGCGATTACACCCTGGAGAACCTGGCCAACGGTGAATGGCGAGATGCCACTGAAGAAGAAAATAAAGGATAGGTCATGTTCAAACCGCACGTCACGGTCGCCTGCATCGTTCATGCAGAGGACAAATTTTTAATCGTTGAAGAAACCATCAGCGGAAAAGCGCTATGGAATCAGCCCGCCGGGCATCTGGAAGCAGATGAAACGCTGGTGCAGGCCGCTGCTCGGGAGTTGTGGGAAGAGACTGGCATAAAAGCGCAGCCTCAGCACTTCATTCGCATGCATCAGTGGATTGCACCGGACCGCACGCCGTTTTTGCGGTTTCTGTTCTCCATTGAACTTGCCAATATGTGCGACACCGAACCCCATGACAGCGATATCGACTGTTGCCGTTGGGTGAGCGCTGACACCCTCCTCAACGCCACAAACCTGCGTTCTCCGCTGGTTGCCGAAAGCGTTCGCTGCTATCAGAGCGGAATGCGTTACCCGCTGGAGACGATCGGCGCATTTAACTGGCCGTTTACAGAGGGTGTCAAGTAAGGGGCTGCGTGCTAGAATATGCCGCCTTGAAGTTCAATGTCGTGAGTATTCCAATGTCAGAAAGCCCAAAAAAAGTGATCGTCGGCATGTCCGGCGGTGTCGATTCCTCCGTTTCCGCCTGGCTGTTGCAACAACAGGGTTATCAGGTAGAAGGCCTGTTCATGAAGAACTGGGAAGAGGACGACGGTGAGGAATATTGCACAGCGGCAGCCGATCTGGCCGACGCTCAGGCCGTCTGCGACAAGCTCGGCATTGAACTGCACACCGTAAACTTTGCGGCAGAATACTGGGATAACGTCTTTGAACTGTTCCTTGAAGAGTACAAAGCGGGCCGTACGCCGAATCCGGATATTCTGTGCAACAAAGAGATCAAATTTAAAGCCTTCCTGGAGTTTGCTGCAGAAGATCTGGGCGCAGATTACATCGCTACCGGACACTATGTTCGTCGGGCGGATGTCGACGGTAAGAGCCGCCTGCTGCGCGGAGTAGATAGCAATAAAGACCAGAGCTACTTCCTCTACACGCTGGGCCATGAGCAGATCGCGCAAAGTCTGTTCCCGGTTGGCGAGCTGGAAAAACCGAAGGTGCGCAAAATTGCCGAAGACCTGGGGCTGGTAACCGCGAAGAAAAAAGATTCTACCGGCATTTGCTTCATCGGCGAGCGTAAGTTCCGCGAGTTTCTGGGCCGCTATCTGCCGGCACAGCCGGGTAAAATCATTACCGTGGACGGCGAAGAGATTGGTCAGCATCAGGGGCTGATGTACCACACGCTGGGTCAGCGTAAAGGTCTGGGCATCGGCGGTACCAAAGAAGGAACGGAAGATCCGTGGTACGTGGTGGACAAAGATGTTGAGAACAACATTCTGGTGGTTGCTCAGGGTCATGAGCATCCGCGTCTGATGTCCGTCGGTCTGATTGCGCAGCAGCTGCACTGGGTCGATCGCCTGCCGTTCACCGGCAAGATGCGCTGCACGGTGAAAACCCGCTACCGCCAGACCGACATTCCGTGCACCGTTAAAGCCCTGGATGCCGAACGCGTCGAGGTGATGTTTGACGAGCCGGTTGCCGCCGTCACCCCAGGCCAGTCAGCGGTCTTTTACCGCGGCGAAGTATGCCTCGGCGGCGGTATTATCGAGCAGCGACTGCCCCTGCCGGTATAATTATTCTCTCTGGACTGATACAAGGAAGCAGTGATCGTGGCAAAGAATTATTATGACATCACCCTCGCACTGGCTGGAATCTGCCAGTCAGCACGCCTGGTGCAACAACTGGCGCACCAGGGACATTGTGATGCCGATGCGCTCCACGTCTCACTGAACAGCGTTATCGATATGAACCCCAGCTCAACCCTGGGCGTGTTCGGCGGCAGCGAGGCCAATCTGCGCCTCGGTCTGGAAACCCTGCTCGGCGTGCTGAATGCCAGCAGCCGTCAGGGGCTGAATGCGGAACTGACTCGCTATACGCTTAGCCTGATGGTGCTCGAGCGTAAACTCACCGCCGCCAAAGGCGCGCTCGATACGTTGGGCGAGCGGATCAACGGCCTGCAACGCCAGCTCGATCACTTTGATCTGCAGTCTGAAACGCTGATGAGCGCGATGGCCGGTATCTATGTCGATGTTATCAGCCCGCTGGGTCCGCGCATTCAGGTGACCGGTTCCCCTGCCGTGTTGCAAAGCCCGCAGGTACAGGCCAAAGTTCGCGCTTCGCTTCTGGCCGGCATTCGCGCCGCCGTGCTCTGGCATCAGGTCGGCGGGGGCCGTCTGCAGTTAATGTTTTCTCGTAATCGCCTGACGACTCAGGCAAAACAAATTCTTGCTCATTTAACCCCGGAGTTGTGATCTATGGAATTATCCTCACTGACCGCCGTTTCCCCTGTCGATGGACGCTACGGCGATAAAGTCAGCGCGCTGCGCGGGATTTTCAGCGAATATGGTTTGCTGAAATACCGTGTACAAGTAGAAGTACGCTGGCTGCAAAAACTGGCCGCGCACGCAGCGATCAAGGAAGTTCCTGCTTTTGCTGCCGACGCAATCGGTTTCCTCGATGCTATCGTCGCGAAATTCAATGAAGAAGATGCGGCGCGTATTAAAACCATCGAGCGCACCACTAACCACGACGTCAAGGCGGTCGAGTATTTTCTGAAAGAGAAAGTGGCGAATGTCCCGGAACTGCATGCGGTGTCCGAATTCATTCACTTCGCCTGCACCTCTGAAGACATCAACAACCTGTCTCACGCGCTGATGCTGAAAACCGCCCGTGATGAAGTGGTGCTGCCTTACTGGCGTCAACTGATTGACGCGGTCAAAGATCTGTCCGTGCAGTATCGCGATATTCCCCTGCTCTCCCGCACCCACGGCCAGCCGGCTACGCCGTCAACCCTGGGCAAAGAGATGGCTAACGTGGCTTATCGTATGGAACGTCAGTTCCGCCAGCTTAACCAGGTGGAAATCCTCGGCAAAATCAACGGTGCCGTCGGTAACTATAACGCCCACATTGCCGCTTATCCGGAAGTGGACTGGCATCAGTTCAGCGAAGAGTTCGTCACTTCGCTGGGTATTCAGTGGAACCCGTACACCACGCAGATTGAGCCGCACGACTACATTGCTGAACTGTTTGACTGTATCGCCCGCTTTAACACCATTCTGATCGACTTCGATCGCGACGTCTGGGGTTACATCGCGCTGAACCACTTCAAGCAGAAAACCATCGCCGGTGAAATTGGCTCTTCCACCATGCCGCACAAAGTGAACCCAATCGACTTCGAAAACTCCGAAGGCAACCTGGGCCTGTCTAATGCGGTGCTTCAGCATCTGGCTAGCAAACTGCCGGTTTCCCGCTGGCAGCGCGATCTGACCGACTCCACCGTTCTACGTAACCTGGGAGTGGGTATCGGCTATGCGCTGATCGCCTACCAGTCCACACTGAAAGGGGTGAGCAAGCTGGAAGTGAACCGCGACCGTCTGTTGGATGAGCTGGATCACAACTGGGAAGTACTGGCCGAGCCGATCCAGACCGTGATGCGTCGTTACGGCATTGAAAAACCGTACGAGAAGCTGAAAGAGTTAACCCGTGGTAAGCGCGTCGACGCTGAAGGTATGAAGCAATTTATCGACAGCCTGCCGCTGCCGGACGACGAGAAAATCCGCCTGAAAGCCATGACCCCGGCCAACTATATTGGTCGTGCGATCACTATGGTTGATGAGCTGAAATAAATACCTGGCCCGGTGGCACAACGTCACCGGGCCGACTTCCTGCACATCGCTTGCGCCGCCATCCGGCACTTCCCTCCCTCTTTCCCCCGGTTTATGAAATGTTTATCCCCGCAACTCCATAATCAGCGTTAAACTATTCATATCGTAAATACAGTGAGAAAAGATGATGCGTGTACTGGTTGTTGAGGATAATGCGTTATTACGTCATCACCTGAAAGTTCAGCTTCAGGATGCCGGACATCAGGTTGACGATGCCGAAGATGCCAAAGAAGCCGATTATTACCTTAACGAACACCTGCCTGACATCGCGATCGTCGATTTGGGTCTCCCGGATGAAGACGGACTTACACTGATTCGCCGCTGGCGGAGCAACGACGTTTCCCTCCCGGTCCTCGTCCTGACCGCCCGTGAAAGCTGGCAGGATAAAGTGGAGGTACTGAGCGCGGGTGCGGATGACTACGTCACCAAACCGTTCCATATTGAAGAAGTCGCCGCGCGGATGCAGGCGCTAATGCGTCGTAACAGCGGCCACGCTTCGCAAATTATTTCTATTCCCCCTTTCCAGGTTGATCTCTCGCGCCGTGAACTTTCGGTCAATGATGAGGTGATTAAGCTGACCGCGTTTGAGTACACCATTATGGAAACGCTGATCCGCAATAATGGCAAAGTGGTCAGCAAGGACTCGCTGATGTTGCAGTTGTATCCGGACGCCGAGTTGCGTGAAAGTCACACCATCGACGTGCTGATGGGGCGCCTGCGTAAAAAAATACAGGCGCAATATCCGGACGACGTCATTACCACCGTGCGGGGCCAAGGATATCTTTTCGAACTGCGCTGATGAATAAACTGTTGCGTCATCTTTTCCCGCTGTCTCTGCGCCTGCGCTTTCTGCTGGCCACCGCCGGCGTGGTGCTGGTGCTCTCTCTTGCCTATGGCATGGTTGCGCTGGTCGGCTATAGCGTAAGCTTTGATAAGACGACATTTCGCCTGCTGCGCGGAGAAAGTAACCTCTTCTATACTCTCGCCAAATGGGAAGACAATAAGATCCACGTCGAACTTCCCGAGCACCTCGACATGCAAAGCCCCACGATGTCGCTTATCTATGATGAGAGCGGCAAACTGCTGTGGGCCCAGCGTGATGTGCCCTGGCTGGTGAGACTGATTCAGCCTGACTGGCTGAAAAGCAACGGTTTCCATGAGATTGAAGCCGATATCCGCGCCACCAGCACGCTGCTTAATGACGATCACTCTGTTCAGGAACAGCTGAAGGAGGTACGGGAAGATGACGACGCCGCCGAAATGACCCATTCGGTGGCGGTGAACGTCTACCCGGCCACGGCACGAATGCCGCAACTGACGATTGTGGTGGTGGATACCATTCCGATTGAGCTTAAACGCTCCTATATGGTCTGGAGCTGGTTTATCTATGTGCTCGCGGCCAACCTGCTGCTGGTCATTCCTCTACTCTGGGTCGCGGCCTGGTGGAGCCTGCGCCCTATCGAAGCGCTGGCGCGCGAAGTGCGGGAACTGGAAGAACATCATCGCGAACAGCTAAACCCTGCGACAACGCGTGAGCTGACCAGTCTGGTTCGCAACCTGAACCGCCTGCTGAAAAGTGAGCGCGAACGTTATGACAAGTATCGCACTACGCTGACCGACCTCACCCACAGCCTGAAGACGCCGCTGGCCGTGCTGCAAAGTACGTTGCGCTCAATGCGCAGTGAAAAGATGAGCGTCAGTGACGCTGAGCCGGTGATGCTCGAACAGATCAGCCGGATTTCTCAGCAAATCGGCTACTATCTGCATCGCGCCAGCATGCGCGGCGGCGGCGTCCTGCTGAGTCGCGAGCTGCATCCGGTCGCGCCGCTACTGGATAGTCTCACGTCGGCGCTGAACAAAGTGTATCAGCGTAAAGGGGTGAACATTAGCCTCGATATCTCGCCGGAAATCAGCTTCGTCGGTGAGCAAAACGACTTTGTTGAGGTAATGGGCAACGTTCTGGATAACGCCTGTAAGTACTGCCTGGAGTTTGTCGAAATTTCTGCCCGTCAGACCGACGATCATCTGTACATTGTGGTGGAAGATGACGGTCCGGGGATCCCACAGAGCAAGCGCGATTTGATATTCGACCGCGGTCAACGAGTGGATACGATGCGTCCGGGGCAAGGCGTCGGGCTGGCGGTGGCGCGAGAGATCACCGAGCAATACGACGGTAAAATTGTTGCCAGCGACAGCCTGCTCGGCGGCGCGCACATGGAGGTGATTTTTGGTCATCAGCAGCCGGGGCCGAAAGACGACTAAACCAAAATGTAATAAATATGAGCCAACTGCACGCATCTGGTTAAGCATCCGTTATAATCGGTGACAGATACCCGCCCCAGCCTGTGGAAGCTCAATATGGAATACCAATTAACACTCAACTGGCCCGAATTTCTTGAACGTCACTGGCAAAAGCGCCCGGTGGTGTTAAAACGCGGCTTTAATAACTTCATCGATCCCCTCTCTCCTGACGAACTGGCAGGGTTGGCGATGGAAAGCGAAGTCGATAGCCGTCTGGTAAGCCATCAGGATGGTAAATGGCAGGTCAGCCACGGTCCGTTCGAAAGCTATGACCATCTCGGCGAAAATAACTGGTCATTGCTGGTACAGGCGGTGAACCACTGGCATGAGCCGACCGCCGCGCTGATGCGCCCCTTCCGCGCCCTGCCCGACTGGCGTATTGACGATCTGATGGTCTCATTCTCCGTACCCGGCGGTGGCGTAGGTCCGCATCTCGATCAGTATGATGTGTTTATCATTCAGGGAACCGGTCGCCGCCGTTGGCGGGTGGGTGAAAAGCTGCAGATGAAACAGCACTGCCCGCATCCGGATCTGCTGCAGGTGGATCCTTTTGAAGCCATCATTGATGAAGAACTGGAGCCAGGCGATATTCTCTACATTCCGCCGGGATTCCCGCACGAAGGCTATGCGCTGGAAAACGCGATGAACTATTCGGTTGGCTTTCGCGCACCGAATACCCGCGAACTGATCAGCGGTTTTGCCGACTATGTCCTGCAACGTGAACTGGGCAGCACGTATTACAGCGACCCCGATATGCCGCCTCGCGATCATCCTGCCGACGTTCTGCCGCAGGAAATGGACAAACTGCGCGCCATGATGCTGGATCTCATTAATCAGCCGGAGCATTTCAAACAGTGGTTTGGCGAGTTTATCTCCCAGTCGCGTCATGAACTGGATATTGCACCGCCGGAGCCGCCGTATCAGCCTGATGAGATCTACGATGCCCTGAAACAAGGCGATGTGCTGGTGCGTCTGGGAGGATTACGGGTACTGCGTGTGGGCGATGACGTTTATGCCAATGGCGAAAAAATTGATTCCCCGCACCGTCCGGCGCTGGAAGCGCTCGCCAGCCATATCGTGCTGACCGCGGAGAATTTTGGTGACGCGCTGGAAGATCCCTCGTTCCTCGCCATGCTGGCAGCCCTGGTCAACAGCGGATACTGGTTCTTCGAAGGGTAACATGGAGATTATGCCGGATGGCGACGCTAATGCGTCTTATCCGGCCTACGGTTCAAATGTCCTGTAGGCCGGATAAGCGTCACGCCATGCGGCATCAGCCACGCTACGACTGCTTCGCCGTTAACTCGGCAATCCGTACAATCACCTGCACCGCTTTTTCCATGCCTTCCAGCGTCACAAACTCATGCTTGCCATGATAGTTGTAGCCACCGGTGAACAGATTCGGGCACGGCAATCCCATGAAAGAGAGTTGCGCGCCGTCGGTGCCGCCGCGGATCGGTTTCATATCCGGTTGAATGTCACAGTCACGCATCGCCTGCTGAGCGATATCCAGTACATGCGGATGCTCAGCCACTTTTTCACGCATATTGTAATAACTGTCTTCAATCACCAGTTCAATGTAACAGTCGGGGTGTAACCCTTTCCCGACCTTCCTGGCTATCTCCATCATCTTACGTTTGCGCGCTTCAAACTGCTTGCGGTCGAAATCGCGAATGATGTAGTGCATGTCCGCGCGATCCACGGTGCCCTTCATGCTCGCAAGATGGTAGAAACCTTCATAACCTTCGGTCATTTCCGGGCTTTCATCCGCCGGAACCTCGGCATGAATACGCGCCGCCAGGGATAATGCGTTTACCATGACGCCTTTCGCCGTCCCCGGATGCACGTTGTTGCCGACGATTTTGATATTCACCGAGGCGGCATTGAAGTTCTCAAACTCCAGTTCCCCCACGCCACCACCGTCAACGGTATAGGCCCATTTGGCGTCAAAAGCCGCAACATCAAAGTGCTTCGCCCCTTTGCCGACCTCTTCATCCGGCGTAAAAGCGACGCGAATATCGCCATGCGGAATATTTTTATGCTTCAGCACCGCCAGCGCGGTCATGATTTCCGCCACACCCGCTTTGTCATCCGCACCCAGCAACGTTTTGCCGTCGGTGGTGATCAGCGTTTGTCCGAGCAACTGATGCAGCACCGGGAACATCACCGGTGACAGCACTTCATCGCCAATGCCCAGAGCGATATCACCGCCGCGATAATTCTCAACAATCTGCGGATTCACGTGCTTACCGCTAAAATCCGGTGAGGTATCCACATGGGAAATGAAGCCAATAGCAGGGATATCGCCAGGGACATTCGCTGGAAGCGTTGCCATCAGCGTCCCTTTGTCACTTAATGTCACATTGACCAGCTCCATCTCTTCGAGCTGCTGTTTGAGCAAATTTAATAACTTCCACTGTCCCTCAGTACTGGGAACCTGTCTCACACCCGCTTTCGATTGGGTATCCAATGAAACGTAGTGCAGAAAACGCTCAAGTAGTTTATCCATGCAGTCACCCTCACTATTTGTGACAACATTATCAGTAAGCCACAAAAGACAAATATTGCGTCAGGTCACTTTTATCCCCGCAAACGAGAATATTTCGCTTCCGAACCCCTTACTGACTATAAGACTACGTCAGTTATTGGCAACAAACATTGGCGATGACAACGGTTTGCCGTAGAATTACGGCCCTCATTAAGAGTCACCAAGGTGGTCAACCACAAACCCCGCATCGGTCAGCCATCCGTTGCGTCTACATGGGACAGAGTAAAAAATTGAATAAACAACCGCGTTCGCTTTCACCGCTGGTTCTTTTGTCAGGTATCAGCAAAAGCTTCGATGGAAAAGAGGTCATTTCCGAGCTGGATTTGACAATCAATAATGGCGAGTTCCTCACGCTGCTTGGCCCTTCTGGCTGCGGTAAAACAACCGTTTTGCGCCTGATTGCCGGTCTGGAAACCGTAGAGTCCGGGCACATCATGCTCGATAACCAGGACATCACCCACGTACCGGCTGAAAACCGCTATGTGAATACCGTCTTTCAAAGCTATGCGTTATTCCCCCACATGACCGTCTTTGAAAATGTGGCGTTCGGATTACGTATGCAGAAAACCCCCGCCGCCGACATCACCCCGCGCGTCCTGGAAGCACTGCGAATGGTGCAACTGGAAGAGTTCGCTCAGCGTAAACCGCATCAACTCTCCGGGGGACAACAGCAGCGCGTGGCGATTGCCCGTGCGGTGGTCAACAAACCGCGCCTGCTACTGTTGGATGAATCCCTCTCCGCGCTGGACTATAAGCTGCGAAAGCAGATGCAGAACGAACTGAAAGCCTTGCAGCGTAAGCTCGGCATCACGTTCGTGTTCGTGACGCACGATCAGGAAGAAGCCCTGACCATGTCCGATCGTATCGTCGTTATGCGCGATGGGCGAATTGAACAGGACGGCACACCGCGTGAAATCTACGAAGAGCCGAAAAACCTGTTTGTCGCCGGATTCATTGGCGAGATTAACATGTTTAACGCCACGGTAATCGAGCGTCTGGACGAACAGCGCGTTCGTGCTAACGTCGAAGGCCGTGAATGCAATATCTACGTCAACTTCGCCGTCGAGCCTGGACAGAAACTGCACGTTCTGCTGCGCCCGGAAGATCTGCGCGTGGATGAAATCAACGACGACAATCACATTGACGGCCTGATTGGCTACGTCCGCGAGCGTAACTATAAGGGCATGACGCTGGAGTCGGTGGTTGAACTGGAAAATGGCAAGATGGTGATGGTCAGTGAATTCTTCAACGAAGACGATCCGGACTTTGACCACTCCCTCGACCAGAAAATGGCCATTAACTGGGTAGAAAGCTGGGAGGTCGTACTGGCTGATGAAGAACACAAGTAAATTCCAGAATGTGGTGATTGTCACTATCGTCGGTTGGCTTGTGTTGTTTGTCTTTCTGCCCAACCTGATGATCATTGGCACCAGCTTTTTGACCCGCGACGATGCCAGCTTCGTCAAAATGGTCTTTACGCTGGACAACTACGCGCGCCTGCTCGATCCGCTCTATTTTGAAGTACTGCTGCACTCGCTGAATATGGCGCTGATCGCCACGCTCGCCTGCCTTGTGCTCGGCTATCCTTTTGCCTGGTTTCTGGCGCGACTGCCGGAGAAAGTCCGCCCGCTGCTGCTGTTTCTGCTGATTGTCCCCTTCTGGACCAACTCGCTGATCCGCATCTATGGGCTGAAAATTTTCCTCAGCACGAAGGGTTACCTGAACGAGTTTCTGCTCTGGCTGGGGGTGATCGAGACGCCAATGCGCATCATGTTCACCCCGAGCGCGGTGATTATCGGTCTGGTGTATATCCTGCTGCCATTTATGGTGATGCCGCTGTATTCCAGCATTGAGAAGCTCGACAGACCGTTACTGGAAGCGGCGAAAGATCTGGGTGCCAGTAAGTTGCAGACTTTTATCCGGATAATCATCCCGCTGACCATGCCGGGCATTATTGCTGGTTGCCTGTTGGTGATGCTGCCCGCGATGGGGCTGTTCTATGTCTCCGATCTGATGGGCGGCGCGAAAAACCTGCTGATCGGTAACGTTATCAAGGTTCAGTTCCTCAATATCCGTGACTGGCCGTTTGGTGCGGCAACCAGCATTACGCTGACGATTGTGATGGGCCTGATGCTGTTGGTTTACTGGCGCGCCTCCCGACTGCTGAACAAAAAGGGAGAACTCGAATGATCGGTCGACTGCTTCGCGGCGGTTTTATGACCGCTATCTACGCGTACCTGTACATTCCCATCATTATTTTGATTGTGAACTCCTTTAACAGTTCGCGCTTTGGCATCAACTGGCAGGGTTTTACGACCAAATGGTATGGCCTGCTGATGAACAACGACAGCCTGCTGCAAGCGGCGCAACACTCGCTGACGATGGCCATTTTTTCCGCAACGTTCGCCACTCTCATCGGGTCATTGACTGCCGTTGCGCTGTATCGCTACCGTTTTCGCGGTAAACCGTTCGTCAGCGGAATGCTGTTTGTGGTGATGATGTCGCCAGATATCGTGATGGCCATTTCACTGCTGGTGCTGTTTATGCTGCTGGGCATCCAGTTGGGCTTCTGGTCGCTGCTGTTTTCGCATATCACCTTCTGCCTGCCTTTTGTGGTGGTGACCGTCTATTCGCGGCTGAAAGGGTTTGACGTACGGATGCTGGAAGCGGCAAAAGATCTGGGTGCCAGCGAAATCACCATCCTGCGCAAAATCATTCTGCCGCTGGCAATGCCCGCAGTCGCCGCCGGCTGGCTGCTGAGCTTTACCCTGTCGATGGACGATGTGGTGGTTTCGTCGTTCGTGACCGGGCCTGGCTATGAAATTCTACCGTTGAAGATCTACTCAATGGTGAAAGTCGGCGTTTCACCGGAGGTGAATGCGCTGGCGACCATTCTGTTGGTGTTATCGTTGGTTCTGGTGATCGCCAGCCAGCTTATTGCTCGTGATAAAACGAAAAGCCTGTCTCGCCAGGCGTAATTGTTGACGTCATTCTGGCTGCGGACAGCACGCAGCCAGAATGATGAATAAAATAGCCTGGAGAGTCAGGCGCTAATCTCAGGGGACGTTAAAATGATGAAATGGTCACGCCACCTGCTCGCGGCAGGCGCTCTTGCAATGGGAATGAGCGCCGCGCACGCGGACGACAGTAAAACACTCTATTTCTACAACTGGACCGAGTATGTTCCGCCAGGACTGCTGGAACAGTTCACTAAAGAGACCGGCATTAAGGTCATCTATTCGACCTACGAGTCGAATGAAACCATGTATGCCAAGCTCAAAACCTACAAAGACGGCGCCTACGACCTGGTTGTGCCTTCCACCTATTACGTCGACAAGATGCGTAAAGAGGGCATGATTCAGAAGATCGACAAGTCAACGTTAACCAACTTCAACAACCTCAATCCTGAGATGCTGAACAAGCCATTCGATCCAGGCAACGACTACTCCATTCCGTACATCTGGGGGGCGACGGCTATCGGCGTGAACAGCGACAGCATTGACCCGAAAACGGTCACCCGTTGGGCTGACCTCTGGAAGCCAGAATACAAAGGCAGCCTGCTGCTGACCGACGATGCACGCGAAGTGTTCCAGATGGCGCTGCGTAAGCTGGGCTATTCCGGTAACACCACCGATCCGAAAGAGATTGAAGCGGCCTATAACGAGCTGAAAAAGCTGATGCCTAACGTCGCCGCGTTTAACTCTGACAACCCGGCGAATCCGTATATGGAAGGTGAAGTCAATCTGGGCATGGTGTGGAACGGCTCCGCCTTCGTCGCGCGCCAGGCTGGTACGCCGCTGGAGGTAGTCTGGCCGAAAGAAGGCGGCATCTTCTGGATGGACAGCCTCTCAATTCCGGCAAACGCCAAAAACAAAGAGGGCGCGTTGAAGCTGATTAACTTCCTGCTGCGCCCGGACGTGGCGAAAGAAGTCGCGGAAACCATCGGCTATCCGACACCAAACCTGGCGGCACGTAAGCTGTTAAGTCCGGAAGTCGCCAATGATAAATCGCTCTACCCGGATGCGGAGACTATCAGCAAAGGCGAATGGCAGAACGACGTCGGCCCCGCCAGCGCAATTTACGAAGAGTACTATCAGAAGCTGAAAGCAGGACGCTAATTCAGCACCATGCCGGATGACGCTGCGCTCATCCGGCCTACAAGCCGTTCATCCGTAGGCCGGGTAAGGCGAAGCCGTCACCCGGCACACATCTCCGTCACAGTCCTTTCAACAACTTCTCCACAAACTCAGGCACCACCTGACTTGCCGGACCGTAATATTTCTCCTGGAATTCGCTGCCGACCTGGCTCGGTTCCAGATTCAGCTCAACGGTATGCGCACCGTGCAGTTTCGCTTCATGGACAAAACCGGCCGCCGGATAGACGTGGCCTGAGGTACCAATCGCGATAAAGACATCCGCCATGGCCAGCGCCATATAGATCTCATCCATGCCGAGCGGCATCTCACCAAACCACACCACGTGCGGACGCAGCGGTGCCGGGAACTGGCAGCAGTGACATTTATCTTCTGGTGTCACATCGCCCGTCCACTCCAGGATCTGCCCGCTCTGCGAGCAATGCACTTTCAGCAGTTCGCCATGCATATGGATGATATTCTGGTTACCCGCCCGCTCATGCAGGTTGTCAATATTCTGCGTCACCAACAGAAAACGGTCGCCCAGCGCCTCTTCCAGTTTTGCCAGCGCGATGTGCGCCGGGTTAGGCTGGATTTCAGGCTGTTGTAATTGACGACGGCGGGCATTATAGAAAGACTGCACCAGCGCAGGATTACGGGCGAAGCCTTCCGGCGTCGCGACATCTTCAACCCGGTGCTCTTCCCACAGTCCGTCTGCGGCGCGGAAGGTACGAATACCAGACTCCGCTGAGATCCCTGCCCCTGTAAGCACCAAAACTCTTGGTTTTTCCATCACTTCCGGTACCACTCTGTCTCTGAAAAAAATCCGTTGACGAAGGCGTTCGCGCAGATGGCGTTTGTTTTTCCGAAATCGACTTAACCGATGACCCCGACGCGACAGCATAGCAACCTCTTTTGATTAATCGGTAAGATGTAGGAAGGCGGCGCCACGCATCCCGCCCGCATCACCGTGTCGTGCTCGCTCAATGCGAGGAACACGTGCCACGGGAAGCAGATGACGCGGCAATCTGTCTGCCAGGTTGGTGGTGATGGCCGTAAAGTTCGACAATCCCCCTCCGATGACGACCAGATCCGGATCGACGATGGTCAGGATATTTCCCAGACACACCGCCAGCAAATCCAGATAACGCTCAACGTGCGCCCGCGCCCGCTCATCCCCCTGCTCCCACAGTGAAATGATTTCAGGCGCCTGTAAGGGTTGATGATAGTAATGCTGATACAACCAGGCAAATCCCCGCCCGGACAGATAATTTTCAATGCAGCCAAGTTGACCGCAGCCACAGCGGCGCAGCGGAAAATCGAGGCCCATCAGCGTGAGCGCATCGACCGGCAGACGCATATGACCGAACTCGCCGGTGATGTAGCTGCGCCCGGTGATCGGTTTTCCGTTAAGGATCAAACCGCCCCCCACGCCCGTGCCCAAAATCAGCCCCATCACCAGCGGATAACGGGTAAATTCATCATCCCAGGCTTCAGACAGGGCAAAACAGTTCGCATCGTTATCGAGGCGAACGTCGCGATCGAGCCGTGCGCTAAGATCGGCACGCAAGGGTTTGCCACTGGCAGCAGGGACATTCGCGGCGTAGAGCGTGCCATCTTCCGTTTCCGGCATACCGGGGATGCCAATACCCACCGAACCTTTCACGCCAAATCGCTGGTCGGCTTCCGCCACCAGTTCGCACACGGCCTCTAAAAAAGCGTCATAGCTGTCGCGCGGAGTGGGAACACGCTTTTCCCACTGTAATTTCCGCTCGTTATCAAAGACGCCCAACGCAATTTTTGTCCCACCAATATCAAACCCGTAATACATTGCCGCTCCTTGTTTTATACACTTCATCCTTCAGGCGGCCGCTGTTCTGGTCACATGAATGAGTTTGTGTATCTCTCACGCCATTATGGTTACTGGCCGCTGAGTACTCTCGCAGGATCGATGTTACTGGCGCGCCGCGCCGGATACCAACTCGCCAACAGACTCAGCAACAGTGCGGTGACCAGCACGTAAATCACATCCAGCCAGTGTAATTCCGATGGCAGGAAGTCGATAAAATAGATATCCCCGGAGAGGAACTGATGGCCAATCAGCTTTTCGATACCATTAATGATTGGCGTCAGCTGTAGCGAAACCACCACGCCAATGACCACCCCGATCAAACTGCCAAACAGCCCCGCCAGCAGGCCGTACCAGACAAAAATGGCGCGGATCAGGCCATCTTTCGCCCCCAGCGTTCTTAATACCGCAATATCACCGCTCTTGTCTTTTACCGCCATCACTAATGTTGAGACAATGTTAAAACAGGCGACGCCGATCACCAGCACCATCGCCAGATACATAATGGCGCGGATCATCTGAATATCGCGGTACATGTAGCCGTAGGTACCAATCCAGCTCTTGATATAGACATAGCTGTTGGTCACTTCACCTGCGTCACGCACCAGTTTGTTGGCGTTGAAGACGTCGCTGACCTTCAGCGCAATCCCGGAAACCGTGTTGTCCATCTCCAGATACTGCTGCGCATCGGCCATCGGGATCATCGCGAAGCTATGATCAAGCTGACCACTCAACTGCAGAATACCGGCAACGTGCAGGCGTACACGCTTTGGCTGCATCAACTTATGATCGGCATTCGAATTGGGGATCATGATGGAGACCCAGTCGCCCTGCTTAACCTTAAGCGCGTCGGCGACGCCCTTACCGATAATAATTTGCTGTTCACCCGCTTTGAAATCAGCCCAGGCGTTATTCTGCACAAACGAGGGCAGCGCGCTCAGACGCTGTTCCTGCTGCGGATCCACGCCTTTCACCTGGATGGCGCGCAGATTCGCCCCGCTCTCAATCAGTCCGGTAAAGTTGATATACGGCGCCGCGGCCGTAATACCCGGCACCTTCTGTACCTTCTCCAGCGCTTCACGCCAGTTGGTCCACGGCGGGTTGACCGCTTCAATCTCACCGTGCGGCACCACCGCCAGAATGCGGTTGTTCAGTTCGCGTTCAAAGCCGTTCATCGCGCTTAAACCGACGATCAAAACCGCCACGCCCAGCGCGATACCGATGGTCGAGATCACCGAAATCAGCGACACCATGCCGCCGCGCCGCCGTCCCCGGCTAAAGCGCAGGCCAATTAATAACGATAAAGGCGAGGCCATTACTCCGCCCCCATCAGGCTCAGGTCCGCCGTCAGACGTCCATCTCGCATTTCCAACTGGCGGCTCATGCGCTTCGCCAGTTGCAGGTCGTGGGTGACGACCAGAAACGCAGTGCCCTGCGCGCGGTTCAGCTCACCCAGAAGCTGAAAGATGCTGTCGGCGTTGCGCGCGTCCAGGTTACCGGTCGGTTCATCCGCCAGCACCAGGCGCGGGTTGTTGACCAGCGCACGGGCAATCGCCACGCGCTGACGCTCACCGCCAGACAGTTCAGACGGACGATGACTGGCGCGGTGATCCAACCCTACCGCTTTCAGCATCTCACGCGCCCGGACAGTAATTTCGGCGGGTTTGTGTTTACCAACCAGCAGCGGCATCGCCACGTTTTCCAACGCGGTGAAGTCCGGCAGCAGGTGGTGAAACTGATAGATAAAGCCGAGTTTCTGGTTACGCAGTTCCGCTTTCGCCGCTGACGACAGTTTGCTCATCGGCTGACCGCTAAAAATCACGTCGCCGGAGGTTGGGGTATCCAGCCCGCCCAGCAGGTGCAACAAGGTACTTTTGCCGGAGCCGGAGCTACCGACAATCGCCATCATTTCGCCTTCGCCCACGCTGAAGCTGACATCGTGCAACACATCAGTTTGCACGGAGCCTTCCTGATAGCGTTTGCACAGTTTGTCGCATTGCAACAGGATCTTATTCATAACGTAAAGCCTCAGCGGGTTGAGTGGCGGCAGCGCGCCATGAAGGATAAAGCGTGGAAAGCAACGCGATGGCCATCGCCACCAGCGCAATCACAATGACCTGCAGCGGCTCTATCGCCACCGGCAGCGCCGCACCGTCCAGCAGGATACCGATAACCGGCATCAGGGTATTAAGTTGACTGGCCAGCAGCGCGCCCAGCGCGGCGCCCAGCAACGCGCCGATAATCCCGGCACTGGCTCCCTGCACCATAAAGACCATCATGATCTGTCGCGGCGTCAGCCCCTGCGTTTGCAAAATAGCCACTTCTCCCTGCTTCTCCATCACCATCAGACCTAACGAGGTAATAATATTGAACGCAGCAACGGCCACGATCAGGCTCAACAACAGCCCCATCATGTTCTTTTCCATCCGCACGGCCTGGAACAGCTCGCCTTTACGCTCGCGCCAGTCCTGCCATTTCGTTCCTTCCGGCAGCGTCTGCTGACTGAGCGAGTCCACCTTCAGCGGCTCATTTAACCACAAGCGCCAGCCGGTGATATTCCCGGCCGGGTAGCGCATGAGGCGCGAGGCGTCCTGAATATTGGTCAACATCTGGTAGCCATCAACTTCGCTGTTCGCCGCAAAGGTGCCGATCACCGTAAACAGGCGCTGGCTCGGCAGACGCCCCATCGGAGTGAACTGGCTGGCTGATGGCACCATCACGCGGATCTGATCGCCACGATTAACGCCCAACTGGCCCGCGAGCTGCTCGCCGAGGATGACATTATACTTGCCAGGCTGGAGATCGGTTTGCTTCACATTGACCAGATACGGCGTCAGCGGATCTTTTTGCGCCGGATCGATACCCAGCATCACCCCAACCGCCACGCTGCGCGCACTTTGCAGCACGACATCACCGGTTGTCAGCGGCGCAATGCGATTCACCCCGTTCAGTTTTACGGCGTTTTCCGGCAGTTGTTGAGGATTCAGGGAGCCTTGCTCCGCAGAAAGGATGGCCTGAGGCATCAGCCCCAGGATGTTATTTTGCAGTTCACGTTCAAAACCGTTCATCACTGACAAAACCGTGACCAGTGCCATCACCCCAAGGGTAATGCCAATGGTGGAAAGCCAGGAGACAAAGCGACCGAAGCGATCTGCTGCACGCCCGCGCATGTAACGCAGGCCGATGAATAGAGCGACAGGTTGGTACATGAAATCCGTCTGGTTGCTGTTAGCAAAGTCACGAGTATATAAGCGAAAGCCGCATGGGTAAACGCCTGAACCGTAAGTGTTCGTCAGTACGCAGAGGAAAAGGATCCGCAGCTCAGCAGGCTCGTGAGATAGCCCCTGTAGACCCTGATCCTTTTCTTAAAAAATCAAAAAGCAGAATGTTACGCATTACAACACCCGTATCACCCCGCAGGATCACAGGCTATGTTGACGAATACAAGCACAGGGTCCTGATGAAACAGAAAGAACTATGGATTAACCAAATCAAAGGGTTATGCATCTGTCTGGTGGTAATCTATCACTCAGTCATCACCTTCTACCCCCACCTGACCCACTTCCAGTTACCTCTCTCGGAACTGCTGTCCAAGTGCTGGGTTTACTTTAATCTCTATCTCGCTCCGTTTCGTATGCCAGTATTTTTCTTTATCTCTGGCTTTTTAATTCGCCGCTATATCGACAGCGTGAGCTGGAAAGAGAGCGTCAACAAGCGGGTCTGGAGTATTTTCTGGGTGCTGGCGCTGTGGGGCGTGGCCCAGTGGCTGGCGCTCAGCGCACTGAACAACTGGCTGGCGCCGGAGCGCTCCCTGCTTAACGCATCCAACGCCGCCTACGCCGGTTCCATCGGTCAGTTCCTTCACGGCATGCTGACCGCCAGTACCAGCCTGTGGTATCTGTATGCGCTCATTGTCTATTTTGTGGTCTGTAAAGTGTTCAGCCGCTGGGCCGTGCCGCTGTTCGCTCTGTTTGTTTTGCTGAGCGTGGCAATCAACGTTGTTGCCACCCCGTGGTGGGGAATGAACAGCGTGATCCGCAACCTGCCGTATTACAGCCTCGGCGCCTGGTTTGGCGTCTCGCTGATGGCGTGGATCAAAGAGGTCCCGCTGCGCCGCTATGCGCTGCCCTGCATGGCCGCCTTCGCGCTGGCTATCGCGGCGTGGCTGTTTAACGTCTCATTGCTGCTGTCATTGGTCTCTATCGTGCTGATCATGAAGCTGTTTTATCAGTATGAACAGCGCTTCGGCATGCGTGAGTCCAGTCTGCTTAACGTGATCGGTTCGAACACTATCGCGATTTATACCACGCATCGCATTCTGGTGGAGGCGTTCAGCCTGCTGCTCATCCCGCAGATCAATACCGCGGTCTGGTCCCCCGCACTGGAACTGGCCCTGCTGCTGGTCTATCCGTTTGCCAGCCTGCTGGTCTGTACGCTCCTGGGTCTTGCCGTGCGCAAACTGTCGCAGGGTCTGTTCGGTGATATCCTCTTCTCCCCCCCTTCCCGTGCGCAAACCGTTGGCTATTCCCGCTAAGTTTTTCGCCCTCATCTGGGGGCGATTCAATTTGCTAATGAGGAGCGATCACGGATAATACAGGGCATTGCTTATCAGACGAATACCTAAAAGAGATTCTGACAACCGAATGCCTGAACAACAACGTTACACGCTGCCCGTGAAAGCGGGCGACCAGCGCCTGTTAGGTGAACTGACCGGGGCTGCCTGTGCCACACTGGTGGCAGAAATTGCCGAACGTCATGCCGGTCCTGTCGTGCTCGTAGCGCCCGATATGCAAAACGCGCTGCGCCTGCATGATGAAATCCGCCAGTTTACCGATCAGATGGTGATGAACCTCGCGGACTGGGAAACCCTGCCCTACGACAGTTTCTCTCCGCATCAGGAAATTATCTCCTCGCGTCTCTCCACGCTGTATCAGTTGCCGTCGATGCAGCGCGGCGTGCTGATCGTGCCGGTCAACACCCTGATGCAGCGCGTCTGCCCGCACAGCTATCTGCACAGCCATGCGCTGGTGATGAAAAAAGGCCAGCGTTTATCGCGCGACGCCCTGCGTTTACAGCTTGACAGCGCCGGTTACCGGCATGTTGATCAGGTCATGGAACATGGCGAATACGCCACGCGCGGCGCGTTGCTGGATCTCTACCCGATGGGCAGTGAACAGCCCTATCGTCTGGATTTCTTCGACGATGAAATTGACAGTTTGCGCCTGTTTGACGCTGATACCCAGCGCACGCTGGAAGAAGTCGACGCCATCAATCTGTTGCCCGCGCACGAATTTCCGACCGACAAAACGGCGATCGAACTGTTTCGCAGCCAGTGGCGCGATACCTTCGAGGTAAAACGCGACGCGGAGCATATCTATCAGCAGGTCAGTAAGGGCACCTTGCCTGCGGGGATCGAATACTGGCAGCCACTGTTTTTCAGCGAGCCGCTGCCGCCGCTGTTTAGCTATTTCCCGGCCAATACGCTGGTGGTCAACACCGGCGATTTAGAAAACAGCGCCGAACGTTTCCAGGCCGATACGCTGGCGCGTTTCGAAAACCGTGGTGTGGATCCGATGCGTCCACTGCTACCGCCGGAATCGCTCTGGCTACGCGTCGATGAGCTCTTTTCTGAACTCAAACGCTGGCCGCGCGTACAGCTCAAAACCGATCACCTTCCCGCCAAAGCGGCAAATACCAACTTAGGCTTCAAGTCGCTGCCGGACCTGGCGGTTCAGGCGCAGCAAAAATCGCCGCTGGATGCCCTGCGCAAGTTCCTGGAGTCCTTCGACGGACCGGTGATTTTCTCGGTTGAGAGTGAAGGTCGTCGTGAGGCCCTTGGTGAACTGCTCGCCCGCATCAAAGTCGCGCCGAAGCGCATTATGCGTCTGGATGAAGCTGCGGATGTTGGACGCTACCTGATGATTGGTGCCGCCGAGCACGGGTTTATCGATACGACGCGCAATCTGGCATTAATCTGTGAAAGCGACCTGCTGGGCGAGCGCGTGGCGCGCCGTCGTCAGGATTCACGCCGCACGATTAACCCGGACACGCTGATTCGTAACCTGGCGGAGCTGCATCCGGGTCAGCCGGTGGTACACCTGGAGCACGGCGTCGGTCGCTATGCCGGGATGACCACGCTGGAAGCGGGCGGGATCAAAGGCGAGTACCTGATGCTCACCTACGCCAACGACGCCAAACTGTACGTCCCGGTCTCCTCTTTGCATCTGATCAGCCGTTACGCCGGTGGCGCTGAAGAGAATGCGCCGCTGCATAAACTCGGCGGCGATGCCTGGTCACGCGCCCGGCAGAAAGCGGCAGAGAAAGTGCGCGACGTGGCGGCCGAACTGCTGGATATCTACGCCCAGCGTGCGGCAAAAGAGGGATTCGCCTTCAAACACGATCGCGAACAGTACCAATTGTTCTGCGACAGCTTCCCGTTCGAAACCACCCCCGACCAGGCGCAGGCGATTAACGCCGTGCTCAGCGATATGTGTCAGCCGCTGGCGATGGACCGTCTGGTATGCGGCGACGTCGGATTTGGCAAAACCGAAGTGGCAATGCGCGCCGCATTCCTCGCGGTCGAAAACCACAAGCAGGTGGCGGTTCTGGTGCCGACAACCCTGCTTGCCCAGCAGCACTTTGATAACTTCCGCGACCGCTTTGCCAACTGGCCGGTGCGCATCGAAATGATCTCTCGCTTTCGCAGCGCCAAAGAACAGGCGCAGATCCTGGAACAGGTTGCCGAAGGGAAAATTGATATTCTGATCGGTACACACAAACTGCTGCAAAGCGATGTGAAGTTGAAAGATCTGGGACTGCTGATCGTCGATGAAGAGCACCGTTTCGGCGTGCGCCATAAAGAGCGCATTAAAGCGATGCGCGCCGATGTGGATATTCTGACGCTGACCGCCACGCCGATCCCGCGAACGCTGAATATGGCGATGAGCGGCATGCGCGATCTGTCGATTATCGCCACCCCCCCTGCGCGTCGTCTGGCGGTCAAAACCTTTGTTCGTGAATACGACAGCCTGGTGGTACGCGAGGCGATTCTGCGTGAAGTGCTGCGCGGCGGCCAGGTTTACTATCTCTACAACGATGTGGAAAACATCCAGAAAGCCGCCCAAAGGCTAGCGGAACTGGTACCGGAAGCGCGGATTGCCATCGGTCACGGGCAGATGCGCGAACGCGAACTGGAACGCGTGATGAACGATTTCCACCATCAGCGTTTTAACGTTCTGGTCTGTACCACTATTATCGAAACTGGTATTGATATCCCGACTGCCAACACGATTATCATCGAGCGAGCGGACCACTTCGGTCTGGCGCAGTTACATCAGTTGCGCGGTCGCGTAGGGCGTTCACACCATCAGGCGTATGCCTGGCTGCTGACGCCACACCCCAAGGCGATGACGACCGACGCGCAAAAACGTCTGGAAGCTATCGCCTCGCTGGAAGATCTGGGCGCGGGCTTTGCGCTGGCGACTCACGATCTGGAGATCCGCGGCGCGGGTGAACTGCTCGGGGAAGAACAGAGTGGTTCGATGGAGACCATCGGCTTCTCGCTGTACATGGAGCTGCTGGAAAACGCCGTCGATGCACTGAAGGCCGGACGCGAGCCATCGCTGGAAGATCTCACTAGCCAGCAAACGGAAGTCGAACTGCGTATGCCGTCGCTGCTGCCGGATGATTTCATCCCGGACGTGAACACCCGCCTGTCGTTCTATAAGCGTATCGCCAGCGCGAAAAGCGAGAATGAACTTGAAGAGCTCAAAGTGGAACTGATCGACCGCTTCGGTCTGCTGCCCGACCCGGCGCGTACTCTGCTGGATATCGCCCGGTTGCGTCAACAGGCGCAGAAGCTGGGCATTCGCAAGCTGGAAGGCAACGAGAAAGGCGGCACCATCGAATTTGCTGAGAAGAACCATGTCAATCCGAACTGGCTGATCGGACTGCTGCAAAAACAGCCGCAGCACTACCGTCTTGACGGACCGACCCGACTGAAGTTCATCCAGGATCTGACCGATCGGAAAACGCGGATGGAATGGGTGCGTCAGTTTATGCAGCAACTGGAAGAAAACGCCGTGGCATGATTGTGGTGTGCCGGATAGTGGCTTCGCCTTATCCGGCCTACAAATCGATGCCTGACCGTAGACCTGATAAGCGCAGCGCCATCAGGCAAGGGTCCACGATCTTTACAACTCTTTGCACTTCCCTTGCAATTCAAGACACACCGCCCCGCCATAATTATCATTGGACTGCTCTGGCATAATAACCCTTTGATTTGTGATGATAATGAACAATATGCGATTCTCCCGCTGGCTGGCTTTTTTTGCACTCGCCGCCAGCATTACGCTTGCGCTTCCCGCGCAGGCGAATACCTGGCCTCTTCCTCCACCGGGCAGCAAGCTGATCGGGGAAAATAAGTACCACGTTGTTGAAAATAACGGGGGTTCACTGGAAGCCATCGCGAAAAAATACAACGTCGGTTTTCTTGCCCTGTTGCAGGCGAATCCTGGCGTGGATCCCTACGTCCCCCGCCCGGGCAGCGTGTTGACCATTCCATTGCAGACGCTGCTGCCGGATGCGCCACGTGAAGGCATTGTCATCAACCTGGCTGAGCTGCGTCTCTACTACTACCCTCCAGGGAAAAATGCGGTCACGGTCTACCCTATCGGCATTGGCCAACTGGGCGGCGATACTCTGACCCCGACGATGGTCACGACGGTTTCCGACAAGCGCGCTAATCCAACCTGGACGCCGACGGCGAATATCCGTGCCCGTTATAAAGCGCAAGGGATCGACCTTCCTGCGGTGGTTCCTGCCGGACCGGATAACCCGATGGGACATCATGCCATTCGCTTAGCTGCTTACGGTGGTGTCTATCTGCTGCACGGCACCAACGCCGATTTCGGCATTGGCATGCGCGTCAGCTCAGGCTGTATCCGCCTGCGCGATGGCGATATCGAGACCCTGTTCAGACAGGTTACGCCAGGCACCAAAGTGAATATCATCAATACGCCTGTCAAAGCCTCGATTGAGCCGGATGGTACGCGTCTGGTCGAAGTCCACCAGCCGCTGTCGAAAAATATTGATGATGACCCGCAGGTTCTGCCTATTGTGCTGAACAGCACCTTGCAGGCGTTTAAAGATTCTGCGCAGACGGACGCGGCGGTGATGCAGCATGTGATGGATGTTCGCTCCGGGATGCCGGTCGATGTCAGACGCCATCGTGAGGTGGATCAGCAGTCGATGTAATAACCGTTCCGGACATGAAAAAGCCCCGCTGAATCTATTTTCAGCGGGGCTTTTTTTATGTCGCGTTATTTTGCAGTAGCAGGCATCAATGAGGGGGGATGCTTATTTATAAATTACCGCAGTACCGTGCAGGTTGTTCGGACCCGTCACAGAAGTAATGCGGAAAGATTTCGCACCCATCGCATCCGCTTTCTGCGCCAGTTCGTCCTGCAGCGAACTCAGGTTAGTCCCTGCGTTTGCAGAGATGGTGCCGACTTTTTGCTGACCAGCAGGTGTTGACTGCACTTCAACAGCCGCGACGCTTGCGAATGACAGAGAACTGAGAACAGCAGCAGCGATGAGAGTTTTTACGTTTTTCATAATTGTGACCTTTTGCAGATGATTGGGGCGTCGTAAGTATTTACTTAACGATCGATAGGTAAATAATAGATGTGATCCAGGTCACACGTCAACTCATTTTTTATAACGATCGTTATATAAAATGAAAAGCGCTTATCTTTCATGTAACTAGGCTAAAAATATTTTTCTCGCGAATGCGCTGGAGCCTGTGCGGGTTTATTTTTATAATAGGTGTTCACTAACTCCATTAAGGTACAACGGCACCATGACAACTGAATCGACAAGTTGCGTAAAAAAAAGCCGTGGCCGACCAAAAGTGTTCGACAGGGAAGCCGCGCTTGATAAGGCCATGACACTCTTCTGGCAGCACGGTTATGAGGCGACATCGCTTTCTGACCTTGTTGAAGCAACGGGCGCGAAGGCGCCAACGCTGTATGCGGAATTTACTAATAAAGAAGGACTGTTCCGCGCGGTGCTGGACAGATACATCGCTCGCTTCGCGGCAAAACACGAAGCGCAGTTGTTCTGCGAGGAAAAAAGCGTTGAGGCGGCGCTGGAGGATTACTTCACCGCAGTAGCAACCTGTTTCACCAGCAAGGACACCCCCGCAGGCTGCTTTATGATTAACACCTCCGCGACGCTTGCCGCGGCATCACGCGATATTGCGCATACGGTGAAATCGCGTCACGCCATGCAGGAGCAGACCCTGACGCAATTTCTGCGCCATAGGCAGGAACGCGGTGAAATTCCGGCACACAATAACGTACAAAATCTTGCCGAGTATCTGAGCTGCATTTTGCAGGGCATGTCCATCAGCGCCCGCGAAGGCGCCAGTTTCGAGAAACTGATGCAAATCACCCACACTACCCTGCGCCTGTGGCCTGAACTGCTTAAGGCCTGATCGTTTTTTCTGACCGGGAAACGGCGTTTCCCGGTTCTTCTTCGACGAAATCCCCACACAATAATTAATGTTATCATTTAGTTAGGTTCAACTTTTCACAAAAACCTATTGATAATAGAAATTATTATCAGCAATATTCGCATTTGATTTTACATCTGTTTCACAATGTAACAGCTGGCACCGACCGGCTAAAACACCATCACCTGCACAGATATTTTCAGAAAGGAATGCGAATGAATAAGCGTCTTTGGGTCCTCAACCCGATCCTGTTGGCTCTGACTCTGCCCGCTGCGGCGGCACAAACAGAAGAAGAAAACCTCATCGTCAGCGCCAACCGCAGCCAGAAAACCGTCACCGAAATGGCGCAGACCACCTGGGTGATTGAAGGCCAGGAAATTGAGCAACAGGTTCAGGGCGGAAAAGAGTTTAAAGACGTGCTGGCGCAACTGATCCCCGGCATTGACGTCAGCAGCCAGGGACGTACCAACTACGGTATGAACATGCGCGGTCGCGCGATTGTCGTGCTGATCGACGGCGTACGCCTGAACTCATCGCGTACTGACAGCCGCCAACTGGATGCAATTGACCCTTTTAACATCGCACACATAGAGGTCATTTCAGGCGCAACGTCGCTGTATGGTGGCGGCAGTACCGGCGGCTTAATTAACATCGTCACTAAAAAGGGCCAGGCGGAACGCCAGGTAGAGCTTGAACTGGGCGGTAAATCCGGCTTTAACAACAGTAACGATCGCGACGAGCGCGTTGCCGCAGCGGTCAGCGGCGGTACAGATCGCGCGTCTGGCCGACTGTCCGTGGCTTATCAGCGCTTTGGCGGTTGGTACGACGGCAATGGCGACGCCCTGATGCTCGACAACACGCAAACCGGTCTGCAACACTCCGATCGTCTGGATGTAATGGGAACCGGGACTCTCGACATCGATGACCATCGCCAGATACAGTTGGTCACCCAGTATTACAAGAGTCAGGGGGATGAGGATTACGGACTGTACCTGGGTGAAAATATGTCCGCCGTTACCGGCAGCGGCACCGCCAGCACCCGCAGCGGTCTCAGTTCTGACCGTATTCCAGGGACTGAGCGCCATCTGATCAGCCTGCAATACTCCGACGCGGACTTCTTCGGTCAGAATCTGGTCAGCCAGATCTATTACCGCGATGAGTCGCTGAAATTCTACCCTTTCCCGACGCTCAGCAAAGGTCAGGTGACCAGTTTCTCAGCCTCGCAGCAGGACACGGACCAGTACGGCGCCAAAATCACGCTCAACAGCCAGTTGATGGATAACTGGGAGCTGACGTGGGGCGTCGACGCGGACCATGAAACCTTCGACTCCAACCAGAAGTTCTTCGATCTGGGCTGGTCTGTGCCGTCAGGCGGAATGGACAACCGCACGGCTTATACGACAGGGCGCTACCCCGGCTACAGCATCACCAACTTCGCCCCGTTCCTGCAAAGCAGTTATGACATCAATGACATCTTCACCCTGAGCGGCGGTGTGCGCTATCAGTGGACGGAAAATCGGGTTGATGATTTTGTGGGCTATGCGCAGCAGCAGGGGATCGCCAATGGCTTAGCGAGCTCTGCCGATGTCATTCCTGGAGGTAAAACCGATTACGACAACTTCCTGTTCAACGCCGGACTGTTGGCGCATCTCACCGAGCGCCAGCAGGCGTGGTTTAACTTCTCCCAGGGCGTTGAGCTACCGGATCCCGGGAAATATTACGGCAACGGCACTTACCAGTTGGTGGGCGATCGTTACCAACTCCAGCGCAGCGTGAACGTGGCGGATTCGCGTCTGGAAGGCATCAAGGTCAATTCGTATGAGCTGGGCTGGCGCTATACCGGCGATAATCTGCGTACCCAACTGGCGGCGTACTATTCGACGTCCGATAAGTCGATTGTGATTAACCGTAGCGATATGACGATCCGCGTGGAACCTGACGATCGCCGGATTTACGGCGTAGAAGGCGCGGCGGAGTACTTCATCCCTGACAGCGACTGGAGTCTGGGGGCGAACTTTAACGTGCTGAAATCCGAAGTGAAACAGAACGGGAAATGGGAAAAATGGGATGTGATGCTGGCCTCACCGTCCAAAGCCACCGCCTGGGTCGGCTGGGCGCCAGAGCCGTGGTCGTTGCGGGTTCAGACCCAGCAATCGTTCGATCTCAGCGATGCCAGCGGCAACAAGCTGGACGGCTATAACACCGTGGACTTTATCGGCAGCTATCAGCTCCCGCTGGGTAAACTGACCTTCAGCATTGAAAACCTGCTGGATGAAGATTACACCACCTTGTGGGGTCAGCGCGCGCCATTGCTGTACAGCCCAACCTATGGCAGCCCGTCGCTGTACGAGTATAAGGGTCGGGGTCGTACCTTTGGTCTGAACTACGCCTTGACCTTCTGATAAAAAAAGCCCCTCAGCCTGAGCGAATGAGGGGCTAACTTGCAGAGTACAGCTTTTTTACGCTTTGTTATTCAGAATCAACTGGCCGTTGTTATCCAGCGGGATCTGCGTGCCAGGATCTTTATCCATGCGAATCTTGCCCTGCTGGTCGCCAATTTTGTAGGTGACGTCGTAACCGAGCATTTTTTCCGATTTGTCATAGACGGTTTTGCAGCGTTGCTGTGTGGACGTATACGTGTCGTTTTCCTGCATTGAGCCCTGGATTTGGTTACCGGCGTAACCGCCCCCCAACGCCCCGACCACCGTCGCCACGTCTTTACCTCGTCCGCCGCCAAACTGATGACCAATCACGCCACCGGCAACCGCACCCAGCACCGAACCGGTTATGCGGTTCTCATCCTGAACAGGTTTGCGATGCGTCACCGTCACGTTGCGACACGCCTGACGCGGCGTCTTAATCGTCTCTTTGATCGGTGTTGCAGAAACCACCTGAGCATACTGTGGGCCACGATCAAACACGTTCAGACTGGCAACCGCCGCCACACCCAGCGCAGCAGCTACGCCAATCCCTATACCCGCCAACATCGATTTATTCACGGGAGATCCTCCTTCTTTGCTATTGGTTACAATTTTGCAACCAATGCAATAAGACGCCCATCAGACAGTGGATGAAAATATCGCTGATCGCGGCTAAAACAGGATGATTCAGAGAACTCTGAAGGTAGAAGAAGAATGATGATGAAGGCGCTCAGCACCGCCAGCAGACGGTGCTGAGCCAGGCAGGATTAATGCAGTTTCAGACGCGGACGGATCACACGGTTAATGCTGCCCACCAGCATCATCAGACCGGTTTTGAAATAGCCGTGCAGCGCAATCTGGTGCATACGGTACAGAGAGATGTAGACAAAGCGAGCGATACGCCCTTCCACCATCATCGACCCTTTCGTCAGGTTGCCCATCAGACTGCCGACGGTCGAGAAGTTAGAGAGCGAAACCAGCGAACCGTGATCTTTGTACTGATACGCTTTCAGCGGCTTGCCGTTCATCTGTGCCAGAATGTTGTTCATCGCGCAGGTCGCCATCTGATGCGCAGCCTGAGCACGTGGCGGCACAAAGCCCCCTTCCGGACGCGCGCAGGAGGCACAGTCGCCAATCGCGTAAACATCAGGATCGCGGGTTGTCTGCAACGTCGGTTCTACCACCAGTTGATTAATCCGGTTGGTCTCCAGGCCGCCAATCTCTTTCATAAAGTCCGGCGCTTTGATCCCCGCCGCCCAGACCATCAGGTCGGCTTCAATATATTCGCCGTCTTTGGTATGCAGGCCGCCCGCATCCGCACTGGTCACCATCGTCTGGGTCAGGACGCGAACGCCAAGCTTTGTTAACTCGTTATGCGCCGCTGCAGAGATACGCGGCGGCAGCGCAGGCAGAATGCGTTCACCGGCTTCCACCAGCGTCACGTTCAGCGCGTCGTTGGTCAGCCCTTTATAACCGTAACTATGCAACTGCTTCACTGCGTTATGCAGTTCCGCTGACAGCTCTACGCCGGTGGCGCCGCCGCCGACGATTGCAATATTCACCTTGCCGTTCGCGCCAAGATTCGCGGAATATTTCAGGAACAGGTTCAGCATTTCCTGATGGAAACGACGTGCCTGATGCGGGTTATCAAGGAAGATACAGTTCTCTTTCACGCCCGGCGTGTTGAAGTCGTTGGAGGTACTGCCCAGCGCCATCACCAGCGTGTCCCAGGCAATTTTGCGCTCAGGCACCAGCAGCTCACCCTTCTCATCGCGCAGTTCTGCGATGGTGATGGTTTTCGCTTCGCGATCGATATTCATCACAGAACCCAGTTGGAACTGGAAGCCGTGGTTACGGGCATGCGCCAGATAGCTCAGCGCGTCCACGCCTTCATCGAGCGATCCGGTCGCGACTTCGTGCAGCAGAGGTTTCCACAGGTGGCTGTGATTCCTGTCAACCAGCGTGATTTTCGCTTTTTTCTTGCGACCCAGCTTGTGCCCTAACTGCGTCGCCATTTCCAGTCCGCCAGCTCCCCCGCCGACAATCACGATCTTTTTCAGTGGTGTAGTCAACGTGACCCCCTTAAAATGATTAACCAATTGTTAATTAAACGTTATAAACATAGCCTTTAATTAACAACAAGTTACGACAATGAAAATGTCCTTCGAGAGTGAGAATAACACATGCGGTGCATTGGTCATACCAAAATTGATGTGTATCAAGTTTTGCTGCTGAAAAGATAGACAATGCCGGAAAAACAGGCAAAAAAAACCAGCCCGAAGGCTGGCTTGATCCGACGATTCCGGCTGACGCAGGTTTTAGCCCAATGTCTTAAACGCCTTGATTCGCTGCAGGTGCGGCGAAATATTCTTAAACTTATGCGTCTGCTCTTCGTCCCACACGATCTCATAGAAATGGTGTAGCTCTTCAGAAGCGCGCTGACTGTTCAGGGCTTCGTCATGACGCGAGAGAATGACCAGGCAACGATCGCGATTTTTCTCGCGAAAATTGGTCACACACTTGGTCGCAATATCCGCATACTCTTCCGGACGATCGATCTTGCCTTCCATATTTTCATACGGGAACAGGTTCGGATTAAACACCACCTGGCGAACATCACAAAGAAAACCAATGCGTTCAGCCCAGTAGCCACCGAGGCCAACGCCGCAAATCAACGGACGCTCATCAACATTGAGCTGCAACATTTTGTCCACTTCTTTCAGCAGATGCTGCATGTCATGTTTCGGATGACGCGTGCTGTAGCTTATCAGTCTGACGTCCGGGTCGATAAACTGCAGCTGCAAGACTTTTTCGTGGTTTCCCGGACTGCTGGAGTCGAAACCGTGTAAATAGATAATCATCGCATCCTCACCAAACGTGCGTTAATGACCTGCTTTCTCTTCCTGCCAGCGTTCATGTAACTGGTTGAGCTGCGCGCTGACGGTTTTCCAGCGTGCCGTGTCCATCAGTTCCTGACGCGAAAATGAACCTTTATGATACAAACGTGTAACACGCTCTGCATTGATCGGCGACAGATTATCTAACACACTGACCGCCCCTTTACGATTATTGCAGACCAGAATCATATCACAACCCGCGTCCAGCGATGCCTGCCCGCGCTCGGCATAGCTGCCCATGATTGCCGCCCCTTCCATCGACAGGTCATCAGAGAAAATAACGCCGTCAAAGCCTAGCTCCTGGCGCAAAACCGTTTTCAGCCAGTGCGGGGAACCGCTCGCCGGACGCGGATCGACAGCGCTGTAAATGACGTGCGCCGGCATGATGGCGTCCAGCTTGTTTTCCGAGATTAGCGTACGGAAAACCGACATATCTTTGGCACGAATTTCCGCTTCAGGACGCGGATCGGTTGGCGTCTCTTTATGCGAATCCGCGGTAACCGCGCCGTGGCCCGGGAAATGTTTGCCGGTGGTTTTCATTCCCGCCGCATGCATGCCGTCAATAAAACGGGTCGCCATCGCCAGCGCGTTGAGTGGGTCAGCATGATAAGAACGTTCACCAATGGCGGCGCTGATATGCCCGACATCCAACACCGGCGCAAAGCTGATATCGATGTCCATCGCGATCATTTCACTGGCCATCAGCCATCCGGCCTCTTCTGCCAGCCTGCCGCCCTCTTCCAGCCCGTGCAGCGCCGCAAAGGACTGCGCGGCTGGCAACCGGGTAAATCCTTCACGGAAACGCTGTACGCGCCCACCTTCCTGATCGACGGCGACCACCAGATGGTTGTGCGACGCCGCGCGGATCTGGCGCACCAGTTCACGTAACTGAGCCGGGTCGTGGTAATTGCGCGCAAACAGAATCAAACCGCCCACCAGCGGATGAGCCAGGATCTCCCGCTCTTCCGCATCCAGCTCAAACCCTTCGACATCCAACATTACTGGACCCACACTGCTCTCCTTAATCCTTCGTTGCCAGCTGCCGCCAGGTTGCATCAGCCAGACTGATAAATTGTCGTTCGCCGGTCTGTTGCCAGCGGTATTCAAACCAACCGGCCTTCAGCATCAGTATCCACGGATACCAGCGTCTGACCTGTTGCCATAATTGTTGCCCGTCCATGCGCGCGCGAACGGCATAGGCCTGCACCAGTTGCCAGTGTTGCAGAACATCCTCCACCCACACCGCCGCCAGCTCAAGGGCGATATCGCCGTCCCCGGCGTATTCCCAGTCAATCAGCCGCAGGCCTGCCGGGCCGTGAACGATATTCGCGGCATGGACATCCATATGCAGCGGCGCGAGGCGCAGCGGACGCGGCTCGCCCTGCTTGCGCAGACGTTTCAGCGCGCTCAGCCAGTTCGGGGTTCGTCGTGCCGGATCGCTCCCCTGCCAGTATTGCTCCAGCAACGGTAGCACATGGATACGCCAGCCGAACCGAGGCTGCTGATGAAGATAATACAGTAAGCCCGCCAGTTCGTCGGCATCCGGCAGCCCCGATTTTATCTCGCCAGGGACATAGTCCACCGCCATCCAGCCGGGTATGTAAAAACGCGGCTTTGGTGCAAGGTGTTCAGGTAACCGCGATAAGGCGTGATACTGGCGTAAAAAATGCGCTGGCGGCGCATCGGGATCGTGATGACGGCGAAGAACCAGCCGCTGGGTTGAGTTTTCAATAATCACGCTCCCGCCGCTAAGACCACGCTGGCCTTCGGCGACGGGACGATAGTGCGGAAAGTAGCGCAACAGCACCGCGTCGCGCCCTGGTATGTTATTGCTGCTGAACGGCACCTTTACCTGACCAGATTATCTCGCCAGTTTGTACCAGCATTAATTGCATTTGCAGCGATGGCGCGTTGACGTTACCCGAAGCACTGGAATACAACACATAGTGCGCGCCGACGTTACGGGCAATACCAATCGCCTTGCTGCGCGTTCCCAGACTGTCCTGCGGCGACAGCCCTAACTGCTGTTTTGCCAGCGACAGCTGTTGCGCGGAGACCAGGGTAAATTTGCCATTGTTCGCCAGCGCATTACGCAGCGTTTCCGTGGCTTCGCCTGCGTTTAGCGAACCGTTAGTGCGGTTATTGACGCTATCGACCAGCAGTACGCTCCCCGCCGTGACGCCATCGGCCTGCAGCATTTTGCCGACCATCGGCTGCATCGCGCTATTCCAGTCGTAATGGCGTATGCGCGGCGCCGGTGCCGCGGTCTGATCCTCATGTTCAATAGGACCCGGCTGTCCCGGGATCGTGGGAACCGAAGGTACCCCCGGAGCGGGTTCTTGCGGCTGCGCGGGCTGTTCCGGTGTGGGTTTCACCTCATCAACCGGTGCAGGTTCACGTTGCACCACACAACCGGACAGGAACATCGCCAGCGCGGCTATCAATGCGTAGCGACTCATTTTTGTCTTCAAGATTCACCCCTTACAAATAAAGATAAAGTCTGACTTTGTGCGCCCCCAGATAATTGGCGCTGCCATACAACGTGACCGACGAATGCGCCGGTATCGTCACGCTGCGTGGCGCTTCCAGAGGGTGCATCTCCAGCCCTCTGGCGTCATACCAGTAAAAGCGATAATGAACGGTAACGGGTTCTTGCCTTTCGTTATACAGCGTTGAGGATGCAGAGGGCTGAATATCAGACGTGGTCAACGTCGGCTCTTGCGCGGTGATCCCCGCCGCCAGTAGCGTCGACTCCATCACCAGCGACTGCTCATCGCTTACCGGGATCTCAGGATGAGAACGGCACCCGGCAAGTAAGAGCAGACCCAGCGAAAGCGCAATGCATCCTCTGATCATCATTACAGCCCTTTGTGCGCGAGCATAGGACCGAGCGCGCGACCGCCCAACAGATGCATATGGATGTGATACACCTCCTGGCCGCCATGACGATTGGTGTTCATGATCAAGCGGTAGCCATCTTCGGCAATGCCTTCCTGTTCGGCAATTTTTGCCGCAACGGTAATCATCCGTCCCAGCGCTTGTTCATGCTCAGCGGTAACATCATTCACCGTCGGGATCAGAACGTTGGGGATGATCAGAATGTGTGTAGGCGCCTGCGGTGAAATATCCCGGAATGCCGTCACCAGGTCATCCTGGTAAACGATATCGGAAGGGATTTCACGACGAATAATCTTGCTGAATATAGTCTCTTCTGCCACGACGTTTTCCTTTTCTAAAAATAGCCATGCGTGATGTCATGCTACGCTGAGCCACACTGCGAGTATAGAGTATTAGCGACTTAACCCCGCTCTTTCAACCTTAACCCACGATTTCTTAAGCAAAAAATCGCCTCAGTGATGCGCTTATCGCCATTTGTCCCCTCTCCTGCGCAAAAAAGTAGTGAAACAAGATTTCAGAAAGCAAGTTACATCTGTTTACAGAGATAATATGAATGCGTATATTTCGCATTTGCATTTTCATGCGCATTTAATGGTTAGAAAAATAAAAAGGGGCTCATCGCCACCTCTTACGGCCTGAGCCAGGACTCGTTCACGATTAAGGGCTTTCTGATGTCTTTCACAACACACAACAGGGATGAACAATGTCAGGCTGTTGCAACACCATCGTTGCTGGCAGCCTGCATCGCTATGGCACTGATGCCATCCATGAGTCTCGCGGCGACCACGCCAGAAGAGACCGTCATTGTCGACGGTTCTGCGCCAGCGACCACCCCGGACAGCGACGAACGGGATTACAGCGTCAAATCCACTACCGCCGGAACCAAAATGATGATGACCCAACGCGATATTCCGCAGTCGGTCAGCATCATCAGCGAGCAACGCATGGATGACCAGCAGTTGCAAACGCTGGGCGACGTGATGGACAGCACGCTCGGGATCAGCAAAAGCCAGGCGGACTCTGACCGCGTCAGCTACTTCTCCCGTGGTTTCCAGATTGATAACTACATGGTCGATGGTATTCCGACCTATTTCGAATCCCGCTGGAATCTGGGTGATGCCCTCACCGATATGGCACTCTACGAGCGCGTGGAAGTGGTGCGCGGCTCAAACGGTCTGATGACCGGTACGGGCAACCCGTCGGCCTCCATCAATATGATCCGTAAACACGCGACCAGTCGTGAGTTCAAAGGCAACGTATCGGCGGAATATGGCAGCTGGAACAAACAGCGCTACGTGATGGATCTGCAAAGTCCGCTCACCGATGACGGTAATGTGCGCGCACGCATTGTGGCGGGTTATCAGGACAACGACTCCTGGCTCGATCGCTATCACAGCGAGAAAAACTTCTTCTCGGGCATTATTGATGCTGACCTGGGTGAAACCACCAGCCTTGCCGCCGGCTATGAATATCAGAAAATCAAAGTGGACAGCCCTACCTGGGGTGGTCTGCCACGCTGGAATACCGACGGCAGCAAAAACAGCTACGACCGCGCCCGCAGCACCGCGCCAGACTGGGCGTATAACGATAAAGAGATCAACAAAGTCTTTGTCACACTCAAACAGCGTTTTGCCGACACCTGGCAGGCGACGATGAATGCGACCCACTCGGAAATCAAATTCGACAGTAAAACGATGTATGTCGATGCTTACGTGAATAAGGCAGATGGCATGCTGGTCGGTCCTTACGGCAGCTACGGACCGGGCTATGACTACGTTGGCGGCACGGGCTGGAACAGCGGCAAGCGTAAGGTTGATGCGCTGGATCTCTTTGCCGACGGTGGTTATGACCTGTTCGGTCGTCAGCACAACCTGATGTTTGGCGGCAGCTACAGCAAACAGAACAACCGCTATTTCAGCTCCTGGGCAAACGTCTTCCCGGCTGAGATTGGCAGTTTCAATAACTTCAATGGCAACTTCCCGCAAACCGACTGGGCACCCCAGTCGCTGGCCCAGGACGACACCACGCACATGAAGTCGCTGTACGCTGCGACGCGTATTTCGCTGGCTGACCCGTTGCACCTGATCCTCGGCGCACGCTACACCAACTGGCGTGTCGATACCCTGAGCTACAGCATGGAGAAAAACCACACCACGCCATATGCCGGTCTGGTTTACGACATCAATGATAACTGGTCAACTTACGCCAGCTACACCTCTATCTTCCAGCCGCAGAACAAACGCGACAGCAGCGGGAAATACCTCACGCCGGTCACCGGCAACAACTATGAGGTAGGTCTGAAGTCCGACTGGATGAACAGCCGACTGACCACCACCCTCGCCGTGTTCCGCATTGAGCAAGATAACGTTGCCCAATCGACAGGTGCCCCAATTCCGGGTACCAATGGCGATATCGCGTATAAAACGGCGAACGGAACCGTCAGCAAAGGGGTTGAATTCGAAGTTAACGGGGCGATCACCGATAACTGGCAGATGACCTTTGGCGCAACGCGGTACGTTGCGGAAGATAATGAAGGCAACGCCGTCAATCCGAATCTGCCGCGTACCAGCGTCAAGCTGTTCACCAGCTACCGTCTGCCGGTAATGCCCGACCTGACCGTGGGCGGCGGCGTGAACTGGCAGAACCGCGTGTACACCGACACCGCGACGCCATACGGCACCTTCCGCGCAGAACAAGGCAGTTACGCGCTGGTGGATCTGTTCACCCGCTACCAGGTGACCAAAAACTTCTCTGTGCAGGGTAACGTTAACAACCTGTTCGATAAAACCTACGACACCAACGTCGAAGGATCGATTGTTTATGGTGAGCCGCGCAACGTGAGCATCACCGCAAACTATCAGTTCTGATCGCCCTGTCGATGACGGCGTTGGCGCTTTACCCGGTTATCAGCGCGTCATCAGGTGTTCCAGAATGTAAAAAAGGCAGCCATTTGGCTGCCTTAGTTCTCCCCAACTTATTCGGTCTTAGCTGTTACGGATGTATTCATCCATCTCAGTTTTCAGGTTATCGGACTTCGTACCGAAAATCGCCTGAACACCGGAACCGGCAACCACCACACCTGCCGCACCCAGTTTTTTCAGGCCAGCCTGATCCACTTTCGCCACGTCAGCCACGCTGACGCGCAGACGGGTAATGCACGCATCCAGGTTAGTGATGTTTTCTTTACCCCCAAACGCCGCAATCAGCGCCGGTGCCATTTCACTGGTCGCGCCCGCTTTCGCGTCGTCGGTATTATCTTCACGACCCGGAGTCTTCAGATCCAGCGCTTTAATCAGCACGCGGAAGATGGTGTAGTAAACAATCGCATAGCCCGCACCCACAATCGGGAACAACCACAGCTTGCTGCTGTTACCGGACAGCACGATAAAGTCGATCAGACCGTGTGAGAACGACGTACCGTCACGCATACCTAGCAGGATACAGATCGGGAACGCCAGCCCAGCCAGAATCGCATGGATAACGTACAGGATCGGCGCAACGAACATGAAGGAGAACTCGATCGGCTCGGTGATACCGGTCAGGAACGAGGTCAGCGCAGCGGAGATCATGATACCGCCCACTTTGGCGCGGTTTTCTGGTTTAGCGGAGTGCCAGATAGCAATGGCAGCAGCCGGCAGACCATACATTTTGAACAGGAAGCCACCAGACAACATACCCGCAGTCGGGTCGCCCGCCATGTAGCGAGGAATATCGCCGTGGAAGACCTGACCTGCCGCGTTGGTGTACTCGCCAATCTGCATCTGGAAAGGAACGTTCCAGATGTGGTGCAGACCAAACGGTACCAGGCAGCGTTCAATGAAGCCGTAAATACCGAACGCCACGACCGGGTTCTGGTAAGCAGCCCACTGAGAGAACGTCTGGATAGCAGTACCGATCGGCGGCCAAATGAAGGACAGGACCACACCGGTAAAGATCGCCGCCAGACCAGAAATGATCGGCACGAAGCGCTTACCAGCAAAGAAGCCCAGATACTCAGGCAGCTTGATACGGTAGAAGCGGTTAAACATGTACGCTGCAATCGCACCGGAGATAATCCCCCCGAGTACACCCGTATCCGCAAGGTGTTTTGCTGCGATTTCTTCAGCAGGTAAATGCAGAACCAGCGGCGCGACCACAGCCATGGTTTTCACCATAATGCCATAGGCGACAACCGAAGCCAGAGCCGAAACGCCATCGTTGTTGGTAAAGCCAAGCGCGACACCAATAGCGAAAATCAGCGGCATGTTTGCAAAAACAGAACCGCCGGCTTCTGCCATCACGTGCGATACAACGGCTGGCAGCCAGCTGAAGTTTGCGGAACCGACGCCCAGCAGGATACCTGCGATAGGCAATACGGATACCGGCAGCATCAGCGATTTACCGACCTTTTGCAGGTTAGCAAATGCATTCTTAAACATAATTGAGAGTGCTCCTGAGTATTTGTGCTTTCTACGTTCACACGCATTGGCGAGGGGGGAGAACCCCGCCGTGGACAGGGCATCTAAGTGCCCTTTATTTATTACACAGAGTAAAATAAATCGGCGAAATATAGTTTGACGGCTATCACGTTTCAACTCTGGAGAGCGCATCAAGTTGCACATTTTGCCAAAAAGGGTATCAGAATGTGTCAGATTGCTCATTCACCGCCCACTTTGTGGCGGTGAACTTTACTCGCTTTAATTATTAATTACGAGCTTTAAAAAAACTCAACTACGAGGCTGACTGCAGACGGGAAGCGTTGATATGGAACAGGCGGGCAAAGTTATCGGTGGTTATCTGCGCCAGCTCTTCAACCGCCACACCTTTCAATACGGCCATGTATTCTGCCACGTCGCGAACCATCGCAGGCTGGTTCTCTTTCCCCCGATGCGGCACCGGCGCGAGATACGGGGAATCCGTCTCCACCAGCAGTCGATCCAGCGGCACATACCGCGCGGCGTCACGTAACTGTTCAGCATTACGGAAGGTCACAATGCCGGAAAAGGAGATATAAAAGCCCAGATCCAGTAGTTTACCCGCCGTTTCTCTGTCTTCTGTAAAACAGTGTAGTACGCCGCCACAATCCGTCACGTTTTCATGGCGAAGAATCGCCAGCGTATCAACGCGGGCATCGCGCGTGTGGACGATAACCGGCTTGTTCAGTTCACGACCGATCTGGATATGCTGAATGAACGACTCCTGCTGGCGCACTTTCGTCTCAGGGGTATAAAAATAGTCCAGCCCCGTCTCTCCCATCGCCACAACGCCCTCGTCAGCCGCCAGATGACGCAGTTCTTCCACATCATACGGTTCGTCCTGATTTAGCGGATGCACGCCGCAGGAGAAAACGACGTTATCGCGCTGACCAACCAGTTCCCGCATGCCGCGGTATCCCGGCAGCGTCGTTGCCACCGCCAGACAGAATTTCACATCGCGCGCGGCCGCCTTCGCCAGCACGTCATCCACATCCTTATGCAGAGATTGATAATCCAGGCCATCAAGATGGCAGTGCGAGTCGACTAAAAACATAATGTTTCTCTTACAGGTGGGGAACAGGCAACACGGTGCCTGGTTGCAGATAATGTTCGATTTGCAGAAGAAGATCGGTTAACACCAGTTCACGGTTTATTCCGGTCACGTTAAGCAGCTGTTCGCGACAGTGGCAAATGGCGTTAAGGATTGCCTGAATACGCATCTGAGACAACTGGCCGGCAATCGTGGCGATAAGTTGCCCGGCATCCGCGTTGGTCATCGCGGTGGCCCCGTGCTGTCGTTTAAGCGCATCCATCATTAATGTCGCCAGCCAGTGTAGTCTGGCAGGCGCCTGTTCGTGATTCAGCACCGTCAATAATGAATACCAGTCACCCGCAGGGATGCTGCTTGCCAGCGCCTGACACAGCGCGTCGCGCTGGGACCAACTTTCGGCGTCCAGTAATGTCAGCGCCGCGCCCGGAGAACCGGCGCTCAGGCGCAGCGCGGTCAATAACGTGTCTTGTGACGCTGTCACTTCTCGCGCAAGCCACGATACCGCGTACTGTTCCGCCGGTGGCGCGAGATGGTGTAAACGGCATCGGCTACGCAGTGTCGCCAGTAATCGCGCGGGTTCACGACTGGCGAGAAAGAACCAGGTTTGCGCGGGCGGTTCTTCCAGCGTTTTAAGCAGCGCATTGGCAGCGGCATCCGTCATCAGTGCCGCATCCGGGATCCAGACCACTTTTGCTCCGCCCAGCCGCGCACGCTCATACAGTTTTTCACTCACTTCACGTACTGCATCAATGCCCAGCGTGTTTTTCCCTTTTTCAGGGAACAGAGAATAGTAATCCGGATGCGTGCCTGCCTGCATCAACTGGCAGCCACGGCAGTGACCACAGCTTTTGTGCCCTTCCGGTTGTTGGCAAAGCAGATAGCGGCTCAGCGCATAGATCAATGCGTCGTCGCCCATCCCCGGTAAAGCCTGAATCAGTAGCGCATGGTGACCCCTTCCCGCCTGATAGCTGGCTACCAGTTTTTCGAAATCAGGTCGTAACCATGGATACCATTTCATTCGCCCTGCTCCTTCGCCCACTCGGTGATGGTGGTACGGATATCGTTCATCACGGTATCCAGCGGTTGCGTCGCATCAATTGTCCGGATGCTGGGGTCCTGGGCTGCGAGCTCCAGATAGCGGGCGCGGGTACGATTGAAGAAATCAAACGATTCCTGTTCGATGCGGTCCAGTTCACCACGGGCACGGGCGCGTTTCAAACCCACCTCTGGCGTGACGTCCAGGTAAAGCGTTAAATCCGGGCGAAAGTCCCCCAGCACGGCATCGCGCAGCGTCGCCAGCATCTGCTGATCGACCCCACGCCCACCGCCCTGATACGCCTGTGTGGACAGGTCGTGACGGTCACCAATCACCCATTTACCCTCTTCAAGCGCAGGTTTGATCACCGTTTCAACCAGTTGCACGCGCGCGGCGTAAAACATCAGCACTTCGGCCTTTACGGTAATGGTTTCGTCACCGACCGAACGGATATCCAGCACCAGGCTACGCAGTTTTTCTGCCAGCTGTGTACCGCCCGGCTCGCGGGTAAAAACCATGTTGCGAATACCGAGTTGTTCAAGCGTCTCAACCACAACATTTTTTGCGGTCGTTTTTCCGGCGCCTTCCAGCCCCTCGATGACGATATAATTACTGCGCATTTTTTTCCTTAAGCACTTTCAGGTAGTCCTGCACCGACCGGTTATGGCTGGCAAGATTAGTATTAAAAGTATGGCCGCCTTTACCGTCGGCCACAAAATAGAGATACGGTGTTTTAGCCGGGTGCGCCGCCGCTTTCAGCGAGGCTTCACCTGGCATCGCAATGGGTCCCGGCGGGAGCCCGGTGATAGTGTAGGTATTATAGGCCGTTGGCGTCTCCAGGTCCGCGCGCGAGATCTTGCCATTATAACGCTCCCCCATCCCGTAGATCACGGTAGGATCGGTTTGCAGACGCATCCCGACGCGCAGGCGGTTAATAAAGACGGAGGCGACCCGATCGCGTTCGCTGGCAATGGCCGTCTCTTTCTCAATGATCGAGGCCATCGTTACCAGTTGATTTTGATCTTTATAGGGCAACCCTTCCGCTCGCCCTTCCCAGATGCGCTCAACCGCCTTCACCATCTTTTGATGCGCGCGCTTGAGCAAGGCAATATCTGTGGTGTTGGCGGTATACATCCAGGTATCAGGCCAGAACCAACCTTCCAGCTCCTCTGTATTCTCCAGGCCCAGCGCTTTTGCGACGGTTTCGTAGTTGTCATCACTCAGGGTATGTTTGATGTACGGCGCGTCGCGCAGTTGCTTGAGATAATCACTTAACCGCATGCCTTCCACCAGTCGTAGAGGGAACTGTGCTTCTTTCCCGCTTTCCAGCAGTTGCAGCATCTCGCGCACGCTCATGCCCGGCATTAAACGATAGGTTCCCGCCTTAAAGTGGGAAAGATCCGGCTCGACCCGTAGCAGCCATTGAAACACGCGAGGACGATTAATGACCCGATCCGCATACAGTTGCTCGCCCAGGGCCAGACGACCGGTTCCCGGTTTGAGGGTAAAAATGGTCTCTTCTGTAATCAGGATTTTACTGTCCGCCAGATGGCGAACTTTCCACATTCCCGCGCCTGCGGCAATGCCCAATACAACAACCAGTAAAAGGACAACACGAAACAATTTTTTCATGACTAATTCGGATGCTCACACAATGGGGCCAGAAACTCAAATAATGCACGTGAAGACAACGTGTTAGCGCCATAAGCCCGAACGGGCACGATCGGCATCAGCGCATTACAGACCACCATTTCATCGGCATGTTGCAGCGCTTCTTCGCGGGCATTCGTTTCGACAACCTGAAAAGACGATTGTGCCAGTTTCCGGATACAGAATTGTCGCATAATACCGTTCACTCCCGCCTGATCGAGGCGCGGCGTGTAGACCACATTGTCTTTTCGCCAGAATAAATTAGCCGCACAGCATTCCGTAACCCAGCCCTCACTGTCAAGAACCAGCGCCTCATCGGCGTCCGTCTGCTCAAGATGAGAGCGGATCAGCACCTGTTCGAGACGGTTCAGGTGCTTAATACCGGCGAGCAGAGGGTTGCGGCCCAGACGAACCGGGCTTAAGGCGAGCACGATCCCTTGCTCGCGCCAGAGGTCATAATGTTGCGGATACGCAAAGACGGAGAGAATGCGGGTGCTGTCATGGCAATTCGCGCCGCTGTATCCTCGTCCCCCACTGCCACGACTGATGATCACCTTCAGAACCGCGCGCGAATGACCAGCGGCCAGCGTGGTCATTTCCCGTTCAAGCGCGTCCCAGTCATCAAAGGCGATCTGCAATGTCGTGCAGGCCACCTGCAAACGCCGCAGATGCGCCGCCAGCAGCGAAACCGCGCCGTCGAGAATACGCGCAGTGGTAAAACAACCATCGCCAAACTGGATAGCGCGATCGCTTGCGGGAAGAGATTCCTGTTCACGGCCATTGATCAAGAACATAGTGGCTCCTTATGAGTGGCACGTTAGTGTCGCAGGATGGATGGCGCAGGACAAGGGAAGTGCACGCAATAAAAAAGGCCCGACAAGCGGACCTCTTTTAGCCAGGAAGCAGAACGGCGGTCAGACCTTTTTAAAGATCAATGAACCGTTAGTTCCACCGAAACCGAAGGAGTTACACAGCGTGTACTCCATTCCGCTGACCTGACGCGCTTCGTGAGGAACGAAGTCCAGATCGCAACCTTCATCCGGGTTATCCAGGTTGATGGTCGGCGGAACAGCCTGATCGCGCAGCGCCAGGATAGAATAGATCGACTCTACCGCGCCCGCTGCACCCAGCAGGTGACCGGTCATGGACTTCGTGGAACTCACCATCACTCGGCTTGCCGCATCGCCAAAGACGGATTTAACCGCCTGCGCTTCTGCTTTATCGCCAGCCGGCGTGGATGTCCCGTGGGCGTTAACGTAACCAATCTGACCAGGTTCAATTGCCGCATCACGCAGCGCGTTGACCATCGCCAGAGCTGCGCCAGCACCGTTTTCCGGCGGTGACGTCATGTGGTAAGCGTCACTGCTCATCCCGAAGCCAACGACTTCAGCATAAATTTTTGCACCGCGCGCTTTTGCATGCTCATACTCTTCCAGTACGACCATGCCCGCACCATCACCCAGTACAAAGCCATCGCGCTCTTTGTCCCACGGGCGGCTGGCTGCTTGCGGGTTTTCATTGCGGGTAGACAGCGCACGTGCTGCGCCAAAGCCGCCTACGCCCAGTGGCGTACTGGCTTTTTCAGCACCGCCCGCGACCATCGCGTCCGCATCGCCGTATGCAATGATACGCGCGGCTTGACCGATGTTATGTACGCCTGAGGTGCAGGCGGTCGCGATAGAGATGCTCGGCCCACGCAGGCCATACATAATGGTCAGGTGACCTGCCACCATGTTAACAATCGTCGACGGAACGAAGAATGGGCTGATTTTACGCGGTCCACCGTTCACCAGAGAACTATGGTTTTCTTCAATCAGTCCGAGACCGCCAATACCAGAGCCGATAGCGGCACCAATACGGGATGCGTTCTCTTCCGTTACTTCAAGGCCAGAATCCTGCATGGCCTGCCAGCCTGCAACAATTCCATATTGTATGAAGGCATCCATCTTGCGCTGTTCTTTGCGCGAGATAATGTCATCACAGTTAAAATCCTTTACTAAGCCAGCAAATTTCGTTGCATAGGCGCTAGTATCGAAATGGTCGATCAGGCTGATGCCACTCTGACCGGCAAGGAGAGCTTTCCAGGTAGACTCTACGGTATTGCCGACAGGAGACAACATGCCCAGTCCGGTCACAACTACACGACGCTTAGACACGGTTGTCCTCCAGGGAGGGATAATTGATTCAAGTGGGACAAAAAGATAAAACTCAGGCGGTCGAATGACCGCCTGGAGATGTTCACTTACGCCTGGTGGCCGTTGATGTAATCAATGGCAGCCTGAACGGTGGTGATTTTCTCAGCTTCTTCGTCCGGAATCTCAGTATCAAACTCTTCTTCCAGAGCCATTACCAGCTCAACGGTGTCAAGAGAATCTGCGCCCAGGTCTTCAACGAAAGAAGCATTGTTGGTAACTTCTTCCTGCTTAACGCCCAGCTGTTCGCCGATAATTTTCTTAACGCGTTCTTCGATAGTGCTCATACTCTTAAATTTCCTATCAAAACTCGCTTTCGCGATGGTTTTCGTAGTGTATAAAATGTTGAAAAATTTGCAACTAAATCCCGGCAGGTCTTACCACGATTTTACGTTATTTTGAGGCCAAGACCTATAATAACGCAAATATTTTTCTACGCGTCACCCTTCAAATTGTCTCTGTGTTGGCTGCGTCCTCCATGCCTGGTCACATAGTCATCTATGCTCGCAGGCTTTTCGGTCTTGCCGCCTTGATACAATTTGGATGATTTTGCGTATCTCGTGGTTAAACCATATACATCCCGCCGTTGACGTGCAAAGTCTCACCCGTGATGTAACCTGCTTCGTCAGAGGCTAAAAATGCAACCGCACTGGCGATCTCTTTCGGATCGCCAAGACGACCTGCAGGAACTGCCGCCAACGTACCCGCACGCTGCTCATCAGTCAGCGCACGCGTCATGTCCGTTTCAATAAAGCCCGGAGCAACAACGTTCACCGTAATACCGCGGGACGCAACTTCGCGCGCCAGCGATTTACTGAAGCCGATCAGACCCGCTTTCGCCGCAGCGTAGTTAGTCTGACCCGCATTTCCCATGGTACCAACCACAGAACCGACAGTGATAATCCGCCCATGACGTTTTTTCATCATAGCGCGCATTACCGCTTTTGACAGGCGGAAAACTGATGAAAGATTGGTTTCGAGAATATCGCTCCACTCATCATCTTTCATTCGCATCAGCAGGTTATCACGTGTGATACCGGCATTATTAACCAGGATATCCACTTCACCAAATTCTGCGCGAATTTTTTCCAGAACAGATTCGATAGATGCAGGATCAGTCACATTCAACATCAGACCTTTACCCTTCGCACCTAAGTAATCGCTAATGGCCTGAGCGCCACTTTCGCTGGTCGCGGTTCCGATAACGGTCGCGCCACGGGCAACGAGCGTCTCTGCAATTGCGCGGCCAATACCGCGACTTGCACCGGTAACCAGCGCGATTTTTCCTTCAAAACTCATGGTGTTCCTCTTTTATTGCGCAAGTGCCACCGACATCGCCGCCGGTTCGTTCAGAGCCGAGGCCGTCAGGGTATCAACAATACGTTTCGTCAGGCCCGTGAGGACTTTACCCGGTCCCACTTCATACAGGTGTTCGACACCCTGCGACGCCATTAATTCGACGCTCTTCGTCCACTGTACCGGACTGTACAACTGGCGCACCAGCGCATCGCGAATGGCGTTCGCGTCAGTTTCGCACTTCACATCCACGTTGTTAATAACCGGTACAGACGGCGCGTTAAAGGGTATTTTAGCTAATTCCGCCGCCAGTTTTTCCGCCGCCGGCTTCATCAGCGCACAGTGAGACGGTACGCTCACCGGTAACGGCAGCGCACGTTTCGCACCGGCAGCTTTACAGGCTGCACCAGCACGCTCAACGGCTTCTTTATGCCCGGCAATAACGACCTGACCCGGCGAGTTGTAGTTCACCGGTGAGACGACCAGGCCTTCTGCCGCGTCTTCACAGGCTTTCGCAATGGACGCATCATCAAGACCGATGATAGCAGACATGCCGCCGGTGCCTTCCGGAACCGCTTCCTGCATGAATTTACCACGCAGTTCAACCAGACGCACTGCATCAGCAAAATTAATGACACCGGCACAAACCAGCGCAGAGTATTCACCCAAGCTATGACCCGCCATCAGCACTGGTGCTTTACCGCCCTGTTGCTGCCAGACGCGATACAGCGCAACAGACGCGGCTAACAGCGCAGGCTGCGTCTGCCAGGTCTTGTTCAGTTCTTCAGCCGGCCCCTGTTGGGTCAACGCCCACAGGTCATAGCCCAGCGCCGCAGAAGCTTCAGCGAAAGTCTCTTCGACGATGGGGTAACTTGCCGCCATATCGGCTAACATTCCAACGGTCTGGGAACCCTGTCCAGGGAACACAAATGCGAATTGCGTCATGTTTAAATCCTTATACTAGAAACGAACCAGCGCGGAGCCCCAGGTGAATCCACCGCCAAAGGCTTCAAGCAACACAAGCTGACCTTCTTTAATACGTCCGTCACGCACGGCTTCATCCAACGCGCAAGGGACGGAGGCCGCAGACGTGTTGCCATGCCTGTCCAGTGTCACCACCACATTGTCCATTGACATGCCCAGCTTTTTGGCCGTCGCGCTGATGATACGCAGGTTAGCCTGGTGCGGAACCAGCCAGTCGAGTTCGGAGCGGTCAAGGTTATTGGCCTCCAGCGTCTCGTCGACGATGTGCGCCAGTTCAGTCACCGCCACTTTGAACACTTCATTGCCCGCCATCGTCAGATGAATCGAATTTTCCGGATTCACACGATCGGCATTCGGCAGCGTCAGCAGTTCGCCATAGCGACCGTCAGCATGCAGGTGGGTAGAGATGATGCCCGGCTTGTCGGAAGTGCTCAGCACCACGGCACCCGCACCATCGCCAAAAATAATGATGGTTCCACGATCGGTCGGATCGCAGGTGCGCGCCAGAACATCGGAACCGATCACCAGCGCGTGTTTAACCGCGCCGGATTTAACGTACATATCGGCGACGCTCAACGCGTAAGTAAAACCGGCACATGCTGCGGCGACGTCAAACGCCGGGCAGCCTTTGATGCCCAGCATGTTCTGAATCTGGCACGCCGCGCTGGGGAAAGCATGTGTCGCTGAGGTGGTCGCCACCACAATCAAGCCAATCTGTTCTTTATCAATGCCCGCCATTTCCAGCGCGCGTTGGGCCGCCTCAAAACCCATCGTTGAGACGGTTTCATTCGGCGCAGCAATATGGCGTTCACGGATACCTGTACGGGTGACAATCCACTCGTCAGACGTATCGACCATTTTTTCCAGATCGGCGTTAGTCCGCACCTGTTCAGGCAGATAGCTGCCAGTACCAATAATCTTTGTATACATGTACGCTCAGTCACTTTTTGGTTATATACCGCGCATCACAACGGCTAAGAGGCTGGGGCTCTCACGCCACACCGTAATCAGTGTGGCTGTGATGTGTCGCCATTGCCAGCGTCCAGCATTGTAAATCCAGCTGGGTATACAGATTCCAGGCGAGCGGCAATTCGCTGAGGAACTTGTCGCTGCACCGCCTGCACTGCCTGTTCAATCGCGACGGTAAACGCTCGCTGATTGGCTGCACCATGACTTTTTATCACCGTGCCGCGCAATCCTAACAGACAGGCGCCATTATACTGGTCGGGGTTGAGGTGACTGAATCGCCTCGCCAGGCTTTTTTGTAACCAACGTTTTAATATCAGCAGCCACCACGACCGTTTTTTACCCTCACCCTGAGATTTCAGCAGTGAAAGGAACATTCTGACAACACCTTCCATCGTCTTTAATGTGACATTGCCTGTAAAACCGTCACATACCAGAACATCCGTTTTCCCCGTCAATAACTCATTGGCTTCAAGATAGCCGATGTAATTGATGGAAGGGATTGTTTTTAGCACCACAGAAGCATCCCGAATACTGTCGAGACCCTTGGTTTCTTCTTCACCGATGTTGAGCAAGGCCACGCGAGGGTTGTTGATACCGACCACTTCTTCCGCAAGCACCGAGCCCATAATGGCAAATTGCACCAGCATGTTGCTGTCGCAATCGACATTTGCCCCCAAATCGAGGACCACCGTCTTTCCTTTCTGCTGGTGAGGTAAAACCGTCACCAACGCAGGACGCTCAATACCGTCCAGCGGTTTGAGCAATAATTTTGCAAGTCCCATGAGCGCCCCGGTATTCCCGGCGCTGACACAAGCTTGTGCTCGCCCTTCTTTCACGAGTTCCAGCGCCACACGCATCGAGCTACCGCGACTGGCGCGGATTGCCTGCGAAGGCCGGGCATCACTGGCGATAACTGACTGTGCAGGGATAATCTGCAGACGCGAACGTTGTTCAAAGTCAGCTTTAGCGAGTAATGGCGTGATTGTATCGGGATCCCCGACTAAAAGAAGTGTGAGTTGTGAATTAGAATTCAGTGCCTGCAATGCTGCAGGCACTGTCACGGAAGGGCCGAAATCTCCCCCCATGACATCTAACGCCAGGGTTAGACGTGTCAAAGTCGTTTCGCCGCCTGGTTTGGTATTTCCCCGTAGCAACGGGGAAGTTCCTCACTAAGCTTCATCACGCGGATGCGTGATTACTTAGCGATTACCTTGCGGCCACGGTAGTAACCGTCGGCAGTGATGTGGTGACGCAGGTGTTTTTCACCAGAAGTTTTGTCTACAGACAGGCTGGTGACTGCGGTCAGAGCGTCATGAGAACGACGCATGCCACGTTTGGAACGGGTTGGTTTATTCTGTTGTACGGCCATGGACCTTACTCCTCAATTACTTACGCTTTAAGCTGGCTAATACGGCAAATGGGTTTGGTTTTTGCGCTTCATCAGGCAGTTCACCAAAGACCATGTCCGCCTCGGACACTTCACAGTGTTCAGAATCATGCACCGGAACTACCGGCAAGGAGAGGATAATTTCATCTTCTACCATTGCAAGCAGATCGATTTCACCGAATTCGTTAACCTCAATCGGCTCATACGCTTCCGGGAGTGCTTCAGCCTGTTCGTCAGAACGAACCGGACTGAAACAATACGTTGTGTGAACATGATAAGGAAACGGCTTCCCGCAACGCTGACATTCGAGCGTTACCGAAACCTTTGCATCACCGGTAATAACGGCAAGACGTTGGTTATCGATAGCGAACGACATGGAGCATTCCACATCACTGTCCACACTGACTACAGAATCGGCGACGCGCTCTACCAGATCAGAAGTATAGATACCTTCATAATCGAGGCGTTTTTGAGCCGTACGAACCGGATCAAGAGTCAGGGGTAATTTTACCTTTTGCATAGGGCGCGCATATTAACTTTGTAACGTCATATAGTCAAAGAAAAAGGCAGCCTGCGGTTGCCTTTTGCCAATAATTCGCACACATTGCGGTTTACAGACTTATTTTCGCTCAGGTGACACCAAAGTGGCATACCTGAAGGACGAAGAGCATAGTTTAAAATGGCTCTCATCAATACGCTATATCTGGTGGAAAAAATATGCCTAATCTCATTCTTGCCTCCACATCTCCCTGGCGCCGCGCCCTGCTGGAAAAACTGGCGATGCCCTTTGAATGCGCGGCCCCTGAGGTAGACGAAACGCCAATGCCCGCGGAGAGTCCTCGCCACTTAGTCACTCGCCTTGCGCAGGAGAAAGCGCAGTCACTGGCTCACCGCTTCCCTGCACATCTTATTATTGGTTCCGATCAGGTGTGCGTGCTGGACGGCGAGATCACCGGTAAACCCTTAACGGAAGAGAAAGCCTGCCAGCAGCTAGCCAAAGCCAGCGGCAATATCATTACGTTCTATACGGGTCTGGCGCTGTATAACTCTGCGACGGGACATTTACAGACGGAGGTGGAGCCGTTTGACGTTCATTTCCGCCATCTCAGCGAGACGGAAATTGAAGACTACGTGCGCAAAGAGCGCCCGCTACACTGCGCAGGGAGTTTTAAAAGCGAAGGACTGGGGATTGCTCTCTTTGAACGGTTGGAGGGTCGCGACCCCAACACGCTGATTGGTTTGCCGCTGATCGCGCTGTGTCAGATGTTACGTCGGGAAGAGATGAACCCGCTCAAAGCATAACCGTGTCTTGCCTGATGGCGCTACGCTTATCAGGCCTACGCATGATTTGTAGGCCTGATTAGTTGCGTTCGCGGCAATCAGGCGGGTTTACGTAACGCCTGCAAGCAACGCTTCAACCGATCGTCCATCGGCGCTTCAATGCGCAATACCTCACCGGTACCTGGATGGGTGAACTTCAGCGCTGCCGCATGCAGGAACAGACGCGATAAGCCGGTTCCCGCCAGTTGTTTATCGAACTCGCGGTCACCGTAGCGATCGTCAAAAGCAATTGGATGCCCCGCATACTGGGTGTGGACTCGGATCTGGTGCGTACGGCCGGTCACCGGGCTACAGCGAACAAGCGTAGCAAAGGCGTAGCGCTCTTCTACTTTAAAGCGCGTTTCCGACGGTTTGCCTTCCTGATTCACCCGCACAATGCGTTCGCCGCTTTGCAGAATGTTTTTCAATAAAGGTGCCTGAACCGTTTTGACATGCGACTGCCACTGCCCGCGTACCAGAGCGAGATAATCCTTCTGCATCCCCTTTTCACGCAGTTGCTCATGCAGCGAACGCAGTGCCGATCGTTTTTTCGCCACCAACAGCACACCGGACGTATCGCGGTCAAGGCGGTGTACCAGTTCGAGGAAACGGGCTTCCGGACGCAGGGCACGTAACCCCTCAATCACGCCAAAGCTTAACCCGCTCCCTCCATGCACAGCGGTTCCCGACGGTTTATTCAGCACCAGGATATGGTCGTCTTCATAAAGGATGACGTCAGCCAGCGCCGCCACTTTTTGCAGATGCGGTGATACGGCCTCGTCTTCACGCTCAGCCACGCGAACTGGCGGAATACGCACTTCATCGCCCGCTTCCAGTTTATATTCGGGTTTGATGCGTTTTTTATTCACCCGCACTTCGCCTTTACGCAAAATGCGATAAATCATACTTTTCGGTACGCCTTTGAGCTGCGTGCGCAAAAAGTTATCAATACGTTGCCCCGCTTCGTCAGCAGTAATAGCAACTATTCTTACGGATGGAGTCTCTGTTTTCATGGGGGCCGATTCTAAATAGCCATAAGGATTAGCGCCACTCATTTTTCTATGCTTATATTTATCTTTATCCTTCTTCACTCACGTGCTTCATGACTGATTTGGTGGTTATTAAACCAATCACCGCGCAGAAGTGAAAAAACTGTGAGTAAGCGGGTGATAAATGGTAAAAGTCATCTTGCTATAACAAGGTTAGCAGTGGAATAATGTCACCGCTTCCGTGCTGAATCTTGTTAAAACAAGGAATTTTACGGAAAGACCCATTTTGTCCGAACGATCATCCACGCAGCAATGGCGTAAGACGTATTGATCTTTCAGACAGTTAGCGGGCTGCGGGTTGCAGTCCTTACCGGTAGATCGGATCTTCTCTGGAGAGTAATACCCAGGCGGTTCCCCTGATAATTGCGCTGCGTTTCCGTATGAAACGCAGGCAACCGACACTCTGCGCCTCTTTGAGCTGACGATAACCGTGAGGTTGGCGACGCGAATAGACACGAGGCCATCGGTTCACACCCGGAAAGGCAATACTCTGCCCGCAGCTTAGTCGTCAATGTAAGAATAATGAGTAAGTTACGATGAAAAGAATGTTAATCAACGCAACTCAGCAGGAAGAGTTGCGTGTTGCCCTTGTAGATGGGCAGCGTCTGTACGACCTGGATATTGAAAGTCCTGGACATGAACAGAAAAAAGCGAACATCTATAAAGGCAAAATCACCCGTATCGAACCGAGTCTGGAAGCCGCTTTTGTTGATTACGGCGCTGAACGTCACGGTTTCCTCCCGTTAAAAGAAATTGCCCGCGAATATTTCCCCGCCAATTACAACGCTCATGGTCGTCCAAACATCAAAGATGTGCTGCGCGAAGGCCAGGAAGTTATCGTTCAGATTGATAAAGAAGAACGCGGCAATAAAGGCGCTGCGCTGACCACCTTTATCAGCCTGGCGGGCAGCTATCTGGTTCTGATGCCAAACAACCCGCGCGCGGGTGGCATCTCTCGTCGCATCGAAGGCGACGACCGTACGGAACTGAAAGAAGCGCTGGCAAGTCTTGAACTGCCTGATGGCATGGGTCTTATCGTACGCACCGCGGGCGTCGGCAAATCTGCCGACGCGCTGCAGTGGGACTTAAGCTTCCGTCTGAAGCACTGGGAAGCCATTCAGAAAGCGGCTGAAAGCCGCCCTGCTCCGTTCCTGATCCACCAGGAGAGCAACGTGATTGTTCGCGCCTTCCGCGACTATCTGCGTCAGGATATCGGTGAAATCCTCATCGATAACCCGAAAGTGCTCGAACTGGCGCGCCAGCATATTGCGGCGTTGGGTCGTCCCGATTTCAGCAGCAAAATTAAGCTCTACACCGGTGAAATCCCGCTGTTCAGCCACTATCAGATTGAGTCGCAGATTGAGTCCGCCTTCCAGCGTGAAGTGCGTCTGCCTTCCGGCGGCTCCATTGTTATCGACAGCACTGAAGCGTTGACCGCCATCGACATCAACTCCGCTCGCGCAACCCGCGGCGGCGATATCGAAGAAACCGCGTTTAACACCAACCTGGAAGCGGCCGATGAGATCGCTCGTCAGTTGCGTCTGCGCGACCTCGGCGGTCTGATTGTTATCGACTTCATCGACATGACCCCGGTACGCCATCAGCGTGCGGTGGAAAATCGTCTACGTGAAGCCGTTCGTCAGGATCGTGCGCGTATTCAGATAAGCCATATTTCTCGCTTCGGCCTGCTGGAGATGTCCCGTCAGCGCCTGAGCCCGTCGCTGGGCGAGTCCAGCCATCACGTTTGCCCGCGCTGTAGCGGCACCGGCACCGTGCGTGATAACGAGTCGCTGTCCCTGTCTATTCTGCGTCTGATTGAAGAAGAAGCGCTGAAAGAGAATACCCAGGAAGTCCACGCGATTGTGCCTGTACCGATTGCCTCTTATCTGCTCAATGAAAAGCGTACAGCCGTTAATGCGATTGAAACCCGTCAGGATGGTGTGCGCTGTGTGATCGTGCCAAACGATCAGATGGAAACGCCACACTACTCCGTGCTGCGCGTGCGTAAAGGCGAAGAGACGCCGACCCTGAGCTACATGCTGCCGAAGCTGCATGAAGAAGCGATGGCGTTACCGTCTGAAGAAGAGTTCGCTGAACGTAAACGTCCGGAACAACCCGCCCTCGCCACTTTTGCGATGCCGGAAGTTCCGCCTGAGCCAACGCCTGCCGAACCGGTAGTGAAAGCCGCTGCGCCGAAGGCCGTCGTTGCGCCAGCAGCGCCTGCTGAACCGGGCCTGTTGAGCCGTTTCTTTGGTGCGCTGAAATCGCTGTTCAGCGGTAGCGAAGAAGCGAAGCCCGCCGAGCAGCCTGCACCGACCGTCACAGAGAAGCCGGAACGTCAGCAGGATCGCCGTAAGCGTCAGAACAACCGCCGCGACCGTAACGATCGCAGTGAACGTCGTGACAGCCGTGATAACCGCGATAATCGTGGCGAACGTTCAGAGAGCGGTGAAAACCGCGATGAAAACCGCCGCAATCGCCGCAACGCGCAGCAGAATACCGAGACCCGCGATAACCGTCAGCCGTCTACCGACGCCGCGGATAAAGTGAAGTCCGGTGATGAGCAGCAGCAACCGCGTCGCGAACGCAACCGCCGTCGCAGCGAAGACAAACGTCAGGCTCAGCAAGAAGTGAAAGCGCTGAATCTTGACGAACAGCAGACCCCGGAGACAGAACAGGAAGAGCGCGTTCGTCAGCCTCAGACGCGCCGTAAACAGCGTCAGCTGAGCCAGAAAGTGCGTTACACCAGCAATGCGTCTGAAGCTGAAGTTGTGGAAACCGCCGCAGAAGAGAACGTTACCGCACCGGTCGTAGAACAAACTGCGCCGACGCAAAGCACTGAACTGGTGAAAGTGCCATTGCCTGTTGTGACAGAAGTTGCCTCTGAGCAGGATGACAACGGTGAAGCACGTGATAACGCCGGTATGCCGCGTCGTTCCCGTCGTTCCCCACGCCATCTGCGCGTGAGCGGTCAGCGTCGTCGTCGTTACCGTGATGAGCGTTACCCGCTGCAGTCACCGATGCCGTTGACGGTTGCTTGCGCTTCTCCGGAAATGGCGTCCGGCAAAGTGTGGATCCGCTATCCGGTAGCACGTCCTCAGGACGCGCAGCCAGAAGCACAGGAAATCGAACAGGTGCAGGCACAACCCGTTGTGTCCGAACCGCAAGCGGTAGCTGCTGTCGTTGAAACCGTTGCCGCGGTCGAACCGACTGTTGAAACGGTGGTTGAAACGATAGCAACAGAAGCACCGGTTCAGGCTGAAGCGATGGTTGAGACCTCACATCCGGAAGTGATTGCCGCCCCGGTTGTTGAGCAACCGCAGGTGATTACCGACGCCGATGTCCCGGTCGCCGAAGAGGTTGCCGCTCAGGCAGAACCGGTCGCTGAAGCTCAGGAGACCGCTTCGGAGGTTGAAGAGACGTCTGAAATCGTCGCGGTAGAACCCGAAACGGTGGTGGAAGAAACTGACGTTGTGGCGGTTGAACCTGTCGCCGTTGAACCTGAAGTAGTTACAGATCCTGAAGTAGTTACAGAGCCTGAAGTGGTCGCCGAACCGATTGAAGCGCCTGCAGTCGTTGAAGCGCCAACAATGCCTGCACCGGTCGCCGAAACCGTTGACGTTACACCGGTCACTGAAATCGCGACACCAATAGCAGCAGAAACTGTTGCTGAACATAGCCATGCAACCGCACCGATGACCCGCGCACCAGCGCCGGAATACGTGCCGGAAGCGTCGCGCCACAGTGACTGGCAGCGCCCCGCTTTCGCCTTTGATGGCAAAGGTGCCGCAGGCGGTCACAGCGCAACGCATCATGCGTCCGCCGGACCGACCCGTCCTCAACCTGTCGAGTAAAATCGATAGCGTAAAAAGCCGACCTCCGGGTCGGCTTTTTTTATTCCACTTCCGGTCGCCGCATTCCTGCCAGTTCCGGCATCACCTTTTTCATCAATTCCAGAAACTTACGCAGACGAGTGGGATAATAACGCGCCCACGGGTAGACCAGATGCACCGGCAAAGGTGCGGCCTGCCAGTCAGGCACTAATTCGACGAGTCGCCCTTGCGCGATATCTTCTGTCACCGTCCAGCTTGACACCACTACCACGCCTAACCCCGCCAGCGCGGCATTGCGCGCTACGTAGATACTGTCGGTACTCAGTCGCGGCGTAATCGGAAAGGTCACCGGCTCCCGGCGGTATTGATGGGTGAGCGAAACATTGTGCTGGTAGAACGTATTGACGGCAATCCAGGGCAGTGACGATAGCTGTTCCGGCACAGCAATGGTATCAAACTGCGCCAGCAGCGCAGGTGCTGCGACCACGCTACGCGGAACTTCCGCTAACAGCACAGAAACCGTCGCCGGATCGACCTCCGCACCGACGCGGACCGCACAGTCGATATTGTCACTGAGAAAATCGACCGTCTTGTCATTGAGCATCCACTCCACCGACAGATTGGGATAGCGCGCTAAAAAACGCAGTAACGGCGTGAGGAGCTGTTGCTGACCAAAGGCATGCGGTGCCCGTACACGCAGCATCCCGACGGGTTCGTCTTCCGTCACGTTGAGACCGTCTTCCAGCGCCAGCCAGGCATCAATAATATGTTTGGCATGCTGATACCCGCGCTCACCGTCGTCAGTCAGTTTCATGGCGTGTGTAGTGCGTAATACCAGCTTTACCCCCAGCATCGCCTCCAGCGACTGCAACCGTCGGCTGATCGTCGCCTGGGTGGTGTTTAACTGTCGGGCAGCCGCTGACAGCGAACCGGCCTCCACAATGCGCACAAACGTCCGCATCAGTTCCACCCTGTCTATACGTTCATTCTTTATCATTATCTGAATGCTCATACACCTTACGTATAACAGTTTTACCACTTCGCTGGCTACCAGGCCACCGCTGTTCAGAGAAAAATAGCCCCACACCTGTGATTGAGGATTTTGAAATGAACACACCGTCTCGTTGGCTCATCTTTGTTCTGGCGCTGGGCGCGGGTTTTAGCGTTGCCGCCATCTACTATGCGCAACCGTTATTGCCGTTAATGGGGGCCGATTTGGCACTCAGCATCACCGGTATGGGTCTGGTACCCACGTTAACGCAGGCTGGCTATGCGTTGGGGATCCTGTTTTTGTTGCCGCTTGGCGACCGCTACGATCGACGGACGCTTATCCTGGCGAAAAGTGCGGCACTCGCCCTGCTGTTGCTGGCCTGTAGCGTCACCGGGCAGTTGCATTCCCTGCTGACGGTAAGCCTTTTGCTGGGGATGGCCGCCACGATGGCGCAGGATATCGTCCCGGCAGCGGCCATTCTGGCCCCCGAAGGTAAGCAGGGAAAAACGGTAGGAACGGTGATGACCGGCCTGCTGCTGGGTATTTTGTTGTCACGTACCGTGAGCGGTCTGGTCGGGGAAGCCTTTGGCTGGCGAGAAATGTATCAACTCGCGGCGCTGAGTATTGCGCTGGTGGGCGTGCTGCTATGGAAAGTCCTGCCCCCGTTCGCCGCCCACTCCACGCTGCGCTACCCCGCGCTGATGGTGAGCCTGGCGCAACTATGGCGTCGCTATCCGGCACTGCGTCGTGCCGCCCTGGCTCAGGGCTTTCTGTCCGTCGCGTTCAGCGCATTCTGGTCAACGTTGGCCGTAATGCTCGCCGAACATTATCGGATGGGCAGCGCCGCCGCAGGCGCATTTGGTATCGCCGGGGCCGCCGGGGCGCTGGCTGCACCGCTGGCAGGCCATCTGGCGGATAAAGTCGGGGCAGAAAAAGTAACACAACTGGGAGCATTACTGGTGACCGTCTCTTTTGCGCTGATGTTCCTGCTACCCACTTTACCCGTGCACGGTCAGTGGTTGCTCATTGCGCTCTCCGCCGTCGGGTTTGACCTGGGACTGCAATCGAGCCTGGTGGCACACCAGAACCTGGTATATAGCCTGGAGCCACAGGCCCGGGGGCGCCTGAACGCGTTGCTGTTCAGCATTGTGTTTATCGGTATGGCGTTAGGTTCCGTGCTCGGCAGTCAGGTGTATGAGCTGGCGAACTGGCAAGGTGTCGTCACGCTGGCCACGCTCAGTGGCGCCATTGCGCTGGTCATCAGACTGGCGGGGAAGCGGTCATCTGCCCATCTGCACGTTAGCGTATAACCGGCAAAAAAATGCCCGCTCCGGGGTGAGTTGGAGCGGGCAGACAAAACATACCCAGTTTCATGATATGTTTCAAATCGGTATTAACGGTTGAGCTGGAACAGCGACATCCCCTGCATATCGGTAAAGGCTTTATAGGATGCCTGGAGCGCCGCCTGCTGCATGACATACGACGAAATCGCCGCGTTCCAGTCCACATCCACCAGATTACTCATCTGCTGCGTTTGCCCTAATGCGCGATCGGTACCCAGCGAGTCCAGTGAACTCAACTCACTCAGTTGGGTGCCCAGTTCCGCACGCACGCTCAGTACGTTGTTGAGTGAGTTCTTCAGGCCACGGTTGGTTTTATCAATCACCGCTTTCGCCTGCTCTTTCAGCGTTGCATCATCACCCACAGGGGAATTCAACGAGGCAATCGCCGAATCCAGCATTTTGAACAGGCTGGTTTCGGACGTCCCGTTGTTGGGTTCCGGAACCGCATTACTGGTGATGGTGTCGAAAATTTTATTGCCGGTGTGGCCGATGATCATCGTGCGGGAAGCATCGACCTGTTGAGTGATGCTATCGGTACCGCCGTTGTAGGTGCCATCAGCCTGAGCAAACGGCGCCGTTTCCGTTTTATAACCGGCAAAAATATAGCGCCCGTTACCGTCGGTGCTGTTTGCCAGGTTCATCAGCTGATCGCGGATCCCCTGTAAGTCAGTCGCCAGCGAGGCGCGGTCATCGTCGCTTAACGTCCCGTTACCGGCACTGACGATTTTTTCCTGCGCGCTCTGAATCGCGGTTGTCACCTGGCTCAGTACGTTCTCTTCCAGCGAAACCTTCTGCGTGGCGAAGGTTCGCGCCAGGGCGAACTGGCTGTTCTCCGCCTGCGCCTGTGACAGCACCACGGCCTGTGAGGCGGCGATAGGATCGTCAGACGGATTGATCACCCGCTTCCCCGTCGACATCTGCTCACCGTACTTCATCCATTCCGCCTGGGAATTGGTGATACCGAGCATGTTCTGCTGGTACATCATTTGGGTACTGATACGCATCGTTTCCTGCTCCCTTAGCGGATATTCAGCAGTGCATCAAACAGAGAGTTGGCGGTTTGCAACACCTGGGCATTAGCCAGGTAATACTGCTGGAAACGTTGTAGGTTGCCGTACTCTTCGTCAAGGTTGACGCCGGAAATAGACTGTTGCTGTTTGGTTAACTGCGTCACCACGTTGCCCTGGGTGGTGCTGCTGGTTTTCAGCGTCGCGGTTTTGCTACCCACATTACTTACCAGCGTAGCGTAGGCGTCGTTAAACGATTTTGAGCCGCCCACGGTGGTGTCGTTCTTTTGCAGATCCAGCAGCGCCTGGCCGTTGCGGTTGTCGCTTTCACCGGCCGTTGCGTCCTTCGCCATCGCAATTTGCGATTCGTTAGTCACCAGAACGCCCATATTGATGATGGCGTCGCTGACCGGCTTGACGATGAAGCTGTCATTTTTAGCAGGGTCAACATCGATGCTAATCTCCAGGCCATCGAAGGTCAGTTTGCCCGCGTCATCGGTGGCTTCAAAACTGGTGCCATCAGCAAGACGTGTGACCTGCCATTTGGCCCCGTCGTAGACCATCTTATAATCGGTCGCCTGGACTTCTGAAGCAGTCTTCACTGTCGCGGAGATGCTGCCCGTATTCTTGCTATTTCCATACACAGCCGGGTCGCCGATACTGAAGAAATCGACATTATTTTTGCCGTTCGCATCATACCCCTCGCGGTGCTGCTGGTTAAACGCGTCAGCGAATGCCAGCGCCAGTTGCCCCAGCGTATTGCGCGTCTGATCCAGATCCTGAGAACGGAAAGTCAGCAATCCGCCGAGCGAACCGGTCGTGATCAATTTTTCCGGAATTTCGATATTGCCCGCGATGGAATCCACATAGGCAACGGTGGTACGCGAAGGATCGGCCTGCGACTGAACTGCCGCTAACTGGCGCGCATTGCTGCCCTGTACCAGTGAGTAGCCGTTCGCCATGGTGATGTTATAGGTGCCGCCGTCCTGCACGCTCACCTCGACACCGACGATTTTATTCAGCTCGCTGACCAACTGGTCGCGCTGATCAAGCAGGTCATTCGGCGACGCCCCTGCCCCCACGCCGGTCAGACGCGAGATCTGGTCGTTCAGGCTGGCAATCTGCTTACTGTAGTTGTTGATCTGATCGACGCTGGAACCGATCGCGATATTGACCTGTTTGTCCTGATCGCGCAGATACTGGTCGGTCGTTTTAAACTGGTTAACCAGCCCGTTGGCTTTACCAATCAGAGTCTGACGCGCCGCCGGATCTTCGGCGTTACTCACCAGCGTTTGCAGGCTGGTGAAAAAATCCTGCATTGACACGGAGACAGAACTGGTTTTGCTGGCCAGCAGATTATCGACTTTGGACATCTGCTCATAACGGGTCGTCAGACCGCTGCTCTGATTCTGCGCCGCACGCAGCTGATTGGTAATGAACGAATCGTATTCGCGCTGTACACCCGAAACATAGACACCATTGCCCACCCAACCACCGGCACCCAGCGTGCTATTGGCTTGCGCCATAATGGTCGTCTGACGGGTATAACCCGCAACGTTATAGCTGGAGATGTTGTTACTGGCAGTATTCAGCGCCGCCTGAGCCGCGCTCAGCCCGCTCATGGCGTTATTAATCAAGCTGGACATGGAAGTTCCTTTTAATCCTTCAGTTACAAATTATTATCGGCAGCAGGTCGTGGGACTTGAGCCCTTTAGAAGAGATTGTCGAGATTCGTACTGTAGGCGTTGCTCACCTTCTCGCTCATCGACTTCAGCTGTTGGATCATGCTGGTCAATTTACGCGCATAGTTCGGATCGGTGGCATAGCCCGCGCTCTGCAATGCCTGTGCGCCCTGCTCCGCCGTGACCGCCGTGGTCACGGCAGCGTAGCGCGGATTACGGGTCAGCAGACCAACGTAATCCGACAGCGCTTCGAGATACGAGCTGTACACGCGGAACTTGGCCTTCACCTTTTTCGCTTCGCCGTTTTCATATTCAGTGGTAGTGATTTCCGTCACTGGCCCTTTCCAGTTGCCGGAGGCCTTCACGCCAAACAGGTTGAAGCTCGGCTCGCCGTTTTCCCGGCGAATCTGCCGCTGGCCCCAGCCCGATTCCAGCGCCGCCTGCGCCAGAATCAGGTGATGCGGTACGCCGCTCTGTTCACTGGCCAGACGGGCCGGAAGGGACAACTGGGCGAGGAAGTCTTTGCTGTCGCCGGAGAGCGGTTCATCATTGCTCTCCAGCGTTCTCGGCATCGCTTTACGCACCAGTTGCGTCAGCGCCTGATTCTGATAACTGGTCACCGTTTCCAGCGGGAACTTCATCGGCACCTGCGGGGTATCTTCCGCTGGCTGCGTCTGCCCCTGCGTCATCTGCTTAACCATCATTTCCGCCAGCCCCAGTCCTTTCCCGGCGGTCATCTGCTGCGCAATCTGCTGGTCATACATGCTGGTATACAGGCGCGTCTGATCGCTGCTGAAGACGCCGTCTTTCGGCAGCGCTTCGCGCATGCTTTTCAGCATCATCTGGACGAACATCCCTTCCACCTGCCGGGCCACCGGACGGATGTTCGCCGCCGGATCCTGACCCGCTTTCGCCTTCAGTTCGTTCAGCGATTGTGCATCCCAGGCGGCGCTGGCCATCAGTTTGCTGTCGCTAATCATCAGATGATTTCCAGTTTCGCGCGTAAGCAACCGGCGCTCTGCATGGACTGCAGAATTGACATCAGATCCATCGGCGTTGCCCCCAGCGCATTCAGCGCACGGACCACGTTGTTCAGATTGGCACTGGAGCGGACGCTTTGCAGCGAACCGCCGCTCTGGCGCAGATCGATCTGCGTTTGCGGTGTAACCACCGTCTGACCGCCGCCAAACGGCGTATCCGGCTGGCTTACGTTAGCCTGACGGTTAACGGTGACAGAGAGATTCCCCTGCGCAACGGCACAGCTATCCAGCATCACTTCGCGGTTCATCACCACTGAACCGGTACGTGAGTTGATCACCACTTTCGCATCCTGCGGCGTCATGCTCACCTCCATGTTCTGGATATCCGCCAGGAAGCGAACCTGAGAACTGTTGCCGCTCGGCACACGAACCTGAATCGTACGCGCATCCAGCGCGGTGGCGCTGCCAAAGCCGCGCGACCGGTTGATGGTGTCAGCAATTTGCTGCGCCATGGTGAAATCTTCATTATTCAGTTGCAGGTTCAGCGTGTTACCCGCGCCGAACTGACTGGGCAACTCACGTTCAATCGTGGCTCCGTTGGTGATTCGACCGCCGTTAAGCTGGTTCACCTGCACGCTGCTGCCCCCCGCAGACGCCCCGGCGCCGCCGACTAAAATATTCCCCTGCGCCAGCGCATATACCTGGCTGTCGACCCCTTTCAACGGCGTCATCAGCAGCGTACCGCCGCGCAGACTTTTGGCGTTCCCCAGCGAAGACACCACCACGTCGATGGTTTGTCCCTGGCGGCCAAAGGCCGGGAAGGAGGCGGTAACCATCACCGCCGCGACGTTTTTCAACTGCATGTTCGTCCCGGTCGGCACAGTGATCCCGAGCTGCGAGAGCATGTTGTTCAGGGTTTGTGTGGTAAATGGTGTCTGGGTGGTCTGGTCACCGGTCCCGTCCAGCCCCACGACCAGGCCGTAGCCAATTAACGAGTTTTCACGCACGCCCTGCACGCTGGTCAAATCGCGGATACGATCGGCGTGCGCCAGCGTGGCGACGAGGACCAGAACCAGTCCAACAACAGATTTCAACATGGGAGACCTCGCTTACATCGGCGACAGGTTAAGGAAGAAACGCTGGAGCCAGCCCATATTTTGCGCTTCGTTGATGTAGCCGTTACCGACATATTCAATACGTGCATCCGCAACCTGCGTTGACGGAACGGAGTTGCTGCCGCTGATGGTGCGCGGATTCACAACCCCGGAGAAGCGGATGAACTCAGTGCCCTGGTTAATGGCGATCTGTTTTTCACCCACGACATGTAAATTGCCGTTAACCAGCACCTGATCGACGGTCACGGTCAGCGTGCCGCTAAAGGTATTGCTGGCGTTGGCCCCGCCCTTACCGTTAAAGGTGTTACCGCCGGAAGCCTCGACGTCCGCTCGCGCGTTGCCGAATAACCCTTGCAGATAGCGCGGAACGGTATCAAAGCCAAAGTTAGTTTTGCCATCGCGACTGGCGTTGGCGGAAGAGCTCTTACTGGCGCTGACGTTTTCCTGCAGTACGATGGTCAGCGTATCGCCGATGTTGCGCGGACGACGGTCTTCAAACAGTGGCTGATAGCCATAGTTGATGGGCTGCGCGGACTGAAAAATCGAACCATTTGCCACCGGCGTCGGGCCAGGAATAGGCTGCGCCGTGGTCGCGCCCTGGACGAGCGGAGTGGAAGGTATCCAGGCACATCCTGACAGTGAAACCACCAGCAGGGCCATGATCGGGTAAGCGTGCGCAGCGTTTTTTTGCATTGCCTTTATCTTCTGAATCAGGGTGCCGGTGAAGCGAAAGCCTCACCGGACAACGCCTTAAAGTTGCGTCAGTTTTTGCAGCATCTGGTCGGTCGTTGAGACCGCTTTGCTGTTGATTTCGTAAGCGCGTTGAACCTGAATCATGTTGACCAGTTCTTCCGCGACGTTGACGTTGGACGTCTCAACGTAGCCCTGGTACAACAGACCGGCCCCGTTCAGACCTGGCGTGCTCTCATTCGGCGCGCCGGAAGACTGGGTTTCGGTGTACAGGTTTTCGCCGATACTCTCCAGACCGGTATCGTTCATAAAGGTCGTCAGGTTAAGCTGACCCACCTGAACGGGTGCCGCCTGTCCCTGCTGGGTCACGCTCACCACACCGTCACGACCGATGGTGATGCTCAGGGCGTTAGCCGGAATGGTAATCGCTGGCTGAACCTGAAAGCCGCCAGCGGTCACCAGTTGACCGTTCTGATCGACCTGGAATGATCCATCGCGGGTATACGCTGAAGTGCCATCCGGCAGCAGGACCTGGAAGAACCCCTGACCTTTAATCGCAACATCTTTACTGTTGTTGGTTTGCGACAGATTGCCCTGGCTGTGCAGACGCTCGGTCGCCACCGGACGCACGCCGGTACCGATTTGCAAACCGGACGGCAGCGTGGTCTGCTCGGAAGACTGCGCGCCAGGCTGACGAATCGTCTGGTAAAGCAGATCTTCAAACACCGCGCGCTGGCGCTTAAAACCATTGGTGCTGACGTTTGCCAGGTTGTTGGCAATCACATCCATGTTGGTTTGCTGCGCGTCCAGGCCGGTTTTGGCGATCCATAATGAACTGATCATAAAATGTCCTGTATTAAGTCATCGACAGCAGTTGGTTAGCGCGACCAGCGTTGTCATCCACGCTGCTGATAACCTTCATCTGCATTTCAAAACGGCGGGCGCTGGCGATCATGTCGCTCATGGCGGACACCGCGTTGACGTTGCTGCCCTCCAGTACGCCCGACATCACGCGAATGGTCGGATCGGCCTGCAACACCGGGCCACGGGTGGCCTGTGCGGCAGCGGTCAGACGGAACATCCCGTCATCGCCGCGCTGCACTTCGTTACCCTCGGCCTTCACCAGCTTCAGACGTCCCACCGGCGCGATAGTATTCGCCGGATCGCCCGGATTAAGCGCGGAGATGGTGCCATCCGCCGCGATGGTGATTTCCGAACCTTCCGGAACCGCAATCGGCCCGGCTTCGCCAATCACCGGGTGCCCCTGAATGGTCAACTGTCCGGTCGGATCAACCTGAATGCTGCCGTTACGGGTATACCCTTCGCTGCCGTTCGCGGTTTGCACCGCCAGCCAGCCGTCCTGCTGTAACGCCACGTCCAGCGGACGTGAGGTGTAATCCATCTGACCCGGCGTCATATCGGCGCCCGGCGTGGACGCTGTGACCAGCGTACGCGTCGGCAACGACAGCCCTTCGACGGGCACGGCGCGCAGCGCATTGAGCTGCGCACGAAATCCCGGCGTTGAGGCGTTCGCCAGATTGCTGGCCGTCACCGCCTGTTGGTTCAGCGTCTGACTGGCCGCACCCATCGCGGTATAGATTGCGTGATCCATTACGTTATCCCGTCAGGCGCTTAGCGCAGGTTAACCAGCGTGTTGAGGATCTGGTCCTGGGTCTTGATGGTCTGCGCGTTCGACTGATAGTTACGCTGGGCGACGATCATGTTCACCAGTTCTTTACTCAGATCCACGTTCGAAGCCTCCAGCGCGCCGTTGGTCAGCTTACCGAAGTTACCGGTCCCCGCCGTCCCCAGCAGTTCCACGCCGGACGCCTGCGTGGCGGCCCAGACGTTATCCCCCTGGGAAGCCAGACCTTCGTTGTTAGCGAAGTTCGCCAGCACTATCTGCCCTAACACCTGTTTCTGTTCGTTGGAGTAGTTGCCGACCACGGTGCCATCGTCGTTAATCTGATAGCTGACCAGATCGCCCGGCTTGTAGCCGTTCTGATTAGTGGCGACGATATTGTTCGCACCGGTGTTCTGCTGCATGGAGTTCAGGAAGCTGAGGGAGAAATTCGCCGGCACTGCGCCATTGATCGTGCCTGTTGTAATCTGGATTTGCGGCTGCGCGTTAGCAGGACCTTCAACAAGCTCAGTACCGGCCGCAGGATCGGCTGGATCAATCGGCTGCTCAACGTAGTTATTGACGGAGACCAACGAACCGTTGGTGCTGAAATTCATCACCGCATTTTTGGTGGCGGTACTTCCTGCCACGCTGGCATCCTGGGTGTAGACATCCCATTTGTTATCCCCAATTTTGACATAATAGATGTTCATGTCATGGGCGTTACCCTGCGTGTCGTAAACGGTCACAGACCCTTTTTTGTTATAGGAGTCAGAATCCGTCGGGCTGAATGGCGTCTTGGTCGGCAGTTTATCGGTGGAGTTCAGGTTGATCTGCATGGACGCGGTGGTGGTCGCTTTGGCGGCCATCAGCGTATTCGGGATAGTGATCGGTGCCGGATTCGCCCCTTGCTGAATAGTCGGCGGCGTGCCGGTTGCCGGATAGCCGGTCAGTTGCATGCCCTGCATGTTGACCAGGTTACGGTTTTCATCGAGCTTAAACTGACCATTACGGCTATAGAAAACAGAACCGTTGCTGTCGACCAGACGGAAGAAGCCGTTCTGGCTAATGGCGACGTCCAGACCGCGACCGGTGTTGGTGGTTGTACCGTCGGTAAAGTCCTGAGTGATGCCTGCGACTTTTACCCCCAGACCGACTTTCGAACCGGCAAACATATCCGCAAAGGATGCCGCACCGGATTTAAAACCATAGGTTGCGGAGTTGGCGATGTTGTTACCAATGACATCGAGGTTGGTGGCTGCGGCATTCAGGCCGCTAACCGCTTGAGAAAAGGCCATGATTACTCCTGATTAGTGTGAAGGCTTAGATTATCTGCCGTACTTCGTCGAGGGTGGTGGTTCCGTAAGTGCCCAGATCCAGGGTGTTACCGCTGCTGCTGCGAATCACCCCTTGCACCAGCGCAAATTGCAGCGGCTGCGCCACCAACTGCGTCGTATCTTTGCTGGCGGTTATCGCCACGTTATACGAGCCGTTTGCCGCCGTCGTGCCATCGGTCAGGGTGCCATCCCAGGTAAAGGTATGGACACCGGCCTTCAGCGCGCCAATATCAATGGTGCGCACCACTTTGCCGTCTTTGTCGGTAATGGTAGCGGTGACTTTGTCAGCCGGCTGTTGCAACTCAACGCCAAACGGCGTGGTCGTGGTGGTGGCCCCCTCTTCGGTGCCTTTCCCCGCCAGAATGGTGGTGCCGGGGATCATCACACCATGACCAATCAGCGTGCTGGCCTGTAATGACTGGCTGTTGTCGATCTGCCCGGAAATCGACCCGAGGGTGGTATTGAGTTTCTCAATACCGCTGACGGTGCTGATCTGCGCGAGCTGCGTGGTCAGCTCGTTGTTCTGCATCGGGTTGGTCGGATCCTGGTTTTTCAGTTGCGCCACCAGCAGCGTCAGAAAACTGCTTTGCAGATCGGCCGCATTGCTGCCTGACAGGGAACTCCCGCTGCCCGTGTTTTTCACACCGGTGTTAGTCGGATCGTTAACGTTTACCGCAATAGACATGGCTGCCTCCTTTACTGGCCCAGTGTCAGCGTTTTAAGCATCATGCTTTTAACGGTGTTGAGGACTTCGACGTTCGCCTGATAGCTGCGGGAGGCCGACATGGTATTAACCATTTCGCCCACCACATCGACGTTAGGCATCTTCACGTAGCCATTGGCATCGGCCAGCGGATTGCCTGGCTCATAGACCAGCTTGTCCGGTGCCTGGCTCTCAATGACGTCCGACACTTTCACGCCGCCCGTTGCCGCACCAGGCGCCGCATCCACCTGGAAGACCACCTGCTTTGCGCGATACGGTTGACCATCCGGTCCCGTAACGCTGTCGGCGTTGGCCAGGTTACTGGCTGCCACGTTCAGGCGCTTGGACTGCGCCGTTAATGCCGAACCGGCAATATCAAAAATATTCAGCAGCGCCACGGATTAGTTCCCCCCCTGTAGCACGTTCATCATGCCTTTAATCTGTCCGCTCAGTGCGGTCAGACTCATCTGGTACTTCAGGCTGTTATCCGCAAACTGCGTGCGCTCCCGGTCCATATCAACGGTATTGCCATCGAGCGAAGGCTGGTCGGGAATGCGATAGAGCAGATCCGTAGACGGTGCCGTAATGGCCTGGGCGGGAATATGCTGTGCGGAGGTTAATGCCAGCGACACACCGCTGGTTTCTTGCCGTCCACGCACCATGACTTTTTTTAACTCACTGGCAAAATCCATGTCGCGCGCCTGATACCCCGGCGTATCGGCGTTAGCTATGTTGGCGGCCAACACCTCTTGCCGTTGGGCGCGCAGATTCAGCGCTTCCTGTTGAAAACGTAAAGCGGCATCGAGCTTATCGAGCATATCTCCTCCGCAGATGACAAAATTCAGCCGACAGCTTAAATCCCATTACGCGCGCGTTATCGCTGGAATAAACGCAAAATGGGTCGCTATTTATTGCGTTGATGGTTGCGTCACACGGGTAGAATCCTGTCATTGCGAAAACGGAGGGAGGTGAAAATGCAAACGTTAAAACGTGGATTAGCCATGCTGGCGCTGCTGTTCAGCCCCCTGACGCTGGCACAGGATTTGAATACGCAGTTGACTGACTGGTTCGTCCAGCGCCTGGCGGGATTCAGCGACGACGTGGTCGTTACCGTCCGTACCCCGCCCAATCTGCTGCCGCATTGTGAAACGCCGGCGTTCAACATGACCGGGGCAAAACTGTGGGGGAACGTGAATGTGCTGGCACGTTGCGCCAATGAAAAACGTTACCTGCAGGTCAACGTGCAGGCGACGGGAAACTATGTGGTCGCCGCCGCGCCCGTTACCCGTGGAGGGACGCTTGGCCCGTGCAGCGTTACGCTAAAACGCGGACGCCTTGACCAACTTCCCCCCCGCACCGTGCTGGATATCAGCCAGGTTCAGGACGCGGTAAGTCTGCGCGATCTTGCGCCAGGACAGCCTATCCAGCTCAATATGTTGCGTCAGGCGTGGCGTATTAAGGCCGGACAGCGCGTGCAGGTGGTTGCCAACGGCGATGGGTTTAGCGTCAATGCGGAAGGTAAGGCACTGAACAATGCGGCGGTCGCGCAGAACGCACGAGTGAGAATGTTATCGGGTCAGGTCGTCAGCGGTATCGTCGATCCTGATGGGAATATTCTTATTAACCTATAATGAGTTAAAGATTCTGTCGCGGCTGCCGATAGTGATTACACATTAGATGATAGCTGGCCGCTACAGCATAACCCCTCGATGAGGATGATAAAAATGAGCATTGACCGTACCTCACCTTTAAAACCCGTTAGCACCGTCCAGGCGCGTGAAGCCACGGATGCGCCGGTCCTCAAAGCGCGTCAGGAAAAAACCTCGACGGCAACCAGTACCAGCGTGACGTTAAGCGATGCTCAGGCAAAACTGATGCAGCCTGGCGCGGGTGATATCAACATGGAACGCGTTGAAGCACTGAAAACCGCTATTCGCAACGGTGAGCTGAAGATGGACACGGGAAAAATTGCCGACTCGCTGATTCGCGAGACGCAGAGCTATCTCCAGAGTGAGTAACTGACCGTATGACTCGCTTGTCAGAAATACTCGATCAGATGACGGCTGTCCTGAATGACCTGAAGACGGTAATGGACGCCGAACAGCAACAACTTTCCGTGGGCCACATTAACGGTAGCCAGCTGCAGCGTATTACAGAAGAAAAAAGTTCTCTGCTGGCGACCCTGGACTATCTGGAACAACAGCGACGTCTGGAACAAGACCCACCGCGTAGTGCGAATGATGACGTGGCCGAACGCTGGAAAGCGATTACCGATAAAACGCAGCACTTACGCGACCTGAACCAGCATAACGGCTGGCTGCTGGAAGATCAGATTCAGCGCAATCAACAAGCGCTTGAGGTTTTGAAGCCGTATCAGGAACCGTCACTGTACGGCGCGAACGGTCAACCCTCTTCTGCCTCTCGCGGCGGGAAAAAATTCTCTATTTGATGGTTTCCGGATGGCGGCATTTCGCCATCCGGAACGATTTCGGTTACGCCGTCCGGCGCGCAAACTCTTTCACTTTAAAGCCCATCACCGCCAGCGTGGCAAAGTAGGCTGCGATACCGGCAACCACCACCGCCATCAGGCGAAGCAGACGCCACGGCATCGTCCCCTGCGACCACTCCGGCATAATGTGCAATATGCCAACCAGCACGGCTGCCATCACCAGCACGGCTATGATCAGACGGACTAAAAAACGCATCCAGCCGGGTTGCGGGGTGAAAATATTCTGCTTGCGCAGTTGCCAGTACAGCAGCCCCGCGTTCAGACAGGCGGCGAGACCAATCGACAGCGACAGCCCGGCGTGCTTCAGCGGACCAATGAACGCGAGGTTCATCAACTGGGTCATGATAAGCGTCACAATGGCAATTTTAACCGGCGTTTTGATGTCCTGACGCGAATAGAAGCCCGGTGCCAGCACCTTCACCACAATCAGCCCCATCAGACCCACGGAATAGGCAATCAGCGCCCGCTGCGTCATCAGTGCATCAAAGGCGGTGAATTTACCGTACTGAAACAATGAGGTAATCAATGGTCCTGACAGGATCCCAATCGCCACCGCGCTTGGCAGCGCCAACAGGAAGCACAGTCGCAGTCCCCAGTCCATCAGACGACAGTATTCATCATGGTTACCGCTGGCGAAGCTTTTCGACAGCGAAGGCAGCAGGATTGTCCCCAGCGCCACCCCCAGTACACCCGATGGGAATTCCATCAGGCGATCCGCATAGTACATCCACGAAACGGAACCGGACGCGAGGAAGGAGGCGAAAATGGTGTTGATGATCAGTGAGATCTGACTGACGGAGACGCCGAGGATCGCCGGGCCCATTTGCTTCACGACGCGCATCGCGCCCGCATCGCGGAAGTTAACCCGCGGCAGCACCAGCATGCCGATTTTTTTCAGATGCGGAAGCTGATAAACCAGTTGCAGCACGCCGCCGACGGTGACTGCCCATGCCAGCGCCAGTACCGGCGGATTGAAATACGGCGCGGCAAATAGCGCGAAACCAATCATGCTGATGTTCAAAAACGTAGGGGCAAACGCCGGAATGGAGAAGCGGTTCCAGGTATTGAGAATCGCCCCAACCAGCGATGCCAGCGAGATCAGCAGAATGTACGGAAAGGTGATTTGCAGCAGTTTGGTGGTCAGCGCGAATTTATCGGCGGTGTCGGCAAAACCCGGCGCCGTCACCATGATCACCCACGGCGCCGCCAGCATCCCGGCGACGGTGACCACGGCAAGCGCCAGCGTCAGCAGTCCCGAGACATAAGAGACAAACACGCGGGTGGCGTCTTCGCCCTGCTTGCTTTTGTATTCGGCCAGAATCGGAACAAAGGCCTGAGAAAAGGCCCCTTCCGCAAAAATGCGGCGTAACAGGTTGGGTAATTTGAATGCCACAAAAAAGGCATCGGTTGCCATTCCGGCACCAAAGATTCTGGCGACAATCGCGTCACGTGCAAAACCCAGCACACGTGAAAACATCGTCATTGAGCTGACGGCGGCCAGCGATTTTAATAGGTTCATTGCTTTTTTATTCCAGACCCTACGGCAAAACGCCTGCAGTGCAGGCGTTGGAAGAGGCGCTTAGTCTACCTGGATTATGGTGAATTACTACCGCCAGATGTTACAGGGGGTTATTCGCTCATCGCCTCGCGCCAGAGCTTTTCCACCACGCGCTGGGCAAGGATCGCCTGCTCACCGGCGGTTTCCGGAACTGTCTGATTTTGTACGCATTCCACAAAATGGCGCGCGCAACCGGCGAATCCGCGCTGTTCAAGCGTGGTTTGCCAGCCGGGTACCGGCTTGTGCACCACGCCCTGCCCACGCTCTTCGCGCCACTCGCGCATATCCGTCACGTCAATCAGCCCGCCATCGGTCACCGCCTGTACGCTCTCGCGCTGACTTCCCGCCCGACGATGCATGCTGGTCGTCAATTGCAACTGACCGGCTGTGAAATGGTGTTCGGCGTACAGCATCTCGCCAGCGTCGTTGGTGAGTAGCGTCCCGTTGTTGAGTTGCGCGTTCCCCCCCGCCAGCCACAACGCGGTGTCCACGACATGCAGATAGTCATCCAGCAGCGTAAACCGCAGGTCGTGGGGACCCACGCTGTCGGTACGATGCTTATCCATTCGCACAGAGGCAGCAGCGCCCAGTCCGGCCTTTAGCTCGCGATACAGCGGGGCAAAGCGGCGATTAAACCCAACCATCAATGTCAGCTTTTTCTTCGCCGCCAGCGCCACCAGCCGTTCGGCATCCGCTAAATTTTCCGCCAACGGCTTATCAACGCAGACATGCACGCCCGCATTGAGCAATTCACTGACGACGGCATAATGGGTCGCCGTACTGGAGTGGACAAACACCGCGTCGCAGTCAGCGGCGAGGTCGGTCAGCGACCCCGCATACGGGATGCGCCAGGCTGCACAGATTTTCTCTGCTTTTTCGCGCGACGGCGACCAGGCGGCCTGTAACGTCCAGTCGCTGGCGTTGCCGAGCACGGGTAGCCAGGCTTTCTGGGCAATGCCCCCCAGACCGACCACCCCGATACGTAATTTTGTCACGTTACTCTCCCAGATGTTCCAGCAGCGACTCGAGCCGTTGTTTCAGCGCAGCGACTTCGCTTTCCAGCGCCTCGACGCGAGCCTGTAAATCCCCGGTCGCCGCGTGTGGCTCATCGGCCTGGGCAATCGGCTCATGCACTTCGCCGCAGAACAGATGCATATAACGACTTTCACGCTTACCCGGCTCCCGGGCCAGACGCACGACGTAAGGACCATCCTCACGTGTCGCCAGGCGCTCCAGCGTCGTTTCCACTTCCGCCATGTCGCTGAATTCGTACATCCGCGACGCGCGGCTGCGCAATTCACCCGGCGTTTGCGCGCCACGCAGCAGCAGCGTCGTGACCAGCGCCACTTCCGCCGGACTCAGTTTCAGTTGACCAAATTCCGAGTTACAGAAGCGCTGCTCGTACTTGGTGACGCGACTTCCAAAGCCGCTGACCGTACGCAGAAAATGGCGTTTTACCAGATTGTCGAGCAGTTCCTGCACCTCGCGATCCGCCATATTCATCACCGGTTCACGGTTGGTTTTCTGATTGCAGGCGGTGACCACGCTATTAACGGAGAGTGGATATTGCTCTGGCGTGGTGACCTGTTTTTCAAGCAGACAGCCAATTACGCGAGCTTCAGCGGCAGTTAATTCATATTTCATAAGGTATCCTCACCGACCTGCGGTCCATTCTGATGTCGTTAACGCCGTCAGCACGTGATCGCGCCATTGTCCGTCAATCAACAGATAATTTTTCGCGTAGCCTTCTTTTTCAAAGCCGAGTCGCGCCAGTAAATCGCCGCTGCGTTTATTGTGCGGCATGTAGTTCGCCATAATGCGATGAATATGTTGCGTACGCTGCATATAACGGATAGCGGCGGTCAGCGCTTCAAACATCAGCCCCTGTCCCTGCCATTTCTGCGCAATGGAATAGCCCAGATAGCAGGCATGGAAAGACCCGCGCACCACGTTAGAAAAGTTTGCTACCCCGATTATCTCCTTTTCATCAGGATCCAGCAGCGCAAAGTAATACGCGGAACCTTGCTTGTGAAATTCGGCAATCATGCCGAGCCGCGCCTGCCAGCCGGAGGGATAGCAGTGGCTTTCATCACGAATCGGTTCCCAGGGTTTCAAGAAATGACGATTTTCTGCGTAATAATCCGCCAGACGCCAGGCATCACGCTCATGCACTAAACGCACGACCAGACGGTCGGTGGTTAAGCGCACTTTTGGCACGTTACTGCGATAGCCAAACATAGTTATTCCAACTCCTTCCCGAATCGCCGTCGTTATACCCTGATTGATTTACTATACCTGCGCAAAACCACCCTGTGAAAAGTGCAATTTGCCATTTTTTGAATTATTCCTCCATTTTGATGAAAACTCTCTATCAAGATGGACTTTTGATAAAAAAATATTGTCCCGGCGAGGGTGGGCAAAAAGGCAGCAAAGCCGCAGAATAGGAGGTACTTCGCTTTACATACTCTCAATCATTCGAGTGCCGCAAATACGGTTGCAATTCGAAGAATGACGAGTGTTTCCCGGGAGGGGAAATGTCGCGTGTCTCGCAGGCCAGGAACCTGGGTAAAACTTTCCTGCTCATCGATAATATGCTGGTCGTGTTGGGCTTCTTCGTCGTGTTCCCGCTGATCTCAATTCGTTTCGTCGATCAAATGGGCTGGGCTGCCGTGATGGTCGGTATTGCGCTTGGCCTGCGCCAGCTTATTCAACAGGGGCTGGGAATTTTTGGCGGCGCGGTTGCCGACCGCTTTGGCGCGAAACCGATGATCGTCACGGGTATGCTGATGCGCGCCGCCGGGTTTGCCACAATGGGAATCGCCCATGAACCCTGGCTTTTATGGTTCTCCTGTTTCCTCTCCGGTCTCGGCGGCACGTTGTTCGATCCGCCGCGCTCTGCGTTGGTGGTAAAACTGATTCGCCCGCATCAGCGGGGTCGCTTCTTCTCAATATTGATGATGCAGGACAGCGCAGGGGCCGTTATCGGCGCGCTATTAGGCAGTTGGCTGTTGCAGTATGACTTCCGTCTGGTCTGCGCCACCGGGGCTCTGTTGTTCGTGCTTTGCGCCGCCTTTAACGCCTGGCTGCTGCCCGCGTGGAAACTCTCTACCGTGCGTATTCCGGTACGGGAAGGGATGGGTCGGGTGCTCAGCGACAAACGCTTTGTCACCTATGTGCTGACGCTGGCGGGCTATTACATGCTGGCGGTACAGGTCATGCTGATGCTGCCAATTATGGTCAATGACATCGCCGGTTCGCCTTCAGCCGTGAAATGGATGTATGCCATTGAGGCCTGCCTCTCGCTGACGCTGCTCTACCCTATTGCGCGCTGGAGCGAAAAACGGTTTCGTCTTGAGCATCGTCTGATGGCCGGTCTGCTGTTGATGTCACTGAGTATGTTACCCGTAGGGCTGGTGAGTGACTTGCAACAGTTGTTTACGCTGATTTGCACCTTCTATATTGGTTCGATCATTGCCGAACCTGCCCGTGAAACGCTCAGCGCCTCGCTGTCAGATGCGCGGGCGCGCGGCAGTTATATGGGCTTTAGTCGACTGGGGTTAGCCATAGGAGGTGCTATCGGGTATATCGGCGGCGGTTGGCTGTTTGATATGGGGAAACTGCTCCAGCAACCGGAGCTGCCGTGGATGATGCTGGGGATTATTGGCGTCATCACGTTCCTGGCGCTGGGCTGGCAGTTCAGCCACAAGCGCACGCCGCGCGGCATGCTGGAACCCGGAGCCTGATTTGATACCTGCGCGTGTCTCCTCCATACTGAAAGGGAACTGACAGTCAAATGGAGGAGAAACGTGAAGCTTTATATTTACGATCACTGCCCTTTCTGCATCAAAGCCCGCATGATTTTCGGCCTCAAGAATATCCCCGTCGAACTGAATGTCTTAGCCAATGACGATGACGAAACCCCAACCCGCATGATTGGCCAGAAAATGGTGCCCATTCTGCAAAAGGACGACAGCCGCTATCTGCCTGAAAGCATGGACATCGTCCATTACGTCGATAAACTGGATGGCAAACCGCTGCTCACCGGCAAGAAAAACCCAGCCATTGACGAGTGGTTGCGCAAAGTGAACAGCTACGCCAATCACCTGCTGCTACCCCGCTTTGCAAAATCCGCGTTTGATGAATTTTCCACTCCATCAGCACGTAAATACTTTACTGAAAAGAAGGAGGCGATGATTGGCAGTTTTGCCGACCATCTTGCTCATTCCGCTGGCCTGACAAAAAAGATCAGTGACGATTTACGCGCACTGGATAAGCTCATCGTGCAGCCAAATGGCGTGAACGGTGAACTTTCCGAAGACGATATCCAGTTATTTCCCCTACTGCGTAATCTGACGCTGGTGGCCGGTATCAACTGGCCGACACGCGTCGCAGACTATCGCGACAATATGGCGAAACAGACGCAGATCAATCTGTTATCATCAATGGCGATTTAACGCTCACCGGCGGTGGTCAGGTCACACAGGCTACCGCTATTTTCAGTTTTTTCTACTGGCGGAGTTCGCGCTGGTGACACATGCTGCGTTATGTCAGGATTATGACGACCGCATCATGTAGAGGAACCCCATGAAGAAGATTTTTTTTGCCGCCGCATTGATCGTTGGCGGCCTGTTGACCGGCTGCAATCAGCTCACGCAGTACACCGTAAGCGAACAAGAAATTAATCAGGCGCTTGAAAAGCGCAACAACTTTGCCAAAGATATCGGACTTCCGGGCGTTGCCGATGCGCATATCGTACTGAACAACCTCTCCAGCCAGATCGGACGTGAAGAACCGAACAAAGTGACGCTGACCGGCGATGCAAACCTGGATATGAATTCACTGTTTGGCAGCCAGAAAGCGACCATCAAGCTGAAACTGAAAGCGCTGCCGGTCTTTAATAAAGAAAAAGGGGCCATCTTCCTGCAGGAAATGGAGGTGGTGGATGCCACCGTGACGCCGGAAAAAATGCAGTCGGTGCTGCAAACCCTGATGCCCTATCTGAACCAGTCGCTGCGCAATTACTTTAATCAGCAACCGGCCTATGTCCTGCGTGAAGACAGCAGCAAAGGCGAAGCGCTGGCGAAAAAATATGCCAAAGGCATTGAGGTGAAACCGGGGGAAATCATCATCCCGTTCACGGATTAACCGACAAAGGCGCTGCGGCGCCTTTTTTTACGTGCAAACGAAAACGTTTCCGCATATCCTTTGTTTCCGGCAAAAATGACATCCCCCAGCCGGAGCATATTGATGACTGCACCCTCCCAGGTTTTAAAGATCCGCCGCCCAGACGACTGGCATCTTCACCTTCGCGATGGCGAAATGTTGAAGACGGTCGTGCCGTACACCAGCGACATTTATGCACGTGCGATAGTGATGCCCAACCTGGCGCCACCAGTCACCACGGTGGATGCGGCTATCGCCTACCGCCAGCGCATTCTTGATGCGGTCCCTGCCGGACACACCTTCACGCCGCTGATGACCTGCTATTTAACGGACACACTGGATCCAGCTGAACTGGAGCGAGGTTTTCGCGAAGGCGTATTCACCGCAGCCAAACTCTATCCGGCCAATGCCACCACCAACTCCAGCCATGGCGTCACCTCCATTGACGCCATCATGCCAGTCCTTGAGCGTATGGAAAAACTCGGTATGCCGCTGCTGGTGCATGGCGAAGTCACCCACGCGGATATCGACATTTTTGACCGCGAAGCGCGCTTTATTGAAACGGTGATGGAACCTCTGCGCCAGCGCCTGCCCGCGCTGAAAGTCGTCTTTGAGCACATCACCACCAAAGATGCGGCGGAGTATGTCCGTGACGGTAACGAGTTACTGGCTGCGACGATCACGCCACAGCACCTGATGTTTAACCGTAACCACATGCTGGTTGGAGGGATTCGCCCACACCTCTACTGCCTGCCGATCCTCAAGCGCAATGTGCACCAACAGGCATTGCGAGAACTGGTTGCCAGCGGTTTTGAACGCGCCTTCCTCGGCACCGACTCCGCCCCGCATGCCCGTCATCGTAAGGAATCGAGCTGTGGCTGCGCCGGATGCTTTAACGCGCCCACGGCGCTGGCGAGTTACGCGAGCGTATTTGAAGAGATGAATGCCCTGGCGCACTTTGAAGCCTTCTGTTCACTGAACGGTCCGCGATTCTACGGCCTGCCGGTGAATGAGAGCTTCGTTGAACTGGTACGTGAGGAGCAGCAGGTGCCGGAGAGCATCGCGCTGGCCGACGATACGCTGGTACCGTTCCTCGGGGGCGAAACGGTACGCTGGACGATTAAAAAGTAAAAAAAATCAGCGCCGCCTGTTGTAACCTGGTCAGGTTAACTGTATAAATAACCAGTATATTCAACAGGGGGCCATTATGCGTATTGAAGTCACCATTGCTAAAACTTCACCTTTGCCTGCCGGTGCCATTGACGCCCTGGCAGGTGAACTCTCCCGCCGTATTACTCACCACTTTCCCGACAATGACGGAAACGTAACCGTTCGTTACGCCGCGGCGAATAATTTGTCCGTGATTGGCGCGACGAAAGAGGATAAAGAACGGATCAGCGAAATTCTCCAGGAAACCTGGGAAAGCGCCGACGACTGGTTCATTAAAGAATAAAAATGCTATGCCGTAGTCTCTTTTGCCGGGTCGCCCCGGCTTTTTTATCCTGTCATTTTTTATCCTGCTATCCTTCAGACAACCTCTTTACTGGCATCATTTAAAAATCCCCCGCGCCCCTGATAATTGATTATATTTTCACCTGTTGCTCAAAAACATTGCACAACATACTTAAAAAGCGTGAACAAGATGGTGATTAATTACTCACAAATTCTTAATTTGCAGAAATTTATGCTCCCCCCTCTTTAAAATCTCAGTGAATACCCTTATTTATTGATATACTGAAGTTGCTTCAGATAAAAACGCATTGAACCTCGAAAACCGTTGTCTTGTAACACGAATTAGGGGGCATGATGGAAAAGAATAATGAAGTCATTCAGACTCATCCGCTTGTGGGATGGGACATCAGCACCGTAGATAGCTATGACGCGCTGATGCTGCGTTTGCACTACCAGACTCCGAATCGTCCTGAACCCGATGGTACGGAAGTCGGCCAAACGCTCTGGTTAACCACCGATGTTGCCAGACAATTTATTTCGATATTAGAAGCCGGCATTGCCAAAATCGAATCCGGCGATTACCAGGTCAATGAGTACCGTCGGCATTAACGAGACGGACATTATCACTTAAAAAGGCACCTTCGTGGTGCCTTTGCTATTTCTGGGTTGTATTACGCATTTCACTTATTTACTCTGCATCAAACGCGACAGCAAAGAGAAACCGATGAAATACGACTTAATCATTATAGGCAGCGGGTCCGTTGGGGCAGCCGCAGGTTATTATGCCACTCGCGCCGGGTTAAACGTTCTGATGACCGACGCACATATGCCGCCGCATCAGCAGGGCAGCCATCACGGCGATACGCGGCTGATACGCCACGCGTACGGTGAAGGTGAAAAATACGTTCCACTGGTGCTACGCGCGCAGGCGCTGTGGGACGAACTCTCCACCCATAATGAAGAACCAATATTTGTACGCTCCGGCGTCATCAATCTCGGCCCAGCCGATTCGCCCTTCCTGGCGAACGTCGCGCACAGCCCAAAACAGTGGCAACTGAACGTTGAGCAACTGGATGCTACCGCCATTATGGCGCGCTGGCCTGAAATTCGCGTCCCCGCAGACTACACCGGTCTGTTCGAAGCGGATTCCGGTTTTTTACGCAGCGAGCTGGCGATAAAAACCTGGATCCGTCTGGCAGAAGAAGCCGGATGCGCACAACTCTTCAACTGCCCGGTGACGGCCATTCATCATGATGATGACGGCGGGGTCACCGTTGAAACGGCTGATGGCGAGTACAGTGCAAAGAAAGCGCTGGTGAGCGCCGGTACCTGGGTTCAGACCTTAATCCCCGATCTGCCAATCCAGCCGGTACGAAAAGTGTTTGCCTGGTATCAGGCCGATGGTCGCTATAGCATCAAGAATAAATTCCCGGCCTTCACCGGTGAACTACCCAATGGCGATCAGTACTACGGTTTCCCGGCGGAGAATGACGAGCTGAAAATCGGTAAGCACAACGGCGGGCAACTTATTCATTCAGAGGCGGAACGCAAACCGTTTGCCAGTATCGCCAGCGATGGGTCCGAAGCGTTCCCGTTCCTGCGCAATGTCCTTCCAGGGGTCGGCTGTTGTCTGCACGGTGCGGCCTGCACCTATGACAACTCGCCGGATGAAGACTTTATCATCGACACGCTACCTGACCACGACAACACGCTGATTGTGACCGGGTTAAGTGGTCACGGTTTTAAATTTTCCTCGGTATTGGGTGAAATTGCCGCTGACTTTGCCCAGGGAAAACCATCGGCCTTTGACCTGACGCCATTCAGGCTCTCCCGATTTAAGGCATAATCGCTAACTGGCCTCGTAGTGAGGCCTTTTTTATGGTGATTTAAATATGCGTCGTCTGTTTCTTTATCTGGTCAACAATATTCGCGAGCATTTTATGCTCTACGTTATTTTGTGGTCGCTGCTGGCCATTCTTGATGTTATTTACATCCTGTTTTACTGAGCCTGCTTTATTGACAAATATTGACAAAAACTGAAAGTTATCTAATTTTCGTTTTGATTTTTTGAATAATACATTCACTTCAACAACCCCGCCAACTGTCACAACACTGTCGTTTATGCCGAATGAATTGAACGGAATCTAAAAGTTCATGCAAAATTATTGAAATAACTTCAAATATCACTCTCATTGTTATTTTTTAGTTGCATTTATGTCTCTGACACGCCATTTTCATTCAATCCTGAGATATGAAATGGAATTTTTATGCAGTTTTCAAATACTCCTCAACGGTATGGTTTTATTTCCGCCCTGCTTCACTGGCTGACCGCTTTGGTGGTCTACGGTATGTTTGCCCTCGGCCTCTGGATGGTGACGCTGAGCTATTACGATGGCTGGTATCACCAGGGGCCGGAACTGCATAAGAGTATTGGGATCCTGCTGATGATGGGGCTGGTCGTTCGGGTTATCTGGCGTCTGCTCTCCCCACCGCCAAAGGCGCTGAAAAGCTATTCGGCCCTGACCCGAGTGGGTGCGACGCTGGGACACCTCGCGTTGTACCTGCTGTTGTTTAGCATTGTCATCAGCGGTTACCTGATCTCGACGGCAGACGGTAAACCGATTAGCGTTTTCGGCTGGTTTGACGTCCCGGCGACCTTCGCAGATGCCGCTGTTCAGGCCGATCTCGCCGGAAGCGTACACCTGTGGCTGGCCTGGACCGTGGTTATTCTTTCCGTTCTGCATGGCCTGATGGCCTTTAAACACCACTTTATCGATAAAGACGACACCCTGAATCGCATGTTGGGTAAGTCGTCATCTGACTATGGAGCTCAAAAATGAAAAAAAGCCTGCTGGGTTTAACTCTCGCCTCTCTGCTGTTTGCCACCGGCTCCGCCGTCGCGGCGGATTATAAAATCGACAAAGAGGGACAACATGCCTTTGTTAATTTCCGCATTCAGCACCTGGGGTATAGCTGGTTATACGGAACGTTCAAAGACTTCGACGGAACCTTTACCTTTGATGAAAAGGATCCCGCGGCAGATAAAGTGAACGTGACCATCAACACCAGCAGCGTCGATACCAACCACGCCGAGCGTGATAAGCACCTGCGCAGCGCTGACTTCCTGAATGCGGCGAAATTCCCGCAGGCGACCTTTACCTCTACCAGCGTGAAGAAAGACGGTGATGAACTGGATATCACCGGGAACCTGACGCTTAACGGCGTGACGAAACCGGTAACGCTGGAAGCGAAGATGATCGGTCAGGGGGACGATCCGTGGGGCGGCAAACGTGCGGGTTTTGAAGCCGAAGGGAAAATTAAGCTGAAGGATTTCAACATCACCACCGATCTCGGCCCTGCCTCGCAGGAAGTGGATTTGATCATCTCGGTGGAAGGCGTTCAGCAGAAGTAAAAGAGACATGAGGCCCGATAGCGCGTTGCTATCGGGCCTCACATTGCTGGCCGGATGCGTATTGTCACCGCCATCCGGCAACACGATTATTCGGCGGGATCCGGAATCCCCAGTTTCGTATTCAGCCGTCCACGCGACTTATTAAAGATCTTATTGCCGTTCTCGCGCCCCGCACGAAGGCGACGCTGTTCTTCTTCCGGCAACACGCTCTCTTCGCAGCAGATCTCGCTACAGCAGCCGTTGTACTTCTGTGCACACGCCGGACACTGAATAAACAGCAGGTGGCAACCGTCATTTTTACAGTTCGTATGGCTGTCGCACGGCGCGCCACACTGATGACAATGGGCAATCACCTCATCCGAAATGCGTTCACCCATGCGCTCATCAAACACAAAGTTTTTGCCGATGAAACGCACCGGTAACCCCTGCTCACGGGCTTTGCGCGCATACTCAATGATACCGCCTTCAATGTGCCACACTTTGCTGAAGCCGTTGTGCTTCATCCAGGCGCTGGCTTTTTCGCAGCGAATGCCGCCGGTGCAGTACATCACTATCTTTTTATCTTTGTGTTCCTGCATCATCTCGACCGCTTTTGGCAACTGCTCGCGGAAGGTGTCGGCCGGAATTTCCAGCGCATTCTCAAAATGGCCCACTTCATATTCGTAGTGGTTACGCATATCGATGAACAGCGCATCCGGGTCGTCGAGCATCGCGTTCACTTCAGCGGCCTTCAGATAATCGCCGACATCGCTGGCGTCAAAGCTCGGATCCTCAATGCCATCCGCCACTATCCGCTCACGCACTTTCATCCGCAGCACCCAGAAGGATTTCCCGTCGTCCTCCAGCGCAATATTCAGACGCACGCCGTCGAGTGCGGGATCAAAGGCATACAACTGCTGGCGAAACGCCGCAACCTGGCTTTGCGGTACGCTGATTTGGGCGTTAATTCCTTCATGCGCCAGATAGATGCGACCAAAAACATTCAGCGCTGTTAACTTTTGATACAACGCATCGCGTGTGGCCTGCGGGTCTGCGATGGTAAAATATTTATAGAATGAAATGGTTGTGCGCGGCTCAGTTTCAGCCAACATCCGGGCTCTGAGGGCGTCATTGGAAATGCGGTTATGTAACACTGGCATGGTGTACGAGTCCTGCAATAAGTGAAAATCAGAATCGGCGGCATCATATAGCAATCAGTGCCAATTTACATCCATACATTTTGCGCTACATTTCTTTCTTCAAACTAAAAAATTAACAACATTTGCTGCATTTATCGCCATCCTGGAGCCACAAATTTTTTCTGAAAGCGAAAAAATGCAACAATACAGATAATTGCCCGTTTTAAGGTATACAACAGGAAAGACATGACGAATTTACCTAAGTTCTCCGCAGCATTACTGCATCCACGGTATTGGTTAACCTGGCTCGGTATTGGCTCACTTTGGTTGGTCGTGCAGTTGCCCTATCCGATTCTCTATCGTCTTGGCCATACGATCGGCCACCTGGCGTTTCGTCTGATGAAGCGTCGGACGAAAATTGCCTATCGTAATCTCGAACTCTGTTTTCCCGAGATGAGCGAGCGTGAACGCCATGCGATGGTGGTCAAAAATTTTGAATCCGTCGGTATGGGCCTGCTGGAAACCGGAATGGCCTGGTTCTGGTCCGATCGTCGCATCGCCCGCTGGACCGAAGTGATCGGCATGGAGCATATTCGTGACGTTCAGGCCCAGCAGCGAGGCATTTTGTTGGTGGGGCTGCACTTTTTAACCCTGGAACTGGGCGCGCGCCAGTTTGGCTTGCAGGAACCCGGCATCGGCGTCTATCGGCCGAATGATAATCCACTGCTCGACTGGCTCCAGACCTGGGGACGTATGCGCTCCAACAAATCCATGCTCGATCGCAAAGACCTGAAAGGGATGATTAGGGCGCTGAAAAAAGGCGAAGTGGTCTGGTATGCGCCAGACCACGACTATGGCCCGCGCTCCAGCGTATTCGTCCCGCTTTTTGCCGTCGAGCAGGCCGCCACCACCTCCGGCACCTGGATGCTCGCGCGAATGTCCAGCGCCTGCCTGGTGCCGTTTGTGCCGCGTCGCAAGCCCGATGGCAAAGGCTACCAGTTGATTATGTTGCCGCCAGAGTGCTCACCGCCGCTGGATGACGCAGAGACCACCGCCGCCTGGATGAACAAGGTTGTCGAGAAGTGCATCATGATGGCGCCGGAACAGTACATGTGGCTGCACCGCCGCTTCAAAACGCGTCCTGCCGGCGTACCTTCCCGCTATTAAATCCTGCAAAGCAGTCCTTTCGGGCTGCTTTTTCACCACTTTTAGCGATAAAAGCTCCCCACATTGCGACCACCCGCCTACAGGCGCATAATGAATATGCTTAATTTATATTCGTTTTTTTGCCCGATCGCGCTAACAGCGCATCACACGCGGATCGCTATGTCACCCTCTGATACCCCCATCAACTGGAAACGTAATCTCACCGTCGCCTGGCTCGGCTGTTTCTTAACCGGCGCCGCATTTAGCCTGGTGATGCCGTTTTTACCGTTATACGTCGAACAACTCGGCGTGACGGGCCACAGTGCGCTCAATATGTGGTCCGGGCTGGTTTTCAGTATTACGTTTCTTTTCTCCGCTATCGCCTCTCCCTTCTGGGGCGGACTCGCTGACCGTAAAGGCAGAAAGATAATGCTGCTGCGCTCTGCGCTGGGGATGGCGATAGTGATGTTGCTGATGGGCGTTGCGCAGAATATCTGGCAGTTTCTGGTACTGCGCGCGCTGCTTGGACTGCTGGGCGGATTCGTCCCCAACGCCAACGCGCTGATCGCCACCCAGGTCCCGCGTAATAAAAGCGGCTGGGCGCTGGGAACGCTCTCTACTGGCGGCGTCAGCGGTGCGCTGCTCGGCCCGCTGGCGGGCGGCCTGCTCGCCGACCAGTATGGCCTGCGCCCGGTTTTCTTCATCACCGCAACGGTACTGCTGATCTGTTTTTTACTGACGCTGTTTTTTATTCGCGAGAACTATAAACCGATCAGCAAGAAAGAGATGCTGCGCGTCCGGGAAGTGGTCGCCACGCTTAAAAACCCGAAACTGGTACTGAGTCTGTTTGTCACAACGCTGATTATCCAGGTGGCGACCGGGTCCATTGCGCCAATTCTGACGCTTTACGTGCGGGAACTGGCAGGTAACGTCAGTAATATTGCGTTTATCAGCGGGATGATCGCCTCCGTGCCCGGCGTCGCCGCGTTACTCAGCGCGCCACGGTTAGGCAAGCTGGGGGACCGCATCGGACCGGAGAAAATCCTCATCGTCGCGCTGATTCTTTCTGTTTTGCTGCTGATCCCGATGTCCTTTGTTCAGACCCCGTGGCAACTGGCGGTACTGCGTTTTTTACTGGGTGCTGCCGACGGCGCGCTGCTACCGGCAGTGCAGACGCTGCTGGTCTACAACTCTACAAACCAAATTGCCGGACGCATCTTCAGTTATAACCAGTCGTTTCGCGATATTGGCAACGTGACCGGCCCATTGATGGGCGCAGCGATTTCCGCTAATTATGGCTTCCGCGCGGTCTTTCTGGTCACCGCCGGGGTGGTGCTGTTTAACGCCATTTATTCCTGGAACAGCCTGCGCCGTCGCGCGCTCTCGCGAACCGTGGGATGATTTTTCAGCATTCATACTTGCATAACCGGAGAATCAGCTATTCTTTCCCTGAATACCTCGTCAAATCAAAGGGAGACTCTGATGACCATGTATGCAACGCTGGAAGAAGCCATTGACTCAGCCCGTGAAGAATTTATGGCGGACCATCCTGAGCTTGAGCAGGACGAAGCCAATGTACAGCAGCTTAACGTGCAAAAGTACGTGCTACAGGATGGCGACATCATGTGGCAGGTCGAGTTTTTTGCCGACGAAGGAGAGGAAGGCGAATGCCTGCCGATGCTCAGTGGCGAAGCTGCCCAAAGCGTCTTTGACGGCGATTATGATGAGATAGAGATCCGCCAGGAGTGGCTGGAAGAGAATACGCTGCACGAATGGGATGAAGGTGAATTTCAGCTTGAGCCCCCGCTGGACACCGAAGAGGGTCAAACCGCAGCCGATGAGTGGGATGAACGGTAATTACTCGTAAGGGCCGTGATGCATATCGAGCGGCAACAGCAGCGTATCAAACACCAGCGAGAAGGGCAGATCGAGGATGGTGACATAGCGCCATGCTGAGTCCCGGACGTCCCACTGCACTCCCGGATAGTACTGGTTGCCATGCCCCTGCCCGGGGATTGTCCGACTGATAATGCTGCCGCACCCGCTTAATAGCATTACCATGATACCCACCGCTATGAGTCGCACGTGATACCTCATCATTCGTTTTCTTCAGTATAAAAAAATACCGGCGCAGGCCGGTATTTTTCAGATGATTCAGCCGGATGGCGCCTACTGATTTTTCAGCGCCTGCGGGTTCAGGGTAATGTCCTGATAGTAACTCACCCACGATGAATACTTCTCTGGCGAGTTCCAGACACGATAGTGTAAACGTGCCATCGTCACCGGATCGCTCAGCAGTACCAGACGGCGGTCGCGATTCAGTTTTTCCGGCGTTTCGTTCAGGGCTTGTTCGACGTGACGATCGCGGGCAATTTCCAGCACATGGCTTGCACGATGACGTGCCGTCGCCATCGCCGTTGCCAGCGCATTAAACGACGGGTTGAACACCGCATGCATAAAGCCATCGTCGAGCGCGCGTTTACGGTTCATCACCAGATACTTATCGGTATCCACCAGTACCTGCGGCGGCGAATACTCTTCCGGGATCAGGAACAGCTTCCAGCGTTTGGTACGCAAACCGACCGTTGAACGGCTGGAGATCACCGAGACAAACGGCGACAGGATCAGCGAGACGACAATCGGTGCCAGCCAGAACAGGAAGCGCAGATCCAACCACGCCATCCCGACCGCCCACACCAGCCCCAGCAGCAGTTGCGAACCGTGACGCATAAACGCTTCGCCCCACGGAGTCGAGTCATCGTCACGCTGCGGCGAATTCCAGACCACTTCCCAACCGAGGAAGGCGCTCACCACGAAGACGGTGTGGAACAGCATGCGCACCGGCGCCAGCAGCACGGAGAACAGCACCTCCAGCAGCAGCGACAGCGTGACGCGAATAAATCCACCGAACTCTTTGGTGCCTTTACACCAGATGAGCAGAATACTCAGCAGTTTAGGCAGGAACAGCAGCACCATCGTTGAAGCAAACAGCGCAATCGCCAGTTCAGGACGCCACTGCGGCCAGACCGGGAACAGCTGGCGCGGTTGCAGGAAGTATTGCGGCTCGGTGAGCGCGTGTACCACCTGTAGCGCGGTCGACAGCGCGAGGAACATAAACCACAACGGCGCGGAGAGATAAGACATCACCCCGGTCAGGAACACGGCGCGGTGAACCGGGTGCATCCCTTTCACAAGGAACAGACGGAAGTTCATCAGGTTGCCGTGACACCAGCGGCGGTCACGCTTCAGTTCGTCCAGCAGGTTTGGCGGCAGCTCTTCATAGGAGCCGGGCAGATCGTAAGCAATCCACACGCCCCACCCTGCACGACGCATCAGCGCCGCTTCCACGAAGTCGTGCGACAGGATAGAACCGGCGAAAGAGCCTTCACCCGGCAGCGGCGCCAGCGCACAGTGTTCGATGAACGGCTTCACGCGGATGATGGCGTTGTGGCCCCAGTAGTGGGATTCACCCAACTGCCAGAAGTGCAAACCGGCGGTGAACAAGGGTCCATATACGCGCGTCGCAAACTGCTGACAGCGAGCATACAGGGTGTCCATGCCGGACGCCTTCGGCGATGACTGAATGATCCCGGCATTCGGGTTCGCTTCCATCAAACGCACCAGACCGCTCAGGCATTCACCGGTCATGACGGAGTCAGCGTCCAGTACCACCATGTAGCTGTACTGGCTGCCCCAGCGACGGCAGAAGTCATCAATGTTACCGCTTTTACGCTTCACACGACGGCGACGACGGCGATAGAAAATCTGCCCTTCGCCCTGCACTTCAGCAATCAGTTCCATCCACGCCTTTTGCTCTGCGACGCAGATATCGGGGTTGTAGCTGTCACTGAGAATGTAGACATCAAAATGCTCGCCGTTGCCGGTCGCTTTTACCGATTCCCATGTGGCGCGCAGGCCCGCAAAAACGCGATCAACGTCTTCGTTACAGATAGGCATGATCAGCGCGGTACGGTGCTGCGGATTCAGCGGCTCATCTCCAACCGTTGACGCCGAAATACTGTACTTATCACGCCCAATCAGCAATTGCAGGAAGCCCATCAGCGCGGTCCAGAACCCGGCAGAAACCCAGCAGAACAGCACTGCAAAGAGGATCAAAATACCGGTTTGCAGCATATACGGCAGCAACTGCATGAAGGAGACCCACAGGTCCTGCCCGACCATATCCGCCGGATTGATCAGCGCCCAGCCCTGATACGGCAGAATCGTCTTCATGTACCAGGTCGCGACGACCGTCTGCGCCAACGTCAGCAACAGCAGCGTGTAACGGCGAATGGTGCCGACGGTACGCCACTTCTGCTCACTTTCCTGCTCTTCTTTGGTCAGCCGCGCCAGATAGCGCGGCGTGACGTCACGCCCACGCAGGCGGTCCCAGAAACGCCCAACCGGGTTGGTACGCCAGGGATCGGGAAACATTGATGACCGTTTGGCTTTCGGCATCGCCTGAAGCTGGTCGCGCCCTTCGTCATCTTTGATCAGTTGCCCTTCGCCCAGCGAGTCTGGCCAGGCTTGTTGCAGACGGGCTTTGACAGAACCCTGCGGTGAATCGTCTTCTCGCGAGTAACGGCGATGCTCGGCATCCAGCGCTTCATGCACCGCGCGGATGTCAGTTTTCGGCAATGCCGCTTTCTCGATGTCCGAGAGCGGCAAGGCGTCAATGTACTCAGTTGTCTTATTCATTGGCAGGTAACTGGTAGCTCCAGGTTTCACTCAACGTCTGATCGGCATTGACCAATGCAGCACGCATTTCAGTGGTTTTCTTCGCATCTTTCACTTTCACGCGCATCGTCATACGCCAACCTTTAGTGACCGGGTTGTAACGCACCGTTGTTTCCACGATCTCGCCGTTATCACCGATGCTGGTTTGCGCGGTGACCGGAGTATCCTGCGGTAGTTTTTTCATGTCCGTGCCGGTGAAGTCCACCACGAAGGCTATCGTGCCGTCAGGCTGGCGAATGAGATTCGACTGTTTGACATCGCCGGTGGAACGACGCGTCTGCTGCACCCAGGCGTTATCCGGCGCATGAAGTTTGTCTTCATCGCGGCTAAACGTCAGGGTGTATTTGAAGTTCATCTCTTTGCCCGGTTCAGGCAGTTGATCCGGTGTCCAGTAAGCCACGATGTTATCGTTGGTTTCATCATTGGTTGGAATTTCAACCAGTTCAATCTTACCTTTGCCCCACTCGCCTTTTGGCGTGATCCAGGCGCTTGGGCGCAGATCGTAACGGTCTTCGAGATCTTCAAAGCGTGAGAACTGACGGCCACGCTGCAGCAGGCCAAACCCCTGCGGGTTTTCCATTGCAAAACTGCTCACCGCAAGATGTTTCGGGTTATTCAGCGGACGCCAGATCCATTCGCCGTTGCCGGCATGAATCGACAAGCCGTTGGAGTCATGCAGTTCCGGACGGTAGTTGGTTGCCGGAGAAGGCTGGTTCGGCCCGTACAGGAACATACTGGTTAACGGCGCCACGCCCAGTTTGCCGACCTTATCGCGCAGGTAGACTTTCGATTGCACGTCGACGACGGTGTCACGTCCAGGGATTATCACAAAACGATAGGCCCCAGCCGCTCGCGGAGAGTCCAGTAATGCATAAATCGTCAGGCGTTTGTCAGTCGGTTTTGGACGTTCGATCCAGAACTCACGGAAGCGGGGAAATTCTTCACCTGAGGGCAGCGCGGTATCAATGGCCAGACCGCGTGCAGACAGACCATAAACCTGACCGGCACCCAGAACGCGGAAATAGCTCGCGCCAAGCATACTGACGATTTCATCATTTTTCTCTTTGCTGTTGATCGGGTACAACACTTTGAAACCCGCAAAGCCGAGATCTTTTACTGTGTCTTTATCATGCTGCACATCGCCAAAGTTAAAGTAGTCCGGGCTGTATTTGATTCTTTTGACAGCGGTTGCCGTGACTTCATTGATTTTGACCGGTGTGTCGAAGTACATACCCTGGTGGTAAAATTCGAGCTTAAATGGGGTCTTGAGATTGCTCCAGTAAGCTTTATCGCGATTAAACTGGATCTGCTGATAGTCCGCATATTTCATGTCGCGGAAAACGGAGGGCAAGTTACTTTTTGGCGCCTCATAGCCTTTACCGGCTAAGGATTGAGCTTGCTTTGCAACGTCATCGATGGAGAAGGCCCAGGCCGACGACGTGTACAGCGTTAACATGACTGCCGCACCCAACCAACGCATTTTCATCATTTGTGATTTATGTTTCATAATTAGTAAGCACTTCCCCCTTTGTGTGCTTATATCGATCCGATCTATTTTAATGGATAATCAGGCATTAGGACAACTGAATCCCTGCATTGTTCAGCACGCTGGCTCATGGTTTAGGCACCTCGCCGGACCCTTTTTCACTTTGCGTGCTTATCCTGGAGACAGGTCGTTGTTCTTCGTGTAGGGTTGCCACCGACTGTAACTATTAATCGGCTTAGGGATAAGACGATTAGTCTGAGAATCTGAGAATACGAAAACCTCTATGAATCCCGTACCCGCACAGCGTGAATATTTTCTTGACTCCATCCGCGCCTGGCTGATGTTGTTGGGTATTCCCTTCCATATCTCATTGATCTATTCCGGCCATAGCTGGCATGTGAACAGCGCTGAGCCCTCATGGTGGCTGACCCTGTTTAATGATTTTATCCATTCCTTCCGGATGCAGGTCTTTTTCGTTATTTCCGGTTATTTTTCGTACATGTTATTCCTGCGTTATCCGCTGGATCGCTGGTGGAAAGTACGCGTCGAACGCGTGGGTATTCCAATGCTTACCGCTATTCCTTTGCTGACGTTGCCGCAATTTATTATGTTGCAATATGTCAAAGGTAAAGCCGATAGCTGGCATTCACTCTCGCTGTATGAAAAATATAATACGCTGGTCTGGGAGTTAATTTCTCATCTCTGGTTTTTACTGGTACTGGTGGTATTAACAACCGTCAGTTTGTGGGTATTTAGCCGGATGCGAAAAAATCTGGAAAAGTCGGATAAAAAACGCCTGGCCGCCGTGTCGATGGGCAAACTGACGCTGATCTTTTTCTTCCTGGGTATGGGCTACGCGGTGGTGCGACGGACGCTGTTCATTGTTTATCCACCGATTCTCAGCGACGGCTTGTTTAATTTCGTTGCGATGCAAACGCTCTTTTATGTGCCTTTCTTTATGCTGGGCGCGCTGGCCTTTATCTCACCCGAACTGAAGGCCCTTTTCACCACGCCTTCCCGGGGATGTACGCTGGGGGCGGTTTTCGCCTTCATCGCCTATTTGCTGAATCAGCGCTACGGCAGTGGCGACGCCTGGATGTACGAAACGGAATATGTCATCACCATGGTACTCGGATTATGGATGGTCAATGTGGTGTTTTCCCTCGGCCATCGTTTACTCAATTTCCAGTCAGCCCGCGTCACCTATTTTGTCAATGCGTCGCTGTTTATCTATCTGGTGCATCATCCGTTAACGCTGTTTTACGGTGCGTGGATCACGCCGCATATTAGGTCGAATCTGCTGGGCTTTCTCTGCGGACTGATCTTTGTCGTGGGTATCGCACTGGTATTGTACGAAATTCATTTGCGCATTCCGCTGTTCAAATTCCTGTTCTCCGGTAAGCCGGCGGTCAGGCAGGAACAAAGCAAAAAAGTGACCAGCTAACGCTTGCTGCTACATTAAAGCAGCCACTCGACAGGCAATAGCGTTGCCAGTCGTACCAGAACCCGCTTCCAGAATCCTGTGGCGGGTTCTTTTTTTAACACCAGCTCCTGGTCCTGCTGTCGATCCACCCAGTTGATTCGCCCCCAGCGATCGAGCCGCAGTTGCCAGGCCGCATCGCGTTGGCTTTCGGTGAATCGTCGGTGGATCAATGTCGCCAGCGTCTCGCTTTCAATCACAAAGCCCATCTCGGTGTTCAACAACGTGGAACGCGGATCAAAATTGAGCGAGCCAATAAACACTTTACGCCCGTCAATGCTGAACGTCTTGGCGTGCAGACTGGAGCCGGAATTACCGGTCAGTCCGCGATCGTGAAGGACGATGTCGCGTTCACGCGTCGGCTTTAACTCGTACAGTTCTACGCCATAACGTAACAGTTTTTTCCGCCAGCGCGCGTAACCAGCATGCACCACCGCCACATCATTAGCGGCTAGTGAGTTGGTGAGGATCGCAATTTTGACGCCTTTACGCACCAGTTTCAGCAACTGGGCGACGCCTGCCCGGGTCGGGACAAAATAGGCAGAGATGATGTCAATCCGTTCTGCTGGTGAGCCCATCACGTCAAACAATCGTTGTGGCAGCAAAGAGTGACGCTGCGCTTTCCCCTCGCCTTTTAAAGGATCGTCACTTAACAGCCGGGTCTTCGCCCAGATGAGCGGTAGCGCCCCGCGATCGAGATGGGTCATAAAGGCGCTGGTTTCCAGTTTATGCTGGTATCGGCGGGTGATTGAGTCATTGTACCAGCTCTCGGGTAACTCGATGCGCTCGGTGATTTCTTGCTCCGACAGTGCCAGCACCGATTTCAACGTCGAGACCGACGCGCAGCGCCAGTAGCGTTCAAAATCCTCCGCGACCTCCCTGACGACGGGGCCGATCGCCATCACGTCCAGGTCTGAAAATAGCGGTTCCTCCCCCGCGCCGAAATAGGCATCGCCTATGTTTCGCCCGCCCACCAGGGTGACGACACCATCTGCGGTATAGCTTTTGTTATGCATCCGCCGATTGAGCCGGGCAAAATCGGTCAGATAGCCCAACATTCGTAGCATGCGAAAAGAGAACGGATTAAACAGGCGAACTTCAATATTGGGATGAGCGTCAAGCAGTTGCAGGGTGTCATCCAGCCCCGGCGTGTTGTTGTCATCAAGCAACAGGCGCACATGGACGCCGCGCTTTGCCGCCGCCAGCAGAACGGCGAACAACAGCCGCCCGGACATGTCGTCTTCCCAGATGTAGTACTGAACATCCAGCGTACGCTCCGCCATTTCCGCCAGACGATAGCGGGCGGCAAAGGCGTCCAGACTGTCATCCAGCGCAAGAATGCCACACTCTCCGGGATGATTTTCACACAGAGGAGCTGTTGCGCGGGCGAGCCGGGTCAGTTCATTCATCGCCTTGCTGGGTGAGTAAACGCTGGTAGAGTCGGGCTGTTTCTTCGTCATAACAGACAAAGTATATCTGCTCAGGTAAAGCGCGACGGGTAATAAATTCCGAAACGGTCTTGAGTGCAATTTCTGCCGCCGCCGCACGCGGATATCCATAGACTCCGGTGCTGATTGCCGGGAATGCAATAGAGGTGTAGCCATTGGCCAGCGCCAGATTCAGGCTATTGAAGTACGCATCCTGTAACTGTTGCGCTTCGTTATGCTCTCCGCCGCGCCAGACAGGGCCGACGGTGTGAATGACCGCTTTGGCGGGGAGGTTACCCGCAAGTGTTATCACCGCATGACCCGTTGGGCACTCGCCCTGCTGCTGCCTGACCTTCATGCAGGCTTCCAGTAATGCGGGACCCGCGGCGCGGTGGATCGCCCCATCAACGCCTCCGCCCCCCATCAGTGATGAGTTAGCGGCATTGACGATGACATCAACCGCGACGGTGGTGATATCCCCCTGGATAACATGAATACGCGATTCCATAGAATCTCCTTGCTTCACTCTATTCTGTAAGTGTACAGCAGGGGTCCCCTTGAAATCGCTTTTTTCGTGAGTTTGTCTGACCAGCCTATTCAGCGGTAATCGATACTCATCACCGCCAGCGTTTTCTGTTCATTGAGGTAGTGCAGGTCAACCGCGGCGATTTGTTTAAAGTGCTGCGGCGCGTTAAGCAATTCCTGCGGGGAATAATAGCGGGTCTGCGTGTGCCCCTCGTGATTGCACGACATTGCCAGGCGCTGCTGCACCCGACTCACCTCACAGGGTGGCTCCACAATTTGACCGACGAAATGAATAACCCCGCCCTGTCCACTCGTACCCGCCATGGCGGCGACCGAATTCAGGGCAAGAAGACCAAAAAGCAGAACGCTGGTTTTACGCGCGACAGATAACGGCATGATGGTTTCCTCAATGAACATTCATCCTTGAGGGGTGATGTTTTCCCTGACGGTGATTACGCCCAGGAGTCACGCATTCCGCGTCACTCTATTCATAGTTCAGTCACCTCACCTCTGCCACCGTAACCGCATAAATTATCAGCCAGTTATGACGATTTCGCAGAAGGCGGCCACTGTTGTGATAAATGCAGCGATTGACCGTCAGAAACCGTAACCACGATTTTGACGGTGTCTTGTGCAGAGATATTTAAACTGAGTCTGGTCAAATCAATGGCTTGATTAGCAGGTAGAGAAAGGGTCTTTTTCTGTCGTGACTGACTTTGTCCCGCCACGCCTTCGCGAAGGGCTAAAATCTGGACCTGACACACGCAGGGTTGCGTCAGGGTAACCTGCGGCGTAATCGTGTAAATGTCACCTTGCTGGGTTGTCGTAAAGGTTATCTGATTAGAGAGCGCCGCAAGGAGTAATAAGGTGTTCATGATGTCCTCCCGAAAAAAAACAGGGCTTTCGCCCTGTTTATATTCAGCACATAAACTGAATTAGTACTGGTTAGCCGTGGCGTTGTTACCAAAACCAACTTGTTTAACCAGAACGCTGGAGTCAGAAGCCGTCTGGTTAACCAGCGCGGCGTTACGTCCACCGTATTGGCTCACAGTAATATCCGAGTTTTTGCCGTTCCACTGATCGATGGTGGCGTTGTTTTTGAAGCCTTTCTGAGTCAGATCAATGGTGCTGTTATCTGAACCCTGGCCAACATCGGCGCCGTTACCATAGCCGTGCTGAGTGATTGTAGTGTCTGATTTACGAGCGTCGCTTTGCAGCGCAAGTGCGGCGTTATTGGTCCCGAACTGATAGATACTCAGGGTCGATTCCGGGCCAGAACTGCTTCCGCCACCGCCGTGATTACCGCCACCGCCGCCCCACTGTGGAACGGAACCAGCCAGAGCACTGCCAGAAACCACGATTGCTGCAAATGCTGCCACTTGTAAAAGTTTCATGGTAAACCCCCATCGGATTGATTTAAGCGTCGTCAATGTATTAGCGTTGAGTTACGCGAATTGCCATTTGCGACTGTCTCTGCACTACAACTGCTGTTTTCTGAGTACCATACTGAGTAATATTTGCTTTATTTCCAGAACCTTTCTGGATAATCATCGCAGTATTACCGTAATTACTTTGCGAAATACTGGCATCATTGGAATTACCCGACTGAGCAATATACGCAAAGTTATAAGCTCCTGATTGGTCAACTTTGGCCCGGTTGCTTCCACCTTCTTGTGAAACTACCGACAAAAGCTTAGAACCGTCCTGGCGTATCTTTGCACTATTATTAGTGCCGACCTGACCAATAATGGCTGCCTGATTAAATGAAGACTTGCTTAATTCATTTACCGCAAAGTTATATTCCGAATTTGCTAAATCATAACTTGTTGCGGAAGCAATCCCAGGCGCACCCAGTACTGTTAACATCATAAATAACAATTTGTTTTTCATGTTGTCACCCTGGACCTGGTCGTACATCGAGAAAATAACGTTCTCATCAGTTTTGTTGTTAACGCTAAACGTAATTTGTTAACGCTGCGTTACGATGAAGAGTATGTCCGCGGAAACATTTTAAATAACTCACCCGCCAGTGGTATTTTTATATATTCGCTCACCCCAAAGTGCTAATTTCGACACAAATACCCTGTTATCTACGCTTATTTTATTTTTTCCAGACTTACCGTTGATGCATTTTCTCGACATCAGCCAATGGGCTGTACAGTGGGCTTTCCAGGTGATGTTGTGTCGTTTAAGAAGTGAGAGATGAGCAAGTCGTGACAAGCATCGTTTTTTTCATCATCAAAATGCGCGACATCAACGGATGTCATGACGTCGCAATTTATCATCAGATTAAGGACTAGCATTATTTTGCTTTTTTATATTAAATTCATAGTGTTAATATAATTTGTATGATTTTTTAAATCTGTGCAATAACAGCAAAATGTACAACTTTTCTATCAAATCTAAACTTAAAAAAAGCTTAAGATTAACAAATTAATATATATTTTTACATTCTGTTACACGTTTAACACTTGCTTTAAGATTTGTAATGGCTAGATTGAAATCAGTTGTAGTTCATTTGTATTAATATTTTGACCCGTTCGGGCTGACTCTATTTTACTACACACAGCAGTGCAACATCTGTCAGTACTTCTGGTGCCTGATTTCTAAAGGCAACTGTCAGGTGTGCGACTAAAAAAGTGGGGTTTCATCATGTTTAATGAAGTCCATAGTATTCATAGTCATACATTATTGTTGATCACCAAACCATCCCTGCAAGCCACAGCATTATTGCAGCATTTAAAACAATCTCTGGCACTCACCGGAAAACTGCATAATATTCAACGTTCTCTGGATGATATTTCCACCAGTTGCATTGTTTTAGTCGATATGATGGAAGCGGATAAAAAGCTCATCCATTACTGGCAAGACAACTTAAGTCGGAAGAACAATAATTTAAAGACGTTATTGTTAAATACCCCCGATGATTATCCCTACCGGGATATTGAAAACTGGCCGCATATCAATGGCGTTTTTTATGTAGCGGATGATGAAGAACGTGTCGTAAACGGTTTGCAGGGGATCCTGCGGGGAGAATGCTACTTCTCACAGAAACTGGCCAGCTATCTGATCACTCACTCTGGTAACTACCGCTACAACAGCACAGAGTCGGCTCTCCTGACTCATCGTGAAAAAGAGATCCTGAATAAGCTACGTATCGGCGCTTCTAATATCGAAATCGCGCGCTCACTGTTTATCAGTGAGAATACGGTCAAGACGCATCTCTATAATCTTTTCAAGAAGATAGCTGTCAAAAATCGTACCCAGGCGGTTTCGTGGGCAAATGATAACCTCAGGCGATAAAGCCATGAAACGCTATTTGACCTGGCTTGTAGCGGCACAGTTTCTGCTCGCTGCCGGCGCTACGCAGGCTGTAGAAGTTGAAGTTCCTGGGCTCTTAACTGACCACACGGTTTCGTCTATTGGCCACGATTTTTATCGTGCTTTTAGCGACAAATGGGAAAGTGACTATCCAGGCAATTTGACTATCAATGAGCGACCCAGTGCACGTTGGGGAAGTTGGATCACCATAACGGTTAATCAGGACGTTATATTCCAGACTTTTTTATTTCCAACGAAAAGAGACTTCGAAAAAACTGTTGTCTTCGCGCTGGCGCAAACCGAGGACGCTTTAAACCGTCGGCAAATAGATCAAACTCTATTGAGTACCGGCGATTTAACGCATGACGAATTTTAAAGAGTGATTTTTGTCCGGAGGCTGTAATGCGTGTCAAACATGCAGTAGTAGTACTCATGCTTATTTCGCCATTAAGTTGGGCCGGAAATATGACCTTCCAGTTCCGCAATCCCAACTTTGGTGGAAACCCCAATAACGGTTCTTTTTTACTGAATAGCGCCCAGGCGCAGAACTCTTATAAAGATCCCAGTTATAACGACGATTACGGAATTGAAACTCCCTCCGCGTTGGATAACTTCACTCAGGCCATTCAGTCACAAATACTGGGCGGACTGTTGACCAATATTAACACGGGGAAACCCGGCAGGATGGTGACCAATGATTTCATTGTTGATATTTCCAACCGTGATGGTCAGTTGCAGCTAAATGTCACGGACAGGAAAACGGGAAAAACATCGACGATAGAAGTGTCGGGTTTACAGTCAGATTCCACCGGTTTCTAAGCACCGCTTCGTAAGGACAATTATCATGCAGCGCTTACTTGTATTCGTCGCCGTCATTTTACTGAGCGGATGCTTAACCGCCCCGCCAAAAGAAGCCGCTAAGCCGACATTAATGCCTCGTGCGCAAAGTTATAAGGATTTAACGCATTTACCCATGCCAACGGGCAAAATTTTTGTCTCGGTGTATAACATTCAGGATGAAACCGGACAGTTTAAACCCTACCCGGCCAGTAACTTCTCGACCGCCGTCCCGCAAAGCGCCACCGCGATGCTGGTTACGGCGCTGAAAGATTCCCGCTGGTTTGTACCGCTGGAGCGCCAGGGCCTGCAAAACCTGCTGAATGAACGTAAAATCATTCGTGCCGCCCAGGAAAACGGGACTGTCGCCATCAACAACCGGATCCCGCTACAGTCGCTGACGGCGGCAAATATCATGGTTGAAGGGTCGATTATCGGTTACGAAAGTAACGTGAAATCTGGCGGTGTGGGTGCACGTTATTTCGGTATTGGCGCGGACACACAGTACCAGCTTGACCAGATCGCGGTGAACCTGCGCGTGGTCAACGTCAGCACCGGTGAGATCCTCTCCTCGGTCAATACCAGTAAAACCATTCTGTCTTATGAAGTGCAGGCAGGAGTGTTCCGCTTTATCGATTACCAGAGGCTGCTGGAAGGTGAAATTGGCTACACCTCCAATGAACCGGTGATGTTATGCCTGATGTCCGCCATTGAAACGGGCGTCATCTTCCTTATCAACGATGGTATCGATCGCGGGCTGTGGGATTTGCAGAATAAAGCCGATCGCCAGAGCGATATTCTGGTGAAATACCGTCATATGTCGGTACCGCCGGAATCCTGATGACAGAGATAAAAAAAGCGTGAGGATTTCCTCACGCTTTTTTATTTTCCGCTATCGTGCGCGTACTTTGTCTTTCTCGCCTCGCCGCCAGCCACAGGCCGCTATTTTTCATGGCATAGCCAAAGAGTAAACCGACTGCCAGTGAAGGCAAGACCAGTTTCCAGTCCCCCTGCCCGGCAAACGTGGCACAGGCACCGATAAACGTGCCCGGCACAAATGACAGCAAGACCTGCTTTGCCTGAATACACATCAGGAAGGCCACAACGCCGGTGATCGCATAGCCCACCAGTTCCAGATGCGGCGTCAGCGCGCTACCGTAAATAATGACCAACGCCCACACCACGCCACTCAACAGCGTGGAAGCCGAAATGGCCAGCCCCTTTAACCCGCCCTGCGGACAAGCAAAATAGGCCGTACAGCCTAAAAATCCTGCCCAACTCAGTAAGCCAAGAGAGACGGCCACCCATCCCCAGATACCGGAGAGAATGCCCGTTGTGATTGCTATGGAAAGAAGTATGTTCATGCCGCGCATGATAACAGAAACAGGCAACATGAATGAGATCACGCACACAATTCATGCAATGGAAATTACACGTTGCAGCATAAGGTGATTTAAATCACACTTACGCGTCCGTCTCTTCTTCCAGTTCGTCCCACATCGCGCCAATAGCATCGCGTGTTAACGGCGCCATTGTCCGCCAGAAAGGGGTGGTGGCGTGTGCTTCAACTTTCCCGAGGAAAGAGCCACACCATGGAAGGATATAGTCCGCGAACAGGGTTTCCAGCGCCTCGCTTTCATCTTCCGCAGACTGATCTTCCAGCCAGGAAGCGGCCAGCAGCAACGTACCAATATGATCGGCTGGCGTTTCGGCAAGTGGCATTCCGCGCGCGGAAAGGAACGTCCGCACCTCAGATTCTGTCGCGCCTACCACCCACGCGCTGCGATACGGTGGCACCGAACACTCCGCACCGACAAACAGCGCATTGTAATCCGCCGCCAGTTGGGCCATATCGCAGCTTTTCTGCAAACGCGCCAACAGTTCATCCTGTTCGAGCGGCCAGCTTGCCGAGAGTTTACCTTCGCGAATCAGGGTAAAGAGCGGAACCAGTAAAGGATCCTGCGGTTGACGGTAATACAGCGATCCCAGTACGCGGCACAGGATAGAAAACTCGTTCATCAAAATATTCCAGCTCGTGGTAGTTAAAGTTCAGCAAATTCAGGAATCGGCGGCATACCGCGCGATTCCAGGAAATTGAGTAATCGTTTCGGCGTCACGTTTAAAATACGATCTTCCGGGAAGTTCACGTCTTCGAGGATTTTCAGGCACTCGCTAAAGTCACCCATCGTAAAGGCGGTATGAGAATCTGAGCCCAACGCCACCCAGCCGCCGGCATCGCGTACCGCCGCCGCTACCGCGCGACAGTTCGCTTCACTGCCTTTGCGCGAATGAAGGAAGGAGGAGTTGTTAATCTCCAGCGCAACCTCGTATTTCGCCGCAGCCTGGGCAATCGCCGTGATATCAACAGGATATTTCGGGTTGCCGGGGTGACTAATGATATGCACTACGCCGCTCGCCATGGTGGCGATCATCGCCTGTGTGTTGGTAGCTTCGTCGTGGGGAGCGAAAACCGGTTCATGGAAGCCTGCAATAATCAGATCCAGTGAGGTGAGCATCGGACCGGTACAGTCAATTTCACCTTCGATGTTTTTGATGTTTGCTTCAATGCCTCGCAGGATCCCTACCCCATCCACCACGCGCGGCCAGATACGCATATTGATAAAATGCCAGTGGTGCGGAGCATCCGCCATGTCCGGGCCGTGATCGGTAATTGCGAACAGTTTCAGTCCCTGGCGTTTAGCCTGAGCGATGTAATCGCTCAGGGTGCTATAAGCATGGGTACTGGCGACGGTATGCATATGCAGGTCAACGGGATACATGTCTCTCTCCTGTGGTCATTTTTCGACAAGGATAGCAGGAATCGCCTGCGTTTATTAGTCGAAACCCGGCATCTGCCGGGTATACCTCAGTAGCCGCGCTGGCGATCGACCTGTCCGGTCACCGCTTCACCGTTTTCCAGATGTGAAATCGTGCGGGAAATATAGGCAACGGCTTCTGCAGGACGCGTGACCGCGGCAATGTGTGGCGTCATCGCCACGCGCGGATGTTTCCACAGCGGACTGTCCTCTGGCAGCGGTTCACGACTGTAGACATCCAGCATTGCCCCTTTGAGTTTTTTGCTGTTCAGCGCGGTCAGCAGATCATCTTCGTTAACGTGGACACCGCGCGCAAGATTGAGCAGATAAGCGCCATCCTGCAACTGATCAAGCAGTTTTCCATTGATGATGCCGACCGTTTCCGCCGTATTGGGCAGCAGGTTAATCAACACGCGGGTCTGGCTGAGGAACGCGCCCAGCTCTTCGGTACCCGCAAAACTCTCGACACCTGGCCAGGTTTTGCGGCTGCGACTCCAGCAGCGCAGCGGGAAGCCCCAGGCCTGCAGGCTTTCAGCCACTTTTGCCCCCAGCACGCCAGCCCCCATGATCCCCACGGTAAACTCCTCGCGCATATATTCCGGCAGCGGTTGCCACTGGCTCTCATTTTTAAGCGCCTGGTAATCATCAAAGCGGCGAAACCAGTGCAACACCTGGCTGACCGCGTACTCCTGCATTTGCAAGCCCATGCCGGTATCTTCCAGACGAAAGAGAGGAATAGCGGGATCCAGCATGGTGGGATGGGCTTTCAGTTTGCTCAGGATCGAATCCACCCCGGCGCCAAGTGCAAACACGGCTTTAAGTTTACGCCCTTCCAGCATATCTACCGGTGGGTGCCAGACCAGCGCATAATCTGCCGGATCGTTATCGCCCGACTTCCACTCCCGGACTCTGGCACCAGGAATGGCGTTTTCCAGTGCGGCGATCCACCAGGGGGTATCAAACGTAGGGTGATAGAAAATGATATCCATACTGACTCCTGCGGGTTGCTGTGCGAAATTTTGCGCACTTATTGTCATCGTTTTCAACGGAATCATCAGCATAGCAAATTCGCTGGCGCTGGCAAAAAAAGCAGTTTCCGCTTAATTAACCTACAGGTTGCTTGAAGTTTGTGTAAACGCACGATTTTTTGGAAAAGTTGATTGACGCAGGCGGTGTATTTCCCTAAATTAGCGCCCGTTCCGGTATGTTAGGAACAACAATATGGTGAGGTGTCCGAGTGGCTGAAGGAGCACGCCTGGAAAGTGTGTATACGGCAACGTATCGGGGGTTCGAATCCCCCCCTCACCGCCATATTTCAGATGAGAGCCGGTACATATGTATCGGCTCTTTTCTTTTATGTTCTCCATCGGGGGGGATGAGAATCCCCGACCGGGGGTCGACAACGGGCAAAGCCCGTTGGACAGACCGCGAACACCGTGAGCGGGCTGCCCGTCAGGGCGAGCGAAGCGAGTCAATCCCCCCCTCACCGCCATATTTCAGATGAGAGCCGGTACTTATGTATCGGCTCTTTTCTTTTATGTTCTCCATCGGGGGGGATGAGAATCCCCGACCGGGGGTCGACAACGGGCTGCCCGTCAGGGCGAGCGAAGCGAGTCAATCCCCCCCTCACCGCCATATTTAAGAAAGAGCTCGTACGCAAGTACGGGCTTTTTTTTCGCATATTGCACAGGTCCGTGGCTGCCCGTCAGGGCGAGTCAATCCCCCCCAGAATGCCCCCCTGTCTGCGCTTGATTTAATCGGCCGTTAATCATGTTAATGTGATATCCCTTTTATATTTGTGGACAACACAATGAGCGTGCTTTACGTCGTCGTCTTAACCTATGTCAAACCATTGCATGAAATTGATGCGCAACTTCCCGCCCATGTTGAATGGTTAAAAAAAGGTTACGCCGCTAATCTTTTTCTGGCTTCCGGGCGCAGGCTCCCGCGAACAGGAGGCGTGATTCTCGCGAAATGCGATAACGAGGAGCAACTCAAACACTATCTGGCACAGGATCCCTTTCAACGCTCCGGTGTCGCTAACGTTGAATTGATTCCATTCGAACCCTCGATGATGGTCACTGAATTGCAGTCTCTTTTATAATGCTTAAAAAACAAAGCCCGGTCTCCCGGGCTCTGCACGCAGCATTAATTAGAACGACCAGCTTATCCCTACAGCCGCACGCCACGGAGACTCAACATCCGCCCCGCTGCCGTAACTGGCGCTAAGATGTCCACTCAGATCCTCAGTGAATTTCGCGCGAATACCCACCTGGTATACCCCTCGGGTTCCGGACAGATCGTTAACGAAATGTCCGTCATCATTCACATTAACCTTGTTGTCATCAGCGTATTCCTGTCTCACCGCCGCTTTCACCCATGGCTGAATCTCAACGCCATTATTCAGCGTCACATGATAATCGGTTTTCAGGCCAGCTTCGGCTCGAGCGATACGCGTGTTGTCCACTTCGGCACGCATCCCGTTTGAAAGGGTGTACTTGTTGCTGTCGGTGGTAAACCCGGTAAAGGCCGCATAAGGCGTTATGCCCAGGTCGCCTGCGGACAAACGCATCCCGCTTTCAAGATGCGCACCCGCGCCGTATGCACTGTAGCTGCCATTTGCCGCGCCGCCACCGGTCATGCGGCCTTTGACATCATTTTCAAAACGGTTCACTTTCACAATGCCGTCGACATAAAGACCATTGTTATGCTGCCAGCTTGCATAGGCGCCCAGCGCGTAGCTGTCCACATTGCCTTTACCGCCACGGTCGAAGCCTACGTTCGAATGTGAGTAACTGAAAAATCCGCCTGTCGTTATTCCACTGTTCTCGTGCTGGAAATGACGATCCGCACCAATCGTCACCCCGCTCAGCGTGTGATCGAAACCCGCCCCCGCCGAAGTGGATACGTCATCACGCGTATTGTAAACCGTGCTCCAGACGGCTCCATCCCGACTGAATGAATCGCGACCATCCAAACGTTCACGCACACTATCCAGTTCTGCATCGAATACGAGCGGCTCCACTGCGGCCATATTCAGTACGGCAGCCGTTGAGGGTGTGATGCGTTTTTTAACGATCTCAGGCTGTGGCTTCACCACCGGTACAGAATCAGCGGGAGAATCTGGATTCGGTTCAGGTTTAGATTGTCCCGGTTGTTCAGGTTCTGGCTTTTGGGTCAGATCCGCAATAAGCGACCACTTGCCCTCTTCTTTTTCTTTCAGTGTGTATTGGTATGTACCCAAATCGACTACGCCATCTTTATTACCCAGCGCAAATGTTGCATCACCGCTTGCTGTTTTTACCAGCAACAGACTTTGATCTTTATCCGGGCTAGAACCCGTATCTTCGACAAAAACATTGAAAGCGCCAGAGGCATTTCCAGTCACATCAAGAAGATCACTTTTCCCCGCAGACACATTGGTTTGCATGTAAAAGTCACCTTTTCCTTCCAGCGTATCCAGAGTCAGGGTATTCCAGCCACTGCTTTTGCTAACTGGCATGTCATGCAAATAAACTTTACCGCCGTCCAGTTGCAGGGCTTTCAGTGAATATGCAACATCTTCGGCACCCGCATTCAGTCGGAGTGTGCCCTGGCCGCCAACCTTAACATTTGCGGTTTCAGTCATGGCCTCTTTATAAAGAACCATCTGACCACCATGGATGTTGAAATCACCTTTGACCTTACCTGTTTCGGCATAGAAAGAGCCGCCAAAAATATCTGCACTTTCGACGGTTCCACCCTTTAAATAAAGTGAACTTTCATTGTTAAGCGTGGTTTTCTCTGCGGTTCCGCCTTCATTTATGAAGCCCTTACTCGAATTATAGAGTCTGGTATATAAGGCCCGGCCACCCGCAACGACATGCAGCTCGCTCGAATCGTAAAGTTCAGAGTTGACTGCAGTCCCTGCCACGTATTGATAACCTTTGCCCTTAACAACCGTGCTTTCAGCAACTCCACCTCTTTTTACATTCTGTATGCCGTCCGCAATTTCCGTCAGGATTGCACGGCCTTCGACATTTTGTGTACCGCCATTGTTTATATGAGTATTATGCGCCAGTCCAGAGAATCTAACTTCCTGAGTCCCGCCGTCAATATTCACGCCCTCTGTTTCGGCGAAAACATCTTGTGTTCCACGAACTGTCGTTTCTGTTGCTAAACCATATTCGACATATTGAGAGCCGCCAGCCTCGATAGTACTGGAATAGTCCTTGCCACCCATGAGAAGGAAGAGCCCGCCAGATTCGACCGTAATATTCTCGCTCGTAGCACCGTCTTCAAGATAGAGTCTTTCGGGGCCTATAATAGTCGTATTTTCAATAGATTCTCCTTTACCCACCACGGTTATTTCTTTGATTTCATATCCTTTTGTGGTAGCAGCTAATGCAACAGGTATATAACACGCAATCGCAGAAAGAAATGTCAATGACTTTATTTTCATCAAAACTATCTCTTCACATATCCTTAAACATAAAGTCCCATCTTAAATAACAATTTTTACTATCTCCGCGTGATTTATAGCTGAAATACGCGAAAATCATAATACTGGTGGAATCTGTTTTTTCAACCTAAAAACATTCTTTATTATTTTTTAATAAGATCGGAATTTCCGAAGAATAAGTGAAGTATAGAAAAGAGTGAATGACAATTAGCTTGCAAATTAATATTACCCATCGAAATTAGTAAAGGTGAAATATAAATTACACTTCGGCTTAAATATTTATCTTTTCATTCTAGGGTATTATTAAAAAACACAGTGTTCGTTCTTTGCGTAACAATAAAAACAAAGCCCGGTCTCCCGGGCTCTGCACGCAAAGGATGCTCGCTTAGCTGTACGCATTCAGCGTTCGTTGGCAGAGCGCCGAGCGAACGCAATCATCTTTGCTGAAGCGGACAATCCCTATCATCTCATCTTCTTTAAAGCGGCCCAGCGCGTCACTGAGTCCTGACTGAACGTGAGAGGGTAAATCGCACTGGGTAATATCCCCATTTACGATAACCGTCACATTCTCCCCGAGGCGCGTTAAGAACATCTTCATTTGCGCAGCAGTGACGTTCTGAGCCTCGTCGAGAATGACCACTGCATTTTCAAATGTACGTCCGCGCATATAGGCGAACGGCGCGATTTCCACCTTACCGATTTCAGGTCGCAGGCAATATTGCATAAAAGATGCCCCCAGTCGTTTTACCAGCACGTCGTAAACCGGCCGGAAATACGGGGCAAACTTCTCCGATACATCTCCAGGTAAGAAGCCGAGATCTTCATCAGCCTGCAGAACTGGACGGGTGACAATGATCCTGTCTACATCTTTATGTATCAGGGCCTCTGCTGCTTTTGCCGCACTGATCCAGGTTTTGCCACACCCGGCTTCGCCCGTAGCGAAAATCAGTTGTTTACTCTCGATAGCATTCAGGTAGTGCGATTGAGCCTCATTGCGCGCCATGACAGGCGTGGTGTCGCGACTGTCGCGCGCCATGCCTATCGCTTCTACGCCACTCATCTGCACAAGCGAGGTGACCGATTCTTCTTCACGCTGTTTATGACTACGTGAGTCCCGTCTCAGCACACGTTTTGCTTCACGACGAGCTTTGATCACTGCTTTTTGTCTTCCCATGGATAGCACCTTGAGTTGTTGGTATTCATCACACGCGCCGCTGGCAGCGCGATTATGCGCACGAACATCTGAGGGTTGGCTTCCTTGTAAGCCATAGCTTGCCTTTGGAAAAGACACCACACACGGCTACGCGCACCGAATATGGCGTCAGTAACACGAGTAAGAGAGGAAAGTGAATGAAATTTAGCGGTGACGAGGTTGCTACCGGAGGAGAGACTTCCGCGTAAGGGACGGCAATAACTGTCAGAAACGTGTCCACGAGAGGACTTTACCATTCGCGATCTCCATAGTGAATAAGCATCACAGCCGGGAACTACCGCTATTACGTATAATTACATCAGAACTTAGCAAAAACGCAACAATAATTTTACCTGACGTTAACTAAGTTCTCATTTTATGCTGGCAACAGTCTCTTACGGGGATATTACAAAATTATTTCAAAAAACGGATCATATAAAAAAAGAATATTTTCATCAGTGTGAGACGCAGCATACCCCGCCCGCAGGCGGGGTATCACTGTCAGGCTTCAAGCAAAGACTGGCCCAGGTAGCGATCGGCCTGCTTAACACCCGGTAGTGCGAAGAAATAACCTCCGCCAATCGGCTTAACGTACTCTTCCAGCGCTTCACCATTCAACCGCTTCTGCACGGTCAGAAACCCTTTTTCCAGATCATGTTGATAGCAGACAAACAACAATCCCATATCAAGCTGTCCGGAGGGCGTCACGCCAAGGGAATAGCTGTAGCCGCGGCGCATCATCAGGCTCGACTGCGTCTGCGCCGTCCGTGGGTTCGCCAGACGAATGTGGCTGTCCAGCGCAATGACGTTACCCTCCGGATCGCTGGCGTAATCCGGCACGTCATGTTCGTGCTGCATCCCCAGCGGCGCACCGGAGTGCTTATCGCGACCAAAAATGGTTTGCTGCTCTTTGAGCGGCGTGCGGTCCCAGAATTCGACGCGAAACTGAATCAGACGTACAGCCTGATAAGACCCGCCAGTGGCCCACGCCGGTTCCCCCTGATCCGCCGTCACCCATACCACGTCCTGCATCAGCTTCGCATCGCTACTGTCCGGATTCGCCGTGCCGTCTTTAAAGCCCAGCAAATTGACCGGCGTCTCTTTGCCCTTACTGCGCGCCGCATGGTCGGATATAAACCCTTCCCGCTTCCAGCGAACGCTCAGCAAATCCGGCGTATGCTTGATGATGTCGCGCAGGGCGTGGATCACCGTGTCCTGAGTGTTGGCGCAAATCTGCAACAGCACATCCCCATGACAAAGCGCCGCATCCAGCGAGTCATTCGGGAAGCGGGTCATTTTTTGCAACGTCTTTGGCATCTGTGCCTGCAGCCCAAAGCGGTCATCAAACAGCGAGTGTCCCACCGACAGCGTCATGGTCAGGTTGTCCGGCGCGATGAAGGCACCGAGGATCCCGGAGTCCATCGGCGGCAAACGCGGATTCGCCGTTTCCGGCGCCGGTCCGCCGGTGGTCAGGAAGGCGATGCGTTTCGTCAGCAGGCGAAACAGTCGTTCAAGATCACCTTTGTCGGTCGCCAGTACGTCAAACGCTACCAGCATCATTGAGGCCTGTTGCGGCGTCAAAATACCCGCCTGATGGGGACCATAAAAAGGCTGTGTTTCGCTACGAGCATCCGGTGACAAGGTACCCGGCGCGCTTTGCGGTTTTTGCGCGTGCGCAACCGGGCAACCACCGGCTAATGCCAGCGCGCCACCAAGCGCGCCCATTCCTTTCAACAAACGTCGGCGTGACGGTTCGCTCACGCCGTTTTTATCATCATGCTGCATGGTGCTTAATCCAGACCCAGTACACCGCGTAATTGCGCGAGATCTTCCGCCAGCGTCGTAATCGGGCCTTTCAGCGCGTTACGGTCCGCATCGGTCAGTTTATCGTAAGTCTCAAAACCGTCTTTAGTGCGATATTTGGCAAGGATGGTGTCCACTTTTTTGAAGTTCGCATCCACTTTCGCCAGCAACTCCGCGTTGGATTTCTGCAGTTGCGGACGCAGCAGGTTTACTATCTTCTGCGCACCGTCAACGTTAGCCTGAAAATCCCACAGGTCAGTGTGGCTGTAACGATCTTCTTCGCCGCTGATTTTACTGGCCGCGACTTCTTCAATCAGTCCTGCCGCGCCGCCAACCACTTTGGACGGCGGGAAGGCCAGTTCACTGATGCGTTTTTGCAGTTCCAGCACATCGGTATTCAACCGATCGGCGTATTTCTCCATCCCTTTGGTCGAGTTATCACCAAACAGCGCTTTTTCCAGACGGTGGAAGCCGGTAAATTTCGGATCGGCGGCTTTTTGTTCGTAGTCGTCTTCACGGGCATCGATACTGCTGTCGAGATCGGAGAACAGCTCAGCAATTGGCTCAATACGCTCGTAGTGCTGACGGGTTGGTGCATACAGCGACTTCGCTTTCTCCAGATCGCCCGCTTTAATGGCATCAGTGAAGGCTTTGGTTCCCGCAACCAGCTGCGCGGTCTCTTCGGTCACATAGGCTTTATAGTCGGTGATGGCCCCGCCCAGACTCAGCAACGCATCACTCTGTGCGGCATCTGCCGTCGCGCTGCCTTTGACAATCAGCTTCCCTTTCGGATTGGTCAGCAGGCCGCAGGTCATGTCATATTCGCCCGGTTGCAGGTTGGCCGTCATCTTCTGGCTGAATCCCGGTGCAATGTTTTCGCGCTCTTCAACCACCATCACGCCCTTCAGGATCTCCCATTCCAGCGCTTTCTGACTGTGGTTTCGAATGATGAACTGTGTTTTGCCAGCATTAACCGTAATGCTCATCGGCTCACATTGTTTATCGGTTACCGTAACGTTAACCTGCGGAATATCCGCAGCATGGGCAGTAAAAGCAGAAGCAAACAGCGCAGCCATGCCAAGCTGCAGCGCACTACGGCGAAAGTGATTCGTCATGACCATCCCTTTAAATAAGTATGTTGTAACTAAGTAAGTGTCTGCGTCGCAAAGCGTCAAGGTGCTGTGCGGGACGCGGTTGTGCCTGTGCGCGGCGGCAATGCAAATACCACCAGCGCCGGTATCAAGTAGATAAACCAGACCGCGACCTCACTGACGCTCGGGGCTTCCTGGTAGCCAAAAATGCCTTCCATCAGGGTGCCAAACAGAGAATGCGTCGAAAGGATGGCGCTCATATCAAAAGCCACGTCCTGGAAGTGGTTCCACAATCCGGCCTCATGGAAGGCGCGAATCGCGCCCGCAGCAAGACCTGCTGCCACCAACAAAATGAACAGGCTGGTCCACTTGAAGAAGGCGCCCAGATTCAGGCGAATACCGCCCCAGTAGAGTAAGAAACCGAGAACAACAGCGGTCGCCAGTCCCAGCATTGCGCCAACCGGCGGCCAGATCCCGACGTCCTGTTGGAAGGCGGCCAGCAGGAAAAAAACTGATTCCAGCCCTTCGCGCGCCACGGCGAAAAAGACCATCATGATCAGCGCCCAACCGTGATGGTTGCCGCGCTGTAAGGCGCTGTCGACCGCCTGTTCCAGTTGAACTTTGACGTTGCGCGAAACCTTACGCATCCAGAACACCATCCAGGTGAGGATCACCACGGCAACCACTGCAACGAGACCTTCAAACAGTTCCTGCTCCTTCTGCGGAAACTCACCGGTGGTCTCGTTGATAAAGATCCCTAACCCGAGGCAAAGCGCCGCCGCCAGAAATACGCCAATCCACATCACGCCAATCCAACGACCCCGTTGGGTGCGCTTCAGATAACTGGCAATCAGGCTGACAATCAGCGCGGCTTCCAGCCCTTCACGCAACATAATTAGAAACGGAACAAACATGCCTGACACCCTTAAACGTTATTCTTAGTCAACTGATGCAAAGAAAGGTAAATTACAGTGATAGTGATTATCATTACGGAAGAAGAAAACTCAAGCGGAATGTAATGATAATGATGTCAGAATGTAAATGCTTAGCGGAATAATGGTTATCGCAGGAAGTCATCGCTGACAGCGACAAAAAAGCCCGCACGAAGCGGGCCTGATATTCAGTGGACTGAAGCGTTAGCTTTCCTGCAAACGCGACGGCGGTGCGGAGTGGTAGTGCGCATCTGCCTCAGCAAAGCGTTTGAGCATCGCCGGGGATGGCGCTTTACCCAACAGACTGAAGACGACGATACCGAGGCTACCGAAGATAAAGCCCGGAATGATTTCGTACAGATCCAGCCAGCCAAAATGTTTCCAGACGATCACCGTCAGTGCGCCGATAATCATCCCGGCCAGCGCACCGTTACGGGTCATGCGCGGCCACATCACGGAGAACAGCACCACCGGACCAAACGCGGCGCCAAAACCGGCCCAGGCGTAGCTCACCAGACCCAGTACCCGGTTCTCCGGGTTCGCCGCCAGAGCGATGGCCACCAGCGCGACCACCAGCACCATAATGCGACCTACCCAGACCAGTTCCTGCTGGCTGGCATTTTTACGCAGGAACGCTTTGTACAGATCCTCAGTGATGGCGCTGGAGCACACCAGCAGCTGACAGCTCAGCGTTGACATCACCGCCGCAAGAATTGCAGACAGCAGGATACCGGCAATCCATGGGTTAAACAGGATTTGCGCCAGTTCAATGAACACGCGCTCCGCGTTCTGATTCACGGAACCTGCCAGCGCCGGGTTATTATTGAAATATGCAATACCGAAGAAACCGACCGCAACCGCGCCCGCAAGACAGAGGATCATCCAGGTCATGCTGATACGGCGCGCATGCACGATGCTGTGGTGGGAATCCGCCGCCATAAAACGCGCCAGAATGTGCGGCTGACCAAAGTAGCCAAGACCCCAGCCCATCAGGGAGATGATGGCGACAAAGTTCAGCCCCTTGAGCATATCGACGTTTTCAATACTCTTTTGCTTGATGACTTCCAGCGAATCGCCAAAGCCCCCAACGCTAATGATGACGATCACCGGCGTCAGGATCAGCGCAAAAATCATCAGGCTGGCCTGCACGGTATCCGTCCAGCTTACCGCGAGGAATCCGCCAATAAAGGTATAGATGATGGTGGCTGCCGCGCCCGCCCACAGTGCGGTTTCATAGCTCATGCCAAAGGTGCTTTCAAACAGACGCGCCCCAGCCACAATGCCGGACGCACAGTAAATAGTGAAGAACAGCAAAATCACCAGCGCGGAGATAATGCGCAGAACCCGGCTCTTATCCTCAAAGCGCCCGGTGAAATAATCCGGCAACGTCAGGGCGTTATTATTATATTCGGTATGCACGCGAAGACGTCCGGCCACCAACTTCCAGTTGATCCACGCCCCTAGAGTCAGGCCGATGGCAATCCAGCTTTCTGAAATCCCCGAAATGAAAATCGCGCCCGGTAAGCCCATCAACAGCCAGCCGCTCATATCCGATGCGCCTGCGGATAACGCCGTCACGAAAGGCCCAAGGCTGCGGCCTCCCAGAATATAATCATCAAAGTTCTTGGTTGAACGCCAGGCGATAAAACCAATCAATATCATGCCAAAAATGTAGACACAGAACGTCACCAGCATCGGTGTACTAATTGCCATAAACTCTCCAGACTCTTCTGTTTTATTGCCCTGCCAGAACGTGGCAAAGCATGTTGTATTTCCCAGGCGACCGTATCCTGCCGGAAGCGTGAGTTATTCACAATCGATTTAACACATCATTTACATCAAATTTTGCTGCCAATGAACTCTAATTTTCGCCAGGTTGCACTCTCTCACACTTTTTCCGGTTGCACCTTTTAAAAGTGTTAAGTGTCGCAGAGAAAAAGATAGCGTTATTACTTTTCCCAACGTCATACATCTTTCTTTTATTAACATTTCATTCATTTTTAAGCTTGTCGTACAGGTCACATTTAACGTGGTTGCACAAAGTTGCAACATGGTGGATATTTCTCGATAACTATAAGCAGTGCATTATCGAACAACAGGAGCAGATGGCATGGGAACCACCACGATGGGGGTTAAACTGGATGACGCAACGCGCGAGCGTATTAAGTCAGCGGCAACGCGAATTGATCGCACCCCGCACTGGTTGATTAAGCAGGCAATCTTTAATTACCTGGAAAAACTGGAAAACGATGACACGCTACCAGAACTTCCTGCGCTGTTAGCCGGAGCCGCCAACGAAGGCGATGAGTCGACGGCACCGCAGGAAGAGATCCATCAGCCTTTCCTGGAATTTGCCGAACAGATCCTCCCTCAGTCGGTCTCTCGTTCCGCCATCACCGCCGCGTACCGCCGCTCTGAAACTGACGCCGTTTCGATGCTGATGGAGCAGGCGCGTCTGCCGCAGCCGGTGGCCGAACAGGCCCACAAACTGGCTTACCAACTGGCGGATAAACTGCGTAATCAGAAATCGGCCAGTGGTCGTGCCGGTATGGTGCAGGGGCTGTTGCAGGAGTTCTCCCTCTCCTCGCAGGAAGGGGTGGCGCTGATGTGCCTGGCGGAAGCGCTGCTGCGTATTCCGGATAAAGCCACGCGCGACGCCTTAATCCGCGACAAAATTAGCAACGGCAACTGGCAGTCACACATTGGTCGCAGCCCGTCGCTGTTCGTCAACGCGGCCACCTGGGGTCTGCTGTTTACCGGTCGTCTGGTTTCCACCCATAACGAAGCCAGCCTTTCGCGCTCCCTGAACCGCATTATTGGTAAAAGCGGTGAACCGCTGATCCGCAAAGGCGTCGATATGGCGATGCGCCTGATGGGGGAACAATTCGTCACCGGGGAAACCATTGCTGAGGCGCTGGCAAATGCCCGCAAGCTGGAAGAAAAAGGTTTCCGTTACTCCTACGATATGCTGGGTGAAGCCGCGCTGACCGCTGCCGACGCACAGGCCTATATGGTCTCCTATCAACAGGCGATTCATGCAATTGGTAAAGCGTCGAACGGGCGCGGGATCTATGAGGGTCCCGGGATCTCTATCAAGCTCTCTGCCCTGCACCCGCGTTACAGCCGCGCCCAGTACGATCGGGTGATGGAAGAGTTATATCCACGCCTGAAGTCGCTAACGCTGCTGGCGCGCCAGTATGATATTGGCATCAATATTGATGCCGAAGAGGCCGACCGTCTGGAGATCTCCCTCGATCTGCTGGAAAAACTGTGCTTCGAACCTGAACTGGCCGGCTGGAACGGTATTGGCTTCGTGATTCAGGCCTACCAGAAACGCTGCCCGTTCGTCATCGATTACCTGACAGACCTGGCAACCCGTAGCCGTCGTCGCCTGATGATTCGTCTGGTCAAAGGCGCCTACTGGGATAGCGAGATCAAACGCGCCCAGATGGACGGTCTGGAAGGCTATCCGGTTTACACGCGCAAGGTCTACACCGACGTCTCCTATCTTGCCTGCGCGAAGAAACTGCTCGCCGTGCCGAATCTTATCTACCCGCAATTTGCGACCCATAACGCCCATACGCTGGCCGCCATTTATCAACTGGCCGGACAGAACTACTATCCGGGCCAGTATGAGTTCCAGTGTCTGCACGGGATGGGTGAGCCGCTGTACGAACAGGTCACCGGTAAAGTCGCGGATGGCAAACTGAACCGTCCGTGCCGTATTTATGCGCCGGTTGGCACCCATGAAACGCTGCTGGCGTACCTGGTGCGCCGTCTGCTGGAAAACGGCGCCAATACCTCCTTTGTTAACCGCATTGCGGATACCACGCTGCCGCTGGACGAACTGGTGGCCGATCCGGTCGACGCCGTCGAGAAGCTGGCGCAACAGGAAGGTCAAACTGGTCTGCCGCATCCGAAAATCCCCCTGCCACGCGATTTGTACGGCAAAGGTCGCGATAACTCGGCCGGTCTGGATCTTTCCAACGAACATCGTCTGGCCTCGCTCTCCTCTGCCCTGCTCAACAGCGCGCTGCAAAAATGGCGGGCGCTACCGATGCTCGACACACCGGTTGCCGAGGGGGAAATGAGTCCGGTGGTCAACCCGGCAGAGCCGAAAGATATCGTTGGCTATGTGCGTGAAGCCAGTGAAGAGGAAGTGGAACAGGCGTTGCAAAGTGCGGTGAACAACGCGCCCATCTGGTTTGCGACACCGCCACAAGAACGTGCCGCCATCCTCCATCGCGCAGCCGTGTTAATGGAAGGCCAGATGCAACAGCTGATCGGCATTCTGGTACGCGAAGCCGGTAAAAGCTTCGCCAACGCCATTGCCGAAGTGCGAGAAGCGGTAGATTTCCTGCACTATTACGCCGGCCAGGTCCGTGACGATTTTGACAATGAAACTCACCGCCCGCTCGGTCCGGTTGTCTGTATCAGCCCGTGGAACTTCCCGCTGGCTATCTTCTGCGGACAGATTGCTGCGGCGCTTGCCGCAGGCAACAGCGTCCTGGCAAAACCGGCAGAACAGACGCCGCTCATCGCGGCCCAAGGGATTGCCATCTTGCTGGAAGCTGGCGTACCGCCGGGCGTGATACAACTGTTGCCTGGACGGGGTGAAACGGTAGGCGCGAAGCTGACTTCCGACAGTCGTGTGCGCGGCGTGATGTTTACGGGTTCGACCGAGGTGGCGACGCTGCTGCAACGTAACATCGCAACGCGTCTGGATGCTCAGGGTCGTCCGATTCCGCTGATCGCCGAAACGGGCGGCATGAACGCGATGATCGTTGACTCGTCCGCCCTCACCGAACAGGTCGTGATCGACGTACTGTCCTCAGCGTTTGATAGCGCCGGGCAGCGTTGTTCCGCACTGCGCGTGCTCTGTTTGCAGGATGATATCGCCGACCACACGCTGAAAATGCTGCGTGGCGCGATGGCCGAATGTCGGATGGGCAACCCAGGGCGTCTGACGACCGATATCGGTCCGGTTATCGACAGTGAAGCCAAATCCAACATTGAACATCACATTCAGGCTATGCGGGCGAAAGGTCGTCCCGTGTTCCAGGCCGCACGTGAAAACAGCGAAGATATCCGTGAGTGGCAGAGTGGTACATTCGTTGCGCCAACCCTGATTGAGCTGGAAAGCGTTGACGAGTTGCAAAAAGAGGTCTTTGGTCCGGTTCTGCACGTCGTGCGTTATAACCGCAACAACCTGGACGCGCTGATTGCGCAGATCAACGCCTCTGGCTACGGCCTGACGCTGGGCGTTCACACCCGTATTGATGAAACCATCGCCCAGGTCACCGGCTCGGCGCACGTGGGTAACCTGTACGTCAACCGTAATATGGTGGGGGCGGTCGTCGGCGTACAACCGTTCGGCGGCGAAGGGCTGTCGGGTACCGGTCCGAAAGCCGGTGGGCCGCTCTATCTCTACCGTCTGCTGGCAAACCGTCCGGAGAATGCGCTGTCTATAACCCTGGCGCGTCAGGATGCGGACTACCCGGTGGACGCCCAACTCAAAGCTGTGCTGACCCAGCCGCTGGAAGCGCTCAGCGAGTGGGCAGCCGATCGCCCTGCGTTGCGCCAACGCTGTCAGCAGTTTGGCGAACTGGCGCAGGCAGGTACGCAGCGTCTGCTACCGGGTCCCACCGGTGAGCGTAACACCTGGACACTGTTACCGCGTGAGCGCGTGTTGTGTATCGCGGATGATGAACAGGATGCGCTGGTACAACTTGCCGCCGTCACCTCGGTCGGTAGTCTGATTTTGTGGCCTGACGATGCCTTCCACCGTGACCTGGCGAAACGTCTGCCGGCAGCGGTTTCCGCCCGTGTTGAGTTTGCGAAAACCGACAGCCTGACGACGCAGGCGTTCGATGCGGTGATCTTCCACGGTGATTCCGATCAGCTTCGCGCCCTGTGTGAAGCGGTTGCAGCCCGTGAAGGCGCGATTGTCTCGGTGCAAGGTTTCGCCCGTGGCGAAAGCAATATTCTGCTGGAGCGACTGTACGTCGAACGCTCGTTGAGCGTGAACACGGCCGCCGCCGGGGGGAACGCAAGCCTGATGACAATTGGCTAAGGCTGTGGTTAATTAAGGCTCCGGAAACGGGGCCTTTTTTTATGGATCCAGAGGGAATGATGAAACGAATACTACTCACCTGCGCTGCGCTGCTGCTCAGCGGTCAGGTGCTGGCCGATGATTGCGCAAATGCCAGCACGCAAGCGGAAATGAATGCCTGTGCCGTTACCCAGTACCAGACGGCAGACAAAGAATTGAATGAAACGTATCAGAATGCGCTGAAACGCGCGGCCCCGCCCCAGCAGGCGCTGCTGAAAAAGGCGCAGACCGCGTGGATAGCCATGCGCGATGCCGACTGCGCGCTCATCAGCTCCGGCACCGAGGGCGGTAGCGCTCAGGCGATGATCGCCAATCAGTGTCTGGCGGATAAGACCGCCGAACGGGAAGCGTTTCTCGCCTCACTGCTACAGTGCGAAGAAGGCGATATGAGCTGTCCGCTGCCGCCAGCCAATTAACGGACGCGAATTCCCTCAATAATCATGCGCTGAACGTTCTCAACCGTCTGATTAAAAAAGGTTTCGTCACGCAGCGTTGCGCCCGTCACCGCCTCCACCTGAGGTGCGAAATCGGCGTAATGCTGTGTTGAGGCCCAAATCATGAAGATCAGATGCTGCGGGTCGATCGGCGCCAGTTTGCCACTCTTCACCCACCCCGCAATCAGCGCGGACTTCTCATCAATCAGCGTTTTCAGATCGCCGGTCAATTCATTCATCAACAGCGGTGCACCGGCCAGCATCTCCATGCAGAAAAGGCGTGAGGCCTGCGGGTAGTCGCGAGACACTTCCAGCTTCAGCCGGATGTACTCTTCAATGGCGGCCAGCGGCGCAAAATCTTCACGAAAGGCCTTTAAGGGTGCCAGCCAGATATCCAGAATCTGTCGCAGCACTGCCACATACAACGCCTCTTTTGACGGGTAGTAATAAAGGAGATTGGTTTTGGAGACGCCGGCCTGTTCGGCAATTTGCTCAATGCGTGTGCCGTGAAAACCATATTGTGAGAACGCATTTAATGCGGCCGTCAGAATCGCCTCGCGTTTCGCGCTGACCGCCTGCGAGCGCTTACCTGTTTTTTTCCCCGCATGTTGAACCATGCCCCTCTCCTTGTTCCGTAAATCTGGCAGTGGCGCATAGTCTGCGGGGCGTTTCATTTCAGTTCAACCTGACAGGCAAAAAAAACCGCCGGAGGATCCGGCGGCGGTGGCATCATCACGCAGAGATAGCACGCTTTCGTGATGATTTTCCGGGGTAGCAGGCCAGGCCTTTACGAATTACGGTTGCCGTGGCTACTTTTGCCCCCTTTCTTACCGGCTTCTGATGCACGCTGCGGGTCATTCTTGAAATTCCCCCCACTGTGCTGACCACCTTTACGACCTGCTTCTGATGCTCTTTCACGGTCTTCGGCAAAATTGCCGGAGCCGCCGCGATGGTTTGCCATTTCTGACCTCCGTCATTGATTAGACATCGTCGTGCCCAGGTGTCGGGGAGTTTCCCCTCGCGGCGTATGACTGACGCCATAACGTTCGCCGCGTGGAACTAAGCATAGTGAACACCGGTCGTTCAGGAGGAGATTTGTAATATTCTGTAATATCTTTGCCCGCGTATGGCTTTATTGCGGCAAACAAACCGCATAATTGTTTCTTATGGCAAAAGAAAGCCCGCGCGGAAAAAATGTATCATGATAATTCATGAACGCTCCGTCTGCATGAGGCCGCTAAATATCATGATTAAATTTATTATAAATCAAAGAAATGTTTCTAAGGCTTGCACTCTCGTCGACACGACTTATCTTTAAATAAGTGCAGCAATGAGCTGCTTTCGATAAACCGAGGAGTAGTGCAAATGGCAAAAGTTCTGGTGCTTTATTATTCCATGTACGGACACATCGAAACGATGGCACATGCGGTGGCAGAAGGAGCAAGCAAAGTCAATGGCGCGGAGGTCACCATCAAACGCGTACCAGAAACGATGCAGGCGGAAATCTTCGCTAAAGCAGGCGGTAAAACACAAAATGCCCCCGTCGCAACCCCGCAGGAACTGGCTGATTATGACGCCATTATTTTTGGTACGCCGACACGCTTTGGCAATATGTCAGGTCAGATGCGTACCTTCCTGGATCAGACAGGTGGACTGTGGGCGTCTGGCGCGCTGTATGGCAAACTCGCCAGCGTTTTCAGTTCTACCGGGACAGGCGGCGGCCAGGAACAAACTATTACGTCCACATGGACTACACTTGCCCATCATGGGATGGTGATTGTCCCTATCGGCTACGCCGCACAAGAACTGTTTGATGTTTCGCAGGTTCGCGGTGGTACGCCTTATGGCGCAACGACCATTGCCGGTGGTGACGGTTCACGCCAGCCAAGTCAGGAAGAACTCTCTATTGCGCGTTATCAGGGCGAATACGTTGCCGGTCTGGCAGTGAAGCTCAACGGCTAATCTTCAACGGGAGGATAAGAATGCCAACTCAAGAAGCGAAAGCTCATCACGTCGGTGAGTGGGCAAGTCTGCGCAATACATCGCCAGAAATAGCCGAAGCCATATTTGAAGTTGCCGGATATGACGAGAAGCTGGCAGAAAAAATTTGGGAAGAAGGCAGTGATGAAGTACTCATTAAAGCCTTTGATAAGACAGATAAAGACGCGCTCTTCTGGGGCGAACAAACCATCGAACGCAAAAACGTTTAATCCGTCAATTCCCCCGCTCGCGCGGGGGAATCTCACTTACTTCGCGGCCTCATTCAGCAGCGCGTCAAACTTGTCGATGGGACAGAAACCATTCGCATCAATCGGACATCCTTTCAGCTCCAGCGTGACGCGTTGCGCCGGTGCTTTCAGCGTCAGCACATCCGCATTACGCAACTGATCTGAACTCTGATACACATACTCGATTTTCATCAGATCGCGGTTGGCTTTCGTGTCATGCCAGCGCTGGAACACAATCTTACCACCGATCGGCGTACGTTCGTTCTGATCGTGTAGCTGATAGGGTTTGAACTCCAGTGCGGAGAGCAGCGAGGCGATGTTTGAATCATGCCCCACCAGCACGGTGATTTTCGGCGCTTTCGCCTGTTCGGTTACCAGCGTTTTGTCGATGTATTTCACCAGCGGTTTCGCGACATTGCGCGCGACTTCCGCAGAGGTAAACAGGCTGTCCTGGTAGCCGTTTTTCAGTTTCGACAACACCTTCCACTGCTGATCGGATTTAATTTCACCCCAGGCCACCTGATCCATCGGGAATCCTTCGTAGTATTGCAGCGTGAAGGCGTCCACCAGCGAATTCCCCACTTTCAGCGGTCCGGAGACCCCCGGTTCCTGCTCATCGTTCGCGCTGAAGGTGTCTTTGGCCTCAGTCAGAGAACACTGCTGTTTCTCCTTGCACGAAGGTGAATCTTTGTAGTTGATCATCTGCTCCAGCAACTTGTAGCTGTCATCAAGTTGCATCTGGCTACGTTCTTTTTCCATCGCCTGCACGGCTTTCTCACGGAAAGCCACCGAGTCATCGGTGATCACCGGGTTGAAGGTTGGGTCCATGGTGCCCATTTTTTCCTGGTGATGTACCGGAACATCACAACCGGGGAACGCGCCGGTGATAAAGAACTGGGCGGTCGCAACCGTACGTTGCAGACTGTTAGCATAGGTATAGACCGTCTCCGGTGCCGGGCACTCGCCGGATTTCACCATCCCCTGCTCTGCCAGCCATTCACGCATGTAATGACCCATATACACTTCCAGCACGCCACCTTTGGTGGTGAGCTGTCCGCCCGGCACATCCCATTCAGGCCACTTATTCGGTGTGGACTGCTCCAGCACGCTGCCATTATTCGCCAGCGGTGCGCGTAAGTTGTGTCGACTCATCATCAATACTTGCTGTAGCTGATAGCCTTCCGGCGCGGCTTGCGCCTGTGCTGCAGAAGACAACATCACAACCCCTGCCACAGCGGCGGCAATTAACGATTTGTTCATCCCTACGACCTCGCGTTGTTATTCGTCATCCATAATTGTGACAGATATATTACACTTTTCCGGGAACGAGACCGCAAAACCGGGATTCAGCGCATCATCTGGATGCCAAATATCATTTGCAGCTTGCGGGTCCCGGAAGACGTGAAGGTGACATGGCGGCTTCCCGGAGCCGTTTTGATCCACCGCTGCCCGGTAAGCCAGGTCAGCAGCGCCGCGCCGAGCACGCCGCCCAGATGATAACGTCGTTCACTCCAGTCCAGACAGCCGCAGCTGAATTTGCGTCGTGACGCACCGGTCTGTACCACAACGCCCAGTTCCGCCAGTTTTTCCTCACCCAGAGGCGTCAGCGTTTCGCCATCCGCCGTCAGCCACTGACGGGAAACCAGCGTATCAAACAGCATCACCGCCACTTCCCCCGCCAGATGGTCATAACAGGTCCGGGCCTGTCGTAAACCCGGCGGGGTGCTGATTTTTCGCGAAGCGGTTGATGCCCAGGCCACTCCCATCAGGCGCTCCAGCAGTTCAGCAATGTCAGCACTTGCCAGGCGAAAATAGCGATGCCGCCCCTGGGAGAGCGAAACCACAAACCGCTGCTCGCACAGACGGGCCAGATGCGCACTGGCGGTGGAGGCCGAAATATCCGCCACCGCACTCAGTTCCGTCGCCGTCCATGCCCGACCGTCCATCAGCGCACACAGCATTCGGGATCGCGATTTGTCCGCCATCACCGCCGCCGTCAGCGCCATTCGCGACTCCAGTTCGCCTTCTTCTTCATTCACGACTACTGACGTCATACAAACCTCTCTGCCTCGGGGATGATTTAACGATGGCACGAATTTGTTATTAAGTCACAGCGCGGATGATGATGCACGGAACATCATTTCCACGCTCAGTCCCATCAGACAGAACAAAAAGCAGCGTTTAAAGACAACGGGCGAGATCGCTCGTCGGATACGGGTGCCGGCCCACTGGCCGATCAGCGCCGGAACGATGGCGAATGCCGATAAGCTCATCGACTGCACGGGTAGCGCGCCGTGCCACCACAGTCCCAGCGCTAACGCCAGCGTGGAAAAGGTAAAAGAGATACCGAGCGCCTGGACCAGTTCATCCTTCCCGAAACCCAGCGACTGGATCCACGGCACCGCCGGCATCACAAAAACGCCCGTTCCGCCGGTCAACAACCCCGTGGCAAAGCCGACAATCAGCGAGACTGGCTTTTCACGCCGGGGTGAAACCGCGATCCGTTTTCCCGCCAGAGTCCAGAGCGCATACACCATCAGCGCCAACCCCAGTGCAAACTGAGTGCGGGAGGTCTCGCCGCCCGTGATCCAGACGCTGGCCAACAGCGTGGAAATCACTACCGTAAGCAGCATCGGCCATAACCGCTTCAGCAACGTTCGGGTATTCCCGCCACCGCCAAACTGAAACAGATTACTGACCAGTGAAGGCAACAGCAGCATGGCCGCCGCCGCAACCGGTGAGATCAGCGAACCGAGGATCCCCATCGCCACGGTGGGCAACCCCATGCCGGTGACGCCTTTCACCATCCCGGCAAGGACAAAGGTCAAGGCAATCATCACTATCTGCTCGGGGTCGAATGCAAAATGAAGGGTCATGCTTCATATTCCTGTCAGGAGAAGATGACCCATCCTGAATGTTCGCGATAGCGCTTGCTTCGGCAGCCAGCGAAATATGGCTTCAGGCTATTCAGAAATAATGACCTCATGGCGGATGTTACGCGCGCAGTAGGTCGTCCCGTCTTTGAGATACAATTCCTGAAAACGGGTCTTGTCCACCGACTGCTGCAGCAATGTGCGTTCGGTATCGACAAACTCTTTTTGCACGCGGTAATGCACCGCATCCTGCGTTTCAAACGCGATAAACTCGCGGGTGGCGTAGGGCTTATGTTTCAGTTTGACATAGACAATATACTGTACCGTGCTGAACGTAAGCCCTGTCTGCGCGGCAATCTCCTTCATGGTCAGCGGTTCGTCGGACTCATACAGCGCCTGTACCTGTTGAATTCTCTTCTGGTTATACGTTGATACACGCAGGCTGAGTTTCAGCCGGTAAGCCATATTGCGCACCACGGTCACATTGGTGCACAACATCTGCGCAATGTGTTGCGTCGAGAGGACGCCTGCGTTTTCACGCAGGAGCGTCAGGCTCTCGTCGTTCCAGATAAATGCCATCAGCGGTATCCCTCCACCGAAAACTTATCGCGCCGCGAGACGGGCGAACGTGGCGGCTAATTCAGCCGATTTACGCATTCCCTGATGCCATTCCAGCACCCGGCCCTGTGAGTCAATCAGAACCGAGGTCGGCGTGCCGATGACCTGATACCTTTCCTGGGTTATCTTCATCTGGTCGCGAAGGACCGGATACGACACCTGATGCTTCGCCAGCAGCGCATCCAGGCTGACCGTTCCCGGATCGGTATTTACCGCCACCACCACCACGCTATCGCCCCATTTTTGGCTTAGCGTTTCCAGCGAATCCATCTCCGCCAGACAGCCGCCGCAGCCCGCAGACCAGAAGTTCAGGTAGATAGACTTTCCCTGCCAGCGATCCAGTCCGGATTCCTTGCCCTGTAAATCGAAGGCCGCCAGCGCCGGGGCCGTTTCGCCCACCGCCAGTTTTTCCTCTTTGCAGCCGCTGAGCAGTACCGCCAGTGAGAGAATGAAAACGTTAAGCCAGCGCATGTTGCATCGCCTCCTCTCCCTGATATTTCCCGTGTTGCAGACGTAAAATGCGATCGGCAAACTGCCCAAGCGCCGGGTTATGCGTCACCATCACGATCGTTCGCCCCTGGTGATGTAAATCGGTAAGTAGATCTAACACCCGCTGCTCATTCTCTTCATCCAGGTTGCCCGTCGGTTCATCGGCAAAAATGACCGGCGGCTCATTCACCAGCGCCCTGGCAATACAGACACGCTGCTGCTCCCCGCCGGAAAGCTGGCTCGGCAAATGGGTCACGCGGTGCCCAAGCCCGACCTGTTCCAGCACTTTTCTGGCCGCCGCCTCGTCCACCACGCTATGGTAATGCTGCGCCAACATGATATTTTCCAGCGCGGTTAAAAAGGGGATGAGATGGAATTGCTGGAATACCAGGCCAATCTTCTCAGCGCGAAAACGGCGACGTCCCTCTTCGTCAAGCGCCGCCGCGTCCGTTCCGTCAAGAAACACCTGACCTTCCGTTGCGGTGTCCAGACAGGTGAGAATGTTCATCAGCGTCGTTTTCCCGGAACCGGAGGCCCCCATAATGGCGACGAACTCCCCTTGCGTAATCCGCAGGTTAATATCATCCAGGGCGGTAACGTCGCCGAACCGTTTATAGAGGTGACGCGTTTCGATCGCCACCTGTGGAATCTGCGTCACGGACATGGTGCTACTCTCCTTTCAACACTTTAGCGGGTTCGACGCTGACCGCGCGCCGCACCGGAACAATCGCCGCCAGAATGGCGACCAGTAAAGACAATACGAGGGTGATGGGCAGCACCGGCAGACGCAGCGAGATTGCCGCGTTGAATACCGTCAGTCCCAGTAGTTGCGCCAGCAAATAACCCAGCAGCCAGCCGCATACCACGGCCGCGAGGGCGATAATGCAGGTTTCCAACAATATTTGCCGCACGATGTCGCCATTGCTGGCACCCAGCGCTTTTTGCAGGGCGAACTCGCGGGCGCGTTCGCCCACTATCGCCATCAGGGTGGTATTCACGCACAGGGAAGAGAGCGCCAGAATGACCAGCGATACCAGTCCCATCAGCCCTTTAATTTTATCCAGCACCTGCCCTTCGGACGCGGATACCTTACGTACCGGGCGAATCTCCAGATCCGGATACTGGCTTTGCAGGCGACTGGCGTAACGATCGACCTGGCCAACATCGTTACTCACGCTCAACAGGCCGTGGCTGATTTTTCCCGGCTGATGTAGCCAGGCCTGCGCCACGTCGAGACTGACGATCAGCATGTTGTCCGTGGCGTCACCCGCTTCGACAATGCCTTTAATCTGCAGATTTTTTCGCTGGTTATGATCGACCAGCGTGACGCTATCGCCGGGCTGAACGTTGAGGCGCTCCGCCAGCTTAACGCCAATCATCGCGTTGCGATCGTCAAAGCTGACGCCAATCCAGCTCCCCTGTACCTGCCAGTACGGCACCAGTTTTTGCAGCGATTCAAACCAGACGCCAACGATCACCACTTTTTCCAGTTCGGTACGCGCCATGCCGTACAGCCACGGACTGGCACCATGAACCAGCCCCTGCGGCGCCTCATCCAAAAGGGTCTGTAGCTCCTGCTGTGGCATACTCGCACCGTGCCCCGGTCCGATGTAGAAATTGGCGCCGAAGGTGCGCAGTTCTTCACTCATTTTGGTATTGATGTCGAACCATACCGCGCTCAGCGCCGTCACGATGGTCGCTCCCACCATCAGCGCGGCAAAAACCACGCTGACCCGTTGAAAGCGCAGACGCAGTGCCCGCCACACCAGCAACCAGAGCATTGTCCGTTTAGCGGCCATACAGCACCTCCACGGGATACAGTCGCGCGATGCGTCGCGCCGGGAACCAGGTGCCGATCAGGGCAATCAGTACCGCAACCACGAGGACGCACGGCACCACAATCCAGGCGAAATCAAGCGGCGCGTCGAACAGCATCACGCCAATCGCTTTCGCCAGCCCCCATCCGGCAACGCATCCCAGCGCCCCGCCGGCCAGTCCACTGGAGGCGGCTTCGAGGTAAAACAGCAGCATTATCTGCCACTGGCGTGCGCCGAGCGCCTTCATCAGACCGATCTCTTTGGCGCGCTCCATAATGGTGCTGGTCATCAGCGAGGCGATCCCCATTGCCGACGCCGCCAGCGCAGCAATCGTCACCACCACCATCAGCAACTGAATTTTATCAATCACCACCCCTTCAGACGCGGCGACCTGCCAGACCGGACGCACCTCCGCCCCGGAGATCGCCTCTTCCAGTTGGTGGGCAATCGAAGACACATAAGCGGTGCAGTACCAGAGGTCGTACTCTTCTGCATTCAGTGCATCCAGATTTTCCCGCGCGCGGCGCGAAAGCTCATTTTCCGGTACGGTCAGCGCCGAAACGCGAATGGCCTGTACTTTGCCGGGCAACTCCAGCAGCGTCTGCGCGGTCGCGAGCGGCATCACCAGTTGGCTGTCTTCCTCGCCGCCGCTGGAGAGGATCCCGCTGACAGTGACATGGATTGTCGTATCCGCATTGTTTACTACCAGCGTATCGCCCACTTTCCATCCTGTTTGTCGCGCCAGTGCGTGTCCCACCAGCGTTTGCGGCGTACTGTTCTCTCCTTCCTGCGGCCAGTCGCCGGTCACCTGCCAGAACGGACTGACCGTCTTCTGTCCGGTTTCGTATCCCTCTTCATCAGGAATATCGACCGGTTGACTAAAGAAGGTTCCCAGAATGCGCACCGCGTTACCGTTAGCGGTGACTTCACCGCCCAGCATCGGCGCAAAACCGACAATGTTATTGCGCCAGAAAATATCTTTGATATTCGGCAATTCGGCTTCATCAAGGAAATCCTGTCCCGAGAGCGGATTGCTGCTTTCGCTGAACAGTGCGGGTAATGCCGCCTGCCCGGCAGGCTCAATCAGGATATTCGCACCGTAGGATTTGAGTTCACGGGACATTTTGTCGCCGATGTCGATAGACACCGCCAGCAGCGCCGAAATCAGGCTGGCCGCCAGAAACACGGTGACAATCGCCAGCCCTTTACGCCGTAAGTTGCGTCCCCAGGATTGTCGTAACATTCGCCACAGCATCGTTACTCCTCCCTCAGTTCAGCAGGGACAAACTGTTCAGGCGTCTTGCGAAAGCGGTCATAGTTCGCTTCGGATGAGAAGAACCAGGTCTTACCGCCGTAGCTGTATTTGAAGTCCGCCGCCGTATTGGTTAGCGTTGAGCCATCGACCGGATCGGTTACCCGAATGGTCATCACCGTCGAGAAGTAGTTCACGCCAGCGGCCAGTTCTTTACCGGGGATCACCAGCTCTTTTTCATCGTTGTGCCAGTTTTCAATCGGCACCGGGTTGCAACCGCCGGGTTTACCAATGGAAGGGATAAAGATGTGTACCCCGCAGGCAACGCAGATCACCTGATTGCCTTCCATCACATACCCCTGGTCGCCGCACAGCAGACAGGCGTCGAACACCACGCCAAAGCGCAGTTTGTCGGGATAACGGTTGATGATGAAAAAGCGTACGGCTTTGCCATCGTCAGCCACCCAGACAAAGCGATGCAGCTTACCGTCGCGGAGTTGTTCAACCGGCAGATGGACACTGCCATCGCTGTCGAGCGTTACCGGGATCGCTTGCGAAAGCTGCGGCGGTTGAGAAGCGACGTTGTCCCACCACAGTTGTCCGGCAATCACCACCACGGCACAGCCGAGGGTGACCAGCCAAAGCCGTAGCGCATTACGCCGCTGTGCCAGCGCCAGGCGATGCGCTATCGGTTCATCTGTAGCCCGCGTCAGCCGGTGGGCGCTCAGCAGCGACGGCAGCCAGCACAGCGCCAGAAGCAACAGTAATCCCGCCGCCATCCAGTTATACGCCGGGGCGTTATTGGTGACTTTCGCCACAAAGCTCAGCAGCGATTTTGCCAGCGGCAGCACCTGCAGCTTCATCAGCAGCAACAGCAGACTGCCGCTTAACGGCAGCCACAGCATCACCAACAGAATAAGGGTGAACGGCCAGAACAACACGCGGATACGGCGCAGCAGCATGGCGCAAAGCACGCCAGCCAGACAGAGGATGGCGAAAGCGAGGACCACTGCCGTCAGATTCAGCAGCAGTTCAGTATTCAGGACATGCGTGCTGGTTAATCCGCCGAGATTCGGGTCGAGCGCCCAGTGACGCGCCGCGCCAAAAACCAGGATGCCCTGCCAGAGATAGCGCACGCGGTTGCCCACCCACCAGAAGCTGAGCACAAACAGCAGCGTGACCATCACTTCCGTTCCCACCAGCAACAACTGTACCGGTTGTGACCCACGGAGCGTCAGTCCCGCCAGCACGCCGGTCGCCAGACCGACTACTAGCGTCCACCCCAACGGGCGCAGTGAGGGAGGATCGTTTCGGCTCCAGAGGACACCGGAGAGTAGCGCGATGCAGAAAAAGACCTGTAGCGTGGTGACGAAAAAATAACTCATGACATCGACTCAGAACAGCGGATTGACTCTGCCGGGACGAGCATTCATCCCGGCGCATCGGTTTTCTTAGTTCAGACCGACGTATTTAAATTCATAGCTCACATCAAACGGTTTCCACCAGCGACCAACACCGGTGTCACTGTCGGTGTGACGGTGCATACCCGCTTTTGACGGCGGCTCAATGTGGTATGTCACTTTGTAGTTGCCCACACCCATCATTTTGACGTTCGCGCCGTAGTGAGGGCCATCGCTGGCGACCATCGGCATAAACGTCCCTTCCTGTTTTTCACCGGTATCGCTGTTGACCAGGGTGTAGCTGATGGTCAGATACGGGATCCACTCACCTGCGCCAAAGCCGTTTTTACTGCCTTCGACCGCGTGAATATCCGCCTCAAGGTGAATATCGGCTTTCGCTGCCGGTAAGCCCATACCGCGCGGCTCCATGTCGATCGGCTGCAGGTAAACGGCGGCCAGCTCCATTTCATTCATCACGACAGGCTCGCCCGCCGGGTACTCTTTAAAGGCGAACGCTGCCGGTGCGGTGAAAATTCCGGCCATTACTGCGCTGGCAATCAGGGTTTTCTTCATGGTCATCAGACATATCCTCTCGTCTAAAATCACAACTACAGAGTGTTTTTTATTGTTTCCCCGGGAACGGCGCTTTTACGCCGCATCACCCACAGCGCAACCAGCGCAGCGAGCAGTAATACCGCCTGCGGTAACAGCGTTTCCACATAGGGATAAATCCCCAGCCAGCTGATTTCCGGGAAGCCGTTAATCAACGTTGGCTGGAACAGTTTGCCTTCCACCAGTTCCAGAACCCCCTTGCCCGCAAATACGAAGGCCATCAGGTACATGAAACTGCCGGTAAACATAAAGAAGGGTTTCAGCGGCAGGCGCACCACCGAATAACGCATGACCAGCCACGCCGCCAGTAATACGACACAGCCAATGACAAAGCCCGCGCCGATCGCCATGTGTCCGGCGACATCGTTGGCATCGCCTATCAGGGCGTAGTAAAACAGAACCGTTTCGGCGCCTTCACGATAGACCGCGAGGAAACTGGTCAGCCACAGTCCCACCAGCGACCCTTTCGACAGCGAGTGCGACAGTTTGCCTTCAAGCCAGGCCTTCCAGTGTCGGGCTTCCACTTTGGACAGCAGCCAGTAGCTCATGAAGAAGAGCATCACGACCGCAATCAGCATTGTGATGCCTTCCAGCAGTTCCCGACTGGCGCCCGAGTTGGTAAACAGCAACTGGAAAATCACGGCGGTTATCACGCTGGCAACCAGTGCGACGATCACCGACTGGCGAATCAGCGGCAGCTTATCCTGATGATTGTTTTTCACCATGTAGGCGACAATTGCCGCGACGATCAGCAGGGCTTCCAGCCCTTCACGGACGATGATCATCAGGCTATAGAGCAACAGGCTCCACTGCGTCTCTTCCCCTTCACCAAGCATCGTTACCGCTTTTTGCAGATCCTGCCCGAGCGCGCTGGCTTCTGACTGGAGTCTTTCCACCGGCTGACCGGCCTTCATCAGGCTGACCAGACGGGTAAAATAGGCCTCCAGCGTGGTTTTAAACGCCGAATCACGGGAGCCGATTTTGTTTTCCATGCCGCTGGCTTCGAAGCGGTCGAAATAGCTGTCCTGCACATCCAGAATGGCATTCTGCGCCTCGCCGCGCTGATACCGCGCGATAGCCTCCTGAATACTCTGATTAATGCCATCCGCCACTTCACCCCAGTTTGTGCGGGTACTCTCCTCCTCCACCGCCGGCGCGTTATCCGCAGTTTGCGGAGGCGCAATCTGCTGATCGTCGCGGGTTGTCGGCAGGCCGGGCAGAATATCCTCGATATCCTGTAACAGCGTAGTGACCTGATAAGAGACGTCGTTGAGGCGATCCGGTTGGGCGGCAAGGGCAATCAGCGCGGAGAACTGTTGGTTGATAGCGGCGGCATCTTTGGCCGAGCGATTCTGCCTGACCGACATTTCCATCTCAGAGTTTTTGAATCCCTGATAGTGCGCCTGCTGAACGTGTTGACTGGCGGTGACGTAGTTCCCGGACTGATAGTCGTTCACCGCCTGGGCCAGCAGATCGTCGATCGTCCGGAAGCTCTCCTGCCAGTGGACGGCGATATCCGTTCGGGTGAGCGCACTGTGCTGTTCTTCCGCGACCAGTCGGTGTCCGCCGTCCAGCACCGGTTCGACTTCACGTAGCGATGCCTTCAGCCAGTCAATTCTCGACTGCACGTCTGCGATCGGTTTTTTCTCGCCAATCATCCGCCGTATTTCCCCGAACGCGCTCTCCATCTCGTAGCTTTTGCTGGCAGAAATGTTGATGCGAATGGGGCCTTCCAGGTTTTCGAACACTTCGAAGTAGGCCATTTGCACCGTGCGACGCGCCTCATCGGTTTGTTGCTGAGAATAGAGTTCTGCTGTTTTATCAAGGCGTTGCTCAATATCCTCAATAAACGGAGCATAGTTTGTCGTGGCCCATACGCTAACGCTTATGAACAGACTGAAGAGAGTCACCAGCAGTGAGAGGCAAAACTTACGCACGTTACGCACCAAAGAACACAAATGATAATTATTATCATTATCGATTTTTGCTGGTGTTGTACATGACCTGGATCATAAAAATGTCAACGGGTGACAACTTATGTAAATTTATTTCATCGATATGTGATGGAAGGCGAAATCTGACGGCGGGTAATATACCCACTCGCCGTCTGGAATTGAATGACTACATTGCGTAGATCCGCAAGGAATTAATGATGCTGCGCCCACTCGCTTAAATGAAATTATCCGCAGGCGAAAATCACTCAGCGATTCAACATCTCTGGGTCCTGTTTTAACCGCTGTAAAAATGGGCCATAGCCCTGTTCACTGATCCAGTAGTTAATACTCTTTTCAACGCCCTTTGACGTCAGCGTCGCACCGGAAATACCATCAACGGTATATTCATCATTCTTCCCTGATTTCTCCTGAACTATTTTCAGCACCGGCGTTCCATTGTCATCTGCCACTTTTTTCCCCGGCCATTGTTGACGCCAGTTTTCATCTTTCACTCTGGCCCCCAGAAATGGCGTCTCTCGCTGCTGGTAATAATACAGATTGTTCACCGTACGGCCGTCCAGTCCCAGAGAGAGAAACGCGTGCATCATCGATTTCGCGCCTTTGCCTGAAACAGGAATGATAACCTGCTGAATCTTATTATACTTATCTTTTACCAGGTAAACGTCTGCCAGCGTACAGCGCTGGCGAATCTGTGCGGGATCATGGTCCGGAGCGAGTTTTTTACATCCCTGAGCAGCCGTTTTATCCGTCACCCACTCGCCAGAATCCAGATTCACCGAGCGCTCGATAATCGAACGCTGATACAGGTTCTCTCTCGATTTTTTATCCTGAGAATCCGCTTTAAGTAAGCCCGCAGCCTGTAAAATAGCGGCATTTTTTTCTTCTGCCGTCGGTTCCGTCATTTCCCCCTGAAACAACATAAACCAGGCGACCGCAATCAGAAAAATAAGAACACAAAGCACCATCATTGATGCAACAATAATTTTACCCTTGCGCATTTCTTTATAATCCCTGTAAGCATTAACATCGTAATATCGTCACATGATATGCCATCACTCCTGGTAATTTGCAATAATAAAAACCGAGAGAATATATAATCAACACGGCTTAACTTTTGTCTTAAATATTTGAATCGCGTATTATTACGGCTATTTTATGGCATAAAAGCGCCGGGTTTCCCCGGCGCTTTATTCAACTGACTTTCGCCCACCATAGCCGCAGGACCATCCCCCAGTAGCTGGTCCAGCCACTGGTGGTTGAAACGACCTGCCCTTTCGACACCACGACCAGCGTGGGGGTAACGCTGATATCCCAACGGCGGGAAAGTGCCCCGTTGGCGTCGTTAATCACGGGAAAGGAAAGCCCTTTACGCGCCAGCCAGCGCGTGAGCGTCTGTTCATCTCCCGAGCGCAGCGCGATGGTCAGCACGTTCTTCCCTTGTGCCTGCAAGCGGGCAACGTCCGGTGTGGTATAGCGGCAGACGCCACACCAGGTGGCCCAGAAATAGATGAGCAACGGTTCTTCCTCGCTCAATGCCGCCAGCGTCACCCGTTCTCCATCCAGCGTGTTGAGCGGCGTACTGTTGAAAGAAGTCGGCGCCTGCGGCGCGCGCCAGGCATCCATCAGCAGCATCCCGCCAGCCAGCAGCGTCAGAAAAATCAGACCTTCACGCAGCCAGCGCCGCAGCTTACTGACCATTCGCCACCGCCAGTTTTTCTTTGACGACCTTTTCAAGCACCTCCCAGGAGACGGCGCCAGGGATCAGTTCATCGCCAACGATTGTCGCCGGCGTGCCCTGGATGCCAATCAATCGTGCCAGTTGCAGATTGGTACTCAGCGTTTCATTGCTTTTTTCATCCAGCGTGACCGGGTTGGCAGCCGATTTTTCCTGCGCCTGCTTAATGCTAACGTCCGTGTGATACCCCTTCTTTTGCATCAGTTTTTCATGCAGCGCGAGGAACTGCTGCGGATATTCACGCCAGGTGGTAAGCGCCGTGCGCGCAGACAATACCGAGCTTTCGCCTTTGAACGGCAGCGGTTTGATGACTACCGCCACGTCAGGGTATTTCGCCACGATTTTCTCCAGCAGCGGATCAAGCTGTTTGCAGTATGGACAGTTGTAATCCGTGAAGTTAACCAGCGTCAGTTTTGCCTGTTTTGCGCCAATGCGCGGACTGGCGGGATCGTTAAACAACGCCTCCTGAATGAGCGCTTCGATCTGTTTTTCCTGCGCTGGGGTAAACGGCGCACTTTCTTTGGCGAAGCTGAACGCGCTGAACAGGGAAAATAACAGGATTATCAGGGATTTCATGGTGTTTCTCCTTTCGCCGCGGCCAGCATGTTTAACAGACCGTCACGCGTTAATAATGTCGGCAGCGCCTGACCTTTCGGTAAGCCGGGGCCATAAATTTGGTTATACGGTACGGCAACCTGACCGCGGGATGTCAGAAACGCGGTGATGTCATCGGATGGCAACGTCCAGTCGCCGCGCAGGGCCACAACATCCGGCTGCTGTAGCGCCACCTGCACCGCGTCGGTGTTCAGTACGTTGTATTTATTAACCTTGCAGGTAATGCACCAGTCGGCGGTCACGTCAATGAATACGCGCTTATTCTGCGCAAGCGCATCGGTAATCGCCTGTTCACTGAGCGGTTGCCAGTGGACGCTCTCTTTCGCCGCACTCTGGGAGGTAAAACCCAGATGAGGCAGAAGCAGCGTTGCCAGCCAGAGGGCAGAACCGAGCATCATCAGGCCGAGCAAGCGTCGCAGCCCGTTCATCCAGCGTCCCGGCTTCGGCAGACGAAGCGCCAGACCAGGACGCAGCGCGACCAGCAGCCATGGCAGGCTCATCCCGACGCCGAGGGCGAAGAAAAGCCCCCACAGCACGGGCAGCGACGCCGTCAGCGCCACCGCCACCGCCGTGCCGAGAAACGGCGCGCTGCACGGTGTTGCCAGCAGCGTGGCGAACGCGCCCTGCCAGAAATGTCCTGCCAGACCGTTGCCGCCGTAAGTCGCCAGTCGGGTGGTCATTGATGACGGCAGACGGAATTCAAACAGACCGAACAGACTGGCGCTGAAAACCAACATCACCAGCGCCATCGCACCGATAAACCACGGATTCTGGAACTGGATCCCCCATCCCAGCGCCTGATTGCTCAGTCGTAGCACGGTCATCAGCAGCGCCAGCGCCATGAAGGAGAGCAGAATACCGCCCACCGAGGCGAGAAACTGGCGTCGAATTTGCTGACGGTTTTTCTCTTCGACGAGCAGAATGGAGCCCAGTTTCATCCCCAGCACCGGCAACACGCAGGGCATCAGATTGAGGATCAATCCGCCCACCAGCGCCATGAGGATCACCTGCCAGAGCGGTAGCCCGGCGCGCTCGGCCACCGGCTCATCGCCAACGGTAAGTTGGCTCTCTTGCGCCACGCCGTTATCTGCCAGCACCAGCGTGAGCGATTTGCCACGCAGATTCGGCGCCCCTTCCCCCCAGCTATCGTGAACCGGCACCGTCGCGCGAAGTCTGTCTCCGTCGACCCGGATAAGCGGTTTGGCGAAATCCGCATCCTCTACGCTATCAAGGAATAGCGCTGGCGAGATCCAGCCACCGCTGCGCTGCGCCTCGACGATCAGCTCACCGCTACGCGCACTGGCACTCAGCGTTTGTGTCAGACCTTGCGTCAGGGGTACGCGCCCCATCGCCTGCGCATAGTCATGCGCAAACCCGGCATCCTGCGAAGACGCCGTGAGTGAAAACGGATAGTCGGTCAGCAGACACACATTGCTACAGGTGGAGAGCGTCAGCACGCCAGCGATGCGGCTGGGCGCAGGTCCCCGGACGGCCAGCACAAACGTGACCTGCTGGTGATAGCCCTGGGTGGTGATACCGGCGACGTCAAAACGGGCCGGTGTCGGCCAGAACCAGTCCACCGTCGGCATCTCTCCTTTCCAGGTGATGGCAGGCGCAACGCCGCCTTCCCCCGGCGATCGCCAGTATGTCTTCCAGCCGTTTTCCAGTTTAACGTCGATCAGCAGACGGGTTTCCCCCTGCGCTGACGTATCGGCGCGCAGTCGTACGCTGGCGTGGTCGTTCTCCGGGGAACGCAGCCAGCCGCTCTCTGCTGCCCATGACGCGGGCAGCCAGAGTAATAACAGGCAGATCAGTGCCTGCCTGAAGGCATAAATCATAATTTTTCTCCATGAATGATTAGCTAACGGTACGAAACAGCCGCTCTGTCATTCGCGGAAAACGCAGAATCGGAGATGCACCCGGAGACCGGGAGGGGAAATAACGCGCTGTGGGAAGAACGGTAAGCGAACCGTCCTGAACGGGGTTAACAAGGCGAGGAGTAAACAGAGCGCGAGAATCGCCCCCTCAAAAACAACCGGTGGCGCAGTCAGCAGCGATTTCGCACTGAGCTCGCATGGGGTCGCGGGTGACGTTTCCTCTGCCCCGGACGTCGGCGATGTCGTCGCCGTGATGCTGGTTGTTTCCATCTGCAACGCGTGCAGGCCCGCCATGCGCTGCGCGGTACAAACTATCACCACGACACATGCCAGGCAGAGGAACCACCATCCCATCCGTTGACGTTTCGCCATTACACCCTCACTCATTGACGCAAGTTATCTTAGCGGCTGGCGTGTTTTACGCAACCTCCGGGCTGTAAAGTTATGTTGTCTCGCGGGTTGGCATTCGCCCGCGACAGGATTACCCTACACTTACTGGTGACACCTTTTCAGGGCTTCCTTTAGCCTGTATTGATTAACCCGAGAGAACGCTATGGAATTAAAGGATTATTACGCCATCATGGGCGTGAAGCCGACGGACGATCTCAAGACTATCAAGACCGCTTACCGCCGACTGGCCCGCAAATATCATCCCGATGTCAGCAAAGAATCCGATGCCGAAGCCCGCTTTAAAGAGGTTGCCGAAGCCTGGGAAGTGCTGAGCGATGAACAGCGACGCGCCGAATACGATCGGCTCTGGCAACACCGCAATGACCCACAGTTCAACCGCCAGTTCCAGCAGGGCGAGGGACAGAGCTACAACGCCGAAGACGTCGACGATATTTTCTCCTCTATTTTTGGTCAGCACGCGCGTCAGTCGCGCCAGCACCGTGCCAGCCGGGGACATGATATTGAAATTGACGTTGCGGTTTTTCTTGAAGAAACGCTCGCGGAACACAGCCGAACCATCAGCTATAACCTGCCGGTCTACAATGCGTTTGGCATGATTGAACGTGAAATCCCGAAAACCCTGAACGTGAAGATCCCGGCAGGCGTCGGCAATGGCCAACGCATTCGTCTGAAAGGCCAGGGTACGCCGGGTGAAAACGGCGGACCGAACGGTGATTTGTGGCTGGTTATCCACATCGCGCCGCATCCCCTGTTTGATATCGTTAACCAGGATCTGGAAATTGTGGTGCCGCTCGCTCCGTGGGAAGCCGCGCTGGGCGCGAAAATTGCCGTCCCCACATTGAAAGAGAGCATTCTGGTCACCATTCCCCCTGGCAGCCAGGCTGGACAACGGTTACGCATCAAAGGTAAGGGGCTGGTCAGCAAAAAACAGACCGGTGATTTGTATGTCGTGCTTAAGATTGTGATGCCGCCGAAACCGGATGAACGCGCAACGGCGCTGTGGCAACAACTGGCAGAAGCACAGTCAGGATTTGATCCGCGCAAAGATTGGGGGAGAGCATAATGGCTAACGTCACCATCACCTTTACGGTTACCGAGTTTTGCCTGCATACCGGCGTGACGGAGGAAGACCTGAATGAGATAGTGGGTCTGGGCGTCATCGAACCTTATGCCGAAACGGCGGACAACTGGCAGTTCGACGATCATGCGGCCGCCGTGGTGCAGCGCGCCCTGCGACTACGTGAAGAACTGGCGCTCGACTGGCCGGGGATCGCCGTGGCGCTAACGTTACTGGAAGAGAACACCCGTTTACGCCAGGAAAATCGCCTGCTGCGACAACGACTCGCACGGTTTAACCCTCATCCATAAATTCAGGGCAGCGAAAGCTGCCCTGGTAGTGATGACAAACCTCATCCCGATACCGGACAAGCAGAGATCACCTAATTAAAAACAAGGAAAATCAATTCATTGGTTTTCGGCTGATCATCACAAAGAAGGAAAAACCACGTTTTTCCTTCTTTGTCAGCGGTCTGAGGGCAGCGAAAGCTGCCCATTTATCAGGCGATGATATAAATCAACGCTGGCTCAAAAGGATAGCCGTAGGATAGTGGTATTCAAAATGCCACTTTATGGAAGTCAGAAGGCAATGAGCGAAAAAAGCAGAAAGCGCTGGCAACGCCGCCCAGGAACAACGGGCGGCAAATTGCCGTGGAACGACTGGCGTAATGCCTCCACCTGGCGCAAAGCCACACAGTGTCTGCTGCTGGCGATCAATACTTACATTGGCGTGACGTTTTACTACTGGGTACGTTATTACGAAACCGGTGGGTCCAGTGTGTACGTTCCCCGACCTGGCGGCATTGAGGGCTGGTTACCCATTGCGGGTCTGATGAACCTGCGCTACACGCTGGAGACCGGCATTTTGCCCCCTGTTCACGCCGCCGCCATGCTCCTGCTGGTCGCGTTTATGCTGATCGGCCTGCTGCTCAAGAAATCGTTCTGCTCGTGGCTGTGCCCGGTGGGTACGCTGTCTGAACTTATCGCCGATGCAGGTAAGACATTATTTGGCCGCAACTTTTCGCTGCCTCGCTGGCTGGATATCCCCCTGCGCGGCCTGAAATATCTGCTGCTGGCCTTTTTTCTCTACATTTCGTTGTCGATGCCGGCACAGGGCATTTCGTATTTTATGATGTCGGCCTACGGCATTATTATCGATGTGAAGATGCTCGATTTCTTTCGTAACATCGGCACGATCACGCTGCTGAGCGTCGCCTTACTGGTGGTGATAAGCCTGTTCATTCGCAACGCGTGGTGTCGTTATCTGTGTCCCTATGGCGCCCTGCTCGGGCTACTTTCCCTGCTCTCACCATTCAAAATCCGCCGCAATGCGCAAAGCTGCATCGACTGCGGGAAATGTGCCAAAAACTGCCCGTCGCGCATCCCGGTGGATAAGCTGATTCAGGTGCGAACGGTTGAATGCACCGGCTGTATGACCTGCGTGGAATCCTGCCCGGTCGCCTCAACGCTGACATTTTCCCTGCGCACGCCAACGGGGAAGACAGAAACGCGCCGGGGAGCGCTGTCAGGTATGGCGATGACGCTGCTGGTACTCGGCATTATGTTTACTCTCATTGCATTCGCGATGCTGATGGGCGTTTGGGACAGTCCGGTGCCGGAGCAGCTATACTTCCGTCTGATTCCTGAAGCAAGGATGATTGGACATTAACAGGAGCCGGATGGGGCATCTGCCGCCATCCGGTGGTTGACGATCACTCCGGTTTCTTGTCCTCGTGGATACCATCCTCAATAAAATCTTTATCGAGCTCTTCGGCATTCCCCTCGTGATCGCGACCAGAGAGAATGTTCCAGCAGGCGATAAACAGCGCGGCAACGAGCGGACCAATAACAAACCCATTGATGCCGTAAATCTCCATTCCGCCCACCGTGGTGATCAGAATCAGGTAGTCAGGCATTTTGGTATCTTTGCCGACCAGAATGGGGCGCAGAATATTATCCACCAATCCCACCACCACCACGAAGAAGCCGACGATGAAAAAGCCCTGCCACAGTTGCTGCGTCGAAAAGAGATAGATAGCCGCTGGCACCCAGATAATCGCTGAACCCACGGCGGGGATCAGCGACAGGAACGCCATCAATGCTCCCCACAGAATGCTGCCATCAATACCGACAATGTAAAACGCAATCCCGCCCAGCGTCCCCTGCACGATCGCCACCACAACGGTGCCTTTCACCGTCGCCCGTGAGACCGCGGCAAACTTTGCAAACAGGTGCTGCTTAACGAAATTCGACAACGGCAGCGAGTCGAGAATTTGCCGAACCAGATACGGCCCATCCTTGAGCAGGAAAAAGAGCAAGTAGAGCATGATGCCGAAACTGATCGCGAAACCGAAGGTGCCTTTGCCAATCAGGAAGGCGCTACCGGCCAGATATTGCCCGCCCTTTAACGCCACATCAGACAGTTTCTGCTGGATTTTGACAGCGTTATCGAGACCGTGATCGGCAAGAAACGAACGCGCCCACTCCGGCATATGTGCAAACAAACTTGCCACCACCTCCGGGAACTGAGCGTCATTGTGCTGCAGCTTGTTGTAGACCACGTTCAGTTCAACGGCAAGCGAGGAGAGGATCAGCATCAACGGGATGAACACAATCAGGCAGATGATACCCAGCGTCAACAAAGACGCGACCCCGTTACGCTCCCCCAATGCCGAACGCAGCTTATTTTTAACCGGGTAGAAGATAACCGTCAGAATTGCGGCCCATAAGATGGCGGAAAAGTACGGCGACAGCACATCGAAGAAAGCCCATGTCACCATAGCGAGAAGAAAAAGGAAAAAACCTTTATTCAGTCCGTTAAAACGCATTTGAGGATCCTGTAAACAAAGAAACTCAGTGGACTATAGGACTGATTGCGGATTTTACAAAGCCGACAGGAAGAAAACCGTCTGCCGATACTTCACATTCAAAGTGTGACAGTGCTCATTGTTTCACCAAAAGGAATTGCATTTAGCGCAGAAACAGATCAATTATAATCACATACACGAACACAGTCCGCATATACGAACAAAATGGAGAAATGATGAGCGCATTCGATTACAGCAATCCGGTTAAGTTTTATTTCGGCGCGGGTAAATTCAATCAGTTAGGCGAGATAGCGTCGAAGCACGGGCGTAACGTGTTGCTGGTCGTGTCTGACAGCACCAAACACACGGGTCAACTCGAACGTGCGCAACAGGCGCTTTCTGACGCCGGTATTGCCTTTGCCATTTACGATCGCTTTATGCAGAATCCGCTTTCGACATTGGTTGAGGAAGGCGCGGCACTGGCCAGAGACGAACGCTGCGATCTGGTTATCGGAATCGGTGGCGGCAGTGCAATGGACATGGCCAAAGGCATCGCCTTCTGCGCCTGTAATGAAGGCAGTATCTGGGATTATGTGTTTGGCAAAAAACAGGCGCAGCGCGCGTTGCCGGTGATATTAATCCCCACCACTGCCGGTACCGGCAGTGAAGCGAACCGTACTGCCGTGTTCACCAATCCGCAAACGCATGACAAAAAGGGGCTGGTCAATCCACTCATTTACCCTGTCGCCGCCATTATCGATCCTGAGCTGATGCTCACCCTGCCTAAACGCGTTATCGCCGGACCGGGTGCAGACGTTCTCTTCCATGCCCTGGAATCCTATATCTCACGCAACGCAAATCCATTCAGTGAGATGCTTTCCCTGCAGGCCATTCGTCTGCTGGCAAAAAACCTGCCGCGGGTTTACGAAGACGTGAGCTGTCTGGACGCCTGGGAAAAGGTAACGCTGGCCAGCACACTCGCGGGAATGGCGATCGACTGTGCGGGAACGACATTACCGCATGCACTGCAACATCCGATGGGCGGATTGCTGGATGTGGTGCATGCAGAAGGGATTGCCGCGGTCTATCCGGCCTTTCTTGAATACACCTGGTCCGCATCTCCAGAGAAGTTTGCCGCCATCGCGCAGGCAATGGGCGTTAACACGCAGGGAATGACCAGCGAGCAAGCGGCACAAAGCAGTGTCGCCGCAGTGACCGATTTCCTGAAAGGCATCAATATGCTCCCGACGCTGACCGAACTTGGCGTGAAGGAAGCGCATTTCGACTGGATCATTAATAACGTGCTAACCACGATGAATGTGGTTTTAAACAATAATCCACGCGTGCCAGATGCGAAGATGCTTCGCGATCTTTTAACCCGCAGCCTTTAAACGACAAAGGAATAGTCATGTTTATTATTATTGACTCTGGCTCGTCGGCAACACGATTGTATCTTATGGATTCAGGCGACCTCCGTGTCATCGACAGGTCTGTTATCCAGGCCGGTGTAAATTCCACCATTGATAAGGGAAGTAATGAATTTCTGAAAACGGAGATGGCCTTCGGAATAAAAGCATTGCTCAGCAGGCACTCACTGTCGACTGAGGAGATTGAATTTATTATTGCCTCAGGAATGATTACCTCTAATCTGGGACTTCATGAAATACCGCACCGGGAAGCGCCGGCAGGTATTGAGCAACTGGCTAAACATGCCGTGCGTTTCGCTGGTCATACCCTTCTGCCGCTGAATATCCCGGTAATACTGATTCCAGGGATAAAAAATAAAACCACGGCACAGTGGGAGGATCTGAGGGGTATCGACCTCATGCGCGGGGAGGAAACCCAGGCCGCAGGCGTATTGTTAGCCTGGCAACCCACATTGCCCTGCACGCTGATTGAACTGGGCTCAACCACCAAACTCATCTCCATCAACGAAAAAGGAGAAATTGCCGGCAGCATTACCTCACTCAGCGGTCAAATTTATGCCGCCATTCTGAAACAGACATTCGTTGCCTCCAGCGTAGAGAATGCTGAAGACGCTGTTTTAGATGAAACGATTATTGATGCGGCGTACCGTTCCATTTCGCAAAGCGGTTTCCTGCGTACCGTATTAATGACGCGCTTCTTACAATTTTCCTTACCGACCACGGCGGCGCAGAGAAAATTATTTCTTGAAAGCGCGATGGCCTGCGACGATCTAAAACTGCTGTCAGATGCCCAGCACCAGGGATTTAATCTTAACGGTGACGTCTATCTCATTGGGAATGCGTCACGCTGCACCTTATACCACTATATCTTTTCACATTATGCAGAACGTAATGCGCGCTTCCACATTATTTCCGATGCGGAAAGTATCGACATGCTGGCAATAACCGGAGCGAGCGCCATCGCCCGCGCGATACAAAATAACCCGCAATAAGGTGAAAACAACATGACAATTATTACTATTGATACCGGAACAACGAATACCCGCGTCTGCGCCTGGCAGGACGGAACATTACTCGCAGAAGCGGCGCGTGCCGCTGGCGTGCGGGACACTGCCATTACCGGCAGTACGGCCACATTGATGCAAGGTGTCAGCGACGCCGTACAGGACGTGAAACAGAAAGCTGGCATCCCTTGCGACGCAAAGGTTATTTACCTCTCAGCCGGAATGATTACCTCCAACGTGGGCTTATTTGAGATCCCCCATCTCGTCGCCCCTGCCGGATTAAAAGAACTGGCAGAAGGCATGACGCCCGCGCATCTGCCAGAGATTACCGATGAACCCATTTGGTTCGTTCCTGGCATACGTAATCACAAAGATGCCGTCTCACTGGATAACGTCGAGCAGATGGACATGATGCGCGGCGAAGAAACGGAAGCAATTGGCGTACTCAGTAGCCTTGATATCCGTGGGCCTGCGCTGATCATTTTACCGGGATCGCATTCTAAATTTGTCAAAATTGATGCGCAAAACCGCATTGAAGGCTGCGTAACCACCCTGGGTGGCGAGCTTCTGGAAGTCATTACCCGACATACTATCCTCGCCAGCTCTTTACAGCATCAATTCGCGACCAGCATCGACAGCCCCTCGTTATTGCAAGGGGCCAGCCAGTGCCTGCAAACCGGACTTTCCCGCACCTGTTTCTCGGTTCGCGTGCTGGACATGTTTGCTTCCTTATCACTGAACCAGAAAGCGAACGTACTGCTTGGCGCCGTATTACAGGATGACCTTCAGGCAGTTAAAAATAGTCGGGCATTTGACTGTCCGCCGGATACGCACATCGTGGTATGCGCTAAAGAAGTTCTCAAACTCGCGTTCGCCACCTTAATTGATCATGACCCGTGGTTTAACGGAAAAATAACCGTCGCGCCGGAAAATAAATCCTTGTCCGCAGAAGGATTACTGGCGCTGGCGAAACGAAAAAATATTATTTAACTCCTTTGTACCCTACAAAAATAAAGGTTTAATTTATGAACACGACCGTAAAAGAAAGTGCCGTAGTAAAAAAACGAGGCGGTAAAAGATGGTTTGTTGTTTTCCTCTTATTAATCGGCGGGATTATTAACTATCTGGATCGTGCGAGTTTATCCATTGCAGCGCCCGATATGATGAAAGAATTGAATCTGTCCAATACCGATATTGGACTTCTGGGGTCGGTATTCGCGCTGATTTACGCATTGTGCCAACTCCCTGCTGGTTTTCTGGTTGACCGCTTTGGTCCTAAAAAAGTCTATGGCTGGGCCGTCGCGTTGTGGAGCGGCGCCACCATGCTGACAGGGGCGTGCAGCAGTATGATGACCCTGATTTTCGCCCGCGGAATTTTAGGGATTACTGAAGCCCCCTGCTGGCCTGGTGCAGCCAAAATTACGGCCTCATGGTTCCCTAAAAAAGAGCGTGCGCTGGCGACGGGGTTCTGGGATGCCGCCTCAAAATGGGGGCCGGCCATTGCTCCACCGATTCTGGTGGCCATCATCGTGCCGTTGGGCTGGCGTTCTTTATTTTATATTGCCGGTGCGATTGGTCTGGTCTTCGTGGTGTTCTTTATTTTTGCTTACCACCAGCCAGAAAAACATCCGAGTATCACCAAAGAGGAACTGGATTATATCAAGGAAGGCGGCGGTGGCACCGCGGAAAAACTGACCAGTGAGTCAGAGAAAATTAGCTGGGGTGGATTATTCAAATACCGTTGCATCTGGGGAATGATATTAGGCTGGTTTTGCTATGTATGGATGATGAATATTTTCACTACATTCCTGCCGCTCTATTTGATGAAAACCCAGAATATTCAGCTTAAAGAGTTAGGGATCTATGCCAGTATTCCTTATTTCGGCGGTATTGTCGGTGCCATTATGGGGGGATATATCTCCAAATGGTTAATCGATAAAAATATCTTTACCGACTCCCTCAAAGCAAAACGCGCCACGATCAGTATCTCAGCGTTACTCGCGGGTATTGCGGTCATTGCCGTACCGATGGTGGATGGTCTGTTTGCAACATTAACGCTGCTGGTGATTGCCATGGCGCTGCTTTCCGCGCTCTCAGCGACCGGTTGGGCTTTGCCTGGCGATGTTGCCCCGTCATCGATGGTGGCGTCAGTCGGCAGTATCCAGAACTTCGGCGGCTATTTTGCCGGATCGCTCTCCCCCCTTGCCACCGGCTTGATCGCCGATATCACCGGTTCTTATACCCTGGCTTTCGTCAGCGGCGGGATCATCGCGGCCTGTGCTGCACTTTGTTACTGGTTCATCGTAAAAGAGCCGGTAAAAGTAGAAGAATAATACCGTCAGGGGGAAATCTCCCTGACTTTTAACAGAGGTTATCAATGATTAAACATCGCGTTATTCACGCTATAGAACAGACCGGACTTATTGCCATCGTGCGCGGTATCGAGCCTGAATCTGTTTTGCCTTTGGCTGAAGCGTTATATGCAGGTGGCGTTGAGGTGATAGAGGTGACGTGCAATTCGACACGTTATCTGGAAAGTATCACCGCGCTAAAAACGAAAATGGGAGACAAGATGAAGGTGGGTGCGGGAACCGTTATCAATCCCGTCATGGCACAACTGGTTATCGATGCTGGTGCTGATTTCGTGTTGTCGCCTGATTTCAATCCCGACGTCGTCTCTATGGTTCATGAGAAGCAACGACTGATGATTCCGGCGGTGATGACGCCATCCGAAATCCTCCAGGCCTGTCGCCTGGGCGTGGATCTGTTGAAGCTTTTTCCGGCAAACAGCCTGGGCATCGATTATCTCAAAGAGATCCAGGGGCCGCTCGATAATCTCGCGCTGATCCCGGTTGGCGGCATCACGCTTGAAAATACGGCAAGCTTTGCGCAAGCAGGCGCGTTTGCTGTCGGCGTCGGGAGCGCGCTGACAAACAAACAGTGGGTAAAAGACGGCGAATGGGGAAAAATCACCCGCCAGGCGGAGGCATTTATCCGGGCGTTTCGTGATAACAAACACCGATAAATGACACCGGCACATCGCCCTGCACGTTTTTCCTTCATTGTGTTCATGAAGTCCGCCTGGCTATACTGCGGCTCATTAAAACTACAGTGAGGGAAGAACGTGTCTGAGAAGATTAACCGCTCTGTCGCACGGGCACTGGAAATCATGGAGCTGGTTGCGCAGAGCAAAGAAGATCTCACCATTTCAGAGATCAGCAAATTTCTGGCCATCCCGAAAAGTACCACTTTTGATATCTTGTATACCCTTCTTGAAAAAGGATATCTGGAGCAGACCAGCGAAAAGCAGAAAACGTTCAGGCTGGGCATGAAGCTGTTCCAGACCGGCGCTCACTATCTCGACAGAACGCCTTTTCGCGATGTCGCCCACGCCACGCTGGAAAATCTGGTTGAAAACGCAGGCGAAACAGCTTTCCTCGCGATTCTGAACAAAGATGAACTGGTGTATCTGGACAAGGTTGAAAGCCCCAATTCCGTCAGAACCTCGGCACGTATTGGTTCCAGTAATCCGCTTTACTGCACCGGTCTGGGTAAAGCCATTCTCGCCACCCTGCCCGATGATGAAGTGCGCGCGATAGTAAAACGAACCGGTGGCCTGCGTCCCGTCACCCCCTATACCATCACGGATGAAGCACAGTTTATGTCCATACTCGCCCAGGCAAGACAGCAGGGTTATGCGGTCGATGACAGGGAACATAACAGCGAAGTCTTTTGTCTCGCCGCGCCGGTGTACAACCTCCACGGGCATGTTAGCGCAGCGATTAGCGTGGCCAGTTTATTTTCCAAAGTGAAAGACGATCGGCAAAAAATTGAGGTACTGGGTAAAATGATCTCAGCCGCTGCCCTGGAACTTTCACACCGAATAGGGTATCGCGGTAAGTCTCTCTATATGAATGAATAACGTCACCGTCTGTTCGCCTGAAAGAAACGCTCAGGCGAACCAACTGACTATTCCTGTCGCCAGAATAATAGCCGTTCTTTCTGCGCAATGAGCAACTTCGTCGCATTAATAAATAAAACCCCAGATATATATTCACAAAACAAATATTTCCAATAAATTTATCACTGTTGTTTTTGTTTTGAAGATAAATTGTACGACTACGATTCAATTCTCTCTGGTCACATAAAGCAATCTTGATATCGCATCCAAAAAAACGATATTTCACTTTGCCGAAATAATAAAGTCAATGATAATGCGCCCGTTCGTCTCCTCAAAATGGCGGGATATTCTCTATGCTACATTTATTTGCTGGTCTGGATTTATATACCAGCTTGATGCTTTTACTTGCGCTGGTCTTTGTCCTGTTTTACGAAGCGATTAACGGATTTCATGACACCGCCAATGCAGTTGCGACCGTCATCTATACCCGTGCCATGCAACCCCAACTGGCGGTGATAATGGCTGCAGCGTTCAACTTTTTTGGCGTTCTACTGGGTGGACTCAGCGTCGCGTATGCCATTGTGCATATGCTACCCACGGATTTACTGCTCAATATGGGCTCATCGCATGGCCTCGCAATGATTTTCTCTATGTTACTGGCGGCGATTATCTGGAACCTGGGGACCTGGTATTTCGGTTTACCCGCCTCCAGTTCCCATACCCTGATCGGCGCAATTATTGGTATCGGGTTAACCAACGCGTTGATGACGGGAACCTCGGTAGTCGATGCGCTGAACATCCCGGCAGTGGTCAATATCTTTGCTTCGTTGATCGTTTCTCCCGTCGTCGGAATGGTGATTGCAGGCGCCCTTATCTTCCTGCTGCGCCGCTACTGGAGCGGTACCAAGAAACGCGATCGCATCCATCGTCTCCCTGAAGAACGGAAAAAAAAGGGCGGGAAAAAGAAGCCACCATTCTGGACGCGTATTTCGCTCATTTCCTCCGCGGCTGGCGTAGCCTTCTCTCACGGGGCGAACGATGGTCAGAAAGGGATCGGTCTGGTCATGCTGGTCCTGGTGGGGATTGCACCAGCCGGATTCGTGGTGAACATGAGCGCGACCGGATACGAAATCACCCGCACCCGCGACGCGGTCAGTAATCTTGAGGTTTACTTCCTGCAACATCCCGACGCGTTAAAACAGGTCGCCGACAAGACTCAACCGCCTGTCACACCGGCGGCAAATATCGCACCGGCGACGGAATTTCATTGCCACCCCGCAAACACGATGGAGGCCATTCATCGCGTCAAAGCACTGTTGCCTGCCAACCTGGAGAGTTACGACACATTAAGCGTACCGCAACGCAGTCAGCTACGACGCATCATGCTGTGCATCTCCGATACAACGGATAAAGTGGCGAAACTTCCGGATATCAGCCGTAGCGATGTGCATCTGCTGAAGAAACTGAAAACCGATATGCTGAGCACGATTGAGTATGCGCCGATCTGGATAATCATGTCAGTCGCGCTGGCGCTGGGCATGGGAACCATGGTTGGCTGGCGTCGCGTGGCAACCACGATTGGCGAAAAAATTGGTAAGAAAGGAATGACCTATGCCCAGGGGATGTCCGCGCAGATCACGGCGGCAATCTCAATCGGTCTTGCCAGCTATATCGGGATGCCGGTTTCTACGACGCATGTACTCTCTTCTGCCGTAGCGGGAACGATGATTGTCGACGGTGGAGGATTGCAGCGAAAAACCGTCACCAGCATCGCGATGGCCTGGGTATTTACGTTGCCTGCGGCAATTCTGTTGTCGGGATGTCTGTACTGGGCTTCCCTGCAATTTCTCTGAGCCAACTGACGGTTCAGGTGAAGCGATATATGCGTAAAAATGCCCAGTCAGCCAGACTGGGCATACAGAAACAGAACGAATTTACTGAAGAGTGAGGCCAACGGCATCCGTATTATTGTTACGGTAATGATAGCCGCGGGCTGTCATAAACTCTGCTATCGCTTTTTCCGCATCCGCCAGTACATCATCCAGCGGTTGATTCGCATCGATGTCGACCAGCTGTGCGCCGCCAAAGGTCAGCTGTGGCGTTATTGCTATTTTTCTGGCCAGGGCTTCTCTGCGGTGATCGGGTTTACGCGCACAGGCAACATCGAGGTCAACATTCAGTTTGATCACTAAATCCGGCTTATGACTGGCCATCCAGCGGAACGCCGAGCGTTCTTGTTCAGCCAGCCAGGAAACGAAGCGACTTCCATCAGCATTGGCAGGAAACACGGTGCCATCATAAGCTCCGGGAATTTGTATTTGAGGATAGCGATCGGCTAATACAATTAGCCCACGGCGTCGACACGCCAGCATATGACGAAAGCGCAATAACCGACGCACCACGAAGGACATAATCACTAATGCGGGTACAGGACCTGGTAATTTCCTCGCAGTTTTAACTTTATTACGCTCAATAGTTTTACCTAATAATTTCCCCATTAACGGTAATTTAACCACGGCGCGCCCCACATTTCCGGCCTGTTTACCTAAATGCACTTTTTCTGCGGGACCATATTTCTGCAAACAGATCAGAAGATGTTCACAGACCGTTGTTTTCCCCGAACCATCGCTGCCAATAATGGCTATTAGCGGAGGTTTCATTGACATCATAAATATACCCTCAACATAAAATCCTTATCATGAATACTTTATTAACGCGACACCCTTTTGGATATAACTATTAATACTAAAACGACAATTAGACATTGTCACAACTTTGTTGAACAGATATTCTTGGGACACCACAGCGAATATACACCCCTTTATTTAAACTGGATCTTTCGTGAGTCAATATACTATTCCCACTATTAATCCCCCTTTCGTTCGGGTGATTGCCATAGTCGGCTGCGATGGTTCAGGTAAATCAACCCTGGCTGCCAGTCTGGCTCCTCTTCTGGCATCACAATTGCCGACAAAACAGCTTTATCTCGGGCAGTCTTCTGGTCGTATTGGTGAATGGATCGAACATTTGCCCGTCATTGGGGCGTCGGTGGGTCGTTACCTGCGGACAAAAGCGGCGCGTGTGCACCAGCGCCCCTCGTCACCGCCAGGAAACATGACGGCGCTGGTGATCTTCCTGCTCTCCTGCTGGAGAGCGTATAAATTCCGCAACATGTTGATCCAGAGTCGGCAAGGCACATTATTTATCGTCGATCGTTACCCCCAGACGGAAGTCCCCGGGTTTCGTTTTGACGGGCCGCAGTTGGCCAAAACAACGGACGGCAACTGGTGGGTGCGCCTTCTGAAAGCGCGCGAACTCCAGTTGTACCAGTGGATGGCCTCCTGGCGCCCCCTGCTGTTGATCAGGCTGGATATTGATGAAGAAACCGCATTCTCGCGCAAGCCTGACCATCCACTGTCCATTCTCCACGAGAAGATCATGGTCACGCCGCATCTGACGTTCAATGGGGCGACAATCCTCGAACTGAATGGTCGGGAGCCGGCGGATAAAATTCTTATTGCATCATTACGTTCAATTCAAGCTTCTCTTCGCGATCACCGGATCGGATTTGCGAGTCCTTTTTAAGACGGAACGACATGGAAACAGAGAACTCAAGCCCCCTGAATGCGCCGTTGCCGGAATACATTCAAGGACTTATTGCCGTGGTCGGCTGCGATGGTACCGGCAAATCCACGCTGACGGCAGATCTGGTTAAAAACCTGCAACAAAAGTGGGTGACCGAGCGCCGCTATTTAGGGCTTGTCTCCGGAGAGGATGGCAACAAAATCAAGCGTCTGCCGCTGATCGGCACATGGCTTGAGCGGCGACTGGCGGAGAAATCATCAAAAACGCAAAGCATGACTACCCGAGCCCCCGCACTCTGGGCGGCGTTAATTATGTACGGATTCTCTGTGCGCCGAATGGCTAACTTACGCAAAGCGCAGCGGCTGGCGCAAAGCGGCGTTCTGGTGATCAGCGATCGCTACCCTCAGGCCGAAATTTCCGGATTCCATTATGACGGACCGGGTATTGGCATCGAGCGCGCGACGGGCTGGGTGAAAACCCGCATGGCAAAGCGCGAATCCCGCCTGTATCAGGAAATGGCGTTATGCCGTCCCGAACTCATTATTCGTCTTGGTATCGATATTGATACCGCATTTTCCCGTAAGCCTGACCATGACTACAACGAGCTGCGCGACAAAATCGACGTCATGGTGAGGCTCACCTACAACGGCTCAAGAATTCTCGATCTGGATTCCCGAGCGCCCTACCGCGAGGTGTTGGAAAAGGCGCTGGCTGCCGCATCCGTTGCGGCACGGAATTCCCGGCGCAGAAGCGTGATGTCGTGACGCATCAGCCCTCAACGGAGTCGGGGCGCACAGAGCGAAAGACTGTCTGAACTCAGGCGCGGTGCCATTCGCCAGACTGAGATTTTATACTGGGCGGGTTTGCTCCCGCTGAGTGATGATTAACCTGGCCTGACGGGTTTTCTCCCATGAAAAAGTGGTTTGCTGATGGCGCATTTCGCACCATCATTCGTAATAGCGCCTATTTAGGCTCCAGCAACGTGGTGAGCGCCCTACTGGGTTTACTGGCGCTCTCCTGCGCCGGTAAAGGAGTGACGCCAGCGATGTTTGGCGTGCTGGTCATCATTCAGTCGTATACCAAAGCCATTAGCGATTTTGCCAAATTCCAGACATGGCAACTGGTCGTTCAGTACGGTACACCCGCGCTGGAAAGCAATAACCTGCATCAGTTTCGCGATGTGATCTCTTTTTCTTTTAGTCTGGATATCGCCAGCGGCGCGGTGGCTATCCTCTGCGGAATGGGGTTACTGCCGTTTCTTTCGCACTCGTTAGGCCTCGACGCCGACAGCTTCTGGCTGGCAATGCTGTACTGCACGCTAATCCCTTCCATGGCCTCATCGACCCCAACAGGGATTTTACGGGCGGTCAACCGCTTTGACTTGATTGCCGTCCAGCAGGCGACCAAACCCTTCCTGCGCGCACTTGGCAGCGTTATCGCCTATTTCGGTGACTTTGGGTTTGCCGGTTTCGTGATCGCCTGGTACGCCTCCAGCCTGATTGGCGGCACGATGTACTGGTGGTTTGCCACGCGCGAACTGCGTAGCCGGAATATTCACGGTGCGCTACGCCCACGGCTGTTCGAATCGGCGCGCCGCCTCCAGGGCGCATGGAGTTTTGTCTGGTCAACCAATATTGCCCACACTATCTGGTCTGCGCGAAATTCATGCAGCACGGTGTTGGTAGGTGTCGTTCTTGGCCCCGCCGCCGCCGGACTGTTCAAAATTGCGATGACCTTTTTCGATGCCACTGGCACGCCGGCGCAACTGCTTGCCAAGAGCTTTTATCCCGAAGTGATGCGTTTAGATCCGCGCAGCAAAAAGCCGTGGCAACTGGGAATGAAATCGGCGCTATTAGCCGGTGGTATCGGCATCGCCGTGGCGCTTGTTGTGGTGATTGTCGGTAAGCCGCTCATTTCGCTGGTTTTTGGCGTCAAATACCTGCAGGCGTACGATCTCATCCAGATCATGCTTGGCGCGATTATTGTGTCGATGCTGGGGTTTCCCCAGGAATCACTGCTGCTGATGTCTGGCAAACAACGGGCTTTTCTGACCGCGCAGACCATCGCTTCCATCGCCTACATTGTCCTGCTGCCAGGGCTGTCGCATCTCTTTGGCGTGGTCGGCGCGGCGTTTGCCTACTTCGCCGGACAATGCCTGGATGTACTGCTTTCCCTGATCCCGACGCTACACGCTTATCACCATCGCCGTAGGTTGCCCTTTACCGCAGCCAAAGAGACTCACTCATGACGCACGAAAAATTCTCGCCTGACGTTCTCCAGCGCCTGTTTGTCGCGGTGGAAGAAGATGACATCGTCGATCGCCATGCCGTACTGCCGGATCGTGTGCAGATTGACTGCACCGACGTCAACATCCGCCGCTGTTATGATCTGTGCCTGCAGTTTTGGGAGGACGGTTTTACCCGCAAGGATTTACTACGGTTGGTACTGAAGCAATTACGAGGCTACGAGCTGTCAGAAAATGAACGGATGCAATACAAACACATTCGCGCGCGTTATAAACATTTACGTTTTGCTCAGCGACTCTATCGCAAAAACCACCAGGCAGGCCGTTTATTCAGCAAAACCACCGTTTTTCTCGGCCATTTCCAGGACGGATTTCGTAATGGGAATAAAACGATTACTGCCACTTATGGAAGGCTGTTGCGTATTTACCTGAGTTTCCCCGTCTGGCGAGTCGTCCAGTATTCCCTGCGTCACAGTCAGCCAGAAACGACAAGCGGATTTATGGTCTATTGTCAGGCGCAAATGCGCACGCTGCGAGAATTAATTACCAGACCGCAACTGACAGGAAGTGAATTTCATGCCATGAGGAAAATCATTAGTCAGCAGGTTTCGTATTACGACACGTTACGTTCCCTCGATCCGGACAATCACGATGCCCGCGCAGTCTCCCGCTTTCTGGCCGCGATTAATGGTCTGATGGGAGACCGACATGATGAGATGGTGACCGATGCAATGGAAATGAGAAAACCGTACGACGCGCCGAGCGCACTGGATAGTGCTATTCGCGAACGTATAGAACAATTGCTCACCCATTATCCTCTGTAGGTCGAGCTGTACATGATTACCCTTCCCGACTCAGCGAAATAAAGGATCTGCGATGCTGCTACGTCGATTACTGATTGCTTCACTCCTGCTCTCGCCATGGCTGGCGTTCGCGCATAACTTTGTCGAAGGCCAACCGGTCAAGCCGATCGTCATTACGGATCGCGGCGAATTGCAGTTGGATAATCATGATGCGTTTAGCTACCGAAACTGGAACAGCAGCGAACTGGCGGGAAAGGTGCGCATTGTTCAGTACATCGCCGGGCGAAAATCCGCAAAAAAGAAAAACTCAATGCTGATTAAGGCCGTAAAGGTCGCCAATTTTCCCCAGGACCGCTTTCAACCCACCACCATCGTGAATACCGACGATGTGATCTTTGGCTCCGGTTTCTTCGTCCTCGGAAAAATAGAAAAAAACAAACGCCGCTACCCATGGGCACAATTTATCATCGACAGCAGCGGACTGGGCCGCAGAACCTGGCAACTCAATGAGATGAGTTCAACCATTCTGGTGCTGGACAAAGAGGGCCGCGTCCTGTGGGCAAAAGATGGCGATCTGACGCCAAAAGAGGTGCATCAGGTTATCGCGATGGTACATAAGATGGTTGATGAATAGCCGGGCCCGCGATGAAATTAATTGAACGCTACATCATGACCAGTATTCAACGACTGGTAGCAACCCTCGTGGGTTTTCTGATCTTTATTTTCGCCAGCTATTGTGCGCAGCGCTACCTGACCGACGCGGCAAACGGCACATTAGCCCTGGACGTCGTGTTGAACGTTGTCTTCTACAAGGTACTGATTGCGCTGGAGATGCTGCTCCCCGTCGGCCTGTATGTTTCCGTCGGCGTCACCCTCGGTCAGATGTATACCGATTCGGAAATCACAGCGATATCCGCCTCCGGCGCTACGCCTTCGAGCCTTTATCGCGCCGTCATGGCCCTCGCCATTCCATTAAGCATTCTGGTGATGCTGCTGTCACTGTACGGCAGACCCTGGGCTTACGCGCAAATTTATCAGCTAGAACAACAGTCGCAGTCTGAGCTGGATGTCCGGCACCTGCAGGCAAGAAAGTTTAATATCAACAACAATGGGCGGATGATCCTCGCCCGGCAGATTGATCCCGACGCGGCTCATCTCAGCGATACGTTGATTTATACCTCCTCTGACAACAGGACCAGTATCTTCAGGGCCAGCAGTGTTGATGTTGTTGACCCATCGCCGTCGACCCCCACGGTGATGTTGCACACCGGTACCGCCTATGTTCTGGCGCATCAGGGGCGGGATGATAACGAGCAGGTTTTTCGCAATCTCAAACTGAACCTGAAACCGTTCGACCAGAGTGACGAGGTCAAACGCAAGGCAAAATCCGTCGCTACGCTCTCCCGCTCCTCTGCGCCTGCTGATGCTGCGGAACTGCAATGGCGGGAAAGTCGTGGAGTCAGCGCATTGCTAATGGCGCTACTGGCTGTTCCATTAAGCCGCGTCAGGCCACGCCAGGGACGGTTTTCCACGCTGCTCCCACTCACGCTCTTATTCGTCATCATTTTTTATGGCGGCAACATTTGCCGCACGCTGGTTGCCAACGGCGCGTTGCCCGTGACTCCGGGCCTGTGGTTGGTTCCCCTGCTCATGCTGGCTGGCCTGTTTCTGCTGCTGATCCGCGACGGCACTCTGCTGTGGAAAATTCGTCGATGAACATCTTCAGCCGCTATTTAATACGTAATCTCTTTTTGGGATTTGCGGCTGCCGCAGGGTTATTGCTTCCCCTGTTTACCACCTTCAATCTGATCAACGAACTCGATGATGTGAATCCTGGCGGATATCGCTGGACACAGGCCGTGATGGTTGTGTTGATGACATTGCCCAGAACTTTCATCGATCTTGGCCCGTTTATCGCGCTGATCGGCGGCATCGTCGGGCTGGGACAGTTGTCGAAAAGCGGGGAGTTAACCGCAATACGCACCACGGGATATTCAATTTTCAGAATAGCCATGGTGACGCTTTGCGCGGGACTGATGCTAACCGTTGCCCTTGGTGTCATTGATGAATGGGTTGCCTCGCCAATGCAACAGCGGGCATTGCAGATAAAGACGCGCTTTACCCGTCACGATATGGCGGGAAACATTCTGTGGGCCCGGCGCGGCAATGAGTTTGTAACGGTGAAGTCGCTGAACGAACAGCGCCAGCCAGTAGGCATTGAGCTGTTTTACTATCGGGCGGACCATTCTCTACAACGGTATATTTATGCGAAAACGGCGACCATTTTAGACAACGGAACCTGGCAGCTTGAGGATGTAAATCAAAAAGAGTGGGCCAACGGTAAGGAGACAACAGAGACGAAAGAGAGCGTAGCGTGGCCATCTCTCTTTGCCGGTATGAGCCTACAGGAACTCACCCTGCCCAGCAGTAGCTTTTCAGTTAAGCAACTCGGTCATTATATTTCCTACCTGAAGAGCACGGGCCAACCCAGCCTCGAATTTACGCTGGCGTTGTGGCAAAAAGTAGGGCATCCGCTTTTGATTCTGGCGATGATTTTACTGGCAATCCCTTTCACTTTTAGCGCCCCCCGCGCCCCCGGACTGGGGAGTCGCTTAGCCGTCGGCGTGGTCGTTGGATTGCTGACTTACGTCTGCGATCAGATCATCGTCAACCTGGGGTTGCTGTATTCCCTTAATGTGCAGATGACAACGCTGGCTCCGCCGGCATTGCTTCTGGCGATGGCGTTAATCCTTGTTTTTCGATTCGATCGCCAGCCCTGATATCACAACATTTATCAAGTTGCGCGATGGACCGAAGATTCAGAAACCACAGCAGGTATTCTCAGGAAGAATATCCGCTGCGGGGAGAGAATATTATTTTTTCAGCTGTGCAAATGCCTGAATAATCGTGTCAATCTGCTCGTAGGTATGTGCCGCATTAACGCTGCAGCGTAGCATCGCGATCCCGGCGGGTGCTGCCGGTGGCAAAATGAGATTCACATAAACGCCTGCGGCAATCAGTTCGCGCCAGGTACGCAGCCCCTCTTCTTTCGTACCGATAATAACCGGAACCACGGGGCTGATGTGTGAACTCAGCTCATAACCCAGTTTCTCAAGCCCTTCATACAATCGCACTGCGTTATCCCACAGCTTTTGGCGCAACTCCGGTTGCGCGGCGATCGTTTTTAACGCAGAACGAACGGTTGCAATGCTCGACGGCGAAGGCGATGCGGTGAAAATATAAGGGCGACTGGCGTAACGCAGAACGTCCATACCCCGATCGCCTACGGCAAAACCACCAATGGAAGCCAGGCTCTTACTGAAGGTTCCCACAATAATGTCGACATCCTGCTCCACCCCCGTCGCTTCCGCCAGTCCTCGCCCCGTCGCACCCATCACGCCAAAGGAGTGCGCTTCATCGACAATCAAAAAACCACCCAGCCGTTTTTTGATGTCGACAATGTCGACCAGTGGCGCGATGTCGCCCAGCATACTGTAAATGCCTTCGACAATGATGATAGCGTCTTTGGCGCGCTCACCGAGGCGTACCATACGTCGTTCCAGATCTTTCGCATCATTGTGGCGAAAACGGATAATTTCTGCGCCGCCTAACGCACAGGCATCATAAATACTGGCGTGGCTGTCCGCATCCAGCAGTACCACCGCATTATGATTGGCAAGCGTGCTGATTATCCCTAAATTAGCGGTATAGCCCGTGGAGAAGACGATGGCCGACGACCGGCCAAAAAACGCAGCAATCTCCTGTTCTAACGCTAAATGCGGTCCATAACTGCCGTTCGCCATCCGCGAACCGGTCGTACCCGTCCCCTGGTTCGCTAATGCCGCCTGCCCCTCAGCAATCGCCTGGGCATTAAAGGTTAGTCCCAGGTAGTTATTGGTACCCGCCAGAATAATCTTTTGGTTGCCAATCCGCCCTTCGGTTGCGGAATACACTTCATCTATACAGGTGCCAAATGGGTTAATCCCCGTCATTCGAAATTGTTCCCGCTCGCTGGCAAGGCGTGCGAATTTATCATAAAGACTCATTGATACTCTCCAGATAAGGGATTAACGCTTCCATTAATTGCGCAGGCGTTCTGACATCCAGCAAGATATTAATGGGGATAGAAATATCGAATTTATCTTCCAGCAACATTAATAAATCCATGACCTTAATTGATTCCAGCCCAAGATCATTAACCAGATCGCTGTCCGGTTGGATATCCACACCGCTTTCGACCATACCCTGCAAACAGTAAAGGGTGTAATCCATTACTTCTTCATGATTTAACATAGAAAATAACATACCTGTAATCTAAATAATCAAAATAGCCCCTGGCGTAACGCATATTCCAGGCTAACCCGGGGAAACCAATTTATGTTCTCGCACAGACATTTATTATTTGCTGACCAGTCCGGGTGGGTTAATTCGCAAACTTTACTGCGGGTCAACATCGGTTCTTTTCCGGCAAACCGACTGATTAACGTACTCGTCCCTGCAATCAATATCAGCAATGGCAGCGGAATACTCACGGTTCGAACCGGCCGCTTACTTACCGCAGCCGCAATTTCCTGAAGACGTTGCCAGTTATAGCCACCGGCAACCCCATCGCATAATTCATAAGGATAAACCGGCGTCCGATCGGCCATGAGCCATTGACTGACGGCCTGAGCCAAATCGCTCACATGCAAAAATGACAATCGGGTATCGACAGCGCCAAATCGCGGAAGATAGCCTCGCAGCATCGTACGAAACAACGGGTTTAACTCTTTGTCACCGGGCCCGTACACCGCCGTAGGGCGAAAAATCCCCAGCGTAATCCCGGCGGCCATCGCCGTTAGCCGCTGTTCAGCAACATGCTTGGAATTAGCATACCAGGAGAGTTCAGGGTGACGAGCCGCCAGCGAGGAGATAAACAGAAAGCGCTGACAACTGCCGCTCTCTTTCGCAACCTGCATCAGCCGCTGACTACCTTCGACATTACAGCGGGTGAAGACTGCTTCTTTGTGTCCTCGCACCTGCCCCGCACAGTGGACTACGTGATCGGCCCCTGCGACCAGTTGCGCCAGCGTCTCGCGTTCTTCCAGCGCCCCCCGGATCCAGACAAGATTTTCGCGCGCGTCGTGACGGACGGTTCGGGTTAACGCCCGGACGATAAAACCCTGGGAAAGCAGCGCCTCAATAATATGTTTTCCGATAAAACCGGTCCCACCGGTCACCGCAACGATGGTACTCATTGCGCATAACCCGACGCGGGGATTGGTGAATTCAGGGGTTCGGCGAAGAGGTTCAGATAGCGTTTTTTTGCTTCCGCACGGGCCGGTTTCCCGGAGGATGTTCGTGGAATGCTGTGCGGTGGCAAGAGCTCAATGCTAACAGAAACGCCAAACTCGCTTTGTACCCGGGCGGTCAGACTGTGGACTATCTGCGCGCGGCGTTCTTCACAACTGACCCGGCACTGGATCTGTAAAATAATCCGCTCCTGGGACGTCACAAACGCTATTGCATCGCCAGAGTGAATTTCCGGTTCCTGTTCCGCAATATACTCAATATCCTGTGGCCAGATATTCCGACCACGAATGATGATCAGATCTTTTATACGTCCCGTCACGTACAGATAGCCATCCAGCAAGTAGCCCAGATCCCCGGTATCCATCCATCCGGTTGACTGGATTTCCTTTTGCGAAACCGGATCCTGAAAATAACCGTCCATCAAGCTCGGACCGGATATACAGATATGGCCCACTTCTCGTTCAGGAAGCGGGATCCCAATTTCGTTACGAATTTCAATGCGGTGACCCGGTAGTGCTTTGCCACAGTTCACAAAGGTGGAAATCGCCCGGGTATTTTTCGTTGGCGCAACCGCTTTGCCCTGGTACTCGAGTATATCGCGATCGACGTCGTTCACCTGAGAACCCGACGCTTCATCGGAAAAACTCACCGCCAGCGCATTTTCAGCCAGTCCGTAGCACGGCATGAAGGCTTTACTGTCAAACCCCGCGCGCTGGAAACATTCGCCAAACTGATTGAGTTGCCCGGCAGAAATGGGTTCGGCACCCACCCCTGCTACACGCCAGCAGGAGAGATCTAACCCGGCAAGTTCGTTGTCATTGATGCGACGCAAGCATAAATCGTAACCGAAGGGGGGGGCCACGGAGACGGTGCAGCGGTTCTGACTGATTAATTTCAACCACTGTAACGGGCGCATGGCGAAATCCTGCGTGCGCAGATAGTCCACGGAGAGTTGAGTCGCCACAGGCGTCAGCAGAAAACCCACCAGCCCCATATCATGATAAAAGGGCAGCCAGGAAACGCAGCGGTCGCTGTCGCGTAATTTGATCCCATCATGGCTAATCACACGCAGATTCGACATCACTTCACGGTGGGTAATAATGACACCGCGAGGAAAACGCGTACTGCCAGAGGTGTACTGGAGGTAGGCAATGTCATCCGGCAATGGCTGTGGCAGTTCGATATCCTTTTCCGGCAACGCATTAAATTGCGCATTGCTGAGAATATGGATTGCCGCCCCATGATCGTTGACACCATTTATCAGTGACAACCATTGATCGCTGCTGATAATGACCGCAGGCTGACAGCTGGCTAACAGACCCTGCAATTTCGCAGAATAAGAATCGCGTTGCCCGACGCCCATTGGAATGGCCAGCGGTACCGCCACTAAACCCGCATACTGACAGGCAAAAAAGGCTTCGACAAAACCCACGCTGGTTTCCGCAATCAGCGCGACGCGATCGCCCTTATTGAGATTCAGCGAAAGCAACCGCCGTGCCCCGGCTTGTGCCCGCCATTTTAGCTGACGATACTCCAGTACGGCTTCAGGCTGATTGCGTCGATCATAAAAATTCATTCCTGCATTTCCCAAAGCGGCGTAGTCCAAAGCTTCCGCCAGGGTTGAAAAGTCAGCATAACGCATAGGAAGAGAATGAGTAGATATTCTATTGGACATATACACCATGAAAATGTTTGAATTTAAAATCGCTGGATATACGAAACAAATAATCGGCACTGGGTAATATAAATTAAATGGTCACTAAACAGCACTTCTTTTTTTGGATAAATAACCATCATCATTATAAATGATTACAAGTATTTTAATGGTGACAGGAATAATATCCTTCGTACATATATCTCATCTCTTCACCAACATTAAAAATTATCATTTATTTCCTTGAACGCCACTATCTAACGTTTTATCTTCCCGTTTTATCGACAACCGCATAAAGTGGTAAAAGAGAAAAATAGACATTTCATAATTTATTCCGTTTTCGGATGCTGACGTTACCGTATGGTAATGAATGTAATTATGTTTATTTCTGCACTTTTTATTTAGGGCAATTTATGATTCAGATACAAAAAGTCATGAATAAACATGACCTCAACACCTTTATCTCTTTCCCCTCTTCACTCTATGGCACTGACGACTGCTGGATCGCCCCCTTGAATTTTGAACGCGCAGAGCATCTGTCTGCAAAAAATCCGGGGTCAGAACATATCAACTGGCAGGCATGGATCGCAAAAAAAGAGGGACGGGTGGTCGGGCGAATAACCGCGCAGATTGATACCTTACATCGCAGACTGTACGGCGATGACACCGGTCATTTTGGCATGATCGACGCCATCGACGATCCTGAGGTCTTTAGCGCGCTGTTTGCTGCCGCCGAAACATGGCTGAAATCCGTCGGGGCGCGAAAGATAACGGGCCCTTTTAGCCTGAACATTAACCAGGAAAGCGGCCTGCTGGTTGATGGCTTCGGGACGCCCCCCTGCGCACTGATGCCGCACGGTAAGCCCTATTATGGCTCCCGGGTCGAACAACTGGGGTACACCAAAGGAATCGATCTACTGGCTTACTGGATGCAGCGGACAGATTTATTCTTCTCACCATCGCTGGTCCGACTGATGGATCAAGTGCGTGAAAAGGTGACCATCCGCAGCATTAATCGCAAGCAATTCAGTGAAGAGATGCAGATTCTGCGGGAAATTTTTAACTCAGGATGGCAGCACAACTGGGGATTTGTCCCCTTCACAGAACACGAATTCGCCGCCATGGGCGAGCAGCTCAAGTTCCTTGTACCGGACGATATGATTTACATCGCTGAGATAGATTCTATCCCCTGTGCCTTTATCGTTGGTCTGCCAAATATTAATGAGGCTATTGCCGATCTCAATGGTCGGCTGTTGCCGTTCGGCTGGGCCAAACTGCTCTGGCGGCTGAAAGTAAGCGGTGTCCGTACCGCGCGGGTGCCTCTGATGGGTGTACGTCAGGAGTATCAGTTCAGTCGTATTGGTCCGGTCATGGCTCTGCTGTTAATTGAGGCGTTACGTGAACCGTTTGCCAGACACCACATCGACGCACTCGAGATGTCCTGGATTCTGGAATCTAATAGCGGAATGCGCACGATCCTCGAACGCATCGGCGGGATTGCCTATAAGCGCTATCGCCTGTACGAAAAACAGCTCTGAGCGCAGCCGGGAGGAGAAGGCGTGAAGATTGGGTGAGCCTCCTCCTCTACGCTTCCGGCTGTGGGTTGTCGTCGATACGGAGGTAAACAATAGCGCTTTCCCGCCTAAAAACCGGATTCTGAACCATTTCCCCTTCTTTTCTGTTGGCCTCCAGCGCTGCGAAATTGCTACTGATGTCACAAAAATATCACCCTGAAAATTCTGTCCATATAGCCGGGATTCTTGCCTATCACACATTTTCTGCCCCCTCCCTAAAGTAAGTCTTAGCCCATAACGTATGTTTTTTCAGCTAACAGGAGTCGCAGTAAATGATCGATTTTAATGACCCACGCCAGGTTGCCAAGGCTATTCAATTCACGAACGTCAATCCTGATTTAACCCGGGAAAGTCTGATCCAGCATCTGAATATCTGCATGGAATATCAGTTTGATGCCGCAATGATTGCCCCCTGCTGGGTCTCCCTTGCTAAAGAAGTACTGAAAGGTACAGGGGTTCGTGTCGCCACAACCGTGAACTTTCCGCAGGCTAACGACACGACAGCCATGAAAGTGGCCGTCGTACGAGAATTGGCAAAAGAAGGTGCCGATGAGTTTGATTTCCCACCAAATCCAGGTTTTCTGCTGGGGGGCGAGGATGAACTGTATTTCCGGGAACTGAAGGAAGTCACCCATGTTGCGCATGACCTGGGAATGAAAGTCAAAGCCATGCTGGAATTTGGTTTCATCACCGAGGAGGCGATGAAAATCAAAGCCACCCGTTATGCCTATGAAGCCGGTATTGACTGGGTGAAACAGTCAAGCGGCTGGGGCAAAGGCGGTTGTGCCGCGACGGTAGAAGATGTGCGACTTCTCAAAGCTCATATCCAGGCACCTTGTCGGGTCAAAGTCTCCGGTAAAGTGAATACGATTGAGAAAATGAAAGAGATGTTCGTAGCAGGTGCTGAATTAGTCGGGACCAGTTCCGGTCCTGAACTGGTCAAAGGACTGGTAGGCGACATTAACGCTTATTAACCGAAAAGTGCCGCTGGTAGCAGCGGCACGACGCCCTGCACAATTTAAGGAGTATGTGATGAGTGTATTTATTCTCGGTAGTTACGCAAAGGCGCTGGTCATGACCGCTGAACGTATCCCGCTCGCCGGGGAAACGCTGATCGGACATAACTTTCGCCAGACATGGGGAGGAAAAGGTTCCGATATGGCGGTTCAGGCTGCACGCTTAGGGGCCGATGTCGCCTATAGCGGCGTGGTGGGAAATGACACCTTCGGTAATGAGTTCATCGAACTGATGCAGGAGGAAGGCATCAATATTGATGCGTTGACCCTGACCACCGAGCTGCCCACGGGCGCTGGCCTGATCATTAAGGACAAAGAAGGACGCAATGTCATTGTCGTGGATATGGGCGCCAACAAGCTCTTTACCCCTGCCCTTGTCGATAACGCGCTGCTGCAACTTAAAAACAGCCACGTGGTGTTAACCCAGTTAGAAATTCCTCTCGAAACGGCCCTCTACGGTTTGAGAAAGGCCAAAGCGCTGGGTAAGACAACCCTTCTCAACCCGGCACCTGCCCGAGATCTTCGTGGACTCGATCTGAGCGCGGTTGACTTCCTGACGCCTAATGAAACGGAGGCCCGTGTCGCGCTGGGGCTGGCTCCGGACGATCCGCTCAGTAACCGCGAGGTCGCCGACAGGCTACTGGAAACGGGATGCCGCTATGTTGTGATGACGCTGGGTGAAGCGGGTGCAGCCGTTTTCACCTCTGACACCACGCTGGAAATACCACCTTGTCTGGTTGAGGTCGTCGATAGTAATGGTGCAGGTGACAGTTTTAACGCTGCCCTCGCTGTCGCGCTTGACGAAGGTAAACCCGTCAACGAAGCGGTTCTGTTCGCCAACGCCACAGCGGCACTCTGCTGCTCTGACTGGGAAACGGTTCCCTCTTATAAATATCGCAGCGATGTCGATACCTGGATGCAATTCAACCTGAGCCGAAGGAATTCCTGACATGAGACCCGACAGAATCTTACACCCCGAGCTTGCCGCAGCCTTAGCCTCCTTAGGCCACACCGATATCGTTCTGGTCACCGATGCGGGGTTCCCGATTCCTGCGCACGCAAACCGGATCGACCTGGGTTTCTGGCCTGGTCAGATTGACGTCCGGGAGATCCTGCGCGTGCTGCGTAAGGAACTCTTTGTTGAAGAGGTACATTTTGCCAGCGAAGTCCGCGACTGCCACCCGCAGTTGTACCGCGATGTGCAAACGATCTACACCGGTTCTGGCGCGGCGTTTTTCGCTGCGAGCCATGAAACGCTGTGCCACGACATTGCCCATCAGGCGAAGCTAATCATTCGCTCCGGTTCGTTCGAGCCCTGGGCCAACTTCGCCCTTGTCGCCAGCACCGATCCGTTTGCCTGGTTCACTGATGCGTCTGGCGTACAGCCGCTCCCCGCCTATGTTGCGCGACGCCAGCGTATTGTCGACAACATCGTACCGGAACTTAACTGACAGGACATGATGATGAAAGCAGCGGTAATCAGTCAGGCACAGCCGGGCAAAGTGGAGTTTCGCCATCAGACCGTTCGGGCGTTAGCCTCCGGCGAAGCGCTGGTCAACGTTGAATGTTGCGGTGTCTGCCACACCGATTTACATGTTGTGCAAGGTGACTTTGGCCCAGTACCGGGGCGTATCCCCGGACACGAAGGCATCGGGATTGTCAGCGCGATTGCCGACGACGTGACCAGCCTGAAAGTGGGCGATCGCGTCAGCATTGCCTGGTTTTACGAAGGTTGTGGCGTATGCGAATACTGTGTCAGCGGGCGAGAGACCTTCTGTCGCAACGTAAAAAATGCCGGTTACAGCGTTGATGGCGCGATGGCCGAGCAATGCATCGTCAAAGCGGACTACGCGGTGAAAGTCCCGGAAGGTCTTGATCCTCTGGTCGCCAGCAGCATTACCTGTGCGGGTGTAACAACCTACAAAGCTGCGCAGGTTTCGGGAGTCCGTCCGGGGCAATGGCTGGCAATCTGGGGCGCGGGCGGTTTAGGCAATATGGCTATCCAGTTTGCCCGCAATGTGTTCAATGCCCGCGTGATCGCCATTGACATTCAGGATGACAAACTGGCGCTGGCCAGAGAAAGCGGCGCAGAAATCACCTTTAACCCCGGCAAAGAGGATGTTCCCGCACGTATTCATGAACTGACGGGCGGTGGTGTGCATTCGGCGATTGTGGTGGCGGTGGCGCGCTCGGCCTTTAATCAGGCAGTTAACAGCGTCAGAGCTGGCGGCAAAGTAGTTTGCGTGGCGGTTCCTGCCGGCGAGCTTTCGCTGAATATCGTCAAGACGGTTCTTGATGGCATCCAGATTGTCGGCAGCCTGGTGGGAACCCGTCAGGATCTGGCGGAAGCTTTCCAGCATGCGCTTGCCGGGCGCGTTCGCCCCATCGTACAGCCCCGAAAACTGGAGGAGCTCAATGCCATTTTCAAGGAGATGGACGACGGCACAATCCAGGGAAGAATGGTGATTGATTTACGTACCGTGCAGCGCACAGAGGAGTGAGACGATGAAAATTACAGGCTGGCGTACGCTAACGACCTGGCATCACTGGGAGAGACCGATTGGTGATGTCAACGGCACCATCGAGTCCGGAGTGACCGAAGTGCCCATCCTGATGCTGGAAACAGACGAAGGGGTAACCGGCATCGGTCTGGGCGGACATGCCGACATCGAACGAGTCTTTCCGGCCATTGAAGGTGAAGATCCCCGTGCGGTAACGGCACTTTACGATCGCATGCTGGCCTGGGTTTTCAAAAGTGGTCACGCCGGTAGCACCTTTGGCGCCATTGGCGTTGTCGACATGGCCTTATGGGATCTGAAAGCAAAGTGCGCGGGAGAACCGCTCTGGCGGCAGCTTGGCGCAAGACGTGGATTCGTTCCCGGCTATGCGTCCGGACTGGATTACCCACTCTCGCTGGATGCGCTGATTGCACTGCATCAACGTTTTGCCGATCGGGGATTCAGCGCGTTCAAACTCAAAGGTGGGCTGGACGTTGAGCAGGACCGGGAACGCTTTGCGGCGGTCAGAGAGGTTTATCTGCGCAACACCCCTTCGCCGGTCATGATGCTGGATGTCAATGAGTCAATGAACAGCAAACAGGCCGTCCGCTACATCAACCGTTTGCAGGAAACGTTGGATCTGAGCTGGATTGAGGAGCCTGTCCGTCGCTGGGATGCCGCCGGTCACGCCGCAATTCGCCAGCAGATCACCTGTGCGGTGGCGACGGGAGAAAACCTGACAGGCATAGAACAGTACCTGCCGTTGCTGAAAGAACAGGCGGTCGATGTGCTACAGGCGGGGATGTGCTGGGGGATCACCCATTTTCTGCGCGTGGCGAATCTGGCACAGGCGTTTAACCTGCCGGTCAGCCCCGTCGGCTACAACGCTAACCCCGTCGCCCATGCCGCTGCCGCCGTCGCCAATCATCTGAGTTGTGAGGTGCAGGATCTGAATTTTCCGCTGGGTCTACAGGTAGATCAACGCATAGAAAATGGCGGCATCCTGCTGGGTGATGAGCCCGGACTCGGTATTTCCATTGATGAAACGGCAATTCAGTCACAACACGATAAGGGAAGCTGGACGATTGCCCAGGGCCCCCATGTCAGACCGGAACGAGCCGGGCTAAGGCTGACGCTCCAGTCACCACAACGCGAACAATAATGAAGGACTCAAAAATGAAAACCGTACCTCTGGGCCATACCGGCATTCAGGTGCCCGTTCTCGCGATGGGAGCGGCATCGCTGGGCAGCATCTATCACCCGGTGTCCCAACTGCAAGCCAATGAAACGGTCGCCACCGCGCTGAGTCATGGCGTGAACTACTTTGATGTTGCCCCCTATTACGGGCTCACGAAAGCCGAAACCGCATTAGGCGCCGCGCTCAAGGGCGTTCGTCGTGAAAGTTACACCCTCGCCACCAAGGTGGGCCGTTACGGTGACAGCCTTTGGGATTTCTCACGCGATGCCACCTTGCGCAGCGTGGAAGAAAGTCTCTCCCGTCTGGGTTGTGATTACATTGATGTTATTCAGTGTCACGACATTGAATACGGCGATATGACCCAGTTGCTGGATGAGGCGCTGCCAACGCTTCGTGAACTCCGGGACAGCGGCGTGGTTCGCCACATTGGCATCACCGGATACGATCTGCCGCTACTCGAACGCGTCGCCTGCGAGCAGAAAGTCGATACCGTCATGGCCTATTGCACATGGACTTTACAGGACCGACGCCTGGGTGCTGTTGCGCAGCGGTTGAACGAAGCAGGGATTGGTGTTCTCAATGCGTCACCTCTTTCAATGGGACTGCTGACCCGTTCAGGTGCGCCGGACTGGCATCCGGCCCACGACGATGTCCAACGCGTCTGCCGCAGCGTGTCTGAACTGTGCGATAGCTACGGCGTTAACATTGCGCAGATTGCCCTGCAGTTTGCCCTGACGACCGCCGCGGAGCACGGTATTGCCTCCACCGTCATTGGGACAGCCAGCGCCGAAAATATGCTCGATAACGTCCGCTGGTCTGAGCAACCGCTCGATCCTGAACTGCTGGACAACATTAACGCGCTGATGGCACCGGTACTCAATATCGGCTGGGATGTGTTGCTAGGTAACGGAGGGAAAGCGCAGAAATGAGAACGTTCGACAGTCATCTTCATCTCTGGGATCCGTGCTTGTTGCGCTATGACTGGCTTGGCGATCTGCCGACGTTAAACCGGGCTTTTTTGCCGCAGGAACTTGCCCGGCATGCCGGGGCCCCGGACGCGGCGATTGTGGTTCAGGCCGACTGCGCCGCCGAGCACGCCATCAAGGAAGTGAACTGGCTGAATCAACTGGCTGATGACAGTCCGATCGCCGTGGCAGGTATTGTCGCCTGGGCTCCTCTGGAGTGTGGCAGCGCCGTCATTCCTTATCTGCGCCAGTTACGACAGCTTCCGCGCGTGGTGGGCATCCGACGTTCCCTACAGAACGAAGCGCTGGAACGGTTCTACAGCGCAGATTATCGTGCCGGTTTACTGGCGGCGGTAGAAGGAGGCTTTGTCATTGATATGTGCGTCAGAGCGGCGCAACTCCCGGCCCTGTTCGATCTGATGACATGGCTCTATGACCGGGCGCCGGAGGCTCGCGTGGTTCTCGACCATATGGGCAAACCGGCCATCATTCGCAATGAATGGCAGGAATGGGCGGAAGGGATTAAGGCGCTGGCAGCCTTCCCCAACCTCGCCTGCAAGCTGTCTGGACTACCGACGGAGGCCAACTGGGAAAACTGGCAACCCGAACAACTGAAGCCCTGGATACAACAGGCTATCACCACATTTGGCGCGCAGCGCTGTTTATTTGGCGGTGACTGGCCGGTTGTTGAACTGGCCGGAGGCTACACCCGCTGGAGGAATTGCGTAACTGAAGCCATTACGTCTCTGTCGCCGGAGGAAATAAACGCAATAATGGCGGATAACGCCAGGGATATCTATCTGAGAAAAGCCAAAAAAGGTTAATAACGTCGTATCTACACTGATGTCGTTTATTTCATTTTACCCTACTGAATAAAATTTGAGGAAATAAGCATGTCTGATAATACCAACACATTGCCATCCGGGAAGGTTGCCGACAAGCATCAAACCGATTCTCCGGAAAGCAATATCATGGTCACCGGGAAAAAGAAAAATATATTACTGGCCTCCCTGTTCGCCAATTTCTTTGTTCTGCTGGCCTTATATTGTGGCGTCATTTCCGTTCTGTTACCGAACCATGTCGCGCAAATCGATCCGGCCAATAAGGCTAACAACCTTGCCATCGTGATGACCACGGCGCTGTTGTTTACTATTTTTGCGCAACCTATTGCCGGGGCATTATCCGACCGATGCCGTTCAACATGGGGGCGTCGCTCTCCTTTCATTGTCGGTGGCGCGTTAATCGGTGGGCTGGCGATCTTCGGCATCTCGATGATGACAACCATCGCCGGTATTGCGGTTTTCTGGCTGATGGCCGCCGTCTCGCTGAACTGTATGAACGGGCCACTCGCGACCGTCGTGGCAGACCGATTCTTACCTGAAAACAGAGGGATAGCCTCAGGTTTCGTTGGCGCGGGTTCGACAGCGGGCGGAACCGTAGGCATCATCCTGGCCGGGTATCTGGCGTGGAATCTGCAGTTAGGCTATCTGGTATTTGCCCTGGCTATCGCAGCCTGCTGTGTTGCGTTTGTGCTGATTAACCGTGAACCTTCAACGCGAAATATGCCGGTTGAACCTTTCAAATGGGGAACGTTTTTCAAAAACTTCTGGGTCAGTCCACGCCAGTATCCCGATTTCGGTTGGGCATTCTTTGGTCGCTTTGCCATGTACCTGGGCTACCAGGGCGTGGTGACCTATCAACTGTATATCCTTCAGGATTTCATTGGGTTAAGTGTTGAAGAGTCCAACTACGCCATCGGCACAATTTCGGTCATCACGCTGTCCACCCTGCTCTTTTCCGGTCTGGTATCCGGCATCATCTCCGATAAGCTGCAGCGGCGTAAAATTTTCGTCTTTCTCTCCAGCATTCTGATGGCGGCGGGCCTCTGTATTCCTCTGGTCATGCAAACCCTGACCGGTATGTATATTTATGCCGCGATTATGGGACTGGGATACGGAGCCTATACCTCCATTGATATGGCGTTGATGACTCAGGTATTACCTGGCGGCGGTAAACAAGCGGGTAAAGATATGGGGATCCTGACTATTGCGACAGTATTACCACAGTCATTTAGTCCCATATTATCGGCCTGGCTACTCGCGACATTTAATAATGATTATTCATCATTATTTATTGCCGCCATTATTTTTGTCTTTGCTTCATCATTCTTTGTATTACCGATTAAATCAGTTAAATAAAAAATAACGGTTTGCAGGCGAGACCACACTCGGCAACGGGTGGGTAGGCCCTCGCCTGTCCGCAACAAGAGGGACGCTATAATGACACAACGCATGATATTAAATGAAACCGCCTGGTTTGGGCGAGGTTGCCGCGGCCAGTTAATTAATGAACTCATCCGACGGGGTTTTACCAGAGCACTCATCGTCACCGACAGCGGCCTGGTCAAATGCGGTATTGTCGGGAAAATTACCACTCTACTTGATGAGGCGGGTTTTGCCTGGACATTATTCGACCGCGTCGTACCGAATCCCGGTATTACCGTGGTGCAGGAAGGCGTGGAAACATTTCGCGCCAGCGGCGCTGATGTCCTTATCGCGGTCGGCGGCGGATCGCCTCAGGATACCTGTAAGGCTATTGGGATCATCATTAATAATCCTGAGTTTGCAGATGTTCGCAGCCTGGAAGGGTTAGCTGAAACGACCCGTCCCTGCGTGCCAATTATTGCCCTTCCTACCACGGCAGGGACCGCAGCAGAAGTCACCATTAACTATGTGATTACCGACGAAGCGCATCAGCGGAAGTTTGTCTGTATCGATCCACATGACATTCCTCAGGTCGCGCTTGTGGATGCGGATCTCATGGATGCGATGCCAGGTTCGCTAAAAGCCGCCACCGGCATTGATGCCCTAACCCATGCCATCGAAGGTTATATTACGCGCGGTGCCTGGGAATTACCGGACGCGCTCCATCTTAAAGCCATTGAAATGATCGCCAAATCGCTGCGCCGCGCGGTGGCTGGCGATGCTGAAGCGATGGAAAAAATGGCGCTTGCGCAGTACATCGCCGGGATGGGGTTTTCCAATGTGGGTCTCGGCCTCGTCCATGGCATGGCTCATCCGCTGGGCGCGTTTTACAACACCCCGCACGGTGTCGCTAATGCCATCCTGTTACCTCAGGTAATGGCATGGAATGCGCCCTGCACTGGAGAAAAATACCGCAACATCGCCCTGGCAATGGCCATTCCCGACGCCGCCACGCTGCCGCTGGAAGAAATCCGACAGGCTGCTGTCGATGCGGTCTATCAGCTCAATCACGATGTCGGAATCCCCACATCACTGCGTGAGATTGGCATGAATCAGGACGACATTCCGCAACTGGCACTGGCCGCCTTTAACGATGTCTGTACCGGCGGAAACCCACGCCCGGCCACGGTGGATGACATCGCTGCACTCTATCAGCAGGCTTTCAACGGAGTGAACAGACAATGACACAGCAGATGACCCAACCGCTGTTCAGCGGGGTGATCCCTCCGGTTCCGACACTCTTCACCGCAGAGGGTGAATTCAACGAAACGGCGCAGGCTATCCTTATTGAGCACTTGATCAATTCCCCCGTGGACGGGCTTTTTTTCCTGGGTAGCGCCGGAGAGTTTGCCCATATGTCCCGCGAGATGCGCCAGGATGTCGCCGCATTTTGCACGCGCCTGGTTGCAGGTCGAAAGCCCGTGCTGATTGGCATTGCCAGTTGCGGCACACAGGAGACCATTGAAGCCGGTCTTCATGCGCAACGCCTCGGCGCGGATGGCGTGGTCGTCGTGAACCCCTGGTACAACCCGCTCAGTGAAAGTAACCTGCTTCAACACTTTAAAAGGGTGGCGGAGGCGCTGTCGATTCCGGTAATCCTGTATAATTTCCCCGCGCTGACCGGGCAATCCATACCGGTACAGATTATCAAAACCCTTGCCATCGACTGCCCGAACATTGTGGGGTTGAAAGATACGGTCGATACACTTTCCCATATCAGGGAAACGCTGCACGCGGTAAAACCCGTGCGCCCCGATTTTGCTGTCTTTGCCGGTTACGATGAGTACCTTCTTGGCACATTAATTCTGGGAGGAGATGGCTGTATTCCCGCCAGCGCCAATTTTGCACCACAACTCACCTGTGGGATCCGCGATGCCTGGCATAAGCAGGATTATTCCCGAGCCGTAGAACTGCAACAGTCGCTGTCCTGGATCCCTCCTCTCTACGGGTTGGATCTGCCGTTTTATAATGCGGTGAAATATGCATTACAGCTAACTGGCCTGGATATTTCTGTCCATTCATTGCCACCTGCGTCGCCACTGACCGCAGAAATGAAAACAGAAATTGAAAACATCCTTCAACGCGCGGGTGTGATTAATAAGGAGGGTAATTAACATGAACAATATTCGTCGATTTGGTTGCGTGGTGAAAGTCCGGCCAGAAAAACTGGCGTATTATAAGGAACTTCATGCGAATCCCTGGCCTGAAGTCAATGGCATGATAAAAGAATGTAATCTGCGCAACTTTTCCATTTATTACAAAAATGGTCTGCTGTTTAGTTATCTGGAATATACCGGCGATGATTATGAAGCCGACCAGCAGAAAATGGCCGCGCACCTGAAAACACAGGAGTGGTGGCAGGAAACGTCGCCCTGCCAGATGCCGCTTGAAGGAGAACCTGAAGGCACGCTATGGGTAGAAATGGAAGAAATATACCACCTCGATTAATACAAAAATAACAATATTAATTCTCTGCGCTTTTTTGAAAGCGCAGAAGCCCTGTATTTTAATAATGATAGAAACATCCGAGAATAATATGAAAATCACCTCTATGACATGTATCGGCCTCGGCTTAGTGAATCTTTTTGCCATCCCTTATGCATCTTCTTCGCAAAATTTAAATATTGAAGAACGGTTGTCGCAACTGGAATTACGTCTGCAAAAAGCAGAAAGCCGGGCCGCGCTGGCCGAAAAACAAAATGCCCAACTGGTCAGTCAATTAAAACAGACAGAACAAGAATCACAGCAGGCGAAAAAATCGGTGGAAGGCCTGGAAGCCCGCACCCAGCGAATTGAAAAAATAACGCCCGATGAAGATGACTATTTTGAGCTGCACGGTTATGCGCGTTCCGGCATGATGACCAACCATAATGCCCGCCACACCCAGGGGGGGCCATTTATGACCCCGGCAGGACAAACCGGCGGGGCAATTGGCCGTCTGGGTAATGAACCAGATACGTATGTTGAAGTGTATCTGGAGAAGAAAAAACGACTGGAAAACGGCGCCACGACCCGATTTATGACGATGATTGCCGATCAGCAGAAAAGCTATAACGACTGGACGGCGGATTCCAGCACGCTGAATGTCAGCCAGGCCTTTGCTGAAATCGCGTCGCTTCCGAGTTTTACTGGCCCCTTCAAGGATACGACGCTATGGGCCGGTAAGCGTGTGGATCGTGACAACTTCGAAATTCCCTGGCTGGACTCTAAATTCGTCGCGCTAAACGGCACCGGGGGCGGTATCTATGACATCCGCTGGACCGATAACATTCGCAGTAACTTCTCCTTCATTGGCCGTAGTTTTGGCGATGTGGACGTCGTCAACAATGACGTCCAAAACTATGTCCTGACAGCCAACAACTATTTTGGCCCGGTGCAATTATTCATCAGCGGGATGCAGGCAAAGGACAATGAAGAGCGTGAAACCTTAAGCGGATATAAAGTCTTCAACGCGGCAAACAAAGGTTATACCGCGCTGTTAGGGTATCAGGGCGACAGCTTTTATGGCCTGACAAAAGGTGAAACGCGTAGCGTACTCTCCTGGGGACAAGGTCTTGGCGCGGAAGTGAAGAATATAGGCACCGACCCGGCGTTACTGTCCGATGCGAAAACGTTACGTTTAGCCAGTTACGGCATCGTCAATCTTTCGCCAGGCTGGGATTTTGCCCCTTCACTGCTTGCTCAGCAGAGTGCCGATCGTTACGTGAAAGGCGATGATTATCGCTGGGTCACCCTGAACGGACGACTGATGCAGAACATTACGCAAAACTTCGCGTTAGGTTATGAGGCGACCTGGCAATATATGGATCTCGATCCTAATGGCTATCAGCAATATCAGAAGGTGAAAGGGAATTTTTACAAACTGACCTTTGCGCCAACGTTCCGACCTGACGATATTTCGCCCTTCTTTACTCGTCCTGAATTACGCGTTTTCGCCACGTGGATGAACTGGGATAACGATCTGGATAAATACAGCCCTAATGACACCTTTGGTCAGAAAGGTTTCACCTCGGGTGGCGAGTGGACATTCGGCGTTCAGATGGAAACCTTCTTCTGATCGCGGGCGAACGGTTTTATCACGGTAAAACCGTTCGCTTTCCTGATAAGGACTGAACGCCACTTACAGTGGTTTTTCCCGTCGCCGGAATTCACTTGGCGAAACGCCGACCGCCCGATGGAACTCGCGGGAAAAATGCAGTTGATCGTGATACCCCACCTGGCTGGCGATGCTGCCTATGGTGGCATCCGTTTCAACTAACAGGCGACGCGCCTGAGACAAGCGGTAGTTTTTCAACCAACGCAGTGGACTTTGATTAAACGTCTCCTGAAAGAGTCGAAAAAGCTGTGATTTACTCACCTGGCAATAGAGCATAAATTTATCAATATCCCACTCATCGTTATAGTGACTGTGAATTTGATAAATCAGCCGACCTAATCCGCGATGGGTGATCACCGGTGAACTTTCATTTTCATGACTGCGACTTTCAAGAAGCGTATAAATTAATTTCGAACACAACAGGTCGCAATGGGCATCCGCAACCAGAGTATGGCTTTTCATCAGACAAAATAGTTGATGGTAAATGTCGGTTATTTCAGCCGGTGATTCAAACTCAAACACCGGTTGATGAAGAACATTAAGAAAATTCATAATATTGTCCATCTTAGAACCGTCAATTCTTAGCCACAATATTTCCCAGGGATCGGCACTGTCCGGAAAGTGTTCATGTGGAAACCTGACAGGAAGCCAGACCAGACTTCCTTCTTTCACTTCGTATTTTTTATTCTCCAGACAAATAACGCCCTTCCCCTTGAGACAGAAAATAAGTTCATGTCCCACGACAGACTGGCGTTGGATATGGAAATTCGCCCCTGTTAATATATGACCGGCGCGCAATACCCGATAATTGACCAGCGTAGAAAAATCTTCTGATTCCCGATACCAGTTTTCAATGACCTGCGTTCGCTGCGGCAGTGAACTCATATGCCATACTCCGAAAGAATGGATACATTTTAGATTAATTAATCCATCATGGGATGACAAGTGGAAATCATGACAGGAGTTGATTTAATTCTTTGACTCAGTTCACAAGATTAAGTAACGATAATATTATATCGTCAACCCGGAACTTTCCCCCTTAAAAAGGGGACATGACATGCCAACAATCCGCCATCGTAAAAAGTAGAGCGGATAAAATCATTAATTTGGCTTAGATAGCATTTATATTTATCATCTTTTTGTCAATAACTTCACAAGCTAAATTAACAAAGAGAACATTATTCTACTATCGCACGCATACTCTGCCACGCTTTTATCATCTTCTTTTCGCTTAAGAACGGGTCGATACGCTGGCAGTGGCGATTAGCACATCACAGGGTTTATATCCGACAGGAAGGCAGCCAAAACTGGATACAGAATGGGTGAAAGCCATTGTGGCTCACAAGATGAATTTATTCTCAGCTATCGGCAAGGCTGCACTTTACGGCTGAAATGACATTACCCGCGAAAAGGGAATCCGTAAGGATTCCCTTTCCTGTGACTTCTCGGTTTACGCGATGATCGCATTCATTTCAGAGTCTGCTCGTCTTCAGCAGCAGAGAAGACAATATTCAGACCACGAGGCCGAAATATTGTTGAATGAATCAACATATATTTGTACCAGCGTAAAAATAGCCGCCGATCGTTGACCCCAATACGTTCAAGAATACTGTACAATCTTGAATATATTGACTTTTGACTCAACCCCAGATATTGCGACGCGTCAGCATACGTTTCCAGACAAACAATCGCATTGAGCGTGTGTTTGTCTGCCCGGTTCATCTTTGTCATAAACTGACAAAACTCACACTTCTGTTCGTCACTGTTATCCTGTGCATCTCTAAGTTTTTCAATGATCCGCTGGATAGAATCACAATAATTGATATGCTGTTTCAGGTATAAATTATCTTGCTTTTCGGAAATACTCACTACTGTATATTCAGAAAGCAATGCACAACAGCATCGTGTTTGTACCCACATAGCAGGAAGAAAGCAGAATGGTTTCCTGTCTGACGGTCTCGCTGCCCTATTCTTTAATTCACTCAGCGCAAGAGCGATAAGTGGAGAAAGTTTATCATCAACAACCACGTTATCCCTCCTTGTACCGCCGTTTGCAAATATACACTTATCTTAAATAAAACTGCCAAAAGATATAACTGTTCAATCTAATACATCATGATAGGAAACAGCTATCACCATTTCTTTTTTTATCGCCAGATCAGATCATATCATTAACAACCTTGAAGGATTAAGCTTTATTATCAATAGATTACATTTCAACAAAAACACACGAAGAGCAACAAAAATCAAACAAAACACAACAATAAATTCATATCCAGGGCATACAACACCATCAATAAAATAGGATTATTTATCCTATAATCAGAAAAACAAACAAATTACATCGTCATTCTTAGGTGTCATAGAAAAATACAAATTAGGATTGTTCTTAGATCGGGGAATAATCTCTAAATAAGAAGAAAGAATGAATGGAATGCATTAACTCAACGTCGTTTTATTTAATGGTAAATTTGAACAGAACGCCTTTTCATTTTTATAAAGCCACTATCACTTCGTCAAAAGCAATAGTTCTCATCTGGGGTAAATAACGGCATAGCCGAAAGGCTATGCCGTATCACTCACATCATCGCGCCATTAACGCAAATACGCCCCAACCGAAGTATTCCCGGGCGTACGTGACATGGCGTTTAGGCGCTATCGTCAACTCCGTACGAACCTCGTCGGCAAAATCATCCTCAGCGTTAGCCTCTAACCAACGACGCATTGTCAGCCATTTCGCCGCTTCGTACCGATCCCAGCCCTCCTGGTCTGCCAGTACCATTTCCACCACGTCATAGCCGAGTTCGTCGAAAGAGCCGACGAGCGCAGGAAGGGTGAGAAAATCAGTCCTGGACGAGACGCCACAAGCCTGGGCAATCTCTTCCGTCGCGGGAACCTGACGCCAGTATGGTTCACCGATCAGTATCATTCCGCCAGGCTTGAGGCTTTTTGCCAGCAGTTCGATACACCCGGCGACGCCACCGGCTATCCAGGTCGCGCCAACACAGGCCGCCACGTCGCATTTTTCGTCCGTGACGTAACCCGCCGCGTCGTTATGAATAAAATGGACGCGTTCGCTGACGCCGAGCTCTTCAGCACGCTGTTTTGCCTGCGCGGTGAAGAGCGGACTCATGTCGATACCAGTACCGTTAATACCGAGATCGCGCGCCCAGGTACAAAGCATCTCACCTGAGCCACTGCCGAGATCGAGAATACGCGCCCCCGACTTCATGCGTAACACGCGGCCCAGTGTGGCGTACTTTTCCGGCGTGAACGGGTTATGAATACGGTGTTCACTTTCGCTAATCGTAAAAATACGTGGGATATCCATTAATTAATTCCTTTCATTGGGTTACGAATGACAGAACGTCCAATCAGGTCATTATTCATGCCAGTGCTCCGGTTGCATTAAGGCCTGCGCACACTGAATTTGGCCAGTACGAGCATGTGGCTGAGCAGAGAGGGATTGCAGCATCCAGCAGGCCTTGTGCTCTTCCGGGATGGGATAAGGCGCAGGATAGCCGTTGTCTCCTGCGCAAGGTTTGAATCCATGTCGCGGATAGTAGGTGGCATGACCGAGAACAAATACGCGCTGACACCCCATCAACCGTAAGTGTTCTAAACCGGTACGTATTAATAATCCGCCCACTCCTCTCCCCTGGTATTCCGGTATGACCGCCAGAGGCGCGAGGATATGCATCAGGGGAGATTCCATTTCCCCTTTGAATGTCGCCCGGGTGAACAAGATATGCCCGACGGCTTTACCTTCATGTCTGGCCAGCAACGATAACGTCGGACGTGCACTTTCGTCTTGCAGCAAAGCAGCCACCAGATCGGCCTCTTTACTGTAGCCAAATGCACGGGTTTCGACTTCCCGGATGTCACTTGCATCACTCTCATCGGTGATATGAAAGGTGAAGTTGCGTGTTGTCATAGAACTCTCCTTAGCGGTTATCTGGCTGGGCGCGAACGTTATTCAGCCCGGTGGTATTAATGCGGTAGGGTTGACCATTGACGGATTTGATCAGCTTTTTGGTTTTGAGTTTTTTGAAGACGGCGAGCGTACAGTCGGCGAGCAGCAGCCCTTCGCGGCTGTAACATTCAACGGCGGTGACGCGGCCTGACGTATCGCGAACGTGCGCAATACGTCCACCTTTCGCGAGAACGTGTAAGGTACGTTGTTCCTGACGGGATAAATTCATACTGGAAAACCTGTTTAATCATCATGTGCAAAACGTGCAAACACACAGCGGCGTCCGCATTCGATTTCAGCGCATTGATAATCAGTCCGGCCTGGAAAGGTCGGGGAAACTGATTATCAGATGATTACATTCTCCAGCATCAAAGCCTCGGGTTGAGTTGAAAGGTATTTACGGCATGAATGGTAACACGTAGTTTCAGCAGGGATATGTGCAGGTCGGGGAAATGTGATCGATGTCGAAAACGCGAGCCCGCCCACGGTCATGGCTTCATCTTCTGCCCATCCCCGGCCTTGCTGGCAGGCAGAAAGATAACCCATTGTTCTGTAACGATAACTTTCAATTTTCTTGATTTCAATTAAAGTAAAACGATAAAAAATTATTGTTTTACTTTAATTTTGTGTATTGTTTGCACTATCACGCTAAGCTGATACACCGAGGTTCTATGTCCACTGATGCACTGGCACAACTCAGCCAAAGAATGGTCACTTTCACCATGATGCTGTTGATTACCATCGTTTTGGTAAATTCGATTGTTCTGTTTTTTCCCATATTGTCATTTTCGAATGAGTTCTACGGGATAACGCTGTCTCTCACTGACCAGCGACTCTCTGCTCTCAATGTCAGCCTGCAGACGTTGCCATGGTGGCAGGCAGCGGGGGCCGGAGTCATCAACCTGTTGGTCATGGCGCCACTTTGTTACTGCCTGTATCAACTACGATCGCTATTTCAGGCCTATGCCCGGCGAAACTATTTTTCCGCCCGTTCGGCACAACATATGAGCAGAGTCGGCGCTTCTCTGGGGGTCTGGACTGTAATGACCCTGCTTGCGGATCCTGCGACCAGTTACTGGTTGACGATGCTTAACCCCGCAGGAGAGCGTGAAATACTCATCGGGTTTGAGCTCCATCATGTCGTCTGGTTTTTTATTGCGCTGTGTGTGATAGCAGTGGCTAAAATACTGGAAAAGGCGAGTGCTCTGTACGAAGAAAATAAACTTTTCCTCTGAGGCGGTAACGGCTATGGCAATCATTGTTAAACTGGATGTGTTACTGGCCGCAAGAAAAGTCAAATCAAAGGAGCTTGCGGATGCGATTGGAATTACGGAGCAGAATCTTTCACTAATAAAACAAGGGAAAATTAAAGGCTTTCGATTTTCAACCCTTGATGCATTATGTAAATATCTTGATTGTCAGCCCGGCGATCTGTTCAGTTATATCCCCGTTAAGGAGGATAACGACGATTAATCGCCCGATTCAATCCTGATATTATATTTCTTCCAGCCTGAATAAACACCGCTGCTTGCGGCGGCGTTTATTATTGGACAAGCCCCCTGTAGCCCTACCCCGATTTTGGTTTCTGATGACAACACAGGTTTACGACCTGTGCGAGTACATGATTAATTCTATCTGAAAGGAGCATCAATTATGTTTATACGGATAATAGCCACTTCCCTTGCCCTCTGTTCTGTTTCTTTCATCCCCTTTGCTATGGGGGAAAGCGATAATATGTCTCAGGCCACGAGTACGCCGGGGAATATTGCTGAAGAGCGACTGAATCGCGGGGATTATCGGGATCTTATCGTTTACAAGACCGGTCGTCTTGCCGGGCAACCCGCGAACAATGCCTTGCGCTGGGATATTGCGCAGGATGAATTGATGACAGGAAACCTCGATAAAGCAGAAGAATATCTGAAACCTTTATTCGATGATCCACTATACATGGATGAGGCGACCTATACGCAGGGGCTGATTCGTTATTTGCAGGGTGATTATGTACAAGCGGAAACACTTTTGCGGACGGTCTCCAGGGATCTGAGAAGTCAAATTCGACTGCTTTACGTTTATTATCAGACGGGCCAATATACGAAAGCGAAAACATTATTCGACAATGCGCAACTGAATTCCCTCAGTCAGCATGACAGCGCCCTTCTGAGTTTAATGAACGCATTTGGCACAGACCAACCCTACAAACCCGAGTGGAAAGCTGACCAGGCCCTGTTGCCGTTTATCTCCATGAATCATCTACCGGTGGTCTCCGTCAGGGTGAACGGACAACCGGTTAATGTTTTTATCGATACCGGCGCTGATTTATTTGTGCTCAATACGGCAATGGCGAAGAAACTGAATCTCAAATCGCAGGGCTGTTTCACAGGGACCTATGCCGGAGGAAAGACTGCAGAAACCCATTATTCCCGGCTGCAAACATTGGGTCTGGGAGAGGTGACATTGCATGACGTCCCTGTTGATGTTGCAGAATTTCCGGACTCATGGGTTTTTACGGATGAGACCACGGGTGAAAAAATTGATGTCGACGGTATTTTATCCACCGGCGTGTTTCACCAGTTCCTCACCACGCTGGACTATCCGCAGCGACGACTGGTGCTGATGCCCAGAAATAAAGAGAGCCAACGCAAAGTCGCCGAAGGCGGTGGCACAAACATTCCCTTTATCCTCGAGGGGACGCATTTCATGATAGTCAAAGGCGCGGTGAACGGTAAGGAGGACATGACCTTTTTCCTCGATTCAGGTCTTGACGATCCAGAGGCCGCAATTTTGTTGCAGAAAGAAGCACTAAATTACATCGGGATGAAATTGCAGGACGGGGAGCACATGATGCCGGATGACGGCAAAGGAGGACTTGGCGGTGGCGGTTTTGCAATAACCCGCCTGCCCGTCGACAGTATCTCGGTCGGCAGGGTAAATCAGAACAATTCGACAGGGCTTTACGGTGTGTTACCGGAAGAACTCTATTTCACTGAATCCGGCATGATTCTGGACGGCTTTATCAGTCATCAGTTTTTAAAACACTATAAATGGACCATCGATTTTGACTCAATGGTGATGACATTCCAGTAACGAAATAGCGTTAAAGCCTGTGATATCACGACAGGGGGAATCGGTCTGGAAGTCTCACTATCACCCTATAGTCAATATCGTCGCTCGCCTAACACGCGGCCTACCGATACAGGCAGGCCGCGTAAACGGTCTTACCGCTGACGCGTTGCCGCTTTCATGCTCATCACAAATGCCCCCAGCTCAGCCAGCATCGCCCCCTCGTTATCGACATACTTCTCGATGATGTTGACGATGGCAGAGCCTGAAATGGCCCCGGTCGCACCGGCGTTAATCGCGTCCGTCACCTGATCGGGCGTGGAAATGCCAAACCCCTGCAGTGTCGGTGGGGCCTGATACTTATCCAGCGTTGCAACCAGATGTTGCAGCGGCTTTGCCGCCTGCCGTTCGGTACCCGTCACCCCTGCCCGGGAAAGCAGGTAGGTATAGCCCCTTCCATGGAGGGCAATCTCCTGGAGAAGTTTATCGTCGGCGTTCGGGGGACAGATAAAAATGGGTGCCACGTTATGACGCATCGCGGCCTGACGGAACGGCTCCGATTCTTCGAACGGCACATCCGCCACCAGCACCGAATCAACCCCAATACGTGCACATTCAGCATAAAACGAGTCGATACCCCGGTTGAAGACCAGATTGGCATACACCAACAGCCCCATCGGAATGGTCGGGTGCCGCTGGCGAACAGTGGCCAACATCTCAAAACACAGGGCCGGTGTGACGTCTGCAGCAAAGGCCCGCAACGCGGCATTCTGAATCGTCGGACCATCGGCCAACGGATCCGAAAATGGGATCCCCAACTCCAGCGCGTCTGCCCCTGCCGCAATCAGGGCATCGATAATTCGTAGCGACTGCTTCGGGCCCGGATCGCCGATCATCACGAAGGGAACAAAAGCACCTTCTCCACGGGCGTTCAGCTCAGTAAAAAGCGTGTTATAGCGTTCCATCAAATTTCTCCTCGTGCGTGCAGAATATCGTGTACGGTAAAAATATCCTTGTCTCCCCGACCTGAGAGGTTAACCACCAGCAGCTGCTCTTTGTCAGGATTTTCGCGCATCATTCTCAGGGCGTGAGCCAGCGCGTGAGAGGATTCAAGGGCCGGAATAATGCCCTCTTCCCGACTCAGGATCTTAAAGGCCTCCAGCGCTTCATCATCGGTAACGGAGACATAGTTCGCACGCCCAATGCTGTTCAGGTACGCATGTTGTGGTCCGACGGAGGGGAAATCCAGCCCCGCAGAAATGGAACAGGACTCAATGATTTGCCCCTCATCGGTCTGCATCATTGGCGATTTCATGCCGAAATAGATGCCCACGCGACCGTGCTTTAACGGTGCCCCATGCTCACCCGTTTCAATGCCATGACCGGCCGGTTCCACACCGACCAGTCCGACGCGAGCTTCATCAATAAAGTCAGCAAACATACCGATTGCATTCGAACCGCCACCCACACAAGCGATCACCGCATCCGGCAGACGACCTTCTTTTTCCAGAATCTGTACCCGGGTTTCTTCCCCTATCATGCGCTGGAACTCACGAACGATGGTTGGGAATGGGTGGGGCCCCGCCGCCGTGCCCAACATGAAATGCGCTGTTTCATAGCTACCGGACCAGTCGCGGAGCGCCTCGTTAGATGCATCTTTCAGGGTTGCAGAACCGCTGTGCACGGGGATCACCTCCGCCCCCATCAGGCGCATACGAAAGACGTTCGGCGACTGGCGCGCTATATCCTTCGCCCCCATATAAATGCGACATTTCAGGCCTAGCAGCGCGCTGGCGAGGGCGGACGCTACGCCGTGCTGCCCGGCCCCGGTTTCAGCAATGATCTCGGTTTTCCCCATGCGCTTTGCCAGCAGCGCCTGCCCCAACACCTGGTTGGTTTTGTGCGCCCCGCCGTGGAGCAGATCTTCCCGTTTGAGATACAACGTCGTGCGGGTTCCTCTGGTGAGATTGCGGCACCGGGTCAGCGCGGTGGGACGTCCTGCATAGTTTTTCAACAGATCGGTAAACTCGGCCTGAAAGGCCGGATCGTTCTGCGCGTTAACAAAGGCTTCTTCAAGCTGAAGCAGGGCGGGCATGAGGATTTGTGGAACATACATACCGCCGAATTCGCCGAAGCGGGGGTTGAGTATTGTGCTCATTATGGCTCCTTAATGTCTGCGCATTGCCTGAAAAACCGGGCCTTTTCCCTGGTCTGGACTCTGCACGTAAAGTGAATTCAGTAACTGCGCAGCATCTGCTGGCTTCGTTCATGCGGTGAGACTTTCCGCGTGTGACAAAATTTGGGCAAAAAAAAGCCCGCTCATGGCGGGCCGGGTATCGGTGTGCAGACTGCAGACGTGACGATACTGCCCGTTAACGGGAAGTGCGCCACCAGTTGTGCTGAGTCATCATTGAGAATGCCATTACCTGATACCTGTACAATTAATCATTTTGTACTAGTTAACTAGTTCAAGAGTGTAAAGTCAACACTTTCCGTGAATAAAATGTGTTCACCCCGGAATCGCCCCCGCTGTCGTTCAAAACGCGTTAGCGTAATAGACAAACGCCAGCTTATTGCCGTCAGGGTCTCTGACATAGGCGCTATGAAAACCTTGTCCATAATGCGGTCTGTGGCCCGGCGCGCCTTCATCCGTTCCCTCCAGGCTGAGAGCAAGCGCGTGAAGCTGCTGAATATGTTCAAACGAGCGGGCATTCAGCGCGACCATCGTACCATTACCGACGCTGGCAACGTGACCATCAAAGGGTTTACCTACGCACAGTCCGGTGGTGCAGTTTTCACTGAACGTTCCCCATGATGCGCCCTCTTCACCCCGACCTGCCTTCGGGTGTCCAAGCAATTCCATTAATGGATCATAGAAAGCGATCGCGCGTGGCAGATCGTTAGTGCCCAGCATGACGTATGAAAACATACTCCCTCCTCATTGTGATGCCACGGGGATTATCCGTTTTATGTCCCCAGGCAAGTATCGCCGTCAGGTAGCAGCAGTCTACTTAACATACAGAACGATGGCGCAGCGTTAAGCGTGACAGATCAATAGATCAGGTCAATACCACTGTGAAGATTGATTGAACTCATATACCCGACGATCGCCGTTTTGCTAGTCTCAGCGTATCTCTTTGCGAGTCAACAGGATGATGACACAGGAATTTTCTTCCATTACTGCGCATCCATACGCCATGTAGTACGGCGCTGACTTTGGTTGGATTAAATAAGATGGATGAAAATGCGGTTCTGACATTGCTCAACGAGCTGGGTATACCTTATCAGTATGTCTCACACCCGGAGGTGAAAACGGTTGCCGATCACAGGCGTTTCACAGCGACGTTTCCGGCCCAGTTGCTCAAAAACCTGTTACTGAAAAATAGCTCGGGTAAGCACTTCTACCTGTACATTCTTGATGGTAATCACAAGGCAGATCTTCGCGGATTAGCGTTGCAGCTTGAAGAATCCCGTCTGTCTTTCGCGTCGCCAGCCGAGTTGATGGAAACGTTAGGCGTTGAACCTGGCTGCGTGACGCCTTTTGCTGTCGCGCATAGCGGCAAAAGAGATATTCAAATAATCATCGACTCATCCGTCTCTGCCAGGCAGTCACTGGGATTTCATCCTCTGGTCAACACCGCGTCAGTCTGTATTTCCCGGTCGGATTTACTACGGCTGCTGGCAGCTTACGGTTATTTTCCGGCAGAAATTCAATCTGATGGCCTACTCCGGTTACTGGCTCACCCGCTTTAGGGCGGGTGAGCCAGTAGCGCATCCTGGATGAGCTTAGCGTAGCAGCACTTTACCCAGCAGATACGTTGTTGCCTGTCCGCCGATATAAACACGCTCTCCCACGCTCTGGCAGCGTAAATCCCCGCCGCGTTCAGCGCCCTGATGCGCCAGCATCTCTGCTTTGTTTAGTCTTTCGGCCCAGTAAGGAATGAGCATACTGTGTGCTGAACCAGTGACGGGGTCTTCCGCTACGGCTTCTCCTGGGCAGAAGAAACGGCTGACAAAATCGTATTTCCCTTCCCCTGGCGCGGTGACGCAAACCATTTTCCCCAGGGGAAGCATGGCATTGATGTCCGGACGTAGCGCATTGATCTGCTGTGGAGTATCCAGGACAACCATGTAGTCGCGCGCCACGCGCACTTCTTTATATTCCGTGATACCCAACGCATCCAGCAGTAAGGACGGCGGCGTGACGGGCTGGGTTTCCCAGGCAGGGAAATCCAGCGTCAACCATTCACCGCTGCGCTCAACGGTTAACGGCCCCACAAACCGGGTATCAAAATGGAGAATCTCACCCGGATAATCCAGATGTTCAAAGATGACGTGAGCTGCCGCAAGTGTGGCATGTCCACACAGATTTATTTCTCCCTGAGTGGTAAACCAGCGCAGCATAAAGCCGTTTTCATTGGGGACAAAATAAGCCGTCTCTGACTGGTTATGCTGTTTAGCCATTTTCAATAATGTTTCATCAGGCAACCATTCGGCTAGCGGACATACCGCTGCAGCATTGCCCCCAAAAGTCTCCGTACTAAAGGCATCAATCATGTAAAAATCAATTTGTTGCATCGCGCGAACCTCGAATCGTTCTTTGAGCACCTCACACTCTACCATACCACGACAGTATGGCGTCTTATCATTTCCAATGCATTCACATTTGGCCGAATGTCAGCACGAGAATTCTGCTATTCAAACTGAGTACAAGATCACATTTAATCACCCCATTACGGTTCAGCATGTTGAACAAGGTATATTTTCACTTCAGCAATGCCGATACTATTTATTCTACCAGCAAGAGGGTTCCATGATGGTTCGCAAAGGGTGTAATTCATTAGTTCGTGCCGAAAAAATATTAACCCACATCGCATGGGTAGGCGTGGCGAGTTATATGGAATTATTAAAAGAATTTCAGTATCCCAAAAGCAGCCTGCTTAATTTATTGAATGTGATGGTGGAGTGCGGCTTCTTAATTAAAAACAAAAACGGCCATTATTCGCTGGGAATAAAGAACTACGAACTGGGTTGCCAGGCGCTGCACCGCCAAAATATCTTTGAGGTGACAAAGCGGCCAATGCAGGAGCTGTCGCTGAAAAGCGGCCTGGTCTGCCATCTGGGGGCAATGGAGAGCTATTCAGCCCTCTATCTCGACAAGGTTGAGAGCCCGAACTCGGTGCCAACAAGCAAAAGCTGGATTGGTAAAAAACTTGAATTGCATATCACCGCGCTGGGTAAGGCGTTATTAGCCTGGAAAACGCGGGAAGAGCTGGATTATTTTTTAGATGCGCTCACGTTGACGCCACACACGCGCAATACGTTTACCGATAAAAAGTTATTTCTGGAAGAGTTGCAAAAAACGCGACTTCGGGGATGGGCCATAGACAATGAAGAATCAACCTATGGTGCGGTATGTTTAAGTATGCCGGTATTCAATATGTATAACCGGGTTAACTATGCGATCTCGCTTTCGGGCGATCCGGTGGTTTATTCAGGAAATAAGATCGACGGTTATCTGGAACTGCTGCGCAAATGCGCCGGGCAAATATCATATGGGCTGGGATACAGAAACGAAAATGAATATTTACGAAAAGGAAACTGAGGTAATGACAAAATTCAGCGGTATTATTCCACCGGTATCCAGCACGTTTCATCGTGACGGAACCATTGATAAAACGGCAATGCGTCAGGTTGCTGACTTCCTGATTAATAAGGGTGTCGACGGGCTGTTTTACCTTGGTACGGGTGGGGAATTTAGCCAGATGAATACCGCCCAGCGAATGGCGTTCACCGAAGAAGCCGTCGCCGTTGTCGGCGGACGGGTCCCGGTATTGATTGGCGTCGGTTCGCCTTCCACTGACGAAGCGGTCAAACTGGCGCGACATGCACAAGCCTGCGGCGCTGACGGCGTCGTCGCTATCAACCCCTACTACTGGAAAGTTGCGGCACGGAATCTTGACGACTACTACCAGCAGATCGCCCGCAGCGTCACACTGCCGGTGATCCTGTACAACTTTCCGGATCTGACCGGTCAGGACTTAACCCCGGAGACCGTGAAACGTCTGGCACTGCAAAATGAGAATATCGTCGGCATCAAAGACACCATCGACAGCGTCGGCCATCTGCGCACGATGATCAACACCGTTAAGTCTGTACGTCCGTCATTTTCGGTATTCTGCGGCTTCGACGACCATTTACTGAATACCCTGCTGCTGGGCGGCGATGGCGCGATATCCGCCAGCGCTAATTTTGCTCCGGAACTCTCTGTCGGTATCTACCGCGCCTGGCGCGAGGGCGATCTGGCAACTGCCGCCACCCTGAATAAAAAGCTCCTGCAACTACCCGCGATTTACGGCCTTGAAACGCCGTTTGTCTCACTGATCAAATACAGCATGCAGTGCGTGGGGTTGCCGGTGGAGACATATTGCCTGCCGCCGATTCTTGACGTCTCAGAAGAAGCCAAAGAAAAAGTCCACGCACTGCTGGCCGCGCAGGGCATTTTATCGGACTGAGGAGAAGATCATGTCTGTTCGCCATATTTTTGCTGACGAAAGTCGCGATATCTACACCGTCAGAACCCACGCCGATGGCCCTGACGGAGAACTGCCGCTTACGGCGGAAATGCTCATCAACCGCCCGAGCGGGGATCTGTTCGGGATGACCATGAATGCCGGAATGGGCTGGTCCCCAGACGAACTGGATCGGGACGGCATTCTACTGCTCAGCACGCTGGGAGGGTTACGCGGGGCAGACGGTAAGCCCATCGCGCTGGCGCTGCACCAGGGTCACTACGAGCTGGATATCCAGATGAAAGCGGCCGCGGAGGTCATCAAAGCGAACCGTGCCCTGCCCTATGCCGTGTATGTTTCCGATCCGTGCGACGGACGTACTCAGGGTACGACGGGTATGTTTGACTCGCTACCGTACCGTAATGACGCCGCCATGGTGATGCGTCGTCTTATCCGCTCTCTGCCCGATGCGAAAGCCGTCATTGGCGTGGCGAGCTGCGACAAGGGACTTCCGGCCACCATGATGGCGCTTGCCGCGCAGCATGACAAAGCGACGGTGCTGGTGCCCGGTGGCGCAACGCTACCCGCAAGGGATGGGGAGGATAACGGCAAGGTGCAGACCATCGGCGCCCGCTTCGCCAATGGCGAGTTATCGCTACAGGATGCCCGCCGTGCGGGTTGTAAAGCCTGCGCCTCCCCCGGCGGCGGCTGTCAATTTCTGGGCACCGCCGGGACATCGCAGGTCGTAGCCGAAGGATTAGGACTGGCCATCCCGCACTCAGCACTGGCCCCTTCTGGCGAACCGGTGTGGCAGGAGATAGCCAGAGCCTCCGCGAAGGCGGCGTTGAACTTATGTAAACAAGGCATCACCACCCGGGAAATACTCACCGATAAAGCGATTGAGAATGCGATGACGGTCCATGCGGCGTTCGGTGGCTCAACAAACCTGTTGCTGCATATTCCGGCGATTGCCCATCAGGCCGGCTGCCATATTCCAACCGTTGACGACTGGATCCGCATCAACAAGCGGGTGCCCCGACTGGTGAGCGTACTCCCCAATGGTCCGGTTTATCACCCGACGGTGAATGCCTTCATGGCGGGAGGTGTACCGGAAGTGATGCTGCATCTTCGCAGTCTGGGATTGCTGCATGAAGACGTGATGACCGTCACCGGCAGCACCCTGAAAGAGAACCTGGACTGGTGGGAACACTCCGAACGGCGGCAACGGTTCAAACAGCTTCTGCGCGAACAGGAGCAGATCGACGCCGACGAGGTGATCATGTCGCCACAGCGGGCACGGGAGCGCGGCCTGACCTCAACGATCACTTTCCCGGTGGGCAATATTGCCCCGGAAGGGTCGGTTATCAAATCCACCGCCATCGACCCCTCGGTGATTGACGATCGGGGCATCTATTACCATAAAGGCGTGGCGAAGGTTTATCTGTCCGAGAAAAGCGCGATTTACGATATCAAGCACGACAAGATTAAAGCGGGCGATATTCTGGTCATCATCGGCGTTGGCCCTTCCGGCACCGGGATGGAGGAAACCTACCAGGTCACCAGCGCCCTGAAACATCTGTCCTACGGCAAGCATGTTTCACTGATCACCGATGCGCGTTTCTCGGGCGTTTCCACGGGGGCGTGCATCGGCCACGCAGGGCCAGAAGCACTGGCCGGAGGGCCAATCGGTAAATTACGCACCGGGGATATTATTGAAATTAAAATTGATTGTCGTGAGCTTCAGGGCGAAGTCAATTTCCTCGGAACCCGTAACGATGAAACATTACCCTCACGGGAGGAGGCCACCGCAATATTAAACGCCCGACCCAGTCATCAGGATTTACTTCCTGATCCTGAACTGCCCGATGACACCCGACTCTGGGCGATGCTCCAGGCGGTAAGCGGCGGGACATGGACGGGTTGTATTTATGATGTAAATAAAATCGGCGCGGCCTTGCGCGATTATATGAATAAGAACTGAAAGCAAAAATAAAAACATCCAGACACCTGAATTATCCGGTTACGCATTATTCATCCTGTGCGCAGCCGGATAATGACGGGTCGTTACCCTATGATGAGAGGACGTTATGCCACTAATTATCGTTGTGGCAGGGATTGCTTTACTCCTGCTTTTAACCATAAAAATTAAGCTCAATACGTTTGTTTCACTAATTATTGTCTCGATTGCTGTCGCCATCGCCAGTGGTATGGATTTGAATAAAGTTGTCACCTCGGTCGAATCCGGACTTGGCGGCACGCTGGGCCATATCGGTTTAATATTTGGCTTCGGCGTCATGCTGGGTCGTTTGCTGGCCGACGCGGGGGGTGCGCAGCGAATAGCGCTGACCATGCTGAATTATTTCGGCAAAAATAAACTTGACTGGGCGGTAGTTTGCTCAGCCTTTATTGTCGGCATTGCACTTTTTTTCGAAGTCGGCTTAATTCTTCTGGTCCCTATTTTATTCGCTATTGCCCGTGAAGCGAAAATATCGCCGATGTTTATGTGCGTGCCCATGCTTTCCGGTTTACTGGTTGCACACGGTTTTTTACCGCCGCACCCCGGCCCGACCGTTATCGCCCGTGAATATGGCGCCGATGTAGGGCTGGTACTGATATACGGTATCATTGTCGGCATCCCGACCTTTATTCTTTGCGGCCCGGTACTGAATAAATTCTGCCAGCGCATTATTCCGGACGCATTTAAAAAAGAGGGCAATATTGCCTCCCTTGGCGCGACCCGTCGGTTCAGCGAAAGCGAAATGCCTGGCTTTGGGATCAGTTTTCTCACCGCGATGCTGCCAGTTATCCTGATGGCGGTCGTCACCATCATCCAGATGACCCATGCCAAAAGCGCCGCGGATTCAGGCTTGTTCTACAACATACTGCTGTTCCTGGGTAACTCGACGATTGCGATGCTGATTTCACTGCTGTTCGCGATTTATACCATGGGTCTGGGCCGCGGAAAGACGATCCCTGAACTGATGGATTCCTGCGGGAAAGCCATTGCGGGTATTGCCGGACTGCTGCTGATTATCGGCGGTGGCGGCGCATTCAAGCAGGTGCTCATCGATTCTGGCGTGGGTCAGTACATTTCCACCCTGGTCTCAGGCATGGATATTAATCCCATCCTGATGGCCTGGGGCGTTGCCGCGTTCCTGCGTATTTGTCTGGGTTCCGCCACCGTGGCGGCGATCTCTACCGCCGGTCTGGTCATCCCACTGCTGGCAGTACATCCTAATACTAACCTGGCATTGATTACGCTGGCGACCGGGGCGGGATCCTGTATCTGCTCCCACGTTAACGACGCCAGTTTCTGGATGATTAAAGACTTCTTCGGCCTGACCACCAAAGAGACACTGTTGTCCTGGACGCTGATGTCGACGCTGTTATCCATCTGTGGGCTGATATTTATTCTGCTCGCCAGCATGATTATATAATTGTGCCTTCGCCAGTGGATCGCGTTGTTGGTTCACTGGCTCCTCTTTTTCACTCATTTTACGGGGATGAGAAAAACACCATTCCTTCATAAGGATGTTGCATACACGCGTTAAGGCGGCTGGTTAAATCGCCGTCATGGATTTCCAGCTTGTGCCCATCGGGATCCAAAAAGTAGAAAGACCGCCCTTCACTCTTATTGATTTTCCATTCGGTGACGCCCAACGCTCTGAGATTATCCACAAACACATCGAAATCGTCGTCTTGAATACTGAACGCGTAGTGGGTGTAATCATCCTTACTGGCAACGGCATCCGCCGAAAGACACAGCCACAAATTGCCCAGACTCAGGTAAGCACCGTGGGCCCATTTGGCCTTAGGCGTAAACCCAAGTGTGTTGACATAAAAAGCAAAACTTCTTGAAACATCACTGACGGCGAGGGTGATGTGGTTCAGCCCATTCAGCATGCTTGAGTCTCTTCAACAGGATGCAGGATTATCAAAACTACCATAGGCGTACTGAATCGCGCAGCGTGTGTGACCTGAAAGCATGAAAAATCATTGGGATATATCTGCACCAGAATCCGTCTGGTTTGAAGGGCGAAATGAGGGGCCGTGTTAAATGCGCGTTTTCCTCCTCCCTCGAAAGGGGGGAGGAAATAACGTCACAGAAACCGTTAAAATTGCCAGGAAAGGTTGGCATTAACGCGGTGATCCTGATGATTATCAGAAAGCAGACCACCATAACTCAACGCCAGCGTTGCCTGTTTGCCAAGACTGACCTCTGCACCGGCTTTTACAATCGCGCCGTCGCGCGATACCGGAACACTGTTAACCACAAATGCGGCATTATGGTCACTAAACATCAGTCCGGCATCGCGATTACGTTCGCCATACTGATGCTGCCAGCCCAGTTCTCCCTGTAACTTAACTGCGTCAATTTGTACATCTGTACGCAACCCTAACATTGAAATGGTGGCATTCGTGCTTTGTTTTTCACCCTGAAGCGCGGCTGCGCCCCCTTTCTCACGAAGGCTGTCGCGCTGAAAATGGGTATACGCCAGATTCGCAAAGGGCTCGAGGTTCACGACTTCCGTCCTGATACGGTATCCCGTCTCGGCAAACAGCTGTGCGGTACGGGCATGATACCCGGCACGCAGGTAATCCGACTGCGCGCCATAACTGACACCACGCTCTGTGTCGATACTGTGCCACGTGTAGCCACCGCCGAGTCGCAAGGACAGATCGCCTTCCTGTTTGCTCGCATAAATTCCCAGGTGCGTGTTATCGCTCGTCCCGCTGGCATGATCCCCGCCATCAACCGTAGTACGGGTATAACCGACTACGCCGCCAAGCTGAATATCATTCACCAGAGCAGAATCGACGCCCAGTAACACGCCCCGGGTCGAGGATTGCCAGCCCGTTGCGTTGTCGTCACCGGAAGCGCGTCCCCATCCGCCCAACAGCTGTACCCACGCCCCGCCCTCGTTCGCCTGGATATCCGTTGAACGACTGATGCCCTCACGCTGACGTAAACGTTCGTTCATTGACTCGCGGAGATAGCGGCTGTCATTAAGCAGTGCGGACGCCACATCCGCATGGATTTGCCCCGCCAGTTGACGATAAGCCTGTCTGGCTTCGTCTTTAGACGTACTAAGCAAAATACTTTCATACACCGGATTGCCAGCAGACAGTCTGTCCGCCGCCGTCGCGACAGCTCGCTGATTGTCCGTCAGGGCAATATCGGCGAATGCCGTACCGTTGCGCCCCACATTCAGAAGTACCCGGTCAGGTTGATAATTGAGCGTGGTGCCAAGGAATAACCATCCAGGCTGTACGCGGTTAAATTGCCCATGGACGCCTTGTTCAGCCGTCAGAATAGTGAACTGTTTTCCCTGGAGACTATGCACTTCGCGCTGGGTGAGCAGGTTTCCTCGCCCTTCCGGTGAAACCGTGACGTCACCGCCATCAAGGGTGGCGATGCCTGCGCTTTGGATCAGGTCACTGCGCCCGTCCGCGGCAATTTCCACTGCATACTGTGCATCACGCTGGAAGTTCAGATCGCCCGCAACGTCTAATGTTCCGACAGAATTGCCAGGCGCAATGGCGCCACCGGATTTCACAGTGAGAGCCCCGGTTTTACCAGAACCGCTCAGTAGGGCGCCCGTTTCTACCGTCACCGATGAATGACGATGATCGCCATTTACGATCAGTTGTCCTCCGGCAACCGTTGTGGTGCCGGAGAAACTGTTGTTTCCCGTCAACTCGAGGGTGCCGGTTCCCTTCTTCACGAATGTCCCCTGGCCACTGATATCATTACCCCAGGAATCGTAGGCGCTGACGCCCCCCTGCGCGGCATCCATTGTCACGGAAACATCCCCGTTAAACGCACCATAACCATCCGCAGCGGCAAAGAGGTTGAGACGCGCCCAGCCGGAGCCATTATCCAGCGCATGTCCCGACTCAATCTCCGTTGTGGCGAGGACATCTCTGCGCTGCCCAGCGCTCAGATAAGGGAAGCGGGAGGCAATCAGGACCTCGGCCCCTTCAGGCACAACGGGAGCGAGATCTGTCGCCCCCGTCGGTGTCAAACCATAGGTCATGCGAAACAGATAGTCGGCTTTATTCTGCCTTTTTCCTGTAACTGAGACGCTCTCTCTGCGGCAACACATTCTGCAATGCTGTTGCCACATCCCTGTTCCAGCAGATTGCGTAAATCCGTGCTGGCGCGTTGCATCAGAGACTGAAAATCGCCGGAGGTCGTCACTGGCGCGCCCAGCATAGACTGAATGCTCTGCTGCAGATAATCAGGATTATTGTTGAGGATTTGCGCAACTGCATAAGTGGTCATAATACGAGCGCCAATCACGTCCAGCGCATAGTGCGCGCCAAGGATAATACGACTGTTACCGTACTCAGACCCGCGCAGGATAAACTCCTGAAACCGTTCTGGCACCATCTCAGCCATCAACAAGGTGCTGGCAAAACCGAACGCAGAATGACCGCTGGGAAATGCCGCATTGCCTTTCAGCGTCGGAATTATCGCCACGGCGGTATCCGTATCAACGCCAAAGTAATCGGGTGCGCTGAAGGTTTCGATTCGGTCAAGCGCAACCTGCACGGGGCGGGAATTACCGACCGTATTACGGTCCTCTTCCGACGGTTGATAGGCCAGGTCATAAACGTTATAGACACCGCCATCAGGCAACTGAATTCCCGTCGCTGGCATCAACGGATTGCCGTTTGCGCTGCCGTTGGCATAAAAGTTTTTGGCAAAGCTGGAATCCGCCTGAATCAACGCGTTAACCTGCGACAACAATTCGCCAAAATGCTCAGAGAAAACCGTGGCACTGTATGTTTGTGCATTCAGACTGTTATGCGCATTGAAAATAGCGCTCATTCTTGTGCCCAACGCATCGGCAATCAACATGCCGTTTGTCATGGAACCGACCAGTGCGGCAATGGTGTTATCCGATACCGCTCGGGCACGTTCAGCGTCGGTAGCGCGATTATTAATGGCTATTGATGTCTCGAGGTTTTCTCGAAGAACCGTTTGACCAGCGGGAGTATTATTCAGTTGACTAAAACCCGTGAGCAATTTTGTGGCTTCAGTGATTCTGTTTTCTGTTGCATGTGCGCTTCCCAGAGATAACGCAATCGCAACCGAGAGTGCGGCGATCCTTGTTGTCATAAGCATTAACGAATTATCCTTAATAACCATGTTAATGAGAAGGTTATTAAGTCACAACGCGGTATGACATATTTATTAATCCGTCTTGCGTAAAATCTTAAAGTGAAATTTAGCGTGAATTTTTATAAACAAGATACGGTTCGCAGGTCACAAAACCATCATCTTTCGGCCATTCTTTTGCAGTAATCCCCTTTCACACTGTCTGGCTTCAGAAACATGTCGACGAGCCCGCAGATGATGATGAAAAAGAACTGGCTTCCCTGGCTTATCCTGTCGCCTTCACTGCTTTTTTTACTGCTGTTTACCTGGTTCCCGCTGATTCGTTCAGTGTATGACAGCCTGTTTGATACACGCATGGCAACCGACGAGGCCCCCTACGTCGGCGCAGGGAATTTCATCCGTCTGTTTGAAGACAGCGTCTTCTGGCAGTCGCTGGTGAACAACCTGATTTACATCGCCCTGACAGTTATCCCCGGAGTGGCACTGGCTTTGCTGCTGGCCGTTGCGTTATGGGAAAACCACCGCGTCAATCGCTGGCTACGCACCGCTTTTTTCTTTCCGATGATTATTCCCATGGTCAGCGCGGCGGCGATTTGGCTGTTCATCTTTATGCCGGGAATGGGAATGTTCGACTACTACCTGGCGAAGCTGTTCGGCCCCATGAATAACAACTGGCTGGGTCGCAGCAACAGCGCGCTGTATGCCCTGGCGCTGATTGGTGTATGGAAATTCGCCGGCTATTACATGTTGTTCTTTCTGGCGGGGTTACAGAGCATTCCGCAGTCGGCACGCGAAGCCGCGATGATGGAAGGCGCCACCCCGACACAGATATTTTTTAAGGTGACGCTACCTCTGCTACGACCGACGCTGAGCTTCGTGATCACAACGGCGCTGATTTATGCCATTACGCAGATAGACCATGTCGCCGTCATGACCCGCGGCGGGCCGGATAACGCCACCAGCGTACTGCTTTATTACATCCAGAATCTCGCCTGGGATACCCACGATCTGGGCAAAGCCTCCGCCGCCACGTTTCTGACGCTGGCAGGACTGTTTGTCTTCTCCTTTTTTAACCTGAAGCTACTGGAGCGAGGAGCGCATCATGAGCGTTGAGATCTCCCCTGCCATTCCCAGAACGCAACGCGCCACGCGACCGCTGTGGCTACGCCTGCGTCAGTCCAGGAAAGTCACGCTGGGTGCGCTGATGACCTGCCTGGCGCTGCTGTGGGTGAGCCCTTTCCTGTGGATGCTGTCCTCGGCGTTTAGCGCCACGACCTTTGGGGAAGGAATGGCCTCCGTACTGCCGCGCTTCCCGTTAACGCTTGATAACTTTCGCGATGCCTGGGCCAGCGCAAACTGGTTCAGCCTGTACGCTAACACGCTGATCTTCGCGTTTGGCACCTTCGCCGTACAGCTACTGACCATCACCACCGCCGGATACGTTTTTGCCTGCCACGAATTTCGCGGCAAGCAAACGCTTTTTCTGCTGTTTCTTGTTCAGTTGATGATCATGCCCGTCGTAATGATGGTGCCGAACATGATGACGTTGAAAACCTTCGGTCTTCTTAACACGCTGACCGGCGTGATGATGCCCTATTTCACATCGGCATTCGGCGTGTTCCTGATGCGCCAGGCGTTCCTTGCCATTCCAAAAGAGCTGGAGGAAGCGGCGTTGATGGAAGGTTGCCGGTGGTGGCAGGTGCTTTACCGCGTCCTGCTGCCGATGTCATGGCCGTCAGTGCTGGCGTTCGCCACTGTCAGCATTACCTATCACTGGAACGAGTATTTATGGCCTCTCATGATGCTTAACGACCCTGACAAGCAGGTGCTGACCGTCGGCCTCGTCTCCTTTGCGATGGGCGCGGAATCGGGCGGACAGTGGGGAACCATTGGCGCAGGAACGCTAATGGTCTGTCTGCCGCTTATGGTGGCCTTTATCGCCTTTCAGAAACAGTTTCTGAGAAGCTTCGGTTTTTCAGGTATTAAATAAGGAGTGATTTCATGCTGTTAGCCCATATTAGCGACACCCATTTCCGCGGTCACGACCAGAAGCTCTACGGTTTTATCGACGTTAACGCCGGAAATGCAGACGTGGTTTCCCAGTTGAATGCGCTGCGTGAACGTCCGCATGCCGTTATCGTCAGCGGAGATATCGTTAACTGTGGCCGCCCGGAGGAGTATCGCATTGCCCGCCAGATCCTCGGCGCGCTCCACTACCCGCTGCTGCTGATCCCGGGGAACCATGATGATAAGGCGCATTTTCTTGAATATCTGCACCCGCTGTGTCCACAACTGGGCACCGACCCGCAAAATATGCGTTATGCCGTCGATGATTTCGCGACTCGCCTACTGTTTATTGACTCCAGCCTTGCGGGTCATTCGAAAGGCTGGTTAACCGAAGAGACGCTAGCATGGCTGGAAGCCCAACTATTCAGCGCCGGTGATAAGCCAACTGCCGTCTTTATGCACCACCCGCCGCTGCCGTTGGGAAATGCTCAGATGGATCCGATCGCCTGTGAAAATGGTCATCGTCTGCTAGCACTGGTGGAACGCTTCCCTTCGCTTATCCGCATCTTCTGCGGTCATAACCATAATCTGACGATGACGCAGTATCGTCAGGCGACCATCACCACGCTTCCCGCAACGGTTCATCAGGTGCCCTACTGCCATGAAGATACACGTCCCTATTACGACATGTCGCCGCCGTCCTGCCTGATGCATCGTCAGGTGGGAGAGCACTGGGTGAGCTACCAGCACTCGCTGGCGCACTACGCCGGGCCATGGCTGTATGACGAGAATACCAGTTGCCCAACGGATGAGTACTCATCACCATGTTAAGACTGAATAATGTCAGCAAAACGTTTGACGGCAAACCGGCGCTGAACTCGCTGTCTCTGGATATTGCCGAAGGGGAATTCGTGGTGCTGGTAGGCCCCTCCGGCTGCGGCAAAAGCACCCTGCTGCGTCTGCTTTCCGGACTGGAAAGCGTCAGCGGAGGCGACATCTGGCTGCAGGAAGAGAACATCACCTTTCTCTCACCACGCGAACGCAACTTTGCGATGATTTTCCAGAACTATGCGCTGTTTCCGCATCTGTCAGTGCGTGACAACATTACCTTCGGGATGAAAATTCGCAAAGAGGATAAAGCCAGTTGGCAACCGCGGCTGGAACAGGTCTCCCGGATGCTGCAACTGGAGCCGCTACTCGATCGCAAACCGGCCAAACTCTCCGGCGGTCAGCGGCAGCGTGTGGCGATGGCGCGTGCAATTGTGCGCAATCCGCGACTTTTTCTCATGGACGAACCGCTCTCCAACCTTGACGCGCGCCTGCGTAGCGAGGTTCGCGATAGCATTATGGCGCTGCATCAACAGCTCAGGACCAGCACCATCTACGTTACGCACGATCAGACCGAAGCCATGTCGATGGCCGATCGTATCGTCGTGATGAACAATGGTTACGTGCAGCAGGTCGGTCGCCCTGAACATCTCTACGCCAGCCCGGCAAACCTGTTCGTCGCCGGTTTCATCGGCTCTCCCGCAATGAACCTCCTCCTTCTGCCTTGCCAGAACGGTCAGGTACAACTCGGTGATATCAGACATCCGCTGCCACCGCTGTCGCGTGACGAAACGCAGGTCTGGCTGGGGATACGCCCTGAACACATCACTGACAGACCGACTGACGGGCTGTACGCCCTGCCCGCCACGGTAATGCAACGAGAACTGATGGGGGCAGATTATCTGCTCCACGTCAGCACGCCTGTCGGCACACTGCGCTACAGCCGCCGCCATCGCGGCATCGTGCCCGAAAAAGGCGACACGCTTACCCTCGGTTTTTCACCGTCGGATCTTCATCTTTTTCATGCTGAGAAACAGCACAATTTACTCCAGGAGATTGACCATGTTTAAGCCCCTGAATACGAAATTGCAGGCGCTCGCCCTAAGCGGCGCGCTGGCCTTTAGCGGATCTGCGTTGGCGAAAGAAAAAATCGATTTTATGTTTCCCGCCCCCGTCGATGGCAAACTGACCATGGAGATGACCCGGGTCATCAACGTATTCAATGAATCTCAACAGGATGTCGAAGTACGGGGCATTTTTACCGGCAACTATGACACCACCAAGATCAAAGCCGAATCCGCGCAAAAGGCGGGACAACCGCCCGCGCTGGTCATCATGTCCGCCAACTTCACCACCGACCTGGCGTTAAAAGATGAAATCCTGCCGATGGACGAGCTGTTCAGGTTCGGTAATCAAAAAGCGGGGCCATTTTTGCTTAACGAGTTCTGGCCCGCCATGCATAAGAACGCTCAGGTGATGGGCGTGACTTATGCGATCCCGTTCCATAACTCCACGCCAATTCTGTATTACAACAAAGCGTTATTTGACCAGGCGGGTATCAAACAACCGCCGCAAACCTGGGCTGAACTGCAGGCGGACGCGAAAAAATTAACCGACGAAAGCAAGGGTCAGTGGGGGATCATGTTGCCATCGACCAATGACGATTACGGCGGCTGGATTTTCTCGGCGCTGGTTCGCGCCAATGGCGGTAAATATTTCAATGAAGACTATCCCGGCGAAGTGTATTACAACGCCCCCTCCACCATTGGCGCCCTGCGTTTCTGGCAGGATTTGATCTATCAGGACAAGGTGATGCCTTCTGGTGTCCTGAACTCAAAACAGATCAGCGCCGCCTTCTTTTCGGGGAAAGTTGGAATGGCAATGCTGAGCACCGGCGCACTGGGCTTTATGCGTGAAAATACCAAAGACTTTGAGCTTGGCGTCGCCATGCTGCCGGCAAAAGAGCAACGTGCGGTGCCGATTGGCGGTGCCAGCCTGGTGAGTTTTAAAGGCATTTCAGACGCGCAGAAAAAAGCGGCATATCAGTTTTTGAGCTGGCTGGTCAGCCCGCAGGTGAACGGAGAATGGAGTCGCTTTACCGGCTACTTCTCGCCGCGTAAAGCCGCGTATGACACACCAGAAATGAAAGCGTACATGCAGCAGGATCCCCGTGCGGCCATCGCCCTTGAGCAGCTGAAATATGCCCATCCCTGGTACTCCACCTATGAAACGGTCGCCGTACGTAAAGCGATGGAAAACCAGCTGGCGGCCGTTGTCAACGATCCAAAAGTGACGCCGGAAGAGGCAGTTAAAACGGCCCAACAGGAAGCCGATGCGCTAATGAAGCCCTACGTTGATAAAAGCGCGCTGGCAGAAGTGAAATAGCTTATTACGCATCGTGTCATTGTGGACAGGCCGACATTACTTTGGCCGATGATACGGTTTTTGTTCCACGGTGACATGTTCATACTCAACTCTCCTGCCGTATGGGAGCGTTGAGTATGGCTATCCCTCAAGAACGAGTCGCTGACGTCCTTTGTCCGTTTTTATTCATTGCGCTCGCGTTGGCAGTCATCCACTCAGCAAGAGAATCAAGTGTCGGACGCAACGATTTACCCAGCTCGGTTATTTCATACTCCACTCTCGGTGGAACTTCAGCGAACACTTTTCTGTTAACCAACCCGCGAGCCTCAAACTGTCGCAACTGACGAGTCAGTTCTTTCTGAGTGATAGGTCTGACTGCTCGTTGTAGCTCACTGAAACGAACAGGTTCGCCTAATACAATCAAACGATAAAGGATTGGGATCGCCCACTTACCGGCTATCAGATTCACAAAACTGACCATCGGGCATCCTGTATTACTCTCAGCTAACGTCGAAATATTCTGTGTCATAGGGCTCCCGGTCTCACTTCATTGCATCCCATAAGGTTCCTTAGTATCCAAATGGTGCCTACTTTCCAAAGGATACTAAAGGATAAATAATTACTCCACGAATAATACGTGGGGGTAGGAAAATGGGCAGACTTGAAGGCAAGTACGCACTGATTACCGGTGGTACTAGCGGTATTGGTTTAGAGACGGCACGTCAGTTTCTGGCAGAAGGAGCAAAGGTTGCCATCACCGGTCGTAGTGAAAAAAAACTACTGGAGGCCAAAAAAGAGTTAAGTGATGTGGCTATTTTTCGCATTGAGGCAGGCGACATCCCTCAACAAACTCACTTAGCAACGGCGTTACAGGCGCGATGGCCGAGACTTGATATTTTATATATAAACGCAGGTGATGTTACACATAAGCCACTGGAATCCTGGGATGAGCAGGCTTACGATGCACTGATGAATACCAATCTTAAGGGCCCATTCTTCCTGATCAAAGCCCTGCTTCCTATGCTTTCCAACCCGTCCTCCGTCATTGTTTGTGGCTCAGTCAGCGCGCGGATTGGTTTTCCACAAAGTAGTGCTTACGCTGCAAGTAAAGCCGCAATACTCTCTCTGGCACGAACACTTTCTGCAGAGCTTCATCCGCGTGGGATTCGTGTAAATGGCTTAAGTCCCGGACCGACTGAAACACCGGCATTGAACAACGTTGGGGGCGGCGTGGACGAAGAGAAGCTCCGGGAAGAAATTCGCGCTCTGGTACCCATCGGACGTTTAGGCACCCCCTATGAATTGGCTAAGGCCGCCGTTTTCCTTGCTTCTGATGAATCTTCATTCGTCGTTGGTACTGAGCTACTGGTTGATGGTGGCGTGGGTAATCTATAGCTGAGTAGCCTGGCAGTGGTCTGGTAGAAGGGTTATCAGGCCACAATGCGCAGGGAGCAAAAAGCAAACGCTCAGAAAGAAGAAAAGGGATAAAGCTGATACACCGCCACCATCACTGAGACACTCAATATCACGCTGACGATGAAATAGGTTTTGAATGGCTGCTTTTGTGTTTTATGCCGGAAGAGTTGTTGACCCACCATCGCGCCAGGCCACCCTCCCACAACACCAAACACCAACAGAGTGGATTCCGGTACTCTGCGCCAGGCCTTACGCGCCGCCATTTTATCCACGCCATAAATCACCAGCGTCAGTATGTTGGTGAGCAGGAACCAGATAGCAACGGGATGTGAGGTAAAGATGCTGCCGATAGCCGAGAAGATCAGGAGCAAATAACAAAAGCGATTGAGATTCATAGTTTGTGGCACAGTCGATTTTAGCGTGTATAGAGGCGGCATTATACGCAGTAAAGACACGGGGCCAAAACCCCGGAACAAGTCTCTGAGTAAGTATGGCTTTGGGCTGTTATGTGCGATATCAATCAACGGGGGGCAGCTCAACTTAGGCATATACACTTGCTTTGTACTAAGATGCCTATTCAACAGGTGCTTTAAGATATCGTCTCAGTATCAAGATGGATTTATCAACATGACCAGAACAGAAAGGCTTCTCGAATTACTACAGATATTAAGGGCGCAAAGATATCCGATCACGGCATCCACTCTTGCAGAAAGATTAGAAATAAATGTACGCTCCCTTTACAGAGATATAAAAACGCTACAGCAACAGGGAGTGAGCATTGAAGGCGGCGCAGGAATTGGATACATCGTTAAGTCTGATTTTCATTTACCCCCCTTAAATCTTTCTCATGAAGAAATCAATGCGATTATACTTGGGCTAAATTGGGTGTCTCATAATACGGATTATGATTTCAAAAATACCGCAAGAAATGCGCTTGCCAAAATACACGCCGTCATTCCCGGTGAATTAAAAAATCTTATTGAGAGCCAATCCTATCTGACCGGTCCTTCAGAAAACAATGAGATATTTTTTGAAGACATTCGTAATGCCATTAAAAATCGAAAGAGAGTCAATATAAAATATTGTGACAAGAAAGAGGTTTACTCTTCTCGAGTCATATGGCCCATCGCATTAGTATATATGGAGTCATGCTGGATTTTGGTTGCATGGTGTGAGATGAGAAATGATTTTCGTCATTTCAGAACTGACAAAATCGAAGAGATTGTGCAACTGGATTCCATGTATAGAGAAAACAGGACGGCTTTATTGAAAAAATGGAGAAAAAAAGAGGGGATCCGTGAAGGAAAAGAGTACTGACAAAAACTGTCACTGCTAATTTGTATACTACCCCAGATGTAAGACTCCATTCTACTTCACAGGGGGAATTATGAATTTTCAGAATAAAGTAGCGGTTATAACAGGAAGTACTACAGGTATAGGTGAGGCCGTCGCAGACCAATTACACAAACATGGCGCCAAGGTCGTCATTGTATCCCGCTCGTCAGCGCAGGCTAAACAAAAAGCGAAGCGGTTATCTTCACAGGGACAACAAGCGATGGGGATCGGATGTGATGTGTCACAGCCTGAACAGGTACGGCAAATGATAGATGACGTTATCAAACATTTCGGCAGGCTTGATTATGCTGTAAACAATGCAGGCCTGACAGGTGAACATGGTAAAAATATCACAGAGCAGACAGTTGAAAACTGGAATAAGGTCATTGCCACCTCATTGAGCGGTATTTTTTACTGCCTAAAATATGAAATACCTCAGATGATGAAGTTTGGTGGTTCTATCGTTAATTTATCTGCAGTAAATGGCCTGGTTGGCATTCCTGGATTGGCACCTTACACCGCGGCTAAGCATGGTATAATCGGTTTAACCCAAACCGCAGCGCTAGAGTTTGCCTGCCAGGGTATTCGAATCAATGCAGTCGCTCCGGGTTATGTCCAAACCCCACGGATGAATGAATTTCCTGAAAACATCGTACGCAGTTTCGCAAATAGCCACCCGATGAAAAGGATGGCAAAAATGCAAGAAATAGCAGACTTCATCTTGTTTTTGCTGTCAGACAGATCAGCGTTCTGTACCGGGGGCGTTTATCCCATTGATGGTGGGTATTTAGCTGAGTGAAATACCCCTTAAGTCATTTTAAACCGTAATAATTGTCCCACCGGAATGGTTGGTTCAATGGGAGCGATAAAATACCTATAGTTAGTGCTTCTGCTGTAGAGTCAGTAATAGCCACATTGCCAGAATCTATTAACAGGGGTATAGATCATTGGCTCTCCATTGGTTTATACATCATGCCATTAACAACCTCCGCTTCTGGCACTGAGCTGCCGTCGATAAGGTTTAAAGAGCAGCAGTTAGCGAGGAGCTGACACTGTAAGGGCTACTATGGTGCTAACCGCGCATATCGAAGCCGGATTTTTGAAAATCCCTATAGACTTCCGGATTGTTGAAGGCTGGAAATTTGGCTTTATGGGCTGCTGATTTTATCGCTTCGCAATAGGCTTTATTGCCGTTGCTGGTTGATATGTTCAAAGCCGTGCCATCCTGAGCAAATTCAATATGTAACCTGCATTTTTTCCCCTTCCAGTTTTGCGGCTCATCAAGTTTGGCATTTATTGCCGCCCTGATTGCCCGCGCTTTCGCACCCCATTCATCCTGATCATCCCAGCGTCCTGAACTGCAACTCCCCGTTGCCGTGGTCTTATGGCAGCCGGAAGGATGTAACGGCGCGCAACCCGCGGCCAGGCTAGCCACAATGGTCAGCATAACGATTTTCTTTACTGTTCCAGACGATCCCACTTCTTGCCCCTCAATCCATCTAAACCTCAGCAATGTTGGCATATTCTTCCGTCATTCCTGGCACCTTTTCAACCACTAATTATCGACATCAACGGGATGTTTCGAATGAGCCTTCTGAATATGTAGAGAGAGGAATAGGCTGCGATTTATTGTCTGATGATTGGCACAAGCCGTTTTTACGTCCGCTTCGGCACACTGCCGCCCTCTTACCGGAAAATCGCCAGCTCGCTCATCCGCGATATATAAACGCCCCACATTTAAGACACCACCAAGAATAGTAATGATAATTATTTGCATTGATATGGTATGTTGAATGCGCTTATAACAAGACATACTTCTCATGGCGGAAGATAAGACTCATCGCATGGGAAATAACCTGTGGCTGCGCTGAGATGCAGCATCAATTCAATTTATGGAGATAAGATGAGAAGAATTTCAGTCCGTTCGGTGTTGTTGGCCTCCACTATTGCGATGGCAACCGCCACAACGGCATACGCCGATAGCCAGTGGGCAGCCGCCACCACTACCTTCCCTGGCAGTATCCGTGCAGGGTCACGGGACGTTCCTGTTAAGCCCGGAGATAAAACTGTCATAGCGATTAAGAGCCTACAGGCGGGCACGACCGTCACCCTGCTGAATGGTGCGGAAGTCCTGACACCGAAACCACTGACCGCCGACGAGAAGGGAAACCTCACTATTCCGCTAACCGTTCCGGTCGATGCTGCTACAGGCCTTCATCCACTCACTGTTATCACGCAAAATCCCGCGAGCGTTTCGCAGGTCATGTTGAAATTGTCCCAAATTGTTCCCCCGAAAAACACTGAGGCTTTCAGGCTGCAAAAAATTTCCGTCGGTGAGCGAGCTTACCAGTCAGCAATTTCAACCGACGGGAAGCTGTTCGTGACCTCTGCACGCGGCCCAAATGATGGTAGCCGCCTGATGAGACTGAACGCCGGAACGCTGACTGTCGAAGCGGAGGCTACGCTGCCTAAAGACAAAAAGGGTGAGCAGATTGGAGTCTTCGGCATCGGTGTTGATAATGTCCATAATCATGTCTGGACAACGAACACGCTCGCCGAGACGGTGACCGTCTATGACGCAAAAACGCTTTCCGTCGTGAAAGTCTTCCCGGAGGGGTCGGTCGTACATCCACGCGATGTGATCATTGATGAAGCCCACAATCGGGCTTATGTCAGCGCAGCGCTGACCGGTTTTATCGAGGTTTATGATACCAAAACGCTGGAACATATCGGTCAGATGGAGTTCGTGACGAACCGCGGCCGTGACCAGTTTTACAGTACAGATCTTGCCCTCGACAGTGCCGGTGGGAAACTCTACGGCGTCAGTCGCGATACGCCCTGGGTGGGCTGGATTGATCTCAAAACGGGCAAGAGTACGACGGTGAAAATACCTCAGGCACAAGGTGCTACCGACATCGCTCGCGATCCGGAGACCGGCCGTCTTTACGTCGCTTCCCAGGAGACGAACAATGTCGTGGTTCTTGATGCGGACGGTAAGGTTCTCGCGGATACTTACATTGGGGCCGGGGGCGTATCTGTCGTCTGGGATCCCATGACGTCGCAGGTTTTCGCCGCCACGCGCTCAGGCGGAACCGTTGCTGTTCTGAACAAAGATGGCAAACTGGTCGCTAATATCCCGATGGATGATACGCCAAACCACCTGACCGCCGGGCCTGATGGTGCCGTTTATCTGGTGTCTATGTATGGGACTATCGGGGATAAAACGCAAACAGGCTCAGTGACGAAAATCACTCCCAAAAAATAACGGCTTTAATCCGCTACGCTATTCGCGGGCAGGTCAGCCTGGCATTATTATTAACCCCCAACCGCCTTCGGGCTGGGGGTATTAACGTTGATTTTATATCGTCAACGCATTACGTTTTTCGCGCAGTTTTCTTCCGTAATATGTTCTTTTTCCGTCAATCACCAGAGTGTTAAGACCAGCAATTTCAATGAATGTAATTTCTTTTTGGAGACAGTAATTTTATCTATTTTTTTATAATCAACACATCGGGTTAGATATGTTTTTATAACAACTTTATAAGTTAAAAAATCTGCCATAATGACAGATTTTTTGATTTATAATTAGAGATTTGCAACGTTATGATATACTTTTTGAACATCATCGTCATCTTCAAGGGCATCAACAAGCCCTTCAAAGATTTCTAAATCTTCTGGCGAAAGTTCAACTTCTGATTGAGCAATCATCTCTAATTCTGTTGTTGAGAATTCGGTAATCCCGGCTGCTTTTAGCGCTGCAATGCCTTTGTGAAGGTCTGAGGATTCTGTATAAACAACGATGTTTCCTTCGTCTTCGGTTACATCACGAACATTAACTTCTGCATCAAGCAAAATTTCAAAAATATGGTCAGGGTCTGTTCCTTTAAATACAATCACTCCAGTATTGTCAAACATATAGCTGACAGCACCTGCCGCTCCGATATTCCCGCCTTTTTTATTGAAAATTGAGCGAACATTAGCAATCGTACGGTTAACATTTGACGTCAACGTTTCAGCGATAATCATTGAACCATTGGGTCCAAAGCCTTCGTAACGTCCTTGTACGAACGTTTCATCGCCGCCACCTTTGGCTTTATCAATGGCTTTATCAATAACGTGTTTTGGGACTTGTGCTTGCTTCGCACGTTCAATAACGAATTTTAAAGATGAGTTTAATTCTGGGTCTGGTTCGCCTTGTTTAGCAGCAGCATAGATTTCGACACCGAATTTTGCATATACTTTAGACGTTGCACCGTCTTTAGCCGTTTTTTTAGCAACAATATTGGCCCATTTACGTCCCACTGGAATGGTCTCCTCAAAAATTTATTTACATTACTGGCAGATTAATAACCTGCATTCTTTTCCGCCATATTATATCATGATATGTAAATTCTCGTCTATGAGAAATAAAAACATCCGCACCCCACAGAATGTTACTTTAATTTTATCAAAAGTTAACATTGTGGCTGATCTATTCCCGTATTTTCTTCTGGTTCGTTTGTTTTTATTCTCAATAATTGAACCGCAGCAAAAATACATAAGACAAGAGAGGCAAAAGTGATAATCCAGACAGACACCGATTATTAATCGTTGAGCAAAAGCAGACATCAGTGATTTTCACTCACTGCAAAAAGGCCCCGACGACAGCTAAACCTCGCGTTTTTCCGCCCATTTCAACATTGCATCAAGGGCCGGGCACAGCGCCTGCCCCCACTCGGTCAGGCGATATTCCACCTTCGGTGGCACTTGAGGGTACACCGTACGTGATACGATGCCGTCAGCTTCCAGTTGTCGCAGTTGCTGCGCCAGCATCTTCTGCGAAATAGCGGGGATCAGTTTTTCAAAATCAGAATAGCGTTGTACCTTTCCATCGAACAGATGAAAAAGAATGATTAATTTCCAACGACCTTCCAACAGTCGCAGCACGTGCTCCACACCGCTTGCGGCAGATTCCGGAGTATATAACTTACTCATAATTCAGTGGCTCACTTTTTAGTGCGTACTTGTTAATTTCACAGTCTATGTTGAAAATGCCCGTACTGTAAATAACAGGAGTAAAGAGCCATGTCATTAGCCCTACCGCATGCTATTTCAGACTATTTCTCGATCAGTAACGGTGCAGATATTACCAACGTTAAGCACTGTTTTACTGTTGATGCTGTAGTGACAGACGAAGGTAAAACTCACAAGGGACACGCAGCGATCGAGGCATGGCAACGTGCCGCACAGGCCGCGTTTGACTACAGCGTTGAGCCGGTTAAGTTTATCACCGAAGGTCACCGGGTGACGGTCACTTCAAACGTCGTCGGTAATTTTCCCGGCAGCCCGGTCACGCTTGAACATGTCTTCGGCCTGGTCGGCGACAAGATCAACACGCTGGAGATTATCTGATGTCGTTAGATCTTGATTTTCAGGACAAACGCATACTGGTTACTGCAGGTACCAAAGGCGTCGGCAAAGCGGTCGTTGAATTATTTAAGCAACTGGGTGCCAGGGTGTTAACCACCGCGCGTCATGTGCCCACAGAATGTTTCGCAGACGCCTTCGTAGCGGCGGACCTGACCACCGTCAACGGATGTGCCCTGGTAGTGGAAGCCGTTCACAAGCATCTGGGGGGTGTCGACGCCATCATCCATGTTGCTGGCGGTTCAACCTCGCCTGCCGGAGGCTTTGCCGCGCTGGGCGAAACAGAGTGGCAGCAGGAACTCAACCTAAATCTGTTGCCCGCGGTGCGCTTAGATCGTGCGCTGTTGCCTGGGATGCTGGCGCAGGGTAGCGGGGTTATTATTCACGTGACATCTATCCAGCGTGAACTGCCGTTACCAGAATCAACCACCGGTTATGCGGCGGCAAAAGCTGCGCTGTCGGCGTACAGCAAAAGCCTGTCGAAAGAGGTATCCCCGAAAGGGATTCGTGTCGTGCGTGTTGCGCCCGGTTGGATCGAAACCGAAGCTTCAGTCGCGATGGCGCAGCGACTGGCGAAGCAGGCGGGAACGGATTACGAAGGCGGTAAGCAGATAATCATGAATGCTCTCGGTGGTATTCCTCTTGGTCGTCCGTCAAAGCCCATCGAGGTTGCGAAACTCATTTCCTTCCTTGCGTCATCTCATGCAGCCGCCATCACCGGCACCGAATATGTCATTGATGGTGGTACCATCCCAACGGTGTAATCATGCTTCTTAATCAGCTCATATTATGAGCTGACTAAGATCAGCCAGAGGCAGAAAATAATTAATCATAATGTCCCTTTTAGCAAAAAGCTGGCACGCACTCTACGTTGAAGGTCCGTTGTGAGCGAGAAGCGGACATTGCTAGTAGCATTCTGTGTCTATCAACGGGTAGCAGATCAAAAATGACTCTGAGGTGTCTGTTAAACCCGTGGCGATTCAAGCCTCTATCTCACCAAAATTGTCACGCTTTACCTCTTTTATAGAAATATGGCTAATACCCATCGTGTTACTCCCTAGCTCATTAATAAATAAACATTATAGGTCCGCAGAAGCCATGGGATGGCCGGTGTTTCATACACCGAAACCTCAATCCTGTTAAGGTCAGGGCTGTTAATACCTTTTAAGGCATGATGGACACGCTCGCGGATAATCCTGCCACTAACTCAATGCCCGCAGGCAAGGTATCTAACTGGATGCGCACCGGTACGCGTTGAGCCAGCCGCACCCAGCTAAAGGTGGGATTAACATCCGGTAGCCCAAGTCCACCCGTCTCGTCGTTGCTGTCACCGATCCCACGTCCGATACTCTCCACATGCCCCGTGATCAGTGGATCAAATCCCATCAACACAATCTGCGCGGTATTTCCGACACGGATATGACGCAGTTTGGTCTCTTCAAAGTAGCCCACCACCCAGAAACTGTGCGCATCGACAATGGCGACTTTTGTCTCTCCCGCAGTGGCATAGTCACCGGGGCGAAGACGGAGATGCGTGACATAGCCATCCACCGGTGAGCGTACGGTGGCATGTGCTAAATTAAGCTGCGCCAGTTCCAGCGCGATCAGTGCCCCCTGATAATTGGCCGCCGCGATGCTTGCCGCACTGCCTGTTTGCTGGATGTCCTCACTGGAAATCACCCCTTTGATCAGTGCACGTCGCCTGGCCGCATCCTGGCGCATCAGCATCTCATGACGTTTTGCCTCAACGTCAGCCTGTGCACTCAGCACAGCCAGCTTCAGCCAGTGCGGATCGATGGCATAGAGAACATCGCCACGATTAACCCACTGGTTATCGCGGACCGCCACGCGGCTCACTGGCCCGGAAACATCCGGCGCAATCTGCACCACATCGGCACGAACCCGCCCGTCGCGCGTCCAGGGTGTCTGCGCATACTGTTTCCAGAAAATAAACGCCACGAGCGTCGCCACCACTACAGCACTTAACGTCAGCACATAGCGACCCAGCAAAGAGAGTAAAGATTTCATGCGAATAACCCCAGAGTGGTCAGGCCCTGCAAAAGCAGGAAAAAACTAATGATAAAGGTTGAAAAATCAATCAACGGGCGAAAGGGCAAACGGCGGTAAAGCCTGCTGAAAGAGAAAAACGGTACGAGTGACAGCGTACAGATCAGCGCGATGAGCGCAGTCATCAGCAGACCGGGGATAAAAACCCCCCCGATATTGATGTCATTTATCATTGGCGGGTTCCTCGTCCTGCGTCCGTAACGCGCAGTGCAGATCAACCAGTTTGTCGACTAACTGACGCGATGGTTCATCAGTTGCGGGCAAGCAGAGATCGGTTATCGCAGCGATGCGCTCGCGTAAGGCTTCTGTCTCCGTTGAGCGGGTAAGGTCATAAAGGATGGTGTTGATCTCACAACAGCCTGAGGACGCATCGCAGCGGCGCAGGTGCATCACACCGAGGCCAACACGCATAAAGTGCATCAGATGAGCAAGTGCCCGAGCGGATGACGGCCCGCTACGCGGCAAGCGCGGCAACAGCAGGGCGGCCCGGTCAATCATCAGATTGGTCCAGTGCGTTTCATTGCCTTTAAACACGCCGTTCACGCTACGGCGGATATCACGCTGGCAAAGTTTCAGCAGTCGGTTTATCGCCGCGTCGGCTTGCACGGTTTGCAGCAGGCTCATGCTAATGACCGCAAAACCGGTCGCGAAAAATAGCGCGATGGCGGTGTTAGCGGCATCGGCGAAGTTGCCGCTGTAGTGCGCACCCAGCTCGCACAACACAGGCAGCGTTAACGTTATTCCCATCGCCATAAAAGTGGTGGGGGGTCGCGCCTGGAGTGACCCGGCAAGCAGGTAGACCGGAGCAAGCACGGCAACCAGTACGGGAAAATCGCTGAGCTGGGGAAGCAGGGCAAAACTATAGATAAGACTGATTAATACGCCCCAGATGGAGCCGATAATGTATTTCACAATATGGGGTGCTGGCATGTCGAAACTGCCAAACAATGTGCAACAGACCCCAAGAATGGAGACCGCCGTGCCGCCATCTGGCCAGGCCGAGTAAATCCATAGCAGACAGCCGCTGAGGATGATGACAAACGCGCCCAGTGCCGTGCGGGCAGCACTCAGGGGATCGCGATGGAAAACATACCCTTTCGCTGTGTTATCTTCCGTTCGTGTAGGTGCGGGTTTGGCGTGGTAGATAGCCTCCGAAAGTCGCTCACACTGGTGAATGAGGCTAATCAACTCCGCTATGTAGCCTAAGAAATTCACCCGAAGCGCGTCCTCAAAGGTCAACGACTGTACCGCACGCTCCTGTGCCAACCGGGCGCTGCGTTTTTGTAGCGCATCCGCCGTATTCTTGCGTTTCCCGCTATCGCCGCAGGTCAGCCAGGCCTGAACATCATCCAGCAGTATCTGCATGTCGGCGGGCATATCCGCGATCATCTGCAAGCGATCGCGTAATTCACCGTTCACGATGACTAATCGCGCCAGCCTGTCATGGAGTGCTTTCCTGGCCTGGCGGGCCGGAACCGAAAGGGCAAAATCATACGGGATGTGGTGGCTGATGCCCTGCAGGAATTGCAATGCCAGCGCGAGGTGCAAGGGGTTTGACACCGCATCAGACTTGCCCGCCAGGGTATCGGCAACACGCTGTCGCGCCGCGTGCAGCGTCTGCGTTAATTTGCTGTTGAACAGGCCTGATATCCGACTGGGCAGAATGTACCGGTGAATCAGTGCGGCGCAGACGATGCCGATCATTATCTCCTGCACCCGGATGATGGCGATGTTAAACACCGAGCCTGGGTCGGAAACGGCGGGAAAGCCAATCAGGCTCGCGGTGTAACCGGCCAGCACAAAGGCATAGGCACGGGGTGTGCGTTCAAGTAGGGATAACCCGAGGCAGAACGTGATCCAGCCTGTCAGCATCACGCTGCACAACACGGGCATATTCACAAATGTGGGCACGATCAGCACCGTTGCCCCAGCGCCAGCCACGGTGCCGGCCAGGCGATAGAGACTCCTGCTCAGTGAGGCCCCGACCGACGTTTGCGAAACGATATAGACGGTGATGATGGCCCAGGAGGGGCGTTCAAGGCCAATCGACAGGGCGATGTAATACGCGAGCATGGCTGCGGCAAAACTCCTGACGGAATAGAGCAGGGCGTGGGCATCGCTCAGTAGCACGGGAGTGATGATGCGGCCTGACCAGCGGCGTATCGCGTGCCAAAAAGGGATGTGATGGGGGATGATTTTATTCATGCCGGGAATTATTCCCGGTTTGCGCACGTCACTAAATACTCTATTCTGTCAAAAAATACCTAAATGTTGCCAATAACATGACATCCCGACTTGCCAATACGTTGTTTGATCCCGACAGCACGCCGAGCCCGGTAGTCGCACGTCATATTGATTTCGTGGATTACGCAGCAGAAGTGCCGGTTCATACGCACCGTAAAGGGCAGTTGATTATTGCCCTGTACGGGGCGGTAATTTGTCGTGCGGAAAATGATATCTGGATAGTGCCACCCGATTGCGCGGTGTGGATCCCAGGCGGAGTTCCTCATAGCGCCAAAGCGACCTGGAATGCGCACCTTAACTACTTGTTTATTGAACCCGGAGCAGTCGCGCTGCCGGAAAAATGCTGCACGCTGGCAATTTCACCGCTGATTAAAGAGTTAATTGATCGCTTAACAAATGAAGGCGTTGATTACGCACCGCAGAGCCATGTTGGCAGGTTGACCAGAGTGACGCTCGATGAACTCGTGACCATGCCGCAGCAGAAATTGAGCCTGCCGGTTTCTGCGAACCCTAAAATTCGCGCGATGGCCGATGCGCTGGTCAGCAATCCGGAAGATCGGAGCACATTCAAAGTCTGGGCAAAGCGACTGGCGCTCAGCGAACGTTCATTAGCGCGCTTAATGCTGCGTGAAACCGGTCTGACCTTCGGTCGCTGGCGTCAGCAACTGCATTTGATTATTGCCCTTCGGGAACTGGCAAGCGGAGTATCGGTACAAAACGTGGCGGCAAACCTGGGGTATGAGTCGGTTAACGCGTTTATTACCATGTTCAGAAAAACGATGGGCAGCACGCCAGCGCACTATTTTGCTGTTCGCAGAACGGTGGATTCATAGTCTGATACAGTGTGAGTCACTTGATTTACGTGTGGGCAAGCCTACTGTTTTGCCGACGTGGTCGCCAGAATCACCGATAACAAGGGTGTTGATCTCATCCTTGATTTTATCGGTGCGCCATATTTTGAACGAAACGTGAACGCACTTAATTTTGGTGGCCGCCTGGTGCAGATTGGCATTATGGGAGGCATTGAAAACGCGAAGATCCCGCTGGACCGGGTGTTGTACCGCCATCTGCAGATTATCGGTACGGTAATGAAATCATGTTCGCAAGAAGTGAAGCATGAGATGTCCCGTCGCTTTGAAGAGTGCTGGTTAACCCGTTTCGGTAAAGATGGGCTGAACCCGGTTATTGACAGCGTATTCCCGCTGGTCGACGCCTGTAAAGCTCGCCAGCGTATGGAAGACGGTCTGAACACAGGAAAAATTGTGTTGACGATGTAGATGACGCAAACGAAAGGGCTATTTTTCCTGCCTTTTCGTCGCAACCCCCCTTCGCTATCAGGCATGAACAGCCCGCGCAATATACTCAGGGCTGTTCGATGTCAGAGGATGAATCAAGTACCGCCATAAAAAACATCGCTAGTGGTTAAAAGTGATATCAGAGTATTGCTGTTACATTGTTTGTCAAAGCTAAGTTCAGATGTCCGTGGTGGGGCTAATTTGAAATGTCCGCTTCTGGCACTGAGCGGACGCTCAAGTGGGCTTAAGTTCGCTATTACGAATATGCGGACAAATATCGGTGTGTAAATCACCTACTTCCACTCTTTTTTGAGAAGCGCGTAGATAAAAGTATCATCGTATCTTTCTTCGCCATCATCTTGTATGAACGTAACAAATTCTTTAAAACAGCCCTCCACGCGCATATGGAGGCGTGCACAAAGCTTTTGAGAGGCTATGTTATAATCTTCAACGTAAGCATAGAGACGTCGAGCTTCCTTTTGAAAAAACAAATATTCAAACAAAGCAGTAACGGATTCCGTAGCATAACCCTGACCTTCGTAACGCTGGTTAAAGTGCCATCCAACTGACCAGGTATTCACATCTGGCTCTTCACGATTATCAGCGAAAAGATGGCCAATCAATTCATCAGTCTCTTTGAGGCATACCGCTAGCTGGCTGGTATCACGGGATCTTCTATCAACTTCTTTTCTTGCGTCTTCCCGTGAAGCGAGTTTCTCGTCCTGAAAACACGGTGTGCGGGGTGAAGACAGGTAATCAAAAAGTGCAGATGCGTCTTTGTGTTTGAATGTGCGAATAATGAGTCGCGGTGTCGTGGCTACGATCATGAAAACCTCATGTTATCTGGCAAGCGTAGAGACATTCTAATGAATATCGCCGTCACTATGTCAGACCATTTTGCTTTTCCGCATTTCACATCAACCTGATGTTAGCAACCTTCCGCTTCCCGGTTGAGAGAACGGTAAGATCATCATTTCGAAAAGCCGGGCTGTCAGCCAACTTTTGCCTGAACCGCTTATCCAGAGTCGCTTCAGGTCACTGGTTATCAGTATGGCGACATCAGATACCGACAAAATTGATGAACATAGCTAATAAACCCTAGCTAATTACCCCATCTAATCGAATAAATCAGTTTGCATTATGCTTTTTCTGAACAAAAGCGGAAGGACTATGTCATGCAAACTGTAAAACTGAACAACGGTATTGAAATGCCCCTGCTGGGTTTTGGTGTGTTCCAGATGACGGATGCCGCTGAATGCGAGAGAGCCGTTATTGATGCCATTGAAACGGGATATCGCCTGATCGATACCGCGGCGTCCTACCAGAATGAAACCCAGGTCGGGAACGCCCTGAAGCAAAGTGGTATTGCGCGCAACGAACTCTTTATCACCACCAAACTTTGGCTACAGGATACGAATTACGAAGGTGCCAAAGCACAGTTTGAACGTTCACTGAACCGACTTCAGTTGGACTATGTTGACCTGTACCTGATTCACCAACCTTACGGTGACGTCCACGGCGCCTGGCGTGCAATGGAAGAACTGCAGCAGGCAGGCAAAATTCGCGCCATTGGCGTAAGCAACTTCCATCCGGACAGACTGGCCGATCTTATCGCCTTCAACCGCGTTGCCCCAGCGGTAAACCAGATTGAAGTTAACCCCTTCAACCAGCAACTGCACGCTGTTGCGTGGATGCAAAGCCGTGGCATCCAACCGGAAGCATGGGCACCGTTTGCTGAAGGAAAAAATGGGTTGTTCCAGCATCCCGAATTAGCGGCGATAGGCCAGAAGTACGGAAAAAGTGTAGGTCAGGTTGTCCTGCGGTGGATTTTCCAGCGAGGCATTATTTCGCTTGCAAAATCAGTGCGAAAAGAACGCATGGAAGAGAACATCAACATTCTCGATTTTGAACTCAGTGCTGAAGACATGCTGCAGATTACCGCACTTGATACTGCCACCAGCGCATTCTTCTCTCATCGCGATCCTGCGAGAGTGGAGTGGCTCACTGGCCGTAAACTCGACGTTTAAGCCGCAATAATAGAGGTATTCACACAATGCAAAAACGTTATCTGGGTAAATCCGGGCTTGAAGTATCAGCCCTTGGACTCGGTTGTATGGGCTTAAGCCACGGCTATGGCCCGGCGACAGATACCCACCAGGCGATTGAACTCATACGGACAGCGGTTGAACGTGGCGTCACGTTCTTCGACACCGCCGAAGTGTATGGTCCGTTTTTGAATGAAGAGGTTGTCGGTGAAGCGCTAAAACCCTTTCGCGACCGCGTGGTCATCGCCACAAAATTTGGCTTTACCTTTGGCGATGACAACAAACAGCAGGTTTTAAACAGCCGCCCCGAGCATATCCGCATGGCCGTTGAAGGATCGTTACGCCGCCTTAAAACCGATGTCATTGACCTGCTTTATCAACACCGTGTCGATCCGGACGTGCCAATTGAAGATGTCGCAGGAACGGTGAAAGACCTCATTGCCGAAGGAAAGATCAAACATTTCGGTCTTTCCGAAGCGGGTGCGCAGACGATTCGTCGTGCGCATGCGGTTCAACCTGTCAGCGCCCTGCAAAGCGAATACTCCATGTGGTGGCGTGAACCTGAACAGGAGATCCTGCCGCTTCTGGAGGAGTTGGGTATTGGTTTTGTGCCATTCAGCCCGTTAGGCAAAGGCTTCCTGACCGGAGCAATTACGTCAGGAACAACGTTTGGTAAGGATGATTACCGAAGCCAGGTGCCGCGTTTCACCGCTCAGGCAATTGCCGCCAACGAAAAGCTGGTTTCGTTGTTGGGTGAACTGGCAGCCGACAAAGGGGTGACGTCTGCACAAATCGCGCTGGCATGGCTGTTGGCACAAAAATCGTGGATTGTTCCGATTCCGGGCACCACCAAACTGCATCGCCTCGAGGAAAACCTGGGCGCCGTTGACGTTATTCTTTCTCAGGATGAGTTGTCCCAGGTCACACAGGCGCTGGAAACGATAAAAATCGTTGGCGAGCGTTATTCGCCTGAGCATCAGGTTCGTGTAGGCCGCTGAGACTTAAGCTTGCTATATCCATAAATCAAAATCGCAAAAATTGCTGCGATGCGGGAAGATTCCGTCACAGGTCAATGTTCCGACGACGCCTGTGCAACACAGGAGAAAAGAACCCGGAACCGTTGATGTGGACCAAAGGGAAATACGGTGTTTTCCTCGATATTAACCCACGCGGCACGGTACTGGCAGCCACGTTGCACTCCCCCACCGCAAGCATGCCGAAAGGTAAAAATCACGCCGCTGACCGACGCGACAGCACAGGAAAAACAGGCATTAAAAAACCCGCTTCGGCGGGTTCTTTTTTTGGAGTTGGTTTGGCTATTGAAAGAAAAATAGTCCAATACTATACCAACAGCCCAAAAAACAAAGGGGCTACCTTTCGGTAACCCCTTGTTTAATCTGGCGGAAGCGCAGAGATTCGAACTCTGGAACCCTTTCGGGTCGCCGGTTTTCAAGACCGGTGCCTTCAACCGCTCGGCCACACTTCCGGAATGAGGCGCACTATAAACATCCCAATGCGCCGTGTAAAGCCCGAATGTGTTCGTTTGCCTGAAAAACAGTCAAAATGCTGTTAATAGCCTGAAATAACAACAGATTGACCATTTATTCAGCACAATACTCACGCTTTATCAACCATTCACCATAATCCACGATGAAACCTGATTTAGATCAAATGAGTAAAGATGGGTAAAAGCGCTGTGTGCGCGGCTGTGTTTTCATTATCCTCCATCATTAATTACATCTGTCATAAGAGAGTGACTCATGGATCGTATTGTTAGTTCATCACATGACCGTACATCGCTACTCAGCACGCACAAAGTGCTGCGCAATACCTATTTTCTGCTAAGCCTGACGCTGGCGTTTTCGGCGATCACCGCCACCGCCAGCACCGTGCTGATGCTGCCTTCTCCGGGTCTGATTCTGACGCTGGTGGGGATGTACGGGCTGATGTTCCTGACCTATAAAACGGCGAACAAGCCAAGCGGCATTATTTCCGCGTTTGCCTTCACCGGCTTCCTCGGTTACATCCTCGGGCCGATTCTGAACGCTTACCTGTCCGCTGGGATGGGCGACGTGATCGGTATGGCGCTGGGCGGTACCGCGCTGGTGTTCTTCTGCTGCTCCGCCTATGTGCTGACTACCCGTAAAGACATGTCCTTCCTCGGCGGTATGCTGATGGCCGGTATCGTGGTGGTACTGATTGGCATGGTGGCGAACATCTTCCTGCAACTGCCGGCACTGCATCTGGCAATCAGCGCGGTGTTTATCCTGATTTCTTCAGGCGCAATCCTGTTCGAAACCAGCAACATCATCCGTGGTGGTGAGACCAACTACATCCGCGCAACGGTTAGCCTCTACGTTTCGCTGTACAACATCTTTATCAGCCTGCTCAGCATTCTGGGCTTCGCCAGCCGCGATTAACGGCAACAAAGCATGACACCCGGCCCCGCTTATGCGGGGCTTTGTTTTTTGGTAAACTGCCGCCAGGTTGTCTAACGCAGTGAAGAATTATGTTGATCTTTGAAGGTAAAGAAATCGCTACCGACTCCGACGGTTATCTGAAAGAGAGTGCGCAGTGGAGCGAACCGATGGCTGTAGTCATTGCTGAAAACGAGGGAATCACCCTCTCCCCGGAACATTGGGAAGTGGTGCGTTTTGTTCGCGACTTCTATCTGGAGTTTAATACCTCGCCTGCGATTCGCATGCTGGTCAAGGCGATGGCGAATAAGTTTGGCGAGGAGAAAGGCAACAGCCGTTATCTGTATCGTCTGTTTCCGAAAGGCCCGGCGAAACAGGCCACTAAAATTGCTGGCCTGCCGAAGCCGGTGAAGTGTATTTAATAGCGAATACTAAAACCGGTAAATTCCTCACGAGGACGGTGCGGCTCGCTCAGGACTCTGTCTACCCGGGCAGAACTCGGGCCGCCGTCTTTGAGCCACTTCAGTAATTTGTCGACCTGCCCCGCTTCGCCGCTGGCGACAACCTCCACGCTGCCATCATCCCTGTTCCTCGCATAGCCGGTTAAACTCAGTCGCCGCGCCTCATGCTGCGTGGTATAGCGAAATCCCACGCCCTGAACCCGGCCGTAAACCCACGCGATAATGCAGACTCTCGCCATGGCTGTTCTCCTTCTTATCGAAAACGATGAGCGTAACCTCACACGGTTATGTGAATAACATTAACGTACCTGTTTCGGCAAGCATCCGTAATATTGGCTAAACCTCGCCGTAAATCGCGAGCCTGAAAGATAGCCGCTGCGCAATGCTATCTCTCCTATAGGTAACGTCGTCGACTGCAATTGAGATAACGCATAAGACATACGGACCTCTTCAACAATCTGTCGGTAGCTCTGCGATTCTTGCTGGAGTCGTCTGCGCAACGTGGAGGTTCCCATGGCTAACCGATGGGCAATATCCTGTGCTCTCCAAAGCTTAGCAGGTGCCAACATAATGAGCTGGCGTACCTGTTCCGTTAGCGTGTAACCCCGTTCGATAAGCAGTGGACCGATTGCCCCTTCATGCAACAGTGCGAGTAATAATCCCATTGCCTGATGTGTCTGCAACTCTGCCGGCAATCCCTGGCGCACAGCGGAAAGTAAATTCGTCCACATAAACGCCAGACTGGGGTTCATCGGCGTACATAAAGAGGTCAACGTGGCGGGCGGAAAGTCCTTAACATAGGTTTTTTTAAATGCGGAAATCATGTCTGGCGAGAGTAGCAGGAGATCTGAACGAAAACCGCCCTGCCCGGGTTGATTAATAATGTCCAGCGACGTGTTCGCCGGAATGATGATTAACTCGCCAGGTTTTGCGACCAGGCGATTATCCTCTTGCAAAATGACTTTGCTGCCCTGCGTGATATGGCAGAGTGCAGCAGAGAAAAGCTTAACACGATGCAAGCGATGACGTTGGCTGGAACGCACCTCCGCTGTCGTGAGAACATTATGTTGAAAATAAACGTCCTGCACCGTGTTCTCCTCTGTTTATCTTCCGTATGTGGCTGTCAATTCCGCTTTGGCAATGACATGACTGTTAAGCATAAATCCCACCAGCGCACCGCTCGCATTGTGATCGATGGGTAAGGCATCGGTATTGAGTGCCCATAAAGTGAACTGATAGCGGTGCGGCTTATCTCCAACCGGCGGACAAGCCCCGCCAAACCCAGCATAACCAAAATCGTTACGCCCCTGAACAATCCCCGCCGCCACGGTTTCCATCTTCACACCCGATGGGAGAGCATGAATACTTGCCGGAATATTCACGACCGTCCAGTGCCACCAACCACTTCCCGTAGGCGCATCGGGATCAAACACAGTGATCGCGTAGCTTTTTGTTCCCTCGGGCGCATTTTGCCAGTGCAACTGCGGAGAGATATTTCCGCCTTCACAGCCAAATCCATTAAAGACCTGCTTTTGCGTTAAAACGAGATTATCGGGAATGTCTGTACTGCCGAGGCTGAACGCCGGAGAGGCCGCCGCACCATAGCTGAGCGTCGTCAGCACAATAGCCGTCAGATAAGATGACATTTTCATTGTATTTCCTTATTCAGATTAAGAAATGACAATCTATCAGGCGCATACCCAGGAAATTGTGCCTCTGTGCTTTCAGTTTGTGCCGAAATGCTCACTGTCGGTGCTGATGATTGCATCCCGCATCTGTGCTACCCTACGCGCCATTTTGTTTTAACGGTATCAGGCGGGAATAGACACCCGGCTCGCATCCCTGTTTGTGTGAGGTTGCTCGTATGACTGAATCTTCATTTCCTCAATATCCCCGCCTGGTGTTAGCCAAAGGGCGCGACAAATCATTACTTCGTCGCCATCCGTGGGTCTTTTCCGGTGCCGTTGCCCGCATGGAAGGTAAAGCCAACCTCGGTGAAACCATCGACATTGTTGACCATCAGGGTAAATGGTTAGCCCGTGGCGCCTTTTCCCCGGCGTCGCAAATCCGCGCGCGCGTCTGGACCTTCGACAAGTCCGAGTCTGTCGATATCGCCTTCTTCACCCGCCGTCTGCGACAGGCGCAGCAATGGCGCGACTGGCTGGCGAAAAAAGATGGACTGGACAGCTATCGTCTGATCGCCGGTGAGTCCGACGGCTTGCCGGGCGTGACCATCGATCGCTTTGGTCATTTCCTGGTGCTGCAACTGCTCAGCGCCGGGGCAGAATATCAGCGTGCTGCTTTGATTAGCGCGCTGCAAGCGCTCTACCCGGAATGTGCGATTTACGATCGTAGCGATGTCGCAGTGCGTAAAAAAGAGGGTATGGCGCTGACGCAGGGCCCGGTCACCGGTGAGATCCCTCCAGCACTCCTGCCAATTGAAGAACACGGTATGAAGCTACTGGTCGATATCCAGGGCGGTCACAAAACCGGCTATTACCTCGATCAACGCGACAGCCGTCTGGCAACGCGCCGCTATGTCGACAATCAACGGGTACTCAATTGTTTCTCCTACACCGGGGGGTTTGCCGTTTCTGCGCTGATGGGCGGTTGCCGTCAGGTTATCAGCGTCGATACTTCCCAGGAAGCGCTGGATATTGCGAAGCAGAACGTCGAACTGAACAAACTCGATCTCAGCAAGGCTGAATTTGTTCGTGACGATGTTTTTAAACTGTTACGGACCTATCGCGATCGCGGCGAGAAATTTGATGTCATCGTGATGGATCCGCCGAAGTTTGTCGAAAATAAAAGCCAGTTGATGGGAGCGTGCCGGGGTTACAAGGATATCAACATGCTGGCTATCCAGTTGCTGAATCCGGGTGGCGTGCTGCTGACGTTCTCCTGCTCCGGTCTGATGACAACAGATTTATTTCAGAAAATCATCGCTGATGCCGCAATTGATGCGGGTCGTGATGTACAATTTATAGAGCAGTTCCGTCAGGCCGCCGATCATCCCGTGATCGCTACCTACCCGGAAGGGCTGTATCTCAAAGGGTTTGCCTGTCGCGTCATGTAACTTGAAAAGTGGAATTTTACCCTTATATCAAGGGTAATGATTTCCCGGGAGGTGACTATGATTGCCAGCAAATTCGGTATCGGCCAGCAGGTCCGCCATTCCCTGTTAGGATATCTCGGAGTGGTCGTGGATATCGACCCGGTCTATTCGCTTGCGGAACCGTCACCTGATGAGTTGGCGGTCAACGACGAGCTTCGTGCTGCTCCGTGGTATCACGTGGTGATGGAAGATGATGACGGTCGTCCGGTACATACCTATCTTGCCGAAGCGCAGCTAAGCAGCGAAACGCAGGACGAACATCCTGAACAGCCTTCGATGGATGAGCTTGCTCAGACCATTCGTAAACAGTTGCAGGCCCCCCGCCTGCGTAACTGATCCTTGTTGAGGCCCGATGGCACATTGCTTATCGGGCCTGTTTCCTTTCTGCCATCAGGGCAATTAACTTACTTCGTCAACCCCAGGCGCGGGATCTCAATCGCCGGGCAGCGATCCATCACCACCATCAGACCCGCTTCGCGCGCCAGCACCGCCGCCTGCTCATTGATCACGCCCAACTGCATCCACAGCGTTTTCGCGCCAATCGCGATCGCGTCCTGTGCAACACCCCATGCCGCTTCTGAATTGCGGAACACATCCACCATGTCCACTTTTTCCGGCACGTCCGCCAGCGTCGCGTAGCCCTGCTGCCCTAGCAGCGTTTTCCCGGCGACCTTCGGAGAAACCGGAATCACGTGATAACCCTGATCGAGCAAATACTTCATCACACGGTAACTTGGACGATCGGGTTTATCGCTTGCGCCAACCAGGGCAATGGTACGGGTCGAGGTCAAAATGCCAGCAATGTCGGTCTCTTTCATCATCATTCTCCAGGCTGTTTTGCAAAGTGTACGACAATCCTGACGACCCAACCATGCGTCCCACCCGTAAGTATGAGAGCAAAACGCCAAAATATGTCTATATGTTAGTAAACATGATTGTCGAAAAATTTTGATACATTCTTACCCGGCGGTCTTTGGACAGGAGAACCTTATGAAAACCGGCACTGTGACCCTGATGATTGCCCTCTGTTTGCCAGTCGCGGTTTTCGCTACCACCCTCCGTCTTTCAACCGATATTGACCTGTTGGTGCTGGACGGCAAAAAGGTCTCCAGTTCACTCCTGCGCGGCGCGGACAGCATTGAACTCGACAATGGACCGCATCAACTCGTTTTTCGGGTTGAGAAGACAATCCGTCTCTCCAGCCATGAAGAACAACTCTACATTTCCCCACCGCTGGTGATAAGTTTTGACACTCAGCGTGTGGGTCAGGTCAATTTCCACCTTCCGCGTCTGGAAAGCGACCGTGAAGCCAGCCATTTCGACGCCACTCCGCGACTGGAGTTGCTGGATGGCGACGCAATGCCGATCCCGGTACAACTGGATATCCTCGCCATTACCTCAAAAACAGAAACCATTGATTTTGAGGCAGAAACAGAGCGCTACAATAAGTCGGCCAGGCGCGCCTCCTTACCCCAGTTCGCCACGATGATGGCCGACGACAGCACCCTGCTTTCGGGGGTCTCAGAGCTGGATACCATCCCTCCCCAATCTCAAACCCTCACGGAACAGCGCCTGAAGTACTGGTTTCGCCAGGCGGATCCGCAAACCCGCAATAGCTTTCTGCAGTGGGCGGAGAAACAACCCTCTTCCTGATGTCTTTGACACGTCCGGCTTTTTTTTCGTCTTTCTCTTGCAGCGTCAGACACATTCAGTACTCTGTAGCAAAACCCACAATGGAACTGAATGATGGAACTGACGACTCGCACTTTACCTGCGCGTAAGCACATTGCACTGGTTGCGCACGATCACTGCAAAAAAATGTTGATGAGCTGGGTAGAACGCCACCAGCCGTTGCTGGAAAAGCACGTGCTCTACGCGACCGGGACAACCGGAAATCTCATTCAACGCGCAACGGGTATGGACGTTAACGCCATGCTGAGCGGCCCGATGGGCGGCGATCAGCAGGTTGGCGCGTTGATTTCTGAAGGGAAAATTGATGTGCTGATTTTCTTCTGGGATCCGCTTAACGCCGTTCCACACGACCCGGATGTGAAGGCGCTGCTCCGTCTGGCGACCGTCTGGAATATCCCCGTCGCCACTAACGTCGCCACTGCTGATTTCATCATCCAGTCGCCACACTTTAATGACGATGTCGATGTGCTCATCCCGGACTACCCGCGTTATCTGGCTGATCGTCTCAAGTAATCCCACGCAGGCGACATTCGTCGCCTGCTGCTTACGCTTTTCTCGCTACCGGAACATCCAGGTCTTTCAGATCCTCGACAAAGCGTGACGGATTCGCTTTGCTATACAGCAACCAGACCCGATGGCGGGCGCGGGTCAGGGCAACGTAAAGCAACCGTCGTTCTTCTGCATCCGGGAAATCTTCCACGACGGGCAGCAGCGCCTCTTCCATGATGGATTCACGCGCCGGCGCCGGAAAACCATCACTCCCTTCCTGTAACCCGACAATGATGACGTAATCCGCCTGTTGTCCCTTGCTGGCGTGGATGGTCATGAAATCAAGCTGCAACTTCGGCCAACGGGTTGTCGCCTTTTCGAGGCTGGCTGGTTTCAGGTGGTGATAACGGGCCAGCACCAGAATCCGCTCGTCGGCTTTCGCGTAACCGGAAAGCTTATCCAGCAACGCATCCAGTTGCGTTTCATCCAACAGTGTGACGGCTTTCTTGTCTCCCGTCGTCAGACTATTAAGCGGTTTCTTCAGTTGATGCGGGTTCTGTTGAATAAAGCGATTAGCGATTTCACCAATTCGCTTGTTGAAACGATAGGTGGTGTCGAGGTCACAACGGTCGCCGTCACCGAAGGTCTGATGAAACGCGGTCGTTAATGAAAGCTGCGCGCCGCTAAAACGGTAAATAGCCTGCCAGTCATCACCGACGGCAAACAGCGTGGTATGGCTGTTTTGCTTACGCAGCGCGGCCAGCAGCGCCGCACGCTGCGGGGAGATATCCTGAAATTCATCCACCAGAATATGCTTCCACGGACTGACAAAACGCCCTTTTTCCAGAATCACGATTGCCTGATGGATCAGACCGGAAAAATCGACGGCATTTTCCGCTTTCAGCGCGTTTTTCCAGGCCTTCAGCAAAGGTGCCATCAGCTTCACGCGCTTGCTGAACAGATCCCGAATCTCTTCCGGCGCGCTGGCGATCATCTCCGCCTGGGCTCCGCCATGCATGCGCATCAGACTCACCCACCTATCCAGCCGCGAGGCCAGACGACGCTGAAGTTTTTCATTGTCCCAGAAATTGCCTTCCGGCACCGTCCACTGCATCTCCTCTTCCAGCCACTGCCGCCAGCCCTTCGCCTGCGCTTTTTTCTCGCTGCATTGCTGACGCCAGGTACTGATAAACAGTTTATTTCGCGCGGTGGTGTCGTTCTCAAGCTTACTGATGGTCGGAACTTTTTTGCTGCCCTGCTGGATGATATGCAGCGCCAGGGCATGGAACGTCCGCGCCGTTATCTCCTCGGTATGCAGCCGCTCGCGAATACGCTCGTCCATCTCCTGCGCCGCCTTTCGGCCAAAAGCCAGTAGCAGGATCTGTTCTGCGGCCGCTTCGCCCCGCGCCAGCAGCCAGCCCGCACGCGCCACCAGCACCGACGTTTTGCCACTCCCTGCCCCTGCCAGCACCAGCAAAGAATGTTCGCCGTTGACGACCGCTCTGGCCTGAGCCGGATTGAGCGGCGACGATTCCACCTGCTGGAAGAAATCAGCGTATTCCGTCAACATCGTTTCGGTATATGCCTGGTTATGCTGCAGGCGACACGCTTCGATATCTTTCAGCCACGCCTGGCACTGCCGCAACGCATCGCGACAGTTATCAAACTCTTCCAGCCGATTAACCGGCAGCGGCAGTGCGGCAAACGCCCGCAGGATCTGCTGCTGTAATCCCGTCGTCTGCTCGCGCGTCAGCCAGGCATTCTGCCCGGTTCGCACGGCAATTAAATCCAGTTGTTCCTGCAATACACCGGCCGCAACTTCACTCATCTCCTGGCTCCACTGCTGCCAGCGGGTATTCAGATGATGATGGAAACGCTGGGTTTCAGCCCACTCGGTGCCATGCAGTCGCACCACTTTTTCATCCGGCAGCACGAATTCAAGTTCGCCCCACACCAGCCCGCGCTTACAGTGAATCGCCAGTAACTGATTGAAGGGTATGAGATATTCATGGCGATCGCCCGACACTTTAATGCCAGCATTGAGGATCACCGCCCTGTCGTAGGGGTGTTGTGCCAGACGTTTTCCAATAGATGTTGCTTTAAGTTCCATGACTCAGCCGATCCAGACAAAGCGTATTTCTTCTCAGTGTAACCGCCAGAGAATACGTGCTCCAGCCCAAAAAAACGTTACAATTGCCAGGAATCATAGAAAACCAGAATCAACCGAGGGTCTATGCGTACCGTTCTGAATATTTTGAATTTTGTGCTGGGGGGTTTTGCCACCACACTGTCCTGGTTCCTGGCGACGCTGGTCAGTATTGTGCTGATCTTCACCCTGCCGCTCACCCGTTCGTGCTGGGAAATCACCAAACTGTCGCTGCTGCCTTACGGAAATGAAGCGGTCCATGTCGATGAACTGGATCCGGCGGGAAAAAACGTGCTGATGAATACCGGCGGGACACTGCTAAATATTTTCTGGCTGATCTTCTTCGGCTGGTGGCTGTGCCTGATGCACATCGCCGCTGGTATCACCCAGTGCATCACGATCATTGGTATTCCGGTTGGCATTGCGAACTTTAAAATTGCCGCGATTGCGCTGTGGCCCGTGGGACGTCGCGTCGTCTCTGTGGAAGTCGCACGGGCGGCACGTGAAGCGAACGCCCGCCGCCGTTTTGAGTCACCAGGACGCTAAGTCAGTATGTTAAGTCCCCTGCTTCGTCGCTATACCTGGAACAGCACCTGGCTGTATTACGTGCGAATTTTTATCGCTCTCTGCGGAACCACCGCGCTGCCCTGGTGGCTGGGCGATGTCAAACTGACCATCCCCCTGACGCTGGGAATGGTGGCGGCGGCGTTGACCGATCTGGACGATCGGCTCGCGGGCCGTCTGCGAAACCTTATCATCACGCTCATCTGCTTTTTTATCGCCTCCGCCTCGGTCGAGTTGTTGTTTCCCTACCCGTGGCTGTTCTCCATCGGACTGACTATCTCCACCAGCGGTTTTATCCTGCTCGGCGGTCTGGGTCAGCGCTACGCAACGATTGCCTTCGGCGCGCTGCTGATCGCGATTTACACTATGCTCGGCGCGTCTCTGTACGCCCAATGGTATCAGCAACCGCTTCTGCTGCTGGCAGGTGCAATCTGGTATAACGGATTAACGCTTACCGGCCATCTGCTGTTCCCCATTCGTCCCCTGCAGGACAATCTGGCGCGCAGCTATGAACAACTGGCACACTTTCTGGAGCTAAAATCGCGTCTTTTTGACCCGGATATTGAAGACGAAAGCCAGGCGCCGCTTTATGATTTAGCACTGGCCAATGGCCAACTGATGGCGACGCTGAATCAGACAAAAGTGTCCTTGCTGACCCGGTTGCGCGGCGACCGGGGACAACGCGGCACGCGGCGTACTCTGCATTATTACTTTGTGGCGCAGGATATTCATGAACGCGCCAGTTCCTCGCATATTCAATACCAGACGCTGCGCGACCATTTTCGTCACAGCGACGTGATGTTCCGCTTTCAACGTCTGATGTCGATGCAGGGGCAGGCCTGTCTGCAACTGTCACGCTCGATTTTGCTACGCGTCCCCTACCAGCACGATCCACATTTTGAACGCGCTTTCACGCATCTTGATGCAGCGCTTGAGCGGATGCGGACAAACGGTGCCTCCGCCGATCTGCTGAAAACGCTGGGATTCTTACTGGCTAATTTGCGCGCTATCGACGCGCAGCTGGCTACGATTGAATCCGAGCAAGCTCAGGCCATGTCGCGCAATGAATCAGAAAGCCAGCTTGCCGATGACAGTCCGCACGGGCTCAGCGATATCTGGCTGCGGCTGAGCCGCAACTTCACCCCGGAATCCGCGCTGTTTCGGCATGCGGTCAGGATGTCTCTGGTCCTGTGCGTCGGCTATGCGATCATTCAGATAACCGGTATGCATCACGGTTACTGGATCCTGCTGACCAGCCTGTTTGTTTGCCAGCCTAATTACAACGCCACGCGACACCGTCTGGCGTTGAGGATCATCGGGACGCTGGTCGGGGTCGCGATTGGTATCCCGATTTTATGGTTCGTTCCGTCACTGGAAGGCCAGCTCATTCTCCTGGTGATCACCGGCGTCCTGTTCTTTGCCTTTCGCAACGTCCAGTATGCCCATGCGACCATGTTTATTACGCTGCTGGTCCTGCTGTGCTTCAATTTGCTCGGCGAAGGGTTTGAAGTCGCCCTCCCCCGAGTGATTGATACGCTCATCGGCTGCGCCATTGCCTGGGCGGCGGTAAGTTTCATCTGGCCTGACTGGCGTTTTCGTAATCTCCCGCGGGTGATGAAAAGAGCAACCGACGCCAACTGTCGCTATCTGGACGCCATTCTGGAACAGTACCATCAGGGACGCGACAATCGACTGGCATACCGCATTGCTCGCCGCGATGCCCATAACCGCGACGCAGAGCTGGCCTCCGTAGTGTCGAACATGTCCAGCGAACCCGATGTGACGGCACAGACGCGTGAGGCAGCGTTCCGTTTGCTCTGTCTCAACCACACATTCACCAGCTATATCTCCGCATTAGGGGCGCATCGTGAGCAACTTACCAACCCCGACGTGCTTGCATTACTGGACGATGCGGTCTGTTACGTCGATGATGCGCTACATCATCTCCCGGCCGACGAAGAGCGCGTGCAACAAGCGCTGGCTGAACTGAAACAGCGCATCCAGCATCTTGAGCCGCGCCCGGACAGCAAAGAACCATTGGTGATTCAGCAGGTCGGTTTGCTGGTGGCCCTGCTGCCGGAAATGGGTCGACTACAGCGACAAATCACTCAATCTTCTCCGGAAACATCGACACCGGCGAAAGCGACTTAACCCACAAAGCAAGCTCCTGGCGGCGTATCGCCGGGAGCGCAGCTTCATGAATGCCATAAATGGCGCCTTCAAGATTAAACAGAACCTTGTCGGTAATGGACTTATTAATCTGTCGAAGCCGCAGCCAGCACATTTTGGCCCCCAGCATTCGCAGGGTGGCGACGTCGTAGATCCCCGCTTCATTCAGTAAACTTTCCAGATGAAAAGTCATATTGGGGAGATCCTTAAGCCGCTGCTGTGAACAACGGGTCAACTTCTCCTGCAACGCGGCATCCAGTGAAAACTTCGATAACTGGATCAACTGCTGCTGGTCGCGCCACAAACTGTCATCAACCTGATAATAGTTGAGCATGACCGGACGTCCGCGTTTGAGAAATGTCAGCCAGACAGGGGAATGTTGCACGCAATACTGTACGCTTTGCTCACAGGCACGAAGATAAAGCTCACCATTCGCGACCATCGCAAAGACGGTATTCTTGATAGTCAGACTGTAGCTGCCGAACAGTGAACGGAAATGAATCCTCCCCAGAGAAGATAAATATTCCTGTGATTTATAGATCCTGTCATAGGAGTGTACTTTCATAAAATTCCCTGTTAAATCATAAACTAAAAGAATGATTTGTCGTCACGGATCCGTTACAGACGAAAATAGGCAACTTATTCTCAGGGGGCAAGTTGTATTTCGTTTTTACCGCAACCATGAATAAAAAATGCGAGTCTGTTTCCGAAAATAAAGTTGATCTTTCACGACATCAGGGTTACTGTACATCCATACAGTAACTCACAGGGCTGGATTGATTATGTACACTTCAGGCTACGCAAATCGTTCTCCGTCATTCTCTTCCACATCGAACACGATGGCGCGCGTCTCTTCTGAGAAAGTGTCCACCGGGCTTATCAGCGAAGTGGTCTATCGTGAAGACCAGCCCATGATGACGCAGTTACTGCTGTTACCGCTTCTTCAGCAGTTAGGTCAACAATCGCGCTGGCAGCTCTGGCTGACGCCGCAGCAAAAACTGAGCCGTGAATGGGTTCAGTCTGCCGGCCTTCCGCTGACCAAAGTGATGCAAATTAACCAGCTTTCCCCCTGCGATACGCTGGAATCGATGATTCGCGCATTACGCACGGGCAATTACAGCGTGGTGATCGGCTGGCTGACAGAAGAATTAACAGATGAAGAACATGCTGAATTGGTCAGGGCGGCGGATGAGGGAAACGCGATGGGATTTATCATGCGTCCCGTGAATGCTCAGACTCATGCCACGAGACAGCAAACCGGGCTAAAAATTCACTCGAATTTGTATCATTGAGTGAAATTAGGATTTATCCTGGAATTTTTTTTGCCCCCGAGACCTTCGCATTGAGGACTAACGTTTTTTTTCGGTGAACGCTTGGCGGACGCGGTTCCCGCGAAATCGGGGGGAAGATTTTGATGCACGAAATGTTAAATATTATGTATACAAGCTTTTTTTTTTCATATGCCTGACAGAGTTCACACTTGTAAGTTTTCAACTACGTTGTAGACTTTACATCGCCAGGGGTGCTCGGCATAAGCCGCAGATATCGGTAGAGTAACTATTGAGCTAGTCCCCCGGTGAAGGATTTAACCGTGTTATCTCGTTGGAGATATTCATGGCGTATTTTGGATGATAACGAGGCGCAAAAAATGAAAAAGACAGCTATCGCGATTGCAGTGGCACTGGCTGGTTTCGCTACCGTGGCGCAGGCCGCTCCGAAAGATAACACCTGGTACACTGGTGCTAAACTGGGTTGGTCCCAGTACCATGACACTGGTTTCATCGACAACAACGGTCCGACCCATGAAAACCAACTGGGTGCCGGTGCGTTCGGTGGTTACCAGGTTAACCCGTATGTTGGCTTTGAAATGGGTTACGACTGGTTAGGTCGTATGCCGTACAAAGGTGACAACATCAACGGTGCTTACAAAGCTCAGGGCGTTCAGTTGACCGCTAAACTGGGTTACCCAATCACTGACGATCTGGACATCTACACTCGTCTGGGTGGTATGGTATGGCGTGCAGACACCAAGTCTAACGTACCTGGTGGCGCATCTACCAAAGATCACGACACTGGCGTATCCCCAGTATTCGCAGGTGGTGTTGAGTACGCAATTACTCCTGAAATCGCTACCCGTCTGGAATACCAGTGGACCAACAACATCGGTGACGCTAACACCATCGGTACTCGTCCAGACAACGGTCTGCTGAGCGTAGGTGTTTCTTACCGTTTCGGTCAGCAGGAACAAGCTGCTCCGATCGTAGCTCCGGCTCCGGCTCCGGCTCCAGAAGTACAGACCAAACACTTCACCCTGAAGTCTGACGTTCTGTTCAACTTCAACAAAGCCACTCTGAAACCAGAAGGCCAGCAGGCTCTGGATCAGATGTACAGCCAGCTGAGCAACCTGGATCCGAAAGACGGTTCCGTAGTGGTTCTGGGCTTCACTGACCGCATCGGTTCTGACGCTTACAACCAGGGTCTGTCTGAGAAACGTGCTCAGTCTGTTGTTGATTACCTGATCTCTAAAGGTATCCCGGCTGACAAAATCTCCGCACGTGGTATGGGCGAATCCAACCCGGTTACTGGCAACACCTGTGACAACGTGAAAGCTCGCGCTGCACTGATCGACTGCCTGGCCCCGGATCGTCGCGTTGAGATCGAAGTTAAAGGCGTCAAAGACGTTGTAACTCAGCCGCAGGCTTAAGTTTCCGTCTAATAAAAAACCCCGCGCTGCGGGGTTTTTTTTTCGTCTGTTATCGACAGGATGGTTGTAACGTCGCGGACTACTCTTTGCCCAACAACGCCTGCAGGTCCTGCTTCAGTGAAGACATCTTGTTGGCATACTTCTCTTTATTCTCTGCATCTTCAATTAGCTGCACCACGGTCTCTGATAACGTCTTACCGCGCCGCTGCGCCAGTCCGGCCAGTCGCTGCCAGACGATAAACTCCAGATCGATAGATTTCTTTCGCGTGTGCTGATGCTCGGCATTGAAATGACGTTTACGCCGCGCACGTATCGTCTGCTTCATGCGGTTTTGCAGCGCAGGATTCATATGTTCATCAATCCAGAGATTGACCCGCACCGGTTCATTTTCCAGCGTAAGCAACAAATCCACGGCTTCCTGGGCAGCACTGGCCTCCACATAACGGGTAATTAATTCCCCTTCGCGGTGCTTCTTCACCAGGTACTTCCACTTCCAACCGCTTTCAAGATTCTCAAGTTGTTGATATTTCATGGCGATCTCAATGTTACCGTGTCACTCCTATCAGAATATCAGCTTTTTCAGCATCTGAAGAAAAGAATCTTCAGGCTGTGAGCCACTCTGCACGCTCCTGCGCGTTTAGCGTCGCTTTCCACGTGTGAAGCGCGGACGGTTACGCTATAATCGCGTCTTTTACAACAGACTATAAAACATCAACTTTGACCATTACGAAACTTGCATGGCGTGATCTTGTCCCTGATACCGACAGTTATCAGGAGATTTTTGCACAGCCACATGTCACTGAAGAAAACGACACATTACTGAGTGATACTCAACCACGCTTACAATTTGCCCTGGAGCAATTGTTACAACCCAGAGCCACATCCCCTTTCATGCTGGCCAAAGCGCCTGAAGAGCTTGAGTATCTTAATCTTCTGGCCGATGCCGCACGTGCCTTACAGCACGACACCGGTCGCCTGACTGGAGGTCACTACGAGGTTTCGGGCCACACGATTCACTATCGTGACGCTGAGCGGGCTGAAGACAATTTTGCCACCTTATCACAGGTGGTGATTGCCGACTGGGTTGAGGCAGAACAGCTGTTTGGCTGCCTGCGTCAATTCAATGGCGACATCACGCTGCAGCCCGGACTGGTTCACCAGGCCAATGGCGGCGTGCTGGTTATCTCCCTGCGCACCCTGCTTGCACAACCGCTGCTGTGGATGCGCCTGAAGGCCATTGTCAGCCGCGAACGCTTTGACTGGGTAGCCTTTGATGAGTCCCGCCCGCTGCCGGTCTCCGTGCCGTCTATGCCGCTTAAACTGAAGGTGCTGTTAGTTGGTGAGCGCGAGTCGCTGGCGGATTTCCAGGAAATGGAACCTGAACTGGCCGAGCAGGCTATTTATAGCGAATTCGAAGATAACATGCAGATCGTGGATGCAGAATCCATGACGCAGTGGTGTCAGTGGGTGACGTGGACTGCGAAACGTAATCAGTTACCTTACCCGGCGCCCGATGCCTGGGAAGTACTGGTTCGCGAAGCAGTGCGTTATACCGGCGAACAGGATACGTTACCGCTCAATCCGCTGTGGATCATCAGGCAGTTCACGGAAGTCGCGCCGCTGTGCGAAAGTGAAACCTGCACGGGTGAACAGCTCAGCCTGATGCTTGCCCAGAGAGAGTGGCGCGAAGGATTCCTGGCCGAACGCATGCAGGATGAGATCCTCCAGGAACAGATCCTGATCGAAACAGAGGGTGAGCGCGTTGGTCAGATCAACGCCCTGTCGGTGATTGAATTTCCCGGCCACCCGCGCGCCTTCGGTGAACCTTCACGTATCAGTTGCGTCGTGCACATTGGCGATGGTGAGTTCACGGATATTGAGCGGAAAGCCGAACTTGGCGGTAATATTCATGCTAAGGGAATGATGATCATGCAGGCGTTCCTGATGTCGGAACTCCAGCTCGAGCAACAACTCCCCTTCTCGGCCTCGCTGACGTTTGAACAGTCCTACAGTGAAGTTGATGGCGACAGCGCTTCCATGGCAGAACTGTGCGCACTAATAAGCGCGCTGTCCGATGTGCCAGTTAATCAGAGCATCGCCATTACCGGTTCGGTCGACCAGTTCGGTCGCGCTCAGCCCGTTGGCGGTTTAAATGAAAAAATTGAAGGCTTCTTCACGATTTGCCAACAGCGCGAACTGACGGGTAAGCAAGGGGTCATCATCCCCTCTTCCAACGTCAGGCATCTTAGCCTGCAACCCGCGCTGCTACAGGCCGTTGAAGAAGAGAAGTTCACTATCTGGGCGGTAGATGACGTTACCGACGCGCTGCCGCTGCTGTTAAATCTGCTGTGGGATGGTGAAGGCCAGACAACGTTGATGCAGACTATCCAGGAGCGTATCGCCCAGGCGACGCAACAGGAAGGACGTCACCGTTTTCCGTGGCCGCTGCGTTGGCTGAACGGGATTCTTCCGAACTGATCGGACTTGTTCAGCGTACACGTGTTAGCTATCCTGCGTGCTTCAATAAAATAAGGCTTACAGAGAACATGGTAGATAAACGCGAATCCTATACAAAAGAAGACCTTCTTGCCTCTGGTCGCGGTGAGCTGTTTGGTGCGAAAGGCCCGCAGTTGCCTGCACCGAGCATGCTGATGATGGACCGTGTCGTCAAGATGACCGAAACGGGCGGTAACTTCGACAAAGGTTATGTTGAGGCAGAGCTGGATATCAATCCGGATCTTTGGTTCTTCGGATGCCACTTCATTGGCGATCCCGTCATGCCGGGTTGCCTGGGGCTGGACGCAATGTGGCAGTTGGTTGGATTCTACCTCGGCTGGCTCGGCGGTGAAGGCAAAGGCCGTGCACTGGGCGTAGGCGAAGTGAAGTTCACCGGTCAGGTACTGCCTACTGCCAGGAAAGTGACCTATCGTATCCACTTCAAGCGTATCGTGAATCGCCGCCTGATCATGGGCCTGGCGGATGGCGAAGTGCTGGTGGATGGGCGTCTGATCTATACCGCAAACGATCTGAAAGTGGGTCTGTTCCAGGACACCTCTGCATTCTGATGCCTGACCCGGTAAAGAGCCAGTGTGCCGTTTATCACAGGTTATAAAAGGCGAAACCTCCGCACTGCGGAGGTTTCTTTTTTAAAGAGACAGAATCAGGCCATTACCACCCTGTCAGCCATGGCTTCTCGCCAGCCTCCCAGCCAATACGATCTCTGATTCAGCGTCTGATAGGGACACATTTCTTTCGAACGTCCGGCAATACCGGCCTGATAACCACGTTGATGTGCCCGTTCCAGGCGATCTCGTTTTTGTCTCTTCATGCCTCGTTTCCCTCATACTTATATCTGGTGGAAAAGATAACAGTGATTACGAAGTGTGCAATCACACTAAACGAATACCGCGAATCCCCTGTTCCGTCAATGTACAAAATTCACACGGGTGTCATATTTGTGAGCTAGCGAAAAACTCAGTTGTACAAAAAATGTGAGCCGGAACAAGTTCCTGGGTCATCCTGCCGGTAAAAAAAAACCGCCCCAAACACGCGGTCTGAGACGGTTTTATTTACAAAAATTTAAACTATGGAATGCGCTTCAGCTCCTGGGCGATCGCCGCAGCTTCCTGGTTCCAGACGGTTGCCAGCACTTTCACCATCTCATCGTAACCATCCTGCGTCTGAATGGCTTCAATGTGGAACGGACGCTTGATGAGACGTCCCTGGTGGTTAAGCAGCCACTCACCGCTGACCACCACCTTACCATCATAACGACCGTGGAAGCCGGTTACCGTTACGTTGAGCGTATCCTGCACGCTGCCCAAAGGTTGAGAGGCCACTACCCAACCTGGCAGTTGCGTACTCAGATTGGCAACCAGCGTATTACGCAATTGCTGATCCAGCGGGCTGGCCCACAAATTGTTATTGGCGATCGCGTACTTCACATCGCTGGTCTGATAGACCACGCCATTGCCAGCCAGATAATCTGGCACCGCAACCTGCTCGACCCACAGCAGACGGTTGCCCTGGTTTGCGGTACTTTGCACGCCCCCTTGCGCAACAGGGAGCTGATAATAGCTTTTATTCTCTCCACTGGAGCTGCACGACGTCAGCCAGAACGCCATCGCCACCACTAGCCACTTTTTCATTGTTTCGCCCTCTTCGGCTCTGGATCTTTCTTGTCCTTCGCTTCAAACACCAGCGCGTTGCTCTTCTCATTCAGCGTTTTCAGCACCGGCTGTAGCTCGCGGAGTACCTGATCAAGACGTTGCATATCGGCCACCATCTTGTTGTAGGCTGCGGAGCCCGGCTGGAAGCCCTGCATGCTGCGGTTCAGTTCACGTAACGTGTTCTGCATATCCGCCGGCAACTGTTGCATCGACTGACTGGAGGTAATCTTGTTCATGTTATCCAGCGTCGTTTGCAGATGTTTCATCGTGCGCTGGCTTTCACTCAACGTATTGGTAGCCTGCTCAATCATCGGGTTCAACGGCAGATTGTTGATCTTATCCAGCGCTTCCATCAGTCTCTGCTGAATTTGCGCCAGACCTCCGCTCACCGTCGGGATGATCTGATAACCGTTAAACTCGCGGATACCGGTAAGCGGTGGCTCTTTCGGATAGAAGTCCAGATCGACATACAGCGCCCCGGTCACCAGGTTCCCGGTTTTCAGCGAGCCGCGTAAGCCCCGTTTCAGCAGTTCGGCCAGATGTGCACCCACGTCCGTATCTTCACCAAGCTGTGCTTTCAGCCGCTCAGGTTCAATGCGCACCAGCACCGGAATGCGGTAATCGTTGTTAAATACCTGGCGCATATTCGGCGCAAAGAACGGCACTTTACTCACCGTCCCCAGACGAATACCGCGGAACTCCAGCGGCGCGCCCGGTTGCAGACCCCGGATCGAATCTTTGAAGAACATCAGGTAATCGATGTGTTCGGTGAACAGCGAATCCTGAATACTTTTCGGATCGTCATACAGGCTGAAGGCGGCCTTCTCGGCAACCGGCTGACCCTGTTCAAGCCCTTCAGGCACGTCAAAGCTGACGCCCCCGCCAAACAACGTTGTCAGCGATCCCATCTCTACCCGCATCCCGGCAGAAGTCAGATCGACCGCAATCCCGCTGTCTTTCCAGAAACGGACGTTGCTGGTGACCAGACGATCGTTTGGCGCATTGATGAACAGTTGATAGCTGATGCTGCGTTTTTGCGGATCAAAAGTGCTGGTTTCTACCGATCCGACGCGATAGCCACGGAACAGAACCGGATCGCCCGGACTCAGTTGCCCGGCTTTTTTGCTGTCGAGCACCACGCGGATCCCTTTGGCATCCGGCGGCGCCAGCGGCGGCGAATCCAGCAGCTCATACTTTTCCAGTCTGTTGCCTTTATTACCCGGTTGCAGTTCGATGTAGGCGCCAGAAAGCAGCGTGCCTAAGCCGCTGATCCCTTCGCGTCCAACCTGCGGCTTCACCACCCAGAACACGGAGTCTTTGTGCAGCAGTTTTTCCATACCGGCATTCAGGCGCGCTTTGATTTCAACGTGCGTCAGGTCGTCGGTCAGCGTGGCGCTTTCGACCACGCCCACGTCAACGCTGCGGCTTTTAATGGTGGTTTTTCCGCCCTCAATGCCCTCGGCATTAGTGGTAATCAGGGTCACTTCCGGTCCCTGATGGCTGTAGTGATAGAACAGAACCCATGCCCCAATGAGCGCAGTGACGATGGGAAAAATCCACACGGGAGACCAGTTTTTTACCTTCTGGATTTTGGCTTCCCCACTTTTAGATTCCATGTTGTCAGGACTCCTCATGGTCTGGTTCTGGTTCACGATCCCACGACAGACGCGGATCAAATGTCATCGCAGAAAACATTGTCATAATGACGACTAAAGCAAACATCAATGCACCCATTGCTGGATAAATATTCATCAAACCTCCCATGCGCACCAGCGCAGAGAGCACGGCGATAACAAACACATCAATCATTGACCAGCGACCAACGAACTCCACCACTTCGTAAATCAAATGCATTCGTTCACTGTCACGCTTGCCGTGCCCTTTGGCGTCCCAGCATAGCCAGGCAATCGCGATCATTTTTAGCGTCGGCACCATGATACTGGCGATAAAGATGACCGCCGCTACCGGGTAAGAACCTTCGCTCCAGATTAAAACCACCCCCTCAATAATGGTGGAAGGCAGTTTTGACCCCAGGAGATCCGTTATCATGATCGGCAGAATATTGGCCGGCAGATACAGCATGATAGACGTGAACAGTAACGCCAGCGTCCATTGCAGACTGTTTCTGCGCCGCACATAGCCTTTCGTCTCACAGCGCGGGCAAAGATTTTCTTCCGCCGGAAGGATCGCCGTGCAGCAGGAGCAAGAGCGTAATCCCTGACGGATGCCGGGAACGCCAGGCGTTAAGGGCTGCTTAATTTTAGGCATGGGGGCAATATCATCCCACAGCCAGCGACGGTCGACGCACTGAAACGCGCGCAGTTGCAGAATGCAGAAGAAGCACCATGGGATAAAGCTACTGCCGACGCCGATATCGCCGTACGCCATCAGTTTAACGAAACTCACCAGTACGCCAGCGAGGAAAATCTCCGCCATCCCCCAACTCTTCAACTGAAATAAAACTCGCGCCAGTTGGGCTTTGAGCCGACCGGGCATTTGCACCCGATTCACCAACAGCAGGATGGTTAACAGGCAAAAAGCAGGAACCAGTTGAACAAAGAGTAAAAAGAAGGTGCCGAGACTGGCGTAATTTTCCGAAAAGAGAACGCCGGGGATTTCCATCAGGGTCACTTCACTGCTCACCCCTGCGACATTCATATTCACAAAGGGGAACAGATTCGATAAGAGCAACATAAACAGCGCGGCTAACGCGTACGCGGTGGGACGCTGTCTCGGTGCGTCCCACATAATCGTCAATGTTGTGCCACATCTCGGACATGCCGCTTTCTGACCATGCTCAAGGTGGGGCAATGCCACCAGCATGTCACACTGCGAGCACAGAATGTGCTTTGCGGCATGATGATGTTCGCACATGGTGTGCTCCTTAATTATGCGCCATTCTTTAACGCTTCAAGATACTCCCAGCGCTCAAAGGCCTGCTCAAGTTCTTGTTCTGCTTTTGCCAGATCGGCCAAAACCTGCTGCGTCTGCTCATGTGGCTGGCTGAAAAAGGCGGCATCGGCAACCTGCGCCTGCAATGCATCCAGTTTCGCTTCCAGCGCTTCCAGCATCTGCGGTAGCTGTTCCAGCTCGCGCTGCAGTTTATAGCTTAGTTTGCTACTGCCGCGTTTTACAATTTCTGCTTTCGGGGCAACAACTTCCTCAGTTTTTTTCGCCGCTGGCTGTTTAAACGCCAGATGCTGTTCCTGTTGGCCACGCGCATCGTGATAACCGCCGACATAACGACCAATCTTCCCGTTGCCTTCAAAAATCCAGCACTCGGTCACCGTATTGTCGACAAACTGACGATCGTGGCTTACCAGTAACACGGTACCCTGATAACCATCAATCAGCTCTTCCAGCAACTCCAGCGTTTCGACGTCGAGATCGTTGGTTGGTTCATCGAGAATCAACAGATTGCTGGGTTTCAGAAAAAGACGCGCCAGCAGCAGACGGTTACGCTCACCGCCAGACAACGCACGCACCGGGGTCATCGCCCGTTTAGGATGGAACAGGAAGTCCTGCAGATAGCCGAGCACATGGCGCGGTTTACCGTTAACCATCACCTCCTGCTTGCCTTCCGCGAGGTTGTCCATCACCGTCTTGTCTGGATCCAGCTCGGCGCGGTGCTGATCGAAATAGGCCACTTCCAGTTTCGTACCGACGTGGATACGACCGCTGTCCGGCGGCAACTGGCCTAACATCAGCTTCAACAGCGTGGTTTTACCACAGCCGTTAGGGCCGATCAGCGCAATTTTATCGCTGCGCTGTACCTGAGCAGAAAAGTCTTTCACCAGCTGTTTGCCATCGACCTGGTAATCCACGTTCTCCATTTCGAAGACTATCTTACCGGAACGGGTGGCCTCTTCGACCTGCATCTTCGCCGTACCCATCACTTCGCGGCGTTCGCTGCGTTCACGGCGCATCGCTTTCAACGCCCGCACGCGACCTTCATTACGGGTACGACGGGCTTTGATGCCCTGACGGATCCACACCTCTTCCTGCGCCAGCTTGCGATCGAACTCGGCATTCTGAAGGTCTTCCACACGCAGCGCTTCTTCTTTCTCGACCAGGTACTGATCGTAATTCCCTGGATAGGTCACCAGCTTGCCACGATCGAGATCGACAATACGGGTAGCCATATTGCGAATAAAAGAACGGTCGTGGGAGATAAAAATGATCGTCCCATTGAACGATTTCAGGAATCCTTCCAGCCAGTCAATGGTTTCAATATCGAGGTGGTTGGTCGGTTCATCCAACAGCAGAACGCGCGGATTACTGACCAGCGCACGCCCCAGCGCTGCTTTACGCAGCCAGCCGCCGGACAGTGACGACAGCGCCGCGTTAGGATCCAGCCCTAACTGCGCCAGCACTTCGTTGATGCGGTTTTCCAGTTGCCACAAATTGTGGTGATCGAGCTGTTCCTGCACCTTCGCCAGATCATTCAGGTTTTTGTCGCTCGGATCGGTCATCACCAGGCGTGAAATGTCGTGGTAACGCTTAAGGTATTCTGCCTGTTCTTCAATCCCTTCCGCCACAAAATCGTAAACGGTGCCTTCCACGTTACGCGGTGGATCCTGCTGCAAGCGCGCAACGATCAGATCCTGCTCATAAATAATACGCCCATCGTCCAGACCCTGTTCACGATTAAGGATCTTCATCAACGTGGATTTTCCGGCGCCGTTACGGCCCACCAGACAGACGCGTTCGTTATCTTCGATATGCAGTTCTGCGTTATCGAGAAGCGGCGCGTCGCTGAACGACAGCCATGCGCCATGCATACTGATTAATGACATTTATTTATCCTTTCAGGCGGCGGTAATCAGCCAGCAGTTGTGGATTTGACGGTTACGGGCAAAGTCCTGGGAAAGCGTTTTTTGGGTGATTTCTTGTGCTTTCAGTCCCAGCGCCGCCAGACCGTCAAGATCCATACGGAATCCGCGTTTATTGTTGGAGAACATGATCGTGCCGCCTTTACGCAGCAGACGTTTCAGATCTTTCATCAGCGCCAGATGATCGCGCTGGACATCAAAGGCGTCCTCCATGCGTTTCGAGTTGGAGAACGTCGGGGGATCGATAAAAATCAGATCAAACTGTTCATTGGCTTCACGCAGCCAGGCCAGGCAGTCGGCCTGGATAAGCCGATGCGCACGTCCGCTGAGGCCATTCAGACGCAGGTTACGCTCCGCCCACTCAAGATAGGTACGCGACATGTCGACCGTCGTGGTGCTACGCGCACCGCCTAAACCTGCGTGCACGCTGGCGCTGCCGGTGTAGGAGAACAGGTTGAGGAAGTCTTTTCCGTTGCTCATCTGTCCCAGCATCCGTCGTGCAATACGGTGATCGAGGAACAGCCCGGTATCCAGGTAATCGGTCAGGTTCACCCACAGGCGAGCGTTGTATTCGCCCACCTCAATGAATTCCCCCTTCTCGTTCATCTTCTGATACTGGTTTTTCCCTTTCTGTCGTTCACGGGTTTTCAGCACCAGTTTGTTCGGCGCAATCTCCAGCACCGACAGCGTGGCCGCGATGATGTCAAACAGTCGCTGACGCGCTTTCTGTGCATCGATGGTTTTCGGCGGGGCGTACTCCTGAATCACCACCCAGTCAGCGTAACGATCTACCGCAACGTTGTATTCCGGCAGGTCGGCATCGTAGAGACGGTAACATTCAATGCCTTCCTGACGCGCCCATTTTTCCAGCTTCTTGATGTTCTTGCGCAGGCGGTTGGCGTAGTCTTCCGCCACCGTCGCCGGTTTGCTGTCCGGCGTGCTTTCCGCCACATGGTAGTTTTTCTGCACGCAGTCCAGCGGACCGTTTTTCGCTTTGAATTGCTTATCAGCACGCAGTTGCAGGCTGCTCAGCAGATCCGGTGAGGCGCTGAACAGAGAGAGGTTCCAGCCGCCGAACTGGTTCTTCATGGTGCGTCCCAGCAGGCTGTGCAGCGCAATCAGCGCCGGCTCGCTGTCCAGACGCTCGCCATAGGGCGGGTTACTGATCACTGTCCCGTAAGGACCTTTCGGCAGCGGATTGCTCAGTTTCGCCACGTCTTTCACTTCGAAGGTGATCAGCTCGCCAATCCCCGCACGGCGGGCGTTACTGCGCGCGCGTTCAATCACGCGGGCATCACTGTCAGAACCATAAAAATGCGAAGTGTATTCAGCCAGACCTTTGCGGGCGCGGGTTTGCGCTTCCGCCTTTACGTCCTGCCAGAGAGCGTCGTCATGCTGGGCCCAGCCGCTAAATCCCCAGCGGCCACGGTGTAAGCCAGGCGCGCGATCGGTCGCCCACATGGCCGCTTCAATCAGCAGCGTGCCCGAACCACACATCGGGTCGAGCAGCGGCGTACCGGGTTTCCAGCCAGAGCGCATGACAATCGCCGCCGCCAGTGTCTCTTTGATAGGTGCCAGACCGGTGCGATCGCGATAGCCGCGCAGATGCAGGCCATCGCCGCTTAAATCCAGCGCAATGCTGGCCGTGTCTTTATTCAGCCAGACGTTGACGCGAATATCTGGCGATTCGCGATCGACATTCGGGCGCGGCAGATTTTTGCGCGTGAAAGCATCGACAATCGCATCTTTGACTTTCATCGCGCCGTACTGGCTGTTACGAATGGTGTCATTCAGTCCGCTGAAGTGGACAGCAAAGGTCGCTCCAGGAGTAAACATCGCCGTCCAGTCGATCGCCTGCACGCCGAGATAAAGGTCTAAGTCACTGTAAACTTTGCACTCACCCAACGGTAAAATAATGCGCGAGGCCAGGCGACTCCACATCAGGCTCTGGTAGACAAGCCGGGTGTCGCCCTGGAAATGGACCCCACCCTGAACCACCTGACACTCCACGGCGCCGAGGCTTTCCAGTTCAGTTTTTAACAGCTCTTCCAGCCCACGGGCCGTACTGGCAAACAAAGAATTCATAGCGTCACTTATACTCGAAGAAAATTGCTGCGCATTATAGCTAATATGGGCGCTATGTCATAAAGTTGAGGGCTTATTTCTTTCGAGGGACTGTACAGTGTTGACGTTATCCAGACTTTTTATCCATCCCGTCAAATCAATGCGCGGCATTGGGTTGACCCACGCTCTGGCAGACGTCAGCGGTCTGGCTTTCGATCGTATTTTTATGCTAACCGAAGCTGATGGCACCTTCATTACCGCTCGTCAGTTTCCGCAAATGGTGCGCTTTACCCCTTCTCCTCTGCATGACGGCCTGCATTTAACCGCGCCTGACGGCAGCAGCGCGCTGGTGCGGTTTGCTGATTTCGCCACCCAGGATGCGCCAACGGAAGTGTGGGGTAACCATTTCACCGCGCGAATCGCCCCAGATGCTATCAACCAGTGGCTAAGTGGCTTCTTTTCGCGCAGCGTGCAACTCCGTTGGGTGGGGCCGCAGCTGACCCGCCGGGTCAAACGCCACGCGGGCGTGCCGCTCTCCTTTGCCGACGGATTTCCGTACCTGCTGGTGAATGACGCCTCGCTGCGCGATTTACAGCAGCGCTGTCCGGCAGGTGTGCAGGTTGAACAGTTTCGCCCGAACATCGTGGTATCCGGAGCAACCGCATGGGAAGAAGACAGCTGGAAAGTGATCCGCATTGGCGAGGTCATTTTTGATGTAGCGAAGCCGTGCAGCCGCTGTATTTTTACCACGGTCAGTCCGGAAAAAGGGCAAAAGCATCCCTCCGGCGAACCGCTGGCGACGCTGCAAACTTTCCGTACCGCACCGGATAATGGCGATGTCGATTTCGGGCTGAATCTGATAGCCCGTAACAGCGGGGTGATTCGCGTCGGCGACGATGTTGAAATTTTAGCAACTGGCCCGGCCCGGGTATACGGCGCTGCTGCTCAGGATGACGCCGTTGACGCCGTGCAACAGCCTGATACCAGCGTCACCATCGACTGGCAGGGACAGGCGTTTCAGGGGAACAATCAACAGGTACTGCTTGAGCAACTGGAAAACCAGGGGATCCGGGTTCCCTATTCGTGTCGGGCGGGAATATGCGGCTGCTGCCGTATCAAACTGCTGGAAGGTGAAGTAAACCCACTGAAAAAATCAGCGCTTGCTGATGACGGCACCATCCTCAGCTGTAGCTGCGTGCCAAAAACCGCGCTAAAACTGGCGCTCTAAACCGCCTGCTCCAGGCTGAAGCTGTGAGGACGGAACTGCGGCTTCAGCCGGTCATTCATGACTTTAATCGCATCACCAAGCTGCATGGTTCGTCCGGCCACGACCACGCCCGGTTGCGCCAGCAAACACAGGGCCGCATTCTCACCAGGCTCCACCACTAACAGATTAATTTGCTCCTGGGTGTCGCTCAGCCAGACGCAGGCCGCATCGCCGGTTCCTGGCGACCAGTTTTCGCCGTGCGCCACAAAGTGCCAGCTTTTCGGCATCTGTGGTTTCAGATAGCGAATGGCCACCAGTGCATTAAGTACCAGTTCTGCTTTCTGGTCTTTAGAGAGTTCAAGGTCGCGGCACTTTTCTTCAAAGGAGAAATACAGTGCGGCGTCATCAACGCAAAAACCGGACGGTGAGAATGCATCCGGGGTGAGCATTTTACGGGCAAAACGCGAGCGAAATAACATGCCATTGGCTAAATCGAGCATCATTCGGTCATGCTCTTCGTCATAATACCAACGCCAGTTATCGTCAGGTTTAATTCGCATTGTTTTCTCTCCCCTCTCCATCACCCGTTGCAAAATTGTCCTTTTTTGCCGCTTCGTTTATTACCTTAATAAGCAAAGCTTAAAATGTTTAAATAAGCAACAGTGAAAGAATATAAAACAACCAGGGGAGGAAATAAACCCCTGGTTGTCTGATATTCTGATAAAGAGAGAGAAAAAATCAAATATGGGTAACGATTTCTTTAATCAGCGGCGGGCCTTTAAAAATAAAACCAGAATAAATCTGAACCAGCGACGCCCCGGCCGCCATCTTCTCGCGCGCGGCAATCACAGAGTCGATACCGCCGACGCCAATAATAGGCAACTGACCTTTTAATTCCACAGACAGACGGCGGATAATTTCTGTGCTTTTTAATTGCAGCGGACGACCGCTTAAGCCACCCGTTTGATCGCAATTTTTCATTCCCTGAACCAGGGAACGATCGAGTGTAGTATTGGTGGCAATAACGCCATCGATATTATGCCGAACTAAACTATCGGCAACCTGGATCAGTTCTTCCTCCGAAAGATCCGGCGCGATCTTTACTGCGATCGGAACATATTTCTGGTGGATCGTTTGCAGATCGTTTTGTTTATTTTTAATCGCTGTCAGCAAATCATCCAGCGCGTCGCCATATTGCAGCGAGCGTAATCCTGGTGTATTTGGCGAGGAGATATTAATAGCAATATAACCGGCATAGGCATAGATTTTTTCCATACAAATCAGATAGTCATCTTTACCCTGCTCGACCGGCGTATCTTTATTTTTGCCGATATTAATCCCGAGCACGCCATCATAATGGGCCTTTTTAACGTTCTCCACCAGGTTATCAACGCCGTGGTTATTAAAACCCATGCGGTTGATCAAACCTTCGGCATCAACCAGACGGAACAGTCTTGGTTTATCGTTGCCAGGCTGCGGACGTGGGGTCACGGTGCCGATTTCGATCGAGCCAAATCCCATCGCGCCCAGGGCATCAATACACTCCCCGTCCTTGTCCAGACCGGCAGCCAGACCGAGCGGATTTTTAAAGGTTAATCCCATACAGGTGACCGGTTTTGCCGGGACTTTCTGGCGGATCAACGCTTCTAGCGGCGTTCCCGTCACACGACGTAATTGCTGAAATGTTAATTCATGAGCGCGCTCAGGATCGAGCTGGAAAAGGGCTTTACGAACGAAGGGGTAGTACATGAACTCTCCTGGATTCCCGGTGTGCAAACCGGGGGCGTATTATGGGTGATGTCGGTCAAAAAGGGAATTGACCTGTGGCAATAAAAAGCAAACGTTTCCCCTGCCACGTTCTTTTTATGCAATTTTCAGATTTTCTATTCCGCATAAATCATTTCGATTCCCGATCTCCCTCTGTCAGACTGCAAAAATTGTTATCAATGTTAAATAAAAGCGAACAATTAGTTATAAGGGGAGAATGCATCTATGCGCGTCATCACTTTGGCGGGAAGCCCACGCTTTCCCTCCCGATCCAGTGCGTTACTGGAATATGCCCGGGAAAAACTGAACGGTCAGGACGTCGAGGTTTACCACTGGAATCTGCACAACTTCGAACCTGAAGATCTGCTGTATGCCCGTTTCGACAGCCCGGCGTTGAAAACACTCGTTGAGCAACTAAAAGAAGCGGACGGTCTGATCGTTGCCACGCCGGTCTATAAGGCAGCCTACTCCGGAGCGCTGAAAACGCTGCTCGATCTGCTCCCGGAACGCGCGCTGGAGGGCAAGGTGGTTCTGCCGCTGGCGACGGGCGGCACCGTCGCTCACCTGCTCGCCGTTGATTATGCGCTGAAACCGGTGCTCAGCGCCCTGAAGGCCCAGGAGATTTTGCACGGCGTTTTTGCCGATGACTCCCAGGTGATCGATTATCAGCATAAGCCACATTTCACACCCAATTTGCAACTGCGTCTTGATAAGGCGCTGGAAACGTTCTGGCACGCTCTGCATCGCCGCGACGTCAGGGTTCCCGCCTTTAATACCGTGCGAGGTACGGCCCATGCGTAATATTCTTAAACCCCGTTCGGCGTGGCTGGCCTTCGCTGGGCTGCTGGCTTTTTCCGGGCTGACACAGGCGGCGGAGCCCTCTCCTGATGCCTTACGCATCGGCTATCAGAAAGGCAGCATCAGTATGGTTCTGGCAAAAAGCCATCAGTTACTGGAAACGCGTTATCCCGGAACCAAAATATCCTGGATTGAATTTCCCGCCGGGCCGCAGATGCTGGAAGCCCTGAACGTCGGCAGTATCGATCTGGGCAGCACCGGTGATATTCCCCCCATTTTTGCCCAGGCAGCCGGGGCTGATTTAGTTTACGTCGGCGTTGAACCGGCAAAACCGAAAGCAGAAGTGATTCTGGTGCCGGAAAACAGCCCGATCAAGACCGTAGCGGAACTGAAAGGTCATAAGGTGGCGTTCCAGAAAGGCTCCAGTTCGCACAACCTGCTGCTGCGTGCGCTGCAACAGGCCGGACTGAAATTTACCGATATCCAGCCTACCTACCTGACCCCTGCCGATGCCCGTGCGGCTTTCCAGCAGGGTAACGTCGATGCATGGGCCATCTGGGATCCCTACTATTCCGCTGCATTATTGCAGGGCGGCGTGCGCGTACTGAAAGACGGCACCGATCTGAAACAGACGGGATCGTTCTATCTCGCCGCGCGACCGTACGCCGAGAAAAACGGCGCATTTATTCAGGGCGTGCTGGAAACCTTCAGTCAGGCGGATGCGTTAACCCTCAGTCAGCGTCAGGAGAGTATTACCCTGCTGGCAAAAACGATGGGTCTGCCGGAACCGGTGATTGCCTCCTATCTCGATCATCGCCCACCAACCACCATTTCGCCGGTCAGCGCCTCTGTGGCCGCCCTGCAACAACAAACTGCGGATCTGTTTTACGACAACCGGCTGGTACCGAAAAAAATCGATATTCGCCAGCGCATCTGGCAGCCCACTCAACAGGAAGGAAAACAGTTATGAGCCTGAATATGTTCTGGTTTTTACCGACGCACGGTGACGGTCACTATCTGGGAACCGAAGAAGGCTCCCGCCCTGTGGATCAAGGCTATTTACAGCAGATTGCTCAGGCGGCGGATCGTCTGGGATTCACCGGCGTGCTGATCCCAACCGGACGATCCTGCGAAGATGCGTGGCTGGTCGCGGCATCTATGATCCCGGTGACCCAGCGACTCAAGTTCCTGGTGGCATTGCGTCCGAGCGTCACCTCGCCAACCGTTGCCGCACGTCAGGCCGCCACGCTCGACAGGCTCTCTAACGGTCGCGCGCTGTTTAACCTGGTCACCGGCAGCGATCCGCAGGAACTGGCGGGCGACGGTGTGTTTCTCGATCACAGCGAACGTTACGAGGCCTCCTCGGAGTTCACCCAGGTCTGGCGTCGTTTATTGCAGGGCGAAACTGTCGATTTCAACGGAAAGCACATCCACGTTCGCGGGGCGAAGCTGTTCTTCCCGCCGATCCAACAGCCTTATCCGCCACTTTACTTCGGCGGTTCTTCCGATGTTGCCCAGGATCTGGCCGCTGAGCAGGTCGATCTTTACCTCACCTGGGGCGAGCCGCCTGAACTGGTGAAAGAGAAGATCGCCCAGGTACGAGCCAAAGCCGCAGCGCGCGGGCGTAACGTCCGTTTTGGCATTCGCCTGCACGTCATCGTCCGTGAAACCAACGAGGAAGCATGGCGGGCAGCGGATCGGCTGATTGCTCACCTGGATGACGACACCATCGCAAAAGCACAGGCGGCTTTCGCCCGGACGGATTCCGTTGGTCAGCACCGAATGGCGGCGCTGCATAATGGTAAGCGCGACCAACTGGAGATAAGCCCAAATCTGTGGGCCGGTGTGGGTCTGGTGCGTGGAGGCGCCGGAACCGCGCTGGTTGGTGACGGTCCGACGGTAGCGGCGCGCATCAATGAGTATGCGGCGCTGGGCATCGACAGCTTCGTGCTTTCAGGTTATCCGCATCTGGAAGAGGCGTACAGGGTCGGCGAACTGCTGTTCCCGCATCTGGACGTCGCAATCCCGGAAATCCCGCAGCCGCAACGCCGACATCAGCAGGGTGAGGCGGTAGCGAATGAATTTATCCCGCGCAAGGTTGCGCAGAGCTAAGGAGAATCGCGATGGCAACGCCAATACAAAGGGGGTTATTGCGCGTTGCCCCCTGGTTTTTACCGGTGGGCATCGTCGCCGTCTGGCAACTGGCTTCCTCCGTAGGCTGGCTCTCCGGGCGCATTTTACCCTCGCCGGAAGGGGTGATCGCCGCCTTCTGGACGCTCTCTGCCAGCGGTGAACTCTGGCAGCATCTGGCCATCAGCTCCTGGCGCGCGCTGATCGGCTTCTCGATCGGCGGTTCAATTGGCCTGACGCTGGGGCTGATCAGCGGCTTATCGCGTTGGGGAGAACGTCTGCTGGACACGTCAATTCAGATGCTGCGTAACGTTCCGCATCTGGCGCTGATCCCGTTAGTTATTCTGTGGTTTGGCATTGATGAAACCGCGAAGATTTTCCTGGTGGCGCTGGGGACGCTCTTTCCCATCTACATCAACACCTGGCACGGGATCCGCAATATCGACAGAGGCCTGGTTGAGATGGCGCGCAGCTACGGATTATCCGGCTTTTCGCTGTTTCTCCATGTGATCCTGCCCGGTGCCCTGCCCTCGATTATGGTCGGCGTGCGCTTTGCGCTGGGGCTGATGTGGCTGACGCTTATCGTCGCGGAAACCATCTCGGCCAATTCCGGGATCGGTTATCTGGCGATGAACGCAAGGGAGTTTCTGCAAACGGATATTGTGGTTGTCGCCATTATTCTCTACGCCCTGCTTGGCAAACTGGCCGACGTCAGCGCTCAACTGCTGGAACGCGTCTGGCTGCGCTGGAACCCGGCTTATCATGTGAAGGAGGCCACCGTATGAATCCTGCCCGTCTGAACCAGGGTACGCCGCTCCTGCTGAATGCAGTGACGAAAAAGTATGCGGCTAACACCGTACTGAATCAGCTTGATCTGCATATTCCGGCAGGTCAGTTTGTTGCCGTCGTCGGTCGCAGCGGCGGGGGTAAAAGTACCCTTCTACGCCTGCTGGCGGGGCTGGAATCGCCGAATGCGGGTGAACTGCTGGCCGGTACCACGCCGCTTCGCGATATTCAGGACGATACCCGCATGATGTTTCAGGATGCCCGACTTCTCCCGTGGAAGTCGGTGATCGATAACGTGGGACTGGGGTTGAAGGGCAACTGGCGGGACGCTGCGCGTCAGGCGCTGGCGGCGGTTGGGCTGGAAGAACGAGCGACGGAATGGCCTGCGGCGCTTTCCGGTGGACAAAAGCAGCGTGTCGCCCTTGCGCGGGCGCTGATCCACCGACCGGGCCTGCTGTTGCTCGACGAACCGCTTGGCGCGCTGGATGCGTTAACGCGACTGGAGATGCAGGATCTCATTGTTTCGCTGTGGCAGGAGCATGGTTTCACCGTGCTGTTGGTGACGCATGACGTCAGCGAAGCCGTAGCGATGGCCGACCGTGTGTTGTTGATTGAGGATGGCAGGATTGGCCTGGATCTGACGGTCGACATTGCGCGACCGCGCCGGTTAGGATCGGTGCGTTTAGCGGAACTGGAAGCCGACGTGTTGAGCCGGGTTATGCAGCGTGGGGTAACAGAACAGCCAGCCCGTCGACATGGATAAGCATTCAGAACGTTCCAGGCCCGGTCGGCGAGCGCCACCGGGCCTTTTGCCGGATGGCGGCGTTACCGCCTAATCCGGCCTACAAAACGACAGGTCAATGTCTCAGGCTAACGCTTTGGTAACCTTCTCGAACAGATCGCCGGAAAGATTCTCCAGCCCTTTCAACTGCTCCAGCGCAGCACGCATTTTTTGCTGACGTTTCGCATCATAACGCTTCAGGCGGATCAATGGTTCGATCAGGCGTGACGCTACCTGCGGATTACGGCTGTTAAGCTCGGTCAACATCTCGACCAGGAACTGATATCCACTGCCATCTTCCGCATGGAAAGCCGCCGGATTACTGCCAGCAAACGCGCCAATCAGCGAACGAATACGGTTCGGGTTGCTCATGCTGAACGAACGGTGTTTCAACAGGCCGCGCACCGTGTCCAGCACGTTATCTGCCGGACTGGTGGACTGCAGGATAAACCATTTGTCCATCACCAGACCGTCCTGATGCCACTTGTCGTCATACTCCTGCATCAGCGCGTCACGGCACGGCAACTGCGCAGCCACGGCCGCAGAGAGCGCCGCCAGCGCATCGGTCATGTTGTTAGCTTCGCGATACTGTTTGCTTACCAGCGTATCTGCCAGCGTCGTTTCACCGAAGGCCAGGAAGCGCAGGCAGGCATTACGCAGCGTACGTTTGCCGATGTCCGCATGCTCAACGCGGTACTCCTCCAGGCGATTGGCGTTATAGATTGCCAGGAACTCATCCGCCAGTTCCGCTGCCAGGGTACGCGTTAACGCTTCGCGAACTTCCGCGATCGCCAGCGGATCGATAACCTCAAACAATTCGGCAATTTCGTTTGCCGAAGGCAGCGTCAGAATTTCCGCCGCCAGCGCCGGATCGATCTTCTCATCCAGCAGCACGGCGCGGAAAGCATCCGCCACATGCACCGGCAGAGAGAGCGGCTGTCCCTGCTGATGACGCGCCACGTTCAGCTTAATGTACGTTGCCAGCAGGCTTTGCGCCGCGTCCCAACGGGAGAAGTCGTTGCGCGCATGGCGCATCAGGAACGTCAGTTGCTGATCGCTCCATTTATATTCCAGTTTCACCGGGGCAGAGAATTCGCACAGCAGCGCCGGTACCGGCTGGAAATAAACGTTATCGAACACAAACGTCTGCTCCGCCTGCGTCACGTTCAGCACGGCGTTCACCGGATGACCACCTTTCTGTAGCGGGATCACCTTGCCTTCGTTGTCATACAGTTCGATGGCAAACGGAATATGCAGCGGCTGTTTCTCGGCCTGATCCGGCGTGGCCGGCGTGCGCTGGCTGAGGGTCAGCGTGTACTGTTCAGTTTCCGGGTTATAGTCATCCTTAGCGGTAACAATCGGCGTACCGGACTGGCTGTACCAGCGGCGGAAATGGGAAAGATCGACGTTGGATGCATCCTCCATTGCCTGGACGAAGTCATCACAGGTCGCCGCGCTGCCGTCGTGACGCTCAAAGTACAGCTGCATCCCTTTCTGGAAATTCGCCTCACCGAGCAGGGTGTGGATCATGCGAATGACTTCTGCGCCCTTTTCATACACGGTCAGGGTGTAGAAATTGTTCATTTCGATGACCTTATCCGGGCGGATCGGATGCGCCATCGGACTGGCATCTTCAGCAAACTGCAGGCCGCGCATGGTGCGCACGTTGCTGATCCGGTTAACCGCTCGGGAACCAAGATCCGAACTGAACTCCTGATCGCGGAAAACGGTTAACCCCTCTTTCAGGCTCAACTGGAACCAGTCGCGACAGGTGACGCGATTACCGGTCCAGTTGTGGAAATACTCATGGCCAATCACGCGTTCAATATCGAGATAATCTTTGTCGGTGGCAGTGTCGGTTCGCGCCAGCACGTATTTGGAGTTAAAGATATTAAGACCTTTATTCTCCATTGCGCCCATATTAAAGAAGTCGACGGCGACGATCATATAGATGTCAAGATCGTACTCCAGGCCGAAGCGCTCCTCGTCCCACTTCATCGAGTTCTGTAACGACGTCATCGCCCACGGCGCACGGTCGAGATTGCCGCGATCCACGTACAGTTCCAGCGCCACTTCACGCCCGGAACGGGTGGTAAAGGTATCGCGCAGCACGTCGAAATCACCGGCGACCAGTGCAAACAGGTAACACGGTTTCGGGAACGGATCCTGCCACTGGACCCAGTGACGACCGTTTTCCAGTTCCCCCTCGCCGGTACGGTTACCGTTGGAGAGCAGGAACGGATATTTGCTTTTATCGGCAATAATTTTGGTGGTAAAACGCGCCAGTACGTCCGGACGGTCGAGATACCAGGTGATATGGCGGAAGCCTTCTGCTTCACACTGGGTGCATAACGCCTCGCCCGACTGATACAGGCCTTCCAGCGCGGTGTTCCGGGCCGGGCTGATTTCATTAACAATACGCAGCGTAAAACGCTCGGGCAGATTGCTAATCACCAGCGCGCCCGCTTCTTCTTTATAAGCTGTCCACGGTTCATCGTTGACGTGGAGAGAGACCAGCGTCAGATCTTCTCCATCCAGTTTCAGCGGGGCATCCGATGCGCCATGACGAACAGCCTGGCTCACTGCCGTGACCACGGTTTTTTCAGCATCCAGGTCAAAGGTCAAGTCAATATCAGTAATCTGGTAATCCGGCGCACGGTAGTCGTGGCGGTATTTGGCTTGTGGCTGTTGTGTCATAAAAAAACCTTTAGCATCTTTTGAAGAGTCTCGGCTTCAGTCTATTCCTGTTGCGCAAAACGCGCTACGCAGAATGTTTATCTTTTCAGGCACAAACACTCTTTTTGCTACATTTTTATAACACACGGCACGAAATGCACTCGACCCTGGCGTCACCTTATGGTGTGATCGGGGTTCAATAAATCGCTAAACAAGGTATACTCCAGCGGTTTTCTTAGTTGTTTATTGTACTAAACGCTCCCGTGAGAGGATGCTACTGCGCACCTATGACACAATTCGCTTCTCCTGTTCTGCACTCGTTGCTGGATACAGATGCTTATAAGTTGCATATGCAGCAAGCCGTATTTCACCACTACTATGATGTGCAGGTAGCGGCTGAATTTCGTTGCCGAGGCGACGACCTGCTGGGTATTTATGCCGACACCATTCGCGAGCAGGTCAATGCTATGCAGCACCTGCGCCTGGAAGATGAAGAGTATCAGTGGCTCTCCGGGCTGCCCTTCTTCAAAGCGGATTACCTCAACTGGCTGCGCGATTTTCGCTATGACCCACAGCAGGTTTCCGTCAGCAACGACAACGGAAAGCTGAATATCCGCCTTACCGGTCCGTGGCGCGAAGTCATCATGTGGGAAGTCCCGCTGCTGGCAGTGATCAGCGAACTGGTTCACCGCTATCGCTCACCAGAAATGGGCGTCACGCAGGCCCTCGATACGCTGGAGACGAAATTAGTCGATTTCTCTGCTTTAACGTCCAGTCTCGATATGTCCCGCTTCCACCTGATGGATTTCGGCACGCGTCGACGTTTTTCCCGCGAAGTGCAACAGGCTATCGTTAAACGTTTGCAGCAGGAGTCGTGGTTTGTTGGCACCAGTAACTACGATCTGGCCCGCCGTCTGTCGCTGACGCCAATGGGCACACAGGCGCACGAGTGGTTCCAGGCGCATCAGCAGATAAGCCCAGAACTGGCGACCAGCCAACGCGCTGCCCTGGCCGCATGGTTGAATGAATACCCGGACCAACTGGGTATCGCGTTGACCGATTGCATTACCATGGACGCGTTTTTACGCGACTTTGGCGCTGAATTTGCCACGCGCTATCAGGGACTGCGCCATGACTCGGGCGATCCTGTTGAATGGGGCGAAAAGGCCATCGCCCATTATGAAAAGTTGGGTATCGATCCGCACAGCAAAACGCTGGTCTTTTCCGACAATCTGGATCTGAATAAAGCGGTAGACCTTTATCGTCACTTCTCCTCCCGCGTACAGTTGAGTTTTGGTATTGGTACGCGTCTGACCTGCGATATTCCGCAGGTTAAGCCGCTGAACATTGTGATCAAACTGGTCGAGTGCAACGGTAAACCGGTTGCCAAGCTGTCTGACAGCCCGGGTAAAACCATTTGTCACGACAAAGCCTTTGTTCGCGCGTTGCGTAAAGCGTTTGATTTACCGCATATCAAAAAAGCCAGTTAATCCTCCCAGGGAGCCGCTTCGGCTCCCTTTTCATACTTATTTCTGAAATCTTTCTCTTTGCCTGTTAATTCTGCTTGTCTGATTGCAGATGCCAGGTAACATAGGAAATCCCCATTCCGGGGAACATGTGTTTATATATCGGACTATTAACAGAGAGAATATTATGAGCGTTGTGCCTGTAGCCGACGTACTCCAGGGCCGCGTAGCCGTTGACAGCGAAGTCACCGTGCGCGGATGGGTACGTACCCGCCGAGATTCAAAAGCTGGCATCTCCTTCCTCGCCGTTTATGACGGTTCCTGCTTTGATCCTGTACAGGCCGTCATCAATAATTCTCTGCCCAATTACAATGAAGAAGTGCTGCGTCTGACCACCGGCTGCTCCGTTATCGTTACCGGCAAGGTTGTGGCCTCTCCGGGACAAGGACAGAGTTTTGAGATCCAGGCCACTGAGGTTGAAGTCAGCGGCTGGGTTGAAGATCCTGACACCTACCCGATGGCGGCGAAACGTCACAGCATTGAGTACCTGCGTGAAGTTGCGCACCTGCGTCCGCGTACCAACATGATTGGTGCCGTCGCTCGTGTTCGCCACACGCTGGCACAGGCGCTGCACCGCTTCTTCGATGAGCAGGGCTTCTTCTGGGTTTCCACTCCGCTTATCACCGCGTCTGATACCGAAGGTGCGGGTGAGATGTTCCGCGTGTCGACGCTGGACCTGGAAAACCTGCCGCGTAACGATCAGGGCAAAGTGGATTTCGACAAAGACTTCTTTGGTAAAGAGTCCTTCCTGACCGTATCCGGCCAGTTGAACGGCGAAACTTACGCCTGCGCGTTGTCGAAGATCTATACCTTCGGTCCGACCTTCCGTGCGGAAAATTCCAACACCACCCGTCACCTGGCGGAGTTCTGGATGCTGGAACCGGAAGTGGCCTTCGCCAACCTGAGCGACATTGCCGGTCTGGCGGAAGGCATGCTGAAATATGCCTTCAAAACCGTACTGACCGAGCGAGCTGACGACATGAAGTTCTTTGCCGAGCGCGTGGATAAAGAGGCGATTAGTCGTCTGGAACGCTTCATCGAGGCGGATTTCGCCCAGGTGGATTACACTGATGCGGTCGCCATTCTGGAAGAGTGCATTAAGAAAGGCAGAAAGTTCGAAAACCCGGTTTACTGGGGTGTCGATCTCTCCTCCGAACACGAACGTTATCTGGCAGAAGAACACTTTAAAGCGCCGGTAGTGGTGAAAAACTATCCGAAAGAGATTAAAGCGTTCTATATGCGCCTGAACGAAGACGGTAAAACCGTTGCCGCGATGGACGTTCTGGCTCCGGGTATCGGTGAAATCATCGGTGGTTCTCAGCGTGAAGAGCGTCTGGATGTGCTGGATGCGCGTATGCTGGAAATGGGCCTGAATAAAGAAGACTACTGGTGGTATCGCGATCTGCGTCGCTACGGCACCGTGCCGCACTCCGGCTTCGGTCTCGGCTTCGAGCGTCTGATCGCGTACGTTACCGGCGTACAGAACGTTCGTGATGTGATCGCCTTCCCGCGCACACCGCGTAACGCGACGTTCTAAAACCGTTCGCCAAAAGGCCAGCCCCGCTGGCCTTTTTTATTGGCTGAAATGTCAGGTTTTGTGAGTAATAAGTAAGCAACTCTAATAGCAACCCCCAAAACCCCTTCTCCTGTTACCTGATGTTACGCCGTAATATTTCTGTACAAAAAATAAACCGCATCATTCTTGCGGATTAGTATTTCCTCATCCAATAGCACGTTTTATAGACAATTCCACAGCATTCCAGACGTCCAGAAATAGCCATAAGCAAAACTGGAAACGTCTACTTTCTGTACGCTATTTTTCTTTTATCCAAATTAAAGATAAGAAAATCATATAAATAGATATAAGTGGGGTGATCTGGAGCTGAAATCGTTTCGAAATTTGATGTCGTTCACAAAGTTCCAGAAAAGTAATATTTAGTTACACATTTTTTCTTTCTGAAACTAATTCTCTATCTTTGTAGCACTTTCACGGTAGCGAAACGATAGTTTGAATGGAAAGATGCCTGTCAGACACATAAAGACACCAAACTCTCATCAATAGTTCCGTAAATTTTTATTGACGAAATTTATTGGCGGCAGTGGCAGGTGTCATAAAAAAACCAATGAGGGTAATAAATAATGATGAAGCGCAATATTCTGGCAGTGGTTATCCCTGCCCTGCTGGTAGCCGGTGCAGCTAACGCTGCAGAAATCTACAACAAAGACGGCAACAAACTGGACCTGTACGGTAAAACCGTTGGTCTGCACTATTTTTCTGATAACAAAGACAACGATGGCGACGAGACTTATGCTCGCCTTGGTTTCAAAGGGGAAACTCAGATCAATGACCAACTGACCGGTTACGGCCAGTGGGAATATCAATTCCAGGGTAACCGCTCTGAAGGCGGCGATGACGCACAGAAAGGTAACAAAACCCGTCTGGCGTTCGCCGGTCTGAAATTCGGTGACGCGGGCTCCTTCGACTACGGTCGTAACTACGGTATCGTTTACGATGCACTGGGTTACACCGATATGCTGCCAGAATTCGGCGGTGATACTGCGTACAGCGATAACTTCTTCGTTGGCCGTGTTGGTGGCGTTGCGACCTACCGTAACTCTAACTTCTTCGGTCTGGTTGATGGCCTGAACTTCGGTGTTCAGTACCTGGGTAAAAACGAGCGTGCAAGCAGCTACGAAGTTGACTCTACCGATCCGACCAACAACAACTTCAGCGATGTTCGTCGTTCTAACGGTGACGGTGTCGGCGGTTCTATTAGCTACGAAATGAATGGCTTCGGCATTGTTGGTGCTTACGGTGCCGCTGACCGTACTAATGCACAGCAGGATTCGGCACTGCTCGGCAGTGGTGAAAAAGCTGAGCAGTGGGCGACGGGTCTGAAATATGACGCGAACAACATCTACCTGGCAACCAACTACGGTGAAACCCGTAACGCTACCCCAATCAAAGGCGGCTTCGCAAACAAAACTCAGGACTTCTTCGTTGTGGCTCAGTACCAGTTCGATTTCGGTCTGCGTCCGTCCATCTCCTACAACAAATCTAAAGCGAAAGACGTAGAAGGTGTAGGTAGCGAAGATCTGGTGAACTACGTTGAAGTGGGCGCAACCTACTACTTCAACAAAAACATGTCCACCTATGTTGACTATCAGATCAACCAGATTGATTCTGACAACAAACTGGGCGTGAACTCTGACGACACCGTTGCTGTCGGTATCGTATACCAGTTCTAATAGCAGACCCCTTTGTTAAATGCCTAAAAAACAGGACTTCGGTCCTGTTTTTTTATGCCTGTCAGCCAAATCTTGCGACTTCAAAAAACCTGCAGGGTTTTCATCACTAACGGTTGGCATTTTGTAAATCTACCGTTAACCTGATAACGGATTTCCCTTCTGTAACCACAATGGAACCTCGTCATGTTTGAGAACATTACTGCCGCCCCTGCCGACCCCATTCTGGGTCTGGCCGATCTGTTTCGTGCTGATGACCGTCCTTCGAAAATTAACCTTGGGATCGGTGTCTATAAAGATGAAACTGGCAAAACGCCAGTGCTGACCAGCGTTAAAAAAGCCGAGCAATACCTACTCGAAAATGAAACAACGAAAAACTACCTCGGCATTGACGGTATTCCGGAATTTGGCCGTTGCACACAGGAATTGCTGTTCGGTAAAGGTAGCGCGCTGATTAACGACAAACGCGCACGCACGGCGCAAACGCCGGGTGGCACCGGCGCGCTGCGCGTTGCTGCCGACTTCCTGGCAAAAAATACGGCAGTAAAACGCGTATGGGTGAGCAACCCGAGCTGGCCAAACCATAAGAGCGTGTTTAACTCCGCCGGGCTGGAAGTACGCGAGTACGCTTATTACGACGCAGAAAACCATTCTCTGGACTTCGACGCGCTGCAAAACAGCCTGAGCGAAGCGCAGGCTGGCGACGTGGTGCTGTTCCACGGATGCTGCCATAACCCAACCGGTATCGATCCTACGCTTGAGCAGTGGCAAACACTGGCTCAGCTTTCCGTCGAGAAAGGCTGGTTACCGCTGTTCGACTTCGCGTATCAGGGCTTCGCCCGTGGTCTGGAAGAAGATGCGGAAGGACTGCGCGCGTTCGCCGCGCTGCACAAAGAGCTGATTGTCGCGAGTTCCTATTCCAAGAACTTTGGCCTGTACAACGAGCGTGTCGGTGCCTGTACGCTGGTTGCGGCAGATACGGAAACCGTTGACCGCGCCTTCAGCCAGATGAAATCCGTTATTCGTGCAAACTACTCTAACCCGCCAGCCCACGGCGCATCTGTGGTTGCCACCATTCTCAGCAACGATGCACTGCGCGCAATCTGGGAACAGGAACTGACCGACATGCGTCAGCGCATTCAGCGTATGCGTCTGCTGTTTGTGAATACCCTGCAAGAGAAAGGGGCGGATCGCGATTTCAGCTTTATCATCAAACAAAACGGCATGTTCTCTTTCAGCGGCCTGACCAAAGATCAGGTTCTGCGTCTGCGTGAAGAGTTTGGCGTCTACGCGGTGGCTTCTGGCCGCGTCAACGTCGCCGGGATGACCCCGGATAACATGGCACCGCTGTGCGAAGCCATTGTCGCCGTGCTGTAAGACTTCCGATAAAACAAAGCCCGCGATAAGCGGGCTTTTTAATGGGGATTACCAGACAGGCATTTCATCCTGCAGGAACGGATTGTGCAACCGTTCATAGCCCAGCGTCGACAGCGGTCCATGACCTGGAATAAACGTCACGTCATCGCCTAACGGCAACAGCTTACGTTTAATCGAATCAATCAACTGGTTGTGATCGCCGCGCGGGAAATCACTACGCCCTACTCCGCCTTTAAAAATCACGTCGCCTGAAATGAGAAGTTGCGACTGCTCGTCAAAGAAGACAACGTGTCCAGGCGTATGGCCCGGGCAATGCAACACCTGTAAAGTCACATTCCCTACGCTGACACGATCTCCTTCGTTAAGCCAACGGTCGGGTGTCAGTGGCTGACATTCGCCGAGGCCAAACATGCGACTCTGAGCTGGCAGACCCTGCAACCAGAACTCATCTTCTTTTTCCGGACCGATAACCGGTACGCTATAGTGCTGCGCCAGTTCCGCCGCGGCACCCACATGATCGAGGTGTCCGTGAGTGAGCAGGATTTGCGTCAGCGTAATGCCGCTGGCGTCCACTTCCTGTTTGATTTTCTCAGCATCACCGCCGGGATCGACAAGCGCTGCCAGACGCGTTTGCTCACACCAGATCAAAGAACAGTTCTGGGAGAACGCGGTGACCGGAATAATACGATAGTTCATACTGCTCCTGTTTCGTTAATCACCAGTGCCGCGCCGGCCCGGTGTCAATATGCACAAAGTTACTGCGTGGGTAGTATCCTACACCACCTGCGCGCATAGATAACGCGGCTTTGCGAATATTACTTAACGAAATTCCTTCAATATGAAAATCCATTGCCTGGCCTTTGGTGTGATAGCTTTGTTTCGCTACCCCACGGCTGTGCGCACGCAATTCATTGTTGGTATCCAGTGAACGATAACCGGAAATCAGCTGAACGGGTTTACGCGTTCCCAGCAGCCCTTGCAGGCGGAAAAGCTGATCGAAGAGTCCGGGATCGATGGACTTCACCTTATTCGCGCGATAGTCACGGAAAAAATGGTTAAGTTTGGCTAATTCATCCTGAATATAAGCTCTGCCATCAAAAAATTCCGCTTTGATTGACTCTCCGGTGTTGAGGTTACTCAGAGTCAAAATACGCGGACGCGGGGTAGAGAGTGTGGCAAACGCAGGCACAGGCAAGATGGCAGCGCCGAGGGCAGCACCACCTAACGCCAGCAGTTTGCGGCGATTAGCGTCAAATTTGTCCATGGTTTAAGGTCTACAGGTCAATGTTATCGTCTATATGCTTTAGCGCACGATAGGCACCTTAACTGGCAACAACGCTGCCGTCAAGTTGGCCCAACCCCAGTAATGACGGGGCTTCTGGGCCGATGCCCCTGTCACTACCAAATATTACGACAACAGATTAACCAGAACCTCTTCATTTACCTGATTAATTGCTCAGCTTTTGCCACAATTTGTGCGCTGGATCGCGCCGTCAGATCATAATTGTAAATATCTGTACGATACTGGGTGCGCCCGTCTGCACCAACAAACGCCGTCAGGTAGTAAAGGTTGACCGGAATAGTCTGGCGAATATTCACATAGCGCGTGTCACCCTGCTTTAGCGCATCGGAAATGCGCGTATCGTTCCAGCCCGCGTCCTGCAACAGCATATTTGCCAGTTCCGACGCCTTGTTTACGCGCACACAGCCGGAACTGAGCGCCCGGGTATCCTTCTGGAACAGATTGTGGTTCGGCGTATCGTGCAGATAGATAGCATCGGAACTGGGCATATTGAACTTATAGCGGCCCAGCGAGTTACGCGCGCCAGGCGCCTGCTGGAAACGGAACGGTAAATTTGACGGCGTGATGGTTGACCAGTCAACCTGCCACGGATCTATCGCCTCTCTGCTGTTCCAGCCTCGCATCACGGTATAACCGTGACGTTCAAGGTAGCCCGGATCGTTCCACAGTTTGGGCAGAATGTCTTTACGTGCCAGCGTCGGCGGGACGTTCCACGGTGGATTGACCACCACGTTATTCAGCGCGCTGCTCATCATCGGCGTTTTACGATCGGGACGACCAACAATCACCCGGGACGCCAGTACTTGATTACCGTTCTGGTAATAAACCAGCGAATACGCCGGAATATTCACCATAATTCCCGTCGAAAGTTCAGACGGAAGCAAGCGCAGACGCTGGATATTGAGTGCCAGTACGCCCGCACGCTGCGCGGGCGTCATGTTCAGCCAGTCACGCGTGGCAGGGCCAATTGCGCCATCCGCGCCCAGCCCTTGCCAGGTCTGGAAGCGTTTTACCGCTTCAACCAGCTCTTTATCATACGCGGCACGAACAGCCGATGCTGGCTTACTGCGCGGGGTGGTCTGTTTCGCGGCGTCAACGATCGGGGTTTCAACGGCAACAGCAGACGGGCTGACTACCGCCTCTGACGGGGTCTCATCACCCGGCAGCGCAATTTTAGGTCCCCCTTCCAGCATCCCGGTACGTTGCAGTATTTCCCGCAGTGCCGGCACGTCGTTGCTCCACTGACCCGGTCGCAGCGTTGCTTTGCCGGTTAGTTGCGGCCACGGACGTGAATCGCCCACCAGCGTCAATAGCGACGCGTGCATCGATGCATACTGAGGGTGCTGAGGCGCCAGCCCGGCAATAAACGTCGGGAGTTGCCCATTATCCAGCGCGACCTGCCACTGATTGAGAACCGACAGCGGTGGCGTCGCCAGCGCATACGGCTTGCTGCTGTACAGCCAACGGTTGCCCTTGACCGGGATATTGGCTATCAAATGGAGATAACCCATCATCGCATCAGACAACACCAGATCGCGTGTCATACCGTTAACGCCAGGATCGGTCAGTAACGCCACCCAGGTAGTAAACTGAGGCTGGAAACCAGCGATGGCGACCTCAGCTAGCTGTTGCTGGAACGCTTTTACGGCTTCACGATTTTCCCACATGGGTTTCATATCGCGCGCCGCATAGAGCAATTCAAGCTGATTCATATAGACAGGCGTGTAGCCCGAGGGAAGTTGCGACTGCAGTTCAGTCCGCGCCTTTTCCGCCGCCCCTTCAGGAAGAGGCTGCAGACCCGCCATCACGGCCGTCGCGCCAGATTGCGCCTGCGGCTGGGCGAGGCTCTGCTCACTGGCAACAACGGGGCTGTCGCCAGGTATAACTTCAGGCTCATCAGCCTGAACACTGAACAGTGGAGCGAATGCTACGGCCAGGCATAAACTCATTGCCGAGAGCCGACGACCACCAATTTTATTAAGCAACATCCCTTGCCCTCTGGTTACATTACGACGTGCTCACATCTACCGGAGCTTTCCTTCATTATAGAAAGGCTGTTATGTGATTGCCTAACCTAATGTAAAGAAGTTTAAAGAAAATGCACCTGAAATCCGCTGATTAAGAAATGAAAAAGACGGCTTTTCAGCCGTCTTTGGGGTTTTAGCTGGCCTCTGACGGGGCATCAGCCTCACCGGGGAGAGGGTCAGGCAACTGCGGGGCAAACCCGCGCAGTCCGACCACGTGGACGTGTTCCGTATTCTGGAAAACTTTACGAACCAGCTTATAGGTGGTGCCCTTCTCCGGACTGATGTTTTCCGGTGCCGCGATGATCAACTGCATTTGCAGACGCTCGCACAGCTCGAACAGCGTCGCAATGGAGCGCGCATCCAGACGGGCCGCTTCATCGAGGAACAGCAGACGGCATGGGGAGATGTCTTTCCCGCGCAGACGACGCGCTTCATCTTCCCAGCTCTGAACCACCATCACCAGGATAGACATCCCGGTCCCGATCGCTTCACCGGTCGACAGCGCACCGGACTCCGCACGCAGCCAGCCGTCGGAACCCCGGTTGACTTCCACTTCCATTTCGAGATAGTTACGATAGTCCAGCAACTCCTCACCAATGGTCTGCGGCGTACGCTGCCCCATGTCGATCTGCGGATTCAGGCGCTGATACAGCTTCGCCAGCGCTTCCGAGAAGGTCAGGCGATTGCTGTTGAACAGATCCTGATGCTGCTCATGCTGTTCAGACAACACTTCCAGCAGCGTGGCATGGGTTTCACGCACATTCACGTTCAGACGCACGCTGTGAACCTGGCCGAACGATACGCTCTGCAGCCCCTGGTTGAGCTGACGGATACGGTTCTGTTCACGCTGGATGGTCTTGCGAATAATGTTTGCCACACTGCGTGAGCTGATCGCCAGTTTCTGTTCACGGGAAGTCAGCTCTTCGGTCAGACGGCCCAGCTCAATTTCCATCTGTTCGATGGCTTCCACTGGATCATCAGTACGAATGATATCCTGACGGATACGCTCGCGCAGGTGCTGATACACCGCGACAAAGAACTGGATCTTACGTTCCGGACGCTTCGGATCTTCCGACAGACGCAGAACGTCACGCAGATGTTCGTTATCAGCGACCGCCAGACGCAGCGCACCCAGCGCCTTATCCGACATGGAACGCAGTTCGTCACCCGAGAGATAAGCCAGCTCACGGCGGTGCAGGCGACGCTCGACGCCGCTGTCTTTCACCAGCCGCATCACTGCGCACCAGCCGGCTTTCGCGGTCACCACCTGCTCACGCATTTCATGGTAATCGCGTTCCAGCTTGCGAAGTTTGCGGGTCAGGTTATCCATCTCCGCTTCACAGAAGGTGAGCGCTTTTTCGAGCTGGTTACGCCGCGCACGGTTATTGCTGAGCTGCGCGTGCAGTTCATCGCGACGAATGCGCGCCCGCTCTTCCGCTCCACTGTCAGCACGAACGCCAATATCCTGCAACTCACGCTGTAGATCGTTGAGCAGCTCTTTCTTGGTGTCATAAGAGCTTTTCAGCGAGGCCAGAACCTGATTGTACTGACTCAGTTGCGCCGCATGGCCGCGCAGGGCTTCACGGGCGCGGGTACGTTCGGCTTCCGCATGTTCCAGTCGCTCACGCAGCTTTTCATTCAGATCGCTGTTGCCGCTGAGCATTTCCGCCGAGTCGGAATAGCCGAAGTGCGCACGACGCTGAACCACTTCAGTCAGCGCAAACGCCTGCTGACGCGCATCACGCTGCGTCTGCTGGGAATACGCGTAGTCTTCTTTCAACTGTTCGAACTGTTCCGGATCGCTCTGTAGTACCGAAACCATCGGTTCCAGTTTAGCCAGTTGGTTGCCGTGCTGCTGCACAAAGCGCGCCGCTTCCTGCGCTTCATCCAGACGCTCGCGGATCTCCTCGACGCGATCCGCCAGGCTGTCGTCAGCCAGCAGATTCAGACGCGGCAGCAGACGGTTCAGTGCGGCAACGCCTTCTTTGGCCTGCTCGTACTGCAGACGCTGCTGCTGGTTGTCATTTTCGTGAGCGGTCAGCGCACGTTCCAGTTCAACGCGACGACTGTTGAGCTGACGAATTTCAGCTTCCGGATCGGATTCAAACGCCACCGAAAGATGGCTACCAATGAAACGGCTGAACGCCTGATGCAGACGCTGCGTTTTCTGTACGTCAAAAGAGAGCGTGGCAAAACGCTCGGACAACCCTTCACGCTCGGCATGCAGAGTTTCGATACGATTTTCCCGCGCCGCGCGGCCAAACAGCGGTACGGACGGGAAGCGCGAATAACGCCACTGGCGATCGGCGATTTTCACCACCACCGCTTTTTCCAGTTCGTCTACGCTGAAGACGCTGTCATCAAACGACTGCGGATCCCCTTCAATCAGATACAAATCTTCCGGGCAATCCGTCAACCCTTCCAGTTGCTCGGCGATAAGCGACAGGTCCGGCACCACGATGGCATGGCGTGATGGGCCATACAGCGCGGAGAAGTACGGCGCATCCTCAAGGCTGACGTCGTCATAAATTTCTGACAGCAGCACACCGCCGAAGCGTTCCGCCAGCGCGTTCAGGCGCTGATCTTCCGAACCGCCAGGCTGACTTAAGCGTTCGATCTCTTCATCGACGGCATTCTTGCGCGCGCCAACTTCGTCGCGTTCCACAATCGCTTCACGTTCACGCTCGAGCAATTGCTGTAAATATTCAGTCACTTCCTGGCCAGAGGTGAACTCTTCGCCACACTGTTCGCTGAGCTGGCTCAGGCTGTTTTGTGCCGCAAGCCAGACAGGCGCACGCTGCATTAAGTGCTGAATGCGGGACTGTAGCTGTTCCTGCTCCTGACGCAGCGCCATGCGCTGTTCGTGCGCGCTGGAGACATTGTCAGACAGCGAGGCGATACGCGCCTCCAGCTCCTGGTGCAGGGCTTCCAGTTCATCAATATCGAAGTTTTTGCCCTGACGCTTACAGAATTCCGCCAACAGACGTTCGGCTTCCTGCTGCTCGCGCAGACGCTGTTCAAGTTCGCTCAGTCGCATGCGCAGCGGCTGCACCTGCTCCGCCAGGTGACGCTGATCAACGCCTTCACGCAACAGTTCACGCGCCACGCCCCAGGCCTCATTTCGCGCCAGCGGGCCATTGATCGCCACCACCAGCTGATACGCCTGCTCAAACTGACTGTGCGCGGTTTGCGACACGCTTATTTTCTGCTCCAGCGAGAGCATTTTTTCGGTCGCTTCCTGCTCTTTCGCCTGGAAAGTCTCCAGCCACTGGGCGGCGCTATCGGCCGTCAGATCCGGCAAATGACATACCGCTCTGGCGCGCTCCAGTGCGGAGATCGCCTGGTTGTACTGGATGGCACGGGTCTGCTGAACGTCCAGCGCCTGCTGGTAATCCGCCAGTTGGCTTTTCAGCTCATCCACTTCCAGCTCGGCAGCCTCGGCGCGGGCTTCGTTCTCTTCCTGGCGATCGGCAGCTTCCGCTACCACTTCGTTTTGTTCTTCGAGACGGATCTGCAACTCGTCGAGATCCGCTTCATAACGTTCAATTTTTTCCTGCTGACGCAGCGCCGTTTGCACCAGGTTCAGGTGATCGCTCGCTGCCTGATAATCGGCTTCGAGATCGCCTTCCGCGCCGTTGTGCTCGCCCAACTCACGCGCCATATCGACGTGCTTATATTGCTCCGCCGCCAGCTGTTTGCGCGAGGTGTACAGTTCACGACGAAACTCCAGCGCTTTATCGAGGTGGATCCGACGCTCATTGGCGTGGCGCATATAGTCCGCCGCCACGTAGTTGGTGGCTTCGCTGATCAGGTGTTTAAACAGATCGCGATCGGACTGGGTGACGCGAATAGCTTCCAGCGTCAGACGGTTTTCCCGCAGCGCGGCTTCCATATCCTGGAACGCCTTACGCACCCCGCTGTTTTCTGGCAGCAGGTAGTCGCGCAGAGAACGGGTGATCGCGCTGGAAATCCCGCCGTACAGCGAGGCTTCAATCAGGCGATAGAATTTACTACGATCGGAGGCAGAGCGCAGACGACGGGCGATGAGGCCCAGATCGAACATCAGCGAATGGTAGTCGGTTATCGAGTTGAACTGCTTAAACTGCACGCCTTCCATTTCGTCGAGCTTCTCTTTAAGCTCCGTCAACGGCAGGACGCGCGCCTGACGCTCGTTCAGCGTTTCCGTCACCAGCTGCGTGGGCTGCACCGACATCGGCAGCCCCTGAATGGCAAACGGTTTGATGTCGACTTTACGGTCGCGTCCGGCCACCTGCTGCAAACGTACGCCAACCACCACGCGTTGATGCCGCGAGTTGATCGTGTCCAGCATTGAATAGCAGACACCCGCTTTCAGCTTACCGTGCAGGCCTTTATCACGTGAGCCACTGGTCGCCCCGGCTTCGGTAGTGTTACGAAAGTGCAACAGGGTTAAGTCCGGGATAAGCGCTGTGACGAACGCCGCCATGGTGGTGGATTTCCCCGCGCCGTTCCCCCCGGAAAGCGTGGTAACCAGTTCATCCAGGTCAAAGGTGCGGGCAAAGAAACCGTTCCAGTTAATCAGCGTTAGTGAGCGAAATTTACCGCGTTCAATCATTATTCTTCTTCTCCACTGTCCGGCTGATTCTCTTCGGTCTCATCATTGAGCTGCAGGTGGTTTTCGACCGGCATCGCTTCGCCATCGCGAATCAGGCGACGCTGCGCTTCCCGCGGATCATCGCCACTGCGCACATCTGCGCCAAAGCGGAACACCGATTCCGTAATACGGAATTTGCTGCTGTCGTGTCCCATAAACCACACCATGCCTAAACGGCGCAGACGGTTTAACGACGAGCGCATTTTTTCCTGTAACTTCTGGCGGTCGACGTCGGAGCCGGTTGAACGGTTATTTACCAGCTTCAACAGTTTGGCTTCGTCAGCCAACGTCAGCAGCTCGTCATACAACTCCTGCTGCGTGAAAATCCCTTCATTCGCCAGCCGCTCCGGGCTGAGATAGAGGTAGCAAAGAATTTTACCGACCATCATGTCCAGTTCAGACAACACGGAACGCGGGATAATGGTCGTTGAACGCGGACGCAGGTAGAAAAACCCTTCCGGCGCGCGGATCAATTCCACGTTATAGCGGCTGTAAAACTCTTCCAGGTCGTCCTGAAAATCCATCAGAAAGGCATGATTATCCAGTTCATCCAGACCAATGTGACGGCCTGAACGTAATGCGCTATCCAGCGCTGGAAATAACGGATTCGCCAACGCCTGCGCCAGCTTAACCGGCATCACTTGTTCAATATTTGTCAATGACATGCGCCTGTACCTTGGCTCCGTAATCATTAATCGGCTGCCATTTGGCTGGCAGTCCGGTGAAGTCTGCTTGCGCTACGCCAAGACGTACCGCCTGATCGATAACAATGCGCGCAACGTCGAAATGACGCGCACGCGGGTATTGCGCAAGATACTCGCGCACTACCAGGCCGAGATCCAGCGGCGTCTCTTTCGATTTATAGATAGCCAGTTGGCCTTCGATAATCGCCGCCAGCTGTTCGCGGATCTCATTAAACTCTTCGTACTCTAAGTCCGGCGGAAGTTCCCCGGTAACCTCTTCATCGCGCAGCGCCATCTCTTCGTCGCGCATATCCAGCAGACGATCGGCATTGGCATAGGTCAGCGCCCACGGCTCGTCAAAATAGGTCTGTACCGACTGACGTAAGCGCTGGGCAAAGACGCGGTTTTTATCCATATCGATGGCAGTACGGATAAATTTATGAACGTGGCGGTCATAGCCGATCCACAGGTCGATCGACTGCTGGCCCCAACTGATAATACGATCCAGCTTGCTTTGCAGGTCAAACACCAGCCTGTCGACAAAATGCAGATCGTCATGGGCCAGCGTCGCATCCTGAATGCGCAGCAGATTGGCCTGTAATTTATCGCCTGCCGCTTCCAGCGTATCCTGCAACTCGCGCAGGGTGCCGGACGTTTCCGAGAGTAACAGCTCACAGCTCGAAATCGCCGCGCGCCAGTCTTTATTCAACAGCTGCGCGATATCATCTTTCACCTGCTGCTGCTGTTCATCCATGATGCGCTGAGTCAGATCGATGCTGTCGAAAATTTCTGCCACCGAATACTTGAGCGGCGCATAGACGTTGCGGTGCCAATGGAATTCATCACCGCCCTCATCGGCGGCATCCGCCGCGCGTTTGAGTTCACCCGCGACTATCGACAACTGCATCGACAGACGCAGTGTGGAAAATTCACGCTGGCGAATATAGTAATCCGTAATGCCAATGCCGAGCGGCGTCAGGCGATAAATCGCGTTCCCTTCTGCCTGCTCACTGGTAAAGCGGTTCAGCAGACGTTGACGCACCATATCGTTGATCGCATTGTTCGCGCGCACGCCAATGGTTTCGCTGGTTTGCTCAAACGCATCACTTACATGGCGGAACGCGTCCACCAGTTCGCCTTCACTCATCTCACCGTCCAGGCGCTCGCCGTTCAGCGTGGCCACCGCCAGCAGGAACGAGAGTCGGTCTACCGGCAGCGAAATAGTGAAGTCATTTTTTCTGGCCCAGGCAACCAGTTCGGGGACTGTCTGGGAAAATTCACTCATAGGTTATCCTTGCATCTGCGGTTTACGCGCGGTGACGTGAATGTAACGACCCAGGCTGACATACGGCTCCTGGCGACAATAACGCGTTTCTAATTCAAGCAATATCTCATAACAGTCACGCTGCTGATGTTTCTCACGCAGATAATCATGAAACACACGCACCCCGGTCTTCCCGGTGATCTGCCAGCCAATCTGTTCCAGCCACTGGTAAACCTGCCCTGGCTCACGCGGATAGTCTGGCGAAAGGGTACGCTTCTTACGCTTTGGCATCCCTATCTGTACGTAGTCAAAGTTCCCTGCCACCATGTTATGCATCAACAGACCGTTGGCATTGTAGAACATTAACGACAGTACGCCACCGGGACGCAATACGGACCACAGGGTCTCTAACACACTGACCGGATCGGCGACCCACTCCAGCACAGCGTGAAACAATATCAGATCAACGGGGCTTTCCAAATGCGAAGCAACATCCTGAGCGGCGCATTGTATAAAATGCATGTTGTGGCTCACATCTTTATCTTCTGCCGCCCGTTGCGCACGGGCGATCATCTCACCGGACAGATCGCACAGCGTCACGTGATGGCCACGCTCTGCCATTTTAATGGCCGTCTGCCCTTCACCGCCGCCGGCATCCAGCACCCGCAGTTTCTGCGAGCCGTAATCCGCCAGGACACGGTCGAGATCCTGCCACAGGATCGCCTGTCTTAGCTGCCCTTTTGTGGTGCCGTAAATATTACGGGAAAACTTCTCAGCAATGTCATCAAAATTGCGATCCCGCATCGGGCTCTCCACAGGCTGGCTTAGGTGTTCTCTGATAAAACCGCTATTTTGTCACACCCGCGCGGAGAATGAACCTCTCTGGTGTAATATCCCGATTATTCTTCTGCTATATGGTCAAAAAAGGAACCAAAAAGGATGCTTTTTACACTCAAGAAAGTGATTGGCGGCATGCTGCTGCCTCTCCCTTTTCTGCTCCTGATGATGGGTATCGGCCTGGCGCTGCTGTGGTTTAGTCGTTTTCAGAAAACCGGGAAGGTATTTATCAGTGTCAGTTGGCTGACGCTGTTCCTGCTTAGCCTGCAACCCGTTGCCGATCATCTGCTGCGCCCGATAGAAGCGAGCTACCCGACCTGGCAGGATACGCAGAAAGTGAAATACATCGTCGTACTGGGCGGCGGCTATACCTGGAACCCACAGTGGGCCCCCAGTTCCAACCTGATCAATAACAGTCTGCCGCGTCTTAATGAGGGAATACGGCTGTGGCGGGCCAACCCGGGTTCAAAATTGATTTTTACCGGCGCGAATGCCAGAACCAATCCAGTGAGTACGGCTGAAGCCGGCGCGCGGGTGGCACAATCGCTGGGCGTACCGGGAGAGGATATCATTGTGCTGGACAGGCCCAAAGATACCGAGGAAGAAGCCGCCGCCGTGAAGCAGGCCATCGGCGACGCGCCATTCCTGCTGGTCACTTCCGCCTCTCATCTGCCACGAGCGATGATTTTCTTTCAACAGGCCGGATTAAACCCACTGCCGGCTCCGGCGAATCAACTGGCCATCGATTCCCCATTGAATCCGTGGGAACGGGCGATCCCCTCTCCCGTATGGTTGATGCATAGCGATCGGGCAAGCTATGAGACGCTGGGGAGGGTCTGGCAGTGGCTGAAAGGGACTTCAGGCGAGCCAGGGCAGGAGTGATTTCGCGGCAAGATCAAAATGAGAGCGGTTGAAACGCCCGGTATTAACCAGTTGCGCAACTTCATCCCATAACACATATAACCAACGCCGCCAGATGAACGATTCCGCCACTGGCGCGCGTTGCAGGTAGTGCCAGAGCAACCCTTCCGCCAGCGTATTATCCACCAGCCGGAACAGTTCGTACTCCCGTGGCGCCCAGAGCATGATGCCTGGCCCCACCATCGCCAGAAGCTGGTCGCTTCGGGCATCTTTTAGCATGCTGCGCAGACTGAAATTGCCATGCACCAGCACACAGTTGTCGTTAAATCCGTCAAACAGCGCCGGCAGGCATTCGCGGGTGCGAAACAGAATGCGTTTATCCTGCATCGTCAGCCCGGTGTTGTTGAACTGGTTGAGCGTGCTCCAGAGCACCTCAACACGCTGTCGGTACCAGGAAGGCCAAATATTCTCCTGCGTATTATCCACCGCGCCGACGCAGCCGCGGCTATCCTGACGGTGCCAGGCCAGTAACCCTTCGACAATCTGATCTTTGAGCTGTTCCCAGCGTTCCGGCGTCCGGGCTGGCGCTTCAACCGGGACGCCACGTAGACGTTCCAGCAGTAAGACATCCGGGCCGGGATGCTCGTCGTGGGTCATCACACCATAAATAACCGGCATTCGCACGGTGCCACTACGCGCTAACATGGTGGTTTTCCAGGCCAGTTGCTGTGCGACCCCCGGCGTAGTGAAACTTTGGGCCATCAACGGCATCGGGTTGCCCTGACTGTCATAGAGCGCCCACAGCGCTGTGTCGACTTTTTCATTCACGCATTCAATGCGGCTCAGTTTTTCGCCCAGTAAATGACTTAATTCGGCGCGCAGCTGTTCCATTCAGATTGCCCTCATAAAAGCTACTGCTTTTATAATGAGCGCCACTCCGACAGATGTCACCCGGATGAGATCAATTGTTGAAAAGAAAAAACGAGGAAAATCGTAACGGTACGACACTCCTCTCACTAAAGAGCGGAGTGTCGTAAAGAGAATTAACGCATTTCAGCGCGAACGCGCTCGAGGTCTTCTGCGGTGTCAACACCGGTCCCGGGTACCTCTTTTGCCACGGCCACGTGGATTTTTTCGCCGTACCACAGCACGCGGAGTTGCTCCAGCATCTCAATATTTTCCAGCGGACTGGGCTGCCAGCTCACATAACGGCGGATAAATCCGGCGCGGTAGCCGTAAATACCAAGGTGACGCAGGAAGGTATCGCCAACGGTCTCCCGACTCTTCGCAAAACGGTCGCGATCCCAGGGGATTGTGGCACGCGAGAAATACAGTGCATAGCCTTCGGCATCCAGTACGACCTTCACCGCATTAGGATTGAACGCCTCTTCTGTACCGTGAATAGGTGCCGCGAGCGTGGCCATTCCAACCTGACGCTGCGCCAGGTTTTCCGCCACCTGGCGAATGATGACGGCCGGGATCATCGGCTCATCACCCTGCACGTTGACGATCACGGTGTCATCACTGAAGCCACACTTCTCGACCACCTCTGCCAGACGTTCAGTCCCCGACTGGTGGTCGACGCGGGTCATGCACACTTCCCCACCCGCAGCTTCAACGGCGCGCGCGACGTCTTCATGATCGGTCGCGACAATAATGCGCTCAGCGCCGGATTCACGGGCGCGCTCCAGCACATGTACAATCATCGGCTTACCGTTGATGTCCTGCAACGGCTTACCCGGCAGACGCGTAGAGGCGTAGCGGGCAGGAATAATGACGACAAAACTCATGATTTACGCTCATCAGCCGCTAACACGCGGGCCTCAGTTTCCAGCAATACGGGAATGCCATCACGCAGCGGAAAAGCGAGGTTATCCAGTTTGCAGATCAGTTCTTGTTTTTCCTGGTTGTACCAGAGTTTTCCGTTACAGACCGGGCAGGCAACGATTTCAAGCAGACGATGATCCATAGTTCCTCCAGATGGACCGGGTAGTGAATGAGGAGATCTTATCATACTCGCTCATGCGACTGCGTCTATTTCCCACCCCTGCCGACATTGTGCAAATATCCCTTCCGGACAGTGGCCCAGCGTCACGCGGGCGGCATTCTGCCAGCGGGCGAAATCGGTTATCGCCTGCTGTAACCCGTTTTGTAGCGTCACACCTGGCTTTACCCCCTCCTGCAGATAGAGAGAAATCACTTCCAGTACGCCGGTCTTACGGTGCATTTTGGCGTCCATCCGCCCCACCAGTTGCCCCCGGTGGAGCAAAGGCAGGACAAAGTAGCCATATTGCCGCTTTGGCGCCGGCGTGTAACATTCCAGCCGGTAGCTGAAATCAAACAGTTGCTCCGCACGTTTGCGATCCCAGACCACCGGATCAAACGGCGACAGCACCGCGCTATGTGTCGCGGTCAGCTTTCCTGCCTGCGCCTGTTCAAGCAGCGGCAGCATATCCGCATGCAACCACAGCGGCCCGAGGCTTTCGACCTCGACCGGAACGATCTGCTGCTGTTCAGCCCGCACGTCACGCCAGTTTTGTAATTCGGGACGTTTCAGACGGTAGTAATCTGCCAGCCACTGCTCGCGAAAAATCCCCAGGCTGCGCGCGCTGTTGTCCAGCATGACAGATTCCGCTTGCGCCCGTGGAAGCAGATCGCGTTCATCATCCCAGTGCGGCATGACGCGATGCGTGAGATCGTAGACACGTTGGAAATTACGCCGTTCAATCACCATCACCTTTCCTGCCGTGAACAGCCCTTCCAGATGTAGCTTGTGCGGCTTCCAGTCCCACCAGCCGCTGTTACCTTTACGCCGGTGCTCAAAGTCCGCTGAGCGAACCGGCCCGTTTTGATGGATATGCTGCAACAGTTGCTCAATTTCGCCAGCATGCTCTTTCATCCACGCCGCCTGGTACTTCCAGCCCATTTTTTCAGGGGCCAGCATCCGGTGGCGTATCAACGTGAAGTCACTGCGCGGCAGGAAGCAGGCCTCATGGGCCCAGTACTCCATCAACTCGCCCTGCGTCAGGGCGTCATCCAGCCACTGTATCGCGTAATCCCCCAGTCGGCTGAACAACACAAGGTAGGGGCTGCGGGCAACAATATTGATGGTATCAATTTGCAGCAGCGACATGCGGGTAATCGTCGGCAGGATATCGCTCGCCAGCGCGCGGCGGCGTGGTTTTTTTAACAGCCCCTGGGCGGCGAGATGAAGGTTACGGGCATCCGTAAGAGAGAGGTACGGCAACGACATTCATGATTCCCTCATTCATTCGCTGCCGTTATAGTGGTGCGCTAACGTATCAGCGAGATCAATTTTTCGAGTAATGTCTCAGGTTCTGTCCCCGACAGATGTGCGTCGACAGGGAGATACCACCAGTTGTCTTCAGCAAAGGCGCGGCACTTAACGGCGTCCTTCTCCGTCATGATCAGCGTTTGCGACGAGTTCAGTAAGCCGTTGACATCACGCGAAGTCAACGCCTGATGATCTGCCAGCGGAACACATTTCTGTGGCTGTACGCCGCAGGCCTCTAACGTGGCAAAAAAGCGTGGCGGATGACCAATACCCGCCATCGCCACGACATTTTGCAGTTGCGCGACATCGCGACGCTCACCGGTACGCAGGTTCACAGCCAGTCCTGCCGCCAGACGCATCGGGATCTCCCCCGCCTGCGGGATGCCACCGTTGACAATGACCGCATCCACCGTTTTCAGGCGACCGGCCCGCTCACGCATCGGGCCTGCCGGTAGCCACCAGCCGTTACCGAAACGACGCACGCCATCCACCACTACAATCTCAACATCGCGAGCCAGACGGTAGTGCTGAAGGCCATCATCGGTGACGATAATCTGTACATCGTGATGCGCCAGAATCGCTTTAACCGCGTCGGCCCGGTTGGGTGATACCGATACCGGTGCGCCGGTGCGCTGATAAATCAGCACCGGTTCATCACCCGCTTCTGCTGTGGTCGTTTCGGCATTCAGCAGTAAGGGATAAGACGCCGCTTTGCCACCGTAACCGCGGGAAACCACCCCAACGCGAAGACCGCGCCGCTGGAGCTGTTCCACCAGCCAGATCACTACCGGCGTTTTACCGTTACCGCCCGCCGTCAGGTTACCGACCACCACCACCGGCACCGGTGCACGCCAGGCGCGCTTGATCCCGAGCATATAACACAGACGAATACCCCCGCTCACCAGACCGTACAGCCAGGAGAGAGGGAGTAACAGTCGCCATAAGGGCGACTCACCGGACCAGATACGTGCGATCATTGGCCAAATTGCATTTTGTGCAGTTGCGCATAGACGCCGCGATGTTCCAGCAGTTCGCTGTGCGTACCGCGTTCCACAATCAGACCATCTTCCACGACCACAATTTCATCAGCCTGCTCGATGGTTGAGAGACGGTGCGCAATAACCAGCGAGGTGCGGTTTTTCTGCAGTTCGTCCAGCGCCGCCTGAATGGCGCGCTCTGATTCGGTATCCAGCGCTGACGTGGCTTCATCAAGGATCAGAATCGGGCTGTCTCGCAGCAAGGCGCGCGCAATGGCGATACGCTGACGCTGACCGCCGGACAGCAACACGCCGTTTTCGCCGATCACCGTATCAAGGCCGTCATCCATTTTATTGATAAAGTCCATGGCATAGGCCATACGAGCCGCTTCTTCGATCTGCTCACGGCTATACTGCTCAGTTCGCGCGTAGGCGATGTTGTTCGCCACCGTGTCGTTGAACAGATGCACGTTTTGCGAAACCAGCGCCACCTGATTACGCAACGAGGCCAGGGTGTACTCACGTAGATCGTGACCATCCATGAGGATTTCGCCTTCATTGATGTCGTAAAAACGCGTGATCAGACTGGCAATGGTTGATTTACCGGAACCTGAACGCCCCACCAGCGCAACGGTTTTGCCTGCCGGGATTTTCAGGTTGATATTGCGCAGAGCCGGCACTTCGCGGCCCGGATAGGTAAAGGTCACATTGCGGAATTCCAGATCGCCGGTCGCACGTTCAATCACGCGTTTACCTTCGTCTTTTTCCTGCTCGCTATCCAGAATTGCAAATAAGGTCTGGCATGCGGCCATACCGCGCTGGAACTGGGCGTTGACGTTGGTAAGTGATTTCAGCGGGCGCATCAGGGCAATCATTGACGAGAAGACCACGGTGATCGTCCCTGCCGTCAGGCTGTCCATAACGCTTGGGAAGCTGGCCGCGTACAGAACAAACGCCAGCGCCAGAGACGCTATCAACTGGATGATTGGATCGGAAATGGAAGAGGCAGAAACCATCTTCATTCCCTGCAAGCGCATCTTGTTACTGACTTTGTCGAAGCGCTTCGTTTCCACCCCCTGACCACCGAAGATCAGCACCTCTTTGTGGCCTTTCAGCATCTGTTCCGCGCTGGTCGTCACCTGCCCCATCGTATTCTGCATATTCTTACTGATGGCGCGAAAACGTTTGGAGACCACACGAATCGCAATCGACACGATAGGTGCCAGCACAACCAGGATGATCGACAACTGCCAGCTGTAATAGAACATCATGATGAACAGGCCGATAATGGATGCGCCTTCACGCACAACAGTAATCAGCGCGCCGGAAGACGAAGAGGCAACCTGTTCAGAATCGTAAGTAATACGAGAAAGCAGCGTCCCGGTGGACTGCTTGTCAAAGAAGGAAACCGGCATGCCCATCATATGACCAAACAGGCGACGACGCATGGTCATCACCACTTTTCCTGATACCCAGGAAATACAGTAGCTGGAGATATAGCTGGTGATACCACGTAAAATCATCAGCCCAATAACCACCAGCGGCATCCAAAGCAACACTGAGCGATCTGTTTTACCAAAACCATCGTCCAGTAATGGTTTGAGGAGCGATAACATGAAGGTATCGCTGGCCGCGTTGAGGATTAACGCAACACCCGCCACGATCAGACCCGATTTGAAAGGCGCAATGGTTGGCCACAGTCGGCGAAACGTCTGCCACGTAGAGAGATCTTTATCGTTATGCATTCAAGAAACCAGCATCTGTTGAAATAGCCGCATATTCTACCCGTTATCGTCTGACACGCCAAACCACTGATGATACCAACGAGGTAAAATTTGCTCCCGCAGGCTGATGACCTGCCAGCCCTGTGTTGAAAAATCCAGCGAAATTTGCCCCTGATGCGGGGTATCACACCACCTGTACCCCTGTTGCTGATAGCGCTGCTTCACCTTGTGGGACGGCAGCCGCCAGGCGTTGTAGCGTGATGCCGAGGCCAGCGCCGCCCGGCCATTGGCGCGTTGAATGAATGCCAGTGAAGAAGAACTGTTGCTGCCATGATGTGGTACCTGGACTACCGTCGCTGAAAGATGTTGCCAGTAATGGCTTAACATTTTCTGTTCCGCCGGGGACTCTATATCACCCGTCAGCAGAATACTGTGCATGCCATCATCAATCTTTACGACACAGGAGTGGTTATTTCCCTGCGTCTGGTCCCCCTTCAACGGCCAGTGCACGCTAAACCGCAATCCCTGCCATTGCCACGTCTCGCCACGATAACAGGGCAAATGGCCCGGCCAGCCTAACGGGCTGCGTACCCAAAGCGTTGGCCAGGTTGTCTGTAAAGAGTGTAGTCCACCGCGATGGTCGAGATGCTCATGGCTGAGAATGATGCCCTCTGGCTGCAGATGGTGCCAGCGCAGCCATGGAATGATGATCTGCTGCGCGCTGTCACCCCCCGGCCAGGCCAACCCGGTATCGTAGAGTAACGCTTTGCCGTTGCGGGCGATGACCATCGACAACCCTTGTCCAACATCCAGCATGTGCACCTGCCAGGCGTCGGTACGTGTCGGACTCCAGAACGGCCAACTCAATAGCGCCAGCGTCGCCAGACAGAGGCCGGGAAAGATGCGCCATGCAACGAATCGCCAGCCGAGTAACATCAGCCAGGGGACAAAGACCAGCCACTGCCAACGAACATCAACATTGATCCACCCTGCAGGCAAGAGCTTAAGCGCCCAGAATAACGTGGCCAATGAACGATCGGCCAGATACCAGAGTCCGCCCTCGAGAAACAGCGGACCGGTGAGGTGAACCACCATTCCAGCGAGGATCAGCGGAACGCTGACAAACGTAACCAGCGGAACAGCAAACAGATTTGCGACTAAAGAGGTCAGGCTGATACCGTGAAACAGCGCAATTTGTAGCGGCAGGAGCAACAGGGTAATCCCCAGTTGCAGATGTGCCAGTTCAACAAGCAAACGCCCGGCGCGCGGTAAGCGCAAGGCAGGACAAGGAAACCATTGATACCAGAACAGCAACGCCGCAACGGCAAAGGCAGAAAGCCACAGGCTTTGCGAGATTACAGCAACGGGATCGACAACCAGAATGGCCGCCAGACAGCAGCACCAGACCGACCAACCGCTCCATTGCCGTCCGCTTAATTTCAGTGCCCCCCACACCAGCAGCGCCACCACCGTGCGTAATGCCGGGGGTTGCAGTCCGGTCAACCAGGCATAACACACCGCGCAAATAAGCCCACCAATCAGCGGGTGTTGCCAGCGGATCCCGGCGACCGGCAACAGAAACTGCACACCCCGCAACAGAGCGGCTGCCAGTAAAGCCGCGAAAGCGATATGCAGGCCGGAAATCGCCATCAAATGCGACGTACCGGTATCACGCATAATCGCTTTGACCTCCTGCGGGACCAGCAGGCGTTCTCCCATCCCCAGCCCCAGAATGACCTGCTGCCAGGAATAGTTCTCCAGAGAGGCGGTCAGCGAGGCGAGATAGCGAGCCCGCCAGCTGCATCCGCTGTCGACCACCTTTGCCTGCAAAAAGCGACCGGTGAGCGGCTGATGCTGTGCTAAGGCATAACGTTGGCTGTCAAATCCGCCGTCATTCAACTCGGCGTGAATAGCGCGAACCTTCAGCATCATCGCCCAACGTTGCCCCGCACACGGTGCTATCGGCAAGTATTGGTCATAAAGCACAATGCCTACGGCAGGGAAAAGTCGATGCCCATTAAGATGCGTGATCCGCCCGGCATGTGTTGTCATGTTATCCGTGGCCGTAAGCTCTACGACCGCCTCCTGCGTGGCGACTGGTAATGTATTTACCGCCCACAGCGACTGCTTCGCCGCCATGACGCCCCAGAGAAAAAACAGCAGGAGGAGCCCGGCACACTGCGCCACTTTCCAGCGGAGCAGAGCGAGCAGACAGGCCAGCGCAAACAGGACGCTCACAACCACTGAACCTGGAAGCGTGGGCAGCAAGAATAAAGGGAAGATCCCCCCTAATGCGCACAGACTAACCGTCGTTATTTTCATGGACACCTCCCTGTCAGAGAAAGTGTGCCGCTTTGCACTGTGGTTGTCTGGTGGCGTTTTAGCAACTTACAGCAAGCGTTCCGTTATTTTCGCGAGTAGGCTGAGATGTACAAATACAAATGCGAAGTGGATTCCAGTTATCTATATTTGACGGCCCCCAGAAAGGAAAAAGTACCTTAACGGTGACACCACTAACTTAAGATATTTTATTGAAGGGAAGAGCCTGTCAGTCATTCTGTGTCACTACCCGTTCTTTAAACTTTAAAAGAGATCGCCCAGACGGTCACCGTGCTCGATAATCAAATGACTCATTACCCGCCACCCTTTCTGTATCGGCATACTCCATTTTTTCGACGTATCTTTGCTCGCCAGAGAACTAACCTTTCGCACTGAGCCATCTGTCAGGAACATGTTGCATTTTATTATGGAGGTCCGGATCACGCTGTTCAGCTATACAATCGCGTTCGTAGTGCAGATAGATTTTCGAATCTCGGTGGGTAACTGAAAGGGATTTTGAGTTTGCCCAGTGGACACACCCGCTTTTGCTGATTTGTAGATATCTCTCACCCCCCCAGGCTTCAGCGAACGCATGCAGCGCCACACAGTCACCGGAGGTGCGTTCAGGACAATATCTCTTATCATCCAGAGTTGCATAGCCCAGTTGATAACATTATGGGATAAAGACCAACAATCACAACCAGATATAGTCAGCCCTCATGGAGTCTGATGCAGATGATATCCGTGACCAACGTTCACTGAATTGATACGACAAGGAATATACTAATTAATTTGAAGCCCGCCTGGGGGCGGGCCTAAATTTAGAGTCGTTCGATTTGAACGGAGGCCGTCGCGTAGATATTACCTGCTACGGCTTCCTGATGATTCAGTTGTACCAGTTGCAAGCCAAAAGTAGTGTCTTCATTAGCAATTAAAAGACCAGTATTCACACTAACGACTTTATTGTCGCTATTAAAAATACCAATGCCCAGGCCTTTGGCGGCTGTTTCATCAGTGAGACTGTTGGCCAGCGCAGTACCATCCGCATTATCCGCGACACCCAGGATTTTATAAGCAATCTTGCCTTCAGTAACCAATTCGCTACATTTCCCGTCAACGGACAGGTGGATCACTTTAGGATTTGTCGCTTTATCACCCTGTTTAATCAGCGCGTCGGGTGTTTCAATGATAGATACAGAGCTTTCACTCATGTTGACAGCACAAGTAGAATAATCATCTTTTACCGTTCCGTTGATAGTGAGCGTTGATGCTGTATCAGCATTCGCCATACCGGAACAGGTCAGAAAAATTCCTGAAATAACCAGACTTGATAATGTATTCTTCATTACGTTCTCCTTATTACCCGTTAACGGGGTTATTACAACCGCTCGATCTGCACTGTCATGTTGGTTTGCACATTGCCCGGCGTTGCTTCCAGGTTTTTCAATTGAACCAGCGTTAAGTTGAGGGGGAAAGAAACTGTCAAATCAGTCGGCTTACCGTCCAGCTGTTTTGCCGAGGGGAAGAAGGCAATAGTTGAGTTAGGAACGAGAACATTATTGAACATATCGGTCAGCCGTATACCTACCCCCTGGGCCGCAGAACTTTCTGATGCGGTGTTAGCAAGGACGTTACCCATTGCGCTATCGACAGTACCGATAAATTTCAAGCCAATGTTTTTATAGCCTTCATTGGCATCGCAGGAGTCGCCACCTAACTGGATGTAGACTTTGTCGTCTGAGCCGTAGGCTGGTTTGTCCTGCAGAGGAAGAGAGCGTTCATCATGATGCAGATTGATGACATATTTGCTCATTAATACGGTACAACTGCTTGGTGCAGCCTGCAGCTTTCCGTAAATATTGAGACCATGTTGAATATCTTCAGCATGCGCGCTAAGCGCGCCAACAAGAAGTACGCAACCTAACGAATATGAGAAAGTGAGTTTTTTCATTTGGTTACTCTCCGGGACGATACTTTGTTTTCAATATCAAAATATCTAAGATTTTGGTGAGGGAATTAAAGACGTTCAACCTGGATAGTGAGTGTACTATTCACATTACCCGCTGTAGCTTCGCCTCTTTTAAGGGTTACCATTTCCAGTCCAATATAATCCGATCCGGTGGCTGGCATGATGTCTTTCAAATTAATAATGTCGCCATCTTTTTTAAATAATCCGACACCGACATTTTTTGCGGCTTCTGGTGAAGTGTCCATATTGGCTAATACGCTACCATCAACATCGTCAGCAGTGCCCAGGAAACGATAAGCAATATGGTTTTGCATTAACAATACATAGCACTCACTATTACCAGAGACAGTTACATTCACAGATTTACTGGCAATGTTTTTTGTGCCCTGAATCAACAATTTATCGACATCGGTTTGCAGACTTATCGTGGCCGGATTGATATTAATTGCACATGCCGCATCTGCATTAGTTGCGTTGCCTGTAATTGAGAGCGTTGCAGGCATATCGGCAGCCTGACTGGCACCCGCCGTCATAATAAGGCATGTGAATAGAGCAGAACGCAGTTTATTCATTTGATTGCTCTTTTGATAAAAAGCGAATACCCCTCGCTTAACACGAGGGGTAGATAATTACAGGCGCTCGATTTGAATCGTCAGTGCACCTTGTACAGAACCCGCTGTCGCTTCCACACCGTCCAGCTTAACCAGACCCAGGCCTAAATGAGTGGCATCTGTGGTTGCAGGCAAGGTGTCTAAGTTGATATTCACTACCTGGCCTTCTGGGCCATACAGTGCAATACCGATGCCGCTCGCCGCACCCTCACCTGCTGCGGTGTTTGCAAGTGATGTGCCTGCTGCAGCATCCGCAGTACCGAGGAATTTGTAAGCCATTTTCCCCTGGGACACCAGATCCGCACATTGATCATCCCCTGTGATCGACAAGGCAACAGTGTCAGCCGGGGTGTTCGTGACCCCCTGAGCGACAAGTTTAGAAACATCTGCGCTCAGAGCAATAGAAGACTGCCCAAGGCTGACGGTACAGACGGACTGGCTTGCTGTCACGGTGCCGGACACGGTCAGGGTTGCAGATACATCGTTAGGGTTGGTTTCAGCCTGAGCTGCGCCCATAACGAATAATGCAGAAACAGCCAAGCCTAAAATTGTTTTGTTCATAAAAATATCCTTATACTTTTTTAATGTGAGCGAAATAGGTGAAGTGTTCTCATTTATGAATAAATAAGAATCCTTCCATATTTCGCTTTTATTAATTATAAATAATTTACTCTCAATGTGATTTGAGCCTTAACTTTCCCGGCCGTAAGAGGCTGGTTCGTTGTGGCATAACGCACTGAAAGCGGCACAGCGACATTGACCTGCTGCGTTGATAATGAAATATCAAACGGATGAAATGGCGTCATGACACTGCCATTATAAAGCATTTCAATACCAACACCTGTCGCAGGATTGACCGGTGCGACATTTTTAAAAACCGTTATCTTATCTGGCTCGATGGCACCTTCAATATTTATGCTGACCCTTGTGGTATTGATACATTGCAAATTAACACCTACTGGATAGTTTTTACTCTCTGTGCTGCCAGATAGATTTTTAACATCAACAGGAGGTAATTCAATTTGTGCCTGGTCCGCCAAAATCGCACAATGCGCTTTGGCAGATAAAACCGTCATTGCCAGATTAACAATCAGTGAATTATCACTAAGTGAGATCAGAGAAGGCAGCCGAATCGTGCTGGTGCCACCCTGAATAATGCCGGTCTTAATAACTTCGATGCGAAGTTTAATATCATCGGTGTTGACCGCTTTTTTCGATAAGTCAGTAAAAGATGTGTTAAACGGTAACACCCACTCTTTTTTGGCCATGCCGGGTTTGTCATAAATGACGGTAATTCGTAACCCCACACCGGGCAAGGAGGTTCTGAAAATATTATTCCCGCTCTGTGCGGTGTTCATTCTTCCATTCAGAACACGTTTTATCTCATCAAGGCACGACGTGGTGATGTCATGGTGTGAACCAGTGAACTGCGAGAGCGTTTTCTCATTAACATTTAAAACCGTCCCGACAGACGCCGCGCTCGCGTTATCCGGCATCTGTACCGTTAACAGGATCGTCAGATTAGAATGTGCCTGATGTTCCTGAGACTTACAGTCCTGTGCACAGACATTTAACGCGCAGGCACTCAACATCACTGCAGTGGCTATTTGCCAGAAGGAAAACTGTGTCATCGTCTGTTCCTCAGTGACATTCGATATCTAGCAGTGCGATAGCTAATTTCACCGACCCTTTTTGCGGAATGGTGAAAGGCGCGGAACACTGTTGATTGTCACCCCAGGTGAAATTCACCGTACCTTTGTCTGGTGCAGAGTTCAGATAAGTCTGGCCCTGATCTCCTACGTACCAGGTGTCGTCATTGCCTTCTATGCGGGCGCGGGCGCCAAACGGCAAAGGTTGACCCTTATAGTTCACCGTCATCACCACTTTTCGTCCGCTTATGGCTTTAAAGCGGGCCAGTACGATCGCATCTTTTGTCGGTATAACTTCTGCTGAGGTGCTGACAAAATCGACCTCTTTGTTGGTCTGCGGATCGACACTCAGGGCATTGCGATGGTAGGACTGCAGGTCGGGTACAATAGCAAATCCGCGAGAATCGGTTTTAATATTTTGGCTGTTCCCCAGTTCGACATTTTCAGCTCCCGGGATAGAGACCAGCGCCTGGCTACCGTTGGAAAAACGTCCCAGGGTGACACCACCTTTGTGCACAAGTAGATTTCCCGACGCGTTCCAGGAAACATATTGATTTTCATCGGCGTTGTAGGTCATGTTAAATTCGCCGCGATTCCCCTGATAATCGATGCCCGCAGAAGCACTTTGCGTGTCACTCTGCCCATTCTGCATGGCATAGGACATCTGCGTATTCCAGTTCAGATCCTGCCTGTCACCCACACGCCCGGACACCCCCACCTGATTCGACAGATCGCCTTTCAGACCGCTGGTCGCACTGTAGTTGAGTATCGGCTGAGCGGCTGGGAAAATGCTCCCCAACGGCACAGAAAGCGTTAGCGCTAACTGTTTATCCCACTCGGAAGCGCCTTCGTTACGCGTCATACTCCACGCAAGTGAAAAACTGACGCTTCCCCACGAGCCGTTCCAGCCTAGTTGCCAGGAACGCGATACCGAATTGTCCTGATTAGACGTGCGGCTCAGCGTGGTGAAGAAGCTGTGCTCGTCGGTAATAGACTGATTGATAGTCAGGTTGTACTCACGCTTTGAACGCGTATCGTCGAACAAAACGTCGGAATCAGCCCAGTCGCTGAATGAAAGGTAGTGGTGTCGGTAATAACGGTTATCCATCTGAATTTGCGTACCCGTTTCAGGAATGCTGTTCCGGTAGGTCAGACGAATCATGTCACCCTTAAACATGGGCGAGTTTCCACGCACCCCTTGACTCTGCGTCATGTCTATTGCAATGCCGCCCGCACGTTTCAAATCAAGACCTGCACCAAGACTCAGAGCCTTATATTTATCCTGATACTGAAAACCACCATAGGTGGTGATATCAAACGGCAGCCCCCAAGAAAGCGTCGCCTGCAACAGTTCAGGCTCGTCTTCCGCGCTGTTGCTGTTTGTCAGATACCGACCCGTAGCCAGGCTGTATTTCATCTGATTCGCACGCAGTAACTGCGGTACGTTCGAGTATGAAACCGTACTGTGCGTTTCTGTCCCGTCGGCTTCGGTAACAGTGACATCCAGCTTGCCACCGTTCGACACGGAAGACAGATCCTGAATAATAAACGGACCTGGCGGAACCGACCGCTGATAGATGATATAGCCGTTACTGCGTACAGTGACCTGGGCGTTACTCTTCGCAATCCCGCGAATGAGTGGCGCAAAGCCCGTTAGCTGGTCGGGCAGCATGTCGTCATCAGAATTGAGCTGCCCACCACGGAGCATCAGACTGTCAAAAATGTCGCCCGGGGTACTGAAATCACCGACGGTCAGTTCACCTTTCAGGGAACGGACTGCAGTTTCCACATAATTGGACAGTGTTTTCCAGCCGTCATCATTGCCAAGAGTAGAATTATTACGATACCGCCAGCGACCAAAGTTAAATCCATTGGTCAGATTGGCAAACACCGTATCCTGAGTATTGTTGGTGCTATGGATATATTGTTGTCCGGAAAGCTGGTACATACTGATGAGCGCAGGAACACCATCGTCCCACTCGTCTTCAGGCACACCGGTCAGTGATTCATCACGCATCACGATCTGAGGAATAGAGATATCCAGCGTCAGTTTTGAAAAATCAAAATCTGCCTTCGTACCAGGAATTTGCTCTTGCATATTCATGCAGGCATTTTTCACGCTATTATCCTCAGCTTTCGAAGCAACATTTTTCAAATCCACGCCCAGTTTCTGATAGATTTTAAAAGAAAGACAAGGGATCAACTCTTTCTTATCATTCAGCTCAAATCTGATATCCGAAACCAACGATGGCTTTCCGTTGACATTAATTTGTACACGATAAGTCCCTGGAGGCTGGTAGCCCTGACTGAGCAGACTCGTGTCATTAATCACTGTATTACCGTTTGCTGATTGTAATAAGCCAGGATCGAAATACTCCCCGGCATAAACTATTTTTGAAGCTAACATAGATACGACCAGGCATAACTTACTTATACAGCGCATGACATCCTGTTAATTAATTTTCTGAGAAAACGTTTTTGATGTTATACCGAAATCATTTACCGCTTCCCATTCAACAACAGAACCGTTCATGGGCGCATGTTTAAGCTGATAAGTTTTATCTGAAAAAGGCGCAATTACAGTATTATTATCAACAACCGATACAGGTATAGTTTCTTTATCAACGCTGATTTTGCTTAATACTAAGTTAAACGGGGACGTATTTTTTACTACCGCAGTTTTACCTGATACGTTCCAGTTAAGGTTTTTAGCTGCTTCTCCCGGATCGCCTTTTAATCCTTCAGGGCGGAAAAAAAACTTAATGCGATTATTAATCGCTAATACCATTCTGTTTTCGACTTTTGATTCTTCTTCATTCAATCCAGGTACGCCCTTTACGTCCAACCAGAAAAGACTTTCCCGATTGGTAGGCAGGCCACTGCCTAAATAGACAATGCGAATGACATTATCACTTTTAGGAGCCAGCCTGAAAAGCGGTGGTGTAACCACAAAGGGCAATTTTTTAACTTGAGTACTATCACCTGCATCAAGCCAGGATTGAACAAGATACGCGCGGTCTTCATTGCTATGGATACTGACCGTAACATCACCTTCTTTTTCACTGTAAATCAGGCGATCGGCATTAAGGGTCAGCGAACTATACGCTGCCCCGGATAGAGAAATTGAAACCCAAAAAGCAGCAATGCTAAACTTATTCATTTTGGTTAATCCAAATAAAGAAAAACTGCGCGCTATATATAATCATAATTGCGATAAGACAAAAAAAGAAAATTAAGAAACTAGAGCCTATCGACTTCAACTGTAATGGTCGATTGTACGAGACCTGGTGACGATGGTGTGTCATACAATTTAACCATACCAACATAGAATAGATAATCATTGCCTAATGTTGGAACATCACTAACGTTAGGTATTATTGTGTTTTTCCCATAACCATATACACCTATACCAATGCCCTGTGCTGCACCAGAGCCAGTGGATGAATTTTCGAAGCTATTTCCCAACGAGCTATCTGCCGTGCCGGTGAATTTTAACGCAACGGACCCACCACCATTATTCTTACAATTATCCCCCGACATTCTGACCATGTTAGTTGTGCCAGATACCGAATCTTTATAGTGACCTTGCATGGGCAGATCTTTAATATCTTGTGCACCAAGTGGCATGTAATTACGATCAAGCTCAACAGTGCACCCAGCGTTAGTTTCTTGCACAACGCCTGTAATATTGAGACTAGCGGAAGTATCCTCAGAGAAGGCTGACGCCATACAGCAAATCCCCAAGCCGCTTATTAGTACATTGATAGCAATTTTTCTCATTTCTAGTGTCCCTACGCAAATAACTTACTGTTTAAAAGAAAAGTCCAACCTGGCCATTTCGAACTTATCTAGTATACATAAAGAAAGAAATTTTAGATCGGAAATAAAATCCATATCTGGAATTGCCTCCGCATCGAACTCATTGAATTGCTAAATAAAAGATTGATATTTTTATAGGGAACGTGCATGAATTAATCTGAGATTATATTATTTAATGATTAATGTGCCTATATCATTATATTCCCTGCACCAATTATTGGGTTTATATTGCGTATCTTCCAGTGGCAGGAGCCCGCGAATGTACAGGAATTCATCACGCAGGCTGACGTTAAATGATTCAATGAAGTTATCTGTCGCTTTCCGGGCTGCGAAAAGTCGACTGTCACTCCGTGCTCGCAGACTCATTTATCCTGACTTTTTGAAATTAACTCGCTGTCATTGTCCGTCTGGGTCCGTACCGGTCAGTGTTTACCCAGCATTGTCCCCTTCCAATACACTGACCACATCCCCGACAGACGCTGGCTTTTGGTGGAATCAAGAACCCGAGCCCCCTTCGAGAAGAATGGCGTGATGAAAACAGGAAAGTAAAGCGGGTTCAGGCCAGGGGCGGGTATCGTCAAGTCAGGTAGAAAGCAAATAAAAAAGCCCCATCAGAGAATTGATGAGGCTGTTATTCGTCTGCCCGCAGGATCGTTCAACCGACCGTTTTGCTTAACCGATCGGTGTTATCCTTAACGGTGCGTTATTCTGATTCAAGTTTTACGTTAAAACTTAACCGTAAATATTGGCGCGATCGCGCAGTTCTTTACCCGGTTTAAAGTGCGGAACATATTTTCCTTCCAGATCCACTTTATCGCCAGTCTTCGGGTTACGCCCGGTACGTGGTGCACGGTAATGCAAAGAAAAGCTGCCGAAACCGCGGATTTCAATACGCTCGCCCTGTGCAAGAGTCGAGGCCATATGCTCCAGCATCTCTTTTACTGCATCTTCAACCGCTTTCGCGGGAATATGAGATTGCTGAGTGGCAAGTCTTTCAATCAATTCTGACTTGGTCATGATTCCTCCGGTTCCAATAAGCTGCTGCTGTCGCATTGATTAAGGGCGGCCGTAGCCGCCCTTTGTCATTGATTACAGAACGAATTCTATAATCTGTCAAGTATTCTCATCTGACTTCGGGATGAAACATCCCGAAGTATCAAAGAATTACTCGCCTTTAGCTGCTTTGAAAGCTTCAGCCATTGCGTTGTTAGAGAAGTTTGCATCTTCCTGTTTGTTAACAGTGGCGATGGCATCTTTCTCATCAGCTTCGTCTTTAGCACGAACAGACAGGCTGATTGCACGGTTCTTACGGTCAACGCCGGTGAATTTAGCTTCAACGTCGTCACCCACGCTCAGAACCAGGGTAGCATCTTCAACGCGGTCACGGGATGCTTCAGAAGCGCGCAGGTAACCTTCAACGCCGTCAGCCAGTTCTACGGTTGCGCCTTTCGCGTCAACTGCAGTCACTTTACCGTTTACGATTGCGCCTTTCTTGTTCAGTGCAACCCAGTTGTTGAACGGATCTTCTGCCAGCTGCTTAACGCCCAGAGAGATACGCTCGCGCTCTGCGTCAACCTGCAGAACAACTGCTGCGATTTCGTCGCCTTTTTTGTATTCACGAACCGCTTCTTCGCCTGCAACGTTCCAGGAGATGTCAGACAGGTGAACCAGGCCGTCGATGCCGCCGTCCAGGCCGATGAAGATACCAAAGTCAGTGATAGACTTGATTTTACCTTCAACACGGTCACCCTTGTTGTGGGTTTCCGCGAACTGCTGCCATGGGTTAGATTTGCACTGCTTCAGGCCCAGGGAGATACGACGACGTTCTTCGTCGATATCCAGAACCATGACTTCCACTACGTCGCCAACGTTAACAACTTTGGACGGGTGGATGTTTTTGTTGGTCCAGTCCATTTCGGAAACGTGAACCAGGCCTTCAACGCCTTCTTCGATTTCAACGAAGCAGCCGTAGTCAGTCAGGTTGGTCACGCGACCGGTCAGTTTGGTACCTTCCGGATAACGCTTAGCGATAGCAACCCACGGATCTTCGCCCAGCTGTTTCAGGCCCAGGGATACACGGGTACGTTCGCGGTCGAACTTCAGCACTTTAACAGTGATTTCGTCGCCAACGTTTACGATTTCGCTCGGATGCTTAACGCGTTTCCATGCCATATCGGTGATGTGCAGCAGGCCGTCAACGCCACCCAGATCAACGAATGCACCGTAGTCAGTGAGGTTCTTAACGATACCTTTAACTTCCATGCCTTCCTGCAGGTTTTCCAGCAGCTGATCGCGCTCTGCGCTGTTTTCGGATTCGATCACGGCACGACGAGAAACAACAACGTTGTTGCGCTTCTGATCCAGCTTGATGACTTTGAACTCAAGCTCTTTGCCTTCCAGGTGCAGCGTATCGCGCACCGGACGAACGTCTACCAGTGAACCTGGCAGGAACGCACGAATGCCGTTCAGCTCAACAGTGAAGCCGCCCTTAACTTTGCCGTTGATAACACCGACAACAGTTTCAGCGTCTTCGTATGCTTTTTCCAGCGTGATCCAAGCTTCATGACGCTTAGCTTTCTCACGGGACAGCAGGGTTTCGCCGAAGCCGTCTTCTACTGCGTCCAGCGCAACGTCAACTTCGTCACCGACCTGGATTTCCAGCTCGCCGGCTGCGTTTTTGAACTGCTCTGCAGGGATTGCAGATTCAGATTTCAGGCCCGCATCAACCAGAACGACGTCTTTGTCGATAGCAACAACAACGCCACGAACGATGGAACCCGGACGGGTTTCGATTGTTTTTAAGGATTCTTCAAATAGTTGAGCAAAAGATTCAGTCATGTTTAATCTTCGAAGTTAGATTTAACGTCCACCTGACACCATGTCGGATGGGGTTGTTTAACATACCCGCTGTCATTCCATTGCAACGGGGGTACTGCAAATTCGGTCGCTCTTAAGCGAGTGCCAGTTTTTGGCGCGCGTATTGTAGCGCTTTTTCAATCACTTGCTCAATGCTTAATCGTGTGGAATCTAAAACTAAAGCATCAGCAGCGGGAACCAGCGGCGCTACAGCACGGTTTCGGTCGCGATCGTCACGTTCTTTGATCTCGGCCAAAAGGCGCTCAAAGTTAACACTAAAGCCTTTCTCCTGCAACTGTAGCATACGGCGATGCGCACGTTCTTCCGAAGAGGCGTCAAGGAAAATTTTCACTGGCGCATCCGGGAAAACTACCGTTCCCATGTCGCGTCCGTCGGCGATAAGTCCTGGCGCTTCACGGAAAGCGCGTTGACGACGCAGCAGCGCTTCGCGCACGCGAGGGAACGCAGCAACCTGAGAGGCGGCATTGGCGACTTCCTGCGTGCGGATTTCACCGCTAACGTCTTCTCCTTCCAGAATCACTTCCAGATTTCCGTCCGTTGAGACAAAGCGGACATCAAGATGGGTTGCCAGCGGAACCAGCGCGTCTTCTGAGGCGACATCGACATGATGATGTAATGCCGCCAGCGCCAGCACGCGATAGATTGCGCCTGAGTCCAACAGATGCCATTGCAATGCTTCCGCCATCGCTTTGCACAAGGTGCCTTTTCCTGCACCGCTTGGGCCATCAATGGTAATTACCGGGGCAATTGCCGTCATCTTTATCTCCTTAAACAGGCGTTCTGTTAACGTAAACGCCGCGCATTATACGCGCCAACGCCCACAATCGTTAACGTTGTGTGCAAAAACCGGTTTAGTCTGTAATCAGATGAAGAATAATTGCGCAATTATAGCGGGCTGGTGAGCAACCAGCCCGAAAGATGACAATGTTTTACGTTTATCAGGCAGGTGTGCTGATACGCGCCAGCTGTTCGAAATAGTCAGGGAAGGTTTTGGCGGTACATTTGGGGTCAAGGATCGTGACCGGCGTGTCAGATAGCGCCACCAGCGAGAAACACATCGCCATGCGATGATCGTTATAGGTGCCAATTTCGGCAAACTTCAGCTTGGCTGGCGGCGTGATGCGAATAAAATCCTGCCCCTCTTCCACTTCCGCGCCAACCTTGCGCAGTTCAGTCGCCATCGCAAACAGGCGGTCAGTCTCTTTGACACGCCAGTTATAGATGTTGCGAAGCGTCGTCGTACCTTTGGCAAACAGCGCCGCGGTGGCAATGGTCATCGCCGCATCCGGAATGTGGTTCATGTCCATGTCGATTGCGTTGAGCTCTCCGCGGGTACAGGCGATAAAGTCGTCACCCCAGGTCACGGTCGCGCCCATCTTCTCCAGCACATCGGCAAAGCGAATATCGCCCTGCATGCTGTTGCGGCCAATCCCGGTCACTTTCACCGTCCCGCCTTTAATTGCGCCTGCCGCAAGGAAATAGGAGGCCGATGAAGCATCACCTTCAACCAGATAGTGGCCCGGAGATTGATACTGCTGACCGCCTTTGACCACAAAACGCTGATAGCTCTGGTTCTCTATCTCAACGCCAAAGGTTTTCATCAGGTTCAACGTGATATCAATATACGGTTTCGACACCAGCTCACCTTTAATGCCAATCACCGTATCCTGTGGTGCCAGAGGCGCGGTCATCAGCAGCGCGGTGAGGAACTGGCTGGAGACGCTACCGTCAACCTCAACCTGTCCACCGGTAAACCCGCCACGCAGTCGAAGCGGTGGGTAGTTTTCCTGTTCCAGATACTCAATGTTCGCCCCGCCCTGACGCAGTGCATCCACCAGATGACCAATCGGACGCTCTTTCATGCGCGGTTCGCCAGTCAGCACAATATCGTTTGCGCCAAGGCAGAGCGCGGCGGCCAGCGGTCGCATCGCCGTTCCGGCATTGCCCAGAAACAGTTCTAACGCGCCGTCGGCATGCAGAGGACCAGCATTGCCAGTGATTTCGCAGCGGGTACGATCCGCAGAAAGGGTGTAATCAATCCCCAACGCACTCAGGGCATTGAGCATATGGCGAACGTCATCGCTGTCCAGCAGGTTGGTCAGCACGGTGGTGCCATGTGCTAACGCCGCCAGTAACAACGCGCGGTTAGATACGCTCTTCGAGCCTGGCAGATTAATCGTGCCATCGACCCGTGCGATGGGTTGTAACGTCAGGGATTCCATGAAACTCAACTCTCAAAAGACAGAAATAAAAACCCCACAGACAACGCTGTGGGGATGAAAAGAGACTACAGATTAGCCGCGGCGACGCTCGAAATCGGTCATGAAATCGGCAAGCGCTTTTACCCCTTCCAGCGGCATCGCGTTATAGATAGAGGCGCGCATACCGCCGACAACGCGATGGCCTTTCAGCGCATGCAGACCGGCGGCAAACGATTCTTCCAGGAAGAGCTTATCCAGCGCGCTGTCAGCCAACTGGAACGGCACGTTCATACGTGAACGGTTGGCTTTCGCCACATCGTTACGATAGAAGTCGCTGTTATCAATCACGCCATACAGCAGTTCGGCTTTCTGCTGGTTGATTTTATCCATCGCTGCCACGCCGCCATTGGCTTTCAGCCATTTGAACACCAGGCCAGAAAGGTACCAGGCGAAGGTCGGCGGCGTATTGAACATCGAGTCATTGTCGTTCAGCACGGCGTAATCAAGGATCGACGGACAGGCCACATTCGCTTTACCCAGTAAATCTTCGCGCACGATGACGAGCGTCAGACCCGCCGGGCCAATGTTCTTCTGCGCGCCGGCGTAAATAATGCCGTAGCGAGAAACATCCAGCGGCCCGGAAAGAATGGTTGAGGAGAAATCGGCGGTCACCACCACATCAGAACCAAAATTGGGCGTTTCGTTAATCGCGATGCCATCGATGGTTTCGTTAGGGCAGTAATGCAGATACGCCGCATCAGCAGAAAGCTGCCACTCGCGCATTGGCTTCACGCCGCGCAGGCCATCAACCGAGACTTTGGCATCAATCACATTCGGCGTGCAGTATTTTTTCGCTTCTTTAACGGCGCTGGCAGCCCAGTAGCCGGCATCAACGTAGTCAGCCGTGGTTTTGTCGCCCAGAATGTTCAGCGGAATAGCGGAAAACTGGCCGCGACCACCGCCGTGACAAAACAGCACTTTGTAGTTGGAGGGGATATTCAACAGATCGCGAAAATCCTGCTCCGCTTCTTGCGCGACCTGGATGAATTCTTTTCCGCGGTGGCTCACTTCCATGACGGACGTACCAAGACCGTTCCAGTCACAAAGATCCTGTTGAGCCAGTTTGAGCACGTCTGCCGGTAGCATTGCCGGACCTGAACTAAAATTGAAGACCTGAGCCATTTCCCCTCACCACGTTGTGTTGTTATTAACCCAACCTCTTTTCGTACATGAACAGACATTGGGTATAAGTTATTCCTGTGGATATCGGTTTTATCATTCAGTGACACGCGCCGCAATGGCTAAAACGGAGCAGAGCAAAAATGAGTGTTCGCTCACACAACAGAATCTTCGGGATTGACGATGAAAGACCGATATTTTTGCTGTCAGACGACCCGTTTTGCCCGGCTGGCCTTCGACCATTCTGGATTTTTGCAACGTGGACAAAATTGGCTATCCCCGGCGCTCATGCCGACAACTTCGCTGCAGCGCACGCAGGCGTAATCCCCTGCTTCCGGCATGACCCTGAAGCGCTGCGTGCAATATTCAGGCAGAATGCTAAGCCCTGGCTTCACCTTTTCGTCTGCAAAGAAATAGACGCTGATCTGCCCGTTCGTTTCGAGGATCGCCAGTCTGACCTGCCCCAGTTGCTCCACACCGTTCAGCCGCAGTTCCATAAAGAACTCAAATTCGGTCATGTTGGCGTTACCCAGCTTCGACCAGGCTAACTCGCCGTCTTCGATGATAACGACGGGCTTGCCTTCCAGCAGATCTTCCAGCGCTTCGCTGCGCGCCATCAGCCACATCACCAGCCGGTACAACATCGCCAGAGTAATGAAGACCACCAGCACTGGCAGCATGGGCACATCGTCATAAAAAGCCACATCCCCTGCCGCCGACCCCAGCGTCAGAATGATCAGCACTTCGAATAACGACATCTGTCTTACGCCGCGCCTGCCCGTCAGTTTGAGAAACAGGAACACCAGAATAAAGGTGTAGAGACTGCGCAGCGCAACTTCCCAGAGGAATTCCAGCGGCACTTTGTCGAGCGCCATTCGTTGTAAATCAAATGCTTTCATTTTTATGCCCTTAACGCAGGTACTGGATAAAAGCATAGCCAAAACTTTTATTTGCGCCGCGTCCGTGGCGGCGATAGCGTCAGTCACATAAAACCCGTATCATTGCGCGCTTTCCGTACGACAAAAGTGATTTTCATGACGCAAACATTTATCCCCGGCAAAGACGCCGCACTGGAAGACTCCATCGCTCGCTTCCAGCAGAAACTCCTCGACCTCGGTTTCCATATTGAAGAGGCCTCGTGGCTGAATCCGGTGCCGAACGTCTGGTCTGTACACATTCGCGATAAAGAGTGTGCGCTGTGCTTTACCAACGGCAAAGGGGCGACAAAAAAAGCCGCGCTGGCGTCGGCGTTGGGCGAATATTTTGAGCGTCTGTCGACCAACTATTTCTTTGCCGATTTCTGGCTGGGTGAAACCATCGCCAATGGTCCATTCGTGCATTATCCGAACGAGAAATGGTTCCCGCTGACCGAAAATGACGACGTACCGGAAGGCCTGCTGGATGCGCGCCTGCGTGCTTTCTACGATCCCGAGAACGAACTGACAGGCAGCATGCTGATCGACCTGCAGTCTGGCAACGAAGAGCGTGGTATCTGCGGTCTGCCGTTCACCCGCCAGTCGGATAACCAGACCGTCTATATTCCGATGAACATTATCGGCAATCTGTACGTCTCGAACGGGATGTCTGCCGGTAACACCCGTAATGAAGCCCGCGTGCAGGGGCTTTCTGAAGTCTTTGAACGTTACGTGAAGAATCGCATTATTGCCGAAAGTATCAGCCTGCCGGAAATCCCGGCCGACGTACTGGCACGCTACCCGGCGGTGGTGGAATCGATTGCGACGCTGGAAGCAGAAGGTTTCCCGATCTTTGCCTACGACGGTTCTCTGGGCGGTCAGTATCCTGTTATCTGTGTCGTCCTGTTTAATCCGGCTAACGGCACCTGCTTTGCCTCCTTCGGTGCACACCCTGACTTTGGCGTCGCGCTGGAGCGTACGGTGACGGAGCTGTTGCAGGGCCGCGGCCTGAAAGATCTCGATGTTTTCACGCCACCGACCTTCGACGATGAAGAAGTGGCTGAGCATACCAATCTGGAAACGCACTTCATTGACTCCAGCGGTCTGATCTCCTGGGATCTGTTCAAACAGGATGCCGACTACCCGTTCGTTGACTGGCGTTTCTCCGGTACAACAGAAGAAGAATTCGCTACCCTGATGGCTATCTTCAACGCGGAAGATAAAGAAGTGTACATCGCCGATTACGAGCATCTTGGCGTCTACGCCTGCCGGATCATCGTGCCGGGGATGTCCGATATTTATCCTGCGGAAGATTTGTGGCTTGCCAATAACAGCATGGGCAGTCATCTGCGCGAGACCCTCCTTTCATTGCCGGACAGCGCCTGGGATAAAGAAGACTACCTCAACCTGATTGAACAGTTAGACGAAGAAGGGTTTGATGATTTCACCCGCGTTCGTGAACTGTTAGGTCTGGCAACCGGTCCGGATAACGGCTGGTACACCCTGCGTATTGGCGAGCTGAAAGCGATGCTGGCGCTGGCAGGTGGCGATCTGGAACAGGCGCTGATCTGGACTGAATGGACGATGGAATTTAATGCGTCGATCTTTAGCGCTGAACGGGCGAATTATTACCGTTGCCTGCAAACGCTGCTGCTTCTGTCGCAGGAAGAAGAGCGTGAACCGCTACAATATCTGAACGCGTTTGTCCGCATGTATGGCGCAGAAGCGGTGGAGGCTGCCAGCGCAGCGTTGAGCGGTGAAGCGGCCTTTTATGGTTTGCAGCCGGTTGACAGCGATCTGCATGCGTTCGCGTCACACCAGTCGCTGCTGAAGGCCTATGAGAAGTTACAGCGCGCAAAATCTTCATTCTGGTCAAAATAAAGACAATTAACCTACGCTGAGTAGGTTTAAATAATCGTCTGAGCTATATTACGGGGCGCACTGAGCGCCCCGTTTTACTTATTTTTGGCTGCTCAAAAATAAATGTAATAACAAGGTTAAATATTGGTAGTTGATATTATACAACTTAACGGTTAGTTGTTACTTTGCAAGTCAATTACTCCATATTAATTAACTGGCCAACAGACCCAGGAAGGAAAATTTTCAACTCATTTGCTAAATTTTAAAATTTATTTTTATCATATTAATCAATAAATTACTCCGTAATTGCATAAAAACCATGCGTATTACGGGCCTATAAGCCAGGCGAGATATGATCTATATCAATTTCTCATCTATAATGCTTTGTTAGTATCTCGTCGCCGACTTAATAAAGAGAGAGTTAGTGTGAAAGCTGACAACCCTTTTGATCTTTTACTCCCTGCAGCAATGGCCAAAGTGGCCGAAGAGGCAGGCGTCTATAAAGCAACGAAACATCCGCTTAAGACTTTCTTCCTGGCAATTACTGCCGGTGTGTTCATTTCCATCGCCTTTGTTTTCTATATCACTGCAACGACCGGTACTGGTACGATGCCCTTTGGTATGGCGAAACTGATTGGCGGTATCTGCTTCTCTCTGGGGTTGATTCTTTGCGTCATCTGCGGTGCAGACCTCTTTACGTCAACCGTGTTGATTGTCGTCGCCAAAGCCAGTGGTCGTATCACCTGGGGTCAGTTGGCAAAAAACTGGCTCAACGTCTATTTTGGTAACCTGATTGGTTGCTTGCTCTTTGTGCTGTTGATGTGGCTTTCTGGCGAATATATGGTCGCCAACGGCCAGTGGGGATTTAACGTCCTGCAAACCGCCGACCACAAAATGCACCATACTTTTATTGAAGCCGTCAGTCTCGGTATCCTCGCAAACCTGATGGTATGCCTGGCCGTCTGGATGAGCTACTCAGGCCGTAGCCTGATGGATAAAGCGTTTATCATGGTTTTACCCGTTGCGATGTTTGTTGCCAGCGGTTTTGAGCACAGTATCGCAAACATGTTTATGATCCCGATGGGTATTGTAATCCGCGATCTCGCTACACCGGAGTTCTGGAGCGCAGTTGGCTCGGCTCCGGAAAATTTTTCTCACCTGACCGCGATGAACTTCATCACTGATAACCTGATTCCGGTTACGATCGGCAACATTATCGGCGGGGGTTTGTTGGTTGGGTTGACATACTGGGTCATTTATCTGCGTGACAACGATCATCATTAATTGATGTCGCGATACACGAAATCATTCAAGTTGCATTGAGGCGGCAAGTGAATGAGTTCCCAGGAGCGTACACACAGTACGTGACTGGGGCGAATGAGCGTAGCCAACAAAGAGGCAGCTTGAAGGATGAAGTGTATATACGCAGTAAATAAAAAATCCACTTAAGAAGGTAGGTGTTACATGTCCGAGCTTAATGAAAAGTTAGCCACAGCCTGGGAAGGTTTTACCAAAGGTGACTGGCAGAATGAAGTAAACGTCCGTGACTTCATTCAGAAAAACTACACTCCGTACGAGGGTGACGAGTCCTTCCTGGCTGGCGCAACTGATGCGACCACTGCACTGTGGGACAGCGTAATGGAAGGCGTTAAACAGGAAAACCGCACTCACGCGCCTGTTGACTTTGACACCTCTGTTGCTTCCACCATCACTTCTCACGACGCTGGCTACATCAATAAAGCACTTGAGAAAATCGTCGGTCTGCAAACTGAAGCTCCGCTGAAACGTGCGATCATCCCGTTCGGTGGTATCAAAATGGTTGAAGGTTCCTGCAAAGCGTACAATCGCGAACTGGACCCGATGCTGAAAAAAATCTTCACTGAATATCGTAAAACCCACAACCAGGGTGTTTTCGATGTTTACACCAAAGACATTCTGAACTGCCGTAAATCCGGTGTTCTGACTGGTCTGCCGGATGCATATGGCCGTGGCCGTATCATCGGTGACTACCGTCGCATTGCGCTGTACGGTATCGACTTCCTGATGAAAGACAAATACGCTCAGTTCGTTTCCCTGCAGTCCGATCTGGAAAACGGCGTAAACCTGGAAGCGACTATCCGTCTGCGTGAAGAAATTGCTGAACAGCACCGTGCACTGGGCCAGATCAAAGAGATGGCGGCTAAATATGGCTGCGATATTTCCGCACCGGCAACCAACGCACAGGAAGCTATCCAGTGGACTTACTTCGGCTACCTGGCTGCGGTTAAGTCTCAGAACGGCGCTGCAATGTCCTTCGGTCGTGTTTCCACCTTCCTGGATGCATACATCGAACGTGACCTGAAAGCAGGCAAAATCACAGAGCAAGACGCTCAGGAAATGATTGACCACCTGGTCATGAAACTGCGTATGGTTCGTTTCCTGCGTACGCCTGAATATGATGAACTGTTCTCCGGTGACCCGATTTGGGCAACGGAATCTATCGGTGGTATGGGCGTTGACGGCCGTACTCTGGTAACCAAAAACAGCTTCCGCTTCCTGAACACCCTGTACACCATGGGTCCGTCTCCGGAGCCGAACATCACTGTTCTGTGGTCTGAAAAACTTCCTCTGAACTTCAAAAAATTCGCCGCTAAAGTGTCTATCGACACCTCTTCTCTGCAGTATGAGAACGATGACCTGATGCGTCCGGACTTCAACAACGACGACTACGCTATCGCTTGCTGCGTAAGCCCGATGATCGTTGGTAAACAAATGCAGTTCTTCGGTGCCCGTGCAAACCTGGCGAAAACCATGCTGTACGCCATCAACGGCGGCGTTGATGAAAAACTGAAAATGCAGGTTGGTCCGAAATCTGAACCGATCAAAGGCGACGTGCTGAAGTTCGACGAAGTGATGGAACGCATGGATCACTTCATGGACTGGCTGGCTAAGCAGTATGTCACCGCGCTGAACGTTATCCACTACATGCACGACAAGTACAGCTACGAAGCCTCTCTGATGGCGCTGCACGACCGTGACGTTATCCGCACCATGGCGTGTGGTATCGCTGGTCTGTCCGTTGCGGCTGACTCCCTGTCTGCTATCAAATATGCGAAAGTTAAACCGATTCGTGACGAAGACGGTCTGGCTATCGACTTCGAAATCGAAGGCGAATACCCGCAGTTTGGTAACAACGACGCGCGCGTTGATGACATGGCGGTTGACCTGGTTGAACGTTTCATGAAGAAAATTCAGAAACTGAAAACCTACCGTGATGCTATCCCGACTCAGTCTGTTCTGACCATCACCTCTAACGTTGTGTATGGTAAGAAAACCGGTAACACCCCAGATGGTCGTCGTGCTGGCGCGCCGTTCGGACCAGGTGCTAACCCAATGCACGGTCGTGACCAGAAAGGTGCTGTTGCCTCTCTGACCTCCGTTGCTAAACTGCCGTTTGCTTACGCGAAAGATGGTATCTCTTACACCTTCTCTATCGTTCCGAACGCACTGGGTAAAGACGATGAAGTTCGTAAGACCAACCTGGCAGGCCTGATGGATGGTTACTTCCATCATGAGTCTTCCATTGAAGGTGGTCAGCACCTGAACGTGAACGTCATGAACCGTGAAATGCTGCTGGACGCGATGGAGCATCCGGAAAAATATCCGCAGCTGACCATCCGCGTTTCCGGTTACGCAGTACGTTTTAACTCCCTGACGAAAGAACAGCAGCAGGACGTTATTACTCGTACCTTCACTCAGACCATGTAATGTGTTTTGACTGAAATCACGCGTTAAAAGGCGTACAATAGAGGCTCCACGGAAGTGGGGCCTTTTTAACAGGTCGTTTCCCAAACACAGCCTGTTTTGTCAGCTATCTATACTCAATGGATAACCGCCAAAACAGACTCGACACAGCCAATGAGCTGTGCACCAACACGGCCCCGGATGGGCCACATCTGGAGAAACACCGCAATGTCAGTTATTGGTCGCATTCACTCCTTTGAATCCTGTGGTACCGTTGACGGCCCGGGCATCCGCTTTATTACTTTCTTCCAGGGCTGCCTGATGCGCTGCCTGTATTGTCATAACCGCGATACGTGGGACACGCATGGCGGTAAAGAAGTCACCGTTGAAGAACTGATGAAAGAGGTCGTGACCTATCGCCACTTTATGAACGCATCCGGCGGCGGCGTAACGGCATCGGGCGGTGAAGCCATCCTGCAAGCAGAATTTGTTCGCGACTGGTTCCGTGCCTGCAAGAAAGAAGGTATCCATACCTGCCTGGATACCAACGGTTTTGTCCGCCGCTACGACCCGGTGATTGATGAACTGCTGGAGGTCACCGATCTGGTGATGCTCGATCTTAAGCAGATGAATGATGAGATCCACCAGAACCTCGTCGGCGTTTCCAACCATCGTACGCTGGAATTCGCCCGCTATCTGGCAAACAAAGATATCAATGTGTGGATCCGTTACGTCGTCGTGCCTGGCTGGTCTGACGATGACGACTCAGCGCATCGACTCGGTGAGTTTACCCGCGATATGGGCAACGTTGAGAAAATCGAGCTCCTGCCCTATCACGAGCTGGGTAAACACAAATGGGTGGCGATGGGCGAAGAGTACAAACTGGATGGCGTACACCCACCGAAGAAAGAGACCATGGAACGCGTCAAAGGCATTCTCGAGCAGTACGGTCATAAAGTGATGTACTAAGTTTTGCCACCAGGCCTGATAAGCGCAGCGCTATCAGGCCGCAACACAAGCCAAATGCATTACGACATAAAATATTCCGACAGTTTATTCGCCACACTCTCAATCGAGAAGATGCTCTTCTGATGCGCTTTGCGGCACTCTGCATAGCGTTCATCCTGTTCCTCCAGCGCATTGAGTAATCGGTCCGCAACCATCATTGCCCCAGCAATTTCAGCAAACCCATACTCTCCCTCTCCCTTCAGCGCCACTGCAGCCTGTAAATTCCAGTCAGAAAGACGACTCAATGGTGCAAAGGTTCCTCGCGTAAGCGAAAGAATTCGGGCTCCATGCTGTTTTGACAGGGTCAGTGCCTGCATCATATCGGCTGACGTCTGCTCAGTGTGAACGACAATAATTCCCTGACTCTGTGACTCAACCATCACGGATGATGTTGTGAGATAAAAACGATCGACAAAACTTGCCGCCTTACCCATTTTGATCAGATTCATCTGCAAAAAGAGCGCAACCGGTACTGCCGTGCCAACGGCATAAATTGCGACATTATTCACCTGGTTGAGCCAGGTGGCAGCAGCCTGTAATTCCTGTGTATTGATAATGGCATGACTGTCGCGAATACTCGCCACAACAGCAGAGATCTCCGCGTTTCCCGGCTCTTCAGGACGTGCAGCCCCCTGCTCCAGAGCAAGCGCAGTTCTGAAATCTGAGAAACCTTTAAAACCAAATGCCCGGCAAAAACGCGTAATACTCCCCTCACTGGTTTCAATCGAATCGGCTAACTCAGTAATTGTGTGTCGCATCACAAAGTCAGGATTTTCCGTCACAAAATGACCCACCTTTTCCAGGATTGGGCTAAGCCCACTGGCCTCATTTCTGATGTTTATCAGCAAGTTAGTATTAATCTGACTCATTTTTCGCCTTTTTGCTCAAAATGCATACACAATCACATTTTTCTGCCCACACAAAGATAATAATTTTTTTTGTTTTACATTCAATAAAAATAATTATTTTTACAAAACAGGAGAAGTGACATGAAAGGTCTTATTGTCTGTCGTACCGGCATGGGCAGCTCCTTAATGCTCAAAATTAAAGCACAGAAAATCATCGATAAGAATGGATGGGATGTCGACCTTGAACATGATGTGCTGTCAGGTCTCGCCACCTGGCAAGGGATCGACTTTGTTATCACCATGCGCGACCTCACTGATGAAATAGAAGCTGCCGGATTCAGAGCCATCGGTATAACCGATTTGATGAATAGCGAAGAAATGGAAACCGCGCTCACCAGCGTCATTCAGGGCAACTAACCTCTCCCGGAGGCAATATGGATCTCCTCAGGTTTATTGTATTCGACATTCTGGGTGTAACCCCACTTTTAGTTGGATTTATTGCACTAATAGGTCTGTTAATCCAACGTAAGCCAATTGAAAAAGTCTTATCCGGCACATTCAAAACCATCGTCGGTTTTCTGGTTTTCGCCGGTGGTGCCGGATTGGCCGTCACCTCTCTGGGTAATTTCCAGACGCTGTTCAGCGATGGATTTGGACTTAAAGGGGTGATGCCGCTGGCAGAAGCGTTAACCGGGTTGGCACAGACCAAATTTGCCATGTGCGTGTCCCTGATTATGGTTATCGGCTTTGGCTGGAATCTGCTCTTTGCCCGCGTTACGCCGTTCAAGTACATTTTTTTGACCGGTCAACATAACCTCTATCTCTCCGCTTTACTCACTGTCACATTGAAGGCGCTGGGTTACAGTGATGGTATTACGATTATCGTCGGTTCTGTATTGTTGGGGCTGGCGGCCTGTATCTATCCTGCAATCGCCCAACCCTGGATGCGAAAGATTACCGGTAATGATGAAATTGCCATGGGCCATTACGTCACGCTGGCTTACGCTGCTTCTGGTTGGATCGGTTCGAAAGTGGGCGATCCCAAAGAGTCTACGGAAAAACTTAACCTCCCTGGATGGTTGGGAATTTTTAAGGACTACATTGTCTCTGTCTCCATCTCAGTCAGTATTTTCTATTACATCGCCGCATTAGCCGCTGGCAAAACAGCCGTCACTGCCGTGGCGGGAGGCATGCATTGGCTGGTCTATCCGTTATTTCAGTCACTCACCTTTACCGCCTCTCTTTACATCATTATCACCGGGGTTCGTTTGCTACTTTCGGAGATCGTTCCAGCATTCCTTGGGATCTCTGAGAAATTCATCCCAAATGCTAAACCCGCGCTCGATTGCCCGGTCGTGTTCCCTTACGCACCAACTGCCACCGTACTAGGCTTTATTTCTTCATTTGTTGGTGGGTTGGTGGTGATGGGAATACTTGCGCTGATCGGTCAGACCGTCATTATTCCCGTCGCTATTCCCTATTTCTTCATTGGGGCAACTGCTGCTGTTTTCGGTAACGCCTCTGGAGGCTGGAAAGGTGCCGTTGTGGGCAGTTTTATTACTGGCATTCTTATCGGGATCGGCCCGGCACTTATCTACCCCATTATGGAATCTGTAGGACTCTCCGGCACCAGCTTCCCGGAAACCGACTTTGTTGCACTTGGTCTGGTGGTGTATTACATCGGCAAAATGCTGCCCTGATAAGGAGTAAACATGAATATAGATGAACTGAAATCACATGCGCTGGCAGCTCGCCGCGATATTGTAAGCATGATTTATGAATCCGGGATTGGTCACCCAGGCGGAGCACTTTCTGTTATTGATATCCTGACCTGGATTTATCATCAGGAAGTCGATCTTGATACCACACCACGCGCCAGGGTGGTTATGAGCAAAGGCCACGCCGTCGCCGCACAGTACGCCATGCTGTACCAGAAAGGGAAAATAGCGCGCAGCGAATTCAACACCTTTCGCCAAATCAACTCGCGCTTACAGGGGCATCCCAGCGTGAAATCGCTTCCAGAAGTTGATGCTACCACCGGACTATTAGGCCAGGGACTTTCCGTGGCACTGGGGATGGCAGCGGCGAAGAAGAAGGCTCAGGATCCACACCGTGTCTTCGCCATTATTGGCGACGGTGAAATGCATGAAGGTCAGATTTGGGAGTCATTGCAGCAGGCTGGTCATATGAAGATGGATAATCTGGTAGCGATTATCGACTACAACGGTTTCTCATCGCACGATCCCGTCAATGAGGTTATCAACCTTGAGCCACTCGCCGATAAAATCCGCACCTTTGGCTGGCACGTACTTGAACTGCAAAATGGCAACGATATGCACCAGATTGCCGATACGTTGCTGCTATCACGTCATCTAAAAGGAAAACCCGTAGCCATTGTTGCGCATACGGTCAAAGGCAGTGGCGTCAGCTATATGGAAAATAACGGCGACTGGCATTCAAAAACCCCAAGCACGGAGCAATATCAGCAGGCAATGGAGGAGTTACAGTCATGAGAGCACCACGTGATGAGATTGGCAATGCTCTGCTCGCTCTGAAAGATAAAGGCTATCCGGTTGTTGTTATCGATAGTGATTTAGCGAGCTCAACCCGTACCGATCAATTCCAGAAATCCTGGCCTGATGCCTTCTTTGAAATGGGGATAGCCGAAGGCTCCGCCATGAGTTTCGCCACAGGGCAGGCACTGGAAGGAAATATCCCGTTCTATGTTAACTTTGCGATGTTCGTTACCGGCACCGCCTGGACCCAATTACGTCAGGCCTGTTATGCAAAAGCGAATATCAAGCTGGTTGGCAGTCATCCTGGTATGGATGATGGTCCGGATGGCGCGTCACACCATGCGCTGGAAGATCTGGCTTTAACACGTGTTTTGCCCGGGATCACGATCCTGACACCGGCAGATGCGGAAGAAGTTGAAGCGGCTTTCGAACAAGCAGCAAACATTCACGGTCCCGTCTACATTCGCGTTGCGCGGGAACCGATGCCAGTACGTGATAAATCAGCTGTTCCACGCGTCACTGACATAGACGCTGTGGAGGATTCTGGCAACGACTTTGCCATCCTCTATGAAGGTACGGTACTGGAACAAGCCAGTGCCGGTTATGAACAGCTCCACTCAACAGGTAAACGTGGCAAGCTCATTCATGTTGCCACGCTAAAACCATTTAACCGACAGCGATTCCTGCAATTAATTGCAGGTTGTCCGCAAATTGTAACGATAGAAAATCACACAATCACCGGTGGACTGGGTGGACAAGTCGCCGAAGTGCTTGCAGAAGAAGGATTAGGTACAAAGCTGATCCGTCTTGGGACACAGGATACCTTTACTGAGTCAGGGAACAGTCGTCAGTTAAAAGAGAAATATGGGATTTCAGCATCTGCTGTCTATAACGCGCTGAGTAAAGGCTAATGAATACCGGATGGCACTTCCCGGAGTGCCATCCGGTGAGAACAAACGGCAAGGAACAACAATGACATCAACGCTCTTTTCCGCCTGCCAGTTTCGCGAACGATGCGATTCCTGGCAAGATGCGGTGAAAATGACCTGCTTACCACTGGAAAAACAGAAAATCATTACCAGCGGATATGCACAGGCAATCATCCACGCCACAGAACAGACCGGACCCTGGTATATTTTGAGCCCTGAGTTTGCCCTGCCGCATGCCCGTCCTGAAGAGGGTGTTCTGAGTAGCAAGTCGCATTTATCACTCCTGTGCCTGAAAGAACCTGTACCGTTCCCGGGTCATCCGAACGTGCAACTGGTGATTGTCCTTGCCGCTGCCAACAGCTCTCAACATATTGAAATGATTCAACAGCTGGTGTGCTGGCTCGATGAGGCGGACCATTTGCAGCAACTGAGCAATATCACCAGCCCGGCGCAACTACACTCCTTGCTTGAATCCTGAAATAATCACGCTTTTCTACGCGCCAACAGTGGGAAGATGAGACCAGGGCCCACCAGCACAAACGGAGTGGCGATATTCAGCGTAAGCTGGAATATCCATTCGGGCGTAAACGCGTCCATTTTCGGGAAAATCCCGTCAGGCCAGCAAATGCGGTAAACGTGGAAAGCGGTACTGGAAGGGTGAAAAACGCAAAACGTCTGAACGCGTTATTTTCATGAAAATAGCCTATATCACCGGAGTTCAATCATCCCCTGGCATATATACAAAAAACAGTATGCAATAACACAGCATTGCATACTGTTTGCGCAGAATTAAACGTGGGCAACCGGATTCGGGGTATGCCCGGCATTGCGCAGCAGCATCAGTAAATAAATAAACGACACGCTGGCAATCATAATAAACAGAAGATTATCGGAATAATTCTGCATCAACATGGCGGTGAAGGAAGGGCCTAACAGGCTGCCGACGGTATAGCTCAGCAGCAGCGCCTGGTTCATCGCCACCAGTTGGTGATGTTCTACTTTTTCACAGGCCCAGGCCATCGCAACCGGATAGAGCGTGAAGCCCGCGGCCCCCAAAATGAAGAGAGCGGGTGCCATCGCCGCCTGGCTTAACATCGCTACGCTCCCCAGGATCACCACAAACACCTGCACGCGTAGCACCAGCAGTCGACCAAACTTATCCGCCAGTCGCCCTATTGGCCACTGGCCGAGGATACCCGCGCTGACCAGTACCGCCATCCAGAAACCGATGCTGGCATTGCTCATCCCCTGATGATTGAGATACAGCGGCATCAGGCCGTACAACGAGCCGAGGACAATCCCGGAAATGATACAGCCATTGACACCCAGTCGCGCCTGGCGCAGTTTCAGCATTGCGGTGATCGGTGTGACGTTATGTTCTTCTGATTGCTGATTAAGGATACGGGTAAAGAGCAGCGGTAAAATCCCTGCCAGAATCAATCCCGTGGCCCACGGCAGTACGTTCATCAACTCCGTAGAGACTTTGCTGACCAGCAACTGCCCGAGGAACGTCCCCACATAGTAGACCATCATGTAGGCCGCCAACAGGCGACCGCGGTTGCGTGATGTCCCGCTGCACATCAGCGCACTCTCAACGACAACCCAGATCATGGCGCAACCCACGCCTGCGACAAAGCGCCATGCCAGCCAACTCCAGAAACCAACCATCACACCAAGCCCTACGCAGCCCGCGGCAAAGATCAGCGAGGCAAGGTAGTAGCTACGGTTAAACCCGAGGCGTTTGATTAACTGTCCTGTCAACAGCGTCCCGACCAGGTTACCGGTGAAATAGGACGAACTGACCATACCCACCTGCCACGTCGGCAGGTTTTCCTGGGCGAGCCAAAGCGGGACGAGCGTGTTCAGCACCGCGATCGCCAGGGTCAACAGAAGTAGACCAGCCAGCAACAGCATGACGGGTCGGGTATAGGTGGACATGAGTATAAACCGTGAGGAAGTTCAAATTTCACGCGCATCATGCCACCAACAAAAACATTGTCAATCGGCGCAAACCGTGGCGTGGTGGCCTTTCATACCCTTCGATTGAATTTATTGATTAAGATTATGAATTATTGCTGACTCACATGAGTCAGGTTGCTGTTTTTATTGATTTAACGCAAAAGAGTTCCGTTTCGCTTAGTCGAAAAATCTCATAGTTCCGGCAGCATTTTTTTTCCGTTCTATGCTTTGAGTGAACCTTATGCGCCTGAATGAATCTGGGCGCATAGTTGACTCAAGCAAGGAGAAGAGAATGACCAAGCCTTATGTTCGTCTCGATAAAAACGACGCTGCGGTTCTTCTGGTTGATCACCAGGCCGGACTACTCTCACTGGTCAGGGATATTGACCCTGATAAATTTAAGAATAACGTGCTCGCACTGGGTGATTTAGCCAAATATTTTAAGTTACCTACCATCCTCACCACCAGTTTCGAAACCGGACCAAACGGACCGCTGGTCCCTGAATTAAAAGCCCAGTTTTCCGATGCGCCCTACATTGCACGTCCAGGCAACATCAACGCCTGGGATAACGAAGACTTTGTGAAAGCGGTTAAAGCCACGGGTAAAAAACAGTTGATTATTGCCGGCGTGGTAACCGAAGTCTGTGTGGCCTTCCCAGCGCTGTCGGCCATTGAAGAGGGCTTTGACGTCTTTGTAGTGACCGATGCTTCAGGGACGTTTAATGAAATTACCCGCCATTCAGCATGGGACAGGATGTCGCAGGCTGGCGCACAGTTGATGACGTGGTTTGGTGTGGCGTGTGAATTGCACCGCGACTGGCGTAATGACATCGAAGGGCTGGCGACGCTGTTCTCCAATCATATTCCGGATTACCGCAATCTGATGACCAGTTACGATACGTTGACTAAGCAGAAATAAAAAAACCGGGGCGAAAGCCCCGGTTCATCACTTAGCTGGCAACCGCCATACCGACGGTCATATGCAGGCCATAGAATACGCCTCGACCAATCAACTCCCCCACCAGCAGCAGAATAAAGGCCACTGACAGCAGCGGAACCGCAGGCTGATAACCTTTCAACTGTGGGACAACCCAGCAGCACAATGCCACCGCCAGAACCCCAATACGCCAGGCCATCAGCGAACCGTAGTCCGGTACCAGCGCAGAAGCCTGCTGAACAGAGCTGTGAATGGTCGCCAGTTCCGCCCCCTGCATCACCGACATGATGGCACTAACCACCAACGCCAACAGTGAAACCGCAGGCAGCAGACGCATCGCCCAACCATCAACACCCGCCACGCGCAGCAGCAGATAGCCCAACAGCGGGCCGCCCATCAACAGCGTCAGGAAGAAGCCCAGCGGTGTCCAGACGCTGTACCAGGTCGGTACGGTATCGATACTGTTATAAACGCGCACCATCATCCAGACGAACAGCACACCCAGTACCATTGTGAGCAGCAGCCACAAGTTACGCAGGGCCGGTGTGAGCTTTTTCAGCACGGCCAGCAGCCAGCCAATCCCACCAACCGCAAAGAAAATAGAACCGCTGGCAATTTCATTACTCAGCGCCGACGATCCTACGCGGTTAAGCGAGTTAAGCGCCCGCATTGGCGAGCCAAGGTGCAGCATGGAAGCGATAAAGCCGATGCCCATCAGCACCCACAGCGCGAACATGCAGGTAATCACGCGCTGTTGCGTTTCTGCCCGCAGGTCGCCTTTCATCAGCGCCAGCGCCAGAACAATGAAGCCACCAACCACACATTGTCCGAAGACCGTAAAGATCATCAGCGGCCATTCATGCCATCCACTTCCCATCTTACACCTCCTTCGGATTCGCCAGATAACCGGTGGTATCCCCGGTCGGACGGCTGTTGGCATTCGGTTTGATCACAATACTCGGCTTCGTGAAGTGCGCACCCGGCAGCGGCGCAACGGCAGCCAGTTCACCGTGTTTCTTACGCAGTTCGTCGATGGGGCCGAAATCCAGTGCGCGCAGTGGACAAGATTCCACGCAGATCGGCTTTTTGCCCTCTGCCACGCGGTCATGACAGCCATCGCACTTGGTCATGTGACCCTTAGCGGCGTTGTACTGCGGCGCGCCGTACGGGCAGGCCATATGGCAGTAGCGGCAGCCGATGCAGATATCTTCATCCACGACCACAAAACCGTCTTCCCGTTTGTGCATCGCGCCGCTCGGGCAGACCTTGGTACAGGCCGGATCTTCGCAGTGGTTGCAGGCAATGGACAGATAGTAGGCAAATACGTTCTGATGCCAGACGCCGTTGTCTTCCTGCCAGTCTCCGCCCGCGTATTCATAAATGCGACGAAAGCTGACATCCGGAGTTAAGTCTTTGTAATCTTTACAGGCCAGTTCGCAGGTTTTACAACCGGTGCAACGGCTGGAATCAATAAAAAATCCATACTGGGTTGTCATCGGTTACTCCTTACACCTTCTCAACCTGAACAAGGTTCGTATGTGACGGGTTCCCCTTCGCCAGAGGAGATGGGCGCTGCGTGGTCAACACGTTGATGCAACCGCCCTGGTCAATGCGTTTCGTATCCGGGTCATACCAGGCCCCCTCACCTAACGCGACCACGCCTGGCATCATACGCGGCGTCACTTTCGCCTCAATATGGAGCTCTCCGCGGCCGTTGAAGATGCGGACCTTATCACCATTGCGGATACCCCGTTTTTGCGCGTCCAGTGGATTGATCCACATCTCCTGGCGGCACGCCGCTTTCAGGACATCAACGTTGCCATAGGTCGAGTGGACTCGGGATTTATAGTGGAAGCCCGTTAGCTGTAGCGGATAATCTTTGGTCAACGGATCGTTGTAGTTCTCAAAACCCGGCGTGTAGATCGGCAATGGATCGATGACATCGCCTTCTGGCAGTTCCCAGGTGGCGGCAATCTCTGCCAGCTCCTGCGAGTAGATCTCGATTTTACCCGACGGTGTCGTCAACGGATTAGCCTGCGGATCGTCGCGGAACGCCTTATAGGCCACGTGATGCCCTTGCGGATCGCGCTGTTTAAACAGACCCTGTTTACGGAATTCCTCAAAGGTCGGCAGTTCCGGAATGGCTTGACGCGACTGTTCGTACAGATGACGCATCCACTCTTCCTGAGTGCGCCCTTCGGTAAACTGCGACTCGACACCCAGACGCTTCGCCAACTCGCTGGTCATTTCATAGATGGTTTTGCATTCGAAACGCGGCTTAATGGCCCGATCGGCGAAAATAACGTAGGACATATTCCCGCAGGAAGCATCCAGCGCGAAGTCCATCTGCTCAGAAGCCGTACAGTCCGGCAACAGGATATCGGCATACTTCGCCGACGACGTCATGTGGCAGTCGATGACGACAATCATTTCGCACTTCTTGTCATCCTGGAGGATGTCGTGCGTGCGGTTGATCTCTGAGTGCTGGTTGATAAGACAGTTACCGGCGTAGTTCCAGATCATCTTAATCGGCACGTCGAGTTTGTCTTTACCGCGCACCCCATCACGCAGCGCGGTCATTTCCGGACCACGCTCAATGGCATCGGTCCACATAAACATGGAGATACTGGTTTCTACCGGGTTTTCCAGCGTGGGCATCCGTACAAACGGCAAATCGTAAGAGCCTTCACGTGCGCCGCTGTTACCACCATTAATCCCGACGTTACCGGTCAGAATTGCCAGCATAGAAATAGCACGGGTGGCGATTTCGCCATTTGCGTGACGCTGCGGCCCCCAGCCCTGACTGATATAGGCCGGTTTGGCACAGCCGATTTCACGCGCCAGTTTGATAATCCGGTCTGCCGGGATGCCGGTAATTTGCGCCGCCCACTCAGGCGTTTTTGGCGTACCGTCATTCCCCTGCCCCAGAATATAGGCCTTATAGTGACCATTCTTCGGCGCGCTGGCAGGCAAGGTTTTCTCGTCGTAGCCCACACAGTACTTATCGAGGAACGGCTGATCGACCATATTCTCTGTAATCAGCACATAAGCCAGCGCATTCACCAGCGCCGCATCGGTACCCGGGCGAATCGGGATCCACTCGTCTTCTCGACCGGCCCCGGTGTCGGTATAGCGCGGATCGATAATGATCATCCGCGCATTCGATTTCTGTCGCGCCTGTTCCAGATAGTAGGTGACCCCACCGCCACTCATGCGGGTTTCGCCAGGGTTGTTACCGAACAGCACGACCAGCTTACTGTTTTCGATGTCAGACGGGCTGTTACCATCCGCCCAGCCGCCGTAGGTATAGTTCAGCCCCGCCGCAATTTGCGCGGAGGAGTAGTCGCCATAGTGGTTCAGGTAACCGCCGCAGCAGTTCATCAAACGTGCCACCAGGGTATCTCCTGGCGGCCATGAGCGAGTCATCGTACCGCCCAGCGTACCGGTGCCGTAGTTCAGGTAGATGGACTCGTTACCGTAATCCTTAATCAGACGCTGCATATTGCTGGCGATGAGGTCGTAAGCCTCATCCCAACTGATGCGCTCGAATTTACCTTCTCCGCGCTTGCCCACGCGTTTCATCGGGTATTTCAGGCGATCCGGGTTATAGACGCGACGGCGCATGGAGCGACCACGCAGACAGGCGCGCACCTGATGCAGGCCGTCATAGTTGTCATCACCGGTATTGTCGGTTTCAACGTATTTGATTTCGCCATCCACAACATGCATGCGCAACGGGCAACGACTCCCGCAGTTCACGGTGCACGCGCTCCAGATGACTTTTTCACTGGCCTGCGCCGGACTCAGGGCTTCGGCTGCATTGGCGATTCGGGTAAATGGCAGGGTAAACGCGCTACTGGCCATCGCCAGTCCGCCTATGGCCGTCGTTTTGACTAAACCACGACGACTCACCTCCGCTGCCATCACGGCATCAGGGATCTTAGTTTTCATAAAGACTCACTCTGCTTGCTTACAGTAAAAAAAAAGAAATTGATGTTATTATTTGAGTAGTTACACAGCGGTATATAGTTTTATATATAGCGATTTCATAGGATAATAGCGCAAAATGCTGAATTCCGTTCAAAGGTAATATTACCCCCAAGGGAGTAATGATTATTGTCCGGCGTCAAACAGGCATAAAAAAAGCGCCCAAAGGCGCTTTTTAGAAAGGGATGAAGCGAGGATTAACCAATATATTCCAGTCCGTTCATGTACGGACGCAGCACTTCTGGTACCTGGATACGGCCATCAGCCTGCTGGTAGTTTTCCATCACGGCCACCAGCGTACGGCCTACTGCCAGACCGGAGCCGTTCAGGGTATGAACAAGGCGGGTCTTTTTGTCAGACTTGCTGCGGCAGCGTGCCTGCATACGGCGCGCCTGGAAATCCCAGACGTTAGAGCAGGACGAGATCTCGCGATAGGTATTCTGTGCCGGTACCCACACTTCCAGATCGTAGGTTTTGCATGCGCCGAAGCCCATGTCGCCGGTGCAGAGAATAATTTTGCGATACGGTAGGCCCAGCAGTTGCAGAACTTTCTCTGCATGGCCAGTCATCTCTTCCAGTGCCGCCATTGAATCTTCCGGGCGAACGATCTGTACCATTTCAACTTTGTCGAACTGGTGCATACGGATCAGGCCACGAGTATCACGACCGTAAGAACCCGCTTCCGAGCGGAAGCACGGCGTATGCGCCGTCATTTTGATCGGCAACTGATCTTCGTCGATGATCTCATCACGCACCAGGTTGGTCAGCGGGACTTCCGCCGTCGGGATTAGCGCGTAGTTACTGCTGTCAGCCTCTTCTTCAAGCGGACGAGTATGGAACAGATCGCCAGCAAATTTCGGTAACTGACCGGTACCGTACAGGGTGTCATGGTTGACCAGATACGGCACATAATTTTCGCTGTAGCCATGCTGCTCAGTGTGCAGATCGAGCATGAACTGCGAGAGCGCACGATGCATACGGGCAATCTGCCCTTTCATCACCACAAAACGGGAGCCTGTCAGCTTAACGGCGGCAGCAAAGTCCAGACCGGCATGCATTTCACCCAGCGTGACGTGATCGCGAACTTCAAAATCGAACTCGCGCGGGGTACCCCAGCGGCTGACTTCAACGTTATCGTTCTCGTCTTTACCGACCGGGACATCGTCAGCAGGCAGGTTAGGAATGGTCAGCGCGATATCGCGGATCTCAGCCTGTAAAGCATCCAGCTCCGCTTTTGCGGCATCCAGTTCTTCGCCCAGTTTGTTCACTTCCAGACGTAAAGGCTCGATGTCTTCCCCGCGCGCTTTCGCCTGGCCGATGGATTTCGATCGAGAGTTACGCTCTGCCTGCAGGTTTTCGGTATTGACCTGCAAAACTTTACGACGCTCTTCAAGAGCGCGCAGCTTATCTACATCCAGCTTAAAGCCCCGGCGTGCCAGTTTTTCAGCGACTGCGTCTGGCTCATTACGCAGCAGATTGGGATCGAGCATGCTTATCCTGTGCTTATCGAATTGAAAGAGGAAAATGTGACCACAGCCTGCGGTCACAGGGATACAGTGCCAACATTACCGCAACGCCTGCGCTAACGGTAGCGTTTTATAGGGCTATTTTGATCCTGTCCGGCGAGCCAGGCGAGCTTTTCGCCAATCTTACCCTCAAGACCTCTGTTTGTGGGGTGATAATAGCGTGTTTGTGCCATCTCCTGCGGGAAATAGTCCTCGCCGGCGGCATAGGCATTCGGTTCATCATGCGCGTAGCGATATTCCTGACCGTAGCCCATCTCTTTCATCAGTTTCGTCGGCGCATTGCGCAGATGGACAGGTACGTCATAGTCAGGGCGTTCACGGGCATCGGACATCGCCGCTTTGAATGCGGTATACACCGCATTACTTTTCGGTGCGCAGGCCAGATAGACAATCGCCTGCGCGATGGCGCGTTCGCCTTCAGCAGGCCCCACACGCGTAAAGCAGTCCCAGGCGGAGATCGCCACCTGCATCGCACGCGGATCGGCATTGCCCACATCCTCGGAGGCAATAGCCAGACAGCGACGCGCCACGTACAGCGGATCGCCCCCCGCCGTAATGATGCGCGCATACCAGTAAAGTGCCGCATCCGGCGCGCTGCCGCGAACCGATTTATGCAATGCGGAAATGAGATCGTAGAAGCGGTCACCTTTGTTATCGAAACGCGCGCTGCGCTCGCCGGCAATTTCTGTCAACAGTGCGGGCAGCAATACCCGCTTGCCGCTGTCATCCACTTCCGCCATGTCGGCCATCATTTCCAGCGTGTTCAGCGCCCGACGCGCATCGCCGTTGACCAGCTCCGCGATTGCTCTGCGGGTGTCATCCGGTAGAACAATATTCTGCCCACCGTAACCCCGCGCCTTGTCTTCCATCGCCTGACGCAGTACCTGCTCGATATCTTCCGTCGTCAGCGACTTGAGCAAATAGACGCGCGCACGTGACAGCAGTGCGGAATTTAGCTCAAAAGAGGGGTTCTCGGTGGTAGCCCCGATAAAAGTGATGGTGCCGTCTTCAATGTGCGGCAGGAACGCATCCTGTTGGCTTTTGTTGAAGCGATGAACTTCGTCAACAAACAGGATGGTGCGACGCCCGGCATTACGACTCTGCCGGGCGCGTTCGATGGCTTCACGGATCTCTTTCACGCCGGAGGTGACGGCTGAAATCCGCTCAACGTCGGCATCGGCGTAGCGGGCAATCACTTCAGCAAGCGTGGTTTTTCCGGTGCCTGGCGGTCCCCACAAAATCATGGAGTGCAGGTGTCCGGCTTCAATCGCGCGCGGCAATGGTTTGCCCGCAGCCAACAGGTGCTGCTGACCAATATACTGCGCTAAATTTTCTGGCCGCATCCGCGCGGCCAGTGGCTGAAAGGTATTATCAGAAAAATCGAGCGACAGGTTGCTCACTGATGCCTCTACTTACGTTGGTCGTCTACCGTTACGCCTTGCGGTGGAGTAAAGGTGAATTTCGATGCGTCAACGGTGCCATTCTGCTGCGATTTCAGCTGATAGCTGCTGCGCTGGTCATCCTGCTCCACGGCGCTGAACTGATGAATGGTCCCGTCACGGCCCACATTGATAGTGAACTGTTTCAGGTTGCCGTTGCTGGTTTTTGGCGTCAGGACGAAGTCATCTCCGTTCTGCTTGATATTGTACTGCTGCCAGTCGCTGGACTGATTGCGGGCAATCAGCATAAACGGCGTGTTGCCGGTGGCGTCTTTCAACCATGTCGCGGTGGCCTGCTCAACAAACGGGTTAAAGAACCACAGCGTTTTACCATCAGAAACCAGAATGCTTTCGTCAGGCTGCGTCATGTGCCAGTTAAACAGGTTCGGACGCTTCACCCACAAATCACCCTGACCTTCCTGAACAGCGGCACCGCTGCCATCGGTCACTTTCTGCGTAAAGCTGGCGTGGAAGCTGCTCACTTTATCCAGTCGACTTTTCAGATCGCTGGCGGCATCCGCCCAAACGCTGCTTACCACGAATCCTGAGAGTAATGCACAGGTGATTGCGATTCTTTTCATTGTTATTCCTCAAAATACGTCACTCCCGACCGGGAGATCCCTCTGCTATCCATTCCAGGCCAAAAATCAGCGTGAGGAAAGTAGACAATACTGAATTACGTAACTTTGCACTTAGTCAAACGGCGGTGGAGCCAGCACTTCGCGATTGCCGTTATGGCCCTGTTCGCTGACGATCCCCTGCGCTTCCATCTGTTCGATGATGCGTGCCGCGCGGTTGTAGCCAATGCGGAACTGGCGCTGTACGCCGGAGATGGACGCTTTACGTTTCTCCGTCACAAAGTTAACCGCTTGATCAAATAACGGATCCAGCTCTTCGCCGCCGTCAAAGCCACCACCGCCGCCTTCACTTTCGCTGTCGGAGGTGATGCCATCCACATACTGCGGACGCCCACGTGCCTTCCAGTCCTGAACCACCGCATGCACTTCCTGGTCACGGACAAATGCGCCGTGAACACGCACTGGCATTGTGGAGTTCGGCCCGGAGTAAAGCATATCCCCCATCCCCAGCAACGATTCTGCACCGCCCTGATCGAGGATGGTACGCGAGTCAATCTTACTGGACACGGTGAAGGCAATACGGGTCGGAATGTTGGCCTTGATCAGACCCGTAATCACGTCAACCGACGGACGCTGCGTCGCCAGCACCAGGTGGATCCCTGCCGCACGGGCTTTTTGCGCCAGTCGGGCAATCAACTCTTCAACTTTCTTACCGACGGTCATCATCAGGTCGGCAAATTCATCCACCAGCACAACGATATACGGCAGTTTTTCCAGTACCGGATGCTGTGCATCCATACTGTCACCCGGCTTCCAGTACGGGTCCGGAATCGGACGCCCCATCCGCGCGGCTTCGGCAATCTTCTCGTTGTAACCCGCCAGATTACGCACGCCCAGAGCGGACATCAGCTTGTAACGGCGCTCCATCTCGTTAACGCTCCAGCGCAGGGCGTTGGCGGCGTCTTTCATATCGGTGACGACCTCCGTCAGCAAATGCGGAATGCCTTCGTAAACCGACAGTTCCAGCATTTTCGGGTCGATCATGATGAAGCGAACGTCTTCCGGTTGCGCCTTGTAAAGCATGCTGAGGATCATCGCATTCACACCAACCGATTTACCCGAACCGGTTGTACCCGCCACTAACAGGTGTGGCATTTTCGCCAGATCGGCCACCACCGGATCGCCAGCAATGTCTTTACCCAACACCACGGTCAGCGGCGACGGGTTTTCACGGAACTTCGCGTTATCCAGCACTTCACGCAGATAAACGGTCTGCCGTTTTTTGTTCGGCAATTCCAGGCCTACGTAGGGTTTGCCCGGAATCACTTCCACCACGCGTACAGCGATGGTCGAAAGCGAACGCGCCAGGTCACGAGATAGGTTGGAAATACGGGCAGCCTTCACGCCCGGTGCCAGATTCAGTTCAAAACGCGTGATCACCGGACCTGGAGAGTAATTCACCACATCAGCCTTGATGCGGAAGTCAGCCAGACGGGCTTCAACCAGTCGCGCCATTTGCTCCAGCGCAAAGGTATCAACCGGCTCGACTTCACTCGGCGGCTGCGTCAGCAGATCCAGCGACGGCAACGGCGTCGTCGGTCTTTGCAGCGGACGACTGTCACCGTTGCGCATCAGCAACGGGTGAATCAGACTTTCCTGCGGCTGAGGCGCTGCGGGTTGCTGCGGGACCACCGGCTGTTGCGGCTGTTGATACTGCGGCTGCGGGACCACCGGCTGTTGCGGCTGCTGATACTGCGACTGCGGGACCACCGGCTGTTGCGGCTGCTGATACTGCGGCTGCGGGGCCACCGGCTGTTGCGGCTGCTGATACTGCGGCTGCGGGGCCACCGGCTGTTGCGGCTGTTGATACTGCGGCTGCTGTGGCTGCTGTGGCTGCTGTGGCTGCTGTGGCTGCTGAACAGGCGCAGGCTCCGGCATCACGCCCGGCGTAAACAACGGCTCATGCGGGCCATTATCCACCAGCGTCTTCATCGGTGAAAACTCAAAATCATCCAGCGAGAACGGATTCGCTCCCGTAGGTTGCTCACCGGCGTAGCGTTGCTGCTGCGAAGAGGCAAACTGGCGCGCCAGTTCGGCTTCTGCAGCGACATCTTCATCGTCAGCCTGCGTCACATCTCGTGGATACTCATCGCCATAACGACTTTGCTGTGACTGGGCGAACTGACGAGCCAGTTCATCCTGCTGCATGGCGTCGATTTCATCATCGCTGTATTGCGGATCGTGCTGCCCGGCCTCACGTACTCTCTCCTCAGCCATACGCTGAGACGGTAATTTAATGCCATACGATGCCAGCTCACGGCGCGTCGGTACGCGCACGCGGTTCGGACGAGGCAACTGTGGGCCAATCCCTTCTTTCACCTGCGGACGCGGCGCGCCGCCGTTCGCGAGGCTGAAGATCGGCGCTGCTGCTGCCGCAGTCGCACCGGCTGATAACGTCGCATCCTTCACGCCTGCGGCGATCGGTGCAATAGCCGCTGCGGCGTCGACTGGCGGTATGGAAGGCGCGGCTGATGGCGCAGGAGCCACCGATTCCGGCGCGTTAACAGGCTCAGGAATCGGCTGATACCATGCCGCCAGTTGCTCGCGTTCACGCGCGCGCTTCTCTTCCACCTCTTCAAAATAGTACAGCGGCGGGCGCGCAGGTTTCGTCTCTTCCACCACCGGTTCAGGCTCTGCAACAGGCATCTGCTGAACCACCGGTTCCTGCGGCTCTGGCTGATAAGCCGGTTGATGATAATTCGGTTGTTGAACGGGCTCTGACGGATAAACCGACTCAGGTTGCCAGGGTTGTTCTGGCGCAGGCTGCGGTTGCTGCGGTACGCCTGGCTGTAAATAACCTGTTTCAGGGCCAACAGGCGCAGTGTATTGCGGTTCAGCCGGAACAGGCTGTTGCCATGACTCATACTGCGCGTGTTGCGGTTGCGCATACTGAGCGTGCGGCGGATAGCCTTCCGGCGCCGGAGCGATAGCCGGCTCGCCGGTTTGCGGCCCCGGAACAGGCTGCCATTCAACGGCAGGTTGTACAGGAACGGTTTCCGCTCCCGACATAGGTGGCGTTTGCATAATTGGATCGACCGGGGCGGCCCAGGCCTGAGTCGCAGCCGTTGCTGCTGCCGCTGCAGCGACCGGCTCGGTCACCGAATGACCGTTTAAAAGCGGATCGTACTCATCATACTCTGGTTGCGTTGCACGATGTCCAGAGAACAGCACATCGCCAGGATCCGCTTCGACGCCACGCGCGCTGTATGCTACCTCATCATCGTCATCCATGCGTCTGCCAGAGAACAGCGCCGCATCGGTCTGACGACCATGCGGGTTGATAAATTTTTCAGCCAGACGTTGACGGCGCGCCAGTGCTCCGCGAAGAATACGCGCCCGACGAGATTCTCGTCTCCCGCCATCAGCGTCATCTTCATATTCTTCATCGTCTTCGTATTCGTCGTCTTCTACCCAGGTATCATCACGACGCGTTCGGTTGCTGGCAAAAGTCAGAATATTGAGCAGCCAGCCACCGAGTTTTTCGGCGATGCTAACCCATGACCAACCGGTAAAGAGCGTCAGCCCCGCGGCCCACACGCACAAAAGCGTAATGGTGCCGCCACTGCTGTGCAGCAGTGGTTGCAGCGTAGTACTCAACAGACTGCCAATCACCCCGCCGGACGCGAAGTACCAGATATCGTCAGCATTGATTGCGGCCAGGCCACAGGAGGTGAGGATAAGCGCCAGCACGCCAATGATGCGCAGTGAGACGGCAAAATAATCGATATAGTCATCGGTCGCCTGATGACGCCAGGCAAACCAGCAGCCGCCCACAATGATGACTGGAATGGTGTACGCCATCACCCCAAAGATAAAGAACAGGGTATCAGCCAGCCACGCCCCCGGAGCCCCCCCCAGATTATGGATAGGCTCATGCCAGGCCGTTTGCGACCAACTGGGATCAGAAGGATTAAAGCTCAGTAAGGCTGCCATCAGCCAGACGGCAAAAAGGGCAATAAGAATTAACAACGCCTCCAGAAGTCGGCGCCCGCTGCTTAACTTTGTCAATGTGACTTCTTTGTCTTCAGTGTATTCCTGGCTCAAAAAAGGCTCTCCAGGTTTCAGGCTTTTCCTGCCCGGTGCTAAAACGGACAACAGCACCGGGTTACCCCGGCACTGTTGCTGTATGGATTAACAGGAGTGTAATCAAAATACGCCGATTTTGCACCTGTTCCGTATTAGCGCGTCTTAATAACCAGACGATTACTCTGTTTGACTTCTTCCATTACCACGTAAGTACGTGTGTCATTCACGCCAGGCAGACGCAGCAGGGTTTCCCCCAGCAGCTTACGGTACGCTGACATATCCGGCACGCGTGTTTTCAACAGGTAGTCGAAATCACCGGACACCAAATGACACTCTTGAATTTCTTCAAGTTTCTGTACGGCAGCATTGAATTGTTCAAACACATCCGGAGCGCCACGATTCAGAGTAATCTCAACAAATACCAGAAGTGATGCATCCAGATAATGCGGGTTTAACAGAGCGGTATAGCCCTGAATGAAACCCTGTCTTTCCAGACGACGCACACGCTCAAGGCAGGGCGTCGGGGAAAGTCCCACTCGTTTAGAAAGCTCGACGTTAGAAATACGCCCATCCTTTTGCAACTCATTAAGAATGTTACGATCGATACGGTCGAGATCTTTGCCAGGGCGCTTTTTGCTATCTACCATTATTATTGTCTCTCTGTATTCCTTCCCTACACCTGCCTGACTCATCAAACATCATTGTCGAGAGTCGATGCCCATCACAATAGACCGAAACCCAGAGGATTAACGGCGCGCAATGCCTGGGTCTATAGTGAGAAGACCGTTGCCTGAAGGCAGCTATCGACATCACGAATGGCGTCTGTCCACGCCATGCGTAGATTTCGCTAGCCCGGTAAACATGGTATTTATATGCATGATTATGCGGCACACACACAACACTGTTTTTTTCTTCCTCGAATGTTTTCGCAAAACGGCAGGTGATTGTCAAAGTAAAACATCGATTTTTAGTACAACATGCCAGTTATTCATTATGCGTTAAGACAATTCGTCATTTTATCACCTTATAACTGACCGACTTTAAGTAGAATTCTTTATAGTGCCGCTGCCGATTTGTTCACTTATTGGCCTCGCCTATTGCACAAATTGTTAACAAAATCGCTATACTCTTTTTTTACGCCACCAAATTCCCTACAATCCAGCCCATTGCCTGCCAACAACAATGAGGATCTCATGGGCACGACCAAACACAGTAAACTGCTTATCCTGGGTTCCGGCCCGGCGGGATACACCGCGGCGGTCTATGCTGCGCGCGCAAACCTGCAGCCGGTGCTGATTACCGGTATGGAAAAAGGCGGTCAACTGACCACCACGACCGAAGTGGAAAACTGGCCTGGCGATCCGAACGATCTGACCGGTCCCCTGCTGATGGAACGTATGCACGAGCATGCGACTAAGTTTGAAACCGAGATCATCTTCGATCACATCAATAAAGTGGACCTGCAAAACCGTCCGTTCCGTCTGACAGGTGACAGTGCAGAGTACACCTGTGATGCGCTGATTATCGCCACCGGTGCGTCCGCTCGCTATCTCGGTCTGCCGTCAGAAGAGGCGTTCAAAGGTCGTGGCGTTTCTGCCTGCGCAACCTGTGACGGCTTTTTCTATCGCAACCAGAAGGTCGCGGTTATCGGCGGCGGTAACACGGCCGTTGAAGAAGCGCTGTATCTGGCGAACATCGCCTCTGAAGTTCACCTGATTCACCGCCGTGACGGTTTTCGCGCGGAAAAAATTCTGATTAAACGTCTGATGGACAAAGTGGAGAACGGCAACATTGTGCTGCACACCCACCGCACGCTGGAAGAAGTGACCGGCGATCAGATGGGCGTTACGGGTCTGCGCCTGCGCGATACGCAGAATGCAGACAACATTGAGTCGCTGGAGGTCGCGGGACTGTTTGTTGCCATCGGCCACAGCCCGAACACGGCGATTTTCGAAGGTCAGCTTGAGCTTGAAAACGGCTACATCAAAGTACAGTCCGGCAGTCACGGTAACGCGACCCAGACCAGCATCCCGGGCGTCTTCGCTGCGGGCGACGTGATGGACCACATTTATCGTCAGGCTATCACCTCCGCAGGCACCGGGTGTATGGCTGCGCTGGATGCTGAACGTTACCTCGATGGTTTAGCCGACGCGTGCAAATAGTTTTTACAAATCAGTAACAAAAGTAAATAAGGCGACTATAAGTCGCCTTTATTTTTGCCCCGTTGTAACATTGCCCTGCCAAAAAATTCTGATAACTCACCTGCAAAGCGCGCAATGAATAAAACTCGTCAAAAAGAGCTAACCCTCTGGTTAAAACAGCAAAGTGTCATTTCCCAACGCTGGCTCATGATTTCCCGTCTGCTGGGGTTCGTGAGTGGCGTACTGATTGTCGCTCAGGCCTGGATCATGGCTCGCATTCTGCAACATATGATCATGGATAACATCCCGCGCGAGGCATTGCTGTTGCCCTTTGTCGTGCTGGTGCTGATCTTTATCCTGCGTGCCTGGGTGGTATGGCTACGCGAACGCGTGGGATTCCATGCGGGACAACATATCCGATTTGAGATCCGCCGCCAGGTCCTCAATCGCCTGCAACAGGCCGGTCCGGCGTGGATTCAGGGGCGACCGGCGGGAAGTTGGGCCACGCTGGTGCTGGAACAAATTGACGATATGCACGATTACTACGCCCGCTATCTGCCGCAGATGGCGCTGGCAGTGTGTGTGCCCATCCTGATCGTGGCGGCTATTTTTCCCTCGAACTGGGCCGCCGCGCTGATTCTGCTCGGCACCGCGCCGCTTATCCCTCTGTTCATGGCGATGGTCGGTATGGGCGCAGCCGATGCTAACCGTCGTAACTTCCTGGCGCTGGCTCGTCTGAGCGGGCATTTTCTCGATCGCTTACGCGGAATGGATACCCTGCGCATTTTTGGTCGCGGTGAAGCCGAAACAGAAAGCATCCGCGTCGCGTCGCAAGATTTCCGCCAGCGCACGATGGAAGTGCTACGCCTTGCCTTTTTATCATCGGGTGTACTGGAATTTTTCACCTCGCTTTCCATCGCGCTGGTCGCTGTTTACTTTGGTTTTTCCTACCTCGGCGAACTTAATTTCGGCCACTATGGTACGGGTGTGACGCTGGCGGCAGGCTTCCTGGCCCTCATTCTGGCCCCTGAGTTTTTCCAGCCGCTGCGCGATTTGGGTACGTTTTATCACGCCAGGGCGCAGGCGGTGGGTGCGGCTGACAGTCTGAAAACCTTTATGGAAACGCCGCTCGCCCACCCGGAACGCGGCGAGGTTGAATTATCCGCGCAAGAACCTGTTTCCATTGATGCTGAAAATCTCATTATCACCTCCCCGGAAGGTAAAACGCTGGCAGGACCACTGAACTTCTCGCTTCCTGCCGGGCAGCGTACCGTGCTGGTCGGTCGTAGCGGTTCAGGTAAGAGTTCGTTGTTGAATGCACTTTCCGGCTTCCTTTCCTATCAGGGATCGCTGCGCATTAACGGTGTGGAACTGCGCGATTTGTCTCCAGAATCCTGGCGCAAGCATCTCTCCTGGGTGGGGCAAAACCCACAGTTGCCCGCAGCAACGATACGGGAAAACGTGTTGCTGGCGCGCCCGAATGCCAGCGAGCAAGAACTGCGCGCAGCACTCGACAGCGCCTGGGTCAGTGAATTCCTGCCGCTGTTGCCGCAGGGTGTTGATACCCCCGTTGGCGATCAGGCAGGACGCCTGTCCGTCGGCCAGGCTCAACGCGTAGCAGTCGCACGTGCGCTCCTTAATCCCTGCAAGTTACTGCTGCTGGACGAACCAGCTGCCAGCCTGGATGCCCATAGTGAACAGCGGGTCATGCAGGCGCTGAAAACTGCCTCAAAACGCCAGACAACGCTGATGGTCACGCACCAGCTTGAAGATCTTGCCGACTGGGACACGATTTGGGTGATGCAGGACGGACAGATTATCGAACAAGGCTCCTGGGCCGAGTTGAGTTCCGCCAGCGGCGCGTTTGCAACGCTGTTGGCCCATCGTCAGGAGGAGATCTAAATGCGCGCGCTGCTGCCTTATCTGACGCTCTATAAACGTCACAAGTGGATGTTAACGCTGGGCATCGTGTTGGCCATTATCACTCTGCTCGCCAGTATTGGCCTGCTGACGCTGTCCGGCTGGTTTCTTTCAGCGTCGGCCGTGGCGGGCTTTGCCGGTATCTACAGTTTTAACTACATGCTTCCTGCCGCGGGCGTACGCGGCGCGGCCATTACCCGGACTGCCGGACGCTATTTCGAGCGGCTGGTCAGCCATGATGCGACCTTCCGCGTGCTGCAACATTTGCGCATTCACACCTTCAGCAAGCTGTTGCCGCTCTCCCCTGCCGGACTGGCTCGCTATCGTCAGGGTGAATTGTTGAACCGCATTGTGGCAGATGTGGATACGCTGGATCACCTCTACCTGCGCGTCATTTCCCCTCTGGTGGGTGCTTTTGTGGTGATTATGGTTGTGACGATCGGTCTGAGCGTACTTGACGTCACTCTCGCCTGCACCCTCGGCGGTGTGATGCTGCTGACGCTGTTTATTATGCCGCCCGTATTTTATCGCGCCGGGAAAACCACCGGACAGAACCTGACGCATCTGCGCGGACAGTATCGCCAGCAACTGACCGCGTGGTTACAGGGCCAGGCTGAACTGACTATTTTTGGCGCCAGCGACCGTTATCGCGCGCAGATGGAAGCCACAGAGTTACAGTGGCACGAAGCACAGCGCCGACAGTCTGAACTGACGGCACTGTCACAGGCGCTAATGTTGCTGATCGGTGCCGTTGCCATATTACTGATGCTGTGGATGGCGGCAGGCGGCGTGGGTGGTAACACCCAGCCGGGCGCGCTGATTGCTCTGTTTGTCTTTTGCGCGCTGGCGGCGTTTGAAGCTCTGGCTCCGGTTACCGGTGCATTTCAGCATCTGGGACAGGTCATCGCCTCCGCCATGCGGATCACCGAGTTAACCGAACAGAAGCCGGAAGTCATTTTCCCGACCGACGTATCGGACGTCCCGGCTAAGGTTACTCTGACGCTGCGTGACGTTGTATTCAGCTATCCCGGGCAGGCGCAAAAAGCGCTGGATTCGCTCTCTCTTCAGGTGAATCCTGGCGAGCACATTGCCATTCTTGGTCGTACTGGGTGCGGTAAATCGACATTGCTGCAACTGCTCACGCGCGCGTGGGATCCGCAGCAGGGCGAGATCCTGCTCAACGACCGTCCGATTGCGGCATTGAATGAAGCGACGCTGCGCAAGACCATCAGCGTCGTGCCGCAGCGTGTGCACTTGTTCGGCGCCACCCTGCGCGACAACCTGCGGCTTGCCGCACCCGACGCCAGTGACGAACAGTTGACAGACACGCTGCGCCGCGTCGGACTGGAGAAACTCCTCGACGATACCGGCCTCAATAGCTGGCTGGGAGAAGGCGGTCGTCAGTTATCCGGTGGGGAACTACGCCGTCTGGCGATCGCCCGTGCCCTGCTGCACGATGCGCCGCTGATGCTGCTTGATGAACCAACGGAAGGACTGGATGCGACCACCGAAAGCCAAATGCTTGAATTACTGGCGGATGTAATGCGTGGTAAAACGTTACTGATGGTGACGCATCGCCTGCGCGGGCTCGCGCGTTTTGATCAAATAATAGTAATGGACAACGGCCAAATTATTGAGCAAGGTAATCACGCAGATCTGTTAGCGCAGCAGGGGCGTTATTACCAGTTTAAGCAAGGTCTGTAAGCTATTATTGAACGATCCGACTCGCGTACTGGAGTTCTGCTGTCATGCGCCTGGTTCAGCTTTCCCGACACTCTATCGCCTTCCCTTCGCCGGAGGGCGCTTTACGCGAGCCAAACGGCCTGCTGGCGCTTGGGGGCGATCTGAGCCCTGCGCGGCTGCTGATGGCCTATCAGCGCGGCATTTTCCCGTGGTTTTCCCCTGGCGACCCTATTCTCTGGTGGTCGCCGGACCCTCGGGCCATTCTGTGGCCTGACACTTTTCATATTAGCCGCAGCATGAAGCGCTTTCATAAGCGCTCTCCGTATCGTGTCACCCTGAATTATGCGTTTGGTCAGGTCATCGACGGGTGCGCCAACGATCGCGATGAAGGGACATGGATAACTCAGGGCGTGGTGGAAGCCTATCACCGACTGCATGAACTGGGACACGCGCATTCCATTGAGGTCTGGCGCGACAATGCGCTGGTCGGTGGTATGTATGGCGTTTCCCAGGGAGCCCTGTTTTGCGGTGAGTCAATGTTCAGTCGGCAAGAGAATGCGTCAAAAACCGCACTACTGGTTTTTTGTGCCGAATTTGTCCGTCACGGCGGCAAATTAATGGATTGCCAGGTGCTCAATAGCCATACCGAATCGCTAGGGGCGGTCGAAATTTCGCGTCGGGTGTATCTGGAACACCTCGATGCGTTACGCCAACAACGTTTACCTCGCGATTTTTGGGTCCCTCGTACGTTATTTTTGCCCCTGAAGTGAATGTTTTCGGCACATTTTTTGTCAGGGTGTTATAATTGCGTCGCAGAGTTGGTTTAGCCCATTACCCCGCTGCCGTTAAGGATCCGTTCGCGTCAGGTAACGCCATCGTTTATCTCATCGCTCCCTTATACGTTGCGCTTCACGTGCGGCTTTGCCGTGTGCTTTTTAAGCAAACCGGAGTAATGCGCCAAATTTTGTTTGCTGCGTTTTAAACGTGCAAATCTTTACTTATTAAAAGAACTTCGGCATTATCTTGCCGGTTCAAATTACGGTAGTGATACCCCAGAGGATTAGATGGCCAAAGAAGACAATATTGAAATGCAGGGTACCGTTCTCGAAACGTTACCTAATACCATGTTCCGCGTAGAGTTAGAAAACGGTCACGTGGTTACTGCACACATCTCCGGTAAAATGCGTAAAAACTACATCCGCATCCTGACGGGCGACAAAGTGACTGTTGAGCTGACCCCGTACGACCTGAGCAAAGGCCGCATTGTCTTCCGTAGTCGCTGATTGTTTTCACGCCCGAATGGCGTACCAATAATAAAAGGTCGGTCTATCCGGCCTTTTTTGTTGTGCAGAAATCACCTACTCCTCCGTCATCCGCGCGTACTCGTCCGTCAGGAAATCCACCAGCGCTCTCACCGACGGCAGCAATCCCCTGCGTGAAGGAAAAACCGCATGAATCACCTCTCTTCGGGGTTCCCATCCTTCCAGTAACGAAACCAGTTCACCCGCCGCCAGCTGTTCTTTGACCATTAAGATGGGAAGCTGTACGGCACCGACGCCGGCGATAGCCGCCTCACGCAATACCAACATATCAGTCGTGATAAATCGCGGGGCAAAGTGTACTTCCGCTCTGGCCCCTTGTGGACCGTACAACTCCCAGCGATGAATATGTTTTCCGTATGCCAGACTCAGTCCGGGCCAGCGGCTTAATTCCGCCGGTGATGCAGGGGCACCCATGCGTGCGATCAATGCCGGACTGGCAAATAACCGGTGTGCGCGGTCAGCAAGAACCCGCATAACCAGATCGCTGTCCTCAATCGGGCGCGGTCGTACTCTGATAGCAATATCAACGCCTTCACCCACCACATCAACACGACGATTCGTCGCTTCGAGTTGCAGCGTGACATCGGGATAGCGCGCCATAAATTTCGCCAGCATCGGCCCCACGTGAACGTGGAGCAGCGTGACCGGACACGTCAGCTTCACCACGCCACGAGGTTCGACCTGCAATGCGGCAATCGCATCCTGCGCCGCCTGTGCTTCTACCAGCATCGCTTTGCAGTGCTCGTAGAACGTTTGCCCCACTTCCGTAACGTTAAACTGCCGCGTCGTCCGCTGGATGAGTCGCACACCCAGTTGCTCCTCCAGTTGCGCGATGCGCCGACTGAGCTTTGACTTAGGTTCGTCTAACGCGCGGCCTGCCGCGGCAAACCCGCCCTGCTCCACGACATGGACAAACCACGCAAAATCATTGAGGTCCGGCTTTGCCATTTATTGTTCCATTTTCAGAACGATGAGATTCATTTTAGCGACTACTCACCTCGCTGTCATGAATATAAGCTTATTCACAAGCCAGGAATACCATTGAGGAGATAATGATGAAACAGGTTACAGGCGTCTATACCGCACCTCGCCCGCACTGGGTTGGCGATGGATTTCCGGTTCGTTCACTGTTTTCGTATCAGTCCCACGCGCAGCAACTGAGCCCGTTTCTGCTGCTCGACTATGCGGGTCCCCATACGTTCACGCCGGGAACGGAAAAGCGTGGCGTGGGTGAACATCCCCACCGCGGTTTTGAAACGGTGACAATAGTGTACAGCGGTGAAGTTGAGCATCGCGACTCAACGGGTCGCGGCGGCATTATTGGCCCTGGCGACGTGCAGTGGATGACGGCAGGCGCAGGCATTTTGCATGAAGAATTTCATTCTGAAGCCTTCACCCGCAAGGGAGGAGAACTGGAGATGGTGCAACTGTGGGTAAACCTGCCAGCGAAAGACAAAATGACGTCACCGGGATACCAGAGCATCTCTCAGGAACACATCCCGACCATTGAGCTGCCGAACGAGGCAGGAACGGCACGAATCATTGCCGGTCAGTATCAGCAGACGACAGGATCGGCTCACACGTTCTCGCCGCTGAACGTCTGGGATATGCGACTGCAGCAGGCGCGCCCGTTGACGCTTTTGCAGCCAGAGGGGTGGAGTACCGCACTGGTGATCCTGAAAGGTTCAATCAGGGTAAATGGCTCGACAACGGCAAATGAGGGGCAACTGGTCGTATTAAGTCAGCAAGGAGACTCAGTGCATCTGGAAGCCAGCGGTGATGCCAGCGTGTTGTTGCTGTCGGGGGAACCGCTGGATGAACCGGTAGTCGGTTACGGTCCGTTTGTCATGAATACCAAACAAGAAATTGCAGAAGCCGTTCGCGATTTTAACGCTGGCCGCTTTGGTCAAATCTGACCGGGAGGAGGTTGTAAGAATAGCAAAATGCGGGATTCATAACGCAGAAAAGCTTCCCCGACGGCATCGTTCGGGGAAGCTGTACAATGCGTAACCAAACGATAAGCAAAGCGTAAATACTGCTTGACCGTTTTAGCGCAACTCCCTATAGTAGCGCCCCGTTGCTCCCCAAGCGGTCAGGCAACAATACAATATGGTGAGGTGTCCGAGTGGCTGAAGGAGCACGCCTGGAAAGTGTGTATACGGCAACGTATCGGGGGTTCGAATCCCCCCCTCACCGCCATATTTCAGATGAGAGCCGGTACTTATGTATCGGCTCTTTTCTTTTATGTTCTCCATCGGGGGGGGATGAGAATCCCCGACCGGAGCAACAGGTTAGATTTGTTGCCTTCAAGGTATGTCATCAGAGATTTCCACCCGGGCAATGAAATCATCTGCAATTTTATTCAATACACATCAGAGCAGCGACCGATATTCTGTCAGAAATAGTGCTAAGGAGAGAATGTCAATGCCGCTATGTTATGCCTCTGAAATTCATACGAGATTCAGGCAACTTCGTTCTGCGACGATCGGTGTTAATGGTATTCACGCAGATGCTAATTCGGGCGCACCAGTGGCTCAGTTACTTGCCGTCGCAGATAAGCGACTGACGGCAACTCGCGAAGGCGAGTTTGCAGAGATTAAAGCCTGGCGTCGTGCTTTTTCCGAGTTAGGCCTTAAGCCTACGCAATATCGCTGCGCATCGGAATCTCTGCTAAGACGGTATCGCAAGAACGGAGAGTTGCCGACGCTACATCCGCTGATTGACCTGTGTAATGCGGCTTCCCTCGCCTTTGCCATACCGGTTGCTGCGTTTGACATCGACCGGATCAGCGGCGCGTTAACAGTGCGTTCAGCCTGTGGGGATGAACTCTATGAGACGTTTTCCGGGGAAACGGAACACCCTGAACCCGGTGAAGTTATCTTTGCCGATGATTCCGGGCGAGCCCATGCCCGACGCTGGACTCATCGACAAAGCGGTTGGTCGGCCGTTCGCCAACGTACGTCCAACGTGCTGATTGTCGCCGAAGCTTTGCACGAAACCGCACAGGATGACGTTGAAAACCTTATTGTCGCACTCACAGACGCCATATCTCAGGTATGGCCTGCAGCCATACGGACGGACATAAAGCGCTTATGAACCCAGCGCTTCGGTTTGCTGGTAATGGGTATTTGCGACGGTGGTACGTTGATACATTATTGCCAGGGCAAAAGTATTATCATCAATAAAGACGGTACCCCGCACGAGTGTGGGTATTTGTCTCTGAGCCATATTCTTCCCCATTATCCCGAGCAGTGGTATCCCATGATAATTTCGGGCTTTATTTTACGACGATAATTCCTGGGATTAATCAGTTTCAGGGAGGTTGCTGCGCTCAGATTAGTCAGTAACTTATTCATTCGTCGGGCATTCGGGATATAGCTTTCATCTGTCTATACCACTCACATTCATTCTGGATTTGTGATTGAAAAATAAAGACTGGTATAAACACTTCCGTTCAGATCTCCGAACAGGCATAGTGACGAATGAGGATTTTTTTCACAACAGGAGTTGCCATGTTTTCTTATGTCATGTTGGGTACCAATAACCCGGAAGTTTCTTATAAATTTTATGCGCCACTAATGGAGGTGCTGGGATATCCTCTGGATGGTCGAAGTGAGAAAGGCGCCGCCTGGGGCACGTTTAAAAATAATAATTCCACAGGGCTATGTGTTGGCCTTCCCTTTAATCAACGTCCGGCAACATTTGGCAATGGCGTGATGGTGGCGCTTAATGCCCCCTCCGTTGATATAATTAACAAGCTCTATGCCTTAGCGTTAGAAAACGGTGGCGAGGATGATGGTCCTCCTGGCTACCGCCCACACTATGGTGATGATTTTTATAGTGCTTATGTCCGCGATCCTGACAAGAACAAAATTGCTTTTGTTTTTTACGATCCGACAAAAAAATAAAGTCCACTGTATTTGATATGTGCCTGCTCTGCCTCAACGTTTATCGTCTGCGACCTTTTATGGCTCTACAGGCCATACGTTGATTCATTAACTTAGCTGAAACATCCTGACACTCTGCATGAATAAGCAAAGTGTCAGGATGTTATCTCAGTGTGAAAATAAACATCACATTGTAACAGACCAGGATTAATACCAGGGAAACGCTATTATTCTGATTTATTGGAATTCTGTGCAATCAGACGCAGATACTCATTGTTTTTAAACGCAATCATAATAAGTTCAAACATGACGCGACAGCCAACCAGACTAAAAGCCGTGCCAAATAATCCTGCAATGATTTGACCATTAAATATAGAAATCACGCCAACAACGGCCACTAAAACCATAAAAATCCAGTATAAAAACACCATGATTTTAGGAGTCAGCAGACTATCGAAACCCAGAATTACTTTCATTTGGCTATCCTTAATAAATAAAATTTGAAGAAAACTGCAAGAACAACATATATTATCTATTTCAAAATGTAAATACTGATTTATTAGTCTGGCTACTATTCTATTGCGTTCTATTGCGAGACAATTGAAGGTAAGAATTTTCCGTGAATAGCGTGATAATGATTTCAGGATTATAATATTAGCTAAGCATGGGATATAATTTCATGAAATAAATATTGGTATTTATTATTAACTAATTATTAATATTCATCTTACCGTTTCCTCTGCTGGGTAGAATAATCTGAAGGTAAAACGATAAGGGATCCGTGGGGATGAAAACCGACCTATGAGGCAGATGTTTGTCTGTCCAGATAATAGAGAACCGGGCACGTGGCCCGGTTCGTCAGTCAGCTAAGAGAGCGTTGAGATTAATGCGCGGCTTCCGGCTTGTGCTTCTGCGCACTCTGGAAGCCATAGGTCAGTTCATTTTTCTCTTTATCCAGTGCCACGGTCACCTGTCCGCCGTCCACCAGCGAGCCAAACAGCAGTTCGTTTGCCAGCGGTTTTTTCAGGTTATCCTGAATCACACGCGCCATTGGACGTGCGCCCATTGCCCGATCGTAGCCCTTCTCAGCCAACCAGTTGCGCGCTTCCTGGCTGACTTCCAGGGAGACACCTTTCTGATCCAACTGAACCTGCAGCTCGACAATGAACTTATCAACAACCTGATGGATCACCTCAGTAGACAGGTGTTCGAACCAGATAATATTGTCGAGACGGTTACGGAACTCCGGCGTAAACACTTTCTTGATTTCACTCATCGCATCAGTGCTGTTGTCCTGATGAATCAGGCCAATCGATTTACGCTCAGTTTCGCGTACACCGGCGTTGGTGGTCATGACCAGCACCACGTTACGGAAATCGGCTTTACGCCCGTTATTATCCGTCAGCGTGCCGTTGTCCATCACCTGCAGCAGCAGGTTAAAAACATCCGGGTGCGCTTTCTCGATTTCATCCAGCAGCAGTACCGCATGAGGATGCTTGATGACCGCATCCGTCAACAGACCACCCTGATCAAAACCCACGTATCCCGGAGGCGCACCAATCAGGCGGCTGACGGTATGACGTTCCATATACTCGGACATGTCAAAACGCAGCAGTTCGATTCCCAGCGCTTTGGAAAGCTGTACCGTGACCTCTGTTTTCCCGACACCGGTCGGCCCGGCAAACAGGAAGGAACCCACCGGCTTATGCTCGTGTCCCAGACCCGCGCGGCTCATCTTGATGGCTTCGGTCAGCGCCTCAATGGCCTTATCCTGCCCAAAGACCAGCATTTTCAGACGGTCGCCAAGGTTTTTCAGCGTATCGCGATCGCTTTGCGACACGCTCTTTTCCGGAATACGCGCAATACGCGCGACCACAGACTCGATATCCGCCACGTTAACGGTTTTCTTGCGTTTGCTGACCGGCATCAGACGCGCACGCGCACCAGCTTCGTCAATGACGTCAATCGCTTTATCCGGCAGATGACGATCGTTGATATATTTCACCGCCAGCTCAACCGCCGCACGCACCGCTTTCGCGGTATAACGCACGTCGTGGTGCGCTTCGTACTTCGGCTTCAGGCCGTTGATGATCTGTACGGTCTCTTCCACCGACGGTTCAGTAATATCAATTTTCTGGAAGCGACGGGCTAACGCACGGTCTTTCTCGAAAATATTGCTGAACTCCTGATAGGTCGTGGAGCCAATCACGCGGATCTTACCGCCGGAAAGCAGCGGTTTAATCAGGTTTGCGGCATCCACCTGGCCGCCCGATGCTGCACCCGCACCAATAATGGTGTGGATCTCGTCGATAAACAGAATACTGTTGGTATCCTGCTCCAGCTGTTTCAGCAGCGCTTTAAAGCGTTTTTCAAAGTCACCGCGGTATTTGGTGCCCGCCAGCAGCGAACCGATATCCAGTGAATAAATCGTGCAATCGGCCATCACTTCCGGCACGTCGCCCTGCACGATACGCCAGGCCAGTCCTTCGGCAATCGCCGTTTTCCCGACGCCGGATTCCCCGACCAACAGCGGGTTATTTTTACGCCGACGGCACAGCACCTGGATGGCACGCTCCAGTTCTTTGTCGCGGCCGATCAACGGGTCAATACCGCCAACACGGGCAAGCTGGTTAAGGTTTGTCGTGAAGTTCTCCATACGTTCCTCCCCGCCAGCTTGCTCTTCGGTATTGGGCTGACTGCCGGGATCGGATGACTGACTCGGCTCATCTTTGCGCGTACCGTGAGAAATAAAGTTGACTACGTCAAGACGGCTGACCTCATGCTTACGCAACAGGTAGGCCGCCTGAGACTCCTGTTCGCTAAAGATGGCAACCAGCACGTTCGCGCCAGTCACTTCACTACGCCCGGAGGACTGAACGTGGAAAACCGCACGTTGCAGAACGCGCTGAAAGCTCAGCGTCGGCTGCGTGTCGCGTTCTTCTTCGCTGGCAGGCAGTACGGGTGTGGTTTGTTCTATGAAGGCTTCGAGTTCCTGACGGAGCGCCACGAGGTCCACGGAACACGCTTCCAGCGCTTCGCGGGCCGATGGGTTACTGAGCAGCGCCAGTAACAAGTGCTCGACGGTCATAAACTCATGACGGTGCTCGCGCGCTCTGGCGAAAGCCATGTTTAAACTGAGTTCCAGTTCTTGATTGAGCATAGGCACCTCCCCCAATTTTTATGCCTGCATTCAGGCTTTTTCCAGCGTACACAGCAACGGATGCTCGTTCTCCCTTGCATACGTGTTCACCATCGCCACTTTGGTCTCCGCGACCTCTGCGGTGAATACACCGCAAATGGCTTTACCGTGATAGTGAACCGCAAGCATCAGTTGCGTTGCACGTTCTACATCATAAGAAAAGAATTTTTGTAACACGTCAATAACAAACTCCATCGGAGTATAATCATCATTGACTAATATCACTTTATACATAGATGGCGGTTTAAGCGCGTCACGCACTTTATCTGCCGCCAGCTGGTCAAAATCCAGCCAGTCGTTCGTCTTACCCATTGTCAGTCGTCATCTTCAGTTACGGTTACCGGCAGAACAGTCTGCCGCTGACAAGAGCGGATGTGCACACTCAATCTACCTCAATTGATAGATAACTATCATCTATCACTGGCATCCGCGACATCTGTCACATTCCCGCCAATAGCGTTAACTGCTTCAAATTTTTGATTCATTTTTACCCACTGCCCCCCGTCAGATGCTTGACGCCCCGCCTGATTTCTCTAAATTGTAGTTTCGAGAGTTGGCGAGGTTTTGAACAACCCCCACTCCACCACCGGTTCATTCCATCTTACTTATATAAGATTTACGAAGGATGTCGAAGCATGGAAACGGGTACTGTTAAGTGGTTCAATAATGCCAAAGGGTTTGGTTTCATCTGCCCTGAAGGCGGCGGCGAAGATATTTTCGCTCACTATTCCACCATTCAGATGGATGGTTACAGAACGCTAAAAGCCGGACAGTCTGTCCAGTTTGATGTTCACCAGGGGCCAAAAGGCAATCACGCCAGTGTCATCGTGCCTATCGAAGCAGAAGCTGTTGCATAGCTCTTCTGTCTCATTGTGTACATCCCGCAGATAAAATGCCAGCCCGATCGGCTGGCATTTTTATTTCCCGCAACGTTACTCTCGCGCCAACGCATCGACCGGATCCAGTCGCGCCGCGTTGCGCGCCGGTAACCAGCCGAACAGAATACCGGTAAAGGTAGAGCACAAAAATGCCGTCAGCAGCGCTACCGGCGAGAAGCCAATCTCCCAACCGGGCAGGAACAGCTGCAGCGTGAAGGCGATCAGCATCGACAGGCTGATACCCAGCGCGCCGCCGACCAGGCAGACCAGCACCGCTTCAATCAAAAATTGCTGCAGCACATCGCTGGCGCGTGCGCCAACTGCCATCCGGATACCTATCTCCCGCGTACGCTCCGTGACCGACACCAGCATAATGTTCATCACGCCAATCCCACCGACCACCAGTGAAATCACCGCCACCAGCGTCAGGAACAACTGAAGAGTACGTGTGGTCTTTTCGGCGGTTTTCAAGACGCCGTCCATATTCCAGGTGAAGAAATCCTTTTTGCCATGACGCAGCGTCAACAGTCGGGTGAGTTGCTGTTCGGCCTGCGCGCTGTCGAAGCCCTCTTTCACCCGCACGGTGATCGAGTTCAGCCACGACTGCCCCATAATGCGCCCGGACATCGTGCTGTAGGGCAACCAGACGCGTAGAATTTTGCTGCTGCCAAACATCGACTGCTTCTCTTCTGCCACGCCAATCACCGTCGCAGGCATGTTGCCCACGAGGATCACTTCGCCCACCACGTTCGCCTTATGCGGGAATAACTGACGTCGGGTGTTGCTGTCGAGCACCACGACCTGCGCGCGGTCATTAAGCTGTTCGCGGTTAAAGGTGGTTCCTTCACTGAAGGTCATGCCGTAGACGTTAAAATAGTCGCCACTCACCCCGTTTGCACTGGCGGCAACATCGGTGTTGCCGTAGCGCAAGCGCAGATTCTGCGACACGGCGGGCGTGGCGGAGGTTACCCATGGCTGTTTCTGGATAGCGGCGAGATCGTCGTATTTCAGCGCCTGCTGGTACTGCGGGTCGTCGTCACCAAAATCTTTGCCGGGGTAGATATCAATGGTGTTGGTCCCGATGGCGCGGATATCCGCCAGCACCAGTTGCTTCGCCGCATCACCGACGACCACAATCGACACCACCGACGCGATACCGATAATAATCCCGAGCATCGTGAGCAGCGTGCGCATTTTGTTGGCCGCCATCGCCAGCCACGCCATCGTAAGCGCTTCACGGAATCCGCTGATAAACTGACTCCAGCCGGACGCCGTTTTCACCGTCGGTTCCTGAATCCCCTGTCCCTGAACGGCACGTTTTGCGGGCGGATTACGCACAATTTCGCCATCATGAATTTCAATCACCCGTTCTGCCTGGGCCGCGACCAGGGGATCGTGGGTGACGATAATCACCGTGTGCCCGCGATCGCGCAGCTGATGCAGGATAGCCATCACTTCTTCACCGGAACGGCTGTCGAGCGCGCCCGTGGGTTCATCGGCGAGGATCACCTGTCCGCCGTTCATCAGCGCGCGGGCAATACTGACGCGCTGCTGCTGACCGCCGGAAAGCTGCGAGGGTTGGTAATCGACGCGATCGCCCAGGCCAAGCCGCTGGAGCAGTTCCTGCGCGCGCACCAGACGCTGTTTCCGCTCCGTTCCGGCGTAAACGGCGGGGACTTCGACGTTTTGCGCCGCCGTCAGGTGAGACAGCAAATGATAGCGCTGGAAAATAAAGCCGAAATGCTCCCGGCGCAGCTGCGCCAGCGCGTCACGATCCAACGTTGATACATCGCGTCCTGCCACCCGATAGGTGCCGCTGGTGGGTTTATCGAGGCACCCCAGGATATTCATCAGCGTAGATTTGCCAGAGCCAGACGCCCCCACGATCGCCACCATTTCGCCGGCATTGATCTGTAGCGTGATGCCTTTCAGCACCTCCACCTGTTCTTCTCCGGAGGGGTAACTGCGACGAATATTGCTCAGCTCAAGCAATGCCGTCATTGTACGGCTCCCGGTTTACCCTCGCCCGTCACCACTTCATCCCCGGCTTCCAGCCCTTTCACAATCTCCACGTCGGTGTCATTGCGCGCGCCAATTGACACCTCACGTTCACGGGTTTCGCCGTTACGCAGCAGAGTCACCTTGTAGCGATTGTCCCCGACCGGATCGCCCAACGCGGAAAGCGGGATCGTCAGAACGTTTTTTACATCGGTTAGCTGAATGTGGACCTGCGCGGTCATCTCCAGTCGCAGAATGCCTTTTGGATTGGGCACTTCAAAACGGGCGTAATAGAAAATGGCATCATTAACCTTTTCCGGCGTCGGCAACACATCTTTCAGCGTCCCTTCGTAACGGGTTTGCGGATCGCCCAGCACAGTAAACCAGGCCTTTTGCCCCGGTTTAAGGTGAATCACATCGGCTTCAGAAACCTGCGCTTTCACCAGCATCGTGCTCATATCCGCCAGCGTCAGAATGTTCGGCGCTTGCTGCGCGGCGATCACCGTCTGACCTTGCAGGGTGGTAATCTGCGTGACTTCTCCAGCCATCGGCGCGACGATGCGGGTGTAGTCGAGATTGGTTTTCGCGGTATCCAGAGACGCCTGATTACGCTTGATCTGCGCATCGATGGTGCCGATTTGCGCCTGCTTCACCGCCATCTCCGTCGCGGCGGTGTCCAGATCCTGTTGCGATACGGCCTGGGTTTTTGCCAGTTGCTGCTGGCGAGAGAGCGTCACCCGCGCCAGTTTCCACTCAGCTTCGGCCTGCTGGCGTTGGGCGCGCAGTTCCATTAGCGTCGCTTCCACCTCTTTGATCTGGTTTTGTGCCTGTTCAGGGTCGATAACGCCAAGCAACTGGTCTTTCTTCACCTTGTCGCCAATCGCCACCGACAGCGTTTTGAGCTGACCGCTCACCTGCGCCCCCACATCCACTTTACGCAGCGCGTCGAGTTTGCCGGTTGCCAGCACGCTTTGCTGCAGATCTCCCGGACGCACAATCAGCGTCTGATAATTTGGCACTGGCGCATTCAGCGTCCGCCAAAGGGCAAATGCCCCCAGGATGAGAATGAATATAAGCAGCAGATAGCGCTTTTTAATTTTATTTCCCTTAATACCCATAGCGATCCTGATGGTAAGTTTTCAGCTGAAATTCAACAGTATCTAAACAAACCGCAAGCGGAAAGGACAGCGCTCAAGGCATTGACGATTGGTTAAGATTCAGCGTGTTTCAATTTTCGCAATCATCGCATTGCGGATTATGATCATGTCACAGATTACTGATAATACCTTTTACACTTCAGACGTTGCGTCTCCTTTACAATTATTTATGCGCCTGACGCGTGGTCAATTACTGCCGGGTAAATTCTGGCGGAAAGCCAGCTTTCGCCGTAAGTTTTTAATTCGCTCGCTGCTGATGCCAAGAGCCACCCGTCAACTGCTGGAAAATCTGACCCAGTGGCCTGAGCTGAATACGTTACTGACACGGCAACCCCGGTTACCTATCCGTCTGCATCGCCCGTATATGGCCGTAAATATTAAGCGCGATACCGCGCTGACTGCGCTCTGTAGCCATTACGATCTGCTGCGTCAGTTGTTCAGCCGCGAACAACTGGCCTGTTATTTAAGTCAGGGCGGTCTCAACCTGGCAAAAATTGAGGCTAAAGATGGTACGCCATTCCAGCTTGATTTAGTCAGTCTGGTCTCGCTGGATAAAGAAGGGGAAAGTACCGTTGTGATCCGCGACGATCGGATGCGTATTCTGGCAGAAATTACGTTCACATTCTGCACGTTAAACGGAAAACGCACCCTGTTTATCGGGGGCTTGCAGGGCGCGGCCAATGATGTCCCGCATGAGGTGATCCAGCAGGCCACCAAAGCCTGTTACGGCCTGTTCCCCAAAAGAATGGTGATGGAAGCGCTGTGTCAGTTCGCGCACATCGCCGGGGCGGAGCAGATTCTGGCGGTCAGCAACGCGGTACATGTTTATCGCAGTTGGCGCTATATGGATAAAAAAACGCAAATGCATGCCGACTACGACGCCTTCTGGGCGTCACTGGGCGGTGAAAAGACCGAGGGGGAATACTTCTCTCTGCCGCTGACCATTGCACGAAAAAGCGAGGCGGAGATTGCCAGCAAAAAACGGGCTGAATACCGCCGTCGCTATGCGCTGCTCGACAGCGTCGTCACGCAGGTTCCGCAGCGGTTACAGAATTAATCCGCTCGACCGCGCGCCAGCCACAGCACCCGGGAGAACATATGTCTCAGCAGCGTCGGCACCGCATCCACACCCCGCCGCCCGGCTTCCATCGCCACTTCGATGGCTAAGTCGGGCTTCGATGAGCGATGGATCGCCTTCGAAATGATTTTACGCATATTCATCGGCACGTTTTCCGGGATTTGCGCCACCCGGTGAAAGACATCGGAAAACCCTTGCCGGTACATAAAGTGTTCCATATCCAGCGCGGGTAGCGTGGTCAGGTGCTCTCGCTCTTCCTCCCGATCGTTATTCAGCAGGCTTCGCACCGTGGCGGCATATTTTTTCCCGGCTTCATCACCATCCACCAGCACATGCCACTCAATGCCCATCCGCCGGGCGAATTTCACCAGCGGCTTGAGACCGGACTGCGCAAATTCGATCACCTTAATCCCTTCGGCGTCAAAATGATGGCCGCACTGGCGGGCCAGTTCGTTAATCACCCAGGTTTCTGTTTCGCCTTCCACCAGCAGCCAGCAGCGGGCAAACAGCGAAGAGGCGCGGTTAAAGCGAATGTGAAAGGCAATGCGTCGACCATCCTCGGCGCTCAGACCACCCGGCCCCAGACGCCAGGCCGCTACGCGCGAGGATTCACGCACCAGACGACAGACATGCTCCACGGGGGTCAACGAGAGTAATTCGCCCGAGTTAGTGGTCGTGATACGCTGAAGCGGCAGCAGATTCAGCAACTGCCACGCCACTGACAGCATAATAGGATGCAGGCGCGTTTCCGGGTCTTCCACCAACAGCAACGGCCTGGCATTTTTATGCAATCTGACCGTGCCCTTCGCCTGCAATAGCGTGGAGAACAGTCCCAGCAGAATCACCCGGTGAGTACGCCCGCCAGGTTTGTCAATCATCCGGTTGATGATATCGAGATAGCGCCAGCTTCGCTGTTCGTTGGCGGAGCGTCGGCGCATTAAGCGGTGGCGGGACTGTGAAGTACCCTGCTCGGTAAAATAGTGCTCCAGCAGTTGCACCATCGCCGAAAGCCCCTGGCGAATCTGTCCGTCGGTGAGATTCTGCGGGCGCATCGCCAGTTCCCGGGCGAGAAAATCCAGTTGCCGGGCGGTGACTTCCACATCGTCAACCTCCGGCACCGTACCGTTACGGATGCGGCGCATAAACCGTGCATCGCGTAAGCGCAGCACCGGCATCAGGCGCACCAGATGTCGCGCCTGTTCGTTGATATCGTCCACCGCCAGCGGGTGCCCGTCGCCGTCGAGAAAACTGCGCAGCGTCATCACGCTGCCGTCTTCTCCGCATTCGCCTTCAAGGCGATAAAAGATGCGCTGAAATCCATCGTGGCACGGCGCCCAGCACGCCTCCAGCGGCCGGTAGCGTCGAACCCGGTAGCGACCGGGTTGCGATTCACGAAACGTCAGCACGATATGCAGGTGATGTTCACGGCCTTTCATATCGCCAGGAGGAAACCAGAAATCGTCACGGTCAAAATGATACAACTCTGATTCGGGTGACAGCAGCAGCGTTAACGCATCCAGTAAACTCGATTTACCCCAGGCGTTCTCACCAATCAGGACGTTGTTCTGCTCGAGCATCAACGACAGTCGATTGATACCGCGAAATCCCACTATCTCAACGCGTTCGAGAATCATGTTTCCTCCAGAAAACCTTCACTTTTCCTTTAAGCTCCTCGCAGTATAACTGCAAAAGCCGGCGCGGGACGTGATATGGACATTATTACGCTGGCTAACTGTACGAAGGGTGAACGATTTATTCTTTTCTCTTTCATTCGTAATAGAGAGCAGGCATGTTTGGCAGGACATAAATAAATCCGTTTGCGTTAATTCTCCTTCATATGACTATGCGCTACACTTTCCCCTAAGAGAAATCTATGGAAGGAATGACGCCGCATTGCCCTAAATCAAACTAACAGGCTTTATTTGACTAGAGAACGGATGACGATCGTTTTTAAAATAGCGAGCTATTTATTTTGTCGTCATTCAGGCGAACAGTAAATATCAATTACCGCAACGCTTTTGCGGTTATTTTTACATTGAGGTGGATATGTTTAGAAAATTAGCAGCCGAATGTTTTGGTACATTCTGGCTTGTTTTTGGTGGCTGCGGCAGCGCCGTACTGGCAGCAGCGTTTCCGGAATTAGGTATTGGCTTTGCGGGTGTCGCACTGGCATTCGGCCTGACCGTATTAACCATGGCTTTTGCCGTTGGTCATATTTCCGGCGGGCATTTTAACCCGGCAGTGACATTAGGCTTATGGGCCGGCGGTCGTTTCCCGGCAAAAGACGTCATTGGCTACATTATTGCCCAGGTGGTGGGCGGTATTATTGCCGCAGCGGTACTGTATCTGATTGCCAGCGGTAAAGCCGGCTTTGATGCAACGGCCAGCGGTTTCGCCTCCAACGGTTATGGCGAGCATTCACCGGGCGGTTACTCCATGCTGTCCGCGATCGTTATCGAAATCGTGCTGACTGCCGGTTTCCTGCTGGTGATTCACGGTGCCACTGACAAACATGCACCGGCGGGCTTTGCGCCAATCGCTATCGGTCTGGCATTGACCTTGATCCACCTGATCAGTATTCCGGTGACCAATACGTCTGTTAACCCGGCGCGTAGCACCGCGGTCGCCATCTTCCAGGGCGGTTGGGCATTAGAACAACTGTGGCTGTTCTGGGTGATGCCGATTATTGGCGGTATTCTCGGTGGCCTTATTTACCGTACGCTGCTCGAAAAACGCGATTAATGACAAAACGTCCGACGGCATATGCCCGCCGGACCAAACACTCTTCAGCCGGATAAGGCATCGTCCCTGTCCGGCTTTTATTTTGCATCTTTACTGAACCCGCGTTATTGGGTAGTGTCATGGCGCTGTCTCGCTAATTCAAAGGACCCGGCTGTTCATGTTTTCAGGACTACTCATCATTCTGCTCCCGCTGATAGCAGGTTATCTCATTGTGCTTCGGCACACCGCGGCATTAAAACTGATCAATCGGCTCTTAAGCTGGATGGTTTATCTGATTCTCTTTTTTATGGGGATCAGCCTGGCCTTTTTAGATAACCTGGCGAGCAACCTGCTGGCGATATTTCACTATTCCGCCGTCAGTATTACCGTTATTTTACTGTGTAATATTGCCGCATTACTGTGGCTGGAACGCACGTTACCCTGGCGTCACCATCACCAGCAGGAGAAACTGCCCTCCCGTATCGCGATGGCGCTTGAGTCGCTGAAGTTGTGCGGCGTGGTCGTGATCGGCTTTCTGCTGGGCTTGAGCGGTCTGCCCATTTTGCAACACGCCACAGAGGCGAGCGAATATACGCTGATCCTGTTACTGCTGTTAGTCGGGATCCAGTTACGCAATAGCGGTATGACGTTAAAGCAGATCGTCCTGAACCGGCGTGGCATGATTGTGGCGGTCGTGGTCGTCGCCAGCTCCATGATTGGCGGCCTGATCAACGCGCTGATTCTCGACCTGCCAATGAAAACCGCGCTGGCAATGGCGTCGGGTTTTGGCTGGTACTCCCTGTCGGGTATTTTGCTGACCGAATCCTACGGTCCGGTGATCGGCAGCGCCGCGTTCTTTAACGATTTGGCGCGCGAACTGCTCGCGATTATGTTGATCCCGGGACTGGTGCGCCACAGTCGCTCTACCGCGCTGGGACTGTGTGGCGCCACATCGATGGACTTTACCCTGCCGGTGTTACAGCGTACCGGTGGGCTGGAGATGGTTCCGGCGGCGATTGTCCACGGCTTTATCCTCAGTTTGCTGGTGCCCATTTTGATGGCCTTTTTCTCCGCTTAACTCCCTCTCTGGCGGTAGGGTTCTGCCGCCAAAATTGAGCTAAATCAATCTCCCTGTAAATTGTATCAGAAATACCTTTTCTCCCTTTACGCACAGGCATAACCTTAAACATGTATATTAAATATAACTTTAAAAGGTGTGACCATGTTTTGTGTGCAATGTGAACAAACCATCCGTACTCCGGCAGGAAACGGCTGCTCTTACGCGCAGGGTATGTGCGGTAAAACGGCTGAAACCTCTGACCTGCAAGATCTGCTGATTGCCTCCCTACAAGGCCTGTCTGCATGGGCGGCTAAAGCGCGTGAATATGGCATCATTAATCATGACGTCGATAACTTTGCGCCGCGTGCTTTCTTCTCCACGCTGACCAACGTTAACTTCGATTCCCCGCGTATCGTCGGCTATGCTCGCGACTCTATCGCGATGCGTGAAGCGCTGAAAGCCCAGTGCCTGAGCGTTGACGCCAATGCGCACTGCGACAACCCCATGGCTGACCTGCAACTGGTGAGCGACGATCTGGGCGACCTGCAACGTCAGGCTGCCGAATTTACCCCGAATAAAGACAAAGCCGCCATTGGCGAGAATATCCTCGGCCTGCGTCTGCTGTGTCTGTACGGCCTGAAAGGTGCGGCGGCCTATATGGAACACGCACACGTTCTCGGTCAATACGACAACGACATCTACGCGCAGTACCATAAAATTATGGCGTGGCTGGGCACCTGGCCTTCCGATATGAACGCTCTGCTGGAGTGCTCAATGGAAATCGGCCAGATGAACTTCAAAGTGATGAGCATTCTGGATGCGGGTGAAACCACCAAATACGGTCACCCGACGCCAACACAGGTCAATGTCAAAGCCACTGAAGGCAAATGCATCCTGATCTCCGGCCACGACCTGAAAGATCTGTACAACCTGCTGGAACAAACCGAAGGCACCGGCGTTAACGTCTATACCCACGGTGAAATGCTGCCGGCGCATGGCTATCCGGAACTGCGTAAGTTCAAACATCTGATTGGTAACTACGGCAGCGGCTGGCAGAACCAGCAGGTCGAATTTGCCCGCTTCCCGGGGCCTATCGTGATGACCTCAAACTGCATCATCGACCCGACCGTGGGCAGTTACGACGACCGTATCTGGACCCGTAGCATCGTCGGTTGGCCGGGTGTAAGCCACCTGGAAGGTGACGACTTCGGTCCGGTTATCGCACAAGCGCAGCAAATGGCGGGCTTCCCGTACAGCGAAATTCCGCATCTGATCACCGTCGGTTTCGGTCGTCAGACGCTGCTGGGCGCGGCGGACACCCTGATCGATCTGGTGAGCCGTGAAAAACTGCGTCACATCTTCCTGGTTGGCGGCTGCGACGGCGCGCGCGGCGAACGCAACTACTTCACCGATTTCGCCACCAGTGTACCGGACGACTGCCTGATCCTGACCCTGGCCTGCGGTAAATACCGTTTCAACAAGCTGGAGTTCGGCGATATTGAAGGTCTGCCACGTCTCGTCGATGCCGGTCAATGTAACGACGCTTACTCCGCCATCATTCTGGCCGTGACGCTGGCAGAAAAACTGGACTGCGGCGTGAATGACCTGCCGCTGTCTCTGGTGCTCTCCTGGTTCGAACAAAAAGCGATTGTCATTCTGCTGACCCTGCTCTCCCTGGGCGTGAAAAACATCGTGACCGGTCCGACCGCACCAGGCTTCTTCACGCCAGATCTGCTGGCGGTACTCAACGAGAAATTTGGTCTGCGTTCGGTGACCACCGTTGAAGAAGACATGAAGCAATTGCTGAGCGCGTAAGGAGTTAAGACATGACAATGCCAACGAATCAGTGCCCATGGCGGATGCAGGTTCACCACATCCATCAGGAAACGCCGGATGTATGGACAATTTCGTTGCTGTGCCACGACTATTATCCGTATCGCGCCGGGCAGTATGCACTGGTGAGCGTACGTCATTCAGCGGACACGCTGCGCGCTTACACCCTCTCTTCAACGCCGGGCGTCAGCGAGTACATTACGCTGACCGTTCGTCGGATTGATGATGGTGCGGGCTCACAGTGGTTAACCCGCGACGTGAAGCGCGGCGACTACATCTGGCTGTCCAATGCGATGGGCGATTTCACCTGCGAAGATAAAGCCGATGATAAGTTCCTGATGCTGGCGGCCGGTTGTGGCGTCACGCCGATCATGTCGATGCGTCGCTGGTTGGCAAAGTACCGTCCGCATGCGGATGTCCAGGTCATCTTCAACGTGCGTTCGCCGCAGGATGTCATTTTCGCCGAAGAGTGGCGTCAGTATCCGGTCACGCTGGTGGCGGAAAATAACGCCACCGACGGTTTCGTGGCCGGTCGCCTGACCACGGAACTGCTGCAACGTGTTCCTGACCTGACGTCTCGTACCGTGATGACCTGTGGTCCGGCACCGTATATGGATTGGGTCGAGCAGGAAGTGAACGCGCTGGGCGTGACGCGCTTCTTTAAAGAGAAGTTCTTCACCCCGGTGGCAGATGCAGCAACCAGCGGTCTGAAATTTACCAAACTACAACCGGCGAAAGAATTTCACGCCCCGGTCGGTACGACGCTGCTGGACGCGCTGGAAAGCAACCAGGTGCCGGTGGTTGCCGCCTGCCGCGCCGGTGTATGCGGATGCTGCAAAACAAAAGTCGTGGATGGAAATTACACGGTGAGCAGCACCATGACGCTAACTGAGGCGGAAATTGCCGACGGCTACGTGCTGGCCTGCTCCTGCCATCCGCAGAGTGACCTGGTTCTCGCCTGACAGCAGATTGCCGCATGACGCTGCGCTTATCCGGCCTACGAGAACAATGGTAGGCCGGATAAGGCATTTACGCCGCCATCCGGCAATTTCTCACCGCCACGCCGAATTGCCAGCAACCGAAAACCGTCCCGCCCCTAAAAACGCCACCGCCAGCGCGCCGATAAAGAAATAGACCAGGCTTTCAATCGCCCAGGCCCCGGTTTTATCCAGCGCCCAGGTTTCATTGATCCCGACCATCAGCCACGCCACAATCATGGTGAACGCCAGTACCAGCGCCGCCGGACGCGTCAGGATCCCGAGAATAATCAGGCAAGGCGCAATCACTTCGCCCACCAGCACACCGTACGCAATAAAGCCCGGTAGCCCTTTGGCAATCAGCATTCCGCTGATGCCATCAATGCCGGCAAACAGCTTATGCAGCCCGTGAAACAGCATTAATCCCCCAACCGCCAGGCGTAATAAAAACTTGCCAAAATCCTCGTGCGTCAGCATCCGATTCACTGCATTTAACAATGTTGTAAGCATCTGAGTTTACTCCTGGTTCGCCCTGATTTTTTTTCACGCTACGCGTTATCCCCCCTGAAAGGAAGCTGCTGAAAATAAGGGGGTGCCACGCAGCGTAATCAGTATCTTCATCTAAACTTGTAACCGGTATCACAATTAAGGAGATGGAAAACCATGAAACAAACGGTTGCCGCTTTTATTGCTAAAACACTGGAACAGGCGGGTGTGAAACGTATCTGGGGCGTGACGGGCGATTCGCTGAACGGCCTGAGCGACAGTCTTAATCGCATGGGAACGATTGAGTGGATGTCGACCCGTCATGAAGAGGTGGCTGCCTTCGCGGCGGGTGCGGAGGCACAGCTAACCGGCGAACTGGCGGTTTGTGCAGGCTCCTGCGGCCCCGGTAACCTGCACCTGATCAACGGCCTGTTTGACTGTCATCGCAACCACGTCCCGGTGCTGGCCATCGCCGCCCACATCCCTTCCAGTGAAATTGGCAGCGGGTATTTTCAGGAAACGCACCCGCAGGAACTGTTCCGCGAATGCAGCCACTATTGCGAGCTGGTTTCCAGCCCGGAGCAGATCCCTCAGGTACTGGCGATTGCCATGCGCAAAGCGGTGCTCAATCGCGGCGTCTCGGTAGTGGTCTTACCGGGCGATGTGGCGTTAAAACCCGCGCCAGAAAGCGCCAGCACCCACTGGTATCACGCGCCGTTACCGATCGTCACGCCAGCGGAAGAAGAGCTAAGAAAGCTGGCCCAACTGCTGCGTTATTCCAGCAATATCGCCCTGATGTGCGGCAGCGGCTGTGCGGGGGCGCATAAAGAACTGGTCGAGTTCGCCGCCAAAATTAAAGCCCCCATCGTTCACGCCCTGCGCGGCAAAGAGCATGTCGAATACGACAACCCGTATGATGTGGGAATGACCGGGCTTATCGGCTTCTCTTCCGGCTTCCATACCATGATGAACGCCGACACGCTGGTGCTGCTCGGTACGCAGTTCCCCTACCGCGCGTTCTATCCAACCGATGCCAAAATCATTCAGATTGATATCAACCCTGCCAGCATCGGCGCGCACAGCAAGGTCGACATGGCGCTGGTCGGCGATATCAAAGCCACGCTGACGGCGCTTCTGCCGCTGGTGGAGGAGAAAACCGAGCGTAAGTTCCTGGATAAGGCGTTGAGCGATTATCGCGATGCGCGTAAGGGCCTTGATGACCTCGCCAAACCCAGCGAAAAGGCGATTCATCCACAGTACCTGGCGCAGCAAATCAGCCATTTCGCCGCCGATGATGCCATCTTTACCTGCGACGTCGGTACGCCGACGGTGTGGGCCGCCCGCTACCTGAAAATGAACGGCAAGCGCCGACTGCTGGGCTCGTTTAACCACGGCTCAATGGCTAACGCTATGCCGCAGGCGCTGGGTGCACAGGCCACTGCTCCGGGACGTCAGGTGATCGCCCTGTGCGGCGATGGCGGATTCAGTATGCTGATGGGGGATTTCCTGTCGGTGGTCCAGATGAAGCTCCCGCTTAAAATCGTGGTCTTTAACAACAGCGTGCTGGGCTTTGTGGCGATGGAGATGAAAGCGGGCGGTTATCTCACCGACGGCACGGCGTTGCACGACACCAACTTCGCACGCATTGCCGAAGCGTGCGGCATCACCGGTATTCGGGTGGAAAACGCCGCCGACGTTGATGAAGCGCTGCAGCGCGCCCTGTCGATTGACGGTCCGGTGCTGGTGGATGTGGTTGTCGCAAAAGAAGAGCTGGCCATTCCGCCGCAGATCAAACTGGAGCAGGCCAAAGGTTTCAGCCTGTACATGCTGCGTGCCATCATCAGCGGTCGCGGCGATGAGGTTATCGAACTGGCAAAAACCAACTGGCTCAGGTAAAACAATGCACATCGCCTTTCAAACAATAGGGATGTGCAATGATAGATCTACGCAGTGATACCGTCACCCGTCCGGGTCGCGCCATGCTCGAAGAAATGATGGCCGCCCCGGTCGGAGACGACGTGTACGGAGATGACCCTACCGTTAACGCGCTCCAGCAATACGCCGCTGACCTTTCTGGTAAAGAAGCGGCGTTATTTTTACCCACCGGCACCCAGGCCAACCTCGTGGCGCTACTCAGCCACTGCGAGCGCGGCGAAGAGTATATCGCCGGTCAGGGGGCACATAACTATCTGTATGAAGCCGGTGGCGCGGCGGTGCTCGGCAGCATTCAACCGCAGCCCATTGACGCCGCGGGCGATGGTACGCTGCCGCTGGATAAAGTCGCCGCTAAAATTAAGGCCGATGACATCCATTTTGCCCGTACCCGCCTGCTGAGCCTGGAAAATACACACAACGGCAAAGTGCTGCCGCGTGAGTACCTGCGCGAGGCGTGGGAGTTTACCCGTGAGCGCGGTCTGGCGCTGCACGTTGACGGCGCGCGTATTTTTAATGCCGTCGTGGCCTACGGGTGTGAACTCAAAGACGTCGCTCAGTATTGCGACTCCTTTACCATCTGCCTGTCAAAAGGGCTGGGAACGCCGGTGGGATCGTTACTGGTCGGCAGCCGCGATTATATCAAGCGCGCCACGCGCTGGCGCAAAATGACCGGCGGCGGCATGCGTCAGGCCGGTATCCTGGCGGCGGCCGGACTGTATGCCCTGAAAAATAACGTTGCCCGTCTGCAGGACGATCATGACAACGCGGCCTGGCTGGCAGAACAACTGCGGGAAGCCGGGGCGGACGTGATGCGCCACGACACCAACATGCTGTTTGTCCGCGTGGGTGAAGCCAACGCGGCGGCCCTGGGCGAGCACATGAAGGCACATGGCGTGCTGATCAACGCGTCGCCGATTGTCCGTCTTGTGACCCATCTGGACGTCTCACGGGAACAGCTTGCCGATGTTGTCGCCCACTGGCGCACGTTCCTGAATCGTTAAGGAGAGAGATGTGCCGCAACGCATAGTGGTTCTTGGCGCCAGTGGTTACATTGGTCAGCATCTGGTGCAGGCGCTCAGCCAGCAAGGACACCAGGTGCTGGCGGCGGCACGTCGCATTGAGCGACTGGAAAAACAACAGTTGCCCAACGTCAGCTGTCATAAGGTCGACCTGAACTGGCCGACGCATCTTTCTTCTCTACTGACAAATGTCGATACCGTCTACTATCTGGTGCATGGTATGGGAGAAGGCGGCGATTTTATCGCCCATGAACGTCAGGTCGCGCTTAACGTACGTGACGCCCTGCGGGAAACGCCGGTCGGGCAGTTGATTTTTCTTAGCTCCCTGCAGGCACCGGAGCACGAGCAGTCCGACCATCTGCGGGCCCGGCAGATAACCGCCGATACCCTGCGTGAATCTGGCGTGCCGATGACGGAACTGCGCGCCGGGATTATCGTCGGTGCCGGTTCCGCCGCTTTTGAAGTGATGCGCGACATGGTCTACAACCTGCCGATACTGACCCCGCCGCGCTGGGTTCGTTCGCGCACCACGCCCATTGCTCTGGAAAATCTGCTGTACTATCTGGTGGCGCTGCTGGAGCACCCTTCCTCGACGCATCGGATCCTCGAAGCCGCCGGGCCGCAGGTGCTCAGCTACCAGGAGCAGTTCGAACATTTCATGACGGTGAGCGGCAAGCATCGCTGGCTTATCCCCATCCCCTTTCCGACCAGTTGGATTTCAGTCTGGTTCCTGAACGTCATCACCTCGGTGCCGCCGACCACCGCGAAAGCGTTGATACAGGGCCTCAGACACGACCTGCTGGCCGATGACAGCGAGCTACGGGCATTGATACCCCAGAAGCTTATCGCCTTTGACGACGCCGTACGCAGCACGCTAAAGGAAGAAGAGAAACTGGTGAATTCCAGCGACTGGGGCTATGACGCACAGGCGTTTGCCCGCTGGCGACCTGAATATGGTTTTTTCGCCAAACAGGCCGGATTTACCGTGAAGACGCACGCCAGCTTGTCGGCATTGTGGCGAGTCGTGAACCGTCTGGGCGGCAAAGAGGGCTATTTCTTCGGCAATGCCTTGTGGAAGATCCGCGCGGCGCTGGATCTGTTAGTCGGTCATCGGCTGGCAAAAGGTCGTCCTGAACATGAACTGCTTCAACCGGGCGATGCCGTAGACAGTTGGAAAGTGATTATCGTCGAGCCGGAAAAACAGCTCACGCTGCTGTTTGGCATGAAGGCGCCGGGGCTGGGACGGTTAAGTTTTACCCTTGAAGATAAAGGTGACCATCGCGAGATTGACGTCCGCGCCTGGTGGCATCCGCATGGTATGCCGGGGCTATTCTACTGGCTGCTGATGATCCCGGCGCACCTGTTTATTTTCCGGGGGATGGCAAAAAAAATTGCCAGACTTGCAGAACAAATCACAGATAAATCGTAAAAACTTACTGTATTGTTTCACGTTTCCCATTGCATACCGACGTAATTCACGGAAGAATGCGCACGACGTTTTATTAAACACAGTGGACTGATATGAAGGTACTGGTTACCGGCGCAACCAGCGGCTTAGGACGAAACGCGGTTGAGTTTTTGCGCAACAAAGGCATCAGCGTCAGAGCGACCGGTCGCAACGAAGCGATGGGTAAACTGCTCGAGAAAATGGGCGCGGAGTTTGTGCATGCGGATCTGACCGAGCTGGTCTCTTCGCAGGCGAAAGTCATGCTTGCGGGCATTGATACGCTGTGGCACTGCTCAAGTTTCACCTCCCCCTGGGGAACCCAGGAAGCCTTTGATCTGGCAAACGTTCGTGCGACCCGCCGTCTTGGCGAATGGGCCGTCGCATGGGGTGTGCGTAACTTTATCCATATCTCCTCCCCGTCGCTTTACTTCGATTATCACCATCATCGCGATATCAAAGAAGATTTTCGCCCGCATCGTTTTGCTAACGAGTTTGCCCGCAGCAAAGCCGCCGGAGAAGAGGTCATCAGCCTGCTGGCCCAGGCCAATCCGCAGACGCGGTTTACGGTGCTACGCCCGCAGAGCCTGTTTGGTCCGCATGACAAAGTGTTTATCCCCCGTCTGGCGCACATGATGCACCACTACGGCAGCGTGCTGTTGCCGCATGGCGGCAGCGCGATGGTTGATATGACCTATTATGAGAACGCTGTCCACGCTATGTGGCTGGCGAGTCAGACACTGTGCGACACCCTGCCTTCGGGTCGGGTGTACAACATCACCAACGGTGAGCCCAGAACCCTGCGCAGTATCGTGCAAAAACTGATTGATGAACTGAACATCCACTGCCGGATCCGTTCTGTGCCCTACCCGATGCTGGATATGATCGCTCGCAGCCTGGAGCACTTTGGTAATAAGTCAGCCAAAGAGCCGGCGTTAACCCACTATGGGGTGTCGAAGCTGAATTTCGACTTTACGCTGGATATCAGTCGCGCCGAAGAGGAACTGGGATATAAGCCGAGGGTGACGCTGGATGAAGGCATTGTGCAAACCGCCGCGTGGCTACGCGACCACGGAAAACTGCATCGCTAAGGCAACGAGCCAATAAATACGTAAAAACGGCAACCCGAAGGTTGCCGTTTTGCTATTACAGCGCCGACCAGGCGTCGGACCAGGCCAGACCCGCACCCGGTTCATAGTACTGCGGCGAGTTGTTACACCAGCCGCTGTACGGGAACGGTTTGCACTGGAACAGTTTACCGCGGTTATTCACGATATCTCCTGCCTTGTACTTGGACTTAGTGGTCCAGGCAGGGTAAGTACCGGAGGTACCGCCATCCTGAGACGCCGCTTTCGCCTTCACGTTCAGCAGGTAAGAGGTGGTGGTGCTCAGTTCGCCGTCACTTACGGTCAGGCTTACTTCATACTGCTGAGCGGTTGCAGATTCCGGCGCGTTGAACGTCACAACGGCTTTGTCCTTACCCGTGACGGTCTGACCATCCTGGGAACGCCAGGTGTAGATCAGTGTGTTACCGTCTTCGTCAGTCGACCCTTCCGCGCTCAGAGACACTTTCGCGCCCGCTTCGACAGCGCCAATCGGACCGGCAATCTGTGCTACTGGCGCATGATTAACGGTAGCAGGTTCCTCTGGCGTTTCATCCGGAGTCGGCGTCGGCGTTGGTGCCGGCGTCTCATCGTCAGATGGCGTTGGCGTTGGCGTAACGGGCTCTTCATCAGGCGTTGTGGCGGAACCATCATCGTTGACGATCTTCACATCAAAGAATTTCTGCACGCATTTGCTGTAGTCACCCTCTTTGAATGCACTGAATGGCGTCTGATAGCCCACCAGTTGGCAAGAATAGGTCGCACCGCTTGGCGTATCCGCGCTCCATCCCCAATCCTGCTCCCAGTAAATCTTCAGCGCGCCTGAGCCACCCTCGTCGAACTGTTTCATGTTGGCGCAGCCCAGTACTTCATTTGCCGGAACCTGAACTTTCAGGTATTTCGCGAACTCTTTGTAGTATTTGATACGGTTTTCAGACTGCGCAATTTCGGTCGGACCGCCGCACTCTACGCCACCGTTGATGATCTGGGTGGTCACACCAAAGCCCGAAACCAGACCGTTGGCTTTGTCATGATCGTTGGGTTTCCAGGTGCCGTCGATAACCTGCAGCATGCTGGGTTTTGGCGGCTGCGGATAGGCAAAGAAGAAGATCGCACTCGCAAGGTTCAGCCAGGTATCTGCCACCAGCTCCGGTTTGTCCAGCAGCGTGCGGACCGTACCGAACATGGCTTCAGAGAACGGGCCGTAATTGTAGTTGTAAGACAGCTGTTTGGCGCCACGGCCAAAATAGCTCACGAAATCGCCATCTTTGTCTTTACCGCACGGCCAGGTTTGGCCCTGCCAGATACTGGGGTCACATTCGCCGTTGTAACCGCCCTTCTGACCTTCAGTCCAGCCCATTTCACGAACATGAACCAGGGCCTGACGCCATTCGGCTTCCGGACGCCAGCTCTCATGCCCACCGGTTTCCTGCGCAAAGTGGGCAAACATGGTTGCCAGTTCTTTACGACAAATCGCATCACTATCACGCCCGTCGTTATAGGTCTTACACAGCGCAGGGAATTTACCCACGGCTTTCAGGAAGTTGCTGTAAGTGTAAGACTGCGCGCGCATCGGAAACAGGTATTCCCAGTCGCTGGCTTTGACAATACCTTCAACGCGTTTCACGTTATCCGGATTTGCAGCACGGCCTGGCTCGATCAACTCAACCTGCGCGTTATCGAGTGTACGGATAGTCTCCTTTACGGACGCCATCAGCGGAAAGCTGGTTAATTCCTTTTCTTTCTTCGCCAGGTCGCTGGCTTTCAGGGTGTACGGTTCGCTGCTGGTCGCCTGCAACGTGCTAGCCTGAGCCATAAACGGGGCGATACACGCCCCCGCAACGAGAACGCTCAGTAATGTCCTTTTGGTCATCTCAAATAATCCTGTTTGTTAGGAACAATGGTGTAGGCAATCCCGGCTTATGTATTACTCCGTTAATAAATAAACCTGAAATTGCCATTCTTTTCATTTTCTGAAGAACACCGCCCGGTACTCTTCAAAAAACAAAAATCAATATTCTTTCGAAATATAGGGTTTTATCTTCTGGTATTTATTCCAGACCTTACGGGCATAAATCATACGCTGTGAATAATTCTCTTTTTTCAGCCCAGCGTTATAAGCCCCCACCGCTTCCCAGTTATAGCCATACACCTTAATCATGTCCGACAATATCGACGCACCAACCATAATCGAGGTACACGGTTCTGCCATTAAGCGAGACTCATCGATCCCTTGTCGTTGCAACTCACCAAAATGAGAACTGTTAATTTGCATCAAGCCAACATCCCGCGAACCATCGTGATTCCAGCCCACCGCATGGGGATTCATACCTGACTCCACTTTTGCAATGGCAAATAATAAATACGGGTCGACGTGATAATAATGTGCAGCGTTATCCCAGCAATTGGCGAAAACACTTTGGCTGACAATCAGCAACAACAAGATTAATCGTTTCATTTCATCACCTGCTTCTTTATTTCCTTATTCTCTCCTTGCGCACATCAATTTATTTTGTTGAGTGGCTGACGGTTCCCGATGTCGAGAGCCGTCAGCCATTACGGGCGAAGATCGCGCCCGTAATGTCAGGATCAGAAGATTATTTGCAATCTGCTGATGCCCCTTCTTTTACCCATACGTCGCTGTTACCAGGCTTATCACCACGGGTCCACCATTTCGCACGGTAGACAGAACCCTGATACGTGGTGGTTTCACCGCTGTTGTAGACCACATCAGAACGCCAGTTCATGCTCACTTTGCTGACCAGTTCCCATGCATCCACACCGAAGCCAGGCTGGTTACCCTGCGTCCAGTATTTCGCTTTCCATACCAGATTGTCGAAGCTGACGGTATTGCCGCTGTTGTAAACTTTGCTGGCGCTCCATGCCGCATATTTGCTGGCATTCGCATCAACCGGTTTGTCGCAGCTGTTGGTCGCAGTGCCTTCGTCAGATGGCGTATTACCTTCATCTGATGGCGTATTGCCTTCGTCTGATGGGGTGTTACCTTCATCAGATGGCGTATTGCCTTCGTCTGCCGGTTTCGGCGTTACCACAACCTGTACGTTAGACTGCACGCTGGTTTTACCATCGCTCACGATTACGCTCAGGGTGTAGGTCGACTCGGAGCTCACCTCTGGCGCAGTGATGTTCACGTTCGCGGTATTGGTACCGGTCGCTTGCATATCCGCTGGAACACTCCATGTATAGGTCAGAGCATCACCATCGGGATCCGCTGCCTGCGCATGCAGAGAGTGGCTTTCGCCAGCTTGCAGAGTGATGGTTTCCATCTGGTTTACCACCGGCGCCTGGTTTGCTTTCGGCGCTTTGTTCAGAATCTGAACATCAACCGCGTTTTTCAGCCCTTTGGCGTCGGTCACGGTCAGGCGGAACACCATCGTCTGGTCGCTGGTCGCTGCGGCAACGTTAAAGGACGCTTTCGCTTTGGCGCTGTTGCTGATGGTCACGGCTGGGCCAGAAACCTGGGTCCATTTGTAAGTCATCGCATCGCCATCCGGATCGCTGGATGCAGAACCATCAAGCGTGACGGTGACCGGACCCGTCACGTTCTGATCGGCCGCGGAAGCGATTGGCGCATGGTTAGTCACGACAGGATCAACCGGCGTCGAAGAGCCACCCAGCAGACTTTCATTCATGGCGTTCAGAATGTCGCCGTTATCAGAATCGATAGACCATGCGAATAAGCCACCCAGTTTGTTCGCCAGGACGTATTTGCCTTTTGCAGTCGTAGAACGAGCGTCTTCGTAGCTGATAAGATCGCCGGTGGTTTTATTGAAGACGTATGGCGCTTCAGCAACCGCATCGTAGCCCGATTCCCAACCTGCTTTACCTTTGAATTCTTTAACAATCTGGCGATAGTCAACAACACCCGGTTCCCAGGTCCCTTTCACTGCGCCTGTTGCGGTGCCGGTGAACGGGTTATTGCCCGTCTGACCATGGACACCGGTCCAGCCACGACCATACATGCCCGCGCCGACGACAATCTTGCCAGGCTGTACGCCCTGACCGAGCAGCGCGTTAATGCCGTTAACCGTGGTGTAGTTGGTATCCGGACGATCTGCCGGTGCGTTCAGCGCCGCCTGGTGGCCCAGTTCGGTATTGCTCCACGCGCCGTAGAAGTCATAGCTCATCAGGAAGATGTGATCGAGATACTGCTGCACGGTGGTGTAATCCGCGTCTTCAATCTTATCGCTACCGGAACCAATCGCTGAAGTCAGCTCGTAGGTACGACCGGTTTCGGCTTTCAGTTCATTCAGCATGGTGCGGAGATCGTGCATCAGCGCAGTGTAGGTGGCTTTATCCTGTTGCGGGTTGCCCAGGGTTTCAGTCACGCCGCCGCCGCCAGGGAATTCCCAGTCAATATCGACACCGTCAAAGAATTTCCAGGTTTGCAGGAACTCTTTCACTGAGCCAACAAAGCGCGCACGAATAGCCGGGTCAGCCATATGGTAGAACGGATCGGACATGGTCCAGCCGCCAATGGAAGGCAGAACTTTCAGATCCGGATGCGCTTTTTTCAGCGCCATCAACTGACCAAAGTTACCTTTGTACGGGTCGTCCCAGTTGGAAACGCCGGATTGCGGTTTCTGCAGCGCGGCCCATGGGTCGTGGATAGCGACGGTAAAGTCCTGGCTGCCGTCACAGGCGCGTTGCAATGCGGCAAAACTGTTGCCATTCTCAACGGTTTTCAGACCATCATTGATGCCATCGCCACCGCAAATCGGAATGAAGCCGTACAGGATATGGTTCAGGTTAGCCGCAGGAATTTTATCGACCTGGAAGTCACGGTCATAAACGCCCCACTCCGGATAATACGCCCCCACCACTTTATCGGTGTGCTGAGCGAAGGTTTTGTTGTTTTCGCGCAGTGCGGCATTCAGCGGCAGCAGATGGCTACCGTCGGTGTCCGCAACGATGATCAGCTTGCTGGTGCTCTTGGTACAGCCGCTGGTGTTACACAGTTCGACCTGCTCCTGATAGCGTCCCCCTTTTTTCACTTTGAAGGTCGCAGAACCCGCATTGCTGCCCGCGCCACTCCAGACGGTGGTGCCATCCAGCAGAACTTTCGCTGATGTTGCCGTGCCGCCACTCCAGACATTCCACTCAACCTTCACATCGACGCCATCTTTATGCAGTTTGATGAGGTTGTTGTACGCCTGCGCCGCCTGGTCTACTTCGACAAGGGCAAATTTGTCATTGCCGCTGCTAATAGAAGGCGTACCTGGCGCAGCCGCGAATGCGGAACTGGTTGCCGCCGCAATAAAGAGCGCCAGATATTTAGGCTTCATAAAATTCATTTTTATTTCCTGATAAATTTATTCGTAAACGTTGTGAACCATGTCTTCCTTTAAAACATGGAATATCTTTTACAGACTTTATTTAAAGCAAAGAGATATCTCTATCTGAACATTATTTATGTGCGTTCCGTTCCTCCATAAAAAGATACAGATCTCAAATCCATATAGCTTCTGTTCTTTCTACAATATACTGAGAGAGAAAATGTTCTTCCTTCTTTTCCCCGCTGAAAAAAACTTTTAAAAAAACTTGACCACAATATTTAGAATGTGACTGTGAGCGCCTGGTAAGCAAATACCATCACGCCAGCAAAAGCCAGTGAGGGACCAAAAGGAATAGTTTGGTTATTTTTATTTAATTTAATTAAAACGTAATAACCGACAATGCCACTTACTGCCGCCAGCAATGCGATCGATGGCAACGCCTGCCAGCCACACCAGGCTCCCAGTGCAGCCAGTAATTTAAAATCGCCGTAGCCCAGACCTTCACGCCCGGTGATCAAGCGAAACGCCCAATAGAGTAACCAGAGCGACAGGTAACCCGCTACCGCACCGAAAAGCGCATCATGAAGCGGTAACGCGAGGTCGACGCTGTGTACCAGCAATCCACTCCACAGCAGCGGTTGCGTCAGGCAATCGGGCAACAGCTGATGCTGCGCGTCAATCATGGCCAACGGTAATAAAAAGCCCGCTAACAGCCAGAGTGAGAGAAGTACCTGAACATCTGACACCCACCAGGCCGTTGCGCCAAAGAAAAGCGCAGTGATAAATTCAACGACCAATAAACGTAGCGGAATAGCGGCCTGACACTGGCTACAGCGGCCGCGAAGTACCAGCCAACTGACCATTGGGATGTTCTCCCACGCCCGAAGTGAATGCTGGCATACCGGACAATGCGACGCAGGAAACAGCAAATTACCGCGCGGTTTTTCGTCCATGATCATTGCCGGCACACGTTCCGCGACCACGCCGAGGAAGCTGCCGATTATCGCCCCCAGAACCGCACTCATTCCGGTCACCGCCAGCGGGAAACTTTCCCGGAGCAGAGCAAACGTATTCATACCCCTTTTTTCCAGGTGAGCAGAATTTTTGCTTTAACGTCACTCAGATGGTCCACCGATGTGAGACTCATTTTCTCCAGCCGGATACCGGAGGTCATATTCATTTGCCGCAGCCAGTTCTTTAATTGATAAATATTGATCCGCTCCACCACAAACGATAACGTCTGCCCGTCCTGACGCACATCCATCAGTGATAAATGAATATCGTGCGCGCTCTTTTCCACAATGCTGCGTGGATTATTGGTTTTCACCTGCTGTACCTGAAGATGGTTTTTATCAATTTCTCCGCGCATCCAGTTCAGCGTCTCTCTTTGCCGCGTCAGCGTTGATTTACTGCTTTGAATCATATTATCCAGCGGAATAGCGGCAGTGTAATAAACGGCAGCGCAGCACATCACTGCGGCACACATTATTAACCCTTTTTTTTCCCTGTCGCTGTAATTCTGATAGCGCGATTTCAGCTGCGCGATTCGCTCTTTCATTTATATTTCCCGGTAATCATAGCGGTATAGGGTGCCTCTTTTGACACAGGCTGCAGAGCAAAATCAAAATGCTCTCCCGTCCGATTAACAAACTCCTGCAGCGCCTGCGGATTTTCTGCGCTGACACTCAGCGTCAATGCCCCCCGGTCGCCATCGTACTCCAGCAAAGAGATTTCCATTTCCGGAGCCGACCGTTTGGCGTTTTCCAGTTCATCAAGTTGCAGGAAGAGGCCTTTATTTTGTTTCTTCAAGTTCTGACCAAAGTGATACTTAAGGTTGGTCATCTGACGCATGCTCGGGAAGTAGTGCTGGTAGACTTGTACAATTTCCTGTTGGACGTGATTCTCTTCCTGTACCAACATCCAGGCCAGCGCCATTCGCGGACCTAACAGCAAACTCAGAGACAGAATGCCGGCCGCCACCATCGCCGCTCTGACCCCTTTGACTGCCCCGCCTGATACAACCCGGGTACTGAATTCACCGTGCAGCAAATTAATCCGGCAGGTCTGCCATTGCGGCTGAATCAACACCAGCGGGTGTTGCCACGGCCGCTGTTCATCTACGTCCACGCCATCGGGGATCTCCCCGTAGCAACACACTTCACCCTCACGGGTTTTCTGCAATAACAACGGGAGCAGCGTCGCGTCAACTTCACAGGCGGCAGCCGGAGAAAAACGCAGCCAGTAGCTCTCATCGAGGGAGACTACCGTGCTTCCCCCCTGGGACATCGGCAACAGCCAGGCATCCGGCAACGCCTGGACCACCGTGAGTCCCGCATCGTGAAAGCAACGCAGCCAATGGCGTAAACGCGCGGCGTCAATCGCTGCCGCATCCACCTCGCGCCCTTTCTTATTGAGCACCGTCCAGTGGAGGTTATCCACTTCACCGATCAGCGTATCCTCAGCCATCCACGAGAATGCTGTCGCGTTTGATGCGATCTTTTTCGGCAGCGTGAAGTGGCGGAAAATCATCTCGCTGGCTGGCAACAACAGACATACACGCGCCGCCAGCGGATGGTCCGACAACTCCCCCAACCTTTCCAGGTTATCAAGCATTGCCACCTGCTGGCTTCCCGATTCGCACCACCATAACGTCCCGTCCTCGCGGCTGTCGGGACGAATAAAAAGCACCTGTTTCATAGCATTCGACTTTTGTTATTCAATCATTCGGTAACGACGCTGCCACGTGATAATCTCGCCAGCTTCCTGATTTACCTGAAGCTGACTGACCACGCGCAGCGTTAGATCATCGGTATTGCCGGTATAGTTGACGCGGAAATAGCGACTATTAATGGATATCTGATCCGCCACTGCTGGCAAATCGTCTTTAATCTGAGGGAAGTTTTGTTCCAGCGCCTTACTGAAAGCCTCCCTGTTTTCCCAGCCGGTTTCAGGCCGCGCCTCAATCATGCGCACGGCATCATCTTCCGTCAGTTTTCCAGGAAACAGCGCCGCCAAAACGGCCGCCTGTTCCGGGCTTAGCGTATTGACGTCCACTTTGCTCGCGGAATCCGGCAACGCGCACAGTAGCTTGCTCACTTTTGCATACGCCATGGTCGGGAACGCCGGCAACAGTTTTAGCTCTGAGATGTTACGCATCATCTGGTTGGCGGGCTGGCGGGCCGGCACCACGCCAGCCCAGGCATCGCTCTCCGCGCCTTCTTTGGCCGTAGTGCTGTCGCCATCGAGGTAGTCCACCAGTTGCCAATAGATCTCCTCTGCCGTAGTCAGACTGACGCCGCTCTGGGCCAGAATCTGCTCAACAATCCGCTCCTTAAGCGGTTTTTCCGGCACCGCTGGGGCATTTTGCCCCTGCGCTTCCTTCTCTTCGGTGAGCAGGTTATTGACGTTGAAGCAGGTTTGTGCATCTTCCACCTGGCTCACTACCGTATAATCTTCTCCACGGGTTTCCAGCGGTTGATGCCAGTCGCCATCAAGAGCCAGCGCTTTGCTTTCGCCGCTGGCGTCGGACTGTAGCCTGTCCTTCACCACCTTTTCCTGCGCCTGTACCGCCCAGCGCAACTGCTGTTGGCTCACCTGATAGTGGGTTTTCTGCAGGTTACGGCAGAACTGCTGGCTAATTTTGGCCGCCAGCGCCGACATCATGACCAGCAGGATCAACACCACCAGCAGGGCCACGCCTTTTTGTTTGCGCAATGTGCTCATCATTTACCTTCCGGCGCAGGCTGCGGTGTCGTCTGTACAGCGGGCGCGGCGTCTGCCGCCGATGCTGGCATATCTGCGTTGTCTTTCGAGGCTGACGCGTCGGCATTGTCTTTCGGCGCGACCACGGCTGCATCCGGCAGATCGCCCGGCGTCATAAACACCCAGCGCCAGGTCTCCCCCTCTTTCATGGTTAGCGTCAGTTCCACGCCGTCCGGCTGGTGCGCAGAATCACTCCAGCTTTTTTGCCAGCCTTTCCTGTAAAAACGCCATTCCGCTGATTTCACTTCGCTGACGATCGGCACGGCTTCTGGCTTGACGCCCACCGGGCTATCAATGGCTGGCCAGACATCGCGATACAAATGCCCCGCATCCAGCCGCCAGCGTACGCGCTCCAGTTGCACTGAACCGCTCACGCCATTCAGCGTGGTCAGTACAATGGCATCGTCATCCTGGCGGAATACGTCTGGCTCATTACGCGGCGCACGCGCCTGAAGCTGAAAGAAATCGCGCTCCATCAGGCTCCAGGCACGCTGAAGCTGATTAAGCTTCGCCGTACTGGACTCCGTCGCAGAACTGGTCCGCATCGCCCCGTCCAGAATTTGCCAGGCCAGGGTGCTGATCACCGCAAAAATGGTCAGCGCAATCATGACCTCCAGCAGAGTAAATCCGCGCTGGCGTTGTCTGTTTTTCACTGGCTTTCTCCTGGCGGAATAATCTGCAACGTAATGACCGGCTGGCTCTCGTCGCCTTCCGCATAGACCCGTATCGCGTTAGCCCAGCCGTTATCCGCCGTCTTTACCCGTTGTTTGCGCCAGTTCCAGTCGCGCCCGCCCATCATCTCCGTCCCATGCTCTTGCGCGTCTGGAAAATCACTTTTGCTCAACTGTGCTTCCACTAACTGGTTTTCTGCCACCCAACTGGCCTGTAGCGTATCGGCAAGACCATGGGTGAAACGCACGTTGAGGGTGACCGAGTTCATCAGCGCCAGCGCGGCGGTGGAGAAGATGACCAATGCCACCATCACCTCCAGCAACGTCATCCCTTTTTGTTTTTTCTTGTCGTTATTCATCGTTCTCTACCGACACGGGGGCCGCCCCTTGCGACACCACGCGAAAATGGTGCTGCTTGTCGTCACTTTGCAGCGTCAGCGTGAATCGACTGATTTCGCCGTCCGGTAAAAAGACGACCTGGGGTTCGGCATCCACCCTGGCGGCCAGGCGTTGCGGCGCAAGCGAAACATGCATATCTTCAGGAAAATCGCCTTGCGTGGTAATACGACCTGCGGATAAAGGCGCCCAGTGACGCTCGCCATTTTTATCGTCCAGCGTCACCAGTTGATAATTGTCCGTTGTGACCACCAGTCCCACGATATTTCCGTCCATTACGGCACGGTCAGAACCATAATCAACAAGGGCTTTTAATTGCTGGCCAAATATATCCGCACCGCTGCGTGAAGGAATGGTTGACACCACCATCATGGCGCAACTGGCAAATATCACCAGCGCCAGAATAATTTCCAGCAACGTAAAGCCACGTTGTTTTTTCATTATTTCGATTTTTTATCGAGAGACCAATTAGTAATATCATCGGCGGTATTCGCTTCACCGTCCGGACCGGCGGAAAAGACATCTACAGCGCCATGCTCGCCGGGACTGACTAACAGATAATCACTGGCCCACGGATCCTGCGGCAAGCGACGAATATAGCCATCTGCGCGGTAGCCGTTTGGAATTGGCGCGATTTCAGGTTTGCTAACCAGCGCCTGCAGGCCCTGCTCAGTCGTGGGATAACGGTGGTTATCCAGTTTATACATATCCAGTGAGCCTTCGAGCGCTACAATATCGCTGGTTGCCTTTTGCAGGTCCGCTTTTTCTTTATTCCCCATTAAGTTGGGTACCACCATACTGGCAAGAACCCCGAGGATAACAATCACCACCATTAATTCGAGCAGCGTGAAGCCCGCCTGGCGAGCCAGGTGTTTTTGTTTCATAGCCATAATTTAACCTACCATATTATTAAGTTGCAGAAGCGGTTGTAATATCGACAGCACGATAAATAAAACAATTGTCGCCATGGAGACCACCAGTGCCGGCTCAAATACCGACAGCGTTAATGTAATTCGGTGCTGTAATGCGGATTCCTGATTTTCCGCCGCGCGGTCCATTAAATTGCCTAATTCCCCACTCTCTTCGCCGGAAGCGATCATATATAGCATGGTGGGTGGAAATAATTTCGCCTGGTCCAGCGCCGCATATAATGTCGCCCCCTGACGCACGGTATCCGCCGCCTGTTCCAGCACCTGCCGGGCATAAAGATTTTCGATACCGTCCATGGCGATATACATCCCTTCCAGCAGCGGGACGCTGCTCGCCTGCAAAATACTCAGCGTGCGGATATAGCGGGCGCTGTTGATAGCGCAGACCAGCTTTTTGACAGGTGAAGCATTCACCAGCCAACGGTGCCAGCGAAATCGATTTTTCGCGTTTTTAAGCCACGTCTTAAAGCCGATAATGCCTCCCGCCAGGCTGCCCGCAATATAAATCCCGAAAGCTTGCAGAAAATCACTCACCGCAATTAACGTACGGGTGGTCATTGGCAGTTGCTGCTTCATATGGGTGAACTGTTCGATCACCTGCGGCACCACCGCCACCAGCAGAATACTGATTACCGCGATCGCCACCACGGTCAGGGTGATCGGATAGACCATCGCCTGCGTCAGCTTGCTTTTCATCTTCTGACGCTGCTCGTTGTACTCTGCCAGTTTTTCCAGCACGCCGCCCAAATGGCCGGTCTTTTCCCCCGCCATCACCAGCGTGCAGTAGAGCGTGTCGAACGTGCGTGGGAACTGGCTGAAGGCGTCAAATAGCGTATGCCCTTCCACCACCTTCTCGCGAATTTCCACCACCATCGCCGCCAGTTTTTTATCTTCCGTCTGTTTTGATATCGCCTTTAGCGCACTTTCCAGCGGTAGCGCGGCGTTAACCAGCGTCGACAGTTGACGGGTAAACATCGACAGCACAGGCGTCGACAGTTTTGTGCCGGTTTTCGCTTGTCCCACCACCGCCTTCTCGCGGGTTTCCGCAATACTGCTCGGCATCAGCTTTTGTTCGCGCAGCATCTGGCGAACCTGCTTTTGCCCATCAGCCTGCAGCGTTCCGCGCCGGGTTTTCCCTGTTGCATCTGTCGCCGTCCATGCGTAGAAAGCCATTACTGATCCCCTCCGCGCTCGGCGGTGACGCGCATGACCTCTTCCAGCGACGTCACACCGTTAATCACCTTCAGGAGTCCATTTTCGCGCAGGCTGTAAGCCTGCTTAAACAACTGCGTTTCGATGGACATCTCATCTTTATCTTCGTGAATGGCGCGACGCATGGCGGTATCGACGACCAGAAATTCATGGATCCCGGCACGCCCCTGATAACCGCTCTGACGGCAATGTTCGCAGCCCACCGCACGATAAATCGCGTTTGGCGGCGCGTCCATGAAGCTGAACAGCGCTTTTTCATTGTCCCCCAGCGGACTGGTGGTACGGCAGTGAGAGCACAGCCGGCGCACCAGACGCTGGGCTATAACGCCGAGCAATGATGAGCCAATTAAAAACGACTCCAGCCCCATATCGCGCAGGCGGGTAATGGCCCCGGCGGCGCTGTTGGTGTGCAGCGTGGACATCACCAGGTGACCCGTGAGCGATGCCTGCACCGCAATTTGCGCCGTTTCCCCGTCGCGAATTTCGCCAATCATCACCACGTCCGGGTCCTGACGCAAAATGGCGCGCAGTCCTCTGGCAAAAGTCATGTCCACGCGCGGGTTCACCTGCGTTTGCCCCACCCCTTCGAGCTCGTACTCAATCGGATCCTCGACGGTCAGAATGTTGCGTTCATGGCCGTTGAGCGCCGAGAGAATGGCGTAGAGAGTGGTGCTTTTCCCGGAGCCTGTCGGCCCGGTCACCAGGATGATGCCGTGTGGACGGTCTATCAGTCCTTTCAATTTCTCCAGTTCTTCATCAATCAGGCCAAGCTTATTGATGTCTGGCTTAAGGTTGCTTTTATCGAGCAAACGCATGACCACCCGCTCACCATACTGCGAGGGAATAGTCGACACGCGCACATCGATCGCCTTGCGACCAATGCGCAGGGAGATGCGACCATCCTGCGGCAGACGTTTTTCAGCGATATCGAGCCTGGACATAACCTTGATACGCGACACCAGCAGCGGTGCGAGCTTGCGCGCGGGTTGCAGCACCGGTCGCAGCACGCCATCGACGCGAAAGCGGATACTCAGCGTCCGCTCAAACGTTTCGATATGAATATCCGAGGCGCCTTCTTTTACCGCCTCACCAAGAATGGCGTTGATCAGGCGGATCACCGGCGAGTTTTCATCGTTATCGAGCAGATCCTCGTTGTCCGGGATCTCCTCGGTTAGCGCCATCAGATCGATGTCCGCATCCATGTCGTCCACCAGTTGCTGGGAGACACCGCTGCTTTGCTGCCAGATCTTCGCCAGCATCTCGTCAAAGGCTTCAGGCGTCAGGGTAACGGGCGCAAAAGAACGTCCCAGAACCCGACGCATCTCCAGCAAGGCAAACGCGGGAGTTTCACTACGGACATATACCTCGTCGTTGTAAAACAGAATGCCGTTATCTTTTGCATAGCTACTGCTGCACAGCGCGTTACTCAGTTCGTCCACTTAGCGTCCCTCCTTACTCTTTAAACGGATTACGGGAGGGGGTGGCGCTGGGTTTTACCGGCGCAGTGCCGATCTGCCCCGGGAACGCAGGCAGTATCGGGTTGTCGGTATTTTCAACAATACCCAGCTTTTTCTCTTCCATGCGCTGTTGCTGCCGCGCGCGGATCTGGTCATATCGCTCTTTCGATGACGCGCTGTAGTTGTCGTCATCTCGCAGCACGGTCGTATGGATAAAGACCATCAGATTACGTTTCGCGGAATCCTGCGAGGTGTAACGGAACAACTGCCCCACCAGCGGAATATCGCCCAACAGCGGGACTTTGGAGACCGACTGCTTGGTCACGTTTTCCATCAGACCGCCAAGTACCACGGTTTGACCACTGTGCACCATCACTTCGTTATTGATGGTGCGCGTATTGAAGGTTGGGCCAAGGCTGGCATCTTCCGTCGCGCTGTTGTCCACGCTGGAAACTTCCTGCTCGATCTTGAGGTGAATCATGTCGCCGTCGTTAATCTGCGGCACGATTTTCAGCTTGGTCCCCACCGTTTTACGTTCAACCGAGTTAAAGACGTTATCGCCACTGGTGGTTTGCGATCCGGAAAGTACCGGCACATCCTGTCCGACGTTAAACGACGCCTCTTTGTTATCCAGTGTGACCACACTCGGCGTGGAGAGGATGTCGTTTTTGCCATTGGTTGAGAGCGCCGTCATCAGTCCGCCAAAGTCACCGTTGAAAAAGCCGGTCGCCAGACCGGTAAAGCTGCCGATAATTTTCGTTTTATCAACCTGGCTAATCGGCATACCGGTCGAACCAAACTGTACGCCGCCGTGTTTGCTGGTCCACTGCACGCCGAGATCCAGGCCGTTACCGTCCTGTACCTCAGCAATAATCGCTTCCACCAGGACCTGCGGGCGACGAATATCCAGCTTATCGATCACCTTCTCAAGGGAGTTCATCACATTAGGCTGCGCGGTGATCACCAGTGAGTTAGTCGATTCGTCGGCGGTAATATTCATGTCAGACGCGGCCATCGACGTTTTGCCCTTCGCCGCGCCGGGCTTATCTTTCAACTGTTCGCCAATCCCGGTCAGCACCGGTACCACTTTGCTGGCGTTAGCGTATTTGAGGTAGAACACGCGGGTATTCCCTTCGTTATTCTGCTCACGATCCAGTTGGCCAATCAGCGAACGGGTGCGCGCTCGCGCCTCTTCCGAACCGCTGATCACCAGGCTATTGGTTTCATCATCGGCCACCACTTTCGTGGTCAGCTGCGGCGCGTTTTGTCCTTTCTGCTCTTCGTTGTTGAGGTTATTCAACATTTCCGACAGTTCCTTCGCGGAGGCAAAACGCAGCGGTACTATCTCGCGGCGCTGAACGCCGTCTTTATCCACGCGCTGGACCAGATCCACCAGTCGGTTCACCACCGAGGCTTTGCCGGTTAACAGCAGCACATTCGACGGTTCGAAATGCACCACGTTACCGATACCAGAAGCATCATTGAGCTGACGGAGCAAGGGTGCCAGTTCGCGCACAGGGACGTTTTCCATTCGCACGACACGGGTAATGATCTCATCCCCTTTGCCGGGATTATTACTGTCGACGACCGGTGCGCCTGCCATACGCGCCACGCTTGAACGCACCACTTTGACCATGCCGTTATCCATCGGAATCACCGATAAACCGTACAGATCCAGCACGCTTAAAAAGAACTGGTAATACTCATCCTCCGTCAGCACGTTGTAGGTTCTGACCGACACCGATCCCTGCACGGAGGGATCCACCAGGATGGTTTTATTTAAATTGCGCCCCACCGTATCGATAAATTCACGAATATCGGTATTTTTAAAACTGGCGCTAAAGTTTGCTGCAAACAGCGAACTTGAATACAACGACAATGCGGTCAGCGCCACGCACGCCCAGGGAAATTTCTTCATGTCTGTACACTTGTTAATTGTTTAGAACATTAACCCGAATATTTTCAAGGTGAGCGTGACGTCTGACGACGACCTCCGCTTCTTTCATCTTCGACCAGTTAGCGAGAATACTTTTCGCCTGTGCTTCTTTCGTCATATCGACAGAATTAACTTCAATCGCCACATCACCTTTTTCCAGCCCTGAATGGGTATAAAATGGTGAAGCATCCCTTGGATTAATGTTATAGCCTTCCAGTTGTCCCTTTTCGATTAGCGGTTTCAACACCAGATAATCATCAAGATGCAATTGGTCGGCTCCTGCATCCTTTGTCGATTTCGTTACCGGGCCGCTGTCAACGTCGCCCTTAAAATAATCAGGTGTCTTTAATGTCAGTACCTGCGACGTTCCTTCATAATTCACCACGACGTTGTCTTTATTGATTGACTCGATATAGACGTCGTCGAACCCGGTCAGTTTCTCTCCCTCGCGATAGCTCTTCTGCCCGCTCTGGGTCTTAATCACGGCAAAGGAAAGCCAGGCATCGTCACTCCTGACAATCCCCTCAATTTCAGCAGATAACGTTTTTTGCGCAGACGTGGATGGGTGTTGTGGGCGCACCGCCGCAGCGAAAAGCGCAAACGTTTTTTCTTCCCCGCGTTGTTTCACGGGTTTTGCATCCGCGTTCGCCAGCTTTTTTGCTACCTTTTGATAATCTTTGATGATCACATACCCTTGCTGTCCGCAAAATATAAGCAACACAAACATCATAAAAGGCGTTCTCCAGCGGGAGAGAAATGAGTAATTCATTATTCACCTGTCCTGTTGCAAAACGAAAATAAGCAGCATCGTGCTGCACCAATATATGCAGCAAATAGTAATTAACGGGTCTGCATCCGACTATCGGCATTACCATTAACTTTAACGAAGAAAAATATTGACCGGTTAAAATCCTGATGTTAAGGATGAACAAGAGGTTATTTTTACTCTCTTTAAAAATTGCTCCGCCGTCTGCTTTCCCTTACTTTTCGTCTCAGTGCTATTCATGTAAAGAGACGGTAAGTCGTTATGTATCAGAGTCATTTTAATTTTAAAAATCCGCCATTCAGGAAAGTCACCCGTGCCTCGGGCGACTTTTTTGTGCCTTATCATCAGGATATTTTCAACCTGCTGAAAGAGAAAACCGGACAGGCGGGAATTACCGGGCTCTTTTGCAACGACACGGCGCTGCTTTTTCAGTACAGCGAGGCGCTGAAAAGCAGCGGTCACGATGTACTGTCTATTAATGCTTTCCCCAAATTGAGTGCCAGTAGCCTGCTGTACAAGCTCAATCCCGGAAGCAAAGAAAGCCAAACCCGTCTTCATGCGGTGGATGCCGTGTTACGCCAGTGGCAGGAAGCACCTGCTTCCCGTAAGGCGAAAAGTAAAGTGCTGGTGATTTCGCACGTGGAAGCCATGAAGGATAACTGCCGCGACGTGCTGGGAATGTTGTTAGCCCATGCGCAGGAGCTGGCATTTCCGCTATCGATTGTGCTGATGGGCTCGGTGGATCAGGAAACGGTTCTGATGCAAAAGTCCAGTCTTCAGGAGTACGTTCATACGCATCATGTGGTTCGTTCCCTGACCTGCCGTGAAATGCTGGACTATGTACAGTCCCAGTGTGAAGAGCAGGACTGCGAAACGTCACCGTTAGCCCCCGCACGCATACGCAAAATGCATAAACTGACAAAAGGTCATCTCAGCAAATTCAATGAACTGGCGCACTTATCGATGCTTGCGGCATGGACCGAACGCGCCGCTTGTGTGGAGCCTCGTCATTTACGCCTGGCTGCCGGCGAGATTCTGCCCGCCCAAAACCACGGTAAGCGCCTGGCAACCGTCGGTGTACTGGCGTCGACGATTTTCGCAGCCTGTGGCTGGTATCTGATGGCGCCAATCAGCGCCAGACTTCCGATTCACCTACCGGTTCCAGTGAGCTGGCAGCAGCAGACGTCGAAAACCCAGGTGCCGGTTGCGCCGACTATCGATAATGAAATGGTGAATCAGCCCGACGCGATGCATCAACTGTATGTGATGTGGGGTTACGATGCCTCGGCGGAAGATGCCTTATGCCAGAATGCCGCGAAGGTGAATCTGATGTGCAAACAAGGCACCGCGCCGCTGGAGGAACTGGCAAAGGAAGGTTATCCGTGGGTCAGCGAAATCAAAACCGGCGATCATCTTAACTATGCCGTTGTTGCTCGTGCCGGCAATGAGTCCCTGGATCTGCTGATGAATAACCGCACCTGGCAGGTCAGCCGCAGTTGGTTTACTCAACATGCAACCGGACATTACACGCAGTTGCACCGTCTGACGCCACAGGGCAAAGACGCCATCAGCGCAACCAGTGACAGTAAAGATCTGGCCTGGCTCGACCAACAACTGAGTCTCGCGCTCGCACAGCCCGAAACGCATGCGCAGAGCTGGACGGCGGAAATGATGAAGCGTACCCGTGAATTCCAGCAGAGAATGAATCTGCATGTCGATGGCATCCCTGGCGAAGACACGCTAATGCAGCTGATGCGAGAAACCAACACCACGCCGAGCGTACTGCTCCAGGCGTCTCATGCCACTCACGATACCTCACCCCAGGAGAAACGTTCCTGATGTCGACAATATGTCTTGCGGCTCAACGGAGCTACGCCACCGGGGAGGCGGTCTGGTTTTCATATCGCCTCCCCGGTATGAAAAAAATAGTCGGTCACAGCATATTATGGATGCTGGGACTCTTCACGTTGCTGGCAGCCGGGATTTACACACATATTTACTGGAACCTGCGTCACCCGACGCCGGAGCCGGTTAACGCTAGTGTTGCCATGCCACAGGCCAGGCTTTCAGATATGCATTATGTGTACGTGAGTAAACCGTTCCCACACCCGCATTCTGAACCTGCGCCCAGACATGAGGATGATATCCCGGCCATGCAGGATATCCCGATAAATAGCGATGAGAGTGACTGGCGGCAGGCGCCGGACGGAAATATATCTCAGCATACCTCTCGCGATACATTGCCAGGCACGCAGGCGCACGAGGATGATGCCGCGAACGAGAGCGTCAGCGAAGGTCGTGATAATACGTCGTTAACTGAGTTGTTCAAGCAGGCATTAAAAGAGCAGCAGCAGGATTATGCGCAAGGGAAAATTCCCGCACCGCCGGTTGACGAAACGCAGGAAACTCCCCAGGCAAAACTCACGCAGAGTGATGTGACGCGGTCTCCTCTTCTGAAAAAAGGAGACCGGCTGGAGTAATCAATATTTTTCCGGCAAGTGCGTCATGTTAAGGAGTCGACCCTTTTCCACGATGATATATTGCCCTTTTTTCAGATCGGAGAGAATTTTAATAATGGTGCTGCGTGCCAGGTTAGTGTATTCCTGGATATAGTCATAAACGTTAATATCACGCTGATAGTTAATTTTTAACTCATGAATTTCATATAAAAATTCACGTACTACCGAATAGGCACTGCGGGCGACCAGAATATCATCCCGCTTGCTCATGAGGAGAACATACCAGAAGAGCAGTCTGGTAAGGTCTTCCCATAAGTTATGTTCTGTGATCAGTTGAGTGAACTCATCTTTTGGGATAGAGCGCACCACGGTATTAGTACGGACAAGAGCGTACATGTGTGAAGTATGACAGAACATGGAGGAGAGACCAAAGATGCACGGCCCCTCGACAGTGAACATGCAAAGTTCATCTGATTCACGGCGGAACTCTACTTCGCCGCTGACGATAATATAAATATATTTGGAATCAGCCGTTGATAACTTTTGCCATTTCTTTAAGGTTTTTTCTTCGTAACCTTCCGTCACGGAAATAATGGCTTCTTTTTCTTGATGAGGACGCAGTTTTTTACCAAAAGTACTTAACATTATAATACCCGCTTAAGATAATTAATAAAGACGTGTAATTTCCGCATCCTCGCGTTACCAGCAGTCCTTTTTAAATAAGAAATTACTTTACGGTGAGAACGAATCTCAATTGTTTGTTTATTTTTTATCATTACGTCGCATGTTCGATGTCAATCATTGATGCGAGTAATTTAAAGTGGGTAAACTATAAATCATGTGAAGGAATGCTTCAGTTTTTATCAGTCCAGAAAAAGACTATTTCGGGCTTGCGCCATGATTGACAGGCAGGCTCACCCCTGCCCGTACTTCTCCAACAGCGCCTCAGCAATCGCCTGCGTTTCGGCATCGGCAACGCCGTTCCAGAGCGTCGGGCGGAAATGCATCTGGAACGCCATCACCACGCGCTGCTGCTCACGTGCGGTCATGTCAGGCTTCACCTCATAACCATAACGCGACAACAGGTCCAGCAGTGATGCCATCTCAACAGGGGCGTTCGGTGCCCGTCCGGCAAGATAGAAATTGACCCGCTGCGCATCAGGCCAGGCGCCAATCCCCTGCGCTGCCAGCGCCTGCCAGGGAAACCGCGGGCCGGGGTCGTCTTTTCGCTGCGGGGCGATGTCCGCATGCGCAACCACGTTCTGCGGCTTAATGTCATAACGGGCGATAATGTCTTTCGCCAGCGGTATCAGTGCCTGAATCTGCGCGGGTTCAAACGGGGAAAAATACTTTTCACCCGCCGATTTTTGCCAGCCGCGATTTTCCAGTTCAATGCCAATTGAGGTGTCGTTAATGCGCGTCGCACCGCGCCAGAAGCTGATGCCCGCATGCCACGCCAGATCCTGTTCCGGTACCAGTTGCCAGATACGCGGTATACCCCGATGTAACGGCGGCACCGCCGGGATCAGATAATGCGAGCTGACGTTTTTATCCGTCAACGTCGCCAGCGAGCCATCGAAGTCGTCCGCCGTATAGTGGATCACTAACACTTTGATGCGAGGATACGCCGCCTGTGCCTGATGACGGGTATCGAGCTGGTAGCCTTCTCTGTCAACAATCCCCTTTTCACCCGTACACCCCGTTAACAGCAGTGCCAGAGCCACCAGCCACAGCCATATCTTCATCGGCGGGTTTTCACCGCGGTCCCGCTCACGCTGACCATCAGCATGCTGCTGTCTTTGCCGACCGTTTCGTAATCGATATCAATGCCGACCACCGCGTCAGCGCCCAGCGCTTTCGCCTGTTCACCCAGTTCTGCGAAGGCAATCTCACGCGCTTTACGTAACTCTTTTTCATAAGCGCCTGAACGACCGCCGACGATATCGCGAATACCGGCAAAAAAGTCCCGGAAGATGTTCGCGCCCAGAATGGCTTCGCCGGTGACCACACCACAGTATTCCACGATGCTCTGTCCTTCAAGCGTGGGGGTTGTCGAAAATTGCATGATGTCTCTCCTGGTTACATTCAGCACATTATCAGCGCCATACACTATCATTGAAAGGATATAATTGATTATCGTAGATGACTGTTATCTTAGAAGACTCATGGCAGAAAGCTTATAAGGAAATCACTATGCGCTATTCGAAACTCTCCCTGCTTGTCCCCTGCGCGCTGCTGCTCAGCGCCTGCACCACCGTCACGCCAGCCTACAAAGACAATGGGCCGCGTACGGGTGCCTGTGTGGATGGCGGCCCGGACAGTGTGGCTCAACAATTCTATGACTATCGTATCCAACACCGCAGTAATGATATCACCGCCCTGCGCCCTTACCTGAGCGACAACCTGGCGAAACTGCTGTCGGATGCCAGTCGGGACAGTGCGCATCGTCAACTGATGAGCAGCGATCCGTTCTCCAGTCGCGCAACGCCGCCGGACAGCGCCAGCGTTGCCAGCGCCTCGACCATACCGAATAGTGATGCACGCAACATTCCGCTGCGCGTTGCACTGAAACAGGGCGATCAGAACTGGCAGGATGAAGTGCTGATGATCCGCGAAGGTCAGTGCTGGGTCATTGATGACGTGCGTTATCTGGGCGGCAGCGTGCATGCCCCTGCCGGTACGCTTCGCCAGTCGGTAGAAAACCGTTAATCCCGCCGCTTTACCGCGATAAAAAACGTACCCCCCGTAAATTGTCTGGCATTCTGCATGGAATGCCGACAATTGTTCTTACCGCGCTTTGCCCTCGCTATTTTGTGCTATGTTTAAGGGGAAATGCGCGCTATATTTAACTTTTAAAGCATAAATATTGCATAACTATTCTGTCAAAGGTACTATCTGCGGCTTCAATAGCTATCAGACGGCCAGTATACGAGTATCAATGAGTATTCAATTAAACGGCATTAACTGCTTCTACGGCGCGCATCAGGCGCTGTTCGATATCACGCTGGATTGCCCGCAGGGTGAAACACTGGTGTTACTGGGTCCAAGCGGGGCCGGTAAAAGCTCACTGCTGCGGGTACTCAATCTACTAGAGATGCCGCGTTCAGGTACGCTCAGCATTGCGGGAAACCAGTTCGACTTCCGCAAAACGCCGTCAGATAAAGCGATTCGCGAACTGCGTCAGAACGTCGGAATGGTCTTTCAGCAATACAATCTGTGGCCGCACCTCACCGTGCAACAGAACCTGATTGAAGCGCCCTGCCGCGTGCTGGGCCTGTCAAAAGATCAGGCGTTAGCCCGTGCGGAAAAATTGCTGGATCGCCTGCGTCTGAAACCTTACAGCGATCGTTTTCCGCTGCATCTTTCCGGCGGTCAGCAACAGCGTGTGGCCATTGCCCGTGCGCTGATGATGGAGCCGCAGGTGCTGCTGTTTGATGAGCCCACCGCCGCGCTGGATCCAGAAATCACCGCGCAAATTGTCAGCATCATTCGTGAACTGGCGGAAACCAACATTACACAAGTGATCGTGACGCACGAAGTGGAAGTGGCGCGTAAAACCGCCAGTCGCGTCGTGTATATGGAAAACGGTCATATCGTCGAGCAGGGTAATGCAAGTTGCTTTGCCGACCCGCAGACCGAAGCATTTAAAAACTATCTCTCTCACTAAGATTCGGGACAACACAATGAAAAAAGTTCTGATTGCCGCGCTTATCGCAGGCTTTAGCCTTTCTGCTACAGCAGCCCAGACCATTCGTTTTGCGACCGAAGCGTCCTATCCTCCGTTTGAATCGATGGACGCTAATAACAAGATTGTCGGCTTTGATGTCGATCTGGCCAATGCGCTGTGTAAAGAGATCGACGCGACCTGTACCTTTACCAACCAGGCGTTCGACAGCCTGATTCCCAGCCTGAAATTCCGCCGTTTCGATGCGGTGATGGCCGGGATGGATATCACGCCTGAGCGTGAAAAACAGGTGCTGTTCACCACCCCTTACTATGACAACTCCGCACTGTTCATTGGTCAGCAGGGTAAATTCGCCAGCATTGATCAGTTGAAAGGTAAGAAAGTGGGCGTGCAGAACGGCACCACTCACCAGAAATTCATCATGGATAAACACCCGGAAATCACCACGGTTCCGTATGACAGCTACCAGAATGCGAAACTGGATCTGCAAAACGGCCGCATTGACGGCGTATTTGGTGATACGGCGGTGGTCACAGAGTGGCTGAAAGACAATCCGAAGCTGGCCCCGGTTGGCGACAAAGTGACGGATAAAGATTACTTCGGCACCGGCCTCGGCATCGCCGTCCGCCAGGGCAACGCGGAACTGCAGCAGAAATTCAACACTGCGCTGGAAAAAGTGAAGAAAGATGGGACTTACGAGACCATCTATAACAAATGGTTCCAGAAGTAAGCCTTGATGAACGAATTTTTCCCACTTGCAAGCGCCGCCGGGATGACCGTCGGCCTTGCCGTTTGTGCACTGATCCTCGGCCTGGCGCTGGCGATGCTGTTCGCCGTCTGGGAGTCAGTGAAATGGCGTCCTGTCGCGTGGACGGGTTCCGCGCTGGTCACCATTTTACGCGGCCTGCCGGAAATTCTGGTGGTGCTGTTTATCTATTTCGGCTCCTCTCAACTGCTGCTGATGCTCTCTGATGGCTTTACTGTCAATCTGGGCGTGGTGCAGATCCCGGTACAAATGGAGATCGAAAACTTTGACGTCAGCCCCTTCCTGTGCGGCGTGATTGCCCTCTCTCTGCTCTACGCGGCCTATGCGTCACAAACGCTGCGCGGCGCGCTGAAAGCCGTACCGCTGGGTCAGTGGGAGTCCGGTCAGGCGCTGGGACTGTCGAAGACCGCCATTTTCTTCCGGCTGGTGATGCCGCAGATGTGGCGTCACGCGCTACCAGGGCTGGGCAACCAGTGGTTGGTATTGCTGAAAGATACTGCGCTGGTGAGCCTTATCAGCGTCAACGACCTGATGCTGCAAACCAAGAGCATTGCCACGCGAACTCAGGAACCGTTTAACTGGTACATTATTGCGGCGGCGATCTACCTGGTGATTACGCTGGTGAGTCAGTACATTCTCAAACGCATTGACCTGCGCGCGACACGTTTTGAGCGGAGACCGGGCTGATGCTTGAGTATTTACCTGAACTGCTTAAAGGGCTGCACACCAGCCTGACGCTGACGGTAGCGTCCATTGTCGTCGCCCTGATTCTGGCGCTGATTTTTACTATCGTTCTGACGCTTAAAACGCCGGTCGTGGTCTGGCTGGTTCGTGGCTATATCACACTGTTTACCGGTACCCCGCTGCTGGTGCAGATCTTTCTGATCTACTACGGACCGGGGCAATTCCCGACGCTGCAAGAGTATCCGGTTCTGTGGCATCTGCTGTCGGAGCCGTGGCTGTGCGCGCTGATTGCGCTGTCGCTCAATAGTGCAGCCTATACCACGCAGCTGTTCTACGGCGCGATCCGCGCAATTCCGGAAGGCCAGTGGCAGTCCTGCGGCGCGCTGGGGATGAGCAAGAAAGACACGCTGGCGATCCTGTTGCCATATGCCTTTAAACGCGCCCTCTCCTCGTATTCCAACGAAGTGGTGCTGGTGTTCAAGAGTACCTCTCTGGCTTATACCATTACCCTGATGGAAGTGATGGGATACGGTCAGCTGCTGTATGGTCGCACCTACGATGTGATGGTGTTCGGCGCAGCGGGCGTCATCTACCTGCTAGTCAACGGCCTGTTGACGTTAATGATGCGTCTTATCGAGCGCAAAGCGCTGGCTTTCGAACGCCGCAACTAAGCATCATATTGCATAAAACACAATTCAAAAGATGGACAAGCTTATAACCTGTCCGTCTTTTTTTATTTTCATAAAAATAGTTAATCATTTTTATTGCATACAAATTCAATTGCTGGCATTGTAAATCCATGCCGCAGAAACGGCGCTTCATCATAACGGGAGTCCAACCATGAAAAAGTTAGTTCTGGCCGCATTACTTGCCTCTTTTGCCATCGGCGCCTCTGCCGCTGAAAAAATCAGCTTCGGCGTCTCTGCGACCTATCCACCGTTCGAATCTATGGATGCGAATAACCAAATCGTCGGTTTCGACCTCGATCTGGCAAAAGCCTTGTGCAAACAGATGCAGGCAGAATGTACTTTCACCAACCATGCGTTTGACAGTCTGATCCCGGCACTCAAATTCAAGAAATATGACGCGGTGATTTCCGGTATGGATATCACGCCGGAGCGGAGCAAGCAGGTGGCGTTTACAGCCCCCTACTATGCCAACTCGGCGCTGGTAATTTCGAAGAAAGGGACTTACAAAACCTTCGCCGATCTGAAAGGCAAACGTATCGGGATGGAAAACGGCACCACCCACCAGAAGTACTTGCAGGATAAGCATCCGGAAGTGAAAACGGTGGCCTATGACAGCTATCAGAACGCGTTTATCGACCTGAAAAATGGCCGTATTGATGGCGTGTTCGGTGATACCGCGGTGGTGAACGAGTGGCTGAAAACCAACCCACAACTGGGGCCAGCAACCGAGAAAGTAACCGATCCGCAGTACTTTGGTACCGGCCTCGGCATTGCCGTTCGCCCGGACAACAAAGTGCTGCTGGAGAAACTGAATGCGGCACTGGTGGCCATTAAAGCTGACGGGACTTACCAAAAAATCAACGATCAGTGGTTCCCGCAGTAAGTCGAGTCGCTGGTGGTAGAAGGCCTGATGACGCTACGCTTATCAGGCCTGGAATATCTGCACCGCTCGCAGGCCGGATAAGGCGCCAGCGCCGCCATCCGGCAAACCGTGACTAGTCCCTCAACAACAATGTCAGCACTTCATAATGCGCGGTATGTGGGAACATATCGAACAGCTGTACCCGTTCAATACGGTAGCCCGGCAACGCGGCAATGTCTTTTGCCATCGTCTGCGCATTACAGCTGGAATAAATAATGCACTGCGGCGCCATCTGCCCCAGATAATCGCAGAGCGGTTTGCCAATACCACGTCGCGGCGGATTCACCAGCACCAGTTCCGGCACCGCCCCTTGCCCGGTGGCAAACTGCGTGGAATCCAGCGCCTGAAAATGAAGATTGGTTAAGCCCAGTTCCAGCGCAGATTGTCTGGCACAGGCAATGGCTTCCGGCGCGATTTCAATTCCAGTCAACTGCATGTCCGGCGTCGCACAGTGCAGGCCAAAACCACCAACGCCGCAGAACAGATCCCACATGTGGTTCACCGGCAGCTGTCGCACCCAGTCACGCGCCGTCGCATACAACAGGCTAGCCACCGCCGGATTGGTCTGGAAGAAACTTTGTGGGCGAATCCACAGCGGCACGTCGTTAAACCGCTCCGCCAGCGCCTGCTGTTCGGTCAGGAAGATTTCCGTCTCCCCTTCCATAATCGCCATATGCACCGGCTGGAGATTAACGCTGATGACCTTCAGCTGCGGCAGTTGCGTCTGCAACCACGGCAGCGCAGCGCGTAACTGCGCCAGTTTGCTTTCGGAACGCAGCACAAAGCGCAGCATCATACCGCCATCAAACTGGCTTTCCGTCAGCAGGAGGTACTTCAGTTCCCCACGCTTGCGCGCCACGTTATAGGGGGTTAATCCGGCGCGCGCAATAAACGGTTTCAGCACGGCAAACACTGGCGCAAACGAGGCGGGATAGAGCGGGCAATCGCACAAATCTTCCGGCGTCCCGTCGCGGTGCAGCATCCCCAGCAGCGGTTTCTCCACGCTGCCACTGACCACCATTTTCGCTTTATTACGAAACGCCTTTTCCGGGCCGCTAATCGGTGCGCACCATTCCCCGACCGAAAAACCGGCAAGCAGATTTTTCAGATCGGCGGTTTTGGCGGCGTGTTGCTCGCCAACGGGCTGCGTTATCCACTGACAGGAGCGACAGCGACCGGCGTCATAGAGTGCGCACTGCATACAGAAACCTTTATCTAAACAGGGGCGAGGATTATACACATTATTGTAAGCGGAAGAAGCGACGACTGGCCGCGGGCACAAACAGTAATAACAGCACCAGCATATCGGGCAATTTTTGCATCACCAGCGTACGCAGAATCTCCCGCTTTGACTCACCGGCAATGCTGAACAACTCGGGATAACCGTAGCCCAGCGAGGCCGCCCACAAATAGCTTGCGGCAATCACCTGTGTGAGGAGATATAGCCACCGCGCCCAGTTACGCCCTTTCACCAGTGAAAATGCGCAGCCTATCTCAACAAACACCAGCACCAGACTGCCCAGAAAAACCAGCGTCAAATTCCAGGTTTGTACACTGCGATGAATAAACTCAACCAGTCCGCGGACGCCGAGCGTGTTAAAGATCATCAGCAGGTCGAGCCCACGGATCATAATAATGGCGAGCGCCGCCACCTGAACCAGCGCAGGCACGTTCAGGCGGGCATGTGATGAGGATGATTTTTTAAAAAATCCCAACGAATCGTCTTCCATGAAAACAATGCCGCGACGAGCGCGGCATTGTGTAGCCAGGTTGACCGATTTTAGTGTCTTCAGTCGCGTCTTGCACGTTGGATATCGCGGATCCGCTGTTTTTCCGTACGAGCCATCAGATACCAGGCGATAAAACCGACAATTCCGACCACGCCGAGGATCAGCGTCGCCAGGGCGTTGATTTCCGGATTAACGCCCATCCGCACGCTGGAGAAGACCAGCATGGGTAACGTGGTTGCGCCCGGCCCGGAGACAAAGCTGGCAATGACCAGATCGTCCAGCGACAGCGTGAACGCCAGCAGCCAGCCGGAGACCACCGCCGGCATAATCATCGGCAGCGTTATCACAAAGAACACCTTCAACGGCGTCGCCCCCAGATCCATCGCCGCTTCCTCAATGGAGCGATCCAGTTCGCGCAGGCGCGATGAAATCACCACCGCCACATACGCCGTACAGAACGTGACGTGCGCCAGCCAGATGGTCAACATTCCACGATCCGACGGCCAGCCAATCGCGTGGCCCAGCGCAACAAAGAGCAGCAGCAGTGAGAGCCCGGTGATCACATCGGGCATAACCAGCGGCGCGGTTATCATAAAGGCAAAGCCGTTCGACCCGCGAAAGCGGCCAAAGCGCACCATCACCACCGCGGCAATCGTGCCGAGTATCGCCGCCATGGTCGCTGCACAGGCGGCGATAGTCAGACTCAGCCCCACCGCGCTCATCATCGCGCTGTCGCGGAACAGTTCGCCGTACCAGCGCGTTGACCATCCTGCCCACACCGTGACCAGTTTGGAACTGTTAAACGAGTAGATGACCAGCATCAGCATCGGCGCGTACAGGAAAGTAAACCCGAGCACCAGAATCACAATACGCCAGGGTGAACGAATTACCGGTAAGTTGTTCATCCGTGGACCCCGCCACTTTTTTGCTGATGTTTGTGGAACCACATAATCGGTACGATCAACAGCAGCAGCATGACAATCGCGACCGCAGACGCCACCGGCCAGTCGCGGTTGTTAAAGAACTCTTGCCACAGCACGCGCCCAATCATGATGCTGTCCGGCCCGCCGAGCAGTTCCGGGATAACAAACTCCCCAACCGCCGGAATGAACACCAGCATGGAACCGGCAATAATGCCGCCTTTGGTCAACGGGACAATCACGCTAAAGAAGGTTTTCAGCGGGCGCGCGCCCAGATCCAACGACGCTTCCACCAGCGAATAGTCAATCCGCGTCAGTGCGGTATAAATCGGCAGCACCATGAACGGCAGATAGGCGTATACAATGCCGATATACACCGCCAGATTGGTGTGCAGAATGGTCAACGGCTGGTCGATCACCCCCAGCCACAGCAGAAAGTTATTCAGCACGCCATTATTTTTCAGGATCCCCATCCACGCATACACGCGGATCAGAAACGAGGTCCACGATGGCAGGATCACCAGCAGCAACAGAATATTACGCGTTGACGGCTTGCTGTGCGCCACCGCCCACGCCAGCGGATAGCCCAGCAGCAGACAACAAAGCGTCGAAACCCCTGCCACCTGTAGCGACTGCAAATAGGCGTCAAAGTAGAGCGGATCGTCCGTTAGCTGCAGGAAGTTACCGAGATTAAGGGTGACAGACAGTTGCCCGTCGGCCCACGCCATCAGTTCGGTATACGGCGGGATCGCCCGCGCCATTTCCGCGAGACTGATTTTAAAGACGATCAGAAAAGGCAGCAGAAATAGTAGGATAAGCCAGACATAAGGCAGCGCAATGACCAGCTTGCGCCCGTGTTTCATCTGCACGCGCGCCAGCCAGAGCGTAAAGCCACCCGGCTTTTCCACACGTGCCGGAGGTTCAAGTGTACTCATCTTCGCTCCTTAAACCGTCAACACCACACAGCTGTCCGCATCCCAGCACAAACGCACCTCATCGCCCCAGGTCGGCAGACCTTTGCGATAACGGTGGGCATTCTGCAACTGAGCACTGATCATCTGTCCGCTTTTCAGGCGAACGTGATAAATGGAGAGATCGCCAAGATAGGCAATGTGCACCACTTCTCCCACGGCGAAGTTAAATCCGTCGGCGGGCGGCTCGTCGCACAGCATGATTTTTTCCGGGCGCAGCGCCACGTGCACCGGCACGTTGTCCACCACCGACGCATCCGGATCGACCTTCAGTGGATGCACCAGACCTGGGGAATACAGCACCAGACCGTCATCCTGCCGCTCTTTGATAACCCCCTCAAAAACGTTGACCGAGCCGATAAACTCCGCGCTGTAGCGGGTGGTCGGATGCTCATAAATCTCTTCCGGCTCACCGATTTGCACGAACTTGCCACGGTTCATGATGGCAATACGCCCGGCCATGGTCATCGCCTCTTCCTGATCGTGCGTCACCATCACGCAGGTCGCGCCGACGCGCTCAAGAATATCGACCACTTCAAGCTGCATACGGTCACGCAGTTTTTTATCCAGTGCGCCCATCGGCTCGTCGAGTAACAGGAGTTTGGGACGTTTTGCCAGACTTCGCGCCAGCGCCACGCGCTGACGCTGACCGCCGGAAAGCTGATGCGGTTTGCGTTTGGCGAACTCCTGCATATGCACCAGACCCAGCATCTCTTCGACCCGGCTGGCGATTTCCGCTTTCGGCAATTTGTCCTGCTTCAGGCCAAAGGCGATATTCTGTTCCACCGTCATATGAGGAAACAGCGCGTAGGACTGAAACATCATGTTGATGGGCCGCAAATAAGGTGGCACCTGGGACAGGTCGACGCCGTCCAGCATGATTTGTCCGGTAGTGGGTTGTTCAAACCCTGCCAGCATGCGCAGCAGCGTGGATTTTCCACAGCCGGATGCGCCCAGCAGGGCAAAGATTTCGCCTTTATAAATAGTCAGACTCACGTCATCAACCGCGTGCTGACCGTCGAAAGATTTGGTCAGATTGCGGATTTCGAGGAGCGGCGTCAGCGCTTTACGGGTTTTCGCCTGCGGGCGTGGGGTGGCATCATTCACGGGGTGCTCTCCGGCAGAAACAAATCATGGTGCAAACGCACCCAAAAGGTGCGTTTTGCCGGGCAGCGCAGCGCATACCCGGCGCTTCAACGGCGGATTATTTACCGCTCTTCACCTTGGTCCAGGCACGCGTACGGACGCGGTCAATCTTCGGATCCTGAACTTTCAGGGTAAACATTTTCGCGCGCACGTCGGCTGGCGGATAAATGCCTGGATTATCACGCACTTCAGGGCTCACCAACGCCGTCGCCTCTTTGTTAGCATTGGCGTAGAACACGTGGTCAGAGATATGGGCAATCACGTCCGGGCGCAGCAGATAGTTGAGGAACTGATAGGCCTCGTCTTTATTTTTGGCATCTGCCGGCATCGCGAAGACGTCAAAGAAGGCCATCGCCCCTTCCTTCGGAATTGAGAAGGAGATATTGACGCCATTTTTCGCCTCTTTCGCCCGATTAGCCGCCTGCCAGACATCCCCTGCCCAGCCAATCGCCACGCAGGTATCGCCGTTAGCCAGGTCGTTGATGTATTGCGAGGAGTGGAAGTAACGGATATTCGGACGCAGCTTAAGCAGCAGATCGGTGGCAGGCCCCGTGTAATCGTCCGCTTTGGTGCTGTTCGGATCTTTACCCAGATAGTTCAGCACGGTAGCAAACACCTCTTCCGGCGCATCGAGGAAAGAGACACCGCAGCTCTTCAGCTTTTCGAGATTTTCCGGCTTCAGCACCAGATCCCAACTGTTGATGGGCGCATCAGCACCGAGTACCGCTTTCACTTTATCGACGTTATAGCCAATACCGGTGGTCGCCCACATATACGGCATGGCGAATTTATTGTCCGGGTCATGTTTGGCGACCAGTTTCAGCAGTTCCGGATCGAGGTTTTTCCAGCCCGGTAGTTTGCTCTTATCCAGCGGCTGAAAGACACCTGCCGTCAACTGACGCTCAAGGAAGCTCGCGGAAGGCACCACCAGGTCAAAACCGGTGCTGCCGGCCATCAGTTTGCCTTCCAGTACTTCGTTGGAGTCAAAGACGTCATAGACCACTTTGATACCGGTCTCTTTCTCAAAATTAGCCACCGTATCCGGCGCTATATAATCAGACCAGTTATAGATATGGAGTGTTTTTTGTTCCGCAGCGAGCGTGCCGACAGAGACGGCCATCAGAGCACCCGCAACCAGACCCGATAGCCATTTTTTATTTAAGGCGGTCATAATCTCTTTCCTTATCAAAGTTCGTTAACAAACGAACCAAAAAGTTGCACTCAATGCTATGCAAGAAACGTGCATAGTTTGTCATTCGGCAAAAACCAGGAAGAGTGGACGCTCCCCCGACCGTTATTGCTCGCTGTAATTAAGCTTCGCAAGAATAACTTTAGCCAGGGTTTCAGGCTATAGCCCAGATTAAAAAACGCCTTTTATCAATTTTTTATGCAATTTATGTCTATGTGATAAAGCGAAACGGCGGGAAAGGAGGTGAATAATTCTTTAAAGAAAGGTTAAATGCAGAATAAAAGAACGTAAACCGCAGCCGCTCTGGCAGCGACTGCGCTATACGGTCAGACTTCAAGTTGAAATCAGTGAAGAAAATGGTTCTCAGCGTTACTTTTTTGCGTGTCTTCTTCGGCGGTAAACAGCATCTGGTGCGCGCCTGCTTCCAGAATGACCATGGATATCTGCTCTTCGCTCTGGCGTACGAACCATTCAAACTGCGCGTAAGTCACCCCCTGCATAACGGATAAAGACTGGCAAACCACCAGCTTTGGCAGATTATCATCCTGCATATCCAGAAACGCTTTTACGGTGAGGGAACTGGCATTAATGGCAGACAGATCCGCCGCCAGTGGCAGTAACGCAGAAGGCCTCACTTCCGCCATCGCAGAAAACAGCAGCGTATTGTCGACGAGATCTAATTTTGCATCATAGATGCCGTCAAAATTTTGCATGTGAGGTAAATGCAGTGCCTGACAGGTATCACATTCAAAAAAACTCATGCCCAGGTCGTCGAGCCATTGCCGCAACGTATCCAGAGTGGGAACGACCAATTCTGTCATAATAATGTGCTACCTCTTACGATGAAAAAATACCGGCACAGCTTACGCAAAAAGCGTTCGTCATTCCACGATCATCGGCGATATTAAGACTAGCCGCCCGTTTTGAGACAAAATTCAGCCGTCGCGTGGCGTTCGATCCACTGAATCATCCGCCCGGCGATGTCGATGCCGGTGGTTTTTTCGATCCCTTCCAGACCCGGAGACGCATTCACTTCCATCACCAGCGGGCCGCGCTCGGCGCGTAAAATATCGACACCGGCGACGTCAAGCGCCATCGTCTGTGCGGCTTTTATCGCAATCTCTCGCTCACGGGGGGTAATGTTGGCAATGCAGGCCACGCCGCCGCGATGAAGATTAGAGCGAAAATCGCCGTCCTTCGCCCGTCGCTCAATGGCAGCGACTACCTCGTCACCCACCACCAGGCAGCGAATATCGCGACCTTTGGCCTCTTGAATATATTCCTGCACCAGAATATGGGCGTTAAGCCCCCGAAAGGCATCCACGACACTCTCAGCGGCCTGACGGGTTTCTGCTAACACCACGCCAATCCCCTGCGTTCCTTCCACCAGCTTCACCACCAGCGGCGCACCGCCGACCATATCGATCAAATCGCTGGTGTCATCGGGCGAGTGCGCAATGCCGGTAATCGGGAGATCGATGCCCTGCCGCGCCAGCAACTGCAACGAGCGCAGTTTATCGCGCGCGCGGGTAATCGCCACGGATTCATTTAGCGGATAGCTACCCAACATCTCAAACTGGCGCAGCGCCGCCGTGCCATAAAAGGTGATAGCAGAGCCGATACGCGGGATGACGGCATCAAAATGAGGCAACTTGCGTCCTTTATAGTGAATCGAGGACGCAGCCGGATTGATGTTCATATAGCAAGAAAGCGGATCGAGTATTTCGACCAGATGGCCACGCTTCATCGCGGCTTCACGCAAGCGCTTACACGAGTAGAGCGTTCCATCCCGGGACAATATGGCAATTTTCACCCTGCACCTCTCTGCATAACCCGATCAAAAAAATCCCGAGTATCATACACAGCGGCGGAATTTTTAGCGCGTGGCCCAACCCTGTTTATGCAAATATTCCAGGATAAAGGGACGATTTTCCTTAATCAGCGTGCGGCGAATATGATCGCTCCAGGTGTCACGGCGATTATTACTGCCGCGGCTGAGATAATATTGCGCGAGCTGTTCGTCATAGTTTGCCAGCGCGTCTGTGTCGAGCGGCTGATAGTGGTTCTCATGCATCACAATCGCCGCAGGCAGGCGCGGCTTCAGATCCGGATTATCGGCAGGCCAGCCCAGACACAGCCCAAACAGCGGCAATACGTGTTTTGGCAGCGCCAGCAATTCAGTGACGGCTTCGATGTTATTGCGCAGCCCACCGATATAGACACCGCCCAGCCCCAGCGATTCCGCCGCCGTCAGCGCGTTTTGCGCCATCATCGCGGTATCCACCACCCCCAGCAGCAGCTGCTCGGCAAGACCTAATTGCGCTTCAGGGCAAATCTGCAGATGGCGATTGAAATCCGCGCAGAAGACCCAAAACTCAGCAGCCTGCGCGACGTGCTGCTGCCCCCCGGTTAATGGCACCAACGCGTCACGTAGCGCCGGATCCGTAATACGAATTATTGACGTGCACTGCAAAAAACTGGAGCTGGACGTCGCCTGAGCGGCGGCCAGAATCGCCTCTCGCTGTTCAGACGTAATCGGTTGATCGGTGAAATGACGAATCGAACGGTGATGACGCAGAAGGTTAATGGTTGGAGTCATTCTCTTTTTCTCTGTCTGAATGGGATGAATCGGATGGGGGCTTCATCAACTGTGGCGCGAGCCGCTGCGCAACTTGCCAGGCGAACGCCAGCGCGGCGGGGATCATCAACAGTACACCCAGAAAAAGCATGACAACGACCGCGAGCGAGGTGTTAAACGGTGCGGGTAGTGTCAGGTAGTGGTTCAGCGACAGCAAAGCCAGCGCCAGAAGCACCATCCCCACTATTTCCAGGATCAATATACTTTTCGGTAACGCGCCAATCGTACGCACAGGAAGCCCTCTTTTGTGAGACATAGTGTAAGGCGTTCAGCGTGAATGTGTTTAACAGATATAGACTAAATGTATTGAAGTAAAAGGTGCAACCTACTGTTCAAGGCTGACGATTGGCGTCATCATAGCAGTCATTCGCCGTCAGGCTTTGAGTTCGAGGAGAGAGACTACAATGTTCACCGTTATTTTTGGTCGCCCGGGTTGCCCTTACTGTGTTCGCGCAAAAGAACTGGCAGAGAAACTGAGCAACGAGCACGAAGATTTCAACTATCGCTACATCGACATCCACGCGGAAGGTATCACCAAAGCGGATCTGGAAAAGACCGTTGGCAAACCGGTTGAAACCGTACCGCAGATTTTTGTTGATCAGAAACACATTGGCGGTTGTACCGATTTTGAAGCCTGGGCGAAAGAGAATATGAATCTGTTTGCTTAACCGCAGTGACAGATGCAAAAACGCCCTCTCAGGAGGGCGTTCGTTACTTTTACGCTACCGCGGTCTGAACAGACTGCTGATGAACAGGAAACACAAGGCACCCAGCGCACACCAGAACACCGCACTGAATAACCATGCCATCTCCTGCCACAGCGAGCGAGTGGGCGTAAAGAAAAACCGCATGAGTAGCAGGCAACAAGGCGCTGCAACCATCGCACCGAGAAGCGGTTTGACTATTTCCCGACGTTGAGAGCAGTAGCTGGCCACCGCACCTGGCAACGTAAAAAACAGTAGCCCCATTTCTGGATGCCCGGTTGCCCGGAATGCCCCCCTCATGTGCATTGCCAGTGAAAGGCAGACGACCACAAAGAGCACAAAGCAGCAGACCGCGCTTGCCCAACCATGTTTATATTTCAATCATTTCTCCTGACACTGTCTCTATCAAGCACACTTTTCGCCAATGGCGTCCAGTCAGATAAAGCCGTTCAGCATTCCGTGCTAAAATACGCCAACACGATTCTTATAGCCGTTGATACGTAATGAGATTAAACTAGCCAAATATATTGTTGTGTTGCTTATATTCGGGGTGTGGATATGTCACAATCCCCTTAATTGATGGCAAAAACAGTAGCCCAAATTACTATTTCTTTCAACAGCTTACTCGTAAACAAGAAGTTAGCCTCCGTGAATATAAACGTCGCCGATTTGTTAAATGGGAATTACATCCTGTTATTATTTGTTGTACTGGCTCTTGGCCTGTGTCTCGGTAAATTGCGCCTGGGTTCTGTCCAACTGGGTAATTCCATTGGCGTTTTAGTCGTCTCTCTCTTATTAGGGCAACAGCATTTCACTATTAACACCGATGCACTAAATCTGGGCTTCATGCTGTTTATTTTTTGTGTCGGCGTCGAAGCGGGTCCTAACTTTTTTTCCATTTTTTTTCGGGATGGGAAAAATTACCTGATGCTGGCTCTGGTAATGGTCGGCAGTGCGCTGCTGATCGCCCTGGGGCTGGGTAAGCTGTTTGGCTGGGACATCGGCCTAACGGCCGGTATGCTGGCTGGCTCAATGACGTCCACCCCGGTTCTGGTCGGTGCTGGCGATACGCTACGTCATTTTGGGATGGAAAGTGCACAGCTTTCCCGGGCGCTGGATAACCTGAGTCTGGGCTATGCGCTAACTTACCTGATTGGTCTGGTCAGTCTGATCGTCGGCGCACGCTATCTGCCTAAATTACAACATCAGGATCTGCAAACCAGCGCCCAGCAGATTGCCCGTGAACGCGGTCTGGACACCGACACGAACCGGAAGGTGTACCTGCCGGTCATTCGCGCTTACCGTGTCGGTCCTGAACTGGTGGCCTGGACCGACGGAAAAAACCTGCGTGAGCTTGGCATTTACCGCGCGACCGGTTGCTATATTGAACGCATCCGGCGCAATGGTATTCTGGCAAACCCGGATGGCGATGCGGTATTGCAAATGGGCGATGAGATTGCGCTCGTCGGTTATCCGGATGCCCATGCCCGTCTCGACCCCAGCTTTCGTAACGGCAAAGAGGTCTTCGACCGCGACCTGCTCGACATGCGGATCGTTACGGAAGAGATCGTGGTGAAAAACCACAATGCAGTGGGACGCCGTCTTGCCCAACTGAAGCTCACCGACCACGGCTGCTTCCTGAACCGCGTGATTCGTTCGCAGATTGAAATGCCAATCGATGACAACGTGGTACTCAATAAAGGCGACGTATTGCAGGTCAGCGGCGACGCGCGTCGCGTGAAAACAATCGCAGACCGTATCGGCTTTATCTCAATTCACAGCCAGGTGACCGATCTGCTGGCCTTCTGCGCATTCTTCATTATTGGTCTGATGATCGGCATGATCACCTTCCAGTTCAGCAACTTCAGTTTCGGCATTGGTAATGCGGCAGGGTTGCTGTTCGCCGGGATCATGCTGGGCTTCCTGCGAGCCAACCATCCCACGTTTGGTTACATCCCGCAGGGCGCGCTGAATATGGTGAAAGAGTTCGGCCTGATGGTCTTTATGGCGGGCGTTGGCCTCAGCGCGGGCAGCGGCATCGGCCATGGTCTGGGGGCGATCGGCGGTCAGATGCTGATTGCCGGGCTGGTCGTCAGTCTGGTGCCGGTGATCATTTGCTTCCTGTTCGGTGCCTATGTTCTGCGCATGAACCGGGCACTTCTTTTTGGTGCCATGATGGGAGCACGAACCTGTGCGCCAGCGATGGAAATCATCAGCGATACCGCGCGCAGCAACATTCCAGCACTCGGTTACGCAGGCACCTACGCGATAGCCAACGTACTGCTGACGCTGGCAGGGACACTCATCATCATCATCTGGCCAGGCTTAGGATAAAACTGAAGTTGCCCCTTAAGCGAAAATTTTTTGCAGATACGTAGAACTTTTCCTCAAGGCGTCAGTCATAACTATTGCCACTGCTTTTCTTTGATGTCCCCAATTTGTGGAGCCCATCAACCCCGCCGTTTTGGTTCAAGGTTGATGGGTTTTTTGTTGCCTGAATTTCGGGGTCTTTCTAATCAGTAAGTTACGAACCACCTTTGAGCCTGATGGCGACAAAATGGCGGCAGCGCTTTTACCGAGCGGGCATAAGTCTTTGCTTTATGCCGTTTCAATCGCGTACAACAACTCAACCAAAGCAACCGCGCCGACATCGTCCCAGCACAAATAACTCGACAAAGAACTTGTTCCTGAATCCTTCCCTAAAATTTTCTGACAGATAGCCTGATGATCACTTGATGCAGTGACCCATACAGTCCCACCCTTGTGGCAAAAGTAAGTAGAACCTTTCAAACCGTCTCGCTGAATGCGCTTCTTCCAGGTATCCACCTTCTGTGTCGTGACTCTCAAACTCATCATTCCCCCTATGTAAATCAAGCATTCCCAGTTGATGATCCCATAAAATATCAGGATGAATCAGCGCGGAGAATATGAGTGTTTAATTTTTATCCAGACAAAACATTCAGCAGAACAGATGTCATGAGTCGCCCCACACCTGTTCCTGCTGTGAATGGGATTTATTTCTGGTGGTTCAAAGAGATCCCCTCCGGCGTGCCAACTGAGGGTTGCATAACTCAGAATGGATACACACTGCTCTATGTCGGTATTTCACCTGATAAAAAAGGCAAACCGAATAGCCGCGCCAATCTTCGACAGCGCATCAAAACCCACTATAGCGGAAACGCCGAAGGCTCAACACTCAGACGCACGCTCGGAGTTTTACTGGCGACGGAAAGCAATTTCCCGCTCCGTCGGGTTGGCTCGGGAAAAAGGACTACATTTACCCATCCAGGCGAACAATGGCTGGACCAGTGGATGGAAAAGAATGCCAGGGTGTATTGGGTAGCAGATGAAGAACCCTGGGTGCTGGAAGAAACGTTAATTTCCAGTATTTCGCTGCCCTTAAACCTTCAGGGAAACAACCACGCCTTTAAACCTATCCTTTCAGCAATGCGCAGCAAAGCCATGGCAGAAGCCAAATTAATGGAAATTGCAGATGAAACAGGATTTAGCAGGAGTGTAGTTGCAGAAATGGTGAAGCAAGCTGTCCCGGCGGAATAAGCCACATATGAAATCCGCCACTACGTAATCCAGTTCAGTACTGAGAACCCTATTACGCCAGCGGCGGGGCAATATCAGTAAGCTAATTGTTCCTGCATCCCTTTCGGATGAGGTGGTGCAGCGCTGATTTTTTGTGGACGGCACACTGAACGGACAAACGTTTCGTGCGTCACGAAGGTATGCCCGCATTCGATGTTAGTGCACTGGTTGTAGCGTTCTTTGGTTTCACTGGAAACCTGAAAGCTACTACGTGTATGCGCGGCCTGCCCGCACATTGGACAATTCATCATTTCGCACGGCCCTCACTCTTAACCAGTTCGCAATAATGATACACCATTGCTCTCAATTTGGAACTAATCATTCAATTTCGAACTCATCTATTCTCACCTCAAGTTCCAGACTGGTGGTAAAGCCGCTATCGGGGCTGACCGTATGCGTCAAGGTTGTAATGGTCCATTCAGCATCATCAATAGGCTGCTTAAAGCCGCTCACCTTTACGGGCATTTCGGTGTAGAGATCTGCCCGGCCCTCAGCGAGCTGCAGGGAAAATGATGCAACCCCGCGCTGCAGACGTTCCCACTGCATTTTTGCTGCACGCTCTGCATTGTTCCGGTTGGCATAGGTGCAATTAAGAACCAGCACGTTTTCATCCGTTCCCACCAGATAATCTCCCTGTTTTGCTTCCGACTCTTTAGGTGTGGTGGTTTTCTTTCGATGGCGCTTTACCTGTGTTGTTTCTTTCTTCTTTGGTTCACGGGTATGCAGCCAACTGGCAATAACACCCGTATACGCGCCACGATCAGCCAGGGTAAAACGATGACCGTCACCGGCCTTACGCTCAATGGTGATTACCGGCAGCGGCTTACCGCTCGCCGTCCTTCCCTGCCCCTGCCGGATAAACAACAGGTTTCCATCCTTCACGGAAGCAATCGCCCCATACTGGCGCGCCAGCTTCATCAGGAAACTGGCATCGCTTTCATTGGTCTGGTCCAGATGTTCCAGCGTCTTATCCGTCAGGTCTTTACCCAACGCCATTTTGAGGTTATGCCGTACTGCGATTTCCTTTACCACATCGCCAACGCTTGTCTGGTGCCATGACTTTTCGCGCCGTGTATTGAGGGTTTCACGGAAATCTGCGCTACGCGCCCGGATGGTCAGTCGGTCAGGTGCACCGCTGTGTTCAATTTCATCTACGGTAAAAGCCCCTTTAGGGAAAAGCGGCTGGCCCTTCCATCCCAGCGCCAACTGAATAACGGCACCACGTCGCGGCAGAACGATCTGCCCGTCGGCGTCGTCCAGCTCCAGATCAAGCTGGTCCGCTTCAAAACCCCGGTTATCGGTGAGCGTCAGACTCATCAGGCGCGCATCCAGCGCGGTTGTCACGTCCTTACCTTCAATGGTGATACTGAAAGCCGGGCTTTTGCTGTTAAGGTTCAGGAGATCAGAATTAAAATTCACTGCAGCAACCCTCCAGCCGTGTTTTTAATTCCCCCAATCGCAGAGGCTGCAGAATCCTGCAGGTTGCTGAGCTGGTCACTCAGGTTCCCGAACATGTCAGACAGCGACTCATCAACCCGCTTGAGGGTAATCGTAAACTCAATGCGCCTGGGCATTCCGCTTTCAAAAAATTCCGTTTTTGTCTGATTCAGGCTCTCGATCACAAACATACCGTAAATGGTTCCACTGCCTTCAATCAGAGGCCAGGCTTTGCCCTGCTCTGCCATCAACTCCAGCGCCAGTAATGACAGCCTGCCCCCGGTGACCTCCGGCAGCAGTACGCCAGATAATGTCAGCGAGTCATTATCCGGGCCAAGAAACTGCGTTGATGGTCGCCGGTTCACCCGGCTGTTGGTTGCGTGTCGCCAGCTGCGCTGATACTGCAGCTCCTGATACGGCACGGTACGCAACATGAAGACATATAACCCCAGCACCATCATCATGATTCATATCCCCCTTGATCACTGAAATTACTGCGTGCTTTAGCCCTGGCTTTGCGCTCGCGCTCATCAAGCTGCCGCGCCACTTCGCGCGCAATATCCTGCGCACTCTGCCCCGGCTGGGCAGTGATATAAATGGGCGCGTTTATCTCATAGCGGATAACTGAGGGTTGGATATCTGTCTTAGCGGACTGCGTCTGGTATGCCCGCGCCGGGAGGCTGAACGGATGAAGCGGTGACGCCTCTGCCGATGTTGCAGCAACCCCCATGACTCCGGCAACAATGGAAGCCAGTGCTGCAGTACGCCGCCGGCTGGTTACATTTGCCGGACCGTTCACAATCTCCGGACCATTCTCGCCCACTATGCCAAACTGCCCACGCGGAATAACGCCGCCGCTGTCGTACATGCCAGCATAAGAAACAGCAGCAGCGCCACCCGTTATCTGTATCTGTGTTTTACCCGACGTGTTATTACCGGTCATCCAGTCAGGCAGATAATCGGTAACAGAGGAAATCTTGCTTTTGAGCGCCTCCCATCTGGCGTTAATCCCGTCCAGAATACTGTCAATGATTGCGCTCCCCATCGCCTGGAATTTTGCCGGGAGCGCCGCAACATCAGCCAGAATCGCATTCCATTTATCACTGATGGTCTGTCTGATACTGGCCCATGCGTCAGACACTCCGGCCCTGATGGCGTCCCAGTTTTTGGCAATCAACCCTGGCAGGGTGTAGTTGAAAAACAGAAATTTGATGCCTTCCCAGGCATTACTGACAGCCTGTTTAATCCATTCCCACGCAGCAGTCGTGGCAACGCAAACTGCATCCCACATAGCTTTGAACTTCGGTCCCAGCGTGTCCCAGTTCTGCCAGATATAGACTGCCCCCATCGCAATCAGGCCAATCACAGCCAGTATGGGGTTTGCGAACATCAGGCGGCCCAGCCACATAATCCCCTTACCAACACTGCCGATGGCCTTGCTGATCAGACCAAAGGCACTTCCTCCTTTGATACCCAGGACAGAGAACTGCAGGCGCATCAATGCAAGAGGGCCAAGCACCACTGACACTGCCAGCATCATTGTCCCCAGCACCGCTGCAACAGATGCAATGCCCGCAACAACTTTCAGCAACCCACCTGCCAGCTTCGGGTTTTCCTCAACCCAGCGGCGAAATATTCCCGTGACCTGCTTTACCGTTCCCATGATCGCCATCAGAGGCTCACGCAGCGTTTCGCCCAGACTACTGAAAGCGTTTTGCGCGCCCGTCTTAACCAGCAGCCACTGAGCAGACAATGAATCTTTGTTGATGTCCGATTCTTTCTGCATTGAGCCGTTTGCGTTACTGCCGGATGTGAGTTTCAGCTGGCGCTGCAGCTCCGGCAGGTTGTTAGCCAGTTTTGCTGCATCATCGCCAAACTCTTTACCAAAAATCATCGTCATCGCTGACAGGCGTTTATCCTGCGGCAGATTGTTGACCTTCTCCAGAACGCGCTGAATAGTGCCCATGGCATCGGTGGTCATCTGCTTTTCAATCTCTGCCGGATTAAGTTTCAGCAGATCCATGCCCTCAAAGAAGCGCTTACTCTGCATTGTCGCAATGGACAGTTCACGCACCATAGCATTAGAGGCACTCGCAGCTATTTCCGGTGCGGCACCAAGTGACAGGAATGTGGAACCAAGTGCTGCCGCTTTTCGATAGTCCAGGCGATCAGCCACGCCGCCCATACGCTGCAGCACGTCGATGATATCCCCGCCCTTTGACATGGCGTTATCGTCCAGGTAGTTCAGTGCATCGCCCAGTTGTTCAATATTGCGGGTTGGCACTTTATACAGCTGCGCAATTTTCCCCAGCCCTTCCGCCAGTTCATCGGCGGGCAGCTCAAAGGCCGTTGCGGCTTTTGCCGCTGTGGAGGCAAAGGCCAGCAGGTCACGTTTCTGGTCCTCGTAAGGATCGTCCTGGTTGGTCACGCCCATACGTGCGCCGCCCTCAACCAGCGCGGCATAATCAATGGCACCGTTTTCCATCGGCAACTCTTCGCTGGCAGCCTTAATGGCATCCTGCATGTCATAATATTGTCTGGTACGGTTGCCGCTATCATCACGCAGACCATTCATCTGCTTTGCCACACCTTTCATGGCATCTTCAATGCTTGAATAGCTTTTAACTGCAGCCACCACAGGCGCCCCCATTGCCACCCCGGCGGCGGTAGTGCTCGCTCCTGCCCCGGCAATGCGATCCCGTACTTCCAGACTTCTGGAATATTGATCACGGGCAGCATTCATTCTGGCCTGCTGTTCACCCAGATGTTTCAGGGATTTCTGCTGACGGTCCAGCGCCTGTCTTGTTTCATCGGCATTCTGTCGCAGTTCCCGCTGCGCACTGCTGAGTTTCTTTGTATCCAGCCCGGCTTCATTCAGCGCCAGACGCTGACGCTGTACTGACTGGCGAAGCCCGTTATATTTACTCTGCAGCTCAGTGACACGGCTTTTTGCCTGCTCAAGCAGTCTCGTCTGTGCCGCCGTCGGGCGATTAGTGGCGGAAAACTGCGTGGCGAGTTTTGCCGCTTCTTCACGTGCGGCTTTCAGGCTGTTGCCCGTGACAGCCAGTTGCGTACTGGCTTTGCGGAAACCGTCAATCTTACCCGCCTGCGTATCTAATTCTTTCAGCCGGGTACGGCTTTGCTGGATAGCGGCAGCCAGCTCTTTTGAGCTGGTCTGCGCGGCCCGGAATGGACGGGTGATTTTATCAACCGCATTCAGAATCACCTGCAGACGCAGGTTATTGTCACTCATCGCTGGCCCCGCTTCTCTGAATCGCTTTGTACCGCCACTCCAGCACATCAGTCAGCGGCATAACGTCAGTGATGGACGGCGACCAGTGAAAAATGGTGGCAATGTCTGCCACCAGATCATCAACCGTCAGGCTGTCGGTAAACCGGCAAGCACCGACTTCTTCAACAAAAAAGTCACCACCTCTACCGACAACGCGGTGAGATCGGCGGGGTCCAGTTCTGCCATTTCCTGCGCGGTCAGTGTCGGGGTGGAAATACGCGGGATAACGGTCATCATCGCGCCCACATCCATATCCATGATTGCCTGCAGGCGTGTCCCGCGCAGTGCGCCGGACTGCGGTTTGCGCAGCACAATTTCGGTGATTTCAGTTTTACCGCGCTTGATCGGGGTATCCAGTTGCACGGTCCTTTCAGTCAGCTTGTCGCTCATGTTCGTTTCCTGCTAATGAAATACTGGCGCGGATGCCCGCGCCGTTAAGGTTAATCAGAGGCCGAGGGCGTTACGGTGTGCTTCCATCAGGTCCACGCCATCAACGATTTCAACCATGTTGACCAGATCGACCTCATAGAGCACCTCACCGTTAATGGTTAACTTCGCGTAGCTGTTGGTGCTGCTGACTTTGGTGGAGCTACTTTCTCCGGTTTTCCACTCGCCGGAATCCACTTCTTTATGACGCCCGCGCACAACCAGCTCAACGGCCTGCACTTCGCCTGTATCGTCACGCTGAATGGAGCCGGTGAAACGCAGCTGGATTCCGTCAACGGTTGCCTTGCCCATCTGCTTGAATAACAGCAGTTCGGTGCCGCCGATTGAAAATTCCGTGTCCAGTGCGCCGTCATCCAGCCCCATGTCCACGTCCACCGCGCCCGGCATACCGCCGCCGCGATACTTCTCAAACTTGCGGGTAAATTTCGGCAGGGTCAGAGACTCAACAATCCCCTGCCAGTTGTTCCCGTCGTTGAACAGGTTCAGGTGTTTTAACTTACGTGGTAAAGCCATGATTTCCCCTTATGCAGCTACGCGGCTGGCGAAATCCACCAGATAGCGATCGGTGATGCGCTGGCGCAGCATCAGGTTTTCAAGCGGTGGCACCGGCGTGTAGTCGTAGTCGATGGTGAGTTTTCCGGCTTTCAGGGAGTCTTTATCGTTCACGGACTCATCCAGCCAGCAGTCAGCCCCGATGAGATACCCCTGATTCACCAGGCTGCGCAGTTTGGCGCGGATACCTTCGATGATGTCGCGAGCCAGTGACGGGTTAAGTGGTTTATCCACTGCCCACATGTGCCCCTCTGCGATGGTGTCAGCCAGCACCTGCGCCGTGCGGGTGTAGTTTTCAAAAGCAAACAGCGGATCGTCACTGAGGCAACGGGAACCCCAGAAGCGAAAGCCGTCTTTGCGGATAAGCGTGGTGACGTCGTTCTGGTTCAGCAGTCCTGCATCGGTTGCAGGGTCCTGCAGATCCCAGAACACATCTGCGGAAATGCCGGTGACGCCGTTCACGCCCACGTTGGACAGGGTTTTGTGCCATCCAGTCTGCTCGTCAATTTTGGCGCGCAGGCCGAGCGCACGGGCGGAGGCGTAAGCCGTCGCATCCGCACTCAGTACAGTGTCAAAATTGATGAAATCAGGCCAGATCAGCATCCCCTCTCGCTGGCTGAAATTTTCCCGGTAGGCGATAGCTTCTTCCACCGTTTTGCAGCCGTAAGCGGACAGGTAGGCAAATCCACGCAGACTCTGTGCCACGCTCAGCAGTTCCGTAGCAACCGCCTGCGTGTCATGCCCTGGCACACCGAGAATGCGCGGCTTGACCTCGAGCTGCGCCTGCGCCGAAAGCAGTGCTTTCATACCTGTTTTTTTACCGTCAGCACTCACGCCGCCGATAATGTTTGAGGTGGTTTCCGCTTCGGTTTCGCCCTGTGCCACCCGCACAACTACGGCCACGGGGTTTGCCTGGTCTGCGATCGCATCCAGTGAACGCGCCAGCGTGCCGGACTCGCCAGCTTTACCGCTGGCGGTCAGCACATCGGTCAGCAGGACCGGTTTATTAAGTGGAAATGTTGCGGGATCGGCATCGTCGCCGGTACAAACAAGACCGACAACTGCCGTGCTTACTGTTCTGATAGGGCGTGTGCCGTCGTTAACCTCAACGACGCGCACGCCGTGGTGGTAGTCCTGAGCCATAAGGCAGTCTCTCCGGTTTACAGGGTGTCTGCCTATGTTCTGGGTGATATGCACGCGGCGCACGCACCGGGCTATGTGTGGTGAATGGCACAATGGAAGGGGTAAAAAAATCCCCGCAGGTGCGGGGACGGGATTAATCTTTGGGAGGTTCAGGCCAGTCAATATCTGGGGCTAACGCGGTATCCACGCGCGTCAGCAATACGCGGTATTTTCGCCAGGCATCATAGCGGCTCTTTTCTTCGTTGGTTGCCATATCCAGCTCGACTGCATCCTGCAGCGGCTCTATTTTCTCAGCGGCACTTTTGATAAGTGCTGCTTTTGTTGCTGTCGCTTCAGCAATGTCTGCCGCAGCTTTCTCCACTTCATCTGTTACCCAGCGTTCTCCGTTCCATTTATCATACGGTGTCGATGGCGGGTAGATAGTGGTATCAGCAGGATAATCGCCCGGCACGGTAATTTGCTGTTCTGCCCCGGTTTTGACATTCCAGACAGTTTCGCCGCGATGATCTGGCAGATATTCCCATCCGGTCAGTTGAGTGTTTCGGCAAACAACATGACCGCTTTTTGCTGCCAGTGGTTCGTCTGTGCAGGCATTTGCTGGAATACCGACACCCACCGGAAGATACTCGGTTGACTGAGACAAAAACTCCCGCGTTAAGCCGTCATAGTTAAAAACAACAATGTCCCCCGCCACGACAGCAAACCCATTTTCTAACACTGCACTTTGCATTATGCGGCCCTCACGATGTAGTTAAATGCAATGTTTCTCGGACGTGCTTCAATCCCTCCTGATGCCCTAGAGTGAAGCCCGGCAGATGCCTGAAGCCAACCGCCAGCAGGGCGCTCTTTATAACCATCGTTCACCGTACAGTACTTTTTAGCGAATGCGGACATAGTTCCGTTTTCTCCACCTGCACCTCCACCACCGTATGAATAATCTTCATCATGGGCATGTGTTTTATTATCACTATCCTGCCATGAATTAAGAGTTCGCCCAGAGTCCACGCCACGCCCGTCATCCCAGCCACGGATAAATTCTCCGCGCAAATCTGGTACTTTGAGTGCGGGGTAAGCCAGGGCAAGTTTTGGATACTGCGCTGCCGTAAAGGATGCACCATTGCATTTAAGCCAACCAGCGGGTGCTGCCGCAATAGGCCACGGAACAGGAACACCAACCGGCAGAGCGGAACCTGCCCCCAGACCAAGATTATTCAGAAACGCGGAAATGTCGGCGATATCAGCACCATTTGCTGATTTATCCATTTTCCCGGCAAGCGCATTGGTCATGGTGGTCGCGAAGTTGGGATCATTTCCTAATGCCTTAGCCAGCTCATTCAGTGTATCCAGTACGCCCGGTGATGAATCCACAAGCGCCGCTATCGCAATCTGCACAAAAGCGGTGGTTGCAAGCTGCGTGGAATTATTGCCTGCAGCCGCCGTCGGCGCTTTTGGCGTGCCGGTGAATGTCGGGCTGGCTTTCGGCGCATACTGCGTATGGGGATCGTTAGCGGCGATATGCTTAGCCATCAGGTCATCCACATACACTTTTAGCTCCAGCACCTTGTCATCCACATACTTGCGAGTTGCCAGCACTACTGCAGGGTCAATTTTCAGGGTGATATTATCGGTGCTGCTGGTAATCAGCACCATGCGCACGGTCTGCGTGCGCCCGCTCCCCTCCGCGAGCTGCGGCTTGTAGCTCTCCGGGCAGTTTCCCACGGCAATCAGTGCGCCAGTCTCATCAAACAGACCTACCTCACGAATCCACCAACCGCCTTCCGTTTCGGGGATCACCTGCTCAGCAATAATCTGGCTACTGTTTTGCGGATCGATATACAGCATATTCAGCGCTGCGCGTCGTTTTTCAGCAACTAACGCGGTCTGCTGCGCGCTTGGTGTGGGTAATACGCCACCACCGTCGCCAACTGCCATATGGGTAATTTTCAGCGGTACACCGAGCGCGGCGGCGCTTGCCAGTTTCGCCGCCCCGATATCCGTCAGCAGGGTGTAAAATGTTGCGCTCATGGATTCACTCTCATTGTATCAATAACATGGACCGCCCCGCCCTCATAAGCGGCGCCGCCGGAAATAATGGTTTCGTTGATATACGGGTAGATCGTGATTTCTTCGCCGGTGTAAGTGGCAGCCCCCATAAAATACGGCCCACTGGTCTGCAGGTTGATGGACATGCCGATCAGGTGACGGCTGCACGGTTTGGCATCACCGATCAGCCGCTCAAGTTCCAGATAGGTTTCTTCCGTGATGCCCTGGTCCTGTACACCAATGTCCAGGCGGAATGTCCCCGGCGTCTCGCCGGTCTGCCACCACTCAATGATGCGGATCAAGAAGCCGAACGGCTCCACCACGCGCCGCACTGCGCTGGTTGTCCCCTTATGCTGATGGATATAGAAAGCATCCTGCACCACACGGCGCTTTACGCTCTCTGTCCAGCTTTCATCCCAGCGGTCAACGGAAAACGCCCACGCCAGATACGGCAGAAACCTGACCGGACACGTTGCCGGGTTCCACAGGTCGCGCAGCGATACCTGCAGATCGGAAATACCGCTGCAGGTCTGCGCCAGTCGGCGTTCAAGCTGCGATGAACCTGGCGGCAGCAGACTATTCATCCGTGCCCCCGTTGGTTACGCTCCATTCCGTACATGACGCCGCCTGCGTCTTATCCAGCACAACGTCTTCCAGCGGTGATGCCAACTCCACACGCTGAACGCCCTCGACATGCAGCGCAGCATAAATCGCGCTGCGACGGATATCACGGCCCAGCCGCGTCTGACTGGCGATATACTTCTGCAGGCTGGCTTTTGCCGCCGCCATCACCGGCTCAGCTTCCGGCCCCGGATAAAGAAAGATCGTCGCATCCACGCTGTACGGAATAATTTCGGCGCTGCGCACTGTCAGTCGATCTGCCACGGGACGCACGCTCTCGCTGTTAAGCGCCTGCTCCACCACCGCCAGCAGATCAGCCCCAGCCGAACCGTCACCCTCACGGCTCAGAACGGTAAGCACCACCTCCGCCGGTGCCGGGCTGGTTGCGCTGGCATCCGCCACGCGCCCGTCCGCGCTTCTGGCGTGAAATTCATAGGCTCCCGTCGGGCCAGCAACCGACAGCCCCTCAAATGCAGCAGGTATGCGCTGTCGCAGCGCCTCATCGTCCTCCATTACTGCTGCGACCGGCGGTACCGCCTCGTTATCAGCAGGCACTACCGTCAGGCGTTTCACGTTGCAGTTTGCTGCCAACTGCTCAAGATCATTTCCCATCGAATAGGCCACCATCACCGCCTGCGCAGCCTCGTTGATACGCTGGTGCAGCAGGATTTCGCGGTAGGTGCTTTCCTGCAGCAGCTTGGTGACGGGTTCAGATTCCAGCGCCAGCGTGCGCCGTACCGCGTCCTGCTCATCAGCCGGATAAAGGGCCACAAAAGCGGCCTTGCGCTCAGCCAGCAGCGACTCAAAATCCGGCACATCCACTATCTGCGGCGCGGGCAGTTGGGAAAGGTCAATTACTGCCATTGTCTGCTCCTGTAGATACCGAAAGGAAAATCGGCGCGCCGTTGTTGCGCTGCCCGGTAAGCTCAACCACCATGGAGCCGTCAAAATTGCTGCTGATGATGATGGAATCCAGCGTAAGCCGTGGCTCCCAGCGATTCAGGGCCACATAGACCGCAGACATGACCTGCAGGCGCAGCGCCGGGTTCTGCGGCTGGTCAATCAGGGCAGACAGCAGGGAACCGTACTCCCTGCGGGCAATCCGGCTGCCCTGCGGTGTCAGCAGAATATCCCGCACTGACTGGCGCAGATGGTCAGTGTCTGTAATGCTCTGCCCGTCTTTCTGGTTCATGCCGATGTACAGCGTCATACCGGACCTCCAGTATTTGCACCACCCTTCGCAACACCGGTATGCTCATGGTCATCCACCACGATCCCGTTGGAACTCATCGCGCCGCCGCCCTGTGTAACGCCACCATTGATCACCACCTCGCTGTTAATGCGCGTGGTGTCAGCCTCCACCACAAACTCACCGGTTTTGAGGGTGATATTGTCCGCCGCCTCGATCACCATGGATTTGATACCTTTGACGTGCCAGCGTCCGGTGGCGGGTTCGTATTCAAACCAGCCACCGTCGTCATACGCCGTCACGTTGCCGTCCTCTGAATCTGACGGGGGCGGAAACTGGTTTGAGTAGACGGCAGGCAGGGCAAAGGCAGTTTCCAGATTGCCGCCCAGGCTGAACAGTACAACCTGCTCACCCACAGACGGCTTCCACCAAGTACGTGATTTCCCGGCACGGCAAGCCAGCCAGTTAATCCAGTTGGTTTCAAGGTCGCCCGTTTTCACCCGGCACAGCCAGTTAACCCGGTCCACTTCCGTGACAGTTCCGGTGCGGATCAGGTTGGTGATAAGGCGCATGATTTCTGTGAGTTGTGCATTCATGAGACAATTTTTACACTAAAAATCTGTATAAAAGAGTTTTACGAACTGTGTGATTAGTGATACAAATTTATGTAATGTCGACGACTATCAGTGCCACCCCTACTTAGTTTTTTCGGAATGAGATTTACATTTTAGTTAAGTCGTTTGCTCACAAAAAAAGGAAGAAACATGTCCAACGGAAGCTTTCAATTATATCAACACTATTTACCTGCAACGTATATTAGACAATTTAAGTCAAATGATTTCAAAGGAAAAAATACCGTTTCAGGCTTTGTTAAAATAGATGCATCAAAAGATCAAGTTAGAAAGAGAATTGTCCCCCTCAACGCCACCAATATATGCGGAGAACAACTAAGACATACTGTTGAAATTGATGGTCAAAAAGATAACATGATCGAAGATTGTTTCAACGGACTAGAGAAAACCTATCCTGATTTCGTCAAAATAATTTCAGAATTTCATTATTTAAAGGCCCGCCTTTATAGCTACAGAGGGTTGCATTACTTTGTTAAAAAGAACAATCCATTTAAAACCATCAAAAAACAAAAACATGAAACCATTACTTCATTTACACGTATTTATGAAATAGATGCTTATGATCTTAGAAATTTAGTTTTCTTCATCTCAAGATTTTTATGCTATAGATTGGAAAGCATGGATTCATTTTATGAGTCTCGCCAAAAACCAAAATTAAAAGAAGGCTCAAAACTAATAAAGGAGATACTTAGGGAAAACACATCTAATTTCTCAAGCATGGGAAGCATTATTTCAAGAAATGATTGGCGAACGATTCTCTTACTCTTTAAGGATAGCAGTAAGTTTTTATCGGAGTCCTCGGCAGAGAAAAAAAAGGAAATCATCAATGTATATAAGAAAGTTCATAGATATTTAGCCTTTCCTTTTTTGTCCTTAGGAAGCGAATCAAGCATCAAAGTATACATACATAAAGCATTGAATGATGACTCAATCATATCATGTGATAATCCTTTCTTATTTTTAAATAATGATAAAATATTCAGTAGTGGTTGTATTTTTACTATTTCTCCTCGCTTCGCTTTAATATTCACAAACCAACCATTGCATATTAGTTACAAGGATAAAAACGACGCGCCAGAAACGCCATTTTTTAACATTTCGGATATGATTAGCACTGGCAACGTAGCAAATGCCAAAAAATATATATTTTCCAATGAAAATAACAAACTTGATGCATTCACAAAGCACTTAACCCCTCAATTTAAGGCGCCTGTAAAAAAGGAATAAATCCTTAGCATACATAGTAAAAAAAAATACATAGTCTAGACTCAACTTAGCCATTTAATTAATAGATGACTAACAGCGGTTTCTAATTCTGAATTAAATCCTAAGAGCCGCCGTTTCATGTAGTGTATTTTTGGCCCATTGTGGCTTACCCGATCTCGCAAACCATAATGATGCACTCGCGCAATGCGCTGCACCTTGCTATCAAACTGCACGCTGGCTGAGTCCGCGCTGGCTGCAGTTTTCAGGTACTTCGCGGTGCGCAGCTTCGAAAACATCTGCCGCTTGATGCGCCCCTTTTTAGTCCTGATGGTGACTTTACGTGGCTCGTATTCGCTGCCGTCAGGATTACGCTGCAGCCGGATGTTCTCCTGCTGATTGCGGCGCATTTCCTGAGCCAGTTCACGCATCATACGCTGACGTGCAGCAGGCTCCAGATTCGCCAGCAGTGCCGTCAGCCAATCATCCACCCTCTGCAGCTCATCCACGTTTCACCGTCCACATTTCTTCGGGTTCGTCCGGCTCCGGCACCGCTTCAACGCTCGACACATTACCGTCAGTGCTGACCAGTACACGCTCTGTCAGTTGCAGGTTCATGCTGATATCGCACACATCGTTGCGCAGGATATCCACTTCAAAAGTGAACAGTTTTTCGCGCAGATCCGGGTTGTTGATGGCGTCCGGCTGGCTGGTACTGAGCCACAGCAGGACTGGAGCCATCAGCAGATTCTGATCGCCGCTGAAATCCTCGATCACCACGTTCAGGGTGTAGCGGTATTCCCATGACATAGAGCTGGATCCGGTTGCCACCAGTGAGCCGTTATCAACGAAAAGGTGCAGCTTGTCCGGGTTATCGCGGACATAGGCAACCGCTTTATTCAGGGCGCTGCGTAAGGACTGCGGTTTGTTCACTGTCTCGCTCCTGACACGCAATAATCGTGTCCACTTTGTCAGCACAGACCGCCCAGGCGGCCTCGGTTTCATCCAGCACCGCATTCAGATCGCCGTTACTGCGCGGCGCTGACCTTTCCAGGCGGCACTGCGTCACTCTGGGACAGCCACTTACGGTAAGCTGCACCTCCTGTGAGGGCCGGACGTTCGCGCAGCCTGATAATGTCAGCAGGCAAAAGAGTGTCAGCCCAGCGGCGTAAATCCTCGTTTTCACGTTTTAGCTCCTCGATCCGGCGCTGGCGGCTGCGCAGCAGTGCAGTGGTCTGTTCCGCTGCCGCATAAAGCCGCGTCTGCGCCCGGCTGTTGGTTTCGGTCAGTATGGACAGGCCGATGAGCTGACTATTTTTCTTCGTCAGTTCCTGCGTTTTGCTTTTCAGCGCCGCGCCCTGCGTCTCAATGGTGTGAGTGGCATTGTTAAGTCGCCACGACTGCCAGGCCAGCGCCGCAAGAACCAGCGCCAGCCCTACCACCAGTGCGCGCGTCACGCTCCAGTTCCTTTCAGACACCAGGCCAGTTCCCTCGCGCGGCGGTTCTCCAGACCTTTATTTTTCACACCGTTAACGTAAATCCAGCGCGGTAGCTGGTTGCATGCCTGCCACCACTGCTGGCGATTGATATATGACACCATGGTTGACCTGCAGATCGCGCCGGTCCCCACATTGAAACCAATACTCACCAACGCATCGTAGACATGCTGCGGGGGCTTAACCGCCAGGCAGGCATCCAGCCTTTTTTCAGTCAGTAGTACATTGTTTATTAACCCCTGCGCCGCCTGCCGTTCCGTGATGGTTTTGCCAGGCGTCACGCCGGACGTGTTGCCGATCCCGTCGGTCCAGACACCCGCACTGCACTGATACGGCTGCAGACGACATCCCTCGTAATCGGCAATCAGTTTCAGCCCTTCAACGGAGGTTTTGAGCGACTGGAAACCGGGCAGCGTGGCGGCGATAGCCAGCACCGCCCCGACAAGGCAGCGCTTAACGATTGAAGGATTCATATTCCCCCCGTGAAATTTTGCCATCGCGCAGCAACCTGAAAGACTGGTGTTTGTAGTACCAGTTGATAGCCAGCATCAGCACACCAATCAGCACGCCGCCAACCGTTGATGAATCCTTGAGCGACAGATCGCCCAGCCATGCCAGCAGCACGGCGATGCAGTAAGTGATAAAGGCGCTGATTCGTTCAAGCGTCATAATTCAGTCCCATAGCTGGACGGTCTGCGCCGTGGTTGACGCCGTAATGTCCGGCAGTTCCACCTGCAGCCCGTGCGGTAAAAATGGGCCGTACTCTGCCAGCCCCGGATTTGCCTGCAGAACCTGCTCAGTGCCCCCCTGCGTGCGCCCGTAATGACGCCAGCACAGGGCATCCACCGTGTCATACTGATGCGCACGCACTTTCATCAGATAAGCTCCACCGTACAGTGCGGCGCATCCTGCACCCGGCTGATGGCCCAGCGGGCATCACGCCACAGATCACCGCTGGCCTCCGCCAGCTCCTCCCCCCGTTTCACACCTGACGCCGTGGCGTCATAGTCCTGATAACGCTCATTGAGTACAGCGCGCGCCCAGCAAAAAACAGCGTTGTGGTAGTGCCGAATACGCTCGCTTTTACCATCCAGCATGTCCGCCGGAACCTCAGCGAGTGTCTGCCAGCCCAGCAGTTGTTGGCGGTTGCGGAAGTCGTACAGCTCAGCGTTAACCTCTGAAATAGCCGTCAGCACAACCTGCTTTAAACGCGGCTGCGTCACCGTGCCGTCAGTTCGCATCACACTGCGAAATTCCGACAGGTCCACATCAGGCCAGAACGGCGTGTTTTTGATGACCTCCGCCAGTTCCGGTGCCTGTTCGGGCGCAACAAACTTCATGCGGCTTTCTCCTGAATAAGTGGGCGGTGGACGGGGTTTTGATGTGGCAGTGCCTTTCGCCACCCCGTGCCGCCCGTGCGCGGGGCACGTTCTTTAGCGGCGGTCATTACGCAGTCTGCGCTCCAGCTGCTGCTTTTCTTTTTTCACACCGCAGTGTGGATCGAGCTGCAGCGCATGGGTAAGGTGATTAAGGGCAGAAGCCGGTTTGCTTTCGGTCAGTACCGCGCCGATGGCTTTGTGCAGACGCGCCCGCGACTGGTCCGGCATATCCAGATCGGTTGTCAGGTCCAGGGTCTGCAAAAGTAGATCGGCATCAAAACCGGCAGTGGCTAGCAAAGCTCTTTGCGCCGCGTCTGCCATTTCTTCTGCCAGCACGGTCTGCACATTACGGTTGCCCAGCGGCATCACCCAGCCATGGCGCAGCGCATGACGCCCGATTTCCAGCGCACCGGCATAATCACCGGCGTCAATACGCCACAACATCACGTACATCAGCACGTCATCCTGCTGCGCACCTCCGGCAGCCAGCACGCCCTCCGCCCAGGCGGAATATTTCGGCAGCAGCTCCACCTTGATTTCCGCCTTTTTCACAGTGGACTGGACACCCTTGAGGCGGCGGCGGTCTTCTGCCAGCTGCAGCAGCATCAGGTCATAGCCCGACGCATGGCGAACACTGCCGCCCTCACGGGCGGCCTGTTCAGCCTGAATGCGCAGGCGGTGCTGCCGTGCGGGACTCAGGCTCATGCGTTATTCCCCAGCTTCCGGTGCGGCAGGCGCGCTGAAATCACCGATTTCGATGTTTTCTACCAGCGCCGCACAGCGGTAGTCCTCGACCACATACGCCTCGTTGACGGATTCAAAGTTTTCAATCCGGTCACGTTTCGGGTTGTCGATAACAGAACGGCGGCGGGTGTCTTCCTGCCAGTAGATGGACAGGTTATCCAGACGGGTGATCAGCAAGGCATTTGCCGGGAAGAAAGGCGCGCGCACAGCCTGCAGGCCGCCCATGCGTTTCTGGCTGATAATCAGATCGGCGGCGATTTTCTCGCTGTTGTCCTGGTCTTTGTTAACCAGCGGGAAATACTTGTCAGACAGCAGTTCACGACCACAGACAACAACCAGCTCGTCATCATCCTGATACTCCACATCGATCAGCTCGTTGACGGTATCCATCACCACCGCGTCAAGATTTAGATACTTACCACCCGGACCTACTTTTACCGGTTCCGCAGTAGTGGTGCCGTCTTCTGCAGTTTTGCTGCCCATGACGTGATCCGGCGCGTCTTCGCGGATTTTCTGCAGCCAGCCCTTATTTACATCCTGTAGCAGCGGGTTTTCAGCACGACTGGAGGTTTTGGCACGCTTCACGCCGTTAAAGCCGATCATGATGCGGTCCAGCGCCTGACGCTTGACGATGGCGTTGCGGATACGCACCTGGAAGTCCTGGAATTTTGCCCACAGGTCCAGTTTTGCGTAGGTCAGCACCGTATCAAAGTTGGTCTGCTCGCATTTGTATTCCACGTCTTCCATCAGCGTCGGATCGGTAGGCTCGCGCTCTTTGGTGGTGGTATCGGTGGTTCCGGCAATGGTGCTGCCAACGCCCAGCCCCAGCAACTGCCCGGACTGCTCAGTGACTGGCGTGATATTAATCAGCGTCAGGAAAGCGGCGGACTGCTGGATCTGGTCTTCCAGCGTCTGCTGCACGGACGGCTCCACGGTGAACTTGCTGGAGAGTTCTTCAATCTCCACACCGTTCAGGCGCGCCAGTTGCTGCAGGTAAGCGTTAAAGGCAAAGCGGGTTTTCTTTTTCATCGGGTTATATGCTCCATCAGCAATTGGTCAGGGTGCCTGCCGGTGCGTCACCGCCCGGCGCGCGCTGGCGGTAATCCTTGCGGCTGTCTTCGCTGCTAAGCTTTTGCTCAAGCTCGGCAAAGGCGGTCTGCTGCTCCTGCAGGGAGGACTCCAATTCAGAAAGGCGCTGGTTCTGATCGGACAGGGATTTGTCAGTGCGCTCGCTCAGGTTCTGCTGCTCAGTAGCGACCAGCTCCACGGCTTTATGCACATCAGAGAAGCGCGCATCGTCGGTCTGTTCTTTTTTGGTGAACAGCGCGGTGACGCGGGCAAAGAGGGACGGCTTTTCGTCCTGGGCTTCTTCCAGTTCGATCAGCGTTTCAACTGCTTCCGAAAACAGGTTTTCAGGGTTCTGCTTACGGTTCGCCAGCGGGTTGTGTGCGGCGCTGGCGCTGAATGCCAGCATTTCAGTACCCAGACTCGCCGGATCGTCCGTCGCACCCAGCCCCACAAGGTAGGCTTTGCCGGTGTCGGCAAACTTCGTGCTGACCTCCATGGAGGTGAAAAGCTTCTGGCCCTTTTTCACCAGTTCCACCAGTGCGTCCGTGGGTTCGACATCAGCATAAAGCGCCATCTTGCCCGCAAGCGGCCCATCCTGGATTTCTTCTGCAACCAGCCCCGTCACCCTGCCATAGCGGTTAAAGGTGCTGTCCGGCAGATAAGACTTGATGTGCTCAAGGTTAATCAGCGCGGTATAGACCATCGGGTTGTAGCTGGCAGCCATCTGTTCCAGCCATTCACGCTGGATCTCGCGTCCGTCAGTGGTGGCACCTTCCACCCCGATACGAAAACGCTTTGCTTTCACTGTCATGAGCCGTGCTCCGTTAGAAAACTTACTGGAGCCTTATGGTTGCGGTGATGGGGGGCGTGAGACAACGCGCTGTATTTGTACGATAAACCACACAAACCGCAGCCGGGGAAAGCAGCCTGTCAAGGCCGTAGGCTTGTGTCATGAACACGACACTGACCCCCGCAGACCTCGATCCCCGTCGGCAGGCCATGCTGCTGTACTTTCAGGGATATCGCGTAGCCCGCATTGCTGAAATGCTGGGCGAAAAAGTTGCAACCGTTCACAGCTGGAAAAAACGCGACAAGTGGGGCGACTATGGGCCGCTGGATCAGATGCAGCTCACCACCGCCGCCGTTACTGCCAGCTCATCATGAAGGAGCAGAAAGAAGGGAAAGACTTCAAGGAAATTGACCTGCTGGCGCGCCAGTCAGAGCGCCACGCCCGGATCGGCAAATTTAACGATGGCGGGAACGAAGCTGATTTAAACCCGAAAGTAGCCAACCGTAACAAAGGCCCGCGCAAACAGCCGGAAAAGAATCTGTTTACCGACGAACAAATCGAAAAGCTGCAGGAGATTTTCCACCATTCGATGTTTGCCTACCAGCGCCACTGGTGGGAAGCAGGCAATCGCCACCGTATCCGCAATTTGCTCAAGTCGCGCCAGATCGGGGCGACCTTCTTTTTTGCCCGCGAAGCGCTGATTGATGCCATCACCACCGGGCGCAACCAGATTTTCCTTTCTGCCAGTAAGGCACAGGCGCACGTCTTTAAGCAATACATCATCGACTTTGCCAAAGAGGTGGATGTTGAGCTGAAAGGCGACCCTATGACGCTCAGCAACGGGGCGTGCCTGTACTTCCTCGGTACCAACGCCCGCACGGCGCAGAGCTACCACGGCAACCTGTACCTTGATGAGTATTTCTGGATACAGAAATTCCAGGAACTGCGCAAGGTTGCCTCCGGTATGGCCATTCACAAGAAATGGCGACAAACCTACTTCTCCACGCCGTCCAGCCTGACCCACAGTGCCTATCCGTTCTGGTCCGGCGCGTTGTTTAACCGGGGGCGTGCCAAAGCGGACAAGGTGGATATTGACCTGACCCACAGCAACCTTGCACGCGGCCTGCTCTGCCCTGACGGACAGTACCGTCAGATCGTCACCGTGGAAGATGCGGTGCGCGGCGGCTGTAACCTTTTCGACCTCAACCAGTTGCGCATGGAGTACAGCCCGGACGAATTCCAGAACCTGCTGATGTGCGATTTTATTGACGATCTGGCGTCAGTGTTCCCGCTCAGTGAGCTGCAGGCGTGCATGGTGGACAGCTGGGAAGTCTGGGCAGATTTTCAGGCGCTGGCGCTGCGCCCGTTTGGTTGGCGCGAAGTCTGGATCGGCTACGACCCGGCGAAAGGTACACAGAACGGCGACAGCGCGGGCTGTGTAGTCATGGCTCCGCCAACGGTGCCGGGCGGCAAGTTCCGCATTCTTGAGCGGCACCAGTGGCGCGGGATGGACTTCCGCGCGCAGGCGGACGCTATCAAAAAACTGACGCAGCAATACAACGTGACCTATATCGGCATTGACTCGACCGGCGTCGGGCACGGTGTTTATGAGAACGTGAAAGCGTTCTTTCCTGCCGTGCGTGAGTTTGTCTACAACCCCAACGTCAAAAACGCCCTGGTGCTCAAGGCATACGACATTATCAGCCACCGGCGTCTGGAGTTTGACGCAGGACACACCGACATTGCGCAATCCTTTATGGCTATCCGCCGCGCTACTACCGCCAGCGGCAACCGTCCGACCTATGAAGCCAGCCGCAGCGAAGAAGCCAGCCACGCAGATTTGGCATGGGCAACGATGCACGCACTGTTTAACGAACCGCTGCAGGGCGAATCCGCCAATACCAGTAATATTGTGGAGATTTTTTAATGAGTGAACAAAACGAGGCCGCCAACTTGGGCACAATTGAACCTGAAAAACTGCCGAATAAAGCGGCGACGGCAGAAGCATTCAGTTTTGGCGATCCGATCCCCGTACTGGACCGACGCGAGTTGCTGGATTACGTGGAGTGCGTGCAGATGGACCGCTGGTATGAGCCGCCAGTAAGTTTTGACGGTCTGGCACGGACCTACCGCGCCGCCGTGCATCACAGCTCACCGATTGCCGTGAAACGCAACATTCTGACCAGCACCTTTATCCCGCACCCGCTACTCAGTCAGCAGGCATTCAGCCGCTTTGTGCAGGACTATCTGGTGTTTGGCAACGCCTATCTGGAGAAGCGCACCAACCGGCTCGGCGGCATTTTATCGCTGGAGCCGTCGCTCGCGAAATACACCCGCCGCGGCGTGGATCTGGATACGTACTGGTTTGTGCAGTACGGCATGACCACGCAGCCGTATGAGTTCACCAAAGGCAGCATTTTTCATCTGATGGAGCCGGATTTAAACCAGGAGATTTACGGCCTGCCGGAATACCTGTCCGCCATCCCTTCTGCACTGTTGAATGAGTCCGCTACGCTGTTCCGCCGGAAGTACTACATCAACGGCAGCCACGCGGGTTTCATCATGTACATGACCGACGCCGCGCAGAACCAGGAAGATGTGAACAACATCCGCCAGGCCATGAAAAGCGCCAAAGGGCCGGGCAACTTCCGTAACCTGTTTATGTACTCGCCGAACGGTAAGAAGGACGGTATTCAAATCATTCCGTTGTCTGAGGTCGCGGCAAAAGATGAATTTCTGAACATCAAGAACGTCAGTCGCGATGACATGATGGCAGCACACCGTGTCCCGCCGCAGATGATGGGGATTATGCCGAGCAATGTTGGGGGGTTTGGTGATGTGGAGAAGGCTAGCCGCGTATTCGTGATAAATGAACTCATCCCACTACAGAAACGCTTAAAAGAAATAAATGACTGGTTAGGAGATAACGTAGTACGTTTCACAAAGTATGCACTAGACGTGAACAACTGACCATTAAAGTTGAGATGGAGATCTTTTCTCATATGTTGCTTATTACATATTTTACGCAAATAATGTCCAAAAATGGAAATTCAAGGATAGTTAGTTTTGTCGAAAATATCTGAAAGATGGAAATATGCCTCAATTCAAGAGGGATTTTGCCTAATTTGCGGTAGCCATGGCAAGTTGAGTCAGGATCATGTTCCTCCCAAATGTGTTATCCCGCCTGCCTTAGTTGAGCAACGGCTCATTACAGAGTTTAGAAATGCTGACATTAAAGGTGTAAAAGCAAATCATGGGAGTGTGTTCAAAACTATTTGCGCACATTGCAATAATTTATTAGGTGCACACGACTCTGAGATTAAAAAGGTCGTCAGCAATCTGGATGCTCGCATTAAAGAATATTTACAATATCCTGTTTCGATTTACAACTCAGTTTCATCGGATGTTAATGCTGTATCCTACTTGAGAGGCATGGTTGGTCATGTGCTGTCTGCGGCCCCAAACAAATCATGCAGTGAACCAAGAGGTGATGCGCCATTCTTCAAACATCTGAGCGATTTTGTTTTGGGCAAGAACAACAATATTTGTGATACACATACATTCCACTACTGGTTTTATCCTAATCGGATGAACATCACCGGAGCGCTGTTTAGCCTTTTGAATACAACAAGCTCTAGCAAAGAAAGGATGAGTGTTGCTGCTTGTATATACTTTTATCCGATTGCACTGTTGTTCACCGAACCAAATAGTATATTTAATGAAATAGCTCCATTTTCGCGGATATTATCCCCAACGGATAGTCGATTGCAAATTGATCTTTCCCCTCAACATGCAAACTTTTCAGCTTTCCCTTTCTTTAGCTTAAGGGACACTGTGTTGGCAATGGATAACTCCTACGTCACAGTCAGCCATGCTCCTATTGCACGTAACTACTCCCCTTCTTAAGTAAATGCCCTCAGTGTCTTTCTGAGGGCCATAACTGAACATTCTGATATCTACATTGGTTAGCAAAAGACCACTGAGCGCGCGCTCGTATCCCCGCCACGCCTGCCCGCTTTATGTAGCGGTTTTCATGCACCTGCATGACATAGACAAAAGCCCGCCAAAACTGGCGGGCTTTACCAAAAACGATCTTTAAACGATCATGCGGATTCATGCAGCATGAATATGCACCTACTGGCATTCAACGAGTAGATAGACCAAAGGCCTCGCTTGAGTGCCATTTTTTTTGGCTACAAAGGCATTGAGCTTTTTAGCCTTAGCACTGGCTTTTACAACTTTGCAATGGACTTTGTTTACATACCCCAATCGTCCTGCAGCATGCATAACCGCAACAGCATCGTTATCATGCGGGTTATCCGGCTCTGCAACAAACTCTACAGGGTCACCAACTTGAACCAACGAGAGGTCCAAGCCTTCCTGATAACGAGTGCCAGCAACCTCTAACAGTAATTCACAACTGCGCTCAAAAACCGAAGAATCGTTAATCAGGCAGAATCCATCAGCTGGAGACTTGGCACCTGTATAGCCAAGTAAGGCAAAATCAGAACCAGGAAAATCAGTAGGTAAGAGATGTTGAGCCAGATACTCAGCAAAATCCTTACGTTTCCTTGGCGGCAATCGACGTAAAAACGGCTCAAGCACATTATTAGTGTGAACTTGCGACTTGAATTGAAACGCCGGATGCCCTTTAAAACCTCTTTCGATAGCCGCATTGAAGTCAGCAGTCTCGAAGTTGTACGTGAAGGTGTATTGATCACCCTCATTTCGATCAATATACCCTACGACATAACGAGAACCACCACCTGCAGGTTGCCATGTAAGCCACAACCGCAATGGCTCGACAATGTGATTGATAGTTCGCATGTTAGTTATTAGTTTTAACCTCATATGTCGGCGTCTTAACAGCCTAATCACCCACTCGACTCTCGCTGAAGAAAGTGCCCCATCTCCTGCATCTATGTCCGTGAGCTCGCGTATTTTGCCGCAAAGATCATCTATGTTAAAGCTTAGTCGTTCATTAATTAGTGGCAACATTGCCGGTTCATGAGCTAACTCATGAATTGATTGCAGATGCCCAAGCCTAACCTTAGTGTCCGTTCTTGTACATCTGAGATGGTGGCTCCCTTTCTGGATGTAATTATCAAGAGCTTTATCATCCCATGCTGCAACCTTATCAGGAAATCTCTCATGTCCTAAGCTGGTTCCGTTGTCGAAATAAGGTGAAAGCTTGCCAGTTGAGACTACCTTTCCGGCTAAATCACGCAGTGTTTTACCATCAGCACCTCTATGGATTGTGAACACAAACCCCCAATTTTCTTGGTGCCGATCACTATTTCCAATGAGAGAATCCAGCAAAAACATATCGCAGAGCCAGCGGTTCCAATCCGTATGAATCACCCCATGGATGCTCAGCGTCCTGCAAATCACCCTTAAATCTTCAACATTATGGTGTCTCCCTGATTCGTCATCGAACTCCTTGTTCAATACATGAAAAATATCGGATGCATGGATAAAATGTTCATAATCTTTATCGTAGAACCACTCAAGAAGCGCACCATACTCTTTTGAGCCTGACTCATTTACCCTTACAGCAGGGATGGCTCTTGGAATTTCTACGCCCATAGCACAGCCGACTATGTAAGCAATGGTTTCCATCCAAAATTGGTCGGGGTATGCCTCCCTAGACAGTTTAAAGAGATATGGCCAATTTGGTTTGACCCCTTCAATATCCTGCCATGGAGACCAGAGCATTTTTTTGTCCCTTGCGCCTATAGGGAAGATACCGTGTTCATCATCCCTGCGCCAATCGCTTACATCAATCAGCTGCATAGCCATTTCCTAGCCTTTAAGTACCCGATAAGCTATAGAAACACATTCAATTTGAAAGAGTGCATCTGAAAGTGCGTTGTGATGTACACCTTCCCGGACAGCCAGCTTAAGAGGATCAATGTTTTTTATGCATTTTGCTAAGTCCACAATGGTCCTTACATCACGATCATTTCTGAACCGCCAAGGCAACAAAACGTCAAAATTTTTATATGCCTGAGCCAAAATAGCGTTGTCGAAAGAAGGGCCATTCCCCCAAACCTTCACGTTTTCTGCGTTACCCTCATCTTTGATAAAGGCATCTAAATCGCGCAAAACAAGGTCAAGAGGGGTAGCGTTTGGATCAGAGAAAATCTTACGGGCCTCATCAGACTGAGACATCCACCATGCAAGCGTGGAAGCTTCAACTTGCCCATTTGAAAGTGCTGACTTCAAGTCCACAACGCGATAAAACGTCTTTCCGACACTACCATCAGTTTCAAAAAAGACGGCTGCAATAGAAATTATCGGGGAGGATACAGAAACACCTAACGTTTCCATATCTATCATAATGTTATCCATGGTATCCCTCGTGATTAATACCTCAATATATCAATAAATTATAAACAATTGGTATCGTTGAATGCAGAATCTATGAGCCAGAGGTGAACTTTTTTATCACTAACGCCTCGCCCTGCTCGTTGTTCAACCTTGCTGGCATCAGAATCAAGTCCTGACGCCAGCAACGTCCCCTAATGTAGCCAGCTGTCGTCTTCCCAAACCTGCTGCATAATTTCCATTACTCGTTTTTTATCTTCGTCTAACTTAAGTCCGCTCAGTTCGATACCATTGGCGCTTCCCTTGCGGATCCGAATTGCCGTTTTTGGATATAAAGGGCGCAAATTTTTATAAAGCTCTGACTCAAGGGCGCTCAACGTTGCCGGGCTAATCTTCTGCTCTTTATCGATCATTATTTCAATGCGCATACCGATTCCCCTAATTGATCACGTCCATCGACCGACAGTATTCATGGCTTCTGATTTTTGCCATCAGCTCGTCGGTCAGTTCGGACACCCACTGGATAGCCAGTCGCTTTTCTTCGTCGCTGCACTCACTAGCTGCTACAAGCTTGATAAAAAAATCAATGCGCTGGAGCTTCAACGACTCCAAAAGATAATCCTGCATTTTCCCTCCTATCGCTACCTCGGACATACAACAACTGTATATATATCCACTGATTATAATTACAGTATAGTGAATAATGAGAAATGTAAAACTGTTTTTTGTCAGTCAGTTGAATGGATCTGATGCTAATCAATAACGCACAAATTGTTAAAACTGCGTCAGCCGTACCACTGCCGCCATTTATCATCTTCCTGCAAACGATAGTTTCTGTAAAAAATACGCAGCCCTCCTCCTGATGGAATACTTCCGCCGCGCAGAAGCAGGTCAATTTCTGACTCGCTGCCATCGAACCCTCTGGAACTCAGTTCTGCCTCAAGCTGCAGACGCCGCTGTTCCGAAATATTCAGTTTGTATGCTTTTTTCCGTTTCGGTTTCACCAGTCTTAACCTAGCTGTAAGCTCCCGCCGTTCCTTCTGACTCAAGTCGTGGAGATAATCCCCCGGTTCCCTCTCATCCATGGTTTTAATATCGGATAAATCCCCCCCTGATTTATTCAGATCTTCAACAGGGGGACAGTTATTGCCACGAGTCCAAGGGGCGCAAGCGCCCTGGTCGGCTGCCGCCTCCTGAACGTCAACGGCCTTACGAACCTTTTTCCACTTCATCGCGTGCGTGCAAATCTTGCCCTCTACAATCGGGGACCAGATGCCATAGATACGGATACCGTGATCGCCGTAGGCGCTCGGTTCGTCGTTAAGCTCATAAGCCGTGCGGACAAGGTGATGTTTGCGGGGAACCAGTACACCGCCCTGCTTCATAATGTAGGTGGCAAAGCAGCCCGCATCAGCCGCCGCCAGTACCGCATCCAGACGTGGATTATCCAGTACCGGCGCACCCGCTTTGCGTTCGCCCTGTACTCTCGCCGCCTGACCTGCCAGCAAGCGCAGCTCGCGGTATGCCTGACGCCCAGGAATACCAAAGAAACGAAATTGCTGAACACGGTGCAGTGACGCCCAGGCGCTGACATGCTCGGCGCTGTCACGCAGTGATCTGCCGGTTTCTTTGCTGATTTCTTTAGCCAGCCCACGCCCGTCGATGTTCTTACTGATGTATTTGGCGATATAGCTGGTCGGCGTTCCCTTGCGCGGATTGATTAGCTCGGACTTGAAGCGCGGCCCGGTATTGGTGCCCAGCTCCTCGCGGTCTTCACGGATGGCAAACTTACGCAGCAGTGCGGTGATGGAACGGCGGTCTTTTTTGCGCATGAAGCACAGAAGATGCCAGTGCACGGTGCCGTCATGGTGCGGCTCTGCAACGCGAACGCCATACCAGCGCAACCCGGCCTTGTGCATGGCCTTGCGGAAAGCGGCGAACGTATCAACCAGGTAGTCACTGCTCTGCCGGACAGTGGCACTGGTCCACTTCGGATTAGGTCTGCCGTTGTTGAGGGTTGCGTGGAAGCGTGACGGGCAGGTGATGGTATAAAACACCGCGCAGTCTCCGCGCATTTCCGCGATCAGCTCCAGTCCCTTAACACAGGCCATCATTTCATTACGGCGGTGTGCCGGGTTGCTGTTGCTGGCGTTCACCACGTCTTCCATGTCCAGCGTGTCGCCGTCTTCGTTGACCAGCTCATGCGAGCGGAAGAACTCCAGCGATTTGCGGCGCTGCTCGCGTTTGTGGATCACGGCTTCATAGCTGACATACGGGGACGCTTTCTTGTTGACCAGGCAGACGGCACGCAGCTGCTCCTCCCGCCACTCACAGCGCATCTGCCACAATTTGCGATACCACCAGTCCGCGCACAGCATGCGCGCCAGCGACGGTGGGATCAGTTCATAAGGCACCGGCTTGCGGCGGCGCTTTTTGCGGCGTAACTGCTCAAAGGCAGGCGGGATGACCTCAAGGCGCATGGCTTCTGCAGCAACCCTTTCCCATGCCTGGCGGATTTCTTCTGGTTTAACATCGTCACTGACAAACAGATCACCGCAGGCCGCATCAAGACACATGCTCATATGTGCCGCAACCAGCGTGGAAAGGCGCTTGACCTGCTCCTGATTCATTTCAGGCAGTACCAGCAGCCCCTCCAGCCCGTCCTGGCTCGCCATGAACCGGAAAGACGCAGACACCTGGCTGTCACGCATGCGCTCCAGCCGCTCAAGACACGGTCTGATTGTTTCGCGCAGATAGCGGGAATAAGCTTTAGCCCTGCCCAGGCTATGGAAGTATTTAATCCGCTCCAGCAGAGGCTTGCTGATATGGGCAGGCATGGCGCTTACATCGGCAATAATCACCAAATCGGGATTAACGCGCTGCTGTTCGCGGGCTATTCTGGCATGACTAATCAGCCGATCCTGCTCCATTTCACGCAGGACAGGATCGCGGGATTCATTGAAGAAATAACGTTCCCAAACCTTATCACTCAGCGCCTCACGGCGCAGATGTTCCTGCTCGTTATCCGCAGCGTACAGAGTGATGAGGTTTGAAAGCGCAGACTCCGGCGCTACTTCCGCCGGATCCAGATACGGGTTAACCGCTTTTTTTGGGGCATTCCATGGAAAGGCCACGTCGGCCTCATTCGAGCCGCCGGTGGTTTGTGCATGATGTAATGTGAATTTACTCACTGCCACGCCCGCACCTCAGTTTCCACCGAGATATCAGGACCAGACGCCAAATCAACACCAAACCAGCATGCTGATTTTGTGGCGATGATTTCTACTGCAGTTTTACTATCACCGGCAGCCACGCCCATGCTGCGCTTAGCGGTTATACGATGGCGAGTAAAATCACGATAAAGTGAACGGGTCAGAGACGTATCGCTGTTGGACACGATAACCGTATGGCCTTCTGATGACCGGCGTTCAAGAATAGACGCCAGATGGTACTGATCATCCTCTGTAAAACCAGCTGTGTGATATCCGTTAAACGTGCCGTCATATGGCGGATCACAATAAACCACATCACCCGTCTGCAGCAGTGCCAGTGTCTCGTCATAGCTGGCGCAGATAAACGTTGCGCGTTTTGCTTTTTCTGCAAATGCGCGTATTTCGTTTTCAGGGAAGTACGGTTTTTTATAATTACCGTAAGGAACATTAAAATAGCCGTTCAAGTTATAGCGACACAGTCCGCGATAACCATAGCGATTTAAATATAAGAAATACAATGCGCGTTCAATTGCGCCACCATGGCGCAAGTTAAACTCCTGTCTCGTCTTATAATATGCCTCTTGATCGTTACGGGCTTCAAAAATATATCTGCCCTCTTTGATGAAGTATTCAACATCATTCTTAATCACCTGATAGAGATTAATCAGGTCTGGATTAATATCCGCGACAAGATAATGAGGATAGTCTGTCGCCATCATCACAGCACAGGAACCCGCAAAAGGTTCAACCAGTCGCGGGCCCGCAGGAAGGTGTTTAATCAGTTCCGGCATTATTGCGGTTTTATTTCCCGCCCATTTCAGGATAGTGCTCATACAGCACCGCCTACGTAATGCTTACCTTTCAGCTCCGCAATCTCCTGACAAGTGACACAGCACTGCACACCCGGAATAGCGCGACGGCGAGCTGGCGGGATCGGTGCATCGCAATCAATGCAAAGCACACGAGAAACGCCCGGCGTCCTGTTGCGGGCGGTGTGGATGTGGCGCTGGCGCTCTTCTTCAACGCGTTGCTGTACAAGGTCCATTGAATCTGCCATCAGTGGATCTCCTGAGCTTCGTTCTGAATGTTTTCAGCCGCAATACGCAGCAGCTCCGCCGCTTCAACGTGGTTAAGCTGGCGTGACGTGATATGGCAAGCCAGGCTATCAAGACGGGCAACCATTGCCGCAGCACGTGCCCGGCGCTCTTCCATACGTGCATCAGTCAGCATCTGGTTAAGGCCAGCATCATCTGTTCCTGTTTTGGTGATACGGATTTCAATATTTCGCATTGTTGTTTCTCCTGAATTTGGACAATAAGGAGCCCGGCGGGTTTACGCCTTTAATTTCGGTTGTGGGTTAATTCGGCATGGCTAGCCGATTTGGAAATAAACTCACCACTGTACGGAAATGGTTCATTGCTTTAATCAGCTCCCGCTTTTCGTCAGTCGTCAGCTCACTAACATTGACGCTATGACGTTCCGCCGGAATCTTTGCCATAAAGAATATTGCGGCTAGTGCGCGTTTATTCTGCTCATGGTTAATATCCCGTAGGTCCCGCATATCGCTAATAAAGCGCTCCAGTTCTGAGTCAATATTTAAGCCAAACACTTTCGCCCTTAATTCCGCTATGTGGTTTAACCCATTAAGGCGGAGGCCAGCGCTTAGCGGAACAGTCGCAGCATCGCCTTCAATAGCCATGGTTTCCCCTGCTTTTTAGTGGAAAGTTCATCCAGCAGCGCATCCTGAGAGCGGCATGGATGCCAGCGCTTGCCATCCTTCCCCATAATCCAGCCATGACCACCGTGCATTGCAGGACTTTGCTTAACGAGCAGTGATGCAAAAGATGGTTCTTTAGTCAGCATAACCACCTCAGATCAGACCGAACGAAGCGCCGAGGCCCGTCACAGTATCCACCGCGTTTGCCATCGCCGGGTTGGCCTGCAAACGCGCATGTAATGAAACAGCTGTCAGTGCCATTAAGCGCGTAACAGAGTTGATGCTATTGATAACATCGCGGCGGCCTGCACTGGTTTTCACATCACCGGATACTGCGCCTGCAGCTACTCGCCCAATCTCCGCAGTTGCACTCATGACGTAATGTGGCAGGTTCTCTTTTGCCACTTCATTCAATGGCACGCACGGCAGGCAATGGATTTGAGCCAGAAAACCGTCAACCAGCGTTGAGTCTTCTGTGATATCAGTCAGCAGCCAAATCTCCGGCGGCGTAAGTTGATGCGGTTGCTCCGGGTTCAGCTTATTGCGCAGCGTCTGGACATTCATTCCTGCATGTTCTGCCAACTTCGCCATGTTGTGACGTAAGGCAAAGGCACGGCAGGCATCATCGAAATGCGGGTGTTTGGAAACTCGATAGTCAAACATAGCAAGAAACTCCGATGTATCTCAAAATGGAACTAACTAATAGCGACATTGCAATCAGAAAGCGCATCAACCGTCAGCGCGACGATATTAATCATCACTTTCTCGCGCTTCTTGTCCTTACGCAGACGATGGCGAGGCAAACGACCATCAGCGAGCATGTCGTTAATGGTGTCTACAGGCAGTCCTGTTAGCTAGCTGTAGCGTTCAATTGTGACGTGCGGTGTATTCAGAGTGATTGAAATGTTAGGGGTCATGATGCAACATCTCCTATTGGCTTGTGGTGAGCCGGTAGTAATCGTGACAAGTCCCCAAATGGGGACGAAATTGATACTAGGATCGCATAAGAGATATGTCAACATCAAAGTACCCAAGTGAGATCAAAATAAATCCCAATCATGGTGGCAAGGCTGCGATTGAGCGATTGGTCGAGGCATATGGGTTTACAACACGGCAGGCCCTTGCTGACCACTTAGAAGTGTCAAAAAGCACTTTGGCTAATAGGTACATGCGAGATACCTTTCCCGCAGATTGGATAATTCAATGTGCCCTGGAAACAGGCACCTCGCTCAACTGGTTGACTACCGGGCAAGGCCTTAAGCTAAGTTCTCAAACAGCAACCACTGAAGAGCTTGTGAAGTTTCGTCTGACTGCGGGAAAAATGGTTAAAGATGGCTCATATGTTTTTGACGCGTCATTTCTTCCTACCAATCTTTCATCCCCGATTGTTGTTCGTGATGGCCGTACCACATACATCTGTGATCAAAAATTCACGGAAGTGTTAGATGGGCACTGGTTGATCAATATCGATGGGACCTATTCCGTTAGACTGATTACAAGGCTGCCGAAAGGCATGATTAAAATCTCTACTGCAGAAAATAGTTTTGAGTGTGCATTTGCAGATATAGAAGTCATTGCATGTATAAGAAGCACAACAGTTACATACTGATTCAGTAAAAGGATTTAAAAATGGATTTGTTTCTTGTTGTAGTTTTGCTGTTAGCCATACTCGCCCCCATCCTGGCTGTCATGTTGCTCAAGAAGAGCAAACAACATAAGTTCCAGATCGAGGCACTTAATGATCGTAACATAGCTCTTTCGAATGAATTGAGTGAAAGCCAAGAACATTTAGCGAACTCTATTCGAGAGCACTCAGAGCTTGAAGGAAGAGCTGCTCCTTTGTGGCAATATGAAGAACTGCATAGTGCGGTTCTGGATGCCGAAAAGACGATAAAAACAGCAGACTCGATTGCTAAAAGCACAGTGAATGAAGCACAACTTAAAGCCTCCAGCATCATTTTAGAAGCAAATAACCAAGCCCGACTAACGATAAGTAATGCCAACAACGAAGCAGTTGTGATAACTAAAGATGCTCGCGATGCGCGTTTAAAAGCCAAGGAACGATTGGATAACGCTAATAGTAGGGCCGATGAGCTAATCTCCAATGCTAATGATAATGCAATGAAAATAGTCGCTGATGCAGAGAGCAGAGCAAAAGAAATCGCCGGTTCTGCATATGAAGCGAAAGAATTTGCAGAAACCTACCAAGCTGTAGCCAAGTCAATGAAAAATAAAATTGAGGGGTACGGTGATGAATGGATTGTTCCAAACCGAAGCGTTTTGGACGAATTGGCAGAGAGCTATGAATTTACGGATGCTGGGAAAGAGCTGCAAAAAGCTAGAGAATTAACTAAGTCTCTTATCAAGACAAGCAAAGCGGCAAGCTGCGAGTACGTCGAACCGAACAGACGAAACACCGCAATTAAATTTGTGCTAGATGCTTTTAATGGAAAGGTCGATAGCACGCTTTCAAAAATTAAACATAACAATTATGGTAAATTATCCCAAGAAATAAAAGATGCGTTTGAACTCGTGAATTTTAATGGTTCAGCCTTTAGGTCCGCCAGGATCACCGATATCTACTTACAAGCCCGACTCAACGAGCTTAAATGGGGAGTAGCCGTAAATGAAATTATGCTCGAAGAAAAAGAGGAACAAAGACGAATCAAAGAGCAGTTACGTGAAGAAGAAAAAGCACGTCGCGAGTATGAAAAAGCGATAAAAGAAGCTGAAAAAGAAGAAAAAGCAATTCAACAGGCCATTGATAAAGCAACTAAAGAACTGATGCTCGCAGGTGAAGAACAACGTATAGCCCTCGAACAGAAACTGACTGAGCTGCAAATTAAATACGAAGAAGCTGAAGCTAAAAACCAACGAGCAATTTCGATGGCGCAGCAAACACGTTCAGGTCACGTATATGTGATCAGTAACATCGGCTCCTTTGGAGAAAATGTTTATAAGATTGGGATGACGCGAAGACTTGAACCACTTGATCGTGTTCGTGAGCTGGGTGATGCCAGCGTGCCTTTCTCATTCGATGTGCATGCAATGATCTACAGTGAGGATGCCCCATCACTCGAAAATCATCTCCACAAAGTTTTTAACGATAAGCAAGTGAACAAAGTTAACTCACGCAAAGAGTTCTTCAATGTTGGTATAAAAGACATCAAATCTACGATTCAAGAAATGAGTATTGATGCGCATTGGACGATGTTTGCAGAAGCTAAAGAGTATAGAGAGTCGATCGCCATACATAATGAGCGTGAACGGGAAAAGTTATCAAGCAATAAACTAGTAGTTGCTTAACATCAATATTAGTAAATCACCTGACTGTTTCTACTCATAAGCCTCAGTCAGGTTTTTCACCTAAAAAACGAATTATTTTATGAAAAATCAATCATTAACTTTAATTTATCTAACATTTATCTCCCTCACATCGATTCCATTGAGGCTGCCATTCTCTACCACCTCATAAAAATCAACTTTATTGTTTATGTTTTTTAGCACCAATTCCTTGTAATATTTTTTCCTTTCAGAACTCATCCTTAATCCAAAGATGACTTGACTTAATACCCCAGGAAAGTCAAATAGGCCTGATGTTTCCTCTATATAGCGCCATTCCTTCTCATATTCCCATGCGAGTGTTTTTGTACTTATTGTTGCTCTAAAAGTATCATCTTCAAATGATACTCTTTGAATGTTTGGCACACCACTTCCTGGTGCCATAATTTGCACTTCATTTTTGAATCCACAATTAAATTTAGGTTTTTCTTTTGAGTAAACCACTGGTAAACAATGGCGTGCATTTGCCAATCTGCATTCACCATCTGTACTAAAACCAAAAGTAATTCCTTTATGATTAGCCCCATAATGAGCCCACATCAACTCATTACAACAAGTTTCACTAAGACTAAAAACACCTACTTTCGCAAGGCGCTTGTGCATATCTTTAAATATATTCTGCGGTTTAGAGAGTTCCATTCCATGTTCTGAGTAAAGTGCCCTCATAGCTTTAACTTTACGATCATGGTTCAAGTTTCTAAATCGCTTAAGCCATTGTTTTGTTGCTCTCTCACTTAGAGAGAATAGTGTTTTTGGTGGTTTAAAATCAGGCAGGGGCATCATCACCCCCATTATTTGACCTTGCTCTAATTCACGAATTGTTTTCTCTTCCCAGTCCTTTGGTATTTCTCCTATCCTACATTCCAGTGGATCATTTAAAAAAGCAGGAGAGGAAAGCCAAACTTTATTGTCTGTTATCAATTTTTCTGTATATTCAGAATCATCTCTATATTTATAAAGTATGCTTGGCATTAAATTATTTTTTTCTTTCATTCCCACTAAATCCCTATGTATATAATAAAAATATAATTATTCATAGTTAACGTTTCAGACATCATAAGATGACTTGGACATAAAATAACATATTCATCTAATTCAAACACCTATTTATCAAATGTCATGCTGTTCAAATCTTGAACCTATTAAGATGTATATTCTTTGATTAAACAAACATTGACCACTGTTCAAACATACAGTTAAATTTAACCCTCAGACATGAGGGCTTTTTTATGGCAGTACGAAAACTCGACACAGGAAAATGGATTTGCGAATGCTACCCAACCGGACGTAGTGGACGTCGTGTGCGTAAGCAGTTCTCCACTAAAGGGGAAGCGCTGGCTTTTGAACGCCACACGATGGAAGAGACGGAGGCTAAGCCCTGGCTGGGGGAATCTGTAGACCGTCGGACTTTAAAAGACGTCGTTGAACTCTGGTTCAAACTGCACGGCAAATCCCTGACTGCTGGCGAGCATGTTTACGACAAGCTACTTTTGATGGTCGATGCACTCGGAAACCCCCTCGCTACAGATCTCAGTTCCAAATTGTTCGCGCATTACCGTGATAAACGCCTAACGGGTGAAATTTACTTTAGCGACAAATGGAAGAAAGGTGCCAGCCCGGTAACTATCAACCTTGAGCAAAGCTACCTTAGCGGCGTTTTTAGCGAGCTGGCCCGACTAGGTGAATGGACAGCGCCTAACCCGCTGGAGAACATGCGCAAATTCACCATCGCAGAAAAGGAAATGGCCTGGCTGACGCATGAACAAATTACTGAGCTTTTGTACGACTGCAACCGCCAAAGCCCCCTGCTCGCACTGGTCGTTAAAATCTGTCTGAGCACCGGAGCACGCTGGCGCGAAGCTGTGAACCTCACGCGCTCTCAAGTCACAAAATATCGAATCACTTTCGTCAGGACCAAAGGCAAAAAGAACCGTAGCATTCCGATCAGCAAAGAGCTGTATGAGGAAATAATAGCCCTAGACGGCTTCAAGTTCTTTACCGACTGCTACTTCCAGTTTTTATCTGTGATGGAGAAAACCTCTATAGTGCTTCCACGCGGGCAGCTTACACACGTTCTGCGTCATACGTTCGCAGCACACTTTATGATGTCAGGTGGAAACATCCTTGCCTTGCAGAAAATTTTGGGTCACCACGACATTAAAATGACCATGCGCTATGCTCATCTGGCACCAGACCATCTTGAAACAGCCCTGCGATTCAACCCGTTAGCTACCCTGCCAAGTGGCGACAAAATGGCGGCAGCGGTTGGCAATAACCCGTAATCGCCACCCCTTATCACTAACCTAACTTATTGATTATCTTGCAAGCCATTGTTTTCATTAACCCATTTACATAAATGGGTTTTTTGTTGCCTGAATTTCATACCCCGTCCTTGCACCCCGCCATTCATCACCCATACTTCCTGATTATCGGCCCGTGAAGGTGAATGCCTTATGTTGCTTAAAAACAAAATCGCTGTGATTTTTGGCGGTAGCGGCGCTATCGGAAGTGCCGTGGCGCGGAATATGGCGCGTGAAGGGGCGCGGGTTTATCTGGTCGCTCGCGGTCAGGAAAAACTGGAGCGCGTGGCGCATGAAATTCGTGCCGCAGCAGGGACCGTTGATACCGCCCTCATCGATGTTCTCGACGAGCAATCGATGAGGACGCAAGTAGCAGAACTGGCGAGCAGGAGCGGCGGTTTCGATATTGTCGTCAATGCCACCGGTTTTATGCACGACCAGGGTAAGGAGGTCGCGGAATTAACCCTGGACGAGTTTATGCAGGGGATCCGCCCCTTCCTCACCGCTCAGTTCACTATCGCAAAAGCCGTTACGCCGCATATGGGAGGTCAACGCGCGGGGGTGATTCTCAGCGTCGTCGCGCCCGCAGGTGCGATGGCGATCGCAGGCTATTCAGGTCACATTGTGGGCTGTGCAGGAGCAGAAGCGTTTGTTAAAGCTCTGGCTGCCGAACTCGCTCCCAGAAATATCCGCGTCATCGGTATTCGTTCCCATGCGATCGTCGATGCCGTTAAGGCCGGTTCTTATACCGGTGAGATTTTTGCCGCAAAGGCGCAGGAAATGGGATTAACAACAGAAGAATGGCTGGGAGGGGCAGCGCAAAGCACAATGCTCAAACGCCTGCCAACGCTTGCAGACATCGCCGCGCTCATGAGCTTTCTGGCCTCGGATAACGCCAGCGCCATGACGGCAACCATTGTGAATATGACCGCCGGCGCCACGACAGGATAACGGAACCTCACCCGGCGATACGTTTAACCATCAGTAGGATCTCTTCGCGCGTCATCGGTGTCCGGTCGGTCACAAAATGCAGCGTCATCCCTTCAATAAAGGCGTCCAGCGCACGCGCAGTACCCGGTTCGAACCACCGGGAGAGCGTTTGCTGGCTGCGCAGCATCCAGTTTTGCATCACCGTTTTTAACGCAGGTTTGCGATTGGCAAAGGCATACAGTTGATACATCAGTTCCATATTATCCGGCGTGGTAACCTGAGAACTGTAGATCATGTCGGCGATCGCGTGACACGCCCCCTCTTCGTCCGGAACCTGCGTAAAAAAGTCCTGATACTGCACGGACATCGTCTGCGTAAACTGCGTGAATGCTTCGGTCAGCAACTCTTCGATGCCGGAAAAATAGTAGGTCAGCGATCCCAGTGGCACGCCGGCCATCGCGGCGATTTTTCGGTGCGTCACTGCATGAATGCCATGCACTTTCACTGCTTCCAGCGTCGCGGAAACGATTTTCTCTCGCCGCTGCGGATCGTTAGCACGTCGCACGTTTATTCCTCTCAACAGGTTTATGTACAAATGTACACAAGCTTGATAATGTTGTCTTCTCTCTTTTCTGCCGATCTGGAATTATGACTGCCATCTCTTCACGCAAAGCCCTGCAACGCCGAACCTGGGCACTTTTTATGTTCTTCTTTTTGCCCGGCCTGCTTATGGCCTCCTGGGCCACACGTACGCCAGCCATTCGTGACACGCTCTCGGTCTCGACGGCGGAAATGGGGGCGGTGCTGTTTGGCCTCTCAATAGGTTCGATGGGCGGTATCCTTTGTTCGGCCTGGCTGGTGAAACGATTTGGCACGCGAAAAGTGATTCGCACTACGATGTCCTGCGCGATTATGGGGATGCTGGTGCTGAGTCTGGCGCTATGGTTGACCTCCCCACTGTTGTTTGCGCTGGGTTTAGGTGTGTTCGGTGCCAGTTTTGGCTCCGCGGAAGTGGCGATCAATATTGAAGGTGCGGCCGTCGAACGGGAGATGAACAAAACCGTGCTGCCGATGATGCATGGATTTTACAGCTTCGGCACGCTGGCGGGCGCGGGCGTCGGGATGGCACTGACGGCCTTTGGCGTCGCGGCAACCACCCATATTGTGCTGGCCTCGCTGGTGGCGATTGCGCCGGTTTTTATTGCGATCAAAGCCATTCCCGACGGAACAGGCAAAAACGCCAGTGACGGTTCTCATCCCGAAGAGAAAGGCGTTCCCTTCTGGCGTGATATTCAGTTGCTGCTGATTGGCGTTGTGGTGCTGGCGATGGCGTTTGCCGAAGGCTCCGCCAACGACTGGTTACCGCTGCTGATGGTGGACGGCCACGGGTTTAGCCCAACGTCAGGTTCACTGATTTACGCGGGCTTCACGCTCGGGATGACCGTCGGGCGCTTTACCGGCGGCTGGTTTATTGACCGCTACAGTCGCGTGGCGGTGGTGCGCGCCAGCGCCCTGATGGGAGCGCTTGGAATCGGTTTGATTATTTTCGTCGACAGCGCCTGGGTGGCAGGCGTCTCCGTGGTACTGTGGGGCCTGGGGGCATCGCTCGGCTTCCCGTTAACGATTTCAGCGGCCAGCGACACGGGGCCGGATGCGCCCACGCGCGTCAGCGTCGTGGCAACCACCGGCTATCTGGCATTTCTCGTTGGCCCTCCGCTGCTGGGCTACCTCGGTGAGCACTACGGCTTACGCAGCGCCATGCTGGTGGTGCTGGCGCTGGTGCTGCTGGCCGCCGTTGTCGCCAGAGCCGTTGCCAAACCACATTCAACTACGCAATCTGCGATGGAGAAGGGATAAATGGGTATTAAGTTAATTGCAGTCGATATGGATGGCACCTTTCTGAGCGATCAAAAGACCTATAATCGCGAACGTTTTCTGGCGCAGTATCAGCAGATGAAGGCACAGGGTATTCGTTTTGCGGTCGCCAGCGGCAACCAGTATTACCAGCTTATCTCTTTCTTTCCCGAAATTGCCCATGAGATCTCCTTTGTCGCCGAAAACGGCGGTTGGGTGGTGAGCGAAGGTCAGGATATCTTCAATGGCGATCTGGCGAAGTCCGACTTTACCGCCATTGTCGATCATCTGTTGACCCGTGCCGACGTAGAGATCATCGCCTGCGGTAAGAACAGCGCGTATACCCTGAAAGCGTACAACGACGAGATGAAAGCCACTGCGGGTATGTACTATCACCGCCTTGAGTTCGTGGATGACTTCGACAATATCAATGATGTGTTCTTCAAATTTGGCCTCAACATCTCTGACGATCGGATCCCGGAAGTTCAGCAAGCCCTGCACGACGCCATTGGCGATATCATGGTACCCGTTCACACCGGCTATGGCAGCATCGATCTCATTATCCCCGGCGTACACAAAGCGAACGGTCTGCGCCTGCTCCAGCAGCGTTGGGGAATTGATGATAACGACGTGGTGGTGTTTGGCGACGGCGGCAACGATCTTGAAATGCTACGCCAGGCGGGCTTCAGTTTTGCGATGGAAAATGCGGCGGATGTGGTGGCGAAGGCCGCGAAATACCGCGCAGGCTCGAACAACAAAGAAGGTGTCCTGGACATCATTGATTGCGTGCTGAAGAACGACGCGCCGTTTAATTAACGCCTGCTAGGTCTAAAATAGCGTCATTCACCAGGCCGGATAAGGTGTTTACACCGCCATCCGGCTTTATTGCCTGATAGCGGGCACCATTACCCTTCCCGCGTATTTCCGACCTGTTTATCTTTCAGGAAGATAAACATCAGCAGCAGCCACAGGATACCGTTTGCCAGGTTAAACAGGCTGAACAGGCCGTTCCCTCCGCCCAGCCAGGCATATTTGCTCAGCTCAATTCCGACGGTAAAGATCAGCATTTGCAGCATCCCCATCGCCGCAGAAACCGTGCCTTTACTCATGTCGCTGGCGAACAGCGTGAGGCGCACCAGTCCGGCGTTTGCCACGCCGATGCCGAAAGCGTAAACGCTCAGTCCTGCCGTCATCCACAGGTAGGCGTGAGACGCGACCACCGTTGCCGCTGCGGCGATAACCAGCCCGAGTACAATCGGCCAGCCGCCCATGATGATGAGCGAACGCACCGTACGTCGCGAGGTCAGGCGCGCCAGCACCAGATTCCCGGCAATCAGCGCACCAAAAATCGGTACCTGTAGCAGGCCATACTCGTAGCTACTGAGCTGCTCACCGCTGATGATGATAATCGGCGACTGGGCAATCCAGGCCAGCAGCGGCAGGCTGACAAATCCCAGCGCCAGCGCGCCGGCGACAAAGCGACCATTCTTCAGCACCAGTTTGTAATCGCTGCCCAACGCTTTCAGGGACAGCGGTTCGCCGATTCGTGTGGCCGTCTCCGGCATCGCACGCTGCAAGCCAAAGAAGGCGACTGCCGCCAGTGCCGCGAACAGCACAAACATGCCTTCCCACGGCAGGACATGAACCCAGGCGGCTCCCACCAGGGGTCCCAGCAGCGGCGCTATTAGCGCGACGTTCGCCATCAGCGCCGTGATTTTGATACACACCGCCTCTTCAAAGGACTCCTGAATGGCCGCATAGCCCACTGCGCCAATAAAGCACAGGCTGATACCCTGCAAAAAACGCAGCAGCGTAAACTGTTCAATGCTTTGCGCCAACAGCGTGGCCAGACAGGTCACAATAAACCACACTACGCCCGCTAACATCACCGGACGGCGACCTATTCGATCCGACAACGGCCCTAGCAGCCATTGCAGAAACATCCCCCCGGCCAGATAGGCGGTCATGGAGGTCGGAACCCAGTCTATTCCCGCCTGAAATTGTTCCACCACCGCCAGCATGCCGGGTTGGATCATATCGTTGCCAATGTAGGTGGAAAATTCGTAGAGCACCAGACAGAGAGGGAAAAGCAGCGCCTGACGTCCAAGACGGGCACCTTGTTGTAAACGGTTTTGCATGCAATCTCTTCGACAGTAAAAATCGCGCAAAGTGTAATGAAAGTGTCTCACCTGAGATAGTGAATTATGTCTGGTAAAGGCAAAATGCGCACATTTTTACACGCTCATTGAAAATCTGCCCCTGGGTTTAAGGTTAATCTAAGTTACTGCGGCTACTCTGGTGTAAATCGCGAGCGGTGTCTGAAACACCTTCAATTTACAGGTAAATAAGACTATCCCTCTTTACCCCGAGGATGGACACTTTTATTCTCGCCCTGCCTGGATATTCATTAAACGTACTGAGTCTGAATGCTATGCTGGAAAATATTAACTATTCGCTGTTCTACTTAATCAATGCCACGCCGGACTCGGCATCGTGGATGATTTCCCTTGCCATTTTTATCGCCAAAGATCTGATCAACATCGTCCCGCTGTTAGCCGTTGTCCTCTGGCTGTGGGGACCGCGCGAACAGGTTTGCGCACAGCGGCAGATGATCGTCAAAATGGCGATGGCGCTGGTGGTCAGCCTGCTGGTGTCCTGGGTAATGGGACATCTGTTCCCGCACGACCGTCCGTTTGCCGATCACATTGGCTACAATTATCTCCAGCATGCGGCTGATGACTCGTTCCCCAGCGATCATGGCACGGTGATTTTCACCTTCGCGCTGGCGTTTTTGCTCTGGCATCGTCTCTGGTCCGGCGTTCTGCTGATGGCGCTGGCCGTGACCATCGCCTGGTCCCGAGTGTATCTCGGCGTACACTGGCCGCTCGACATGCTCGGCGGACTGCTGGCGGGGATGATCGGCTGTCTGAGCGCGCAGATTTTGTGGCAAAAATTCGGCCCGGCCCTCTATGGTGGCCTGCAATATTGTTACCGTATCTGCTTCGCACTGCCGATTCGTAAAGGCTGGGTGCGTGACTAAACGAAGAAAAAAAGAGTAATATTAGGCACTCTGTAGCGGACAGAGCGCTTAATTATTCATCCAGGGGAATTATGGAAACACGTCGCGAAGAGCGTATTGGTCAATTGCTGCAGGCGCTGAAACGCAGCGATAAGCTCCATCTTAAGGAAGCCGCGACCCTGCTGGGCGTCTCTGAAATGACCATTCGTCGCGACCTGAATAACAACAGCGCGCCGGTGGTGCTGTTAGGTGGCTATATTGTGCTGGAACCCCGCAGCGCCAGCCACTATCTGCTCAGCGATCAAAAGTCCCGTCTGGTGGAAGAAAAGCGTCGCGCGGCACAACTGGCAGCAAATCTGGTGCAGCCGCATCAAACGCTGTTTTTTGACTGCGGCACCACCACACCGTGGATCATCGAAGCGATCGATAATGACATCCCGTTTACTGCCGTCTGCTATTCCCTGAATACGTTTCTGGCGTTGCAGGAAAAACCGCTCTGTCGGGCGATCCTCTCTGGCGGCGAATTCCACGCCAGCAATGCGATTTTCAAACCGCTTGATGCCAGGGAAACGTTAAACACGATCTGTCCGGATATTGCCTTCTACTCGGCGGCGGGCATCCACATCAGTAAAGGGGCGACCTGTTTTAATCTGGAAGAGTTGCCGGTGAAACACTGGGCGATGTCGATGGCTCAGTACCACGTGCTGGTGGTCGATCACAGCAAATTTGGTAAGGTTCGTCCGGCGCGGATGGGGGATTTAAAGCACTTTGACGCGGTGATCAGCGACAGTTGCCCTGACGATGAATTTGTCAGCTTCGCCAAAGCACAGCGGATTACGCTGATGTACTAATTGCCGCTTGCCGGACAGGCGTCAGCGCTATCCGGCAATCCACAAACGCTTAAGAGAACCAGCTACCGAACCACTGATGGAATTTCATCAGCACGAAATCCCACATCCGGCCAAAGAACCCGCCCTCTTCTACCGCTTCCATCACGATCAGCGGACGCTGTTCAATCGACTTGCCGTTCAGCTGGAAGTCAATGGTCCCAACCACCTGGCCTTTTTTCAGCGGCGCGGTGAGCTGCGGTTCGGTCAGCGTAAAGCTGGCTTTCAGGTTTTTCAGCTGACCACGCGGAATGGTCACGGAACCGGCTTCACCTGCCCCCAGGTTCACCTCACTCTTGTCACCAAACCAGACGCGCTGGGTCACAAAGGTGGCATCCGGTTTGATAGGCGTTACGGTCTCAAAGAAGCGGAAGCCCCAGGTCAGCAATTTTTCTGATTCATTAAAACGGATACGGTCGGTTTTGGTGCCCAGCACAACCGAAATAAGCCGCATATCGCCCTGGGTGGCCGACGCGACCAGGTTGTATCCGGCTCCCGCCGTGGTGCCTGTTTTCATGCCGTCAACATTAAGGCTGGAACTCCAGAGCAGACGGTTACGGTTGGGCTGGCGAATCTTGTTAAAAGTGAACTCTTTCTCTTTATGAATCGCATACTCTTCCGGTACATCATGGATCAGCGCTTTACCCAGCAGCGCCATGTCGCGCGCGGTGCTGAACTGGCCCGGCGCATCCAGACCGTGTACCGTCTGGAAGGTGGTGTTTGTCAGCCCGAGCTTTTTCGCATAGCCGTTCATCAAACCGATAAACGACTCCTGGCTGCCCGCAACATAGTCTGCAAGCGCGATACAGGCGTCGTTGCCGGACTGAATAATCACGCCTTTATTGAGATCGGAAACCGCCACCTGATCGCCAGGTTTCAGGAACATGACCGAGGAGCCGCGCAGCGCCGGGTTACCGGTCGCCCAGGCGTCTTTGCCTATCGTCACCATGTCGGTCAGTTTAATTTTCCCTGCTTTTAGCGCCTGTCCCACCACATAGCTGGTCATGATTTTCGTCAGACTGGCAGGATCCAGCTTCTCATCGGCATTGCCTTCTGCCAGCACCTTACCGCTGGAGTAATCCATTAAAATCCACGCGCGCGCATCAACGCCTGGTGCGTCAATCGTCTGTTCCGCCGCCATCACCGTTGGCGCGAAGAGAAATAAAAGTGCTGAACCCGCTGCGAAATTACGAAGGGAAGAAACGTATTGCGTCATAAATGCCACCCGAGTATCCATTCAAAAAATATACGTCATACCACCGTATAATAAGTGCGGTGAGTAATAACGCACTAAGAAGCGTAAGGGAACCGTAAGTTGGTAAAGTTTTTAAAGTTTATGCAATAACCCCTCGCTACGCTGCAACTGAGAGGAATTTTTTGTTGGCTGTTGCGTAAATGTTGGGTTTATCTCACCATGTGGAGTGAACGCAGCCCTGAGGCTGTCCATTTTTGAGGGGTAATTATGATTACGCTGTGGGGCAGGAATAACTCAACCAACGTCAAGAAAGTGTTGTGGACGCTCGAAGAACTGGAATTGCCGTTTGACCATATCCTGGCGGGAGGACAGTTTGGCCTGAACCACGACGCAGACTATCTGGCGATGAACCCAAACGGTCTGGTGCCTTTGCTGCGTGATGATGAAAGCGATCTGCTGCTGTGGGAATCCAACGCCATCGTACGTTATCTGGCTGCACAGTATGGACAAAAACGTCTGTGGGTCGAGTCTCCGGCGCGTCGGGCGGAAGGCGAAAAATGGATGGACTGGGCTAATCAAACCTTGAGTCCGGCACACCGCGTGGTGCTTTTTGGTTTAGTGAGAACGCCGCCGGAACAGCGCGATCGCGCCGCCATTGATGCGGGAGCGAAGCGCTGCGACGAGCTGTTTGCGATCCTCGATGCAGCACTGGCTAACCAGCCCTGGTTTTCAGGTAACGAGTTTGGCACCGGTGATATCGCCATCGCCCCGTTCGTCTACAACCTGTACAACGTGGGGCTGACGTGGACGCCGCGTCAGCATCTTGAGCGCTGGTATCAGCAACTCAGCGAACGCCCGGCATTTCGTAAAACGGTCATGATTCCAGTCAGCTAAGTCATTCAGGTGCGCGGTCTGCTGCCGCGTGCCTGTGTTCCGTTAAAATCATCATTCACACTTATTATTTTTTTCTTTATATTTCATCACATTATCCTTCCAGAACCCTCTCTCAGAATACGGTACTGAATTCGTGAAGCGCTTTGCAGAAAGTCGCTGCGGCCATTGCCGCAAAGTCGAAACTCATAAACATTAGCGAGCAAACTATCTGCATGGAGACCAACGATGCTACAACAATGGAGTACCGCCCGGGCGCAGTCCTGGTATCAACATCATGGATGGGCGTGCGGGTTCAATTATCTGCCACGAACCGCCGTCAACTGGAACGAGATGTGGCAGGCCGACACTTTCGATTTACCGGTCATCGAGCAGGAACTCGCCTGGGCGGAACGCTACGGCTATAACGCCTTACGGACCAACCTGCCGTTTGTCGTCTGGCAGCACGACCGGGAGGGGTTACTGTCACGGATTGACGCGTTTCTGGACGTCGCCGCGCGTCACCAGATGCAGGTGATGCTGACGCTGATGGACGACTGCGGCTTTTCTGGCGATGAACCGTGGTTTGGTCCGCAAAAAGCGCCGACGCCGGGAGTGCATAACAGCCAGGCGGCGGCCAGCCCAGGCAGAGCCATCGTGATGGATCCCGACCAGTGGCCGCAGGTTGAAGCTTACGTTCGCGATATCCTCACGCACTTTTCCCGCGACACGCGCATTGCAATCTGGGATTTGTACAATGAACCTGGCAACCGGGGGATTTTTCTCTCCCCGCAAGAGTATGCCGAAGCGGATGTGGCGCTGGAAGAGTATGCTCTGCAATTGGTGCACGCCGTTTTTCGCTGGGCGCGCAGCGTGGATCCGTCACAACCATTAACCGTCGGTGCATGGCATGTGGATCATGAACGCTGGGGAACGTTTAAGCACCCGATCGACGTCGCTGCGCTGGCGCTCTCGGATATCATCAGCTATCACGCCTACGTGCCTGCCGCCAGGCAGTCGGACATTTTGCGCGCCCTTTCGCAGTTTAATCGCCCGGTGCTGTGTACCGAGTGGCTTTCACGCCATACCCACTGCGTGTTTAGCGAACAGCTTCCCCTTTTTAGCACCTTTAACACCGGTTGCTATCACTGGGGACTGGTGCAGGGAAAAACCCAAACCTGGATCCCCTGGCCTGGTGTGAATCAATCTCATCCGGTTCCGCAATCACTGTGGTTTCACGATGTTCTGAAACCGGATGGCACGCCCTGGTGTGAGGAGGAAATGCAACTGGTGAAACGGCTTACGGATTCCCGGCGGAACGGGGACTGACTTTAAGTAACTCGCCGTCGGACTCGTCGGTTAACACGTACAGATAACCGTCAGGCCCGACGCGCACATCACGGATCCGCTGCCTCCGTTCTCCCAGAATACGTCCGTCTTCAGTCACCTTATTGCCGTCAACGCTCATCACAATCACATCCTGATCCTTCAGTGCACCAATAAACAGTTTCTTGTGCCATTGGGGGAACGTCTCGCGGTTATAAAATGCCATTCCGCTGACGGCAGGTGATTTCTGCCAGTAGAAAATGGGCTGTTCGGTGCCTGCTACCTTTTCGCCCTGCGCTTCCGGGATCTTAAGCCCGCTGTAGTTGATACCCCAGGTCGCCAGCGGCCAGCCATAGTTCTTCCCTTTTTCAGGGATATTGATCTCATCCCCGCCGCGCGGCCCGTGTTCGTTCAGCCACAGCACATCGCTCCACGGATTCATCGCCATCCCCTGCGGGTTGCGAATGCCGTAAGACCAGATTTCCGCACGCGCCCCCGGCTGATTGACAAACGGATTGTCCTGCGGGATTTTCCCCTGTTCGGTCAGACGCACCACTTTACCCTGCAATTTATCGAGATCCTGCGCGGTCGACCGCTGGTTGTTTTCTCCCAGTCCAATGAACAGGTAGCCCTTGCCATCAAAAACCAGCCGCCCACCGAAATGGTTGCCGGTTGACAGTTTTGGCATCTGGCGGAAGACGGTCTGGAAGTTTTCCAGTCGCGAAAGATCGTCGCTAAGTCGACCATAGCCCACCGCGGTTCCTGCCTTACCCTGCGTATCGGCCTGCGCAAAACTGAGCCAGACGCGTCGCGACTGGCTAAAGTCCGGCGCCAACGCCACGTCCAGAAGGCCGCCTTGACCGTTCGCCCAGACCTTAGGTACGCCAGGGATCGGATCAGAAAGCCCTTTACCTGCCTGCCAGTGGCGCAACTGTCCGCCCTTCAGGGTGATAAGCATGCCGTTGTCGCCTGGCAGAAAGGCCAGCGCCCACGGATGGTCAAGTTTGGTTTGCAGCACCTCGACATTAACCCCAGGCGTTTCGGCCTGTGTAAACCAGGGAATAATACACAATGGAATTAAAGGGATAAGCGAGCGACGCATAACGCCTCCTTGTTGACTCTGGTTAAAGCGTAGTCAGCGAGGAACGTCAGGTGGGCATTTTTACAAAAACTTAACGATGAAGGGGGGAGTCGCCTCCCCCCGAAAATCAGGCATTTTCAAGCGTTGAATGAGCCTGCAAACTCTGAATGCTCAGCGTTAAGGCTGTCAGGCAGGTATTGAGTTTTTCTGCATTGACGGCAATAAAAGTCGGACAGTCGTGGTGTCCGCTCATCAGGCACACCGCCGCAGCGGCGAGTGCACCTTCGGCATGGTGCAATGCATCCCACTCTTCTTGATCGAGATGCAGATTCAAGCGCAACGATTTATCGTGCAGCTCGCGGTTCAGTTCGAAAAAGTTCTCACGTAGATGATCATTCTCGCTGACTGACATGTATCCTTTCGCCATCCTTAGCTGCAGATACGCAGCGAGGTCGATCCTGGCGTTGATGAGCTTATTCAGCAGATCGGTTCTCAGTCTGTCAACGAACATACTTCGTTCCTCCTCTTCCAGCCATGGTGCAACTTAATAGTATGGCTATTTTTTGTACAAAATGATGCCTGGGATCAACAATTCACTCAGAATTAACATTATTTACATACTAGTTATAAGCCGATGCAGCTTTCCCCTCACCGATCGGGTGAGATAGCAATACAATTTTTGTGCGGAACTCTGTAGAATCCCTGCCCTGAACATTCCAATAACTGAACAATTTTTAAGCTATGAGCAAAGTAACCCACCAGCCGAAAATCGGCTTCGTTTCCCTCGGCTGTCCGAAAAACCTCGTCGATTCGGAACGAATCCTGACTGAACTGCGTACCGAAGGCTACGATGTTGTCCCGAGCTACGACGACGCCGATATGGTGATCGTCAACACCTGCGGTTTTATCGACAGCGCAGTGCAGGAATCACTGGAAGCCATTGGCGAAGCGCTGAATGAAAACGGTAAGGTGATCGTCACCGGCTGTCTGGGTGCGAAAGAAGATCAGATCCGTGAAGTCCATCCGAAAGTGCTGGAAATCACGGGTCCGCATAGCTATGAACAGGTTCTGGAACACGTCCACCACTACGTGCCGAAACCGAAGCACAATCCGTTCCTGAGCCTGGTGCCTGAGCAAGGCGTGAAGCTGACTCCACGCCATTATGCCTACCTGAAAATTTCTGAAGGTTGCAACCATCGCTGCACCTTCTGCATCATTCCCTCGATGCGTGGCGATCTGGTCAGCCGTCCGATTGGCGATGTGCTGAGCGAAGCAAAACGTCTGGTCGATGCGGGCGTCAAAGAGATCCTTGTAATTTCACAGGATACCTCCGCCTACGGCGTAGACGTGAAGCACCGCACCGGGTTCTATAACGGTGAGCCGGTGAAAACCAGTATGGTCAGCCTGTGCGAACAGCTGTCAAAACTGGGCATCTGGACGCGTCTGCACTATGTCTACCCGTATCCGCATGTCGACGACGTCATCCCGCTGATGGCGGAAGGCAAGATCCTGCCATACCTGGATATCCCACTTCAGCACGCCAGCCCGCGCATTCTCAAACTGATGAAGCGCCCTGGCTCGGTCGACCGTCAACTGGCGCGGATTAAACAATGGCGCGAAATCTGTCCGGAATTGACCCTGCGCTCGACGTTTATTGTCGGTTTCCCTGGGGAAACGGAAGACGATTTCCAGATGCTGCTCGACTTCCTGAAAGAAGCGCGTCTTGACCGCGTAGGCTGCTTCAAATACAGCCCGGTAGACGGCGCAGGTGCCAATGAACTGCCGGATCAAGTACCGGAAGAGGTTAAAGAAGCGCGCTGGAACCGCTTTATGCAACTGCAGCAGCAGATCTCCGCTGAACGCCTGCAGGAGAAAGTGGGTCGCGAAATTCTGGTGATCGTCGATGAAGTCGACGAAGAAGGCGCGATTGGCCGCAGTATGGCCGATGCCCCGGAAATCGACGGCGCGGTCTATCTGAATGGTGAAACCAACGTGAAACCGGGCGACGTGATCCGCGTGAAGGTGGAAAACGCCGACGAGTACGATCTGTGGGGCACGCGCGTTTAATGTTTTAACGCCCTGTACTTCAGCCCTCTTCATACAGAAGAGGGCTATTGCAAGGCGCCCTTATCGTCCGAGCGCTTTTTCCATCTTCGCCACCAGCGCATTATCGATTTTAAAATAACACACGGTGACAGCCAGTAACGCGTGCAACACGCCAGGAATCACCGTCGAGAGCAACGTGATACCCGTCAGCGAAGCTGTCGTTTGATTTTCCATTCCTGAGCGATAAGAAACCGCCATCAGTGTCAGGCTAATAATTACGCCTGCTACTGCCCATGCCAGCTTGACAAAAAAAAGATTGAACGCGAAATTCATCCCCGAGGAACGTCGCCCCGATTTCCATTCGCCGTAGGTATCAGCGAAAGTCACAAGCGTAAAATGCATCGGTAAAATAAATCCCAGAACCATGCAGCAGATAAACACCAGTATCAGCCACAGCGTGGCGGCATTCCCTGGAACAAACCAGACGATAAAATGCGCGACTGCCAGCACCACGTTGACCCAAAAATAGATGCGGCGAATTTCAAAATGCCGCGTCAAATATTGAACCAGTACCGACCCAATAATCCCACCAAGCGTTGCCATACCAAAAAACAATGAAGTGTAAGTTGCATCCCCATGCAACACATAAGTGATGAAATACATTGCCGCACCGCCTTTAGTATTGAAGATGCTGATAATCAGCAACGACATGACAAAAGTCAGCAAGAGCTGTTCGTTATGACGAATGCTTTTTAAACTCTCCTTAAGGTTAAAGGTGTGACGGTTGCGCGTGGCGTTCCGCTCTTTTACGCCGTAAAAACAGACTAAAAACATCAGAATCGCCAGCAAGGCTAATACGCCAACGCCCCACTGATATCCCTGAGACTGATCCCCGCGACCAAAGTATTTCACCATCACCGGCAAGCCCACAGAGACCGCAAATCCAGCGACACCGCATAATGCAAAGCGCCAGGATTGACACGAAACAAGCTCCACCGGATTTGAGGTGATTTTGGTGACCAGCGCGCAATAAGGAACATTATTGAGCGAATAGAGCACAGACAATGCAAAATAGGTCGCTATGGCGTAAACCACTTTCCAGTGATAAGCCAAATCAGGGACGCTGAAGGTCAAAAACGCAATAAGTCCAAGCGGCACTGCTGTCCAGAGAATAAAAGGGCGAAACTGTCCCATTTTTGTGGATGTCCGGTCTGCGGCAATACCAATAAGCGGATCGGAAATCGCGTCAATGACTCTCAGGACCAGAAACAGCGTCCCGACAATGGCGGGCGTTAAACCGAAAATATCGGTGTAGAAAAAGGTCAAAAAATTGGAGATCAATCCAGTGACAATCGTTCCCCCTGCATCGCCGAGTCCATAGCTGACTTTTTCAGCGATCGAGAGTTTTTCCGGGACAACGAGTCCCTCAGCTTGTTCTGTATTATCTGAGAGTTCACTCATTTTCCTCTCTCCATGCAGTCAGTAATGCCAGGATATCGGCTCCTTCACGAACAAACAGCGGCAGCACATCGATAGGTGCTTCCACACTGACTTCTTGCCCCCCTTCATAACGCGCGCCTGAACTGGCATCTATCCATATCGTGTCGCCCGGCAACCAGACAAGGCGACGGGTCTCTCCTGCGTGAACCACCGGGGCCACCAGCAGTTCTTCGCCAAACAGATACTGATCTGTCACTTCCCAGGCGTTGGCATCCTGCGGATAGTGATAAAACAATGGGCGCATGAGCGGTTCGCCTGTTTCATGCGCCTGCGCCATCAATTTGCGCAGCCATGGGCGTAAACGTTCCCGAAGAGACGCATAACGGCGGAGAATGGCAAAGGTGGCGTCGCCAAAACTCCAGAGCTCGTTCCCTGCCCCCGTATTACACTGGGCAATGCCATCGCGATGTGCGCTCTCAGGCTCTGTTATCGGGTCACGATGCCCGTGCATACGTAAAACGGGACTAAATACCGCCCACTGGAACCAACGAATCAACAACTCGTGAAACGCAGGATCGTCAACATCTCCACCGTGAAAACCCCCGATATCTGTTGTCCACCAGGGAATCCCCGCTATCCCCATACTTAACCCCGCGCAAATCTGGTTACGCATGGACTCAAAAGAAGAGTGAATATCCCCTGACCACACCAACGCGCCATAGCGCTGACTGCCAGCCCAGGCACAGCGCACCAGATTAACAGGGGTTTCCAGCCCCGTATCACGCAGCCCTTCATAGAACGCTTGCGTATAATGCAGCGGATAAATATTGCCAGTTTCTACTGTATTGCCAATGTGATAGCGGTAGTTATCAAAGTCATATACCCCGAATTCAGGTTCAGCTTCATCAAGCCAGAAGAGGTCGATGCCTTGATCAAAATAGTTCTTCTTGCAAACCTGCCAGACGAATTTCCTCGCGTCGGGGTTTGTGGGATCGAAAAAGCGTGTGTTGCCCAAAAAATCGAAATTGATATTGAGCCCTTTGCGCGTATTGACTAAAAAACCCTGCTCGTTCATGTGCGCATAGTTTTCGCTTTTTACGTCAACGGTTGGCCAGATGGAGACCATGAGTTTCGTCCCCATCGCGTTTAACTCCGCAGTCATCGCGGCGGGGTCGGGCCATTCTCGCGCATCAAAACGCCAGTCTCCCTGCACTGGCCAGTGGAAAAAATCAGCAACGATTACTGCCAGCGGAATTCCTGCATCACGATACTGGCGCGCCACCGACAGCAGTTCGTCCTGAGTACGGTAACGCAATTTCGATTGCCATAAACCCAGTGCAAATTCCGGCATAAGTGGAGGGGTTCCGGTCACTGCCGCATACTGGCGAACAATCTCCGCCGGGGTATCTCCTGCGGTGATCCAGTAATCAATTCGCCTTGCGGCTTTCGCGCTCCAGCGTGTTTCATTGCGAGCAAAAACTACCTCACCCACTGCCGGGTTGTTCCATAAAAAACCGTACCCCAGGCTCGATACCATAAACGGTACACTGGCCTGTGAATTGCGCTGCGCCAGCTCCAGTGCGCAACCTTTTAAATTAATAAACGGCTGCTGGTACTGCCCCATTCCGCCTATTTTTTCTTGTGGTCTGGATTCGAAACGCACGTTAATTTCCACGGCGTTTCCGGCAAGCGGTTTACATTCCCTTCCCGATATTTTTAAGGCGCTTATTTTCTTTTTTTGCTGTTGCCCGACATTCCAGAATTGTTCGCCATTATCCCGTTGTCGCCATAATTCCTCGAGCAGGCAATCATGATGTTGATTATAAAAAGTAATACGACCTTGCAAATCAACCGTCGCGCTCATTTTGCCGTTGATGATGGTCAGTGCGCTCTCTTCTTGTATAAATTTGACATCGCAATCAGGTGCCGGAAGCAGCGCCCATAAGGGTGGCGTGCTGGTATCTGGCTGGATCCCAGACAATATGCGCAGGCTGTTCTCTCCCCACGCCATGATTTTAAGATACTGCCCGTTCCACGCCCAACACAGCGTGTTCTCTTTTATTTGTAAGGTATTCATTAAGCCCTCGGATAAATTTTTACAGGATTTAACAATGATTCCGGAAACGTTTCCGATCCTGTTTAAAATCTTTTTCTCTGTCAATGGGCAACACTCACCAGGAGCCACAATGAAATGAATAATGTGATCGAAGATTTAATTTTGACGGCTTTTTAATTCAGCGCGTTATATTTATGAGAAGATTATCTCAATTGGCTAATGTGAGCAGAATAAGATATATATACAGTCATGTTTTCCATGTCGTATAAAGGGAACAAATGAATATCAAAGAGTTGGCAAAAAAACTGGATCTTTCCATTGCCACCGTTTCCAGGGCGTTAAACAGCCACCCGGAAGTGAGTGCAGCCACACAAAAACGCGTACGCGACGCGGCGACCCTGTATGGGTATTCTCCCAATGCCGCCGGGCGAAACTTACGTAAAGGGAAAGCGAATACGGTGGCTTTGCTTTTGCCTCCTGGTGACAGAGACAACTTTTACACGGCTCCATTTTTCATGCGTGTGGCGGCGAGTTTACAGCGAGAATTACGCACGCAAGATATCGATACCATTTTGCACCTTGCCCTTGACGAAGCCGATGAGAAATTGTGGTTGCGCAAGATCATTGAGCAGCGTAAAGCCGATGCCGTGATCCTGACCAATACGACCCTCAATGACTCCCGCATCGACTATCTTAATCAACAGCAGTTTCCGTTTGCCACTCTGGGACGCAGTAATGCGCTTAACGGTAATTTCAACTGGGTGGATCTGGATTTTGCCACCGTGGCGGAAACCGCTGTCGAGCAGGGATATCAGGCTGGCTATACTCGCCATGCATTAGTTACGCTGGGAAATGACAGCATGCAGGGACAGATATTCACCGAGACATGGCGCAATGCCCTATCTGCTCGCGGACTGCCCGTTAATGAATCGTGGGTCTATTATGGTGATATCAGTGAAGCAGCGGGTTTTGACGCGTTACGCTATTTCCATTCGCTTGCTGTACCACCCGAATACGTCATTTTCTTGAGCGATCTCCAGATGCTGGGCGCTACGTTCTGTGCACAGGAGTCAGGCTGTCACTATCCGTTTTTTGCCGGTGTATTCAGCAGCGATATCTCCTCATTTCTCCCCCAGAAACCGACAGGCTTCGAGATCCCCTATACGCAACTGGGTGAGAATCTGGCTAAAGCGACCTTAAATGCCATGCAAAACAACCCGAATGCGGTGCAGTCATTACCTGCGCTCACGCTGGTTAATCAGCGTGAGCATAAAATGGCTTAGCCTTTAATCTTCGGATCCAGCGCGTCGCGCAGGCCATCGCCGAGCAGATTAAATGCCAGTACCGTCAGAAAGATGGCCACTGCCGGGAACAGCGCCACGTGCGGTGCTATTACCATATCCGCCCGCGCTTCATTTAGCATCGCGCCCCACTCCGGCGTCGGTGGCTGTGCGCCCAGCCCCAGAAATGACAGGCTTGCCGCTGAGATTATCGAGGTGCCAATGCGCATGGTAAAAAAGACCACAATCGACGAGACGGTTCCTGGCAGGATATGGCTGAAAATAATCGTCGCATCGCTGGCACCAATGCTGCGCGCCGATTCGATAAACGTCTGCTGCTTCAGTACCAGCGTATTACCGCGTACCAGACGGGCGAACGCCGGGATGGAGAAGATCGCCACCGCGATAATCACGTTTGCGATGCCGCTACCCAGCACCGCCACCACGGCAATCGCCAGCAGGATCCCTGGAAACGCAAACAGCACGTCGCAGATACGCATGATTACCCGGTCCCACCAGCCTTCATAGTAGCCCGCCAGCAGTCCCAGTACGGTGCCAATGGCCGCGCCAATCAATACCGCAAACACGCCTGCCGCCAGCGAGATTTGCGCGCCGACCAGCACGCGGCTGAAGATGTCTCTGCCCAACGAATCCACGCCGAACCAGTGCATCATCGACGGTCCGTCATTCAGCCTGTCGTAATCGAAATAGTTTTCTGCATCAAAGGGCGTCAGCCAACGAGCGAAGACTGCCACCAGGATCAGCAACAGCACAAACAGACCTGCAATCAGCGCCACATGCTGACGACGAAAACGTCGCCAGAATTCGTGCCACGGCGTGCGCACCCGTTCGGGTTTCACCATCGGCATGGCATTTAAAATCGCCTGACGGCGCCAGTTAAGTAATCGCATCCTTACTTGTACCTGATAGCCGGGTTAATGGCGGCATACAGCACATCCACCACTAAGTTGATAAGAATAAATTCCAGTGAGAACAGGAGGACTTCCGCCTGAATCACCGGATAATCACGCATCTCCACGGAGTCCACCAGCAGTCGTCCGAGCCCAGGCCAGTTGAAGACCTTTTCGACCACGATAGAACCGCCGAGCAAAAAGCCGAACTGTAACCCCATCATGGTGACGACAGGGATCATCGCATTGCGCAGTCCGTGTTTGAGCACCACCCATGTTTCACTGACCCCTTTCGCCCGGGCGGTGCGCATATAGTCTTCATTAAGCACATCGACAAACGAGGCGCGGGTAAAGCGCGCCATCACCGAGGCCACCGCCGCACCGAGAGTGACAGATGGCAGAATATAGTGCTGCCAGCTATCGGCCCCGACGGTCGGCAACCAGCCTAACTCCACGGAGAACACCTGCATCAACAACATCCCCAGCGCGAACGCCGGAAAGGAGATCCCGGTCACCGCCAGCGTCATGCTGAGGCGATCCGGCCAGCGATTACGCCATACCGCCGCGACAATCCCCGCCGCCATACCGAACAGAACGGCCCAGATCATACTGGTCAACGTCAGCCACAGCGTAGGCATAAACCGGCTGGCGATCTCCTCCGAGACCGGTCGGCGAGAAACCATCGAGAGTCCAAAATCGCCCTGCAACACATTCGTCATGTAATGCCAGAACTGGACGTGCAGCGGCCGGTCGAGACCGAGCTGCTGACGAACCAGTTCAATCACCTGCGCGTCGGCTTCCGGCCCGGCAATCAGCCGCGCCGGGTCACCCGGCAACAGGTGGACAAATAAAAACACCAGCACCGCAACAATGAACAGGGTCGGAATCAACCCCAACAGGCGCTTGAGAATATAGTTAAGCATCAGGTTTCCGCTGTGGCTTATTTCAAATCTGCATCATCAAAGCTGAATCCCGTATCTGGCATGATCCAGAAACCGGTCAGTTTGTTACTGTGCGCCGAGACCAGTTTTTCCACCACCAGCGGGATCCACGGCGACTCTTTCCAGACGATATCCTGCGCCGCTTTGTACAGCCGCGCTTTCTCTTGCGGATCGGTTGTTTTCAGCGCATCGGCAAGGTCGGTATCAACCTGCGGATTGCTGTAAAACGCGGTGTTAAACAGCGTTGGCGGCCAGTTTTGCGAAGCAAACAGCGGCGACAGCGCCCAGTCCGCTTCACCGGTCGAGGCCGACCAGCCGGTGTAGAACATTCTCACACCGCTCTCTTTCTGCCCTTTCCCTTCAACTTCAGACGCGCGCTGACCGGCATCCATCGCCGTCACCTGCACTTTAACCCCCACCTGTGCCAGCTGCTGCTGGGTAAACTGCAACACTTTCTGGGCGGTACTGTGATTGTGCGATGACCACAGCGTGGTGCTAAAACCGTTCGGGTAACCCGCTTCTTTCAGCAGTTCTCGTGCCTTTGCCGGATCGTAAGGCCAGGCCGTGTAGCTTTGCGCATACGCAATCGACGGCGGCACCACGCCGGTCGCCGGGGTCGCGTATCCCGCAAACGCCACTTTCACCAGCGCCTGGCGGTTGATAGCGTAGTTTAACGCCTCGCGGACTTTCGGATTGTCAAACGGCTTTTGCGTCACGTTCATACTGATGTAACGCTGCATAATCGACGGACTGGCGACCAGTTGCAGATTTTTGTTTTTCTCTAACAGCGCCGCCTGCTCGTAGGGGATCGGGAAGGCAAACTGTGCTTCTCCGGTTTGCAGCATCGCCGCACGGGTGTTGTTATCGGTGACCGGGCGCCAGGTGATGCTATCCAGCTTCGGCAATCCCGACTGCCAGTAACCGGCAAATTTCTTCACCTTCACAAAATCGGTTTGATTCCAGGTATCCAGCACGTAAGGACCGGTGCCTACCGGGTGGAAGCCAATCTCTTTCCCGTATTTCTCCAGCGCGGCCGGTGAGATCATCGCTGTCGCCGGGTGCGCCAGGATATTAATAAACGCGGAGAACGGCTGCTTCAGGGTGATTTTTACCGTTGCGGGATCGACGGCCTCTGTTTTGGCGATGTTCTTATACAGGTTATAACGCTTGAGGCTGTTGGCGGGATCGCTGGCACGGTCGAGGTTAATTTTCACCGCCCCGGCGTTAAAGTCGGTACCGTCCTGGAATTTTACCCCCTGACGCAGTTTGAGGGTATACACCAGACCGTCGTCAGAGACGGTGTAACTCTCCGCCAGCACGTTCTTCAGCTTCATCTCTTTATCCAGACCAAACAGTCCCTGATAAAACGACTTCGCGACCTGCTGCGATAACGTGTCATTTGCATCATACGGATCGAGCGTGGTGAAGTTGGACCCCACCGCCACGACCACATCTTTCGCGGCAAACGCCGGGGACGCAGCCAGCGCGGTCGTCGCGCCTAACGCCAGCAGCCAATGTCGGGCGAGCAATTTTGTCATCTTTTTTCTCCTGAACCCTGCCTGAATGTTATAAGCGCGATAGCGCATTTTCTCGTTGTGGACGCGCGACATAATGTCCGGGCCCGACTAACTGCAATGAAACAGGTGCTGGCGCTTCACCGCGCCGGTAAATGTTGCTCGGCAGCTCATCCGACAGCAGCACCCGCTGCGGTCGGGGATGTCCGGGGTCGGCAACCGGCACCGCCGCCATGAGCTTACGGGTATACGGATGCTGCGGATCCTCAAACAGCGCGGCACGGGGACCAATCTCCACAATCTGCCCCATGTGCATCACCGCAACGCGGTGGCTGATCCGCTCAACAATGGCCATGTCATGCGAGATGAACAGCCAGGAGATCCCCAGTTCCCGCTGCAAATCGAGCAACAGGTTGATGATTTGTCCGCGAATCGACACATCCAGCGCGGAGACCGACTCATCGGCAATAATGACTTTAGGATTGAGCGCCAGCGCGCGGGCAATGCAGATCCGCTGACGCTGCCCGCCGGAAAACTCATGCGGGTAGCGCCACGCATGTTCAGGTTGCAGCCCGACGCGCTCCAGCAACCACGCCACGCGATCGGCCGCCGCCTTACCCTGCAATAAACCGTGGACGCGCAGCGGCTCCATGATGGAATACCCCACGGTTTGCCGTGGGTCGAGCGAGGCGTAAGGATCCTGAAAAATAAACTGAATATCGCGGCGCAAAGGCTGTAATTGACTGTCGGACAGCGTATCGATTCGCTGACCGTTAAAAATAATCTCGCCGGACTGCGATTCCACCAGGCGCAGTAGCGCACGTCCGGTCGTCGATTTGCCGCAGCCCGATTCGCCGACCAGCGACAGCGTCTCACCGGGCCAGAGATCAAAGCTGACATTTTCCACCGCGTGTACTTCGCGGGTCACTCGATTAAGAACGCCGCTGCGTAACGGAAAACGGGTGACCAGGTTGCGAACCTGCAAAATGGGCTCTCCCTCAACCACCGTATTTTGATCGACGGGTCGCTCCTGCTTTTCCGGCGCACTCAGGGAGATAACCGGGAAGCGGCGCGGATAAGGCAGACCTTTCATCGCCCCGAGCTGCGGTACCGCCGCTAATAACGACTGCGTGTACGGATGCTGCGGCGAGCGGAAAATCTGTTCCACACTGCCGGTCTCCACGCCCTCGCCCTGGTACATTACCAGCACGCGGTCGGCGACATCCGCCACCACGCCCATGTCGTGAGTAATGAAAATCACCCCCATCGACATCTCTTGTTGCAGAACTTTGATCAGTTGCAGGATCTGCGCCTGAATCGTGACGTCCAGCGCGGTTGTCGGTTCATCGGCAATCAGCACCGCCGGACGACAGGAGAGCGCCATCGCAATCATCACCCGCTGGCGCATACCGCCGGAAAGCTGATGGGGGTAGCGCGAAAGAATTGCTTTCGCCTCTGGAATGCGAACCTGATCGAGCATCCGCTTGGCCTCCGCCATCGCCGCTTCACGCCCCGCCCCCTGATGCAGGCGGATGGACTCGGCAATTTGCTCTCCTACGGTAAACACCGGGTTGAGCGACGTCATTGGCTCCTGGAAGATCATGGCGATATCGGCACCCCGCACCCGCTGAAGCTGCGACGTGCTCTGTTCGCCCAGTTCAATCACCTCACGGTTACGGCGGCGCAGCAGCATCTGCTCACACTGAACCTCACCACCAGACTGTTCAATCAGTCGCATCAGCGACAGCGCGGTGACCGATTTTCCCGAACCGGACTCACCGACAATCGCCAGCGTCTCGCCGCGCCTGAGACGAAACGACAGGTTCCGCACCGCCTCAGTACGCTGCTGGTCCTGTTGAAAGGCAATATTCAGATTGCTGACAGCCAGCACGTCGCTGACGTCAAGCGCATCACTGTGTGGCAACGGTGTCCCCTTTTTCCCGGTAGATCCCGGTCGTTGGTGTATCCCCGGCATAACCCCAGGCGCGATACATTCCTTCGCAATTAAACGGCAAGGCCACATTTCCCTCATGATCGATGGCGATAAGCCCGCCACTCCCACCCAGCGCCGGTAATTTCTCCATCACCACCCGCTCGCAGGCCTCCGATAAGCTCAGGCCACCGTAGTCCATCAACGCGGCAATGTCATAGGCGGCCAGCGCGCGGATGAACACTTCACCCGTACCGGTGCAGGAAACCGCCACGCTGGCATTATTGGCATAACAACCCGCGCCCACGAGCGGACTGTCGCCGACGCGCCCCGGTAGTTTGTTGGTCATGCCCCCTGTCGATGTCGCCGCCGCCAGATTGCCGTGGACATCCAGCGCCACCGCGCCCACGGTGCCCATTTTTTTACTTTCATCGAGCGGTGCGCCACTGTGATCCAGCACGGTTTCGCCGCTCGAACGCGCGGCCAGCAGTTGTTCATAACGTTCAGGCATTGAAAAGAGATCCGCAGAGACAAGTTCCATCCCCTGCCTGGCCGCAAATTTTTCTGCCCCCGCGCCAATCATCATGACATGCGGGCTGTGCTCCATCACCAGCCGGGCAGCGAGAATCGGGTTACGCAAATGGCTGACTCCCGCCACTGCCCCGGCTTTCAGGGTATTGCCATCCATGACGCAGGCATCCAGTTCATGGGTCTCGTCACGGGTATATACCGCGCCGATCCCGGCATTAAACAGCGGGCACTCTTCAAGCAGTCGCACGGCTTCGGTGACCACGTCCAGCGCGCTTTCTCCCGCTTCCAGCATCTTTTGCCCGGCGTCGACAATGTCGGAAAGCGCCTGGATATAGCGTAATTCCTGCTCCTGGCTCATCTGCGCGCGGGTAATCGCCCCTGCGCCGCCGTGAATTGCAATAACTGCTTTGCCCATGTTTGTCGTCCGTCTTCTACAAATATCAGAATTTTGTAGACTTATTGATTCGATTTTTGACTATAGAAAGATGCGATTAGCATGTAAAGCGTTCACATCCTTTCTAAGTCCGAGGTGGCATACAGTCCCCTCGTGTTTTCTGACATAATAGGCGGATTCGATTTTGCCCCGCAGGAGTGTTTTCATGGAATTTACCGCCGGACTGATGCCGCTGGAAACGGCGCTTACCGAAATGTTATCGCGTGTTACCCCACTGACTGCCGTTGAGACGCTGCCGCTGGTGCAGTGCTTTGGCCGTATTCTGGCGACCGACGTGGTTTCGCCGCTCGACGTGCCGGGTTTCGATAACTCGGCGATGGACGGCTATGCGGTGCGACTGGCCGATCTCGCCAGCGGACAGCCGCTGGCGGTCGCCGGTAAAGCGTTCGCCGGTCAACCGTTCCAGGGAGAATGGCCTGTGGGGAGCTGCATTCGCATTATGACCGGCGCGCCGGTACCGGCGGGATGTGACGCCGTGGTAATGCAGGAGCAGACGGAACAGACTGATGACGGCGTGCGTTTTACCGCCGACGTCCGCGGCGGGCAAAACATCCGCCATCGTGGCGAAGACATTAAACAAAATGCGGTGGTTTTCCCTGCCGGTACGCGCCTGACCACCGGCGAACTGCCGGTGCTGGCATCGCTCGGTATTGCCGACGTCCAGGTCGTGCGGAAAGTCCGCGTCGCGCTGTTCTCGACCGGTGATGAACTGCAACTGCCGGGACAACCGCTCGGCGAAGGCCAGATTTATGATACCAACCGCCTGACCGTGCATCTGATGCTGCAACAGTTGGGTTGCGACGTGATCAATTTAGGCATCATCCGCGATGACCCGCACGCTCTGCGCACGGCGTTTATCGAAGCCGACAGCCAGGCGGATGTGGTGATTAGCTCCGGCGGCGTGTCGGTGGGTGAAGCCGATTACACCAAAACCATCCTTGAAGAGCTGGGCGAAATCGCCTTCTGGAAGCTGGCAATCAAACCCGGCAAACCGTTCGCCTTCGGCAAACTGAGCAACAGTTGGTTCTGCGGATTGCCGGGTAACCCGGTGTCAGCGGCGCTGACGTTCTACCAACTGGTTCAGCCGTTGCTGGCGAAACTGAGCGGCAACGCGGCCAGCGGGTTGCCTGCACGCCAGCGTGTGCGTACCACCTCACGGCTGAAGAAAACGCCGGGTCGTCTCGATTTCCAGCGCGGCGTGCTCCAGCGCACCGCCAACGGCGAGCTGGAGGTGAGCACCACGGGTCATCAGGGTTCACACGTCTTCAGTTCCTTCAGTCAGGGGAACTGCTTCATTGTGCTGGAACGCGATCGCGGTAACGTTGAAGCCGGTGAATGGGTGGAAGTCGAGCCCTTCAATGCGCTGTTCGGAGGCCTCTGATGGCGGAACTCAGCGATCAGGAGATGCTGCGTTACAACCGGCAGATAATCCTGCGCGGCTTTGACTTTGACGGGCAGGAAGCGCTGAAGGAAGCCAACGTGCTGGTTGTCGGTCTCGGTGGGCTGGGCTGCGCGTCCTCGCAGTATCTGGCGAGCGCTGGCGTCGGCCACCTGACGCTGCTCGATTTTGACACCGTGTCGCTGTCGAATCTACAGCGCCAGACGCTACACAGCGATGCGACCCTCGGCCAGCCGAAAGTGGAATCGGCGCATGCGGCGCTGAGCCGTATTAATCCGCACGTGGCTATCACTGCGGTTAATGCGCTGCTGGACGAGACCGCCCTTCGGACACTTATCGCCGAACACGATCTGGTGCTGGACTGCACCGATAACGTCGCGATTCGTAATCAGCTCAATGCCGGTTGTTACGCGGCAAAAGTCCCGCTGATTTCAGGCGCGGCGATCCGCATGGAAGGTCAGGTTACCGTCTTTACCTACAAAGAGGGTGAGCCCTGCTATCGCTGCCTGAGCCGTCTGTTTGGTGAAAATGCATTAACCTGCGTGGAGGCGGGGGTGATGGCGCCGCTGATTGGCGTGATTGGGTCGCTACAGGCGATGGAAGCCATTAAGCTGCTGGCGCATTATGGTCAGCCAGCGTCGGGAAAAATCGTCATGTACGACGCCATGACCAGCCAGTTCCGCGAAATGAAGCTGATGCGAAATCCGGGCTGCGAGGTGTGTGGGGAAGCCTCATCCTGATCAGATTGTAAGCCGGATAAGCGTCGCGCCATCAGGCAATGACGGCGCGAATTGCCGGATGATGGCGTTGCCTTATCCGGCCTACAACGACAACTTACAGCGACGAACGCCCAAAGGCGCTCTGCCAGTCGTGCTCAAACTTCGCCACCGCCGCATCGACAGCCGGAGAGCTAATCAACTGTTGGGCAACGTCCAGCGGTAAGGTGATGGATTCACAGCCCGCCAGCAGACAATCCAGTGCCTGACGCGGCGTCTTGAAACTGGCTGCCAGCACTTTGGCATGCGGCGCGTGCATCTTCAGCAAATTCTGCAAATCGGTAACGGTCTGAATGCCATCGCCACCCTGTGCATCCACGCGGTTGACGTAAGGCGCAACATACTCCGCCCCCGCCAGTGCCGACAGCAGGCCCTGTGCCGCACCGTACACCCCCGTTCCCAGCGTCGGAATACCTTCCTCTTTAAGCAACTTGATCGCCGCCAGACCTTCCGCCGTGACGGGCACTTTCACGACGATATCAGGAATGATCGCACGCAGTTTACGCGCATCACTCACCATCCCTTCTGCCGTTGTCGCCATCACCTGGGCAAATAAACGCCCCTGCCCCCCCATTGCTTCATGCAATTGTGGCAGTAAGACGTCCAGCGGTTTTTTACCCGCCGCAACAATACTGGGGTTTGTGGTCACGCCCGCCAGCGGGAAAATTCGCGCCAGTGCTTTCACCGCGTCAACGTCGGACGTATCCAGATAGAGTTCCATAATCATTCCTCAACGACTAGTTTGCATAAAAGAAAGATACCACGGCAAAACCTCTCTGTTAGTTGACGCACGTCAACATAACTTTCATTCGAAAGTTATTTAATCTTTATACGAAATACGAGAGGCCGTTTATGATTTTCAATATTCAGCGCTATTCTACTCACGATGGCCCCGGTATCCGCACCGTGGTGTTCCTTAAAGGATGCTCTCTGGGCTGTCGCTGGTGTCAGAATCCGGAAAGCCGGGCACGCACGCAGGATCTGCTGTTTGACGCACGTCTGTGCCTCGAAGGCTGCGAGCTTTGCGCCCAGGCGGCACCGGGCGTTATCGAACGCGCGCTGAATGGCCTCCTTATCCATCGCGAAAAACTGACTGACGCGCATCTTGCCAGCCTGACCGACTGCTGCCCTACTCAGGCTCTGACCGTCTGCGGCGACGTTAAAAGCGTCGATGAGATTATGACCACCGTTCTGCGCGATAAACCTTTTTATGACCGCAGCGGCGGCGGTATTACGCTTTCCGGCGGCGAACCGTTTATGCAGCCGGAGCTGGCGGCATCACTTTTAAAAGCAAGCCATGAGGCGGGCATTCATACCGCGGTCGAAACCTGTTTGCATGTGCCGTGGAAATACATTGAACCGTCACTGCCCTGGATCGATCTGTTCCTTGCGGATTTGAAGCACGTCGCCGACGCGCCGTTTAAGCAATGGACGGATGGCAGCGCGTCACGCGTGCTGGAAAACCTGAGAAAGCTCGCCGCCGCCGGAAAAACAATCATCATCCGCGTTCCGCTGGTTCAGGGGTTTAACGCCGATGAAGAAAGCATTAAAGCGATTACCGATTTTGCCGCCGATGAACTGCACGTTGGCGAGATTCACTTTTTGCCCTACCACACGTTGGGCATCAACAAATACCACTTACTCAGCCAACCCTACAACGCGCCGGACAAGCCGCTGGATGCACCCGATCTGCTCGCCTTTGCGCAGCAGTACGCCTGCACGAAAGGTTTGACCGCGACATTACGAGGATAATCTCATGACCCAACTGAAACTGGATACGCTCAGCGACCGCATCAAAGCGCACAAAACCGCGCTGGTGCACATCGTCAAACCGCCGGTCTGTACCGAACGTGCGCTGCATTACACCGAAATGTACCAGCAGCATCTGGACAAACCGATTCCGGTACGTCGCGCGCTGGCGCTGGCGCATCATCTGGCTGAACGGACCATCTGGATCAAACACGACGAGCTGATCGTCGGCAACCAGGCGAGCGAAGTGCGCGCCGCGCCGATCTTCCCGGAATACACCGTCTCGTGGATTGAAAAAGAGATCGATGATCTCGCCGATCGTCCGGGTGCGGGTTTTGCGGTCAGTGAAGAGAACAAACGCGTGTTGCATAGCGTTTGTCCGTGGTGGCGCGGCCAAACCGTTCAGGATCGCTGCTATGGCATGTTTACCGATGAGCAAAAAGGGTTGCTGGAAACCGGTATTATCAAAGCCGAAGGCAACATGACCTCCGGTGACGCGCACCTGGCGGTCAACTTCCCGCTGCTACTGGAAAAAGGCATTGACGGCCTGCGGGCAAAAGTCGCGGAGCGCCGTTCACGCATTAACCTGACCGTTCTCGACGATCTGCATGGCGAGCAATTCCTGAAAGCCATTGATATTGTGCTGATTGCCGTCAGCGACCACATCGCCCGCTTCGCCGAGCTGGCGCGTAAAATGGCGAGCGAAGAGACACGCGTCAGCCGCCGTAACGAGCTGCTGGCGATGGCGGAAAACTGCGATCTTATCGCTCACCAGCCGCCGCAGACTTTCTGGCAAGCGCTGCAGCTGTGCTACTTCATCCAGTTAATTCTGCAAATTGAGTCTAACGGTCACTCGGTATCGTTCGGGCGCATGGACCAGTATCTTTATCCATACTACCGCCGCGATGTGGAACTGAACCAGTCGCTGGACCGCGAACACGCCATTGAGCTGCTGCACAACTGCTGGCTGAAACTGCTGGAAGTGAACAAAATCCGCTCCGGTTCGCACTCTAAAGCCTCCGCAGGCAGCCCGCTGTATCAGAACGTCACCATTGGCGGACAAAACCTGGTCAACGGTCAGCCGATGGATGCGGTCAATCCGCTCTCCTACGCGATCCTCGAATCCTGTGGGCGTCTGCGCTCCACCCAGCCTAACCTCAGCGTGCGTTATCACGCCGGGATGAGCAATGATTTCCTCGACGCCTGCGTACAGGTGATCCGCTGCGGCTTTGGTATGCCTGCATTTAACAACGATGAAATCGTGATCCCGGAATTCATTAAGCTCGGTATTGAGCCGCAGGACGCCTACGATTACGCGGCGATTGGCTGCATCGAAACCGCCGTGGGCGGCAAGTGGGGCTACCGCTGCACCGGCATGAGCTTTATCAACTTTGCCCGCGTGATGCTGGCTGCGCTGGAAGGTGGTCGGGACGCCACCAGCGGGAAAGTTTTCCTGCCACAGGAAAAAGCGCTCTCCGCCGGTAACTTCAACAATTTCGACGAGGTGATGGCGGCGTGGGATACCCAGATCCGCTACTACACGCGCAAATCGATTGAGATCGAGTATGTGGTCGATACCATGCTGGAAGAGAACGTGCACGATATCCTCTGCTCGGCGCTGGTGGATGACTGCATTGAGCGGGCAAAGAGCATTAAGCAAGGCGGGGCGAAGTATGACTGGGTATCCGGCCTGCAGGTCGGTATCGCGAACCTCGGCAACAGCCTGGCCGCGGTGAAAAAACTGGTCTTTGAACAGGGAGCAATTGGTCAGCAGCAGTTGGCAGCTGCACTGGCAGATGATTTTGACGGCCTGACCCACGAGCAGTTGCGCCAGCGTTTAATCAACGGCGCGCCGAAGTATGGCAACGATGATGACTCCGTCGATACCCTGTTGGCCCGTGCTTATCAGACCTATATCGATGAACTGAAGCAATATCATAACCCGCGTTATGGACGCGACCCGGTCGGCGGCAATTACTACGCGGGCACCTCGTCTATCTCGGCAAACGTGCCGTTCGGCGCAGCGACCATGGCGACGCCTGATGGTCGTAAAGCCCATACCCCGCTGGCTGAAGGGGCAAGCCCGGCATCCGGTACCGACCATCTTGGTCCCACGGCGGTGATTGGCTCCGTCGGCAAGCTGCCTACCGGTTCGATTCTGGGCGGCGTGCTGTTGAACCAGAAGCTGAACCCGGCGACGCTTGAGAACGAGTCCGACAAGCAGAAACTGATGATCCTGTTGCGAACCTTCTTTGAAGAGCACAAAGGCTGGCACATTCAATACAACATCGTCTCGCGCGAAACCCTGCTGGACGCGAAAAAGCACCCAGACCAGTATCGTGATCTGGTAGTCCGCGTAGCCGGTTATTCCGCCTTCTTCACCGCGCTTTCACCGGACGCGCAGGACGATATCATCGCCCGTACCGAACATATGCTTTAACACTCACGCCCGGTGGCGCTAGCGCTTACCGGGCCTACAAGCCTCTCTCCGTAGGCCGGATAAGGCGCAGCCGCCATCCGGCGCTTTTGCTTTCATTCGAAATTAAATTTGTGCTTTAGGTCACATTGTTATTAAAATGTTTCTGGTCGCAGTTTTGAGCCAGGAGCTTTATATGACCGTTAAAGTTATCGTCACCGATATGGACGGAACTTTTCTCAATGACGCCAAAAAGTACGATCACGCACGTTTTATGGCGCAATACCACGAGCTAAAGAAACGCAACATTGAGTTTGTCGTCGCCAGCGGCAATCAGTACTTTCAGCTCATCTCTTTCTTCCCCGAACTCAAAGACGAGATCTCTTTCGTTGCCGAAAACGGCGCGCTGGTGTTTGAGCATGGCCAACAGCTTTTTCACGGCGAACTTACCCGTCATGAATCACGGAGCGTGATCGGCGAACTGCTCAAGGATAAACAGCTCAACTTTGTCGCCTGCGGTCTGCAAAGCGCTTACGTCAGTGAACACGCCCCGGCGTCCTTTGTTGCGCTCATGGCAAAGCACTATCACCGCCTGAAGCCGGTGAAGGACTATCACGACATCGACGACGTGCTGTTTAAGTTCTCTCTGAATCTGCCGGATCAGCAGATCCCATTGGTTATCGACAAGCTGCATACGGCGCTGGACGGCATTATGAAACCTGTGACCAGCGGTTTCGGCTTTATCGATCTGATCATTCCGGGGCTCCACAAAGCCAATGGCATCAGCCGGTTGTTGAAACGCTGGAACCTTTCACCGAAGGAGGTGGTCGCCATTGGCGACAGCGGCAACGATGCAGAAATGTTGAAAATGGCGCACTACTCTTTCGCCATGGCGAATGCCACCGACAGTATCAAAGCGCTCTCCCGCTATCAGACGGATGACAATAACCATCAGGGTGCGCTGAACGTGATCCAGGCTGTGCTGGATAACACGGCCCCCTTCAACGTGTAATGCCTGAATGCGGCGACTGGAGAATATTTTAATCCGGATGCCGCATTCAGATTATTATTATCAATATTAGGATTTTTGATAATAATAATGGAAAGTTTTTTTGTTATTCCTTTATATAGATATCTTCAGGCTGGTAAAATTCTTAATTCTTTTGGATTAGCGTCGCAACAGGTTTCTTTTATAACACTCAACCTCTGGCAACTACTTTACAGCAACAGATAGCTTCATATTTTTTACGGATAACCAATATCACCGTAAGCTAAAAAAAATTCATTATTAACTTATTGATAAACATACAAAACAACCACAACGCAATTAAAGTGATGTCTATTTTATTTTCATGCACACACAAATCATTTAGACTATTAATTGACAAACAGGAACCATTGTTTGCCCCACTCATTAAATGTTAAATTTTTTATTATAATTTAATCATTATGGACAAGTTAACATGGATTACACTCTGAAATTACACCAGGTAAGGAATTTCACGTTTCTTTCGGGAAATTTTAATAAGACTTTTCTCGCTAGCGCGATTTTATTGGCAGCCCACTCTGCTTACGCAGATGACTGTAATAACCTGGCGCCTCAGGCTGGAGTGAGTTGCGTACAAAACGGTAACCAACTGAATATTGATATTCATGCAGATATCGACAACCCTACCCCTTACCCTGCCTACTCATTCAACGCTCAGAACGGGATGCAGTCTGATAAGGTCGTCATCTCTCTGGACGCGGGTAAGACGCTCACGGCCGATCAGAATGGGATACAGGCCCAAGGCAATCCCCTTGCTCTTGATGAAATAGAAGTCAGCACATCGGGAAACATCTATACCGGTAAGGTAACCGACAGCGATGCGGCGGATCCGCTTGGGCCGATTACGGGCCCTTCTGGTGGCATAATTTTTGATAAAACCAATATCCGGGAGACACAGCACGCTGGGGTTTATCTGGCTGGCGCATCCGGCGGGCTGTTAGCTATTGGTTCAGTTCTTCAGCAGTCCGGAAGCCAGATCGTTAACAACAGCGCGAGTAAAGATACCGCAGCTATCTATTCGCAGGCGCTGGAATCGCGGATTACCAGCTCAGGCGTGATTCGTTCCCAGGTCGGTGATGCCATTCGCATAGAAAGCACCCCGCCCGAATATACCTGGTCCAGCGGCGGTTACATCATTGTCGATCCGCAGGGCGTGTTTGATGTTCACCTGAAGGCCGACAGCGTTGTCGAGGGGGGAAGCGAAGGCGCGGGTATCAAAACCACAGGGGGAACGCAGTCCACTGTGCAAATCGATCAAGGTGCCACGCTTGGCGCGCTATCCGATGTGGCGATCGACGTGGCAGGTTTTGACGGTTTTTATTTGCGCGATCCCACCCTTTTCAATTCACCGGTAGACAGTACCCATTATAGCGGAGCAGAAACCCGCATCGTTAACGCAGGGACCATGACGGGCGTCGTACGCCTCTCCAGCGGTCAGGATACGGTGATTAACGACGCTACGGGTGTCTGGAACGTGCGGCAGTGGTCTGATTCGGATCGCGACGGTATCCGGGATACCGTCGCGCCTGTAGCGACCAGTGATTTTGGCGGAGGCACAACGGAACTTGTCAACCGTGGCGTAATTTCCCTCACCGCGCGCCCGGACGGGACAGCCAATCATGCGCTATTTGATAACCTGGCGACGTTCCGAAATCAGGGTAGCCTGCAGTTAACCAATAATGTCGCTGGCGATCGCTTTACCCTTAACGGGGATTATGTCGGAGACGGCGGCGTTATTGCGCTTGATACGGTTCTGGGTGACGATAACTCACTGACCGACCAGCTCATTATTAACGGCTCAACGTCAGGCCAAAGCGTGCTGTCCATCAATAATCTCGGTGGCACCGGGGCGCAAACCCGTGATGGCATAAAAGTCATTGAGGTCAATGGCGATTCATCAGGGGTGTTCACGCAGAGCGGGCGTATTGTCGGGGGAGCATATGAATACTATTTACACAAAAATAGTCTCAGCGTTCAGGATGGCAACTGGTACTTGCGCTCCGAACTGCCTTCGGTCACGCCGGATCCCCAGGATCCTGAACCCGTGCAACGTCCGGAAATCGGCAGCTATATGGTTAACCACATGGCCGCCAATACCCTCTTCCAGACACGTCTTCACGATCGCCTCGGTGAAGCGCAGTATACCGATGCGTTAACCGGGGAACAGACAACCAGCCTGTGGCTTCGTCAGGTCGGTGGGCATAACCGCTCTCAGGACAGTTCAGGTCAATTGAAAAACCAGGGAAATCGCTATGTCGCGCAAATTGGCGGTGACATTGCGCAGTGGAGTTCCGATCAACGGGATCGCTGGCATCTGGGTATCATGGCGGGCTACGCCCGGCAAAGTAACAATACCGAATCCAGATACTCACACTATCAATCCAAAGGCTCGGTCAAAGGCTATAGCGCGGGTTTATACGGAACCTGGTATGCCAACGATGAGAAAAAAACCGGTAGCTATGTCGACAGTTGGGTGCTCTACAACTGGTTTGATAACGAAGTGAAAGGCGATCAGCTGGCGACCGAGAAGTATAAATCTCGCGGCATTACCGCCTCTGTAGAAGCGGGTTATACTTTTGAATTAGGCAGCAGAGAAACCGATGCGGTGGGATATTACATCCAGCCTAAAGCCCAGCTTATCTGGATGGGCGTCAGATCCAGCGATCATACTGAACGCCAAAGCAGCGGCGGGTCGCGCGTCTCATTCGAGGGCGATGGTAATCTTCAAAGTCGATTGGGTGTCCGTGCCTATCTGCAAGGACACAGCACGGTAGACAAGGGCAAAAATCGCGAGTTCCAACCCTTCATCGAAGCAAACTGGATCCATAACACCCGTGATTTTGGGGCCAGTATCAATGGCCAGGGCAATGAAATTGCCGGCACCCGCAATATTGGTGAAGCCAAAATCGGGGTTGAGGGACAACTCTCCCGACAACTGGATATGTGGGGCAACGTGACGCAGCAAATAGGGAACAGTGGTTACAGTGATACTCAGGCAATGATAGGGATCAAATACCGTTTCTAGCCAGTAGCAGGGCCCTGGCAGACGGATAATATTGTCCGTCTGCCTCCCTGACGATTTATACCAAACGCATTTGATAACAGGAATGGTCATGCAACCACGCGTTTTAATTGTCACCACCGAAGCCCCTGATGTGCTGTTCAGTGGCCTGGGCTTTTTCAATCAGCATTTCTGGCAGGAATTAACGCGCCGTCGCTACCCTTTCAGGGTGTTATACCTGAACAATCAGAAAACCCGGGCGTCAACACTGGCTGATTATGAGATTGCCGTTGAACCTTCATTGCCTTTTGACTCCTCCCTGGAATCACTGAGCCTGAATGTGGCATGGAGTACCGCGCAAAAAATTCAGCCCATACTCAATGAGTTCAAGCCCGATATTATCTCAGTGCACGAAAACTCACCTCTGTTACCGTTTTACTTTGAGTTACACAGAGTGCAATTCACGCTCCATTCCAGCTATATCGGCATGCAGCACTATCTGACCCGAACTCAGAAAGGTATGCAGCATTACTGGGAACAGCGAATCGCGGTACGTCAGAGTGGCGCGGTAGTGCTTCACAGCGACTGGGCGCACCGTTCAATTATTCAGCATGTCTCCGCCGATATTGTTCCCCCCGATATCTTCCCTATCGGTGTCGATTTCGCCGATTACCCGGAAACAAAAATCCGCCATCCGCAAGGTAAAGTGGTCATCAGCTTCTTTGGGCGATTCACCGATATTGTGAAAAACTTCCAGATTTTTCGTGAGTCGATCAATACGCTGCCAGAAGCCTATCGCAACCGGGTTGAGGCCCGGGTTTATGGGCCAGAGAAGATCCCTGACTACATGGAAAAAGAAGGCTTTAAAGGTCTGACATTTGTTCAGGGCGAGGAAAAAAAACGGGCTTTTGCGGAAACTGACATTGTGGTCTTCCCCAGCATTCAGGAGAGTTTCGGTATTGTCGGCCTGGAAGCCTTGCTCTCAAACTGCGCACTGATCGCGACGCCAGGACTGGGTATGGATGCATACATGCCTTCTGATTACGCCTGCGAACCAACCGTTGCCGCGCTACAGCAGCGCATCATCCACTATCTCTCACAGGCTGAACAACTCTGGCGCGATCAGGATAACCAGGTGTTTCGCCAGAGCGTAAATCGTCCGGAATTAACGCTCAGTAACATGACGGAATCCTATATTGAAGTCTGGAAAAAGTTGCACCAAAAGTTAGTCAGCTCAGCGACTGCCGCGAAGTAAGCTGTTCCCCTGCCCTTTATGGCGCCGTCGGGCGCCACAATCCAATCATCAGACCTCTGGTATGCGTTGCCCTGGACAAATGGCGCGACGATCTCACCAGCAAACATTTAAACTTGCATTAACTTTTTTATAACTTATATTATCACCTGTAAGTTAAACAAGTTTCGAATGAAAGTTATGCGAGGTGGTTATGGCTTTTACCTTCACAAGCGACACATTACCGGTCGATCACAAAGCGGCTATCCGTCAGATGAAGCAGGAACTGCGGGCGCAGCTTGGCGACGTTGAGCAAATCTTCGGCCAGATTAGCGATGCCATTGCCACCCGCGTGGCGGAAATCAACGCGCTCAAAGCACAGGGCGCGCCGGTCTGGCCTGAGCTGTCCTATGCCGATATCAACGCTGGCACGATCGCAGCGCAGCAGCGTGAACAGATCAAACGTCGGGGCTGTGCGGTTATCAAAGGTCACTTCCCGCGCGAGCGGGCGCTGGCCTGGGATCGGTCGATGCTGGACTATCTGGACCGCAACCGCTTTGACGAGGTGTATAAAGGGCCTGGCGATAACTTTTTTGGCACCCTCAGCGCCTCCCGTCCGGAGATCTATCCGATCTACTGGTCGCAGGCGCAAATGCAGGCGCGGCAGAGTGAGGAGATGGCGAACGTGCAATCGTTCCTCAACCGTCTGTGGACCTTTGAAAGCGAGGGCAAGCAGTGGTTTAACCCGGATGTGAGCGTGATCTATCCGGACAGGATCCGCCGCCGTCCGCCGGGCACGACGTCAAAAGGGCTGGGTGCGCACACCGATTCCGGCGCGCTGGAGCGCTGGTTGCTGCCGGCGTATCAGCGCGTTTTCGCCAGTGTCTTTAACGGCAATCTGGCGAAATACGATCCGTGGCATGCCGCTCATCGCACCGAGGTGGAAGAGTATACCGTGGATAACACCACCAAATGTTCGGTGTTCCGCACCTTCCAGGGCTGGACCGCGCTGTCGGATATGCTGCCCGGTCAGGGCTTGCTGCATGTCGTGCCCATTCCGGAAGCCATGGCGTATGTGCTGTTACGTCCGCTGATGGATGATGTCCCGGAAGACGAACTGTGTGGCGTGTCGCCGGGCCGGGTGCTGCCAATATCCGAACAGTGGCATCCTCTGTTGATTGAGGCGCTCACCAGCATTCCGCCACTGGAAGCCGGCGATTCCGTCTGGTGGCATTGCGATGTGATTCACTCCGTGGCGCCGGTCGACAATCAACAGGGATGGGGAAATGTGATGTACATTCCCGCCGCTCCCCTGTGCGAGAAGAATCTGGCCTATGCGCACAAAGTAAAAGCGGCGCTGGAAAAAGGGGCTTCGCCAGGCGATTTCCCGCGTGAGGATTACGAAACAGACTGGGAAGGACGCTTTACGCTGGCGGATTTGAATATCCACGGCAAGCGCGCGCTGGGGATGGCGTAACGCCAAATCGTGACAGGTGTGTTGACCACACCTGTCACATGAAAGGCGACGGGGAAATTAGCCGTCAATGCCTTTACTGCGCAGATAATCTTCGTAGTTACCGCTGAAGTTCACCACGCGATCGGGGGTTATTTCCAGCACGCGGGTTGCCAGTGAACTCACGAATTCACGGTCGTGAGAAACGAAGATCAGGGTTCCCTGATACATCTCCAGGGCCATGTTCAGCGATTCGATGGATTCCATATCAAGGTGGTTGGTCGGTTCGTCCATCACCAGAATGTTTGGCTTCTGCATCATCAGCTTACCAAACAGCATACGACCCTTTTCACCACCCGAAAGTACCTTCGCCGGCTTTTTGATGTCGTCCTGGCTGAACAGCAGACGACCGAGGATGCTGCGCACCGCCTGTTCGTCATCGCCTTCTTGCTTCCACTGGCTCATCCAGTCGAAGACCGTCAGATCGTTTTCAAACTCATATTCGTGATCCTGCGCGTAGTAGCCAATGCGCGCGTTTTCAGACCATTTCACCGTACCGCTATCGGCGTCCAGATCGCCGACCAGCGTTTTCAGCAGCGTCGATTTACCCACGCCGTTGGTTCCCAGTACCGCCAGCTTTTCACCGACTTCCAGCAGCAGGTTGACCCCTTTGAACAACGGGCCGTTATCAAAGCCTTTGCTGAGCGCTTCCACTTCCAGCGCGTTACGGAACAGTTTCTTGTCCTGCTCGAAGCGGATGAACGGGTTCTGACGGCTGGACGCCTTCACTTCGTCGAGTTTGATTTTATCAATCTGACGGGCGCGAGACGTCGCCTGACGAGATTTAGAGGCGTTAGCGCTAAAACGGCTGACAAAGGATTGCAGGTCGGCAATCTGCGCTTTTTTCTTGGCGTTATCCGCCAGCAGACGTTCGCGCGCCTGCGTCGCGGCGGTCATGTATTCGTCGTAGTTGCCCGGATAAATACGCAGTTCGCCGTAGTCAAGATCCGCCATGTGCGTACACACCATGTTCAGGAAGTGACGGTCGTGCGAAATGATGATCATGGTGCTGTCACGTTCGTTCAGCACCTGCTCCAGCCAACGGATGGTATCGATGTCCAGGTTGTTGGTCGGTTCGTCAAGCAGCAGAATATCCGGATTGGAAAACAGCGCCTGCGCCAGCAGCACACGAAGCTTCCAGCCAGGAGCGACTTCGCTCATCGGGCCGTAGTGTTGCTCTACCGGAATCCCCACGCCGAGCAGCAGTTCACCGGCGCGCGCTTCAGCAGAGTAACCGTCCATCTCGCCGTATTTCACTTCCAGATCGGCCACTTTGTAGCCATCTTCTTCGCTCATCTCCGGTAACGCATAGATGCGATCGCGCTCTTGCTTCACTTCCCACAGCTCACCGTGGCCCATGATGACCGTGTCGAGCACCGTGAACTCTTCAAAAGCGAACTGATCCTGGCGCAGCTTACCGATACGCTCGTTGGGATCGAGAGAAACGTTACCCAGCGTCGGTTCGAGGTCGCCGCCGAGAATTTTCATGAAGGTGGATTTACCGCTACCGTTAGCGCCAATCAGGCCGTAACGGTTGCCGCCGCCAAATTTGACGGAAATGTTTTCGAACAGCGGCTTACTGCCGAACTGCATGGTGACGTTGCTGGAAACTAACACGGACGTATCCTAAAGAATATGTGACAAACCTCATATTATGCCACAAGTCTTAAATAAGATCGCGCCCTGTAGCAAACGACTACACTGGGGGAACAGGAAAAAAATGTGATTTCGTACACATCTGAATTCCCTGTTAACAGGAATGCACATATAATGCGCTCCCAACACTACAGAATTCTCAACCCAACAGCCTGCCAGGCAATGAATCTCGCATAACATGAATATGAAATTAACAACGTTTTTCGCGGCAGCACTCGCGGTAGTCGGCTTTTGCAGTACCGCATCCGCTGTCACCTATCCTCTGCCAACGGATGGTAGTCGCGTCATTGGTCAGAATCAGGTCATCACCATCCCGGAAGGTAACTCGCAGCCGCTGGAGTATTTTGCTGCTGAATACCAGATGGGGCTTTCCAACATGCTGGAAGCCAACCCGGGCGTGGATACCTTCCTGCCGAAAGGCGGCACCGTGCTGAACATTCCGCAGCAGTTGATTCTGCCGGACACCGTGCATGAAGGCATCGTGATCAACAGCGCGGAAATGCGTTTGTACTACTACCCGAAAGGCACCAATACCGTGATCGTCCTGCCAATCGGTATCGGCCAGTTAGGTAAAGACACGCCAATCAACTGGACCACCAAAGTAGAACGTAAGAAAGCCGGCCCGACCTGGACGCCAACGGCGAAAATGCACGCTGAATATCGTGCCGCAGGCGAACCGCTGCCCGCTGTCGTGCCTGCCGGTCCGGATAACCCGATGGGTCTGTACGCCCTGTACATTGGCCGTCTGTACGCCATTCACGGTACCAACGCAAACTTCGGTATCGGCCTGCGCGTGAGCCACGGCTGTGTGCGTCTGCGTAACGAAGACATCAAATTCCTGTTCCAGAATGTGCCTGTCGGAACGCGCGTACAGTTTATCGATGAGCCGGTAAAAGCAACGACGGAGCCAGATGGCAGTCGTTACATCGAGGTTCACAACCCGCTGTCGACCACCGAAGCGCAGTTTGAAGGCGGCGAAATCGTACCGATCACGCTGTCGAAGAGCATTCAGAACATCACTAACCAGCCCGATGTTGACCAGAACGTGGTGGAACAGGCGGTTCAGAACCGTTCAGGGATGCCCGTTCGTCTGAACTGATTGTTTTGGATTCATCAAGTTAATGAAAAAGGGTTCATCCACTGAGCCCTTTTTTAATGGTAGCGCCAGGCGATAAGAAAGGTTTGAACCGCCGAGTGCGCAAGTTGCTCCAGCACACGGCTATCCATCGGTTGTTGATCAATCAATGTGGCTGGTAATGGGTATCCCATTACCGCACCGAGAAAGGCGGTCGCCTGCAGTGTCGGGTTATCAAACTGTATTCTCCCCTGCTCCTGATATTGCTTCAGTATCTCTGCCAGCGCCTGTAATACGCGCCCTGTTGGACGCTGCTTAAGCGTGGCGTAAAGCTCTGGTTTCTGTACCAGAACCTGAATTAACAAACGCTGGAAATGGATATGCTCAGGGGCATAGAAGTGTTCTTGTACTACTTTCGCGAAGCCGAGTAGTAATGCTGGCAGACAGTCCGCGTTATCCGTCATCATCTGCTGGAGCGGCGGCTGCATCCTGTCATTGAGAAAGGAAAACGCTTCAACCAGCAGCGCGTCTTTCCCCCCTGGGAAATGGCTATACAGTGTAGGTCTGGAGATCCCGGCAGTGGCGACGATGGTGTCTAACGACACATCAAGTCCCTGTTCAAGAAAAAGATCGCAAGCAGCCTGTAAAATGCGAGGGCGCGCTTTCATCGGACGCCCACGTTGATTTGCCATTAAAACTGTCCTTAATGATTTATCGATGAAATCTTACTTCTTCAGATACCGTAACCCTTGTCGAATAAGGATGAAAAACAGCGGCACAAAAAGCAGCGTTAATACCGTACCTGAAAGCATTCCCCCAATGACGGCGGTACCGATCTCTATTCGGCTGGCTGCGCCCGCCCCGGTAGAGAGTACCAGAGGGATAACGCCTGCCACAAATGCCAGTGAGGTCATGATAATGGGACGCAAACGTAACCTTGCGCCCTCATACGCCGCTCGTGTGATATCAAGACCGTCGGCGATACGCGACTGGGCAAACTCGACAATCAAAATCGCGTTTTTTGCCGACAATCCCATGGTGGTCAATACGCCAACCTGGAAATAAATATCGTTATTGAATCCGACGAGCATTGAGGCAGTCACCGCCCCCAGAATTCCCAGTGGGATTATCAACATGACAGCCAGTGGAATTGACCAGCTTTCATACAAAGCGGCAAGACAGAGAAAAATAAAGATGAGTGACGCCATGTACATCCAGAGAGTCTGCGCGGACGACGCTTTTTCTTGATACGACAAACCACTCCACTGCAAACCCAGACCGGGCATTTCCTCTACCTTCTCTGCCATCACGTCCATCGCATGACCGGAGCTGGTGCCTGCTGCGGCATTCCCCTGAAATTGAACCGCGGGCAAACCGTTAAAACGTTGCAGCATCTGTGGACCCGTTGTCCATCTGAATGACGCGAAACTCGCGATAGAGGCCATATTGCCACTCGCACCTTTCACAAACCAGGCGGCAAGATTCTCAGGGTTTGCCCGCCACTCGGCATCCCCCTGCATATACACCCTTTTAACACGTCCACGATCGATAAAATCATTGATATAAACGCCCCCCAGGGCAGCGGAAAGCGTTTCATTGATATCAGCGTGAACAACGCCTTGCGCACCGGCTTTCAGTGGGTCAATTGCAACCTGTAGCTGTGCCTTTTCTTCCAGGCTGTTAATTCTGACCGCTGTGAGATGTTCACTGGCACTGGCCTTGTGTAAAAGCGCCTGCTGCGCCTGCAACAGCGCCTCATATCCGCTGGCCGATTGATCCTGAAGCCACATTTCAAATCCGCTGGACTGTCCAAGCCCGCGGACCGTCGGTGGGGACATCGCGTTAATTGATGCCAGAGGTACCGTTTTGAAGTATTGGTTCGCACGGGAAATGATCGCTCTGGCACTATTCTGTTCCCCGCTTCGCCTGTCCCAGTGCTTTAATTCCGCAAAAGCCATTCCGACATTTTGGCCGCTACCCGCATTATTGCGCCCCGTGACCATGAAGATAACGCTGAGATTATCTTTCTCTTGCGTCAGAAAATAATCGGTAATGGAATCACCCACGCGTTGGGTCATAGACAGTGGCGATCCGGTAGGGAGCGCAAACTGAATCATCACCGCCCCCTGATCCTCATCAGGAAGAAAACCCGTCGGCAATCGTTGATATTCCCACACCATAAACAGCACCAGTAACGTCGCCATAAGGCATGAACGTAAGGGGCGCGAAACTATCCGTCGCAGCGTGGCTAAATAACGCTGCTGGCTCTTTTCCACCCCCTGGTTAAAGCAGATAAAAAAGGCTCCTTTCTTCGGCTGCTCTTTTTTCAGCAAATGAGCACAAAGGGTCGGCGTCAATGTTAATGCCACCAGCGCGGAAAGTGCCATTGCCGCCGCAATGGTTATGGTGAACTGACGGTAAATTATTCCCACTGAACCGCCAAAAAAAGCCATTGGAACAAAAACGGCAGCTAACACCAGTGCGATACCAATCAGCGCACTGGTGATTTCCCTCATTGAATGCAATGTCGCTTCCTTAGGCGTCATATTTTTTTCGGCCATCACTCGCTCAACATTTTCGACAACCACGATAGCGTCATCGACTAACAGACCAATCGCCAGCACCATGGCAAAAAGAGTCAGAGTATTCATGTTGTAGCCCAGGACACTTAAAATGCCGAACGTACCGAGCAGGACGACCGGTACAGTGATCGCAGGAATAAATGTGGCGCGCCAGTTTTGCAAAAACAGATACATCACCACAATCACAAGGATGATCGCTTCAATTAACGTCCATACCACGCCTTCAATGGAAACGGTCACGAACGGCGTACTGTCACGCGGGTAAGCGCTGATCACCCCTTGCGGAAACTGTACACTGAGACGCTCCACTTCAGCGCGAACATTTTCAGCTGTCGCCAGGGCATTCGCCCCTGATGCCAACTGAATGGAAATCCCGGCGGCCGGATAGCCGTTGAGAGTCGTCTGGTTCTGATAATTTTCTGCCCCCAACTCTATGCGGGCAACATCACGTAAATAGATGACAGAACCATCACCATTAATACGAACGACAATGTTTTCAAATTGTTTGACCGTTTCAAGTCGCGACTGCGCCATCACGGTCGCATTGAGATATTGCCCCTCTACTGCAGGCAGTGAGCCTATCTCGCCCCCGGTGACCTGGGCATTCTGAGCTTCAATAGCAGCCCGGATATCGGATGGCATCAACCCATAACTGGTGAGCTTGTAAGGGTCCAACCAGATGCGCATCGCATATTGCGCGCCAAAAACGGTGGTTTCGCCAACGCCATCAACCCGACTGAGGGGATCCTGCAATGTGCTAATGAGAAAATCGTTAATATCCAGACTGCTTAGCTGCCGGGTTTCATCATAAAGCGCGACCACCATCAGGCTATCCCCCTGCGATTTGGTCACGGTAATTCCTTGCTGCTGCACTTCCGGCGGCAGGCGTGTTATCGCCTGGTTGACCGCGTTTTGTACCTGGACCTGTGCCATATCGGGGTTTACCCCCTGATTAAAGCTGAGGTTGATTCGGGCCTGGCCAGCAGAACTGCTGCTTGATGAGAAATAGAGCAGCCCGTCAATCCCTTTAATCTGTTGTTCCAGAACCTGGGTGATGCTGTCCTCAACGGTCTGTGCAGATGCCCCTGGGTAGTTCGCTGTGATATTCACGCCCGGAGGAGCAATATCGGGATACTGCTCAACGGGTAACAGAAACAGCGCAAGCGTTCCTGCGGCCATGATTGAGATAGCCATCACTGCGGAAAAAACAGGTCGGATAACAAAAAAACGTGCCAGCATGAGCCACTTCCCCCATCAGGGTCCGCTGAACAGAGGCCGCACAAGCCAACAATCTTGTGTCCGTCATTTGCTCAGCTTATTTAATCACTATTTATTTACTTTACAGTAAAGTAAATAAATAGATCAAACAAATCCATTCAATCAGGAGATGGATTTGCTTTTGTCAGAATGGAGTGGGAATCGCGACTAAAATTTAAGCAGAACAAATCCTACAGCCGCAGCCCATATCAACATGGGTACCGAATAGAGATGGAAGCGCCACCAGATGCGTCGATCATTCGCCATCCGCAGGGCAATCAGATTCGCCAGCGAACCCGGCAACAGGCCGAATCCACCCACGTTAACCGCCCAGGCCAACAGCATGCCAGGAGGGACATAGTTCAGCAGTAAGATAGTGCTGGGAACATTACTGATCGCTTGCGACAGGCCAATTGCCGTCAGCCACAGTCCGGGTTCAGACAACGTACCAACATGACTTAGCACCCCCTGCAACGCCGGCAGTTGGGTTAGCAAATGGACATCAATAAACATGGCCATAAACACCAGCAGCAGCGTCCAGTCAACACTCAACAGCACGCGGCGTGCCAGCAACAGGAAACCGAGGGCCACAATCGCCAGCCCAACCAATTCCTGCTTAAGCTCCAGCGCCGTCAGAAAAACGATGTACAGTCCCAGACAGCCCCACACCAGCCGGGGTAGCCACTCTGGCTGACTTGTCCCGGTATGGTATTGCAGCGGTTTATTGGGGAAGCAAAACCAGCAGAGCACCAGCAGCGTCAACATCATCGCAACGGCCAGCGGTGCCATCTGACCGATAAACGCAACAAAGGAGAGACCAGAACGCCCCCACATCAGGATATTTTGCGGATTCCCGATGGGTGTAAGTAAAGAACCCGCATTCACCGCCAGCGCTTCAAAAATAATGAGACGGTTGACCGGTATTGCGCACAACTTTTTCAGGGTAATGGTCAGAGGGACGACGATAAATAACGCGACATCGTTCGTCAGGAACGTCGAAAGCAGCGCCGCCGCCAGCACCATGAACATCGACAGACGGCGCTCCGTCGCTAGACGCCGGGTCATTTTACGGCCCAGGACATCAAAGTAACCGCTCAGTTCGACGCCTTTGGTCAACATCATCAGACCACTGAGGGTAATAATGGTGTGCCAGTCAATTGCGCCGGGCCAGGTCTGTGGCGTGAACGGGACCCACACACTCAATCCAACACCCACCACTATCAGTAAATGGAAAAAACGGTCGCGTTTCAGCGCCCGTAAAAAAGGCAGGCTCATTCAATAGAGTTTCCGTGCTGTTGCGTAAAATGACGGAAGGCTTCCAGCGTTTCCTGGCTTACGTGGTGCTCCATCCCTTCCGCATCACGTCGGGCTATCTCCGGGCTTACGCCCAGTACCAGCAGGAAGTTTTCCACAATCTGATGGCGTTCACGACTTTCCTGCGCCAGCTTCTCCCCTTCCGGGGTTAAAAAAACGCCGCGCCAGGGGATCATTTCTATCAGTCCCACCGAGGCCAGACGCTTAAGCATCTTGGCTACCGTCGGTTGGGACACCCCGAGACGGGCCGCCATATCCACCTGACGCGCTTCGCCGACTTCAATAATCAGGTCAGAAATCAACTCAACATAGTCGTCGATCAGTTCGCGGCGATGAGCCTCTCGCACCTGACGAAACCCTTCAACGTGTTCCTCAACGTTCACTAACTGCGTCACTTTTTTTGTTGTTGGCATACCTGCGCGACGACTCATTCTGCTTCCTCATTCCTGTGACGCATTAACAGCATCTAATTGGAGAGCGCTCATTGTAAACCAGAGTTGCCCGGGCACAAAAAATTAACGTTTTAGCAATAGCTATATAATATAGCCTGTGCTATATCTGTATGTAATGCAGTCATCCCTCATGGACAGAGGGACCAGAAAGTCAGGAGGTCAATATGAACGAATTCAAGAGGTGTATGCGCGTGTTTAGTCACTCTCCCTTTAAAGTCCGGTTAATGCTGCTCTCGATGCTGTGCGATATGATCAACAGCAAACCAGAGCAGGATAAACCCTCAGAAAAATAATGCGGCGTCGCGGTACGCCGCTTCATCGGGTTGTCATATTCAGCCGTTACACTCCTGTTCATGTCAAAATAGCCCCTCTTTTTGTCGGATTTGCTAACCCCTTCGCAAAACAATTTCTTTCTGCCAGTTGACCTTCACATTCACACGCTCTATCTTCTTGCAGCCCTGCCTAACTTGCGGCTCGCAGATGCGGACCTCTTCCCCTCTTCACGCACTCTCAGCAGGTAATGACCCTTGGCGCCAGGGTAAGCACATGGCGTTTTTGCGATAGTGGTATATGAATTTAACCCTTAAAGACTCGCTTCTTGCCCGCAGCCGGGCCCTTAGCCCGTGGACTGGCTTTTATGTTTTGCAGTCCCTGCTGATAAACCTGGCGCTGGGCTATCCGCTTAGTCTGCTGTATACCGTTGCCTTTACCTGCATATTACAGTTGCTCTGGCGGAGTGCGCCGAAAGCGCAAAAGGTTCTGATCGGCGTTTGCTCGCTTGTCGCAGCCTTCTACTTTCCTTTCGGTCAGGCTTATGGGTCGCCAAATTTTAATACGCTGCTGGCGCTGCACTCGACCAACATGGAAGAGTCCACTGAGATCCTGACGATTTTCCCCTGGTACAATTACCTGATGGGCGTGTTTATCTTTGCCCTTGGCGTGATTGCCGTGCGTCGCAAACCCAGCGAAGAGAAAAAGCGCTGGAATAAATATGACACCCTGTGCCTGCTGTTCAGCGTCGTCGCTTTTTTTGTCACCCCCGTGCAGAATCTGGCCTGGGGCGGCGTGTTTAAATTGAAGGATACCGGCTATCCGGTGTTCCGTTTCGCCAAAGACGTCATCGTCAATAACAAGGAAGTGATTGACGAGCAGGAACGCATGGCGAAGTTCGCCAGCATGAAAGACACCTGGACCGTCACCGCCGTGAAGCCGAAGTATCACACCTACGTGGTGGTGATCGGTGAAAGCGCGCGCCGTGATGCGCTGGGGGCGTTTGGCGGCCACTGGGATAACACCCCGTTTGCCAGCAGCGTCAACGGCTATCTGTTCGCCGATTACGTCGCGGCCAGCGGGTCAACGCAAAAATCACTCGGACTGACCCTTAACCGTGTTGTCGACGATAAACCGCAGTATCAGGATAACTTTGTCACGCTGGCAAACCGCGCCGGTTTCCAGACCTGGTGGTTCTCGAATCAGGGACAAATCGGCGAATATGACACCGCCATCGCCAGTATCGCGAAGCGGGCTGATGAAGTGCATTTTCTGAAAAGCGGCGACTTCGAAGCCGACAAAAACACCCAGGACGACGCGCTGTTAAAAATGACCGCGCAGGTGCTGGAAACCGAACGTACCCAGCCGCAACTGATTGTACTGCATCTGATGGGTTCTCATCCGCAGGCTTGTGACCGCACCAAAGGGAAGTACGACACGTTCGTACAGTCGAAAGAGACCTCCTGCTATCTCTACACCATGACCCAGACCGACGACCTGCTGCGAAAACTGTACGATCAGCTTCGCAACAGCGGCGGCAGTTTCTCGTTGGTGTACTTCTCCGATCACGGTCTCGCCTTTAAAGAGCGTGGGAAGGAAGTGCAGTATCTGGCGCATGACGACCAGTTCCAGCAAAACTTCCAGGTCCCGTTTATGGTGCTCTCCAGCGATGATAAAGCGCACAAGGTCGTCAAAGCGCGGCGCTCCGCCAACGATTTCCTCGGTTTCTTCTCACAGTGGACAGGGATCAGCGCAAAAGAGATTAAGACGAAGTATCGTTTTATCTCCGAACAGAAGGCCGGACCGGTGTATATCACCAACTTCAAGTTGCAGAAGGTGGATTACACTCACCTGGGAACCGACATTTTTAGCACCACATCGCGCTAAACCGTCGTGAAAAACAGCCAAAAAAAATCCGCCCCTTGAGGCGGATTTTTTATATCACCGAAGTGATTAGAAGCGGTAACCAACGCCTGCGATCCAGGTGCCAACGTCAACGCTACGAATACGGCTCTGCTCGTAAGAGAAGTCCAGCGCAACGTTTTCGATCGGGTTGAACTGCAGACCTGCGCCATAAGAGAAACCATAGTCGCTGGTATCATCTTTATGGGTCGGGTAGTTGGTGTCCTGGAATTTACCGTAACCGACACCCACAACACCGTAGATGCTTGCCCAGTCGTTCAGACGGTAAGCCGGACCAGCAGTGATGCCGTAGTACTGAGTTTTGTTGTAATCGCCTGCACCGTTAGTACGATCTTTTTCGGTGTAAGTGAAGGAACCGATTACGCCCAGCGGATTGTTGTCCTGCTCATAGCGATACTTCAGGTTGAAACCGTTCATTTTGTTCGCCGCGCCCTGAGCATCGCTCTGAGCATAACCACCGGTAACGGTAGAAGTCGCAGCAACAGCAGAACCTGCGGAGATAGCCAGAACAGCGGCCAGTGCTGAAAGACATGCAATTTTTTTCATAACCACCTCAAATGTGCTTCAAATAAGTCCTAAGTGTTAAATATATCAAAAATTGATGAGAAACTCTTTGCGATTAGTGATGTCTAACGGGCCATTTCGTGTAACAGAACGTTTCAATGAGCCGTTATCTCTTTCAATTAACATCACTTTTCTGGATTTTCGTCCCATTATTACGCGCATAATAAAGAACATTCATCCAGATTATTCCTAATTCGCCAGCGCATTAATCCATCAACCTGCCGCTATTTTACGGTTTTCCGGGAATTTTTTTTCAACGAAGACTCAACCGCAGGAGGTTATTTCCATTACACTGCCTCTTTTACTTTTCTATACACAAGTCAGGCAAATTGCAGGATGCCGTGTATCTACAGTTATTGTCGGGAGAAAGGATGCCTGGGTCGTCACGTAAAACGCCAGTTTGGTTGCCCATTTTAGTACTGCTTATCGCCATGTCCTCGATCCAGAGCGGCGCATCGCTGGCAAAATCACTGTTCCCGCTGGTTGGCGCGCCCGGCGTGACCGCCCTTCGTCTGGCCCTGGGCACATTGATCCTTATTGTCTTCTTCAAACCCTGGCGTCTACGTTTCGCCAAAGAGCAGCGCCTGCCGCTGCTTTTTTACGGCCTGTCGCTGGGGGGAATGAACTACCTCTTCTATTTGTCGATTCAGACAGTTCCGCTGGGGATCGCGGTCGCTCTGGAATTTACCGGGCCGCTGGCGGTCGCCCTGTTCTCGTCTCGACGCCCCGTTGATTTTATCTGGGTGGTGCTGGCCGTTCTCGGGCTCTGGTTCCTGCTGCCGCTGGGTCAGGACGTTTCGCATGTCGATTTGTTCGGTGCCGCCATGGCGCTGGGTGCGGGTGCCTGTTGGGCTATCTATATTCTTAGCGGTCAACGCGCCGGTGCTGAGCACGGCCCAGCCACCGTCGCGGTAGGCTCGCTGATTGCCGCTCTGGTTTTCGTTCCACTTGGGGTGGCGCAGGCCGGAGAAGCGCTCTGGCACTGGTCGGTGATTCCGCTGGGTCTGGCGGTTGCGGTGCTGTCGACAGCGCTCCCCTACTCGCTGGAAATGATTGCCTTAACCCGTCTGCCTACGCGCACCTTTGGTACGTTGATGAGTATGGAACCGGCGCTGGCTGCGGTGGCGGGCATCCTTTTTCTGGGCGAAACGCTGACGCCAGTCCAACTGCTGGCGCTCGGCGCGATTATTGCCGCCTCAATGGGCTCGACGCTGACCATTCGGCGGGAGAGCAACATAAAAGAAGTTGATGTAAATTAATTTTACATTTCTGCATGGTTTGCATAACCATGCAGAATATCTCCCCGCTGTTTTCCTGATATTTTCCTGATATTTCTCCACGGCTCATCGGCTTCGCCTCGCCTATTTATTCTCATTCCGATGTCACAGTGAGAATATTGATATTTCAATCTTTTTCGTACGCAACCATATGAATAGTAATGCAATTAAATGCAGATGTTGTTAAATGCTATTAAAGCGATAGGCAGAGCCAGAAAAGCAGGAACGATAACCGGTGCTATACTGAATCCCGTAAATTACTGGGACATAACATCAAGAGGATATGAAATTATGAGTACCGCTAAATTGGTAAAAACAAAAGCGTCCAATCTGCTTTATACCCGTAACGATGTCTCCGACAGCGATAAGAAAGCAACAGTTGAGTTGCTGAATCGTCAGGTGATCCAGTTTATCGACCTGTCGCTGATCACTAAGCAGGCCCACTGGAACATGCGCGGTGCGAATTTTATTGCCGTTCATGAGATGCTGGATGGCTTCCGTACGGCACTGACCGATCATCTCGATACCATGGCAGAGCGTGCCGTGCAGTTGGGCGGCGTTGCCCTGGGAACCACGCAGGTTATCAATAGCAAAACGCCGCTGAAAAGCTATCCGCTGGACATCCATACCGTCCAGGATCACCTGAAAGAGCTGGCAGACCGTTATGCTGTAGTGGCAAATGATGTCCGTAAAGCCATCAGTGAAGCGAAAGACGAAGATACCGCAGATATCTTTACCGCCGCTTCCCGCGATCTCGATAAATTCCTGTGGTTCATCGAATCCAACATCGAATAATCGCATCATAAGTATTCCCTCTATAACCCTCGCTACGGCGGGGGTTTTGCACTTTTGTGGTGCACGACATCGCCTCTCCCCCGCTGTAAAGTAAAATATTTGTAATAATCACCTCACACAATCGTTAACGAAAGATTGTTTTATCAACGATCTTTGCGCTAAATAGGCAAACCATTGGCGCACCCTTTGGGATGCACTAAATCAGTGCCCCAACATGGTGCAAAAAGCGAGTTTTGCTCCGTTAACTGTGCAAAAGAGTGCGATACCCTCTTGTGAAAACAAGGGGTTGCAAAATTGGCACGATTCTTTCATTACACTTATCGTTCTCGCAGGGGATCGCCCCGTGGATAAAAAAGGAAATGCTATGAAGTCTGTATTAAAAGTTTCACTGGCAGCACTTACCCTGGCTTTTGCGGTGTCCTCTCATGCCGCGGATAAGAAACTGGTTGTCGCGACCGACACCGCGTTCGTCCCGTTCGAATTCAAACAGGGCGACAAATACGTTGGCTTTGATGTGGACCTGTGGGCCGCCGTAGCAAAAGAACTGAAGCTGGATTATGAACTGAAACCGATGGATTTCAGCGGCATTATCCCGGCACTGCAAACGAAGAACGTTGACCTGGCGCTGGCGGGCATCACCATTACTGACGAGCGCAAAAAAGCGATCGATTTCTCTGATGGTTACTACAAAAGCGGCCTGTTAGTGATGGTGAAAACCAACAACAACGACGTGAAAAGCGTAAAAGATTTGGACGGTAAAGTCGTCGCAGTGAAGAGCGGCACCGGCTCCGTTGATTACGCGAAAGCCAACATCAAAACGAAAGATCTGCGTCAGTTCCCGAACATCGATAACGCGTACATGGAACTGGGCACCAACCGCGCAGATGCTGTTCTGCACGATACGCCAAACATCCTGTACTTCATCAAAACCGCGGGTAACGGCCAGTTCAAAGCGGTTGGCGAATCACTGGAAGCACAGCAGTACGGTATCGCATTCCCGAAAGGCAGCGACGAACTGCGCGAGAAAGTGAACGGCGCGCTGAAAACGCTGCGTGACAACGGTACCTATAACGAAATTTACAAAAAATGGTTCGGTTCTGAACCTAAATAATAAGACGTTTTGCCTTCAGATGTTGCCCGGGGGCGCTAAGCGTACCGGGCATTTGATTTTTTTCACCACGGTAACAGGAACAACATATGCAGTTTGACTGGAGTGCCATCTGGCCCGCCATTCCGATCCTGCTTCAGGGTGCCAAAATGACCCTGTGGATCTCCATCCTTGGTCTGGCTGGCGGGATCATCATCGGCTTGCTGGCGGGTTTAGCCCGTACCTATGGTGGTTGGATAGCCAATCACGTCTCTCTTGTTTTCATTGAGATCATCCGTGGCACGCCGATCGTCGTCCAGGTGATGTACATCTATTTTGCCCTACCGATGGCCTTCCCGGACTTGCGTATCGACACCTTCAGCGCCGCTGTTATCACTATCATGATTAACTCCGGTGCCTATATCGCCGAAATCACCCGTGGTTCAGTCCTGTCGATCCATAAAGGGTTTAGCGAAGCCGGTCTGGCATTGGGGCTTTCCCGTCGCGAAACCATTCTCCACGTGATCATGCCGCTTGCGCTGCGCCGTATGCTGCCGTCGCTCGGTAACCAGTTGATCATCAGTATCAAAGATACGTCGCTGTTTATCGTGATCGGCGCGGCCGAACTGACCCGTAGCGGTCAGGAGATTATTGCCGGTAACTTCCGCGCCCTGGAGATCTGGACCGCGGTGGGGGTTATCTATCTCATTATCACGCAGGTCCTGAACATCGTGCTTCGTAGTCTGGAAAGAAGGATGAAAATCCTGTGATTGAATTTAAAAACGTCTCAAAGCATTTTGGTCCAACCCAGGTGCTGCATAACATCGATCTGAACATTAAGCAGGGCGAAGTGGTGGTGATTATCGGACCATCAGGCTCCGGTAAATCCACGCTGTTGCGCTGTATTAATAAACTCGAAGAAATCACCTCCGGCGATCTGTTCGTCGATGGGCTGAAGGTTAACGATCCGAAGGTGGACGAGCGCCTGATTCGTCAGGAAGCCGGAATGGTGTTCCAGCAGTTCTATCTCTTTCCTCACCTGACCGCGCTGGAAAACGTCATGTTCGGCCCGCTGCGCGTGCGGGGGACGAAGAAAGACGCGGCCGAAAAGCAGGCGAAAGAGTTGCTGGCGAAAGTGGGTCTGGCCGAGCGCGCCCACCACTACCCTTCTGAACTTTCTGGCGGTCAACAGCAGCGTGTGGCTATCGCCCGCGCCCTGGCGGTAAAACCGAAGATGATGCTGTTCGATGAGCCTACCTCTGCGCTCGATCCAGAACTGCGTCACGAAGTATTGAAAGTAATGCAGGATCTGGCGGAAGAAGGGATGACGATGGTCATCGTCACGCACGAAATCGGCTTCGCCGAAAAAGTCGCCTCACGTCTGATCTTCATCGACAAAGGCCGTATTGCCGAAGACGGCCATCCGCAAACCCTGATTGAAAACCCGCCCAGCCAGCGCTTGCAGGAGTTTTTGCAACACGTTTCCTGACGGTCCACCTCCCTTCCGCCTGGAAGGGAGGTTTTTCTACGACTCTTCCCATTTCGAATCGCCGCTCCTCCAGCAACTATACTTATCTTTTTGTTCTGTTTTCTCACTGGAGGAGTCATGCGGTGGATCCTGTTCATCCTCTTTTGCCTGCTGGGCACACCCGCCCAGGCGGTGACCATCCCCGGCGTCACGACCGGTGCAGACGCTGACGCACAAACCACTCCTGCGCCTGAACCTGACGTCGAGCAAAAGAAAGCCGCTTACGGGGCGCTGGCCGACGTACTGGAAAATGACACCTCGCGCAAGGAGCTGATTGACCAGTTGCGCAGCGTTGCGGCCACGCCGCCGCCGGACCCGGTGCCAAAAATCACGCCGCCGGTGGTGGTTGAAGAAAAAACCGTACTGGAGAACGTCACCGAGCTCAGCCGTCATTACGGCGAAGCGCTGTCTGACCGCTTCGCCCAACTCTATCGCAACATCACCGATGCGCCTCACAAACCGTTTAACAGCCAGACCTTTAATAATGCCCTTAGCCACTTTCTGATGCTGGCCGCGGCGGTGTTCGGCTTCTACTGGTTGATCCGTCTGTGTGCGCTACCGTTGTATCGCAAAATGGGTAACTGGGCGCGAAAAAAGAACCGTGAGCGCAGCAACTGGCTCCAGCTACCGGCAATGATCGTTGGCGCCTTTATTATCGATCTGCTGCTACTGGCGTTGACCCTGTTTGTCGGTCAGTTGTTGAGTGACAGACTGAACGCAGGCAGCCGCACCATCGCGTTTCAGCAAGGGCTGTTTCTGAACGCCTTTGCGCTGATCGAATTTTTCAAAGCCATTCTGCGGCTGATTTTTTGTCCGAACGTGGCGCAACTGCGACCCTTTAATATTCAGGATGCCAGCGCCCGTTACTGGAACCGGCGATTAAGTTCACTCAGCAGCCTGATTGGCTATGGACTGATCGTTGCGGTTCCCATTATTTCTAATCAGGTGAACGTGCAGGTTGGCGCAATGGCCAACGTGGTCATCATGCTGTGTATCACGCTGTGGGCGCTGTATCTGATCTTCCGCAACAAGAAAGAGATTACCCAACACCTGTTGAATCTGGCAGAACGATCGCTGGCCTTCTTCAGCCTGTTTATCCGCGCCTTTGCGCTGGTCTGGCACTGGCTGGCGAGCGCCTATTTCATCGTCTTGTTTTTCTTCTCGCTGTTCGACCCTGGCAACAGCCTGAAGTTTATGATGGGGGCGACGGTGCGCAGTCTGATGATCATCGGCATTGCGGCCTTCGTTTCCGGGATGTTCACCCGCTGGATCGCCAAAACGATTACCCTCTCCCCGCATACGCAGCGCAATTATCCTGAACTGCAAAAACGGCTTAACGGCTGGCTCTCTACCGCGTTGAACGTGGCGCGGATCCTGACGGTATGCGTTGCCATCATGCTGCTGTTAAACGCATGGGGGCTGTTTGATTTCTGGAACTGGCTGCACAACGGTGCCGGAGAGAAGACGGTCGATATTCTGATCCGTATTGCGCTGATCCTGTTTTTCTCAGCGGTGGGCTGGACGCTGCTTGCCAGCCTGATCGAAAACCGGCTGGCCTCCGATATTCATGGTCGCCCTCTGCCCAGCGCACGTACCCGCACGCTGTTAACGCTGTTTCGCAACGCGCTGGCGGTGATCATCAGCACGATCACCATCATGATTGTGCTCTCGGAAATTGGCGTTAACATCGCCCCACTGTTGGCCGGGGCCGGGGCGCTGGGGCTGGCGATTTCATTTGGTTCGCAAACGCTGGTGAAAGATATTATTACCGGGGTCTTTATTCAGTTCGAGAATGGCATGAACACCGGGGATCTGGTGACCATCGGACCGTTGACCGGGACAGTAGAACGGATGTCGATTCGTTCCGTTGGCGTGCGCCAGGACACCGGGGCGTACCATATTATCCCGTGGTCATCGATCACTACCTTCGCCAACTTTGTCCGCGGCATTGGGTCGGTGGTCGCCAATTACGATGTGGATCGCCATGAAGATGCCGATAAAGCCAATCAGGCGCTGAAAGAAGCAGTCGCTGCGGTGATGGAAACCGAAGAGGTTCGTGGGCTGATCATTGGCGAGCCGTCATTTGCCGGGATTGTCGGATTAACCAACACGGCATTTACGCTGAGGGTATCGTTCACTACGCTGCCGCTGAAACAGTGGACGGTCCGCTTCGCGCTGGACAGCCAGGTGAAAAAACATTTCGACCTCGCTGGCGTTCGCCCGCCGGTGCAAACTTATCAGGTACTGCCCGCCACGCCAACGACACCGACAGCGCCGACCGCACCGGCGCCGCTGCCGCCCGGCGAGCCAACCCTCTAGCGTTTACGCGTGCTAAAACGGCAGCGCTGGTCGTCATCCATAAAGGTCCAGGCGATAAAGCGACTCTGCTTTTGTCCCTGGGCCATCTCTTTTTTCACCACCCTGACCGCCCCCACGTCTGTCAGCGCACGATAAAGTGGCGGCAGGTTTTCACCGCGAGACACCAGCGTAGTAAACCACATGACCTGACGGGCAAAGGCCTGGCTTTCAGCAATCATCGTTTTGATAAATGCCACTTCGCCACCTTCACACCACAATTCCTGCTGCTGACCGCCGAAGTTCAACGCATCGTCTTTGCTCTGTCCGAGGTTGCGGCGTTTGCGCTCGCTCCCTGCCCGGGCAGACGCGGCAGAGTCATGAAACGGCGGGTTGCACAGCGTTGCATCATATTGCTCATTCTTATGAATGATGCCGTTAAAGATAGCCGCAGGGGTTTTCTGCCGACGCAGGCGAATCGAACGCGTCAGTCCCGGATTGGCACTGATAATCGCCTGTGCGCTGGCTAATGCCTGCTCATGCGTCTCGCTGCCCGTAAAGCGCCAGCCATACTCATGCACGCCAATCAGCGGATAAATACAGTTCGCGCCGACACCGACATCCAGGATCGTGGCCTGGGTCGGCACACTTCCCGACGTCTCAGCAAGAAGATCGGCCAGATGGTGGATGTAATCTGCACGCCCTGGCACGGGCGGACACAGGAACCCTTCAGGAATATCCCAGTTTGCCACCCCATAGAAGTGCGCCAGCAGCGCCTTATTCAACGCTTTTACCGCCAGTGGATTGGCAAAATCAACGCTTTGCTCCCCTGCGGGAGTCAGGACGAGATACTGCGCCAGCTCAGGCGTGCCTTTGCAGAGCGAGGCAAGATCGTAGCGGCTGTGATGACGGTTACGCGGGTGTAGGCCCGGTTTCTGGGGGGACATAGCATTCTCCTTTTAACAGCGGCGTAAGATACCCGCATAACGCAACGCGGTAAACCTGGTTGATGAGAAACAACCGCTTCGCTGCAGCGTATCAGAACGAAAAATGGGGCGAAGCGGCGTAAATCACCCGAAAATCAGTGATATGCATGTCATTGATTTGTCAACATACGTCAATATTTATCGTTCAAATTTTAAGCAGATCATCATCAATTTTTTACGCCATTTCCGCCGCACTGACGACCTAAACTTATCTGGCACTACACGTTGTTTCACTGAGGAGAGCATCATGAAAAAATGCCTCGCATTACTCGTCGCCGCCACGCTTGCCGGTGTGGCATTCGCGGCATCAGCAGTACAGCCTCTCAATAGCTCCGATACCGGTCAGCTACGTGCGTCAGGTACCGTCTCTGCGACTGGCGCAACCAACCTGAGTGACCTGGAGGATAAACTGGCGGAAAAAGCGCAAGAACAAGGCGCGAAAGGCTTTGTGGTTAATTCCGCAGGCGGTAACAACCAGATGTACGGTACTGCGACCATTTACAAGTAATCTTCCCCACGACCTGCCCGATAGCGACTTCGCTTATCGGGCAATACCTCCCTTGACTGAGCAATTTTTGACCCCATCTCGGTTATAATAATCCCTGTTATAAAGCGTGAGGAGAACATCGCTATGGCCTCCGGTTGGGCAAATGATGACGCAGTGAACGAACAGATCAACAGTACAATTGAAGATGCTGTCGCCCGTGCAAGAGGTGAAATTCCGCGCGGTGATAGCCTGTATGAATGTGAAGAATGTGGCGACCCCATACCCGAAGCGCGTCGACAGGCGGTGCCCGGTGTAAGACTGTGCCTCAACTGCCAGCAGGAGAAAGATTCAAAAAATGCATCTTACACGGGATATAATCGCAGAGGTTCAAAAGACAGCCAGCTACGCTGACCTATTTTTACAGAGATATAAAGAACATGCCGTTTCGCTTACGCTCACGTTAAATCGCATTCTGCGTAGCAAAACGTGCCGTTCACCGCTCAACTGTAAAGCGAACGTCGAAGAACCGTAAATTCATCTGGCGAATTAATTAATAATCAATAAGTTATTTGTCATTCAAATTATTTGATGGATGTTGTCAATTCTCTTCGATTTTATCTCTCAAGCAAAAGCGTGATACTTATCACATCGACGAAACATCGTCTTCCTTAAAGAATAACCTGCGAGAGATTAACAATGAAAACTATCAAATACGCTGTTGCCGCTGTTGCCCTGTCTACCCTGTCTTTTGGCGTTTTCGCTGCCGAACCTGTCACGGCTGCTCAGGCGCAAAGCATGAATAAAATCGGTGTGGTTTCTGCAGAAGGCGCAACCACGCTGGACGGCCTGGAAGCAAAACTGGCTGAGAAAGCCGCTGCAGCTGGCGCGAGCGGTTACAGCATCACCTCTGCCAACAACAACAACAAAATGAGCGGTACTGCTGTTATCTACAAATAAGTTTTACCCCGTCTGCTGCCAACAGACACCCTGCTCCAACCCTCATTGAACCTGAATTACCCTTATTTGCCCGTCCGCCACTGGACGGGCTTTTTTTATCTGTCGTGCTAAAAACTGTCGTTCACCCGCGCCAGTCCTTCCTCGAGTGTTGATACTGCTGCCGTTGCCACCAGGCAACAGGCCATCTGGATTTTCAACGATGCCGGTACCGGCTCGCTTCCCGCCAGACAGCGTTCGATCCAGCGCGCAGTCGTCTCAGGATCCTTTGCCGCAGGCAGCGGTACGGGTTCGTCGGGCATTTCGCTTTGTCGGTTCTGTAACACCCGCGAGCCGGTGCTATCAATCAGGCTGATCTGCGGACAGCGCTGCGGGTTGGCGTAGACCTCACCCTCAGTTCCGTGCATCAACAGCCCACGCCCGCCAATATCACTAAAGAATTTCGCCACGCGCGGCACATATTCCGGATGCGACACGCTGGCAAGACGCAGCGCGGCGTCCTCAGCAAACGGTGTCGCCAGCTTCGCCAGCGTATGTGCGCTGTTACGCACGCCCAGTCGCCAACGCATTGCCAGCTGTTTTTCCAGCGGCGGGCAGAGTGTACTCACCGGAATAAAGACCGGCTGATGTCCATCCAGCTTCGCCTGCGCTTGTCCGGCATGCCGCGTCGGTGCAATCCCCATCAACTCAAAAATGGTTTCCGTTAGCACGCGGGTCGGATCTTCACTCACCCCATGCACCACCACCGGGAAACCCAGTTTGTGTAATAAAATGGCCAGCAGCGGCGTCAGATTCGCCTGTTTACGCGCGCCGTTATAGCTGGGAATGACAATCGGCATCGGTTTCGCAACCGGAGGGGTTAGCTTAATAGAATGGTTTTGCATCGCCTCATAAAAGCCCAGCATTTCGGCTTCCCCTTCTCCTTTAATACGCAGCGCAATCAGCACGCCGCCCATCTCCAGTTCAGGCACGTCCCCGTTGAGCATGTGGGTATACAGACCGCGGGCGGTGTCCAGGTCCAGATCGCGGGCGTGGTTTTTGCCCCGGCCGATCTCTTTAATAATGTTGCGGTAATCCATAACGTCTCCCATTGCGACTTTTTCACAATATAGCGCCTAAGGAGACCCTGCCGTTAGTTTTTTATCTCCAGCACCACGCGTCTGTTTTTGTTGAAAATATTAAAATTCAAGCATTATTTAAAATACTTGTAATGTCTATAGAGAAACATCCCACCTGAGTATTCTGGTCTAATCACTACCGGAAAATAGTTTAGTGTCAATCTGAAAACTTCCAGGCAAAGTTTTCACAGGAGAATACCAGGATTTAAGATGAAAAAAATTGCGTTAGGTTTATTTATTACTGCAACCATAGGATGCTCCGCATCCGTATTTGCAGCCGCTGACGGTGAAGGACAAATTAACTTCACAGGGGAAATCATTGATTCCGCCTGTCAGGTGGTTAATGAGATCAGTAATCCACTGAACGTGCAGTTAGGCAAGATCTCTAAAACGGTCTTTACCGGCGCGGGCTCTACCAGCACATTGACGAAATTTGATATCCAGCTGAAGGATTGCCCTGAGACAGTGACCTCAGCGGCGATTAATTTCGGTGGCACACCGGATGCGGATAACCATTCCACGCTGGCGTTAACACCGGATGCCGATACGGCAACGGGTGTAGCGATCCAGCTGGTTGACGCTTCAGCGCAACCCGTTAGTCTTTATTCCCCTACCCGCCAGTATCCGTTAGCGTCCGGTACCGCGGTCAACAATCTCGAATTCGGTGCGCGTTATATTCAAACCCAGACGGCTGTCACCGCGGGTCTGGCTAACTCAGTTTCTACGTTTACCGTTATTTATAACTGATACAATCAATCAGGAGATAGTCGCCTTCACGCGAAGGTGACTATCTCCTCCTTTTTTAAGAAAAAGTTATGCGACACAGTTATTTATTAGGCGCACTGTTACTCACCGCAGTAACAGCCCATGCGGGTGTTATTATTAATGGCACTCGTCTGGTCTATCAGGGAGAGAAAAAAGAGTCTTCAATTGGTATTTCCAATCCGGATGATATTAACTACCTGGTGCAGTCCTGGGTGGATACTGGCATAAAAAAAAGTGACAAAGCGCCATTTCTGATTACCCCGCCACTGTTCCGCCTGAACGCGAAAGAAGATAACGTGCTGCGCGTAGTCCGTACCGGCGGAAATATCCCGGAAGATCGCGAATCGCTGTACTGGCTGAATATTAAAGCCATTCCTTCCTCAAGCCATCAGGAAGGGGTAAATACATTACAAATCGCCATCAATACGCGCCTGAAATTGATGTATCGCCCGGCTTCCATCCAAGGCAAACCAGAAGAGGTTGCCGATAAACTTGAATGGCACATCGAAGGCAACGATCTGGTAGTGAATAACCCCACGCCTTTTTATATGAATTTCCAGAGCGTCACCCTGAATGGGAAAAAAGTGACTAAGGCCACCTGGGCCAGGCCGAAAACGACAAGCCACTTTGCCCTACCGCCCAATACACGGGGTTCAACCGTGTCATGGTCAATCATTACCGATTTTGGCAGCATCAGCAAAACCAGGTCTGCACCCGTTCATTAATAAATTCATTATTTGGTGCCTGAATTATCATGTACAGCACAAAAAAACCGCTTTCACGTCGATTGCATGCGATGCTGCCCACCATTTGTGGAATAGCACTGACCTGCTTTGCGTTACAGGCCCGTGCTGATGATTATTTTAACCCTGCCCTGCTGGATATTGATAATCCCGAGCAGGGAAAGACTGACCTTGCCATTTATGAAAATGGCCCGGGCCAGGCGCCAGGAAAATATCAGGTTAGCGTGTTCGTCAATAATAATAAAATTGATACCCGCGACGTTATTTTTACATTAAAAAAAGATACGCAGGGGAATTATTCCCTGCAGCCTTGTTTCAGCCTTGATGATTTAAAAAACCTTGGCGTCAAAACCAAAGACTTTCCCCAACTGGCAGGAAAGGGAGAGTGTGCCGACATTCGCGCCATACCGTCTGCTTCCGCGACCTTTCGCATCAAAAACCAGCAGCTTCTGTTAAGTATTCCTCAGTCAGCGGTGGGTCAGGTGCCGCGTGGCTATATCGATCAGAAAGAATATGACGAGGGGATCACTGCCGGTATTTTGAACTACAGCGCGAATGCCAGCCAGAACCACGCCCGCCAGCGGGGGGAAGCGGACAGCAGCAACCAGTACATCAACCTGCGTCCGGGTTTTAACGCCGGCGCCTGGCGTATACGTAATTACACCACATGGAATCACAGTTCGGATGGCGGTAATGACAACGGGAAATTCACCCCTGTTTATACCTATGCGCAGCGCGACGTCATCGGTTTGAAGAGTGAGTTGACCGTGGGCCAGAGTAATACTCAGGCCGATGTGTTTGACAGTATTTCTTATACCGGCGCACAGATCGCTTCCGAAAGTGACATGCTACCAGACAGCGAGCGTGGCTATGCCCCCGTGGTACGCGGCACAGCGCACAGTAACGCCATGGTGGTCGTTCGTCAGAACGGCTATGTGATCTACCAGAACACTGTCGCGCCCGGCGCGTTCGAGATTAACGATCTCTATCCGACCGGCAGCAGTGGCGATCTGAACGTCACCGTGAAAGAGACCGACGGCAGTGAAAGCCATTTCGTGGTGCCGTTTGCCTCAGTACCAGTATTGCAACGTGAGAAACACCTGAAATACAGCGCTACCGTCGGACGTTACCGCTCATACGATAAAGACGTCGAGAAAAATCCGTTCGCGCAGGGAAGCGCTATCTATGGCATGTCACACGGCGTGACCCTGTATGGCGGTACGCAGCAGAGCTCGCATTATCACTCCGCAGCCCTTGGCATCGGGAAAAACGTGGGTGACTTAGGGGCGTTCTCGGTGGATGTCACACGCGCCAACGCATTGCTCAAACAGCGTAAAACCAGCAAAGGCCAGTCCTTACGTCTGCGTTACAGCAAAAATTTTGCCGTAACCGGCACTAACGTTTCGCTGGCGGGTTATCGCTACAACAGCAAAGGCTTTTACACCCTACAGGACACGATGGACTCCTGGACCCGCGCGAACAACTGGTCCGCGCCGCAGCAGCGCCGTTCGCGGGCGGAAGCAACTGTAGACCAGCCGCTGGGCGAGAACTGGGGGTCAATGACGTTAAGTCTGGTGAAAGAGAGCTACTGGTCTCAGAGCCAGGATATGACCTCGCTGAGCGCCAGCTACAACAATAGCTGGCACGGGATAAGTTACAGCCTTAGCTACAGTTTTAATAAGAACAGTTACGACACGAATGAAGATGGCGAATCGGTCAGCAATGAACGCCTGATTAGCCTGAACATATCGGTACCCCTTGACCACTGGATGCACAACACCTGGGCAAACTACAGTCTGAACAACAGTAAAGATGGCACCACTCACAACCTCGGCCTGAACGGTACGACACTGGAGGGTGACAACCTGAGCTGGAGCGTTCAACAAAGCCAGGACAGTGCCAATAACAATACGGCCACCAGCATGAATGCGGATTACAAAGGCACTTATGGCGAAATGCATGGCGGAGTAAGCCAGGACAGCCACCAGCAGACGGTAAGCGCCGGGGTTCAGGGGGGCATCGTTGCCCACGCCGACGGGGTCACGCTTGGTCAGACGCTGGGCGAAACCGTGGTGTTGGTCAAAGCACCGGGTACGCATGGCACACATGTCGCTAACCAGACGGGTGTGGAAACCGATTCTCGCGGCTATACCCTCGTTCCCTTTGTTACGCCGTGGCGCCACAACCCAATATCGCTGGATACGGAAACACTGCCTGAGGATGCCGACGTCACACACGCCTCGCAGACGGTCACGCCGACACGCGGTGCGGTGGTTCGAGCCAGCTTCGATACCCGCGTCGGCAACCGCGTCTTAATGACGATAGCCAGGAACGATAAACCGCTGCCCTTTGGCGCAACGGTGACAACAGAAGATAAGAGCGGCGAATTTATCGTCGGCAACGATGGTCAGGTGTATCTCACTGGTCTGTCACAGCAGGGACAACTGCTCGTCTCCTGGGGCAAGGAGTCAAGCGAACATTGCGTCGCCGATTACGCCCTGACGAAAGAAAAGGACAATACCCACATTATAAACGCTGCCGCGCAGTGTCACTGATGAACACCGGACTGAACATTATGCAGATAGCAAAACAATTATTTTTACTTTTGGTACTGGCTACGGCTGTGCTCTTTATGCCGCACGCGAAGGCCAACTGTATGTCGCCGAATATACCCGCGCTGTTGTCGTTAACGTCTGTCTCCGTGTCTACCAGCCTGCCCGTAGGCGCAACGATTTCGGGAACAGAACGTTCAGTTCACATATCGGGGGACTGCTATGTGGACGAAGACGCGGGTCAGCCTATCATTGTCTGCTACAACGGCTTCGGTAAAGAGGTTCCCGGCATCCCTGGCGTCTATGCGTCGGGGGTTACCGGAGTGGGGGTGTCGCTCAGAAACGATAAGGGGCAACGCGTAGTAGGGGCGGCAGATCAGTACTGCTCTGATAATGACCCCATAGGCCAGGTGTCTTCTACGAAGAACAGCGACGGTTCATACCCGTTTAGCTTTGATGTCTCACTGGAGCTGGTGAAAACCAGCGAAACAGTGGCCGCCGGCTCACTCACAAGCAGCAATACGCAATTCAACCTTGGCGTTGGGCATGTTGAAGGCTTAGACAGCCCGAACACCATTTCATATTCTGGTGATGTCCAGGTCAAAGCGGTGACCTGCGCCGTATCGCCCGCATCCCTGACCGTCACGCTCGGAGATGTTCCGCTGAGCCGCTTTACCGGTCCAGGCACTTTAGTATCCCAGTCGGTTTTCAATATTGGCATGCTCTGCGATCAGGACGTACAGCCGGAAATGATGATCGCCAGCGCCAACGGCTATGAAACGAATTATCCCGGTGTCATTAAGCTCACTCCGGAAAGCGGCGTCGCCACGGGTGTGGGCGTGAAAATGCTCTTCAACGGTCAGGTACCTGTTTTTGAACAATATATGAACACGTTCATCACACATGCGAATATTCAGTCGCAATACCCCTTCAGCGTCTCTTACGAACAAACCAGCGCGGACATTTCGCCGGGGACGGCTAACACCGTCGCAACCATCACGGTGGCCTATAAATGAAAATGTTTTTGGCCGTTTTGCTGCTGGGACTGACTTGCCAGTCCCAGGCGGAAGAAGTCCAGATCAATATTCGCGGAAATATTTACGCGAACGCCTGCCAGGTAGACAGCGCCAGCCAGGATTTAACGGTGAGTCTGGGTAAGGCAAACTCAAGTGATTTTAAAGAGGTGGGCGATACCGGCAAATGGAAAACGTTTGATCTGACGCTGTCGAAATGTCCGACGACCGCTGTACTAGCCACCGCCACCTTTCACGGCCAGCCGGACAGCACCCATCCGACGAAATTCGCCAATGCCGGTACGGCAAAAGGGTTAGCGCTGGAGCTCGCCGATCCCCAGGATCAGATAGCGCTGGCACCGCACTCAAGCTTCAGCGTGTTAATCAACCCAAACGATCATACGGCGGATTTCCCGCTGGCCGCCCGCTACTACGCAACGTCAATGCCGGTCAGCGGCGGGACATTCGCAAGCGTGGTTCAGGTGACCTTTATTTACCAGTAGGACCGCGCCCCTTAGCACGGAGGCTTTTTTTACGCCCGGCGGCGAGTTTTGTCGGTTTTTTTTTCACTTCCGGTACTTCCGGTTGTTCAATTGGGAATACCGGCAGCGCGTTCAGCAGCCGCTGACCATAGTTTTTGGTAAGTAGCCGTTTGTCATAAATCACCACTTCTCCCCAGCACCCGTGGCTACGGATCAGGCGTCCCACCTGCTGAATGAGATTAAACGAGGCGGCGGGCAGGCTTTGCACCTCAAACGGATAGCGATTGAGGCTTTTGAGCCATTCGCCTTCGGTGATCACCACCGGGCTGTCAATGGGCGGGAACGCTATTTTATGAATATGCACCTGGCTGAGCAAATCCCCTTTCAGATCCAGCCCCTCGGCGAAAGATTGCAGCCCAATCAACACGCTACGCTCGCCGTTCTCCACCCGCTTACGGTGCAACTCCACCAACCGATAGCGCGGCTGGTCACCCTGGACCAGCAACAGCAGACGCAAATCGGTGACGTGTTCCAGAAATCGCTGCATTGCCCGTCCGCTGGCAAACAATACCAGCATGCCGGTGTGCTTTTTGCTTTCCAGCTGTTCGCGAAAATAGGCAGCCATTTCCGCGATATGCTGCTCTTCGGTATCAATTAGCGGCTCATAGCGCATCTGCGGAATAATGATTTTGCCCTGTTCGACGTGGTTAAACGGCGAATCAAGCGCGACAAAACGGTCTCCGGCTTTCTCCTTCAGACCGCTCATCTCCTGCAGGCGTGAAAAACTGTTAAGCGAACGCAGCGTGGCGGAGGTGACGATAATATGCGGCACGCTGCGCCAGAGTAGCCGCTCCAGCTGATCGCTCACGCGGATCCCCACACAGTGAAACCAGACGTGAGGCTGCCCGTCGCGCACATCGCGCGTCGTCCATTTCGACACCGGCGCACCGGACGACTGGGCCAGTGAGGCCAGCCGCCACAGTTTGCTTTGTGCCTCAAACATCCCCAGCGCACGGTTCATCTGCAAAATAGCCCGGTGCAGGCGCACAACATCGTGGCTGCCGGTTTTCTCGCTGAGATCGTTTAAAAATAGCTCCGCCAGACCGCGCAGCGTTTCGGTGAGCTTCGCCAGACGCTGGCAAATCTCCATCACTTCATCCGGCAGTGTTCCCATCGCAAAGCGATGTTCCGCCTCCTGCCCGGCGGGCATGTACAGATTGAGAATGCTATTAAGCGAGGCGATAAGCTCATACAACTCTTCGCAATGGGCGTTCAGACGCTCCGGATTCGCCAGCGGCGGCGTGGTTTTGGGACGAAACTGCTCCATGCAGGTCGCCACCAGTTTGCTGAACAGATCCAGCTGCAGGCGATACCAGGGTGCGGTGATTTCGGCACTCATTTCCAGCGCATCGCGGGCGACGTCCGGCAGATGATGGCCTTCATCCAGCACCAGCAGCAGGTTTTTCGGGTCCGGCAGCACCGCTTCACTTTCCATCGCTGCCATCACCAGCGCATGGTTTGCCACCACCACTTCCGCTTCCTGAATCTCACGACGCGCCACAAAGAACGGGCACTCACGATAGTAATGACAGTTGCGGTTCAGGCAGCTGGCTTTGTCGGTGCTCAATCGCCGCCAGAGGTCGTCATCAATGGCGATATCCGTATGATCGCGCAGGCCGTCCCACTTGTAGCTGTCGAGGGCGTCTTTCAACTTTGCACAGCGCTTCTGTTCTTCCTGGTTGTTCGCCGTGAGTTCATCATCAAGAAACGCGAGCAGATCCTGCTGCGTGGGTTCAGTACTGGCCAGCGCCGTCAGATTTCGCGGGCACACATAGCGACCGCGACCAAACGCGGCGGTAAAGCGAAGATCGGGAATGATTTTGCGCAGTAATGGCAGATCTTTACTGTAAATCTGATCCTGCAACGCCACGTTGGCGGTACTGACCACCAGCGTTTTTTGCTCTTCCCGCGCAATGGCAATACCGGGAATGAGATAAGACAGGGTTTTCCCCACCCCGGTGGGCGCTTCAATCGCCAGATGACGCCCTTCTTCTCCGGTCAGCGTTTTCGCGACATCGGCAATCATCTGCCGCTGCGGCGCACGGGGGATAAAGTCGGGGATCTGTTCCTGAAGCGCCTTATACCAGGCGGCGATTTGCGCTTTGAGCGCAGCGGTTAATGCCATGAGAAAACCTGAAATACTGTATAAACAGCCACTATTGTGGCACATTTCAGGCCTGGAACGTACCTTTTTTGCCGGTTCTGGAAAGCGCTTCGCAACTCGGGGGCGAAGTGCCGGATGGCGGCTTGCGCCTTATCCGGCCTACGTTTAAGCATACTCCGGGCCGGATAAGCGCGTAGGCCTGATAAGCGCAGCGCCATCAGGCAGCTGCGCTGCGACTTAATAGTAACCCAGCAGCTTCCACCACAGCATCCCAACCGCGAAGATGATGATCACATTAAACGTCACCACGCACAGGTTGATTCGGTAAAACCGCGGTCGCTCGAAATAGCCTTGCGCAAAGTAGATAGGGCCGGGTCCACCACCGTACTCCGTGTTCCCCCACATCAGGTTACTGAAGATACCGAAGCAGATTGCCACCATCATCGGCGGCGCTCCGGCCGCAATCGCCGTTGCGGCAAACGGCGCGTACAGCGCGGCAACGTGCCCCGTGGCGGTGGCAAACAGATAGTGGACATAGATATACAGGACCCCGAGCACGATAAAGGCTTCCATCGCGCCGAATCCCTGAATCCCGCTGCCCAACTTCACCGTCATCCATTTGATGAATCCCAGATCCGCCAGACCCGTCGCCAGGCTGATGATCACGCTAAACCAGATTACCGTATCCCACGCGGCATGGTCATTAAGGAGACTTTTCCAGCTTACCGCGCCGGTCGCAAACAAATAGGCCGCCAGACCCAGCCCGACCGACGTCGCGGAGATCCCGGTTATCAGGCTGGTTCCCCAGCCCACCAGCGCCAGCACAAAGCCTACCGCCACTTTTTTCTCATTACTGCTCATTCCGCCCAGTTCGCTGAGCGACTGTTTGCCCATCGCTTTGGCTTCCGGAGTGTGCTTCAGTTCCGGATCCAGCAGCTTGTAGACCAGCAGCGGCATCAGGCAAAAGCAGACCATCGCCGGTACTACGGCGGAAATAAACCATCCGCCCCAGGTGATATCCAGACCCAGCGTGGATTTTGCCAGGCTTGCTACCAGCGGGTTTGCCGCCATCCCCGTCAAAAATATCGCCCCGGTGATCGGCGTGAACTGAAAGCAGACCATCGTTAAGAAATCACCAATCCGCTTACCGGTCGCGCCGGGTGCCGAGCCGAGTACGTCGTTGATTGAACGGGCGATGGGGAAAATAATCCCGCCAGAACGCGCCGTCACGGAAGGCATTGCCGGAGCCATAATCAGGTCGGAAACGCCGAGCGAATAGGCAATTCCCAGACTGCTTCCACCAAACAGCGACAGCATTTTATAAGCAATGCGTTTCCCCAGTCCGGAGGTCACAAATCCCAGCGAGAGCACGTAGGCGCAGAAAATCAGCCACACAGTGCCAGAGGCAAAGCCCGACAGCGCCTTTGCCTCGGTCAAGGTTTTACTAAAGATAACCACGCAAAGCGCAATCAGCATGACCGCCCCCGAAGGGAGCGGTTGGGTCAGGATAGCCGCAATGGTCGCGGCAAAAATCGCAAACATATGCCAGGCCGCCGGCGTTAGCCCGTCAGGGACGGGAATAAACCAAATGACGGCGCCAATCACCAGCGGGATCAGAAATGAGATAACTTTCTTTCCCGCGACAGAATTCGTAGACATAGCAATATCCTTATTCCGTTAACACGAGAACGTTCATTTCCGTGACTGATACTTGGCCAGCACCTGATCGACCATTTCAGGCGCCATTCCCAGGTAATTTGCCGGATCGGTCAGTTGGTGAATCAGTTGCGGATCCAGTCGCTGTGCAACTGTCGGCATAGCGTTCAGCACGTCTGCCAGGTGACCGCCCTTCTCATTGACGATACGACAGGCGTCATAGACGACATCGTGGGCATCCTGGCGACCGATGTACGGAGCCAGTCCCATCATCACGGCTTCTGCCACAATCAGTCCATTGGTCATTCCCAGATTGCGCAGCATCGCCGCTTCATCGACCTCCAGTCCCGCCAGCATAAAGTTGGCCTGATGCAGCGCGCCTGCGCTCAGCACGAAACTTTCCGGGATCGCAATCCACTCCGCATGCCACGGCCCGGTCGCGCGTTCCAGATCCTGAACCATCGCATCCAGCATCAGTCCGGCCTGTTGACGAACGCCTTTTGCACAGGCCAGCATCAGTTCGCTGGAGATAGGGTTGCGTTTTTGCGGCATGGTGCTGCTCGCACCGCGTCCTTTTACGAACGGTTCATACAGTTCGCCAAACTCGTTCGACGCCATCAGCATCACGTCATACGCAATCTTCCCTAACGAACCGGTCATGACCGCCAGCAGGTTCACCGCTTCGGCAAAGCCGTCGCGCGCCACGTGCCAGGTGGAAGTGGGAACGTTGAGGCCCAACTCTTCCATCAGCGCTTTTTGTACCGCCAATCCTTTATCGCCCAGCGACGCCAGCGTGCCGGCAGCCCCGGCAAATTCACCGACCAGCACGCGGGGACGCGCCTGTTGCAGACGTTCGGCATGGCGTTCAAACATGTCCAGCCAGATGGCGGCTTTATAGCCAAAAGTCACCGGCAGCGCCTGCTGTAAGTGGGTGCGTCCGGCCATCGGCGTATCACGATAGCGCAGCGCCAGGTCAGCCAGCGTCGCACGCAACCGGTCCATGTCCGCCTCGATCAGTTCAAAGGCATCACGGATTTGCAGAACCACCGCCGTGTCCATAATGTCCTGCGTCGTCGCTCCCCAGTGCACGTAGCCGCCAGACTCGCCAGCCTGCTTTGAAATCTGGTGAACGAGCGGCAGGATCGGGTAACCGACGATTTCCGTCTCATGGCGCAGCAAATCGAAATCCAGCGTATCGGCATTGCACTTCTCGGCGATCTCTTTGGCTGCCGCTTCCGGGATCACCCCACAGCGCGCCTGCGCTTTGGCGAGCGCGACCTCCACTTCGACATATTTGCGAATGAGTTCGTAGTCATCAAACACCGCACGCATTGCCGGTGTACCAAAAGAATCTCTAAATAAAACAGAATCCATTACATTCGAAGCCATAAATCCCCCGGTTTAATCCGATAGTGATAAGATGTGTGTCTGCCCCGGTTTACACCTCATCCGGGACTACTTAAATGTCCGAACATAAAACAATGTCCGTACATTTTAAATGTACGGACATTTATAATAATCATGATGAATGTATGGAATAGCCCGTACACATTTTTGTGACTGTGATCATTAATTATTTGATGAAACTGCGATGAAAGAATCTCTGTACAAGCGGATAGCCCGTGAACTGGCCCATCAAATCTCGACGGGAACTTACCCACCGGGTTCACTGTTTCCGACGGAAATGGAACTGTGCGAAACCTGGCAGGTGAGCCGTCACACCATGCGCGAAGCGTTGCGGGAATTAACGGAACAGGGGCTGATTTCGCGGCGTAAAGGCGCAGGTACGCGCGTATGTGAACCGCAGGCGAGCGGGGTTAACCATCCGCTGTCGCATCTGGAAGATCTGCTGCTGTTGGCGAAGAACAACCTGCGGGTGATTAAGAAGATCGATGAGATTGTGGCGGATATTGAGCTTTCTCAGCTGATAGATTGTCCGCCAGGCTCACGCTGGCTACATATCGCCAGTATTCGCGAAGATGCGCAAAACCCGGACGCCCCTATTTGCTGGACGGACAGTTACGCCAGCACCGATTACTCCAGGCTGCGCACGTTTATCCGTGACGATCCGCACTCGCTGATTAGCGATCTGATCGAAACGCACTACGGGATTAAGAGCCACGAAGTCCATCAGACGATCACCGCCGTTGGTGTACCAAAGAAAATCGCAAAGATACTGAATGTCGAACCCGATTCTCCGGGGATGCGCATCGTGCGACGCTATCGGGATCGAGACGGAAAGGTGTTCGAGACCACGATTTCAATTCACCCGGCGGGAAGGTATACCTGCTCTATCGTGTTGAAATCGCAGAATTCGGGGGAATGAGGGGGAATTTTGCATACCCTTTTAAAGTGAATATGCCACCACCTGTAACAGGTTCCGTTCACCTCATGTTCGCAGCTTGTCTGGCACCCTTGCTCCTGTGAACGTGTTAAGGAGGCTCGTCGCCGCCTCCCTTGCACGTTCACGTGTACTGTAGTTTCAGAGAATCACTGAATACAAAGTGAACGTAAAATTTCTCAGAGTATCAGGTTCCCCTGACCCCTTACTGTAGTGGCGTAATTCTGCGTGGACGACGCGGCGGACGGGGCTTTTCGCCAGCCGGTTTCGCATCGCCTGTGCGGCGTGAAGGTTTAGCGCCGACTTTTGGCGCACCACCGTCCTGACGACGCGGCTGCTGAGCGCGACCCGCGCCCTGCCCTTGCCCCTGACCACGGCCTCGACCGCCGCCGCCGCCACGCTGCTGGCGACCATTCTCGATCGGCTCTGCTTTAATCGATGGATCCGGCTCATAGCCTGGCATGGCAATACGTGGGATCTCTTTTTTCAGCAGTTTTTCGATATCACGCAGCAGTTTGTGTTCATCAACACAGACCAGCGACAGCGCCTCACCGGTAGCCGCCGCACGCCCGGTACGACCGATACGGTGCACATAATCTTCCGGAACATTCGGCAGCTCGTAGTTCACCACGTGCGGCAGTTCTTCGATATCCAGACCACGCGCGGCAATATCCGTTGCCACCAGCACGCGAATTTCACCTGATTTAAAATCAGCCAGCGCACGGGTACGCGCCCCCTGGCTCTTGTTGCCGTGGATCGCCGCACTGCGAATACCATCTTTATTCAGTTGTTCCGCCAGATGATTAGCGCCGTGTTTGGTACGGGTAAACACCAGCACCTGCTGCCAGTTCCCCTGGCCGATCATCTGCGATAACAGCTCACGTTTGCGTTTCTTATCCACAAAATGCACGTGCTGCGTGACCTGTTCTGAAGCCGTGTTGCGGCGTGCCACTTCAATTTCCAGTGGGTTATGCAGCAGCTTTTCGGCCAGCGCCTTGATCTCATCAGAGAATGTCGCAGAGAACAGCAGGTTCTGACGCTTCGCTGGCAGTTTCGCTAACACACGGCGAATATCGTGAATAAAGCCCATATCCAGCATACGGTCCGCTTCATCCAGCACCAGAATCTCAATCTGGTCCAGTTTCACCGCGTTCTGGTGTTCCAAGTCCAGCAAGCGGCCCGGCGTTGCAACCAGCACATCGACGCCGCCGCGCAGTTTCATCATCTGCGGGTTAATGCTCACGCCGCCAAAAACGACCAGCGAGCGGATGTTCAGATACTTGCTGTAATCACGGACGTTTTCACCAATCTGCGCCGCCAGTTCACGCGTCGGCGTCAGGATCAGCGCCCGTACCGGACGGCGCGCTTTGTTGTGCGGCTGTTTAGTAATAAGGTGCTGTAACAGTGGCAGCGTAAAGCCCGCCGTTTTACCGGTACCGGTCTGCGCACTCGCCATCAGGTCGCGACCTTCCAGCACGGCAGGGATTGCCTGCTGCTGAATAGGGGTAGGTTCACGGTAACCCTGCTCGGCAATGGCGCGCAGAATATCAGGGTTCAAACCCAGGGAATCAAAAGACATAACTACTCCGAACCGCCCCGACCGTTCCCGGTGTCGTTTTCAGGGAGATACATACAATTTGGGAATGACAAAAACCACAATGTCATGAAGGGGCGGAGTGTAGCAGTTTTTGTGACGCACCGCATAAATTATCCCTGTTACTGGGCCAGACAAAATACGCCACCAGACTGGACAAGGATGATTTTCAGTCATAATCTTAATCAATCGATTGATTAAGATTTAGGTCGCGTGATGAATACTCCCACTATGACCACCAAAGGTGAACAGGCCAAAAGCCAGCTGATTGCCGCCGCACTGGCCCAGTTTGGCGAGTATGGCCTGCATGCCACCACTCGCGACATTGCCGCGCTGGCCGGGCAAAACATTGCCGCCATTACCTACTATTTTGGCTCAAAAGAGGATTTATACCTCGCCTGCGCCCAGTGGATTGCCGATTTCATTGGCAGTCAGTTTCGCCCGCACGCGGAAGACGCCGAACGTTTATTCGCCCAGGCCCATCCCGACCGTGCCGCCATGCGCGAGCTGATTCTGCGCGCCTGCAAAAACATGATCATGCTGTTAACCCAGGATGACACCGTGAATCTGAGCAAATTTATCTCGCGCGAACAGCTCTCCCCTACCGCGGCGTATCAGCGGGTGCACGAGCAGGTTATCGAGCCATTGCACAGTCATCTGACCCGTCTTATCGCCGCGTATACCGGTTGCGACGCCCACGACACGCGCATGATTCTGCATACCCACGCGCTGCTCGGCGAAGTGTTGGCATTCCGTCTCGGTAAAGAAACCATTCTGTTACGTACCGGCTGGTCGCAGTTTGATGAAGAAAAAACGGCGCTGATTACGCAGACCGTGACCTGTCATATCGATCTTATTCTGCAAGGTTTATCGCAAAGGAGTCTGGACTGATGAAAAAGCCTGTCGTTATTGGCCTGGTGATCGCGGCGCTGCTCGCGGTGATTGCCGGTGGCACATGGTGGTATCAAAGCCGGCAGGACAACGGACTGACGCTCTACGGCAACGTGGACATCCGTACCGTTAACCTCAGCTTTCGCGTCGGTGGTCGACTCGCATCACTGACGGTGGATGAAGGCGATGCCATTAAAACAGGACAGGTGCTGGGCGAGCTGGATCATGCTCCCTATGAGAACGCCCTGATGCAGGCAAAAGCCGGGGTTTCCGTCGCGCAGGCCCAGTACGATTTGATGCTGGCGGGCTATCGTCAGGAAGAGATTGCCCAGGCAGCGGCAGCGGTGAAACAGGCGCAGGCCGCCTATGATTACGCGCAGAATTTCTACAACCGTCAGCAGGGGTTGTGGAAAAGCCGCACCATTTCCGCTAACGATCTGGAAAACGCCCGCTCTTCCCGCGATCAGGCGTTGGCAACGTTGAAATCCGCACAGGACAAACTGAGTCAGTACCGCTCCGGTAATCGTGAACAGGATATCGCCCAGGCGAAAGCCAGCCTTGAACAGGCGCAGGCACAGCTGGCGCAGGCGGAACTCGACCTCCATGACACCACGCTTGTCGCCCCGGCGAACGGCACGCTGTTAACCCGCGCGGTTGAGCCCGGCAGCATGCTCAGCGCAGGGGGTACCGTGCTGACGCTCTCCCTCACCCGACCGGTTTGGGTGCGCGCCTACGTCGACGAACGTCATCTTTCTCAGGCACAGCCGGGACGCGAAATCCTGCTGTACACCGATGGACGTCCCGACAAGCCGTATCACGGTAAAATCGGCTTTGTCTCCCCGACCGCAGAATTCACCCCGAAAACGGTAGAGACGCCGGACCTGCGTACCGATCTGGTTTACCGCCTGCGTATTGTTGTCACCGATGCCGACGACGCCCTGCGCCAGGGCATGCCGGTGACGGTGACGTTCGGCAACGAGGCTGGACATGAATGACGCCGTCATCACGCTGAGCGGGCTGACTAAACGTTTTTCCGGACTGGAAAAGCCGGCAGTCGCCCCGCTCGACTGTACGATTCACGCCGGATACGTGACCGGTCTGGTGGGACCGGACGGTGCAGGGAAAACCACGCTGATGAGAATGCTGGCGGGTTTGTTGAGGCCGGACGGCGGCAGCGCAACGGTGATTGGCTTTGATCCGATTAAAAACGACAGCGCGCTGCACGCGGTACTGGGTTACATGCCACAAAAATTTGGCCTGTATGAAGATCTCACCGTGATGGAGAACCTCAACCTGTACGCCGATTTACGCAGCGTTACAGGCGATGTGCGGGAAAAAACCTTTGCCCGCCTGCTGGAGTTCACCTCGCTCGGCCCGTTTACCGGTCGTCTGGCGGGAAAACTCTCCGGCGGGATGAAACAGAAACTGGGGCTGGCCTGTACGCTGGTCGGTGAACCCAAAGTACTGTTACTGGATGAACCCGGCGTCGGCGTTGACCCCATCTCACGGCGCGAACTCTGGCAGATGGTGCACGAACTGGCGGGCGACGGGATGCTGATCCTGTGGAGCACGTCGTATCTGGATGAAGCCGAACAGTGTCGGGACGTGCTGCTGATGAACGAAGGCGAACTGCTGTATCAGGGCGAACCGACTCAACTGACACAAACCATGGCCGGGCGCAGTTTTCTGATGCACAGCCCGCAGGAAAACAACCGTAAATTGCTCCAGCGGGCGCTTAAACTGCCGCAGGTCAGCGACGGCATGATCCAGGGGAAATCGGTTCGTCTGATCCTGAAAAAAGAGGCCACAGCAGACGATATTCGCCGCGGCAACGGCATGCCGGCGATCGATATCAGCGAAACCGCGCCACGCTTCGAAGACGCATTTATCGATCTGCTGGGCGGGGCTGCCACCTCTGAATCGCCGCTGGGCGCCATTTTGCACACCGTCGAAGGGACGCCGGGCGAAACGGTGATTGAAGCGAAAGCCCTGACCAAGAAATTTGGCGATTTCGCCGCCACCGATCACGTTGATTTTGCCGTCCAGCGCGGGGAAATTTTTGGCCTGCTGGGCCCCAACGGCGCGGGGAAATCCACGACCTTTAAAATGATGTGCGGCCTGCTGGTGCCCACTTCCGGCAAAGCGCTGGTGCTGGATATGGATCTGAAAGTCAGCTCCGGTAAGGCGCGTCAGCATCTGGGCTATATGGCACAAAAATTTTCGCTGTACGGCAACCTGACGGTGGAGCAAAACCTGCGCTTTTTCTCCGGCGTTTATGGCCTGCGAGGACGCGCGCAGAACGAAAAAATTGCCCGCATGAGCGAGGCGTTTGGCCTGAAAAGTATCGCCTCGCATGCCACCGATGAACTCCCACTGGGCTTTAAGCAGCGTCTGGCGCTGGCCTGTTCGCTGATGCACGAACCCGACATTCTGTTTCTCGACGAACCCACTTCTGGCGTCGATCCCCTCACCCGCCGCGAGTTCTGGCTGCATATCAACAGCATGGTGGAAAAAGGCGTGACGGTGATGGTGACGACGCACTTTATGGACGAAGCGGAATATTGCGACCGTATCGGCCTGGTCTATCGCGGGAAGCTGATTGCCAGCGGCACGCCGGACGACCTGAAGGCGCAGGCGGCCGATGATGACACGCCGGATCCGACCATGGAACAGGCATTCATCCGGCTGATTAATGACTGGGATAAGGAGCACGGCAATGCGTAACCGCCTTCTCTCCTGGCGCCGCGTGCGGGCGCTGTGCGTCAAAGAGACGCGACAGATCGTCCGCGATCCCAGTAGCTGGCTGATTGCTGTGGTCATCCCACTGCTGCTGCTGTTTATTTTTGGCTACGGCATTAACCTCGATTCCAGCAAGCTGCGGGTAGGGATCCTGCTTGAACAGCAAAGCGAAGAGGCGCTGGACTTTGCCCACACAATGACCGGTTCGCCGTACATTGACGCCACTATCAGCGATAACCGCAAGGCGCTGATTGAAAAAATGCAGGCCGGGCGCATTCGCGGGCTGGTGGTCATTCCGGTCGATTTCGCCCAACAAATGGCGCGCGCCAACGACACCGCACCGATTCAGGTGATTACCGACGGCAGTGAACCCAATACCGCCAACTTCGTGCAGGGCTATGTGGAAGGCATCTGGCAAATCTGGCAGATGCAGCGGGCGGAAGATCGCGGGGAAACGTTTGAACCGCTGATTGAGGTGCAGACCCGCTACTGGTTCAACCCGGCGGCCATCAGTCAGCATTTTATTATCCCCGGCGCGGTGACGATCATCATGACGGTGATCGGCGCGATCCTCACCTCGCTGGTCGTCGCGCGCGAATGGGAACGCGGTACGATGGAAGCATTGCTCTCCACCGAAGTGACGCGCGCCGAGCTGCTGCTGTGTAAACTCATCCCCTACTATTTCCTCGGCATGCTGGCAATGCTGCTGTGTATGCTGGTATCGGTGTTTATTCTCGGCGTCCCGTATCGCGGATCGTTACTGCTGCTGTTTTTCATCACCAGCCTGTTTTTGCTCAGCACGCTGGGGATGGGGCTGTTGATTTCCACCATCACCCGCAACCAGTTTAATGCCGCCCAGGTGGCGCTTAACGCCGCTTTTTTACCGTCGATTATGCTGTCAGGCTTTATTTTCCAGATAGACAGTATGCCCGCGGTGATCCGCGCGGTGACCTACATTATTCCGGCTCGTTACTTCGTCAGCACGCTGCAAAGCCTGTTTCTCGCCGGCAATATTCCGGTGGTGCTGATTGTCAACGTGCTGTTTTTAATCGCTTCGGCGGTGATGTTTATTGGTCTGACGTGGATAAAAACCAAACGTCGGCTGGATTGATGATTTGCCGGATGGCGCTTTCGCATATCCGACAAACTGCCTGATGGCGCTGCGCTTATCAGGCCTACGAAATGCTTCATCGGGTATAAGTCACCGTAGGCCGGATAAGGCCTTGTGCCGTCATCCGGCAAACTGCCTGATGGCGCTGCGCTTATCAGGCCTACGAAATGCTTCATCGGGTATAAGTCACCGTAGGCCGGATAAGGCCTTGTGCCGTTATCCGGCAAACTGCCTGATGACGCTGCGCTTATCAGGCCTACGAAATGCTTCATCGGGTATAGGTCACCGTAGGCCGGATAAGGCCTTGTGCCGTCATCCGGCAAACTGCCTGATGGCGCTGCGCTTATCAGGCCTACGGAGTGCTTCATCGGGTATAAGTCACCGTAGGCCGGATAAGGCCTTGTGCCGTCATCCGGCAAACTGCCTGATGGCGCTGCGCTTATCAGGCCTACGAGATGCTTCATCGGGTATAGGTCACTGTAGGCCGGATAAGGCCTTGTGCCGTCATCCGGCAAACTGCCTGATGGCGCTGCGCTTATCAGGCCTACGAGATGTTTCATCGGGTATAAGTCACCGTAGGCCAGATAAGGTCTTGTGCCGTCATCCGGCAAACTGCCTGATGGCGCTGCGCTTATCAGGCTTACGAAATACTTCATCGGGTATTAAGGGCAACACTATGTTTCATCGTTTATGGACGTTAATTCGCAAAGAGCTGCAGTCGCTGTTACGCGAGCCGCAGACCCGCGCGATCCTGATTCTGCCGGTGCTGATTCAGGTGTTTCTGTTTCCCTTTGCGGCGACCCTGGAAGTGACTAACGCGACCATCGCCATCTATAACGAAGACAATGGGAAGCATTCGGTTGAGCTGACCCAGCGCTTTGCTCGCGCCAAAGCCTTTACCCATATTCTGTTGCTGAAAAGTCCGCAGGAAATCCAGCCCACGATCGATACGCAAAAGGCGCTGCTGCTGGTGCGCTTTCCGGCGGATTTCTCGCGCAATCTGGATACCTTTCAGTCTGCGCCCATGCAGTTAATTCTCGACGGACGTAACTCGAACAGCGCGCAGATCGCCGCCAACTATCTCCAGCAAATCGTGAAGAACTATCAGCAGGAACTGATGGAGGGCAAACCGAAGCCTAACAACAGCGAGCTGGTGGTGCGCAACTGGTACAACCCTAACCTCGACTATAAGTGGTTCGTGGTGCCATCACTGATCGCGATGATCACCACCATTGGCGTGATGATCGTCACCTCGCTGTCCGTGGCGCGTGAACGTGAACAGGGTACGCTGGATCAGCTGCTGGTCTCCCCGCTCACCACCTGGCAAATCTTTATTGGTAAAGCGGTTCCCGCGCTGATTGTCGCCACCGGACAGGCCTCTATCGTGCTGGCAATCGGTATCTGGGCGTATCAGATCCCGTTTGCCGGGTCGCTGGCGCTGTTTTACTTCACGATGGTGATTTACGGGCTGTCGCTGGTGGGCTTCGGGCTGCTGATATCCTCGCTCTGCTCCACACAGCAGCAGGCATTTATCGGCGTGTTCGTCTTTATGATGCCGGCGATTTTACTGTCGGGGTACGTCTCCCCGGTCGAAAATATGCCGGTCTGGTTGCAGAACCTGACATGGATAAACCCTATCCGTCACTTCACGGATATCACCAAGCAGATCTATTTGAAAGATGCGAGTTTGCAGATTGTCTGGGGAAGCTTGTGGCCGCTACTGGTGATAGCGACCACGACGGGATCAGCGGCGTATGCGATGTTTAGACGCAAAATTATGTAGCTTTTTGTCTTTCGCCAGCAGCGAAACCACAGCGGGTCCGGCCAGGATTGCCAGTCCCGCCAGCGCCAGCAGGATGTTGTTTTGTAAAACCCGGGACAGCAGCCACAGCACGATCAGCGCTGCACCGAAATACCAGGTGGTGGTGAGTTCTTCCAGCACGTCAGCGACTTCGCGCCAACGCTGCTCATGATGACGCTGTAACGCCAGCATCAGTAATACGGTCACGCCATACACTACGCATAATCCCAGGCCGACGTGCACCAGCGTGCCGCTCATCCAGCCCATGACCAACAACGCCACGACCAGTAAATGCAACATAATCTGCCAGCAACTTAACCCCGTTGCGACACGAACACGTTGTTGCCACCTCATGGCTTTTCTCCTGAAGGATTTTTCTCTAATTACTCAGAGTACCGCACTTTACGGAAAATTCCGTAACACCGCACCTTTTTGTGACGACGACTACACTATTTCAATCAGAAGAGTGACGCCAACAGGAGAAAAATGACTCAATCGACGCGAAATTTTTCATTTAACGTGCTCACTATTAATACGCATAAAGGCTTTACCGCCTTTAACAAGCGCTTCATTTTACCGGAACTGCGCGATGCCGTTCGTACGGTTGGCGCCGACATCGTCTGTCTGCAGGAGGTGATGGGCGCACACGAGGTGCATCCGCTGCACGTCGAAAACTGGCCGGATACCACCCACTACGAATTTCTCGCCGACACCATGTGGAGTGACTACGCCTACGGGCGCAACGCCGTCTATCCGCAAGGGCATCATGGCAACGCGGTGCTGTCACGCTATCCTATTGAACATTATGAAAATCGCGATATCTCAGTCGGCAGCAGTGAAAAGCGCGGCGTACTCTATTGTCGCATTGTCCCCCCGCAGCTTGGGAAACCGATTCATGTGATGTGTGTTCACCTCGGCCTGCGCGAAGCCCACCGGCAGGCGCAGCTCACTCTGCTGGCAGACTGGGTCAACGCCCTGCCCGACGGCGAACCGGTGGTGGTAGCCGGTGATTTCAACGACTGGCGGCAGAAGGCAAACCCTCCCTTAAAAGCCGCCGGGCTGGATGAAATCTTTACCCGCGCCCGCGGTCGCCCGGCGCGGACTTTTCCCGCCAGCCTGCCGCTGCTGCGCCTCGATCGTATTTACGTGAAAAATGCCCATGCCAGTTCGCCGACAATGCTGCCGCTGCGCAACTGGCGGCATCTCTCAGACCATGCCCCTCTTAGCGCGGAGATCCATCTATGAAATGTGGCTGGCGTGAAGGTAATCAGATCCAGTTACTGGAAAACGGCGACCAGTATTACCCCGCCGTGTTTGCGGCGATTGCCGATGCGCGGCAGAAAATTATTCTGGAAACCTTCATCTGGTTTGAAGATGAAGTGGGAAAACAGCTTCATGCAGCGCTGTTAGCCGCGGCGAAACGCGGTGTGAAGGCGGAAGTACTGCTGGACGGCTACGGCTCGCCGGACCTGAGCGACGCGTTCGTCGGCGAACTGACCTCGGCAGGCGTGGTGTTTCGCTACTACGACCCCCGCCCTCGGGTGTTCGGCATGCGTACCAACGTCTTTCGCCGCATGCATCGCAAGATTGTGGTGATTGACGACCGGGTGGCATTTGTCGGCGGGATTAATTATTCCGACGAGCATATGTCCGATTACGGGCCCGAGGCCAAGCAGGATTACGCGGTGCGAGTGGAAGGCCCCGTCGTCGCCGATATTCTACAGTTTGAGGTGGAAAACCTCCCCGGACAGAGCGCGGTGCGCCGCTGGTGGCGTCGCCATCATCGTGCTGAAGAGAACCGCCAGCCCGGCGAGGCGCAGGCGCTGTTCGTCTGGCGCGACAACGACGAGCACCGCGACGATATCGAGCGCCACTACCTGAAAATGCTCACCCAGGCCCGGCGGGAGGTGATTATTGCGAACGCCTACTTCTTTCCCGGTTACCGGTTGTTGCATGCCATGCGTAAGGCTGCCCGACGAGGCGTGCGTGTGAAACTGGTTGTGCAAGGCGAACCGGATATGCCGATTGTAAAAGTTGGCGCCCGCCTGCTGTACAACTATCTGGTGAAAGGCGATGTCCAGGTTTACGAGTACCGACGTAAACCACTGCATGGCAAGGTGGCATTGATGGATGACCACTGGGCGACGGTCGGCTCCAGTAATCTTGACCCGCTCAGCCTGTCGCTCAATCTGGAAGCCAACCTGATCGTACACGATCGCCAGTTTAACCAGACGCTGCGCGATAACCTCAACGCAATCATTGCCGAAGACTGTAAGCAGGTGGACGAGTCGATGCTGCCGAAACGCACCTGGTGGAACCTGACCAAAAGCGTACTGGCGTTCCACTTCTTACGCCACTTCCCGGCGCTGGTCGGCTGGCTTCCGGCGCATACCCCCCGTCTGGCGCAGGTTGATCCGCCAGCACAGCCCGAGATGGAAACGCAGGATCGGGTGGAGGTACAGAACACAGGAGCGAAACCCTGATGGCAAAATCACACCCGCGCTGGCGAGTGGCGAAAAAGATCCTCACCTGGCTGTTTTTCATCGCCGTGATTGTGCTGCTGGTTGTCTACGCCAGGACAGTCAACTGGGAGGATGTATGGACGGTTATTCGCGATTATAACCGGGTGGTATTACTGAGCGCCGTTGGACTGGTGATCCTCAGCTATCTGCTCTATGGCTGCTATGACCTGCTGGGACGCGCTTATTGCGGTCACAGACTGGCAAAGCGGCAGGTGATGCTGGTGTCGTTTATCTGCTACGCCTTCAACCTGACGCTCAGTACCTGGGTCGGTGGCATCGGTATGCGCTACCGGCTCTATTCCCGCCTCGGCCTGCCGGGTAGCACCATCACCCGTATTTTCTCCCTGAGTATCACAACCAACTGGCTGGGTTACATTCTGCTTGGCGGGATCATCTTCACCTTTGGCGTGGTGCAACTGCCCGCACACTGGTATATCGACGAAAGCACTCTGCGCATTCTGGGCGTGGCGCTGCTGCTAATTATCACCATTTATCTGTGGTTCTGCGCCTTCGCCAGACATCGCCATATGACCATTAAGGGACAAAAGCTGGTGCTGCCGTCATGGAAATTTGCACTGGCTCAGATGGCTATCTCCAGCACCAACTGGATGGTAATGGGAGCGATCATCTGGTTGTTGCTGGGTCAGGAGGTGAACTACTTTTTCGTGCTCGGCGTGCTGCTGGTCAGCAGTATCGCGGGGGTGATTGTCCACATTCCGGCGGGGATTGGCGTACTGGAAGCGGTCTTTATCGCGCTGCTGGCGGGAGAACAGACGTCGCAGGGCATCATCATTGCCGCGCTGCTTGCGTACCGCGTGCTGTATTACTTTGCCCCGCTTTTGCTGGCGCTAATGAGTTATCTGCTGCTGGAGAGTCGGGCGAAGAAACTACGGGCTAAAAACGAAAAGGCGATGGCGAAGTGATAAATCGTTGCCTGATGGCGCTACGCTTATCAGGCCTACAGGATCATTTTTTGTAGGCGATAAGGCGTAGCCGCCATCCGGCACAGCAAACTCAGCGACGGTTGCCTAAGATACGCAGCAGCATCAGGAACAGATTAATAAAGTCCAGATACAGCGTTAGCGCGCCGAGAATAGAATATTTACGCAGGTTAGAACTGTCGCGCACATCGATCTGCTCACCGATATTTTTCAACTTCTGGGTGTCGTAGGCGGTCAGACCGACAAACACCACCACCCCGATATAGGTCACTGCCCACATCAGCGCTTCACTCTTCAGCCAGAAGTTCACCAGTGAGGCCAGGATAATGCCAATCAACGCCATAAACAGCATGTTGCCCCAGCCGCTCAGATCGCGCTTCGTGGTGTATCCCCACAGGCTCATCACGCCAAACATCCCGCCGGTGACCACAAAGGTGCTGGCAATGGAGGACGCGGTATAAATAATAAAAATGCTGGAAAGCGTCAGACCGGTCAGGACTGAATAGAGCATAAACAGTGTGGTCATGACGCCCGCACTGAGTCTGTTGACCAGACCCGATAACACAAATACGACTGCTAGTTGTGCAATGACAAGGCCAAAGAAAAAGATTCTGTTGGTATAAAGCAACTCCATGAACGCACTGGAATTCGCCGCATACCACGCAATAAACGCGGTCAGCAGCAGCCCGACCGTCATCCAGCCGTAGACCTGCGCCATATAGGTTTGCAGGCCGGAACGGGCCTGCACGATTGATTCGGATCGTGGAAATCGGTCCATGATAATCTCCTGATTGAAAGTGACTACACGGGATAAGCGTATCACAATTTCCGGCTACCAGCGTTGCGCCGCCTGACGATCGCTGTCGCGGGCTTCCACCCAGCGCTCTCCTTCCGGCGTGGCTTCACGCTTCCAGAACGGCGCGCGCGTCTTCAGATAGTCCATGATGAACTGCCCGGCCTCAAACGAACTGCTGCGGTGCGAACTGGTGACGCCGACAAAGACGATTTCATCGCCCGGCCACAGTTCGCCAGTCCGGTGAATCACCGTGACGCGTCCCAGCGGCCAGCGCGCCCGCGCTTCATCAACAATCTCCGCCAGCGCTTTTTCCGTCATCCCCGGATAGTGCTCCAGCGTCAGCGCCTTCACGCTGTCACCAAGATTATGATTGCGCACTTTACCGGTAAAGGTCACCACCGCGCCGTCTTCGTCGCGTTCCGCCAGCCAGGGATACTCTTCCCCCACGCTGAACGGCGCAGGCCCGACAACAATTTTCGTTTCAGCCATCTCAGCCTCCCGTGACCGGTGGAAAGAAAGCCACTTCATCACCCGCCGTCAGCGGATGATCAAAACTCACCAGCGTCTGGTTTACCGCCGCCAGCAGCTTGCCGTCTTCCAGGGCCAGCGCCCACCGGTTGCTGTTAGCCGCCAGATGCTGACGCAGCGCTTCTACCGTCGGGAAATCTGCCGCGACGTCCAGCGCATCGGTACCCACCAGTTCACGAACCTGGGCGAAGAACAAAACCTTAATCATTCGAATCCGCCTTAAAATCGCCAGACTTGCCGCCGCTTTTCGCCAGCAGGCGTACCGGGCCAATCACCATATCTTTCTGCACCGCTTTGCACATGTCGTAAATGGTCAACGCGGCCACTGACGCCGCCGTGAGCGCTTCCATCTCCACGCCGGTTTTCCCCGTGAGGCGACACAGCGACTCAATACGCACACGATTGTGTTCTGGCTGTGCCTGCAGTTGTACTTCCACTTTGCTCAGCAGCAGCGGATGGCACAGCGGGATCAGCTCCCAGGTACGTTTAGCCGCCTGAATCCCGGCAATGCGCGCGGTGGCGAACACGTCGCCCTTATGGTGGCTACCGTCGATAATCATGGCCAGCGTTTCGCTGCGCATGGTGACAAAAGCTTCGGCGCGCGCTTCGCGGACGGTCTCTGCTTTCGCGGACACATCCACCATATGCGCTTCACCGGCGGCGTTAATGTGAGTCAGTTGCGACATACTTATTTCTTCAGATGTGGGTGAAAATTACAGGGATGCGTACGGGCATCCAGTTGCGGCGCGATAATATTGTCCCACGCAGTGCGGCAGGCTTTGGTAGAACCCGGCATCGCGAAAATCAGCGTTTTGTTGGCCACGCCCGCCACCGCGCGCGACTGCAGCGTGGCCGTGCCAATCTCTTCAAACGACAGCATGCGAAACACTTCGCCAAAGCCTTCCACTTCTCTGTCAAACAGCGGCAGCAGCGCTTCCGGGGCCTGGTCGCCTTCAGTCAAACCCGTGCCACCGGTGACCAATACTACCTGCACTTCATCACTGGCAATCCACGCCGAAACCTGCGCGCGTATGGCGTAGCAGTTCTCTTTGACAATCGCTTTATCGATGATCTGATGTCCCGCTTCCTGCGCGGCATCACGCAGGAAATGGCCGGAGGTATCGTCCTCTTCGCCACGACGATTCGATACCGTCAAAATAGCAATGCGGGTCGGGATAAATTCAGCGCTTACCTGACTCATGGCAAACTCCTTGTTCAAAGCGGTGTTAACCGCCTATGTATGAGAGGTTCTGGGTAATACCCGTATTGTTCTGGTGCAGGAAATGGGTCTGCTTTTTCTCACGCAACGCCAGCGAGATACGCTCTTCCAGCGCGTCTTGCTGCGCATCGTCTTCCAGCAGATCGCGCAGGCTGACGCCACCTTCACCGAACAGGCAGAGATGAAGTTTACCCACGGAGGAGACGCGCAGACGGTTGCAGGTGGCGCAGAAGTCTTTTTCATACGGCATGATGAGGCCGATCTCACCCTCATAATCGGGGTGGCAGAAGACCTGCGCCGGGCCATCGCTGCGCTGGCGTAGCTGGTGGATCCAGCCGCGACGCAGCAGTTCATCACGCAGCACCTGACCGGAGATATGGTGTTTACGGAACAGCTCGCTGCCCTCGCCCGTCTCCATCAGTTCAATGAAGCGCAGTTGAATGGGACGCGTCTGGATCCAGTCGAGAAAAGTATCGAGCTGATGGTGGTTCACATCGCGCATCAGCACGGTGTTCACTTTGACCTTTTTAAAGCCGGCATCAAACGCAGCGTCAATACCCGCCATCACCTGCTGGAATTTATCCTGCCCGGTAATCGCGTGGAATTGACGCGCATCGAGGCTGTCGACGCTAACGTTAATGCCGGTCAGGCCAGCATCGCGCCAGTGGGCAGCATCACGCGCCAGACGGTAGCCGTTCGTGGTCACCGCCAGCTGACGAATCGCGTCGTTTTCACGCACGGCGGCAATGATGTCAGTAAAGTCGCGACGCAGGGAGGGTTCGCCACCGGTCAGGCGCACTTTTTCAGTGCCCAGGTTGGCAAAGGCGCGTGTCACCCGACGAATTTCATCGACGGTGAGAAAACCTTTATTAGTGACGCCGCCGGGCTTGTAGCCATCCGGCAAGCAGTATGTGCAACGAAAGTTACACACGTCGGTAATCGACAGACGCAAGTAGTAAAACTTGCGCGCGAAAGCATCGGTCAGTTGTGAGGCCATGTACACCTTTCCAAATATGGGAGGCGAAGTCATTTCTTCCTGCGCCCTGGTGGCAATGCGTTTGCATTGTCACGGCCAAAGCACCGTATCATTTGACCCAGGTGCAGAGGCTAGAGTGTTTACTGTGGTTATGCCGATACTAGCGTGTAAACGCGCATTATGCCATTCACACTTAACGCTGTATAATCATGTATATAGCGTCATGATCGTGCTATTTCGCTACAGAATAAGCGAAAATAGCACTTTTGCATTGATGTACATCATTTCGCTGTCAGGCGCGCATCACCATAAAGAGGTAGTGTGGCAGAATTTATTTTCTCAACTCGCCGCTGGCGAATTGCTGAAAAGCCCCTGTTTGCGCTACTGTAGCGCGGTAAATCTGACTTCAGGAATTTTTATGCGCAATCGTACGCTGGCTGACCTGGATCGTGTCGTTGCTCTCGGCGGAGGGCATGGATTAGGACGCGTTCTCTCTTCCCTCTCTCCCCTGGGTTCGCGCCTTACCGGTATCGTGACTACCACCGATAACGGCGGCTCGACGGGCCGTATTCGCCGTTCAGAAGGGGGAATCGCCTGGGGCGATATGCGCAACTGTCTTAATCAACTGATTACCGAACCGAGCGTCGCCTCCGCCATGTTTGAATACCGTTTTGGCGGTAATGGCGAACTTTCCGGCCATAACCTCGGAAATCTGATGTTAAAGGCGCTCGATCACCTGAGCGTGCGGCCTCTGGAAGCCATCAATTTAATTCGTAATCTGCTGAAGGTAGATGCACATTTAATCCCCATGTCGGAGTTGCCTGTTGACCTGATGGCGATCGACGATCAGGGGCATGAAGTGTACGGTGAAGTGAATATCGATCAACTCACCTCACCGTTGCAGGAGCTGATGCTGTCGCCGAAGGTACCGACCACCCGGGAAGCGGTGCAGGCGATTAACGACGCCGATCTGATTATTATCGGCCCGGGCAGCTTTTACACCAGCCTGATGCCGATCCTGCTGCTGGATGATCTTGCGCAGGCGCTACGGCGCACACAGGCGCCCATGGTCTATATCGGTAATCTGGGTCGGGAACTGAGCATCCCCGCCGCGAGCCTCACGCTTCTCGATAAGCTAACCATTATGGAGCAGTATGTTGGCAAGAAAGTCGTTGATGCGGTGATCGTGGGGCCGAAAGTGGATATCTCTGCGGTCAGTGATCGGGTGGTGATTCAGGAAGTGCTGGAGGCCAGCGATATTCCCTATCGCCATGACCGCCAGTTATTACACAGCGCGCTGGAGAAAGCAGTGCAAACTTTGGGATGAGTATTTTATTGCCGGATGGCGCTTCGCTTATCCGGCCTACAAAGCCTGGCCTGGACTACGACGCGGCGATAAACAGTTCACGCAGCTGATGCAGTTGATCGCGGATCTGCGCGGCCTCTTCGAACTCCAGGTTCTGCGCATGCTGCATCATCTGCCCTTCCAGCTCGTGAATCTTCTGCTGCAGCGCTTTTGGCGTCATGTCCAGTTCGACCACATCCGACTTCGCCGCGGAACGCGACTTGCCTCTGCCCTTCGCCTTGGTTTTCGCGATGTTCTGCCCCAGCGCCAGAATATCGACCACTTTTTTATTCAGGCCCTGCGGGATAATGCCGTGCTCTTCGTTGTACTGCTGCTGTTTCTCGCGACGGCGTTCGGTTTCGCTAATCGCCTTCGCCATTGAGGCCGTGATTTTGTCGCCGTAGAGAATCGCCTTCCCGTTGATGTTACGCGCCGCACGACCGATGGTCTGAATCAGCGAACGTTCGGAACGCAGGAACCCTTCCTTGTCGGCGTCGAGAATCGCCACCAGCGACACCTCAGGCATATCGAGACCTTCGCGCAACAGGTTGATCCCCACCAGCACGTCAAACTCGCCCAGACGCAGGTCACGAATGATTTCCATACGCTCCACGGTATCGATGTCCGAGTGCAGATAGCGCACCCGCTCGCCGTGCTCTTCCAGATATTCGGTAAGATCTTCCGCCATCCGTTTGGTCAGCGTGGTCACTAGCACACGCTCGTTGATCTGCGCGCGCTTGCGGATCTCAGAAAGCAGATCGTCCACCTGCGTTGCCACCGGACGCACTTCAATCACCGGATCCAGTAACCCTGTCGGACGCACCACCTGATCAACCACATCGCCGCCGGATTTCTCCAGTTCGTAATTGCCCGGCGTCGCAGAAACGTAGATGGTCTGCGGTGCCAGCGCTTCAAACTCTTCGAACTTTAACGGCCGGTTATCCAGCGCCGACGGCAGACGGAAACCGTACTCCACCAGCGTCTCTTTACGCGCGCGGTCGCCACGATACATCCCACCAATCTGCGGGATAGTCACGTGGGATTCATCCACCACCAGCAAACCGTCGGCGGGCAGATAGTCAAACAACGTCGGCGGCGGCTCACCCGGCCCGCGTCCTGAGAGAAAGCGCGAGTAGTTTTCAATCCCCGAGCAGTAGCCCAGCTCGTTCATCATCTCCAGGTCAAACTGGGTACGTTGGCTCAGACGCTGCTCTTCCAGCAGTTTGTCATTAGCGAGCAGGACTTTACGTCGTTCAGCCAGTTCGACTTTGATCTCTTCCATCGCCTGCACAATGCGCTCACGCGGGGTCACGTAGTGCGTTTTCGGGTAGATGGTGTAGCGCGAAATGGTGGACTCCACCTGCCCGGTCAGCGGGTCAAACAGCGACAAACGCTCCACCTCTTCGTCAAACAGCTCAACGCGCAGCGCAATGTCGTCGGATTCCGCCGGGAAGATGTCGATCACTTCACCGCGCACGCGGAAGGTCCCGCGCTGGAAAGCCTGATCGTTGCGGGTATATTGCAGTTCGGCCAGTCGACGCAGAATGGCGCGCTGATCGATGATCATCCCTACCGTCATATGCAGCATCATCTTCAGGTATAAATCCGGATCACCCAGACCATAGATGGCAGAAACGGATGCCACGACGATCACGTCACGGCGCTCCAGCAATGCTTTGGTGGCAGACAAACGCATTTGCTCAATGTGTTCGTTCACCGACGCATCCTTTTCGATGAAGGTATCAGAGCTGGGAACGTACGCTTCCGGCTGATAGTAGTCGTAGTAGGAGACGAAATACTCGACGGCGTTATCCGGGAAAAACTCTTTCATTTCGCCATAAAGCTGCGCCGCCAGCGTTTTGTTGGGTGCCAGCACCATCGTCGGGCGCTGTAGATCGGCAATCACATTGGCGATGGTGAAGGTTTTCCCTGACCCCGTTACGCCAAGCAGCGTCTGATGCGCCAGGCCGTCCTCCAGTCCCTCTTCCAGACGTCGTATCGCCTCGGGCTGATCGCCGGAAGGTTTAAATGCGGAATTCAGTTTGAACGGTTTACTCATGAGCAGCTACCTGAAGGAATGGGCGGGCAGGTGTGTAATTTTACTCGCAGAGGATAATATTGCCAGTAAAATATACTGGATGAAAAAACAGTAACGCCTCATAATATTTGTGTTACGCGTGATAAAATCGGTTCGCAGGCGGCTAAAATTTCATCGCAGACAAGATATTATACCAGGAAGCGGGTTTATCCCCAGACCAATGACTTCGTTAACATTGTCAAGATGTGTTATGAAAGTTTTATTGCATTCAATGACCGCAATATGACAGCCATTGATTTTATCTAACGAGCTGTAAAACAACGACTATTTCGTAAAGCCGTCTTTCGCGCCAATTCAGCTGGAAGCCGCGTATTCTCTCGCTTGCCTTGTGTTTTCTAACTCTAATACACAAGGTTATCCACAGGAATAGTGGATAACTGCCTGCAGGCCGTATGGCCTGCCGCCTGGCAAATTCCCGGTCCGGCCCACCAGGACGCACATAAAAAAAAATTATCGCTAAATTTTGATTTTTATCAGCTAACGAAGCGCCCCTGGCAGGCGAGATCTTGCTCGCAATTTCGCCTCTTACTCGTCCACGAGCAAAGCGAGATCCAGATATTGTCCTGTGACCGCGTTTTCGGCTCCACCGTCAAGCCACGGGATTTCGCCCAACAGCGGCGCAGGGATGACCCGCTGAAGCGTCGTCATATACTCGTGGTGGCGTTTCCCCGGCGGCGTGACGTCATTCGCCACCCATCCGGCAAGCCGGAGTCCTGCCTGCTGTACCGCCTGCGCTGTCAGCATGGCATGGTTAATACATCCCAACTTTACGCCGACGACCAGGATAACCGGCAACCGCTCGCGCTGCACCCAGTCGGCGAAGGTCAAATCCTCCGCAAGCGGGGTAAACCAGCCGCCTGCGCCTTCGACCAACAGCCACTCCGCCTGTGCATCCAGCGCGCGTAATCCCTCTGACATCACGTCAGCATGAATCGGCCTCCCTTCATCGGCGCTGATGATATGCGGTGAGGTGGGTTCCGCGAAGGTGTAAGGATTCACCGCCGCATAGTCCAGCGCCAGACTGCTGTTGCGCTGAAGCGCCAGGGCATCGCTGTTGCGCAGTCCTTCTGGCGTCATTTCACTGCCTGAGGCGACGGGTTTATAGCCAGCCGTCCGGTAGCCCAGACTGCGCGCCGCCTGTAGCAGTGCACAGCTGGCGACGGTTTTACCGACTTCCGTGTCGGTGCCGGTGACAAAATAACGTTTAGTCACGTGTAATCACTCCTGCAAAAAGATGGTAGGTCAGAGGATATTTCCCCTGCCGCTGGGGCCAGGCCAGTTGAAGCTGCTGCAACTGCGAGCGGGTTAAGACGCGCGACGTGCGCCCCTCGTGCAAATGGGTCGCGCCGATACCTTTCAGCGAGCGCATGGCGCTCAGAGCGTCATCAAATTCCAGCGTCAGGGAGATCGATTGATGATGCCCCTGCCAGCCGCGCATCGCGTCACACAGCGCCTCACGGGATAAAAACCGGTTGCCATGCGCCCGGTCATCCACCGCGCGCCAGGCCTGATGAAGCTCCGGCAGCGAGTCCTGGGCCAGCGTGGTGAAGGCCACACGCCCGCCGGGACGCACGACCCGGTAAAGCTCGCTTAGCGCATGATGCAGACTGTCACACCACTGCACGGCCAGATTGCTCCAGGCCAGGTCGAACGACGCGGTGGCTAACGGCAGCGATTCGATGTCTCCGGCGAGATAGTGATGCGCCACATTCTGGCGACGCGCCTCGTCCAGCATCCGGGCAGAGAGATCCAGCGCGGTAACCTGGCTGCCCTGCTCGCGCCAGTAGCGACTCAGACGACCCGGCCCGCAGCCGGCATCCAGCACCTGCGAAAACGGGCGTTGCGGCAGTTGCGCCAGCAAGGCGTCTGCGCTCAGACGCTGCAATGTGGCGTGCTGTTCATAGTGCGCTGCCGCACGGCCAAACGCCGCTGCGACAGCCTGCTTATTCACTTGCCCCATGCAGCACCTCCAGCAAACGATCGATGTCCTCGGGCTCATGCGCCTGGGTTAACGTCAGGCGCAGACGGGCCGTCCCGGCGGGCACGGTCGGTGGACGGATAGCCGTGACCCAGCATCCCTGACGGCGCAGGGTGTCCGCCAGCCGTAACGCGCGTGCATTTTCGCCGACAATCAGCGGCTGGATGGCACTGTGCGACTGCGCCAGGGTGAAATCGGCGTGATTGACTGATGAACGAAAGCGCTGGATAAGCGCAGCCAGTTTCTCCCTGCGCGCGTCACCTTCCTGACTGCGAATCACCGAAAGCGACGCCTGTAGCGCCATCGCCTGCGCGGGCGGCATGCTGGTGCTGTATATCAGATGACGGGCGAACTGCAGCAGATAATCGGCAACGCTTTCGGAGCACAGGATCGCCGCACCGCTGACGCCAAACCCTTTGCCAAACGTCACCACCAACAGCGCCGGTTTTACCCGCTGCTGCCAGCAGCTCCCACGCCCCTCGTCCCCGCACACGCCAACACCGTGGGCGTCATCCACCAGCAGCCAGGCCTTTCGCGTCTGGGCAGCGCGCTGAATTTCCGCAAGCGGCGCGCTGTCGCCATCCATGCTGAACACCCCCTCGGTCACCACCAGCTGTCGCCCCGAACAGGGGACATCAAGCAGGCGCGTGAGATGCGACGCGTCGTTATGGGTAAAGCGGCGAAGCTGCGCCGGGCTTAGACTGGCCGCTTCCAGTAGCGAAGCATGGCTGAGGCGGTCAGCGACAATCCGGTCATCCTTTTCCATCAGCGCGGTAATCACCGCCTGGTTTGCGGCGAAACCGGAGATAAACAGCAGCGCGCGCGGATAGCCCAGCCAGTCGGCCAGTTCTTCTTCCAGTTGCTGATGGGCGATGGAATAACCGCTGACGTGACCCGAGCCGCCGCTGCCGACGCCAAACCGTTCCGATCCCTGCTGCCAGGCGCGAACGATGCGTGGATGGTGGCTTAAGCCCAGATAATCATTGCTGGAGAAATTGAGATAGCGCTGGTCGTTCGCCTCCAGCCAGCGACCGGCCCCCTGCACGACCGCGTAACGGCGGCGCAGAGTATCCGCCGAACGACGCGCCGTCAGCGCATCGTCGATTTTCCGTTGCCAGATCATACGGCAGCCGCGTTGTAGTAATTGTCGGTATCCGGCGTCAGCAGCGCCTGCTCCAGACGCGCACGCTGCTCGTTATCCCCCGCAAGCACCGACGTCTGCTGTGGATTCAGTCCCAGCTTATGGAAGAGCTGGAGATCTTTGTCCTCTTCCGGGTTTGGCGTGGTGAGCAGTTTGCAGCCGTAGAAAATGGAGTTGGCCCCGGCCATAAAGCACATGGCCTGCGTTTGCTCATTCATCTGCTCGCGACCGGCGGACAGACGAACATAAGAGGTCGGCATCATGATGCGCGCCACGGCAATGGTGCGAATAAAATCAAACGCGTCAACGTCATCGTTATCCGCCAGCGGCGTGCCCTTCACCTTCACCAACATGTTGATCGGCACGCTTTCCGGCGGGGTCGGCAGATTTGCCAGTTGCAGGAGCAGCCCGGCGCGGTCTGTCACCGTCTCGCCCAGACCGACGATGCCGCCAGAACAGACTTTGATCCCGGCTTCGCGCACTTTGTCCAGCGTATCGAGACGCTCCTGGTAGGAACGGGTGGTGATGATGTTGCCGTAGAATTCCGGCGACGTATCGAGGTTGTGGTTGTAATAGTCCAGCCCCGCCTCCGCCAGTCGCTGTGCCTGCGATTCATCGAGCGTGCCGAGCGTCATGCAGGCTTCCAGCCCCAGCGCTTTCACCCCCTGAACCATTTGCTGCAAATACGGCATATCACGCTCGTGCGGGTTCTTCCACGCCGCCCCCATGCAGAAACGGGTGGAACCCGCGTTTTTCGCTTTGCGCGCCGACTCCAGCACCTGCTCGACTTCCATCAGCCGCTCAGATTCAAGGCCCGTTTTATAGCGCGAACTTTGCGGGCAATATTTGCAGTCTTCCGGGCAGGCACCGGTCTTGATCGACAACAGCGTGCTGACCTGTACCTGACGAGGGTCAAAATGCTGACGGTGAATTTGCTGTGCCTCGAACAACAGATCCAGCAGCGGTTTTTCAAATAATTCGGTGACTTGCGACAGCGTCCAGCGAGAATGAGTGGTCATAATTTTATACTTTTTGTGGTGATAAGGGTGTAGACTTGTAAACCTAAAACTTTTTAATTTGGTTTACAAGTCGATTATGACAACGGACGATATCACTTTTGATCAGCGCCACATTTGGCACCCCTACACCTCGATGACGTCCCCGCTGCCGGTCTATCCCGTTGAACGGGCTGAAGGCTGCGAACTGATTTTATCCAGCGGTGAGCGCCTGATTGATGGCATGTCGTCATGGTGGGCCGCGATTCACGGCTACAATCACCCACAGCTCAATGCGGCGATGAAAACGCAGATTGACGCCATGTCACACGTGATGTTCGGTGGGATCACGCATGCCCCCGCCGTCAACCTGTGCCGTAAACTGGTCGCCATGACGCCCGCGACGCTTGAGTGCGTATTTCTCGCCGATTCCGGTTCCGTCGCGGTGGAAGTCGCGATGAAAATGGCGCTGCAATACTGGCAGGCGTTGGGTGAATCACGTCAGCGCTTCCTGACGTTCCGTAACGGCTATCACGGCGATACTTTCGGCGCGATGTCGGTCTGCGATCCGGACAACTCTATGCACAGCCTGTGGAAGGGCTATCTGCCGGAAAACCTGTTTGCCCCTGCGCCGCAAAGCCGGATGGATGGCGAGTGGGATGAGCGTGACATGGTGGCCTTCGCGCGCCTGATGGCTGCGCATCGTCATGATATCGCGGCAGTTATTCTTGAGCCGATCGTCCAGGGAGCGGGCGGTATGCGCATGTACCATCCCGAGTGGCTGCGCCGTATTCGCAAAATGTGTGACCGGGAAGGCATTCTGCTGATTGCCGATGAAATCGCGACCGGATTTGGCCGCACGGGCAAACTGTTTGCCTGCGAACACGCCGGGATCGCGCCTGATATTCTGTGTCTGGGTAAAGCGCTGACCAGCGGGACGATGACTCTCTCCGCCACCCTGACCACCCGCCAGGTGGCGGAAACCATCAGCGACGGCGAAGCGGGCTGTTTCATGCACGGCCCCACGTTTATGGGCAATCCGCTGGCCTGCGCGGTGGCAACCGCCAGTCTGTCTCTGCTGGAATCCGGCGACTGGCAGGCACAGGTATCGGCCATTGAAACCCAACTCCGTCAGGAACTCGCCCCGGCGCGGACGTCGCCGTGGGTGGCGGATGTTCGCGTGCTGGGGGCGATCGGCGTGGTGGAAACGACGCATCCGGTCAACATGGCGGCTCTGCAAAAATTCTTTGTGCAACAGGGCGTGTGGATCCGTCCGTTTGGCAAGCTCATCTACCTGATGCCGCCGTATCTCATTGAGCCAGCGCAACTGCGCCGTCTGACACAGGCAGTGAACGACGCTGTGCGCGAAGAAACGTTTTTTAACGCATAATTAACGGTAAGCTGTGGAGTTTCTGGCGACACTTTTTGGCAAGAATGAAGGAGAGTGCATGAAATTAATCAGCAACGATCTGCGCGACGGGGAAAAGCTTCCCCAGCGCCATGTCTTCAACGGTATGGGCTATAACGGCGATAACCTTTCTCCGCATCTGGCCTGGGACGAGGTGCCTGCCGGAACGAAGAGTTTCGTGGTGACCTGTTTTGACCCGGATGCGCCAACCGGTTCCGGCTGGTGGCACTGGGTAGTGGCCAATATTCCAGCCGACACCCGGATGCTGCCACAGGGCTTTGGCTCCGGCCTGGTCGCGCTGCCAGACGGCGTTATCCAGACGCGTACCGACTTCGGTAAAGCGGGCTACGGCGGCGCCGCGCCGCCAAAAGGGGAAACCCACCGCTATATCTTTACCGTTCACGCGCTGGATGTGGACAAGATTGACGTCGATGAAGGTGCCAGCGGCGCGATGGTAGGATTTAACGTCCATTTCCACTCGCTCGCCAGCGCGTCGATTACCGCGATGTTCAGTTGATCGTATTGTGCCGGATGACGACGCTCACGCGTCTTATCCGGCCTACGGGAGGAATTCGTAGGCCGGATAAGCGTCAGCGCCATCCGGCGCTGTTCAAAGAAACTCCGGCACAAGCTGCAACAAGGTCCCCTGCGCAAGCAATTCTGTCGCACGCTCAATATCCGGGGCGAAAAAACGGTCCTGGGTATAATGCGCGACCTGCTCACGTAATGCGGTTCGCGCCTGCTCCAGTAGCAGACTTGACGTTAACCCTTCGCGTAAATCAATCCCCTGACAGGCTGCCAGCCACTCGACGGCCAGTACGCCGCGAGTATTCGCCGCCATTTCCCACAACCTGCGTCCCGCCGCCGGTGCCATCGATACATGATCTTCCTGATTCGCCGACGTTGGCAGACTGTCCACGCTGTGCGGATGCGCCAGTGCTTTGTTCTCACTGGCGAGCGCTGCCGCCGTCACCTGGGCAATCATAAAGCCCGAGTTCACCCCACCGTTTTTGACGAGGAAAGGCGGCAGTTGCGACATGTGTTTATCCATCATCAGCGCAATACGGCGTTCGGAAAGCGCGCCTATCTCGGCAATGGCCAGCGCCAGATTATCCGCCGCCATCGCCACCGGTTCGGCGTGGAAGTTACCGCCGGAGATAACGTCCCCCTGCTCAGCAAAAACCAGCGGGTTATCGGAGACCGCATTGGCTTCCGCCAACAGCACGTCCATCACCTGGCGCATCTGCGTCAGGCACGCGCCCATCACCTGCGGCTGACAGCGCAAAGAATACGGATCCTGCACCTTTTCACAATTGTGGTGTGACGCCGACAGCGCGCTGGTCTCCGTCAGTACGTGGCGATACAGCGCCGCCGCGTCAATCTGCCCACGCTGCCCGCGCGCGGCGTGAATGCGCGCATCAAACGGTCGGCGTGACCCCAGCACCGCTTCGGTGGTTAACGATCCGCACACGATGGCGGACGCGAACAGCTCCTGCACCTCAAACAGCCCGCGCAGCGCAAACGCCGTCGACGCCTGCGTGCCGTTAAGCAGCGCCAGCCCTTCTTTCGCCGCCAGCGTAATCGGCTCCAGCCCGGCTTTTTTTAACGCTTCCGTCGCGGGTAGCCATTCGCCCTGCCAGCGCGCCTTCCCTTCACCTAACAGCGTGAGCGACATATGGGCCAGCGGTGCCAAATCACCTGATGCGCCCACCGACCCTTTCGCCGGAATGTGCGGCCAGACTTCGGCGTTAACCAGCGCAATCAGCGCGTCTATCACGCTAAGACGAATGCCGGAGAAACCGCGCGCCAGGCTGTTTATCTTCAGCACCATGATCAGGCGCACCAGTGCGTCATCTAACGCGTCGCCCACGCCTGCCGCATGCGACAGCACCAGCGAACGCTGCAGGTTTTGCAGATCGTCATCGGCAATGCGCGTTTGCGCCAGCAGGCCAAAACCCGTGTTAATGCCGTAGGCCGTACGCCCTTCAGCGACAATCGTGTTGACGCAGGCCACGCTGGCGTTAATGCCGTCGATGGCGCTGGCGTCGAGGCTCAGTTTAACCGGCCGCTGCCAGACTTCGCGCAGCTGTGAAAAGCTCAGATGGCCCGGCGTTAAGGTCATGGTGTTCATATCAGCGTTTCCCCTGCGTTGCCGCAACCATCGGTAGATTCAGACCTTGTTCCACAGCGCACTCCACGGCGATGTCGTAGCCCGCATCCGCATGACGCATCACGCCGGTCGCCGGATCGTTATGCAGTACCCGGGCAATTCGCTCGGCCGCTTCATCGCTGCCGTCGCAGACAATGACCATCCCGGCGTGCTGCGAGAAGCCCATTCCTACGCCGCCGCCGTGGTGCAGCGATACCCAGGTGGCTCCGCTCGCCGTGTTGAGCAGCGCATTGAGCAGCGGCCAGTCGGACACCGCGTCAGAACCGTCGCGCATCGCCTCGGTTTCGCGGTTCGGACTGGCGACAGAGCCGGAATCCAGATGGTCACGACCGATCACAATCGGTGCTGAGACTTCGCCACTGCGCACCATTTCGTTGAACGCCAGGCCGAGTTTTTGCCGCCATTCAAGACCCACCCAGCAGATACGCGCCGGCAGCCCCTGGAAATTAATCCGCTCCCGCGCCATGTCCAGCCAGCGATGGAGGTGCTCGTCATCCGCCACAATCTCTTTCACTTTGGCATCGGTTTTATAAATATCCTGTGGATCGCCGGAAAGCGCCACCCAGCGGAACGGCCCGATGCCGCGACAGAACAGCGGGCGAATATAAGCCGGTACGAAGCCTGGAAAGGCAAAGGCGTTTTCCACACCCATCTCTTTTGCCATCTGACGGATATTGTTGCCGTAATCAAACGTAGGTACGCCCATGTCGTTGAACGCCAGCATGGCCTCGACGTGTTTCGCCATCGAACGCTTCGCTGCTTCTACGGTTCCCTGCGGATCGGAGAGCGCTTTCTGCTGATAGGTCTCCCAGTCCCAGCCGGAAGGCAGATAGCCATGCAAGGGGTCGTGGGCGCTGGTCTGGTCGGTGACCATGTCCGGGCGTACGCCGCGTTTCACCAGCTCGGGCACGACGTCCGCCGCATTGGCGCACAGGGCAATCGAAACGGCTTTGCCTTCGCGAGTATATTTTTCGATACGCGCCAGCGCGTCATCAAGGGACGTCGCCTGTTCATCGACATAGCGGGTGCGCAGGCGGAAATCGATGCGGCTCTGTTGACATTCAATGTTCAGGGAACAGGCGCCAGCCAGCGTTGCCGCCAACGGCTGCGCGCCCCCCATGCCGCCGAGTCCGGCGGTTAACACCCAGCGCCCGCGCAGATTGCCGTCGTAATGCTGGCGTCCCGCTTCGACAAACGTTTCATAGGTGCCCTGCACAATCCCCTGACTACCGATATAGATCCAGCTTCCGGCCGTCATCTGGCCGTACATCGCCAGCCCTTTTGCATCCAGTTCGTTGAAATGCTCCCAGGTCGCCCAGTGCGGGACGAGGTTGGAGTTGGCGATGAGCACGCGCGGGGCGTTCTGATGGGTTCTGAATATGCCAACCGGTTTGCCGGACTGAACCAGCAGCGTTTCATCCGCTTCCAGTTGAGTCAGGGCATTGACAATCGCGTCATAGCACTCCCAGTTACGGGCCGCGCGCCCTATACCACCGTACACCACCAGCTCATGCGGGTTTTCGGCGACATCGGGATCCAGGTTATTCATTAACATGCGCAGCGGCGCTTCGGTCAGCCAGGATTTGGCCGTCAGCGTTGTCCCTCGCGGGGCGCGGATATCTTGCTGGCGATACTTGCTATGAGACATAACAACGACTCCTCACGGACGTGCCGGATACTGTTTATCCGGCATAATGGAATGATAGGGTGTGAGGTAAATATATACTTGTCTATACAAGACATAACAAGGCAGCAATTAACAAAAAAGATACATTTTTGTTATATTGCGTCAGCAATCACGCTTTTCAGTTCGCGTGATTCAGGAGGAGAAATGGCCCTGCAACCGGTAGCGAGACCCCGGGAAGAGCAGTCGCGCATGGGAAACGATCTGCGTGGCGGACCAGGTGGTACGACGAATCAGCAGACAAGGATCGGTCTCGCCAATATCCAGTAAGGCACACTCTTGCGCCGTAGCGCGCACTGCTTCAACAATGTGCTCCCCTTCCGTCAGCGGGGCAATCAACGACAGATAGGCATGTGGCGTGGTCTGACTGTAATCCTGCGCCAGATACGCCGGGACAATGTCGGCATTCACACAGCGATCTTCTATCTGTACCGGCTGGTCGTTTTCAAAATGTACCATCACAGAGTGGAAAATCGTCGTCCCTTCACTGACCTTCAGCACCGCCGCCTGTCGCGCATTGGCCGGTTTTTTTTCCAGAATCAGCACCTCGCAGTGATGCCGATGCCCCCGTGAGGCGATTTCGTCGGCAATACTGCGAATTTCAAACAGTGCAGACTGGCCTTTCGGCTCCGCGACAAAGGTTCCCACCCCCTGCAGGCGCACCAGCATCCCTTCGTCGGTCAGTTCGCGCAGCGCCCGGTTGATGGTCATCCGACTGAAGCCGTACTGCGCCACCAGCTCCGCCTCCGACGGAATGCGATCGTGCGGCTGCCAGACGCCGCTGGCGATCTTTTCGCTAATCTCGCGTTTAACCGTCTCATAAAACGGCGCGGGAGCAGAACGAGGGCGAGAGAGTGTCATGGGAATGTTTTACCTTATCAATCGATTACTGCCACCAATGGGCGATTTGCCAGCCAAGCCGCGCAGCCACGCGTGCCGACCTGCCATCATTATCAAAGCGAGGATTAAATTCAACCATATCCACCGCCTGGAGCTTACCGCTGCGACAAACAGGCTCAATCACCGTCAGCAGGGTCGCCAACGGCACGCCCAGCGCCGCCGGAGCCGACACCGCGGGCATCTCGGCAACAGGCAGTACGTCGAGATCGACCGTCAGATAGAGTTTATCTACCTCGCTGATAAACGCCGCCAGCCGGGCGTGGGCTTCGCTGCACTGCAAATCTTCAACCACCAGCACGTTGCGCTTTTGCGCCTCGTCCCACAGCGCCTGAGTATTTGCCGCCCGACTGACGCCGATGCAGGCGTAGCGGAACTCGCGCTGCTGCTGGTCGCAAAGCTGTGCCAGTTGGCGAAACGGCGTACCGGAAGTCGCCCGCCCGGCGTTGCGCAGATCCAGATGTGCGTCGAGGTTAACGATCCCTACCCGCTCGCCGGGGAACGCGTCGAAAATACCCGCCCCGTGGCCGAATGCCGTCTCATGTCCGCCGCCAAGAACGAAGGTGCGCATCCCGGCCTGATGACATCGAGAGACCGCATCACGCAGCGCCTGTTGCGCCCCTTCCAGATCCGCCGTCGGGGCCAGTAGATTCCCCATATCCACCAGTCGCTCATGCCCCGCGTGGCTCGCCAGGTTCGCCAGCGCACAACGCAGCGCGTCCGGCGCGCCGGCGGCACCGGGACGCCCTTGATTACGCTTAACCCCCTCATCGCAGGCAAAGCCGAGCAGCGCTATTTTGTCGCGATAATGCTCTGGCGAAAACGTCTGGCTGCGCGCTGTGGTCTGAAACAGACGCAGCGCGTTTGCGGCTTCACCGCTGTCATCTCGCCCCTGCCACAGGTCAGGGGCAGCAGCTTCCCATTGCGTCATGTCATTTCTCCTCGAAATATGCGTTGATACAGCGGGTTGCGCCCTGGTTCATAAAGGATCTCCACCGGGTTTTGCGCATCCCAGACGTTAAAATCGGCAACGTAGCCCGCTTTTAGTTGTCCGTGCGTCGTCTGGCGTCCCAGCGCCTGAGCGGCATGACGGGTGACGCCCGCCCACGCCTCTTCCGGTGTCAGTCCAAACTGAACGCAGGCCATGTTCATCGCCAGGTGCAGGCTGATAAAGGGACTGGTGCCGGGGTTGAAATCGGTCGCTACGGCCATTGGGATCTGGTAGCGACGCAGCAATTCAACGGGCGGACGCTGTGTCTCTTTCAGAAAATAAAACGCCCCCGGAAGCAGTACGCCAACGGTGCCGCTGTGACGCATCGCCGCCACGCCTGCTTCATCAAGATATTCAATGTGATCCGCAGAAAGCCCGTGATAGCGACTGACCAGCTGCGCCCCGCCAAGCAGAGACAATTGCTCAACATGCCCTTTGACCGGGATGCCCGCTGCCTGCGCCGCGCGCAGTACCCGCTCGCTCTGGGCCAGGGTAAACCCTACGCTCTCGCAAAACAGATCGACCGCTTCAAACAGCCCCTTTTCCCATAACTGCGGCAGTATCGTTTCGCAGACGTGGGTGATATAACCGTCAGGATTGTCCCGATATTCAACCGGTACGGCATGCGCCGCCAGCAGCGTGGGGCTGATTTCGATGAGATTCTCTTCGGCCAGGCGGGCCGCAACGCGCAGCATCTTTTCTTCTGCTGCCACATTCAGACCGTAGCCGGATTTTACTTCCAACAGGGTCACACCCTCGCGTATCAGACGCGCGATCCGCGCCTGTGCAGAGGCAAAGAGCGTCTCCTCTGTTGCGGCACGCGTTGCCGACACCGTAGCGTTAATACCGCCGCCCTGCGCGCTGATCTGCTGATAAGAGACACCGTTCAGCCGTTGTTCCCATTCGCTGGCGCGGTTGCCGCCAAACACCAGATGCGTGTGGCAGTCAATCAGCCCGGGCGTCACCAGACGCCCCTGCAGGTCATGTGTATTGGCGTGCGCTGTCGGGAGTGATGTCTCCGGCACAATCGCCAGCACGCGCCCCTCGCGGATAATCAACGCATGACGGTCCAGCATGCCATACGGCGTCGGCTGCTCCGGGTCGAGCGTCGCCAGACGGAGGTTTCGCCAGAGCGTATCATCAGGTAACAGGTGTTGCATGCCCTCTCCCACTTGTCTTAGGTTGTATAGACATTTATTTGAGATCGCGCGCGGGAAGTCAATCATCCAGGGCAAAAATGTTACTTAATTGTGACGTTCGCGGTATCAGGATCCGCGAGGAGTGGTTTAAAAAACAACTTTTTAGCTTTTCACCTTCCCGTTTTGCTCAACTTAGTATAAAAAAGCAGGCTTCAATGGATACTTTTATAGCCCGGAGCAACTCGTGAACACATCATCAGTTTCCCGTCTGGCGCTGGCACTGGCTTTTGGCGTGACGCTGACCGCCTGTAGCTCTACCCCGCCGGATCAAATTCCTTCCGATCAAACCGCGCCTGGAACCTCCTCGCGCCCCATTTTGTCGGCGAATGAAGCGCAGAATTTTGTCGCTAAAAACTATTTTTCTTCCCTGACGCCGAACACCGCGCCGTGGACGCCGTCCTCAATTTCTCTGCCCGCGCAGCCTGACTTTGTCGTCGGCCCGGCCGGTACGCAGGGCGTGACCCACACCACCATTCAGGCGGCAGTGGATGCAGCGATCACCACGCGCACCAACAAACGTCAGTACATTGCCATTATGCCGGGTGAGTATCAGGGAACTGTCTATATCCCTGCGGCACCGGGCAGCCTGACGTTATACGGAACGGGTGAAAAACCGTTAGACGTGAAGATTGGCGCGGCGATTGACGGTGAAATGAGCACCGCTGACTGGCGTCATACGGTGAACCCGGGCGGGAAATATATGCCTGGTAAACCGGCCTGGTACATGTTTGACAACTGCCAGAGCAAACGCGGCGCGAATATTGGCGTGATGTGCTCAGCCGTACTGTGGTCACAGAACAATGGCCTGCAGTTGCAGAATCTGACCGTTGAAAACAATCTCGGCGACAGCGTGGATGCGGGTAACCACCCGGCCGTTGCGTTACGCACCGACGGTGACAAAGTTCAGATCGACAAGGTAAACATTCTGGGTCGCCAGAACACCTTCTTTGTGACCAACAGCGGCGTGCAGAACCGTCTGGAAAATGACCGTCAGCCGCGCACCCTGGTCACCAACAGCTACATCGAAGGTGATGTGGATATGGTTTCCGGTCGCGGCGCAGTGGTGTTCGATAACACCGATTTCCGCGTGGTGAACTCCCGTACTCAACAAGAAGCGTACGTCTTCGCACCGGCAACGCTGTCGAACATTTACTACGGTTTCCTCGCCACCAACAGCCGCTTCACCGCCGCCGGTGACGGCGTGGCGCAACTGGGCCGCTCACTGGATGTTGACAGCAACACCAACGGTCAGGTCGTGATCCGCGATAGCGTGATCAACGAAGGCTTTAACATGGCGCAGCCGTGGGCTGACGCGGTGGTCTCGAAGCGTCCTTTCGCGGGCAATACCGGCGCGAAAGATGATAAAGGCGAAACCCAGCGTAACCTGAACGACACCAACTTTAACCGCATGTGGGAATACAATAACCGCGGTGTGGGCAGCAAAGTGGTGGCGGCACCGAAGCAGTAAGCATAAAAAACCGGCATCCTGCGATGCCGGTTATTCTTTTTACTTGTGGGTTAAAAATCTACCCGAATTAATACGCGTTAACCACTACCCACATCGGGCCCTGGCCTACCGCATAACGTCCCTTTTCCGTCAACAACCCCTGCTCACCGGCAATCTCGTACACCGCAATATGGTGCGACTTCTGTCCGGCAGCAATCAGGTATTTCCCACTATGGTCAACGTTGAAACCGCGCGGCTGCGTTTCGGTTGGCTGGAAGCCCTCTTTGGTCAACACGCTGCCATCTTCTGAAACGCTGAATACGGTAATCAGGCTGGCGGTGCGGTCACAGGCATACAGATGACGACCATCGGGCGTAATGTGAATGTCCGCCGCCCAGCGGGTGTCAGAGAAATCAGCCGGCATCATATCCAGCGTTTGCACGCATTCGATGTCGCCGTGCGGATCTTTCAGCTCCCAGACGTCCACAGAACTGTTGAGCTCGTTGACGCAGTACGCATATTGCTGATTCGGATGGAACGCCATATGACGCGGACCAGCCCCTTCAACGGTGGTCACTTCTGCTGGCTCTTGCGCCACCAGCTTACCGTCATCGCTGAGGGTAAACAGGCAGATGCGATCCTGCTTCAGCGCAGGCACCCACAGGGTGCGGTTGTCCGGAGAGATATTGGCAGAGTGACAGCCATCCATCCCTTCCACCACATCCACAAGCCCGGCCGGCAGGCCGTCTTCCAGACGCGTCACGCTGACGTTGCCCGCATTATAGGAGCCGACAAAGACGAAACGCCCATGATGATCGGTTGAAATGTGCGTTGGGCTGCCCGGCAGTGCGGATTCTGCGGCAAACGTCAGCGCACCATCATCCGGCGCAATCCGGTAAGCCAGCACGCGGAATTCAGGACGCACGCCCACGTAGAGATAGCGTTTATCCGGGCTGACCACCATCGGCTGAACCTGCCCGGGCACATCAACCACCTGTACCAGCTTCAACGCGCCATCATGACCCAAGCTCCAGACGTGGATCTGTTGGCTTTCAGGGCTGGCGGTATAAACGGTTTGCTTCATGAATGCTCCTCTGCTTTAAGCAACTGGCTGCAATAATGGAATACAGCTTAACGTAGTCGCTTTTAACGGTGAATGCTGAATCTATATCCGTCATACTTCAAGTTGCAGCCAACGCACCTGCAACTCGAATTATTCAGGGTATACGTACTAAATTTTGCCTGCTCCCCGTCCCGGTGTACCATTCAGGCAGACAAAATTTTCAATGTTAATCGGGATGACGATATGACCGCTCGCGTGATTGCCCTGGATTTAGATGGAACCCTGCTGACCCCGCAAAAGACCCTGCTCCCCTCGTCTGTCGAAGCGCTGTCACGCGCCAGAGCGGCGGGTTACCAACTTATCATCGTCACCGGGCGTCATCACGTTGCGATTCATCCTTTTTATCAGGCACTGGCGCTGGATACACCTGCAATTTGCTGTAATGGCACTTATTTGTATGATTATCACGCAAAAAATGTTCTTGCGGCCGACCCCCTGCCAGTTGACCAGGCGCTGCAGCTTATTACATTGCTGGAATCGCATCAGGTTCATGGTCTGATGTATGTCGATGACGCCATGCTGTATGAGCATCCGACCGGCCATGTCATTCGCACATCAAACTGGGCGCAGACGCTGCCACCGGAACAGCGTCCGGTCTTCACTCAGGTGCCTTCACTGGCGCAGGCGGCGCGCGATGTCAACGCGGTCTGGAAATTCGCCCTGACAGACGACGATATCCCTAAACTGCAGCAATTTGGCAAACATGTCGAACAGCAACTGGGCCTTGAATGCGAATGGTCGTGGCACGATCAGGTCGATATCGCCCGTCAGGGTAACAGTAAGGGCAAACGCCTGACCCAGTGGGTCGAATCTCAGGGCGGTTCGATGGAAAACGTGATTGCCTTCGGGGATAACTACAACGACATCAGCATGCTGGAAGCGGCCGGTACCGGCGTGGCGATGGGCAATGCTGACGACGAGATCAAAGCACGTGCTAACGTCGTCATCGGCGACAACACCACCGACAGCATTGCGAAGTTCATCTATAGCCAACTGCTGTAATCAGGCGGTTATGGATACGCTCTTGATTTGCGCGTACAGCCACAGGCCAGGTTTGATCCCCAGTTCATCCCTGGCCCACGGGCTTATGCGCGCCCACAGCGTTTTGCCCCCGACCTCAAGCTGAACTTCCACCTGCCCGTTATCGTCGTAGCAGTGGGTCACCTTCGCGCGCAAAATATTGCGGATGCTGGTCTGCTGCGGCGGTTGTAGCACCAGTGAGACATCCGACGCCTGAATACGAATGCGCAACGAGGCTTGCAGCGGTTCATTGAGCTTATTGACCCACAAATGCTGGTCGCCCAGCGCCAGTGCCGTCATGGCGTAATGCGGATGATGCTCCAGCACGCTCACCTTCAGGATGCTGCTCTGCTGTTCTTTCGGCAGCCACGGATGCATCACGCTGCTGCTCCAGACCTCTTCGAGCGCACCAAACGCCTTCACCTGACCGTCTTCCAGTACCATCACGTTATCGGCCAGATGGAGAATCTCGTCGAGCGAGTGGCTGACGTAGAGCATGGGAATGTTGATCTCCCGCGCCAGGCGTTGCAGATAGGGCAACAGTTCGCGCTTACGCGGAATATCCAGCGAGGCGAGCGGTTCATCCAACAGCAGCAATTCCGGCGCGGTCAGCAGCGCCCGGCCAATCGCCACACGCTGTTTTTCACCACCGGAGAGGCCGCCCGGCAGTCTGTCGAGCAGGGGCTCAATACCTAACAACGCCACCAGCTTATCAAACTGACCGGCCATGCTTTTCGCCATGCCGTAACGCAGATTGCCGCGTACTTTATAATGCGGAAACAGGCGCGCATCCTGAAAAACGTAGCCTACCCGACGTTTTTCCGGCGTCAGACAAATATGTTTTTCCGTGTCGTTCAGCACCCGTCCGTTGAGCACAATGCGCCCTTTCTGCGGTCGCGTCAGGCCACTGATGGCATTGATGAGCGAGGTTTTTCCAGAACCGGAGACGCCAAAAATCGCGGTGATACCGCTGGCGGGCAGCGTTTCGTTGAGCGTGACACAATGGGTGCCCAGCGTCTGGGAGAAATTGAGTTCCAGCATGATTATCGCCCCGCCCGTTCGCGGCTGAGCCGCGCCAGCCATTCAGAAATCAACAGTGAAATCAGCGCCAGTACGATGGAGATAAGGCACAGTCGCGCCGCGGCGCTTTCACCGCCAGGCGTCTGGATCAGGGTATACATCGCCGAAGGAATGGTGCGCGTTTCTCCGGGAATGTTGGAGACAAAGGTAATCGTAGCGCCAAACTCGCCCAGCGAGCGGGCAAATGCCAGCACCGTGCCGACAATAATGCCAGGCAGCGTTAGCGGGAGAGTAATGGTGAAGAAGACGCGCCAGCGTCCAGCGCCCAGCGTCCGGGCGGCTTGTTCCAGCTTGATGTCCACCCCTTCCAGCGCCAGCCGGATGGCACGCACCATCAGTGGGAAAGACATCACTGCCGCCGCCAGTACCGCGCCGCGCCAGCTAAAGGCAAAGGTAATACCAAACCAGTCGTACAGCCACTGACCGATAAATCCGCGCCGTCCCATCGAGACCAGCAGCAGATAACCGACCACCACCGGCGGTAACACCAGCGGCAAATGCAGCACGCTATCCAGTAAGGCTTTGCCTGGGAAGGTGCAGCGCACCAGCAGCCAGGCAAAGAAAATCCCAAACGGCAAACTAAACAGCACGGCCAGGGAAGACACTTTCAGGCTCAGGAAAACGGCCTGCCATTCGGGATCGGTCAATATCATTACTTGGTCGTAAATCCGTAGCGTTTAAAGATTTCAGCAGCCTGCGGTCCTTTCAGGTAATCATAGAACGCGCTGACCGTGGCGTTTTTATGTCCATCGACAATCGCGATGGGGTATTCCACTTTTTTGTGCGAGTCTTCCGGGAAGGTGGCCACGACTTTAACCCCTTTGCTGGCAACCGCGTCAGAACCGTAAACGATGCCCAGCGGCGCTTCGTTACGCTCGACCAGCGCCAGCGCGCCGCGCACATCTTCTGCTGGCGCCAGTTTCGGTGACAATGTTTCCCAGGCACCCAGTTTCTGCAGCGCTTCTTTCGCGTAGATCCCCGCCGGAACGTGTTCCGGATCGCCCACCGCCAGACGTCCACCGTTCAGCAGCGTCGTCCAGTTGGTTTTACTGTCAATCGTAAAATCTTTCTGCTCACTGGCTTTTGGCGCAACCACCACAAGGCTGTTGCCCAGCAGCGTCTGACGCGATGCCGTATCAATCGACTTCTTATCTACCGCGTAGTCCATCCATTTCTGATCGGCAGAAATGAACAGATCCGCTGGCGCACCAGCTTCTATCTGGCGAGCCAGCGTCGAAGATGAAGCAAAAGAGGAGACCACGTCGACATTCTTCTCTTTTTTGTATTCTGCCGCGATATCCTGCATCGCGTTAGTCAATGACGCCGCTGCAAATACCGTGATTTTCCCTTCATCCGCCAGCGCATGTCCGGCAACAGTCAGTGATAATGTTGCCCCAGCAAACAGGCGTAACCATGTACGAGCCATCTGTAACTCCTTTCGAGTGTCGTTATGTAGACGCAAATATAACGACAAAGCAACGTTTTTCCCAGAAGTTATTGATACCTATAAGAGGTTACGCAAAGAAAATATCGGCAGGAATGAGGAGAACTTGAGAAACAATCCCCATTGGATTTCGGGTTGCATTAAGGCGGCAAATCGTTGAGCGATCGGGCGCGGCCAACAAAAATGCGGCCTGAAAGACGAAGGAGACAAAAACGCCCGACTGAGCGGGCGTTTGAAATCAGTGATTCTGTCTGGACTGGTCTTTCTGACCGATACCGGAGAAAATGTTGAACACTTCACCGAGACCGTAAATCAGACCCAGGATGATGGCCATCACCACAGGTACCATGATTACGGCGAATACCAGACTTTTCAATAACTCTAACATGGTCAACTCCTGATATAGTCCTTGTAGTATTCTAACCGCATCACTGAGAAAAGCACTCCCCTTTTGTGCGGTCGGCTTTGCGTCTCTGTGGTTTTCCGTCACAATAACCTTTTTACCAGGATCTTGTTATGCAAGCCGAAATCCTTCTTACCCTGAAACTTCAGCAAAAACTGTTTGCCGATCCCCGACGCATCTCTTTGCTCAAGCATATTGCACTTTCCGGTTCCATTAGCCAGGGCGCGAAAGATGCAGGCATCAGCTATAAGAGCGCCTGGGACGCCATCAATGAAATGAACCTCCTCAGCGAGCAGACGCTGGTCGACCGTGCGACAGGCGGCAAAGGCGGCGGTGGCGCAGTGTTGACCCGCTACGGGCAGCGCCTGATCCAGCTTTACGATCTGCTGGGGCAGATTCAGCAAAAAGCCTTCGATGTTCTAAGTGACGATGACGCGCTGCCGCTCAATAGCCTGTTAGCGGCGATCTCGCGTTTTTCCCTGCAAACCAGCGCGCGTAACCAGTGGTTTGGCACCATTACCGCCCGCGATCGCGATCAGGTGCAGCAGCATGTCGATGTGCTGTTAGCCGATGGTGAAACGCGGCTGAAAGTGGCGATTACCGCCCAGAGCGGCGAGCGACTGGGGCTTGATGAAGGCAAAGAAGTCCTCGTGCTGCTGAAAGCGCCGTGGGTGGGGATCACCCTGGACGACGCCATCGCCCAGGCGGCGGATAACCAACTCCAGGGCATTATCAATCATATTGAACGCGGCACAGAACAGTGTGAAGTATTAATGACGCTGCCGGACGGTCAGATACTGTGCGCCACCGTACCCGTGGATGATGCCGCATCGCTGTCCGAAGGCGCTAACGTTACAGCGTATTTCAATGCCGACAGAGTGATTCTCGCGACATTGTGCTGAGTATCACCGCAACGGTATAACGGCGGGAAGTTACCCGCCGTTATTTTTTCTTTGAAATTCATTACAAAATGAATAATCCCACCCGGCAAAAAACGACGCATCGTTGGCTATTTTTTGCTGGCGACAGGGGGCATTAAAAAGCTCATCGTACCCGCAATACCCTCTTTTTATTGCGGATTACGGAGCAAAAAATGTCAGACTTACCGGAGTGGCAGACACTCGCCAACAAGGAGCTCAGCCGACGGGGAAAAACCGTCGAGTCGCTGGTCAAACAGACAGCGGAAGGCATTGCCATCAAGCCGCTGTATACCGAAGCCGACCTCGATAAACTGGAAGTCACCGGCACCCTTCCCGGTCTGCCGCCTTACGTGCGTGGGCCACGCGCGACCATGTATACCGCGCAACCGTGGACCATTCGCCAATACGCCGGTTTCTCTACCGCCAAAGAGTCTAACGCCTTCTATCGTCGCAATCTCGCCGCCGGACAAAAAGGCCTTTCTGTCGCTTTCGATCTCGCCACCCACCGTGGTTATGATTCCGATAACCCACGCGTCGCGGGCGATGTCGGCAAGGCGGGCGTGGCTATCGATACCGTCGAAGACATGAAGGTACTGTTCGACCAGATCCCGTTGGATGAAATGTCGGTGTCGATGACCATGAACGGCGCGGTACTGCCGGTGTTGGCGTTTTATATCGTCGCGGCAGAAGAGCAAGGCGTGACGCCGCAACAGCTAACCGGAACCATTCAGAACGACATTCTGAAAGAGTACCTGTGCCGCAATACCTACATCTACCCACCAACGTCCTCAATGCGAATTATCGCCGACATCATCGCCTGGTGTTCGGGCAATATGCCTCGTTTTAATACCATCAGCATCAGCGGCTATCATATGGCCGAAGCGGGTGCCAACTGCGTGCAGCAGGTCGCCTTTACCCTGGCCGATGGTATTGAATACATCAAAGCAGCCCTTTCCGCCGGACTGAAAATTGATGACTTCGCGCCCCGCCTTTCGTTCTTCTTCGGCATTGGCATGGATCTGTTCATGAACATCGCCATGCTGCGCGCGGCGCGTTATCTGTGGAGCGAAGCGGTTAGCGGTTTCGGCGCAACCGATCCGAAATCGTTAGCGCTTCGCACCCACTGCCAGACCTCCGGCTGGAGCCTGACCGAACAGGATCCGTATAACAACGTGATCCGTACCACTATCGAAGCGCTCGGTGCCACGCTTGGCGGTACCCAGTCGCTCCACACCAACGCCTTTGACGAAGCACTCGGTCTGCCCACCGACTTTTCCGCCCGCATTGCACGTAACACGCAGATAATCCTTCAGGAAGAGTCAGAAATCTGCCGCACCGTGGATCCGCTTGCCGGATCATACTATGTGGAATCGTTGACCGATCAGGTAGTGAAACAGACGCGGGAGATTATCAGGCAGATCGACGAGGCCGGTGGGATGGCAAAAGCTATCGAGGCCGGGCTGCCGAAACGGATGATCGAAGAGTCCTCTGCCCGCGAACAGTCGCTGATCGACCAGGGCAAGCGCGTGATTGTCGGCGTCAACAAATACAAGCTGGAAAAAGAAGACGAAACGACCGTACTGGAGATAGACAACATTAAGGTGCGCAACGAGCAGATCGCCTCGCTGGCGCAGGTCCGCGCGACCCGCGATGATGCCGCCGTTAACGCCGCGCTGGCGGCGTTAACTCACGCCGCACAGCATCATGAGAATCTGTTGGCCGCCGCCATTCATGCGGCACGCGCACGCGCCACGCTGGGTGAAATCTCCGACGCGCTGGAATCCGCATTTGACCGTTATCTGGTGCCAAGCCAGTGCGTCACCGGGGTGATTGCGCAGAGCTACCATCAATCCGAGAAATCGGCCTGCGAGTTTGACGCCATCGTTGCGCAAACCGGGCAGTTCCTCGAAGACAATGGTCGCCGTCCCCGCATTTTGATCGCCAAAATGGGCCAGGATGGTCACGATCGCGGTGCGAAAGTGATCGCCAGCGCCTATTCCGATCTCGGATTCGATGTCGATCTCAGCCCGATGTTCTCCACCCCGGAAGAGATCGCCCGTCTGGCGGTAGAAAACGATGTACACGTCGTCGGCGCCTCATCGCTGGCGGCCGGTCACAAAACGCTCATCCCTGAACTGGTCGCCGCGCTGAAAAAATGGGGGCGTGACGATATCTGCGTGGTCGCCGGCGGCGTGATTCCTCCCCAGGATTATGTCTACCTGCAGGAGCGCGGCGTAGCGGCAATTTACGGCCCCGGCACGCCGATGCTGGACAGCGTACGCGATGTGCTGAGGCGGATAAGCCAACATCATGATTAACGAATCCACGCTGGCTGACACCGTGAGGCTATTACGGCAGGGAGAACGGGCCACGCTCGCCCAGGCCATGACGCTGGTGGAGAGTCAACATCCTCGCCATCAGGCGCTGAGCGCACAACTGCTGGATGCCATTATGCCTTTCACTGGCAACGCGCTGCGCCTGGGCATCACGGGCACGCCGGGTGCCGGGAAAAGCACGTTTCTGGAGGCTTTCGGTACGCGTCTTACCCGCGACGGACTGCGCGTGGCGGTGATTGCCGTCGATCCCAGCAGTCCTGTCAGCGGTGGCAGCATTCTTGGCGACAAAACGCGAATGACCGAACTGGCGCGATCGGATGCGGCCTTTATCCGCCCGGCGCCCTCGCGTGGTCATCTGGGCGGTGCCTGCCTGCATGCCCGGGAACTGGTGCTGCTGTGCGAAGCGGCGGGGTTCGACGTTGTGATCGTTGAAACCGTCGGCGTTGGACAGTCGGAAACGGAAATCGCTCACATGGTGGACTGCTTTGTGTCGTTACAAATAGCCGGTGGCGGCGACGACCTGCAGGGCATCAAAAAAGGGATCATGGAAATGGCGGATTTGATTGTCATCAACAAGGATGACGGCGAAAACCACAACCACGTCGCCATCGCCCGCCATATGTACGAAAGCGCACTGCATATTTTGCACCATAAATATGCCGAATGGCAGCCGCAGGTGCTGAGCTGTAGCGCACTGGAAAAGCGCGGTATTGACGAGGTCTGGCAGGCCATCTGCGATTTCAGAACCCAGTTAACCGCCAGCGGACGACTGCAGCAGGTGCGCCAGTTGCAGGAAATTAACTGGTTGCAAAAACAGACAGAAGCCGAGGCGCTGCGGCTCCTGTTCTCCCGTGACGACTTCGACCGCTATTACAACCTGACGCAGCAGGCCGTCAAAAATAACCGTCTCTCGTCACGCGCCGGTCTTCAGCAAATCCGCGAATACCTTCTGAATCATTACTTTGAATAAAGAGAAAAATATGTCTTATCAATACGTTAATGTTGTCATTATCCGAAAAGTGGCAGTCATTGAGTTCAACTATGCCCGCAAGCTGAACGCCCTGAGCAAAGTGTTTATTGACGATCTCATGCTGGCGCTCAGCGATCTCAATCGCCCGGATATTCGCTGTATTATCCTGCGCGCACCAGCCGGTGCGAAGGTATTTTCTGCCGGTCACGATATTCATGAGCTCCCCGCTGGCAGGCGCGATCCGCTCTCTTATGACGATCCGCTACGCCAGATCACCCGCATGATTCAGAAGTACCCAAAACCGGTTATCTCCATGGTCGAGGGCAGCGTCTGGGGAGGCGCATTTGAGATGATCATGAGTTCCGATCTGATCATCGCAGCCAGTACCTCCACGTTCTCTATGACTCCGGTCAACCTCGGCGTTCCGTACAATCTGGTCGGTATCCACAACCTGACTCGCGATGCGGGTTTCCATATCGTCAAAGAGCTGATCTTCACCGCCTCCCCTATTACCGCACAGCGTGCGCAGGCGGTCGGTATCCTCAACCACGTTGTCGCCGTCGAAGAGCTGGAGGATTTCACGTTGCAGATGGCGCACCATATCTCGGAAAAAGCGCCGCTTGCCATCGCGGTGATAAAAGAAGAGCTACGCGTGCTTGGCGAAGCGCACACCATGAATTCCGACGAGTTCGAACGTATTCAGGGAATGCGCCGTGCCGTTTATGACAGCGAAGATTATCAGGAAGGGATGAACGCGTTTATGAATAAACGTAAACCCAATTTTGTCGGCCACTGATACCGGGAAGGGACACAATATGAAAGACCCCTGGGCACGGATGAGCGCCGACGACGCGGCGCAGATTATTGAACATAATGCGATGGTTGCCTTCAGCGGCTTTACCCCCGCGGGTTCTCCCAAAGCACTCCCCGCGGCTATCGCCCGCCGCGCCAGCGAGTTTCATCAGGCGCAAAAACCGTTTCAGATTAGGCTGCTGACGGGGGCGTCTATTAGTGCTGCCGCCGATGATGTACTGTCCGAGGCTGACGCCATCTCATGGCGCGCGCCGTATCAGACGTCAGGTAGCCTACGGCAAAAAATCAATCAGGGTCAGGTACGCTTTGTTGACTTACATCTGAGCGAAGTGGCACAGATGGTTAACTATGGCTTCTTTGGTGATATTGACGTTGCGGTAATTGAAGCCTCGGCCATTACGCCTGACGGACGGGTCTGGCTTACCAGCGGGATCGGCAATGCCCCCACCTGGCTGCTGCGGGCAAAAAAAGTCATCATTGAGCTGAATCACTACCACAACCCACGCGTCGCTGAACTGGCTGATATCGTCATTCCCGGCGCGCCGCCGCGTCGCAACAGCGTGCCCATTTATCATGCGATGGATCGCGTTGGCACCCGGTATGTGCAAATCGATCCTGACAAGATTGTGGCGGTGGTTGACACTGAACTGCCCGACAGCGGAAACGTACTGGATAACGCCAACCCTGTCAGCCAGCAAATCGCCGATAACGTCGTGACGTTTCTGCTGGAAGAGATGGCGCGCGGGCGCATTCCACCCGAGTTTCTGCCGCTGCAAAGTGGGGTTGGCAATATCAATAATGCCGTGATGGCGCGGCTTGGGGAGAACCCGGACATTCCGCCCTTTATGATGTATTCAGAGGTGTTGCAGGAGTCGGTCGTCCATCTGCTGGAAACGGGAAAAATCACCGGAGCCAGCGCCTCCAGCCTGACGGTATCCGCCGATTCCTTGCTGAAGATTTACGACAATATGGACTTCTTCGCCAGCCGTATTGTGCTCCGCCCGCAGGAGATCTCCAATAATCCGGAGATTATCCGTCGTCTTGGGGTGATAGCCCTGAACGTGGGGCTGGAATTTGATATCTACGGTCACGCCAACTCGACACACGTGGCCGGTGTGAATCTGATGAACGGCATTGGCGGCAGCGGTGATTTTGAGCGCAACGCCTATCTGTCTATCTTTATGGCACCGTCCATCGCCAAAGGCGGCAAGATTTCCACCATCGTCCCGATGTGCAGCCACGTTGACCACAGCGAGCACAGCGTGAAGGTGATCGTCACCGAACAGGGGATCGCCGATCTTCGCGGGCTCTCACCGCTGCAACGGGCGCACACGATCATCGACAACTGTGCCCATCCACTCTACCAGGACTATCTACACCGCTATCTCGATAGTGCGCCTGGCGGGCATATTCACCACGATCTCAGCCACGTGTTCGATCTGCACCGCAATCTGATTGAACACGGTTCGATGCTCGGCTAATTCACCTCTGTGCCACGATCTTCCGCAATTTGCTGAAGCATCGTGGCGGTATAGCGGTGGTTTTTCAACGAGTACAGGTATTCCTGCATATACATCGGACGGCCGGGCGCATCGAAATACTTCAGTGTCGCCGGGTTCACCAGACGCCACGCAAAGTATGGGATCACGGTCAGAAACTGCCCGCGCTCCACCGCGCTGATCTTCGCCATAAAACTGTAAGGGCGGTAGATAATCGTCGGGTTAATGCCGCATGGCCGCATGTGTGCTTCCAGTATCGCCTCAAAATTGGCCCGATTCTGAAAACGCATTTGCAGCCAGGGCAGTTCACGTAGCAGATCCTGCGGCTGTTTATCCTCGTAGCGACGGGAAACGAGGAACCCCAGACGCAGCGGCTTCAACTCACTGATGGTCAGATTATCCAGTTCCTGCACGCGGGCCGAAACATACTGCGGCGAAATGATAAAATCGAGTTGACGGCCAAACAGGTTATCAATGACTTCGTTTTCGCTGAACTCAACAGACTTAACGGTCACGCCGTCGTACTTGTCGCCCAGGCTAATCAACTGGTCGAAAATAATCGTCGGATAGGTGTTGTCTACGCCAATCACAATATTGCGCGAACCGCGCACAGAGTGATGAATTTCATTATCGATCGCCGACAAGGACTGATAAATCGGAAACAGTTTTTGATACAACTCCTGCCCGGCCTTGTTCAGACTTATGCTGTTATCCTTGCGGGTAAACAGCGTATAGCCAATCTGATCTTCCAGCGCCGAAATACTTTTGCCAAACGGCGATGCCGTCATGTGTATTTTTTCAGCCGCTCTGGCGATATTATTGGTTTGCGCCAACAGGATGAAATTACGCATTTTTTTCGAGATAAAAATATCCACAAAACACTCCATCATTAATCGCCATGACATCTCTACTGGCTGCGAAAAAATACTGGATAACGCGTCGCCCTTTTTTGGCGTGGTTCACAAAATAGCGATAGTTCTGTCGCCGTAACCGCCACATGGCACAGATACCTACATCGATTTTAAAGCGCCGTTTTTTTACCCGCAGTCGCGCTAATCACATTGACATTCCTTCCCGGAACACGTATCCCTGTAATTCATTGCTGCAAAAAATGGGATACAAAATGTCATCGTTGCATATTTCGCAAGGCACGTTTCGTCTTAGCGATACAAAAACGCTTCGCCTGGATTCCGTGACATTAAACGCGGGTGAGAGTTGGGCGTTTGTCGGCTCGAACGGAAGCGGGAAATCGGCGCTGGCGCGCGCGCTGGCCGGCGAGTTACCGCAGCTCAAAGGCGAACGCCAGTGCGCATTCTTGCGAATGACCCGTCTTTCATTTGAGCAACTGCAGAAGCTGGTCAGCGATGAATGGCAACGCAATAACACCGATATGCTCAGCCCCGGCGAAGAGGATACCGGACGCACCACGGCTGAGATCGTTCAGGACGAGGTGAAAGACCCGGACCGCTGTGCGACGCTGGCGCGGCAGTTTGGTATCACTCATCTGCTCGATCGCCGCTTTAAATACCTCTCTACCGGCGAAACGCGCAAAACATTACTCTGTCAGGCGCTAATGTCTGAGCCTGATTTGTTGATTCTCGATGAGCCATTTGACGGCCTGGATGTCGCCTCCCGCCAGCAGTTAGCAGCACTGCTTGAAACGCTGCACCAGTCCGGCATCACGCTGGTGCTGGTGCTGAACCGCTTTGATGAAATTCCGGCGTTCGTTCAGTATGCCGGCGTGCTGGTTGACTGCACCTTAACGGAAATCGGATCGAAAACGGACTTGCTCCAGCAGGCGCTGATCGCCCAACTTGCCCATAGCGAGCGACTGGAAGGGGTGGCGCTGCCTGAAGCAGACGAACCTGCTGCCCACCCCGCCCTGTCTGCCGAGACGCCGCGGATCATCCTCAAGAATGGCGTCGTGTCGTACAACGATCGTCCAATTCTCGATCGTCTGAGCTGGCAGGTGGATCCTGGTGAGCACTGGCAGATTGTCGGCCCCAACGGTGCCGGAAAATCCACATTGCTCAGCCTGATAACCGGCGACCACCCACAGGGATACAGTAACGATTTGACGCTGTTTGGCCGTCGTCGTGGCAGCGGTGAAACCATCTGGGATATCAAAAAACACATTGGCTATGTCAGTAGCAGCCTGCATCTCGACTACCGGGTGAGCACCACGGTGCGCAATGTGATTTTGTCGGGATATTTCGACTCTATTGGGATCTATCAGGCCGTGTCAGATCGTCAGCAGAAACTCGCACAACAGTGGCTGGATATTCTGGGACTCGATAAACGTACCGCCGACGCGCCGTTTCATAGCCTCTCCTGGGGACAACAGCGTCTGGCACTGATCGCCCGGGCGCTGGTTAAGCACCCGACCCTGCTGATTCTGGACGAACCTTTACAGGGGCTGGACCCGCTGAACCGCCAGCTCATCCGTCGTTTTGTCGACGTGTTGATTAGCGAGGGCGACACGCAGCTACTGTTTGTTTCCCATCACGCTGAAGATGCGCCAGCCTGCATTACCCACCGTCTGGAATTTGTGCCAGAGGGCGAGACCTATACCTATCTGCAAACGCTGTTGCGTTAGTTTTCATCCGTGGGTGCGAAAGCGCCCTTTTTTTTCGGATAAAAGGCGCAATCATTCTTAAAGCTTATGATTTATAATTAAATAATTGATGGCTCAGCGAGAGAATTCGCGAGTGTAAACGATTCCACTATTTTATTCCATGTCACACTTTTCGCATCTTTGTTATGCTATGGTAATTCCATACCATAAGCTTAACGGAGCGAATTATGAGAGTTCTGGTCACCGGTGGTAGCGGTTACATAGGAAGTCATACTTGTGTGCAGTTACTGAAAAACGGTCATGACGTCATCATCCTTGATAACCTCTGTAACAGTAAGCGCAGCGTACTGCCTGTTATTGAACGTCTGAGCGGCAAACATCCGACGTTTATCGAAGGCGATATCCGCAACGAAGCGCTGATAACCGAAATCCTGCACGATCACGCGATTGACACCGTCATCCATTTTGCCGGGCTGAAGGCCGTCGGCGAATCTGTCGCAAAGCCGTTGGAATACTATGACAACAACGTCAACGGAACGCTGCGACTGATTAGCGCCATGCGCGCCGCCGGTGTCAAAAACGTCATTTTCAGCTCGTCGGCAACCGTCTACGGCGACCAGCCGAAAATCCCTTACGTCGAAAGCTTCCCGACCGGTACGCCGCAAAGCCCTTATGGCAAAAGCAAATTGATGGTCGAGCAGATCCTCACCGATCTGCAAAAAGCGCAGCCGGAATGGAGCATCGCGCTGCTGCGCTATTTCAACCCGGTTGGCGCACATCCATCAGGTGACATGGGCGAAGACCCGCAGGGCATCCCGAATAACCTGATGCCGTACATCGCGCAGGTGGCGGTGGGCCGTCGCGACTCCCTGGCCATTTTTGGCAACGACTACCCGACCGAAGACGGCACTGGCGTACGCGATTACATCCACGTGATGGATCTCGCTGACGGTCACGTTGCCGCGATGGAAAAACTGGCGGACAAACAGGGCGTCCATATATACAACCTCGGCGCGGGGGTCGGCAGCAGCGTGCTTGACGTGGTCAACGCCTTCAGCAAAGCCTGCGGTAAACCGGTTAACTATCACTTTGCTCCGCGCCGTGATGGTGATCTGCCGGCCTACTGGGCGGATGCCAGCAAAGCCGACCGTGAACTGGACTGGCGCGTGACGCGCACGCTTGATGAGATGGCACAGGACACCTGGCACTGGCAGTCGCGTCATCCGCAGGGATACGAGGATTAAGAAACCATCATGAGTCAATTCAACCCCGTCGATCATCCGCATCGCCGCTTTAATCTCCTCACCGGACAGTGGATTCTGGTCTCGCCGCATCGTGCTAAACGCCCCTGGCAGGGGGCGCAAGAAACGCCTTCTAACGACGCGCTGCCAGCACACGATCCGGACTGCTTCCTGTGTGCAGGCAATACCCGCGTCACTGGCGATAAGAACCCGGATTACCGCGGGACGTTCGTCTTCACCAACGACTTCGCGGCGCTGATGACCGACACGCCCGACGCGCCGGACAGTCACGATCCGCTGATGCGCTGCCAGAGCGCACGCGGCACCAGTCGCGTTATTTGCTTTTCGCCGGATCACAGCAAAACCCTGCCGGAGCTTAGCGTTCCCGCCCTGACAGAAATTGTGAAAACCTGGCAAGAGCAAACCGCAGATCTCGGGAAACACTATCCCTGGGTGCAGGTTTTTGAAAACAAAGGCGCGGCGATGGGGTGCTCGAACCCCCACCCCCACGGACAGATTTGGGCCAACAGTTTCCTGCCAAACGAAGCCGAACGCGAAGATCGTCTGCAAAAAGCCTGGTTGGCTGAGCAGGGGTCACCGATGCTGGTCGACTACGTACAGCGCGAACTGGCTGACGGCAGCCGTACGGTAGTGGAAACCGATCACTGGCTGGCGGTGGTGCCTTACTGGGCGGCCTGGCCGTTCGAAACGCTATTGCTGCCGAAAGCGCATGTACTACGCATCACCGATTTGACCGACGAACAGCGTGCAGACCTGGCGCTGGCGTTGAAAAAACTGACCAGTCGTTATGACAATCTCTTCCAGTGCTCTTTCCCGTATTCGATGGGCTGGCACGGCGCGCCGTTTAACGGTGAAGAGAATGGCCACTGGCAGTTGCACGCGCACTTTTATCCGCCGTTACTGCGCTCCGCGACCGTCCGTAAATTTATGGTCGGTTACGAAATGCTGGCAGAGACCCAGCGCGATCTCACAGCGGAACAAGCGGCAGAACGTCTGCGCGCGGTCAGCGACATCCATTTTCGCGAATCCGGAGTATAAAAATGAGTCTGAAAGAGAAAACACAATCTCTGTTTGCAGAAATTTTCGGCTACCCTGCGACCCACACTATTCAGGCACCAGGCCGCGTCAACCTTATCGGTGAGCATACCGATTATAACGACGGCTTTGTGCTACCCTGCGCCATTGACTATCAAACCGTCATCAGTTGCGCTGCCCGCAACGACCGCCTGATCCGCGTTATTGCTGCCGATTACGATAATCAGACTGACGAGTTCTCCCTTGATGCCCCCATCGTGACTCACGACAGCCAGCAATGGTCAAACTATGTGCGCGGCGTGGTGAAACACCTGTTAAAACGTGACAGCAGCTTTGGCGGCGCGGACCTGGTCATCAGCGGTAATGTTCCGCAGGGCGCGGGCCTGAGCTCTTCCGCCTCGCTGGAAGTGGCGGTCGGTACTGTGTTCCAGCAGCTCTATCATCTGCCGCTGGACGGCGCACAGATTGCGCTTAACGGTCAGGAAGCGGAAAACCAGTTTGTCGGTTGTAACTGCGGAATTATGGATCAGCTCATCTCCGCGCTGGGTAAGAAAGATCATGCCCTGCTGATCGACTGCCGGACGCTGGGCACCAAAGCGGTCTCGATGCCAGAAGGCGTGGCGATTGTGATCATCAATAGCAACTTTAAGCGCACGCTGGTCGGCAGCGAGTACAACACACGCCGTCAACAGTGCGAAACGGGCGCACGTTTCTTCCAGCAACCGGCATTGCGCGATGTCAGCCTCGAGGCTTTTAACGCCGTGGCGAATGAACTGGACCCACTGGTTGCCAAACGCGTCCGTCACGTGTTAACTGAGAATGCGCGGACGGTAGAAGCTGCCAGCGCGCTGGAAAAAGGCGATCTGCACCGCATGGGGCAACTGATGGCGGAATCGCACGCATCAATGCGTGATGATTTCGAAATCACCGTGCCGCAGATTGATACGCTGGTTGACATCGTCAAAGCCACGATTGGCGACAAAGGCGGCGTGCGCATGACCGGCGGCGGGTTTGGCGGCTGCATCGTCGCACTGATGCCGGAAGCGCTGGTCCCAGCGGTCCAGCAGGCCGTCGCCGAGCAGTACGAAGCCAAAACCGGTATCAAAGAAACTTTCTATGTGTGCAAACCATCACAAGGAGCAGGACAGTGCTGAATGAAACACCTGCACTGGCACCCGATGGTCAGCCGTACCGCCTGTTAACCCTGCGTAATAGCGCAGGGATGGTGGTCACGCTGATGGACTGGGGTGCTACATTACTCTCGGCCCGCATTCCCCTTTCCGACGGCTGTGTGCGTGAAGCGCTGCTGGGCTGTGCCAGTCCGGAACATTATCAGGAGCAAGCGGCGTTTCTGGGTGCCTCAATTGGTCGTTACGCCAACCGTATCGCCGACAGTCGCTACGTCCTCAACGGGGAAACGGTGACCCTGCAACCAAGCCAGGGCGTCAACCAGTTGCACGGTGGGCCGGACGGATTTGATAAACGCCGCTGGCAAATCGTTAACCATAACGAGCGTCAGGTTCTGTTTGCCATAAGCTCAGACGATGGCGATCAGGGGTTTCCGGGCAACCTTTGCGCCACGGTGCAGTATCGTCTGACCGATGACAACCGCATCTCCATTACCTATCGCGCGACGGTGGACAAGCCGTGTCCGGTGAATCTGACCAACCACGTCTACTTCAACCTCGACGGCGATCAGACCGACGTGCGCAACCACAAGTTGCAGCTTCTGGCGGATGAGTATCTGCCGGTTGATGAAGGCGGGATCCCACGCGATGGTCTGAAACCGGTCGCCGGAACCTCATTTGATTTCCGCACCGCGAAGGTTATCGCCAGTGAGTTTCTTGCCGATGACGACCAGCGCAAAGTGAAGGGTTACGATCACGCCTTCCTGTTGCAGGCACAAGGCGACAGTAAAAAGCCGGTAGCCCTGCTCTCTTCAGAGGACGGGAAGTTGCAGATGGAGGTCTACACGTCGGCTCCGGCGCTACAGTTCTACTCCGGTAACTTTCTCGGTGGCACCTCTTCGCGCGGACCGAACGCCTACAGCGACTATCAGGGTCTGGCGCTGGAGAGTGAATTCCTGCCGGACAGCCCGAACCATCCGGAATGGCCGCAGCCAGACTGCGTTCTGCGCCCCGGCGAAGAGTACACCAGCCTGACGGAATATCGCTTTATTCCTGTTTGACGTAACATGTAACATGCCCGATGGCGCAAGCTTATCGGGCCTACAGAATCTGTTTTGTTCAAATCCCCACCACTCAAAGACAAAATCGCAACTCAGAGTTCACAAGAACCTTACACTGCTGCACTATTTTCGCTATGGTTATGCGTAAGCATTGCCGCTGACCTGCCACGGCAATATAATGAGAATTATTATCATTCGATAAAGCTTGAGGAGTGAGAGTATGGCTGTAACTAAGCTGGTTCTGGTACGCCACGGCGAAAGCCAGTGGAACAATGAAAACCGCTTCACCGGTTGGTACGACGTTGACCTGTCCGAAAAAGGCGTGGGCGAAGCGAAAGCGGCAGGCAAACTACTGAAAGCTGAAGGCTATAGCTTCGATTTTGCTTATACCTCCGTGCTGAAACGTGCCATCCACACGCTGTGGAACGTACTGGATGAACTGGATCAGGCCTGGTTGCCGGTGGAGAAATCCTGGAAGCTGAACGAACGTCACTACGGGGCGTTGCAGGGTCTGAATAAAGCGGAAACCGCTGAAAAGTACGGTGACGAGCAGGTTAAACAGTGGCGTCGTGGTTTCGCGGTGACCCCGCCGGAACTGACCAAAGATGACGAGCGCTATCCGGGCCACGATCCGCGTTATGCCAAACTGACCGAAAAAGAGCTGCCGCTGACCGAAAGCCTGGCACTCACTATCGATCGCGTTATCCCTTACTGGAACGACACCATTCTGCCACGCATGAAGAGCGGCGAGCGTGTAATCATCGCGGCACACGGTAACTCCCTGCGCGCGTTGGTAAAATACCTCGATAACCTGAGCGAAGAAGAAATCCTCGAATTAAACATCCCAACCGGCGTACCGCTGGTGTATGAATTCGACGAAAACTTCAAGCCGCTCAAGCGCTACTATCTGGGTAATGCTGACGAGATCGCCGCGAAAGCCGCTGCCGTCGCCAACCAGGGTAAAGCGAAGTAATCTGAATGGCCCGGTGGCGAATGCTGACCGGGTCATTTTTCTTAAACTCCAGTCACCCCATCCAGCACCACCTGCGCCCTGCCCTGCGAGCAACGCTCCACGCGAGCCTGTACGTTATACACTTCCGCCAGACTTTCCGTGGTGATGACCTTTTCCGGCTCGCCGCTGGCGACCCGCTTTCCGGCTTTCAGCATCAGCACATGTTCACAATGGCGTAGCGCAATATTGATGTCATGTACTACCACCACCGTGACCATATTACGTAGCCGGGTTTCACGGCGAACGAGATCCATCACATGAAACTGGTAGTTCAGATCCAACGCGCTCAAAGGTTCATCGAGCAACAACAGCTCTGGACGGCGGATCAGCGATTGCGCCAGCCCCACAAGCTGCCGTTGCCCTCCCGAAAGCTGATCAAGATAGTGCAATGCCAGATGGGCAATCCCCAGTTGTTCGAGAATCGCCAGCACCTGTTCATCATCGCGTTTACCCAGCGCCCGCTGCGCGACATGGATCGACTCCAGAACATGCAAATGTACCCCTTGCGGCAGTGACTGGGGCAAAAACACGACGTTGGCGGCCCGCTCAGCCAGCGACAGCGCCGACAGGTTTTTTCCCCCAAGCATCATCTCACCCTGCGCTTTACTCAATCCGGCCAGCGCGCGTAACAAGGTGGACTTCCCGCAGCCGTTCGGCCCCAGCAGCGCGGTAATTTTACCGCGCGGCAGTTCGTCGACATGAAGATCGTCAATCACCGGTCGTTTTGGGTAGCCCGCAGTGACGCCCCGCAGGATCAAGCCACTCATGACATGCTCCCCCGGTGGCGCAAAATAATGCTCAGAAAGAACGGGACGCCCACCAGCGAGGTGACAATGCCCACCGGAATGATGATACCGGGAAGGATGTTCTTCGAGGCAACAGAGGCCAGAGAGAGCACCAGCCCGCCCGTCAGGATGCTGCCAGGCAGATAGAAGCGGTGATCTTCACCAAACAGCAGACGTGAGATGTGCGGTGCCACCAGGCCGATGAAGCCAATCGGGCCGACGAAGGCCACTGAAAGTGCGGACAGCAGGCTGATGCGCAACAGCGACGACAGGCGTAAGCGGCGTACGTCGATGCCAAAACTCATCGCCCGATCCTCCCCCAGTCGCAGCGCGGTCAGTTGCCAGGCGCTGCGCATTGACCACGCGCCGACGCAGATAAACGCCAACGCCAGTACGGCCAGCTTTTCCCACGACGCCCGCGCCAGACTGCCCATTGTCCAGAACACCAGCCCCTGTAACGTATCCTCATCGGCCACAAACTGCATCATCGACACCAGCGCATTAAAGGTAAACACCAGTGCAATACCAAACAGCACCACGCCAGAGGTCGCCACGCGGGTCCAGCGGGTTATGCCGTCGAGCAACAGTGCAGAGAGCAACGCAAAAATGAAGGCATTTGCTGGAATGAACCACGCGTCAGGAATACCAGGAATGCCGATCCCCAGCACAATCGCCAGCGCCGCGCCAAATGCCGCTGCCGAAGAGACGCCCAACGTGAACGGACTCGCCAACGGATTATTGAGGATGGTCTGCATCTCAGCCCCGGCCAGCCCCAGCGCCATGCCCACCAATAGTGCCATGAGGGCGTAAGGCAGGCGGATTTCCCAGACGATAACCCGGGTGCCGCCGCTGGCGCTCATTGGATGAATCAGCGTTTGCCAGAGCTCGCCGATTGGCAAACCTGACGGGCCAAGCGTGAAATCCAGCAACAGCGAGCCGACAATCGCCAGTACGCTCATCAGCACCAACAACACACGCGTGCGGATGATCCTGCGATATTGCGCATTAATGGCATCATCAATGGGTGTCTGAGAAAGAAGAGACATAGCGAGTAACGGGAGTTGGCGAATGAAGGCCGAATTATAGCGCACTTGCCACACGCTATATAAGAAATTATATCTCGATAGATTGTTAGACGACGAAGAGACAAAAAAGCCGACTCCAGGAGTCGGCTTTTCAGGTTTAGGACGTTTTATCCGCGACGCGCTTTTACCGCATCCGCGAGTTGGCGCAGGATAGTGTCGGTATCTTCCCAGTTAATACAGGCATCGGTAATGCTTTTACCGTACACCAGCGGTTCACCACTGTCCGGATTCTGATTACCTTCAACCAAATGGCTTTCAATCATCACGCCCATAATGGCTGTCTCACCGTTGGCGATTTGCTGACACACATCGGCCCCGACTTCCATCTGCTTTTTAAACTGCTTACAGGAGTTGGCATGGCTGAAATCAATCATGATTTGCGCGGGCAGACCCGCTTTCGCCAGACCTTCTTTCACCGCCGCTACGTGTGCAGCGCTGTAGTTCGGCTCTTTGCCGCCGCGCAGAATGATATGGCAGTCGCCGTTACCGCTGGTGTTCACAATGGCGGAGTGACCCCATTTGGTGACCGAGAGGAAGCAGTGTGGCGCACCGGCAGCGTTGATGGCATCAATCGCCACTTTGATGGTGCCATCGGTACCGTTCTTGAAGCCAACCGGACAAGAGAGACCCGACGCCAGCTCACGGTGAACCTGAGATTCTGTGGTACGCGCGCCAATCGCGCCCCAGCTCATCATGTCCGCCAGATATTGCGGGGTAATCATATCGAGGAATTCACCAGCCGTCGGCAGGCCGCTGTCATTGATATCCAGCAGCAGCTTACGCGCAATACGCAGACCGTCATTAATCTGGAAGCTGTTATCCATGTGCGGATCGTTAATCAGCCCTTTCCAGCCAACGGTCGTACGCGGTTTCTCAAAGTAGACACGCATGACGATTTCCAGCTCGCCTTTCAGCGCTTCGCGCAGCGCCAGCAGTCGACCCGCGTACTCTTTCGCCGCGACGGGATCATGAATTGAGCACGGCCCAATCACCACCAGCAGGCGATCGTCATTCCCTTTCAAAATTTTGTGAATGGCTTTACGCGCATGGGCAACCGTGTTGGCGGCATTTTCTGTAGCGGGGAATTTTTCCAGCAGTGCGACAGGGGGTAATAACTCGTTGATCTCTTTAATACGTAAATCGTCGTTCTGATAATTCATGATTATTCCAGCGTTGCCATACTTATATAAATGAATGCAATCCCTCCAATCTATATCCTCAGTCTAAAAGTGTAAACGGGCTTTTACACTTCGGACGGATTAATCCTGGAATTTAGCTGAAAAACGCCAGAAAGTAGCGGAAAACGAGATCTAACCTACAATTTTTAACTGCAACCACTCTGTTTGTGAATTTTTTCAAGATTCTCTACTGAGCTATTGCGCTCATCTGGGATCTTCAACCATTGCCTGACCCTTTGACTGGCATATGCACTGTTGGAAGACGTTATCCGACATCTCAACCAAAACAGGAGCATCTTATGAAAATGACAAAATTGGCTTCACTTTTTTTGACCGCCACGCTCAGCCTCGCCAGCAGCGCTGCACTGGCCGCCGAATCCAACACCCAGAGCAATAATGGCCAGGCGAACGCCGCCGCCGACGCCGGCCAGGTTGCCCCGGATGCAAAAGAAAACGTCGCCCCGAATAATGTCGATAACGACAACATCAATTCTGGCGGCACGATGCTGCATCCAAATGGCTCATCCATGAATCAGGAGGGAATGACCCAGGATGAAGTACACAAAAACACAATGTGTAAGGACGGGCGCTGCCCGGACATGAACAAAAAAGTGGAAACCGGTGATGGCATGAACAACGATGTTGATAGCAAAACCGATGGTACCACCCAGTAAAACTGAAAACCGGACTAATCCGGACTAATAATGGGAGAGCCCAGGCTCTCCTTTTTATTTTATTCGTCCAGAAACGGTATGATGTCATACAGTTAAGATAAGAATAACCAAGGGATGACATTATGGCGCACTCACACTCTCATTCTGCCCCGCACCTGCCCGAGGATGGCAACGCCCGCCGACTGCTGCTCGCATTTTGCATCACTGCGGGCTTTATGTTGCTGGAGGTGGTGGGAGGAATTTTATCCGGATCGCTGGCGCTACTCGCCGATGCCGGACATATGCTGACCGATGCCGCCGCGCTGTTGTTTGCACTACTGGCCGTCCAGTTTGCCCGCCGACCACCAACTATCCGCCACACCTTCGGCTGGCTGAGGCTGACAACGCTGGCCGCCTTCGTCAACGCGATTGCGCTGGTGGTCATTACGATTTTAATCGTCTGGGAGGCGATTGAGCGCTTCTACACGCCGCGTCCGGTGGCAGGCGGTATGATGATGATCATCGCCGTCGCTGGCTTGCTGGCAAACATCTTTGCCTTCTGGATCCTGCATCGTGGCAGCGAAGAAAAGAACCTCAACGTACGCGCCGCGGCACTGCATGTGATGGGCGATTTACTGGGGTCGGTCGGGGCTATCATCGCGGCGGTAATTATTATCTGGACCGGCTGGACGCCCGCTGACCCGATTCTGTCAATACTGGTCTCGCTGCTGGTTCTGCGGAGCGCGTGGCGCTTATTGAAAGATAGCGTGAATGAGTTACTGGAAGCTGCCCCGGTTTCGCTGGATATCGCTGCCCTGCAACGCCACCTCAGCCGGGAGCTTCCCGAAGTGCGTAATGTCCATCACGTGCACGTGTGGATGGTGGGTGAAAAACCGGTCATGACCCTGCATGTACAGGTGATTCCGCCGCACGATCATGACGGGCTACTGGAACGCATCCAGCACTTTCTGATTCATCATTACCAGATTGAACACGCCACCATTCAGATGGAATATCAGCCCTGTCACGGACCGGACTGCGATCTGAATCAGAAGGCATCCGGTCATTCACATCATCACCACTAATGGGACAGCGCGTGCGAGCCTCGTTCGCGTGCGCTGTTAATCCACATCCTGCTGCCGTTGAGCGCAATGAAGGTCAGGATCAAGTACTCCAACGACATCGCATAAACCCCCTGCAGGGCAAAGATCACGACGCTAATCACATTGATAACCACCCACAGCAGCCAGTTCTCGACGTATTTGCGAGTCATCAGGATCATCGCCACAATCGATAGCACCATCATACAGGAATCCCAGAACGGGAAGGCATCTGGCTGCAATTCCGGGACGGCGACCTGCAAGCCCAGCATCTGCATGAGCGTCACCGCAATGCGGGTCAAAAAGGCAAAAACCGGGTCGATATAAACCGTCATCAAACCGATCGCCACCACGCAAACCGCCAGCCAGCCCAGCGCCTTAGGCAGGGGCAGCCAGCGAATTTTGAGTTCCGCCTCGTTCTGCGTGGTCTGCCGCGACCAGGCGTACCAGCCGTAAATGTTGGCAGCGAAGAAGAAAAGTTGCAGCAGCAGGCTGGCGTAGAGTTGGATCTGAAAAAAGATGATCGCAAACAGCGTGACGTTAATCAGGCCGAAAGCGTAGTTGCTGATCTTCTCCATGCTGGCAAGGCCAATACACAGCAAACCGGCGATGGTGCCCACCGCTTCGATCCATGACAGATCGTACCCCCCTGCGCCGATTGGAATATGTACCAGAATGTTCTGCGTGCTAAAAAAGTCCATCTTTTCCCCCAGAGCGTTTGATTATCTACGCACGTAGTGTAGCCGCAAATTTCAGCATGCGGTTTAACGGCACGAGTGCGCCTTCTCGCAGCGCCTCATCAACGTGTATCTCATGGGTCTTCCCACCCTGCTCCAGGCCTTCAGCGATCGCTCTGAGGCCGTTCATCGCCATCCACGGACAGTGCGCACAGCTGCGGCAGGTGGCCCCTTCACCGGCTGTGGGGGCTTCCAGCAACTCTTTGCCCGGTACCGCCTGCTGCATTTTGTAGAAAATACCCCGATCGGTGGCGACAATAAGTTGCTGATGCGGCAGGGTTTTAGCTGCATTAATGAGCTGACTGGTCGAACCGACGGCATCGGCCATGTCCACTATCGACTGTGGTGATTCCGGATGAACCAGGATCGCGGCATCCGGGTATAGCCCTTTCATGCGGCTCAGCGCCTGCGTTTTGAACTCATCATGGACGATGCATGCTCCCTGCCAGCAGAGGACATCCGCCCCCGTCTGCTTCTGGACATATTTCCCGAGATGGCGATCCGGTGCCCAGATGATTTTTTCACCCAAACTATCCAGATGCTCAATCAGTTCAACCGCAATGCTGGACGTCACCACCCAGTCGGCGCGGGCCTTAACCGCCGCGGAGGTATTCGCGTAGACCACGACAGTGCGATCCGGATGGGCATCGCAGAACGCGCTGAACGCGTCAATCGGACAGCCGAGATCTAACGAGCATTCCGCCTCAAGGGTTGGCATTAAAATGGTTTTTTCCGGGCTGAGGATTTTGGCCGTCTCGCCCATAAAGCGAACCCCTGCGACAAGCAGCGTGGAGGCGGGATGATTCGCGCCAAAGCGGGCCATCTCCAGTGAATCAGAGATACAACCGCCGGTCTCTTCAGCCAGTTGCTGGATTTCAGGGTCGGTGTAATAGTGCGCAACCATCACTGCATCACGCTCCTTCAGCAGGCGCTTGATCTTTTCGCGGTAGAACGCCTTTTCATCGGCGCTCAGCGGTACCGGCTTCGGGGGAAACGGATAGATTGCGGCTTCAGGGTCAAACATCACGCTCATCATGCTTTCTCGTTTTACTGGCTTAACGAAACAACCGACTTAAGGCGCGATGCATGCCATGTTCGGTCATATTTGTTTTATATGCTAAACAAGATAGCGGATTGAGCGGCAAAAGTCACAACAATTGCGCTTGCTAACGCCGGATGGCGACTGACGTCTTATCCGGCCTACAAGGGCGTAGCCATTGACCAGATCAATCATTGTAGGCCTGATAAGCGAAGCGCCATCAGGCATGACACAGGTTCGAATCATCAAATTCTGCGCATAGCAAAAAGGCGCCGCCAGCGCCCTCTTTACACTGGTGGGTCGTGCAGGATGACTCGCTTCGCTCGCCCTTCGGGCCGTCGCCGCCAGCGGCTCCGTTGTTTCGCTACGCTCAACACCGAACCTGCTGCAGGTTCGAATCATTAAATTCTGCGCATAGCAAAAAGGCGCCTTTAGGGCGCCTTTTTACACTGGTGGGTCGTGCAGGATTCGAACCTGCGACCAATTGATTAAAAGTCAACTGCTCTACCAACTGAGCTAACGACCCATATGGGGTTTACTGCTTTATTCTTTTCAGGAACCCACTTTGATATTGGTGGGGCGTGCAGGATTCGAACCTGCGACCAATTGATTAAAAGTCAACTGCTCTACCAACTGAGCTAACGCCCCATTCGGGTGTTACCTGAAAGATTTTTTACTCGGCACCAATTCGATATTTAATATTAAATTGGTGGGTCGTGCAGGATTCGAACCTGCGACCAATTGATTAAAAGTCAACTGCTCTACCAACTGAGCTAACGACCCGAGTGGTGGGTGATGACGGGATCGAACCGCCGACCCCCTCCTTGTAAGGGAGGTGCTCTCCCAGCTGAGCTAATCACCCGATACTACGCTGGATACTACTGACTAACTTTACCAGTGATGGTCATGCAGGATGACTCGGCTTCGCCTCGCCCTACGGGCCGTTGCTGACGCAACGTTATCCTTCACGTTTAACTATCGCTTTCCACCGTAACGATTGGTGGGTCGTGCAGGATTCGAACCTGCGACCAATTGATTAAAAGTCAACTGCTCTACCAACTGAGCTAACGACCCACTTTTGCGTTGTTTTCAGGATGTTTGATATCCCGTGGCAACGGCGGCATATATTACTGATTTCAGAATTGAGCGCAACAAAAATTTCGATGCAGATCACTCAACTGCTTAGGAATCGCACGACACGACCAGAAATAATTCAATTTCTGGTCGCATGCTGTGCATTACATCGCACCAAGACGTTTCTGCGCTTGTTTCGCGCCTTCGGTGCCTGGGTATTTGCTGATAACCTGCTGATATACCGCTTTTGCTTTCGCACTGTCACCTTTGTCCTGCATGATCACGCCGACTTTATACATCGCGTCTGCAGCCTTAGGTGACTTCGGGTAGTTCTTCACCACCGAAGCAAAATAAAACGCGGCATCATCTTTTTTACCCTTGTTGTAATTCAACTGACCGAGCCAATAGTTGGCATTCGGCTGATAGGTCGAATCAGGGTACTTTTTGATGAAGTTCTGGAATGCCACAATCGCATCATCCTGGCGGGATTTGTCCTGTACCAGGGCAATTGCTGCATTGTAATCGGTATTCGCGTCACCGCTTTGTACCGGCGCTCCCGACGTCGCAGCACCCGCATCAGGCGCAGGTGTCGCTGCCCCCGCGGCTGCTCCGCTCTGATCGCCGCTTGCAGGCTGCGCGGCAGCGCCACCGCTGCTCAAACTGTCCATCTGCAGCAGGATCTGCTTCTGACGTTCAACGACCTGATTCAGTTGATACTGACTTTCCTGAATTTGACCACGCAGGGAGTCGATATCGGCCTGATTATCAGAGAGTTGCTGCTGGAGTTGGGTTAAAAGCTGGCTGTGAGCGTTAGAAATACGCTCGAGTTGAGTGACACGGTCTTCGACCGAGCCTGAGCCGACACTACTGATTGGCGCCTGAGCAAAAGCGGCCCAGGGGGCCGCTATGCCAACCAGTAACGACAGACTCAACAGATGATGTCTGAAGTTACTGCTCATGCAATTCTCTTAGTAAACCAGTACGGCACGACGGTTTTTGGAGTAAGCCGCTTCGTCGTGACCCAGTACTGCAGGTTTTTCTTTACCGTAAGAAACGATGGAGATCTGGTCAGCAGAAACGCCTTTACCCTGCAGGTACATCTTAACAGCGTTCGCACGACGTTCACCCAGGGAGATGTTGTACTCAGGAGTACCACGTTCGTCCGCGTGACCTTCTACGGTGACTTTGTAAGACGGGTTGCTACGCAGGAAGTTAGCGTGTGCATCCAGCATTGCAGCGAAGTCAGAACGGATATCGTACTTGTCCAGATCGAAGTAAACGATGTTGTTCTGCTGCAGTTGTTGCATCTGCAGACGCGCTTGCTCTTCGGAGGACATGTTGCCGCTGCCGTTTGCATCCATACCAGTGCCGGCACCCAGCATGCCTTCGCTGCCGTCATTGCTGGCGTTCTTGTTAGAAGAACATGCCGCAATAGCCATAACAGGCAGAGCAATCATCAGCCCTTTCAGCACTTTGTTCAGTTGCATTTCAATGATTCCTTTATTAATCAATTATTTATTATCACAGATACGGCGACCAGGCAGGGAATTTAACCTGTCCATCAGTTGCCGGAAGACGCGCTTTGAAACGCCCATCTGTAGAAACCAAATTCAGCACGGATCCCATCCCCTGAGAAGAGCTGTAGATTACCATAGTGCCGTTAGGTGCCAGACTTGGCGTTTCGTCCAGGAACGTTGACGACAGAACTTGTACGCCACCCGCTACCAGATCTTGTTTGGCAATGTGTTGTTGCCCACTATTTGAGCTTACCATTACCATAAATTTGCCGTCGCTGCTGACATCAGCATCCTGGTTTTGTGAACCTTCCCAGGTAATACGCTGCGGAGCACCGCCGTTAACATTAACTTTATACACTTGCGGACGACCCGCCTGATCCGACGTAAAGGCCAGGTTCTGGCTGTCCGGGAACCAAGTCGGCTCCGTATTGTTGCTGCGACCATCCGTCACCTGACGGATCTGACCAGAGCCGATATCCATCACATACAGGTTCAGGCTCCCGGTTTTAGACAGGGCAAACGCCAGTTTGCTGCCATCCGGAGAAAACGCCGGCGCACCGTTGTGACGCGGGAATGACGCAACCTGACGCACCGCCCCGTTAGACAGCGTCTGGATAACCAGCGCAGAACGGCCACTTTCGAAGGTGACATACGCCAGTTTTGAACCGTCCGGAGACCAGGCCGGAGACATCAACGGCTGCGGTGAACGGTGAACCACAAACTGGTTGTAGCCATCATAGTCAGACACGCGCAGTTCATACGGGAACTGGCCGCCGTTAGTCTGGACAACATACGCGATACGGGTACGGAATGCGCCTTTAATGCCGGTCAGTTTCTCAAACACTTCGTCACTGGCAGTATGGCCGGCATAACGCAGCCACTGCTTGTTCACTTTGTAGGAGTTCTGAGCCAATACCGTACCTGGTGCGCCACCGGTATCCACCAGTTGATACGCGACATTGTAGGAACCGTCCGGATTCGGCGTCACCTGACCGACCACAACCGCATCAATCCCCAGTGCAGACCAGGCAGCAGGTTGTACTTCCTGCGCAGTCCCTGGTTGCTGTGGCAAACGAGACCGGTCTAACGGATTGAATTTACCGCTGTTGCGCAGGTCTGCGCCAACGATACCACCAATATCTTCAGGTGCAGCACCCGGCCCTGCCCACTGGAATGGCACAACGCCAATCGGGCGCGCCGAGTCCACCCCCTGGGTTATCTCGATACGAACTTCTGCGTGCAGCACCGCTGCCCACAGCATTAGAAAACCAAATGCTACTCGTAATGCCTGCTTCATCATATCTCCCTTATCCAGGCGATCAGCCCACGATAATTTAGCAGAATGTTAACAAACTCAAATACACAAAACTACCAGAACCCAGCGACTACCGCAGACTGTTTTCCCCGCCGTGACGGGGAAAGTTTAGCTTACGGTTTAAAGTCCAGAGGTGCGTTTTTAAACACTTCATATACCGCCTGGCTCGGTGGTTTTGGAATCTTCGCTTGTCGGGCTGCAGCAAGCGCTGCCTGACAAAGCGCGGGATCGCCACCTTCAGACTGGATATCGAGCAGCATACCGTCAGAAGCCAGTTTTATCCGCAGCGTACAGGTTTTACCTGCATAAGACGATGCGTCGTAGAACTTACTCTCAATGGCAGATTTAATCTGCCCGGCATAGTTGCTGATATCTGCGCCTGATGCGCCATTATTTTTAGTATTACCACTCCCCGCAGGAGAAGCGTTGTTCCCTTTTGCTCCACCGCCGGTTTTCGGCGCATTCTTACCGGAGCTGAGATCGCCAAGCAGATCGTCAACGCCAGATGCCGCAGCCGCTTTTTCCGCCGCTGCCTTTTTGGCCGCTGCGGCTTTTTCTGCTGCTGCTTTCTTATCGGCAGCGGCTTTCTCGGCTGCAGCTTTTTTATCAGCGGCGGCTTTTTCGGCTGCTGCTGCTTTGGCCGCTGCGGCTTTTTCTGCTGCTGCTTTCTTCGCAGCGTCCGCCTGAGCCTGCTTAGCGGCCTCTGCCTCGGCTTTCTTCTTCGCGTCGGCGACAGCCTTAGCCGCTTCTGCTTCCGCTTTCTTCTGTGCATCCGCCGCCGCTTTCTTCGCGGCTTCGGCAGCTTCTTTCACCTGCGCGTCAGCTTTCGCTTTGGCATCCGCTGCGGCTTTCTGCGCCGCTTCTTCTGCCTGTTTCTGCTGTTCCTGCGCTTTCTTCGCGTCAGCTTCAGCCTGCTTCTGCTGTTCCTGAGCCGCTAAACGTTCTTTCTCAATCTGCTTAAGCCGTTCCTGTTCGGCAGCCTGCTTCTCACGAAGCTCTTCCGCCTGCTGCTGCTCCAGTTTTTCACGTTGCTCTTTGGCACGCTGCGCACTTGACTGTTGCTGCTGCTGACGTTCGTACTGCTGAACCACGGCGCCAGGATCAACCATCACGGCATCGATGGAGGAACCACCGCCGCCGCCGGCTGAAGCCTCTATATGCTCATCGAACGAACTCCAGATCAGGACTGCAAATAGAATGACATGCAGTACCGCTGAAATAATTATCGCCCGTTTGAGCTTGTCGTTTTGTTCGGTTGCCTTTGACACTCTCGGTTCCCAAAAACTGTTCGCCTGTTACACGCTCTCTTTCAAACCAGAGACGCAAATGATCAGATAGGCTGCGTCATTAAGCCAACCGACTTCACACCCGCACTGTGCAACAAGTTCAGCGCTTTAATTATTTCATCGTAAGGCACGTCTTTCGCGCCTCCGATCAAGAAGACCGTTTTCGGATTGGACTCCAGGCGGCTTTTCGCTTCGGCGATCACCTGTTCCGGCGGCAGTTGATCCATACGATCTTTCTCAACCACCACGCTGTACTGCCCCACTCCGGAAACTTCAATAATAACCGGCGGATTGTCGTTACTGCTCACAGCCTGCGACTCGGTCGCATCCGGCAGATCAACTTCCACGCTCTGCGTAATAATCGGCGCTGTCGCCATGAAGATCAGCAGAAGCACCAGCAGGACGTCGAGCAACGGTACGATGTTGATTTCGGACTTGAGTTCGCGACGACCTCGTCCACGCGATCTGGCCATGGTTTACCCCTTGTTACTCTCGGTGCTGGTAAACGCCTGACGGTGCAGAATCGCGGTGAACTCTTCCATAAAGTTGTCGTAATTCAGTTCCAGCTTGTTAACACGCTGATTCAGGCGGTTGTAAGCCATGACCGCCGGGATTGCGGCGAACAGACCGATAGCGGTCGCGATCAGTGCTTCTGCGATACCCGGTGCAACCATCTGTAACGTCGCCTGTTTTACCGCCCCGAGAGCGATAAACGCATGCATGATCCCCCACACGGTACCGAACAGACCGATATACGGGCTGATAGACCCCACGGTGCCGAGGAACGGAATATGCGTTTCCAGTGTTTCAAGTTCACGGTTCATTGAGATCCGCATCGCACGAGATGCACCTTCAACCACCGCTTCCGGCGCATGGCTGTTTGCCCGATGCAGTCGCGCAAACTCTTTGAACCCGCTATAGAAGATTTGTTCCGAACCCGACAGATTATCACGGCGTCCCTGGCTTTCCTGATACAGACGAGACAGTTCGATACCGGACCAGAATTTGTCTTCAAACGCTTCGGCTTCACGCGCTGCAGCGTTAAGAATACGGGTCCGCTGGATAATAATGGCCCAGGATGCGATTGAAAAACCAATCAAAATCAACATGATAAGTTTAACCAGAAGGCTTGCCTTCAGGAACAAATCAAGGATATTCATGTCAGTCACTGCTTAAACTCCGCGACAATAGACTTGGGAAGCGCACGAGGCTTCATTTTGAGTGGGTCAACGCAAACAATCAGAACCTCAGCTTCATTGAGCACGGTGTTCTCTGCGTTGACAATGCGTTGCGTGAAAACCAAAGCGGTCCCACGCATTGACGTAATTTCTGTTTGGATTTCGAGCATATCGTCGAGTCGCGCAGGCGCATAATATTCCAGCGTCATTTTACGCACCACGAAAGCAACTCGCTCAGCCAACAGTACCTGCTGGCTGAAGTGATGATGACGCAGCATCTCTGTGCGTGCTCTTTCATAAAAAGCGACGTAACTGGCGTGATAAACCACACCACCGGCGTCGGTGTCTTCGTAGTAGACACGTACCGGCCATCGAAACAGCGTTGTATTCACTTTACATCCCGGTAATGCAATTAAGTTGTGGCCTGCCATTGTTCACGGATGGCGCTGAGCACAATGGCAGGCCACAACCTCAAGTTAGTGCTTTTAAACGTTGCTACTATACGCGCGCGATTGAGGCTTGGGAATGGGAAGAGGTTAAGGGAGAGTAAAAATTTATGGGCTTATGCAAGCCCATAGATCATTAAGGATGTTTCTTATTCAAAAGAAGAAGAAAATCAGACCGACAATAAGCACGATATCGGCGATAAGAGGCGAGAAAATCCCCTGCCAGTGTGCGGCTCGAGGACGAAAACCCACGCCATGAATGATGCCCGCACAGACCGCCCACATCAGCAGCAGACCATGCCAGATCTCCAGCCCGCTGGTTTTAGCCGCGAAGCGGGAGGGATCCCAAAACATACATCCTGCTAACACTAACGCCATCAGCAAAGAAAGCGCCCGTAACGGGCGCTTGTCCATCGCGTTATATTGCATCGCGATAAGGCTGGTCATCAGTGTTCTTCTTGACCGTCTTTGCTTGCCTCGACGTGCTCAAGGGCCAGCGCGGTGATGATCCCAAATGCACAGGCAAGAAGCGTTCCCAGAATCCAGGCGAAATACCACATAGTTTTGCTCCTTACTTAGTACAGAGAGTGGGTGTTGCTTTCAATATGTTCTTTGGTGATGCGGCCGAACATTTTCCAGTAACACCAGGTGGTGTAGATGAGAATGATCGGTACAAACACCGCAGCAACCCAGGTCATCACATTCAGCGTCAACTGACTGGAGGTCGCATCCCACATGGTCAGGCTCGCGTTCATCATGGTGCTTGAAGGCATCACGAACGGGAACATCGCGATACCGGCAGTCAGAATGATGCAGGCCAGCGTCAGAGAAGAGAACAGGAATGCCCATGCCCCTTTCTCCATACGGGAAGTCAGAATGGTCAGCAGCGGCAGCGCCACACCCAGTGCCGGAACCAGCCACAGGATCGGTGCATTGTTAAAGTTGACCATCCAGGCACCCGCTTCACGCGCGACTTCTTTGGTCAGCGGGTTAGATGCCGCATGATGATCAACCGCAGAGGTCACCACGTAACCGTCGATACCGTACATCACCCAGACACCCGCCAGCGCGAAGCAGACCAGAGTGACCAGCGCTGCAATCTGCGATGTCGCACGGGCACGCAGGTGCAGTTCACCCACGGTACGCATCTGCAGATAGGTCGCGCCCTGAGTAATGATCATTCCTACGCTCACTACGCCTGCCAGCAACCCAAACGGGTTCAGCAGTTGGAAGAAGTTACCGGTGTAGTAAAGACGCAGATACTCATCGATATGGAACGGTACGCCCTGCAACAGGTTGCCAAATGCCACGCCGATCACCAGCGGCGGCACAAAACTCCCCACGAAGATGCCCCAGTCCCACATGTTACGCCAGCGAGTGTCTTCAATCTTGGAGCGGTAATCAAAACCGACCGGACGGAAGAACAAGGACGCCAGCACGAGGATCATCGCCACATAGAATCCGGAGAACGCCGCGGCATAGACCATCGGCCAGGCAGCAAACAGCGCGCCGCCCGCGGTGATAAGCCACACCTGGTTTCCGTCCCAGTGCGGGGCGATGGAGTTAATCATAATTCGACGCTCGGTGTCGTTACGACCGAGGAAACGGGTGAGCATGCCCACCCCCATGTCGAAGCCATCGGTGACCGCAAAACCAATCAGCAGAATGCCAACCAGCAGCCACCAGATAAAACGTAGTACTTCATAATCGATCATTTGACGACTCCTGTCTTAGCGTGCCGGCTGAGTAGTCGCGGTGGACTGCTCAAAGTGATAGCGACCGGTTTTCAGGCTGCTTGGGCCAAGGCGTGCGAACTTGAACATCAGGAACAGTTCAGCCACCAGGAACAGGGTATACAGGCCACAAATCAGGATCATGGAGAACAGCAGGTCACCGACGGTCAGCGACGAGTTCGCCACTGCGGTTGGCAACACTTCACCGATCGCCCACGGCTGACGGCCATACTCGGCGACAAACCAGCCGGCTTCTACAGCAATCCACGGCAGTGGAATACCGTACAGCGCGGCGCGCAGCAGCCATTTTTTCTCACCGATGCGGTTACGAATCACGCTCCAGAAGGAGAGCGCAATGATCGCCAGCAGCAGGAAGCCACATGCCACCATGATACGGAATGCGAAATACAGCGGCGCAACGCGTGGAATCGAATCCTTCGTCGCCTGCTGAATCTGAGCTTCAGTCGCATCAGAGACGTTCGGGGTATAGCGTTTCAGCAGCAGACCATAACCGAGGTCTTTCTTCATGTTGTTGAACTGATCGCGAACCGCCTGGTCGGTCGAACCGGCACGCAGTTGCTCCAGCAGCTCATACGCTTTCATCCCGCTACGGATACGCGCTTCATGCTGCACCATCAGGTCTTTCAAACCGATAACCGGCGTATCAACAGAACGCGTGGCAATAATGCCCAGTGCGTAAGGGATCTGAATCGCCAGTTTGTTTTCTTGCGACTCCTGGTCCGGAATACCGAACAGAGTAAAGGCAGCCGGAGCAGGCTGAGTCTCCCACTCTGCTTCAATTGCCGCGAGTTTGGTTTTCTGCACGTCGCCCATTTCGTAACCGGATTCATCACCCAGAACAATAACAGACAGTACGGCAGCCATACCGAAACTGGCAGCAATAGCGAAAGAGCGTTTTGCAAAAGCAATGTCGCGGCCTTTCAGCAGGTAGTACGCGCTGATACCGAGCACGAACATCGCACCAGTCACATAGCCAGACGCCACGGTGTGCACAAATTTCACCTGAGCGACCGGGTTAAGGACCAGTTCAGAGAAGCTCACCATCTCCATACGCATGGTTTCGAAGTTGAAATCCGATGCGATAGGGTTCTGCATCCAGCCGTTGGCGACCAGGATCCACAACGCTGACAGGTTAGAACCTAAAGCGACCAGCCAGGTGACCGCCATGTGCTGAACTTTGCCCAGACGATCCCAGCCGAAGAAGAACAGACCTACAAAGGTGGATTCGAGGAAGAAGGCCATCAGACCTTCGATCGCCAGCGGCGCACCGAAGATATCCCCAACGTAGTGGGAATAGTAAGACCAGTTTGTCCCGAACTGGAACTCCATGGTCAGCCCGGTTGCCACACCCAGAGCGAAGTTGATACCAAACAACTTGCCCCAGAACTTAGTCATATCTTTATAAATCTGTTTGCCGGAAAGGACGTAGACCGTTTCCATAATGGCCAGCAAAAACGCCATACCGAGCGTCAGTGGCACAAAAAGGAAGTGGTACATCGCGGTCAAGGCAAACTGTAAGCGCGACAGTTCGACTATATCTAACATCATGACTCCTTGCTCATCGCATGAAGACTCCGAGAGTGACCCCGTTAGAAAGGGTCACACGCATGCCCCAATACAAATTTATCTGCACACTCTCACCGTTAACCGTTTTCCTGAAGAAGGAAACAGAAAGTGCGAAAGGTTACAAACATGTTAATAAAAAACTCAAATTGATCCCGCAATTATATTACGCCGCAAAATCCTTACAATAAACAGGTTTTTATTGAGGAAGATTTGCATTTTTCGACAGTGATCAATTTATAGCGAATTTATCACCTTTCCACCAATTTGATCGGCGACAATTTAACGTGTTTCACACGCTTTTACCAACGTTTAAACATTGATTTAAATCAAAAACAGTGCTTTTTGTTAATCGTGTTTAAATTGAGTGATCGTAGTGAAAAACATGTTGCTAACATGTGTCTTTGCGGGTGGGGATGGTTACTAAGTGAAAATGTCTATATAAAAAGACAGTGCTTTAATTAACGCGGTAACGGCATTTTCCGTGGCCCTGACCCGCTCAATTTAGCGTAGTCAATTTTCAGTTATTTTCCAGAGACGAAGAATCTGCACGTTGTTATTCACAATTATTTTACTTTTACAGAAAAATGAATTAACACCACATTGTTATTATTCCGTTAACAATAAAATGACGCTGTGAGCAGCGCCGATCTGTTTGCTGATTATTCCGCCAGGCATGCTACTGCCCGTCCAGCAGGTTGACGAAGAATCGTTCTCCTCCCCTGGCATGAACTCTCATTTAGCCAGGTTCAGCGCCCCGTCAATCCGACATGATACGTTTGCGGAACTGACTCACCTGAAACAACAAGAAATGACCAGAATGTGACACGGTGTTGCCTGGAATGGTGTACAGCTTAATTGAATAATACAAACGCACTCGGAACAAATTATTATCTTTTCATTAACAGTTATTTTTATGTCTATATTAAGGGTTCAGTTAATTCCGTTATCTATCTCACACTTCTTCTTCTGAAATTATTTAAAGACGCCTTTCACTAACAGACAAATAAACAGGATTCAGATCACAAACATGAAACTCCGTTTAATAGATAGCTTTTTATTAAAATATTAATGCGTTGAAATTACAATCACAACCATATGAAAATAAAGGGGTTTTAATTTTACTTCATAGAACAGTCATTTTTCGAAAGATATTTTGAAAATAGATCAATTGCATCCATCGCGCCTCCCCACGACACTCCGTCCCTATTAAAACATTCAAAAACATTTTATTTCTTACCCTGAGTCCTGGAGAGGATTACCCATGAAAAAATCAACACTCGTTATTGGCGTCATTGGTGCTGACTGCCATGCAGTAGGCAATAAAGTTCTGGACCGCGTTTTTACTGCCCATGATTTTCGCGTAATCAATCTGGGCGTAATGGTGAGCCAGGATGAATATATCGATGCCGCGATCGAAACCGGCGCCGATGCCATTGTCGTCTCCTCTATTTATGGCCATGGCGACATTGACTGCCTGGGGCTGCGCGAGCGCTGCATCGAACGCGGCATTGGCGATATCCTGCTTTACGTCGGCGGCAACCTGGTGGTCGGAAAGCATGATTTCGCAGACGTCGAAGCCAAATTTAAAGAGATGGGCTTCCAGCGCGTCTTCGCGCCAAGCCACGATCTCGAAGATGTTTGTCAGTTGATGGCAATGGATATCAACAAGCGCCACGGTATCGAACAGCGTTGTCTGGAAGAGGCTATCTGATGCAAACCGTCTCTGTCGATATCGGCTCGACGTGGACCAAAGCTGCCCTCTTCGCAAAGGAGGGGGATGCGTTAACACTGGTTAACCACGTTCTGACTCCGACGACGACCCATCATCTGGCGGACGGTTTTTTCGCCAGCCTGAACCAGGTGCTGAACGTTGCCGATGCGCGCCCACTGCTCAACCGCGGTGAAGTGACACTGAAATACTCCTCATCGGCAAAAGGCGGCCTTGCCGTCGCCGCAATGGGACTGGTGCCGTCGATCACTCTGGAATCGGCAAAAGTCACGGCGCATTCCGCCGGGGCCAAAATCGCCCAGTACTACTCGTATAAGCTGAATCGCCATGACATTAAGGCGCTGGAAGCCACGCCGCCGGACATTCTGTTGTTTACCGGCGGAACCGATGGCGGTGAAGAGAGCTACGGTCTGGCCAACGCGCATGCGCTCGCAGAGTCCAGTCTCGACTGCGCCATTATCTACGCTGGAAACCGCGACATTCAGGACGATGTCCAGGCGATTCTGGGACACAAAGATCTGATCACGGTAGACAACATTCTGCCCGACCTCGATCACCCGAATCCCTTCGCCGCCCGCAAGGCGATTTGTGATGTATTCCTGTCCCGCATCGTGAAAGGCAAAGGACTGGATGTGATTGTCGGTGAAACCGGCGAAGAGCCCATGCCGACGCCCTGGACGGTGTACGAACTGGTCAAAGCCATCAGTGAAGTCGACAGCGCGTGGAAAGAGTTCATGCTCATCGACATGGGCGGCGCGACCACCGACGTCTATTCCGCCAGCGCCAATACCCTCTCGCCCGACACCGTACTGCACGGCGTCCCGGAGCCGTTCGTTAAGCGCACAGTGGAAGGCGATCTCGGCATGCGCGTCTCCGCTGTGGTGGTAGGCGAAAGCACCCATGAACTGGTGAAGGTGGTATTCGCTCAGCAGCCGGCGCGCCAGGAGGCCTTTTATGGCTACCTGCGCCATCTGGTAGCACATCCCGATTATCTGCCGCAGAGCGAGGAAGAGAAATACTTTGATTCTCTGTTAGCCGGACTGTGTGTTGGTTACGCCGCCGAGCGTCACGCTGGCACCAAAAAGCAGGTCTGTACCTGCGTTGGCAACGTCGATTTACAGATGGGACGCGACCTGACCACCGTGCGCAAAGTGGTCGGCTCGGGCGGCTGGCTCTCCCGCGCCAGTCAGTTTGATATCCATCACTGGCTCAAATATCGCGAACTGGACGACGACGGCAGACGCATTCTTTTACCCACTCAGTTTGAGTACTACCGCGATGCAAAAGGTCTGCTCCCGCTGCTGGCAAACGTTGCCAGACTGGATCCCCAGGCCGCTGCGCGCACCAGCATTCACTGTTTAACCCTATAAAACCTAAGGCAGCGACGAATGGAACTTCGAAATAAGAAATTAACCCATGACGAATTTATGACTGAGCGGCATCAGGTGTTGCAGACGTGGCATACCGGCAAAGACGTCGAACATTTTGAAGATGGCGTGAAGTACCAGCAGACCATTCCTGAGAAAAAACGTTTCTCTCATGCCTTGCTGAAGGCTGACCAGGAAGGGAAAACCCTGAGCCAGCCGCGCGCCGGCGTGGCGCTGATGGATGAGCATATTGAACTGCTGAAAACCCTGCAGGCAGAGTGTGACCTGCTGCCCAGCACTATCGATGCCTACACCCGTCTGAATCGTTATGAAGAAGCCGCCATTGGGATCCAGAAATCCATTGAAGCCGGGACGTCGAAGCTCAACGGGTTGCCGGTGGTTAACCACGGCGTGGCGGCCTGTCGCCGAATGACCGAATCGCTGGAGAAACCCATTCAGGTACGTCACGGTACGCCGGATGCGCGTCTACTGGCAGAGATTGCCATGGCCAGCGGCTTCACCAGCTACGAGGGCGGCGGTATCTCCTACAACATTCCTTACGCCAAGCGCGTCACGCTGGAAAAATCCATTCGCGACTGGCAGTACTGTGACCGTCTGATGGGGCTGTATGAAGAACACGGCATTCGCATTAACCGCGAACCGTTCGGCCCGCTGACCGGCACGCTGATCCCACCGTTCATGTCTCATGCTGTGGCGATTATCGAAGGTCTGCTGGCGCTGGAACAAGGCGTGAAATCCATCACCGTCGGCTACGGCCAGGTGGGCAGCCTGACGCAGGATATTGCTGCGATCCAGTCACTGCGCGAACTGTCCCACGAGTATTTCCAGAATTACGGTTTCAATGATTACGAACTGAGCACCGTCTTCCACCAGTGGATGGGCGGCTTCCCGGAAGACGAATCCAAAGCATTCGCCATTATCTCCTGGGGTGCAGCGGTCGCCGGCATGTCCGGTGCCACCAAAGTGATCACCAAGAGCCCGCACGAAGCCTTCGGTATCCCGACGGCCGCGGCTAACGCCCAGGGACTGCGCGCATCGCGTCAGATGCTCAATATGGTCAGCGACCAGAAATTCCCGCCGTGCGCGGCAGTAGAACAGGAAGTGGATCTGATTAAGAGCGAAGTTCGCGCGGTTCTGAAGAAAGTGTTTGAGCTGGGCAACGGCGACGTTGCGCGCGGGACGGTGCTGGCCTTTGAAGCTGGCGTTCTGGATGTGCCTTTCGCTCCGGCATCCTGCAACGCCGGGAAAATCCTGCCGGTTCGCGATAACTCCGGCGCTATCCGTATTCTGGAAGCCGGCTCGGTTCCACTACCAAAAGACATTCTCGCCCTGCACCACGACTATGTGGCCGAGCGTGCGCAATACGAAGGACGTAAACCCTCATTCCAGATGGTTGTTGATGACATCAACGCTGTATCCCACAGTCAATTAATAGGAAGACCATAATGAAAATTAAACAGGCGCTTTTCACCGCTGGCTACTCCTCATTCTATTTTGATGACCAGCAGGCGATCAAAAATGGCGCAGGTCATGACGGGTTTATTTATACCGGCGATCCGGTCACCCCAGGCTTTACCTCTGTGCGTCAGGCCGGTGAGTGCGTTTCCGTACAGCTGATTCTGGAAAACGGCGCGGTGGCGGTGGGTGATTGCGCCGCGGTGCAGTACTCCGGTGCGGGTGGTCGCGATCCGCTGTTCCTGGCTGAACACTTTATTCCGTTCCTCAACGATCACATTAAACCGCTGCTTGAAGGCCGCGACGTGGATGCGTTCCTGCCGAACGCCCGTTTCTTCGACAAACTGCGCATCGACGGTAATTTACTGCATACCGCCGTTCGTTACGGTCTGTCACAGGCACTGCTTGACGCTACCGCGCTGGCTTCGGGTCGCCTGAAAACGGAAGTCGTGTGCGACGAATGGCAATTGCCCTGCGTACCGGAAGCGATTCCTTTATTTGGTCAGAGTGGCGATGACCGCTATATCGCCGTCGACAAAATGATCCTCAAAGGCGTTGATGTACTGCCGCACGCGCTGATCAACAACGTTGAAGAAAAGCTCGGTTTCAAAGGTGAAAAACTGCGTGAGTACGTACGCTGGTTGTCCGACCGTATTCTCAGCCTGCGCAGCAGCCCGCGCTACCATCCGACGCTGCATATCGACGTGTACGGCACCATCGGTCTGATCTTCGATATGGACCCGGTCCGCTGCGCCGAGTACATCGCCAGTCTGGAAAAAGAAGCACAGGGTCTGCCGCTGTACATTGAAGGCCCGGTCGATGCAGGCAACAAGCCGGATCAGATCCGCATGCTGACGGCCATCACCAAAGAGCTGACCCGTCTGGGTTCCGGCGTGAAAATTGTTGCGGACGAATGGTGTAACACCTATCAGGACATCGTGGACTTCACCGATGCCGGCAGCTGCCACATGGTGCAGATCAAAACCCCGGATCTCGGCGGCATTCACAACATCGTTGACGCGGTGCTGTACTGCAACAAACACGGGATGGAAGCCTACCAGGGCGGTACCTGTAACGAAACCGAAATCAGCGCCCGTACCTGCGTACATGTGGCTCTCGCCGCACGTCCGATGCGTATGCTGATAAAGCCTGGTATGGGCTTCGATGAAGGTCTCAATATCGTGTTTAACGAAATGAACCGCACCATCGCGCTGTTGCAGACTAAGGATTAAGAGATGGCACGCACATTTAAGATCTTATCGCCGACGGCTATCCTGGGTTATGGCTTCCCGGAAGAGAGCTTTCGTAAAGCCATGGAAGAGTCACCGGATCTGATCGCGGTTGACGCAGGCTCCTCCGATCCTGGCCCCCACTATCTGGGGGCGGGTAAACCGTTTACCGACAGGGCCGGGGTGAAACGCGATCTGCGTTATATGATCACGGCGGGCGTTAAGAACAACATTCCGGTGGTGATCGGCACCGCCGGGGGATCCGGTGCTGCACCGCACCTTGAGTGGTGTCGGCAGATTATCCTTGAGATTGCACAGGAAGAAAAACTGTCCTTTTCAATGGCCCTGATCCCATCGGATGTGAATAAAGAGGTGGTTCATCAGGCGCTGGATAACGGCAAAATCACCGCGCTGGACTTTGTTCCGGCACTGACCCACGAGGCTATCGAAGAGAGCACCTATATCGTGGCGCAGATGGGGATCGAGCCGTTCCAGCGTGCGCTGGAAGCGGGGGCGCAGGTGGTGCTGGGCGGACGGGCTTACGATCCGGCCTGCTTCGCGGCACTGCCAATTATGCAGGGCTTTGATGAAGGTCTGGCGCTGCACTGCGGCAAGATCCTGGAATGTGCGGCCATTGCCGCGACCCCAGGTTCCGGTTCCGACTGCGCGATGGGGATTATCGACGACAACGGCTTTACGCTGAAGACGTTCAATCCAAAGCGCAAGTTCACCGAAACGTCGGCGGCGGCGCACACTCTGTATGAGAAGTCCGATCCGTACTTCCTGCCAGGCCCTGGCGGCGTACTGAACCTGAAAGGGTGCAGCTTCACGGCGGTAAACGATGGCGAAGTGTACGTCAGCGGTTCCCGTCATGAAGAAACGCCGTATGCGCTGAAACTGGAAGGCGCGCGCCAGGTGGGCTTCCGCTGCCTGACCATTGCCGGTACCCGCGATCCGATCATGATTGCTGGCATCGACACCATTCTCGAAGAAGTTCAGGCAAGCGTTGCCCGCAACCTCTCACTGAATGATGACAGCATCCGCATGACGTTCCACCTGTACGGTAAGAACGGCGTGATGGGTAATCATGAACCGATGCAGACTGCCGGGCACGAACTGGGCATTTTACTGGACGTGGTCGCGCCAACGCAGGATATCGCCAACAGCGTCTGTTCGCTGGTGCGCTCTACCCTGCTGCACTACGGCTACGAAAACCGGATCGCCACGGCAGGCAACCTCGCCTTCCCGTTCTCGCCATCCGATATTCAAAGCGGGCCGGTGTATGAGTTCTCAATCTATCACCTGATCGAAGCCAGCGACGCCCTGCGTTTTGACTTCCATATCGAACAGGTGACGCCAGAAGGAGTTCAGGCATGAAACACGCTATTTGCACCCTGGCGCAGGTGATTCGTTCCAAAAACGCCGGACCGTATGAACTGGTGTTAGATATTTTATTTAAAACGCGCGAAGACTATCAGCGGGTAAAACGTTCTGAGCAATTAACTCCGCAGTTAATTGCCCGCTTATATAACGTTGAACCTGATTTTATTCATCGCATCGTCTGGTTTGACCCTGCGAATGCCGTAAAAATCGTGATGCCTCGCGATATTATTTCCGGCAACGTCGGTGACAATGATGTTTATGGCGCGCAGCAGCATGCGCCGTTATTAAGTATTGAGTTCGACCTGTAATTAAAAAAATACAACAACGTCCATTGGCGTACAGGATTTCGCTGTATCACTGTATTCCAGATAATTCATGCGGTTGGTCATAACAGGCGTGCATCTGAGCTGCTGTCCGCGCTCAGGCGCACGCCGCCCTACATTATTTTACAGACTAGCCTTGATCCGATGGAGTAAACATGAAGAAAATAAGTCTAACAAAAATGATCATATTAGGCCTGATACTCGGCATGATTGCCGGGGTGGCTATTAATAATATGGCATCGGCAGATACAGCAAAATCATACGCGCAGGATATTTCTATTTTTACCACTATCTTCTTACGTATGGTAAAAATGATTATCGCGCCGTTGGTTATTTCAACCCTGGTCGTTGGTATCGCGAAAATGGGCGATGCCAAAACGCTGGGCCGTATATTCTCAAAAACCTTTTTCCTGTTTATCTGCGCCTCGCTGTTGTCGATTGCGCTGGGTCTGGTCATCGTCAATCTGTTCCAGCCGGGTGCGGGCATTAACTTTGTCGCCCATGACGCTGCGGCAGTGGCTGGCGTGCAGTCAGAACCGTTCACGCTGAAAGTGTTTATCTCTCACGCCGTGCCGACCAGCATCGTGGATGCGATGGCGCGTAACGAAATCCTGCAAATCGTGGTGTTCTCGATTTTCCTCGGTTGCAGCCTGGCCGCCATTGGCGAAAAAGCCGAGCCGATCGTGAAAGTACTCGACTCGCTGGTTCACGTTATGCTGAAGCTGACAGGTTACGTCATGCTGTTCGCCCCGCTGACGGTGTTCGCCGCTATCTCCGGGCTGATCGCTGAACGCGGACTGGGCGTGATGGTGAGCGCCGGGATCTTCATGGGTGAGTTCTACCTGACGCTGGGCATGCTGTGGGCGATCCTGATCGGCCTGTCAACGGTGATTGTCGGTCCGTGCATCAGTCGTCTGACGAAAGCGATCCTCGAACCGGCACTGCTGGCGTTTACCACCTCCAGTTCTGAAGCCGCATTCCCTGGCACCCTGAATAAACTGGAGAAATTCGGCGTCTCATCCAAGATTGCCAGCTTTGTGCTGCCTATCGGTTACTCCTTTAACCTGGTGGGTTCAATGGCCTACTGCTCGTTTGCCACCGTCTTTATCGCGCAAGCGTGCAACATTGAACTGAGCATGGGCGAGCAGATCACCATGCTGCTGATCCTGATGTTGACCTCCAAGGGCATGGCGGGCGTACCGCGTGCCTCGATGGTGGTCATTGCCGCGACCCTCAACCAGTTCAACATTCCGGAAGCGGGTCTGATCCTGCTGATGGGCGTCGATCCGTTCCTCGACATGGGCCGTTCTGCGACCAACGTCATGAGTAACGCCATGGGTGCCGCCATTGTCGGTCGTTGGGAAGGTGAACACTTCGGTTCAGGCTGCCGGGGCACTGCGCCGGTCAAAACGCCAGAACAGGAGCGTCCAGCAACTGAACCGTCAGAAGTGGTGATGTCCTGATGATATAAGGTTGCCGGGTGGCGCTATTGCTTATCCGGCCTACACATTGAGTATTAACCTGTAGGCCGGATAAGGGGCTTGCGCCGCCATCCGGCAACATGCCAATCACACCAACAAGGTTGCACCATGAACGTAAAATTCTTCGGCGCGAGCATGTTAACCGCCAGCCTGTTTTTTAGCGCCGCCACGCTGGCGCAAACGGTGCCGGACTACGCCGCATTGATCGAACAGGCACACCAGAAATACAAAAGTAACCACGACGGCAACGTCGCCGACTACATCCCTGCCCTTGCCGCATACAGCCCCAACAACTTCGCCATTACCCTCGCTACCGTTGACGGCAAAATTTACCAGGCTGGAGACATCAATAAAGCGTTCCCGATGGAGTCGCTGAGCAAAGTCTTCACCCTCGCGCTGGCAATGGAACAACGCGGGCCGCAGGAAGTGCTGGATAAACTCGGTGCGAACGCCACCGGCCTGCCCTTTAATTCCGGCCTCGCCGTCGAACTCACGAAGGGCGCGCCGGAGAATCCGCTGGTCAATGCCGGCGCCATGAGTACCGTCAGCCTGATTGATGCTAAAGACAAAACCGACCGCTGGAACAAAATCCTCGCCAACCTGAACGCCTGGGCCGACGCCACGCTCACGGTTAATGAACCGGTGTTCAGATCGGAAATGGAGACCAATCAGCATAACCAGGCGCTGGCGCAACTGATGGCATCGTACAACAGCTTCTACGGCAATACGCAGGATGCTGTGGAGATCTACACCCGCCAGTGTTCAGTGGATATCACCGTTGAGCAGCTCGCCAAAATGGGGGCTGTGCTGGCCAATAAGGGCAAATCGCCGTTCAACGGCAAACAGTTGCTGAATGAACGCTATGTGCCGCAGGTGCTGGCAGAAATGGCCATCGCCGGCCTCTACGACGGTAGCGGCAAATGGCTGTATACCGTCGGTATTCCGGCGAAAAGCGGCGTCGGTGGCGGGATGGTCGCAGTGGTTCCGGGGCAATATGCCATCGCCGTTTACTCACCGCCGCTGGATAGCGCCGGGAACAGCGTGCGCGCCCAGCAGACCATTGAATATGTTGCCCATGCAACGCAGGCCAATCTCTTTATGGCGCATTAAGCAGATGCCGGCGAGCGCTCATGCGCATCCGGCCTACGAATCAGGCATTTTTGTTGGTCGGATACGGCGCGACGCCGCCCTCCGGCGATATCAACCTTAACGTGAGAAGTAACATGTCTAAACCCTTTGTCTGGCAAGAACTCTTTGTACAAAGCAAAGAGAGTACGGAATACGAATTACTGAGCAATCAGCATGTTACGGTGACTGAATTAGATGGCGAAGAGGTCATCAAAGTGGCGCCGGAAGCATTAACGTTGCTGGCTCAACAGGCATTCTATGAAGCATCGTTCTTCCTGCGCACCGGACATTTAAAGCAAATAGCCAGCATCCTGCACGATCCGCAGGCCAGCAGTAACGACAAATACGTCGCCCTACAGCTGTTACGTAATGCGGAAGTGTCGGCGAAAGGCGTGCTGCCGAACTGCCAGGACACGGGCACGGCGACGGTTGTCGCCAGCAAAGGTCAACAAATATGGACCGGCGGCGATGATGCTGAAGCGCTCAGCAAAGGGATTTATGCCACCTTTAAAGAGAATAATCTGCGCTATTCGCAAAACGCCCCGCTGGATATGTACAACGAGGTCAACACCGGTACTAACCTGCCCGCGCAGATAGACATCAGCGCCACGCCGGGTAACGAATACCGCTTCCTGTTCGTCAATAAAGGCGGCGGCTCGGCTAACAAAGCGGCACTGTTCCAGGAGACGAAATCTATCCTGCAACCGGAAAAACTCACCGCATTTCTGATCGAGAAGATGAAATCACTGGGCACGGCCGCCTGCCCGCCGTACCACATTGCCTTTGTGGTCGGTGGTCTCTCCGCTGACCAGGCGCTCAAGGTCGCCAAACTGGCCTCAACCAAGTATTACGACAACCTCCCCACCAGCGGTAATGAACTGGGCCAGGCGTTTCGTGACACGGCGCTGGAGTCCACGCTGCTTAACGCCAGTCGTGAATTTGGCATCGGCGCACAGTTTGGCGGGAAATACTTCGCCCATGACATTCGCGTGATTCGTCTGCCGCGCCACGGCGGCTCTTGTCCGATCGCGATGGCTCTCTCCTGCTCCGCCGATCGCAATATCAAAGCGAAGATCAACAAGCACGGGATCTGGCTGGAAAAACTCGAGCATAATCCAGGCAAATTTATCCCTGAATCCAGCCGCGTCGAGAACAGCGCGCAGAGCGTAAATCTGGATCTGAACCGTCCGCTGCGCGAGATCCTGCATGATTTATCCGCCCTGCCTGTCGGCACACGACTTTCGCTAAACGGCCCGATTGTCGTCGCCCGCGATATCGTGCACGCCAAACTCAAAGAGCGTCTGGACAACGGCGAAGCGATGCCGGCGTATATGAAAGATCACATTGTCTACTACGCGGGCCCGGCTAAAACACCCGACCAGATGGCTTGCGGCTCGCTCGGGCCAACCACCGGCGGGCGCATGGACGGCTATGTCGATGCCTTCCAGGCCGCTGGCGGCAGCCTGGTCATGCTGTCAAAAGGCAACCGCAGTCCGCAGGTGACCGAGGCCTGTCATAAACACGGCGGATTCAACCTCGGCAGTATCGGCGGTGCCGCCGCCTTGCTGGCGCAGCAATATGTGAAAAGTCTGCGCTGTCTCGAATATCCCGAACTGGGAATGGAAGCGGTCTGGATGATGGAAGTTGAAAACCTGCCTGCCTTCGTGCTGGTGGACGACAAAGGCAACAACTTCTTCAGCCAGTTTGAACAACAGCACCGTTGTGCATCCTGCCCGGCAGGACATTAAGGAGCGTTTATGCAAGCGCGAGCCAATAGCGACCGTCATCGTCAGCGCCAGCAAAAGCTGAAAGAACAGGTTGATATCCGCGTGGCTGCCGCCACGGAACAAAAAGGGATTGTGATCGTTTTCACCGGTAATGGAAAAGGGAAATCCACGGCCGCCTTTGGCACCGCCACGCGTGCGGTGGGACACGGCAAAACCGTTGGCGTCGCGCAGTTTATCAAAGGCCAGTGGGATAATGGCGAATACAACACCCTGCATCCGCTGGGCGTTGAGTTTCACATTATGGGCACCGGGTTTACCTGGGAAACGCAAAACCGCGAGTCAGATATCGCGGCGGCGCTTGCCGTCTGGACAGAGAGCAAGCGTATGCTGGCCGACGCGCATTACGATCTGGTGGTACTGGACGAACTCACTTACATGCTGGCGTATCACTATCTTGATACCGAAGAGGTGATTGCCGCCATCCGGGAACGTCCGGCCCAGCAGAGTGTGATTGTCACTGGACGAGGTTGCCATGCGCAGTTACTGGAGCTTGCCGATACCGTGAGCGAGCTGCGCCCCGTGAAGCATGCGTTTGACAACGGTATTCAGGCACAGGCGGGAATTGACTGGTAGTCACGTAGTTGCCGGATAGCGCACGCGCTTATCCGGCCTATCGTTCGCCTGCCAACCGGCATCAGCGTTCCAGGGGTGACACCACCGATTTTTGCAACAACCACTCGCGGAAGACCTGTAAATGACGGGATTCCGCTTTTTCTTCCCGCCAGGTCATGATGAAGCGATTACCTGTACGCATAGGCACATCACAGGGGATCACCATGTCACCGTTATCCAGATCGTGCTGGATAGCAAAGCGCGGGAGCAGCGCGACCCCCAGATTAGACCGCACCGCCGCGATCAGCATCGACAGCAGATCAAAACGCGGGCCTTTGTTGGCCAGTGGACTACTGACATCCGACAGGGCGAACCACTCCTGCCAGCCGTTAATTCGTGTACTTTGATGCAGCAACGGAAACTCATTGAGCAGCTCTTCGACCGCCAGTTTCTGGTTGGGCTGCGACAGCAGACTGCCGCTACAGACCGGTAGAATTTCCTCTTCGAACAGATACTCCACTTCTGACCACGGCGAACAGAAGTCCTCTCGCATAATGGCCGCATCATATTCACGGTTGAGAAAATCACCGATGTTCGCCAGTGAGTGAATATTGACGATAATATCGGGGTTACGTTTATTGAATTCGCGCAGATTGGGGATCAGCCAGTGGGTACTGAACGTCGGATTGACCGCCAGTTCAATGACCTCCACCGTGGGCTGCCAGGTCATAATGGTGTTGGTATCACGCTCAAGTTTATTCAGCGTTTCCTTAACAATGCTCAAATAATGCTTCCCGGCCGCGTTTAAAAAAATCCGCTTTTTGGCATGACTAAATAATGCAGTATGCAGAAAATCCTCAAGTGCATTCACCTGGCGAAATACGGCACTTTGCGTTAATGCTAACTCCTCCGCCGCACGCGTATAACTTTCATGACGTGCCACTACTTCAAACGTCACCAGTAATTCAGTCTTTGGTATCTTTCCTCTCATAACGTCTTCCATATGCCGCGTACAAAAATAGTTTAAATTATAAAAAATAAATGCAACCGACTCCCGATTGGCCTGAGAGTTATATTTTATTTCCTACCTGGATGTCATTGATCCACTCCATGGTTTATTCACACAGAAGGCGAACAAATAATAACCAATAATACGCAAGACTGGCCATAAACACAATTTAATTAAGGTTATTTTGCGACAAATAGCGCCAATAAGTTCTTAATAATTTTTCAAGATAACTTGTTTATCGGAGAAAAAACTTTGCGGGGTTAATCAATATTATTTACTTATTATTTCAGGAGAATTCAGTTCACTTAACGATAAGCAAACGATGGCGTTTTTCCATCCGTTTTTACTCTTTTTACCGTTTTTCCCGACAATAATTAAGGACGACATATGAAAAATTCCGGAAAAGTCTGGCTGGTTGGCGCAGGTCCTGGTGATATCACCTTACTGACCCTCAAAGCCCTGCAGTGCATTCAACAGGCTGATGTCATTATTTACGATCGGTTGGTCAACCCTAAAATACTCGACGGGTGCTCAGTGAACTGTACCTGTATCAATGTCGGCAAAAGTCCGGGCTATCATTGCGTTCCTCAGGAGGAGATCAATGCCCTGCTTATCCAGCATGCGCGGACGCATCGGAACATTGTCCGTCTGAAAGGCGGCGATCCTTACGTGTTTGGTCGTGGTGCCGAAGAGGTGGAGTGTCTGGTCGAGGAAGGTATTGCCTTCGAAGTGGTGCCGGGCATCAGTTCCGCCATTGGCGGGCTGGCCTGCGCCGGGATCCCGGTCACCCACCGCGACCTGGCGTCGGGTTTTCATGTCGTGACGGGACATACCCGCGAAGGCAATCAGCAGCAGGACTGGCGGCAGCTTGCGAAGCTCAACGGCACGCTGGTGATCGTTATGGGGATAGCGAATCTGCCGTTTATCTGTGAAGAGCTATTGATGGGAGGCAAATCACCAGACACGCCCGCCGCCATTGTCATGTCGGCCACCCGGGAAAATCAGCGGCGCTTAACCTGTACGCTCGGCACATTGCTCACCAGAGCGCAGGAAGCGAATATCGTGCCGCCGGCGCTGATTGTGGTCGGCGATGTTGTCCGTCTGAGCGACCGACTCTCTTTTATTCCAGAGGTGATGGAACGCGTCTACAGCGAGAGCTGTTCATGACGGAATGACTGCGGAGAAGTCTGGTGAGCCGCCCGGAATACCCGACAAAAGTAGCTGGTCTGCGCATACTGGAGTTTCCGGGCGATACTGTCGATAGAGTTCGTCGGATCGCACAGTAACTCGCTCGCCCGCTGCATTTTTTTCTGACTCACCCAGGTTTTAAAATTCACTCCCTGCCGTTTCTTAAAGAAGCGGCTAAAGTAATTGGCGCTTAAACAGACATGTGCCGCCACCGACTCCAGCGTCAGTTCCTCGTATAAGTGTTCATCGATATAACGCAGTGCGGCGACCAGTTTCTTTTCGTGACGCGAAAGCTCCATTGCCGACAACCGCAGGTCGCTCAACTGGACATCGGCATTGCTCAGCGTTGAACTCTGGACTGGATTGATATTATTAATAATAAAACTAAGCAGGTTTGCCGCCGCCACCAGATGATTATTTTCAACAATGGCAACCTGATTCCAGGCTGATTTAATTTTGGGATCAAAAACCCATTGCCGATCGTCATCAATGACAATCGTTTTATATTCTGGATACTTTGCGCGCACCTGACCACAAATAATAAATCCCAGCAGATGCCCTTGACGAATTAATGGCATCGAGAAAAAACTCAACCCTGCATGACAGCAGAGTATTCTGATTTTTTCTTCTTTCAGTCCTTCAAAAGCACAATATTTATCACATTTCTGACAACTTTTTTGATATCGCGGATCGGTGCGCAGTAATGAACAGAAAGAATTAAAATTATGACAGGCGGAAATTTCCCGACCATTAATGTCCACCACCACGGCGGCAAGCCCTGTCGCCTTAGAAAACACCTCGGCCAGTGAGTAAAAACTGTGTAAGACATCGTCCTGAATATGCTGAGGCACGTTACGCTCCGCCCGTGGTCTGGATAACGTTGCTAATATGCAAAATTTATTCAGGGGAAAGAATGACCCTGACCGCAAAAAATAATCTCATTTATTCAGGTGATTATGATCAAATTGCAAGAGCGGCGTCCCGTCTCCTCGAAACCTGTCCCGCAGCTGTTGTGACAACATTTCCCAAAGATTAACGAATCTTCACATCACTCTGTGAGCATTATTTCAATGTGAATTGAAATTTTATCTATTGTTTTCATAAAGTTATTAAATATTCATACAATTTTATGATGTGCTTATTTGTGAGAATCATCATGTGAATGTGAAACGTCCTCCTGAATAATAGGCTCAATTACCAGACAATCTGAACGGAGTGGATGTATGCCCGTCACGACAGGTGTTATCGCCGACGACTTTACTGGCGCAACGGATATAGCAAGTTTTATGGCTGAGCAAGGCTGGCGAGTCGCACTGCTGCCCGGTATGCCAGACGCCGCACAGCCGTGGAATGAAGAGGTCGACGCGATTGTCATCTCGCTTAAAAGCCGTTCTCTGGCGGCTGACCAGGCCGTCGATCAATCATTACGCTGCTGGCAATGGCTGCACAACACAGCCGGTGCGCAGCAGATTTACTTCAAATATTGTTCCACCTTTGATTCCACCCCTGCCGGTAATATCGGTCCGGTCAGCGATGCGCTGATGGAAGCCATGCACACGCCGTACATCATTCACTGTCCTGCCCTGCCGCAAAACGGACGGACGGTGATCCACGGCCATCTGTTTGTGAATGGCGTATTGCTGAACGAATCCGGCATGGAGAAACATCCGCTCAACCCGATGACCGACGCGAACCTGATTCGACTGCTCGCGGCGCAAACCCCCCGTACCGTCGGACGCATCGATCTCAGCACGATTCAAAGAGGTGTGGAAGCGGTCACTCACGCCCTGGACCGCTGTCAGTCTGAAGGTGTACGCCACGTGATCGTGGATACGTTCAGTGAAGCCGATCTGCAGACTCTCGCTCAGGCCTTGCGTCATACGCCGTTGCTGGCGGGCGGTTCCGGTCTGGGCGGCGCACTGGCCGCGTGTGCCACCCCGCAGCGTGGACAGGAGGCGGCACATCCTTTCCCGCAGCCTGCAAAAACGGTGGTCTTTTCCGGAAGCTGTTCCACCATGAGCAACCGCCAGGTGAACCGCTATAAAGCGCGGGCCGCGTCCCGTTTACTCGACGTGGCGCGCTGCCTGGCAGACGCAGAAGGTTACAGCGATGAGCTGTCGCTGTGGGCGATGGCGCATGTCGATGACGCGCTCGCCCCGCTGATTTACGCCACCCAGCCGCCGGAAGCGCTAAAACGCATTCAACAGGAGTATGGCGAGCAGCCTGCCAGCCGGGCGATTGAACATACCTTTGCCAGACTGACGGCCAAACTGCAGGCCGCAGGTGTGAACGGTTTTATCGTTGCGGGCGGCGAAACGTCCGGCACCGTAGTGGAAGCGTTGCAGGTATCGCGACTGGCGGTCGGTAAAGCCATCGCCCCCGGCGTCCCCTGGGTGTTTTCCGCCGAACCACCGTTAGCGCTGGCATTGAAGTCAGGCAACTTCGGTGATGAAGAGTTCTTTTTTACCGCGCAGGAGTACACATCATGAACCCGCTTACCGAACAGCAACTCCGCGAACAACTGGTGCATTATGGTCGCTCTCTGTTTATGCGCGGCTTCAGCAGCGGCGGCTCGGGCAACCTGAGCGTAAGGCTGCCGGACGGCGGCTATCTGGTCACACCGACCAACTCCTGCCTGGGAGAGCTGGACGCCGCCACGCTCAGTAAACTGGATGCCAACGGCGTTCACCTGAGTGGCGATAAGCCATCAAAAGAGGTGCCTATGCACCTGGCCTGGTATCGCCATCGTCCGGCCTGCGGCGCGGTGGTCCATCTGCACTCGCCATGGCTGACCGCCCTTTCCTGTCTGCCGTGCAGCACGCCGGAAAACTGTCTTCCGCCGTTAACGCCGTACTACGTGATGCGCGTCGGGCAGTTGCCGCTTCTGCCCTATTTCAAACCTGGTCATGAAGGCATTGCCAGCGCACTTAGCGAAATTGCAGCGGACCATACTGCGGCGCTCCTGGCCAATCATGGCCCGGTAGTCAGTGGTCGCTCACTTCGTGAGGCGGTGTTTAATGCCGAAGAGCTGGAAGACAGCGCCCGCATCTGGCTGACCTTAAAACCCCTCGGTTACGTGCCGCTCACGGCGGAAGCGGTGGCTGAACTCGAACAATCCCAGCGAGCATGAGGTGAAATGATGATCCCCGAACAACGACGTGATTTTATCTACCGCTACGTGCATGAAAAAAACGTCGCCTCGTTTAATGAGTTGGCGGATCTGATGAGCGTGTCACACATGACCGTGCGTCGCGATATTCAGTTGCTGGAAGAAGAAGGCAAAGTCATCTCGATTAATGGCGGGGTGAAACTCAACAATCTGCTGAAATCGGAGCTGCCGTGGCGGGAAAAGGCCGAACTGCATCATGAGGTGAAGCGGCGGATGGGACAGCTTGCCGCAATGCTGATCGAACCGGGGCAAACGCTGTATCTGGATGCCGGCACCTCACTGTTTGAAGTGGCGAAAGCGGTCGCCGCCAGCCACTGCTTCAACCTGACGGTGGTGACGAACGATTTTTCCATCAGCCACTACCTGATGGACATGCCGCACATCACGCTGTATCACACCGGAGGTCTGGTGGATCAGCGTAACCGTTCCTGCCTCGGGAAAAGCGCTGCCAGCTTTCTGCGCACGATTAACATCGACGTGGCGTTTCTCAGCTCGTCCTCGTGGGATACCGAACGCGGTATGTCGACCCCCAGCGAGGGCAAAGCCTCGGTGAAAGAGGCGGTGCTCACCGTCTCCCGCCGGCGGGTGTTGGTCTGCGACAGCAGTAAATTTGGCAAATACGGGATGTTCCACATCTGCTCGCTGGATCAACTGACCGACATTATTTCGGATAACCAGTTACCCGATGTGGCGCAGGACACCATTGCCAGCCAGGGCGTGAAACTGCATCTGGTTGATTGCCGGGAGGGAACGCACCATGCTGAAGTTAGCGGCTAACCTCGACTGGCTGTTTTGTGAACACCCCATTGCCGGACGCTTTCAGGCAGCTAAGGCGGCGGGTTTCCACGGCGTTGAAGGGCTGTTTCTCTGGCAGCATTCGCTGGGCGTTCTACTGGCAGCGCAGCAGGAAACTGGCCTGCCAGTAGCCTTGATGAACGCCCCGGCGGGTAACTGGCAGGCAGGTGAACGTGGGCTGGCATCCCTGCCTGAGCGTGATGAGGAATATCAGCGCAGTCTAATGATTGCCCGCGATTACGCCACGGCGTTAGGTTGTCGCAAGGTGCACGTCATGGCCGGACTGCGCGTGGACACGCTTTCCGCCAGCGCCCAGCGCGAACGATTGACTGACAGACTGCGTATCGCCTGTGACGTCATGGTCGAGGCCGGAATCGACGTACTGATTGAACCCTTAAATCCGCAAGATATGCCAGGTTATTTCGTCGACAGCTTTCCTCTGGCCGAAAGTCTGATTAACGAAGTGGACAGAAAAAATATCGGCTTACAGTTTGATATTTATCACTGCCAAAAAATACACGGTAATGTTGCGCATTTTATTGAACGCTATTTACCGATAATTAAACATTTTCAGATTGCTTCTGTGCCTGGTCGCCATGAGCCAGGAACGGGAGAATTAAACGAAGCATGGCTCTTTGATTTTATTAAGCAGACAGGTTATCAGGGCTGGATGGGTTGTGAATACAAACCGTCAACACCAGGGCCCGAATCGTTACGCTGGATGACACCGTACTTATAATTTTAATATCTCTGTACCGGAATACCGGAGGAACACATGTCGGATACTGTTATTATCTCGTTGGCACCCGTTGCCGCGGATTGCCCCAGAGTTATACCCGAAGAACTGGCGCAGGAAATATTGGCCAGCGTCGAACATGGTGCGGCAATAGTGCATTTACACGTTCGCGATAAGCAGGGGCGCCTGACGCCGGACACCACGGATTTTCAGGCGACAATCGATAACGTCATGCGCCATTCTGACCTGATTATTCAGGCCTCTACCGGCGGCGTCTCCGCTATGTCGATTGCCGAACGCTGCGCGCCGCTGGATTGTCCCGGCGTCGAAATGGCCTCGCTGAACGTCGGCTCCGTTAACCTCGGCGATGCCGTGTATTTTAATCCCGGACCGGACGTCGAATATTGTTCCCAACAAATTACCCAGCGTTCAATTATTCCTGAATTCGAAGTCTTTGAAATAGGGATGATTAATAACATTCTGGCGCTGGAAGAAAAAATTCAGTTCAGAAAACCCATGTTATTCAATATTGTGCTCGGCCATCGTGGAAGTTCCCCGGCGACGGTTGATGCGTTAATTGCCTTGCGGAGTATGATTCCACGTGACGCCTTGTGGGGAATTACGCATTTTGGCCGTAAGAACTTCGATATTATTGCAGCAGCGGTCGGAATGGGTGCCAGTGAAGTGAGGATTGGTTTTGAAGACAGCTATTATTTAAGCGCAGAAGAGAAAGCCCAGCATAATTATCAGCAGGTTGCCAAACTCGCCACGCTTATTCGCAGTATGGATAAAAAGGTCGCCACGCCGGATATTGCGCGGCAAATGTTAGCTATTCCACCACGACAGTAATAACGAGAGAAAGGACATTTCATCATGACTATCACGACCGTTATTCACAAAACCGGACTGGGCGTCTGCATCGCCGGTGGCGCACTGGCGGCAATTGGCGCGCTGATGCAGTCTCCTGCCCTCTGGCAGTCGGGGCTGGTGATGCTGACAGCAGGCTTCGCGGCAGGCGCGGGTTATTGGCCTGGTCTTCGCAGCTATCAGTTTACCCTGTGGATCATCGCCGGCTTTGTCGCCGCGATGACCTGGTCAACCGATCTGATCGTCTGGGGCGGATTCAACATCACGCATAAGTGGATCGTCTTCTTAGTGATCCAGGCGACCATGTTCAGTATGGGCACCAAACTCACGATTCAGGATTTTATCGACGTTGCCAAAATGCCATGGGCGGTGTTCATCGGCACCTTCTGTCATTTCGTCATCATGCCTTTGCTTGGTCTGAGCATCACGCTGCTCTTTGACTTCCCGCCGGAAGTGGCTGTGGGCATTCTGCTGATTGGTTCCTGCCCCAGCGGGCTCTCCTCCACCGTGATGGTGTATATCGCTAACGCCAACCTGGCGCTGGCGGTCTCTATCGCCGCCGTCTCGACGCTGGCGGCGACGGTGATGACGCCGCTGTGGGTGAATCTGCTGGCTGGATCGATGATCGACATCCAGCTCACCGCGATGGTGATGGACGTGGTGAAAATCGTGCTGATCCCAATTGGCGCGGCGATTTTACACGACTACCTGAAAACCTATGCCGGTGTGCAGGGGCGTCGTACCGTGCAAATTCTGGCCGGGATCAGCGCCGTCTGGCTGCTGTATATGATTGCCGGCGGTTGGGACTCGCTGTTTGGCAGCGCCAGCGCTGACGCACAAATGTACGCGGTCGTGCTGAACTTTGTGGCAGGCGGGATTATCTGGGCGCTGTTCTACAACTGGCTGTACAGCCGCGTGGACGGCGTTAAGAAAGTCATGCCGACCATCTCAATGATGGGCATCATTTTCTTTACCACCACCGCGGCGGCTGCCGGACGCGACAACCTGGTGCAGGTCGGTTTCCTGCTCTGCTTCGCCATGCTGATGCACAACCTCGGCGGCTTCCTGATTGGCTATCTGATGAGCCGCTGGATCTTCCGTATGGATGTCCAGTCTGCGCGGACGGTGGCCTTTGAAGTCGGTCTGCAAAACGGCGGTATGGCGTCGGGTCTTGCTGCCGCGATGGGCAAACTGGCAACCGTCGGTCTCGCCTCTGCGGTCATGACGCCGCTTGGCAACGTCAGCGGCTCGCTGCTGGCTAACTACTGGCGCAAAAAAGATGCCCGACAAGCACAGGCCCTGAGTCAAAACACACCTGCTCAGCCAATATCAGAACCTCTGTCAAAAGGATAACCAGCAATGATGACGTTAACTCTGGAACAGGCACGACGCGCGGTAGACTGTGCGCTCGATCTCGCCGATACCCGTTATACGCAACGTCCGCTCAGCGTAGCAGTGTGCGACGCCAACGGTGAATTACTGAGCTTTGCCCGTATGGATAACGCCAAACTGTTAACCATTGAACTGACACAGCGCAAAGCACGCACCAGCAGCCGTTTAGGCTGCACCACACAGGCGTTCCTACAACGCCTGCAAAAAGAGTCGCTGGATATCAGCTACTTTGCTGACCCACGTTTTACCGCGCTGCCCGGCGGTGTACCGATTCTTCACAACGGTAAATGCCTGGGGGCCGTCGCGGTCGGCGGACTGTCCGCGCAGGAAGATCACGATGCGGCCATGGCCGTTGCCGAAAGTTTGCTCAAGGAGATCGCAGAATGAAAAAGATCGCTATGCTTCACACCAGTTCCGCCACGCTCGCCATGATGCAGCAGCTGATCGGGGACATCATGCCAGAGGCGGACGTGATGCACCTGGTCGAAGAGTCGATGATCAAACAGGTGATGAAAGCCGGGGGCGTTACGCCGAACATTGCGGCACGCATTGCCGACTATGTTCACATTGCCGAAAAAGCAGACTGTGAGATTTTCATCACCGCCTGCTCGTCCATTGGCACAGCGGTAGAGCAGTGCCAGTTTATGACGCCGCTGCAACTTGCCCGTATCGACTGCGCGATGGTGGAAAACGCCATTAGCCTGGGTGAAAACATTGCCGTACTGGCCACCGTCGCCACCACGATGAAACCGACGCTGGAGTATGTGCAGCGCAAAGTACAGGCCAGCGGCAAGCCATGCTCGGTGACGCCGATATTGATGGAGGAGGCCTTCCACGCCCTGCTGGCGGGTGATATGGAGACCCACGACCGCATCGTCAGTGAAGGATTACACAGCGCCTATAAACAGGCCGATGTTGTGATGCTGGCACAGGCGTCGATGGCGCGCGTTCTGCAACAGCTTCCTTCTCCGCCCGTCCCGGTGATGACCTCACCAGAAAGCGGTATTCGCTGGCTGAAAACGCTGGCTGAAAGCGCGTGAGCGCCTGATGGCGATGCTGGCGCATCTTATCAGGCCTACACCCGTAGGCCGGATAAGCGACAGCGCCATCCGGCAAACCTGCAGGTAAAAAAAAGGCCATCATCAGATGGCCAACCATGTCGAAACTGGACCAGTCTTTGCCCCTTCATCACGGGTAAATGAAGGGGAGTAGACTGTTTTATTGCTTATTTGAGTCTTACTTAATCACGGCTTTCAGCGCTTCGCCGATATCGGCGAGGCTGCGAACGGTTTTCACGCCAGCAGCTTCCAGGGCAGCAAATTTCTCATCTGCTGTCCCTTTACCCCCAGCGATGATGGCCCCTGCGTGACCCATGCGCTTGCCTTTCGGCGCGGTCACACCGGCGATGTAGCCAACCACCGGTTTGGTGACGTGATCTTTAATGTAAGCAGCCGCTTCTTCTTCTGCGCTACCGCCGATCTCACCGATCATCACGATCGCTTCGGTCTGCGGATCTTCCTGGAACAGTTTCAGGATGTCGATAAAGTTAGAGCCCGGGATCGGGTCGCCGCCGATGCCCACACAGGTGGACTGGCCGAAACCGTAGTCGGTGGTCTGCTTAACCGCTTCATAGGTCAGCGTACCGGAGCGGGAGACGATACCCACTTTACCTGGCTTATGGATGTGACCCGGCATGATGCCGATTTTGCATTCGCCAGGGGTGATAACGCCCGGGCAGTTCGGCCCGATCATGCGTACGCCGGCTTCATCCAGTTTCACCTTCACGGTTAGCATATCCAGCGTCGGGATACCTTCGGTGATAGTGATGATGAGTTTGATACCTGCGTCGATCGCTTCCAGAATGGAGTCTTTGCAGAACGGTGCCGGAACGTAGATAACCGTTGCGGTTGCGCCCGTTGCTTCAACCGCTTCACGCACGGTGTTGAACACTGGCAGACCCAGGTGCGTGGTGCCGCCTTTACCTGGCGTTACGCCGCCAACCATCTGCGTACCGTAAGCAATCGCCTGTTCGGAGTGGAACGTCCCCTGGCTACCGGTAAAACCCTGACAGATAACCTTGGTGTTTTTATTGATTAAAACAGACATTATTTCCCCTCCACTGCGGCAACAACCTGCTGAGCTGCATCCGTCAGACTTTTCGCTGCAATAATATTCAGGCCGCTGTCAGCCAGTTTCTTCGCGCCGAGTTCGGCGTTGTTGCCTTCCAGACGAACCACGACCGGTACGTTAACACCCACTTCCGCTACCGCACCGATGATGCCGTCAGCGATCAGATCGCAGCGCACAATACCGCCGAAGATGTTAACCAGAACCGCTTTAACGTTGTCGTCAGAGAGGATAATTTTGAACGCTTCGGTCACACGCTCTTTGGTAGCGCCGCCGCCAACGTCAAGGAAGTTAGCCGGTTCGCCGCCGTGCAGTTTCACGATGTCCATGGTGCCCATCGCCAGACCCGCGCCGTTAACCATACAGCCGATGTTGCCATCCAGTGCGACGTAGTTCAGTTCCCACTGCGCAGCCTGCGCTTCACGCGGGTCTTCCTGAGACTGGTCGCGCATTTCACGCAGATCCGGCTGGCGGAACAGCGCGTTGCCGTCAGCGCCCAGTTTGCCGTCGAGGCAGATCAGATCGCCCTGCTTCGTGATAACCAGCGGGTTGATTTCGATCAGTGCCAGGTCGCGCTCAAGGAAAATCGTCGCCAGACCCATGAAGATTTTGGTGAATTGCTGAACCAGTTTGCCTTCCAGACCCAGTTTGAACGCCAGCTCGCGTCCCTGATACGGCATTGGGCCGGTCAGCGGATCGAGCGCAACTTTGTGGATCAGGTGCGGGGTTTCTTCCGCGACTTTTTCAATTTCTACGCCGCCTTCGGTGGAGGCCATGAAGACCACGCGACGGGAGCTACGGTCAACCACCGCGCCCAGGTACAGCTCTTTATCGATATCGGTCGCTGCTTCAACCAGAATCTGGTTTACCGGTTGACCGTTGGCGTCTGTTTGATAGGTCACCAGACGTTTGCCCAGCCAGTGTTCAGCAAAAGCGCGAATCTCTTCTTTGCTTTTGACCACTTTCACACCGCCCGCTTTACCACGGCCACCCGCGTGAACCTGACATTTTACTACCCACGGACCTGCACCGATTTTCGATGCCGCTTCTTCAGCTTCACGCGGAGTAGTACAGGCATAACCCACCGGCGCCGGTAAGCCATAGCGGGCAAAAAGTTGTTTTGCCTGGTATTCATGTAAGTTCATGTGTTCTGTCCATCCTTCAGGTAATCGTTATCTTTAAACCGTAGGCCTGATAAGACGCGGTAGCGTCGCCATCAGGCATCTCATCAATGCCTGATGGCGGCGTAAACGCCTTATCCGGCCTACGGGCAGGTGATACTCTTGTTTACTACACGTCCAGCAGCAGACGTGTCGGATCTTCCAGCAGTTCTTTAATCGCCACCAGGAAGCCCACGGATTCGCGACCATCGATCAGGCGGTGATCGTAGGACAGCGCCAGGTACATCATCGGCAGGATTTCCACCTTGCCATCTACCGCCATCGGACGATCTTTAATCGCGTGCATCCCGAGGATCGCGCTCTGCGGCGGGTTGATGATCGGCGTGGACATCAGGGAACCGAACACACCACCGTTGGTGATGGTGAAGTTACCGCCCGTCAGATCTTCTACCGTCAGCTTGCCGTCACGACCTTTGATTGCCAGCGTCTTGATGTTTTTCTCGATGTCAGCCATACCCAGCGTATCAACGTCACGCAGAACCGGGGTCACCAGGCCGCGCGGCGTAGAAACCGCCATGCTCACGTCGAAGTAGTTGTGATACACCACGTCGTCGCCATCGATAGAGGCGTTCACTTCCGGATAGCGTTTCAGCGCTTCCACCACGGCCTTCACGTAGAAGGACATGAAGCCCAGACGGATGCCGTGACGTTTTTCAAACGCTTCACCGTACTGCTTACGCAGATCCATAATCGGCTTCATGTTGACTTCGTTGAAGGTCGTCAGCATGGCGGTGGAGTTTTTCGCTTCCAGCAGACGCTCGGCAACGCGTTTGCGCAGACGGGTCATCGGTACGCGTTTTTCGCTGCGCGCACCCAGAACTGGCTGTGCAGCAGGCGCGGCTGATGCGGCTTTGGCCTCGGCTTTCGCAGGCGCTTTTGCCAGGTGCTTATCCACATCTTCACGGGTGATGCGACCACCTACACCGGTGCCTTTGATAGCACTGGCGTCGAGGTTGTGCTCAGCCAGCAGGCGACGGATCGCCGGGCTCAGCGCATCGTTGTTTTGTTCTTCCAGAGAGGCCTGCTGACGCTGCGCCGGGGTGGACGCTTTTTCTTCAGACTTCGCGCTGGTTTCTTTACCGGCGCTGTTGCCTTCACGCAGGCGACCCAGGATCTGGCGCGAAGTCACGGTCGTGCCTTCGTCTTCCAGAACCGCATCCAGAATGCCGTCCGCTGATGCCGGTACTTCCAGTACCACTTTGTCAGTTTCGATTTCTACCAGCACTTCGTCACGAACCACTGCATCACCCGGTTTTTTGTGCCAGGTGGCAACAGTCGCGTCCGCTACGGACTCAGGCAGGTCGGGAACAAGAATATCTACGCTACTCATTATTTATCCTTTAATTAATCGACGTTCAGCGCGTCATTAACCAGATCTTGTTGCTGTTTCTGGTGAACGGACATATACCCTACCGCCGGAGAGGCGGAGGCCGGGCGACCTGCATAACGCAGAGCGGACCCAAATGGAATTACTTCACGGAAATGATGCTGGCTGCAGTACCATGCGCCCTGGTTGAGCGGCTCTTCCTGGCACCAGACAAAATCATGTACGTGAGCGTACTGTTTTAATACTTCCTGCATCGCCTGATGCGGGAAAGGATAGAGTTGTTCGATGCGCACAATAGCGACATCTTTCTGGTTGTTCTTGCGACGCTGTTCCAGCAGGTCGTAATAAACCTTACCAGAACACATCACCACGCGCTTCACGCCTTTCGGATCGAGGTCATCAACTTCGCCGATGGCCGGCATGAAGGTGCCGTTAGCCAGTTCATCCAGACTGGAGACGGCCAGCGGATGGCGCAGCAGCGATTTCGGCGACATGACCACCAGCGGACGACGCATTCCGCGCAGCGCCTGACGACGCAGCATGTGATACACCTGTGCCGGGGTAGACGGTACGCACACCTGCATGTTTTGCTCGGCGCAAAGCTGCAGATAACGTTCCAGACGCGCGGAGGAGTGCTCCGGGCCCTGCCCTTCGTAACCGTGCGGCAGCAGCATCACCAGGCCACACATCCGGCCCCATTTCTGCTCGCCGGAGGAGATGAACTGGTCGATAACCACTTGTGCACCGTTGGCGAAGTCACCGAACTGCGCTTCCCAGATGGTCAGGGTACGCGGTTCCGCCGTGGCATAGCCGTATTCGAATGCCAGTACCGCTTCTTCAGACAGCACGGAGTCCCAGACGCGGAAGGAACCCTGTCCGTTATGCACATGCTGCAGCGGGGTATAGGTTGAACCGTTCGCCTGGTTGTGAATAACCGCGTGACGGTGGAAGAAGGTGCCGCGACCAGAGTCCTCACCGGACAGACGAACCGGAATACCTTCGTCAACCAGCGTGGCGTAGGCCAGATTCTCGGCGCCGCCCCAGTCGAACAGCTTCTCACCGGCGGCCATCGCCTGACGATCGCCGTAAATCTTCGCGACGCGTGACTGCATTTCCACCGCTTCCGGCACCGTACTGATGCGTTTCGCCAGTTCCTGCAGACGCTTCATCTCCACCTGGCTTGGGTAGTTTTCATCCCACTCGTGGTTGAGGTATGGCGACCAGGTAAAGGAGTGCATGTTCATCGGACGCCACTCTTTCACCACGCATTCGCCCGCGTCCAGCGCGTCGCGATACAGGTTGACCATTTCAGTGGCATCTTCCAGCGTCGCGACCTTATCCGCTTCCAGCTTGTCAGCGTAGATTTTGCGCGGGGTCGGATGCTTTTTGATTTTCTGATACATCAGCGGCTGGGTTGCGCTCGGCTCGTCGGCTTCGTTGTGGCCGTGACGGCGGTAGCACACCAGATCGATGAAGACGTCGCGTTTGAAGGTGTTACGGAAGTCCAGCGCCAGACGCGTCACGAACGCGACCGCTTCCGGATCGTCCGCGTTCACGTGGAAGATAGGTGCCTGTACCATTTTACCAATGTCGGTGCAGTACGGGGTGGAGCGGGCATCCAGCGGGTTAGAGGTGGTGAAGCCCACCTGATTGTTGATGACGATGCGAACGGTACCGCCCACTTCGTAACCCCGCGCTTTCGACATGTTCAGGGTTTCCTGAACCACGCCCTGCCCGGTGACCGCGGCGTCCCCGTGAATGGTGATCGGCAGGACTTTGTTGCTGCTGGGTTCGTCCAGTCGGTCCAGACGCGCACGCACGGAACCAATCACCACCGGGCTGACGATTTCCAGGTGTGACGGGTTAAACGCCAGCGCCAGGTGAACCAGACCGCCTTCGGTTTCGATATCTGACGAGAAGCCCATGTGGTACTTCACGTCACCGGTGCCGAGATGTTCTTTATGTTTGCCCGCAAATTCGTCGAACAGGTCCTGCGGTTTTTTACCCAACACGTTGACCAGTACGTTCAGACGACCACGGTGCGCCATCCCCAGCACCACTTCACGGGTGCCGCTGTTACCTGCATGGCGGATCATCTCTTTGAGCATTGGAATTAACGCATCGCCGCCTTCCAGCGAGAAGCGTTTCGCCCCCGGGAATTTCGCGCCCAGGTAACGTTCCAGACCTTCTGCTGCGGTCAGTTCGCTCAGGAAGCGTTTTTTCTCTTCACCGCTGAATGCGGCGCGACCGGATTCGATCCGCTGTTGCAGCCAGCGTTTCTCTTCGGTGCTGGTGATGTGCATGTACTCAGCGCCAATCGGGCCGCAGTACGTTTGTTTGAGCGCAGAAATCAACTCACCCAGCTTCATCGTCTCTTTGCCGCCGGCAAAAGAACCTACGTTAAAGCTTTCCTGGAAATCGGCCTCTGTCAGATCGTGGAAGGAGGGATCCAGATCGGCCACAGTTTCTTGCTGCCACAGTCCCAGCGGATCGAGATTCGCATGCTGGTGACCACGGAAGCGATAAGCGTTAATGAGCTGCAGGACTTTTACCTGCTTCACATTGGTGTCAGGGTCGGAAATTGAAGAAGAGTAACGTGAGGCATCCTTCGCCAGACGACGGAAATAATCACGTGTTTTGGAATGGAATTGATCCGGTTTGACTCCGGTGCCAGGTAACTGCTGGAACGTCGAACGCCAGTTAGCGTCTACCGAGTCAGGATCGGTTAAGAAGTCTTCATAGAGCTGTTCTATCCAGCTCTGGTTTGCGCCAGAGAGGTAAGAAGAGTCCAACCAGGCTTTCAAAGCGCTGTTCTGCATCGTGATCCCTTAAGCATTTATATGCTTACTTCGCCGTGGATACTACCACGCATACGCCGTATGCGTGCCGGGGTTCACTTGTTACGGACTGTCGTGTGATCTGCGTCCGCTAAGGAACCTTTAAAAACTGTCTAATAATCGTCGTTGTTCAGGCTGCGACTGCGTTGCAACCGTCTCTCACGCGGGTTACATAGTGAACTATGCTCCCGGCGATTCGTTCCGTTCGCGCCTTGTCTCGCGCTGAACATCTCGATTATTGCTATCAATGTGGCAGTTTTTAGAGGTTTCCTGCACTCATTTGCCGGATGGCGACCCCGTAGGCCTGATAAGCGAAGCGCCATCAGGCAAAATGTGCCGGATGGCGACGTAAACGTCTTATCCGGCCTACAGGATTGCCACCGCGGGCAATGTCTACTTACGCACTACGTTGCAACAGCATCGACTTAATATGGCCGATGGCGCGCGTCGGGTTCAGTCCCTTAGGACATACACTGACGCAGTTCATGATGCTGTGACAGCGGAATACGCTGAATGCATCACTTAACCCTTCCAGACGGCTGTCGGTTTCAGTATCACGGCTGTCGATCAGGAAGCGATACGCAGCTAACAGACCTGCCGGGCCGATAAACTTATCCGGATTCCACCAGAAGGATGGGCAAGATGTTGAGCAGCATGCGCACAGAATACATTCATACAGCCCATCAAGTTTTTCACGCTGCTCAGGCATCTGTAAATGCTCGCGAGCTGGCGGATTTTGCCCATTATTCAATAAGTAAGGCTTAATCTTCTCATATTGTGCATAGAATTGCCCCATGTCTACTACCAAATCGCGGACCACCGGCAATCCGGGCAGCGGACGGATAACAATTTTCTTACCAGGCTGAACCAGCGCTGACACTGGCGTAATGCAAGCCAGACCGTTCTTCCCGTTCATGTTCACGCCGTCTGAACCGCACACGCCTTCACGGCAGGAGCGGCGGAAAGAGAGCGTGGGGTCTTTCTCTTTGAGCTGCATCAACGCGTCCAGCAGCATCATGTCGCGCCCTTCTTCGCCTTCCAGGGTGTAATCCTGCATGCGCGGAGCGTCATCAACATCCGGGTTATAGCGATAAATTGAAAACTCGAGTTTCATTGTCCTGTCTCCGCATTAGTAAGTACGAATCTTCGGCGGGAATGCCGGGCGCAGTTTCGGTTCCATGTTGACTTCACGTCGGGTCATGGATTCCGTCTCTGGCAGATACAGGGAATGGCACAGCCAGTTTGCATCATCACGCTCCGGGAAGTCGAAGCGGCTATGCGCGCCACGGCTTTCGGTACGGAAGTTGGCGGACACGGCGGTCGCGTAAGCCGTTTCCATCAGGTTATCCAGCTCCAGACACTCTACGCGCTGGGTGTTAAATTCGCTGGAGGTGTCGTCCAGACGGGCATTTTTCAAACGCTCGCGGATAGCTTTCAACTCTTCCAGCCCTTTCGCCATCGCATCGCCTTCACGGAAGACCGAGAAGTTATGCTGCATACATTCTTGCAGCGCTTTGCGAATCGCCACCGGATCTTCACCATCACGGTTGTTGTTCCAGCGGTTCAGACGCGCCAGGGAAGCATCGATTTCGTCTTCTGTGGCGTCGCGCAGTTCGCCCTGCTCGGCGATAGATTCCTGCAGATGCAGACCTGCCGCACGACCAAACACCACCAGATCCAGCAGCGAGTTACCGCCCAGACGGTTAGCGCCGTGTACCGATACGCAGGCGATTTCACCCACCGCGAACAGACCCGGGATCACCACGTCTTCGCCCTGCTCGTTCACCGTCAGCGCCTGGCCGGTCACTTTGGTCGGAATACCGCCCATCATATAGTGACAGGTTGGGATAACCGGAATCGGCTCTTTCACCGGGTCAACGTGCGCAAAGGTACGGGACAGTTCCAGGATACCCGGCAGACGGGATTCAAGAACGTCTTTACCCAGATGGTCGAGTTTCAGTTTAGCATGCGGGCCCCACGGGCCGTCGCAGCCGCGACCTTCACGGATTTCGATCATGATGGAACGCGCCACCACGTCACGACCCGCAAGGTCTTTCGCATTCGGGGCATAACGCTCCATAAAGCGCTCGCCGTGTTTGTTCAGCAGATAACCGCCCTCGCCGCGACAGCCTTCTGTCACCAGAACGCCCGCGCCGGCGATGCCGGTGGGGTGGAACTGCCACATTTCCATATCCTGCACCGGCACGCCCGCGCGGATAGCCATACCTACGCCGTCGCCGGTGTTAATGTGGGCGTTAGTGGTGGACTGATAGATACGGCCTGCGCCGCCGGTTGCCAGCACCGTTGCGCGGGCTTTGAAGTAGACCACTTCACCGGTTTCGATGCACAGTGCGGTACACCCGACCACCGCGCCATCGGCGTTTTTCACCAGATCCAGCGCATACCACTCGGAGAAAATCGTGGTGTGGTTTTTCAGGTTCTGCTGATACAGCGTATGCAGCAGCGCGTGACCGGTACGGTCAGCCGCCGCCGCGGTACGTGCCGCCTGCTCGCCGCCGAAGTTTTTCGACTGGCCGCCAAACGGACGCTGGTAAATTTTGCCATCGTCAAGACGGGAGAACGGCAGACCCATGTGTTCCAGTTCCAGAATCGCTTCCGGGCCGGTTTTACACATATATTCGATCGCGTCCTGGTCACCGATGTAGTCCGACCCTTTAACGGTGTCGTACATGTGCCATTCCCAGTTATCTTCATGGGTATTACCGAGCGCAACGGTGATGCCACCCTGCGCAGAAACGGTATGGGAACGGGTCGGGAACACTTTGGACAGCAGCGCACAGGTCTGGCCGCTTTGGGAAATTTGCAGCGCTGCGCGCATACCTGCGCCGCCTGCACCAATGACTACAGCATCAAATTCTCTGACTGGCAGTTTCATTACACACCCCACACCACAACGAATCCATAAATCACGTAAACCACCAGTGCAACGACGATAGCCAGCTGCAGCGGCAAACGAATTGCCAGTGGTTTAACGTAGTCGGTCAACACCTGCCACATGCCGATCCAGGCATGAATCAAGATGGAAAAAAGTGCCAGCAGGGTGAAGACTTTGGTGAAAGCCGATGAGAAGAAACCGGTCCAGACTTCCCAGGTGAGTGAGCCGCTTGTAGCGAAGAAACCCACCATATAGATGATGTATAGCGTCAGAACGATAGCGGTAGCACGGACCAGGATGAAGTCATGTACGCCATTGCGTCCTAGTGCGGAGGCGTTGCTTACCATACGAGGACTCCTGCGAGAAGTGAAAGCACGACAGTGATAACAAAAGAGATTTTGGCAGAGCGTTTACCCGCTTCGAATGTTTCTTCCAGATAACCAAAATCCATCATCATATGACGCACGCCGACCACGACGTGATACGCCAGCGCGGTGAGGATGCCCCACATAATAAATTTAACAAAAAAGCTACCCATGATGGCGGATGCCTGTTGGAATCCTTCAGGGGAAGAGAGGCTGGTGCCCAGTAACCACAACAGGATCCCGACCGCCACAAAGGTGATCACTCCGGAAACGCGATGGAGAATGGACGCTATCGCCGTGATTGGGAACCGGATCGTTTGTAGATCCAGATTGACAGGTCTTTGTTTTTTCACATTTCTTATCATGAATAACGCCCACATGCTGTTCTTATTATTCCCTTTGGACTTCGGGTACAGAGAGTGAATCTCCTGTAGCCTGAAAGACGACGGGATTTCCTTCCTCCGGTCTGCGTGCGGGTCAGACAGCGTCCTTTCTATAACTGCGCGTCATGTAAAACACTGCTTCCAGATGCTAAAACGACACGTTACAACGCTGGGTGGCTCGGGATTGCAGGGGTTTCCGGAGACCTGGCGGCAGTATAGGACGTTCACAAAATCATTACAATTAACCTACATATAGTTTGTCGGGTTTTATCCCGAACAGTGACACAGGTCACGATAACAACATTTATTTAATTTTTAATCATCTGATTTGACAATCATTAAACAAAGTTGTTACAAACAACACCAGAAAAAGCATATAATGCGTAAAAGTTATGGGGTCACTCTTTAACCTGCAAATAAGTTATGCAACAGTAGGAAGATATTGACCGATCCCTTCAGTACAGTTAATAGTGATAGACAGGTTGAATAATTCGGATTGCTAAGTTGTTGATTTGTTGCTAATTCACCATGAGTTAACTGATTTACCTGCAAGCGCCCATTGCTCTGTACCCTGGTTTTCTCCTCTATCCAGAGCGGCGAGCCGAATAACAAACTGGTAACGGTTGATTGATGTATCGATGGCAAATCTCACCTGAGTAGTCTTAAGCAATAAGGCGCTAAGGAGACCGTAAATGGCTGACACAAAAGCAAAACTCACGCTAAATGGTGATACTGCTATTGAACTGGATGTGCTGAAGGGCACGCTAGGTCAAGATGTTATTGATATTCGTAGCCTGGGTTCAAAGGGGATGTTCACTTTTGACCCTGGTTTCACCTCTACTGCATCCTGCGAATCAAAAATTACGTTCATCGACGGCGATGAAGGAATTTTGTTACATCGCGGCTTCCCGATCGATCAGTTAGCCACCGAGTCTAACTATCTGGAAGTATGTTACATCCTGCTGAACGGCGAAAAACCGACGCAGGCAGAATACGACGCGTTCAGAACCACCGTGACCCGCCATACGATGATCCATGAGCAAATCACCCGTCTGTTCCACGCTTTCCGCCGCGATTCACATCCGATGGCGGTGATGTGCGGGATCACCGGTGCGCTCGCCGCGTTCTATCACGACTCTCTGGATGTTAACAATCCGCGCCACCGCGAAATCGCAGCATTCCGTCTGCTGTCCAAAATGCCGACGATGGCGGCGATGTGTTACAAATATTCTATCGGCCAGCCGTTTGTTTATCCGCGTAATGACCTCTCCTACGCCGGTAACTTCCTGAACATGATGTTCTCCACGCCGTGCGAAACTTATGAAGTGAACCCGGTACTGGAACGCGCAATGGACCGTATCCTGATCCTGCACGCCGACCATGAACAGAACGCGTCCACCTCGACCGTACGTACTGCCGGCTCGTCTGGCGCGAACCCGTTTGCTTGTATCGCGGCGGGTATTGCTTCCCTGTGGGGACCAGCACACGGCGGCGCGAACGAAGCGGCGCTGAAAATGCTGGAAGAAATCAGCTCGGTTAAACACATTCCGGAATTTGTTCGTCGTGCGAAAGACAAGAATGACTCTTTCCGCCTGATGGGCTTCGGTCACCGTGTTTACAAAAACTACGATCCGCGTGCGACCGTGATGCGTGAGACCTGCCACGAAGTACTGAAAGAGCTGGGTACCAAAGATGACCTGCTGGAAGTGGCAATGGAGCTGGAGCACATCGCACTGAACGACCCGTACTTCATCGAGAAGAAACTCTACCCGAACGTCGACTTCTACTCCGGTATCATCCTGAAAGCGATGGGGATCCCGTCCTCCATGTTCACGGTTATCTTCGCGATGGCGCGTACCGTTGGCTGGATTGCGCACTGGAGCGAAATGCATACCGATGGCATGAAAATCGCGCGTCCGCGTCAGCTGTATACCGGCTACGACAAGCGTGACTTTAAATCTGACCTTAAGCATTAATCGTCAGACTGCCGGATGGTGACGCTACCGCGTCTTATCCGGCCTACGGTTGTCAATTCGTAGGCCGGATAAGCGTTAGCGCCATCCGGCAACTTCCCTACCTTTTCTTGACCCTCGTTATATTAATCTTCTCTGCCCTTCTCTATGATTTACGGATAGTTTGTTCATTTTCTTCCGGGAGCACAGGATGCCAGTTCTGCAGTGGGGCTTGTTGTTTTTGCTGTCACTCCTTCTGTCCCTGCTCTTTCTCAGCATTCATCTTCCGGCGGCGTTACTGCTCGGCCCGATGATCACCGGTATTCTGTTTAGTCTTCGCGGTATCTCCCTGCGACTCCCTCGCTGTACCTTCCTCGGCGCGCAGGCCATTCTTGGCTGTATGATTGCGCAGAATTTGTCAGGCTCATTATTAACGACGCTGGCGGCAAACTGGGTAGTGGTGCTGGCGGTGCTGCTGGTGACGCTGCTCTCCAGCACGGTCGTCGGCTGGCTGCTGGTTCGCTACAGTTCGCTACCGGGTAATACCGGCGCGTGGGGCTCATCGCCGGGTGGCGCGGCGGCGATGGTTGCAATGGCCCAGGATTACGGCGCGGACATCCGTCTGGTCGCCTTTATGCAGTATCTGCGGGTGCTGTTTGTCGCCGGAGCGGCGGTGCTGGTGACGCGGTTTATCATGGGCGAAAGCGCGGAAGCCGTCAGCCAACAGATTGAGTGGTTCCCGCCGCTGAGCGGCAATTTGTTCACTACGCTGCTGCTAGCGGCGGTAGCCAGCGTGATTGGACGGGTGCTGCGCATTCCCTCCGGTACGATGCTGGTGCCGATGCTGGTCGGCGCAGTGCTGCACGCGAGCGGCGTGATGGTAATTGAACTGCCGGAATGGCTGCTGGCGATAGCCTATATGATTATTGGCTGGCAGATTGGTCTCGGGTTCGACAAGCAGGTATTTTTTATGGCACTGCGACCGTTGCCGCAGATCCTGGTCTCCATCTTCGCCTTACTGGCGATTTGTGCGGCGATGGCCTGGGGGCTCGCCCACTATATGCAGATTGATTTTTTAACCGCCTATCTCGCCACCAGCCCAGGCGGGCTGGATACGGTTGCGGTGATTGCCGCCGGCAGCCACGCCGATATGACGCTGATTATGGCGATGCAAACCCTGCGCCTGTTCAGTATTCTCCTCACCGGCCCGGCCATCGCCCGCTTTATTTCAGCAAAGGCGCCACGACAGGCGCATTAATGCTGGCAATGTGGACACCAATAAAACGGGCGTGAGGAGAGCGTGGTTTTTGCGATGATCCCGCCGCAGCGCTCGCAGGGTTCACCGTCGCGGTGGAACACCTTAAAACGAAACAGCGCGCCATGATGTTTGTTGTCATCCGCCTGACCGCGCGTGGTATACGACAGGCGCGGAATATCCAACAGCGCATGCGATAACGCTTCCAGTTGCACCTCGCTGAGATCGCGGGCTTTATGCTGACCGGTTAATCCCACCTGCCAGAGGATCTCCACCCGCAGATAGTTCCCCAGCCCGGCAAGAAAGGCTTGATCCAGCAGCAGACCAGAAAACTGGCGGTTGCGAAAACGCGGTGAGAGTAACCGGGTTTTCACCGCCTCAGGCGTCAGGCGTGGGTCCAGCACGTCCGGTCCGACCCGCTGCAGAAAGGGATGGGTGGTCAGTTGCGCCGGCGTCAACATTTCAATATCAGACGCGCTGTAGAGCAGAATGGTTTTGTCCGCCGTTTGCAGTTTAACGCGCAGAACGCGGGTGGTTTGCGGCGTGTCGCCACTGTCCACCACGCGCCAGACGCCATACAGCTGGTTATGGCTGTAGAGCGTCAGGCCATCGGAAAAATGGGTCAGCAGCGCTTTGCCGCGCGTCTCCATCGCCGTGACGGTCTGCCCCACCAGCGGGGATTGATACGGTTTTAACTGCGCAAAGGCAAACCAGACATCCGTCAAGGGTTTGCCTTTGATCGCCGCCTCCAGGTTATCCGCCGCGCGGCGGATTTCCGGGCCTTCAGGCATGGTTCTGTCCTTATCTGAGAAGATTAGTGCGTGGCACCACCCGTCACGGCGATGTCATCGTCGACCTGTAATGCGGTGGCGATCGCCACCTCCAGCGCCAGACGCACCGTTTCCGCCGCCATACTGGGTGCTCCCGGATGCGCCGCCGCCTGCTGCGGCAGATAAGGGATATGGATGAATCCCCCCTTCACCTCCGCACTACCGCTCAGTTTGTGCAGCAATCCGTACATCACATGGTTGCAGACAAACGTCCCCGCCGTCTGTGATACCGACGCTGGCACGCCGGCTTCACGCATCGCCGCCACCATCGCTTTGATCGGCAGCGTGCTAAACCAGGCCGCAGGCCCGCCGACAACAATCGGCTCATCCACCGGCTGTTGGCCTTTATTGTCCGGGATACGGGCGTCGTCGACGTTGACAGCCACGCGCTCAACGGTGATATCCGACCGTCCGCCCGCCTGACCGATCGCCAACACCAGCGACGGAGAGAGCGTATCAATGGCCGAGTTCAGCACACTGAGTGCGTCGCCAAACACACACGGCAGTTGGCGTGCCACCACGCGACACTCCGCGATGATAGCATTGTCGAGGCGAGAGACCACTTCCCAGGAAGGGTTAACCTGCTCGCCGCCGAAGGGCTCAAACCCGGTAATTAAGACTGTTTTCATCCGTCCTCCTTACAGGAACATCAGGAAATACATCAGGAACACGTTAACGAGCAGTAACAGCACACCGGTCGGCACCTGCGCTTTAATGACCGCGTTTTTATCCGGCAGTTCCAGCAGCGCGGCGGGCACAATGTTAAAGTTCGCCGCCATCGGCGTCATCAGCGTGCCACAATAGCCGGAGAACATCCCGATGGCCGCCATCACCGCCGGATTCCCGCCGTGCTGGAGCACCAGAATCGGAATGCCAATCCCCGCCGTGACAATCGGAAAGGCGGCAAACGCATTGCCCATCACCATCGTCAGCAGAGCCATCCCAATGGTATACACCGCCACCGCAATGAAGCGGCTGTCGACGGCCAGATACTCTTGCGTAAGATATGAAATTCCGCTGCCGACACCTGCCGCCGTAAACAGCAGCCCTAACGTCGCGAGGATCTGCGGCAGAATAAATGCCCAACCGATGGAATCCAGCAGGCGGCGCGCCTCCTGGACTGGCTGATGCACCTTCTCATGGGTCATTTTAATCGCCATACCCAGACCAATCAGCGAGCCTGCGGTCATCGAGAACAGCGTCACCAGCGTGGCGTGATTGCCCGGTCCAAACAGGGCATCCTGCAATCCCGGAATATGGTTGAACATCAGCACACCAATCACGGTGACGACCGGAATGGCCAGCGCCGGATAAAACAGGCGGTTCCCCAGACGCGTGGCGCTCTCTTCACGCTGCTCGCGGGTACGCTGATGATAACTCCCCAATTTCACGCCGCCAAAGCCGGCGATCAGCGCCATTAACACCACCGCGACACCCACGGCAATGTTGACCGTACGTTTGTCGCCCACCAGTTGATATGTCCAGTCGCCCAGTAAGAACAACAGCCCGTAGACGCCCCAGAATAGCCCCGTCGTCAACCGACGCGGATTGGCTTTGTCCTGCCAGGACATGATGGCGACAATGAGCAGAACGATCCCCGCCAGCCAGTAGAGGTAGCTTTGCTGAAAATTCATTGCGCCTCTCCTTTGCGGGTATCAACAGAACCGGCTTTCGCCATCTCGCGTTGCAGATAGTTATCCAGTCGCCACAGTCGCGTGCCGTGGATCACAAAGGCGCACAGGGCCGTCGGGATCCCCCACAGGGCAATGTGCAGCGGCTCGGTCTGAATGCCGCCAGACTCCAGCATAAAGTTGTGCATGAAGATAATCGCGCCGAACGCCACGAAAATATCCTCACCAAAAAAGAGTCCCACGTTATCCGTCGCCGCCGACATCGCCCGCAGGCGGTAGCGCACTGCGCCGGGCAATGTCCCGTACGTCTTCTCCGCTGCCCCTTCCGCCATTGGCGCTAACAGCGGGCGCACCATTTGCGGATGTCCGCCCAGGCTGGTCAGCCCCAGCGCAGCGGTAGCCTCACGAATGAACAGATAGACAATCAGCAGGCGACCTGACGTGGCGCTTTGAATTTTGGCAATCCACGCCTGAGCGCGTTCTTTCAGACCGTGACGCTCGAGCAGGCCAATAACCGCCAGCGGGATCAGCAGGATAAACGGCAGGTTGCGGGTGTTGAGAAAACCTTCGCCCAGCTTTTCGAGGATCGTGGCGAACGGCATTTGCGCCGCCAGCCCAGTGACGATTCCGGCGACAATGACCACCAGCACCGGGTTAAAACGTAAAAGGAATCCAACCACAATGACGGCGATGCCCATCAGTGGCCAGAGAGTTATTGCATCTCCCATAATCCATTCCTGTATGTTATGTTTTGTTGTGGTGTTTTTATATGCACAGCCCCTCAGTGGGGGCTGCGTCAATTCTTATGCGATAATCTTGATACCGCGTGATTCAAATGCCGAGCGTAAACGGCGGGCGAAGGCCAGCGCGTGTTCGCCATCGCCATGAATACAAACCGTCTGCGCGGTGACGCTTGCCCATTCACCGGTGAGGCTTTTTACGCGTCCGCGCTCAACCATCTCCAGCGTTTGTGCCAGCGACTGTTCTTCGTCTTCAATCAGCGCGCCTGGTTGGCTGCGCGGCACCAGGCTGCCATCCGCCAGATAACCACGATCGGCGAACACCTCCTGACGCGTGGTGAGACCGTAGCGCTCACCCGCGCGGATCAGTTCGCTTCCCGCCAGGCCGACCAGAATCAGCGCCGGATCGCAGGCGTGCACCGCCTTCGCAATGGCATCCGCCAGTTGCGGATCTTTCGCCGCCTGGTTGTAGAGCATGCCGTGAGGTTTCACATGACGCATGACGCCGCCCTCCGCCCGGGTCATTGCCGCCAGCGCGCCGATTTGATACAGCGTTTGTGCGTAGACCGTTTGTGCAGGCAGCGTCATCGCCGTGCGGCCAAAGTTTTCCCGATCCGGAAAGCTCGGATGCGCGCCAATGGCAACGCCATTTTTCAGCGCTTCACGCACGCTTGCCAGCATGGTTTGCGCATCGCCGGCATGAAATCCGCAGGCAATGTTAGCCGATGAGACCAGCGTCAACAGCGCGCCATCGCTGGCGCAGCCTTCACCGAGGTCCGCATTTAAATCAATGTTCATCGTTGAGTCGCCATGTGAGTTGTTGCAGATAGCGCTGTTGGTCCTGACGCGCTTTCAGCGCCTCCTCCAGCGAACACTGAACAAAGTGAATGGGTTGACCGAGCGGGATCTGCGCCAGATGGTACATGTCAGCCTCGATAATACAGGCGATGCGCGGATAGCCGCCGGTCGTCTGGGCATCATTCATTAACACAATCGGCTGGCCGTTGTGCGGTACCTGAACCACACCAGGCAGCAGACCGTGCGACACCAGTTCCCGATCCGTCGTTCGCGTCAACGGCTGCCCCTGTAAGCGGTAGCCCATCCGGTTACTCTGCGGACTGAGATGCCACGGCGATCGCCAGAACGACTCCTGCGAAACCGCGTCAAATTCGTGATACTCCGGCCCCGGTAGCGCCCGAATGCGGTTCCCCCACAGCAGCTGTTTTACCCCCAGCGCCTCCCTGAACGTGCGTCGGGGTTTGCCGATGGCCAGCCGGTCGCCATCTTTGAGCAGACGACCTTCCAGCCCGCCAATGCCCACTTTGAGATCGGTACTGCAAGACCCCATCACTTCCGGCACGTCGATGCCGCCCGCCAGCGCAAGATAGCTGCGCATACCGTGCTGCGGACGCTTCAGCGCCAGACGCTGGCCCGCTTTTACCGGCAGACGCCAGCCTGTCCAGACGGGGTGATTGTCCAGTCGCGCTTCACATCCCGCACCGGTCAGGGCAAACCAGCCGTCGGTTTCAAACTCCACCACTAACTGCCCAAGGGTAATTTCCAGTACTGGCGCACTGGCCTCATTGCCCACCAACAGGTTGGCGATTTGCATCGCGGGTTTATCCAGCGCGCCGCAGTGGCTGACGCCTGACTGACGAAAACCGTGCCGACCGCCGTCCTGAACCGAGGTGTACAGTCCCGCGCGAATAATATTCAGCATACCCCCTCCTTCTGCGGGATAAAGCGCACGCTGTCGCCGGGGCGCAGGAGAACCGGTTGCTCTTTTTTCGGGTCGAACAGCGGCAGCGCGGTGTGTCCGATCAGTTGCCAGCCGCCGGGTGTTGGCAGCGGATAAATGCCGGTTTGCGGCCCGCCGATACCCACCGACCCCGCCGGAACGATCAGCCGCGGCTCAGCGCGTCTTGGCGTGTGCAGTTGTTCCGGTAAGCTGCCGAGATACGGGAATCCGGGCTGAAAACCTAAAAACCAGACCACGTACTCGACCGACGCGTGCAGTTCCACCACCTGCTTTTCGCTCAGACCGCTGTGGCGGGCAACGTCTGCCAGATCGGGACCGCCAGCACCGCCGTAGGTCACCGGAATTTCGATATAGCGCGAGTCAGGCTCCAGCGCCTCACTCTCCTCCCACCAGCGTTGCAGGCGTTCAATCGCATCCAGCGCCAGCGTTTGCGGGTCACGCAGGATCACGGTGATATTGTTCATTCCAGGAATAGCCTCAACAACGTTTGGTGTCTCAACCAAACGCTGGGCCAGTCGCCAGATACGTTTCTGGCTCGCCAGCGTCACCGGCGGCTCAAGCTCCAGCACCACCGCCGTTTCACCTAACAGATAACAACGCGCTCGTTGCACTTGCGTTCCTCTTGTTCTTACCACCCGCTTCATCAGGCGTTATTGTCGCAGCCAGTCTGGACTCGGGCAGCGCGCGAAAACCGGAGCGTACAGGGAGTACGTGAGGATTTTGAGCACTGCCCAGGGCCAGAATGGCAAGTAAAATAGCCCTTATGAGGCGGGTTATGCAGGGTTGGGAATATCAATAAATGTCACATCCAAATCGGAGTTCTCCGTCAGCCATTCGCTGAGCGCACGGATCCCGCCGCGTTCGGTAGCATGGTGTCCGGCGGCGTAGAAATGCAGCCCCTGTTCACGGGCAGAGTGGATGGTTTGTTCAGAAACTTCGCCGGTGATAAAGGCGTCGACGCCAGCCTGCGCGGCGCTGTCGATGAAGCTTTGTCCACCGCCGGTGCACCAGGCAACACGTTTAACGGTATCCGGCCCGGTATCACCGCACCACAGCGGCTTGCGTCCAAGACGCGCTTCAATCCACGACGCCAGTTCCAGCCCCGGCACCGGAATCGCCAGTTCGCCCCAGGGAACCAGCGGCTCGATTTCCCCCAGCACGGTGATCCCCAGCAGGGCCGCCAGCTGTGCGTTGTTGCCCAGTTCGGGATGCGCATCCAGCGGGAGATGCCAGCCGTAGAGGTTAATGTCATTCGCCAGCAGTGTTTTCAGGCGATTGCGCTTCATCCCGCGAATCACCGGGGACTCGCCTTTCCAGAAATAACCATGATGAACGATGACCGCATCGGCCTGCAAACGCACCGCTTCATCCAGTAACGCCTGACTGGCGGTCACGCCGGTGACAATTTTCTGCACCGTCTCTTTGCCTTCAACCTGTAAACCGTTTGGCGCGTAGTCGCTGATGGCGGCGCTGTTCAGTTTCTCGTTGATCAGTTGCTCCAGTTCGGTGTTTTTCATCATCGATCCCTTGTTTATTTATGCACTCCGTTAACATAGCGTCCCTGTGCCTGTTCGTCGATAGACAATTTATTAGCCATATTAAGAAACCATCGCCCCGCATTAAACCATAAAAAGAAGGACGGGTTTACACGCGTCCTTCTGAATATTTATGGCGCCAGACCGCATAGTCACCGTCAGCTTTTTCGCGCGGCCTCATACGCGGCAAGCGTCTCCATGCGCGCCTGTTTGTGATCGACAACAGGCTGCGGGTAGTCGAGCGTGATGCCCGCGTTTGTCGCCCATTTCCACGGTTCGTGTATCGCCTTGCCCGGTACATCGCTCAGTTCTGGGATCCACTGGCGGATAAACTCACCGTCGCAGTCGAACTTTTCACCCTGCGTCGTCGGGTTAAAAATGCGAAAGTACGGCGCGGCGTCGGTTCCGGTGGAGGCCGCCCACTGCCAGCCGCCGTTATTTGCGGCGAGATCGCCATCAATCAGTTGCGTCATGAAATAACGCTCGCCTTTACGCCAGTCGATCAGCAGATCTTTCACCAGGAAGCTGGCCGTAATCATCCGCAGGCGGTTATGCATCCAGCCGGTGGCGTTCAGTTGCCGCATCGCCGCATCGACAATCGGATAACCCGTTTTTCCTTCTTGCCAGGCCTGAAAATGGGCCGCGCTGTCTCGCCAGCGCACGCGATCGGTCCAGAGGATAAAGGGGCGGTGTTTGCACAGTTTGGGATGGTACGTCAGCAGATGACGATAAAACTCGCGCCAGATGAGTTCGTTCAGCCAGACGCTGCCCGTGCCGCCGTCCAGCGCCTGCGGCTGTTCCGCCAGCAGGCGATGCAGGCACTGGCGTGGCGACAAGCCCCCCGTTGCCAGACTGGCGGACAAACGACTGGTGCCCTCAATCGCCGGGAAGTCACGTCGTGCTTCGTACTCGCCCGCGCCCTGCTGGCAAAACTGACGCAGCCGGGCAATCGCAGCTTTCTCGTCTGCCGGGAAAAGGGTCTGGTCAAAATCCTGCTGTGGATAGTTAAGGTTAATCGGAGGCAGCGATGTCGAAACCTCATGCCCTTCACGCCGTTCGGGCGCGGGAACACACACCGGCATCCCCTCCTTCAGCCGTTTTAGCCAGGCGTTTTTAAACGGCGTGAAGACTTTATACATCTCATGATTTCCCGTCATCACCGAGCCTGGCGGCAGGATCACGCTGTCATCAAACCCTTCGCAAACCACATCAGGTAACGCGCGTTCCACTGCCGCATCGCGCTCACGCTCATTCACTTCGTACTGGTAGTGGTAGAACAGATGGCTGACGGCCTGCTGTTCACACACCGATTTCACCACGTCGATGCTGGCCGCAAAGTCATCGACCTCCTCAAACAGTAACGGAATGCCCTTTTCCGCCAGCGCCTTTTGTAAGGCGGTCAACTGGGCCTGGATAAAAGCGGCCTGCCGCGGTGACATTTCATGGTTCGCCCACTGTCCAGGCGTGGAGATAAACAGCGCCACGACGCGCGCGGAGCGGTGGCGACAGGCGGCGGCAAGGGCAAGATGGTCATGCAGGCGGAGATCGCGGCGAAACCAGACCAGATGGGTGGACATAACACTCCCGAAAGAAAAAATCAGCTCCCGTAGCGCAGCCGCAGAGCTTCCGGCCAGGGATCAAAATAGCGTTGCCCGGAGAGATACGCATCCGGATATTCCGCCATATAGTGTTTGAGCAGCGTGACTGGCGCAAGCAGTGGTTGCGTAGCGCGTCGGTAGCCGTCAATGAGGGAAGCCAACTCCTGCCGCTGGCGGGCATTGAGCTGTTTGCGAAAATAGCCCTGAACGTGCATCAGGACATTGGTATGGTTACGCCGGGTGGCAGGATGGGACAGCAGTTTCATCAGGCGCAGACGATATTCAATGAAAAACGCATCCAGGTTTTCCCATTCGTGGATAGCAGCGACAAAGCGCCCCAGTTCGCGGTATTCCGGCTGTGAATGAGCCAGCAGTAACAGTTTATAGCGGCTGTGATAGTTAATCAGCGCGCCGCGCGTCAGTCCTTGTTGGCGAAGACCATGCAATTCATGCAGTGCATAAATCCGCGCGACAAAATTTTCTCGTAACTGTGGATCGTGCAGTCGCCCGTCTTCTTCAACCGGGAGCCACGGAAAGCGCGCCATCAGCACTGCGGTATAGATACCGCGCCCGGCCTTACGGTTGTTTTTTCCTTCCGCGTCATACACGCGTACGCGTTCCATGCCGCAACTGGGGGATTTCGCACAGACGATATAACCACAAAGGTGTTCGAAACGACTGACACGTTCTTCACTGAACGCGGTCATCATCTGGGTTAAATCGCCCTCCCGCCGATCGCTGAAACGCAATGCAATTGCCTCTTCCATTTTGACTAAACGCAGTGCAGGACGCGGCACCGGCAGGCCGATCGCCATTTCCGGACAAACGGGTTCAAAGTGCACCCACGGTGAAAGTTCTTCGACTGCAAAGGTCAGGCGCTTATGTCCACCATCAAAGCGAACCGCCTCCCCTAACAAACAGGCGCTAATGCCAACAGGGATTTTCTCGCTCATGATGTCTCCTTTTCCATTTCTGAAATAAGTGTAGACACAGAGACATAAAAAAACCGCCACATTGCTGTTGGCGGTTTTTCTGAACGCGATAGTCTTAGTAGAAATCGCCGGTGGCTTTTTCAGCCTGATCCATCCACACCGGTTTATCGCTGGTTTTTGACCACACACGGTGTAAATAGCTATAAAAACGGGCGCGGTCTTTCCAGAACAACATGACCGGCAGCGCCAGCACCCCAGCCACGACGGCGAAAGTACGGCGTAACAATACAACATGTGCTGGATATTCTTTGTACAACCCCATGATTCTCTCCCCTTTATCTGGCCGGTAATCATCACCGGTAAAGTCAAATTGGTTATCTGCTGAAAATAGTACCGCTTTGCGTGTAATTTTACTACTCATCCGACCACTTATTTTTAGCTATTTACGCTTTGTTTATCTTTATCGCGTAATTAAGTTACATAAAGGTTAAATTAATACTAATCATTAGTTAAATGATGGTCTTTGCCATTTTTATACTTTTTTTACACCCCCGACGCCGATTTTTGCGAAATCTTTGCAGCCAGATATTTACGCTTTGTTTATCTCATTTATGCCACTGGAGGTGCACTGTGAGTGCAGGCGTGATAATCGGCATCGTGCTGATTTTCTTATTATTAGGTTACCTGGTGTATGCATTAATCAATGCGGAGGCGTTCTGATGGCTGCGCAAGGATTTTTACTCATCTTCAGTTTCCTGGTGATTTTATTCGTACTCGCAAGAGCGTTAGGCACGGGCCTGGCGCGGCTGATCGGCAATAACTCGCTACCCGGTACGGCAGGCATTGAGCGCCTGATCTGGCGCGGGCTGGGCATTTCGTCACGCGAAATGAACTGGAAGCAGTACCTGCTGGCGATCCTCGCGCTGAATATGCTGGGGCTGACCATCCTGTTTCTGCTGTTGTTGTGGCAGAACCTTCTGCCGCTGAATCCACAGCAGCTGCCTGGCCTGTCGTGGCATCTGGCGCTCAACACCGCGGTCAGCTTTGTGGCTAACACCAACTGGCAGTCCTACAGCGGGGAAACCACCTTAAGCTACTTCAGCCAGATGGCCGGACTGACGGTACAAAACTTTTTATCTGCCGCAACCGGGATCGCCGTGGTATTTGCCCTGATCCGCGCCTTTACGCGCCAGAGCATGAGCACGCTGGGCAATGCGTGGGTCGATCTGGTGCGCATTACGCTGTGGATCTTATGCCCCATCGCGCTGGTGATTGCGCTGTTCTTTATTCAGCAAGGCAGCCTGCAAAACCTGCTGCCCTATCAACCCTTCACCACCCTTGAAGGCGTGCAACAACTGCTGCCGATGGGGCCAGTGGCCTCGCAGGAAGCCATCAAAATGCTGGGGACCAACGGCGGCGGTTTCTTTAACGCTAACTCTGCGCATCCATTCGAAAACCCCACTGCGCTGACCAACATGGTGCAAATGCTGGCGATCTTTTTAATTCCAGCCGCACTCTGCTTCGCGTTTGGCGACGCGGCAGGCGATCGTCGTCAGGGACGGATGCTGCTGTGGGCCATGTCGCTCATCTTTATCGTCTGCGTTGCGGTGGTGATGTGGGCAGAAGTTCAGGGCAACCCGCATCTGCTGCAGTTTGGCGCAGATTCCAGTCTCAATATGGAAGGTAAAGAGAGCCGCTTTGGCGTGCTGGTGAGCAGTCTGTTTGCCGTGGTCACGACGGCGGCCTCTTGCGGCGCGGTGATCGCCATGCACGACTCGTTGACTGCGCTGGGCGGCATGGTGACGATGTGGCTAATGCAAATTGGTGAAGTGGTATTCGGCGGCGTCGGTTCAGGTCTTTACGGCATGCTGCTGTTCGTGCTGCTGGCGGTGTTTATCGCCGGGCTGATGATTGGTCGCACACCGGAATACCTGGGCAAAAAAATTGATGTTCGCGAGATGAAAATGACCGCGCTGGCGATTCTGGTCACCCCTGCGCTGGTTTTACTCGGTACCGCGCTCGCCATGATGACCGATGCGGGGCGCAGCGCCATGCTTAACCCCGGTCCACACGGCTTTAGTGAAGTGCTGTACGCCGTCTCTTCAGCGGCCAACAACAACGGCAGCGCCTTTGCCGGTCTGAGCGCCAACACCCCGTTCTGGAACTGCCTGCTGGCATTCTGCATGTTTGTCGGCCGCTTCGGGGTCATCATCCCGGTGATGGCGATTGCCGGCTCGCTGGTGGCGAAAAAAAGCCAACCGGCCAGTCCTGGTACGCTGGCGACCCACGGCGCGCTGTTTATCGGTTTACTGATAGGCACTGTGCTGTTAGTCGGCGCCCTGACCTTTATTCCCGCACTGGCGCTTGGCCCAGTCGCTGAACATCTTTCCTTACGCTGAGCAATGCGGAGCAGAATGTTATGAGTCGCAAACAACTGGCGCTGTTCGAACCCTCTCTGGTCGCTCAGGCGCTGATGGACGCAGTGAAAAAATTAAGTCCACATACCCAGTGGAGCAACCCGGTGATGTTCATCGTCTGGATTGGCAGCCTGCTGACTACCGCTATCGCGCTCGCGATGGCGACGGGACAGATGGCGGGCAGCGCGCTGTTTACCGGGGCAATCAGTCTGTGGCTGTGGGTCACCGTACTGTTTGCCAACTTTGCCGAAGCACTCGCCGAGGGGCGCAGTAAAGCGCAGGCCAACAGCCTCAAAGGGGTTAAAAAAACCGCCTTCGCGCGCAAACTGCGTGAGCCGAAGTACGGCGCGAAGATGGACCACGTCCCGGCCGATGAGCTGCGCAAAGGCGATATCGTGCTGGTGGAAGCAGGCGATATTATTCCCTGCGACGGCGAAGTCATTGAAGGCGGCGCCTCCGTGGATGAAAGCGCCATTACCGGCGAGTCCGCGCCGGTGATTCGTGAGTCCGGCGGCGATTTCGCCTCGGTAACCGGTGGGACGCGCATTCTCTCCGACTGGCTGGTGATCGAATGCAGCGTGAACCCTGGCGAAACCTTCCTTGACCGGATGATCGCCATGGTCGAAGGCGCGCAGCGCCGTAAAACGCCCAACGAGATTGCCCTGACTATTCTGCTGGTCGCCCTGACGATTGTCTTTTTACTGGCAACCGCCACGCTGTGGCCGTTTTCAGTCTGGGGCGGTCACGCGGTCAGCGTCACGGTACTGGTCGCCCTGCTGGTTTGTCTGATCCCGACGACTATCGGCGGGTTGCTCTCCGCCATTGGCGTTGCCGGGATGAGCCGTATGCTCGGCGCGAACGTCATCGCCACCAGCGGACGCGCAGTGGAGGCCGCAGGCGACGTGGACGTACTGCTGCTGGACAAAACCGGCACTATCACGCTGGGCAACCGTCAGGCCTCGGACTTCCTGCCTGCACAGGGCGTGGATGAAAAAACGCTGGCCGACGCCGCACAGCTCTCTTCATTAGCCGATGAGACGCCGGAAGGCCGCAGCATCGTAATCCTCGCCAAGCAGCGGTTTAACCTGCGCGAGCGTGATGTGCAGTCGCTGCATGCCACCTTTGTTCCCTTTACCGCCCAGAGTCGCATGAGCGGCATTAACATCGACAACCGGATGATTCGTAAAGGCTCTGTCGATGCTATCCGTCGCCACGTTGAGGCCAACGGCGGCCAGTTCCCGGCGGATGTTGAGCAGAAGGTGGATAGCGTCGCCCGTCTGGGTGCCACGCCGCTCGTGGTGGCGGAAGGTTCCCGCGTATTAGGCGTGATCGCGCTGAAAGATATCGTCAAGGGCGGGATAAAAGAGCGTTTTGCCCAGTTGCGTAAAATGGGTATCAAAACGGTGATGATTACCGGCGATAACCGTCTGACCGCCGCAGCCATCGCCGCCGAAGCGGGCGTAGATGACTTCCTTGCCGAAGCGACGCCGGAGGCTAAACTGGCGCTCATCCGCCAGTACCAGGCTGAAGGTCGCCTGGTGGCAATGACCGGTGATGGCACCAACGACGCCCCGGCGCTGGCCCAGGCCGATGTCGCGGTGGCGATGAACTCCGGTACGCAGGCGGCAAAAGAAGCAGGCAACATGGTGGATCTCGACTCCAATCCCACCAAGCTTATCGAAGTGGTGCACATCGGCAAACAGATGCTAATGACGCGCGGTTCGCTGACCACCTTCAGTATCGCCAACGACGTGGCGAAGTACTTCGCGATCATTCCGGCCGCGTTCGCCGCGACCTATCCGCAGTTGAATGCGCTGAACATTATGCGTCTGCATTCGCCTGATTCGGCCATCCTGAGCGCGGTAATTTTTAACGCCTTGATCATTGTCTTTCTGATCCCGCTGGCGCTGAAAGGCGTGAGCTACAAACCGCTTTCCGCGTCAGCCATGCTGCGTCGTAACCTGTGGATCTACGGTCTGGGTGGTCTGGTTGTGCCGTTTATTGGCATCAAAGTGATTGATTTACTGTTGACCCTGCTGGGTCTGGTGTGAGGTGTCTGATGAGTGGTTTACGTCCGCTGTTCTCAACAATGATGTTCCTGATGCTGCTAACGGGCGGCGTGTATCCGCTGCTGACCACTGCGCTTGGGCAATGGTGGTTCCCGCATCAGGCCAACGGTTCACTGATTCTGGATGACCACGGGGTGCGCGGTTCTGCGCTAATCGGGCAGAACTTTACCTCTGAAGGCTATTTCCAGGGACGGCCTTCGGCCACCGCTGAAATGCCCTATAATCCCATGGCTTCCGGCGGCAGTAATCTCGCCGTCAGTAACCCGGAACTGGATAAACAACTGCAAAGCCGGATCGCTGCCCTGCGCGCCGCCAACCCGCAGGCTAGTCGTAGCGTACCGGTGGAACTGGTCACCGCCTCCGCGAGCGGGCTGGACAACAACCTGACGCCCGCCGCGGTGGCGTGGCAAATCCCTCGCGTGGCGCAGGCTCGCCATCTCACCATTGAACAGGTGACGCGACTGGTTGCAAAATACACGCAGAAACCGCCGGTGAGCTTTATCGGTCCGTCGGTGGTCAATATTGTGGAACTCAATTTAGCGCTGGACGGGCTCTGATGGTTGATGATGACGTTTTACGCCCCGATCCCGATCGCCTGCTGGAGCAGGCGGTTGCCCCGCATCGCGGAAAACTGAAAATTTTCTTCGGTGCCTGTGCGGGCGTAGGAAAAACCTGGGCCATGCTCGCCGAAGCCCAACGCCTGCGCGCACAGGGACTGGACATCCTGATTGGCGTGGTGGAAACGCACGGACGCAAAGAGACCGCTGCCCTGCTGGACGGTCTCAGCATCCTGCCGTTGAGGCGGCAGGCACGCCACGGACGACATATCAGCGAGTTCGATCTCGATGCGGCGCTCGCCCGTCGTCCGGCGCTGATCTTAATGGATGAACTGGCGCACAGTAATGCGCCAGGCTCACGCCATCCCAAGCGCTGGCAGGACATTGAAGAACTGCTCGATGCCGGTATTGATGTCTTTACCACCGTCAACGTGCAGCATCTTGAAAGCCTGAACGACGTGGTCAGCGGCGTGACGGGGATACAGGTACGCGAAACCGTACCGGATCCGTTTTTTGACGCTGCCGACGAGGTGGTGCTGGTCGACCTGCCTCCTGACGATCTGCGTCAGCGCCTGAAAGAGGGCAAAGTCTATATCGCCGGACAGGCCGAGCGCGCTATCGAACACTTCTTCCGCAAGGGCAATTTAATCGCGCTACGCGAGCTGGCGCTGCGCCGTACCGCCGATCGGGTGGACGATCAGATGCGCGCATGGCGGGGCCGTCCAGGTGAAGAAAAGGTCTGGCATACCCGTGACGCCATTCTGCTCTGCATTGGTCACAACACCGGCAGTGAAAAACTGGTGCGCACCGCCGCGCGACTGGCATCGCGACTGGGCAGCGTCTGGCACGCCGTCTACGTCGAAACGCCGGCGCTGCATCGTCTGCCCGAAAAGCAGCGGCGTAATATTCTGCATGCCCTGCGACTGGCGCAAGAGTTAGGCGCGGAAACCGCCACGCTGTCCGACCCCAGTGAAGACAAAGCGGTGGTCCGCTACGCCCGCGAGCACAATCTGGGAAAAATTGTGCTGGGACGCCCGACCACGCGGCGCTGGTGGCACCGGGATTCGTTTGCCGACCGGCTGGCGAAACGCGCGCCGGAACTGGATCTGATGGTTGTTGCCCTGGACGATCCGCCGGTCAGGGCGCTGACGTCTGTGCCTGATACCCGCGCCTTTAAGGACAAATGGCGGGTGCAAATTCAGGGCGGCCTGGTCGCTGTCGCACTCTGCGCCCTTACCACCTTTATTGCCAGCCAGTGGCTGGCCGCCTTTGATGCCGCTAACCTGGTGATGCTCTATCTACTTGGCGTGGTGGTCATCGCGCTCTTCTATGGCCGCTGGCCGTCGGTGTTTGCCACCTTTATTAGCGTGGTCAGTTTTGACCTGTTTTTCATTGCGCCACGCGGCACGCTCGCCGTCTCAGACGTGCAGTATCTCCTCACCTTTGGCGTCATGCTGACGGTGGGCCTGATCGTCGGTAACCTGACGGCGGGGGTGCGTTACCAGGCCCGCGTCGCGCGCTATCGGGAACAGCGAACGCGCCATCTTTATGAAATGTCGAAAGCGCTGGCGATGGGACGCCGTGCACACGATATCGCCACCACCAGCGAGCAATTTATTGCCTCCACGTTTCATGCCCGCAGCCAGATTTTGTTGCCGGATGAAGAGGGTAAACTGACCGCCCTCACCCACCAGCAGGGAATGACGCCCTGGGATGATGCCATTGCCCGCTGGAGCTTTGATAAAGGGTTACCGGCGGGAGCCGGCACCGATACCCTGCCCGGCGTGCCGTACCAGATCCTGCCTTTACGCAGTGCCGATAAAACACACGGACTGGTGGTTGTTGAACCGGGCAATCTGCGCCAGTTGATGATCCCCGAACAGCAGCGACTGCTGGAAACGTTCACCCTGCTGGTAGCGAATGCGCTGGAGCGCCTGACCTTAACGGCCAGCGAAGAACTGGCGCGGATGGCCAGCGAACGTGAAAGCCTGCGAAACGCCCTGCTCGCCGCGCTTTCTCACGACCTGCGTACCCCGCTAACCGTGCTGTTTGGTCAGGCGGAAATCCTCACGCTCGACCTCGCCAGCGAAGGCTCGCCCCATGCCAGACAGGCCAGCGAAATTCGCCAGCATGTGCTGAATACCACCCGCCTGGTCAACAATCTGTTGGATATGGCACGCATTCAGTCGGGCGGTTTCAACCTCAAGAAAGAGTGGCTGACGCTGGAAGAAGTGGTCGGCAGCGCGCTGAAAATGCTGGAACCCGGCCTGGTTCATCCGGTGAATCTTTCCCTGCCCGCGCCGCTGACCCTCATTCACGTCGATGGCCCGCTGTTCGAGCGGGTGCTGATTAACCTGCTGGAAAATGCCATCAAATATGCCGGACCGCAGGCGGAGATCGGTATCGACGCACACGTGGCAGACAAACATCTGCAACTTGACGTCTGGGATAATGGGCCGGGCATTCCGCAAGGTCAGGAGCAGCGCGTTTTCGATAAATTCGCGCGGGGGAACAAAGAGTCAGCGGTGCCGGGCGTTGGGCTGGGGCTGGCCATTTGTCGGGCGATTGTGGAAGTGCACGGCGGGACAATTGCCGTCTATAATCGCCCTCAGGGCGGTGCCTGTTTCCGTGTTACACTGGTGCAAGAAGCCCCGCCAGAACTTGAAGATTTTCATGAGGATATGTGACAAACGTTCTGATTGTTGAAGATGAGCAAGCCATTCGCCGCTTTCTGCGTACCGCGCTGGAAGCTGATGGTCTGCGCGTGTACGAAGCCGAGACCCTTCAACGCGGCTTGCTGGAGGCGGCAACGCGCAAGCCCGATCTCATTATTCTCGATCTCGGCCTGCCGGATGGTGACGGTATTGATTTCATTCGCGACCTGCGACAGTGGAGCGCCGTTCCGGTGATTGTGCTCTCTGCCCGTAGCGAAGAGAGTGACAAAATTGCCGCGCTGGACGCGGGTGCCGATGACTATCTGAGCAAGCCTTTTGGCATTGGCGAGTTACAGGCGCGCCTGCGCGTTGCCCTGCGCCGTCATTCCGCTACCCCCTCCCCCGAACCGGTGGTGCGCTTTTCCGATGTGGAGGTAGACCTCGCTGCGCATCTGATTCATCGCGGCGAAACGGAAATCCACCTGACGCCGATTGAGTTTCGCCTGCTGGCCGTATTGCTTAACAACGCCGGAAAAGTGCTTACCCAGCGCCAGTTGTTGAACCAGGTCTGGGGACCGAACGCCGTCGAGCACAGTCACTATTTGCGTATTTATATGGGCCACTTGCGACAGAAACTGGAGCATGATCCCGCCCGACCCCGCCATTTCATTACCGAAACCGGCATTGGCTATCGTTTTATGCCCTGAATGGTTATTCATTTATTTTAAATAAAACAAAAATAATATCTTTATTATTTTTTGTGTCACAATAGATATATTTCCCATCACGAGTAAAATCCTAAAAAAATAATAAAATACATTTATATAACATATAAATAACAATGCGATATCTTATCGCACGATATGCATAAACAGCGACTAATTATTTTGAAAATGATCGTTTATTATTGATCCTCTTCACAGAATGATGCCATTTCCTGGATAAAATACCCTCACCTTCCACTCATCCAGTAAAGGTAAGCAAAATGGAAAATAATAGCCGTACAATGCCCCATATAAGGCGGACAACGCATATTATGATGTTTGCCCACCGTAATAGCTTTGACTTTCATTTCTTTAATGCCCGTTAGTCTTTCGACTATGGGCACTCCAGCATACAGGTCTTCCTGACTCGCTGTATCACAGGCTCACGCCTGTATTCCTCAGTGCTCACTCTGCTTAAGCCTTGATTCGCCTGTGACCGGACAGGTAAGGTTTTTTGCATCCTAAAAAAAGCAATTTACTGATTTATTTATCAGGGGACACACTTTGCTTTTATTCCGGAGTTATCAGTTTCTCATTCGAGAAATTGAGGACCTGCTATTACCTGAAAATAAAGAGATGAAAATGTCTGAATTAAAAATTGCCGTGAGTCGTTCTTGTCCTGACTGTTTTTCTACACAACGCACGATTGTGAATGTTGATGAAAGCCATTTTATTGATGTGGCTGCAGTGGTGTTATCTGTCAATGATATTGAACGTGGAAAACTCGATGAAATTGACGCGACCGGCTACGGTATTCCCGTCTTCATCGCAACGGAAGAGGAAGAGCGCGTTCCGGCAGAATATCTACCACGCATTTCGGGCGTATTTGAATGTCACGAAGCCCGTACCGCTTTCTACGGTCGTCAGTTAGAAACGGCAGCCAGCCATTACGAAACGCAATTACGACCCCCGTTCTTCCGCGCGCTGGTTGACTATGTTAACCAGGGGAACAGCGCCTTCGACTGCCCAGGACACCAGGGTGGCGAGTTTTTCCGCCGTCACCCGGCTGGCAACCAGTTCGTGGAATATTTTGGCGAAGCGCTTTTCCGCTCCGACCTGTGTAATGCCGACGTGGCAATGGGCGATTTGCTGATCCACGAAGGCGCGCCGTGCATTGCCCAGCAGCATGCCGCGAAGGTGTTTAATGCCGATAAAACCTACTTTGTGCTGAACGGAACCTCTTCGTCCAACAAAGTGGTGCTTAACGCGCTGCTCACTCCGGGCGATCTGGTGCTCTTCGACCGCAACAACCATAAGTCAAACCATCACGGCGCGTTATTGCAGGCGGGCGCAACGCCGGTCTATCTGGAAACGGCGCGTAACCCGTACGGTTTCATCGGCGGGATCGATGCTCATTGTTTTGAAGAGAGCTATCTGCGTGAGTTAGTTAGCGAAGTGGCACCACCGCGTTCCCGGGATGCACGTCCGTTCCGTCTTGCCGTCATCCAGTTAGGAACCTACGACGGCACGATTTATAACGCGCGTCAGGTGGTGGATAAGATTGGTCACCTTTGCGACTACATCCTGTTCGACTCCGCCTGGGTAGGCTATGAGCAGTTTATCCCGATGATGGCGGATTGCTCACCACTCCTGCTGGAACTGAACGAAAACGATCCGGGTATTCTGGTGACGCAGTCGGTTCACAAGCAGCAGGCAGGCTTCTCCCAGACCTCGCAAATACACAAAAAAGACAGCCATATCAAAGGCCAGTCGCGTTATGTACCGCATAAACGCATGAATAATGCGTTTATGATGCACGCCTCCACCAGCCCGTTCTATCCGCTGTTTGCGGCGCTGGATATTAACGCCAAAATGCACGAAGGCGTCAGTGGTCGCAATATGTGGATGGATTGCGTGGCGAACGGTATCGACGCCCGTAAGCTGATCCTCGATAACTGCCATCATATTCGCCCGTTCGTTCCGCAATGGATTGAGGGTAAACCGTGGCAGTCTTACCCTACCGCGGAAATTGCGAATGACCTGCGCTTCTTCCACTTCGTCCCAGGCGAACGCTGGCATGCGTTTGAAGGGTACGCCGAGCATCAATACTTTGTTGACCCCTGCAAACTGCTGCTGACCACGCCGGGGATCAACGCACATAGCGGCGAATACGACACCTTCGGCGTCCCGGCAACCATCCTTGCCAACTTCCTGCGTGAAAATGGCGTGGTGCCGGAAAAATGCGACCTCAACTCGATCCTGTTCCTGCTGACCCCGGCGGAAGATATGGCAAAACTGCAACAGCTCGTCGCCCTGTTGGTGCGTTTCGAGCGGTTGCTGGAGTCTGATGCGCCACTGGCTGATGTACTGCCGTCGCTCTACAAACAGCACGAAGCGCGCTATGCCGGTTATACCCTGCGCCAGCTGTGTCAGGAGATGCACGACCTGTACGCACGCCATAACGTGAAGCAGCTGCAAAAAGAGATGTTCCGTAAGTCGCATTTCCCGCGCGTTAGCATGAACCCTCAGGAAGCCAACTACGCGTATCTGCGTGGTGAAGTGGATCTGGTGCCTCTGCCAGAAGCCGAAGGCCGCATTGCCGCTGAAGGCGCGCTCCCTTACCCGCCAGGTGTGCTGTGCGTGGTTCCGGGGGAAGTCTGGGGCGGCGCGGTACTGCGTTACTTCAGCGCGCTGGAGGAAGGGATCAACCTGCTGCCCGGTTTTGCGCCGGAGCTTCAGGGTGTGTACGTCAAAGAGTGCGATGGTCGCAAACAGGTGTGGTGCTACGTGATTAAACCTCGTGAAGCACAGACTGGCCTGTTGAAAGGAGAAGCATTATGAGTAAAGCCAAATCCAATAAAATGGGCGTGATGCAACTCACCATCCTGACCATGGTCAATATGATGGGTTCCGGGATCATCATGCTGCCGACCAAACTGGCTGAAGTCGGCACCATTTCGATTATCTCCTGGCTGGTTACCGCTGTCGGTTCCATGGCGCTGGCCTGGGCGTTCGCCAAGTGTGGCATGTTTAGCCGTAAATCCGGCGGGATGGGTGGCTACGCGGAATATGCGTTTGGTAAATCCGGCAACTTTATGGCGAACTACACCTACGGGGTGTCGCTGTTGATTGCCAACGTCGCCATCGCGATTTCCGCCGTGGGTTATGGTACCGAGCTATTTGGCGCTACTCTCACCCCGGTGCAAATCGGTCTCGCCACCATTGGCGTGCTGTGGATCTGTACGGTTGCTAACTTTGGCGGTGCGCGCATTACCGGACAGATCAGCAGTATCACCGTCTGGGGCGTCATCATTCCGGTGGTCGGCCTGTGCATTATCGGCTGGTTCTGGTTTAGTCCAACCCTGTATGCCAACTCCTGGAACCCGCATAACGTACCGTTCTTCACGGCGGTCGGTTCGTCTATCGCGATGACGTTGTGGGCATTCCTTGGTCTTGAATCGGCGTGTGCTAACGCGGAAGTGGTGGAAAACCCTGAAAAGAACGTACCAATTGCCGTACTGGGCGGGACGCTGGGCGCGGCGGTGATCTACATCGTCTCCACCAACGTCATTGCCGGGATTGTGCCTAACATGGATCTGGCAAACTCGACCGCCCCGTTTGGTCTGGCGTTTGCGCAGATGTTCACGCCGGAAGTGGGTAAAGTGATCATGGCGCTGATGATCATGTCCTGCTGCGGGTCGCTGTTAGGCTGGCAGTTCACGATTGCCCAGGTCTTTAAATCCTCTGCCGACGAAGGTTATTTTCCCAGGATCTTCTCTCGCGTGACTAAAGTCGATGCGCCCGTTCAGGGAATGCTGACGATTGTGGTCATCCAGAGCGGCTTATCGTTGATGACTATCAGCCCGTCGCTGAACAGCCAGTTTAACGTGCTGGTCAACCTGGCCGTGGTAACGAACATCATCCCGTACATCCTGTCGATGGCCGCGCTGGTGATCATTCAGCGAGTGGCGAATGTTCCGGCGGCGAAAGCAAAATCGGCAAACTTCGTGGCGTTCGTGGGTGCGATGTACAGCTTCTATGCGCTCTACTCGTCAGGTGAGGAAGCGATGCTGTATGGTTCCATCGTGACCTTCCTCGGCTGGACGCTTTATGGTCTGGTCTCACCGCGCTTTGAACTGAAGAATAAGCACGGTTAAAACCCTGCCCGGTGGACGTATTGCTATACGACAGTCATAAAAGGCGCCCTGTGGCGCCTTTTTTTCACTTCTGCAAAAGAAGAAGGTGAGCACAGGAAAGCGTAATCCGATCGGAGCGAGAACGTTTTTCACAGTCTGTGATGTTCATCATTAAAACATCGTTTTATTTTTAATGAATGCATGTTCTATTTACATCCTGAATGTTTCGACAGAATTTCATTAGGTTCAGGGGCCGACTGAGGCCAAAAATTTCTATCAGGAGATGAACATGAAAAAAGCATTTTGTATGGCGCTCTTGCTGTTAAGCAGCTCTTGCTTTGCACAGAGTACAGACGTTAAAGCGGTGACAGATGCCGTAGAAAGCATGCGTCAGGCGATGCTGAGCGGTGAAAAATCCAGTCTGGAAAAAGTGGGAACCGCCTCCCTGAGCTATGGCCATTCCAGCGGAAGAATTGAAAATAACGCCGAATTTGTTGACGCTATCGTGACAGGAAAATCACAATTCAAGACCTTAAATCTGAACGATCAGACTGTTCAGATTGATGGCGATGTCGCGATCGTCCGCCATATTCTGGAGGCGAAAACAAACGACAGCGGCAAACCAGGCGAAGTGAAAATCGGCGTGATGCTGGTGATGAAAAAAGACAGCGCGGGTGACTGGAAGTTATTAGCGCGTCAGGCGTATAAGCTCCCCCAATAACCACGCGAACTTCCAATATCGTGCGAGCGTAGGCCTGATAAGCGAAGCGCCTTCAGGCAATAAAACAACGCCGGATGGCAGCCTACGGGAAAGCGTGCGGGAATAGAAAAAGGAGCCAATCGGCTCCTTTTTAATGCGACTTTTTAACTCAGGCGTTTTTCAGCACTTCGCTGACAATTTCGACGGCTTCTTTCTCGATCTGCTTGCGATGCTCTTCACCGAGGAAGCTCTCGCAATAGATCTTGTACGCATCTTCCGTACCGGACGGACGCGCGGCGAACCAGCCGTTGTCGGTCATCACTTTCAGACCGCCAATCGACGCACCGTTACCCGGTGCTGCGGTCAGACGCGCGGTTATCGGGTCACCTGCCAGCGTGCTGGCGCTGACCATCTCCGGAGACAGTTTAGACAGCGCCGCCTTTTGTGCGGACGTTGCGCCTGCCTGCAGACGGTTGTAGCTCGGCGCACCAAAACGGGCAGCAAGCTCGTTGTAGTGCTCCTGCGGGTTCTTCCCGGTGACGGCGGTAATTTCTGCCGCCAGCAGGCACATGATGATCCCGTCTTTATCGGTAGACCACGGCGTACCGTCGAAACGCAGGAAGGATGCCCCCGCGCTCTCTTCACCGCCAAAGCCGAAGCTGCCGTCAAACAGACCATCAACAAACCATTTAAAACCAACCGGGACTTCCACCAGTTTGCGCCCCAGATCGTTAACCACGCGGTCGATCATGGCTGAAGAGACCAGCGTTTTACCGACGGCCACCTCTTTACCCCACTGCGGACGATGCTGGAACAGGTAGTTGATCGCCACCGCCAGATAGTGGTTTGGATTCATCAGCCCCGCCGGGGTGACAATACCGTGACGGTCATAATCGGGGTCGTTGGCGAACGCCAGGTCGAACTTGTCGCGCAGCGCGAGCAAACCGGCCATCGCACACTCAGACGAGCAGTCCATACGGATCGCGCCATCTTTATCGAGATGCATAAAACGGAAGGTTTGATCAACCTGATCGTTCACGATGGTCAGGTTCAGTTTGTAATGCTCCGCGATACGTTTCCAGTATTCAATACCGGAACCGCCCAGCGGATCCACGCCCAGCGTCAGACCGGCTTTCTGGATAGCAGCCATGTCGACGATGTCCGCCAGCCCTTCAACGAACGGCTGTACCAGGTCCTGTTCTTTGACATGACCGGACGCCAGCGCCGCATCCAGAGAAATACGCTTCACGCCTTTGAGGTCATCAGCCAGTAGCGCATTCGCGCGGTCTTCCACCACTTTCGTGACGTTAGTATCTGCCGGGCCACCGTTAGGCGGGTTGTATTTAATGCCGCCATCTTCCGGCGGGTTGTGGGACGGGGTAATGACAATACCGTCAGCCAGTGGGCCGCCTTTTTTGTTGTGGACCAGAATGGCATTCGATACGGCTGGCGTTGGGGTAAAACCGTTGTTCTCCTGAACAATCACGTCGACACCGTTCGCTGCGAGCACTTCCAGTACGGAGATAAACGCCGGTTCGGACAGCGCATGGGTGTCTTTACCCACATAGCACGGACCCGTAATGCCGTTTTTCGCACGCTCTTCCGCGATAGCCTGCGCAATCGCCAGAATGTGGGGCTCGTTGAAGCTATGACGACCTGCACTGCCACGGTGTCCGGAAGTGCCGAACTTCACCGCGTGTTCCGCATTTCCTTTTGCGGGCTTCAGTACATAGTATTGTGCCGTCAGTTGAGCGACGTTAATCAAATCACTTTGTTGCGCAGGCTTGCCTGCACGGTCGTGGATTGCCATTGCCTGGTCCTTTTCTGCATGGATTAAATTGTTCCGCAAACCTTTTCAATCAATTCCGCCGGGAATTGCATTGACTGCATGATGTGTTCGATCATGCTGCATTTACGGCCGGTGTTGGTGTTGGTGATCACCCAATAAGGCGTGCCGGGCACGTGTTTTGGTTTGGTTTGATTACCGTTTTTCAGTAGCGTCTGTTCATCAGCCGCAAAATAGACACGCGTTCGGCCATGCAACGATTCCGTTGCTTCAGCAAACGCATGTTGATCCAGTGTATAAAGTGTAGTCAGCACCAGCATAAAGCGGTTAACCGCTTTCTTCTGTTCCGCATATTCATCGGACAGAAGCAGTTCACGCATCGCGCGCACTTTATCTTTGACAAGATTGACGGGTTTCGCCTCTGCAACCACCGGTTGCGCCGTGCGAACCTCTTTTGTCACTGGCGTGACGGGCTGTGATGCGGCGGAAAACTTCAACATACGCCGTAAAATCTCGGATGCGCTCTCGCCGATATGCTTCGTGTGGCTGGCAATATAGCTATAGAGTTCATCATCAACTTCAATCGTTTTCATCTTAATCCAGTGCGGTGTCTTATCTGATCTGAAATACAAATCGTTGGGAGTATAGGGGCAAATCCCAACGGCGAATAGCGTCAAACCTGGCTGAACAAAAAACTCGGAGAAAACCGAAGTGGTTGCAGCCCAGTGGCAGAATGGTCAACATAATACCCTAACCCGACAGAGCGAAAAAAAGAACTTTGCCATGAAATTGAATATCCGAGCGCAATCCGCACAAAACCTGCACAATAATTCTCCCATCGTACTGGTTCACGGTTTATTTGGTAGTCTGGACAACCTGGGCGTGCTCGCACGAGACCTGGTGAACGACCATGACATCATCCAGGTCGATATGCGTAACCACGGTCTCTCTCCTCGCGACCCGGTGATGAACTACCCGGCGATGGCACAGGATCTGCTGGATACGCTGGAGGCACAACACATCGAAAAAGCCACCTTTATTGGTCACTCGATGGGCGGTAAAGCGGTAATGGCGCTCAGCGCGCTGGCCCCGGAACGCATCGATCGTTTAGTGGCAATAGATATCGCCCCGGTGGACTACCCTGTCCGCCGCCACGACGAAATTTTCGCTGCCATCAACGCGGTGACGGCATCAAAGGCAAAGACCCGCCAGCAGGCGGCTGCGGTCATGCGCGAATATCTTAATGAAGAAGGCGTGATTCAGTTTTTGCTGAAATCATATGTTGACGGCGAGTGGCGTTTTAACGTGCCGGTGCTGTGGGAACAATACCCGCATATCGTCGGCTGGGAGACGATTCCGGCCTGGGATCATCCGGCGCTGTTTATCCCCGGCGGCAACTCCCCTTATGTCACCGAGGCGTATCGCGCCGATTTACTGGCCCAGTTCCCACAGGCGCGTGCGCATGTGATTGCCGGGGCGGGTCATTGGGTGCATGCCGAAAAGCCGGAGGCGGTGCTGCGCGCCATCCGTCGTTATCTCAACGAGACGGCTAACTGATTAAAAACTCAGCGTCCGTGCGCGATTACACGTACGAACGTTGGCGCGCCTCATCCGCTGATGTATGATGGCGCGCTATCCATCCGGGCAGAGGCCTGGCTGATTGTTTCCCCGAAGTCACCAAAATCATGGCCAAAGAACAAACGGACCGTACGACACTAGATCTGTTCGCGCACGAGCGTCGCCCGGGACGACCGAAAACCAATCCGCTTTCGCGCGATGAACAACTGCGCATTAACAAGCGTAATCAGCTAAAACGCGACAAAGTTCGTGGTCTTAAGCGTGTCGAGCTCAAGCTCAACGCGGAAGCCGTTGACGCGCTAAATGAGCTGGCGGAATCCCGGGAGATGAGCCGCAGTGAACTGATTGAAGAGATACTGATGGCCCAACTGGCGGCGCTACGCGGCCAGGATCTCGCCTGAAATCCCCTCATTCCCCACTTTCGTGTAGCATGGAGTGCACTCGTATGCGTTTGCTATTTCCGCATACCTGACTGTTCTGCTATGATTGCCGTTATCTGTGGGCAACTCGCCACCACCATTTCAATAAGTTTCAAGAGGTTACTTTACTCATGGCAATCACTGGCATCTTTTTCGGCAGCGACACCGGGAATACCGAAAATATCGCAAAAATGATTCAAAAACAGCTTGGTAAAGACGTTGCCGATGTGCATGACATTGCAAAAAGCAGCAAGGAAGATCTCGAAGGCTATGACATTCTGCTGCTTGGTATCCCAACCTGGTACTACGGTGAAGCGCAGTGCGACTGGGACGACTTCTTCCCGACCCTCGAAGACATTGATTTTAACGGCAAACTGGTTGCGCTGTTTGGCTGCGGCGATCAGGAAGACTATGCTGAATACTTCTGCGACGCGTTAGGCACAATCCGCGATATCATTGAGCCGCGCGGCGCAACCATCGTGGGTCACTGGCCGACCGCAGGCTATCATTTTGAAGCGTCCAAAGGTCTGGCGGATGACGACCATTTTGTCGGTCTGGCGATTGACGAAGACCGTCAGCCGGAACTGACCGCCGAGCGCGTGGAAAAATGGGTGAAGCAGATTTCTGAAGAACTGCACCTCGACGACATCATTAACGCCTGATGTACGGCGGCGCAGACAATGTTTGCGCCGCATCAATAGACAGAACCAATCAAAATAATTGCTACAAATTTGTAACTTTCTTGCCCATCCCTGTACAATGTGCGGGAGTTTTTAGGTGGCGCTCTCATTTCCAGGCAATACCGACTATTTATTAACATTTGCCAGAGGCTTGCGGTTTTCATTTAGACACGGCAGTCCTATAATGAAACGCATTATCTCGAGTGCAATTTCTGTCACTTCTTGTATGAAGTGAATCGTTTAGCAACAGGACAGATTCCGCATGACTGACAACAATACCGCATTAAAGAAGGCTGGCCTGAAAGTAACGCTTCCTCGTTTAAAGATCCTGGAAGTTCTTCAGGAACCGGAAAACCATCACGTCAGTGCGGAAGATTTATATAAACGACTGATCGACATGGGTGAAGAAATTGGTCTGGCGACCGTGTATCGCGTGCTGAACCAGTTTGACGACGCCGGGATCGTTACCCGCCACAATTTTGAAGGCGGTAAATCCGTTTTCGAGTTGACCCAGCAGCATCATCACGATCACCTTATTTGCCTCGATTGCGGCAAAGTGATCGAATTCAGTGATGATTCTATTGAAGCGCGTCAGCGTGAGATCGCGGCGAAGCATGGCATTCGTCTGACGAATCATAGCCTTTATCTGTACGGCCACTGTGCTGAAGGCGATTGTCGCGAAGACGAACACGCGCACGACGCGAAATAATTTGTATTATTCTGAAAAGCCAACCTGCCGGTTGGCTTTTTTTATGCGTGCCATTCCCCACGCCGCGCTTTCTTCTGACAGCATGTTGCTTTAATGTAAAATCTCACCCTGCCTTGTCCGGAGAATCGAAATGGAACTTCGCCAGCTACGTTATTTTGTCCGTATTGTGGAAACCGGGAGTATGGGCAGCGCGGCGCTCGATCTCGACATCGGCGTTTCCGCGCTCAGCCAGCAGATGACACGACTGGAAAACGAACTTGCGATTCGTCTATTGCAGCGAACCTCGCGTGGCGTAACGCCAACCAACGCCGGTCTGGCCTTTTACTCACAGGCGCAACTGGCGCTGCGTCACGCTGATGACGCCATTCTGGCCGCGCGCGATGCGCGTCTGTCCGGACATGTCAGCGTCGGCATGGCCCCCAGCACGGCCTCTGTCCTGGGAATGCCGTTTATTCATGCTATGCGGGAACATTACGCCGACGTACGCTTGCATGTGGTGGAAAGCCTCTCGGGCAATCTGGAACGGATGATCAACACCCGTCAGATTGATCTGGCCGTCGTTTTTCAAAAAGAGAAGATCCTGCGCTGGAGCGCCAGGCCGGTTCTCGAAGAGCGGCTTTTTCTGATTGGCACGCACGAGCTGCTGGCGGATATTCCGGATGACACCATAACCCCTGCTCAACTGGCGAATATTCCCCTGATCATGCCAAGCCTCGGTCACGGACTGCGCGGCCGACTGGAGGCCATCTGTCAGGAACACGGACTAAAGGTTGATATCGCCACGGAAATTGACGGCCTGACGTTACTGATGCACGCCGTTCGCAGCGGACTCGGTGCCACGCTGCAACCCGGAGCTGCCATTTCGCACCTTGAGAGAGACGCGCTAAGAGTGATCGGTGTCCACAATCCTGTACTTAGCCGCCCCAATTTTCTGGTCAGCCTGTCTGACGATGAACTCACCCCCGCCGGGCTCGCCGCCCGCGTGATGCTCACAAAAGTCATGCGTGAACTTGTTGAAACCGGCTGTTGGCCGGGTGCAACCCTTTACGCTCACTAAACAGGTCTTTAGCTTTTCGTCATAGCGCCCATACAACCCGTACGTATACATTTCAATTACAAATTTAACAAATAGTTAAATGATAATGGAGTATACGATGGTGGATGTACTGGTGATTGGCGGCGGTAATGCCGCGTTATGTGCCGCCTTAACCGCTCGCGAGGCAGGAGCCTCCGTGTTGCTGTTAGAGGCTGCGCCACGGGAATGGCGCGGCGGCAATTCTCAACATACGCGCAATTTACGATGCATGCACGATGCGCCACAGGATGTGCTGGTCGAGAGTTATCCCGAAGAGGAATTCTGGCAGGATCTCTGGCGTGTCACGGAAGGCAACACCGATGAAGCGCTGGCGCGTCTGGTGATCCGCACCTCATCGCAGTGTCGTGACTGGATGCGCCAGCACGGTGTTAACTTTCAGCCTCCACTCTCTGGCGCACTGCACGTGGCGCGTACCAATGCCTTCTTCATGGGCGGCGGTAAAGCCCTCGTGAACGCCTATTACCGCAGCGCAGAAAAGCTGGGGGTTCAGATTCGCTACAACTCGCCGGTACAGGCGCTTGAATTGCGCAACGGTGAATTCGTCGCCGCCCTGGCAGGGAACGAGCGCATTGAGGCCAAAGCCTGCGTCCTCGCCGCTGGCGGGTTTGAATCCAACCGCGAATGGCTGCGCGAGGCCTGGGGGGAAAACGCGCGTGGCGAATGGCCGGCCGATAACTTCCTCATTCGTGGCACCCGCTTTAATCAGGGCGTCTTGCTCAGATTTATGATCGATGCCGGGGCTGACATCATCGGCGATCCGTCCCAGTCCCACTGTGTTGCCATTGATGCCCGAGCCCCGCTGTATGATGGCGGCATTTGTACCCGCGTGGATTGCGTCTCGCTTGGCGTGGTGGTCAATCGGGACGCGGAGCGCTTTTACGATGAAGGCGAAGATTTCTGGCCGAAACGGTATGCCATCTGGGGGCGTCTGGTTGCCCACCAGCCCGGCCAGATTGGCTACTCCATTATCGATAGCAAAGCGATCGGCCACTTTATGCCGCCGGTTTTCCCGGGCGCGCAGGCCAACACGCTGGGTGAACTGGCCCGCCAGCTGGGGCTGGATACCGAACGCTTTACCCATACCGTGGAACAGTACAACCAGGCCTGTCAACCGGGCCAGTTTGATCACACAACGCTGGATAACTGCGCGACGCAGGACCTGACGCCACCCAAAACCCACTGGGCGCGGCCTATCGATACCCCCCCCTACTACGGCTATGCCCTGCGTCCGGGGATCACCTTTACCTATCTGGGACTGAAAGTGAATGCACACGCTGCGGTCCACTTCGCTGGAGCCCCCAGCCGTAACCTGTTCGTTGCCGGTGAGATGATGGCAGGCAACGTGCTGGGCAAGGGTTATACCGCCGGTGTCGGCATGTCCATCGGCACCACGTTCGGGCGGATCGCAGGGAAAGAAGCCGCACGGGCGGCACGTAAGGAGGCGCGCCATGAAGCAGCTTGAAAAATTGATTATTGAAGCCAAAATTCTCACCGAGCCGGAGGCGGAAGTCGAGCGGGTGATGCAGGTTTGTAACGCCTGCCGCTATTGCGAAGGGTTTTGCGCCGTGTTTCCGGCAATGACTCAACGACTGGAATTCGGCAAAGCCGACATCAACTATCTTGCTAACCTGTGTCATAACTGTGGCGCCTGCTTACATGCCTGCCAGTATGCCCCGCCGCATGAGTTTGCTCTCAACGTGCCGAAAGCGATGGCGGAAGTACGCCTGGAGACCTATCAACATTACGCACGGCCTGCGGCCTTTGGCGCACTGTATCGCCGGGCAGGCGTCACCGTGACGCTGGCGCTGGTCTTTAGTCTGATCCTCTTTTTACTCCTCGCGATGGGGCTGAAAGGATCGCTGCGCCACCCACCGCTGGCCGGTGATTTCTACCAAATCTTCCCGCACAACCTGCTGGCATGGATGTTTGGTTCCGTTTTCGTTCTGGCGATCGGTTTATTGATGGCGGGCGTGATCCGCTTCTGGCGTGAGATATCGCCGGTCGGGCCACGTCCGGCGGAAATTGCCGAAGCCTCGCACAATGCGCTTACGCTGAAATACCTCGACGGCGGACATGGCAAAGGCTGCAACGACGCTGACGACGCCTTTACGCTGATGCGCCGTCGTTTCCATCATTTCACCTTCTACGGCTTTATGCTCTGTTTCGCCGCGACCGTGGTGGCGACCGGCTACCACTATTTTGCCGGATGGGAAGCCCCCTACCCGTTCTTTAGCGTGCCGGTCATGCTTGGCACGCTCGGAGGCGTCGGTTTAGTCGTCGGTCCGGCAGGCCTGCTGTGGCTAAACCTTAAGCGTTCGCCACTGCATGGTGATGCGCGGCAGAAACCAATGGATCGCGGATTTATTTTACTGCTGCTACTAACCAGCCTGACCGGTCTGGGCTTGCTGGCGGGAAGAGACACCTCATGGATGGGGATCCTGCTTGCCATCCATCTTGGCGTGGTCATGGCACTTTTTTTGACCATTCCGTACGGAAAATTTGCCCACGGATTTTACCGCTGCGCATCTTTACTCAAATGGGCGATTGAGAAGCGACGCGGAAAACAGGCGGGGGTCGCAGGCGACTAACCCGCAAACTCTTACCTCTATAAATATTATGATAAGACAGTGGAGCAACCTCAATGACTCAACAACCATCGCGCGCCGGCACGTTCGGCGCAATACTGCGTGTGACCAGCGGTAATTTTCTCGAACAGTTCGATTTTTTTCTGTTTGGTTTTTATGCCACCTATATCGCAAAGACGTTTTTTCCTGCCGAAAGTGAGTTCGCCAGCCTCATGCTTACTTTTGCTGTTTTTGGCTCCGGCTTTTTAATGCGTCCCATCGGGGCGGTAATACTGGGGGCATATATCGACAGGATCGGCCGGCGTAAAGGGCTGATGGTCACTCTTGCAATCATGGGCTGCGGCACGCTGCTGATAGCCCTCGTTCCGGGTTATCAGACCATCGGCCTGCTGGCCCCCGCGCTGGTCCTGCTGGGGCGCTTGTTACAGGGATTCTCTGCCGGCGTCGAACTGGGTGGCGTCTCTGTTTATCTTTCTGAAATTGCAACGCCTGGCAACAAAGGCTTTTACACCAGTTGGCAATCGGCCAGTCAACAGGTCGCGATCGTTGTCGCCGCGCTGATTGGCTACGGCCTGAATGTCACGCTGGGGCACGATGAGATCTCTGAATGGGGTTGGCGAATCCCGTTCTTTATTGGTTGTATGATTATTCCGCTGATTTTTGTTCTTCGACGTTCACTGCAGGAAACTGAAGCCTTTTTACAACGTAAGCACCGCCCCGACACCCGGGAGATTTTTACCACCATCGTTAAAAACTGGCGCATCATCACCGCAGGAACCCTGCTGGTGGCGATGACGACCACGACCTTTTATTTTATTACCGTTTATACCCCTACATACGGGAGAGCCGTTTTGAACCTGAGCGCGCGTGACAGCCTGATAGTCACCATGCTGGTGGGGATTTCTAACTTCATCTGGCTGCCAATTGGCGGCGCCATCTCTGACCGGATTGGGCGTCGCCCGGTGCTGATGGGTATCACTTTGCTCGCCCTGATCACCACCTGGCCGGTAATGAACTGGCTGACCGCCGCCCCGGATTTCACCCGTATGACGCTGGTGCTGCTCTGGTTCTCGTTCTTCTTCGGCATGTACAACGGCGCGATGGTTGCCGCACTGACCGAAGTGATGCCGGTTTATGTGCGAACCGTGGGGTTTTCGCTGGCCTTTAGCCTCGCCACGGCGATTTTCGGCGGCCTGACGCCCGCTATTTCCACGGCGCTGGTCCAGTTGACCGGCGATAAGAGTTCTCCGGGTTGGTGGCTCATGTGCGCAGCGCTCTGTGGACTCGCCGCGACCGCAATGCTGTTTGTCCGTCTCAGCCGCGGTTATCAGACGGCAGAGAATAAGCTCTGAAACGCAAACGGGCGGAGAAATCTCTCCGCCCGTTTTATGTTGTTTCTGACGCTTACTTCGCCGTATTGTTGCTGCGAATTTCCTGCCAGATCTTATCGCAATCGGCTTTCACGGCCTGATCGTTACCGGTGCGCGTCGCCTGAATACACTGCTGGTAATCCAGCACCCTTACACTCTCCTGATTCGCAAACTGCTGATGCTGTTTCTCTTTTTTCAGCACATTCAGCACGCTCTGACAGGCTTCGATTTTCTCTGGCGATCCCTGCGCCGTATTGATACAGGCGCTGTACGCCTCTTTCAACCGGCTGTCTTCTTTCGGGGCCGTTGACGGCGCGCAGGCCACCAGTCCCGAGGCCATCACGGCGATGAGTATCAGTTTTTTCATAGCATGGTCCTCAACGGTGCGGCAGGCGCAGGGCCTGCCGCTGTTGGCATTAGAAGATGGTGAACGGCGCAATCACGATGAACTTCACGTCGCGCTCATCCTGGAAGATGTTGCCATAACCGCCACCCCAGCTCGGGATGTTGGAGTGGTTGTCATATTCGGTGAAGTGCAGTTTAAACATGGTGCCTTTCGCACGACCGTCCTGCAGCGTATAGACCGCATCCAGGCTATAAGATGACTCTTCGATAGTACGGTTTTTGTCGTAGTACGCATCCGGGCTGCTCTGCCAGGTAGACGGTTTCGCGTCCCAGGCATACACATAAGAAGCCCCGACCGCCCAGCCAGGCAGATTCCAGTTCTTCAGGTCATACATTGCACCGAAGAAGACCGCTTTTTCACCGTTGGCGTTGAAGTCCGAACGGTTATCCCACCAGATATCCAGACGACCGTTGGATGACGCATAGGTCGGTGTCATACGTTGCAGGAAGAACCCTTGCTGACCATCGGCCTTAACCCAGGTCCCTTCCAGACGCAGGTCAACAACTTCCGCCACCTTGTAGCCGAAGGTCAACGCCTGCAGCCAGGCCGTACCGTCATAAATGTCGCTGGCGCTGCGGTCATCGACTTTGTCACGCGCCCCGTAGAACTGGTAGCTGGTGGAGAACGGATTGCCACCTAAATCGAACTTGTAGCTGGCTTTGGCGAAGTACTGATCGACATAGCCTTCGGACTGACCAAACGCCGCTTCCAGCACCAGGTCATTTTTGAAATCATATTTTGCACCGACAGAGTGGAGATAATCGACTTTGGTCTTTTTATCGCCCTGGTAGAATTTATCGACTTCGGTGTGCCACGGCGCTTTATATTCATTGGCCCACATATAGGAGAAGCTCAGTGCGCCCGCGTCGCCGTAGTCAAAGTTAGCGCCCGCTTCGGCACCCTGATAGGTACCCGGCATAAAGCTCCAGTGCGGCGCTAACAGCGTCTGACCGGTAGGTTGAATATAACCGGCACGTGCCCAGGCGGGACCGTATTTGAATTTCGCGGCGGCCTTATACAAACTAATTCCGCTCTTATCACCGGAGTAGTCTTCGTCATAGCCTTTGTTCTTTTTCGAGAAAGCGATTTCGTTTGGATGTCCGCTGTCGCCGTTTTCCGCCATTTCAATGGCAGTAAACGCCGCCACATCGAGACCAAACATATCCGCCGCATAGCCGGACTGGAAATCCAGGTTGGCGTTCCAGGTCGCGTGAGAGAGGTTAGTTTTGTATTTGTCGTCGTCGGTGACATCTTTACGGTCGCGCTCACGCTGCCAGTAATAGATGCCGCCGGTCAGGGTTGAATCATCGAAAAAGCCTTCGGCCTGTGCCTGCGGAACAACGACCAGACCCGACAGTGCTGTGATACCGGCGATAGCCAACGCCAGCGCACTACGTTTGCCACTAAACGTACGCATATGTTAATCCTCTTTGACGTATAAATTGCTGTTGCCAAAGGCAAAACAGCGAAAAAAATAAAAATTTAAAAGTAGCTGTGAGAGAAACCTCACTGACTACAGTGATAGACTATTTTTCGCGACGCGAATTATCAATCTCTTTCTGTAACGAGAATGTAAGAGTATGAGCAACCGCACATATTTCATCGCTTTCTGTTACATTTCATTCATTGGTTAATAAATGACAGTAAATATAAAAATTTTCTATGTTTTCCAGAAAGATGAAAGCTATTTCTTGTCATAAGCGGTTTATTACATAAGTTAGCGAAAACAAGCGTTTGTTAATGGCTTCATTTTTTGAATGGGAATTAATTCGCTTCGCAAAGTGAGATTTATCGGCGAAAAAAAACGCCGCAGAGTGCGGCGTTTGAAAGGATCGTTGCGACGGCTTATTCGCCGACTTTCGCCCAGGTGTCACGCAGGCCAACGGTGCGGTTAAACACCAGTTTCTCTGCGCTGGCATAACGGCTGTCCAGGCAGAAGTAACCTTCGCGCTCAAACTGGAACGCTTTCCCTGCTACCGCAGCTTTCAACGACGGCTCAGCAAAGCCCTGTTTGATCACCAGTGATTCCGGGTTCATCACGGACAGGAAGTCTTCCGCAGCCCCCGGGTTTGGTACGCTGAACAGACGATCGTAGAGACGGATCTCTACCGGCAGCGCGTGTGCGGCGCTAACCCAGTGGATAACGCCCTTCACTTTACGTCCGTCGGCCGGATCTTTGCTCAACGTATCCGCATCATAGGTACAGAAGATAGTGGTGATATTGCCTTCAGCATCTTTTTCCACGCGTTCTGCTTTCACCACGTAGGCGTTACGCAGGCGCACTTCTTTGCCCATCACCAGGCGCTTGTACTGCTTGTTGGCTTCTTCGCGGAAGTCAGCGCGATCAATCCAGATTTCACCGCTGAACGGAACCTCACGCGTGCCCATTTCCGGTTTATTCGGATGGTTAGGCATGGTGACCATTTCGCTTTCGCCCTGCGGGTAGTTCTCAATAACCAGTTTTACCGGATCGATAACCGCCATCGCACGCGGCGCGTTTTCGTTCAGATCTTCGCGGATACAGGATTCCAGCGACGCCATTTCGATCGTATTGTCCTGCTTGGTCACGCCAATGCGTTTGCAGAATTCACGGATTGCCGCCGCGGTATAGCCGCGACGACGCAGACCGGAGATGGTCGGCATACGCGGATCGTCCCAGCCTTCTACATGTTTGTCAGCCACCAGCAGGTTCAGCTTACGCTTGGACATCACGGTGTATTCCAGATTCAGGCGCGAGAATTCATACTGGCGCGGGTGAACCGGAATGGAGATGTTGTCCAGCACCCAGTCGTACAGACGACGGTTGTCCTGGAACTCGAGCGTACACAGTGAGTGGGTAATACCTTCCAGCGCGTCGCTGATGCAGTGGGTGAAGTCATACATCGGGTAGATGCACCACTTGTTGCCGGTCTGATGGTGCTCAGCAAATTTAATGCGGTACAGAACCGGATCGCGCATCACGATAAACGGCGATGCCATGTCGATCTTCGCACGCAGACAGGCTTTACCTTCTTCAAAGCCGCCGGTACGCATTTTTTCGAACAGCGCGAGGTTCTCTTCGATGCTGCGATCGCGGAACGGACTGTTTTTGCCTGGCTGAGTCAGCGTGCCACGGTATTCGCGGATCTGCTCCGGCGTCAGTTCATCGACATACGCCAGACCTTTGTTGATCAGTTCAACCGCATAGGCGTGCAGTTGATCAAAGTAATCTGAGGAGTAGCGAACGTCGCCAGCCCAGTGAAAACCTAACCACTCAACGTCGTTTTTGATCGAATCAACGTACTCGATATCTTCTTTTACCGGGTTGGTGTCATCGAAACGCAGGTTGCACTGGCCCTGGTAATCTTGCGCGATACCAAAGTTCAGGCAGATAGATTTCGCGTGGCCAATGTGCAGATAGCCATTTGGCTCCGGCGGAAAACGGGTATGGATCGTGGTGTGCTTACCACTGGCCAGATCTTCATCGATGATCTGACGAATAAAGTTACTCGGGCGGGCTTCAGCCTCACTCATCGTGGATTCCTCAAAGCGTAAACAACGTATAACGGCATATGATCTTATAAGCCGGACAGACTGACAACCTTTAGTTACTGAAAAAGTGGTGTTGAAGAAAAATAGGAGGGAATTTGCTGCAAAAAAAAGCGGCGGAGGTTTTCCCCCGCCGCTTCATATTGTCGGATGGCGGCTTACGCCTTATCCAACCTACCCTTTAATTTCATACAGTGGCGTTTGACCGGCAACCACATGACCGTCGGCTTTGATCACCAGGCCGCTGAAGTCGTCGATGTTGCTGCACACCACAGGACTGATCATGGAGCGCGCGTTCGCGTTCAGGTAGTCCAGATCCATTTCCAGAATCGGCTGACCTGCCGTCACTTCCGCGCCCTCTTCCACCAGACGCTTGAAGCCCTGGCCGTTCAACGCGACGGTATCGATACCCATGTGGACAACGATTTCCGCGCCTTTTTCGGTTTCCAGGCAGAACGCATGGTTGGTGTTGAAGATTTTCACGATGGTGCCCGCTGCCGGAGAAACCACGGTTTTATCCGTTGGTTTTACCGCAACGCCGTCACCAACCGCTTTGCTGGCGAACGCTTCGTCAGGCACCTGCTCCAGCGCAACCACATCACCGGTCACTGGCGAGACCAGTTCAGCAATGGTCACTGCATTCGGCACCGCCTGCGGTTTTGCCGCCGCCTGGGCAGCAGGCGCTGCAGAAGCTTCAGCCGCCGCAACCGGTCCCGTTGTTTTCATCGCGTTGGCGATTTTCTCAGCCACGAAGCCGACGATAATCTGCACGCTGGTTTTGTTCAGACGAATCACACCAGAGGCACCCAGACGTTTCGCCAGGCTTTCATTCACCAGTGACGAGTCTTTTACGCTCAGACGCAGACGGGTGATGCAGGCATCGATACCGGTGAGGTTGTCAGAACCGCCGATGGCTGCGATGTACTGACGCGCCAGGGCTGAAACGTCTTGTTCTTTATCGCTGCTCACATTCAGGTCCTGACCATCCGCTTCGCTGCCAGCCACAGCCAGTTCGCGACCCGGAGTCATCAGGTTGAATTTGGTGATAACGAAACGGAACACCACGTAATAGATGGCAAAGAACACCAGACCTTGTGGGATCAGCATCCACCACTGGGTTGCCAGTGGGTTACGGGAAGAAAGCACCATATCCACCAGACCCGCACTGAAACCGAAGCCGGCAATCCAATGCATGCTCGCCGCGATAAATACGGAGATACCGGTCAGGACAGCGTGAATCACATACAGAACCGGCGCAACGAACATGAAGGAGAATTCCAGCGGTTCGGTGATACCCGTAAAGAACGCCGCAAACGCACCGGCCATCATGATACCCAGCACTTTCGCCTTGTTCTCAGGACGCGCGCAGTGGTAGATAGCCAGCGCCGCACCCGGCAGACCAAACATCATGATCGGGAAGAAGCCCGCCTGATAACGACCGGTAATCCCCACAACTGCTTTGCCCGATTCGATAGACTGGGCACCGCCGAGGAAGTTAGGAATGTCGTTAATCCCCGCAACGTCAAACCAGAATACGGAGTTCAGCGCGTGGTGCAGACCCACCGGAATCAACAGACGGTTAAAGAAGGCGTAGATACCCGCACCGGTTGATCCCAGCTTCTGAATATGCTCACCGAAGTTCACCAGACCGTCGAAAATCACCGGCCAGATGTACATCATGATGAACGCGACGATGATCATCACGAAAGAGGTGAGGATCGGCACCAGGCGGCGACCGCTGAAGAAGGAGAGCGCTTTCGGCAGTTCGACGCTGCTAAAGCGGTTGTACAGCTCGGCAGAGATAATACCAACGAGGATACCCACGAACTGGTTGCTGATCTTACCGAAAGCGGCAGGAACCTGGTCAGCCGGGATCTTCTGAATCATGGAAACCGCAGCCGGAGAACAGAGTGTGGTCAACACCAGGAAGCCCACAAAACCGGTCAGCGCCGCAGCACCGTCTTTATCTTTGGACATACCGTAAGCCACACCGATAGCAAACAGCACGGACATGTTATCAATAATGGCGGAGCCGGACTTAATGAAGAACGCCGCAAGTGCGTTATCTCCACCCCAACCTACCGGGTCGATCCAGTAGCCGACCCCCATCAATATTGCCGCCGCTGGCAGCGTGGCGACCGGCACCATTAGCGCACGGCCAACCTTTTGCAGATAACCTAGAATACTCACTTTCTTCCCCCTTTGAGACCCCGTTAAGGCTCGCTTTAAGCTGTGTTTTTATTTTGTCACTAACTTATTGAAATTCAGTTGTTGCTTTACTGGCATTGTGAGTGTGTAAAAATTTAATTCGTATCGCAAATTAAAAGCGTGTTTTTTGTGAGTTTAGTCACCAAATATCGTTATTATCACTCCCTTTTACTGGCTATGTGGGAAAACTTATTTTATCATTCAAAAAATCAAGACAGATTGACCCAACCGATGCATGCCAGGTTACGCTTTACTATGCACCGACGCGCAATCCGTCAACGGCTTACATTTACTTTCTGAGGTGAAGAATGAGACTGATTCCCCTGACTTCCGCTGAACAGGTCGGCAAATGGGCTGCACGCCATATCGTTAATCGCATCAATGCGTTCAAACCGACAGCCGATCGTCCGTTTGTGCTGGGTCTGCCGACGGGCGGCACGCCGCTGACTGCGTATAAAGCCTTAGTCGAAATGCACAAAGCGGGCCAGGTTAGCTTCAAACATGTCGTGACGTTCAACATGGACGAATATGTCGGCCTGCCAAAAGAGCATCCGGAAAGCTACCACAGCTTCATGCATCGCAATTTCTTTGATCACGTTGATATTCCAGCAGAAAACATCAACCTGCTCAACGGCAACGCGCCAGATATCGACGCCGAGTGCCGCCAGTATGAAGAAAAAATCCGTTCCTACGGTAAAATCCACCTGTTCATGGGTGGCGTCGGTAATGACGGCCATATCGCGTTTAACGAACCCGCTTCTTCGCTGGCCTCTCGTACCCGTATCAAAACCCTGACGCATGATACCCGTGTGGCAAACTCCCGTTTCTTTGACGGCGATGTGGCTCAAGTACCGAAGTACGCACTGACCGTTGGCGTAGGTACTCTGCTGGATGCCGAAGAAGTGATGATTCTGGTGCTGGGCCATCAGAAAGCGCAGGCGCTGCAGGCTGCGGTTGAAGGTAATGTTAACCACATGTGGACCATCAGCTGTCTGCAACTGCATCCGAAAGCGGTTGTGGTGTGTGATGAGCCGTCCACGATGGAACTGAAAGTTAAGACACTGAAATATTTCAACGAGTTAGAAGCAGAGAATATTAAAGGTCTGTAATGTAGTCTCCGCCCTGCCACAGTGTTCAGGGCGGCATTTTTTTGAAATCGGGGGTCGGAATGTATGCTTTAACCCAGGGTCGGATCTTTACCGGCCACGAAATTCTTGATGACCATGCGATTGTTGTCGCCAATGGCCTGATTGACCGCGTTTGCCCTGTGGCAGAACTGCCGCCAGAGATCGAACAACGTTCAGTGAACGGGGCCATTCTTTCCCCCGGCTTTATCGATGTCCAGCTTAACGGCTGCGGCGGCGTGCAGTTTAACGACACCGCAGAAGCTGTCACCGTTGAAACGCTGGAAATCATGCAGAAGGCCAACGAGAAATCGGGCTGTACCAACTATCTGCCTACGCTGATTACCACCAGCGACGATCTCATGAAACAAGGTGTTCGCGTGATGCGTGAATACCTTGCGAAACATCCGAATCAGGCGCTGGGTCTACATCTGGAAGGCCCCTGGCTAAACCTGGTGAAAAAAGGGACGCACAATCCGCGTTTTGTCCGTCAGCCTGACGCTGCGCTGGTCGATTTCCTGTGCGATAATGCCGACGTTATCACCAAAGTGACGCTGGCGCCGGAAATGGTCCCGGCGGAAGTGATCGGTAAGCTGGCGAACGCCGGGATTGTGGTCTCTGCCGGTCACTCGAACGCCACGCTGATAGAAGCGAAGGCCGGATTCCGTGCAGGTATCACCTTTGCCACGCATTTGTTCAACGCCATGCCGTATATCACCGGACGTGAGCCGGGTCTGGCGGGCGCGATCCTGGATGAAGCCGACATTTATTGCGGCGTGATTGCAGATGGTCTGCACGTTGATTATGCCAACATCCGCAACGCCAAACGACTGAAGGGCGACAAACTGTGCCTGGTGACGGATGCGACTGCACCGGCAGGGGCAAATATTGAACAGTTCATTTTTGCTGGTAAAACAATATACTACCGCAATGGACTTTGTGTAGACGAAAACGGGACGCTGAGCGGTTCATCATTAACCATGATTGAAGGCGTGCGTAACCTGGTTGAACATTGCGGCATTGCACTCGACGAAGTGCTGCGCATGGCGACCCTCTACCCTGCGCGCGCCATCGGTGTTGAGAAACACCTCGGCAGTATCGCGGCGGGTAAAGTGGCAAACCTGACCGCTTTCACACACGACTTTAAAATCATCAAGACCATCGTTAATGGTGACGAGGTCGTTACTGAGTAAGAGAAAGTATGACACCAGGCGGACAAGCTCAAATAGGTAATGTTGATCTCGTAAAACAGCTTAACAGCGCGGCCGTTTACCGCCTGATTGACCAGCATGGGCCAATCTCGCGGATCCAGATTGCCGAGCAAAGCCAGCTTGCCCCCGCCAGCGTAACCAAAATTACGCGTCAACTGATTGAACGCGGACTGATCAAAGAAGTCGATCAACAGGCCTCCACCGGGGGCCGCCGCGCCATTTCTATCGTCACCGAAACCCGCAGTTTTCACGCCATTGGCGTGCGTCTTGGCCGCCACGACGCGACCATCACCCTGTTTGACCTGAGCAGCAAAGTGCTGGCGGAAGAACACTATCCGTTGCCCGAACGCACGCAGGAAACGCTGGAACACGCGCTGCTCAATGCCATCACCGCCTTTATCGACAACAACCAGCGCAAGATCCGCGAACTCATCGCCATTTCCGTGATCCTGCCGGGACTTGTCGATCCGGAAAGCGGCAAGATCCACTACATGCCGCATATCCAGGTAGAGAACTGGGGACTGGTTGAAGCACTGGAAAAACGTTTTCTCGTCACCTGTTTTGTCGGCCACGATATCCGCAGCCTGGCGCTGGCGGAGCACTACTTTGGGGCAAGTCAGGACTGCGAGGACTCTATTCTGGTGCGCGTCCACCGCGGGACGGGTGCCGGTATTATCTCTAACGGCCGGATTTTTATTGGTCGTAACGGTAACGTTGGCGAGATTGGCCACATCCAGGTTGAACCGCTGGGCGAACGCTGCCACTGCGGTAACTTTGGCTGTCTGGAAACCATTGCCGCGAACGCGGCAATTGAACACCGCGTCCTCAATCTCCTGAAGCAAGGCTACCAGAGCCGCGTTCCGCTGGAAGACTGCACGATCAAAACCATCTGCAAGGCGGCAAATAAGGGCGACAGCCTGGCCTCAGAGGTCATTGAGCACGTTGGGCGTCATCTGGGTAAAACCATTGCGATCGCCATCAACCTGTTTAATCCGCAAAAAATCGTGATTGCCGGTGAGATAACCGAAGCCGATAAAGTGCTGTTACCCGCCATTGAAAGCTGCATTAATACGCAGGCGCTGAAGGCGTTTCGCACAAATTTGCCGGTGGTGCGTTCCACACTGGATCACCGCTCCGCCATCGGTGCCTTTGCGCTGGTAAAACGCGCCATGCTCAACGGTATTTTGCTCCAGCATTTGCTGGAAAACTGATGCGCTCTTATAGTATCGGATTATTAACATATTTCCTGGGTAGTTCATGACCATCAAGAATGTCATTTGTGATATCGACGGCGTGCTGATGCACGACAACGTCGCCGTACCGGGTGCGGCGGAGTTTTTGACTGGCGTTATGGAGAAAGGCCTGCCGCTGGTGCTGCTGACCAATTACCCGTCGCAGACCGGCCAGGATCTGGCAAACCGTTTCGCAACCGCTGGCGTTAATGTACCGGACAGCGTGTTTTATACCTCGGCCATGGCAACCGCCGATTTCCTGCGTCGTCAGGAAGGGAAAAAGGCGTATGTTGTCGGCGAAGGCGCATTGATCCACGAACTGTATAAAGCCGGTTTCACCATTACGGACGTGAACCCGGACTTCGTCATCGTCGGCGAGACCCGTTCCTACAACTGGGACATGATGCATAAAGCGGCCTTCTTTGTGGCAAACGGCGCGCGCTTTATTGCCACCAACCCGGACACCCATGGCCGCGGTTTTTATCCAGCCTGTGGCGCGCTCTGCGCGGGTATCGAGAAAATCTCCGGTCGTAAACCGTTCTACGTCGGTAAACCGAGTCCGTGGATTATCCGCGCGGCGTTAAACAAAATGCAGGCGCACTCGGAAGAGACGGTGATCGTCGGCGATAACCTGCGCACCGATATTCTTGCCGGCTTCCAGGCGGGGCTCGAAACCATCCTGGTGCTCTCCGGCGTTTCCACGCTGGATGACATCGACAGTATGCCGTTCCGCCCGAGCTGGATTTATCCCTCCGTCGCCGAAATCGACGTTATTTAACCCAGACCACGTCCCAGGACGTGGTTTTTCATTTTCGCCCACCAGAAAAATAATCTCATTCAACGAAATCAGCAAAAAACTGATAATTCATCAATGAATATGCTCAAACCATAATCTTTTTTCACTAATCGGCAATGACCATTGCGTTTTTTCTTTTTCAGACCGCAAACCCCTTGCGCCTCCAGTTCCTTTGCGGCATTTTCTTTAGCAAGCAAACACAAAAAGCATTACGCAACAGGTTAACGGAGAAGGTTATGTGTTCAATTTTCGGCGTATTCGATATTAAGTCAGATGCAGGTGAACTGCGTAAAAAAGCCCTTGAGCTGTCACGCCTGATGCGCCATCGCGGTCCGGACTGGTCCGGCATTTATGCCTGCGATAAGGCCATTCTGGCCCACGAACGTCTGTCAATTGTCGACGTCAACGCTGGCGCTCAACCGCTGTATAACGAAAAGAAAACCCACGTGCTGGCCGTGAACGGTGAAATTTACAACCACCAGGCGCTGCGTGCAGAGTATGGCGATCGCTACGCGTTCCAGACCGGTTCTGACTGCGAAGTGATCCTCGCGCTGTATCAGGAAAAAGGCGTGGAATTTCTCGACGATCTGCAAGGAATGTTTGCCTTCGCGCTGTACGACAGCGAACAGGATGCCTATCTGATTGGCCGCGACCACATCGGTATCATCCCGCTGTATATGGGTTATGACGAGTTCGGCAACCTGTACGTCGCGTCAGAAATGAAAGCCCTGGTGCCGGTGTGCCGCACCATTCAAGAGTTCCCGGCGGGAAGTTACCTCTGGAGCAAAGACGGTGAAATCCGTCAGTATTATCAGCGTGACTGGTTCGATTTTGACGCGGTAAAAGATAACGTTACCGACAAAAACGAACTGCGTCAGGCGCTGGAAGATTCTGTCAAAAGCCATCTGATGTCTGATGTACCTTACGGCGTGTTGCTCTCTGGCGGCCTGGATTCCTCCGTTATCTCGGCGATCACCAAAAAATTCGCCGCCCGTCGTGTGGAAGATGACGAACGTTCTGAAGCCTGGTGGCCTCAACTTCACTCCTTCGCCGTCGGTCTGGAAGGGGCTCCGGATCTGAAAGCCGCGCAGGAAGTGGCTAACCACCTGGGGACCGTACACCATGAAATTCACTTTACGGTACAGGAAGGGCTGGATGCGATCCGCGACGTGATTTATCACATCGAAACCTATGACGTAACCACCATTCGCGCCTCGACGCCGATGTATTTAATGTCGCGTAAGATCAAAGCGATGGGCATCAAAATGGTGCTGTCCGGCGAAGGGTCTGATGAAGTGTTCGGCGGCTACCTCTATTTCCATAAGGCACCAGACGCCAAAGAACTGCACGAAGAAACCGTACGTAAGCTGCAGGCGCTGCATATGTTTGACTGCGCCCGCGCTAACAAGGCCATGTCGGCCTGGGGGGTGGAAGCTCGCGTCCCGTTCCTGGATAAGAAGTTCCTCGACGTGGCGATGCGCATTAACCCGGAAGATAAAATGTGCGGCAACGGCAAGATGGAAAAACATGTCCTCCGTGAATGTTTCGAATCCTATCTGCCGGCAAGCGTTGCATGGCGTCAGAAAGAGCAGTTCTCCGACGGCGTGGGCTACAGCTGGATCGACACCCTGAAAGAGGTGGCCGCTGAGCAAGTTTCCGATCAGCAACTGGAAACCGCCCGCTTCCGCTTCCCGTACAATACGCCGTCTTCAAAAGAAGCGTATCTGTACCGCGAGATCTTCGAAGAGCTGTTCCCGGTACCGAGCGCCGCAGAGTGTGTGCCGGGCGGTCCCTCCGTCGCCTGCTCTTCAGCTAAAGCGATCGAATGGGACGAAGCGTTCAAAACCATGAACGATCCATCGGGTCGCGCAGTGGGTGTTCACCAGTCCGCTTATCAATAAGCAACACTGATGAAAAAGGGCCTTTCGGGGCCCTTTTTTGATCGTGAAAAACAGTTCAGAAAGCGATTAATAACCAATAATTGCCGAATATTGCGTCACGCTGTTCGCAACCTAACCAAACAGTCACATTCCGGCCGTTTTCGATGAAAAAGGGGTTGACGCTTCAAGGCTCAATACGCATAATGCGCCCCGCAACGCCGATAAGGTAACGCGCGAAAAAAGAGGGCTACGTAGCTCAGTTGGTTAGAGCACATCACTCATAATGATGGGGTCACAGGTTCGAATCCCGTCGTAGCCACCATCTTTTTTGCGGGAGTGGCGAAATTGGTAGACGCACCAGATTTAGGTTCTGGCGCCGCAAGGTGTGCGAGTTCAAGTCTCGCCTCCCGCACCATTCCCATAAAAGCGTTGCACGGATGGGGTATCGCCAAGCGGTAAGGCACCGGTTTTTGATACCGGCATTCCCTGGTTCGAATCCAGGTACCCCAGCCATCTTTCTTCGAGTTTGCGGATTGCCGCGACGGTCATTGGGGTATCGCCAAGCGGTAAGGCACCGGTTTTTGATACCGGCATTCCCTGGTTCGAATCCAGGTACCCCAGCCATCGAAGAAATGCAGTATCTGGCTACGTAGCTCAGTTGGTTAGAGCACATCACTCATAATGATGGGGTCACAGGTTCGAATCCCGTCGTAGCCACCATATTCAGAACACGTTAGTTCGTTTTGACGGGTTCAAAAACAATTTGTTGGGGTATCGCCAAGCGGTAAGGCACCGGATTCTGATTCCGGCATTCCGAGGTTCGAATCCTCGTACCCCAGCCAAATTTGCAAGACGTTCACGATGTGAATGCAAGAAGTGCCTGAAATTTTAAATTGGGGTATCGCCAAGCGGTAAGGCACCGGATTCTGATTCCGGCATTCCGAGGTTCGAATCCTCGTACCCCAGCCACATTAGAAAAGCTCGCTTCGGCGGGCTTTTTGCTTTTCTGCGTTTATTGCCTGATGGCGCTACGCTTATCAGGCCTACGATCGTAGGCCTGGATTAAAATTACAACCCTAATGCGTATTTCAGCGCCTGGCGCTTAAGTACCCCGGCGCGTTCTGCCGCCATCAGCCCGAGGTTGCGGATAATCCGCAGCGGCTGCAGGTCATTGCTGAATCCGGCGTAGAACAGATCCATCCCGCTTTGCATGATGAAGTTATCCGCCATGCGTCGGGTCTGATAACGCTTCAGTACCGGCTGGCTCGCCCAGGACTCGCCATAACTGCGGGCATTAATCAATACATCGATCAATACATCCACATCGCGATAGCCCAGATTAACCCCCTGCCCGGCCAGCGGATGGATGGTGTGCGCCGCATCACCAACCAGCGCCAGACCCGGCTGCACATATTGCAGGGCGTGACGACGCGTCAGCGGAAACGCGCCTGCTGCGACGGGCATCACCTGTCCCAGACGTGTCGGGAAGTGCTTTGCGATCTCCGTCTGAAGCTGCGACATATTCAGCCCCTGCAACTGACGGATCCGCGCCGGTGAGTCATACCACACCAGCGACGCCCAGTGGTCGAACAAAGGCAGAAACGCGCGCGGGCCGTCTGGGGTGAACTGCTGCCAGGTACTGTCGCCAGGGTCGTTCTCGCACTGCACGGTAATCAGCATGCAGGATTGCGCATACTGCCAGGCGTGAATGCCGATGCCAGCCATCTGCCGCACCTGCGAATTTGCGCCATCCGCGCCAATCACCAGTTTGGCGGTGACTCGTTCGCCACCCGCCAGTTCCAGCTCATGACGATCGTTATGACGATGCAGCGCAATCAGCGAGGCCGGAACCCGCAGCGTCACTTTAGGGTGTACTTCCAGCGCCTGCCAGAGCGCCTGTTGCAGAACGTTGTTCTCGACCATATACCCAAGCAGTGGCAGCTTCAGTTCGCTGGCATCAAACACCACATGCGCGTTTTCCCACTCCCAGGTTTCCAGCCGCCGATACGGATGACTGCGCATCCCCTGCACAACATCCCAGACGCCAAGCCCTTTCAGTAGAGAAACTGAGGCCGCGCTGATCGCCGAAATACGCACATCCGGCTGGCTGTTTGCGACAAACGGCGCAGGCGCGGCATGTTCGATCACGGTGACCGTAAATCCATGCTGTGCCAGCCCCAGCGCCAGCGCGCCACCGACCATCCCCCCGCCGACAATGGCAATTTCCGTTGGTTGATTTGTCATGGTCAATCATCCTGTTACATGTATTGTGTAAGTTTACAGGATTTTTTACCCCTTGAGGCTGATAACGGTCATACTGGTCACCAGGGCAGCAAAGCATTACACTATGCGCCCTGCAATTCAGCCACTATTTCGCAAGAGCAAGTCGATGACCAAAAAACTCCATATTAAAACCTGGGGCTGTCAGATGAACGAATACGATTCATCGAAGATGGCCGATCTGCTGGATGCCACTCACGGGTATCAACTGACCGACGTGGCGGAAGAAGCGGATGTGCTGCTGCTGAATACCTGCTCAATCCGCGAGAAGGCTCAGGAAAAAGTCTTCCATCAGTTGGGTCGCTGGAAACTCTTAAAAGAGAAAAATCCCGATCTGATTATCGGCGTCGGCGGCTGTGTGGCATCTCAGGAAGGTGACCACATTCGCCAGCGCGCGCACTATGTCGATATCATCTTTGGGCCGCAAACGTTGCACCGCCTGCCAGAAATGATTAACTCCGTTCGCGGCAACCGTAGTCCGGTTGTTGACATCAGCTTCCCGGAGATCGAGAAGTTTGACCGCCTGCCGGAACCGCGCGCGGAAGGTCCGACCGCCTTTGTCTCAATTATGGAAGGCTGCAACAAATATTGTACTTACTGCGTGGTGCCTTACACCCGTGGTGAGGAAGTCAGCCGCCCGTCTGATGACATCCTGTTTGAAATCGCCCAGCTTGCCGCTCAGGGCGTGCGTGAAGTCAATCTGCTCGGCCAGAACGTTAACGCCTGGCGCGGACAAAACTACGACGGCACCACCGGCTCGTTCGCCGACCTGCTGCGTCTGGTTGCCGCCATTGATGGCATTGACCGCATCCGCTTCACCACCAGCCATCCGATCGAATTCACCGACGACATCATCGACGTCTATCGCGATACGCCGGAGCTGGTGAGCTTCCTGCACCTGCCGGTACAGAGCGGTTCGGATCGCGTGCTGAACCTGATGGGACGTACCCACACGGCGCTGGAATATAAAGCCATTATCCGTAAGCTGCGTGCGGCGCGTCCAGACATTCAGATAAGCTCCGACTTCATTGTTGGTTTCCCGGGTGAGACTACCCAGGACTTCGAGCAGACCATGAAGCTGATTGCCGACGTCAATTTCGACATGAGCTACAGCTTTATCTTCTCTGCACGTCCGGGAACGCCAGCCGCCGATATGGTGGATGACGTGCCGGAAGAAGAGAAGAAGCAGCGTCTGTATATTTTGCAGGATCGCATTAACCAGCAGGCGATGGCCTGGAGTCGTCGCATGCTCGGCACCGTTCAGCGTATTCTGGTGGAAGGAACGTCGCGTAAGAGCATCATGGAGCTGTCTGGCCGTACCGAAAATAATCGCGTGGTGAACTTCGAAGGCGCACCGGAGATGATCGGTAAATTTGTCGATGTGGAAATCACCGACGTCTGGACCAACTCACTGCGCGGGAAAGTGGTGCGCACCGAAGACGAAATGGGGCTGCGCATCGCAGAAACCCCGGAATCGGTGATTGCCCGTACCCGTAAAGAAAATGAGATTGGCGTTGGATTCTACCAGCCTTAATTCTGCTCAAAACGTCAAAATTCCCGATGGCGCTGCGCTTATCGGGCCTACTGGAGCACGACGCTTCATAGGCCCGATAAGGCTCTTGTATTTCCTCTCTACGCCCCCATCTTGATACCAGTGCTTGCGCCTTTACCCCGTGGCGTGAATAATTTCCTGACAGGCCGGTGAATGTTCATCTTCCGGCTCCCTATGCATAAGAGGAACAGTTTGAACACAGACACTCGCGAAATTACCCTTGAGCCGGCAGATAACGCCCGTCTGCTGAGCCTTTGCGGCCCGTTTGATGACAACATTAAACAGCTGGAACGCCGTCTCGGCATCGAGATTAACCGCCGTGACAACCATTTTAAACTGACCGGTCGCCCGATTTGCATCACCGCTGCGGCGGATATTTTACGCAGCCTGTACGTCGATACCGCGCCAATGCGCGGCCAGACGCAGGATATCGAACCGGAACAAATCCACCTCGCGATTAAAGAAGCACGCGTGCTTGAGCAAAGCGCCGAGAGCGTCCCCGAGTTCGGCAAAGCGGTCAATATCAAAACCAAGCGTGGCGTGATTAAACCGCGTACGCCTAACCAGGCACAGTACATCGCCAACATTCTCGACCATGACATCACCTTTGGCGTCGGTCCTGCCGGTACGGGGAAAACCTACCTCGCCGTTGCCGCTGCCGTGGATGCGCTGGAGCGTCAGGAGATCCGCCGTATTCTGCTGACCCGTCCGGCGGTCGAAGCGGGTGAAAAGCTGGGTTTCCTGCCGGGCGATCTGAGTCAGAAGGTTGATCCGTACCTGCGCCCACTGTATGACGCGCTGTTTGAAATGCTCGGCTTCGAGAAAGTCGAAAAGCTGATTGAGCGCAACGTGATTGAAGTGGCTCCGCTGGCCTATATGCGCGGCCGTACGCTAAACGATGCCTTTATCATTCTTGATGAGAGCCAGAACACCACCATCGAACAGATGAAGATGTTCCTGACTCGTATCGGCTTTAACTCGAAGGCGGTAATTACCGGCGACGTCACGCAGATTGACCTGCCGCGCAACATTAAATCGGGCCTGCGCCATGCCGTTGAGGTACTGGCGGAAGTCGAAGAAATCAGCTTTAACTTCTTCCACAGTGAAGACGTCGTGCGCCATCCGGTGGTTGCCCGCATCGTTAACGCCTATGAAGCATGGGAAGAAGCCGAACAAAAACGTAAAGCTGAGCTTGCTGCAGAGCGCAAGCGTGAAGCTCAGGAACAGGAACAGAAATGAGTCAGGTGATCCTTGATTTGCAACTGGCATGTGAGAACCACAGCGGTTTGCCAGAAGAGAGCCGGTTTCAGACCTGGCTGAATGCGGTCATTCCGCAATTTCAGGAAGAATCAGAAGTGACGATTCGCCTGGTGGATGAAGCCGAAAGCCACGATCTCAATCTGACCTACCGCGGGAAAGATAAACCGACCAACGTGCTCTCTTTCCCGTTTGAAGCCCCGCCAGGTATTGAACTACCGCTGCTCGGCGATTTGGTCATCTGTCGTCAGGTCGTTGAACAAGAAGCGCAGGAGCAAGGCAAGCCGCTGGATGCCCACTGGGCGCACATGGTCGTCCACGGCAGCCTGCATTTGCTGGGTTACGATCATATCGAAGATGACGAGGCTGAAGAGATGGAAGCCCTCGAGACAGAGATTATGCTTGCTCTGGGCTATGAGGATCCGTACATTGCCGAGAAGGAATAAGCGACCGGGCGAATGCCCGGTGGTTTCCAGTGCTGCCGTGCGCTGAGTTTGCGCGCACTGAGCAAGAGATTAACTAACAAGAGAACCCATACGACGCCATGAGCGACGACAATTCACACAGTAGTGACACGTTAAGCAACAAGAAGGGATTTTTTTCCCTGTTACTGAGCCAACTTTTCCACGGTGAACCGAAAAACCGTGATGAACTGCTGGCGCTGATCCGTGATTCCGGGCAGAACGACCTTATCGATGAAGATACGCGCGACATGCTCGAAGGGGTGATGGACATTGCGGACCAGCGCGTTCGCGACATCATGATTCCCCGCTCCCAGATGATTACCCTGAAACGCAACCAGACGCTGGACGAATGCCTCGATGTCATTATCGAGTCTGCCCACTCGCGTTTTCCGGTGATAAGCGAGGACAAAGATCACATTGAAGGGATTCTGATGGCCAAGGATTTGCTGCCGTTTATGCGCAGCGATGCCGATGCCTTCAGCATGGAGAAAGTGTTACGCCAGGCCGTTGTCGTCCCGGAGAGCAAACGCGTTGACCGTATGCTCAAAGAGTTTCGCTCCCAGCGTTACCATATGGCTATCGTCATCGACGAATTTGGTGGTGTCTCCGGTCTGGTGACCATTGAAGACATCCTGGAGCTTATCGTCGGTGAAATCGAAGATGAGTACGATGAAGAAGATGATATCGACTTCCGCCAACTCAGTCGCCACACCTGGACCATTCGCGCGCTCGCGCCGATCGAAGACTTCAATGAAGCCTTCGGCACCAGCTTTAGTGACGAAGAGGTCGATACCATCGGTGGTCTGGTGATGCAGGCGTTTGGTCACTTGCCCGCACGTGGTGAAACGATTGATATCGATGGTTACCAGTTCAAAGTGGCAATGGCCGACAGCCGTCGTATTATTCAGGTTCACGTCAGAATTCCGGATGACTCCCCCCAGCCAACACTGGACGAATAACACCGAACGGGAAGAAGAACTCAATGGCTTTTGCCTCATTAATTGAACGCCAGCGCATTCGCCTGCTGCTGGCGTTATTATTCGGCGCCTGCGGAACGCTGGCTTTTTCTCCTTATGACATCTGGCCCGCGGCGATTGTGTCGCTGATGGGCTTGCAGGCATTAACCCTGAATCGTCGCCCGCGCCAGTCAGCCGCTATTGGCTACTTCTGGGGACTGGGACTCTTCGGGACGGGAATCAACTGGGTTTACGTCAGTATCGCGCAGTTTGGCGGCATGCCAGGCCCGGTGAACGTTTTCCTTGTCGTGCTGCTCGCGGCGTATCTTTCTCTGTATACCGGACTGTTTGCCGGCGTACTGGCGCATCTGTGGCCGAAAACCAGCTGGCTGCGGGTTGCCATTGCCGCGCCGGTGGTCTGGCAGCTAACCGAATTCCTGCGTGGCTGGGTACTGACCGGATTTCCGTGGCTGCAGTTTGGCTACAGCCAGATCGACGGCCCGCTGAAAGGCCTGGCACCGGTAATGGGTGTCGAAGCCATTAACTTCCTGCTGATGATGGTCAGCGGACTGCTGGTCCTCTCGCTGGTCAGCCGTAACTGGCGTCCGCTGGTGGTCGCCGTTATCCTTTTCGCACTCCCCTTCCCGCTGCGCTATATCCAGTGGTACACGCTGGAGCCGGAAAGAACGACCCGGGTGTCGATGGTTCAGGGTGATATCCCACAGTCGTTGAAGTGGGAAGAAGGTCATTTGCTGAATACGCTTAAGACCTATCTGGATGCGACGCAGCCCGAAATGGGGAAATCGCAGCTGATCATCTGGCCGGAATCCGCTATTCCGGATCTGGAGATCAACCAGCAGCGTTTTCTGGGCATGATGGACGATTTGCTGCGTGCGAAGAACAGCTCGCTGATTACCGGTATTGTCGATGCGCGGCTGAACAAACAGAACCGCTATGACACCTACAACACCATTATCACGCTGGGGAAAGACAATCCTTACCGCTATGACTCAACCAACCGCTACAACAAAAACCATCTGGTACCGTTTGGTGAGTTTGTGCCGCTGGAATCCATTCTGCGCCCGTTAGCGCCGTTCTTTGACCTGCCGATGTCCTCGTTCAGCCGTGGTCCGTATGTTCAACCGCAGCTGCATGCGCATGGTTTAGCGCTGACCGCCGCGATTTGCTACGAGATAATCCTGGGTGAACAGGTGCGCGATAACTTCCGCCCGGATACGGACTATCTGCTGACCATCTCCAACGATGCCTGGTTTGGTAAGTCGATTGGCCCGTGGCAGCACTTCCAGATGGCGCGGATGCGTTCCCTGGAACTGGCGCGACCGCTGCTGCGCAGTACCAATAACGGTATTACGGCGGTGATTGGTCCACAGGGTGAGATTCAGGCGATGATCCCGCAGTTTACCCGTCAGGTATTGACCGCCGATGTGACGCCAACGACAGGCTTAACGCCGTACGCCCGAACCGGCAACTGGCCGCTGTGGTTCATTACCGCGCTGTTCGGTTTTGCCGCCGTGTTAATGAGTTTGCGTCAACGTCGCAGATAACACAGTGCACCATCAAATGTAGGCCGGATAAGGCGGTACGCCGCCATCCGGCGGTTGTGCCACTTCGTGCCTGATGGCGCTACGCTTATCAGGCCTACAAACTACCATTCTCCCTCCCTTCTTCCATTCTGGCACGCTCATTGCTTTGTTAAACAAGGCAAACCTGTTTTTGACGTTCAGCGCAACTTAGTCGCACTAAAGCAGTTCACTGGTAGCACCGAAACGGTGCAATGAGAGATTTTTGCCTCTAAACGGTGCGGCGCACTTCGCAAAAATAAACAATAACGCAGCAAAATCTTTACATTAAGCCAGACTAAATGTTAACAAACAGGTAAAACACTGCACGCTTAAGTTGCAGGTGATAACAACACAGACACTCACAATAAGTATCACTGCGTCGACGGCGCAGACGATAAGGAGTTGGATATGCAATTACGTAAGCTAGCCACAGCAATGCTGGTTATGGGACTGTCAGCCGGTCTGGTACACGCGGAAGACGCAGCGCCAGCCGCAGGCAGCACGCTCGACAAGATCGCCAAAAACGGCGTTATCGTCGTCGGTCACCGTGAATCCTCCGTGCCGTTCTCTTATTACGACAATCAGCAGAAAGTGGTGGGTTATTCTCAGGATTACTCCAACGCCATCGTTGAAGCCGTGAAGAAGAAACTCAACAAGCCCGATCTGCAGGTTAAGCTGATCCCGATTACCTCTCAGAACCGTATTCCGCTGCTGCAAAACGGCACCTTCGACTTTGAGTGCGGTTCCACCACTAACAACCTTGAACGCCAGAAACAGGCCGCCTTCTCTGACACCATCTTTGTCGTCGGCACCCGCCTGCTGGCGAAAAAAGGCGGCGACATTAAAGACTTCGCGGACCTGAAAGGCAAAGCGGTTGTTGTGACCTCAGGAACCACCTCTGAAATTCTGCTGCACAAGCTGAACGACGAACAAAAAATGGACATGCGTATCATCAGCGCTAAAGACCACGGTGACTCTTTCCGTACTCTGGAAAGCGGTCGCGCCGTTGCCTTTATGATGGATGATGCCCTGCTGGCCGGTGAGCGTGCGAAGGCGAAGAAACCAGATAACTGGGAAATCGTCGGCAAACCACAGTCTCAGGAAGCCTACGGCTGCATGCTGCGCAAAGACGATCCTGAATTCAAAAAGCTGATGGATGACACCATCGCCCAGGCGCAGACCTCAGGTGAAGCCGCGAAATGGTTTGATAAGTGGTTCAAAAACCCGATCCCACCAAAAAACCTGAACATGAATTTCGAACTGTCGAACGAAATGCAGGCGCTGTTCAAAGAACCGAATGATAAAGCACTTAACTAATTAAAACTAAATGGGGCGGGGACTCCTTGCCCTCTCGATTGCTATACAGCACGGACAGACTATAGGCCTGATGGTCGTTCCCCATCAGGTCTGAAAACCGAAGTACGCTGGATAACAATCTTCGAGGGTAGCGCTGCTACCCTTATTTTTTCGGAGTAGATGTATGTCAATAGACTGGAACTGGGGTATTTTTTTACAACAAGCCCCATTCGGCAACACCACCTATCTCGGCTGGCTCTGGAGCGGCTTTCAGGTCACCGTCGCCTTATCCATCACCGCCTGGATCATTGCCTTCCTGGTCGGTTCTTTGTTCGGCATTTTACGCACCGTCCCGAATCGCTTCCTTTCCGGGCTCGGCACCCTTTATGTAGAACTGTTCCGCAACGTTCCGCTGATCGTCCAGTTCTTCACCTGGTACCTGGTCGTGCCTGAACTGCTGCCGGAAGATCTCGGCATGTGGTTTAAAGCGGAACTGGATCCCAACATTCAGTTCTTCGTCTCTTCCATGCTCTGTCTGGGGCTTTTCACCGCAGCACGCGTCTGCGAACAGGTTCGCGCCGCCATTCAGTCACTGCCGCGCGGCCAGAAAAACGCGGCACTGGCGATGGGGCTGACCCTGCCGCAGGCATATCGCTACGTGCTGTTGCCTAACGCCTATCGCGTGATCGTCCCGCCGATGACCTCTGAGATGATGAACCTGGTGAAAAACTCCGCCATCGCCTCCACCATCGGTCTGGTCGATATGGCAGCGCAAGCCGGTAAGCTGCTGGATTACTCGGCGCATGCCTGGGAATCGTTTACCGCCATCACCGTGGCGTACGTGTTGATTAATGCCTTCATCATGCTGGTGATGAGTCTGGTGGAACGTAAAATCCGCCTGCCTGGCAATCTGGGAGGCAAATAATGTACGAGTTCGACTGGAGTTCTATTGTCCCTTCCCTGCCGTATCTGCTGGACGGACTGCTCATCACGCTGAAGATTACCCTGACAGCGGTGGTCATCGGTATTGTCTGGGGAACGTTGCTTGCGGTCATGCGCCTTTCCAGCTTCGCGCCTGTCGCCTGGTTTGCTAAAGCGTACGTTAACGTATTCCGCTCCATCCCGCTGGTGATGGTACTGCTGTGGTTCTACCTGATCGTACCGGGATTACTGCAGGACGTTCTGGGGCTGTCACCGAAAACCGATATTCGCCTGATTTCGGCGATGGTCGCCTTTTCGATGTTTGAAGCCGCTTATTACTCCGAGATTATCCGTGCGGGTATCCAGAGCATTTCCCGCGGACAATCAAGCGCGGCGCTGGCGCTGGGCATGACCCACTGGCAGTCAATGAAGCTCATCATTCTGCCGCAGGCGTTTCGCGCGATGGTGCCGTTGCTGCTTACACAGGGCATCGTCTTGTTCCAGGATACCTCCCTGGTGTACGTCTTAAGCCTCGCGGATTTCTTCCGTACCGCTTCTACTATTGGCGAGCGTGATGGTACACAGGTCGAAATGATCCTGTTTGCCGGAGCCGTCTACTTTGTTATCAGCCTGAGCGCGTCGTTGTTGGTCAGCTATTTGAAGAAAAGGACAGTTTAATGATTACCCTGAAAAATGTTTCTAAATGGTATGGTCACTTTCAGGTGCTGACCGACTGCTCCACGGAAGTGAAAAAAGGGGAAGTGGTGGTGGTCTGCGGCCCGTCGGGTTCCGGAAAATCCACGCTGATCAAAACCGTTAACGGTCTGGAGCCGGTACAAAAAGGTGAAATCACCGTAAACGGCATTATGGTCAATGACAAAAAAACCGATCTGGCGAAGTTACGTTCTCGCGTCGGGATGGTGTTCCAGCACTTTGAGCTGTTCCCGCATCTGTCGATTATCGAAAACCTGACTCTGGCGCAGGTGAAAGTGCTGAAGCGTGATAAAGCCCCGGCGCGCGAAAAAGCGCAGAAGTTGTTGGAACGCGTAGGCCTTGCCGCGCATGCCAATAAGTATCCGGCCCAACTTTCCGGCGGCCAGCAGCAGCGTGTGGCGATAGCCCGCGCGCTATGTATGGATCCTATCGCCATGCTGTTCGATGAACCCACCTCTGCGCTCGATCCGGAAATGATCAACGAAGTACTGGACGTTATGGTTGAACTGGCCAATGAAGGGATGACCATGATGGTGGTGACCCATGAAATGGGCTTTGCGCGCAAAGTGGCGAATCGTGTGATCTTTATGGACGAGGGGAAAATCGTTGAGGACTCGCCGAAAGAGGAGTTCTTCGCCAACCCGAAATCCGAACGTGCAAAAGACTTCCTCGCCAAAATCCTGCATTAACTTTTCCGGCGCGCATGTCAGAATGCGCGCCATTTCACGCTTTCTTGTCTCGCTCCTCGAATCATTTTTATCCCGGCGTTACCCTTGCCGCAAAGTAGCATTCATAAGGAGCAACAATGGCACTGCCAATTCTATTAGATTGCGACCCGGGTCATGATGACGCTATCGCAATTGTTCTCGCCCTCGCCTCACCGGAACTTGACGTTAAAGCCATCACCTCATCCGCAGGCAACCAGACACCCGATAAAACGCTGCGTAACGTATTACGGATGCTGACGTTACTGAACCGCACGGACATTCCGGTAGCGGGCGGCGCAGTGAAACCCTTGATGCGCGAGCTAATCATTGCCGATAACGTCCACGGCGAAAGCGGACTGGATGGCCCGGCGCTGCCGGAACCCACCTTTGCGCCTCAGGCCTGTACCGCCGTTGAGCTGATGGCGAAGACGCTGCGCGAGAGCACACAGCCGGTCACCCTCGTCTCTACCGGGCCGCAAACCAACGTTGCGCTGTTGCTGAACAGCCATCCTGAACTGCATGACAAAATCGCTCGCATCGTGATCATGGGCGGTGCAATGGGGCTCGGCAACTGGACGCCTGCCGCCGAATTCAATATCTATGTTGACCCAGAAGCCGCTGAGATCGTCTTCCAGTCAGGCATTCCGGTGGTGATGGCTGGCCTGGACGTCACACATAAAGCGCAAATTCACGTCGAAGATACCGAACGCTTCCGCGCTATTGGCAACCCGGTTTCCACTATCGTTGCGGAGCTACTCGATTTCTTCCTTGAGTATCATAAAGACGAGAAATGGGGATTCACCGGCGCGCCGCTACATGACCCGTGCACCATCGCCTGGCTGCTAAAACCCGAACTGTTTACCACCGTCGAACGCTGGGTTGGCGTGGAAACGCAGGGGAAATATACCCAGGGGATGACCGTGGTGGACTATTACTTCCTGACGGGCAAAGCACCCAACGCCACGGTAATGGTGGATGTGGATCGCCAGGGGTTTGTTGATCTGCTGGCAGAACGGCTAACGTTTTACGCGTGATCAATGCCAGATGGCGCTGACGCTTATCCGGCCTACATAATAGTCACCGTAGGCCGGATAAGATGCGTCAGCATCGCCATCAGGCTATATTACGGTTCAAACGGTCGACGCTGGAACTGGTCGTGTCCGCATTTTGGACACAATGGCAGCACGTCCGGCGTATACACCGCCAAGTGAAAATGGCACTTCTCGCAGACCAGATTGCCCAACCCCACCACTTCGCCGCTGTGATAGACCCCGTGATGACTCAGGTCCTGAAAGACTTCGCGCCATTCAAGCTGCGTTTTGTCCGTGATATCCGCCAGCTCCTGCCACAGGCTCTCTTTGATCACCCGCATAAAGACGCTGTCGGATTCCTCTTCCTGACTCTCCTCATAGCTCACGGCGAACTCTTCCAGGTCACGCCTGACGGCGCGTGTCAGTTCGTCCACTTCGGTTCGCGTTAACTCCCCGGCCTGCAAAACCCGCTGCCGCGCCTGTTCCACCAGCGCATCGATATCGCGCTCGCCATTGCGCAGACGTTCACTTAATGACGCCACCAGTTCACGGTAATATTGAGCAACCTTGTTCATCGTTTCGCCTCCTGGGTCGTTAACTGTCTATAATAATAGACGTTATTTAGGCCGCGCTTTGCAAGACTGCCCACAGAGTGTGTAAATTCGTGCAAGGATTGTCATGGCGTGAATTCGAACCTGAATGCGCGAAAGGCTGTTTTGACGCGGGCGTTTGGGCTATGCTATGCGGATCTGAAACACCACATCGAAAGCTACGTTTGTAGCTGTATTGAAAACAGGACCACTGGCTGCCATGCAAGAGCAATACCGCCCGGAAGAGATAGAATCCAAAGTACAGCTTCACTGGGATGAGAAGCGCACATTTGAAGTTACCGAAGACGAGAGCAAAGAGAAGTATTACTGCCTGTCTATGCTTCCCTATCCTTCTGGTCGACTACACATGGGCCACGTACGTAACTACACCATCGGTGACGTGATCGCTCGTTATCAACGCATGCTGGGCAAAAACGTGCTGCAGCCTATCGGCTGGGACGCCTTCGGCCTGCCTGCAGAAGGCGCGGCGGTGAAAAACAACACCGCGCCGGCACCGTGGACCTACGACAATATCGCCTACATGAAGAACCAGCTCAAAATGCTGGGCTTTGGCTATGACTGGAGCCGTGAACTGGCGACCTGCACCCCGGAATACTATCGCTGGGAGCAGAAATTCTTCACTGAGCTGTACAAAAAAGGTCTGGTCTATAAGAAAACCTCAGCCGTCAACTGGTGCCCGAACGATCAAACCGTACTGGCGAACGAACAGGTTATCGACGGCTGCTGCTGGCGCTGCGACACCAAAGTTGAGCGTAAAGAGATCCCGCAGTGGTTTATTAAAATCACCGCCTATGCCGACGAACTGCTCAATGATTTGGATAAGCTGGACCACTGGCCTGACACCGTGAAAACGATGCAGCGCAACTGGATTGGCCGTTCTGAAGGCGTGGAAATCACCTTTAATGTGAACGGTTATGACAACACGCTGACCGTCTACACGACCCGCCCGGACACCTTTATGGGTGCCACCTATCTGGCGGTTGCCGCCGGTCACCCGCTGGCGCAGAAAGCGGCAGAGAGCAATCCTGAACTGGCGGCCTTTATCGACGAATGCCGTAACACCAAAGTGGCCGAAGCCGACATGGCGACCATGGAGAAAAAAGGCGTCGACACCGGCTTTAAAGCGGTTCACCCCTTAACCGGCGAAGCGATCCCGGTCTGGGCGGCTAACTTTGTGCTGATGGAATACGGCACCGGCGCGGTTATGGCCGTACCGGGTCACGATCAGCGCGACTACGAATTTGCCACCAAATACGGCTTAACCATTAAGCCGGTTATCCTGGCAGCCGACGGCTCTGAGCCGGATCTTTCCGAACAGGCGATGACCGACAAAGGCGTCCTGTTTAACTCCGGCGAGTTTGACGGTCTGGCTTTCGAAGCGGCCTTTAACGCCATTGCCGATAAGCTGGCAGCGAAAGGTGTCGGCGAGCGTAAGATCAACTACCGTCTGCGCGACTGGGGCGTTTCTCGTCAGCGTTACTGGGGCGCACCGATCCCGATGGTCACACTGGAAGACGGCACCGTGCTGCCGACGCCGGAAGATCAACTGCCGGTGATCCTGCCGGAAGATGTTGTGATGGACGGTATTACCAGTCCGATCAAAGCCGATCCTGAGTGGGCAAAAACCACCGTTAACGGCCAGCCTGCGCTGCGTGAAACCGACACCTTCGACACCTTTATGGAGTCCTCCTGGTACTATGCGCGCTACACCTGCCCGCAGTATCAGGAAGGGATGCTGGATTCAAACGCGGCAAACTACTGGCTGCCGGTAGATATTTACATTGGCGGTATCGAACACGCCATCATGCACCTGCTCTACTTCCGCTTCTTCCACAAACTGATGCGCGATGCTGGCATGGTGAACTCTGACGAACCGGCAAAACAGCTGCTGTGTCAGGGAATGGTACTGGCGGATGCGTTCTACTATGTCGGCGAAAGCGGCGAGCGTAACTGGGTTTCCCCGGTGGATGCGATCGTTGAACGCGACGAGAAAGGTCGCATCGTGAAGGCGAAAGACGCGGCGGGCCATGAACTGGTGTATACCGGCATGAGCAAAATGTCCAAGTCGAAAAACAACGGTATCGACCCGCAGGTGATGGTTGAACGTTACGGCGCGGATACCGTGCGTCTGTTTATGATGTTCGCCTCTCCGGCTGATATGACGCTGGAATGGCAGGAGTCCGGCGTGGAAGGCGCTAACCGCTTCCTGAAACGTGTCTGGAAACTGGTGTACGAACACACTTCCCGTGGCGATGTTGCGCCGCTGAACGTTGACGCGCTGACGGAAGATCAGAAAGCGCTGCGTCGCGATGTTCACAAGACTATCGCCAAAGTGACCGATGATATCGGCCGCCGTCAGACCTTCAACACCGCGATTGCCGCCGTGATGGAGCTGATGAACAAGCTGGCGAAAGCCCCGCAGGATGACGAGCAGGATCGCGCGCTGATGCAGGAAGCCCTGCTGGCGGTGGTGCGGATGCTTAACCCGTTCACCCCACACGTTTGCTTTACGCTGTGGCAGGCGCTGAAGGGCGAAAGCGACATCGACAACGCGCCGTGGCCGGTCGCGGACGACGCCGCAATGGTCGAAGACTCCACGCTGGTTGTAGTCCAGGTTAACGGCAAGGTGCGTGGCAAAATCACCGTTCCGGTGAATGCGACAGAAGAACAGGTTCGTGAACGCGCGGGCCAGGAACATCTGGTCGCAAAATATCTTGATGGCGTTACCGTACGTAAAGTGATTTACGTGCCGGGTAAACTCCTCAATCTGGTCGTTGGCTAAGCGCGGGAGGAAGCGTGCGATATCTGGCAACATTGTTGTTATCTCTGGCGGTGTTAACCACCGCCGGGTGTGGCTGGCACCTGCGCAATACCACGCAGGTTCCGGACACAATGAAAACCATGATTCTGGACACGGGGGATCCGAATGGTCCGTTAAGCCGTGCAGTGCGTAATCAACTGCGTCTGAATGATATTGAGCTACTGGATAAGAGTACGCTGCGTAAAGACGTACCGTCTTTACGTCTGGGTCGGGTCAGTATTTCGAAAGATACCGCGTCTGTCTTCCAGAATGGTCAGACTGCGGAATATCAGATGATTATGACGGTCAGTGCGTCGGTGTTGATTCCTGGTCACGATATTTATCCTATCAGCGTCCGGGTATTCCGTTCGTTCTTCGACAACCCGCAGATGGCGCTGGCGAAAGATAACGAGCAGGATATGATCATCAAAGAGATGTACGACAGAGCGGCGGAACAGTTGATTCGTAAACTGCCAAGCGTACATGCTGCCGATCGTCTCTCATCGCAAGAAGAGGTTGCCGTTGACGATAAAGAAGCGGCTCCCGCTTCCTCTTCAACGCGTGTCTCCAGCACGCTGGGTAACTGATGATTCGGTTGTACCCTGAACAACTCCGCGCGCAACTCTCTGAAGGGTTGCGCGCGGCGTATCTGCTACTCGGAAACGATCCTTTGTTGTTGCAGGAAAGCCAGGACGCCATCCGTCAGGTTGCGGCAACTCAGGGGTTCGACGAACACCATACTTTTACTCTCGACAATAATACCGACTGGAACGCGTTGTTCTCGCAATGCCAGGCAATGAGCCTGTTCGCCAGTCGTCAGACGCTGCTGTTGTTACTGCCCGAAAATGGCCCGAATGCCGCCATTAATGAACAACTGGTTACGCTGGTTCAGTTGCTGCATGACGATCTGCTGCTGATCGTGCGCGGAAATAAGCTCAGTAAGGCGCAAGAAAATGCCGGCTGGTTTAGCGCGCTGGCCGAGCGAAGCGTACAGGTCAGTTGCCAGACGCCGGAACAGGCGCAACTTCCCCGTTGGGTAGCGGCGCGCGCAAAGCAAAATAATTTGCAACTGGACGACGCGGCGAATCAACTATTGTGCTATTGCTATGAAGGTAACCTGCTGGCTTTGGCGCAGGCGCTGGAACGTTTATCCTTATTGTGGCCAGACGGTAAGCTCACCCTGCCCCGCGTCGAGCAGGCCGTTAACGACGCCGCCCACTTCACCCCGTTCCATTGGGTGGATGCGCTGGTCATGGGCAAAAGTAAGCGCGCACTGCACATTCTTCAACAGTTACGTCTGGAAGGCAGCGAACCGGTTATTTTGCTGCGCACCCTGCAACGTGAGCTGTTGCTGCTGGTCACGCTAAAACGCCAGTCGGCCCACACCCCGCTGCGCACGCTCTTTGATAAGCACCGCGTCTGGCAAAACCGCCGTGGCATGATTGGCGATGCGCTGAACCGGCTTAGTCCGGCGCAGTTACGTCAGGCGGTGCAATTACTGACACGTACGGAATTAACGCTGAAGCAGGACTATGGCCAGTCGGTCTGGGCAGAGCTTGAAGGGCTCTCACTGCTGATTTGCCACAAAGCGCTGGCTGAAGTTTTTATTGATGGCTGATATGAAATCGTTACAGGCTCTCTTTGGCGGCACCTTTGATCCGGTGCACTATGGTCACCTCAAGCCCGTGGAAACGCTGGCCAATCTGATTGGTCTGTCGCGGGTCATCGTGATGCCCAATAATGTTCCCCCTCATCGCCCGCAGCCGGAGGCGACCAGTGCACAGCGAAAAACCATGCTTGAACTGGCGATTGCCGACAAGCCGCTGTTTATCCTCGATGAGCGCGAACTGCGGCACGACACGCCCTCCTATACGGCGCAAACGCTGAAGGCCTGGCGTGAAGAACAAGGTCCGGATGTCCCGCTGGCGTTTATCATTGGCCAGGACTCATTACTGACCTTCCCGACCTGGCATGACTACGAAACGATTCTCGACAATACCCATCTGATTGTCTGCCGCCGTCCCGGCTACCCGCTCGAAATGGCGCAGGAACAGCATCAGCACTGGCTGGATCAGCATTTGACGAATACGCCGGACGATCTGCACCTGCTGCCAGCCGGGAAAATTTACCTCGCCGAAACGCCGTGGTTCAATATTTCCGCCACGATCATCCGCGAACGGCTGGAAAACGGTGAGCCGTGCGACGACCTGATGCCGCAAGCCGTGCTGGACTATATCAATCAACACGGGTTGTATCGCTAAGCGCCTCGGTTAACGCCGCCAGCAGGCGGTTGTTCTCTTCCCGACTACGTATTGCCACACGGAAATAGCGTCCATCAAGACCAGGGTAATTGGCGCAACTGCGGATCAGAATATGCCGCGCCAGCAAAGCACGCTGAAGATCGGTTTCACTGCGCAGCAGGAGATAATTCGCCTGGCCGGGATACACCGTCAGCCCTGGCAGCGCGCACAGTTGCTGATAAAAGCGTCCGCCCTCTTCCCGCAGCCACTGCCATGTCGCTTGTTGATAGGCGGTATCCTCCAGAACCTGTTCCCCTGCCAGCGCGGCAAAGGCGTTGATCGACCACGGCATCTGTCGCGCCCTCATCGCCGCCACCGCCTGCTCATCGCTGTTGATGAGATACCCCAACCGCAGCCCCGGGATAGCATAGAATTTTGTCAGCGAACGCAGAACCCAGATATGCGGGTTATTCTGTAGCAGTGGAATAAACCCCGCCTCGTCGGCAATAAAATCGATAAACGCCTCATCAAGAATCAGCGCAATATTCAGCGCCCGGCAGCGCCCGGCAATCGCTTCGAGTAACCCCCGTTCCGGCAGTAATCCGGTGGGATTGTTAGGTGTGCACAAAAACAGACAGTCCAGTTCAGCCGTCAAGGCATCGAGGATCGCCCCGGTCAACTGCCAGCCGTCCTCTTCACGCAGCGCGAACGTATCGATGACGCATTCACCCCACTGTAACGCACGCTGGTATTCGGCAAATCCTGGTGTGACGATCATCGCCCGACGCGGTTGCAAACCGTTCACCAGGGTAAAGATTGACTCGGTCTCACCGTTGCCGGCGAGGATCCAACCGGCTGGCACCTGATGATGTCGGGCCAGCGCCTGGTGCAAATGGCGGTAATCGACGTCGGGATAACGCTCGGCAAGGCGTAAATTGTCGACGATGGCGCGTTTTACCGTTTCGGGCATACCCAGTGGATTAATATTCGCGCTAAAATCCAGCAGCTTCTCGGGCGAGATCCCGAGGAGTTCGGCAGCCTCACGGATGTTACCGCCGTGGGCGCTTTTGAATAGAGACATTGTGCCGCTCCTGGCAAAAGAGGCTATTTTAGAGAAAATAGCGCGCGCATTCAGGGCGAATATCATGTTTTGCGCGAATACGTATCACGAGGGGAAAATGCGACTCTGGTTAGTTCGTCATGGTGAAACCGAAGCCAATGTGGCGGGATTGTACAGTGGTCATGCTCCCACGCCGTTGACCGGGCGCGGCGTTGCGCAGGCGCAAACGCTGAATACACTGCTCAGCCAGGTTCCCTTTGAGCAGGTGCTGTGTAGCGAGCTGGAACGCGCTCAGCACACGGCGCGTTTAGTGCTTCAGGGGCGTGAACTGCCGCTGCAGGTGAAGCCCGAGCTCAATGAGATGTTCTTTGGCGATTGGGAGATGCGCCATCACCGGGATCTGACCCACGAAGATGCCGAGAACTATGCGGCCTGGTGCAACGACTGGCAAAATGCCGTTCCCACCAATGGAGAAGGGTTTCAGGCCTTCGCCCGGCGCGTTGAGCAGGCGATCGCATTTCTTGCCGATTATCAGCACCATGCGCATGTGCTAATGGTCAGCCATCAGGGCGTCCTCAGCCTGCTGATTGCCCGGCTGCTTGCCTTACCCGCCGCCGCGATGTGGCATTTTCGCGTTGAGCAAGGCTGCTGGAGCGCCATTGATTTTACTGGCGATTTTGCCACGCTTCGGGTTCTCAACAGCAGAGCGATATGGACACCTGGCGAGTAAAATGTCTGTTTTTTATCGCCAGAAACGTTCCGCCCATTGACACGCCAGGACAGGCTGCTATTCTCCGCTGCCAGACTTTCCCCGCCCTTCAGCGTTTTGCAGAAATTGTTTTACAAAAATGGCGATGCATTCTGTTGCATGGGGTGGGATGATAGCCCACTTTCAAAAACCGTCGGTGACATTTGTCCCGAAAGGACGGTGGGTTCAGGTATACTGACAGGCTTATTAATACTCATTCATGCACCCAGGGGGAAAACTTGCAGGGTAAAGCACTCCAGGATTTTGTAATCGACAAAATTGATGACCTTAAAGGTCAGGACATCATCGCCTTAGACGTTCAGGGCAAATCCAGTATCACCGACTGCATGATCATCTGTACCGGCACTTCCAGCCGTCACGTCATGTCTATTGCTGACCACGTCGTTCAGGAATCTCGCGCTGCGGGAATGCTGCCGTTGGGTGTGGAAGGTGAAAGCGTCGCCGACTGGATCGTCGTTGACCTGGGTGAAGTGATTGTCCATGTTATGCAGGAAGAGAGCCGTCGCCTGTATGAGCTGGAAAAACTCTGGAGTTAATGCGTGAAGCTTCAACTTGTCGCGGTAGGCACGAAAATGCCCGACTGGGTACAAACCGGTTTTACCGAGTACCTGCGGCGTTTTCCCAAAGACATGCCTTTTGAGCTGATCGAAATTCCGGCCGGCAAACGCGGCAAGAACGCGGACATCAAGCGTATTCTCGACAAAGAGGGTGAACAGATGCTGGCTGCCGCAGGCAAAAATCGCATTGTCACCCTGGATATTCCCGGTAAGCCCTGGGACACGCCGCAACTGGCAACCGAACTGGAACGCTGGAAACTGGACGGTCGTGATGTCAGCCTGTTAATCGGCGGGCCGGAGGGATTATCCCCTGCCTGTAAAGCAGCGGCAGAACAAAGTTGGTCGCTCTCTGCGCTAACACTTCCTCATCCGCTTGTCCGGGTGCTGGTGGCAGAGAGCCTGTATCGGGCGTGGAGCATTACCACTAATCACCCTTATCACCGTGAGTGATCACTGAGCTTGAGTAGACTAAGCAGCGGATGAAATTACAGAATTCTTTTCGCGACTATACGGCTGAGTCCGCGCTATTTGTGCGCCGGGCGCTGGTCGCTTTTTTGGGTATCTTACTGCTCACCGGCGTGCTTATCGCCAACCTGTATAATCTGCAGATTGTCCGTTTTACCGATTACCAGACTCGCTCGAATGAAAACCGGATTAAGCTGGTGCCCATCGCCCCCAGCCGCGGCATCATTTATGACCGTAACGGCATTCCTCTCGCCCTGAACCGTACCATTTACCAGATCGAAATGATGCCCGAGAAGGTCGATAACGTGCAGCAAACGCTGGATGCGCTGCGCAGCGTCGTCGACCTGACCGATGACGATATTGCGGCATTCAAGAAAGAGCGCGCACGTTCACACCGCTTTACCTCTATTGCCGTCAAAACTAACCTGACCGAAGTCCAGGTTGCGCGTTTTGCCGTTAACCAGTACCGCTTCCCCGGTGTTGAAGTAAAAGGCTATAAGCGCCGGTTCTACCCGTACGGTTCTGCGCTCACCCATGTCATTGGCTACGTGTCGAAGATTAACGATAAAGACGTTGAGCGACTGGATAAAGATGGCAAGCTGGCTAACTACGCTGCCACCCATGACATCGGGAAACTGGGGATTGAGCGCTACTACGAAGACGTGCTGCACGGTCAGACCGGCTACGAGGAAGTCGAAGTCAACAACCGTGGCCGCGTTATCCGCCAGCTCAAGGAAGTTCCGCCACAGGCCGGACACGATATCTACCTGACGCTGGATCTCAAACTGCAGCAGTATATCGAAACGCTGCTCGCCGGCAGTCGCGCCGCCGTGGTGGTCACCGACCCGCGTACCGGCGGCGTGCTGGCGCTGGTCTCTATGCCAAGTTATGACCCGAACCTGTTCGTCGACGGCATCTCCAGCAAAGATTACGCCGGTCTGCTCAACGATCCGAACACGCCGCTGGTCAACCGCGCAACGCAGGGGGTTTATCCGCCAGCATCAACGGTGAAGCCGTATGTCGCGGTGTCTGCGTTAAGCGCGGGCGTCATCACCCGCAATACCAGTCTGTTTGACCCAGGCTGGTGGCAGTTGCCCGGTTCAGAAAAACGCTATCGCGACTGGAAGAAATGGGGTCACGGGCATCTGAATATCACGAAATCGCTGGAAGAATCTGCAGATACTTTCTTCTATCAGGTCGCCTATGACATGGGAATCGATCGCCTCTCTGAGTGGATGGGCAAATTCGGTTACGGTCACTATACCGGCATCGATCTGGCGGAAGAGCGTTCCGGCAACATGCCTACCCGCGAGTGGAAGCTCAAACGCTTCAAAAAGCCCTGGTATCAGGGCGATACCATCCCGGTCGGTATTGGTCAGGGCTACTGGACGGCAACGCCGATTCAGATGAGTAAGGCGCTGATGATTTTGATTAATGACGGCGTGGTGAAGGTGCCTCATCTGCTGATGAGCACCGCAGAAGACGGCAAAAAAGTACCCTGGGTGCAGCCGCAGGAGCCACCGGTTGGCGACATTCATTCTGGTTACTGGGAACTGGCGAAAGACGGTATGTATGGCGTCGCCAACCGTGGCAACGGGACCGCGCACAAATATTTTGCCAGCGCACCGTATAAAATTGCCGCTAAATCCGGTACCGCGCAGGTCTTCGGTCTGAAAGCCAACGAAACCTATAACGCGCATAAAATTGCCGAGCGCCTGCGTGACCATAAACTGATGACTGCATTTGCGCCGTACAACAACCCGCAGGTAGCAGTCGCCATCATCCTGGAAAACGGGGGGGCAGGCCCGGCGGTGGGGACCATTATGCGTCAGATTCTTGACCACATCATGTTGGGCGATAACAACACCGATCTGCCAGCTGAAAACCCGGCGGTTGCAGCGGCGGAGGATCAATAACCATGACGGATAATCCGAACAAAAAAACATTCTGGGATAAAATCCATATCGATCCCACCATGTTACTGATTTTACTGGCGCTGTTGGTTTACAGCTCAATGGTTATCTGGAGCGCCAGCGGCCAGGACATTGGCATGATGGAGCGTAAAGTCGGTCAAATTGCGATGGGTCTGGTGATCATGGTGGTCATGGCGCAGATCCCGCCCCGCGTCTATGAAGGCTGGGCGCCGTATCTCTATATTTTCTGTATTATTCTGCTGGTGGCGGTCGATGCCTTCGGCGCGATCTCCAAAGGCGCGCAGCGCTGGCTGGATCTCGGCATCGTACGTTTTCAGCCTTCTGAAATCGCCAAGATTGCGGTTCCTTTGATGGTCGCACGTTTTATCAACCGCGACGTCTGTCCGCCGTCCCTGAAGAACACGGCCATCGCGCTGGTGCTGATTTTTATGCCCACGCTGCTGGTGGCGGCGCAGCCTGACCTCGGAACATCGATTCTGGTCGCGCTTTCCGGGCTGTTCGTGCTGTTCCTCTCTGGCCTGAGCTGGCGTTTGATTGGCGTCGCCGTGCTGCTGGTTGCGGCGTTTATCCCGATCCTGTGGTTCTTTCTGATGCATGATTATCAGCGTCAGCGGGTGATGATGCTGCTTGACCCGGAAACCGATCCGTTGGGTGCCGGTTATCACATCATTCAGTCTAAAATTGCAATTGGTTCCGGCGGCCTGAGCGGCAAGGGGTGGCTACACGGTACCCAGTCACAGCTCGAATTTTTACCCGAGCGCCACACCGACTTTATCTTCGCCGTACTGGCGGAAGAGCTCGGTCTGATCGGGATACTGATCCTGCTGGCGCTGTATATTTTGCTTATTATGCGTGGTCTGTGGATTGCCGCCCACGCGCAAACCACCTTTGGTCGCGTGATGGCCGGTGGCTTAATGTTGATTTTATTCGTTTATGTCTTCGTTAATATTGGTATGGTGAGTGGGATTTTGCCTGTTGTAGGCGTTCCGCTTCCGTTGGTCAGTTACGGAGGCTCAGCACTGATCGTGTTGATGGCCGGGTTCGGGATTGTCATGTCGATCCACACCCACAGAAAAATGTTATCGAAAAGCGTGTAAGGGGTGCGCAATGCGTAAGCAATTGCCTGGAGTCTGCGTCGCAGCAGGAATTATGCTGCTCGCGGCATGTACGAGTGATGATGGTCAGCAACAGAATACCGTCGCGCCACAGCCAGCAGTATGTAATGGGCCCGTCGTTGAAATCAGCGGGGCCGATCCGCGTTTTGAACCGCTCAACCCGACCGCTAATCAGGATTACCAGCGGGACGGTAAGAGCTATAAGATTGTGCAGGATGCCTCACGCTTTAGTCAGGCAGGATTCGCGGCGATCTACGACGCCGAACCCGGCAGCAATCTGACCGCCTCAGGTGAAGCGTTCGATCCCATGCAGCTCACCGCAGCGCATCCGACGTTACCGATCCCGAGCTATGCGCGAATCACTAACCTCGCCAACGGGCGGATGATCGTGGTACGCATTAACGATCGCGGGCCCTATGGCAACGATCGCGTGATTTCACTGTCACGTGCTGCTGCCGACCGTCTGAACACCTCCAATAACACCAAAGTACGCATCGATCCCATTATTGTTGCGCAGGATGGATCGCTGTCCGGTCCGGGTATGGCCTGTACCACCGTGGCCAAACAGACTTATGCCCTGCCCTCACGTCCGGATCTGAGCGGGGGGATGGGCAGCGCCTCCTCCGCACCGCAAGCGATGCAGCCGCAGGGTGACGTTCGCGCCATCAGCAATTCCACGCTGCAAAGTGAAGATAACGCCGGCGCACCCGTTCAGAGCAGCGGCTTCCTCGGTGCACCGACGACCCTGGCCGCAGGCGTACTGGAAGGCAGCGAACCGACGCCAGCGCCACAGCCTGCTGCTGCAACGCCCGCTAGCGCGCCAGTCAGTGCACCGGCAGCAACACCCGCCGCGACGGCTGCGCCTGCCGCAGCGTCCGCCAGCGGCAGTTACGTAGTGCAGGTGGGTGCGGTGAGCGATCAGGGGCGCGCCCAGCAGTATCAGCAGCGCTTAGGCCAGCAGTTTGGCGTGCCGGGACGCGTCACGCAGAACGGCGCCGTGTGGCGTATTCAGCTCGGGCCGTTCGCCAGCAAAGCACAAGCCAGTGCGCTACAGCAGCGTTTACAATCTGAAGCCCAATTACAGTCCTTCATTACCGGCGCGCAATAGCGTAACAAGGGCATCTGAAGTGTCAATTTCTGTAAATGACGTTAACTACGTTAACAAAGTCGTGCGGAAAGTCAGATGCCTGCCGGTATTGCATTTGCTATAGTAGGGCACTTTTTTTAATTCCATCACGGACGTCGTAGTTCAGACCATGAAGACCACTTTTTCCGCTCGTTTCTTGCAGCGCATGGCGCTCACCACGGCTCTTTGTACAGCCGCTATTTCAGGCGCGCATGCCGATGACCTGAACATCAAAACCATGATCCCGGGTGTTCCGCAGATCGACGCGGAGTCCTATATCCTCATTGACTATAACTCCGGTAAAGTGCTGGCGGAACAGAACGCCGATACGCGTCGTGACCCGGCCAGTCTGACCAAAATGATGACCAGTTACGTTATCGGTCAGGCAATGAAAGCGGGTAAGTTCAAAGAAACGGATTTGGTCACTATCGGTAATGACGCCTGGGCCACGGGTAATCCGGTCTTTAAAGGTTCATCGCTGATGTTCCTGAAACCTGGCATGCAGGTTCCGGTGTCGCAACTGATTCGCGGGATTAACCTGCAGTCCGGTAACGATGCCTGTGTCGCGATGGCTGACTTTTCTGCCGGCAGCCAGGATGCGTTTGTCGGACTGATGAACAGTTACGTGAACGCCCTGGGCCTGAAAAACACCCACTTCCAGACGGTTCACGGTCTGGATGCCGACGGTCAGTACAGCTCCGCCCGTGATATGGCGCTGATTGGTCAGGCGTTGATCCGCGACGTTCCTAACGAGTACTCCGTCTACAAAGAAAAAGAGTTCACCTTTAACGGCATCCGTCAGTTGAACCGTAACGGCCTGCTGTGGGACAACAGCCTGAAGGTGGATGGTATCAAGACGGGTCACACTGACAAAGCTGGCTACAACCTCGTTGCTTCGGCGACTGAAGGTCAGATGCGTTTGATCTCAGCGGTCATGGGCGGACGTACCTATAAAGGGCGTGAAACAGAAAGCAAAAAACTGCTGACCTGGGGCTTCCGTTTCTTCGAAACGGTTAATCCGCTGAAAGCAGGCAAAGAATTCGCATCTGAACCGTCCTGGTTTGGTGATACCGATCGCGCCTCCTTAGGGGTCGATAAAGATGTGTATCTGACCATCCCGCGTGGCCGTATGAAAGACCTGAAGGCCAGCTATGTGCTGAACAGCACGGAGTTGCATGCTCCGTTGCAGAAAAATCAGGTGGTCGGTACCATCAACTTCCAGCTTGACGGTAAAACCATTGAGCAGCGTCCTCTGGTCGTACTGCAGGAAATCCCCGAAGGCAACTTCTTCAGCAAAATCATTGATTACATTAAGTTAATGTTCCATCACTGGTTTGGTTAAAAATTGAACACTTGAAAGTGTGATTTCCATCCCCATATACTAAGCATCAGTAAAACTCCCGCCCTCTGGCGGGAGTTGTTATTTATTTACGTTACGCCGGAGCTGACATGAAAACCAAACTTAACGAACTGCTTGAATTCCCTACTCCTTTTACTTACAAAGTCATGGGGCAGGCGTTACCTGAGCTGGTTGAACAGGTGGTTGAAGTGGTACAGCGCCATGCGCCAGGTGATTACTCCCCGACGGTAAAACCCAGCAGCAAAGGCAATTACCACTCGGTTTCAATTACCATCAACGCGACCCATATTGAGCAGGTTGAAACCCTGTACGAAGAGCTCGGTAACATCGAAATCGTCCGTATGGTTCTGTAATACAGGTTCGGGCCCCGACCTTGTTCGGGTGCCCACCTCGCCTTCTCTTCGCTGTGATATACTTCTCTCCCCCATTGGTTACTTCTCTACGGAGATGCTGTTTTGTCTCAGGATAAAATACTGGTCCGCCAGCTCGGTCTTCAACCCTACGAACCCGTCTCCCAGGCCATGCACGACTTTACCAACACCCGCGATGAACATACCGCCGATGAAATCTGGCTGGTTGAGCACTACCCTGTTTTCACTCAGGGTCAGGCAGGGAAAGCAGAACATGTTTTAATGCCAGGGGATATCCCGGTCATTCAAAGCGATCGCGGCGGACAGGTGACTTACCACGGACCGGGTCAGCAGGTCATGTATGTGCTGCTAAACCTGAAGCGGCGTAAACTGGGTGTACGGGAACTGGTCACGCTGCTGGAACAGACCGTGGTGAATACCCTTGCAGAACGGGATATTGACGCCCACCCGCGTGCGGATGCCCCTGGCGTTTATGTCGGTGAAAAGAAAATATGTTCTCTCGGTTTGCGCATTCGTCGCGGTTGTTCTTTCCACGGACTGGCATTAAACGTTAATATGGATCTTTCACCTTTCCTACGAATTAATCCATGTGGCTATGCAGGTATGGAAATGACAAAAATATCTCAATGGGATAACGAGGCCACGACAGATAATATCCGACCACGATTATTAGCCAATATTTTAGCGCTGCTAAATAATCCCCCTTACGAATATATCCCTGCTTAACTCATTGAATGCAATGGCCCAAAAATTCGCGGGCCATTCCCTCCTTCCCGCTCAAATGCTTTACAATGCCTCCGGGTTTCTATATTTTCTGTCTATCTTAGCTTGAATTTTTAACGCCTTTACTCCGTCATTAAAAAAAATGACGTAGGATTTTTCTTTATACAAACGTTAAACCTTCAATCAATTGCCATAAAATGGTTATCGATACCGCGAGATGAACAATAGTGGTGAAAAACGCATACTCATAACAAATACAAAACACCACTATTATTTATAATGTGAATTAAATTGGAGTTAGAACGTGAGTGAGAAAAGTAAGCCGAAAGGACATTTCTATGAACATCGCCCCGAAGATAAGCCGCAAATTTTCAGAACGCTGAGAAATATAGACCTGAACCTGCTGACTATTTTTGAAGCCGTTTATGTTCATAAGGGGATCGTCAATGCCGCGAAAATTCTTAATCTGACACCCTCCGCGATCAGCCAGTCTATTCAAAAATTACGCACAATATTTCCTGACCCTTTGTTTATCCGAAAAGGCCAGGGCGTGACACCCACTACCTATGCCACTCATCTACACGAGTATATTAGCCAGGGGCTGGAGTCCATTCTCGGGGCCCTGGACCTCACCGGCAGCTACGATAAACAACGGACGATTACTATCGGGACCACACCGTCTATCGGCGCGCTGGTGATGCCGACCATTTATCACGCTATCAAAACGCGCCATCCGCAACTGCATCTGCGTAACATCCCCGTTCATGACGCCGAAACGCAACTCAGCCAGTTTCAGAGCGATTTGATTATCGATAACCACATCTACAGCAACCGTGCGGTAGAGAATCATGTTCTGTTTTCTGACAAAATCGAACTGGTCTGTCGTCGGAACCACCCTTCCCTGACGCGCTCCCCGGCCCCTGAGGCCCTCGATGGCGCAGAACATAGTTTGTTAATGATCGAAGGGCAAAGCTTCACGCTCCTGCGCCAGCGTATCCAGGAACTGTTTCCCGACAGGCAAATCAGCTTTAGCAGTTACAACATTTTCACGCTGGCGTCGCTCATTGCGCACAGCGATCTGGTGGGTATTATGCCTGCGCGCTTCTTTACGCTGTTCAACCACTGCTGGCCGCTTCAGCGGATCCCTCACTCGTCCCTGAACCAGGAAAAAATCGACTTCTCACTGCATTACAACAAGTTGAGCTTACGCGATCCGGTACTGGAGAATGTCATCACGGCGATCCGCGACGCATTCTGAAAAAGAAATGTTGCGACCTGGTCAAAACTGATGCTGAGAAAATGGCACAAAACAACAACTATTTTACATTTTGCCGGCCACTCAGGCTGCTTTAAGACCCGTTTCAATGATATACTGCGTGTCGTTAATTCAAAAATAGTTGATAAATACAACATTCCCTTGAATTGAAACGCTTTCCCTCGTTATTCGCAACTGGAACATGCACGCTATGAGTAAACCCATTGTGATGGAACGCGGTGTTAAATACCGCGATGCCGATAAGATGGCCCTTATCCCGGTCAAAAATGTGGCTACAGAGCGCGAAGCCCTGCTCCGCAAGCCGGAATGGATGAAAATTAAGCTTCCAGCAGACTCCACTCGTATCCAGGGTATCAAAGCGGCAATGCGTAAGAATGGCCTGCATTCTGTTTGTGAAGAAGCCTCTTGCCCAAACCTTGCGGAGTGTTTCAACCACGGTACCGCCACATTTATGATCCTCGGCGCCATTTGTACCCGTCGTTGCCCGTTCTGCGATGTGGCCCATGGCCGCCCTGTGGCACCGGACGCCAACGAACCGGTTAAGCTGGCGCAAACTATTGCCGATATGGCCCTGCGCTATGTGGTGATCACCTCCGTTGACCGTGATGACCTGCGTGATGGCGGCGCTCAGCACTTTGCCGATTGCATTACCGCTATTCGTGAGAAAAGCCCAACGATTAAGATTGAAACGCTGGTGCCCGACTTCCGTGGCCGTATGGATCGCGCTCTGGAAATTCTGACCGCCACTCCGCCGGACGTTTTCAACCATAACCTTGAAAACGTACCGCGCATTTATCGTCAGGTGCGCCCGGGTGCAGACTATAACTGGTCACTCAAATTACTGGAACGCTTTAAAGAAGCGCATCCGGAGATCCCAACCAAATCTGGTCTGATGGTCGGTCTTGGCGAGACGAATGCCGAAATCATTGAAGTCATGCGTGATTTGCGTCGTCACGGCGTGACCATGTTGACGCTGGGCCAGTATTTGCAGCCAAGTCGTCACCACCTGCCGGTTCAACGCTATGTCAGCCCGGACGAATTTGAAGAGATGAAAGCGGAAGCGATGGCGATGGGCTTTACCCATGCTGCCTGCGGACCGTTCGTCCGTTCGTCTTACCACGCTGACCTGCAGGCAAAAGGGATGGAAGTGAAGTAATTTCGAAATAAATACTTACATTTCGCCCATAAAAAACCCGCTTAATCGCGGGTTTTTTCACGTCAGAGTAAGACGGATGAGCCTTTAGCTCCGGGTATTACTCTTTATGAGAGAGTTTTTCAGCCTGAATGTTGCCGTCTGCGTCTTTTTTCGCGCCCGCATCTTCATCATTCATCGCTTTTTTGAAACCCTTAATCGCCGTGCCCAGGTCTCCACCCAGTGTACGTAACTTCTTGGTACCAAACAGCAGAACGACCAGTGCAGCCACCACCAGCAGTTTGGTAATACTAATCTCACCCATAGATACCTTCTTAACTTAAAACAGGCGGCGTAGCGCGCCCTTAGTAACCTGAGAATATTAACGGTCATTTGACGCGCGCACACAATAGCAATCTGTAACAAGGTGAATCAAGCAGTGTTTAAAAAAACGTCATAATAATTGCGGTGGCACAAATCTGCGGTTACGTAATACCGGTAACTGTGCCCGCACCTGGCGGATCCGCTGTGCGGAAATCTCCGCCATAACAAGCGTCGGAACTTCTGCCGCAGCCGCAATTGTCACGCCAAAGGGGTCGATGATACGACTCTCACCAATGTTTTTGTTACCGCACTCCCCTGCGGCAATCATATAACAGGTGGTATCAAGAGCGCGGGCCGCCAACAGTGTTGACCAGTGGTGTTCCTTCAGCGCCCCTTTGACCCAGGCTGCCGGCAACACCAGGACTTCTGCGCCCTGCAACGCAAGCGCCATCGACAATTCGGGAAAGCGCAGGTCATAGCAGGTCATCAACCCTACCCTGAGCCCCTCAACGTCAAGCAGTGGCGCGATGGCGTTGCCAGCGTCAACGTTACGGGACTCCTGAATGGAGAAGGCATCATAAAGATGCAGCTTGCCGTAGCTTGCCACGATTTTCCCCCCGCGCAGTGCCACCAGCGTGTTCACCGCACGACCGGGTCGCGAAGGGACATGAAGTGTGAGAATGGTGGTCATCGTATTCGATGCGCTTTCCCGCAACAGCTGTTTCAGAAAATCCCCCTCTAAATGCTGGGCGGATTTCACCGACAGGTCGGGATCCGAATCGTCTCGCGCCAGCAATGCCTCCGGCAGAACCAGCAGCGATGCGCCGTTTTCCGCCGCCTGCGACATGAGCGCGACGCAGGTATCTGCGTTCTTTTCCCACACAGGACTGACGGCAAATTGCCCAGCAGCAACTAACATAACGCCTCCGGTCAGGTTTATCACACTCGCCAACAATAATTATTCGGCGTTACACTTATCTTATATACCAACCAAATAGCAGGATTATGCAGTGTTACAACTTCTTTTAGCGGTTTTTATTGGCGGTGGCACAGGAAGTGTAGCGAGATGGATGCTCAGTATGCGGTTTAACCCTATGCATCAGGCGATTCCGATGGGAACCCTGACCGCAAATTTACTTGGCGCGTTCATCATTGGTATGGGTCTGGCATGGTTTAGTCGCATGACCAACATCGATCCCATGTGGAAGGTGCTGATCACAACCGGCTTTTGTGGCGGCCTGACAACATTCTCTACCTTTTCGGCGGAAGTGGTCTTTCTGCTTCAGGAAGGACGACTGGGCTGGGCAATGCTAAATGTGTTGGCCAACCTGTTGGGATCCTTTGCGATGACGGCGTTGGCGTTCTGGCTGTTTTCCGCCTCCAGCGCGCACTAGAGACCAAAAAAAACCCGCTAATAAGCGGGTTTTGAAATCTTGCTGACGTAAGCTTACAGAGCAGTTACGTTTGCAGCAGAAGGGCCTTTGGCACCGTTAGTGATTTCGAACTCTACACGCTGACCTTCAGCCAGAGTTTTAAAACCATTGGTCTGGATTGCAGAGAAGTGTACGAACACATCTTTGCTGCCATCTTCCGGAGTAATGAAACCGAATCCTTTGGACTCATTAAACCACTTAACGTTACCTTTAATCTTAGACATCAAAATTACCTTTACATGAAAAATAGACACAAATGCTGTGTCGGGTACCAGTACACCAATTGTGGTTCACTTTGTCCAGTCGAACTTTGGCAAAAAGTGATAAAAGTCGCGTTATTTTTTAGCATAAGCTTATAACGCTATGTTTTATATTACGTTTATCGCCATTCATTGGTTCAGAACTGAAAACGCATCCACGCAAAGTAGACGTTACCGTTGTTATAGGTACCAGGGATATAGGTCATCTGAAACGTCGCAGGACCGTAGCCAATGGAAGCTAACGGCAGCAGGACCGGAAGAGGAATATAGTTCCAGTTGTCACGTGCCGTCACCCCGGCGGTAAAACCGAGTCCCAGATGGAAATTGTCATCCGGCAGAGGTCGCCAGGTACTCTCCCAGCCATAACCGCCAATCGGTTCCCATTTATTCCAGGAATCTTTGAAGGCCATAATGTACAGGCCGTGCCAGTTTCCCTTTTCATCCCAGCGCGACTGACCAAAACCGCCGCCCCACGGACGCTCGTTATAGCGGTCCGTTTTTTCCTTATCATAGGCAAAACGCGCGTGCCACGTAATAGCGGGAATATACAAATCATAATGCTCAGGCTGCTGCCAGGTTTCGGCAACATTGTCGGTAAAGGTATTAAACCACCCTTTTTCTTCCGCTACCGCCTGCGGCAGCATCGCTAACTGAATAAAAAGAAATGAAAAAAAGAGAAAATATTTTTTAGCTGCGCTCACAACATTTATTACCATTCTTAAGTTCAGTCTTTATTGTATCAAAAATAACTTGAATGAAACCTTAACAGCGACAGCACTGACATGAATCAGATTGTTCTAAGATTTTGAATTCATCAATTAAACCACGTTCTTTGTAATGTTATTTATCGCTGAATTATCAGTCAGATATTGTATGGCTTTAGCACAATTGCGGTAATAACACTCTTTAACTCTCACTCATTAACAACAGAGAAACAAAAACAAAACAAACCACAAACAATCAGACATTTTCCGGAAAACAGGAAAATAAAATATTTCGTCTTCATCACCCTAACGTAAAAATAGCCGCTTACCGACAGTTAATCGTTCTGTTTATTGATTTTAATCAGCAAGTAGCACGCACTTATTCGGCACATTTTCACACCAACAATTGGCATTTTCTTAATTTTACTTCTGGTGTCCACGCGACAGGGGAAACAATGTTGACTTTTATCGAACTCCTTATTGGAGTTGTGGTTATTGTGGGTGTAGCGCGCTACATCATTAAAGGGTATTCGGCTACCGGCGTGCTCTTTGTTGGCGGTCTGGCGCTGCTGATTATCAGCGCCCTGATGGGCCATAAAGTGCTGCCCTCCAGCGAAACGTCTACGGGCTATTCCGCAACGGATATCGTTGAGTACGTCAAAATCCTGCTGATGAGCCGTGGTGGCGATCTCGGTATGATGATCATGATGCTCTGCGGTTTTGCCGCCTACATGACCCACATCGGCGCGAACGATATGGTCGTGAAACTGGCATCAAAGCCTTTGCAGTACATCAATTCACCTTATCTGCTCATGATTGCCGCCTATTTTGTCGCCTGTCTGATGTCTCTGGCTGTCTCTTCCGCCACCGGGCTCGGCGTGTTGTTGATGGCAACGCTTTTCCCGATCATGGTTAACGTGGGAATTAGCCGGGGAGCCGCTGCGGCCATCTGTGCCTCGCCTGCGGCGATTATCCTTTCCCCCACCTCCGGTGATGTGGTGCTGGCTGCAAAAGCGGCCGAAATGCCGCTGATCGATTTTGCCTTTAAAACCACGCTGCCGATTTCCATTGCGGCGATTATCGGGATGGCGATTGCGCACTATTTCTGGCAGCGCTATCTGGATAAAAAAGAGAATGCTGCCCATGAAATGCTCGACGTGAATGAAATCACCACCACGGCACCGGCGTGCTACGCCATTCTGCCGTTTACGCCGATTATCGGGGTGCTGATTTTTGACGGCAAGTGGGGGCCACAACTGCACATCATTACGATTCTGGTGCTCTGCATGCTTATCGCTGCGGTACTGGAATTCGTCCGGGGTTTCAACACTCAGAAAGTGTATTCAGGACTCGAAGTGGCGTATCGCGGCATGGCCGACGCTTTTGCAAACGTGGTAATGCTGTTAGTCGCGGCAGGCGTGTTCGCGCAGGGTCTGAGCACGATTGGCTTCATCCAGAGTCTGATCTCCATCGCCACCTCGTTTGGATCGGCGAGCATCATCCTGATGCTGGTACTGGTGATTCTGACGATGCTGGCAGCAATGACTACCGGCTCCGGTAACGCGCCGTTCTATGCCTTCGTTGAAATGATTCCTAAGCTGGCGCAATCATCGGGCATCAACCCGGCGTACCTGTCGATTCCAATGCTGCAGGCGTCCAACCTGGGCCGGACGATCTCCCCGGTCTCCGGCGTGGTCGTGGCGGTGGCGGGGATGGCAAAAATCTCGCCGTTCGAAGTGGTAAAACGCACATCCGTACCGGTCATGGTCGGGCTGTTAATCGTTATCATCGCGACTGAAGTGATGGTTCCAGGTTCATCTTCCGCGGTGACGGGAGGTTGATTCAGGGCCAATGCCGGATGGTGGCGCTGTGCGTCTCATCCGGCCATACCGTCATTAACCGTGGTAAATACGCTGCGGTCTCCCCACTTTACCATGCACAATTTCCGCAATAATCAGATGCCGACTGGCGCAGTATTCAAGATACCGTCTGGCGGTCGTACGGCTGATGGTCAGCGCCTGCGCGACGGTTTCAGCAGTGTGCTGTACCTGTGGGTCAGCAAACAGCTTTTTAACCGCATTGAGCGTTAAGGCATCAATACCGGTGGGTAATTCATCTTTCGGCTCACCTCGCGCGTAGGCATTAAACATCTCATCAATTTGTCGCTGGCTGGCACTGTCGTTTTCTGCCAGCATCCGTCTACGCTGTTGATAACGGGTGAGCGTCTGTCCCAGGCGCTCATAAGCGATAGGTTTGATCAGATAATCAAACGCCCCGCTGCGCACGGCGTCCGCCACCGTTTCCATATCGCTGGCTGCGGTGGTAAAGACCACCCCGCCGGGATAATGCGACGCCGTCAACTCATGCAGCAGCGAGATCCCCTTCCCGTCCGGAAGGTAGTTATCCAGCAAAATGAGACCCGGTTTGAACCGTTCAATCATCATTCTTGCCTGCGCCAGATTACCGGCTAACCAGATCTGATGAAAACCAGGAATATGGCGGATGTACTCGGCATGCATCTCAGCAAGCAACATTTCATCTTCAACGATTAATAGGGTTAATGGTTCCGTCATTGTTCTTTTTCACTTTCGGAATAAAAAGAGAGAATAAGGTGCCGCAGGGATTATTATCTTCCAGAGTAATCATTCCGCCACAGCGCCCCACATAACTTGCAATCAAATACAGTCCGATGCCGTGCTCACCTGGCTCATCGGAACGGGTGCTCACACCTTGTTCGAATATTTTTTCGCGCAATGCTTCAGGGACACCGCATCCCTGGTCGGCAACTTCGATCACCACATCATCGCCTTCATCGCTCAGGTACAGTTCCACAACCTTATTCCCTTGCTCGGTACGCAAGCTGGCTTCAAACGCGTTATCGAGAAGATTCCCGACAATCGCCGCAAACTCGGTACTGTCCAGCCCTTCCGGCAGTTGCTGAAGCTGGCTTCCGGGAACGATCGTCATTTTGAGACCCAGTTCGCGCGCGCGCTGAACCTTACCAAACAGCAGACCTGCCACCTGGCGATCGGCAAACGCTTCACGCAGGCTGTCGATCAGCTGCTGCTGCGCCTGCGACTCCCCCTGTACCATCTCCCTGACCCGATCGTATTCTTTCATTTGCAGCAGGCCATTGAGCGTTGACATCCAGTTCAGATGTTCATGTCGTAACGTTCTGAGACTCTCCACATATTGCCTAATCTGTGTCAGTTGCGCGTTCAGGGTGGCGATTTCGTCTTTGCTGCGGAAACTGATGATCGCCCCCAGTAGTTCATTGCCTGAACGGATCGCCTCGCGGTTGGCGATAACGCTCAGGCCATTGAAGTTCACCATTGCGTCCACACGCCTTTCAGCAATCTGCTCGGTAAAGAAATCCGACGGGCTCACCACTTCATGAATCGGTTTACCCAACCATTGTCGACCCGGCGAACGCAGACCGAGCATCTTTCTCGCACTGCGGTTAATGGCCGTAATATAGCCGTCCGGATCGACGGCTATCAGCCCTTCATATACTGAGCTGAACAGCGCTTCCTGCTGACGAACCACCCGGGCAATTTGCTTCGGTTCCATCCCCATCATCTGGCGACGGATGTGGGCGGCAAACAACCAGGAGAGTAGCATCAGAACCACCAACAGCAGAACAAACACGCCAGCCATCGGCAGAATGAAGTCCAGCCGCCAGCTGTCAATTTTGCTGATCAGATAGCCAATGGAGACCACGCCGATGATGTTACCGCCATCATCAAAGATGGGCGTTTTTGCCCGCATCGCCAGCCCAATCGACCCCGTCCCGGTAATGAAATAACTCTCCCCTCTCTCCAGCGCGCCCGGTTTAGTGAACTGCATCGGGTAACCGATTTTCTCCGGATTAGGGTGATAAAGTCGAATAGAGTGACTATCGCCAATCACCACATAATCAAAATCGGTATCGCTCTGCAGTTTACCGGCAATGGTTGCCAGCCGTTGGTAATCGCGTGCCTTCACTGCCGCAATGACGCTGTCGTTGGCGGCAATAATCTTCGCCTGGTTCATCGCCATATCGCGGACATGTGTACTCAAATAATCCTCAAAACTGGCGGAAAAATACTGTGCCAGTGCGGCAATAATGAACACTGAGAAAACGAGAATAAGCAGAAAAATGCGTAACGGAAATGCCAGTCGGCGAAAAAAAGAAAACGGTTTTTTATTTTTTTGAACCAACATGACTGTTCCTTAATGGGCATTATTCGGTATAGTTAGCCAGCAAATGTAATAAAAATGTTCCATCCAAACACAGAAATAATAAAGACGATCGTTACAGATTCACCACATTAAATCAATTAAGTCATTTAACTCCACGTCACAATCTGCAATAAGAATAATTAAAAAACTTAAAACCATTAAACTCATAAAAACCATCTAAGCCTTTGTGAAATAAATCAAAATTTATCTCCAAAATACTCCTTACGATGTATGCATTCGGGAAAAAAAGAAATAGACCTTTGCAAAATCGTCTTTTTCCCGGAATGAAAACAAAACGTTATCAAATAGTATTCTCATACAACATACGCACAATACTGGCAACAACAATATATCTTCAGGACTCATCCACTATGTTTGGTAATAATGTGTTCACGCGCGTCAAACGCTCAGAAAATATAAAAATGGCGGCGATCACGCAATTCCTGAAAGAAAATGATCTGAGCGTCGATACCACCGTTGAGGTTTTTATTACCGTTACCCGCGACGAAAAACTCATCGCCTGCGGCGGTATTGCCGGAAATATCATTAAGTGCGTTGCCATTAGCGAATCGGTACGCGGTGAAGGTTTAGCGCTCACGCTGGCGACAGAACTGATCAATCTCGCCTACGAAAGACACTGCACGCATCTCTTCATTTATACCAAAACAGAGTACGAAACGTTGTTCAGGCAGTGCGGATTTTCCACCCTCACCAGCGTTCCCGGCATCATGGTGCTGATGGAAAACAGCACCACGCGTCTGAAACGTTACGCGGAGTCGTTGAGCAAACTGCGTCATGACGGAAAGAAAATCGGCTGTATCGTAATGAATGCCAACCCGTTCACCAATGGTCACCGCTATTTGATCCAACAGGCAGCGGCGCAGTGTGACTGGCTTCATCTGTTTCTGGTGAAAGAAGATACCTCGCGTTTCCCGTATGAGGACCGACTCGATCTGGTGCTTAAAGGCACGTCGGATATTGCGCATCTCACCGTCCATCGCGGTTCGGAATACATCATTTCGCGTGCCACATTCCCGTGCTACTTCATCAAAGAACAGAGCGTCATCAACCATTGCTACACCGAAATTGATTTAAAAATTTTCCGTCAGTATCTGGCACCCGCGCTGGGGATCACCCATCGCTTCGTCGGTACGGAACCGTTTTGCGGCGTAACCGCCCAGTATAACCACGATATGCGTTTCTGGCTGGAAACGCCGACCCTCCCCGCCCCGCCCATTGAACTGGTGGAAATAGAGCGACTGTGTTTCCAGGAGACGCCGATCTCCGCCTCTCTGGTGCGCAAACTGCTCGTGAAAAAAGATCTCACGGCTATCGCGTCGCTGGTGCCTTCAGCCACTTTGCAGTACCTGCAAAGCATGCCTGAACGCGCGCCCGCTCCCGCGACAGTCCGCCAAAAGACCCCCGCATTAGTAACAGGTGAAAAATGAAAATAAATCAGGCTGCCGTCGCAGGCACACTTGAGTCCGGTGATGTGATGATACGCATCGCCCCTCTCGATACGCAGGATATTGATCTGCAGATCAACAGCAGCGTTGAGAAACAGTTTGGCGAGGCCATTCGCGCCACCATTCTGGATGTTCTGGCGCAGTATGACGTGCGCGGCGTGCAATTGAATGTCGATGATAAAGGCGCACTGGACTGCATTTTACGTGCACGACTGGAAGCATTACTGGCACGCGCCAGCGGCATCCCGGCCCTGCCTTGGGAGGATCGCCAATGATTTCCGCTTCTTTACAACAGCGCAAAACGCGCACGCGCCGCAGCATGCTGTTTGTTCCCGGCGCCAATGCCGCAATGGTCAGCAACTCTTTCATCTATCCGGCAGATGCCCTGATGTTTGACCTGGAAGACTCCGTCGCACTGCGTGAAAAAGACACCGCGCGTCGCCTGGTCTACCACGCGCTGCAGCATCCGCTCTACCACGACGTCGAAACCATTGTGCGCGTTAATGCGCTGGATTCCGAATGGGGGATCAACGATCTGGAAGCGGTCGTTCGCGGCGGTGCTGACGTGGTTCGGCTGCCGAAAACCGATACCGCTCAGGATGTTATCGATATCGAAAGCGAAATTCTGCGTATTGAAAAAGCCTGCGGTCGCGAGCCCGGCAGTACAGGTCTGCTGGCCGCCATTGAATCGCCCTTAGGTATCACCCGCGCCGTAGAAATTGCCCACGCCTCCGAGCGTCTGATCGGGATCGCGCTGGGAGCGGAAGACTACGTACGCAACCTGCGTACAGAACGTTCACCAGAGGGCACTGAATTACTGTTTGCCCGCTGCTCGATTTTGCAGGCCGCACGCTCCGCCGGGATTCAGGCATTCGATACCGTCTATTCCGATGCCAACAACGAAGCGGGCTTTCTGCATGAAGCCGCCCACATCAAACAGTTGGGCTTTGACGGCAAATCGCTGATCAACCCACGCCAGATTGAACTGCTGCACAACCTGTATGCCCCGACGCAAAAAGAAGTGACGCATGCGCGTCTGGTCGTGGAAGCCGCAGAAGCCGCCGCCCGCGAAGGCCTCGGGGTGGTTTCCCTGAACGGCAAGATGGTCGACAGCCCGGTGATCGAGCGCGCACGTCTGGTGCTCTCCCGCGCAGAACTTTCCGGCATCCGCGAAGAATAAGGCAAAAACAATGACCCAGAAAAACGAACAGTTTCAACGACAGGAACGGGTAGCAGCCTGGAGTCGCCAGGCCGAAAGTGACCTTTCCACCTATACGAGTACCGCGAAACAAGCTTTGCAGGCACAAAAACCGCGTGACCAAAAACTGTGCGCGAGTCTTGAAGAGGCGATCCGCCGTTCCGGTTTACAGGATGGCATGACCATCTCCTTCCACCACGCGTTTCGCGGCGGCGACCTGACCATCAACCTGGTGATGGCAACCATTGCCAGCATGGGATTTAAAAACCTGACGCTGGCCTCCAGTTCCCTGAGTGACTGCCACGCACCGCTGGTCGACCATATTCGTCACGGCGTCGTCAGCCGCATTTATACTTCCGGTCTGCGCGGACCGCTGGCAGAAGAGATTTCTCGCGGCCTGCTGGCAGAGCCCGTCCAGGTTCACTCCCACGGCGGGCGCGTGCATTTGGTACAAAGCGGCGAACTCAGCATTGACGTGGCCTTCCTCGGCGTCCCGTCCTGCGATCCTTTCGGTAACGCCAACGGCTATACCGGTAAAGCGTGCTGCGGCTCACTCGGCTATGCCCGCGTTGACGCGGAAAGCGCCAACCAGGTGGTGCTGCTGACGGAGCAACTGCTGCCTTATCCACACAACCCGGCCAGCATCACCCAGGATCAGGTTGATCTGATAGTGCAAATAGACCAGGTCGGTGATGCCGATAAAATCGGGGCCGACGCCACCCGAATGACCACTAACCCGCGTGAACTGCTGATTGCCCGCAGCGCGGCAGAGGTCATCGCCCACTCCGGCTATTTCAAAGAAGGCTTTTCACTGCAAACCGGTACCGGCGGTGCCTCGCTGGCGGTCACTCGCTTCCTGGAAGACAAAATGCGCAGCCGCGATATCCGCGCAGATTTCGCCCTGGGCGGCATCACCGCCACTATCGTCGACCTGCATGAAAAAGGTTTGATTCGCAAACTGCTGGACGTACAGAGCTTTGACCGCAGCGCCGCTGAATCTCTGGCGCGCAACCCGAATCACATCGAAATCAGTGCAAATCAGTATGCCAACTGGGGTTCAAAAGGGGCCTCCGTTGACCGTCTGGACGTGGTCGTGCTGAGTGCTCTGGAAGTCGACACCCAGTTTAACGTCAACGTGCTGACCGGTTCTGACGGCGTCATTCGCGGCGCGTCCGGCGGTCACTGCGATACCGCCGTCGCCGCTGCGCTGTCAATCATCGTCGCGCCGCTGGTACGTGGCCGTATTCCAACGCTGGTAGATAACGTGCTGACCTGCGTCACACCGGGTTCCAGCGTCGATATTCTGGTTACCGATCATGGTATTGCGGTTAACCCGGCGCGTCCGGAACTGGCAGAACGCCTGAAAGACGCGGGGATGAAGGTCGTCTCAATTGAGTGGTTACGCGAACGTGCACAGCAACTCACTGGCGAACCTCGTCCAATCGAATTCACCGACCGCGTGATTGCCGTAGTGCGCTATCGCGATGGTTCAGTGATCGACGTTGTTCATCAGGTGAAGGAATAAGCCATGCACCTGCTCCCTGAACAGGCCACCCGCCACGCAGTTTCAATTCCCGAGCTACTCGTCAGTCGGGATGAGCGACAGGCACGGCAACACGTCTGGCTGGCGCGCCATCCTATTCCACTGGTCTCCTTTACCGTGGTAGCGCCTGGCCCGATTAAAGACAGCGAGCTCACCCGTCGCCTCTTTAATCATGGCGTGACCGCCCTGCGTACGCTGGCGGCGCAGGCGGACTGGCACATCAGGGAGCAGGCTGCACTGGCCTCAGCCAGCGGGCCGGAAGGTATGCTCTCGATTGAGGCACCGGCCCGTGACATCAAGCTCGCAACCATTGAGCTTGAACAGACTCATCCTCTGGGACGTTTGTGGGACATCGATGTGCTCACTCCCGGAGGCGAAATTCTCTCCCGCCGCCATTTCGCGCTTCCCCCTCGCCGCTGTCTGCTGTGCGAACAGAACGCGGCGGAATGCGCGCGTGGGAAAACCCATACGCTCTCCGATCTGCTCACCCACATGGAGGCGCTACTGCATGCTGCCGATTCCCGATATGCCCGTTGAAACCACCGCCCTTCCCCACACGCTGGTTGACGCGTACGGCCATCTGGCGTGGCGCGCAATGCTGACGGAAGTCAACCTGACGCCAAAACCCGGGCTGGTCGATCGTCTGAACTGTGGCGCGCATAAAGACATGTCGCTGACGGATTTTCATCGCAGCGCGCTGGCCATTCAGGCCTGGTTGCCGCGTTTTATTGAATACGGCGCCTGCTGCGCGCAAATGCCAGCCGACGCCGTATTAAACGGCTTACGCCCGTTAGGTATGGCCTGTGAAGCCGACATGTTTCGGGCCACCGCGGGTGTGAACACCCATAAGGGCAGCATTTTTTCTCTCGGCCTGCTGTGTGCCGCCATTGGCCGTCTACATCAGCAACGGCAATCTGTTACACCGGAAACGATCTGCACTACCGCCGCCAGCTTTTGTCGCGGTCTGACCGAGCGCGAACTGCGCAATAACAATCAACAAATCACGGCAGGTCAGCGACTTTATCAGCAACTGGGATTAACCGGCGCACGTGGCGAAGCCGAAGCGGGATATCCATTGGTTATCCGCCATGCGCTTCCACACTATCGCGCCCTGTTAGCTGAGGGGCGCGATCCCGAGCTGGCACTGCTCGACACCTTACTCCTGCTGATTGCGCTCAACGGCGACACCAACGTTGCCTCGCGTGGCGGTGCGGCAGGACTGCGCTGGATACAGCAGCAGGCAAACGCATTGTTACAACAAGGGGGCATCCGAACCCCCGCCGATCTCACTCATCTGCATCAGTTCGACAGCCACTGCATTGAACGCAATCTCAGTCCTGGCGGCAGTGCCGACCTGCTGATCGTCACGTGGTTTTTGGCCCAGATTTCTCAAATTAAACATTTACACAATTATTGAAAAGATCCTTTCCGGAGAATCACTTATGTCTTTATCGAAAGATACTATATGGAAGTTGTTTGCCCCCTTGATAATCATGGGCGTCATGTTTCTTATCCCCGTCCCGGACGGCATGCCCCCTCAGGCATGGCATTACTTCGCCGTTTTCGTGGCGATGATCGTCGGTATGATTCTGGAGCCCATTCCGGCTACCGCAATCAGCTTCATCGCGGTCACCATCTGCGTGATTGGCAGCAACTACCTGTTGTTTGATGCCAAAGAGCTGGCGGATCCGGCATTTGACGCCGGTAAACAAGCGCTGAAATGGGGTCTGGCAGGTTTCTCCAGTACCACCGTCTGGCTGGTGTTCGGTGCGTTCATCTTCGCCCTCGGCTATGAAGTCACCGGTCTTGGCCGTCGCATCGCGCTGTTTCTGGTGAAATTCATGGGTAAACGTACCCTGACGCTGGGCTATGCGATTGTCATCATCGACATTCTGCTGGCGCCGTTTACGCCATCCAACACCGCGCGTACCGGTGGCACCGTGTTCCCGGTAATCAAAAACCTGCCGCCGCTGTTTAAATCGTTCCCGAACGATCCGTCCGCACGTCGTATCGGCGGTTACCTGATGTGGATGATGGTCATCAGTACCAGCCTGAGTTCGTCGATGTTCGTCACGGGTGCGGCGCCAAACGTGCTGGGCCTGGAGTTTGTCAACAAAATCGCCGGTGTGCAGATAAGCTGGCTGCAGTGGTTCCTCAGCTTCCTGCCGGTCGGTATCATTTTGCTGATCGTTGCGCCGTGGCTCTCTTACGTTCTCTACAAACCTGAAGTCACACACAGTGCAGAAGTCGCCGCCTGGGCAGGTGATGAACTTAAAACCATGGGCACTCTGACGCGCAAAGAGTGGACGCTGGTCGGTCTGGTTCTGCTGAGCTTAGGCTTGTGGGTCTTCGGCGGCGAGGTGATCGATGCCACCGCCGTCGGTTTGCTCGCCGTTTCTCTGATGCTGGCACTGCACGTGGTGCCGTGGAAAGACATTACCAAATACAACAGCGCCTGGAACACGCTGGTGAACCTTGCCACCCTTGTGGTGATGGCAAGCGGTTTAACCCGTTCCGGGTTCATCGACTGGTTTGCGGGTACCATGAGCACCCATCTGGAAGGTTTCTCGCCTAACGCGACGGTGATTGTGCTGGTGCTGGTGTTCTACTTTGCCCACTACCTGTTTGCCAGCCTGTCGGCGCACACGGCGACAATGCTGCCGGTTATTCTGGCGGTCGGTAAAGGTATCCCGGGCGTGCCGATGGAACATTTGAGTATCCTGCTGGTGCTGTCCATCGGGATTATGGGTTGTCTGACGCCATACGCAACGGGTCCAGGGGTGATAATCTACGGCTGCGGCTATGTGAAATCCAAAGACTACTGGCGTCTTGGCGCCATCTTCGGGGTTATCTACATTGCGATGCTGCTGCTGGTTGGCTGGCCGATTCTGGCGATGTGGAGCTAGTCCTGACGTAAAACGCTGAATGGATCAAGGCCCGCGGGGTAAACACACCTCGCGGGCTTTTTTTATGGTTAAATAGATACTATTCAGATTTTATATAAGTTCAGAACCATCATGAAACCGACCTGGCAAAAATGGGGGTGGCTCGCCGCCTCACTCCTCCCTCTTTCTACGGCAACCGCCAACGAATTACAGCCCACGCAGTACGGCGATTTCGACCGTTACGTGCTGGCACTCTCCTGGCAGACGGGATTTTGCCAGAGTCAGCATGAGCGCGACCGCCGCGAGCCTGATGAATGTCGCCTGCAAAAAGAGACCGCTAACAAAGTCGATTTCCTGACCGTTCACGGTTTGTGGCCAGGATTGCCGAAATCCATCGCGTCGCGCGGGGTCGATGAACGCCGGTGGATGCGCTTTGGCTGCGCCACGCGTCCCATCCCCAATCAGCCAGAAGCGCGCGCCAGCCGTAAATGCGCGGCACCCGAAACGGGCCTGTCGCTGGAAACAGCCGCCAAACTCAGTGACGTTATGCCGGGTGCAGGCGGACGTACTTGCCTTGAGCGCTACGAATACGCAAAACACGGTGCCTGTTTTGGCTTCGACCCGGATGCATACTTCGGCACGATGGTGCGGTTGAACAAAGAGATCAAGGCCAGCGAGTTAGGGGTATTTCTCGGTGAAAATTACGGCAAGAGCGTGAGTCGCCGCGCCTTCGATGCGGCGGTGGCCAGGCGCTGGGGAAAAGAGGCCGTCAGCGCAGTGAAACTGAGCTGCCACGGTAATCCGGCTTACCTGACGGAGATCCAGTTCTCACTGAAGGCCACGACCATCAACGCGCCGCTCTCCGCTGACTCGTTCGCCCCGCAACCCCATCCGGGGAACTGTGGTAAACAGTTCATCATCGACAAAGTGGGTTACTGATTCACTGTCCCGGCGCGAAATCCGCGCCGGCAACAGCGTCAACGTTTCGCGCGAGCATCCGGACGCACCAGGTCAAAGCGGTGCGACTCGCTGATCGCATAGTAGGCCGTCGGGCCACCGGCGCGCAGCACGGGCTGCGCTTTTGCGGTCTGGTAAACGCCTTCTTCCAGCAGCGTTTCAGCGATGTGAATCCCCACCACTTCGCCCAGAATCAGCCAGGTTTCGATGGCTTCCCCTTGCGCGGTCGTGAGCTGAATACTCTGCGACAGGCGACATTCAAAATTCACCGGACTTTGTGCAACGCGTGGCGCTTTCACCAGACGACTTTCCGCCTTCGTCAGCCCGGCGGCAAAAAATTCATCTTCGCCATGTGGCAGACTGGCGGAGGTTTCATTCATCGCGCTGGCTAACTCTCGCGTGGTCAGGTTCCAGACAAACTCGCCGGTTTCCATGATGTTACGTACGCTGTCTTTCCAGCCGGTGCTGGCAAAACCGATAATGGGCGGATGATAATTGAAACAGTTGAAGAAACTGTAGGGTGCCAGGTTATCCCGACCAGCGGTATCCTGAGAGGCGATCCAGCCAATAGGCCGTGGACCAACGATGGCATTAAGCGGGTCGTGCGGCAGGCCGTGTCCCTGCGAGGGTTGATAGAAATACATAGTATTCTCTGATGAATGTGACGTCGGCGAAGCACGAATTGCGCTCCGCTCATCCCCCTGATGGAAGAGGATCAGCGTAGAGTAATCCGTTAAAGATTACGACTGAATAAAGTTCAGCAGATCCTGATTTATCTGCTGTTTATGGGTGGTGCAAATACCATGGGAACCACCCGCATAGACCTTCAGTTGCGCGTCAGGCAGTATTTCCGCTGCGACTTTGCCACAGGTCTCAAATGGGACAATTTGATCGTCATCACCATGAATAACCAGGGTTGGGATAGTCATTTTGCGCAAGTCTTCACGCAGGTCCGTTTCCGAGAACGCCTTGATGCAGTCGTACAGCGCTTTTATTGAGCCCTGTAATCCCTGCTCCACAAAGCTTTCCCGCACCGCTTTCGACTCTTTCGCGCCCGGACGGTTATAGCCATAGAATGCAGCGGTCAGCTCATAGAAAAAGGCGGCACGGTCATTGACAACCCCTTCACGAATGCCGTCGAAAACCGCTTCCGGCACACCGTTTGGGTTGAACTCGGTTTTCACCATAATGGGCGTCACTGCGCCAATCAATACCGCTTTTGCCACCCGCTGCGTCCCGTGTCGCCCGATATAACGCGCCACTTCGCCACCGCCGGTTGAGTGACCAACGTGCACCGCATTTTGCAGATTCAGGTGTGCGGTCAGTTCAGCCAGATCGTCCGCATACTGGTCCATATTGTGCCCCTCCCACGGCTGGGCTGAGCGACCATGTCCGCGCCTGTCGTGGGCTATCACCCGAAATCCTTTCGAGCCAAGAAAAAGCATCTGATCTTCAAAGGCATCAGCCGTTAACGGCCAGCCGTGGCTGAAGACAATCGGCTGTCCACTGCGGTTACCCCAGTCTTTAAAATACAGATAACTGCCATCTTTGAGAGTAATTTTGTCGTACTGGCTCATGAGATCTCCTGTAATAGAACACTGAGAGAGTGACGCGCCGCGGCGCGTGCTTAAAAAGCATAATGCAAATTTGAGAACGATCACGTTTATCGAATAAAATTCATACTAGTGATGCTTTTTTAGCTATTTACCCGAATGTGAACTAAATCACTTCAAACCCGGGGTAAGTCTCAGTATCATCTGGAGAGTTAAACCCTTGCCGCCAGACGGTGAGGGTTTTCTTTTGGGAATATTACCTGCGGCAAAACGCAGTACTGACGACATGGAGTAAAAATGTCCAGACCAACTATCATCATTAACGACCTTGATGCAGAACGCATCGATCGCTTACTGGAACAACCCGCGTATGCAGATTTACCCATTGCCGACGCGTTGAATGACGAGCTGGATCGTGCCCAAATGTGTTCGCCGGAAGCCATGCCGCATGACGTCGTGACCATGAACAGCCGCGTTAAATTCCGCAATCTCAGCGATGGCGAAATTCGCGTGCGTACGTTGGTGTATCCTGCGGCGATGACCGACAGCAATACGCAACTGTCAGTGATGGCGCCCGTCGGTGCTGCGCTGTTAGGCGTGCGTGTGGGCGATACCATTCACTGGGAACTTCCGGGCGGCGCATCCACCCACCTCGAAGTGCTGGAGCTGGAATACCAACCCGAAGCAGCAGGCGACTTCCTGCGTTAATCCCATCTGCATAAGCGACTTTCCGCTTTACCCAGAGGATGCGTTCGCATCCTCTTTCCGTCACTTTGCGTAAAATCACCCATTCTTCCTGGTTCGCCTTCCGCCTGACTCGTCCACACTGAATCGGTTTCATTGGCAGGTGCGGTCATGAACGAAACATTCAGCATATTACTGGGATTCCTCATCATGGCGGCGATCATCGTCGGAGCCGTGCTTTACCTGGAGAATCACTGGTAGCGAATGCACAAGGAATCGCCGCACAATGCGAAAAATCCCCTGCAGAAAGCAGACAGAATTATTATTATATGCTTGAATGATTTGAGTATTAATTAACAGGGAGAAACGGGTATGTATAAGACAATCATTATGCCGGTTGATGTTTTTGAAATGGAACTCAGCGATAAGGCGATTCGCCACGCTGAATTTCTGGCGCAGCAGGATGGCGTCATTCATCTTTTGCACGTGTTGCCAGGTTCTGCCAGCCTGAGCCTGCACCGCTTCGCCGCCGACGTTCGTCGTTTTGAAGAACATTTACAGCATGAAGCCGAAACCCGACTGCAAACGATGGTCGGTCACTTCAGTATCGACCCTGCCCGCATCAAGCAGCATGTCCGCTTTGGCAGCGTCCGCGACGTGGTCAATGAGCTCGGCGAAGAGCTGAATGCAGACGTGGTGGTCATTGGCTCACGTAATCCGTCAATCACCACACACCTGCTGGGTTCTAACGCCTCAAGCGTGGTACGTCATGCGACTCTGCCGGTACTGGTCGTTCGCTAACAGATGCTGATTAAACGGTAAAAAAGAGGCGCCTTATCGGCGCCTCTTACATTTTGCAGGTGTAGTCTTACTTTCTTTTTATGCCGTTTTCGTACGAATCAGGTAATCAAAGGCGCTCAGAGACGCTTTCGCTCCTTCTCCGGTCGCGATGATAATCTGTTTGTACGGCACGGTGGTACAGTCGCCCGCGGCGAATACGCCCTTCACGCTGGTTTCGCATTTCGCGTCGATGATGATTTCACCCATCCGGTTGCGCTCAATCGCCCCTTCCAGCCAGGTGGTGTTTGGCAACAGACCAATCTGAACAAAGATGCCCGCCAGCTCCACGTTGTGAACATCGCCACTCACACGGTCGCGGTATTCCAGACCGACCACTTTCGTGCCATCGCCTTTCACTTCCGTCGTCTGGGCGTTCAGGATGATATCGACGTTTTTCAGGCTGCGGACTTTATCCTGCAAAACCTGGTCGGCCTTCATTTCCGGGGCAAATTCCAGCAGGGTTACGTGTTCCACGATCCCGGCGAGATCAATCGCCGCTTCAACGCCCGAGTTACCGCCGCCGATCACTGCCACGCGCTTACCTTTAAACAGCGGGCCGTCGCAGTGCGGGCAATAGGTTACGCCTTTAGTACGATACTGGTCTTCACCCGGTACGTTCATGTTGCGCCATTTCGCACCGGTGGCGATGATAATGCTGCGCGCTTTCAGTACCGCCCCGGACGCCGTTTCAATCTGATGTAAACCGCCTTCGCTGGCCGCTGGCACCAGTTTACTGGCGCTCTGGCTGTCTATCACATCGACGTCATAATCATCGACGTGGGCCTTGAGTGCGCCGGCCAGTTTCTGCCCTTCTGTTTTCGGTACAGAAATGTAGTTTTCGATATCCACGGTATCGAGCACCTGACCGCCGAAACGCTCGCCCATCAGGCCGGTACGAATGCCTTTACGCGCGGAGTAGACCGCCGCTGCCGCGCCCGCAGGGCCGGAACCGACGATCAGAACATCATAGGCATCACGCTGACTCAGTTCTTCGGCGGCGCGTTTTTCAGCACCGGTATCCACTTTCGCCACGATTTCCGTCAGCGTCATGCGGCCCTGACCAAACTCTTTACCGTTAACGTACACGGCCGGAACGCCCATCACATTACGCTCGGTGATCTCGTTCTGGAACGTACCGCCATCAATTGCCGTATGCTTAATGCGCGGGTTCAGCACCGCCATCAGGTTCAGCGCCTGCACCACGTCCGGGCAGTTATGGCAGGAGAGTGAGTAATAGGTTTCAAACTCAAAATCACCGTCAATATCGCGGATCTGCTCAAGCAGAGACTGCGCTTCTTTTGACGGGTGTCCACCGGTCCACAGCAGTGCCAGAACCAGTGAGGTAAATTCGTGACCCAACGGGGAGCCCGCAAAGCGCGGCCCCTGATTTGAACCCGGATTGGTGATCAGGAAAGAGGGCTTACGTACGGCTAAGCTGTTGTCTTCTTTAAAGGTGACTTTCTCTGACAGTTCGGCGATTTCAGCCAGCAGTTCCTTGATTTCTGCCGATTTAGCGCTGTCATCCAGCGTAGCAATCAGCTCAACAGGTTTGGTCAGTTTCTCAAGATAGGCCTTGAGCTGGGTTTTCATATTTGTGTCGAGCATTCTTCTTCCCTCTCTGAAAACATCATCATGCAAGCTGCCTTAATCGGGCTGCGTGAATGCAACTTGCATCATGGGGTTTGGAATAAAACGGGTGCGTGATGCACCCGTTTGTTGCCGGGTGGCACTTCATTTACCCGGCCTACGATGTTGTAGGCCCGATGTGTAGGCCGGATAAGCGCAGCGCCATCCGGCTTCGAAGCGCCTTAAAGGCTTAGATTTTACCAACCAGGTCTAAAGACGGTGCTAAAGTCGCGTCGCCTTCTTTCCACTTAGCCGGGCACACTTCGCCTGGGTGAGAAGCGACATACTGAGCGGCTTTGATTTTACGCAGCAGGTCAGAAGCATCACGGCCGATACCTTCAGCGGTAACTTCGATCGCCTGGATGATACCCTGCGGGTCAACAACGAACGTTGCGCGGTCTGCCAGACCTTCATCTTCACGCATGTTGTCGAAGTTACGGGTCAGGGCGCCAGTCGGGTCGCCGATCATCGCGTATTTGATTTTGGCGATGGTGTCAGAGCTGCTGTGCCATGCTTTGTGGGTAAAGTGGGTGTCGGTAGAGACAGAGTAAACGTCTACGCCCAGTTTCTGCAGCTCTTCGTAATGGTCTGCAACGTCGCCCAGTTCGGTTGGGCATACGAAAGTAAAATCAGCCGGATAGAAGAAGAAGACGCTCCAGCGGCCTTCAGTATCTTTCTCGGTCACTTCAATGAATTCACCGTTTTTGAACGCCTGGTTTTTAAAAGGTTTAATTTTTGTATTAATCAAAGACATCTGTACTTCCTCCGTGTTTTCGTTGAGGGATACGTTACCGAAGATTGACCGACAGGGCTAATGCGTTTCCTTTATCAAATCAATAAGCGTTAACTAACAAACCTCTCAATTCAACGTTGTGAACGTGCGATGACGCAAAGTAAAAAGGGCCGCCTTTGCAGGCAGCCCCGTTACCTGAACTACCCGTGGGTAACTTCAGCGCCAGTGAAACTGGCTATGTGTTGCGCTCTACATTACCTTAACAAAGGCTGTAACAGCGAGAAGGATTACACCACCCCACTCCTGAAAGGGCAATGTTCCTGGCTGAGGTCTTACCTATGGCTGCGATAGGTTTTCTCACCTCACTCGCAATCGCTCTGATTTATAAGGATAAAAGATGTTAAAACGTACGTTTTTGCTCTCCCTCTTCCCTCTCTTTGCCTGGGCCGAAGACCTGCCTGCGCCGGTCAAAGCGATAGAAAAACAAGGCATTACTATTATCAAGTCGTTCGATGCGCCCGGCGGGATGAAAGGTTATCTCGGGAAATATCAGGATATGGGCGTCACTATCTACCTGACGCCTGATGGCAAACAGGCCATTTCAGGCTACATGTACAATGAAAAAGGGGAAAACCTGAGCAATCAGTTGATAGAGAAAGAGATCTATGCCCCCGCCGGGCGAGAAATATGGCAGCGCATGGAAAAAGCCAACTGGTTACTGGATGGCAAGAAAGACGCCCCGGTGGTGCTCTATGTTTTTGCTGACCCATTCTGCCCGTACTGTAAACAGTTCTGGCAACAGGCGCGTCCGTGGGTGGAGTCGGGTAAAGTACAATTACGTACGCTACTCGTCGGCGTCATCAAGCCAGAGAGTCCTGCCACTGCCGCGGCCATTCTGGCGTCGAACGATCCGGCGAAAACCTGGCATGATTACGAAGCCTCTGGTGGAAAAATGACGCTCAATGTGCCCAAAGCGATTTCGCCGGATCACATGAAAACCCTCAATATGAACCAGAAAATCATGGATGATTTAGGCGCGAACGTCACCCCCGCGATTTATTATATGAGTAAAGATAACGTCCTTCAGCAGGTCGTTGGCTTACCCGAAAAAGCGCAGCTGGATGCCATGATGGCGCAACCATAATTAATATGGGTAATTATATTCAACCAAATATAATTACCCTGAATGATTTTAACCGAAAAATTTAACTCTTCTCGTAACGTAAACACGGCATAAAGAAATTTTCTTTTGTAGAAACCCCTTTTGTTAACCGCGTCGACTCACATAGCGGACTTTTGATATCCATTACAATATATTCATAATTAATATATTAATTATGAATTAATTAACTTATTGAATTTATTTAACCATTGCACGCATACAAAAAAGACTTATATTATAGAGGGATATCTATTCCAGACGTATGACTTTAACGTTTAAGGATAAGCGATGCATGTCTGTTTATAAAATATCATTAAACCAAAATGTTCTGGAAGCCGCTGAAGAACGCATCATCTGGACTCTCGAAAATCTTCCCCGCGTGTGTGTTTCCTTTTCCGGTGGCAAAGATTCCGGACTGATGTTGCATCTGACGGCAAATCTTGCACGTAAGCGACACAAAAAAATCAGCGTATTGTTCATTGACTGGGAAGCGCAATTTTCCTGTACCATTAGTTATATTAGCGCCTTGCGCGAAATGTATGCCGATGTCATCGACCATTTCTATTGGGTTGCCCTTCCGCTTACCACCCAAAACTCACTGTCTCAGTTTCAACCAGAATGGCAGTGCTGGGAACCCGATACCCAGTGGGTTCGCCAGCCGCCGCCAGACGCTATCACCGATCCGGGCTATTTTTCCTTTTATCAACCCGGCATGACCTTCGAACACTTCGTGCGTGAATTTGCCGACTGGTTTTCGAATAAACGCCCGGCGGCCATGATGATAGGCATCCGGGCGGATGAGTCTTACAACCGTTTTGTGGCGATCGCCAGTTTACGCAAACAGCGTTTTGCCGATGACAAACCCTGGACGACCGCCGCACCTGGTGGACATACCTGGTACATCTATCCGCTGTATGACTGGAAAACGGCCGATATCTGGACCTGGTTTGCTCGCACGAATTTGCCCTGTAATCCGCTCTACAATCTGATGTATCAGGCCGGTGTCCCGGCCCGTTACATGCGCATTTGTGAACCATTTGGTCCCGAACAGCGTCAGGGATTATGGCTCTATCACGTTGTTGAACCCGAAAGGTGGGCGGCAATGTGCGCACGTGTCAGTGGCGTCAGAAGCGGTGGGATCTACGCAGGGCAGGATAATCACTTCTATGGCCATCGAAAAATACTCAAGCCCGACCATTTGAGCTGGCAGGATTACGCCATGATGTTACTGCTCAGCATGCCGGATAACACCGCGGAGCATTACCGTAACAAGATCGCCGTCTATTTACAGTGGTACAAGAAAAACGGCCTCGGCGAGATCCCGCAAACGCAGCCTGGCGATATTGGTTCGAAAGATATCCCCTCCTGGCGACGCATCTGCAAAGTGCTACTGAACAATGATTACTGGTGCCGGGCACTCTCTTTCAGTCCAACCAAACCGAAAAGTTACCAGCGTTATAGCGAACGCATGAAAGCGAGACGCAAGGAGTGGGGAATTTTATGCAACAACGATTGACACAGGATCTCATTGGCTTTCTCTCTGGCCTGTCTGAAGAAGAAAAAATCAAGGCTATCAATGATTTCAGAATGGCGATTCACAGCGTCAGTCCGTTTCGTGACGAACCGGTTGATTGTGTACTGTGGATAAAAAATGAGCACATTTCACCTAACGATTACAACCCCAATAACGTTGCTCCGCCGGAGAAAAAGCTGCTGCTGAAATCCATCGAAACGGATGGATTTACCCAGCCTATTGTTGTCACCCAGTCCAGCGCGGAGGAGTACGAGATAGTCGATGGCTTTCATCGCCATGAACTGGGGAAAGGCAAAGCTTCGCTCAGGTCCCGTCTCAAAGGCTATTTACCCATTACCTGTCTGGAGGGAAGTCGTCACGACCGCATGGCAGCGACCATTCGCCACAACCGCGCCCGTGGACGGCATCAGATCCACGCGATGTCTGAAATCGTGCGTGAACTGGCGTTGCTGGGATGGGAAGACGAAAAAATCGGTAAAGAACTGGGGATGGACGAGGATGAAGTCTTGCGCCTGAAACAGATCAACGGTCTTCAGGAACTGTTTGCCAGTCGGCGGTTTTCAAAAGCCTGGACGGTAAAATAATCGGCTTGTGCCGGATGACGCGCTTATCCGGCCCGAATTTTCTCACACTCAACAGCAGCGCGCCCCACCTTTTCCGCCATAGCGAGCATCCTGCCGCTCGCGGAAAAACTCCTCGTAGGTCATTGGCGTCTGATCCGGATGGGTCATCCGCATATGCTCAACGTAGTTGTCATAGTCAGGCACACCGATCATCAGTTTCGCGGCCTGGCCCAGATATTTCCCGGCTTTCGAAAGCGTATCAAACATCATTACCACCTGTCAGAAAACCCCTCTCCCGGCAGGAAGAGGGGGAATGATTACACGTTAATGCGCGCCTTTGGCCTGCGCAACGATCTCTTCCACATTTTCCGGCATCGGCTCATACGGCGTCTCTTTCGCCGTTGGCTTGTCCTCTTTAAGTGCGGCAAGCGCCGTCTTAATGGAGAACAGCGCCAACACCACGACCACCACCATGAAGAAGATAGTCAGGCCCGCATCCAGACGGTTGTTAAACACCAGTTGCGCCAGCTGCGATTCGGTGTACTGCGGCGGGATATTCCCGCTGTCGATCATCGCCTGGAACTTATTGGCAATCGCCAGGAAGCCCACTTTTGTATCCGGGCTGAACGATTTCTGCCAGCCCGCCGTCAGAGTACAAATCAGCAGCCATGCGGTCGGCACCAGTGCCACCCACGCATAACGCTGACGTTTCATCTTGAACAGGACAACCGCACAGAGCATCAGTGCCATACCCGCCAGCATCTGGTTGGCGATACCAAACAGCGGCCACAGGGTATTAATGCCGCCTAATGGATCCACCACGCCCTGATGCAGGAAGTAACCCCACGCCAGCACGCACAATGCGGTCGCCAGCAGGTTGGCAGGCAATGAGTCCGTACGTTTAAGACCAGGAGAAACCACGCCCAGCAGGTCCTGAAGCATAAAGCGCGCCGCACGCGTCCCCGCATCGACCGCCGTCAGAATAAACAGCGCTTCGAACAGAATGGCGAAGTGATACCAGAAGGCGACATCCATCATGCCGCCCAACGCACCGTGCAGGATATAGGCCATCCCCACCGCCAGCGTTGGCGCACCACCCGCACGAGAGATAATCGACTGCTCACCCACTTCGTTGGCAATCTGATGCAGCGTATCCGGCGTAATGGCAAAGCCCCAACTGCTAACCACCTGAGCGGCAGAAGCCACCACGTCAGTGGTGCCGGCAGGAGCCAGCACGGCCATTGGGCTGTTCATGGCAAAATAGACGCCCGGATCGATGATACAGGCAGACACCAGCGCCATGATGGCGACGAACGATTCCATCAACATCCCGCCGTAGCCGATAAAGCAGGCCTGGCCTTCGTTCGCCAGCATCTTCGGCGTAGTCCCGGAGGAGATCAGCGCGTGGAAACCCGAAACGGCGCCACAGGCGATGGTGATAAACAGGAACGGGAACAGGTTACCCGTCCACACCGGTCCGGTACCATCGACAAATTTAGTCAGCGCAGGCATCGTCAGCGTCGGGCGCATGATCAAAATACCCACCGCCAGACCGACAATCGTACCGATTTTCAGGAACGTAGAGAGGTAGTCGCGCGGAGCCAGCAGCAGCCACACCGGCAGTACCGCCGCCACGAAACCATAGCCCACCAGCATCCAGGTTAACTGGACGCCGGTGAAGTCAAAGTACGGTGCCCAGGTTGGACTTTCCGCGACCCAGCCGCCGGAAATAATGGCAAAAACGAGGAACACCAGACCGATAACCGACACTTCGCCGATACGCCCCGGACGCAGGTAGCGCAGATAGATCCCCATGAAGATCGCCAACGGGATGGTGAACGCGACGGTGTAGGTTCCCCACGGACTGTGGGTCAGCGCTTTCACCACGATCATCGCCAGCACCGCGAGGATAATCACCATGATCATGAAACAGGCCACCAGCGCAATTACCCCTGCGGTTGGCCCCATCTCTTCTTTGACCAGTTCACCCAGCGAGCGGCCATCGCGACGGGTTGAGACAAAGAGCACCATGAAATCCTGAACCGCCCCGGCTAAGACCACGCCTGCCAGCAGCCAGATCATGCCCGGCAGATAACCCATTTGTGCCGCCAGTACCGGTCCGACTAACGGACCCGCGCCGGCAATCGCCGCAAAATGGTGACCGAACAACACTTTCTTGTCGGTGGGCACATAGTCAAGCCCGTCGTTATGGCGTACCGCAGGCGTCATACGCGTCGGGTCAACCGCCAGCACATTTTTGGCAATGTACAGACCGTAGAAACGATAGGCGATGAGATAAACACAGACCGACGCCACGACTATCCACAGCGCGTTGATCTGTTCCCCACGGTTTAGCGCAATATAGCCCAGAGCAAATGCACCCATTACCGAGAGCACTGTCCAGATGAGGTATTTCCCTGATTTATTCATGGTTGTTATCCGTTTGCGTGTTCCAGAGAATAGAGATGTTACATTTTGTTTCTATAACATCTTTTCTGGCTTTAACAACCTGACAACCCAATAAACCTGAAGTATCACCGACTATTTACATTGCATTGTTAACTGGATCACTTCATTCACCAGCTAACGCTGCAATCTCATGACATTACGCGCGCTCAGCCCAGTACCATCGTTCCCAGTCGGCAGGTACAGCACCGCCGACCTTGTTCATCAAACACCGCGATTTCCCAGCTCTGGCTTTGCCGCCCCAGATGCAGCGGCTGACAGACTCCGCGCACCTTGCCCTGCGAAACCGCCCGGTGATGAGTGGCATTCAGTTCTGTCCCGACGACGCACTGCCCGTCGCGAGTCATCAGATAACCGGCCATTGAGCCTAACGTTTCGGCCAACGCCGCCGAAGCCCCGCCGTGCAGTAAACCAAACGGCTGATGCGTGCGGGTATCCACCGGCATTTCCGCCTCCAGCACGTCATCAGCGAGTCGGGTGTAGACAATGCCCAGATGCGCCACCATCGTGTTCTGGCTGGTGGCGTTCAGTTCGTCGAGCGTTAAGTGACGTTTCCAGATCATCGTTACGCTCCCAACGTGGAGCCACCGTCCACTACGATATCCTGCAACGTAATGTGGCTGGCCAGATCGGAAGCGAGGAACAGAATAGTGTTGGCGATTTCCTGAGGCCGGGCAATCTTGCCCAGCGGAATACCGAGCTTGAACTGCTCACCAAAGCCGCGAATACGCAGCTGTTCCGCGTCATCACTGACCCACAGCGTGCGCTGCATGTCGGTATCCGTGGAGCCGGGTGACACCAGATTACAGCGCACCCCGCTGCCCGCCAGCTCCAGCCCGACGGTCAGCGCCAGACTTTTTAGTGCTGCCTTCGACGCGCCATAGGCGCTCATGCCGATGCGTGGCGTATGGGCGGCATCAGAAGCCACGGTCACTATCGCCCCGCCCTGCTGACGGCGAAATTGCGCCATTGTCTGCTGGAACAGATTAAAGGCGCCGCCGACGTTAACCGCAAACGTCTGCTGCCAGTCATGCAGGCTCAGCGCGTCAGTTGCGCCCATACGTAAAATCCCGGCAGCGTTTACCAGCACATCCAGCCGTTCGGTGTGCGCCAGCACGCGCTGGCATACCTCAGCCACCTGTCCGGCGTCTGCCACATCCATCACTTCAGTGGTAAACGGATAATCCTGCAAAGCGAACTCACGATCGAAGCCCGTGACCTGCGCCCCGGCCTCGGCAAACGTCAGCGCCGTCGCGTAACCAATGCCTTTACCTGCGCCAGTGACCCACACCGTTTTGCCGCGAAAATCGAATCCGGCCATTAGCGCACCTCACGGGAGAGCAGTGCCCACCAGGCATCAATGGTCGGATTTTTCGCCAGCATCACAAAGTCGATATCGCCATGCACTTTACGCCAGCGCGCCGCCAGCGCCATCATCCGCACAGAGTCCAGACCGTAGTCGATCAGGTTCTCATCATCCATCGGTTCATCAGACTCATCGAGCAGCGGTAAAATCTGCGCCCGCAGTTCATCTTTGCTGGCCGGTACCGGCGAGGGCAGTAGCTCCTGAGTCATCACGACGCGACCTGAACGTCCTGCAACATACTTCAGCGACATGAGGTGCTCCTCACGGCTGAAATCAGCCAGCGCATCCGCCACCATAAACGGCTTGATATCGCGCATAAAGGCGTCCGTCGCCGTGGTCATGCAGCCGATGTGCGCATACACCCCGGTGATAATCAACTGGTTGCGACCGGTCTCTTTCAGCATCAGTTCAAGCGGGGAACGGTGAAAGGCGCTGTAGCGCCATTTCACCAGCACGTTATCGGCTTCATCGGGTGCCAGCGCGGCGACCACTTTTTGCTGCTCCGGCGAGCGCGTGAGTCCTGGTCCCCACATGTCGTTAAGCAGGGCGCGATCTTCGTCGCTTTGATCCTTCGGCTGCGCGGTGTAATAAACCGGAATGTTGTGCGCTTTACAGTAACTGCGCAGGGCGGCGATATTGGCGATCACCTGCGCCATCATCGGACAGTTTTCCCCCCAAAAGCTGACGAAGTAGTCCTGCATATCGTGGATCAGCAGCGCCGCACGCTCCGGGTCAAACGCCCAGTTGACTTTATTAACCGGAACATCAAGCGCGGTTGGCAGCGCGTAAGCCTGCAGTTTAGGAATTGCCATTGCGTGTTCTCCTTCAGGCCGAACGTGTTGCCAGCCACTGACGTAATTGTTTTTTATCGACTTTCCCGACCGGGGTCAGAGGCAGCGCCTCAACGGTTTCCACCCGGTCCGGTAACTTGAATTCAGCAACGCCCTGCTCACGCAGGAAACGGCGCACCTGTACCGCGCGTAGCGGTTCTTTTACCACCAGATACGCGCAGCTTTTCTCACCCATCAGTTCGTCTTCCATACTCACCAGCGCCGCATGGATCACCGCCTGATGACGCAGTAACAGGTTTTCTATCTCTTCGGCTGCGATCTTCTCGCCGCCGCGGTTGATCTGATCTTTCTCCCGTCCCTGCACGGTGATGTAGCCATCCTCGTCGATAGAGATAAGATCGCCTGAGCAGTAGAAACCGTTGGCGTCAAAGGCGCTGGCGTTATGCTGCGGGCTCTTGTAGTAGCCACGAAAGGTGTACGGGCCGCGCGTCATCAGCCGCCCGATTTCTCCCTGTGGCAATGGGTTGCCATCGGCATCCGCCACCCACACTTCATCATCCGGACACATCGGACACCCCTGGGTATTAACGATCCGCTCCTGGCTGTCGTCGAGACGGGTGTAGTTCACTAAGCCTTCCGCCATGCCGAAGACCTGCTGCAGCTGGCAGCCAATTTCGGCCGGGATCCGCGCCGCCAGCGAGGCCGACAGGCGCGCACCACCAACCTGCAACAGCGTCAGCGAAGCCAGTTGCGCATTACTGCCCCACTCGTTAATCGCCTGTAACCACAGGCTGACCGCAGGCGGCACCAGCGCCGTCGCGTTAATCTGATGTTTTTCAATCAGCGGGAAGCACAGCGTGGCGCTCGGATCCGCTGCCAGTACCACGGTGCCACCGGCGAGAAATACCCCCAGCGAGCCGGGAGAACTCATGGCGTAGTTATGCGCAGCAGGGATCGCACATAAAAAACGCGTATCGGCAGTGAAGTGACAGATTTCATTACTGCGGCGTACGCTGTAGTAGTAGTCGTTGTGGGTTCGCGGGATAAGCTTCGGCGTCCCGGTCGTGCCGCCGGAAAGCTGGAAGTAGGCCACTTCATCCGCGGGCGACGGCGTGGCGACAAACGCGTCTGCCGGTTGATTTATCGCCGCTTGTAGGCAGTGCTCACCGCTGTCATTGAGCAGATGCACCACCCGAATAGTCTTATGTTGAGCAATGAAGGCGTTCAGAAAATCATTGTCGGCAAACAGCGCGTGCTGACGATCGGCAATCAGCAGCGCGGGTTCAATTTGCGTCGCATACGCGGTAAGTTCAGTGCGTTGATGGCTGAACAGGGCGAGAACGGGCGCGACGCCAAGCTTCAACAGCGCAAAGAACGTGATGTACAACTCCACCACATTGCCCAACTGCACCAGCGCGGTTTCACCGGGTTTGATCCCCTGGCGGCGCAGCGTACAGGCGAGGTTGTCCGCCGCCTGGTTCAGTTCACGGTAGCTCAACTGACGCTCGCCTTCGATGACCGCCGTATGGTCGTTTTCCGCATGGCGGGTCAAAATGTCCGTTAGCGGCAGATCCTGCCAGTAGCCTTTTTCACGGTAACGACGGGCAAATTCGTCAGGCCACCGGGTGAAAGGAATGTTCATCATCGCTCCTTAATGCAATCCAAAAACGTTCAACATGGTGGAAAGTTTGACGCCGGTTTCACGCCACTCTCCCACCGGTGAAGAGGCCGGGACGATCCCTGCGCCCGCAAACAGGCGGACCTGGTTTTTACGTAACGTCGCACAGCGGATGGTCACCACCCATTCACCGTTGCCTTCGGCGTCGCACCAGCCGACGATGCCGCCAAACAGTTCGCGATCGAACGGCTCCAGTTCAGCAATCAACTGTTTCGCCGCCTGATGCGGGAAGCCGCTCAGCGCAGGCGTCGGGTGCAGCAGACAGGCCAGCGTCAGGGCGTTTTCTCCGGCATTGGCTTTGCCCTCAAACGGTGTGCCGAGGTGCCAGAGCGTTGGCGTGGTGATGAGCTGCGGAGAAGACGGCAGTTGCAGACTCTGGCTGCGACGGCGCAGCACAGTTTTCATCGCCTGCGTAACCAGCTCGTGTTCATGGCGATCTTTCTCAGAGGCCAGTAGACGGTTTCCGGCTTCCCGGTCCAACACATCATCAGGCTGACGGCGCGCGGAGCCCGCAAGCGGCAGAGAACTAAAGCGATCGCCCTCTTTGCGCAGCAGCAGTTCCGGGCTCGCGCCGAGCAAAACGCCACCATCGTGCAACGGGACATGGAAGTTGTAACTAACCGGGTTTTGCGCCACCAGACGCTCAAGCAGCGCACCGCTGTCGATCTCGGCATCGGTGGTGATATCAATCAGTCGCGACAGCACCACCTTGTCGACTTCCGGCGTCGCCGTCAGCGCGGCAGCGCGCGCGACCATCTCTTCAAACGTCTCCTGCTCGGGGATCGCTTTGCGCGCCGTAACGTTCAGCGCCTGATGGTCGGTAAAGTAACGTGATGACTGTTGTTTTTCCTGGCGAGAAAAGGGCTGCCAGCATTGGGGAATAAACAGTGACGATGGCTGACGAGTGTCGAACGGAATAGCCCCCACCATGACCGGGTTTGCGATACCCTGCGCTTTGGCATCGGCGAACATTTTTTGTAATTTTTGTTGGAAGGGGCTGTCTGGCGAATCGCCGTTCGCGGCAGGTTCATCGAAGCGGGCGAAGCATCCTGACGTCGTAAAGCTCCGATACGGCGACATAAAGAAAAAGCGATGGGGTGCAAGTGTTGCCATAGTCTGCTGAACTTCCTCGGCCAAAGACGTATCCATATCATCCTCCAAAAATGATAAAGGTTTTAATAATGATTATCATTTATATTTTCGGGCGCTAACCTAAAAGCAAACAGGCGATATGTCAACTCTTGAGGTAGCACAAAGTGCGACTAACGCTTGCATCCCTTACGCTTAATAATGAAAATGAGAAGCATTAATAACTCAGCACAGGAACTGATTTGTGAGACTGCCTTCCCTGCCCGGCCTGCTCGTTACGCTCTTCGTTTTCGGATTCTCCTCAGCCCACGCCGCGGACTGGCCGCGTCAGGTGACTGACGTTCGCGGCAGCCACACGCTGGAACACAAACCTGAACGCATCGTCTCTACCAGCGTCACGCTCACTGGTTCATTGCTGGCGATTGATGCGCCGGTGATCGCCAGCGGGGCGACGACGCCAAACAACCGCGTGGCTGACGATCAGGGATTTTTGCGTCAGTGGGGCGACGTGGCAAAAGCACGCAAACTGACCCGCCTTTATATCGGCGAGCCGAACGCCGAAGCCGTGGCTGCGCAGATGCCCGATCTCATTCTGATTAGCGCGACCGGCGGCGACTCCGCGCTGGCCCTGTACGATCAGCTCTCCCCTATCGCCCCGACGCTTATCATTAATTACGACGATAAAAGCTGGCAGTCGCTGCTGACGCAGTTGGGCGACATCACCGGCCAGGAGAAACAGGCCGCCGCGCGTATTGCGGAATTCGATAAGCAACTGACCGTCGTTAAACAGCAGTTGGTGCTGCCGCCGCAACCGGTGAGCGCGCTGGTTTACACCGCTGCGGCCCACAGAGCCAATCTGTGGACGCCAGAGTCCGCGCAGGGACAAATGTTGGAACAACTCGGCTTTACGCTGGCAACGTTGCCTGGCGGACTGCAGGCCAGTCAAAGCCAGGGGAAACGTCACGATATCATTCAGCTTGGTGGTGAGAATCTGGCGGCCGGACTGAACGGCGAAGCGCTGTTCCTGTTTGCCGGTGACGAGAAAGACGAGCAGGCAATTTACGCCAACCCACTGCTGGCGCATCTGCCGTCGGTACAGAACAAGCGCGTTTACGCCCTGGGCACCGAATCTTTCCGCCTGGATTATTACAGCGCGATGCGAGTGCTCGACCGTCTCTCCACGCTGTTCTAATCGCCATTGCCGGATAGCGGTTAACGCCTTATCTGGCCTGCCTCACATTATGCCGGTTCCGGCGGCGTCTGCCGGAATCGACGTAACTCACTGAGCAACAGCAGTAGTAGCAGTCCCACAATGACCAGGCCGAAACCGCTAACGCTCGCTGAAGCCACCGGCGTCATGACGGCTCCCAGACCGCCTAACAACGCCGCACCGATGGCATCTCCCGTGACGTTCTGCGCTGTCCACAGACCGTTGATGCGCCCTAACATATTTTCCGGCGTCTGCGTTTGCAGCATCGTGTACTGCAACAGCGAGCTGATGGCGCTCAGCCAGCCGAACAGCGCCAGACAGACCACTCCTAACCCCCAGACAGGCATCAGGGCAAACACGCCAATCGCCAGAAACGCCCCCACGCTCGAGGCCAGCATGATCAATCCCGGACGCACGCTGTGCGCCAGTTGCCCGCTGGTGAGTGCGCCAATCGCCGCCCCGAGCGGAATAGCGGCGTACAGCATGCCAATCTGCGCCGCCGACATCTGCCAGTTAATTGCCAGCGCCGGATAGAGCACGCGCACGGCGCTTGCCATCGTCAGCAGACCGCCAAGCAGCGCAATGCCGCCGATCAGCGGACTGGCAAGCAGAAAGCGAAACGCCGCCAGCAGCGATTTCAGCGGATGTTCACGTTGCTGTGGTGGAGGCGGCAGCGCCGGAAGGCTCAACAGCGGCAGTAAGGTGATAAAAGTGCCCGCCGCCGCCAGACCGTAGTTCCAGACCACGCCACCGGTGGCGAGCAGCAGTCCGCCCAGCATAGGCGAAATCACCGAGCCCAGACGTACGGTCAGCATGGTAATTGCCCCTGCCTGCATCAGATTTTCACGTCCCACCAGCGCAGGCGTCGCCGCCAGCAATGCCGTCACGCCCAGCGAGGCAAAAAAGCCGTCCCACAGGCCCAGCAGATAAATGGCGATCAGTGAGGGTTCTGGCAGCATCGCGTTCAGACACAGGCCGATGAAGCCAATGCCACAGGTGCCGCGTGCCAGCAGGATCACTTTTTTGCGTTCATAGCGATCGGCCAGTACGCCGCCTACCATTAGCCCGACAAACATCGCGCTGCCGGTCAGCGTCACCGAGAGACCCACCTGCCAGGTGGAATGCGTCATCATCTGGATCTGTACGGGAACCGCAACGCCGAGCAGTCCGAGCGAGACAATAGAGATAAAACGGGCGAGGAAGACAGCGCGAAATGCCGGGTGTGTCTTCAGCAAACTGAGGTTGAGCAGCCAGGATTGTCGATTCATTACAACGCCTTAATGCGATCTTTTTTTCATTATCCATTCAATGGCTGCACATGCTAACATAATCAAATAAGATCGATAACGATAATTACTATCATTATCAGGGAAGTTGATATGTCATGTTCTGTTTCCGTGACGCGTGCCATTGCCGTGCCCGGATTGTTGTTATTACTGGTTATCGCCACGGCATTAAGTCTGATCATCGGCGCAAAATCCTTGCCCATCTCCGTGGTTGCACAAGCGCTCACCGGTACCTGTCAAAGTGCTGATTGCACTATCGTGCTGGATGCCCGTCTGCCGCGAACGCTGGCGGGACTGCTGGCGGGCGGTGCGTTGGGACTTGCTGGCGCGTTGATGCAAACGCTCACCCGTAATCCGCTGGCCGACCCGGGTCTGCTTGGCGTGAACGCTGGAGCCAGTTTTGCCATTGTGTTGGGCGCGGCGCTGTTCGGCTTTTCCACACCGCAGGAACAACTGGTGATGGCCTTTATCGGCGCGCTGGTGGCATCGCTGGTTGTGGCATTTACCGGCAGCCAGGGCGGCGGTCAGTTAAGTCCGGTGCGCCTGACGCTGGCGGGTGTTGCGCTCGCCGCCGTTCTGGAAGGTCTCACCAGCGGTATCTCCCTGTTAAACCCGGACGTCTACGATAGTCTTCGCTACTGGCAGGCCGGTTCACTGGATATCCGCAACCTGCAAACGCTCAAAGTGGTTATTGTGCCGGTACTGATTGCCGGTGCCACCGCGCTGATGCTCAGCCGGGCGCTGAACAGCCTGAGTCTGGGAAGTGATACCGCCACGGCGCTTGGCAGCAAAGTCGCACGCACGCAGCTCATCGGCCTGCTAGCCATCACCGTCTTATGCGGCAGCGCCACGGCGATTGTCGGACCGATTGCGTTTATCGGCCTGATGATGCCGCACATGTCGCGCTGGCTGGTCGGCGCCGATCACCGCTGGTCGCTCCCCGTGACGCTGATCGCCACTCCTGTTCTGCTGCTTTTTGCCGATATCATTGGCCGCCTGATTGTTCCCGGCGAGCTGCGCGTGTCGGTAGTGAGCGCCTTTATTGGCGCCCCGGTACTGATCTTTCTGGTTCGTCGTCGTCCGCGAGGTGCCGCATGATGTACGTATCGCGTCGCCTGCTGGTAGCGTGCCTGTTACTGACGGTCGGCTGCCTGTTCTTCGCACTCTGGGGCCTGCGTAGCGGTGCCGTGCCGCTGGAAATTCCTCAAATTATTGCCGCCTTAACCGGCGATGCGCCGCGCAGTCTGACGATGGTCGTGACCGAATGGCGCCTGCCGCGCGTGTTGATGGCGCTGCTGATTGGCGCGGCACTCGGCGTCAGCGGCGCGATTTTTCAGTCCCTGATGCGCAACCCGCTCGGCAGCCCGGACGTGATGGGCTTTAATACCGGAGCCTGGAGCGGCGTGCTGGTCGCAATGGTGCTGTTTGGTCAGCATCTGACCGCTATCGCGCTGGCGGCGATGGCCGGCGGTATTCTGACGTCGCTGGTAGTCTGGCTGCTGGCCTGGCGCAACGGTATTGAAACCTTCCGCCTGATCATTATCGGCATCGGCATTCGCGCCATGCTGTTTGCGTTTAACACCTGGCTGTTGTTGAAGGCTTCGCTGGACACTGCACTGACCGCCGGATTGTGGAACGCCGGGTCGCTTAACGGCCTGACCTGGGCGAAAACCTGGCCTTCCGCACCGATCATTATCCTCATGCTGGTAGGTGCCGGACTGCTGGTGCGCCGCATGCGTCTGCTGGAGATGGGTGATGACAGCGCCTGCGCGCTGGGCGTCAGCGTGGAGCGCTCGAGACTCGCCATGATGCTGGTCGCCGTGGCATTAACCGCGGCAGCCACCGCACTGGCCGGCCCCATTTCCTTTATCGCGCTGGTTGCGCCACATATCGCCCGTCGCCTGAGCGGCACCGCGCGTTGGGGATTAACCCAGGCCGCACTCTGCGGCGCGCTATTACTGCTGGCGGCCGATCTGTGCGCGCAGCAACTGTTTATGCCTTATCAGCTTCCGGTGGGTGTAGTCACCGTGAGCATCGGCGGTATTTACCTTATCGCCTTGTTAATTCAGGAGTCCCGCAAAAAATGACCGAATCAGTAGCCCGTTTGCGTGGCGACCAGTTAACGCTGGGTTATGGAAAATTCACCGTTGCCGAAGACCTTAACGTCACCATTCCCGATGGTCATTTCACGGCCATTATCGGGCCAAACGGCTGCGGGAAATCGACGCTCTTGCGGACCCTCAGTCGGCTGATGACGCCGACGAACGGTCACGTCTGGCTGGACGGCGAGCCTATCCAACGTTACCCGAGTAAAGAAGTGGCCCGGCGCATCGGCCTGCTGGCGCAAAATGCCACGACGCCGGGCGATATCACCGTGCAGGAACTGGTGGCGCGCGGACGCTATCCGCATCAACCGCTTTTTACTCGCTGGCGTAAAGAAGATGAAGATGCCGTGACGCAGGCAATGCGCGCCACCGGCATTACGCATCTGGCCGGTCAAAGCGTGGATACGCTGTCCGGCGGTCAGCGCCAGCGCGCATGGATAGCGATGGTGCTGGCGCAGGAAACGTCGATCATGCTGCTCGATGAACCGACGACCTGGCTTGATATCAGCCATCAGATTGATCTGCTGGAATTACTGAGCGAACTGAACCGCGAGAAAGGCTATACCCTCGCCGCCGTGCTGCATGACCTCAACCAGGCCTGCCGCTACGCCACCCATTTGATCGCGTTGCGGGAAGGAAAAATAGTCGCTGAGGGGGCACCAAAGGAGATCGTCACGGCGGAATTGATTGAGAAAATCTATGGGTTACGCTGCATGATTATCGACGATCCGGTAGCGGGCACACCGCTGGTGGTGCCGCTGGGCCGTCGTTAACCGATCGCCGGAAGGTACTGAACCTTCCGGCCGTCTGTCAGACCAGACGTTCTTTGACAGTGGCGTCATCCATTTTACGCGCGACCATCGCATGCTGGAGAAGCACGCCAGCACAGGCCGTAATTCCTCCCATGATTGCCGCCAACACGACCACGATCGTTCTACCCGGCCCCTGTTTTTTCACCGGTAATGATGGCTCAAGCTGGTATTTGAACGGCGAGAACTTCACGTCGTGGATATCGACGGATTCCAGTTGCTCAACATAATACTGCCGGTTTTTTAATTCAGCGTTCAGTTCAGCCACATCCGTTACCGATTTTTCAATTTCCAGCTTTCGCTGGATCCCATCGGCGCCCAGAGAAATAGAAAAATCAGGATCGTCTTTCACCGCCTGGCCATTGCTGTAAACCGGTTTTTTAATTCCGGCTGCATTGGCAATCTCCAGTGAATAATTGAGTCGTTGAATATTGGTATCCAGTTGATTTTTAAGTTTCACGCGGTCCAGTGCCAGACGTTCTTTCTCAAAACGTGTTTTGACCTCCAGCTGATTGCGGATATTTTCCAGCGAATCCTGCACCACAATATCAGCAATAAACCGGATATATCCCGCCAGAACCTGCTGTGCCTCTTCTTTGGTAGGTGCCGTAAAACTCAACACCCAGGACGTATACAGCGCCGTTTCATTTTTCTTTCCGGCCTTGCTGTCCACCGCGTTCATCTTTTCACTCAGCGCGACGATGGCCCGATGCAATTCCAGTTCATTGATTTCCGCGCCTTTTAATTGATCCATTACATAGGGAGATGAGCGTAAATATTGCTCCAGTAGTGAAGACGACTGAAATTTCTTGATAAAGAGATTGAAGGTGTTACTACGATCGACTTTGATATCAAGGTCCAGAACACGTAATCCCGTCAGCGTTCTCTGCAGATCCTGCCACTGGATTGATTCGGCAGGCGTCACCACGGCTTCACTGGTCCAGCGCTGCGGCAAAAAAAACGTGACGAATAACCCCACGCACGCAAACGCGAGCGTACACGCAATAATACGTTTTTTAGCCTGCCATAAAATATCAATCAGTTTTAATAAATCGATTTCATTACTCTGAGAGTGGGGCAACGGAAAACCAGTAAACTCCGTATTTTTACTCTGCTTAATATTAAGTGACGGCATACTGTACGTCCTGTTGCATGTTCCATGAAAGCTAATTCCAGCTAACAGCGTAACAAACCCCCATAATATTCCGAAACACTAATGCATGGCTAAAGCTAAATTCAGAAGTTACCCTCCTGAAGGTAATATTCTTAATACAAGGAATTATCGCAATAAAAGATCCCCCGTAACTATGACGCGTTGTTGGCGCGTTGTTACGAGGGATGCTTAGAAGACGAATTATTAATCAGCTATGCTTATATTTATCACAGCATGCGGCGATGACAGGGCCGATATTTTCAAAGGCGGATGGGGAGATAATCTCCACATGCGCGCAGTCCTGACGATACACCTCCAGCTCCGCAATCCACGGCGCCCAGCTGCGTTCCGGGCTTACGCCATCCGGCAGAGTACGCTCGGCAACAAACAGCGTCGCGCGGCCATCAAAGGGGACGCTGTGCGCGCTGGTGAGTAAGCGGACGGCATCAGCGTAATTCCCTTCAATGGTGCTAAACAATTCGCCTGACGCGTTCCCCTGCTGCGCGGCCAGAAACGCCTCCCGCTCACGATCAATTTCCGCCAGCACTTCCGGGTCGAGTCCATTGGCCTCTTTTTCTGACCAGTTTTGCGTTTCCGGCGGCCAGGTATCCAGCAGACCGAGGAAAGCGACCGCTTCACCCCGCGCCCGCAGACGTGCGGCAATACCCTGCGCCAGCGTGCCGCCAAGCGAATAGCCCAGCAGGTAATACGGGCCATGCGGCTGTTGTTCAAGGAGCGTCGCCAGATGGTGTTCGCAGACCGCGTCCAGATTGGCTGACGTCTGCATCGGCCCCTGTGGACACGGCGACTGAATCCCCGTAATCGACCACTGTGGACTGAGATAGCGCGACAGTACGCTAAACTGCCAGGCAAATCCCGACGCCGGATGGAAGCAAAACAGCGTCGGGCCGTCGCTTTTACGCAGCGGCAGCAGCGTTTCAAACCCAAGACGCTGCGTCTGTGCGTCATCGTCCGCATCCAGCAGCGCCGCCAGCTGTGCCACCGTCGAGGCCACCATGACCTGCCCCGGCGTCACCTGACGGGCGAAGGTCCGGCTCAGTTGCGCTGCCAGCTTCATAGCCAGCAGCGAATGCCCCCCCAGCGCGAAGAAATCAGCCTCAACGTCGTTGACGTCACAGCCCAGCAGTTCACTGAATGCCTGAGCCACCGTCGTTTCGCTGCCCGGCTGCGGGGCTCTCCCTCTGGCACGCGGCGTTAATTCCGGCATCGGCAACGCTTTACGATCCAGCTTGCCGTTGGCGCTGAGCGGCAGTTGCGCCAGTTGCAGTAACACCACGGGTACCATATGCAGCGGGAGTTTCTCACGCAACTGCGCCTGGAGAGTGGGAATATCGAGCGGAAGGCCTGACTGCGAGACCAGATACCCTACCAGTTGGCGGGCATCGCCCCCCGTTGCCGCCGCCTGATTAAAGACACAGGCGTGAACCACCGCCTGCTCAACGTCAGGCAATGCCTGCATGACACGATCAATCTCGCCCAGTTCGATACGCTGACCGCGGATCTTAAGCTGATCGTCACTGCGTCCCAGATACTCCACCGCCCCGTTTTCCAGCCAGCGAGCGACGTCTCCGGTGCGGTACATCCGCTCTCCTGGCGCAAACGGATCGGCGATAAAGCGACTCGCCGTGAGGTCCGGTCTGCCAAGGTAACCCTGAGCAAGTTGGATACCGGTCAGGTAGAGATCGCCCGCTACGCCGAGGGGGACCGGATGCATCATCGCATCCAGGATCCGCAGTCCGGTATTCCACACCGGGAAGCCAATCGGTACGCTACTGCCGGTGACCTTTGCCAGTTCATCGCCCCAGGCTGGATACCAGCTGACATCAACCGCTGCCTCCGTTGGACCATACAGATTATGCAGCGGGGCATGCGTCAGTTGCTCCCACTCACGACATAAATCGGCGGGTAAGGCTTCGCCGCTGCAAAAGACATGCTTTAACGTTGCACAGCTTTCACCGGCGCTCTCTGGCGTCAACGAGGCGACGAATGCCGCCAGCATCGACGGCACAAAGTGGGTCGTCGTTACCCCGTAGTGGGCAAAGAAACGCTGCATGGCAAGCGGATCGCGGTGTGCTTCCGGCTCAGCCATCACCAGCTTCGCCCCGGCAATAAACGGCCAGAAGAATTCCCACACCGAGACGTCAAAGCTGCAGGGCGTTTTCTGCGCTACCACGTCCTTCGCCGTCAGGCCGTACTGGTTTTGCATCCACAGCAGACGGTTAACGATGGCGGTTTGCCCGACCATCACCCCTTTCGGTCTGCCCGTTGAACCAGAGGTAAAGATAATGTACGCCGTATGCTGCGGTTGCGATAACCCCAGCGGCGCGCTATCGCCTGCCGCCAGCGGTTCGTTATAGCAGAGGCTTTCCAGTCCCGGAATGTCGCTAAAGCGCGATAGCTGTTCCGCCGTAGCGATCAGCAGCTTCGGCTGCGCATCTTCCAGCATCATCCGTAGACGATCGTCCGGATAACCGGTGTCTAACGGTAACCAGGCCGCGCCGGCTTCAACAATCCCGTGCAGCGCCAGCGTCAGAAATACGGAACGCGGTAAGGCCACCGCGACGCTGTCGCCCGGTTGCACACCGCGTTCGCGCAGCACACCGGCGAGCGCCACCACCTGTTCGCGCATTTCGCGGTAGCTGAACTGATAGCGGGCATCCGCCAGCGCGGGAGCGTCCGGCGTTCTGCTCGCCTGTTCCGCTACCAGCGCACTCAGCGTCGTGGAAGGGATATCAACCGCCGTGGCATTAACCTGCGCAATCTGCTGATATTCAACCGGAAGCAGCAGATCGGCATCACCGCAGCGCAGAGCAGGGTTGGCGGCAAACTGTTCGATTAGCGCCATCAGACGTGACGCATGCTGTTTGAGCGTCGCTTCATCATAACGTTGCTGGTTGGCGAGAAGCTCAATGCTCAGGCCACCCTCTTCATCCGGGAACAGTGCCAGTTCCAGATCGTTCACCGGCCCCGTCGCCAGCGTATGGGTTTGCGCTGAAACCCCCGGCATGTCCAACTGATAGTCAAAGACTTTGACGTTAAGCACCGGGCCAAACAGCGGTTCTTCCCCCGCAACCCGTCCGCTGTCGCGGACGATTTGCTCTGCATCATAACGTTGATGACGGCGCATTTTCTTAAGCTGCGCGGACAGTCGTTTTGCCAGTTCCGCCAGACTTTCTCCGGCATCTATACGCACGCCCAGCGGTAACACGTTGAGTACCGGTCCGGTGGCGGTCAGCGCCGCCGATCCCATGCGACGCATAAAGATAAAGCCTGCCGCATACTCCATCCGGCTGCACAGGCGTCCCAGCCAGAGCGCGACCAGCGCCAGCGCCAGATCGGTTCGCTGTACGTCAGGCAGTTGCGCTGCCTGGTGGCGAAACGCGCCTTGTGGCGCATTCAGCTTCATACGGTAAATTTCTGACGTTGCCGCGCGCCCGGTCAGCGGAGTCGGTGAAAGCGATGCCGGTGGCGGAAGCTGTTTACGCTGCTCGGCCCAGAACGTGGCGTCACGCTGCCAGGCTTCACTCTGGCGATACTGCTGATACTCTTCCACGACCTCGGCAAACGGCGTGAAAGGGGAATCAGGCGTCGCTTCACCCCGACGCCATGCGCTGTAAATCGCGGTGATTTGGCGGGTAATCGCCGGAAAACTGAAGCCATCAACCAGTAAATGATGATAGCGCTGATACCAGTACCACTGGCGATCGCCGACCTGAATCAATTGATGATGCGCCAGCGGCTTACCGCCGTCGACGCGCAGATTTTGCTGGAGATCGGCCTGCATCAGCGCCAGCGCGGCGTCATGCGGGTTCGCTGCAGTGCGGAGATCGAGAATCAGCGGTTCGGCAAACGTAAAAGATTCATCCACCCATTGCCAGACGTCGCCGTTATCCTCGGTAAAACGCATCCGTAACGTATCGGCCTGCTGCATGCCGGCGGCCACCGCGCGCGCCAGCATCTGCGCATCCAGTTCGCCAGTTAATGCCACATAGTGTGCGACGCTCCAGGCGGAAGGTAATGTGGAGAGTTTTTCGGCCATCCAGATGCCAGGCTGTGCGGCGACAAGCGGTAAACGTGGGCTCATTGCGCCTCCTGAGAAACGGCATAATGGCCGGGAATTAACGTGGTCCAGTGATGCGCCAGCCACTGCTGGCAAGCTTCCTGAGACTGCGGTTCGCACGCCACCTGCCAGCCGGCAGGTAATGCGCAGTGCTGTGGCCAGAGGCTAAACTGCTGCTGCGAATTTTGCAGAATGTAGAACTGTCCCTGCGGATTATCGAAGGGATTACTGAATTCCATACTCAACTCCTGTCGTGGAAAATCGCTCGCTCAGAGCAGCGGCTTCCAGAGGTCAATCAACCCCTGCATCAGACCGCCACGCCAGCAAAGCGCATCATGTCCGCCGTCAACCTGACGCCAGAAAACCGACTGCTGTGTCGTCTGTAGTTGCGCGTAAAGCGCCTGATTTGCCCGGAAGATAACCGGTTCACGGACTCCCGCTTCGAGGACAATCCGCAGTCCCTGCGCGGACAGCGTGCCGGCGTTAAGCTGTTCAATAATCAGTCCGTCCTGGTGGCCACCGCGATGGGGCCACCAGTAAGAGCCGGACTGGCTGAGCACGCAGCCAAAGCGTTCCGGCCAGTGCAACCCGGCAAACAGCGATGACAGGCCACCAAAGCTTTGCCCCGCAACGATCGTGCGTTCCGGACGATCGCTGAACGGCGCGATGGCCCGGACCTGCGGCAATAACTCGTGTTGAACCGCCAGCCAGAAATCCGCATTGCAGGGCAGTTCACGACCGCGGTGCGCGGTATCAATGGCATCAATAAGCAGATACACCGCCGGTGGAAGTTGACCACGCCGGGTAAGTGAAGTGAGCGCGGGCCAGACGGGCATACTCTGCGCCCAGAATTGCCCGTCGAGAAGAACCGCCAGGGGGCGTTCACCTGGTTGCGCATCGCCCGTCGTAAAGACCCACACCCGGCGCGTATTACCCAGGCGCGCGCTGTTCCAGTGCAGAACCACCGGCGATGACGCAGGCGTTTGCGGGTAGTCCCAGCCCGGTTGCGCAGGGGCCTGCGGCATCTCGAGCGCCGAAACCGCGTGCCCTCGCCCGCCTTTCCAGCTAACAGGATTAAGCGGATCGGCAATCGCCTGCGGTAACAGCTGTCGCCAGCCTTCGCGTAGCGCCGTGCGATCCAGCGCTTCATCCGCCTTCAGCGACGCAAACGTATCGTCCCGCGTAGAAGGAATAAAGCAGTAGCTACCGCGCCAGTTGGCGCTTAAAACGGTCTGCCACTGCCAGACATCCGTTCCGGCAACGCGCTGCATCGTCTGAGGAAAGACATTCTGGTGATGGTCGGTAACGCCGGTGATATACACCCAGACTCGCTGAATGGCTGAGTGAAATTCACTCCCCTGCGGGTCGCGCCACCAGAAGGTCACCCGGTAATTTCCGTCTGCTTCACGCGCCCATTGCGGACCGTTTTTTGACTGCCACCAGGCCTCACTGCCTACCGTTAACGCCGTCACCGTCATAACCCCATGTTTACTGTGAATTTTTTCATTAATAGATGAAATATATTGATAATATTATTGATAACTATTTGCATTTGCAATAGCGTATTGACGCGCTGTGGGAAGCGCGAACAGTTTTTAACCAACCGCGCTGCGGGCTTTTCTGGAATGGAGGGTTTTCGCAGAGGCGGGCGACATCGGGCCGGATACCGATCTCAGGCGTCTGGTACACGTGGCTAAAGAAAAGCAGGAAATACAATGAACAAGAAGATTCATTCCCTGGCCTTATTGGTCAACTTAGGGATTTACGGGGTAGCGCTGCCTGCGATGGCAGAAGAAACAACTGATAGCACCGCGGTCTCTCATGAAGATACCATCGTGGTCACCGCCGCCCAGCAGAACTTGCAGGCCCCCGGAGTGTCGACTATCACCGCAGATGAAATTCGCAAAAACCCTCCCGCTCGCGACGTCGCTGAAATCATCCGTACCATGCCTGGCGTAAACCTGACCGGTAACTCAACCAGCGGTCAGCGCGGCAACAACCGTCAGATTGATATTCGCGGTATGGGACCCGAAAACACCCTGATTCTGATCGACGGTAAACCGGTGACCAGCCGTAATTCCGTGCGTCTCGGCTGGCGCGGCGAGCGTGATACCCGTGGCGATACCTCGTGGGTCCCCCCCGAGATGATCGAACGCATTGAAGTCCTGCGCGGGCCTGCCGCCGCGCGTTACGGTAACGGTGCCGCCGGTGGCGTGGTGAATATCATCACTAAAAAAGGCAGTAACGAGTGGCACGGTTCCTGGAACACCTATTTCAACGCGCCGGAACACAAAGAGGAAGGGGCGACCAAACGCACTAACTTTACCCTCAATGGCCCGCTGGGCGGGGATTTCAGCTTCCGCCTGTTCGGCAATCTGGATAAAACACAGGCCGATGCGCGTAACATCAACCAGGGTCACCAGTCTGAACGTACCGGCAGCTATTCCGACACGCTGCCAGCCGGTCGTGAAGGCGTCATCAATAAAGACATTAACGGCGTGGTGCGCTGGGACTTCGCACCGATGCAGTCGATTGAACTGGAAGCCGGTTACAGCCGTCAGGGTAACCTGTACGCCGGGGACACGCAGAACACCAACACCAACCAACTGGTGAAAGATAACTATGGCGAAGAGACCAACCGTCTCTACCGCCAGAACTACTCTCTGACCTGGAACGGCGGTTGGGATAACGGCGTCACCACCACCAACTGGGTTCAGTACGAACACACGCGCAACTCCCGTACGCCGGAAGGCCTCGCGGGGGGAACTGAAGGGATCTTCGACCCGAAAGCGTCACAGAAATATGTTGATGCCGACCTGAACGACGTCACGCTGCACAGTGAAGTCAGCCTGCCGTTCGATTTCCTGGTTAATCAGAACCTGACGCTGGGCACCGAATGGACCCAGCAACGCATGAAGGATATGCTCTCCAATTCGCAAACCTTTATGGGCGGTGAAATTCCGGGCTCCAGCAGCACCGACCGCAGCCCGTATTCGAAAGCGGAAATTTTCTCGCTGTTTGCTGAGAACAACATGGAGCTGACCGACAGCACCATGCTGACGCCGGGTCTGCGTTTCGATCACCACAGCATCGTGGGCAACAACTGGAGTCCATCGCTAAACCTGTCACAGGGGCTGGGCGATGATTTCACCCTGAAGATGGGCATCGCGCGGGCTTACAAAGCGCCAAGCCTGTATCAGACCAACCCAAACTACATTCTGTACAGTAAAGGCCAGGGCTGTTACGCCACGGGCGCCGCAACCGGCATCGGCTGCTACATGATGGGTAACGACGATCTGAAAGCGGAAACCAGCGTCAACAAAGAGATTGGTCTTGAATTCAAACGTGATGGCTGGCTGGCGGGTGTGACCTGGTTCCGTAACGATTATCGCAACAAGATTGAAGCCGGTACGGTACCCATGGACCGCACATCGATTACCAACAAAGGCAAAACCACCTACACCGATATCTATCAGTGGGAGAACGTGCCTAAAGCGGTGGTCGAAGGGCTGGAAGGGACGCTGAACGTACCGGTAAGCAGCACCGTTAACTGGACCAACAACATCACCTACATGCTGCAGAGCAAAAACAAAGAGACCGGCGAACGCCTGTCGATTATTCCGGAGTACACGCTGAACTCAACGCTGAGCTGGCAGGTACATCAGGACGTTTCTCTGCAATCCACCTTTACCTGGTATGGCAAACAAGAGCCGAAGAAATACGATTACCAGGGTAAACCGGTGACAGGCTCGGATAAACAATCCATCAGCCCGTACAGCATCGTGGGTCTGAGCGCGACCTGGGACGTGACCAAAAATGTCAGCCTGACCGGCGGCGTGGATAACGTCTTCGATAAACGTCTATGGCGTGAAGGCAATGCCCAGACTACCGGCAGTACAACCGATGTTTCTTATATGCGTGGCGCGGGTGCGTACACCTATAACGAACCGGGCCGTACGTGGTACATGAGCGTTAACACGCACTTCTGATGCCCACTCCCCTCCTCCACCCGGAGGAGGGGTTTTGGTTTTAATGACGCGATGCAGACAACTCACTCCCTTCTCACTCTGGCTCACCACACGTTGCATTGTGTGACCTTCGAACCGGACACCTTCCACGAGCACGATCTGCTGTGGCTTCCTCATTATGCGCAACTGGCACATGCCGGGCGTAAGCGGAAAGCCGAACACCTGGCTGGTCGTATTGCCGCCGTCCATGCGCTACGCGAGTTGGGGCATAAAAACGTGCCGGGAATGGGCGAACAACGGCAACCGTTATGGCCGCAAGGTCTGTTTGGCAGCATCAGCCACTGCGCGACTACCGCACTGGCGGTGGTTTCCCGCCAGCCTGTCGGGGTGGATAGAGAGGAAGTATTTACGCCGCAGATAGCGGCAGAACTGGCAAACAGTATCGTCTCGGAGGCAGAAAAAGCACGACTTGCAGAGAGCGGATTCCCTTTTGAACAGGCGCTCACGCTGGCGTTTTCCGCCAAAGAGAGCGCCTTTAAGGCAACCCAGGGGCTATCGCAGACAGACTGCGGATTCATGCACTATCACATTCTGGACGTTCAACATGACCAGATGAGATTACGGGCGTTCGACCAGATCTGGGGTGTACAGTGGCTCGCTTCCGATAGCCATGTCGTTACCGTAGCAACGCGTTAACCCTCAAAGCATTTCCCGCGCCTGGGCCGCAATCGACTGTGCATCAAAACCGTGGTGCTGGCGCATCCAGCCGCGGTCAGCCGCCGCCGCGTATTCACCATCCGGGATCCCTAAGCGCTTCAAAACCGCGCCAGTGCCTGCTTCGGCCAGGACTTCCGCCACCAGGCTTCCCAGTCCACCGTTGATATTATGCTCTTCAACGGTGATCACCGCTTTACAGCCTTTCACTGCCGCTAACAATGCCTGGGTATCACATGGACGAATGGACGGTACGCTTACCACCGTCGCCTGAATACCGGAATCGGCTAACAACGCGGCCGCATCAACAATTTCGTGGACGGTAGAACCTGTCGCCACCAGCGCCAGCGAGTCGCCTTCACGCAAGGTCACTACGGCCCCCGGCACAAAACGATAGCTCTCGTCATGCAGTTCAGGGAGCGCTTTTCCGTCCATGCGAATGTACACCGGCCCCTTGTAGCCAAGGGCATAGTCGATTATCTGTCGACACTCTCGCGGCGAAGAGGGGGCGAAAATCTGGATATTGCCAAATCCACGCATAATGGCGATATCGTCAATCGCGTGGTGCGTGCTCGCCAGCGGACCATAGCTGGCCCCCGCATTCAGACCAAACAGCTTCACGTTGGTATTGTTGTAGCAAACGTCAACTTTGATTTGCTCATTCGCGCGGGAAATCAGGAATGGCGCCGCGTTACAGGTGACCGCAACCTTGCCGCCGAGCGCAAGTCCTGCCGCCGTCCCGACCATGCTTTGTTCGGCAATCCCCACGTTGACCAGCCTGTCCGGGAACTGCTTAATGAAGGGGCCTATTTTCGCGGTGGATGTTGAGTCAGCGACGACCGGCACCAGATCAACGCCATTTTCTACCGCATCGATAAACGCCTGAACCATGACGTTCGCGAGGTGTTCTGCATTACTCATCTTTCAACTCCTCCAGAGCCAGTTCAATCTCTTCACCTTTCGGCACCCGGTGGTGCCACTCAGGACGCCCCTGGATAAACGAGATACCTGCGCCTTTTGTGGTATTGGCAATCACGACGTTAGGTTTCCCTTCCTGCTTCAGGCCTTCCAGGGTGCTGACGACCGACGCCATATCATTTCCCTGGCATTCAGTGACCTGCATGCCGAAGGCACGCCATTTATCCGCGAGCGGATCGGTGTTCATGATTTCACGCGTGGGTCCGGCCAACTGGAGATTGTTCTTGTCATTGATGATCACCAGGTTATCCAGTCCATAATGCGCCGCTGCTAGCGCGGCTTCCCAGTTGCTACCTTCTGCCAGCTCACCATCGCCGGTAATTAAGAAGATACGACGGGCACTGTTGCTTTTCTTCGCCGCCAGCGCCAGCCCCACCGCGACAGGCAAACCGTGGCCCAGCGCGCCGGTGTTCAGTTCAATACCTGGCGTTTTCTGGCGCACCGGATGGCCCGGAAGATGAGAATTGGCATGTTGGTATGTGCTCAGCCAGTCAACAGGGAAAAACCCCGCCTCCGCCAGAACACAGTAGTAGCAGCCTACCGCGTGGCCTTTGGACTGAATGTAGATGTCACGCTCCTCATCGTCGATGCGATCCGGGGCGACATTCAAAATGCGGAAATAGAGTGCGGTGAGCAGTTCAACCTGAGACAGGTCCGCACCGGTATGCCCTCCTGCCGGGCTGTAGGCGTTTAATTTGACGATGTGACGGCGCACCGCTCGCGCTGTGCGCTCAAGAGTCTGGATATCATAGTGCCAGGGATTCATTTAACACCTCTGAATTTATTTTCAATATGGAATATTTATTCCATCAGGGACTAAAAAAACCAGAAATCCCTTTGCTTCGCATCACACGGCTTACGCCACGGTCTCTTACTCAGGAACATTCTGCCTCCTCACCGCGACCACATTAACGTCGGGAATAATCAGTTGACCTGAAATCACTATGAATATATATTCACAGATGATTCTTTATTCAATTATGCAACCATATTTCCGTATTTGTCCATCCCTGTTTTTGAGGATTGGTTAAAGTTAGAGCTTTATCACACTTACCTGGCTTTTGTTTTCGCGTATGATAAAAGTTTCTAAGATAATGGCTGTACGTAAATGATTTTCGGGGAAATATATGGCTAAGCAGGACGAACAACGGCTATTGGTTAAAATCGCCACCCTTTACTATCTTGAAGGACGTAAACAGTCCGATATCGCTCAGCTTCTCTCGCTTTCTCAGTCGTTTATCTCCCGAGCCATTACCCGCTGTCAGAAAGAAGGGGTGGTAAAAATCAGCGTCGTACAGCCCTCAAATATCTTCCTGAATCTTGAGAAAGGGATCGAAGATCGTTACGGACTCAAACAGGCGATCGTGGTGGATACCGAAGACGATGCCACCGACCACAGTATCAAACGCGCCATCGGTTCCGCCGCCGCACATTATCTTGAAACCCGCCTGCGGCCCAAAGATCTGGTGGGCGTCTCCTCATGGAGTTCAACCATCCGGGCAATGGTTGACGAAGTGCATACCCAGAATCTGAAAGCCGGCGGCGTTATCCAGCTACTCGGCGGCGTCGGGCCAAACGGCAATGTGCAGGCCACCATTTTAACCCAGACGCTGGCGCAACATCTTAACTGCGAGGCCTGGCTGCTCCCTTCGCAAAGCATTGAGGGATCGGTTGAGGAGAAAAATCGGCTTATCGCCAGCAAGGATGTCGCCGAGGTGATCTCGCGTTTCGATAATGTCGATATCGCCATCGTGGGGGTGGGGATCCTGGAACCGTCCCAGTTGCTTAAAACGTCGGGTAACTACTACCACGAAGATATGTTACAGGTACTGGCCGATCGCGGTGCCGTAGGAGATATCTGCCTGCACTACTACGACAAAAACGGTCAGCCGGTCTTACAGGATGATGAAGATCCGGTCATTGGCATGGCGCTCGATAAAGTCAAAAAATGCCCAAACGTTGTGGCGTTGGCGGGAGGAACTGACAAAGTTGCTGCCATCAAAGGAGCGCTGAACGGGGGCTATATCGACGTATTGATCACCGATTATCCTACCGCGCGGATGTTAGTAACAGCCTGATCCCTCCCACATATTCGGTCTTTGCGAAAAAAGAGTTCACCGCAAAGACCGTATAAAAATCCCTATATTTCAATAAACTGAAAGGATTCACCTCCGCGCGACTATCGCGTGAACCTGATATTCTTCCCGCTGTGTAAGTGTGATTCTCAGCACAATTGATGATTTTTTCTATAGCCCAACTGAAAGATTCTGGCTAAGGTATTAAATAAATAATCAGCATCGAATATATATTCAGACAGTAAAAATACACGATGTCACAATCAAGCCTGATTAAGTAATGACGCGACAGTGAGGGAGGCCCTTTTCCCTTTAACGCCGGGACGCAATGTGACTCAGGAGATAATCAATCTATGTGTGCAGCAAAGAAAGAGTTCATCATTGCGCTGGATGAAGGTACCACCAACGCCAAAGCGGTCGCCCTGGACGCTCAGGGCGTGGTGGTCGCCAAATTTTCTCAACCGCTGGCCATTCAGACTCCGCGTGAAGGCTGGGTTGAACAATCCGGCGAGGTATTGATTGATGCATCGCTCGATGTGATTGCGAAAGCGATAAGTCACGTCGGCGCCGACAACGTCGTGGCCCTGGCTATCAGTAATCAACGTGAAACCGCCATTGGCTGGTATCGCCAGACGGGTAAACCGCTGAATTCCGCCATCACCTGGCAGTGCACACGCAGTGCGGCGTACTGCGAAGAATTGCGTCACGAGCACAAAGAACACCTGATCAAGACCACCACCGGCCTGCCAATTGCGCCACTTTTTTCCGCCTCTAAAATGCGCTGGCTACTGGAGTCGGTAAACGATGGCCCGCAGCTTGCAGCCCAGGGGAAAATCTGTCTTGGCACTATCGACAGCTGGCTGCTGTGGAATTTAACCGGCGGCGCGGCCTTCTGCTGCGACTACTCTAACGCGGCCCGCACCCAGTTGCTCAATCTGCACACCGGGCAGTGGGATGACACCATGCTGGAACTGTTCCACATCCCCCGCGCCGCGCTACCGGAAATTAAACCCTCCAGTGGATTATTTGGTTATACCCGTGGCCTGAACGGCATTCCGGATGGTATCCCGGTGATGTCGATGGTCGGTGACTCGCACGCCGCGCTGTTTGGTCATGCCCTCGGCGAGATGGGGTGCGTCAAGGCCACTTACGGCACCGGATCCTCCGTAATGGCGCCGGTGACTTCTGCCCAGTGCGATATTGGCGCGCTGGCGACCACCATTGCCTGGCACGACGGTGAGAACATCATTTACGGCCTGGAAGGCAATATTCCGCACACCGGCGATGCGGTGGCGTGGATGGCAGATAGCACCGGCCTGAGCGAACTTTCTGACGCCGAACTGGCTCATGAACTGAATACGCTCCCCGCCTCCGTTGAGTCAACCCTGGGCGTGTACTTCGTCCCGGCATTAACCGGGCTCGGCGCCCCCTGGTGGGATGACAGCGCGCGCGGCGTGATCTGCGGACTGAGTCGCGGCGTCAAACGAGCCCATCTGATCCGCGCGGCCCTTGAGTCGATTACCTATCAAATCGCCGATGTCGTGGTCGCCATGCAGCAACATGAAGACTTCAGTTTGTCGGCGCTGATGGTTGACGGCGGCCCGACAAAGAATGACTGGTTAATGCAGTACCAGGCAGACCTGCTGGGTTGTCCGGTGATGCGCAGCGATGTGCCTGAACTGTCGGCCATTGGCGCCGCGTTACTGGCACGCAAAGCGCTCCACCCTGGCTCGCTCACTGATTTAAAAGCCTTTTTAACCGTACACAGCGCATTTCAGCCCGATATGGCCCGCCATCATCGCCTGCAAAAAAGATGGCAGGAGTGGCGCAATGCGGTGAACAGAACACTATGGAAACCGGCCCCGTCCGCCTGACGCCTCACCAGGGAAGATGCGTGACACCCCGACTCATTAACAGAAGGAGAACTCCGGACCATTAGCCCTGCTTTACAAGAATTCATGCTTTACGTTGTTTCACCGTACCCGACAATAACAACACAGAGAGAACATTGTCATGAAATTACGTTTAACGCTGTTAACCGCTGCAACCCTGACCGCTTTGTCTTTTACTGCCCATGCCGCAGAGAAAGGGACAATTATGATTATGGTGAATTCACTGGATAATCCGTATTACGCGTCGGAAGCCAAAGGCGCCAGTGAAAAAGCTCAGGAGTTAGGCTACAAAACCACCATTTTGTCGCACAGCGAAGATGTAAAAAAACAAAATGAATTGATTGATACCGCTATCGGCAAAAAAGTTCAGGGCATCGTTCTGGATAATGCGGATTCAACGGCCAGCGTTGCAGCCATTGAAAAAGCGAAAAAAGCCGGTATTCCCGTTATATTAATCAACCGCGAAATTCCCGTTGATGATGTGGCGCTAGTGCAAATTACCCATAATAACTTCCAGGCAGGTTCTGAAGTTGCCAACGTTTTCGTTGAGAAAATGGGGGAAAAAGGGAAATACGCCGAGCTGACCTGTAACCTCGCCGATAATAACTGTGTTACCCGTTCGAAATCTTTCCACCAGGTTATTGACCAGTTCCCGGATATGGTCAGCGTCGCCAAACAAGATGCAAAAGGAACGCTTATCGACGGTAAGCGAATCATGGACAGCATTCTGCAAGCCCACCCGGATGTGAAAGGCGTCATCTGCGGTAACGGTCCTGTTGCGCTGGGCGCAATCGCCGCGTTGAAAGCCGCAAATCGCAATGACGTTGTGGTCGTCGGCATTGACGGCAGCAACGATGAACGCGATGCGGTGAAAGCCGGTACATTGCAGGCCACCGTCATGCTGCAGGCTCAGGCTATCGCCGCACAAGGCGTGACCGATCTGGATAACTACCTGCAAAAAGGGGTGAAACCAGAGAAACAGCGCGTCATGTTCCGCGGCATTCTCATCACCAAAGATAACGCAGATAAAGTACAGGATTTCAATATCAAGTCCTGATCTCGGGTAGTTGCGCCTCTTAGGAGGCGCAGAGGAGAACATTATGTCTAAAAAAGCCTGGCTGGCGCTGGTCGTATTGACCGTAGGGGGATGCCGCATTGTCTCGCAGCAGGAGCTTGCGGATCTCAAATCTCCGCCTAATCCCCATATGTCCAATATAGACCAAACGTGGCAAAACAAAATTGTGCCGCAAATTGTTGGGCAGGCTCGTCCGGTGGCAGATTTAATGGCTGCTTTACAGGCCGAGAAGGATTTCGATAGTGCCTGTAAAAAGCTGGGCTATCGCGCTCAGGAAGAGAACCCCTGCATCTTTTACGTCAAAGTCGAAGGCAAAATTGGCACGATCGATACCGCCTCCCGCAGCGGGAAAATGACCGTCGCGGATAAAAGCGGTAGCAATATTATTGTTCAGATTGGTCCAACGCTACGCGGCACACAATTACGTGACGCCTATAAAGGCGCGACTTATGGTGATTTTAACGACCAGGTCTTATTTGGCGAGTATGGTCGCGCTATTAACGACCAGGCGATAAAAATGATTCAGGCAACCCAACTTAAAACCGGCGAACCCACGCAAGTGTATGGCGTATTTTCTGCCTGGGATATTCCCCAGACGATCCCTGATATTACGCCCGCAAAAATTGACCCGGCAGGAGGACAATAACATGCAACAGCAAGATATCGTCGCTCCCCAACCCGCCGAATCGGAAGTGATTATCGAAACCCATAGCCTGTCTCGTGTCTATCCTGGCGTGGTGGCATTAGATAACGTCAATTATCGGGTATATCGGAATAAAGTGAATGTTCTGATCGGAGAAAATGGTGCGGGTAAATCCACCATGATGAAAATGCTTGCTGGTGTCGAAACCCCATCCTCCGGTCAAATTTTTCTGGATGGTACCCCTGTTTCGATGAATTCGACGCATCAGGCCGAAAAATTGGGTATCAGCATTATTTTTCAGGAGTTGAATTTATTCCCGAATATGAATGTCATGGACAATATTTTCATGGCTAACGAGTTTTTTCAGAAAGGGAAAATTAATGAAAAATATCAGTACGCGCTGGCGCAAAGCCTGCTCAAGCGACTGGAACTGGATGTTGATCCGTATACACCCTTAGAAGAACTGGGGATCGGCCATCAGCAACTGGTCGAGATTGCCCGCGCGCTCTCGAAAGATACGCGCGTCTTAATCATGGATGAACCGACCTCCGCGCTGAGCCAGTCTGAAGTCAAAATCCTGTTCAACGTGATTGAACAGCTCAAGCGCCGCGGCGTTACCATTATCTATATTTCCCATCGCCTGGAAGAACTCATGGAAATTGGTGACTACATCACCATTTTCCGCGACGGCCGTTTTATTAGCGAGCGTCCGGTCAGCGATGCCAGCATTCCGTGGATCATCGAACAGATGGTGGGTGATAAGAAAAAACACTTCGATTATCAACCGGCCCCGCAAGGCGACACGGTTCTCGCGGTGCAGGGACTGACAGCGCTCCATTCCAGCGGCGGCTATAAGCTCAATGACGTGTCGTTTAGCCTGAATAAAGGCGAGGTGATTGGGATCTACGGTCTGCTGGGCGCCGGACGCACCGAACTGTTCAAAGGTCTGGTGGGCCTGATGCCCTGCCAGAGCGGCAGCGTTCAACTCAACGGCGAGTGCATCGATAACGCCCACTTTCAGTCACGACTTAAAAAAGGGCTGGCGCTGGTGCCGGAAGACAGACAGGGCGAAGGCGTCGTTCAGATGATGTCGATTCAGTCCAATATGACGCTCTCTGACCTCAGCCTGCAGGGGTTTCGCCGGGCCTGGAAATGGCTGAATCCGCACAAAGAACAGGACAGCGTGAAGGAGATGATTCAGCAACTTGCCATCAAAGTGAGCGATCCCGAACTGCCCATCACCTCACTCAGCGGTGGAAACCAGCAAAAGGTGGTGCTGGGTAAAGCGTTAATGACGCAGCCACAGGTGGTGTTCCTTGATGAGCCAACCCGCGGCATCGACGTGGGGGCGAAAACTGATGTGTATCACCTTATCGGCAAAATGGCGCAACAAGGGCTGGCAGTGATGTTCTCTTCATCAGAGCTGGACGAAGTGATGGCGCTGGCGGACCGCATTCTGGTGATGGCTGATGGCCGGATCACCGCTGATGTCCCCCGTCATGCAGTCACCCGCGAGAAGTTGATCGCGGCTTCTACACCGCAAGATTAATCAGGCTGGAATCCATCATGAACCAGAAATATATGATTTACATGTACCTGCTGAAGGCCAGAACGTTTATCGCTCTGCTGCTGGTCATCGCATTCTTCAGCGTGATGGTACCGAATTTCCTGACCACATCTAACCTGCTGATTATGACCCAGCACGTTGCCATTACCGGCTTACTGGCGATTGGGATGACGCTGGTAATCCTGACCGGCGGCATTGACCTGTCGGTCGGCGCCGTTGCCGGCATCTGCGGCATGGTGGCGGGCGCGTTACTCACCAATGGTTTGCCCATCTGGGGCGGGAACATCATCTTCTTCAACGTGCCGGAAGTTATCCTCTGCGTCGCCATCTTTGGCGTTCTCGTTGGATTCGTTAATGGCGCGGTCATCACCCGCTTTGGCGTTGCGCCTTTCATCTGTACCCTCGGCATGATGTACGTTGCCAGGGGCTCTGCCCTGCTGTTTAACGACGGCAGCACCTACCCCAACCTTAACGGTATGGAGGCGCTGGGCAATACCGGTTTTGCCACCCTGGGCTCCGGCACGCTGCTCGGGATTTACCTGCCCATCTGGCTGATGATCGCCTTCCTGGTCCTGGGCTACTGGATAACCACCAAAACCCCGCTCGGTCGCTATATCTACGCGATTGGCGGTAACGAATCCGCCGCGCGACTCGCCGGCGTGCCTATCGTCAAAGCGAAAATTTTCGTCTACGCCTTCTCCGGGTTGTGCGCCGCCTTTGTTGGGCTGATTGTCGCGTCTCAGTTACAAACGTCGCACCCGATGACCGGCAACATGTTTGAGATGGACGCCATCGGGGCCACCGTTCTGGGTGGAACCGCACTCGCCGGCGGTCGCGGACGGGTATCCGGATCCATCATCGGGGCCTTCGTCATCGTCTTTCTGGCCGATGGCATGGTGATGATGGGCGTCAGCGATTTCTGGCAAATGGTCATTAAGGGCGTCGTTATTGTCACCGCCGTGGTTGTCGACCAGTTCCAGCAAAAGCTACAGAACAAAGTCATTCTGATGCGTCGCCATGAAGAGAAACAGGCGACTGCACCCTCGGCAAATACCGTATCCAGTTAAGTAGCATCACTGCGCCGGGCATCGACTGTCCGGCTTATACAGGGGAAAGAAATATGCAACGTGATTTTCATGGTAAGACGGTCGTCATCACCGGCGCATGCCGGGGGATTGGCGCAGGCATCGCCGAACGTTTCGCCCGGGACGGCGCGAACCTGGTGATGGTCTCCAACGCTGAGCGCGTTCACGAAACGGCAGAACAGCTGCGCCAGCGTTACCAGGCTGACATTTTATCACTACAGGTTGATGTCACTAACGAAGAGCAGGTACAGGCATTGTATGAGCAGGCGGCTGCGCGCTTTGGCTCGATTGATGTCTCCATCCAGAACGCGGGTGTGATCACCATCGATTACTTTGACCGAATGCCGAAAGCGGATTTTGAGAAAACCCTCGCCGTCAATACCACAGGCGTATGGCTCTGCTGTCGGGAAGCGGCGAAATATATGGTTAAACAGAATCACGGCTGCCTGATTAATACCTCTTCCGGCCAGGGACGTCAGGGCTTTATCTATACCCCGCACTACGCCGCCAGCAAAATGGGCGTGATTGGCATCACGCAAAGCCTGGCGCATGAACTGGCACCGTGGAACATTACCGTCAACGCCTTCTGTCCGGGGATCATCGAAAGCGAAATGTGGGATTACAACGACCGCGTATGGGGGCAGATCCTTAGCACCGATGAAAAACGCTATGGCAAAGGTGAACTGATGGCGGAATGGGTTAAAGGCATCCCCATGAAACGCGCGGGTAAACCAGAAGATGTCGCCGGGCTGGTCGCCTTCCTCGCTTCTGACGATGCACGCTATCTTACCGGACAAACCATCAACATTGATGGTGGCCTGATTATGTCGTAATACCCGACGGGGTATTTGTGAAGAGAGTTATCACTATGATCGCAAAAGATTTTGCTCAACAACTGTTTAACCTGCAAGGACGCGTTGCTTTCGTCACTGGTGCAGGGAGCGGCATCGGTCAGACCATTGCCTGGGCGCTGGCCAGCGCGGGCGCGCGGGTCGTCTGTTTTGATCTGCGCGAAGACGGCGGGCTGAAAGAGACGGCTAATCATATCGACGCGATTGGCGGCCAGGCGGCGCTCTATACGGGAGATGTTCGCCAGCTTAGCGACCTTCGCGCCGCCGTCACCCTGACCAAAGAACGGTTTGGTTGTCTGGATATCGCGGTGAATGCCGCCGGTATAGCCAACGCCAATCCGGCGCTGGAAATGGAAAGCGAACAGTGGCAGCGCGTTATCGACATCAACCTCACGGGCGTATGGAACTCCTGTAAGGCCGAAGCAGAACTGATGCTGGAATCTGGCGGCGGCTCAATCATCAACATCGCCTCGATGTCCGGAATCATCGTTAACCGTGGTCTTGAACAAGCGCATTACAACAGCTCGAAAGCGGGGGTTATTCACCTCTCGAAGAGCCTGGCAATGGAATGGATTGAGAAAGGCATTCGCGTGAACTCAATCAGCCCGGGATACACCGCCACACCGATGAATACCCGCCCTGAAATGGTTCATCAGACGCGTGAATTTGAGAGCCAGACGCCAATCCAGCGAATGGCAAAAGTTGAAGAGATGGCCGGTCCGGCGCTGTTCCTCGCCAGTGATGCAGCCTCATTTTGTACCGGCGTCGATCTCGTCGTTGATGGCGGATTTATCTGCTGGTAAACAGAAATTCGCCCGCAGCCATGACTGACTGCGGGCGATGTGATAAAGCGGGTGCCGTCTCATCCAGACCTGACAAGCGGATATGCGGGGATAACTCCCCGCATAACGGCTACTTCTTCGATTCGTAAGCGAGAACTGCCTTAAACTCAATACCACGCTCCCTGACGCTGAACTCACAGAGTGAGTCCCTCACCAGGAGCGTGAATCCCAGCACTGTAATGCAAAGTGCGATGACTGCGATTAAGGCATATTTCGTCAGCATGTATTGCCTCCATGCGAAGAAGAGATTACCATCCGAATTGTTCAGGTTTGGAATGGTAGCCTCAAGGTTGATAGCACTATCTCCTTGGGGCTTTCTTCTTTCCAGACCTCAGCAACGGCCTGAAGCTGGAAAGCATCAGGCACCCGCCGTTATCGTACTCTTCTTCTATCCCGACACTGTATATTTATACAGTTAAACTTCATTTTCGGAAAACATTTAGACAGTCCTACATACCCGGGAACAGCACACCATTTCCCGGCGCTTCGCGATCCAGATGGATGAAGTTCAGATGGCGTTCATACTGGTCGAGAATATCGGTAATCACCTGCTCTTTGCTGTAGTCCATCAGGTCATTACCCTGACTGCCTTCCAGCAGGAACGTCTCCAGACGGTAATAGGTCGATTTCCCGCTGCGCGCGCGATAGGTAAAGCCCGGTATCGCATATTTCTGCGGCCAGATTTGGTAGATAAAGTTACGTTCATCGCCCATGTGCACCCGTAAATCGAGGTGTCCCAGACTTTCGCCTTCCACAGGCGGCAGACTTTTCAGTTCGACATGCGCGCCACGCAGTGTTAACTCCTGCGCCACCTCTTCCATCGCCGGGAAGCACACGTTCTCCATCATTTCGCGGGTATAGCGCGTGCCGGGATAGTTCATCAGCCGCGACAGGCGTTTTTTCCAGCTCAACCGATCCTGCACGCCCATGGGTCGCGGCGCAGTATTCCGGTTAGCGCTCTCACGGCGATAATCTTCCACCTTCAGCGACTTATACAATCCCGCCATAATAAAGAAAATGACAAAGCTGAACGGCAGTCCCATGATCACCGTCGTGTTCTGCAAGGCTGAAATCCCGTTCGTCATCAACATTCCCAGCGTCAGCAAACCGATCGCCACCGACCAGAAGACGCGCAGCCATGACGGGGCATCACTGTTGATATCCTTCAGTTTCGAGGTGAAATTCCCCAGCACCAGCGCGCCGGAATCCGCTGACGTGACATAAAACAGCAGGCCCGTGATGGTGGCCACCGACGCGCTGAAGGTAAACGCCGGATACTGCGCCAGCAGGCTGTAGAATCCGCGTTCCGGATGCGCCATCGCCTCCTGGGCAAAGCCCGCATCGCCGTGAATGATTTCATACAACGCGCTGTTGCCGAACACCGATAGCCACAGCAGGGTAAAGGTGAACGGAATAATCAGCGTTCCGAAGACAAACTGACGGATGGTACGCCCACGTGAGATTCGCGCAAGAAACAGGCCGACAAACGGCGACCAGGCCACCCACCACGCCCAGAAAAACAGCGTCCAGTTATTCATCCACTCAACCGGGCGATCGAAGGCAAAGCTGTTGAGCGTCATGCCCATAAAGCGATTCACATAGTCGCCCACGTTCAGCACCAGGGCATTGAGCAGGAATGAGGTATCGCCCATAAACAGGACGAAAAGGATCAGCCCCAGCGCCAGCAGAACGTTAAGCTCTGAAAGCACGCGGATGCCCTTATCCACCCCGGAAGTGACCGAAATCGTGGCAATCACCACCGACAGCACAATCAACGCCGCTTTCGCCGCCATCGAATCCGGAATATCAAACAACACGCTCAGGCCATAGTTGAGCTGAACCACACCAATTCCCAGCGTCGTGGCGATACCAAAAATGGTGCCAATGACGGCGGCGATATCAACGCTATGCCCAATCGGCCCGTTAATGCGTTTACCAAAGATAGGATAGAGCGCGGAACGGATAGTCAACGGCAGGTTATAGCGATAGCTGAAGTATCCCAGCGCCATGCCCATCAGGGCATACATCGACCAGCCGGTCAGGCCGTAGTGGAATAACGTCCAGACCATCGACTGACGCGCCGCTTCAATCGTCTGCCCCGCGCCTTCCGGCGGCTGCATATATTGTGTTACCGGCTCCGCCACGGAAAAGAACATCAGGTCGATACCAATCCCGGCGGCGAACAGCATGGCGGCCCAACTGAGCAGGCTGAATTCCGGTTTCGACTGCTCCGGCCCGAGTTTGACCGAGCCAAAGCGCGAGCAGGCGATGAAAACAACAAAGACGATGTACAACGTGGCCGCCAGCAAATAGTACCAGCCGAAGGTTTTTGAAACCCAGTTCAACGTCCGGCCAATCCAGACGGCGGAGAAATCGCTAAAAAAGATGGTGGTCAGGGAAAACAACAAAATCAGCCCGGCGGACGTGTAGAAAACCACCGGATTGATTTTGTCCTTTTCTCTGCACTGTGGAAGGTCTGACATCCAGTATCCTCACATTTTTTGTAACTATTAAAAATCAAATTCGCAACAATTAAGACACATTTTATATTGAACGTCCAATCAAAAACCGCTTTAATGGTTAAACAAAACTGATGAATGGAGTCCCAAAATGCCCAAACTGGGGATGCAGCCGATACGGCAACGGCAGTTGATTGACGCCACGCTGGAAGCGATAAATGAAGTCGGGATGCACGATGCGACGATTGCGCAAATCGCCCGTCGCGCCGGGGTCTCAACCGGGATCATTAGCCATTACTTTAAGGATAAGAATGGATTGCTGGAGGCAACGATGCGCGACATCACCAGCCAGCTGCGTCACGCCGTTTTGCATCGACTCCATGCGCTACCGGGGGCGCGTGCGGAACTACGATTGCGTGCCATCGTGGCGGGAAACTTTGACGAGACCCAGATAAGTCATGCCGCAATGAAAGCCTGGCTGGCGTTCTGGGCCAGCAGCATGCACCAGCCGATGCTGTATCGACTGCAACAGGTCGCCAGCAAACGCCTGCTGTCGAACATTGTTGCCGAATTTAAGCGCGAGCTGCCGCGTGAACAGGCGCAACAGGCGGGTTACGGATTAGCGGCGCTGATAGACGGGCTGTGGCTCCGTGCGGCATTAAGCGGTAAGCCGTTTAACCTCAGTCTCGCCCAGGCGCTGACCACCCATTTCATCAGTCAGCACTTGCAAAAAAGTCACTGACTCACCGAGGAGAACGCATGTCACGAATGGCAGAACAACAGCTTTATATTGATGGTGGCTATACCGCCGCCACCAGCGGTCGGACTTTTGAGACGATCAATCCTGCCAATGGCGAGGTCCTTGCCACCGTACAGGCCGCAAGCCGTGAGGATGTCGACCGCGCGGTGAAAAGCGCTCAGCGCGGACAAAAAATCTGGGCAGCGATGACCGCCATGGAACGTTCACGCATCCTGCGTCGGGCGGTGGAGATTCTGCGCGAACGTAATGATGAGCTGGCAAAACTGGAAACGCTGGATACCGGCAAACCGTTCAGCGAAACCGCCAGCGTCGATATCGTGACCGGTGCAGACGTACTGGAATACTACGCCGGGCTGATCCCCGCGCTGGAAGGAAGCCAAATCCCCCTGCGCGAGACCGCCTTCGTTTACACCCGACGCGAGCCGTTGGGCGTCGTCGCCGGGATTGGCGCATGGAACTACCCGATTCAAATCGCGCTGTGGAAATCCGCGCCGGCGCTAGCGGCAGGCAATGCGATGATCTTCAAACCCAGCGAAGTCACTCCGCTAACCGCCCTGAAGCTGGCGGAGATCTACAGCGAAGCCGGTTTACCGGACGGCGTCTTTAATGTCCTGCCGGGTGAAGGGGCGGAAACGGGCCACTATCTGACCGAGCATCCGGGCATTGCCAAAGTCTCCTTCACCGGCGGCGTCGCCAGCGGTAAAAAAGTGATGGCGAACTCTGCCGCCTCCTCGCTGAAAGCGGTGACGATGGAACTGGGCGGTAAATCGCCGCTGATCGTTTTCGAGGATGCCAACGTTAATCTCGCCGCCGATATCGCGATGATGGCGAATTTCTACAGCACCGGTCAGGTCTGTACCAACGGGACTCGCGTGTTTATTCCGGCGCGGATGAAAAGCGCGTTCGAGCAAACCATTCTGTCTCGCGTGGCGCGGATCCGCGCAGGCGATTTGTTTGATCCCGCCACCAATTTTGGCCCGCTGGTCAGCTTCCCGCATCGCGAAAATGTCCTGCGCTATATCGAAAGCGGTAATAACGAAGGCGCAACGCTGCTTTGCGGTGGCGATGTGCTGAAGGGCAGCGCGTTCGACCACGGTGCCTGGGTTGCTCCTACGGTGTTCACCGACTGCCACGATGAGATGACCATCGTACGCGAAGAAATTTTCGGCCCGGTGATGGCGATCCTGACTTATGAGAGCGAAGACGAGGTCATTCGCCGCGCCAACAACACCGATTACGGTCTGGCGGCGGGCGTCGTCACCCAGGATCTCAACCGCGCACATCGCGTCATTCACCAGCTTGAAGCCGGGATCTGCTGGATCAACACCTGGGGCGAATCCCCCGCAGAAATGCCGGTTGGCGGCTACAAGCATTCCGGCATCGGGCGTGAAAATGGCGTAATGACGCTGCAAAGCTACACCCAGGTGAAATCCATCCAGCTTGAGATGGCGCCCTTCCAGTCTGTATTTTAAGCAGGAGGTTTCATTGCATTTTGACTACATCATTATTGGTGCCGGCTCCGCTGGCAATGTACTGGCAACACGACTGACAGAAGACAGCAATACCACCGTTCTGCTTTTGGAAGCAGGCGGTCCGGATTATCGTGCGGATTTCCGCACCCAGATGCCGGCAGCGCTGGCCTTCCCGTTGCAGGGAAGGCGCTATAACTGGGCGTATGAGACCGAACCTGAACCGCACATGAACTACCGCCGTATGGAGTGCGGACGTGGCAAAGGGCTGGGCGGTTCCTCGCTGATTAACGGCATGTGCTACATCCGTGGCAACGCCCTGGATCTCGATCGCTGGGCGGAAGAACCCGGACTTGAGCACTGGAGCTATCTCAACTGCCTGCCCTATTACCGCAAAGCGGAAACCCGCGATGTGGGTGCGAATGACTATCACGGCGGCGATGGCCCGGTCAGCGTGACCACGTCAAAACCGGGGGTAAACCCGCTGTTTGCAGCGATGATCGAGGCGGGTGTCCAGGCGGGTTACCCGCGAACCGATGACCTGAACGGCTATCAGCAGGAAGGCTTTGGCCCGATGGACCGCACCGTCACGCCACAGGGGCGTCGCGCCAGCACCGCCCGGGGTTATCTGGATCAGGCGAAAAAGCGCCCGAACCTCACTATCGTGACTCATGCCCTGACCGACCACATCGTTTTTGACGGTAAAAAAGCGGTCGGCGTGGAGTGGCTCGAAGGCGACAGCACCATCCCCGTCAGCGCGACGGCCCGAAAAGAAGTGCTGCTGTGCGCGGGCGCGATTGCCTCGCCGCAGATCCTGCAACGTTCCGGCGTGGGCGACGCCGCGCTGTTAAAAGCGCATGCGATCCCGCTGGTTCACCATTTGCCTGGCGTCGGTGAAAACCTGCAGGATCATCTGGAGATGTACCTCCAGTATGCGTGTAAAGAGCCGGTCTCTCTCTACCCTGCCCTGCAGTGGTGGAACCAGCCAAAGATCGGTGCCGAATGGCTGTTTGGCGGGACTGGCGTTGGGGCCAGTAACCATTTTGAAGCGGGCGGATTTATTCGCAGCCGTAAAGAATTTAGCTGGCCGAACATTCAGTACCATTTCCTGCCGGTAGCCATTAACTATAACGGTTCGAACGCGGTGAAAGAGCACGGTTTTCAGTGTCACGTCGGCTCGATGCGCTCGCCGAGTCGCGGTCATGTGCAGATAAAATCGCGCGATCCGCGCGAGCATCCGGCGATTCTGTTTAACTACATGTCAACGGAGCAGGACTGGCAGGAATTCCGCGATGCGATTCGCCTTACCCGTGAAATCATCAACCAGCCGGCGCTGGATAAATTCCGTGGACGGGAGATAAGCCCAGGCATTGACTGTCAGAGCGACGAACAGTTGGATGCGTTTGTGCGTAACCACGCGGAAACTGCGTTTCACCCCTGTGGCACCTGTAAAATGGGCGTTGATGAGATGGCCGTGGTCGATGGCGAAGGCATCGTGCACGGCGTGGAAAATCTGCGCGTGGTGGATGCGTCGATCATGCCGCAAATTATCACCGGCAATTTGAATGCCACGACCATCATGATTGGCGAGAAAATCGCCGATGCCATTCGCGGTCGCGCGCCGCTGGCAAAAAGCACCGCGCGCTATTACGTGGCGGGCGATGCGCCGGTACGCAAACCGGCACTGCGCTAATCGTGATTTCCGCTCTGATGGCAGAGCGGAGTTTCGCTTATCGCTACCGACACTGCGCCAGGGTTTGCCGCTGTTGACCATGTTCGTCAAAATTCTCCGGCGCTAACCAGCGCTGCAATGCGCGGTCACACTCAGGCCACTCACCATCAATCATCGACAACCAGTCGCTGTCCCGATTGCGGCCTTTGCGCACAATTTTCTGGCGAAAGCGGCCTTCGAATACAAACCCTAACCGCTCTGCCGCCCGACGCGACGCCAGGTTCAGAGAGTCACATTTCCACTCCACGCGGCGATACCCCAGCGCAAACGCATACCGCAACAAGAGCCAGACGGCTTCCGTACCCAGTACACTGTTTTTCATCCGCGGCGACCAGGTGACATGGCCGATTTCAACGCTGCCGTGCTCCCGTTCGATCGCCATAAAGCAGACCAGCCCCACCGCACGTTCAGCGCGAGTATCCACGACAGTGAAAGGCACCAGCGCGTCATCGTTCGCTTTCCCGCAAAGCCAGTGGAACGTCGCCGCAACGCTGTCGGGCCGACTGCTCGCCAGCCACGTCCAGTCCCGCTCGTCGTCGGCCTGCGCATAGGCGTCGAACAGATCGCCAGCATGACGTTCCGGGTCAAGCGGCTCAAGACGACACCAGCGGCCTTCCAGCACGGTTCGTTCCAGAACCGACGCGCCATGCCAGTCCGGCAGCGCGTCGCCAACCGTCTGACCATACTGATTCATTTCCGGCACAGCTCACTCCTTACGCAACGATAAAATCTGGTTATAGCAGTTCCCGATTCGTCTTCAAAGCGCCACTTTCAGATTTCTTCTACCGCTGCGGATCTCCCCATCGCTTCTATACTGAAAGCAAATCACCAGGGAAACGAACGCCATGCCACTACCCGATTTTCACGTCTCGGAACCGTATACCCTCGGAATTGAACTGGAAATGCAAGTGGTGAATCCGCCAGGTTATGACCTGAGTCAGGACTCTTCGACGCTGATTGCCGCGGTGAAAGACCGGGTGAGCGCCGGAGAGGTGAAGCACGATATCACCGAAAGCATGCTGGAGATGGCCACCGACGTCTGCCATAGCATCGATCAGGCCGCCGCGCAGTTTTCCGCCATGCAGCAGGTGATCCTGCAGGCGGCGGCTGAGCATCACCTTGAAATTTGCGGCGGCGGCACACATCCGTTTCAGAAATGGCAGCGCCAGCAGGTATGCGACAACGAGCGCTATCAGCGCACGCTCGAACGCTTTGGCTATCTCATCCAACAGGCCACCGTGTTTGGACAGCACGTCCACGTCGGCTGTCCCAGCGGAGATGACGCTATTTATCTGCTGCACGGGCTGTCACGCTTTGTCCCACACTTCATTGCGCTCTCGGCGGCGTCACCCTATATGCAGGGATCTGACACCCGCTTTGCCTCGTCGCGCCTGAATATCTTCTCCGGTTTTCCCGATAATGGGCCAATGCCGTGGGTCAGCAACTGGCAGGAATTTGAGGGTTTATTCCGGCGGCTCAGCCATACGAACATGATCGACAGCATTAAGGATTTGCACTGGGATATTCGCCCCAGCCCACATTTTGGTACCGTCGAAGTGCGGGTGATGGATACGCCGCTGACCCTGTCACATGCGGTAAATATCGCCGGATTAATCCAGGCTACCGCCCACTGGCTGCTAACCGAGCGTCCGTTTAAGCATCAGGAACGAGATTACCTGCTGTATAAATTCAACCGCTTTCAGGCCTGCCGCTATGGGCTGGAAGGCATTCTGACCGATGTGCATACCGGCGATCGCCATCCGTTGTCAGAGGACACCCTGCGCCTGCTGGAAAACGTGGCGCCATCGGCAGATAAAGTGGGCGCGACCAGCGCCATCGAGGCGTTAACCCGCCAGGTGAAAAACGGCCTCAATGAAGCGCAGACAATGCGTGAGTTTGTCACCGGGGGCGGTTCGCTCATCGGACTGGTGAAAAAACATTGTGAGATCTGGGCAGGGTAAGCGGAGCGGGTTTGCGTTAGCCGGGAAGATCCCGGACAATGGCTTTTTTAACTCAAGTTTAACAATGCCATGAAACACCCGCTTGAATCCCTGATGACCGCCGCCGGTATTCTGCTGCTGGCTTTTCTCTCCTGCCTGCTGCTTCCGGCGCCGTCGCTGGGACGGGTACTGGCGCAAAAGCTGGTTGCGACCTTCCATCTGATGGACCTCAACCAGCTCTATACGCTGCTGTTTTGTCTGTGGTTCTTAGCGCTTGGCGCTGTTGAATATTTCGTGCTTCGCTACGTCTGGCGTCGTTGGTTTTCGCTGGCTCACTAAGCCAATGAAATCCCGCATTCCATAGACCAGCGCTTCACACCACGCGGCATAGTCGTGACCGCTTGACCACGGGTGAAAGCTGACCGTGTAGCCTTTCTCCCGGAGCACCTTTTCAAACGCCAGCGTATTGCGATAAATCCCGCCGTTTGGCCCCTGCGTTTCAAAGCGTCCGGCCTGCAACCAGAATTTCACCGGATAACGCGGCGACGCCTGATACTGCTGCGTCAGCCAACTGGCCTCCTCTCCTTTGGGTGCCCACCAGTAGGAACCGGACAGGCTCAGCACGTTGCCAAACAAGCGCGGATGGCGCAGCGCCACCCATGACGACGCTAATCCGCCATAGCTGGAACCCGCCAGCACCGTTTTTTGCCGCGGGAGAGCAATACCCTGCTGGCGTAGCCAGGGCACCAGTTCGTAAGCCATAAAATCGGCAAACGTCGGGTTCGGCGGCAGCTCTTTACCGCGCCGTGAGTGATCGAGAGAATCCACGAACACTACGTTGATGGGCGGGAGTTGATGGCGGGCAATCAGCCCGTCGATAACCCGGTCGACATGGTATTCATCCAGATAGGTCGTGCCGTCAAACAGAATCAGCGTCCAGCGCGCGGGTTGCGCGGTGCGAGGGCGATAAACGGCCACTTCACGCGTATTACCCAACCGCGCGCTGGTGAGCATTTTTCGCGTCAACGCCCCGTGACGCAATGGCTGCGAGATGGCCTGCGCGGAACAAAAACGGGATGGACTGAGATCGAGCAAAGACGACTGATTCCAGCGATCGGCAGACTTCGCGCCGATCGTCAGCGGATTGAACGGATCGGTCTGAGCGCTGACCAGAATGGCGCGGCGCTGATCGCGTGGCGAGCCGCTGACCCGCGGAACATCCGGCGCCAGCTTATACTGCATAACCGTATCCGCCGGGACAACATAGCTACGGAACCAGACGTCGGAATGGCCTAAGCGGAACAGCGGCTCGTGATCGCCCGCCGGTGAGCCAAAAAGAAAAACGTTCTGTTTTGCACCACGCCAGAGAAAGGTCACGCGCTTATGATCGGCATCGAAGGGTTCCACCAGCGGCGTACCGTAACGCTGACGGTCCTGCCAGAATTCCGCGGTGCCTGCTCCCGCCTCAAGGGCTTTTTCCAGCTGCTGCAAAACGGGACTGACCGGGGCCACACGCTGGGTACGCGGTAATGGCGGCGTCTCTTTCATCTGCCAGGAGAAGCGCCAGCGCATCCCTTCGTTGCCGTGCAGCACCAGCGAGGTAACCTGTTGTTGAGGCAGTGAAAACAGCAGTTGATGCTCACCATCGGCAGGACCGCCTTCCAGCAGGGTACGAATGCGTCGATTTTGACCATCGAGCAACCGGGCATCGGTAATGCCGGAAAGCATTGCGGAGACATAGTTTTCATTCAGGGCGGGGAGAACAAAACAGATTTCCCCACTGGCATCAAACTTCCCTTGCTGCTCCCCCTGCACCGAGGGTGTCGAACACGGCATTGCCTGAGCCGACACCGTCCCCAGCCCAAGAAGCAAACCACTCCATGCCATCTTCATTGGCCAACCATTCCTTATGAAATTTGTTAGCCACGCTAATGTAAATGGGAATTATTTGCAATAATATTTAGGCAATTGCAGAGACGCTAAGGCAGGGGAAACCTTTCCTGATAGCTCTCGCTACCAGGAAAGGATCAGTGCGCCCGACTGTGGTTTTCTTTGCGGTAGGCACCCGGCGGCTGGTTAAACGTGCGGGTAAAAATACGGGTAAAGGTCTGCTGGGAGTCAAACCCGTAGCGCAGACAAATGTCATACACTTTTGCGTCGGATTCGCGCAGATCCCGCGCCGCCAGCAGCAGTTTACGCTCGCGAATGTAGCGCCCCAGACTCTCCCCTTTGTACTGCAAAAACAGACGCTGCAAGTGCCACTTGGAGTAGCCCGCATGCCGTGCGATCTCGTCAATACGCAGCGGCTGATTCAAATTATCATCAATCCACTCGACAATGCTGTCGATAACCTGAGCAGAAATGGTCATTCGGAACTCCTCTCCTGCAAATGTGTTGCCTTTTCCCACCATGTTGTGAACCGTTGCGCTGAATCGTCCAGCTTCACCGGTTCACCCTGCATCGGGGTAAGCAGACGGTACGCTTTATTTCGACTGGCCAGTGCCAGTCGTTTGTAAGGGTCATCCCAGCTATGCTTTGCCAGCACAAAGCGTCCGGCATGACCGGGTAAAATCGCTTTTGCCCGCAAATCCAGAGCGGCCTGCGCGGTCTCTTCCGGCATCATGTGAATGTACTTCCAGTCCTGGTCGTATTGGCCGTTCTCCATGATGGCGAGATCGATGCCGCCAAACTGTTCGCCAATTGCCCTGAAATGCGGCCCATAGCCCGAGTCGCCGCTGTAATAAATTTTCTGTTCCGGCGTTTCGAACAGAAAACTGGCCCACAGCGTCTGATTGCGCTTGATACCGCGCCCGGAGAAATGCCGCGCGGGCAGCACGTGAATCATCAGTGAATCGTCGACCCTGACAGACTGATTCCAGTCACGTTCTTCAATAATGTCGCCATTCATTCCCCAGTAACGCAGATGCGAGCCAACGCCCAGTGGCGTGAGCACGCGCTTCACCTTCGGCATTAACGCGGTGATGGTGGCGTAATCCAGATGGTCATAGTGATCGTGAGAAATGATCAGCAGGTCGATCTCCGGCATCGCCTGCGCCGTCCACGGATACTCCCCGGCGAACGCTTTGTTGAGAAACGAAAACGGTGCGGCATAGCTGCTGAAAACCGGGTCAATCAGAATACGTTTGCCGCCCAGTTGCAGATACCACGAGGAGTGTCCCAGCCAGATCAGGGTATTCTGCTCAACCGGCAGGCTGGCGAGATCGGTGGCAACCAGGGGTAATGGCCGGGCTGGCCGCGCATTTTCACGCTTCGCGACCAGAAACTCCCACCATGCTGCGAGCATACTTTTGTTTCCGGTATAGCCCGGCGTTGGCACCTGATTATGAAATTGCCCATCACGGTAGTTCGCAGATTGCTCTACCTGACTAAGCTGAGCGCCCTGTGGCGCCTGGCCGAAGCCCGCATTAAGGACAAACGGTAACGTTGCTGCACTGGCAATGAGCATAATAACGACCACACACACGGAGAGAGGCTTCATATCCTGACCTGTAAAACGCGCCCCTGTCCGATGGTTTGCGCGGCTGACTCTTGATTATGAGTGAGTAAGCACTCATTATAGAAATCGGAAGTTTCGCGTCAAGATGATTTTCAATCTTTGACATTCACCGTTGCGGCGCTGCAAAGGCCGTGTTTCAATCATCTTTTTAAACAATCTTAAGGGTAAAGTGTAGTGGCTCGTCCGAAGAGTGAAGACAAAAAACAGGCATTACTGGAGGCTGCAACCACGGCCATTGCGCAATCCGGGATCGCGGCATCGACCGCTGTGATAGCCCGCAACGCAGGCGTGGCAGAAGGAACGTTGTTTCGCTATTTCGCGACAAAAGACGAGTTAATCAACGAACTTTATCTTCATCTTAAACAAGGTCTTTGCCAGTCGCTGATCGAGAACCTCGATCGTTCACTGACGGATACCAAAGTGCTGACCTTTTACATCTGGAGCAACTATATCAGTTGGGGTCTCAACCATACGCTGGGGCATCGCGCCATTCGCCAGTTAGCGGTCAGCGAAAAAATCACCAAAGAGACGGAACAGAAAGCCGACGATCTGTTTCCTGAGCTACGCGATCTCTGCCACCGTTCGGTGCTGCCGGTCTTTATGTCCGATGATTATCGCGCCTTCGGCGATGCGCTATTTTTAACGCTGGCAGAAACGACAATGGAATTTGCCGCTCGCGAACCGGCTCGCGCCAGCGAATTTATCTCCCTGGGCTTTGAAGCGATGTGGCGCGCCCTCACCCGTGAGGAAGCATAATGGATGAAAAAACGCTGTACGAATGCGCGCGCCGTCTGGCGCTGGCGTTTCCGTTTACCGAACACTGCTGGCCGTTCGGTCCGGAGTACGACGTGTTTAAAGTCGGCGGCAAGATCTTTATGATCGTGACCGAATTTAACCGCCGCGCGGTGATTAATCTGAAAGCCGATCCGGAGAAATCGCTGCTAAATCAGCAAATTTACCCCAGCATTACCCCCGGTTACCATATGAACAAAAAGCACTGGATTTCCGTCGCCCCCGGCGATGACATCAGTGAGTCATTACTGGACGAACTGGTTAATGATTCGTGGAATTTAGTGGTCGATGGCCTGGCCAAACGCGACCAAAAACGGATCCGCCCTGCCTGATTGGTCGCGAAAGCCGATAACTGTTTTCGCATTTTCTCTCTTATCATCTTCCAGAGAACCTTGTACCCTGCGGGTATTAAAACCAACCGGGAGTAGTTATGGATATCATTTCAGTGGCCTTAAAGCGTCACTCCACCAAGGCATTCGACCCTAGTAAAAAACTGACCGCTGAAGAAGCAGAAAAAATCAAAACGCTGCTGCAGTTCAGCCCGTCCAGCACTAACTCTCAGCCGTGGCACTTTATCGTTGCCAGCACCGAGGAAGGCAAAGCGCGCGTGGCAAAATCTGCCGCCGGTAACTATGTCTTCAACGAGCGTAAAATGCTCGATGCCTCGCACGTTGTGGTGTTCTGCGCCAAAACGGCGATGGACGATGCGTGGCTGGAGCGTGTGGTCGATCAGGAAGAGGCCGATGGTCGTTTTGCCTCTGCCGAAGCGAAAGCCGCCAACCACAAAGGTCGGACATTCTTTGCCGACATGCACCGTAAGGACCTGAAAGATGACGCGCACTGGATGGCAAAACAGGTTTATCTGAACGTCGGTAACTTCCTGTTAGGCGTTGGCGCACTGGGTCTGGACGCAGTACCGATCGAAGGGTTCGACGCCGCCATACTCGATGCGGAATTTGGCCTGAAAGAAAAAGGCTTCACCAGTGTGGTCGTGGTTCCTGTGGGTCATCACAGCGTCGAAGATTTCAACGCCTCGCTGCCAAAATCTCGCCTGCCGCTGGAAACCACGCTGACAGAGGTGTAATTCACCCCGCGCCCTGCATTTGCATAATTTCCCCTCAGCGGTCATCATTGACCGCTGTTTTATAAAGGAGAAATTATGCAGGAATTAATTACCCAGGTTGAAGATTTAGCGGGTATTGAAATGAATCACACCACCTCGCTGGTGGTGATTTTCGGTATTATTTTTCTCACCGCCGTCATTGTGCATATTATTTTGCACTGGGTGGTACTGCGCACATTCGAAAAACGTGCCATCGCCAGTTCCCGTCTGTGGCTACAAATAATTACCCAGAACAAGTTATTCCATCGTCTGGCGTTTACGCTGCAGGGGATTATCGTCAATATTCAGGCGGCGCTATGGTTGCAAAAAGGCAGTGAAGCGGCAGAAATTCTGACCACCTGCGCGCAATTGTGGATCATGATGTATGCCCTGCTGTCGCTGTTTTCATTACTGGATGTCATCTTAAATCTGGTGCAAAAATTCCCAGCAGCCTCTCAGCTTCCGCTCAAAGGCATATTTCAGGGTATTAAACTGATTAGCGCGATTATCGTTGGCATTCTGGTGATCTCGCTGTTAATGGGTCAGTCCCCGGCGATTCTGATTAGCGGTCTGGGCGCGATGGCGGCCGTGCTGATGTTAGTATTTAAAGACCCGATTCTTGGGCTGGTTGCTGGTATTCAGCTTTCCGCCAACGACATGCTGAAACTGGGTGACTGGCTGGAGATGCCGAAATACGGCGCTGACGGCGCGGTGATTGATATTGGTCTGACAACGGTGAAAGTCCGCAACTGGGACAACACCATCACCACCATTCCCACCTGGTCACTGGTTTCGGATTCCTTTAAAAACTGGAGCGGCATGTCGGCCTCCGGCGGTCGGCGTATTAAACGTAGCATCAGTATTGACGCCACCAGCATTCATTTTCTGGATGATGATGAAAAGCAGCGACTGTATAAAGCGCGTCTGCTGAAGCCTTATCTGGATACGCGCCATCAGGAAATCGACGAATGGAATCAACAACTGGATGCGCCAGAATCGGTATTAAACCATCGCCGGATGACCAATATCGGGACTTTCCGCGCCTACCTCAACGAATATCTGCGCAACCATCCGCGCATTCGTCAAGATATGACCTTAATGGTGCGTCAACTGGCGCCGGACGATCACGGTCTGCCCATCGAAATTTACGCCTTTACCAATACCGTCGTCTGGCTGGAATATGAAAGTATTCAAGCCGATATTTTCGACCATATTTTTGCGGTGGTGGAAGAGTTCGGCTTACGTATTCACCAGTCGCCCACCGGCAATGATATTCGCTCGCTGGCGGGAGCCTTCACCCAATAGATCAGGTACTGGCGCGCGAAATAAAGCGCCAGTCCATCATGACCCTTTCCGTTGGCGCATCCGGATTATCAATTTTGTTGAGCAGTAAGGTGACCGCTTTGCGGCCAATCTCCCGCGACGGCTGTTCAATAGTGGTAAGCGACACCATCTCAGACAGTTCAGTGCCGTCAAACCCAACCACGGCGATATCCTGCGGTACACGGAGTCCCGCCTGCTCAATAGCGCGCAACGCCCCTGCCGCCAGCGTATCGGAAACGGCAAACACCGCATCCGGTGGGTTCTCCTTCAGCAGCTTTTGCATCGCCGCCATTCCGGCCGCTGAGCTGAGGTCGCTGGCATATTCCACCGCCTGATAGTCCAGCTCGCGCAGATGAATCACGCTCTTATAACCGCGCTCGCGCAGACGGGCATATTTGTAGCTTAAGTCGTGATTAATCAAGGCAATCCGCGTACGCCCGCTGTCGGCGAGCTGACTCACCACATACTGCGACGCGTCCACATCGTTGATCCCGACACAGGAAACGCTCCCTGCATCGGCATACTCCGCACACTGAACCCAGGCAGCGTTACCGATTAGCTCGGCAAGTTCCGGCAGCCGGGAGAAGGCGTCCATGGTGATAATACCGTCGACGATTTTACCCGATAGCAGGCTTAACCCTGAGCGGGAACGATCGATATCAGAACCTGAATTGCACAACAGGATACGGTAGCCGTTTTTCTCGGCCTCCGCTTCAATGCCCTTGACCACCTCCGCGCAGAACGGGTTGGCGATGTTGGACACCATCACCAGAATCATATGGCTACGCGCGGTGCGAAGTTGACGTGCCAGCAGATTGGGCTGGTAGTTACTCTCCTTGATTGCCTGCAAAACCCGCTCACGGTTTTTCGCTTTCACACTGTCGCTGTTGTTCAACACGCGCGACACCGTCGCCACCGAAACCCCGGCCAACTGAGCGATTTTCTGAATAGACATAACGACGACACATCCTGCGGTTAGCGTTTTATGCAGGCTATCATAAATTTGTTGCCCGGCGAACCGGGCAACGCGTCATCGCTCAATGCGCACCCAGCGCTGCTGCTGATGGCTTTTCACTATCGCATCAATGATATACATCACATTCGCACCGTCGTGGAAGGTGGCAAACTGCGGCGTTTTCGCCATTTCGCCTGCCTGAACGGCCCGGTAGAACTGCGCCATCATATTTTTGAAGGCATCAGGCCAGCCTTCAATATGCCCACCGGGGAAATGGGCGCTGTCGGCGACATCACGGTTCATCAGTGCAGGATCATCGGTCAGGATCTGATTCGCCTGCGCGCGATGCCCCACCCACAACTGCTGCGGTACCTCCTGATCCCACGCCACGGACCGCTCGCTGCCGTTGATTTCAAACGTCAGGCGATTTTTACGCCCGGCGCTCACCTGTGAGACGCGAAAACTGCCCTTGCTGCCATCGTCAAAGCGGAACAGCACCGAGCCGAAATCTTCCGTGTTCACCGGTTTATCTTCATACCGGGCGTTCGGGTCGTGAGCAAAGGTCTGGTTACCCGCGATGTTCTCCTTGCGCGTCGGCCAGACAATCGCGAGATCGGCCATCACCTCCGTGATGCGTCGTCCGGTAACAAACTGCACCGTGTCGCACCAGTGGGAACCAATGTCCGCCACCGCGCGCGACGCCCCGCCGAGTGCGGCGTCCACGCGCCAGTTGTAGTCGGTTTCCAGCAACATCCAGTCCTGCAGATAGCTGCCATGAGTAGCAAACAGTCGCCCGATGCTTCCTGCGTGCATCATGCTGGCCGCCTGACGCACCATGGCAAACTGGCGATAGACAAAGCTGACGCCATGTACCACGCCAGCCTCTTCCGCCAGCGCCACCAGCTCGCGCGCCTCTTCTGGCGTCATGCACAATGGCTTTTCAGAGAAGACATGCTTGCCTGCCTGCACTATCTGCCGGTTGATCTGCGCATGCAGATGGTTTGGCGTGCAGTTATGCACCACCTGCAGATTCGGATGCGCAAGCAGTTCCTCAACGCTGCCGTAGGCATACGGCACGTTCAGCGCCAGTGCTTTTTCCTGGGCCTGGGAAAGACTGCCGTCGCACAGCGCTACCACCTGCACAAACCCGAGTCGGCGCAGCGCGTCGATATGCGCTGGACCGATAAATCCGCTGCCAATAATGCCGACGTTAATCATTGGCACCCCCGGCGGCAAAATCATCAAACGCCCGTCCGGAGACCGGAATGATATGGCGGCGGATAAATTCGCTGCCTTCGCTGGCCCCGGTATCACTGTCTTTCAGGCAACACTCCCACTCCAGCACCGCCCAGCCGTCAAAGTCATACTGCGTCAGCTTGCTGAAAATACCCTTGAAGTCGATCTGCCCATCCCCCAGCGAGCGAAAGCGCCCTGCCCGGTTGATCCACGACTGATAGCCGCCGTATACCCCACTGCGCCCGTTCGCCCGGAACTCCGCATCCTTCACGTGAAACGCTTTGATACGCGAATGGTAGATGTCGATAAAGGCCAGGTAATCCATCTGTTGCAACAGCATATGGCTGGGATCATAAAGAATGTTGCAGCGCGGATGGTTGTCCAGAAGATGCAAGAAACGTTCGAACGTGACGCCATCGTGCAAATCCTCACCAGGATGCAGCTCAAAACAGACGTCCACCCCGTGCGCATCGAAGGTATCCAGAACCGGTCGCCAGCGGTTTGCCAGTTCGCTGAATGCGTCCTGAAAACGCGCTTCATTGTGTGGCGGCCACGGGTAGAAAAACGGCCAGGCCAGCGAACCGGAAAACGTAGCATGCGCGCGGAGTCCCAGCTTTGCCGATGCGGCCGCCGCCTGTTTCAGCGTCTTCGCGGCCCACGCCCGACGTGCCACATCATTACCACGCACCGCCGCTGGCGCAAAGTGGTCGAAGGCGTCGCTGTAAACCGGGTTTACCGCTATCAGTTGCCCTTCCAGATGGGTCGATAGCTCGCTGATGACCAGACCGTGCTCCGCCAGTTTACCGTTTATGTCGTCGCAATAGGCCTGACTCTGCGCCGCCTTTGCCAGATCGAAAATCTGCGGCTGATGGCAGGGGATCTGCACCGCTTTATAGCCCTTGCCGGCCGCCCAACCTGCCAGCCCCTCCAGCGAGTTAAACGGCGCTTGCTCCCCGATAAACTGCGACAGAAAAATACCCGGCCCTTTAATCGTCCTCATACCACCTCCAGAAAATTACGCCTTGTCATCGTCATACCTGAACGAGAACAGGAAAATCAGGGCAATCACCGCGGCCGCCACCGCCGGGATCCACCAGAATGTCACCCATGCCTGCGGCACGGTTTGTCCGGCAACCAACCGGTTATACAGCGCGCCGGAGATCTGCGATCCCAGCAGCATCCCAATACCGTAGGTGAACATTACGATCATGCTCTGCGCCTGGCCTTTTACCTTTTCACCCGCCACGCGGTCGGTGTAGATAAAGCCGACAACAAAGAAAAAGTCATAGCACACGCCGTGCAGCAGAATGCCGAGATACAGCAGGAAACGCCCCTCTTCACTCACGCCAAGCGCAAAAAACGCATAGCGAACGAACCACGCCAGCATGCCGATCAGCAGCATGTATTTCACGCCCAGACGGCGGAACAGCAGCGGGATCACCAACATGAAGACGATTTCTGACATCTGCCCGAACGACATGGCGGTGCTAACATCCGCAATACCGGCATCCGCCAGATAAGAGGCGGTGTAAGCGTAATAGGTGCCGAGCGGTACCGAGATCAACATCGCGCAAAGCGAAAAGATAAAGAAGTGGCGCGTTTTGAGCAGCGCAAACGCATCGGCGCAGAACAGATCGCGCACCTGTACCGGCAGTCCCTTCGCAGGGGCTGGCGTATGCGGCAGCGTCAGACTATACAACGCCAATATCACGGAACTGACCGCCGCCACCTGGAAGATGGTAATGCTGGACGCCACGCCGGTGACGCCGATAAAAATCCCCGCCACGATCCAGCCAATCGTGCCGAACACGCGCACCACCGGGAAGGTTTTATCGACATTCGTCAGGCTGTGAAACGCAATGTTATTGGTCAGCGCCAGCGTTGGCATATAGCACAGCGTATAGCCGAACAGCAGACCAATCAGCAGCGCACCGTTTTGGGCAATCAATGCCCCCGGCACAAACCACAGAATCACCGCCCCGGCCAGATGCATCACCGCCATCACCTTTTGCGAGGCAAAGAAGCGATCCACCAGCATACCGAGCACAAACGGTGAAAGAATAGAGGCGATCGGCCCTGCGGAAAACGCATCGCCAATCAGCAAAGACATGTCGTGCTGCGTCATGACCAGACCAAGCGTCACTGACCAGCTTCCCCAGATAAAAAACTGTAAGAACATCATCAGCGACAGTCGGGGTACCAGCAGCCGGTGCTGCCCTATCGCCTTTCCACTACTTTCCGTTGTTGACACCATTTTGAGCCTCGCCTTTTAAAAAGTAATCGATTACAAATTGTCATCAGGTGAAAAGTAATCGATTACAAAATAAAGATCCTGTGGATCGAAACAGAATTGAGAGAAGGGTCACGATAAAGGTGGAGAGCGGTGGTGGCGGGTAACCGTTTTGTCTGCCCGGCAAGCAAAGCGCCACCGGGCATCTACAGGGTTACTTTTTGCGGGAGAGCTTAAACGCCACAAACAGGAAGATGACCCACACCGGCAGCAGCATGGCTGACAGACGCATGTCGTCGATAGTGCACATCAGCACGAGGATCATCGCCAGGAAGGCAATGCAGATGTAGTTCCCCGCCGGGTAGAGCAACGCCTTGAACTGGGTGTCGCGCCCTTTGCGACGCATCGCAGCACGAAAACGAAGATGCGCCAGACAGATCATGATCCAGTTCAGCAGCAGCGTTGCCACCACCAGCGCCATCAGCAGGCCAAAAGCCTCTTTCGGCAGCAGGTAGTTAATCAGCACCACCAGCGAAGTGATAGCGCCCGAGAGCAGCAGTGAGTTCACCGGCACGCCACGACGGCTGACGCGGGTCAGAAACTTCGGGGCATTGCCCTGAACTGACAGACCAAACAGCATACGACTGTTGGAATAAACGCCACTGTTATAAACAGACAGAGATGCCACCAGAATCACGAAGTTCAGTGCTGAAGCCACCACGTTGCTGTTCAGATCGTGGAAAATCATCACAAACGGGCTACTGTCGGATTTCACTTCCACCCACGGATAGAGCGCCAGCAGAACCACCAGCGAACCGATGTAAAACAGCAAAATACGGTACACCACCTGATTGACGGCTTTGGGGATGCTTTTATGCGGATCGCGGGCTTCTGCCGCAGTGATCCCGATAAGCTCCAGCCCGCCAAAAGAGAACATAATTACCGCCAGCGACAGAATCAGCCCCTTCCAGCCCGTCGCCAGAAAACCGCCGTGCTGCCACAGGTTGTCGATGGTCGCCCGCTCGCCGCCGTGACCCGAGAACAGCAGCCACAGGCCAAAGCCGATCATGCCGATAATCGCCAGTACTTTAATGAGCGCAAACCAGAATTCAGTTTCGCCGTACAGACGGACGTTCACCAGATTGACGGCGTTAATGATAATAAAGAAGGCCGCGGCCCAGACCCAGGTGGGAACGTCGGGTAACCAGTACTGCATATAGATACCGGCGGCCGTCAGTTCAGCCATCCCGACCAGCACAAACATCACCCAGTAGTTCCAGCCTGACAGGAAGCCCGCAAACGGCCCCCAGTATTTATAGGCAAAGTGAGCGAAAGAGCCCGATACCGGCTCTTCGACGACCATTTCGCCGAGCTGGCGCATGATCAGAAAGGCAATAACCCCGGCGATGCCATAACCCAGCAGTACTGCCGGACCCGCCATCTGAATCGCCGGACCGATACCCAAAAACAGCCCGGTACCAATTGCGCCGCCGAGGGCGATTAACTGGATATGTCGATTTTGCAAACCACGTTGCAGCGTCGGAGTCTGTTCCGACGACGCTTCAGAACGACCGTTGCCTGAAGCGGATGACGCGTCTCTCACGTCCTACCCCTGTCTCTTTTTTAGAAGGGGCACGTTTTAACACTTCATGCTGGAGGTAGCAAGTTAAAGGCGTGGGAATGGATGGGGCATCCTTGCCCCTGATAACGAGGTGGAACTCAGAACTCGTAACCAACGGACACTTTAACGGTGCGCGGTTCGCCCTGGGTGACGTACGTGCCGGAATCATCAACACTGGCCCAGTAGTTTTCGTTGGTGACGTTGTCGATGCCCGCGCGAACGGTCATCTGATTTTGGTTCTGGTTAAGCGCGAAGCGATAACGCATGCCCAGATCCAGAGTGGTGAAGCTGTCGAGCTTTTTGGTATTGGCCAGGTCTGCATACTGAGAACCAGAGTGGTTCACGCGAGCCGTGGCGGTCAGCCCCTCAATCGGTTTGATGTCATACTCGGCGCCCAGCACGGCGTAAAAGTTCGGCACGCCGATAACATCGTTGCCCTGATTCAGGCCATTGTTGGTTTTGGTCATCTCCGCCTGCAGCCAGGTGGCGCTGGCGTTCAGACGCATTCCCAGCATTGGTTCGCCGAAGACATTCAGCTCAACGCCACGGTTACGCTGTTCAGCATCCAGACCATAATGTTTGGTTTCACTGTCAAGGATCGCCGAAGGCATCTTGATCTCAAACAGCGCCAGCGAGCCGCCTACGCGCCCGAAGTCCGCCTTCACGCCCACTTCATTTTGTTTAGAATGGACGATACCGGTGCTCTGGCCATAGTTGGTTGCGGTGTTGGGCGCCGTTTTACCCGGCTGCAGCGCTTCCGTGTGGTTGGCGTAGAAAGCGATCTCCTCCCACGGTTTGTAGACGACACCGTAAGTAGGCATCCAGCGGCTACCGTCGAAACCGTCGGCGGCATTTTCCGCGCCGGTGACTTTGTCATAACCCCGGATGACCACTTTCTGATGGCGTGCCCCGACGGTAAACAGCAGTGTGTCATCCAGCACGCCCAGCGTATCACTTAGCAACCAGCCCTGAGTGCGGGTACGTCCGCTGGTCAGTGGATCGCTATAGTTGCCACCCTTGCCGTTTGAGTTGGTACTGGCTGGCGCATCAACGCCGCTGTTATGGTAGATGTTGGTATACGGGTTATCCGCCGCTTTGGACATCTTCCACGCGATTTTTTCGTTTTTGCTTTGCGCCGAGTAGCCGACGTTCACTTTGTGCGAGACAAAGCCAGTATCGAAGTTGCCGCGAATCCCCGCCATGCCGCTCACCGTGTCGCTGATACGGTTAGTATCAAGACGGCTGGCAGTGGCCGTACCGCTCTTATCCAGCAGTTTCGGCGCGCTGTAGAGACCTTCCTCGTGCGCGTGCTGAGCGCCAAGACCGGTATAGGCGGTCCAGTTGTCGGTGATGTCGTATTCACTACGCCACATACCGAACTCGTTTTCGATATCGCTGTACGCCCACTTCTGCGAGAAGTTGCGGTCATTTTTCGGCGGCGTCGGGATGAAATCGACCGCAGAAATGTTGACGCTGGTTGGGCTGCCGTGGAAGGTTTTCTTCTGATAACCCACGTCCAGCGAGGTGCGGAAGTTATCGCCTTTGTAGTCCAGACCGGTGGAGAGCAGCGTAGTACGGCGGCGATCGTCCTGAATTCGGGTTTCGCCTTCACGGTGGACCAGATTCACCCGCGCGCCAAACTGGTCGTTGTCGCCAAAGCGACGACCGGCATCCAGCGTGGTGCCAATCTGTGAATCTGAGGTGTAATCCACGCCTACTTTGGCCTGCGGGATATCGCCTGCATGTTTCGGTTCAAGGTTGATCATCCCACCGACGGCGGAGCTTGCAGCACCGTTCATCAGGGCGTTTGCCCCTTTGAAGATTTCGATGCGATCCACCATCTGCGCATCCACCACCTGACGCGGTAAGATGCCGGAAAGGCCGCCAAAGGTCATGTCATCGCCATCAAACTTCAGGCCGCGGATACGGAAAGTTTCCGCGCTGTTGCCGTAGCCCTGGACATACTGCACGCCCGCATCGTTTGCTACGACATCGGCGATGGTTTTTGCCTGCTGATCTTCAACCAGTTTAGAGGTGTAGCTGATGACGTTGAAGGGCACATCCATCGCGCTCTGTTGGCCTAGCATCCCCAGCCTACCGCCGTTGGCAACCTGCCCATCGAGAAACGCGGGTAGCAGCGTGTCGCCACCCGGTTTGAAATCATTATTGGTTGTAGCCTGGACCACGATGGTCTCTTCCGCTTTTTTCGCGGTGTCCGCCGCCCAGGCCGTGCCAGAGATCGCGCCAATCGTCAGCGCCAGAATTGTTTTAGTGTTGTTCATATGAATGCCATCAAAAGGAGTCAATGTGCCGGGGAGCGACAGGCGTCCCCCGGCTGGTTTTTATTATTTATTCAGCTCAATACGTACGACGCTGTCCGGCGCATCGGTTGAGTGATCTTTATTAAATTTCTGTTTCACAGTGACATGCAGCGTCTGACCATCAGCTGAGAGCAGCAGGCTGTTTGGATTCGGCGGCAGATCCCAGCTTTTCTTCACGCTGTAATCGGCCGCGTTGAGGCTAAGCAGTTTCCCGGAATCACGCTGGGTGATGTAAATCTCGTGGCGTTTGGCGTTGAATTTAACGGATAGCGAGTCACCCACTTCCAGTTGTTTCAGCACCTTGCCGGTGTGGATATCGAGCACCAGCGTGGTTTTCGCTTTGGAATTGTCGGTCACGAACAGACGCCCGGTTTGCGGATCTTCCGCCATATTCAACAGCAGCGCCGGTTTGTCGCCCAGCGGCTTCCAGCGTTTTTCAACGCGCTGGTTACGCGGGTTGATGACCAGAATCTCGCCACCGCCATTCGCGGCGTAGATGCGCTGAGTCGTTTCGGAGTAGTGCAGACCGGTCATCCATTTACCGGTGTTTTTGATGCGTGTTTTCAGCTTCAGCGTTTCAGCATCGACCACCCAGATCACTGCGGGATCAGCGACCGCGCCGATATACAGCAGACCGTTATGCAGCAGCACCTGACGTGCGCCATACGGGAAACCTTCCGGGTTCCGCTCCGGGAACAGGACGCGATTTTTGACTTTGCCGTCCGCGGTATTCAACGCGCTCAGGCCACCGTCCAGCGAGTTGGTGACGTACACCGTTTTGCCGTCTGGTGAAATGGCCATGCCAAAGTTTTTCAGATCCGTATGGCTGCGCCCGATTGTTTTCAGCGTTTTGGCATCCAGTTTATAGACCACCCCGCCCTGAACATCTTTAAAACCTTCGGCACTGGCGACATACAGCGCGTCCCCGGCTGGATTTAACGCCATCTCATACAGGCCATCCGCCAGAGCGCGTTTTAACGTATCGGTCGCCACTGCTGGCGTCTCCACTTTTTCAACGGTATTTGTCGCCGTGGTGGCGGGCGTTGTGGCCGCGCAACCGCTTAATGCCGCCGCGATCAGCACTGCCAGGGCGGTTATGTTTTTTTTCATTCCTGGGTTCCTTACCAAAAAAAGATACGCATTAAACAATAAAGAGAATGAGAACTATACTTATTCTCTTTTTCGAAGCAAGCGTATTTCGCACAAAAAATACCCTTAATGAAACAGAGGTTCGAATTGTGAGAGCTCAAACGAAAATGGTAGATGAACGATAATTTCTGCGAATTATTCTGGACGAACAGGCCCCGCAGGCCACAGAATGCGATTTGCACTTTTTTTATATTTTTCAAACGAATGACTTAACCTAAATATTGTCATTCATGTGTCGGTCACGCCAGGCAACGGTGTCATGAATAAAATCATCAAACGACTCGAAATCATTAAAAGCGCCATCGAACTTGAGGATGAAGAGATAATCCAGCAGCAGCTTGTGCATCTGCAGCGGGAATCTGGCGATCCCGTAATAACGGCAATTGCCCAGGCTATCGAGACGCGCCGATTCAGTGATGCAATGCGTGAAATTGCCACCTGGTTGCAAAATCAGCGCGCAATAACCAGCTGGCAGGATCCGGCGATTGCTGCCAGCAAACTGGAGCTTAAAGCGCTGGAAAGTCAGTTGCGCGAGCTGATCGACACCCGCAATACCCGTATTCAGATTCTGGATGAATTCAACGACCAGTATCATTTGCGCCTCGGGCCGTTAATGAGCCGTATTCTGGAGCTGCGTAAACAGCTCGCGGCCAGCGCCCTGCGCCGACAAGAAGCGGAGCGCAGACGCCGCGAGAAAGATTACCTCTCCTGTCAGCAGTACATCTCGCTGGCAATCGATCGGTTAGCACAGCTCAAGCAGCAGTGGATGGGCATGGACTCGACCTCTCGCTCTGCGGTCGACATTCGACAGCGCATCCAGCAGCAAACGGAGCTGATTACCGATCTGCTCGCCGAGATCCGTGAACTGGAAGCCGATTTTTCCCGCCAGGACGACAGTGACACGCGGCAGGCGCAGGAAGAAGCGGCGCATGAATATGAGGAATATCAGGAACAGCAGCAGGATGCCCAGCACCGCTTCGCACGCGATCAACGTCTTTCCGCAGACGAGCGCAATGAACTTAAGCGCCTGTGGCGTCAGGCCAGCCGTCTGTGTCATCCGGACGTTGTCGCCGACGAATTGAAAGAAAAAGCGCATCAGATGATGGTGCAGCTTAATCTGGCACGACAAAACGCCGATCTGGCGGCCATTCGTGCCCTGCTCACCCAGCTACAAAGCGGTCTTGAGCCGATGATGGCCAGCGATCGGCTGAACAATCTCGACCATCTGCGGCAGAAAATCCAACAGTTGCGGATCCAGATTGACGCGCTGCTGAAAGAGATAGCCGAGCTGGAAGCGGAAAATGCCTGGCGTCTGGCGACATCGCTTCGCGATAAAGAGGCATACTTTTCGGAGCAGGAGCGTGCACTGGCTGAGCTGCGCGACACGCTGGAGAATCAGGTCAAACACGTTGAGCAGGATCTGTTGGCGGGTTAAGGCCTGCCTGCTCAGCACAAATAATCAAAAACAAAATTTAATCATGACAATCATGATAATTTAGAAATTTAATTTCACATTAAAAGTGATTTACCAGAATAATAAACCAATCAATGTCAAATTCTCAACCGTTACCACTCACCTTAACTTCTCCATTGCAACATTAACCAGGAATATTCTTAACGCACGATACTCTGGATCGTCACGCTTATCCCACCTCACCTGACAGCGCACCTTCCCTCCTCTTTTGTTTCCGTTATTTTTTAAGACAACCCCGCATATTCCTCATTATTTCTCCTCCTGTTTACATCAATCAATAAGTGAAAACTATCAATCATTCTCCCGAAGTCGAAATAAACGATTTATCTTAAATTTTAACAAAGCGTAATATTTCAATTGAGAATAATCCCAATAAAAAAATGTGAATTTGAACTAATTCCCGGACAAGGGAATAAACCCTTTCCTTTAATGTAAAGAGGGGCAGGATGCTATAGCCAATTCAAGGAGAATTTTATGTCAAAAGCTATTTTCTTCGGTGACAATTATTACACCTGGCTTGGCATGAAAAATATCCTGCGCGGGACATCAATCTATTATGGCATGCAGTATTACGCAACCCACTTACCGCCCTCCTCTATTCCTTCGGCCCAGAATAATGATTACCTCATCATTCATCCCGAACGGACAGATATTCTGAAATACGCCAGCATCATTCGCCGTCTCTCCTCGCGTTCATCATTGATGCTTTTCGTGCTGACGGATGCCGAAACCTTTGCGGTGTTCCAGGCTATTTGCGGCATGCAGATGCATTTTCTCGATCACGGGTTGAGCCTTGACGCACTGCACCGCCGGGTGATTCACCTCATTAGCAGCAAGAACACGAGCGTGAGCCGTCCGCTGGACAATGCCATGAGCATTAATGAATTTAACGTCATGATGATGTATTCCCGGGGCTGGTCGCTGACCAGAATCGCCAATATTGCACATAAAAGCGAAAAAACAATCGGTACTTATAAAAGCAATATTGCCAAAAAACTGGGGCACAGCAACACCCATCTGAAATACAGGCTTTTCCATTATCGTTAACCATCAACCGAGGAAATAAGACACGGACGAATGACGATTATTTAAGGCGCGTTCAATCACTAAGAATTATTCCGCCCTGCGGAAGGGTCTCCTTTTCCCAAAATTTGACAACCCAGGCAGCACTCATCGTGAGCCAACCCTAACCACAAGCGCAGCGCACCAACCAACAAAAAAACAGAAATGCAGACGAGGTTATTATGAATAAGGTTTACAATATTATATGGAATGCGGCACTCGGGCTTTGGGTTGTCGCCTCCGAATTATCAAAGGGGAAGAAAAAAAGTCGCTCACGTAAAACCGGACTGCAGATCGTTGCCGGTTTATTCGCTGGCGTTTCGCTCACAGCCGTCGCTGCGCCGATCGTGACTGATGGTACTCGCGATATCGCCGTGGATTACCAGGATGGCATCTCCGCCGGCGTCCATCAGGACGTCTTCAACTACGGTTTTTTATATGAAAACCACACCGGCGGCAGCGAACTGAATGTTACCGGCGCGATCCCCAACATCGCCTACGGACAGACCGGCATTGTAGAGTCGTCCACCATCCGGGATCTGCTGGAAAGCGGCAAAATTACGCTCACCGCCACCAGCCTCACCAACGAGCAAAAATCAATCACCACCATTGAGGAACTGGCGGAATACCTCAGTCATACACAGTCGTCTACCCCACAGCAAAGCGTGGAATTTCAGGTGATTGACCCGGCCGATCCAGAAAAAACCTCAACCCTGAAGGTGTTTGATACCGCAAGCCTGGCAAGTTTCATTAGCGTCTCGCAGATTGGTGATGCGGTGCTCAACACGTTTGATGCCAATGTGTCGCAAATCTATAAGCAGTTTGGCTTTGCCCTTGCCAAAAATGGCGCAACCGCCAATCTCAACATTGGTGATAACACACTGAAAGTAAGAGAAAATGATATCCGTCTGCTGGCAAAAGACTCTTCTCTGCTCAAAGCACAGGAACCAAACAGCAAGGTCAACTGGCAATCCGATAACTACATCCAGTTTGGTGCGGCACCGGTCGTACCGACCAAAACCTACGCCGGCTCAAAACAAACCACCGTGTTTGGCGAAGACATTACCTTAATGACCTACGGCTACGATGAAGAAGGCAAGGTCGTTGAAACAGGTAACCGCACCTTTTCCATTAAAAACACGGCGGATCTGGCGAATTTCAACAACTGGCTGATTGGCGCTGGCAGTGAGAGCGCCAAAACACCCGACGGGCAAAATATCAGCCAGATCCAGCTGTGGCTGGATTCTGGCGCAATCAGTAAAGTTTCTGACGCACAGACTTACTACGCCAGTCTCATCAATCAACTGCTGACCTCCAGCACCAATGCCGACCTGTTAACCTGGGATTACGATGTCTGGACTGACGGGCTGGCACACACCAACAACACCACGGCGGGCACAGGGGAACTGCATGCTATCTACGCCAATGGACAAAACACCACCGGCACATTGGCCCCGGGAGCAATTCTGGCTGTCGATGGCAGTATCAATGGGGCAATGAAGGCCGATGACGGTGGTTCTATCTTCAATGAGGGTGCACTGAACGTTCTGCGGACCTCTACCGGGCAGGGGCTGGCGATTGGCATGCTGGCCAGTGACGCCAGCGCCACGAACCGTGGCACGATCAATTCCGGATTGTTTATCGATAAAGATGGTAATCAGAACGTAAACAGTTACGGCGCCTACGGCATGCAGGGGCTGGGAAACAGCACCGTGGTAAACGAAGGGACGATTAACCAGGCGATTACGACCAACAACTACGGGACTGCAGCGGCAGCCGATCCGTGGTCTACGGATAAACCCAACAGTTCTCTGACGCTCGCTATCGGCATGCAGTTATCCGGTGAAACCCATGGGACCAACAAGGGTGAGATTAACGTCGTGGAGGGACGGAGTAACGGCGACGCTTTCGGTAAGGGGACGGCTTACGGCGTTGAAGTGTCTGGTAATGCCACCTTCGCAAACGCGCCTGGTGCCACCATTTATCTTGGGCGTAAGGCCAGTGACCTCTCGCAGGATGTCAATATGGCAGGCGGCGCAAGTCCCAGCGCCGGGATCCTGACCAGAAGCTCAGGCGATGTCACCAATGACGGAACGATCACCCTTGGAAAAGGGGTACGTAACGCCGCCGGGATCCTGGTCGGCAACGCCACCGGGAACGTGATCAACACGGGTAAAATCACCCTCAATGGTGACTCGTCGTCCGGCACCAGCCCGAACTTCGGTATTTCGGTACGCGACAGCGGCAGCGAAAACGGCCAGCAGATCCGCAACGACGGCGAGATTGACGTCAATGGCCACAACAACATCGGTATCCATCTGACCGCCAGCTCGATGAACGCACATGTCACGTCCAGCGATACGGGAACAATCACGGTGGCAGGCGACGGCGGCACGTCGAACCGTAACTATGCTATCTGGGCTGAGGGGAGTACGACTTCTCAGGCTGTCGTCGATGTGTTTTCCACGATCACGCTGGAAGCCATCGGCAATATTGGCGTTCACGTCCGCGATAATGCGGTGGCAAACATTAACAGCACCAGCAGTCCGTTGTTCAAAAATAGCGATCAAATTGGCTACTACCTGTACGGCAACGGGGCGACCGCCAATATCGGCAAAGCCGATATGAATGACAACGGCCAGGCGCGCACGACGCTGTTCCGCATTGCTAACGGTGCAAACTTTGCCGGCGATACGATCAATCCGGAGAATAATCAGTCGTCTACACTCAAGATGACCTTAACCGGTGAAAAATCCATTGGCGTTTATGCAACCGGTACAGGCAGCACCGTAGATACGGGTGAAGCGACGTTCACCGTTAGCGGTAACGGGGCTGCTGCCCTGCTGCTGGAAGGGGGCGCAGCAGGGACCATCAGCGATAAGACCCTTATCGAACTGACCGGCTCAAACACCACCGCCGGGATTGTCGATGGGCAGGCGCATCAGTTGAACGGTAGCAAACAGAACGCCCCCGTCGAGACCGTTCTCAACACCAGTGCCACCATTCGATCCGCCGTGGATGGGCTGAACGTCATCGCCTATGTGGCGAAAAATCTGGGCAATATCGTTCTGCAACAGGACGCGGTTATCGATCTCGCCAGTAAAAACAGTATCGGCGTCGACGTGCAGGAAGGGGGACGGTTGAGCAACAACGCCTCCCAGGTATTGCACGTCAGCAACGGGATTGGCGTTCGCGCCTCCGGTAAAGACGCACAAATCAAAAAGCTGGGTGCAATAGAGGTCGATGACGGCACTGCTGGCGTGCTGCTGACCAATGGCGCAACGCTGAATATGGCTGCGGGAGCCGGTGGATTAGCCGATACCATTACGACCAACGGCACGGCGGACGGTATTCGTCTTGAAGCGGGGGCCGGATCGCTGACGGCCAAAGGCGTCACCATCAGCGCATTGGGCAGCGGCGCAGGGATTCAGAACCATGCCGAAAGCTCGGATATCACGCTAAACGACGTCACGATTAACGCCAACAACGGCCCGGGTATCCGCACCAGCGTGGCGCTGAACGTGAAAGATGGCGCCAACAATATGCTCAACGTCACCGGCTCTGGTTCAGGCTTTGCCTTCATGAAGGACAACGGCGACAACGCTACCGGCGATTTGACTATCGGCACCGGTTACACGGTACTGGTGCACAACGACAACGACGATGCCACAGGGAACGGGATCGATGCTCGTACCAACGGCAGACTGACCACCCGCGCCAATATCACCGTTCGGGACGCGACGGGCGGTTCGGCGATTCTGGCAAAAGACGTTTCCACCCTTACCAACAGCGGCAACATCACCTCCAACAGCCTGAACGGTCCAGTGGTGGATGCCAGCGGTAACAACGGCAAAACTATCACCAATACCGGGACGATCCTCGCCGCTACAGACCAGGCCGTCGCGATTCAGTCCGGCAACGGCAACGACACCATCAACATCAGCGGCGGCAATACGCGCGGCGTCATCAATACCGGTGCCGGTAGCGACCGCTTTATCTGGAACAGCGGAACGTTTGCCGGAGAGGTGAACTTCGCGGGGACAACCAACAACAAGGCCAACATCGGTAATGTATCGCTGACGAACACGCGTCACATCACCACGCTCGCCGGCACGGGCAACGCCCTCACCTTCACGAATACCACGGGTAATGTCGGTTCGCTGCTGGTGGATGACCTCAGCCTGGGAACCAACATCGGCAGCGGCTGGAATACGTTAACGCTGACGGGCGCGCAGGCAGATATGCGTATCGTTGAAAGCCTGACGCTGACCGACGGCACCCTCGCCGTTAACAACGGTGCGACGCTGCGCACGGGTGACCATCGGGACGTGAGTAATACCAGCGCAACCATTGGCAACTACAACATCACCACCAGCGGCAACGCCAGCAATATCATCTTTGATACCCAGGGCAATGGCGCCGACAGCCAGATTTATCAGGGGACTATCAGCGGTAGCGGCAACTTTGTCCGCGCAACGGGCGGCACGACGGTTTTCACCACCGACAACAGCTACAGCGGTTCGACCACCATCAATCAGGGCGGTGTATTACATCTGGGTCAGGGAGGCACGACGGGCGGTATCAACCCGGTTTCGCAGATCGTTGATAACGGTATTCTGACCGTTAACCGCAGTAACAACGTCCTGCTTAACGGGGTGATTTCCGGTATCGGCGCGCTGGAACAAATCGGTAAAGGCATTACGCGTTTAACCGGCGCCAACCGCTATAAAGGGGAGACCACCGTCGACAACGGCACGCTGTTGGTCAACGGTAATCAGTCAGCCGCAACGGGCATGACAACCGTGAATGGCATTGCAACACTGGGTGGCACCGGAACCCTCGGCGGCGACGTCGTGATGAATGACGCCACCACGCTCAGCGCAGGCGACGGCGGCGCGGGTACGCTGAAGATCAACGGAAGCCTGCAACTGGGCAACAAAACCACCTCTGCATTTGAGCTGGGGCAGGCCTTCGTGCCTGGCGGCGCACAAAACGATCTGGTCGATGTTGCCGGCAATCTGCTGCTTGACGGGACGCTGAACGTCAGTCAAAGCGCTGGCGGCACGTTTGGACCGGGCGTCTACCGTCTCTATAACTACGGCGGCACGCTCGACAACCAGACGCTGGAGCTTGGCGACGTCCCGGCGGGTCAGGATAAGAGCAACATTTTTGTCCAGACGGTGCTGGATAAACAGGTCAACCTGGTCAATGCCAACGGCGTCACGCTGCAGTTCTGGGACGGCGCGCAGACGGGTGAAAACCACGGTAAAACCGGGATTGAAGGCAACGGAAAAATCGACGGTGGCGATGGCAAATGGATGGCGATCGGAAGCCAGGGCGATAACAACTGGACGCAACAGGACGGAATCGGCAACGCACCGTGGGCGCAAAAAGCCTTCGCCGTCTTTACCGGCAACGCCGGCACGGTCGAGGTCGACAGGAGTGCGGGTAACGTTCAGTTCTCCGGCGCACAGTTTGACGCGGACGGCTATATCATCAAAGGCGACGAGCTGAACGCGTGGGCGACCACCGCGGGCAGCGATGAGCTGATGCTGCGCGTCGGTTCTGGCGGTGCGGGCGCAAACTTCACCGCGACGATCGAATCAACGATCCGCGAAGGTGACAGTGCGGATAGTCTGGTGCTGGTCAAGACCGACCAGGGCCGTCTGATCCTGAGCGGTGACAACACGTATCGTAGCGGCACGCGCATTGACGGCGGTACGCTGCAAATCTCGGCGGATAACAACCTGGGCCAGGCCGGGACCGGCGTCACCATCAACAACGGTTCAACGTTACAGCTGGGCGCAGATTTCACCACCCAGCGCACCCTCACCCTGGGCACCTCTGGCGCGGCTGCCGTGTTCGATCTGAATTCGCATCACTTCTCCCCTGTCGGCGAGATAGTCGGTGCAGGCAACCTGAAAGTCACCAGTAGTACCCGTGATGCGGCCAGCACGCTGTCGCTCGATCGGGCCAACAGCTACCAGGGCACGACGCTAATTGAAGGTACCGGTGAGACTCACAACGTCACGGTGAATGCCAGCCAGACCGGCGTATTTGGCAGCAATGCCAGCAGCACGGTGAGCGTGACGAAAGGCGCAAAACTGAACATCAGCGGCGTAGCAACCAGCCTGCAATCGCTGACGCTGGATATTACCAACAGCCTGTTAACGCTGAAAGACACGGTCACTGCGGCAGGTGCGACGCTGAATCTGAATGGCAAAGCAAAGGCGCTGATCGCAAACAATGCAACGGCAGGACAGTCGACCATTAACGTCTCTGAACAGAGTACGCTGGCGCTGGAAGAGAATGCCAGCGGCGGTAATGCAACCGTGACCAACCACGGGCTGATGTCCTTTGCCGGTCGCGCGCTGGCACAAATGACCACGGTGAAAAACCAGTCCGGCGGCAACGTCGATGTCAGCCACGTCGACAGCGCGACCGCTATCGGTTCGCTTTCCGGCGCGGGTAACGTTGAACTGGGCGATAAAACCCTCTCCCTCGGCAATCTGGCGCTGGATGACACCATCAGCGGCATCATCAGCGGTAACCGCGGCAACCTGGTGAAAATCGGCGACGGGACGCTGACCTTAACGGGCGACAACACTTACACCGGCACCACATCGGTCGATGAAGGGGTACTGCTGGTTAACGGTAACCAGGCGGCGGCGACCGGTGACGTAACGGTCAAAGCGGGTGCGACGCTCGGCGGTAACGGCATTATTGGCGGCGCGGTGAACGTGGCGGATAACGGCCATATTACAGCCGGTTCCACGATCAACAGCGTCGGCAAACTGACCACCGGTTCGCTGACCCTGAATGACCTGTCGCAACTGGACTATCAGTTTGGTCAGGCGTACACCCCAGGCGGCGCCTTCAACGACCTGATTAACGTCAACGGCGATCTGGTGCTCGACGGCAAGCTCAACATTGCAACCTCACCCGGCGGCAGTTTCGATGTCGGTGTTTATCGCGTCATTAACTACTCCGGCGCGCTGACCAACAACGTAATGGACATTGCCAACGCCCCGGCGGCGGCGGACAGTTTGTACGTGCAGACGTCGGTGAAAAATCAGGTCAACCTGGTGAATCACGGCGGTCTGACCCTGCGTTTCTGGGACGGCACCGGCGGTGAAAACGGCGAACTGAAAAACAACGGCGTGATCAACGGCGGCGATGGTATCTGGCAATCCAGCCATGGCAACGACAACTGGACCACCGATGAATCCACGCCGGAAGGTGCCCTGAACGCCCCGTTCACCGATGCCGCTTTCGCCGTCTTCCTAGGGGAGGCAGGCAACGTCACCGTGGATAACAGCCTGGGCGATGTGATCATCAGCGGCGCGCAGTTTGCCACCGATGGCTATCGCGTGGCGGGTGATGCCATCACCACCGACACCGCCAATACGCTGATTCGCGTCGGCGACGGCACCGTCGATGGCGCAGGCTATACCGCCACCATCGACAGCCAGATCCGCGGTACTGGCGGCGTCAATAAGAGCGATCTTGGCACGCTGATCCTGACCGGCGATAACCTTTACGGCGGCGGCACGACCATTACGGCAGGGACACTGCAGGTTTCCGGCGATAAAAACCTCGGCGCTGCCAATACCGGGATCGCCTTTAATGGCGGCACGCTGAAATATGGCGATGCGTTTAATACCGCGCGTCAGGTGACGCTGGAATCCGGCGGCGGGACCTTCGACACCAACGGCTTCAACGTCGCGCTGTTGACCGACGTTGAAGGCAGCGGTCAGTTAACAAAAACGGGTCAGGGCACGCTGATGCTCACGCTGGACACCTCCTACACCGGCGGTACCCACGTCGTGCAGGGAACGTTGCAGTTGGGTAACGGCGGTGAGATCGGCAGCGTACAGGGCGATATCATCGCTGACGGCATACTGAATGTGAAACGCTGCAACAGCTACACCCTGAGCGGCAACATCAGCGGCGAAGGACAGTTCCACCAGACCGGCAGCGGCACCACCACGCTGGAAGGAACGAATAGCTACAAAGGGGCAACGCTTGTCGCCAGTGGCGTTCTGCAAGCCGGTGGCGCCAATACGCTGAGCGCCGCGTCTCATCACTATGTGGCAAGCGACACCGCGCTGAAAACGCAAGGGTACGACCAGACGGTCGCCGGATTAACCAACAGCGGCAACGTGTCGCTGACGGGCGCGGCGGTTGGCTCCGCGTTAACGGTAAAAGGCGATTACAGCGGCAAAAACGGGACGCTTGAATTAGCCGCCGCGCAGAGCAACAGTGGTCAGGGCATTGCGGATCGACTGGTGATCGATGGCGGTAAGGTGAGCGGCAGCACGCTGCTGAAGGTGGACGGTTCCGGATTGGGCGCACCGACGGTAGGTGACGGGATCGAAGTGGTGACGGCGAAGAACGGTGCCACCACCACGGCGCAATCGACCCGCGACGGTTTCCATCTGGCCAGTCACCGTATGTCCGCCGGTGCGTTTGAATACCAGTTGTATGCTGGCAACACGCAAGGCCAGGGCGAAAACTGGTATCTGCGCAGCGCCTATCGTCCGGAAACCATGCTCTACTCGGGTCTCGCCAGCGTGGTGCGTCAGGGTGACCTGAGCCTGTTAGGTAACCTGCACCAGCGAATGGGGGATGATGTGCGACCGGGTCTGGATGACGACAACCGAGCGTGGGCGAGAATGATCGGCTACTCCGGTAAAACCAAACTGGACGATGTCACCGGCACGCAGACCACCAGCCACACGATGGGGATTCAGGCGGGAGTTGACCTCTACGCGGATGCCAGTTGGAAAGCCGGAGTGTACACCAGCATTCTGGATATCGACAGCAGCGTCAAAGGCAGTAAGGCGGGCAGCGCGGGTAAAGGCGGTAATATTGACGACAACGCGTTTTACCTGGGCGGTTATGCCACCTGGTTCTCCACTAATGGCATGTACATTGATAACGTCCTGCAATACGGAAACCATGATGCTCGCCTGTCAGCATCCGGAAACAATGGCTCCCATACCGTGAAGGGCCACACGCTGACCGCCTCGACGGAAATCGGGAGAGCGTTCCGTTTAGGGGCAAGCGCGTGGAGTCTGGAACCACAGGCGCAGTTGATCTATCAGTACAGCGATTTTGATGACAGCGCGCTGGGCGGTGCGACGAAGACGAAAGTCAAACTCGATACCGCCGATGCCTTTACCGCTCGCGTAGGGCTGCGACTGAAGGCCGACTATGACACCCGCCACGGCAAGATTCAGCCTTATGGTCGCGTCAACCTGTGGCAGGGACTGGGATCGAAAGACAAAACGCACTTCAGCAATGCGGTTGCGACCACGACGCTGGAATCCTCGCAGCAGTATTCCAGTACCGAAGTGGCAGCGGGTCTGAGCTGGAACATCGACCGCGACCTGCAGGTGTACGGCGAACTGGGAACGCAGTTCAACAACGGTGGGCATAAGTCGCAGGTGGAAGCGCCAGTCAATGCCTCCATTGGCTTTAAAAAGTCGTTCTGATAGCGTCTGATATGAAAAATCCCTCTGTGATACGGAGGGATTTCAGATTGCTGACAACGTGTCGAACTGGGACTATGCCGGGTGACGGCTATGCCTTACCCGGCCTACAGGCTTTAGAACATCAACACGTTACTCGTGACACCTGTAGGCCTGATAAGCGAAGCGCCATCAGGCTGATAACAAACTCAGGATAAAAAAGACAACGGATGGTTGAATCTGACGATCTGTTTATTCAGTGCAGTAGAATGGGCCAGGCCCAACTTAACAATGATCCTCATTTTATGGGTCTGTATCGTTTTATAGCTCACGCTGATCAGATCCGATATCTCGTTTGGCGAATACCCGCTCACCAACAAACTGAGGATTTGTTGTTCACGATCGCTGAGTCGTTTTTGCGAACGGAATACGCGGGGATTCCAGCACTCCTCCGTCAGGGTTGTCAGTCGACCAAAATCACGCAGTGGTGATTTATCGGTCAACACAATGGCCTTTTCGACATACAGCAACTCAATGCACAACGCGGCCAGACGGCTATCAGCTATCACCACCACCGCATTATCGTAGAGTTTAAAACGGCTCTTATTTAAATAACTCACAAAATCCGCGTAAGACTGTTCGTGGCTGATGATATTAAAAATCATCAGCCGATGGCGATAACGTGCGGAGTAATCCACCATCACCTGCCAGGGTACACTCGTCACCTCAGCATTTTTACTCTTTAAATACGTTGAAACACTGCTGCCGACGAAATCTTCATTTCCACACATCAACATAAAGTTCACCCTCCCTTATAAACTTTTCAATTTGTTACTCATCAAAAAATGAATAATGACCTTCTCGACATCCAACGCTTCGCGGGGATGTTTAAATTCGAATTTGCAGGAGATCTGCTGACAGGAATAAAGCTGATTATTCTCATCAAATTCATTAATGGTAACGACATTGACAACCCGGAGATCGCTATGCAGACAACCAAATTGTTCAAAATCGAGGGATGCCCCTTTGATCAGCGCATTTTTATAAAGAAAGCGGGCATTCACTTTTTGTGCAATCAGTGCACAACCGCCGCGAGAGATATTTTTAATCTGCAGCGAGTAATTCTCACCATTTTTATAGCGCCCAGAACAGTAAAATTGATACCCTTTTAAAAAGGAGAAGCGTTGGTGCTGGCGGCGCTGAACTAATAAGATCACCTCCGGGATGCGATACGCCAGCCCGCACTCCAGTTTATCGGTCAGTGACTGACTGAATCTGGCATTAAACCTGATAATGCCGCTGTTACTGTGCAAGATAAAAGACTGAATGGGAGAGAGTGGGATTTCGCTATTGTTGGCAATCACGAAGTAGTCGAAGTCAACCTTTTCTAATTGACTGACCACGCTGGTATCTTTAAATTTCAGTTCCACCTTGGTTTTTCTGAGAAGCTCTTCACGAATAATGGCCACGATCTCAAATTTATTGTCCTTTGCCATCCCAAATCCCATAGTAAAATCCTTATTTTATATTTCAGGTATTTCTCATTCATGTTTAATGATAAATGGCTAAAAATGACTCCGATTCATGGTTTTTGATTACCATAAGGGATTATCTTTCGGATATTTCGCATGATATTAAGTTTTTAGCTATTTTTACTGATTAATTGATATGTAAAAACATTCAGAGAAGTGTAAAAGTGGCCCGCATTATGCGCAAAAGAGGGCTAACTTAACGAAAATTTGATAATAAAAATGAATGAAATGCGATGAACAGCACGATCCTGAAATATAAAATAGAGGTTTACACCTTTCGTAATAAAAGATGAACGTTTGTGTTTTTTATGCACAACCTGCTGAGGAGTAACGGTAAAATTAAATATCAGGGGAATAAGAAAATAATAGATAGGGATTCAGAAAGGGATAAACGTCATCATCAGAAAAAGCATCTTACAGTATTGCGGAATATGTCGGATAGAATAAAAAAACAGACCATAAGGTGTGATTTTATCCGGCCTGCTCGATTACAACAGGCCGGATAATGCAGGTATTAATGTGATATTTTGCGGTGACGACGCATCCACATCAACTTATAAGCTGCCGGGATAATAAACAGCGACAGCAACGGAGCCGTAATCATGCCGCCGATCATGGGCGCAGCAATCCGGCTCATGACTTCCGAACCGGCCCCTGTGCCCCATAAAATAGGCAGCAGACCGGCAATGATCACCGCCACGGTCATCGCTTTGGGCCGTACCCGTAACACCGCGCCGTGATACAACGCCTCATCCAGTTTCTCTGCGCTAAACGTCTGCGGATTGTCCAGCGCCGGATCGGCCTCAATGGCATGGCGCAGGTACATCAGCATTACCACGCCAAATTCCGCTGCCACCCCCGCCAGCGCGATAAACCCGGTTCCTGTCGCGACCGACAGATGGAACCCCATCCAGTACAGGAACCAGATCCCGCCCACCAGCGCAAACGGCACGCTGGTGATGATCAGTAGCGCTTCCCCGACGCGGCGGAACGCCAGATACAACAGGACGAAGATGATCATCAGCGTCATGGGCACCATCAGCTTCAGCTTATGGTTCGCCCGCTCCAGCAACTCAAACTGACCAGAAAACGCGACGCTGGTACCGGGCTTCAACTGGACGTTATCGGTAATTGCCTTTTTCAGGTCGTTGACCACGGAGACCATATCCCTGTCACGCGCGTCAATGTAGATCCAACCGGTGGGCCGCGCATTCTCGGTTTTCAACATCGAGGGTCCCGGCGTGATGTTGATTGTGGCCACATCTCCCAGCGTAATTTGCTGCTTCATCGGCGTCAGGATCGGTAGCTGGCGCAGCGCCTGTGGGCTGTCACGGTAGCTTTGCGGATAGCGTAGATTGATGGGATAACGGGCAATCCCCTCAACGGTCTCCCCCACCATCGCCCCGCCGATGGCGGAGGTGATAAACAACTGCACGTCCCCCACCGTCATGCCGTAACGGGCAGCCTTTTCACGGTTAATGTCGATGTTGAGATAGCGACCGCCTTGCAGACGCTCGGCCAGCGCGGACGTCACGCCAGGGACGGTTCGGGCGACCTCTTCAATCTGCTCGGCCATTGCATCAATATCGGCCAGTACGTTACCGGAGACTTTAATCCCAATCGGACTCTTAATCCCGGTCGAGAGCATATCAATACGGTTACGAATCGGCGGCACCCACAGGTTTGCCAACCCCGGCAGACGGACGGTTTTGTCCAGTTCCTCAATGATTTTGTCCATCGTCATGCCCGGACGCCACTGATCCTGCGGCTTAAGCTGAATGGTGGTTTCCACCATTTCCAGCGGTGCCGAATCCGTGGCGGTCTCCGCTTTCCCGGTTTTACCAAAGACTCTGGCAACTTCCGGAACGGTCATGATAAGCCTGTCGGTTTTCTGTAACATACTTGCCGCTTCTGCCGCCGAAATCCCCGGCAGCGTGGAAGGCATGTACAGCAGGTCGCCTTCGTTAATCTGCGGTAAGAACTCGCCTCCCACTTTACTCAGCGGCCAGGCAACCGTCAGGATCGAGAGCACCGCCACCAGCAGCGTGGTTTTCGGCCAGTGCAGCACTTTCAGCAATAGCGGATGGTAGATGCGGATCAAAAAACGGTTGAGCGGGTTGCTGCTTTCCGCCGGAATTTTGCCGCGGATCCACAGCCCCATCAGAATAGGGATCACCACGATCGCCAGAAACGCCGCGCCCGCCATTGCATACGTTTTGGTGAACGCCAGTGGACCGAACAGGCGTCCTTCCTGCCCCTCAAGGGTAAAGATGGGAATAAAAGAGAGCGTGATGATCAGCAAACTGATAAACAGCGCCGGGCCAACCTCCACGGAGGCGTTGGTGATCACCTTCCAGCGCGTCTCGTTATCAAGCGTTTCGCCCGGATGCCGATGTTCCCACTCTTCCAGTCGTTTATGCGCGTTTTCGATCATCACAATGGCGGCATCCACCATCGCCCCCACTGCGATTGCGATCCCACCAAGCGACATAATGTTGGCGTTCAGCCCCTGGAAATGCATCACGATAAAAGCGATGCACAACCCCAGCGGTAGCGAGATGATCGCCACCAGCGCGGAACGCACGTGCCAGAGAAACAGCGCGCAGACCAGCGCCACGACGATAAACTCTTCCAGCAGCTTAGTGCTGAGGTTGTCGATGGCGCGGTCAATCAACTGACTGCGATCGTAGGTGGTCACCACTTCCACGCCTTCCGGCAGGCTACTTTTCAGCGTCTCAAGTTTACTTTTGACCGCCGAAATCACCTCACGCGCGTTTTTACCGGAACGCAATATGACCACCCCGCCGGCCACTTCGCCATCACCGTTGAGTTCAGCGATCCCCCGGCGCATTTCCGGGCCAATCTGCACTCTCGCCACATCGCGTAGATACACCGGCACACCGTTTTCTCCTGACTTCAGGACGATGTGATTAAAGTCATCCAGCGTTTGTAGATACCCACTGGCGCGGACCATATATTCCGCTTCCGACAGTTCCACCGACGAGCCGCCCGCCTCCTGGTTAGAGGCATCCAGCGCGCCCTTCACCTCCGACAGGCTGATGCCATACTGAGCGAGTTTCATCGGGTCGATCACCACCTGATACTCTTTCACCACACCGCCTACAGAGGCCACTTCCGACACGTTGGGGATGGTTTTCAACTCATATTTCAGGAACCAGTCCTGCAGCGATCGCAGCTCCGCCAGGTCGTGCTTACCGCTGCGATCGACCAGCGCATACTCGAATACCCAGCCCACGCCGGTGGCGTCCGGCCCCATTTCCGCGCTGACGCCCGCCGGGAGCTTACCCTGCACCTGGTTGAGATATTCCAGCACGCGTGAACGGGCCCAGTACGGATCGGTGCCATCTTCAAAAATAACGTAGACATACGAGTCGCCAAACTGCGAGAAGCCGCGCACCGTCTTCGCGCCCGGCACGGACAACATGGTGGTGGTCAGCGGATAGGTGACCTGATTCTCGACAATCTGCGGCGCCTGCCCCGGATAGCTGGTTTTGACGATCACCTGCACATCGGACAGATCGGGCAGCGCATCCACCGGCGTATTGACGATAGTCCAGGTGCCCCAGACGCTGAGAAAGAGCGCGCCAATGATCACCAGAAAGCGGTTGGCAACCGAGCGACGAATAATCCATTCAATCATCTGCGTTCTCCTCAGTGCGCATGGGCCGCATGAACGGGCGTCGCCGACGGCTGCTGTGCGCGCATGCGATCCAACGCACCGGAGATGTTGGCTTCTGAATCAATCAGGAACAGGCCGCTGGCAACCACCTTCTCGCCTTCGTCCAGCCCGGAACGGATCGCCGTCATCCCCTGCGAAGCCTGGAAGACAGAGACTGTCTTCGGAACAAAACGGCCTTCACCGTCCACCGTGATCACCCGCTGTTCGCTGCCAGTATCGATCAGCGCTTTAGACGGGATCAGCAACATCGGCTCGCTGGCCGTTTGCAGATTGAGCCAGGCGTTCATCCCCGGTTTCAGCGCTTCGTCAGGATTCTCTACTTCCAGACGCAGTTGCAGCGTTCGGGTGGTGGCATCAGCGCTGGGCAGCAGCGTCCACTTGCGGACGGTGAATGACTTATCCGGACGCGCCGGAACGGTCAGCGAAAACGGTGACGTGTCCTTAATCAGCCACGCGATGGATTCCGGCACGGCGGCAGTGACCCACACCGGGTCCATCCCCTGAATTTTCGCCACTACGTTATCTTTGGCGATGTTCATGCCGGCGCGTAAATCAAAGGCGGTAATCACCCCGTCAATGGGTGCCGTTAGGGTAAAACGGGTCTGAATTTTGCGTGTTGTGGTCAGACGCCGAATATCCGCATCCGGCATCCCGGCCAGACGCAGTCGCTCCAGAATCCCCTCAACCTGGGTTGCCGTACCGCCGGTCTCTTTGAGCAGCAGATATTCACTCTGCGCTTCCACCCAGTCAGGAATGGTGAGCTCGAGCAGCGGCGCGCCTTTTTTCACCTTATCGCCCACGGTCAGCGGCCAGACTTTATCGATAAATCCGGCGGCCCGCGCCTGCATGATGACAAACTGATACTCGTTGAAGCTGACGTTGGCCGGGAACGTTTGTGCAAACGTGAGAGGACCCCGGCGCACAGCCTCGGTTTTCACACCGAGGTTTTGCGTTTGCGTCGGATCGATCCGGACTCCCGGCGCAGCGGTGCTGGCAGACTCTTCATCGGCATATTTCGGTACCAGATCCATATCCATAAAGGGCGATTTGCCGAGTTTATCGAAGCGGGTATTCGGGTACATCGGGTCGTACCAGAACAGCACGTTGCGGGCTTCTTTTTCCGCGGCAGGTGGTGTATTCGCCGACGGGTGCGCGGCGGCGAAATACATATAGCCGGCCACGGCGATAATGCCGCCCGCCATCATGCTGCCGATAATTAGCGCGATATTTTTCATGAGGTCATGCTCAACGTTAAAATAAGAGAAAATTACTGGCTTTTAATATCCTGCAATAAAGAGAGATTGCCCTGCTGGATAAACGTAAACGCCACGTTATCGCCCGCTTTTATATCGTTGAGCTGCGTTTGCGGCGTGATGGTAAAACGCATGGTCATTGCCGGCCAGTTCAGCGCGGGAATGGGACCATGTTCAATGGTGACTTTTTTGCTTTCCATATCAACACCTTTCACCACGCCGGTGGCGCTGACCACTGGGCTTTGTTCAGCGGCAGGCATGGCGCTCATCATATCGCCGTGATGATGTTCATTGGCCTGGGCGTTAATCGCCAGCGCAGAGAAAACCGCGAATACGACTGCTTTAAATACCGTGTTCATTTTTAATCTCCCATGATGTCATTTGATTTATTCCAGCCAACCGCCACCAAGCGCGGTATAGAGCGTAATTTCGTTAACCTGCCGGGCGTAATTAAGGTCAAGCAGGGTTTGTTGCGTCGCAAAGAGCGAACGTTCGGCGTCCAGCACTTCGATATAGCTCACCGCCCCGTTGCGATAGAGCGCTCTGGCACGCTGAAGGGTGATTTGTAGCGAAGACAGGTAACGCTTCTGACCGCGAATCTGATCGGCCAGGCTCTGGCGCAGCGCCAGCGCATCGGCAACCTCTTTGAAGGCGTTCTGGATCTTCTGCTCGTAATTGACCACCGACTGCTGTTGGCGGATTTCAGCCACATCGAGGTTGGCCTGATTACGCCCGGCGTTGAAGATGGGTAACTCCACCTTCGGAATGAAATTCCACATCCCGCCTGCCGCTGAAAACAGCGTAGAGAGATCGCTGCTGCTGCCGGAGATCCCGCTGGTCAGCGTAATGGAGGGAAAAAATGCCGCCCGCGCCGCGCCGATATTGGCATTCGCCGCCATCAGCGCATGTTCGGCTTCCATAATGTCCGGGCGCTGCAACAGGATGTGCGATGAGAGCGACGGCGGTAACGTCACGCCGTTGAGATCGCCGACGTTGTGTCGCGTATCGTCGGGCAGCGTGCCGTAGCTCCCCAGCAACAGCTGCAACGCGTTGTTTGCCTGCGCCAGTTCCCCCTGACGCCTGGCGATGTCACTGCGGGTACTTTCGATCACGCCGCGCGCCTGTTCCAGCGCCAGCACGTTAGTACTGCCGGTGACCAGCTGTTTTTCCACCAGCGCATACGCGCGCTCGTAATTACTCAGCGTTTCTTGCGCCACCTGGAGCTGTGCAAAGGCCAGACGCTGATTGAAATAGCTCTGCGCCACGTTGGACACCAACAGGATATGCACCGCCCGGCGCGCCTCTTCGCTGGCAAAAAAGTTCTGTCGGTCGGCTTCACTCATGTTTTTCAGTCGACCAAAGAAATCCAGATCAAAGCTCAGATTCAGCCCGGCCTCGTATTCACGCGTACTGCGGGTGTCGCCCTTGAGCTTTCCACTCCATTTCCCGCTGCTTTCTGCGTTCAGTTGCGGATAGCGATCGGCATCGGTCACCCGATATTGCGCCCTCGCCTCCTGCACTTTCAGCGTCGCCATGCGTAAATCACGGTTGCTGCGCAGCGCCTCATCAATCAACGTTTTCACCTGCGGATCGACGAAAAACTGCCGCCAACCGCTGTCCTGATAACCTGCTGGCGACGCCACCAATTGGTTCTGACTCAGAGAAAACTGTTGCGGCACCGGGAGCGCCGGACGCTGATAGTCTGGTGCGAGTGAACATCCTGCCAGCAGTAACGCCATCGAGAGCGTGAGGAGCTTAAAATTACGCATAAGCCTGATTTTCATGTGGGTTGATATCAGCAACTTTACCTGGTGCTCTCTGTTCAACCCGTGACAGCAAAATGACAAAGCTGTCATTTTCCCAGAATGCGATTGCTATCCGATCTGGCTTCTCTAGAATTGAGGGGCCCCATGACATTCGCGTGGTGAAGGAGGACGTGTTGAAAATTTTGATTGTCGAAGATGAGAAAAAGACCGGTGAATACCTGACCAAAGGGCTGACGGAAGCAGGCTTTGTTGTCGATCTTGCCGACAATGGTCTGAATGGTTACCACCTGGCGATGACCGGTGAATACGACCTGCTCATCCTTGACATCATGCTGCCCGACGTCAACGGCTGGGATATCGTCCGGATGCTGCGCACCGCCAATAAAGGTATGCCGATTCTGCTGCTTACCGCGCTGGGCACGATCGAACACCGGGTGAAAGGACTGGAGTTAGGGGCAGATGATTATCTGGTTAAGCCATTTGCTTTTGCCGAACTGCTGGCGCGCGTCAGAACGCTGCTGCGCCGGGGAGCGGCGGTGATTGTCGAAAGCCAGTTTCAGGTGGCCGATCTGACGGTTGACCTGGTGAGTCGCAAAGTGAGTCGTAGCGGAACGCGCATCACGCTCACCAGCAAAGAATTTACCCTGCTGGAGTTTTTTCTGCGCCACCAGGGAGAGGTGTTGCCCCGCTCGCTGATTGCCTCTCAGGTGTGGGACATGAATTTCGATAGCGACACCAACGCCATTGACGTGGCAGTGAAGCGTCTGCGCGGTAAGATTGATAACGACTTTGAACCTAAGCTGATTCAGACCGTGCGTGGCGTGGGGTATGTGCTTGAGGTGCCGGATGGTCAGTAAGCGACTTTCCCGACCTTTTTCGCTGGCGACGCGTCTGACCTTTTTTATCAGCCTCGCGACCATTGCCTCCTTTTTTGCCTTTACCTGGATAATGGTCCAGTCGGTAAAAGTGCATTTTGCCGAACAGGACATTAACGACTTAACCGAAATTAGCGCCACCCTTGAACGTATCCTCAGCCCTTCCGACGAACCGGAATCCCGTCGTCTGGAGATCCTGAAAAACGTCGTGGCCGGTTACTCAAACGTGATCATTTCGCTGGAAGATGCCAACCAGCAGGCGCTCTTTCATTCCCCTCATGTGCCGGATATCCGGCAGTTTCTTACCCAGGCCACGCCGGATAAAACTGTTCCGGGTGGCAATGTTTATTTAATTAATGGTCCGTCGATGCAGATGGCAGGCCACGGTACGCATTCCACCTGGCGCATGATCCGCCTGCCGGTCGGGCCGCTGGTTGAGGGTAAACCGGCCTATACCCTGTATCTGGCGCTGTCGATCGATTTTCATCTGCATTACATTAACGACCTGAAAAACAAGCTGATCATGACCGCCTCGATCATCAGCATGTTGATCATTTTTATCGTGCTGTTTGCCGTTTATAAAGGCCACGAACCGATCCGCAGCGTCAGTCGACAAATTCAAAACATCACTTCGAAAGATCTCGACGTACGTCTGGATCCCCAATCGGTCCCTATTGAACTGGAACGGTTGGTGCTCTCTTTTAATCACATGATCGAGCGTATTGAGGACGTTTTTACCCGCCAGTCCAATTTCTCTGCCGATATTGCCCATGAGATCCGAACCCCTATCACCAATCTGGTGACGCAGACGGAAATTGTTCTCAGCCAGCCCCGTAGTCAGAAGGAACTGGAAGAGGTGCTCTATTCCAACCTCGAAGAATTTAGTCATATGGCGAAAATGGTCAGCGATATGCTGTTTCTGGCGCAGGCCGATAACAACCAACTGATCCCGGAGAAAAAAGCGCTCAATCTGGCAGATGAAGTCGGTAAAGTGTTCGACTTTTTTGAAGCGCTGGCGGAAGAGCGGGAGGTCGGACTGCATTTTGAAGGGAGTCCGTGCCTGGTTTCCGGCGATCCCGGTATGCTGCGCCGGGCGATAAGCAATCTCCTCTCCAACGCGATGCGTTACACGCCGCCGGGTCAGACGATCACCGTCCGACTGAAAGAGGCGGACGACCAGGTGCACATCATCATTGAAAACCCGGGAACGCCTATTCCCGCCGAACATCTGCCACGGTTATTTGATCGCTTTTATCGCGTCGATCCGTCCCGCCAGCGCAAAGGAGAAGGGAGCGGTATTGGCCTGGCCATCGTGAAGTCCATTGTGACAGCGCACCACGGAAAAGTGTCGGTGACCTCGGATGCCAGCGTTACCCGTTTTATTCTGAGTTTGCCGAAAGAGCAGGTCTGACTGGCCTGCACCTCTTCACGCTGCGCCCATCTTAAGCACTGTAAACTCCAGGATTCATCCTAAAAAAACAGCCGCTTATCTTGACTCATTTTTCATCACTACATTTTTATTACATTTAAATCACATTCTGACCTTTGCAAATCAGCCTCTGTGGCAACGTGGTTGATCGGCATTCTTCGCTCTTCTGCCCGAGAAGAAATTGCACGGTATCCAGCGGGTAACCCCTGCCCTGACGGTACTTCATCGCCAAAACTTCAAACTACTGCACAAAATTTTTTACTGAAAAAGAAAAAAAATCCGAAAAATTACTCCTTTAATAGTCCTTAAGCATCCTGGGAAAAATTATCTCAGGCCTTGCAATGAACAATCAGGAGCTTACTATTCAGCCCTCTTTTTTTCATTATTGTTAATATTGCGTTGATATTTTTTAAATAGATGAAATTTTAATTATTACAGCCAAAATAAAACAAGGTTTGTTTTTTATTGTGTAATGAATCTCTGAATGGTACCGTCGCAATACATATTAACAGTGATAAATACAAACAGGAGATTACGTGAAAGATTATGCAATATAACCTCCTGTGGCTTGTTTGGGGGCTTTGGCTTTACCTCATTATACATTACGGCGTAGGTGATCAACACTTTTACATCACGTTAAAATCGCGATGGAAGATTATTGCTGTAATTATTTTAAGCTGCGGTTTAATTTATGCTGTTTATTTACTTTCATCATCGATGAGGATCCGAACCATGTTTAAACGTAAAGCGCAAAACACAGCGTTTGCTGAAACCAACGCAGATATTAACATTGCATCTTCTCTTGATTCATCCCAGGTTTCCTACCTGGGCGACGACGTTGAACTCACCGTAAAACCCTCGCACAATGTGCAGATGAGTCCCTCCGTCGCTGTCATTCCTGAAACCTGCATTATTAAGGGCGAACTGAACTCAACCAGCGATATTCACGTTAACGGTCGTATAGACGGCATTATTCGCTCAGAGAAAACTGTCCATATTCTAAAAAGTGGACACGTTGAAGGTGACATTATTGCTTACGCTATCGCCGTTGATGGCGTGCTGAATGGAAACTGTATTGGTGGCGAGGTCAGTATTAATGCACAGGGTGTTGTGAATGGTCAGGTGAAAAGTGATTCTCTGGCTATCCATAAAAATGGGCGTTTTTACGGTAACTCTCTACCGCGCGCGGAAGAGGAAGATCATGAAAATGCGTTTATTTCTGCGATGGATGCGGTGAAAGAAAATACGATCGATATCTCAAATTTTCATAGAGAATAATGTATTTATCGGTATGCCGGATGCCGGCGACGCCTTATCCGGCCTACACAGCTCAGAAAGACAAGCCCTACCTCTTTCCAGTTTAGACAACAACGGATTGATGAGTAATAGCAAAACCAAATACCCCTGACCTCACCACAGGCCTCTTGAGAAACGGATAAGATCTTACGCTAAGACTTCTTGTACAGGCCGCATTGAGCGACAAGCCGATGTTAATACCCCCTCTACGAACAAATCACCTGGCAACAACACCGATCCCCTCCTTTTCTTTTGCTCTGCAGCAGAATCAGCCCAGGTATCATCCTGAAATGAGGTGGCTCCACAGCCTTGTTAATTAAACGCGATACCCGTCTCTTGTAAAGGAAGCCAACGGTACCCGTGTTGAAGGCAAAGGCGATGGTAATTTTCAGTCTCGTGTCGGCGTCCGTCTGTATGGTCACGGTCACAACAAGCTGGATGCGGGCAAAGACCGCAACTTCCAGCCGTTTGTGGAGGTGAACTGGATCCACAACACCAAAGACTTCGGCGCCTCGCTGAGCAGTCAGAATGTGAATTTAGCCAGCAGCCGCAACATTGGTGAAGTGAAAGCCGGTGTTGAAGGTCAGTTGACTAAAAATGTGACGCTGTGGGGTAACGTTGCGCAGCAGGTGGGTGATAAGGGCTATAGCGATACCTCAGCGATGCTGGGCATTAAAGCGTCGTTCTGATAAACGGCATTGATGAACCAGGGGGCGGATCCTTCGCCCCCCTTCATTGCGGGTCAAAGGAGGTTTATCCGCATGAGGTATAAAAAGCGGGTTATGCCGTCTTGATTATTTGCAATGGGCATACCTGTCAGGCAAATGCGTACACAATTTCGTTTCTTCGTGATAAAAGTCCGACAGGTTCCGTTGATAGTCGGACGGCGTTACCCCACAGAGCGCTTTGAAGTCTTTGGTAAAGTGAGCCTGATCGTGATAGTCCAGATCACAGGCAAGAGTTCGGAGCACATCCTCTCCCCGATTGATGCGACGACACGCTTCGTTGATTCTGAGGATTCTGACAAACGACTTCCACGACAAGCCGATTCTCGCCTGGCATAACCGATTGATATGTCGGGTGCTGTAAGACGTTATATCGCTCAGAGCATTAAGACGAAGCATGCCATACACGGAGGAAGAACAAGCAAGAACCTGCTGCAACAGCATGTTTTCAGTGGCTATGCCTGCATGACGGACTAATACTTCGTCGATGGCCTGAAGCAGAAGCGGGTAAGATTCGTGATGCAATTCGATAACAGGAAGAAACAACCGTTCCAGAGAAGGGGCGATGGTCCCCAGAAGATACTGCCTGTTTTGTAATTCATATAAAGGCATACTGCCCAAAAGCCCAAACGCGCCGCCAGGCAGAAACTCAACCAGAATCCGCATGGCGATCGTGTTGAAGTCCCGCGACACCTGGTGCGGTTGGCTGCCAGGCCCCCAAAAGAGCTGCTGGAGACGCCCGTTGGTTAGAGTGAAAACAAGGCAGCCGCTGGCGTCAGGAACAATCGTCAATGGCTGCTGTGGCTGTGGCTCACAATCGCAGCATAATTGCACGGTATAGTGGGAAACAATGTGACGTAACGGCTCAGACGGCGCGAAAAAGAGCTGCGTCGCCGCGCTGTGTCGGTTACCGACAATGTGTTTCAGTCCGCCTGAGAAGGTGTTCATTGCGGTTCAGATGACGCGATAGCAACGCGTTGTTGGTGCAGCCTCTGGGCGGCGACGCGGTAAATTTTGATATTCCCTCATAGAAATGTCCCTTTTTTACAACGAGGAGTCCGGATTATATTGTACCTTTCTCCTCATCAACTGCAGAAATTTTATTATTGTGCGGTTCGTGAATAACAATGTAATCACGCTTCAAAACTATGAGGTGACTATGTCCAGCATCCTGAAAGGAATTAATGTGTTATTTGTCGCCGGGTTTGGTCCCGTCACGACAAACCCAGAGGAAAGTGCGTCTTTATATAAAGACATACTGCAACTGCCGCTTGAAACTATTGACGGTTATGACGGATATCTGCATTCGCAAAACATCCCTGGCATGAAGTATTTTGCCGTCTGGCCGCTGGATAAAGTGGCCCTCTCTTGTTTTGGTTCATCTGAATGGCCTGCCAGTTTACCTGTTCCCCAAGCCTGGCTCGAATTTGAAGTTGACGACATGCAATCCGCCTCCGATATTTTAAAGGAAAGTGGATGTAAGTTGTTGACCTGTATGCAGGAGGAACCCTGGGAACAAACGGTCACCCGCTTTCTCAGTCCGGAAGGGATCATCATGGCCGTATCGTATACCCCGTTTTTACGCAAAGCGTCAGAACCGGAATAGCGAGTAAATGCGGGCTACGTGCCTCTATATCTCCAAAGCGCAAAAAGACCATCCGGTTTTCCGGATGGTCTTTCTGTCATGGTGATGAACGTTTAACTCTCCGTATTAATAGGAACCGATAAGAAATCGCCGAAAGATAAAATTGAGATTTGTTTTTTCCTGATAAAGAATAAATACCAGCAAAAATGACGGTAAAAGGAAGGGAAATGAATTTATGAAAACGTATCAACTCCATCGTGGCAGACTTATCGACCATATCCAGCTCGTGGTTAACGACTTTAACGCCAGCAAAGCGTTTTACACTGCCGTCCTGGCGACGCTGGAAATCCCGATCGTAAGCACAACGGACGATTATTTCTGGGCAGACGAACTGGTCGTATCGTCGGTGAAAAGCGCAGGAGCGCTGGGAGTACCGACAGGACGTCATCATCTGGCCTTCCAGGCCAACAATCGTGAGATGGTGGATGCCTTTTATCATGCAGCAATGACGCATGGGGGACGTGACAACGGAGCACCTGGCGAACGCCGTTACCACTCCGGGTACTACGCGGCTTTCGTACTTGACCCAGATGGTAACAACATTGAAGCCGTCTATCATGGTGAGGCGCAGCGCAGTACACCATCAGTGGAAATCAGCTTCAGCCTTTAGGTATCAGGTTCAGGGTTGCTCAGACCGTGTTTCCCAAATGGAATTGGATAAACTGGAGGTCTTAGACGGTTTCGAGCCTCAGGTTGACTCGATTTTAACGACGATGCCCCAAATATGTCTCATGAAAGAAATATGGAGGCTGGAGGAAATGGTTTAATCGTTGAGTTCTAATGGCGCCCCCTACAGGATTCGAACCTGTGACCGACGGCTTAGAAGGCCGTTGCTCTATCCAACTGAGCTAAGGGAGCAGTGAACTGCAATGCGGACTGATACAAAACTGGTCGGTATTATACGTTCACAACCTTAACGGTCAATGGCTTTCCTCTCAACTGCTTGAGTTGTGAGCATCCTGCTTTTCCTGTCCCCTCCCCTCGCCTGGCGGATCGCCGCTTAAAACCACCCTGACAGAAAGCGGTAACTGACAACCGTCTTCACTTCTGACAAAATAGCGCCATCCCCTTTGACGTGTAGTAACAGATGGAATCCTCTCTCTGATGGCAGCAAAGATTATTGACGGTAAAACGATTGCGCAGCAGGTGCGCTCTGAGGTTGCTCAAAAAGTTCAGGCGCGTATTGCCGCCGGACGTCGAGCCCCGGGCCTGGCTGTAGTCCTGGTAGGCAGCAACCCGGCCTCACAGATTTATGTGGCAAGCAAGCGTAAAGCCTGTGACGAGGTGGGATTCGTCTCCCGCTCGTATGACCTACCGGAAACCACCAGCGAGGCGGAACTGCTTGAGCTGATTGATACGCTCAACGCCGACAACACCATCGACGGTATTCTGGTGCAGTTGCCGCTTCCGGCAGGCATCGATAATGTCAAAGTGCTGGAACGTATCGATCCGGATAAAGACGTGGATGGTTTTCATCCGTACAACGTCGGTCGCCTGTGCCAGCGCGCCCCGCGTCTGCGCCCCTGCACCCCGCGCGGGATTGTCACTCTGCTCGAGCGTTACAACATCGATCTCTACGGTCTGAATGCGGTCGTGATTGGCGCCTCTAACATCGTGGGACGTCCCATGAGCATGGAGCTGCTGCTGGCCGGATGCACCACCACGGTGACCCACCGCTTCACCAAAAATCTGCGTCACCACGTTGAGCATGCCGATCTGCTGATCGTTGCCGTCGGTAAACCGGGCTTTATTCCGGGTGAGTGGATCAAAGAAGGCGCTATCGTGGTTGATGTCGGCATCAATCGTCTGGAAAATGGCAAGGTGGTCGGCGACGTGGTATTTGACGACGCTGCCGCGCGAGCCTCGTACATTACGCCCGTACCGGGCGGCGTGGGACCGATGACGGTCGCCACCCTTATCGAAAACACGCTACAGGCGTGCGTTGAATATCACGATCCTCAGGACAACTAACATGGCGACATTTTCTTTAGGCAAGCATCCTCACGTTGAACTGTGCGATCTGCTGAAACTGGAAGGCTGGAGTGAAAGCGGCGCCCAGGCGAAAATCGCCATTGCCGAAGGGCAGGTAAAGGTTGATGGCGCGGTGGAAACCCGCAAACGCTGCAAAATCGTGGCCGGTCAAACCGTCAGCTTTGCCGGCCAGACGATCACCGTAACGGCCTGAGCTATCTGACACCTCACCCGATCTCTCCTCCGGGGATGTCGGGTTGAGGCCCCCCTCTTCTCTTTCTTTATCTCCCTACGACCATAACGGTTAATTATCGATCAACTTCAAAGAATCACCATTTCATTTGATGAAGCGTGAAATTTAAGTTGCGCGAAACTCACTCCTTCATCACGATAAGTAGAACGTTCTACTATAACGTTCTACTTACAATAACAGCGCTAAAAAAGCGCTACTCGGGGGAAATCAGCATGAGTCTGATATCAGGGTTTGTTAAATCGTTGTCTAAATTATCGATGATTGGCCGCGCTTTAATGCTGCCAATTTCACTGCTTCCTGCTGCGGGCCTGCTGCTGGCCTTCGGGGATAAATTCCATCTGCCGCTGATGATGAACGCGGGCGGCGTTATCTTTGATAACCTGCCGATGCTGTTCGCCATCGGCTCTGCCGTCGGTCTTGCCTCAGAATCGGGTATCGCGGCGCTGTCGGCGGCGGTCTCGGTGTTTGTCACTAACATCACCATCAGCACGGTGCTGAGCATCACGCCGGAGATGGCCTCCCAGGGCGGAAAATACGCCATGGTGGTCGGTATCCCGACTCTGCAAATGGGTGTCTTTGGCGGTCTGATCTGCGGTATTCTCGCCGCCTGGTGCTACAACCGCTTTCACACCATGCAATTGCCGGAGTTCCTCGGTTTCTTTTCCGGTAAACGTTTTGTGGCGATCGCCACCGCGTTTCTCTCCTTTGTGCTGGGACTGCTGCTGCCCTACGTCTGGCAACACATTCAGTCCGGTATCGATGCGCTTTCGGTGATCGTCAACGGCGATAATCAGGCGGTCTCAACCTTTATCTTTGGCCTGGTTGAACGTGCGCTGATCCCGCTCGGGTTACACCACATCTGGTATCCGTCCTTCTGGTACTCCTTTGGGGATTACACCACTCAGGCCGGTCAGGTGATCCACGGCGACCAGACAATCTGGTTCAAAATGCTGGAGGAAGGGGTCAAATCTTTCAGTAGTGATACCTATCAGAACGCCGGCAAATTCATGCAGGGTGAATTCCCGCTGATGTTGTTTGCCCTGCCTGCGGCCTGTCTGGCGATGTATCACGAAGCGCACACGAAGAATAAGAAAATTGCGGCCGGTATTCTGTTTTCGGCAGCGCTTACCTGCTTCCTGACAGGGATTACCGAGCCGGTTGAATTCACCTTTATCTTCGTGGCGCCAATTCTGTACGTCTTCAACGCCATTATGGCGGGGCTGGCCTATATGACCATGTACCTGCTGCATGCGCATATTGCCAAGTCGTTCTCTGCCGGTTTCATCGACTACCTGTCGTTTGGCATCCTACCCTCTTTCAATGGCTATCAGACCAACTTCCTGAACGCCATTATCATCGGCGTGCCGATGGCGTTGATTTACTACTTTACCTTCCGCTTTGTTATTCGCCGTTTCGACATCAAAACGCCAGGCCGTACCGAAGTGACCGCCAATGCGAACGACAAAACGGATACAGAAATTGCCACTGAAATCATCGGCCTGCTGGGCGGCGCGCAGAACATCGACTCCGTCGGTTCCTGTATCACCCGTCTGCGTCTGGAAGTGGCGAAAAGCGACGAGGTCGATAAAGACGGTCTCAACGGCCTCGGCGCGCGCGGCGTAGTCTTTGTCGGCGACAACGGCATCCAGGTGATTTTCGGTGCGAGAGCACAGTTTATCGCCCAGACCATGTCCACGATGATTGGCAAATAATAAGATGCCTGAATGACACGTCTCCTGTTCGCTGGGAGACGTTGTCGTATCTGGCTGATAACCGGTAATTTTCAGGGAGCGATTTTGAAGAAAGTCAGCATTATTGATGTCGCAAAGCAGGCGGGCGTCTCGGTTTCGACCGTCTCGCTGGTGTTACGCCAGAAAGGGAAAATCTCAGAGGCAACGATTGAGAAGGTCCATGCTGCCATCAATACGCTTGGCTATGTTCATAACATCGCCGCAGCGAATCTTCGCGCCAGCACGTCCAATCTGATCGGCCTGATCCTGCGCGATTTCAGCGACAGCTTTTCTATCAAGGTGATGGCAAGCATTGTTCAGGAGCTGGAACAGCAAGGCTTTATGGTTTTTCTGGGTCAGCCACAGGATGATCGGACAAGCCTGGAGCGCTGTTTTCTCTCTTTCAAGCAGCAAGGTGTGGCTGGCGTCATTTATCTGTCGTCGGACCCCACCCGTACAGCGCTACCTGAACAGGTGCGCCAGTGCCCTTTACCATTAGTTGTCGTATCGCAATCGCTGATTGAAGAAAACTGCAATCTGGTAATGCGCGATAATCGTCAGGCGGCGAGCCTTGCCACTCGCTATCTGATTGAACGCGGGCACCGCAGCATTGGCTATATTGGCGGTCGACCAGACTGTCTGATTCGCCAACAGAGATTACAGGGGTTTCGCAATACGCTGGCACAAAATGGCATGGTCTATAAAGAAGAATCGACTCCTGCTTGTGACGATGATACCCACGCCGCCAGCATTGCCACCCGCCATCTGTTGGAACAAAATAACACGATCACCGCTCTGCTTTGCCACTCACCCGCGGCGATGATTGGCTCTATCTCCGGCATTCATCAGGTTGGACGTACCCTCGGTAAAGACGTATTTCTGACCCAGCAGGTGGCACTGATTGGTTTTGAAGATATGCTGCACGTAAATCTCACTTCTCCGTCGTTTACTTATGTCTCTTCCGCCAGTGAAGAAACCGGAAGACAGGCCGCCGGATTAATTATCGGCCAGCTCAGAGAACCAGAGAGACAGACGCAACGGATCACGCTGTCAGGTCAGCTTATCGCACGGGAATCCGCGTAGGAAAGAAAATGCCCGGCAAAACCGGGCATACGTTATGGAGCTCATTGACCTGCGGCAGGTTGTACATCAACAACAGTAATTTCGTAAACCATCGTCGAAGACGGCGGAATCTGCGGTGGCCGTCCTTGTTCCCCGTAAGCCAGTTCGGGCGGGACAGCCATAATCAACTTGCCACCTTTACTCATTTTGCTGAGCGCTGAATTAAAAAGTGGCGGGAAATTACCCAGCGGCAACGCCAGCACCTTCCCACTCTTCATCATATCTTTAATAACTTTACCGCTGGAAAGGCTTTCCTTAACGGCAATCACCACCACATCCGTTGCCGCGATTTTACCCTGCCCTTTCTGGGTTATGCGGTAGTAGTAGCCCATATCTGCCCGTTTCGTTCCCGGCACGCGGCTAAAAGTACTGATGAAATTGTTACTCTGATTCGGTTTGGTGCTGGCACTCTTCTGCAGTTCCATTGCCTTCTTATTCATGACATCCAGCTCAGCCATGATCGTACTTTCCGGCACTTTAAACTTCCCTCTGATCGAGTCAGAAACCCCGCTTATCACCTGCGGCAGTTCCAGCAGGAACCCATCAGACTGAAAATTCGCCATCGCCCCTCTGACTTCCTGCCCCCACAGCGTCCCCAAGGCATAAGAACGAAGCTGTTCTTCAGAAGCTGGCACAGGCGTCGCGGCCTCAGCCTTTGTGGCCGTTAGCGTTAGAATTTGTTTATTCTGCGCATCCAGTTTCGCCGTCATTTCCTGGAGTTTCTTCTGTGCCTCATCCTGCTGCGTCTTGTTTTCCGCCAGCGTCTTCTTCGCGTTAGCCAGAGATTTATCGTTGTCGCTCAGGCTGGCGCGCAAATCAGTTATTTGTTTGAACTGCGCGGCACTCTGGTTCTGGCTGTCGGTCAGTGATTGACTTAGCTTCGCCGTTTCATTCCGGCTTTTATCCAGAGACTGCTTCAGTTCAGCCACGGCGTTGCTGTCGCCTGCCTTTGCTTCCGCCAGTACTTTGGCATTAGCCGCTTGCGCAGCCGTCAGATCGGCAATCTGTTTATTCAACGCAACGCCCTGATTCTGGCTGTCGGTCAGCGCGTTTTTCAGGGCCGCCGAGTCAGACTGGCTCTTTTCCAGAGACTGCTTCAGATCGGCCACGGCGTTGCTGTCGCCTGCCTTTGCTTCCGCCAGTGCTTTGGCATTAGCCGCTTGCGCAGCCGTCAATTCCGCAATCTGTTTATTCAACGCAACGCCCTGATTCTGGCTGTCGGTCAGCGCGTTTTTCAGGGCCACCGAGTCAGACTGACTTTTGCCCAATGCTTGTTTCAGTTCAGCCACGGCGTTGCTGTCGCCTGCCTTTGCTTCCGCCAGTGCTTTGGCATTAGCCGTTTGCGCAGCCGTCAGTTCGGCAATCTGTTTATTCAACGCAACGCCCTGATTCTGGCTGTCGGTCAGCGCGTTTTTCAGGGCTGCCGTTTCATTCCGGCTTTTATCCAGTGACTGTTTCAGTTCAGCCACGGCATTGCTGTCGCCAGCTTTTGCTTCCGCCAGCGCTTTGGCATTAGCCACTTGCTCTTCCGTCAATTCTGCAATCTGTTTATTCAACGCAACGCCCTGATTCTGGCTGTCGGTCAGCGCGTTTTTCAGGGCCGCTGAGTCAGACTGGCTTTTGCCCAATGCTTGTTTCAGTTCAGCCACAGCGTTGCTGTCGCCTGACTTTGCTTCCGCCAGTGCTTTGGCATTAGCCGCTTGCGCCGCCGTCAGATCCGCAATCTGTTTATTCAATACAGCGACCTGATTCTGGCTATCTGCCAATAGCTTTTTAAGTTGTATCAGCGCCTGACTGTCACGCATTTTCTCCGTGGCAAACTCAAGAGAATTTGCCACTTTCTCAGCAAGCTGGTCGGTCACCTTTTCTTTCAGTTTATTGATTTCATTCAAATTTTCTGCCAGTTGCTTTTGTTGTGCTGCGGTGGAGGTGTTACCTTTATCTTGTTCGCCACGTAAAGCCGTCAACTGGCTCGAGTTCTCTTCAAGTTGTTGATTTTCACTGTCCAACTGCTGTTGCAGAGTCGCGATTTGTTTTTGCGCATCGCGGAGCGACTGTTGAAGCGCAGCGTTCTCCTTCTCATTGACAGGAGCAATCCGAATACCACGCAAATCACGGTTATCCGTTTTTGACGTGTGTTTCTTAACGGTTCGCGGTGCTGAAATAACTGGGGCAGGTAGATTTATCGGCTTTTCTGTCAGCAAGGCGGGAATATCACTAGTCTGAGAGGTGATAACATCCAACGACTGTACAGCGGCTGCATTATCTCTGGCAAAAACGTCACCAACAGCAACACTACAAATCACTAAAGGAAGAGTAAAAAAAAAAGAGGTTTTATTTTTAACACGATCATTTAAAACTCTCTCCCCTGTTAATTAAAGATTGACGAACGGTTTGTTCAATATCGCTGCACAGCTTTTGTGTTTTATATTTATACAGCGCATCCATGGTATCCCGCGTTTGTGAACCGATATCCTCGCGCACGGACGTATAGACAGACGCACTATCCAGCAATTGTTCAAAGTCCGCTTTCTTTTTAGCATATTGACGCTGATTCACTTTAGAAAGAGCAACAAGTTCTTTCTGGCAGAGAGAAGCTGCACCTTCAGAGGCCCCGATGCTTGCTGCTTCTGGCGTAACAGGCGTTATCTGAGGCGAAGGCAATGGCGCGGATACAACGGAAGCTGAGGAATTTTTCCCTGCTAATGACTGAGATTGCGAACGATGCTGACAGCCGGTAAGAAAAACCGGAGTTATTATTAGTAATATATTTAACGCCCTTTTGACATATCTGTTCGATTTACGATAAGTCGTCACAATAAAGCCCCTCAAAAACGGCTGTCTGCTAATGTAGAAAAAATGAAGAATAGAGTATCTTCTGATTATGCACATTTAAAAAAGTGCTACACAATGCTTCATTATCAAAAAAAATCACTTTAGGATTTCATTCAGAACCCAAACACATTCACAGAAACGTTATTAATCAAAAACATTATTCACGTGGAAAATACATCTCACCAGGGATATATTAATGTATTCACTTATTTCGGATAATTGTTATGCCAACCATTATTACCCACGCCGCCGTCCCGATTTGCCTTGGACTGGGTCTGGGGTTGAAAGTAATCCCCCCACGCTTACTGTTTGTCGGGATCGCTCTTGCGATGCTGCCGGACGCCGACGTGCTTTCGTTTAAACTCGGGGTGTCTTATGGAAACGTGTTTGGACATCGCGGGTTTACCCATTCGCTACTGTTCGCGTTACTGGTTCCGTTACTCTGCGTGTGGGTGGGGCGACGATGGTTTAAAGCCGGGTTAATACGCTGCTGGTTATTTTTGACGGTTTCACTGCTGTCGCACAGCCTGCTGGATTCGATAACCACCGGTGGCAAAGGCGTAGGCTGGCTGTGGCCGTGGTCAAACGAACGCTTCTTTGCGCCGTGGCAGGTGATTAAGGTCGCGCCGTTTGCCCTGTCGCGCTATACCACGCCATACGGGCATCAGGTCATTCTTTCCGAGTTATTGTGGGTATGGTTGCCGGGAGCGATGTTGATGGGAGTGCTGTGGTGGTACAGGAAGCATTAAATTACCGGAGCGCGTTGCCGGATGACGACGCAACGCGTTTTATCCGGCACGGCTCCCGTATTTTCCAGGCCGGATAAGGCATCAGCCGCCATCCGGCAATTCAGGTAATTACTTACGACGCCAGGTGGTTCCCTGCGGACCATCTTCCAGCACAATGCCCATCTCATTTAGACGATCGCGCGCCGCATCCGCAGCCGCCCAGTCTTTGGCTTTACGGGCATCCAGGCGTTGTTGAATCAACGCTTCAATTTCTGCGACTTCTCCGTCGTCCGCCTGTGCGCCGCTTTGCAGGAACAGCTCCGGATCCTGTTCCAGCAGCCCCAACACACCAGAAATCTTACGCAGGTGAGACGCCATCGCATTTGCTGCGGCCATATCCTCTGCCTTCAGACGGTTCACTTCACGCGCCATGTCGAACAGCACGGAGTATGCTTCGGGCGTGTTGAAATCGTCGTTCATCGCCTCAACAAAACGTGCTTCAAACGCCTCGCCACCGGCGGGTGCGACAGACTTATCCGTCCCGCGCAGCGCGGTGTACAGACGCTCCAGCGCAGAACGCGCCTGCTTCAGGTTTTCTTCACTGTAGTTCAACTGGCTACGATAGTGGCCGGACATCAGGAAGTAGCGTACGGTTTCCGCGTCGTAGTATTTCAGCACGTCGCGCACGGTAAAGAAGTTACCCAGCGATTTGGACATTTTCTCGCGGTCAACCATCACCATCCCGGAGTGCATCCAGTAGTTCACATACTCACCGTCATGCGCGCAGGTGGACTGGGCAATTTCGTTTTCGTGGTGCGGGAACATCAGGTCAGAACCGCCGCCGTGGATATCAAAGTGATTACCCAACTGTTTGCAGTTCATCGCGGAACACTCAATGTGCCAGCCAGGACGGCCTGCGCCCCACGGTGACGGCCAGCTCGGCTCGCCCTCTTTGGACATCTTCCACAACACGAAGTCCATCGGGTTGTGCTTCACATCCACCACGTCCACGCGCGCACCGGCCTGCAGTTGATCCAGATCCTGGCGTGACAGTTGCCCGTAGTTCGGGTCGGTCGGGACATCGAACATCACGTCGCCGTTGTCCGCCACATAGGCATGGCCTTTGGCAATCAGCTGTTCAGTGATTTCGATAATTTCGGCGATATGGTGGGTCGCGCGCGGCTCCAGGTCCGGACGCAGAATATTTAACGCATCAAAATCGTTGTGCATCTCGGCGATCATACGATCCACCAGCGCAACAAAGCTTTCGCCATTTTCATTAGCGCGCTTAATGATTTTATCGTCGATATCGGTGATGTTACGCACATACTTCAGCTTGTAGCCCAGGAAGCGCAGATAGCGAGCAACCACGTCAAACGCCACAAACGTACGGCCATGACCAATATGACAGAGATCGTAAACGGTAATACCACACACGTACATGCCGACTTCCCCGGCATGAATAGGTTTGAATTCCTCTTTTTGGCGCGTCAGTGTATTAAAGATTTTTAACATCGAAGATTCCGTGTAAGACGTGTGTGGATAACAAAGTCTGTATAATACCCATAATTGGGACGGGAAGCAGCACACTTTGCGAGGTGATCGCAGCGTGCGGTTATGCTATAACACCTCCCTAACTCTGACCCTTCGTTGGGTTAAAGCACCACTATATCGGAACAGGATGCAAAAATGGTTACTTTCCACACTAATCACGGCGATATCGTAATCAAAACGTTTGATGATAAAGCGCCTGAAACAGTTAAAAACTTCCTGGACTACTGTCGCGAAGGTTTTTACAACAACACCATTTTCCACCGTGTGATTAACGGTTTTATGATTCAGGGCGGCGGTTTTGAACCTGGCATGAAACAAAAAGCCACCAAAGACGCTATCAAAAACGAAGCTAACAACGGTCTGAAAAATACCCGTGGCACGCTTGCAATGGCGCGTACTCAGGCTCCGCACTCCGCGACGGCGCAGTTCTTCATCAACGTAGCCGACAACGATTTCCTGAACTTCTCCGCCGAAAGCATGCAGGGCTGGGGCTACTGTGTATTTGCAGAAGTGGTTGAAGGTATGGACGTGGTAGACAAAATCAAAGGCGTGTCTACCGGTCGCAGCGGCATGCACCAGGACGTACCGAAAGAAGACGTGATTATCGAAAACGTGACCGTCAGCGAGTAATTGTGACGACACTGTTTATTGCAGATCTTCATCTCTGCACGGAAGAACCGGCGATCACCGCCGGTTTTCTGCGTTTTTTAGCCGGTGAAGCCCGTCAGGCTGACGCGCTGTATATCCTGGGCGACCTGTTCGAAGCCTGGATTGGCGATGACGATCCCAACCCGCTACACCATGAAATGGCCGCCGCCATTAAAGCGGTTGTCGAATCCGGCGTCCCCTGTTTTTTCATTCACGGCAACCGTGACTTTCTGATTGGCAAGCGCTTCGCCCGTGAAAGCGGCATGACGCTGCTCCCCCAGGAAAACGTGCTCGATCTGTACGGTCGACGGGTACTCATCATGCACGGCGATACGCTGTGTACCGACGATGCGGGTTATCAGGCGTTTCGCGCGAAAGTCCATCAGCCCTGGCTGCAAACGCTGTTCCTTGCCCTGCCGCTGTTTATACGCAAGCGTGTGGCCGCCAGGATGCGAGCCAACAGCAAAGCCGCCAATAGCAGCAAATCACTGGAGATCATGGACGTCAACAAACATACGGTTGTCGCTGAGATGGAAAAACACCACGTCCAGTGGCTGATTCACGGTCATACCCACCGCCCTGATGTTCACGCGCTCACCGTCAACGGCGAACCCGCCTTCCGCGTCGTATTAGGTGCCTGGCATAGTGAAGGATCGATGGTCAAAGTCACGCCGGACGATGTGGAGCTGATCGCTTTCCCGTTTTGAAAAAAACATCCTCATTATAAAATAATGACCCAGATCATTACCCTCTAAATCTGGATAGCTATGCTAAAACAAATTTAAGAATTAAGGGTAATGATGAATATTGATCAGGATTTTATCCGTACGACGGTACTTAGTTTTCATCGGAGCTTAATGAGAGATGGTTTTTTATGTGACCATTCAGAACTTTTACCTTTAAATGGTAACTATGATGACGAAGTTTACCAAAAAATATATGCTTTAAAATACCTCCCTGCTTATTATTTTGAGTACTGTATTTTAGCTAACTCACTTCAGAAAAGGCTAAGTAAAAATAACGTAACCGACGTCAATATTGCCTCTATGGGGTGTGGGTTATATCCCGATTACTTTGCCCTCCTTCATAACCTTGATGGCATTAACTTTAACTATTATGGCTATGATGTATGTCGCTGGAAAGCTCGGCGACTACTGCCAGAAGGAAATGACAATTTATATCTGACATCGCGTTCTGTTAATCAAATCAGCACTAAGATTCTGGGGAAATTTGATGTGTTTATTTTCCCGAAATCAATTAAGGATATTGAGCAGTCATCAGATATTGAACACCTCGCTCAGGAAATTTCAAAAACTAAAAAAGATAAACTCTACTTTCTCAACTCTTATGTCAATACTTCACTTGATCAAACCAGTGCACATGTCAAAATTTTCGAACACATCCATAATGAATTAATGCGCCATGATTTTCAGACAGCGGATAAACACACCGTCACTCAATACATGGGGCATGCCAATACGGGTTTAAAAGCGATAGATGTCCACTTTGATTATCCAAAAGAATGTATAGTACTTTGCCAGGACAAAGATAATGAATGTAGATGCAAGGTCAGAGATTATCCTATCTTAACGAACAGATATCTTGACTATCAAATACTGGAATATACGCGATGATCATTAGCGCCAGCCGTCGCACCGATATACCCGCTTTCTACAGTGAGTGGTTAATGAACCGCATTCGCGCGGGTTTTTTGCTGACCCGGAATCCCTTTAACTATCACCAGATCTCTCGGGTGTCATTGCTTCCTGAAGATGTTGATGCGATCGTATTCTGGACACGCAATCCTACGAAACTGCTTCCTTATCTTGATGAACTCTCGGAGATCGGCCACCGTTTTTACTTCCAGTTCACCCTCACCGGATATCCGCGGTTGATTGAGTCTAAAACCTTAAATCCGCATAAAGCACTCGAGGTTTTTAAACGACTGTCAGAAAAGATTGGCGCTGAAAAAGTCATCTGGCGTTATGACCCTATTCTTTTTTCAAACCTTCTTCCTTTTGACGAACATGTTCGCCTGTTCAGTAAGATCGCCACCGAATTAGAAGGTCATACCCGACGCGTCGTGATTAGCTTTGCTGATTTTTATCAAAAGACGGAAAAAAACCTTAAGGCTATTGATTCGCTCATATACAGCGATATCACACAAAACCATGAACTCTGTTTAACGCTGTCGCAAAGATTATCAGAAATTGCCCGACAACACGGACTGGATATCTACTCCTGCGCCGAAGAAGTCAATCTTACCGGGCAAGGCATTCAGCACGGTAAGTGTATTGATGAGGCGCTAATTAATGACTTATTTGGCTTATTCATACCTAATAGCAAAGATTCAGGTCAACGTGAGGCCTGTGGATGTGTGAAAAGCATAGACATCGGTACCTACAACACCTGTCTGCATGGATGTCAGTATTGCTACGCGACCTACAATCAGAATCAAGCCAACAGCAATTTCAAAAAGCACTCTCCAGAGAGTCCTTTTTTGTTAGGGGGTACAGATGGGGTTGATCCGCTTCTGCTAGAACCGGTACGTTTCCAGCCAACACTGTTTTGACGCCGTCAGAGGCCTTAAAATCCAGGCACGCAACCGTTTTCCTTGCCGATATAACGTGCTATTCTTTGTGGCCTCAAAAGCAGTGTGTCCCGCACCACAGGAGTTTTCAGACGCATGTCTTCCCGCAATAATCCGGCGCGTGTCGCCATCGTGATGGGGTCCAAAAGTGACTGGGCTACCATGCAGTTCGCCGCCGAAATTTTTGAAATCCTGGACGTCCCGCACCACGTTGAAGTGGTTTCTGCCCACCGCACCCCCGATAAACTGTTCAGCTTTGCCGAAAGCGCTGAAGAGAACGGCTATCAGGTGATTATTGCTGGCGCGGGTGGCGCGGCCCATCTTCCAGGTATGATTGCGGCGAAAACGCTGGTGCCGGTACTGGGTGTTCCTGTACAAAGCGCGGCGCTAAGCGGCGTCGACAGTCTGTACTCTATCGTACAGATGCCACGCGGTATTCCGGTCGGTACGCTGGCGATTGGTAAAGCGGGTGCGGCTAACGCAGCACTGCTGGCAGCACAGATCCTGGCGACGCACGATAAAGCGCTGCATCAGCGCCTGACCGACTGGCGCAACGCGCAAACGGATGAGGTGCTGGAGAATCCGGATCCGCGAGGTGCGGCATGAAACAGGTTTGCGTACTGGGCAACGGTCAGTTAGGACGGATGCTGCGTCAGGCTGGTGAACCGCTGGGCATCGCCGTCTGGCCAGTTGGCCTGGATGCGGAACCGACCGCCGTCCCTTTTCAGCAGAGCGTAATCACCGCAGAAATCGAGCGCTGGCCGGAAACCGCCTTAACGCGTGAACTGGCACGTCATCCGGCCTTCGTGAACCGCGATGTCTTCCCGATCATTGCTGACCGTCTGACGCAAAAACAGCTTTTCGATAAGCTCGACCTGGCGACCGCCCCGTGGCAGTTGCTGGCGGACAAAAGCGAATGGCCCGCCATTTTTAACCGTTTAGGCGAACTGGCCATTGTGAAACGTCGCGTCGGCGGTTATGACGGCCGTGGTCAGTGGCGTTTACGCGCCAGTGAAACCGATCAACTGCCGGATGACAACTACGGCGAATGCATTGTCGAGCAGGGTATCAACTTCTCGGGTGAAGTGTCCCTCGTCGGCGCGCGCGCGCATGACGGCAGCACGGTGTTCTACCCGCTGACGCGTAACCTGCATCAGGACGGCATTCTGCGCACCAGCGTCGCCTTCCCGCGGGCTGATGCGAAACAGCAGGCGCAGGCCGAATCGATGCTTTCCGCTATCATGCAGGAACTGGGCTACGTCGGCGTGATGGCGATGGAGTGTTTTGTCACTCCGGAAGGGCTGCTGATCAACGAACTGGCCCCGCGCGTGCATAACAGCGGTCACTGGACGCAAAACGGTGCCAGCATCAGCCAGTTTGAGCTGCATCTGCGGGCGATTACCGGTCTGCCGCTACCGGCACCGGTGGTCGACAGTCCGTCGGTGATGGTGAATCTGATTGGCAGCGACCTCAATTACGACTGGCTGAAACTGCCGTTAGTGCATCTGCACTGGTACGACAAAGAAGTGCGTCCGGGGCGCAAAGTCGGTCACCTGAATCTGACCGACAGCGACACAGCGCGCCTGAGCGCCACGCTGGAAGCGCTCTCCCCGCTGCTGCCGACGGAATACGCCAGCGGTATCCTCTGGGCACAAACTCAGCTCAAATAAGCCTTATATCGCGGGGAAGTTTAACTTATGCTTCCCCGCCCTCTCCTTCAGCGCGTAAAATCCCGCCCATTGCTGTTTGTTTTTTTCAGGATTTAACATGAACGATGGAACGGACTATCGCGCGATCCTTACCGCCGATACGCCTTTAATCGATGTCCGCGCGCCGGTTGAATTTCAACAGGGCGCAATGCCGGGTGCGATAAATTTTCCTTTAATGAATGATGACGAGCGCGCCGCCGTGGGTACCTGCTATAAACGCCAGGGGCCGGAAGCCGCACTTGAACTCGGTCATCAACTTGTCTGTGGTGACATTCGCCAGCAGCGTCTGGATGCCTGGCGCGAAGCCTGCCGGCAACACCCGCAGGGCTACCTCTGCTGCGCCCGGGGCGGTCAACGCTCCCACATTGTCCAGCAATGGCTACGCGAGTCTGGCGTGGATTACCCGTTGATCGAAGGCGGCTACAAGGCGCTACGCCAGGCCGCGATTGCCGCCACGGAAGAACAGGTGCAAAAACCGATTGTGCTGATTGGCGGCTGCACCGGCAATGGCAAAACGCAGCTGGTGCAACAGCAGGAAAACGGGGTGGATCTCGAGGGCCTGGCCCGTCATCGCGGCTCCTCTTTTGGCCGCACCCTGGAACCCCAGCTCAGTCAGGCAAGTTTCGAAAATCTACTGGCGGTGACGCTTCTCAAAAAGCAGGCCACGCGCTGGGTGCTGGAAGATGAAGGCCGGATGATTGGCTCTAACCATCTGCCGGAATGTCTGCGCGAGCGCATGGCCCAGGCCACTATCGCCGTGATTGACGATCCGTTCGAGCGGCGTCTTGAGCGCCTGCGTGAAGAGTATTTTGTGCGAATGCATCATGATTTCACCCATGCGTATGGTGAAGAGCGGGGATGGCGGGAATACAGCGACTATCTGCATCATGGGCTTTGTGCAATTAAGCGGCGTCTGGGTTTACAGCGATTCAACGAGTTGACCGCAAAGCTGGACGTGGCGCTGGATGAGCAGCGTCGAACCGGCAGCACCGAGACGCATTTCAGCTGGTTAGTGCCGCTGCTGGAAGAGTATTACGATCCGATGTATCGCTATCAGTTGGATAAGAAAGCCGGGAAGGTTGTTTTTCGCGGGACATTTGAAGAAGTTGCTCAGTGGCTGAGCCACTAAAAATTGCCGGATGGCGACGCGCACGCGTCTTATCCGGCCTACAAATCACCACCGTCCTGTAGGACAGCATCATCCGGCACACAAATCACTACCGTCCTCCAGGCCCGGTAAGCGTCAGCGTCACCCGGCACACAAATCACCACAGTCCTGTAGGCCCGGTAAGCGTCAGCGTCACCGGGCACAGCATCAGACTCAGAAGTCGTAACGCAGACGCACCAGGTTCATATCGCCCAGGTTGTCGGTGCTGGAGGTAAAGACGTGTTCGTAATCAACACGGAAACCGTAATCCAGCTGGAAGCTGATACCCACCCCGTTGTCGGTACGCAGGTAGTTGCGACCATTCACGTATTCAATGCGATCGCCCATGAAGTACGGCTGAACGGATTTCAACGCATACTGGTTGATTGGGAATTTATAGCCTGCAAAGTATTCCAGACCCCACGCATCACCGGCAAAGTAATCGTTAACCGACACTTTTTTGGTGGTCATAAAGTTCTGGTACCAGCCGCCGCCCAGGGAGAAGGTCCAGTTATCCGGCGTCCAGCTCAGCGCGGTACCCACGATGTTCTGATCGTACGTTTTGTTGCTGTTACCACGTATTTCCGCACGGGTGTAGTTCCACGCCGTACCCCAGCTCAGATCGTCAGTAATATGATAATCCGCACCCAGTGAACCGCCACCTTTACGTTTGTAGTTCAGACCATTGTTCGGGTTGTAGTCATCGCTGAACAGGTAAGAAGCGTAGAGATCAACATCGCCAACCGTTTTCTTATATTTCAGCATTTTGCGGGAACGGTAAGAACCGTCGTAGTCGCCGTTAATCCCGTTACCCGGTGCCTGACCAATCATGTCGTAGTCCCAGATATCGGTTTTTGCACCGACCACATCGTAGTAGATGCTGTTCTGTTGACCGAAGGTCAGCGTACCCCAGGTATTACTCTTCAGACCGGTGTACAGCATACGACGGGTGGTGTCGTGTGCGCCGTCTGCATAGTGGTTGTCCCAGTTGAACTGCGCCGGAATGTTGACGCCCAGCTCGTAGAAGCTGATCCAACTGATGTCATCAAACAGATAGTAGTCTGCCGCGAAGCGGAAACGAGTGCCGCCGTCGAAGCCATTACGCTTATAGCCGTTTGCGCCGTCATCGCCCGTCATGTTCTGGAACTGAGGACGAATACTCCCGCCAACGGTAAAGTTGAGACGGCTCAGCGGATTGCCCGCCTGCGGATCTTGTTTCAGAACGGTGATTTCCGCCTGAGAGGCGAAAGACGTCAATGCCACTGCTGCGCCGATCGATGCCGCCAGCGCTGTTGTTTTTATAGTCATTATTTTTCCTTGATAGATTTCCTGCTAACTATTCAGCAATTGAATATTAACTGGTATTAACACTGACGTGTTGGCGGGTTTTTAATGATTTGTGCCGTTAAACAGCGAGGGGTTATCAATTTATGCTACTAAGAAAGTACGCGCCAGCATAAAAACCGGCACGTCATTATCACGGAGTTAAACAGTAAACTGGCGGAACAATGCTTTCCCTTTCAGGAGACGGATACCGAGCCAGCCACCGCAAAGGGAAAGTAGAAGCGCGCCACAGACCGGCAGGATAATCCACAAGCGCCAGTCAGGTTCCCACGGGAAGTCAAACACCCGGGTTTGCAGCACCGCCAGCGCGGTTTCTGCGCCAATGGACGCCACCAGCCCGGAGACCATCCCCAGCATGGCGAATTCGCACCACAACGTAGTACGCAAGAGTTTCTTACCCGCGCCTAATGTACGCCAGACCACCAGTTCCTGATGGCGCTGACGCATACCGACCTGCACCTGCGCCAGTAACAGCAGCATGCCGCAGGCGGTCACCAGCACGACCATCACTTCCAGCGCCCGACTGACCTGCTCCAGCACCTGCCCCACCTGTTTAAGGATCGCGCCGATGTCTAACAGGCTGATGGTCGGGAACTCACGGTTAAGCTGCGTCAGCATGCCGTTGCCGTTTTCCCAACGAAAGCTGGTCAGCCAGCTCTGCGGCTGTCCATCCAGCGCGCCGGAGGGGAAGATAAAGAAAAAGTTAGGCCGCAGGCTCTCCCAGTCCACCCGACGCAAACTGGTTACCTTTGCGCTGAACTCCTGGGTGTCGCCCATAAAGGTTACGCTGTCGCCCAGAGAGATGTTCAGTCGTTTTGCCAGCCCCTCTTCCATCGACACCTCGCCTTTCGCTGGCGGCCAGTTGCCGGCGGTAATCGGGTTGTGGTCAGGACGACTCTCCTGCCAGGTCAGGTTCAGTTCGCGATTCAGGGACTCATCCTGCCCGCCTTCGGTTGGCGTATTGTTTATCGCCGTCAACCGCGCCCGCACAATCGGATAGAACGCTTCCGGGATCACCTGATGCTCTGAGAGAAAGGCCTTCACCTGTGGCACCTGTTCAGAGGCAATGTTGATCAGAAAATAGTTGGGACTTTCCGGCGGAAGCTGCTGCTGCCAGCGATCCAGCAGATCGCCGCGTAATACCAGCAGCAGCGCCAGCAGCATAAACGACAGTGAAAACGCCGACAGCTGGCTCAGGGTCGACCACGGCTGACGCAGCAGGCGACTGACCGCGAGGCGGAGCGGCAGCGCCGATAGCGTCATCCCGCGCAGAACGTTCAGCAGCATCCAACCCAGCACGCCACACAGCAGCGCCAGTACCACCGCTCCCGCCAGCACCGCCCACAGCAGCGGACTTCCGCCCATTAATCCGGCCAGTAACAGCACCACCACTACGGTCACGATCGGCAAATAGAATTTCAGCGGCCAGACGTTTGCCACCACGTCACGACGCAATACGCGCAGCGGTTGGGTGGCGAGCAGCAAGCGATACGGACGCAAACCGACCAGCAGTGAGATCACCGTCATGGTCCCCAACGCCCAGATCCACGGCCAGAAACTGGCAGGCGGCAGCGCGGCAGGCAGCACCGGTTTGAGCAGCACCATCAGCATCTTTTCAAATAGCAAGCCGATCGCCCCACCCGTCACGGCGGAAAGGACCAGCACCATTAGCCACTGCCCGACGATCAGTTTTCGCAGTTGCGCCCTGCCCGCACCGAGCGTTTTCAGAATCGCCACCAGATCGTAACGGCTGCGACAGTAGTGATTCATCGCCACCGCTACCGCAGCGACGGCCAGCAACAGCGTTAATAGCGCCGAAAGGAGGAGAAACTGTTGCGAACGCTCGAGGGATTTCCCCAGCGCGCCTTCATCCTGCTCAAGTCCGTACCAGCGATGTTCCGGCTTCAGCTGCGGTAGCAACCACTTTTCGTAGCCATCAAGCTGTTGCGGCGTACCGCCAAATTTATAGCGCCATGTAACGCGACTGCCAGGCTGTACGGCACCGGTTTTTGCAACGTCCGCCGTATTCATTAACAGGCGCGGGGCCATCTGGAAGGGGTTAAAGCCGGAGTCCGGCTCCTGCACCACTTCACCGGCAATGCGCAGCGTGGCGTCGCCGACATCAATGGTGTCGCCGGTTTTCAGATTCAGCAACGCCATCAACCGCGGTGCCAACAGTACCGTTCCCGACAGCGGTTTGAGTCCCGGAGGGTTGGTTTCCAGCTCGCCGTACATCGGATAGATGTCATCGACCGCTTTGACATTCGCCAGTTGTGGCGTGTCACCGGCAAAGGTCATCGTGGCAAAGGTCAGTTGCTCTCCCACCTTCAGACCGCGCTTACGCGCTTCATCAATCCACGCCTGCGGCACCTCGCGCGAGCTGCGCAGTGCCCGGTCGCCCGCCATAAACTCACGGCTTTGCTGACTTAGCCCTTTTTCCATACGATCGCTGATATTGCCCAGCGCCAGCACGCAGGCCACCGCCAGACTCAGTGCCAGCCAGACAATCAACAGCGATGGCGAGCGCCATTCGCGCCAGAACCAGCGTGCGATCATGCCTCCTCCTGCAACTGTCCGTTCACCAGCCGCAATCGTCGGTTACAGCGCGCCGCCAGTTGCGGATCGTGAGTCACCAGGATGAGCGTGGTGCCATGCTCGCGGTTAAGCGAAAAGAGCAGATCGGCAATTTTCTCGCCGGTCTGCCGGTCGAGGTTACCCGTCGGCTCATCGGCAAACAGTACGTCCGGGCGGCCATTAAAAGCGCGCGCCAGCGCCACGCGCTGCTGCTCACCACCGGAAAGCTGTGCCGGAAGATGGTCCAGACGCTTACCCAGTCCCAGTTGCTCAAGCAGTGCTTTCGCCCCCGCTTTACTTTGTCCGCTGTTTTCGCCGCGCAGCAGTGCGGGAAGTTCGACGTTCTCCAGCGCGTTCAGCGTGGGAATCAACATAAATGACTGAAAGACAAAGCCAACATGCTGCGCGCGCAGCTGGGCCCGGGCCTCCTCATCCATCTGGTGTAACGGTTTACCCACCAGATTGACTTCGCCGTCGGTACCGTCATCCAGTCCAGCGAGGATCGCCAGCAGCGTGGATTTCCCTGAACCCGACTCGCCAATCAGCGCAATGGTCTCAGCACGTTTGACAACCAGTTCAACTCCGGTAAGGATGGAAAGCTCGTGCTCCCCCTGACCGACGGACTTCTTAAGATGATGAACTTCAACAATGTTTTCCGCTGGCATTTGCCTATCCTGTTCCTGATCCTGTTTACCTGTCGGGCCGCTGCGGCTGACACGTTGTTAATTCTCGGCGACAGCCTGAGCGCCGGATACCGAATGTCCGCCAGTGCCGCCTGGCCTGCGCTGCTCAACGATAAATGGCAGAGCAAAACCACCGTGGTGAACGCCAGCATCAGCGGCGACACCTCCCAGCAAGCGCTGGCACGTCTGCCTGCGCTGCTCAAGCAGCATCAACCGCGCTGGGTGCTGGTTGAGCTGGGCGGCAACGATGGGCTGCGCGGCTTTGCGCCGCAACAGACCGAACAGACGCTGCGTACCATCGTGCAGGACGTTAAGGCAGCGAACGCCGAGCCGCTGCTGATGCAAATTCGCCTGCCCGCAAACTACGGTCGTCGGTATAATGAAACCTTCAGCGCGCTCTATCCAAAGCTCGCCAAAGAGTTTGATATTCCTCTGTTACCCTTTTTTATGGAAGAGGTCTATCTAAAACCGCAGTGGATGCAGGATGATGGTATTCATCCTAACCGCGACGCCCAGCCGTTTATCGCCGACTGGATGGCGAAGCAGTTGAGTCCTTTAGTAAAACACGAGTCTTAATTCAACGGAGATCCTGACAGGTAAAGTTATGCAAAAATCGGTCTTAATAACAGGATGTTCCAGCGGCATCGGCCTGGAAAGCGCGCTTGAGCTAAAGCGCCAGGGCTTTCAGGTTCTCGCCGGCTGCCGTAAACCCGACGATGTCACGCGCATGAATAACATGGGATTCACCGGCGTATTGATCGACCTCGACTCTCCCGAGAGCGTGGATCGCGCCGCTGACGAGGTGATCGCCCTGACCGATAACTGCTTATACGGGATCTTTAACAATGCCGGATACGGCGTTTACGGTCCGCTGAACACCATCAGCCGCGCACAGATGGAGCAGCAATTTTCCGCCAATTTCTTTGGTGCGCACCAACTCACCATGCGCCTGTTACCGGCCATGCTGCCACACGGCGAAGGTCGGATCGTGATGACCTCCTCGGTGATGGGGTTGATCTCAACGCCTGGGCGCGGTGCCTACGCGGCCAGTAAATACGCGCTGGAAGCCTGGTCAGATGCGTTGCGCATGGAACTGCGTCACAGCGGAATTAAAGTCAGCCTGATTGAACCCGGCCCCATCCGCACGCGTTTTACCGAAAACGTTAACCAGACCCAGAACGACAAACCGGTGGAAAACCCTGGTATTGCCGCACGTTTTACGCTCGATCCTGAAGCTGTCGTCGCCAAAGTGCGCCATGCTTTTGTCAGCGATAAACCCAAACTCCGTTATCCGGTCACGCTGGTGACCTGGGCCGTCATGCTGCTCAAACGCCTGCTGCCGGGACGCCTGATGGACAAAATTTTGCACGGATGAGTTGAAGCGTGCGCGTCAGCCCCCATGTAAAAAAGAAATCGACACAAGAGAGTGACTCCATGTCCACACAGAATATTGTCAACATTAACGAATCGAACCTGCAGCAGACCTTAGAACAGTCGATGACCACGCCGGTCCTGTTCTACTTCTGGTCTGAACGTAGCCAGCACTGCCTGCAGTTGACGCCGGTGCTGGAAAGCCTCGCTGCGCAGTACAACGGTCAGTTTATTCTGGCGAAACTCGACTGCGACGCCGAGCAGATGATCGCCTCTCAGTTTGGTCTGCGCGCCATTCCGACCGTCTATCTGTTCCAGAATGGTCAGCCGGTTGACGGCTTCCAGGGACCGCAGCCGGAAGAGGCGATTCGTGCCCTGCTCGACAAAGTGTTGCCGCGTGAAGAAGAGCTGAAAGCGCAACAGGCCATGCAACTGATGCAGGAAGGCAACTACATTGAAGCGCTGCCGCTGCTCAAAGATGCCTGGCAACTCTCTAACCAGAACGGTGAAATCGGCCTGCTGCTGGCGGAAACACAAATCGCCCTCAACCGCTCCGAAGACGCGGAAGCCGTGCTGAAAACTATTCCGCTACAGGATCAGGACACCCGCTATCAGGGGCTGGTTGCGCAGATTGAACTGTTGAAACAGGCGGCGGATACGCCGGAGATTCAGCTATTGCAACAGCAGGTGGCGGAAAATCCGCAGGATGCCGGACTGGCAGCGCAGCTGGCGCTGCAACTGCATCAGGTCGGACGCAATGAAGAAGCGCTGGAACTGCTGTTCAGCCATCTGAAGAAAGATCTCGCCGCCGCAGACGGTCAGGCGCGTAAAACGTTCCAGGAAATTCTTGCCGCGCTCGGTACCGGCGATGCGCTGGCGTCAAAATATCGTCGTCAGTTGTACGCGTTGTTGTACTAATCTTTGTTGCCCGATGGCGCTACGCTTATCGGGCCTACAACCCGAACGCATCCGTAGGCCGGATAAGGCTTCAGCCGCCATCCGGCACTCTCCGTCACGATTTCCTCAAATGCGTCACCACCAACTGGTGGCGCGCGTTGTAAAACTTCCGATAGGTTAAATAGCAGGCAATAATGGTCGACAGACTCGCCGTTGAAAGCAGCATAAACGTCACCATGATCTGATATTTAATGGCCTTGACCGGATCGATACCGGCAAAGATCAGCCCCGACATCATCCCCGGCAAACTCACCAGTCCGACCGTTTTCGCGGAATCGATCGTCGGGATCAGCGAGGCGCGAATGCTGTCGCGGATCAATCCGGCTGACGCCATTTTCGGCGTCGCGCCGAGGCTGAGTTTCTCCTGAATCTGCTGCTGTTCGCTGCTGAAACGCTGACCGAGATTGTTGTAGCACAACCCGACGGCCACCATCGCATTACCGGCGATCATCCCGGAGATGGGGATCACCTGCATCGGGATAAATTCGATCGAACCCGACAGCACCAGCACCGCCAGCGTTAACCCCGCCCCCGTCGTGATGGCAATAAACGAAGAAAGAAACGCTTTATCAATGTACTTACTGCGTTTCTGCGCGTTATAGGCGGCGTTAAAACAGATAAACAGCACCATCAGTAACGTCAGGACGGCATGGTTAACCGCGAAGATATATTTCAGTACATAGCCGACAATAATAAGCTGAACGACGGCACGCGCGACGCTCCAGAGAATATCTTTCTCCAGCGCCAGTTTCTCTTTGTGGCTTATCAGCATCGCCACCACCACCAGCATCATCGCTAATGCCAGTGACTCGTTGGTAATATTATGTTCATTCATTTCGTGCTTCCTGCATTTCTCCGGCATGCGGCATCAGGGTGATTATTTCATCCGCATGATTAATTTCGTCTTTATCGTGAGTCACCCACAGTACCCCTGTCTGCTTATCGCGAGCATAGTGATGAATAATCTCATTTACATTGCGCTTATTGCTTTCATCCAGCGCGCTGGTGATTTCATCAAGCAGTAAAACCTGCGGCAAAAACTGTAAATTACGGATCAGGGAAATGCGCTGTTTCTCCCCGCCGGAAAGTTCGTTGATATTTTTCGCCAGAATCGTCTCCGGCAACTGAAAGCGGGCCAGGTCAGCAAGAAAAGCCCCGGCGTCAGGACGCTGATGCCGGATCTGCCAGGGAAAGATCAGATTATCGTAAACGGTATCGCCAAACAGCGCGGGCGTCTGGGCGCAATACGAGACGTGCTGGCGGTAGTTTTCCGGGGTGAGCGTGGTGATGTCCTCCCCGGCAAAGAGGATCTCGCCGCGAGTCGGGCTGAGCAACGACGCGATAATCTTCAGTAAAGTACTTTTTCCGCAGCCGGAAGGTCCGGTTATTAATTTAAATTCACCAGGGCGTAAGTTAAAACTGATGTTATTCAGAATGTTCGTTGTCCCGACCTGGTAACCCACATTGTTTACCTGCAACAAAATGCTATTTTCACGCATTGTCTATCCTGTTTTCGCGTTTTATCGCAAAATAGTGTATCCCTCTAATTAACGAGAGGGGAACTCTCTTTAATGAATCAGGTATAATTTCAAGAGTAACGTCGCCAGTCACGACATCATGGACAGTTCAACAGGAGGTTTTTCAATGCTTATCGTTATTCCTATTCTCATTTTTGTCGCGCTGGTGATAGTCGGTGCCGGCGTGAAAATTGTCCCCCAGGGATACCAGTGGACGGTGGAGCGTTTCGGACGCTACACCCGCACGCTGCAGCCAGGCTTGAGCCTTGTCGTTCCGTTCATGGACCGTGTTGGTCGTAAAATTAATATGATGGAACAGGTGCTGGATATTCCCTCGCAGGAAGTTATCTCGAAAGATAACGCTAACGTTTCGATTGATGCGGTCTGTTTTATTCAGGTCATTGATGCGCCAAAAGCCGCGTATGAAGTCAGTAACCTGGAGCTGGCTATCATCAATCTGACCATGACCAACATCCGTACTGTACTGGGCTCCATGGAGCTTGATGAAATGCTCTCCCAGCGCGACAACATCAATACGCGCCTGCTGCACATTGTTGATGAGGCCACCAACCCCTGGGGAATCAAAATTACCCGTATTGAAATTCGCGACGTTCGTCCCCCGGCTGAACTGATCGGCGCAATGAACGCGCAAATGAAAGCGGAACGTACCAAACGTGCCTATATCCTTGAAGCCGAAGGGGTCCGCCAGGCGGAAATCGTCAAAGCCGAGGGTGAGAAACAGTCGAAAATTTTGATCGCCGAGGGCGACCGTCAGTCGGCATTTTTACAGGCAGAAGCCCGCGAACGTTCCGCCGAAGCGGAAGCGCGCGCCACCAAAATGGTGTCTGAAGCGATCGCCTCCGGCGATATTCAGGCGGTGAACTACTTTGTGGCGCAGAAATATACCGAAGCGCTACAGCAAATCGGCTCGTCCAGTAACAGTAAAGTGGTGATGATGCCACTGGATGCCAGCAGCCTGATGGGCTCCATTGCCGGGATCGCTGAACTGATCAAGGACAGCGCCAGCGAACGGAAAAAATAATGATCGAGATGATTGTGGGATATCCCCATATTTTCTGGCTCAGCCTCGGCGGTCTGCTTCTGGCCGCTGAAATGCTGGGCGGCAACGGCTATCTGTTATGGAGCGGCGTAGCAGCAGTCATTACCGGCATTCTGGTCTGGCTGTTGCCCGTCAGTTGGGAATGGCAAGGCGTTATCTTTGCCGTCCTAACGCTGCTTTCCGCCTGGCTTTGGTGGAAGTGGATGGCGAAACGCGTTCGCGAACAAAAGCCAGCGGATAGTCAACTTAACCAGCGCGGCCAGCAACTGGTCGGTCGCCGGTTTGTGCTGGAATCCTCGCTGGTTAATGGCCGTGGACACATGCGGGTTGGCGACAGTTCGTGGCCGGTCAACGCCATTGAAGACTTGCCCGCTGGAACCCACGTTGAAGTGATCGCCGTTGAGGGCATCACGCTCTATATCAGACCCCTTCCCCGATAAAACAGATGACAGGAATCGCATGATGGTCAGGAAGACGCCTCTGGCATTAAGCTTTTGCGCATTACTGGCGAGTGCCCCGCAGGCATTCGCCTCGTTTGATATGGCAGACTGTACATGGAGCGACGCGCGCTGCCTGCTAAAAGGCGACCCTATTCTGACGCCTGATAATGATTCCCGTGACAACCTGTTGCGCCTGCTGAGTGAAGCAAAGTCACTTGCAGTGCCCGTTCAGTCGATGCCTGCCGATATCACCCGCTCACGCGATTTCTATTTTGCCTATCACCCGCAGTGGGATGACATTGATGTCCGGACGGACTCTCCGGCACAAACGCAGAACGCAGCAGACCCGATCGTCCAACAAATGGCCACGCTGCAGGTGGAGCCAATCGAATTCAAGCACGACGGTGAGCAGGAAAACCGTTTTGTCTCCAATAATGCCGACAGCGTCAGCCAGTTTTTTGCCGCGCTGCTGAACGATGCCGCGCTAACGGCAGAACAAAAGCAGTCGCTGGCACAGGCGCGTCTGGGGCTCTATTCCGGGGCCAGCGCAGAGCAAATTACGGGGTCCCTCGCCACGCTCCCGGCAGATTCACCTGCCCTGCTGTATAAAACCTACCTGACCGGAGCGGCCCATTTTTACGCGGGCGAGTACGACAGCGCGACGCAGGCCTTCACGCCACTGCTCACCAGCGATCGCCCGTGGCTGGCGGAAACCGCGCAATATATGCTGATGCGCACGGCGCTGAACAAAAGCAGCCAGAACAGCGTCGGCGAATATGGCGACTTTGATATCGCGCGAATAAACCGTGAAGACGCTTTACTTGCGCAAAAAGAGGCGCAGACCTATCTCCATCATTGGCCAGAAGGCCGCTATGCGGATTCCGCGCGTGGCATGCTGCGCCGCATCCATTGGTATTTGCAGGACTGGACAACGCTTGCAGGATTATATGAACAGGCGTTCCAGCAGGTCACCGATGCGCAAGCATTGCGGGAGCGGGTTATTGAATACGATAACGTCTATGGCATGCAGTTTTACGATCAATCCGTTCAGGATGCGTTCGCCGATGCCCCCCTCGTCAGCTACACCGAGATGCTGCGCGCCCTTCGCCTGAACAGCTACCGAAAGCCAACCCTGACGCAGGCCAAACTTGACGCCAGCAAACCGGTTTTTGACAAGCGCGGAAAACTGCCGCTGTGGCGCAATTTACAACTCAACCTGTGGCTGGCGACAGATAACTATGCCGCTATTCTTCAGGCAGTCACTCCGGCGCAAAAACTGCCGCCTCACGATATCCTCGCCTTCAGCGAACAGGTGCTCTACGGCGACGCGCTGATGGGACAAAAACAGTGGTCAGCGGCGCGCGATTTCTGGTCGACGCTACTGAAGCTCAGCCAGGATAACGAACAGCAGCAGTATGTGCAGGCAAAACTGGCGGCCACGCTGGTTTACAGCGGCAACGTGGCAGCGATTTTTGCCCCGGACAGCGCGATCACCAGTTTGCGCTACCGCTCCCGGGTACTGAAAACCGTGGCTACACCTGAACAGTTGCGCCAGCAGGTCAGCCAGGGGCCGAATAACGAAGAGCGCGCTATTGCGCTGCATACGCTGCTGGTGCGCGATCTCACTGAAAACCGCTTTAGCGACTGGCTAAAAGACCGAAAACTCGCCAGCGCCATCACGCAACCGGTTATCGGTGAGGCATTCGACGATGTCAATCTGAGTACGTTTGACTGGAACGGCGACGCCGCTGAAGCCGGTTACGTGTGCCGCAGCCTCAATGACACCGTCGGCACGCTGAGCAAGACGCCCGACGACGCCCATGCGCTGAACTGTCTGGGCGAGTTTTTCCGTACCTCGCAAACGCATGTCGACTTGTGGAAAGACAACGCAGGCAACGGCGAGCTGGAAACCGCTATCCAGCAGAAAGACCCTGTCGGACAGTTTAACCGCCAGCGTTATTATCAGCAGGTCATCGCCTCGCCGAAGGCCGAGCACGAAGACAGAAGCTATGCGCTGTATCGGGCTATCATGTGTTACGCCCCGTCCGGATCGAATGAGTGTGGCGGAGAAGAGGTGGACAAACAGCAGCGTAAAGGCTGGTTCACACAATTGAAAACGCAGTATCCGGGCAGTCCGTGGGCGCAAAAACTCAAATACTACTGGTAATTGCGCTACTGGCGGGACAGGCGCAGGCGGCTGAGACGGTTATCGCCCGCGAACACCCGGCCTTCTGGCTCTGGTCAGGCGTGAAAGCCAGCGATGAACTGAGCGCTGCTCAGACGGTCTATCTGCATCAGGGTGAAGTGTTAGTGCGGGCAAAGGGCGTGGCCTTTCAGCGTCTGGGACTTCCCGTCAGCCGTCTGACGTTTCCGTCCATCTGGCTTACCGTGCGTTTCACCACGCTCGACGTACCGGACGCGATTCCGGCACGCATCGTGCGACTGATGCAGCGCTGGCAGGCGGCGGGAAATCAGGTTGTGGGACTGCAGGTCGATTTTGATGCTGCGACGCATCAACTGGCCGACTATGCCCGCTTTCTGCGGGCATTGCGCCAACAGTTGCCCCCCGACTTTGCCCTTGGCGTGACCGGACTGCTGGACTGGGCGAAAACGGGCGACGTGGCGACGCTGAACGCGCTGCCGATCGATGAACTGGTGGTACAGAGCTATCAGGGACGACGCACGGTGGCGAATTATCAGGACTACCTGCCCGCTCTCGCCCGATTGCGTATTCCGTTTAAGCTCGGGCTGGTACAACACGGCAAGCGGGACAGCCAGGCGGAAGCACAGCTACGCGCATCCCCCTGGTATCGCGGCACGGTCGTCTTTATGCTCAACCCCGACGCGCGTTAAGCCTGCGCCTTGTGGTGGCAGCAGCCAGAAAGGTTTTCGATAATCGGGCATTCCGCGCTGTCATCCCCCGGGCACGACTCCGCCAGGGCCAGTAACTGCACGCGCATTGACTGTAATTCACTGATATGGCGCTCAATTTCCGCCACTTTCTCCAGCGTCCGCTTTTTGACGTCCGCGCTGTGACGACCCGGATCGTTGAACAGGTTCACCAGCTCGCCACACTCTTCAAGGTTGAATCCGACCTGGCGTGCCTGGCGCAGCAGCGTCAGCTCATTCAGATGCTGTTGCCCGTACGTGCGATAGCCGTTTTCACCCCGCAATGGCGGCGTGACCAGCCCTTTTTCTTCATAAAAGCGGATCGCTTTACTGGTTAAGCCGGTTTTTTTTGCTACATCGCTGATATTCACAAGTCCTCCGCACCTTACGCTGTGGCATGGCGTCATTATAACGTACTTGTTGCTGACACCACACACCCATCCCTGTTGATGCCAATAACCTCTTCTCATTTCATTGCTCATAGGCGATACCACTGCCACTTTCACGTTTTGTCCGTAGCCGCCGCTCGTTCGCACTTGATAGACAGTGAAGAACATCCAGGCTGGTGACCTTTTTCTGTAACAATTGCCTGTCATAAGTGATCGCTTTCTCAATTTTCACTCTTTCATCTTTCAATTCTACGCGGGTAGATTTATTAATCTGCGGTAAAAATATAATATCTACGCGAGTAGAACGTGAAGAGTACAAACCTGCGACTCATGTCGACAGATAACTTCAAGGAGTTCTTATGAACACGCATTCATCCTCTGTTTCCCTGACGGATAACCCACAGGCAGCTCAGGAGCGGCTGGAAACCCCCGAAGGACGCCGCGAGTTTTGGCGAGCTACATTTTCCTGCTGGTTAGGCACCACAATGGAGTATGCCGATTTTGCCCTGTACGGCCTTGCCGCGGGCATTATCTTTGGCGATGTCTTTTTTCCGGAAGCAACACCTGTCATGGCGTTACTTTCCAGCTTTGCCGCCTATTCTGTTGGGTTTATTGCTCGCCCTATCGGTGCATTGCTGTTCGGCTGGATAGGCGATAAACATGGTCGGAAGATTGTCATGGTTATCACCATTGGATTGATGGGCATGTCGACCATGCTAATAGGGTTAATCCCCAGCTACGCCCAGATTGGCGTCTGGGCACCGGTATGTCTGGTTATCCTTCGATTTTCTCAGGGCCTGGGAGCCGGCGCGGAGCTTTCTGGCGGTACTGTAATGCTCGGTGAATATGCTCCCGTTAAACGCCGTGGGCTGGTTTCTTCGATTATCGCTCTGGGCTCGAACAGCGGAACATTACTGGCTTCTCTGGTTTGGCTCATCGTTCTGCAAATGGACAAAGATGACTTACTGAGCTGGGGATGGCGTATTCCTTTTCTTTGCAGCATTCTTATCGCCGCTACCGCATTATTAATTCGTCGCCATATGCGTGAAACACCCGTCTTTGAACGTCAAAAAGCCCTCCTGCAGGCCGAGCGAGAAAAGGCGCTTCGCGAGGGAAAAGCACAGCAACAGCAAGATACACGCAGCTTCTGGAAACGGACCCGGGCGTTCTGGACCATGGTTGGATTACGCATTGGCGAGAATGGCCCCTCCTACCTGGCTCAGGGATTTATCATTGGCTATGTCGCTAAGGTGCTGATGGTGGATAAATCTGTGCCGACCGTGGCAGTGTTTATCGCATCGGTTCTGGGATTCGCCATTATTCCTCTGGCGGGTTGGCTGTCCGATCGATTCGGCAGACGTATCATCTATCGTTGGTTCTGCTTGTTACTGATCCTGTATGCCTTTCCGGCATTCATGCTGCTGGATTCTCGTGAGCCGTGGATTGTTATCCCGACGATCATTACCGGGATGGGGCTCGCTTCACTGGGTATTTTCGGCGTGCAGGCTGCATGGGGCGTTGAGCTTTTCGGCGTCACGAATCGTTATACCAAAATGGCATTTGCAAAAGAGCTCGGTTCCATTATGTCTGGCGGGACAGCGCCACTTGTCGCCTCTGCACTACTCTCGTTTTACGGACACTGGTGGCCAATCGCTCTCTATTTCGCCCTTATGGCCACAATTGGACTGGTGACCACGTTCTTTGCACCAGAGACCCGCGGGCGGGATCTCAACTTACCCGAGGATGCAATTTGAGGCCAAAGAACGTGATATGCGCGTTCTTTACCAAAGATTTTTGGGTCATAACGCCTTATGCTGTCTGGAAAAAATCACTCTGAATGCAATCAGGTAGGTGCCTCGTGACTCAATCACATTCACAACGCGTAACACGTTCTGACGTGGCAAAAGAAGCGGGAACGTCCGTCGCTGTCGTTAGTTACGTTATTAATAATGGTCCGCGCCCCGTTGCCGAAGCGACCCGGCAACGTGTACTACAGGCCATTAAGAAAACCGGTTATCGACCCAATGGCATCGCGCGTGCGCTGGCGTCAGGGAGTACACAAACTTATGGGCTTGTCGCGCCGGACATCTCGAACCCGTTCATCGCCTCTATGGCTCATGCTCTGCAACACGAAGCCTTTGCTGATGGCAAAGTACTCCTGCTGGGTGACGCAGGCGACAGCAGCTGCCGTGAACGTGAACTCATTAATAATATGCTGCACCGCCAGGTTGACGGGCTGATCTACACCAGTGTTGATCGCCATCCTTATATCAATTTGATTCAGGAGAGCGGTACCCCCTGCGTCATGCTCGATCGCGTGGATCCTGGACTTAACGTCAGCGTTATCCAGGTTGATGAACAAATGGCGGCGATGCAGGTAACACAACATCTGATTGATCACGGATACCGCGATATCGGCATCATCTGTGGTCCGCGTGAAATGCTGAATACTCAGGATCGTATCCGGGGCTGGCAGCAGGCGCTGGAAGCATCATCGTTAATGGTCAATCCCTCATGGATTTTTTCGACCAACTATACCCGCGCCGGAGGTTACGAGGCGACAAAACGCATGCTTCAGCGCCAACTGCCGCGCGCGCTGTTCGCAACGAATGAACAGCAGGCTCTCGGTTGTTTACGCGCCCTGGCAGAACACGGGCTGCGCGTACCTCAGGATGTTGCTCTGGTCTGCTTTAACGCAACACAAGAATCGGCTTACAACGTCCCTTCTTTAACCGCCGTCCGGCAACCTGTCGATAAGATGGCCCGTGCGGCAATAGACATGCTGAAAAATTGGGATGGAGAAGTTCGCCGCGTTGAATTTGAGTTTTACTTACGAACAGGAGAGTCGTGTGGCTGCCAGGGACATGAAGTACACCCCGAGACAAAGTGAAAATGAATCGATGCGTATAATTATTGATTGCGATCCGGGCAATGGCATTCCCGGCGCTAATATCGATGATGGTCTGGCGCTGGCGCTGGCCATTGCCGCGCCGCAAATCGCGCTGGAGATGATCACCACTGTCGCCGGAAATACGCCGGTAGACGTGGGATATGCCGTTGCTAAAGATCTCATTACGCAACTGGACATTCCCGTCGCTGTCTACCGTGGTGCCTCGCGTGCGCTGCGGGAAGATCCGCAGCCCTGGCGTGAAAAACTGGATCATGGTGTCGATCAGTTTGGCTTACGACAACTCTGGTCAGATGTTCCTGCCCCGGCATTGTGCCAGAAGGTAAAACCCCACGCGCCTGAGGCAATGGGTGAACTCATCTGTAATAATCCTGGCGAGATCACGCTGGTTGCTACCGGTCCCCTCACCAATGTGGCCATTGCCCTGCAGCTTTACCCGCAGATGGTTCACGCGGTCAAAAATATCGTCGTTATGGGTGGCGTATTCAATGTTCCGGGCTACCTGAAAGATACCAATTTTGGTCTGGACCCTGAAGCGGCTCATGCGGTACTCACCAGCGGCGCGCCAGTCACGCTGGTCCCGATGGATGTGACAACGCAAACCCAAATGCTTCACGCCGATTTAGATCGTCTGGCAAAAACAGAAAACGGGCTTAGCCGTTATCTGGCGCAAACCATTCGCCCGTGGATCACATATTCTATGCAAACCCGCAATCTGCCTGGATGTTGGATCCACGATGTTTTAACCGTTGCCTGGTTACTGGATCCCTCTCTTGCAACGACGGCTGAAGATTATCTGGATGTCTCTCTGGAAGGCATTACACGCGGTATGACTTGCCGCTATGGACGTGACACATTACGCCTCAATGTCGGGATCCCTGAACCAAAAGGTGCGCAGGTAAAAATTCTGCAGAGCATCGATAACCCGCGACTTATTTCGCTGATAGAGCACTATATCCAGACCTACGACGCATAGCGTTACGGGTCAGAAAAGGAGACCTTCGTATACGATTCAAGGTGAGTTTTTTCCGGAGGAAATATGAATACGTTATCCTTCCTCTTATTCGGTGAAGGAGAATCTCTCTTAATTACACTGGGCAAAATTTGCGTCGCGTTTATCCTGGGGGGAATCATCGGTCTTGAAAGAGAATCGAAAGGGAAGCCTGTCGGATTTAAAACGTGCGTCATTATTTCAGTCGCCAGCTGCGTTCTGACAATCGTCTCTATTCAGTCAGCAGAATACTACGCTGAAATCTCGATGAATATACGTAGCGACCCGATGCGGCTGGCCGCACAAATTATCAGCGGCGTAGGCTTTCTCGGTGCGGGTGTTATCCTTCATCGCCATGATGACGCCATCTCCGGGCTAACAACCGCAGCCATCGTGTGGGCTTCCGCGGGAGTGGGAATTACCAGTGGAGCCGGTTTTTATATGTATGCTCTGCTTGCCACAGGTTTGTTCCTGCTGGCCATAAAACTCAGCTATTTTGTTATCTTTTTACAAACCAAAAACCAATTGCCTGGCAAAGTAAAAATTCGCGTTATTCTTGATGAAAAAGCGGGGCTGCAAACGCTGATAGAAAGTATTAATCAGCAAAAGAACATTATTGAAGCCATTACTATCCGCGATGTTAAAAAGGGGAAAATAGAGGTCAACCTCAAAGTCGTGATTAGAAAAAAAATGACCTTGCCGGAACTCTACAGCAACCTTTCTACGCTCGAACACGTTTGTGCTATCGCACTGGAACACTGAATACTCAGGAAAAAACAAACTCCTTGACCTTCCCCTTGCGGGAAGGTTTACCCTTAATAACAGTTAGTCAATCAAGGTACAACGGTCAACCCTTATTGACCCGTTATAGAGGAGTGAAGTGATGTCTCAAACCATCGACCTGACCCTGGACGGCCTGTCCTGCGGTCACTGCGTCAAACGCGTAAAAGAGAGTCTTGAGCAACGTCCGGACGTGGAACAGGCGGAGGTCACCGTGACCGAAGCGCACGTTACCGGTACCGCCAGCGCCGAAGCGCTAATCGACACCATCAAACAAGCTGGTTATGGCGCAGAGTTAAGCCACCCAAAGGCTAAACCGCTGACGGAGTCATCAATCCCGTCGGAAGCGCTGGCAGCGGTCCCTCCTGAGCTTCCGGCAGCGACGGTTGAAGATGACAGCCAACAACTGCTGTTAAGCGGCATGAGCTGCGCCAGCTGTGTTTCCCGGGTACAAAATGCGCTGCAAAGCGTTCCTGGGGTCACGCAGGCACGGGTAAACCTTGCGGAACGTACTGCGCTGGTGATGGGCAGTGCGTCCGCTGCCGATTTAGTCCAGGCGGTGGAAAAAGCGGGCTATGGCGCAGAGGCGATTGAAGACGATCTCAAACGCCGCGAACGCCAGCAGGAAACCGCCGTCGCGACGATGAAACGCTTCCGCTGGCAGGCGATTGTCGCCCTGCTGCTAGGTGTGCCAGTGATGGTCTGGGGGATGATGGGCGATAACATGATGGTGACCGCCGACAACCGCAGCCTGTGGCTGGCGATTGGTCTGGCGACGCTCGCTGTAATGGTCTTTGCGGGCGGCCATTTTTATCGCAGCGCGTGGAAGAGCCTGATGAACGGCACCGCCACGATGGATACTCTGGTCGCCCTCGGCACCGGCGTGGCCTGGTTGTACTCGATGAGCGTCAATCTGTGGCCACAGTGGTTCCCGATGGAAGCACGCCATCTCTATTATGAAGCCAGTGCGATGATCATTGGTCTGATCAACCTCGGACACATGCTGGAAGCGCGGGCGCGTCAGCGCTCGTCTAAGGCGCTGGAAAAATTACTCGATCTCACGCCGCCAACGGCGCGGGTGATTACACAAGAGGGTGAGAAGAGCGTGCCGCTGGCAGACGTTCAGCCGGGTATGCTGTTGCGCCTGACCACCGGTGACCGCGTGCCGGTTGACGGTGAAATCACTCAGGGCGAGGCATGGCTGGATGAAGCGATGCTCACCGGCGAACCTATCCCGCAGCAAAAAGGGGAAGGCGACAGCGTGCATGCCGGTACCGTCGTGCAGGATGGCAGCGTGGTGTTCCGCGCCAGTGCGGTAGGCAGTCATACCACCCTGTCGCGCATTATCCGCATGGTGCGCCAGGCGCAGAGCAGTAAACCGGAAATTGGCCAGATGGCCGATAAGATTTCCGCCGTATTTGTCCCGGTCGTGGTGCTGATCGCGCTGGTGAGCGCGGGTATCTGGTACGTCTTTGGTCCGGCCCCACAAATTGTCTATACCCTGGTGATCGCCACTACGGTACTGATCATCGCCTGTCCGTGTGCGCTGGGTCTGGCGACGCCAATGTCGATTATTTCCGGTGTGGGTCGTGCGGCTGAGTTTGGCGTACTGGTGCGTGATGCCGATGCGCTGCAACGCGCCAGCACGCTGGATACGGTAGTCTTCGACAAAACCGGGACGCTGACCGAAGGCAAACCACAGGTGGTGGCGGTTAAAACCGTTGGCGGCATTGACGACGCGCAGGCGCTACGGTTGGCTGCGGCGCTTGAGCAGGGCTCCAGTCACCCGCTGGCGCGGGCGATTCTCGACAAAGCCGGTGATAGCGCACTGCCTCAGGTTAACGGTTTCCGCACCCTGCGTGGATTAGGCGTCAGCGGCGAAGCGGAAGGTCATACGCTGCTGCTGGGCAACCAGGCACTGCTGAACGAGCAGCAGGTTGACACTCGCGAACTGGAAGCCGAGATTTCTGCCCAGGCTTCTCAGGGCGCCACGCCGGTGCTGCTGGCGATTGACGGCAAAGCGGCGGCGCTGCTGGCCGTGCGCGATCCGCTGCGTAGCGACAGCGTGGCGGCCCTTCAGCGACTGCACCGCGCCGGATATCGCCTGGTAATGTTAACCGGCGATAACCCGACGACGGCCAACGCCATCGCCAAAGAGGCGGGGATTGATGACGTGATTGCTGGCGTTCTCCCGGACGGTAAGGCCGATGCCATTAAGCGTCTGCAAAGTCAGGGGCGTCAGGTGGCGATGGTCGGTGACGGCATCAATGACGCACCGGCGCTGGCACAGGCCGATGTCGGAATTGCAATGGGCGGCGGCAGTGACGTGGCGATTGAAACCGCCGCGATCACGCTGATGCGCCACAGCCTGATGGGCGTGGCGGACGCGCTATCTATCTCCCGAGCCACGTTGCGCAATATGAAGCAGAACCTGCTCGGCGCGTTCATTTATAACAGCATCGGGATCCCCGTGGCGGCCGGTATCCTGTGGCCGTTCACCGGAACGCTGCTGAACCCGGTGGTTGCCGGAGCGGCGATGGCGCTGTCGTCCATTACCGTGGTGAGCAACGCTAACCGACTGCTGCGCTTTAAACCGAAAGAGTAAGCGATGCCGGATGGCGCTGACGCTTATCCGGCCTGCTGCGTTAATGTGAAACGACCAGGCCGGATGAGGTGCTTTAGCACCGCCATCCGGCAATTCACACATTGCACCTTACCTGACCACGCGCTAGCATGGTTGTCTACTTAGGGAGGTCGCATGGATCTGTTTTACCGGGTAAAAACATTTTTCGCTGGGCTAACCGGCAATCGCTATACCTGGCCCGCCATTGACGTTTCGTTGCCCGGCAATCGCCACTTCCACCTGATTGGCAGTATTCATATGGGCAGCCGCGACATGTCTCCCCTCCCTGCCAGACTGCTTAAAAAGCTTCACAACGCCGATGCGTTAATTGTTGAGGCCGATGTCTCCGGTAATGACAGTCCCTTCGCCGACTTACCCGAGTTTACCGCGCTGGAAGAACGCCTCAGCGAGGAACAGTTGCGCAATCTGCATCGCGCGACCGATGAACTGGGGATCTCCCCGGCCCTGTTTTCGACGCAACCGCTGTGGCAAATCGCGATGGTGCTACAGGCCACTCAGGCGCAGCAGTTGGGATTACGCCCGGAGTACGGCATTGATTATCAACTGTTGCAAGCCGCGAAGAAGGCAGAAAAACCGGTGATTGAACTGGAAGGCGCATCCAGCCAGATTGCGCTGTTATGCGAACTGCCGGATAACGGGCTGGCACTGTTGGACGATACGTTGACGCACTGGCACACCAACGCCCGGCTACTGCAACAGATGATGAGTTGGTGGCTGAAAGCGCCGCCGCAGGACAACCACCTGACGCTTCCGAACACCTTCAGTCAGTCGCTGTACGATGTGCTGATGCATCAGCGTAATATCGCCTGGCGGGATCGCTTGTCGGCACTGCCTGCGGGTCGCTACGTGGTGGCAGTGGGTGCGCTACACCTGTATGGAGAAGGGAATCTGCCGGAACTGATGCGATAAAAAAGTGGCCAATATTTCTATTGGCCCGTCAAAGAGGAATTTCATCATTATTATTATGCCGCCGCTTAACGCGTCGGTGTATGTCGATTGTCGCTCAAACTCTGCATCCTGCCAACATAATTGCGCAAGATGGTACTATTTTTTAGACAATCATCAGAGGTACGCTTGACTTGTCATTTGGTTTAGCCAGGAAAAATTACTATGACACCCGCAGTTAAATTACTCGAAAAAAACAACATTACGTTCAGGATCCACACCTACGATCACGATCCCGCCGAAACCAACTTCGGTGATGAGGTGGTGCGCAAATTAGGGTTTAATGCCGATCGGGTGTACAAAACGCTGCTGGTCGCGGTGAATGGCGATATGAAACATCTGGCGGTTGCGGTTACGCCGGTCGCTGGACAACTGGATTTGAAAAAAGTCGCCAAAGCGCTCGGCGCGAAAAAAGTCGATATGGCCGATCCGCTGGTGGCGCAACGTACAACCGGATATCTGGTCGGCGGCATTAGCCCGCTGGGACAGAAAAAACGCCTGCCGACGCTTATCGATGCGCCAGCCCAGACGTTTGACACCATTTTTGTCTCAGGCGGCAAACGCGGACTGGACATTGAACTGGCGGCGGGAGATTTAGCCACTATTCTGGAGGCTAAATTCGCCGATATCGCCCGCCGGGACTAAGCGATTTTAGAATGATGGCCTGACGGCGCTACGCTTATCAGGCCTGGAAACCGCACTGACCTGTAGGCCGGATAAAGTACCAGCACCGCCATCCGGCACTCCCCCTGTTATTGCCAGTTGGCTTCCCCCTTCGGCTCATACGCACTGGCATCCAGCGGTGAATTTTTTTGGATGTATTCCTTCAGCACTTCCGCATCGATAAACCCGGTGTTGACGTACCCCGGTTTGTTATCAATACGCGGATAGCCGTCGCCCCCCGTCGCGTTAAAACTGAGCGTCGCCATACGGTAGGTTTTCGCCGGGTCAACCGGCTCGCCGTTAATTTTCAGATCGTTGAGTTTGCCGCCTTTCGCGACAAAACTGACGTTAGCAAACTGCGGATAAGCGCCGGAATCCGGCTTCATCTGCGCCACGGCCGTCAGGTAGTCCGTCACGTCCTTGCCGTTCATATCGGCATACACCACCACGTTGCCGAACGGTTGTACCTTCAGCACGCTTTTATAGGTGATATCCCCGGCTTCGATCGAGTCACGAATCCCACCGCCGCTCATGACGCCGAAATCCGCACCGGTGCGCGCCATTTGCGCAGCCAGAATAAGATGTCCCATGTTGGTCTGCACAAAGCGGACCTTGCTACGATCGCCTTCCAGTCGGTCATTCACCGCACCGATTTTCACATCCAACTGGGCTTTTCCTTTATTCTGGAACGGTGACAGCAGCGAGAGCATCTGCGCATTCTCAGCGATTTCCGGGGTGTAAAGTACGTGCTCACTTTTCCCGTCTTCCCAGGTCACTTTCTTCTTCAGGTTCACCGGGATCAGCTGATAGTTGACCATTTTCATCTCGCCGTTACGGAACTCAAAGTCCGCACGACCAACATATTTTCCCCACTCGTGAGCCTGCACAATCCAGATCCCGTTCTGTTTGTCCGGCGCGCACGGCGTACCGGGCACATAATCCACCTGTTTCTTGTTTTCTTCTGCCATGCACACCGGGTCCTGTGAGTGACCACCCACAATCATCGCCAGCGCTCCGGCGGGCAGACTACGCGCCATTTCGACGTCGCCCGGCGCGTTCGAGCCGTGGTTGCCGTTGTCATAGTGCCCCATGTGGGTGGTTGCAATAATGACGTCAGGCTTTTCATTCATCTGCAATTCCTGAATTACCACCTTTGCCTCTTCCGCTGGCTTGCGGAATTCAATGTCGGTGAAAAATTCAGGGTTGCCGATCTTCGCCGTGTCATCGGTGGTCAGACCGATAACCGCGATTTTCAGATCCTGGCGCGTAAAGATGGCCCAGGGTTTAAACAGGCGCTCGCCGGTACTTTTCTGGTAGATGTTGGCCGAGAGAAACGGGAACTTCGCCCACTTCTCCTGCTGACGCAGGACGGTAAGCGGATTATCAAATTCGTGGTTGCCAACCGCCATCGCGTCATAGCCCATCAGGTTCATCCCACGAAAGTCAGGCTCAGCATCCTGTAGATCTGATTCGGGAACGCCGGTGTTGATGTCCCCACCGGACAACAGCAGGACGCTGCCCCCTTCGGAAGCCACCTCGCGACGGATACCGTCCACCAGCGTTTTTTGCGCCGAGAGACCGTACTCGCCGTATTCGCTGCGCCAGAAATGGCCATGGTGATCGTTGGTATGCAGAATGGTGATTTTATAGGTTTTATCTTTTTCATAAGCCTGAGCAGGCTGACTTGCCAGCGTGAATGCGGCGAACAGTGCTAACGCCACACCCCGTTTCAAAAATTTCATGTTTCTCTCCCTGACTCCATTTCAACCGCAGAAATTACAATTATCTGAAATAATAGTCGAATAAGTTTTCAGAATTGAGACTTCCTTCAAACCTCGTCCGCAGGTATGTTAGTCAGGTAATAATCACAATGACGATATTCCCCTACATCGCAAATCAGACAGAAGTGACTTTCTATGGCAATGAGTGAACAAACCCAGCCAGCACCTGGTGCGTCTGCGCCAGTCGCTAAAGCGCGTACGTCGTTCGGCATTTTAGGCGCGATCAGCCTTTCTCACCTGCTTAACGATATGATCCAGTCGTTAATTCTGGCGATCTATCCGCTATTACAGTCCGAATTTTCACTGACCTTTATGCAGATAGGGATGATCACCCTGACTTTCCAGTTGGCCTCTTCGCTACTGCAACCGGTGGTCGGCTACTGGACCGATAAGTACCCGATGCCATGGTCGCTGCCAATTGGCATGTGCTTTACGCTGAGCGGTCTGGTGCTGTTGGCGCTGGCGGGCAGTTTCGGTACCGTGCTGTTGGCCGCGGCGCTGGTCGGGACCGGCTCTTCGGTATTTCATCCGGAATCCTCCCGTGTGGCGCGCATGGCCTCGGGCGGACGTCACGGCCTTGCCCAGTCCATCTTCCAGGTGGGCGGTAACTTCGGCAGTTCCCTCGGCCCCTTGTTGGCGGCGGTGATCATCGCCCCTTACGGCAAAGGTAACGTGGCCTGGTTTGTCCTCGCCGCCCTGCTGGCGATTGTGGTACTGGCGCAAATCAGCCGCTGGTACGCCGCACAGCATCGTATGAGCAAGGGCAAACCCAAAGCGACAGTTATCAATCCACTGCCGCATAATAAGGTCGTCCTCGCTGTCAGCGTCCTGCTAATCCTGATTTTCTCGAAATACTTCTATATGGCGAGTATCAGCAGCTATTACACCTTTTATCTGATGCAAAAATTCGGATTATCGGTACAAAACGCGCAATTTCATCTCTTTGCCTTCCTGTTTGCGGTCGCGGCAGGAACGGTAATTGGCGGGCCTTTAGGCGATAAGATTGGTAGAAAATATGTGATTTGGGGCTCTATCCTCGGTGTCGCGCCGTTTACGCTGATTTTGCCTTATGCCACCCTGCACTGGACCGGTATTTTAACGGTGATCATTGGTTTTATCCTCGCATCCGCATTTTCCGCCATTCTGGTCTATGCTCAGGAGCTGCTACCGGGTCGTATCGGCATGGTTTCTGGTCTGTTTTTTGGCTTTGCCTTCGGGATGGGTGGCCTGGGAGCCGCTGTGTTAGGCCTGCTCGCGGACCATACCAGCATCGAATTAGTCTATAAAATCTGTGCTTTCCTACCACTTCTGGGGATACTGACCATATTCTTACCTGATAACCGACATAAAGCCTGAGTTTCCTGCGGCTAAAGCTAAACTTTAGCCGCACGCTACGCCTGTAACCATAAGCCTTTGCTCTGTCTCCTGCCCATTCGTTTTCCGATCCGTGCCTTTTTCGCCTCAAATTGCAGTTTTCTTCAAAATTCAACAATTATTCATAAACATAATAATCAAAATTGTCATAAACTATTACCTGGAATTTTGGAAATCAGCTACCAAAGGAGACGGAATGCATCACGCCACCCCGCTTATCACCACCATTGTTGGCGGCCTTGTGCTCGCTTTTATACTCGGCATGCTTGCCAACAAACTGCGTATTTCTCCTCTGGTGGGATATCTGTTAGCGGGCGTTCTGGCCGGACCTTTTACCCCAGGCTTTGTGGCTGATACCAAACTTGCGCCGGAGCTTGCTGAGCTTGGCGTTATTTTGCTGATGTTCGGCGTCGGTCTGCACTTTTCACTGAAGGATCTGATGGCGGTAAAGTCGATAGCCATTCCCGGCGCGATCGCTCAGATAGCCGTGGCGACGCTGTTGGGTATGGCCCTTTCCGCCATGATGGGCTGGTCACTGATGACCGGTATCGTCTTTGGTTTATGTCTTTCAACCGCCAGTACCGTGGTGCTGTTGCGTGCGCTTGAAGAACGACAGTTGGTCGACAGTCAACGAGGGCAGATTGCCATCGGCTGGCTGATTGTTGAAGATTTGGTGATGGTGCTGACGCTGGTACTGCTGCCCGCCGTGGCCGGGATGGTGGAAAAAGGCAACGTCGGTTTCGCCTCTCTGGCGGTCGACATGGGCATTACCATTGGTAAAGTTGTCGCCTTTATTGCCATTATGATGCTGGTGGGTCGCCGTCTGGTGCCGTGGATTATGGCCCGCAGTGCGGCCACCGGCTCCCGCGAGCTGTTTACCCTTTCCGTGCTGGCACTGGCATTGGGTATCGCTTTCGGCGCCGTGGAACTGTTCGACGTCTCCTTCGCGCTGGGCGCATTCTTTGCCGGGATGGTACTGAATGAATCGGAACTGAGCCACCGTGCGGCCCACGATACCCTGCCGCTGCGCGACGCGTTTGCCGTCCTGTTCTTTGTCTCCGTCGGCATGCTGTTTGATCCGCTGATTCTGATCCAACAGCCGCTGGCCGTGCTGGCAACGCTTGCCATCATTATCTTTGGTAAGTCTGTCGCCGCCTTCTTCCTGGTGCGTCTGTTTGGTCACTCGCCGCGTACCGCGCTGACCATCGCCGCCAGCCTGGCGCAGATCGGGGAGTTCGCCTTTATTCTCGCCGGTCTGGGGATGGCGCTGAACCTGCTGCCGCAGGAAGGGCAAAATCTGGTGCTGGCGGGGGCGATTCTGTCAATTATGCTCAACCCGGTGCTGTTTGCCCTGCTGGAAAAATACCTGGCAAAAACCGAGACGCTGGAAGAACAGACGCTGGAAGAGGCCATCGAGGAAGAGAAGCAAATTCCGGTGGATATCTGCAACCATGCGCTGCTGGTCGGCTTTGGTCGCGTTGGCAGTCTGCTCGGCGAAAAACTGATGGCGGCAGGTATGCCGTTAGTGGTTATCGAAACGTCACGCACGCGCGTGGATGAGCTGCGTGAACGTGGGATCCGCGCGGTGCTGGGAAATGCTGCCAATGAAGAAATTATGGCTCTGGCGCACCTGGATTGCGCCCGCTGGCTGATCCTTACCATCCCGAACGGCTATGAGGCCGGCGAAATTGTTGCCTCTGCCCGCGAGAAGTGCCCGAATATTGAGATTATCGCCCGTGCGCATTATGACGATGAGGTGGAGTACATTACCGAACGCGGCGCCAACCAGGTGGTGATGGGCGAGCGTGAAATCGCCCGTACCATGCTGGAACTGCTGGAAACGCCGCCTGCGGGTGAAGTGGTGACGGGGTGACCGTCGTTGCATCGGCTCGTTTGCCTGATGGCGCTTCGCTTATCAGGCCTACGTGATTACACAGATAATGGTAGCAGTAGGCCGGATAAGGCGTTTACGCCGCCATCCGGCACAATGACTTAACGATCCCAGTACGACTCTTCGAGGCTATCCTCACGCTCCGGCAGCCCACGCGTCAGACGCGGGGAGTGCTGGTTCAGTACCTGATAACTCACACGATTGGCATATTTGCACACCTGGGCTAATGACGAATAGGTCAGCCAGGTGAACGTATGCTTGCTGGAATTCGGTACATTCGAACGGTGGTAGCTGTTGGCGGTAATATCGTGCAGCAGCGCCGCCAGCGCGCCGTCGCCTGCGCCGTTGGTATTCATGATCTTTTCCGGGCCGCCCATATACGGAGCGATATGAGAATAGACGCGCAACGGATTACGACAATCTTTATGACGCATGGCGCGGCTAAATTCATACTGATTGAATTCGGCAATTGCCCCCGGCAGTAGCGGATGCTGGGTTTTGCGTTTGGCTTCCTCTTCGGTAAAACCCGCCATGTACAGCCCTACCGGTCCGGCAGTACACAAGACCAGATCGACCCAGTCCAGCGCTTTGTCAGACGCCAGCAGCGGATCGTTTTCACCGGTCAACGCTTCGGCTTCTTCTTCATTCATCGCCAGAATTGAGACGTTCTCTTTCAGGAAATCCTGCCACCACTGCGGGTTATCGGCGATAACAAATTTGGTCCCGAGCGTCAGCACGACCGGCACATTGTGCTTTTTGGCATACTCAATGGCCTTCATGGTGGCTTCCGGCATCGGCTCTCCCGGCTTACAGCGCACCAGATAGGACGTCAGCACCAGCGCTGACGCCCCGGCAATCACTGATTCAGGAATGCTTTCTGCACGTAGCTGATTCATGTGCCCAGGGCTGATGGCAAAGGTACGCTCGCCGGACTCGCCAATCAGGGTAAAGCAGCGGCCAATCGGCCCGTCAACGCCCTGCAGATAGTTGAGGTCAGTACGGCTGGAGGTGTTGCACAAGTAGCGGTAGGCGTAACTGCCAATTTCAATGTTGCTGCACATTACGCCCAGCAACACCGAGCGGTCATCGGCCAGTACGGAGTAGTTGTGCATGGTGTTACCAATGGTCCCGCCGGCAAACTGATGGGTTACCAGATTGTCACGCACCAGTTCCCGATACAACGCCTCCGCCACATCATCCTCAATCACCAGTGAATGCCCGGCGCTCAGCCCATAACGTTGCACAAACGTATCATCCACTTTCGCTTCAATATCCACCAGCGTCTGGTCAATCCCCACCACCCATGCGGCGCTGGTTTCATTTTCAGTCTGGATTTGTTGCAGCAGCGGATCGCGTGCGTTGACGGGGAAATAGTGTTTGGATTTGCGTTTACCGGGAAATTTCATGACTGTTTTTACGGGTGGCTAACGGAGCGGTGAATGGTAGCACATTCCCCTTGTGACGACAGAGTTTCAATATCGGACGAACGGATCGCAGTTTCCACGGCGGAAGTTTTTACAATGAGCCGATTTCACAAGGAGCGTTTTATGAAACCGGAAAACAAACTTCCCGTACTGGCGCGCATTTCAGACGAGATGAGAGCGGTGCTGAATGTCCGACAGGACGATCTGCCGCCCTGGCCGTCCGCCGATGACGTGGCAGCCATGCGCCAACACTACATTCTTGAGCGCCGCTTCTGGAACGCGGACGCACCGCAGATGCCAACGCGTGAATGTGCCATCCCCACGCGCTGGGGAGAGGTGACAACACGCCTGTACAGCCCAGCGCCAGACAGTCAGGCAACGCTGTTCTATCTGCACGGCGGCGGTTTTATTCTCGGCAATCTGGATACCCATGACCGCATCATGCGCCTGCTGGCAAGCTATACCCGGTGCACGGTCATTGGCGTCGACTATTCGCTCTCGCCTGAAGCCCGCTTTCCGCAAGCCATAGAAGAGACCGTTGCCGCCTGTCAGTTTTTTCATCAGCAGGCGGACGACTATCAGTTGAATATGACGCGAATTGGTTTTGCCGGTGATTCCGCTGGCGCGATGCTGGCGCTCGCCAGCGCGCTGTGGCTGCGCGATAAGCACATATCCTGCGGCAACGTAGCCGGGGTGCTGTTGTGGTACGGCCTGTATGGCCTACAGGACTCGGTGAGCCGTCGGCTGATGGGCGGCGACTGGGATGGCCTCAGCCGCCGGGATTTGGAGATGTACGAAAAAGCGTATCTGCGTAATGTCGACGATCGCGAGTCGCCGTACTATTGCCTGTTTAACAACGACCTGACGCACGAAGTGCCGCCCTGCTTTATCGCCGGTGCGGAGTTTGACCCGCTGATCGACGACAGTCGTCTGCTCTTCCAGACGCTGGCGGCGCGCCAGCAGCCCTGCGAATACAAAATGTATCCCGGCACGCTGCACGCCTTTCTGCACTATTCGCGCATGATGAACGCCGCCGATGACGCATTACGCGATGGCGCACGCTTCTTTACCCAGCAGATAAACGCGCTGCGTTAGTTAGCGATACGCGGCCGTCAGTTTCAGCATCATATCGATATGTTCCGGTGCGGCATTCAGCGCCGGAATATATTCATACTTTTTGCCGCCCGCTTCGAGGAAGACTTCTTTATTCTGCACCGCAATTTCTTCCAGCGTCTCCAGGCAATCTGCCGCGAAGCCCGGACACATCACCTGAACATGCCCCGTCCCCTTCTCACCTAACATCTTCAGCGTTTCGTCAGTGTAAGGCGTCAGCCACGGCTCACGACCAAAGCGCGACTGGAAGGTCATCATCACTTTTTCCGGCGGCAGGCCGAGTGCAGAGACCAGTTCACGGGTGGTGTCGCGACAGCGCTGCGGATAGTCGTCGCCTTCGTCAGCAAAACGCTGGGGGATACCGTGATATGACAGCAGCAGTAAATCCGGTTCACCGTGTTCAGCAAACGAGGCACGCGCACTGCTCGCCAGCGCGTCGATATAGGCGCTGTCATCGGCATAATCGCGAATAAACGACAGGCCCGGAATACGGCGTTTACGTTCCAGAATCCGCGCCAGTTCATCCCAGACGGCGGCCACGGTTGAGCAGGAATATTGCGGGTACAACGGCAACACGACAATGTGATCAACGTGGTTCGCCAGCAGCTCGTCCACTGCGCTTTCCAGCGACGGCGAGCCGTAGCTCATGCCCAGCGCAACCGGCGTATCCGGTAAGCGCGCGGCAAGCGCCTGCTGCTGTTGACGGCTGTAGACCATCAGCGGCGAGCCGCCTTCCATCCAGACAGACTGATAAAGCTTTGCCACGCGCGGGGCGCGCAGCGGCAAAATAACGCCGCGCAGCAGCGGCCACCACAACACACGAGGCGTATCGACGACGCGTTTATCGCTCAAGAATTGCCGAAGATAGCGTGTTACCGCCGCCGGAGTGGGGGCATCGGGGGTCCCAAGATTAGCCAGCAGGATACCGGTTTTCGTCTGACGCATTACCGCCTCTTATCGATTCAAATTGTTGATAATTGTAGCGGAAAAGCGAGTAAGAAGAACTAATTGCTGCGAGAGGTAAGACGAGAATTTGCCTGATGGCGCTAACGATGCCGGTAGGTCGAATAAGGTGTTTACGCCGCCATCCGCCACCCATTGCTTGATGGCGCTGCGCTTATCCGGCCTACAAAGCAGGAATACAGTTGTAGGTCGGATAAGGTGCTTGCACCGCCATCCGGCAGAACGGCCTTAACCGAGGATTTTTTCCAGCGCCATGCGCACTTCAGCGACGGCCTGAGTCCCGTCAACTTTCGCGTATTGGGTGTTACCCGCGGCCGCTTCTTTCTGGTAGTAACCAATCAGCGGCGCCGTCATCTGATGGTATTCCACCAGACGTTTACGCACGGTCTCTTCCTGGTCGTCTTTACGGGTAGTCAGCTCTTCACCGGTCACATCGTCTTTACCTTCCACTTTCGGCGGGTTGAATTTGATGTGGTAAACACGGCCAGACGCAGCGTGCACGCGACGACCCACGATACGGTCAACGATCAGCTCATCCGGTACGTCGAATTCGAGAACATAATCCACCACGATGCCCGCTTCTTTCATGGCGTCAGCCTGCGGAATCGTGCGTGGAAAACCATCTAACAGAAAACCGTTACGGCAATCTTCCTGCGCGATACGCTCTTTTACCAGCGCGATCACCAGCTCATCGGTCACCAGCTTGCCGGCGTCCATGATGTCTTTCGCTTGTTTGCCCAGCTCGGAGCCAGATTTCACGGCGGCACGCAGCATATCACCGGTGGAGATTTGCGGAATACCATACTTCTCCATGATGAACTGAGCCTGAGTTCCTTTACCCGCGCCCGGAGCGCCAAGCAGAATGATACGCATTACGAAAATCCCCTTAAAGGTTGTCGATATTTTTAAAAAAGCGCTAAACGATACCACCATCACGCATTTGTCTCAAGGAAGCGGGGTAAGGCTGAAACGGTTAATGAGGGGAAAATGCGCGAAAAAAAGCCGGATGGCGGTGCAAGCACCTTATCCGGCCTACAAAAGCAAATTTAACCGTAGGCCAGATAAGCGTCAGCGCCATCCGGCATTACAAAAGCAGATTTAACCGTAGGCCGGATAAGCGTCAGCGCCATCTGGCACTACAAGCCGTTATCAGGAAACCAGCAGCTGGTTCATACGACGGATGAACTGGTTCGGATCTTCCAGCGTGCCGCGCTCGGCAAACAGTGCCTGATCCAGCAGCAGTTCAACCCACTCGTTGAACTTCGCGTCGTCCTCGGTATCCGCGGTGCGTTTCACCAGCACGTGATCCGGGTTGAGTTCAAAGATGTATTTCACTTCCGGCACGTTCTGACCCGCCGCCGCAAACAGTTTCGCCATCTGCGTGCTCATTTCGTCCGCATCGGTGGTGACAATCGCTGGCGTATCGGTCAGACGGTGCGTCAGACGCACGTCTTTCACGCGGTCGCCCAGCAGGTTTTTCACGCGCTCAACGAACGGTGTCAGCGCTTTTTCCGCTTCTTTCGCGCTTTCATCTACCTCATCGGCCAACTTGTCGATAGACTCGTCCGCTTTGGCGACGGACTGGAACGCCTTACCGTCAAACTCGGTCAGGTAGTTCATCATCCACTCGTCAATGCGATCGGAGAGCAGCAGCACTTCGATGCCTTTCTTACGCAGCAGTTCCAGGTGCGGACTGCTCTTCGCCGCCGCATAGCTGTCGGCGGTGATGTAGTAAATCTTCTCCTGCCCTTCTTTCATGCGGGAGACGTAGTCTTCCAGAGAGACTGTCTGCGCAGAAGAGTCGGTATGCGTCGACGCGAAACGCATCAGTTTGGCGATGGTTTCCTGGTTAGCGTGGTCTTCCGCCGGCCCTTCTTTCATCACCAGACCGAACTGCTGCCAGAAGGTCTGGTATTTTTCCGCATCGTCTTTCGCCAGTTTTTCCAGCATCTGCAGAACACGTTTGGTCAATGCGCTACGCAGATTGCGGGTTACCGTGCTGTCCTGCAGAATTTCACGAGAGACGTTCAGCGGCAGATCGTTAGAATCGATCAGACCGCGCACAAAGCGCAGGTAGTTCGGCATAAACTGCTCGGCGTCGTCCATGATAAAGACGCGCTGAACATACAGCTTCAGGCCGTGCTTGTGATCGCGGTTCCACATGTCCCACGGTGCCTGAGACGGGATATACAGCAGGCTGGTGTACTCCTGCTTCCCTTCCACACGGTTGTGGCTCCAGGTCAGCGGATCGGTAAAATCGTGCGCGATATGCTTGTAAAACTCGTTGTACTCGTCGTCTTTGATTTCCGACTTGTTACGGGTCCACAGCGCCTGCGCTTTGTTGATTTTCTCCCAGGAAACGACGGTTTCGCCGTCTTTCTCTTCCTGTTTTTCAATCTCAACCGGCAGCGCGATATGGTCGGAATATTTGCTGATGATGGAACGTACGCGCCAGTCATCGAGGAACTCGTCTTCCCCTTCACGCAAATGCAGCGTGATTTCCGTTCCGCGATCGTCTTTGGTGATATCGCCAACGGTGTACTCACCTTCACCCGCCGACTCCCAGAACACGCCATTTTCCGGCTTGTCGCCCGCCGCGCGGGTGCGGACGGTCACTTTATCCGCCACGATAAACGCGGAATAGAAGCCCACCCCAAACTGACCGATCAGTTGGCTGTCTTTCGCCTGATCGGATCCCATAGATTCGAGGAAAGATTTGGTCCCGGACTTCGCAATGGTCCCCAGGTGATCGATAACGTCATCACGGTTCATCCCCACGCCGTTATCGGCAATGGTCAACGTACGCTTATCTTTATCGAAGGAGACGCGCACACGCAGTTCACCGTCACCTTCATAGAGGTCCGGGTTCGACAGCGCGCGAAAACGCAGCTTGTCTGCCGCATCGGAGGCGTTAGAGATAAGCTCACGCAGGAAGATTTCTTTATTGGAATACAGAGAATGGATCATCAGATGCAGAAGCTGTTTTACCTCTGACTGAAACCCACGAGTTTCTTGTCCTTTCATGTAGATCTACCTCAACAATGCCATTTTTAATGGTAAAAAACACGTTGAGAGGGAAATGGGGACAACCGTGGGGGATTTCAAGCGGAGGTCGCGAGTGCAACCTCCGTTTGGTCAGAATTTAATCTTGTGACGTCCTGCCAGAGAATGCGACAGCGTGGTGCCGTCCACCATCTCCAGTTCACCGCCGACCGGCACGCCGTGGGCGATACGGCTGGCATCAACGCCATATTGCGCGCAGAGCTCAGCAATGTAGTTCGCCGTGGCTTCCCCTTCAACCGTCGGGTTAGTCGCGAGTATCACTTCACTGAGCTGCTCTGAAGAGAGGCGCTGCTCGAGTCTGTCGAGACCGATATCATCCGGCCCGATACCGTCGAGCGGTGACAAATGCCCCATCAGCACGAAGTAGCGCCCGGAAAACTGCCCGGTCTGCTCAATCGCGTAGATATCCGCCGGACTCTCGACCACGCAAATCTGGCCGTTTTCCCGACGACGCGGATTCGAACAAATATTGCAGACATCCTGCTCGGTGAAGGTGCGGCAATCGGCACAGTGGCCGATTTCCGACATCGCTCGGGTGAGCGCTTGCGCCAGGCGCATCCCGCCGCTGCGGTCACGCTGAAGCAGCGTAAACGCCATGCGCTGCGCCGACTTCGGGCCAACGCCCGGCAGACAGCGCAGTGCTTCCATAAGCTGAGTTAACAGCGGGCTGGTTTGCATCAGAACGGCATCTTAAAGCCTGGCGGCAGTTGCATACCGGAGGAAACAGAGGCCATCTTCTCTTTCTGGGTCTCTTCAATGCGACGGGCAGCATCGTTGAATGCGGCAGCAACCAGATCTTCCAGCATATCTTTGTCATCTTCGAGCAGGGTTGGGTCGATCTCCACACGACGGCAGTTATGCGCACCGTTGATGGTCACTTTCACCAGACCCGCGCCGGATTCACCGGTCACTTCCAGCTTGGCGATTTCTTCCTGCATCTGCTGCATTTTTTCCTGCATCTGCTGGGCCTGCTTCATCAGGTTACCCAGACCGCCTTTACCAAACATAGGCTTCTCTCTCAATCACGTTAAGGGATGACAATCATAAGCGTCGCTTACGATCAAATGGGGCGGATACTCTCTTCATCCAGATCCGCATCGAAGAATCGACGCAGGGTCTGGATGTTGTTATCCGCAACTATCGACTCGCGCGCCTGCGCAAGTTTCTCTTCATAAATCGCCTGACGCCACTCCAGCGGCGTTCGCACCGCCGGATTATCATCTTCTACGATGGTCAGTTCAACCGCTGATCCCGCAAGCGCACTCAACGCTTCCGCCAGCTTTTGCTGCGCACCGCTGGAATTCAGGTGCCGCTGACTGGAACGTAAATGCAGACAGACCGCATTACCATTTTCTTCTTTCCAGGCATTGAGCGCGACCTGCTCAACCAGTTTTGGCAGTGAAAGCTGACTCACCTGCGCCGCCCACGGGTCGCGTTCAATCGCTTCCGCCGCCAGCTTGGCGGCCAGCTCCGGCGTTTTCTCATGCTCCAGCGCTTTCTTCAGCGCCTTCGGCGTCGCCACCACCTCTTTCACTTCAACAACGGGCGTCGTCGCCTTCCAGCGATAAGCTTCTTTCTTCGCTGGCGCTTGTTCGAGTGCAGACGGCGCAGGACGAGCCTGCACGCGTTCTGATACCGAAGCCAGTCTTTCCAGCGCAGCGTTATTCACCGGCCGCGCGCGGGGTGCGGCTGCCGGTTCACTCTTTTTTGCTTTGGTTGCTCCCTGCGCACGTTGCAGTTGGTTGCGCGCCGCCAGTACCTGACTGGTGGATTCCGGCAGGGGCACTGCCGGGGTTTGCTGCGCAGGTGCTGACTGCTGTGGCACCTGCGTCGGCGTCATCACCGCCGTTGGCGCAACAGGGGCAAACGATTGTCGCGGAACCTCGGGTTCCGCAAGCGGCATACGCGGGTGAAACGCCAGCGCCCGCAATAAGGTCATTTCAACGCCCATGCGCCTGTCCGGCGCGTACGGCAGTTCTTTACGGCCAATCAGCAGCGTCTGGTAATAAAGCTGGACGTCCGCAGGCGGCACGGTGCGCGCCAGTTCACGCATGCGCACTTCAATCGCCGCCATGTCGCTGCCCAGCGCAGCAGGAGAGAGCTGAACCAACGCGATACGATGCAGCAGGCCAAGCATTTCGACCAGCAGCGCTTCCCACTCAATACCTCGCGCAGCGGCCTCGTTGACCAGCGTCATTACCCTCTCGCCGTCGGCGGCTATCACCGCTTCAACCAGCGACAGAGCCTGATCGTCATCCAGTGTGCCGAGCATCGCACTCACCGCCTGGGTGGAAACCTGACCATCACCGCTGGCAATCGCCTGATCCGTCAGACTCAGCGCATCACGCAGGCTGCCATCCGCCGCACGGGAAAGCAGTTGCAGCGCGCGCGGCTCGTGGGCGATCTGCTCTTCGTTAAGAATGTGCTCAAGCTGATGGCGGATCTGATCAACATCCAGCGCCTTGAGATGAAACTGCAGACAGCGGGACAAAATGGTCACCGGCAGCTTCTGCGGATCGGTCGTCGCCAGCAGAAATTTGACGTGTGAGGGAGGCTCCTCAAGCGTTTTGAGCAGTGCGTTAAAACTGTGGCGAGACAGCATGTGCACTTCGTCGATCAGATAGACTTTGAATCGGCCGCGCGCTGGCGCGTACTGGACGTTGTCCAGCAGATCCCGGGTATCTTCAACTTTGGTGCGCGAAGCGGCATCGATCTCAATCAGATCGACAAACCGCCCCTGCTCGATTTCACGGCAGTTATCACACACGCCGCACGGCGTGGCGGTAATGCCGGTTTCGCAATTCAGCCCCTTTGCCAGCAGACGGGCAATAGAGGTTTTACCGACACCCCGGGTACCGGAAAAAAGATATGCGTGGTGAATACGCCCTAACGACAAGCCGTTCGCCAGTGCGGTCAGCACATGTTCCTGGCCGACGACGTCAGCAAAGGTTTGTGGGCGCCATTTTCGGGCTAAAACCTGATAACTCATTGGCTGGCTCTGAAACGCTGGAAGGTGGATTCATAGGGGGGAATGCTAACACAACCTCGCCCATTCAGCGAGGTCATGTCTCTTGCTATTGCTTCAGACGTGGACAGCCTGAATCAGTGTCCCGGGAAGGGAACCAGGCTATAGCAGTTGATGCCCTGTTGCGCCAGGCGCTGTTCGCCACCGAGGTCAAACAGATTGATGATGAACGCCGCGTCGGTCACTTCGCCACCCAGGCGACGGATCAGTTTCACGGTCGCTTCAATCGTGCCGCCGGTCGCCAGCAGATCGTCAACCACCAACACTTTGTCACCCGCCTGGATCGCATCAACGTGGATTTCCAGCTGATCGGTGCCATATTCCAGTTCGTAGCTTTCAGCGATCGTTTCACGCGGCAGTTTGCGCGGTTTACGCACTGGCACAAAGCCAACGCCCAGACCCAACGCTACCGGCGCGCCAAACAGAAAGCCGCGTGCTTCGGTACCGACAACTTTGGTAATGCCTGCATTTTTGTAACGCTCAACCAGCAATTCGATGCTGAGCGCGTAAGCTTTCGGATCTTCCAGTAAGCTGGTGACATCACGGAAAAGAATGCCCGGTTTCGGGTAGTCCTGAATGCTTTTAATGCTATTTTTGAGAAACTCAAGCTGCTGTGCAGTCGCGGTCATAAGTTTGTGCCTGATTAATACGGTGTTACTTCACGGCGCACTATACACTTCATCCTTCAAGCTGCCTCTTTGTTGGCTGCCTTCATTCATCCCAGTCACTTACTGATGTAAGCTCAGAGATTCATTCAGTTACCGCCTCGATGTACCTTGAATGACAGTGTGTATATAGAATAGAAGGTCAACATTAATTTGACCCGGCGCGCCTGTGCTCGAAAACGGTCGAATTTACTGGCTACCGCCCGCAATTGCAACCGCGATTATTGCGCTTCAGTGCTTTTGTTGCTTTTCGTCAATCACCGGTATTCGCCACATAAATATCAGCAGACAGACCAGGATCACCAGCAGCAGGATCCGCACCCACCACATCGGCGTCAGCCACAGCGATATGGCGAAGGTAATGAGGATCATCACGATCGCGCGGGGCTTAACGCCAGCCGGCATGGCCTTATATTTCTGCCAGAATCGCAAATAGCTGCCAAACCACGAGCGGTAGAGTAACCAGTCATGGAAACGCGGCGATGAGCGGGCAAAACACCAGGCTGCCAGTAAGATAAACGGTGTCGTCGGCAATACAGGTAACACGACGCCCAGTGTCCCCAATACAACCGCCAGCCAACCCGTGATGATTAAAAGGATTCGTTGCATAATAAAGGCATATCGCAAACCAGAACGCTACTTTAGCATAACAGTTATCATTTTCATCGGAGTGTTAAATTGAAAACCGCCATGCTGCTGCAAAAGCTGGACGATCAGCTCGCTCTCCTGCGCCAACGCTGCGCGCCGATGGCGCAGCATGCCACACTCAGCGCCCGCTTCGATCGTCATCTTTTTCAGACCCGCAGCACCCTTATTCAGGCCTGCCTCGAAGAAGCAGAAGGCCATCTTCAGGCGTTGCGTCAGGCGGTTGAGCAGCAGCAACTACCGCAGGTTGCCTGGCTTGCGGAGCATCTGGCGTCGCAACTGGAAGCTATCTCCCGCGAAACCGCCAGTTGGTCACTCCGGGAGTGGGACAGCGCCTCGCCGGGCCTGGCACGCTGGCAGCGCAGGCGCATCCAGCATCAGGAATTTGAACGACGTTTGCAGGAAATGACCGCGCAACGCAAGGCGAGACTGGCTCAGGCCACCCGCCTGGACGAGCAACAAACGCTGCAACGCGAAGTGGAAATCTATGAAGGTCGTCTGGCGCGCTGTCGTAAGGCGCTCGACAATATTGAACGTGTTCTGGCGCGTTTAACCCGCTAATCCCTGGAGACGCTATGTCACTTGAAAACGCCCCGGACGAGGTCAAACTGGCCGTCGATTTGATTGTCCTGCTGGAAGAAAACCAGGTCGCCCCCGCCACGGTGCTGAAAGCGCTGGAAATCATAAAGCAGGATTATGAAAGGAAAATAGAACAGCTCACTTCAGCACAGAAGTGAGCTGCCTTTTGACGACGTGAGGGGTTAGCCCACCGCAGGCGTCGGATCGTCGCCTTTGATCTCACGTTTAACTTCCGTCACCTCATCGCCCTTCTCATTGCGCAGATGCACTTCAAGCTGGTTAAAGGCAATATCAATGTTGTTTTCACGGCACAGGCGATCGATAGACCGGTTCAGTTCATCAACCGTATGGCTACGATCGCGCAGTTCGCGCACGTACAGACGCAGCTCGTGATCCAGAGTACTGGCGCCGAAGGTGGTGAAGAAGACCGCCGGCTCGGGATCGTGCATCACTTTCGGATGCTCCAGCGCGGCCTGAAGCAGGACTTTCTTCACTTTATCCAGATCTGAACCGTAAGCCACGCCGAGGCGGATCACCAGACGGGTGGTGGTATCGGACAGCGACCAGTTGATCAGGCGCTCGGTGACAAACGCCTTGTTCGGGATGATCACCTCTTTGCGATCGAAATCGGTAATGGTGGTCGCACGGATACGGATCTTGCTGACGGTACCAGAGAACGTGCCGATCGTTACCGTATCGCCAATCCGCACCGGACGTTCGAACAAAATGATCAGACCCGAGACAAAGTTACCGAAGATCTCCTGCAAGCCGAAACCGAGACCGACCGATAAGGCCGCCGCCAGCCACTGCAGTTTATCCCACGACACGCCGAGCGAACCGAAGACCGTCATCGCCCCTACGGCAATGATGATGTAGTTAAGAATTGTGGTGATGGCGTACGACGCCCCCTGGCGCATTTTCAGACGCGACAGCACCAGCACTTCCAGCAGACCCGGCAAGTTGCGGATCAATGCCCAGGCCACCATCGAGGCGATAATGGCAAACAGCAGGCTGCCCATCGTCACGCTTTTCACTACCGCAGCACCCGCTTCGGTGCCGTTGTAGTGCCAGAGCGTAATGCTGTCGAGATAGCTGAACACGGTGATCAGATCGGACCAAATTGCCCAGAACATGACCGCGAACAGTGAAACCATCAGCAGCATCGTGATACGCAGCGTTTGCTGGTTCACCTGCTCCAGCGCGATGGTCGGTTCTTCCTGCGGCTCCGCCCCTTCGGCCCCTTCCTTCACCAGATTCTGACGACGCGCCAGCGCACGACGCCAGGCAATACGCCGCGCCGCGACGCTTAACCCGCGCAGCACCGTCTGGTAGAGCAGGTTCCAGATGATGACCAGATAAACGGTCTCAATCCAGCGGCCCGACAGTCGCAGCGTGGTGTAGAAGTAGCCGGTTGCCGTCAGCACCATCAGCGCAATCGGGATGATTGACAGGATAGTGATCGTCACCAGGCGCAGACCATGCGACTCTTTATCCCGCCAGCTTTCGCGGCACATCGGCCACACCAGAAACGCAATCAGCAGCAGGTTGAGGAAAATCATCGCCTGCCCCAGCACATCGTCCATCAGATGCAGTGGAGAAAGTTCAGCCACCACGGACCAGAAGTGCAACGGCAGCAGCGCCAGGCTGATGCGCACAATCTGGCGACGCCAGTGGCTGGTCAGTTGCGCTGGCATACCGAAATGGCGAATCGCCACCCCGTCTTTTTCGAGCACTTTCCAGCACAGGCCGAAGACCAGCCAGAAGATTGCCAGCTTTTTACTGAATGCCCACAGCAGATCGCTGATGTTCAGTTGCATGGTCAGCAAAATCAGGCCGGCGGCCAGGATCAGCAGGCACACCGGCAGCGCGCGGATCAGGTCGATCAGAATCGCTTTCGGCGTGTTCAACTGGCTGTCATTGCGCAAAGACCCCACTGCAGCAGCGAGTTTCTGTTGATACGCTTTCAGCCACTTCAGACGCCAGCGAATCAGCCCGGCAATCAGCAGTAGCGGCAGCCCGGCCAGGAAGGCGATAAACACCGCCGGCCACGCTTTTTCCCAGTTCACCGTAATTTTCATCGACTTGAACTGATCTTTCAGCGACTGCGGGAAGGCTTTGATCCAGTCCCAGTCCATTGGCCGGTTACTGTTCACCCAGAAGATTTGCTGGGTCAGGATCTCTTTCAGGCTTTTCGAAACGCTCATTAACTGCTGCTGATTTATTTGCAGGTTAATGGCCATCATGAGCTGATTACCCAACTGCTTGTTGAGTTGATCCAGCAGTTCGCGGCGCATATCGACAACCTGCAACAGCGCGTCGTGGACTTCGTCATTCACTTCATTACTGTGGCCTTCTTCCAGCTTGGCCACGAATGCATCGTTCTGGAACAGCGCGTCACGCTGTTGGTTGACTTCGAACTGCTCCAGACGCAGGTCCGCAATGCGGTTGGTCATATCTGAGAGTTCATCTGCCGACGGCAGAGTTTGCTGCTGTTGATAGAGAATACGCGACAGCAGCAGGCTGCCTTTCAGCACCGCGATTTGTTCTTTGATGTTGCGTTCGGATTGCAGCGCACGGTCCAGCCAGTTTTTGACCTTGATGTTCTGCTGCATCAGCGAATTGCCATTTTCCGTCGCAGTGATCAGGCGCTGGCTGAGCTGATGGTTGATTTCCAGCTCCTGTTTCACCAGCGGATTGGCCTGGATCCGCGCGGTTTCATCCGGCGAAATGGCCTCCTGCGCCGTCTTTTCCGTTAAGGTCAAACGTTTGTTATTCACCGCCTCCTGCAGTAACTGCAATTGATGCTCAAGCCGGTTGCTGTTTGCGGTGACGTAATCGCGCTGCTTTTGCAGGGTGTCCTGCAACACCGTATTGCCTTCCAGGCTTTTACGTTGTTGATCGATTTGGGCATTCAGTAGCGTCTGCTGCGCCTGTAAAAGCACCTGCTGAGTGGGTCGCAACGCCGCTTCGCCCACATTGGTGCCATCCAGTCGGTTACGGATCTGCTGAAGTTGTTGAGAGGCCGTGTACATCGCATTTTGTACACGCTCGGGCTGCGTTTGCAGAGATACCAACTGGCTGTTATAGGTGGCGAGATCGTTTTGCGCGTTCTGTAAATCATCCAGTACCTGCGCCACGCGCAGTTCTAACTGGCGTAATGAAAGCGTACTGAGCGTCTTACGCGTTTCATCATCATTATCCACATCGCTGAGGGCGCTCAGGGCTTCTGTCGCCTGACGCATTTTTTCCGGCGCCTGTGCCACGCGCTGACGTAGCTGAGTCGTCTCGTCTTTCACCCGCTCGATTTTTTCCAGCGTTGCGATGGTCTCGAGAAGATCTTGCTGAACCAGTTTATCCTGCGCGGAAAGGTCTTTCTGCTTATTGAGCGTATCCAGCTGGCTTTGAACGTCCGCCTTCGACGGCAAATCGCTGTTTGACGACGCGCGGGCAAGCGCCAAAGATTGGCAGGACAGCATCAAGATGAAAACAGCCACCGTAATGAAAACAAGGTGCTGTACACGTTTATAGAGCTGCAACATAGTCATGTGAATGAAGGTTTCTGAACCGAAAAGACGACCGAAGATAGTCAACGCGCAAGAATATCACGGCTCAGTCAGACAGAATAGCGGCAGAGAAACCGTCCAGGATAATTCCTGGAGTCGCATCAGGCCGTAGCGTCAGGCCCTGCCGACCGCAGTGTGGGACAAAATGTTAACATTTCCAGTAACACGGCAACGTAATCCCGCGCTTCTTTTTTGAGATCAAAAGATTGCGGGGCGAAGAGCCAGTTTTCCATCAGGCCTGAAACCGTGGCGCGCATCATCACCGCCGCCCGGCGCGTAAGCAAATTTTCAGGCAACATTTTTGAATTAATACAATGCGTTAATGTTTGTTCGATACGATCATAGCTTTCGAGACAGATGTTTCTTTGCGCTTGCTGAACTATAGTCATTTCTCCCACAAATTCACATTTGTGGAATATAATCTCCATCAATAAACGTCGCCGTTCTTCTGTCACGGTAGATTCAAGGAGATGAACGAGTATTTCTCTTAACACTGATAGTGGATCGTCGGGGAATTTTGCCTGATACTCAGTCTCAAGCTCACCAATACTGGATTCTGATAGTTCCCAGATTTCACTAAATAAATCCGACTTGTTTTTGAAATGCCAATAGATTGCACCGCGAGTGACGCCAGCGGCTTTTGCAATCTCCGCCAGCGAGGTGGAAGATACCCCTTGCTGTGAGAACAACCGTAGCGCTACATCCAGGATGTGTTGTCGTGTTTCCTGCGCTTGTTGTTTGGTTTTTCGTGCCATATGTCGGTGAATTTACAGGTGTTAGATTTACATACATTTATGGATGTATGTACCATAGCACGACGATAATATAAACGCAGCAATGGGTTTGTGGACTTTTGACCATTGATCAATTTGAAATCGGACACTCGAGGTTTACATATGAACAAAAACAGAGGGTTTACGCCTCTGGCGGTCGTTCTGATGCTCTCAGGCAGCTTAGCGCTTACAGGATGTGACGACAAACAGGCCCAACAAGGGGGCCAGCAGATGCCAGAAGTTGGGGTTGTGACGCTCAAAACCGAACCTCTACAGATCACAACTGAACTCCCAGGTCGCACCAGTGCTTTCCGTATTGCGGAAGTTCGCCCTCAGGTGAGCGGTATTATCCTGAAGCGTAATTTCGAGGAAGGTAGTGATATCGAAGCAGGAGTGTCTCTCTATCAGATTGATCCTGCGACTTATCAAGCCACTTATGAAAGCGCGAAAGGCGACCTTGCGAAAGCACAGGCCGCTGCCAACATCGCTCAGGTAACGGTTAACCGTTATAAAAAGCTGCTGGGAACGCAGTACATCAGTCAACAAGATTACGATCAGGCGCTGGCCGATGCGCAACAGGCGAATGCCTCCGTGGTTGCCGCGAAAGCCGCAGTCGAAACGGCGCGCATTAACCTGGCATACACCAAAGTGACCTCTCCGATTAGCGGCCGTATTGGTAAATCTGCCGTGACGGAAGGCGCATTGGTGCAGAACGGTCAGGCGACAGCGCTGGCAACCGTGCAACAGCTCGATCCTATCTATGTTGACGTGACGCAGTCGAGCAACGACTTCTTGCGCCTGAAACAAGAACTGGCTAACGGAACGCTGAAACAGGAAAACGGCAAGGCGAAAGTCGAGCTGGTGACCAGTGACGGTATCAAATTCCCACAGACCGGTACGCTTGAATTTTCAGACGTAACCGTCGACCAGACCACCGGTTCTATCACCATCCGCGCCGTCTTCCCTAACCCGGATCACACCTTACTGCCGGGGATGTTTGTCCGCGCGCGTCTGGAAGAAGGGACCAACCCTACTGCGTTACTGGTACCGCAACAAGGCGTAACCCGTACGCCACGTGGTGATGCGACTGCGCTGGTTGTGGGTGCTGATGACAAAGTGGAAACCCGTCAAATCGTTGCCAGTCAGGCGATTGGCGATAAATGGGTGGTCACTGACGGACTTAAATCTGGCGATCGCGTCATTATCTCTGGTTTGCAAAAAGTTCGCCCTGGCGTGCAGGTAAAAGCGCAGGAAGTAACATCTGACAATCAACAACAAGCCGCGAACGGTGGCAAGTCAGAGCAAACAAAGTCTTAACTTAAACAGGAGCCGTTAAGACATGGCTAAGTTTTTTATCGATCGCCCTATCTTTGCATGGGTTATCGCCATCATCATCATGCTGGCAGGGGGTCTCGCGATCCTCAAATTGCCGGTGGCGCAGTATCCGACGATTGCGCCACCTGCAATCACGATCTCTGCGAGCTATCCTGGTGCTGATGCGAAAACGGTTCAAGATACCGTGACGCAGGTTATCGAACAAAATATGAACGGTATCGATAACCTGCTCTATATGTCCTCAACCAGTGACTCTTCAGGTACCGTTCAGATTACGATTACCTTTGACTCCGGTACGGATGCGGATATCGCCCAGGTTCAGGTGCAGAACAAGCTGCAGTTGGCAATGCCGTTACTTCCGCAAGAAGTACAGCAACAGGGCGTGAGCGTTGAGAAATCCTCCAGTAGCTTCCTGATGGTTATGGGGATGATCAGTACTGACGGCTCAATGACGCAGGAAGATATCGCTGACTATGTCGGTGCAACCGTAAAAGATCCTGTCAGCCGTACCAGCGGCGTGGGTGACGTCCAGTTGTTCGGTGCCCAATATGCTATGCGCATTTGGATGGATCCGACCGAGCTAAATAAATACCAGTTAACGCCGGTAGACGTTATTGCGGCAATCAAAGCGCAAAACGCCCAGGTTGCAGCCGGTCAGCTCGGTGGTACGCCACCGGTAAAAGGTCAGCAACTTAACGCCTCCATTATTGCTCAGACGCGTCTGACCTCGACCGAAGAGTTCGGCAAAATTTTGCTGAAAGTGAATCAGGATGGTTCTCGGGTTCGCCTGAGTGATGTCGCGCGTATTGAACTTGGTGGCGAGAGTTATGATGTCATCGCGAAATACAATGGGCAGCCAGCATCCGGTTTGGGGATCAAACTGGCAACAGGTGCAAACGCGCTGGATACGGCAAACGCAGTCCGCGCGACAATCGCGAAACTGGAACCTTTCTTCCCGCACGGTCTGAAAGTCGTTTACCCTTACGATACAACACCTTTCGTTAAAATCTCGATTAACGAAGTAGTGAAGACGCTGGTTGAAGCTATCGTACTGGTATTTATTGTTATGTACCTGTTCCTGCAAAACTTCCGCGCAACGCTGATTCCGACAATCGCCGTTCCGGTCGTTCTGTTAGGCACATTTGCAATACTCGCAGCATTTGGTTTCTCAATAAATACGTTGACCATGTTTGGTATGGTTCTCGCCATAGGTCTGTTGGTGGATGACGCCATCGTGGTGGTCGAGAACGTCGAGCGTGTCATGTCCGAAGAGGGGCTACCACCGAAGGAAGCCACGCGAAAATCGATGGGCCAGATTCAGGGCGCACTGGTCGGTATCGCGATGGTATTGTCGGCGGTATTTATTCCAATGGCCTTCTTTGGTGGTTCAACCGGGGCCATTTATCGCCAATTCTCTATTACCATCGTTTCGGCAATGGTGCTTTCTGTTCTGGTGGCGATGATCCTGACGCCCGCGCTTTGTGCCACCATGCTTAAGCCGGTTGCCAAAGGCGATCATGGAGAAGGCAAAAAAGGCTTCTTCGGCTGGTTTAACCGCATGTTCGATAAGAGCACGCACCACTACACCGACAGCGTAGGCAACATCCTGCGCAGTACAGGTCGTTACTTGCTGCTGTATCTGATCATCGTGGTCGGCATGGCGTTTCTGTTCGTCCGTCTGCCAAGTTCCTTCCTGCCGGATGAAGACCAGGGGGTATTCCTGACCATGGCGCAGCTTCCGGCTGGCGCAACGCAGGAACGTACGCAAAAAGTCCTTGATGAAGTAACGGACTATTATCTGAAGGACGAAAAAGCCAACGTTAATTCTGTGTTTACCGTAAACGGCTTTGGATTCTCAGGTCGTGGTCAAAACACCGGTCTTGCTTTTATTTCTCTCAAAAATTGGGAAGATCGTCCTGGTGAAGAAAACAAAGTGCCCGCCATTGCAGGACGTGCAAGTGCGCACTTTGCCGCCATTAAAGATGCAATGGTGTTTGCCTTTAACTTGCCAGCAATTGTGGAACTGGGGACCGCTACCGGTTTTGACTTCCAGTTAATTGACCAGGCTAACCTGGGGCATGACAAACTCACGCAGGCACGTAACCAGTTGTTTGGCGAGATTGCAAAGCATCCCGATCTGTTAGTCGGTGTTCGCCCTAACGGTCTGGAAGATACCCCGCAGTTCAAGATTGATATCGACCAGGAAAAAGCACAGGCTCTGGGCGTTTCCATTAGCGATATTAATACCACGCTGGGTGCCGCATGGGGCGGAAGCTACGTGAATGACTTTATCGACCGTGGTCGTGTGAAGAAAGTTTACGTGATGTCCGAAGCGAAATACCGCATGCTGCCGGACGATATTGGTAACTGGTATGTGCGCGGCAGTGATGGTCAGATGGTACCGTTCTCTGCATTTTCATCATCTCGTTGGGAGTACGGTTCACCGCGTCTGGAACGCTATAACGGTCTGCCGTCAATGGAGATCTTAGGTCAGGCGGCGCCGGGTAAGAGTACCGGTGAAGCAATGGCAATGATGGAAGAGTTGGCCAGTAAGCTGCCATCCGGCATCGGCTATGACTGGACGGGGATGTCCTATCAGGAACGCCTGTCCGGTAACCAGGCCCCTGCCCTGTATGCCATCTCGCTGATCGTCGTCTTCCTGTGTCTGGCGGCGCTGTATGAGAGCTGGTCAATCCCGTTCTCGGTTATGCTGGTGGTTCCGCTTGGGGTTATTGGTGCCCTGTTGGCGGCCACTTTCCGCGGACTGACCAACGACGTTTACTTCCAGGTGGGCCTGCTCACAACCATTGGGTTGTCGGCGAAGAACGCGATATTGATCGTCGAATTCGCCAAAGATCTGATGGATAAAGAGGGCAAAGGCCTGGTAGAGGCAACACTGGAAGCGGTACGTATGCGTTTACGTCCGATCCTGATGACCTCTCTGGCGTTCATTCTGGGCGTTATGCCGTTGGTTATCAGCTCTGGTGCCGGTTCCGGCGCACAGAACGCCGTAGGTACAGGCGTAATGGGCGGGATGGTCACCGCGACGGTTCTGGCTATCTTCTTCGTTCCGGTCTTCTTTGTGGTGGTGCGCCGCCGCTTCAGCCGGAAAAGTGAAGATATTGAGCACAGCCATTCCGTAGAACATCACTGATACTCACCAGATAAAAGGCCGCGCAAGCGGCCTTTTTTTCGAATGAAATCAGCAAAAGGCCTTATTGATACTTTGTTGACTTTTGGTTGCGGGTAATAAAGGTTATAATACACAAGAAGATAAAGGCTATTTCTGGCCATTTGGCTTAGGGCTTATTCCCGGCTTAATAACTCATTATTAAGACAATTCCTGGGGATAAGTCTGTATCTGGTTTCGCGCCTGGGCGAACAAGGTGGATGGAAAGAGAAGATAATCTGATGAATTGCAAAATAATCGCGTAATTATCTCATTCCTGAATGGGCTGGCGACATGCTATAATGGGAAAAATGCACAAACCTTCACATTCTCTCGTATTACGTTAATTGTAATTTTTCGTAATATAACGATGAAATCTTTTTTAGAGTAGATTATAGTTAAATCATCAGGCGTCGAAGGCAAGTTCCAGGTCAGTTTAGTTGTACCCATCCCGAAAGGTGTTCGGTTAGTTCAAGCCACTAAGAAGGGGATGCGTTATGGATGAATACTCACCCAAAAGACATGATATAGCGCAACTTAAATTTCTTTGTGAAACGCTCTATCACGACTGTCTTGCAAACCTTGAAGAAAGCAATCATGGCTGGGTTAACGACCCAACCTCGGCAATCAACCTTCAACTCAACGAACTGATAGAGCATATTGCAACCTTCGCACTTAATTATAAAATTAAGTATAATGAGGACAATAAGCTGATTGAGCAGATTGATGAATATCTGGACGACACATTTATGTTGTTCAGCAGTTATGGCATTAATGCGCAGGATCTGCAGAAATGGCGGAAATCCGGTAATCGCTTGTTCCGCTGCTTTGTGAATGCCACCAGGGCTAATCCTGTTAGTTTGTCTTGTTAAAAACTATTACAATCATAGGTAAGATTTATGTCCGATAAACCATTAACTAAAACTGATTATTTGATGCGTTTGCGACGCTGTCAGACAATTGACACGCTTGAGCGCGTGATCGAGAAAAATAAATATGAATTGTCTGACAATGAATTGGCTGTATTTTACTCAGCCGCCGATCACCGCCTTGCAGAATTGACGATGAATAAACTTTACGACAAGATCCCCTCCTCCGTCTGGAAATTCATTCGTTAATTTGATTACTGTCGCATCAGGAAATACGGACGTTTTCCTGGGGAACATTTTTCATCCTCACAATAACAATAGAACAACTATTGTGACTTGCGTCACAATACCAATCAGGGAACGTTCCCTGGCCATCACTGACCTTCTACTGTAGTACCTCACCGGTGAACAGTCAGAGAGCGCAGGATGAGTGACGAGAAACAGAAAATGATAGCGGGTGAGCGATATCGCCCGGCAGATGAAACCCTGCGCTATGACAGGTTGCAGGCGCGTCGATTCGTTCACCGCTACAATCTCACCGCCCCGGATGAAAAAGCCGAACGCCTGGCAATCCTCCACACCCTGTTAGGCCAGTGCGATCAGCCTTACATAGAGCCGCCATTTCGCTGTGACTACGGTTACAACATCTTTCTGGGTAAAGACTTTTACGCCAATTTCGACTGCGTCATGCTCGACGTCTGTCCGATTCATATTGGTGATAACTGTATGCTGGCTCCCGGCGTCCATATCTATACCGCCACGCATCCGCTGGATGCGACAGAGCGCAATAGTGGACTGGAATTCGGCAAGCCCGTCACGATTGGTAATAATGTCTGGATTGGTGGGCGTGCGGTCATTAATCCCGGCGTCAGCATTGGTGACAACGTGGTTGTCGCCTCCGGCGCGGTGGTGACCAAAAACGTACCGGCTAACGTGGTGGTGGGCGGTAATCCGGCACGGATTATTAAAACACTGTAAACGGAATTGTAACTGTTATGCTAAATTGTGATTGATCTGTTACTTTCTTCACGCTAATCGCCCACTTAAAATAGGGCGTTCCCCTGTAAGTAGCGAAAATCACGAAGGCAAAAAATGACAGAAATACAACGCCTGCTCACCGAAACCATCGACGATCTGAACGTTCGCGAGAAGCGCGATAACAAGCCCCGCTTTAGCATCAGCTTTATTCGCAAGCATCCTGGTTTGTTTATTGGGATGTACGTCGCCTGGTTTGCCACGCTGGCGGTCATGCTGCAATCAGAAACGCTGGTCGACTCTGTCTGGCTGCTGGTCGTGCTGTTTGTCGTCCTCAACGGCTTTTTCTTTTTTGATGTCGCCCCGCGCTATCGCTATGAAGATATCGACGTGCTGGATTTCAGGGTGTGTTACAACGGCGAGTGGTACAACACCCGGTTTGTACCTTCAGCGCTGATTAGCACCATCCTTCACTCCCCGCGTGTCGATGATGAATGCAAAGCACAATTACAGAAGATGTTGACGCGTAAGGGCGAACTGTCGTTTTACGATATCTTTACCCTTGCCCGTGCAGAAGCCACGCCATAACCCATTCGTGTTGCCGGATAGTCATTTCTCCTATCCGGCCCTCTCCTTTCTTTAACGTCGTTTTTTTCTTCCCTGTACCGCTTTAAAACGCGGGTTGCTCTTACAAATCACATATAAACGCCCTTTGCGCTTTACTATCTGACAGTCAGGATGGCGCTGCTTTGCGCTACGTAATGAATTCAAGACCTGCATGTTATCCTCATCAACCTCATCATATATGTTATAACATAACATTACTTTATCGCTGAACGCGCAGCGGTTCAATCCTTTCTGTCTTTATATCGGTTCTTTCGTGGCGAAAACGGTAAAAATCCACGCTTCCATCAAAAACCCGGCAGATTAACGACATCATTTACAGGGCTTTTTTCGCGATCGGATATACTTTCCCTACAATGCGTTATTAAGGATATCTGCGTGAGAACACGACATCTGGTCAGTCTGGTAACAGGAGTGCTTATCCTCTCCGTATTGCTTCCGGTTGGGCTGAGTGTCTGGATCGCTCATCGCCAGGTCGAAAAGAAATTCATTGAAGAGTTGGATACCTACTCAGCGCGCGTCTCTGAACGTTCAGAGCGTGTGGTGACCCAGGCGAAACAAGCATTACAGCAGATTAACGCCGTGAAGAGCGTGCCGTGCTCACGTGAACACTTACTGGTTATGCGGCGGATCTCGTTCAGCTATCGTTATGTCCAGGAAGTGCTGTATCTGCAAAACAACGTGCCACGCTGCTCATCCCTGGAGCAGGAAAGTCAAACCGCCGCATTCCCTCCGCCCATGAAAATCACCAACGACGGCTACCGCGCATGGTTTACCGCGCAAAACGATCTGGGATTCAAGCGCTACATGGCGGCGTTGGGCTATGGCGACTACATTGTGATGATCGATCCCGCCTCCTTTATCGACGTAGTCCCTTTTGGCGCCTGGCAGATTGATGTTGCGATTATCGGCGCAAAATACAATACCGTCATTGCCAGCAGTGGCGCGCTTGCACCGAATATCCTGCAATTTACCCAGGAAACCACGCCTCGCCATCTGGAAAGTCATGGCATTATTTATGAGATTCGCCCCTTCCCGGAAATGGGCATTACCATCGTCAGTTGGGCGTCCACTCTTCCGCTACAGAAAATCTGGTACCAGCAGGCGCTGATCTGGGTTCCTGCCGGTATCCTGATAGGGCTGCTGGCCGCCGCCTTTATTCTGCGCATTCTGCGTCGCCTCCAGTCACCGCATCACCGGTTGCAGGATGCCATTAACAACCGCGACATTAAGGTTCATTACCAGCCCATCATTTCGTTATCGACAGGAAAAATAGTGGGGGGCGAAGCGCTGGCGCGCTGGCCGCAAACCGACGGCAGCGACTTGTCACCTGACATTTTCATCACGCTGGCCCAACAGACCGGTCTCACCGAACAACTCACCCGCTTAATTATCGAAACGGTATTTGAGGATATGGGGAAATGGCTGAAACAACATCCCGATCAGCATATTTCCATTAACATTGAGGCTGCGGATCTCGCCTCTGAAAAACTCCCGACGCTGCTCAGTAAACTGCTTAACCGGTATCAGCTTGCCCCTTCGCAGATTGCTCTGGAACTGACGGAGCGGGGATTTGCCGATCCGAAGACCAGCTCGCCAATCATTTCCCGTTACCGCAAAGCGGGACATGCTATCTATATTGATGATTTTGGCACCGGCTATTCGAGCCTTAGCTATTTGCAGAATCTGGACGTGGATATCCTGAAAATCGACAAATCATTTGTCGATGCGCTGGAGTACAAAAACGTGACGCCGCATATCATCGAAATGGCCAAAACGCTGAAGTTGAAAATGGTCGCAGAAGGGATTGAAACGGCAAATCAGGAAGACTGGCTGCGCCAGCACGGCGTCCATTACGGACAGGGTTGGTTGTACAGCAAAGCGCTGCCCAAAGAGGCGTTTATTCTGTGGGCGGAAAAACGCTTATAACGCAGAGATGGCTGGCGGCACGCCGCACAGCCAGTCACGCTAGTCGTCGATAATAGGAGAGAATCCGCCATAAATCATGCGTTTACCATCAAACGGCATCGACTCGCCGAACGCTTTCATGCGCGGATCGGTCATCATCTTCTGATTCGCCGCATCCCGCACTTCTTTCGACGGGTACTCAATCCAGCTGAATACCACTTCTTCGTGTTCCTCAGCTTTCACCGCCATGCGAAAATCGGTGACGTTGCCATCGGGCACATCGTCGGCCCAGCATTCCACAATGCGAAGCGCACCAAACTCCTTAAACAATGGTGCTGCTTTTGCCGCCATCGCCTTATAAGCCTCCTTGTTTTCGGCGGGTACGGCAAGGACAAACCCATCCACATACTTCATGAGAAAAACCTCCGAAGTCCACTGCGCGGCAAGCCAATTCCAGCCGCGTCAGTCGTGAGTAAGTGTAGTCGCCCTCTCCTTTCTATGCTGTCTGAATCCGCGCCCGGGGTTTATAGCGAAACCACGGCAGACAGAGTTGGATCAACGGCCCAATCGCCAGCGCATACAGCACGGTGCCAACGCCAAGCGTGCCGCCGAGCAGCCAGCCGCTTAATAAAACAGAGACTTCTATCGCCGTACGGATGGTACGCACCGACCATCCCGTGCGGGCGTGAATGCCGGTCATCAGGCCGTCTCTTGGCCCGGCACCAAAGCCTGCGCCAATGTACATACTCGTCGCCAGGGCATTCACCACCACGGCGGCCACCAGCATGAGGCTGCGCACGAGGAGGGAGGAGAAATCCGGCATCACCGCCAGCGCGGCATCGGCGGCAAGTCCGATCACAATCACATTGCTGAGGGTGCCCAGCCCAGGACGTTGACGCAGGGGGATCCACAGCAAAAGTACCAGCGCCCCGACGATAATCATCACCACGCCAATTTTCATCGACAACAGGTTTGCCAGCCCAAGATGGAACACGTTCCACGGATCGGCACCTAAATCCGCGCGCACAAACATCGCGGTTGATACCCCATACAGAGCCAGCCCAAAGTAAAGTTGAACCAGACGACGCCCCATTTTCACCCTCCCCGTTCAGATAGCATTCATCTTCTCTATAATTGGCATTATGATTAATGACCAGTTTTGAAAAAGTGGACTGCAATGTCATCACGTCGTTATGGAAGTCAATCTCTCCAGCGTCTGCTCGGGCACTGGCAGGACAGCGCATCAAGAACCCCGCTCTGGCGGCAACTGGCAGAAGCGCTGCGTCTGCTGATCCTCGACGGACGTCTGGCGCTCGACAGCCGTTTGCCCGGAGAACGTGAACTGGCAGCGGTCCTCGACGTCAGCCGGACCACCGTGGCCAGCGCACTGGCGCAACTGCGGGAAGAGGGATATCTGGAAAGTCGGCACGGCAGTGGCTCGCGCGTGATTCTGCCGGGTCATATTCGCGAAGTGCCGACGCGAGCCGGTACGACGATGGCGCTGGATCTCTCCACCGCCGCCCTCAGTGCCGGACCCGAAATCCATCAGGCTTATCAGCAGGCGCTGTTTGCGATGCCGCCGCACTTGCTGACATCGGGATATCAGCCGCAGGGATTGCCCTGCTTACGTGAATCGCTCGCCCGTCATTACTGTGCGCGAGGTCTTCCGACAACGGCGGATGAAATCATGGTGGTTAACGGCGCGGTCAGCGGTCTGGCACTGATTCTGCGCTTACTGACCGGTCCCGGCGATCGTGTGGTGGTCGATCACCCGACGTACCCATTGGCCATTGCCGCCATTCAGGGTGCCTCCTGTCGACCGGTAGGCGTTTCCTTACCCGCAGAGGGTTGGGATACGGATGGACTGGCCGCAACGATCGCCCAAACGTCACCGAGAATGGCCTATCTGATGCCGGATTTTCACAATCCCACCGGGCGGTGTATGGATGATGAGACGCGACAAGTCATCGCAGATATCGCTGCCCGTACGCGTACGACGCTGGTGATCGACGAAACGATGGTGAATCTTTGGTACGACGCTCCGCCGCCTCCGCCTTTGGCGGCGTATCATCGCGATGCCCCAGTGATCATGCTGGGTTCGGCGGGCAAGAGTTTCTGGGGCGGACTGCGTCTGGGCTGGGTTCGCGCGCCATCACGGACCATCGCCGCGCTGGTGCAAACGCGGGATACGGTTGATCTGGGCTCGCCGGTCATCGAACAGCTTGCCACTACGTGGTTGCTGGATAATGCCGATTCATTTTTGCCGCAGCGCAGACAACAGTTAGCCGCACGGCGCGCGCTCTGCGATACGCTGATGCGCAGGCACTTTCCCGAGTGGCGCTATCAGCAACCGCAGGGCGGATTATCTTTTTGGGTGGAATTACCGGATACGCTGGCGACGCTCTTCGCCACACGAGCGGAAAGCGTCGGGATTCAACTGGGTACGGGCACTCGCTTTGGGCTCGCGGGGGCGTTTGATCGTTTCTTACGCATGCCGTTTGCCTTGCCGGAAGCCACCCTGCGCGAGGCCTTTAACACCCTGGAACCGCTCTGGAAAACACTGCGTCTACAGTCCAGTAGCGGTAAGGTGCGTAAGATTATTTAATGCTGGCGGGGAACCGGGAAACCTTTAAGGGAAATAATAAAGTTATCGCCCTCTTTCTTTATTTTGGCGCCGGCATCGCACCAGTCTGAGGCAATGCGGAAAAATTCATCGCTGCCGACGTTCCAGCTCAGGCAAACATGCTTAACATAACCCGAGCGGAGCAATTCACAGGCTTCGCCATAGTTACTGGCGATGGAGAGCGTTTGCTGTTTCATTTTTTCTTCTTCAGTAGTCTGCGCAATGCTTTGATTTCTTTAGGAGTCAGTGGCTCAACAAAAGACTCTTCCGTGTGTTGGCTATCGATATCGCCAGCCGAGACCCCCGCCTCTGCCGCCGCGTCGAAGGCTATCAGCAGCAGTTTTTCTGTCGTGATGCTTAAATTCTCATTATTCACTTCAGCGTAATGACGAAGTTTTTCTTTTAACGTTTCATCAATTTTGACATTCAGTACTGCAGTAGCCATCGTAAAAATCCTTGTGGACAGGCAAAACACGGCTCCGGCGACGACAGGATCGCCACGGCGTGATAAGAGAATGGAGCGCCAGGATTTAACATCCCAAAAACACTCTGCCAGCATTTGATGACAAAAAAATGACAAAACCATGACAACAACAAGAAGAGAAACGAAGATGTGATGCCGGACGGCAGAAATGGGTGGGGGCCCTGCCAGCTACATCCCGGCACACGCGTCATCTGCCTTGGCTGCTTCCTTCCGGACCTGACCTGGTAAACAGAGTAGCGTTGCGGGAGAACCAACAGAGCCCCCATTGAGAGCGTTGTTAACCAACGCGCAGGCGCATTATCACTGCTGCCCCCTGTAATTGCAAGCCATCGGCAGTCAGATGCTGGTTTCTTGCGCAATGGAACTTCCCGCGCCCGCCATTCCAGATTATGCTGAAGGATTACCGCAGGAAGAAACCATGGATAGACAAGACACTTTCCCTCAACGCGTCTGGCAAATTGTTGCCTCCATTCCCGAAGGCAGCGTCACCACTTATGGCGACGTCGCGATGCTCGCGGGCTCTCCGCGCGCGGCCAGGCAGGTTGGCGGCGTGCTCAAACGTTTACCCGAAGGCAGCACTCTGCCCTGGCATCGGGTGGTGAATCGGCACGGCGCAATTTCGCTGACCGGTCCCGATCTACAGCGGCAACGGCAGGCATTACTGGCGGAAGGTATTATAGTGTCCGGGAGCGGGCAGATCGATTTGCAGCGGTATCGCTGGAATTATTGACCCTCTCCAGATGGAGAGGGTCAGACAGGCCTTAGTACTGCGTCGGGGCAGGCACTGCGGAAGACGGGTTCACCTGCGTCGGCGAGGTTGAAGGCACCGTGGTCGCTGCCCCATCGCTTGCCTGAACAGGCACTGCCGTCTGCTGGACCGGCACCAGGGTCAGATCGGCTTTCGTGCCGCCCTGGTTGATAACCGGCTGAACGGTATCGGTAATAAACACCAGTTTGTCATTCACCGTAATCGCCGCACTCAGCAGAATACGAGCGTTCGGCTGCACGTCAGCCGGGTTAAACGGCAAGACGAAGCTGAATGGCGCCTGTTTCCCTTCGGTACGAACCGCTTTCTGGGACAGCACTTTCGACGGTGCATCGGCCAGCGACGCATCCGACAGGGTCACGGTCAGTACGGCGTCTGGTGGCAAGGCCACTTTCTGACGGATCCATACGGTACCCGAGACATTAGGTTGCGCAATCGCAGGCTGCGCGGCCGTTGCTGAAGTGTTTGGGTTCGGCGCTGGCGTCTGGATATCAGCGCTTTTATCCGCACAGGCGGCCAGAGCAACTGCTACCGCTAAACCACTTACCATGTGCATGAGCTTCATTAAATTCTCCTTATCATCTCTGCACCAGCGGGTTTTCCTCCCGCCGGAAGAGTGGTTAACAAAAACGTAACGTAGCTAAGTGTGGCACACATCACTTATTTTTGCCTGGAATTGGTCTGTTTTTCAGACTATTGCACCCATCGGACCACTTCTAAAATTGCGTTATACTCTGCCTATCTCGCTTCGGCGTCGTTGTTACCTGGAGAGCATGTATGAGTCAGGCACTGAATAATTTGCTGACATTGTTGAATCTGGAAAAAATTGAGGAAGGACTCTTTCGGGGCCAAAGTGAAGACTTAGGGTTGCGTCAGGTATTTGGTGGACAGGTCGTTGGTCAGGCGCTGTATGCGGCGAAAGAAACGGTACCAGAAGAACGCCTGGTCCACTCGTTTCACAGCTATTTTTTACGCCCCGGCGACAGCCAGCAACCCATTATTTACGATGTGGAAGTTCTGCGCGACGGCAACAGCTTCAGCGCCCGCCGTGTTGCCGCCATCCAGAACGGAAAACCCATCTTTTATATGACCGCCTCGTTCCAGGCACCAGAAGCCGGTTTCGAACATCAGAAAACCATGCCGCACGCACCCGCGCCGGAGGGGTTAACATCAGAAACCGACATTGCCCGGACGGTAGCACACCTCCTGCCGCCGATTTTAAAGGATAAATTTCTCTGCGATCGCCCGCTGGAAGTGCGCCCCGTTGAATTTCATAACCCGCTAAAAGGCCATGTGGCAGAACCTACGCGCCAGGTATGGATCCGCGCGAACGGTGCGTTGCCCAACGACATCCGCGTCCATCAGTATCTGTTAGGCTACGCCTCCGATCTCAATTTCCTGCCCGTGGCCCTGCAACCTCACGGTATTGGTTTCCTGGAAAAAGGGATTCAGATTGCCACGATCGACCATTCCATGTGGTTCCACCGCCCGTTTGATTTGAACGAATGGCTGCTTTACAGCGTGGAAAGCACGTCGGCCTCCAGCGCGCGTGGATTTGTTCGCGGCGAGTTCTACACGCAGGACGGTAAACTGGTGGCGTCGACCGTTCAGGAAGGGGTGATGCGCAATCGCAACTAAGAAAAAGCCGGATGGCGTGGGCTTCGCATCCGGCGGTATCCGATGGTTGCCCGGTTAACCTCACCGGGCATTTTTCTGTTATGCGTTGTAGGCATTCTCGCCGTGGCTGTTCACATCCAGCCCTTCGCGCTCTTGTTCTTCCGGTACGCGCAGACCTACCGTCAAATCCGCCAACTTGTAACCGATGAAGGCCACAACGCCAGACCAGACGATGGTGATGGCGATGCTCTCAAGCTGCACCAGCAACTGATGTCCCATCGTTACCCCTTCAGCGAAGCCCACGCCGCCCAGCGCGCTTGAGGCAAAGACCCCGGTCAGAATACAACCGACAATCCCGCAGACGCCGTGGACACCAAACACATCGCACGGGTCATCAACACGCAGCAGACGTTTGAGCATGGTCACGCCCCACAGTCCGGCCACTCCTGCCACCACGCCGATGATTAACGCACCGCCGACGCCAATATAACCACAGGCAGGTGTGACGCCAACCAGACCAGCAATCGCCCCGGAGCACGCGCCCAACAAAGACGGTTTACCGCGCAGCGCCCACTCGCCGAAGATCCAGCCGAGAATCGCAGCGGCCGTCGCCACAACGGTGTTCACAAAGGCCAGCGCGGCAATCTCGTTCGCCGTCCCCGCCGAACCGGCATTAAAGCCGAACCAGCCAATATAGAGGATCGCCGTACCGGTAAAGACCATCGGCAGGTTATGCGGTTTGAACGCTTCTTTGCCAAAGCCTACACGTTTGCCAATCAGGTAGGCACCGACCAGGCCGGCAATCGCGGCGTTGATATGCACCACCGTACCGCCCGCAAAGTCCAGCGCACCGTGCGATCCCAGCAGGCCGCCGCCCCATACCATATGGGCAATCGGAATGTAGGAAAGCGTCAACCAGACCACCACGAAGATAAGAACCGCGGAGAAACGGATACGTTCAGCCAGCGAACCGACAATCAGGCCGACGGTAATGCAGGCAAACGATCCCTGGAAAGCAACATGAATATACTGGTAAATGCTGCCCATCACGGCGGTCAGCTCAATGTTTTTCAGCATCACCCAGTTGAAGTTACCGAAGAAGCTGTTCCCTTCGCCGAACGCCAGTGAATAGCCGAACACCACCCACATGATGCACACCAGCGCAAAGGTGACGGTAACCTGCGTCAGCATCGACAGGACGTTCTTCCCGCGGATCAAACCGCCGTAGAACAGGGCGATACCCGGTATGGTCATAAACAGCACCAGCGCGGTACAAATCATCATAAAGGCGTTATCGGCTTTATCCGCCACTGCCGGAGCAGCCATCGCGAGACCTGGCAGCAGCGCCAGCGAAGCAAGGCCCGTTTTCATCGTTGCTATCTTCATTTTGTCGTTTCCCGTTACTGTGTGCCAGGCTTTACAGCGCCGCTTCGTCGGCTTCGCCGGTGCGAATACGAATGACGCGTTGCAGCTCCGCGACGAAAATTTTGCCGTCGCCAATTTTTCCGGTATAGGCCGCCTTGCTGATGACATCGATCACTTCATCCAGTTGGTCGTCGGCAATGGCCACATCAATCTTCACTTTAGGCAGGAAGTTGACGCTGTACTCTGCACCCCGATATAACTCGGCATGACCCTTCTGACGTCCGAACCCTTTTACTTCGGTGACGGTCAGCCCTTGAATACCAATAGAAGAGAGCGCTTCGCGAACGTCTTCCAGTTTGAACGGTTTGATTACCACGGTAACCAGCTTCATAGATCCCCTCCAGTCAGAATTCGGCATGTGGTGCGACTACACGACAGAGGTATTGCAAGGGGTATGCCAGAATTGAAAAAGCGGAGTCAGTGTCTGTTCTACAGGCCGTCTGGCGGGCGATTCAGAAAGGGAAATGGAGCGGGAAAAGAAAAACGCACCATGACAGTGCATGATGCGTTACATTTTTGCACCACCGCCGAAGCGGCCCGGCAACGCCGGTGCATCAGGCGGGAAGCGATTCCTCACGCACGCTTGCCGCCAGCTCTTCGCCGGCAAGCTGGAGCTGATACATCTGCCAGTAGCGCCCCTGCGCCGCAAGCAGCTGTTGATGGGTACCGCGTTCTACGGCCTGTCCACGATGAAGCACCAGAATGGTGTCTGCCTCCACAATGGTCGACAGCCGGTGCGCAATCACCACCAGCGTAGTGTGTTCACGCACGGCCGCCAGCGCGTGCTGAATGGCCTGCTCGGTGCCCGAATCGATGCTGGCGGTCGCTTCGTCGAGGATCAGGATCTGCGGCGTTGCCACCAGCACTCGCGCCAGCGCCAGCAGTTGTTTCTGCCCGACAGAGAGATTATTCCCCTGCTCACCAAGTTGCGTATGAATACCTTCACTCATCCCGCGCGCCAGTTCCGCCAGTTGCACCGTCTCCAGCGCCTGCCACACCTGCTCTTCGGAGATATCTCGCCCCAGCGTCACGTTCGCCAGGAAGGAATCCGCCATCACCACCGGATCCTGCTGCACCATTGCTACACTCTGACGCAGTGCGCTGTGGCTCAGCGAACGTAATGGACGCCCATCAAGGCGAATTTCCCCCTGACTCAGCGGGTAATAGCCCATCAATAGGCTGGCGAGAGTACTTTTACCGCTGCCGGTATGCCCCACCAGCGCGACAAAACTGCGGGACGGCACGGAAAGGCTGACATTTTGCAGCACCAGATTATCGTCGCGATAGGCAAACGACACATCCTCGACGTCAATCTGCCCGGACGCCAGCGGACGCGAGTCCTGCCCGTAACGCTGGCGCGGCCCGTCCATAAGTTCAAACACGCGCTCCCCTGCTACCACCGCCTGTTGCAGCATCGACTGTTGAGTGGTCAGTTCGATCAGCGGTTCATTCAGGCGTCCCAGGTAACTGATAAAGGCGTAGAGCACCCCGACTTCAATTGTCCCGGCCGACGTAAAACTGAACAGCATCAACAGGCCACAGAGAATGAGCGCGGAAAACAGGCTCAGCAGAGGCCGCAATAAAAAACCGTCTAAACGCAGCGTCTGCATGCGCGCCAGATAATGTGAGCGGCTGGCTTCTCCCATGCGTTCACCAAATCGCGCCTGCTGGCGAAACTGCTGGATCACGCTCATACCGTTGATGACTTCGTTGAAGCCGTCGTTAATATCGGCGAGATAAGCCCGCACGCGGCGGACAATCGGCGTGCTGTAACGCTGATAGATAATCATCACCACCAGCACCGCCGGGAAGATAAGAATTGCCACCAGCGCCATGCGCCAGTCGAGACTGAACATCGCCACCAGCATCGCGCCAATCAGCGCTGCGCTGCGCAGAACCGTCGCCACCACCGTGACATACAAATCGCGGATCACTTCGGTATCGTTCGTCACGCGAGAAATAAGCTGCCCGACGGGCTGAATGTCAAATTCACTCAACGGCTGGCGCAGCGCGGCATCCATCACGTCGGTACGCAATTGCTGCACCACACCGACCGCCGCGCGGTTAAACAGCAGCGACTGAGCATAGTGCAGACTGGCAGCGAGAACCTGCAGCCCAAGATAGGCGGCAATCAGCCCGACCACCATCCCCAGCGGCAGGTTATTTTTTGCCACCATATTGTCGATAAAGTAGCTGATCAGCAGCGGACCGCTGACTTCCGCTGCCGCCGCGACCCACAGCATAATCACCGCAATACCTAACGGTTTTCGCCACACAGAACCATAGGCCAGCAGGCGTTTGAGGGTCGGCCATAACTGCCCAAAACTACGCATTTGCCGCCTCCTCGTCTTTTTCCGGCACATCATCGAGCGCCGCTTCCAGTTGCTGATAGCGGTACATATCGCGATACCAGCCCGTCTGCTGCACCAGCGCGTCGTGATCGCCGCGCTGAGCGATATGCCCATGCTGCATCACGATAATTTCGCTCGCTTCGGTCAGCGCCGAAAGGCGATGCGCGCTGATGATCACCGTTCGCCCTTCTCCCCACTGGCGCAGATTGTGCAGGATCTGGTGCTCCGTTCGCCCGTCCACCGCCGACAGTGCGTCATCCAGGATCAGGATTTCGGCATTCAACAGCAGCGCCCGCGCGATGGAGATACGCTGTTTCTGCCCGCCGGAGAGCATCACGCCGCGCTCGCCAACTTCGGTGTCGTATCCCTGCGGCAGGCGGAGAATATCCTCATGCACGCTGGCTAAGCGCGCCACGTGTTCAATATCCTGCTGCGTGGCGCTGGGGCAGCCCAGCGCAATGTTGTTGGCCACGGTATCCGAAAACAGAAATGGCGTTTGACTGACTACCGCCAGCCGGCTGCGCCAGCTGTCCAGTTGCAGGCGTGACAGGGGGATATCATGAAAGCGGATCTCCCCCTGGGTGATATCGAAATGGCGCTGAATCAACGACAACACGGTACTTTTACCCGCGCCGGTTGGCCCGCAGATACCCAGCATCTGTCCGGCTTCAAGTCGAAAATTGACGTTTTCCAGCGTCGGATGTGTGGTTTGCGGGTAGCTAAACTCACGGATCGCCACCGCCAGTTCCCCCCGCCCTTCCGGCACCGGTTCGCTACCATCGTCCACCACCGGCGCTTCGGCCAGCATCGCGCGAATACGACCGTAAGCCGCACTGCCGCGCTCCACGATGTTAAACATCCACGCCAGCGCCAGCATCGGCCAAATCATCAACCCGAGGTACATCATAAAACTGGTCAACTGTCCCAGCGTCAGCGAACCTTGCACCACCATCCAACTGCCGCCGCCGATAGCCAGCAGGTTCGCCGTCCCGATAGCGATATAAATCGTCGGGTCAAAGCGGGCGTCGATGCGCGCCACGCGCATATTTTTCTTCCCCGTATCTTCCGCGTCAGCGGCAAACAGCGCGGACTGCCGATCCTCCAGACCAAACGCTTTGATCATGCGAATGCTGGTCAGGCTCTCCTGAGTACGATCGTTGAGACTGGAGAATGCCGCCTGCGCTAATCTGAAACGGTCATGCAGACGATCGCCGTAGCGCTTGATCATCAGCGCCATCACCGGCATCGGCAGCAGTGCAAACAGCGTGAGCTGCCAGCTGATCTGCGTGGACATCACGATCAGCACCGCGCAGCCCATCACCAGCGAATCCACCAGCGTTAAAACCCCTTCCCCTGCGGCAAAGACCACGCGGTCGACGTCATTGGTGGCGCGGGCCATTAAATCACCGGTGCGGTGGCGCAGATAAAATTCAGGATGCTGACGACTGAGCTGGCGGTAGTAATCTTCGCGCAACTCTACCGCCAGTTGGTAAGAGGCGCCAAACAGCAGCACGCGCCAGACGTAGCGCAGCAGATAGACCACGACGGCAATCAGAGCGATGGTGCCAATCCACATCATTATCTGTTGCGGCGTAAAGTGTTGCGTGGACACGCCATCCACCACAATACCGACGACTTTTGGCGGAATGAGTTGCAAAATAGCGATGATGATAAGCAAGGCAACCGCCCCGAGGTAGCGACGCCACTCCCGGCGAAAGTACCAGCTTAATTGAGCAAATAATCGCACGTAATATGTCCTGACCTGATTTTCCGGCAAATCGTGCCGGGAGAATTATTCGATTGGCAGCGCAGTTGTGTATTTAATCTGTTCCATGGCAAAGCTCGATGTGACGTCCGACAGACCGGGAACGCTGTTTACCAGACGTTTGTAGAAGTCGTCATAGCGCTTCATGTCGGCAACCTGAACCCGCATCAGGTAGTCGTACTCCCCAGCCATACGCCAGAAGCCCAGCACCTCCGGCATCTCACTGACCACCGTCACGAAGCGGCAATACCAGTCACTGCTGTGATGCTGGGTTTTGATGAGCACAAAGGCCGTTAACCCCAGGCCCAGTTTCTCCGGGTCCAGCAGCGCGACTTTGCCAACCAGAATGCCATCATCCTCCAGCCGTTTGAGGCGCTTCCAGCAGGGGGTGGTGGTCAGATTAACGGCATCCGCCAGCGCCTGCAAAGAGAGGGTGCAGTCCTGCTGCAACAAGGAGAGCAGCTTACGGTCAATTTTATCTAGCATACCGACACCTCAGAGAAGAATTTTCTCCTTCTATTCTATTTTAAAGGCTAAATGGCAACAATTTTTTCCGTGCTTTTCGTTACTCTTGGCACAAAATGACAAATGGATATTAATGATGAACAGCACCTGGGTAAAAAATGCCATCAATGAGATTAACGCGGATTATCAGCGCTCGGCTGACACACATCTCATCCGCCTGCCGTTACCCGCATTTCCGGGTATCCAACTCTATCTGAAAGATGAAAGCACCCACCCGACCGGTAGCCTGAAGCACCGGCTGGCGCGTTCGCTGTTCCTCTATGGGCTGTGCAACGGCTGGATTAAAGAAGGCACAACCATTATCGAATCCTCTTCTGGGTCAACGGCCGTGTCCGAAGCCTATTTTGCCCGCCTGCTGGGACTGCCGTTTATTGCCGTCATGCCCGCCTGCACGGCAAAACGGAAAATCGAACAGATTGAATTTTACGGCGGTCGTTGCCATTTCGTGGACAGCGCCTGCGAGATTTATGCCGCCTCAGAACAGCTGGCGCGCGAGTTGAATGGTCATTATATGGATCAGTTCACCTATGCCGAACGCGCCACCGACTGGCGGGGTAATAACAATATCGCCGACAGCATCTTCCGCCAGATGCAGTGCGAGCCGCATCCCGTCCCGAAACACATTGTCATGAGCGCCGGAACCGGCGGGACCTCTGCAACCATTGGTCGCTACATTCGCTGCCAGGGTTACGATACGCAACTGATGGTGGTGGACCCGGAAAACTCGGTTTTCCTGCCTTTCTGGCAGTCGCGTGACGCCACGCTGCGCAGCCCTGTCGGCAGTAAAATTGAGGGGATTGGGCGTCCGCGCGTTGAACCGTCATTCATTGCCGACGTGGTCGATGAGATGCTGCGCGTACCTGATGCCGCCAGCGTGGCGACCGCGCACTGGCTGGAAACGCAACTGGGCCGCAAAGTGGGGGCCTCAACGGGCACCAACATGTGGGGCATGCTGCAACTCGCCGCCCGTATGCGTGAAGCCGGGCAAACCGGTTCGCTGGTGACGCTGCTGTGCGACAGCGGCGAGCGCTATCTGGACACCTACTACCATGCCGAATGGGTGAGCGCCCATATTGGCGATCTCACGGCGTGGAAAGCGGAGCTGGCCCGGTTGTTGAATGTGAATTAAATCAAATAAAAAAAACCGGGCAAAAGCCCGGTGCTGGTAGGGTCTCTCATTCGGGGGAATAAGGTAGATTTGGATAGTCCAGCCAATGTGTCAAAAAGTGTGATACCGCCTGATTGCGACAATGACCAATCACCGGTAAATGGGGAAGTTCAGCAATAAGTTGCGGCATGGCATTGCCCATGATCAGGCCACGGCCGACGCTACCGAGCATTTCGCGATCGTTCATGGCGTCGCCAAACGCCATACATTCGGCCAGCGACAGGCCCAGATGTCCGCTCAGTACCTCCAGCGCAGAACCTTTGTTACAGCCTACCGGCAGCACTTCCAGGCAATCGACCGCCGAGAAGCAAAGATGGGCTCGCGCGCCTAACACCTCTTCAAGCTGAATTTTCAACCGCGTCAGATCGTCGTGATCGCCACAGAAGCAGACTTTGGTCACCCGATCAGCCGGGATGCGCGCGACATCCACAATCTGATAGCGAAATCCGCTGTAAACGTGAGCATGTAGCATCTCGGGGATCTCTTGTCCGGTAAACCAGCCATTATCGTTAAAGACATGCATGCTCGCCCGCGTGTCCCAGCGCTGATGCAAGACTATCTCCGCAACCGCTGGATCCAGATCCTGACGATGCAGTACCTCGCCTTCCAGCGAGTGGATGCGCGTCCCGTTACCGGTAATCAGAAAAGCATCGAGTGAAAAGGTGCCGAGAATATGGCGCATTTCCAGCACATGACGCCCGGTGGCAAACGTCAGGGTAATATCGCGTTCGCGTAAACGCGCCAGAGTCGAAAGCGTTTCATCACCCAAAAGGTGATTCGGCATCAGCAGGGTGCCATCCATATCAAATGCAGCCAGGCGTGCCATCTCTTTCTCCACTCTGTGACGGATTAACTTGTGATTGAGTATCACCTGATATATACGGAAGTAATAGTGAATAGATAAAAGGAATTGTTCCGGGTTTATATGCGACTTCTCAATCGGCTTAATCAATACCAGCGACTCTGGCAGCCGTCTAACGGCGAACCGCAGAACGTGACCGTCGGAGAACTGGCTGAACGCTGCTTCTGTAGCGAGCGGCACGTCCGCACGTTGTTACGCCAGGCGCAGGAGTCTGGCTGGCTGATCTGGGAAGCGCAGTCCGGACGCGGAAAGCGCGGACACCTGCGATTTCTGGTGACCCCGGAATCATTGCGCACCGCGATGATGGAACAGGCGCTGGAAAAGGGCCAACAGCTTAGCGTACTGGAACTGGCGCAACTGGCGCCCGGTGAACTGCGGGCGATGCTGCAGCCCTTTATGGGCGGTCAATGGCAAAACGATACGCCAACGCTGCGTATTCCCTATTACCGCCAGCTTGATCCGCTACATCCCGGTTTTCTTCCAGGGCGTGCCGAGCAGCATCTGGCGGGGCAGATTTTCTCCGGTCTGACGCGCTTTGACAGCCAGACGCAGCTTCCCTGCGGGGATTTAGCCCACCACTGGGATATCTCCGCCGATGGCTTGCGCTGGGACTTCTATATTCGCTCGACGCTGTTCTGGCACAATGGCGACGCGGTAGAGACCGCACAATTGCATCAGCGGCTGCTGATGTTACGCGAACTCCCGGCGTTGAACCGGCTGTTTATCAGCGTAAAGCATATTGAGGTGACGCATCCTCAGTGTCTGACGTTTATCCTGCACCGCCCAGATTTCTGGCTGGCGCATCGGCTGGCAAGCTACGGCAGCCTGCTGGCGCATCCAGAGCACCCCATCATTGGAACAGGTCCTTTTCGCCTGACGCTATTCACGCCTGAGCTGGTACGTCTGGAAAGCCACGACCATTACCATCTCGCACATCCGTTGTTGAAAGCCATTGAGTACTGGATAACCCCCCAGCTTTTTGCGCAGGATCTGGGTACCAGCTGTCGCCATCCGGTGCAGATAACCATTGGCAAACCCGAAGAGCTCGCCACGGTAAGCCCGGTGAGCACCGGCATCAGCCTCGGTTTTTGCTATCTCACGCTGAAAAAGAGCCCTCGTCTGACGCCACTACAGGCTCGTCGGCTGGTAAGCCTCATCCATCGTTCTTCGCTGCTGCAAACGCTGGATGTGAGGGAAAACCTGATTACGCCCTGTAATGAACTGTTGCCTGGTTGGGCCATCCCGCAGTGGGAAGGGCTGGAGGAGGTTGAACTGCCGAAAAAAATGACGCTGGTTTATCACCTGCCGGTGGAACTGCATACCATGGCAGAACGTCTGCGCCATACGCTGGCAACCCTCGGTTGCGAACTGACGCTGATTTTTCATAACGCGAAAACCTGGGATGGCTGCCAACAGCTTGCCGAAGCGGATCTGATGATGGGAGACCGACTGATTGGCGAAGCGCCCGAATATACTCTCGAACAGTGGTTGCGTTGCGATTCGCTCTGGCCGCACGTGCTTGATGCATCGACGTTCTCACATCTTCAGGCCACGCTGGATGCGTTGCAAAACAGACCAGAAGAGGAACATCGTTTTGCCGCACTACAACAAGTTTTCGCCAGCCTGATGAATGACGCCACGCTGACGCCGCTGTTTAACTATCACTATCGCATCAGCGCGCCGCCGGGCGTGAACGGAGTGCGCCTGAACCCGCGCGGCTGGTTTGAGTTCACTGAAGCCTGGCTGCCGCCACCGGCATCGTGAAGAAGCTGGTCGACGCGCAACTCTGGCGCTACCATAACGTTTTTGTGAATGATCAGGACAAACCATGAAACGTGCCGTCGTAGTATTCAGTGGAGGCCAGGACTCCACCACCTGTCTGGTGCAGGCGCTGCATCAGTATGATGAAGTGCATTGCGTGACCTTTGATTATGGTCAACGCCATCGCGCAGAGATTGATGTTGCACGTGATCTGGCTCTGAACCTGGGCGCGCGTGCGCACAAAGTACTGGATGTGACGCTGCTGAGTGAACTGGCCGTCAGCAGTCTGACCCGTGACAACATCCCGGTTCCGGATTACGAACCGGATGCCGATGGGATCCCGAACACCTTTGTCCCTGGACGCAATATTCTGTTTCTGACTCTGGCGGCGATTTATGCTTATCAGGTGAAAGCGGAAGCGGTGATTACCGGCGTCTGCGAGACCGACTTTTCTGGTTACCCTGACTGCCGTAATGATTTTGTCGAAGCGCTGAATCATGCGATCAAACTGGGGATGGCGAAGGATATCCGCTTTGAAACGCCGCTGATGTGGCTTGATAAGGCTGAAACCTGGGCGCTGGCAGACTATTGGGGCAAGCTGTCTCTGGTGCGTGAACAAACGCTGACCTGCTACAACGGCATTAAGGGTGACGGTTGCGGCCACTGTGCGGCCTGTAATCTGCGCGCAAATGGCCTGAATCATTATCTGGCGGATATACCGGCCGTGATGGCCGCAATGAAGCAAAAAACCGGGCTGAAGTAGGTGTGGGTTTCGCCGGATGGCGGTGCTGGCACCTTATCCGGCCTACTCGCAACACGCGATGAACATGTCGGCCTGATAAGCGCTGTGCCATCAGGCAATAAGACGTTACTTCACCATCTGTTCCAGTTTTTCGCGTAACTCCCCTTCCAGCGGCAGCGCTTTTTGCGATTTCAGATCGATACAGACGAACGTAATGAGCGCATCGGCCACCACCTGCCCTTCAGGCTCCAGCGTAATCACCTGACTCAAAATACCGCTTTTCCCGTTTAGCTGTTGTACCTGGCTGGTGACGGTCAGCAGGTCACTCAGCACCGCCGGGCGACGATAGTTGATATTAATATTGACCACCACGAAGGCGATATTGTGGGCAGTCATCCATTGAAAGCTATCGCTGCTCTCCAGGCCATCCCAGCGCGCTTCCTCCAGGAACTCAAGATAGCGGGCATTATTCACGTGCTGATAGACATCAAGATGATAACCACGAACTTTAATCTGTGTTTGCATAGCGCAGAAACCTTACGTTTTTTTATAAGAATGTACTCTATGAATTTCCAGTTGCAGAAAGGCGGCAAGTCAGTGAGTCCCGATGAGCTTACTAAAGTAAGTGACTCGCGAACGAACGTAGCCAACACATCTGCAGCTTGAAAGACATGAGTAGAGAGGCCATAACTGGTATGACCTCTCTTATCCTGGCAAATTTTTGCCACTGCGCAAGTTATTAAAGTGTTAAAATTGACAGATTACGTTCTACCAGCGAATTTCCCATTCCCGGCACCTGCTTGAGATCCTCCACCGTTTTAAACGGGCCGTATTCCTCACGGTAGCTGACTATCGCCTGCGCTTTCTTCAGACCAACGCCATTCATCGCCCGTGCCAGCTCCTCTGCCGACGCGGTATTAATACTAACTCTGGTGCCCTCCTCGACGCCGGCTTTCGCCGGAACAGCGGCTTTGTTTTGCCCTGCGGCCGGTGCTTGCCCGTTAGTCTCCACCACCGTGCTTTTCGCAGCCGCTGTCGATGTCGCCGCCAGCGAGCTTTGCGTCATACCCGCGCAGGCAAATGAAAGAGTGATAAGTAGCGCTTTGATTCCATGTTTCATACTGTTTTCTCCTTGTTTGTTAACAGTGGAATCACGATAGCGAGGCGAAACCCAACGAACAAATGGCAAATTTCAGAAATGGAAAAGGCCGCGAAAGCGGCCTTCAGGAGTTGCAACGGTTGTGCAATGATTTGCGAGAAGCCTCGACGATTACGGCTGCTGATCCATTGCATCGCCGATTTTAATTTTCGCCGCTTTGCGCAGGTTACTCATCAGCGCTTCAAAGACAATCTGCGCATTGTTCTGAGTGATCCCCTGAACCATCGCTTTCTTCTGCTCTTCCGGCATCGAACCCGCTTTCACGTCGTCCAGCGCCAACAGAACCACATTGCCCTGCATATCGTTGGCAACGCCATAACTCGGCTTGTCCTTCGCCGGCAGGCTCAGACCAAACGCCGCCTGGCTAACCGGATCCTGACCCGTACGACTCAGCGTTTTAGACTCGCCAAAGCTCAGACCTGCGGCTTTCATTGCTTCAGCGCCTTTACCGGCCTTCAGCTCAACCAACAGTTTTTCCGCATCCAGTTTTGCCTGCTGCTCTGCTTTGTTGTGCTTAACCAGCGCTGTAACCTGATCTTTCACTTCAGACAGCGGCTTCACGGCTTCTGCTTTGTGCTCACTGATACGCAGGACAAACGCGCGGTCACCATCCACGGTGATGATATCGGAGTTTCTGCCCGGCGCACCGTTTTCCCCCAACAGAGCACCATCAAAAATGGCGTCAGATACCGGTTTGAAATTCAGCTCTTCCGGCAGGTTGTCGTGGCTGAACCAGCCAGTTTGTACCGCTTTCGCGCCAGCCGCCTGTTCGGCACCGGCCAGAGATTCCGTGTCATTGTTCGCCGCGTCGCTCACTTTCTGCTGTAAGGCAAAGTAAGCATCCAGCGCTTTTTCCTGTTTCACTTTCGCGGCGATATCATCGCGAACGTCGTTCAGCGGCTTCACAATTGCCGGCTGAATGTCGTCCAGACGTACGACCAGGAAGCCAACAGAGGATTTAATGACGCCAGAAAGCTGACCTTTCTCTTTCAGTCCAGCATTTTTCAGTTCATCCGGGGTGGTGGCTTCTTCCAGCCAGCCCATATCGCCGCCGTTGCGGGCAGAGATGATATCGGCAGATTTTTCTTTCGCCAGAGCAGCAAAGTCACCGCCTTTGTTCAGCGCGTCCAGCACCGCTTTCGCTTCATCTTCCGTTTTGGTCTGGATGATGCTGTAACGGTTACGCTGAACCTGCGTGAACTGATCCTGGTGCTGATCGTAATAAGACTGAATATCTTCATCACTCACCGGCTTTTGCATCGACGCCGCATCCAGCTTGATGTAGCTGACGCGGAACTGTTCCGGGGTCATGAAGCTATTTTTGTTCTGCTCATAATAGCTGGCCACTTCCTGGTCCGTCACCGACTGCTTTGCAGCAAGCGCGTTAACGTCAATCGTGGCTTCACGGACGATACGCTGCTGAGAGACCAGCGCCGCCAGTTCATCGGTCTCGCCTTTGAGCATGAAATCGGTGCCTGCGACGCCGCTGATGAGTTGCTGAGTGGTCAGTTGATTACGTAGCGCCTGCGCATACTGGTCAGCGGTCATCCCCATCTGATTCACAATCGCGTTGTAGCGGTTGTTATCAAACTTGCCGTCCACCTGGAATGCTGGCGTGGAGAGAATGGCCTGTTTCACCTGTTCGTCGCTGATACTCAGTTTGAGTTCGCGGGCATACTGGTCAAGCAGCGCTTCATCAATCAAACGATTGAGCGTCTGCTGGCGCAGCGTTTTCATGTAACCTTCGTTCGCCGCGAGCTCAGAATACTGATCGCCCAACTGCTGCTGCATGCGATTACGTTCGCTGTTGAACGCATTCTCAAACTGCCCACGGCTGATTTCCTGGTCATTCACTTTAGCGGCGTAGTTGTTGCCTCCGCCAATCAGGTAACCACTCACGCCGGTCAGAATGAACGACACGATAATGATTCCGAAAATAATCTTGAGCACGAGACTGTTTGCAGCCGTGCGTAAGCTGTCCATCATGGTGTAACCACACTCCGCTGTAGGTGACTATACACTGCATCATTCAGGCTGCTTCGTCATGAACTGGCCCGATGCAACGTGAATATCTTTGTGTATATACGCATTACGCAGCATAGCGTTTCCTGAACACTGCGCATAAAGGTCTATTGTGACAAGAAACGGGGGCAATTGTCAGCCCACAACGTGTATAAAATCGCTGCAAAAAGAAAAAAGGCACATCAGTTGATGCGCCCTTGTACTGAGTCCTGTCCCCGGAAGGGGATCACGCTTAGTTTACTGCGTCTTTCAGTGCTTTACCTGCACGGAAACCAGGTACTTTGGCGGCAGCAATGGCGATCTCTTTACCTGTTTGCGGGTTGCGACCAGTACGGGCAGCACGCTCTTTAACAGCAAAAGTACCAAAACCTACCAGCGCAACGTCATCCCCTTCTTTCAGAGATTCGGTAACAGAAGCAATAATTGCGTCTAACGCACGCCCAGCCGCAGCTTTGGAGATATCAGCCCCTGCAGCAATTTTGTCGATCAGTTGAGATTTATTCACTCTTCTCTTCCTCATTATAATTTATATCGCACCTGAGTCCTTCAAAGTACGACCGCGCAGCAGTTATATCAGGCCTGCCATGCCCTTACAACACCCGATAATGATGGCAAGCCCAATCCGTCATCTAAATTAGCTATACAAAAAAAGGCTGGCAAGTACGAAATGGCCTGCCAGCCCTGTTTTTATTAGTGCTCTTTGCGCGAGGTCACTATTTTGCCGTCACAACCTGCATTCCAGAGGGTTCATTTTGCAAAGCGAGGGTCAAAACCTCTTCAATGCGTTTCACCGGATGGATGTCCAAATCGGCAATAACATTGTCCGGAATCTCTTCCAGGTCGCGTTTGTTTTCATCTGGAATTAAGACCGTTTTAATACCACCACGGTGTGCAGCCAGAAGTTTTTCTTTTAACCCACCGATCGGCAGTACCTGACCACGCAGGGTGATCTCACCGGTCATCGCCACATCAGCACGCACCGGGTTGCCGGTCAGACAGGAAACCAGCGCGGTACACATCGCAATACCGGCGCTCGGACCGTCTTTCGGCGTCGCCCCTTCCGGTACGTGAACGTGAATATCGCGTTTTTCGTAAAAGTCCGGATTAATACCCAGTTTTTCCGCGCGCGCGCGTACTACGGTCAGCGCTGCCTGGATGGATTCCTGCATCACTTCACCCAGCGAACCGGTGTAGGTCAGCTTGCCTTTGCCCGGTACGCAGGCGGTTTCGATGGTCAGCAGGTCGCCGCCCACCTCCGTCCACGCCAGACCGGTCACCTGGCCGACACGGTTTTCATTATCCGCACGACCATAGTCAAAGCGCTGTACGCCCAGGTAGTCGTGCAGGTTGTCGCCATTGATCACAATGTGTTTCAGTGACTTATCCAGCAGCAACTGCTTAACCGCTTTACGGCACAGTTTGGAGATTTCACGCTCCAGACTACGCACACCAGCTTCACGGGTGTAGTAACGAATAATGCCGATAATGGCGCTGTCGTCGACCGTCAGTTCACCTTTCTTCAGCGCATTACGTTCGATCTGTTTCGGCAGCAGATGCTGCTTGGCAATGTTTAGCTTTTCGTCTTCGGTATAACCGGACAGACGGATCACTTCCATACGATCCAGCAGCGGTGCCGGAATGTTCATGGAGTTGGAGGTCGCTACAAACATCACGTCGCTGAGATCGTAGTCCACTTCCAGGTAATGATCGCTGAACGCCACGTTCTGCTCAGGATCCAGCACCTCAAGCAGTGCGGATGCCGGATCGCCACGCATGTCAGAAGACATTTTGTCGATCTCATCAAGCAGGAACAGCGGGTTTTTAACGCCCACTTTGGCCATTTTCTGGATCAGTTTACCCGGCATAGAACCGATATACGTCCGACGGTGACCACGAATTTCCGCTTCATCACGCACGCCGCCCAGCGCCATACGGATGTATTTACGCCCGGTCGCTTTAGCGATGGACTGACCCAGAGAGGTTTTACCCACCCCCGGCGGTCCCACCAGGCACAGGATCGGTCCCTTGATTTTGTTTACACGGCTTTGTACCGCGAGATACTCAAGGATGCGGTCTTTCACACGTTCCAGACCGTAATGGTCGGTATCGAGGATTTCCTGCGCCTGACGCAGGTCTTTTTTGACCTTGCTACGCGCATTCCACGGCACCTGTACCATCCAGTCGATATAGCCACGCACGACGGTCGCTTCAGCCGACATCGGAGACATCATTTTCAGCTTCTGCAGTTCAGCTTCGGCTTTCTCTTTCGCCTCTTTCGGCATTTTCGCCGCGTCGATCTTACGCTTCAGCGCTTCGTTTTCGTCCGGCGCGTCGTCCATTTCGCCGAGTTCTTTCTGAATCGCCTTCATCTGCTCATTCAGATAATACTCACGCTGAGATTTCTCCATCTGCTTTTTCACGCGGTTGCGAATACGCTTCTCAACCTGCAACAGATCGATTTCGGACTCCATCATCGCCATCAGATACTCCAGACGCTCGTTCACGTCTGACATTTCCAGCACGGACTGTTTATCCGCTAACTTCAATGGCATATGGGCCGCGATGGTGTCCGCCAGGCGCGCCGGATCGTCGATGCTATTGAGCGACGTCAGCACTTCTGGTGGGATTTTCTTGTTCAGCTTGATATAGCCTTCGAACTGGCTAATAGCCGTCCGTACCAGCACTTCCTGTTCGCGCTCATCAATAGCAGGCGAATCAAGATATTCCGCTTTCGCAGAGAAGTGCTCGCCGTTATCAGACAGCGCAGAAATGCGCGCACGCTGTAACCCCTCGACCAGCACTTTGACGGTGCCGTCAGGCAATTTCAGCATCTGCAAAATAGAGGCCACGGTCCCGACGGTGAAAAGATCGTTTACACCCGGCTCATCCGTTGATGCTTCTTTCTGGGCGACCAGCATGATTTTTTTATCATGGTCCATAGCCGCTTCCAGACAACGGATAGATTTTTCCCGCCCTACAAACAAGGGTATGACCATGTGCGGATAAACCACCACATCGCGCAACGGCAATACGGGGATTTCAATGCGTTCAGAACGCTCAGGATTCATAGAGCTCTCTCTTAGTTTAGTGTCCGCCAGGTAATCAGATGACATAGCTGTGCTTCACGCCACCTTTAACATGTATGTCAGTATATGGGGATGTTTCCCACACATTCAACGCCATGTTTACGGAAAAATAAAAGGGGAGATAAAATCCCCCCTTTCTGATTAACTGATTGTATGAATTGGTTAATTATTCACCAGATGCCTGCTGCGCTTCCGGCTTACCGTAAATCAGTAATGGCTTGCTCTGACCGCCGATCACCGACTCATCAATCACCACTTTTTCGACGTCTTCCATTGAAGGCAGATCGTACATGGTATCCAGTAGCGCGGCTTCTACGATGGAACGCAGACCACGGGCACCGGTTTTACGCGCCATCGCTTTGCGGGCAATCGCATCCAGCGCTTCGTCGCGGAATTCCAGGTCAACGCCTTCGAGGTTGAACAACGCCTGATACTGCTTGGTCAGGGCGTTTTTAGGCTCTTTCAGGATCTGGATCAGCGCTTCTTCGCTCAGTTCACTCAGCGTCGCCACGACCGGCAGACGACCGATGAACTCAGGAATCAGACCGAACTTGATCAAATCTTCCGGTTCCACCTGCGAGAGCAGTTCGCCTTCGCTGGCCTTGTCGGATTTCGCTTTCACCGTCGCGCCAAAGCCAATGCCGGAGCCGGTTTCAACGCGGTTGGCGATCACTTTATCCAGACCGGCAAATGCACCGCCACAGATAAACAGGATCTTAGAGGTATCTACCTGCAAGAATTCCTGTTGCGGATGTTTACGTCCACCCTGCGGCGGAACGGCGGCAACCGTCCCTTCGATCAGTTTCAGCAGCGCCTGCTGTACGCCTTCGCCGGAAACGTCACGGGTAATCGACGGGTTGTCAGACTTGCGGGAAATCTTATCAATTTCATCGATATAGACGATACCACGCTGTGCCTTCTGCACATCGTAGTCGCACTTCTGCAACAGTTTCTGAATAATGTTCTCAACGTCTTCACCCACGTAACCCGCTTCGGTCAGCGTGGTGGCATCCGCCATCGTGAACGGGACGTCCAGCAGACGCGCCAGCGTTTCCGCCAACAGCGTTTTACCGGAACCGGTCGGGCCGATCAGCAGAATGTTACTTTTGCCCAATTCGACGCCATTGCTGGTGTCGCCATTGCGCAGACGTTTGTAGTGGTTGTATACCGCGACCGCCAGCACTTTCTTCGCCTGTTCCTGACCAATGACGTAATCGTCAAGGTGGTTACGAATTTCGTGTGGCGTCGGCAGCGCACTGCGTTCACGATGCGGTGCAACTTCCTTAATCTCTTCGCGAATGATGTCGTTACACAAATCGACACATTCATCGCAGATATACACGGATGGACCGGCGATGAGCTTACGCACTTCATGCTGGCTTTTGCCGCAAAAAGAGCAGTACAACAATTTGCCCGAGCCATCTTTGCGTTTATCTGTCATGAGTCAAAACCTCTTCTTTGTTCTTTGTGCCGCACACGACGACGCAAAATGCCATTCTCAGGCGCAACTCGCTTTGTCGCGTTGTGCCGCCCCTGGTAAGTATAGCGGCAGAGTTGCGCCCCGGGCATCAATTACGATGGGTCAAAATCGAGTCGACTAAGCCATACTCAACTGCCTCAGCGGCAGAGAGGAAGCGATCGCGCTCAGTATCACGTTCAATCTGCTCAAGAGATTGACCCGTATGGTGTGCCATAAGTTCGTTCATACGCCCTTTTACTTTCAGGATTTCACGGGCGTGAATTTCAATATCTGTTGCCTGACCCTGGTAACCACCCAACGGCTGGTGAATCATAACGCGGGAGTTCGGCAGGCAGAAACGTTTACCTTTCGCCCCGGCTGTCAGCAAGAACGCGCCCATCGAGGCCGCCTGGCCCATACAGATGGTGCTGACGTCTGGCTTAATAAACTGCATGGTGTCATAAATCGACATGCCTGCGGTGATCACGCCACCCGGAGAGTTAATGTACAGGTAGATATCTTTTTCCGGGTTTTCCGCTTCCAGGAACAGCATCTGCGCCACAATCAGGTTAGCCATATGATCTTCGACCTGGCCGGTCAGAAAAATGACACGTTCCTTAAGTAGACGAGAGTAGATATCAAAAGAGCGCTCACCACGTGAGGTCTGTTCAATGACCATCGGCACCAGCGCCATATGGGGTGCAAAGTTATCTCGTTCGCCGCTGTATGACATTTCCGTCTCCTGGATAAAAAATGAAAAAACCTGCTGTACCGATTGTAACCTTATGGACGGATTATCAGCTAGTCCCTCTGTTATGGGTACGGCATCGCCATAATTCAAGCATAACAATCTTTTGCTTTAACGCTAACACCGAAAAACGCTTTTTCGCACTCTTCCATGCAAAAGTCGTGACAAAAAAAAGACCCGCCACCTGACGGTGACGGGCCTTTGTGCGAATTTCGCGCGATTAAGCGGAATTACGCCTGCTGGTTCATCAGCTCATTGAAGGTCGCGGCTTTTTCAGTCACTTTCGCTTTCGCCAGAACCGCTTCAACAGCCTGTTCTTCCAGAGCGACGTTGCGCATGTTGTCCATCAGCTCTTTATTTTTGCTGTAGAACTCGATCACTTCTTTCGGATCTTCGTAAGCAGAAGCCATCTCTTCGATCAGGCCCTTCACGCGATCTTCATCCGCTTTCAGTTCATTGGTACGAATCACTTCGCCCAGCAGCAAACCAACCACTACGCGACGCTTAGCCTGTTCTTCGAACAGTTCACGCGGCAGTTCCAGAGCTTGTTTCTCGTTACCGCCGAAACGCTGAGCAGCCTGACGACGCAGAACGTCGATTTCGCTGTCGATCAGAGCAGCAGGAACGTCGATGTCGTTCGCTTTCACCAGACCGTCGATGGCCTGAGTTTTAACACGGTTACGCACTGCGCCTTTCAGCTCGCGTTCCATGTTTTTACGCACTTCAGCACGCAGACCGGCAACAGAACCATCTTCAACGCCGAAACGTTTGATGAATTCTTCAGTCAGTTCCGGCAGCTCACGCTCTTCCACTTTCTTCAGGTTAATGGCAAATTTCGCCGCTTTACCTTTCAGGTTTTCAGCGTGGTAGTCTTCCGGGAAGGTCACGTCGATGGTGAACTCTTCGCCTGCTTTGTGACCTTTGATACCGTCTTCAAAGCCCGGGATCATACGACCCTGGCCCATTGCCAGTACGAAATCAGACGCTTTACCGCCTTCGAACTCTTCGCCGTCCACAGAACCGGTAAAGTCGAGGGTGACGCGGTCTTCTGCATCCGCAGCGCCGTCTTTATCTTTCCAGGTCGCCTGCTGCTTACGCAGAGTGTCCAGCATCACGTCAACATCGGCGTCGGTAACGTCAACAACCGGTTTTTCAACTTCGATTGCGTCCAGACCGGTCAGTTCAACTTCCGGATAGACTTCGAATTCAACCGCGTAGGTGAAGTCTTCACCCAGTTTGTATTCGCCCGGAACGTAGTTCGGTGCACCCGCTGGATTGATTTTTTCTTTGATGATGGCATCAACGAAGTTGCGGCTCATCAGGTCACCCAGAACGTCCTGGCGAACAGACGCGCCATAACGCTGAGCAACAACATTCATCGGTACTTTGCCTTTACGGAAGCCGTCAATACGTACTTTCTTCGCTACGTTGACCAGCTCGCTTTTAACAGCGGTCTCGATGCTGTCAGCAGCGATAGTAATCGTTACACGGCGGCCAAGGCCTTGAGTGGTTTCAACTGAAACTTGCATCTTGTTACCTCAAAAAATCACAGTGCTCGGTCAACTCTACTCCGCAAGCACAGATTATTAGCTTCGCGGAACCGGGATGTTCTCTTAATCAATCACATTCCCTGTCGTCAGAATCATCCCGAAGACATTCAAATAAGACGCGGCATTATAGCGGCATCACTTTTATGAGTCGAGAACGGTTATTGCGCGTTGCTGCGGCATTTTTCACAATTCCCGGCTATTTTTGCCCTGAAAAGGGTCTGACCAGTGCAAAATTCAGACAAAACAAAACGGCCCGCAGGCCGTTTTCACATAATCTTTAGCAACATACTGGAAAAACGCCAGCGGTTGCAAATGCGTTTTTAAGCGATGCTTCCCGCACCACGACACGGCGGCGACGCAAAGATCGTATCCTGCAATCCTTCCCATTCTTTAATGGTATAGGTATGTAGCGCCAGCGCATGGACCGTTGTGGACAGTTCTGCGGTTAACGTACCGTAGATCATCCGATGACGATTCAAAAAACGCTCGCCGGTAAAGCGATCGCTAACCAGAACGACTTTAAAATGGCTTTCTGAACCAGCCGGGACATTGTGACGATAGCTTTCATCCACGACTTCGAGGAACACGGGTTGGAACGCTGCCCTTAATTTTTCTTCTATTTGCTCACGTATCATCATGATATATCTCCTCAAACGGCGCTGAGATGTCACCCATCCCTTTAAATATTAGCCGCTTTTACCGGTTCCATTACACCATTACAACAAAAATTTAGCCTTCGTCTGATTTTCGCTGTCAAAGCGATGAAGTTTACTGATTCAACCCTTTGGTCGATGGCATAAACCCCAAATTTAATCCCTGTCACCTCATTATTCGGACAACATGATGAATTTACATACGTTACCCACTTCCCCTCGCCGTTGGCGATGTTATGATGGCGGAAATTATTCTCTATCCATATGATTCAGAGTTACTGAGAACACGAACATGCTAAAAAAAATCCTCTTCCCGTTAATCGCGCTTTTCATGCTGGCAGGCTGTGCGACACCGCCAACCACGATTGACGTTTCGCCTAAAATCACGCTTCCGCAGCAGGATCCCAGTCTGATGGGTGTGACCGTCAGCATCAACGGCGCCGATCAGCGTCCGGACCAGGCGCTGGCGAAAGTGACCCGCGACAATCAACTGGTCACGCTGACCGCTTCTCGCGATCTGCGCTTCCTGTTACAAGAAGTACTGGAAAAACAGATGACCTCCCGCGGTTATATGGTAGGCCCGAACGGTGCGGTCAACCTGCAGATTATCGTGAACCAGCTGTATGCCGACGTATCTCAGGGCAACGTTCGCTACAACATCGCGACCAAAGCGGATATCGCTATCATCGCCACCGCAGCGAATGGCAACAAGATGACCAAAAACTACCGTGCCAGCTACTCTGTTGAAGGGGCTTTCCAGGCCACCAACAAGAATATCGCTAACGCGGTTAACAGCGTCCTGACCGACACTATCGCTGACATGTCTCAGGACACCAGCGTCCACGATTTCATCAAGCAAAACGCGCGTTAATTCCGTCTACTGGCCCGGCACTTCGCCGGGTCAGTTTTCATGCCCATGTCCAATCATTACTTACGCATTTTTCAGCAACCGAAATCAGCCATTTTGCTGATGCTAGGCTTTGCCTCCGGTCTGCCGCTCGCACTCACCTCCGGTACGCTTCAGGCGTGGATGACCGTCGAAAATATCGACCTGAAAACCATCGGTTTCTTTTCGCTGGTCGGTCAGGCCTATGTCTTTAAGTTTCTCTGGTCTCCGGTCATGGACCGTTACACGCCGCCCTTTTTAGGCCGTCGGCGCGGATGGTTACTGACGACACAATGTCTCTTACTGATTTCCATCGCCGCAATGGGCTTTCTGGAGCCGGGAACCCAGCTACGCTGGATGGCAGCGCTGGCGGTAGTGATTGCCTTTTGCTCAGCCTCGCAGGACATCGTGTTTGACGCCTGGAAAACGGACGTCTTAACCGCAGAAGAGCGCGGAACCGGTGCGGCAATCAGCGTGCTCGGCTACCGTCTCGGGATGCTGGTGTCCGGCGGACTGGCACTGTGGATGGCCGACCGCTGGCTCGGCTGGCAGGGCATGTACTGGCTGATGGCGGCATTTTTGATCCCCTGCATTATTTCCACGCTGCTCGCTCCCGAACCGACTGACAGCATACCGGTGCCAAAAACGCTGGAACAGGCGGTGGCCGCCCCGCTGCGCGATTTCTTTAGTCGCAACAACGCCTGGCTGATTTTGCTGCTCATCATCCTTTATAAGCTGGGTGATGCCTTCGCGATGACCCTGACCACTACCTTTTTGATTCGTGGCGTTGGCTTCGACGCCGGTGAAGTCGGCGTCGTCAATAAAACGCTGGGATTGATTGCCACCATTATTGGCGCGCTGTACGGCGGGGTATTGATGCAACGTTTGACGCTGTTTCGCGCGTTGCTGCTTTTCGGCATCCTGCAGGGCGTCTCTAACACCGGATACTGGCTCCTTTCGGTGACGGACAAACACATGTTCAGCATGGCTGCCGCCGTGTTTTTCGAAAATCTGTGCGGAGGAATGGGCACGTCGGCGTTTGTCGCGCTGCTGATGACGCTGTGTAATAAGTCGTTTTCCGCCACCCAGTTTGCCCTGTTGTCGGCACTTTCTGCCGTGGGGCGCGTCTATGTTGGTCCGGTTGCCGGCTGGTTTGTCGAAGCCCACGGCTGGTCGACATTTTATCTTTTCTCGGTTGTGGCGGCCGTTCCGGGTCTGCTATTGCTGTTGGTGTGTCGGCAAACGCTGGAGTACACGCGACAGAGCGAAAGTTTCCTGCCGCGCACAGAGTTCCGTTCAGCCTACAGTCTGGCATTATGGATCCTGATGACAGGATGTGCGTTGCTCGCCGTCTGGCTGCTGCTCCTGTCGATGAACGCGCTGGACTTTACTAACTTCTCCTTCCTCGCCGGATTACTGGAAATCGCGTTATCTGTCGCCATTTTCGGCATCGTGTTTGGCGGATTGCTCGACTATCTGGCGCTGCGCAAAACGCGACTGGTGTAAACTGCCGCTCTTATTTAGCCGTTGTAATCACCCTGCGTAATTATATCGGCTAAATAAACAGCAACTGAAAAAATTAATATTTGTTGTTTTGTGCGCAATAGAATCTGGAAATTATTGACGCCTTTTATAGGTTTTATTTTCCTTGATCGATTCAGCCTGAACACATTTATATTTTGTATTTAATTTGTCTCTTTATTGATAATCAGTTGTTAAGCAATTGTTTTATTTTCGCATTGGTTATACCAATTGCCCTCCTGTCTCCTCCCTGAAGTCTCCTTTCGTTATAACGTGATGTTGCAACAGGTTCTTAATGTAGTAGCGACACATCTTGCAACATATGTGACACGGGCGGCAGAACCCGGTAACACAGATCCAATGATGTTTACAGTAATGTAACCTTCCCGTAAAATGCCCACACACTTTAAACGCCACCAGGTCCCGTGGAATTGAGGTCGTTAAATGAGACTCAGGAAATACAATAAAAGTTTGGGATGGATGTCATTAATTGCAGGCACTGCATTACTCAGTGGCTGTAATTCTGCGCTGTTAGATCCCAAAGGACAGATTGGACTGGAGCAACGTTCACTGATACTGACGGCATTTGGCCTGATGTTGATCGTCGTTATTCCTGCAATCTTGATGGCTGTAGGTTTTGCCTGGAAGTACCGTGCAAGCAATAAAGATGCGAAGTATAGCCCGAACTGGTCACACTCCAATAAAGTGGAAGCTGTGGTCTGGACGGTGCCTATCTTAATCATTATTTTCCTTGCGGTGTTGACCTGGAAAACCACTCACGCTCTTGAGCCAAGCAAGCCGCTGGCGCATGACGAGAAGCCCATTACCATCGAAGTGGTTTCCATGGACTGGAAATGGTTCTTCATCTACCCGGAACAGGGCATTGCTACCGTGAATGAAATCGCCTTCCCGGCGAACACTCCGGTTTACTTCAAAGTGACCTCCAACTCCGTGATGAACTCCTTCTTCATCCCACGTCTGGGTAGCCAGATTTATGCCATGGCCGGTATGCAGACTCGACTGCATCTGATCGCCAATGAAGCCGGTACCTATGATGGTATCTCCGCAAGCTATAGCGGACCTGGCTTCTCCGGTATGAAATTCAAGGCTATCGCTACACAGGACCGCGCCGCATTCGACCAATGGGTTGCTAAAGCGAAACAGTCACCGAACACCATGAGCGACATGGCTGCGTTCGAGAAAGTGGCTGCGCCAAGCGAATACAACCAGGTGGAATACTTCTCCAACGTGAAACCCGATTTGTTTAAAGACGTTATTAACAAATTTATGGCTCACGGTAAGAGCATGGACATGACCCAACCCGAAGGTGAGCACAACGCACACGAAGGCATGGAAGGCATGGACATGAGCCACGCGGAATCCGCTCACTAAGGGGCCGAGGAAGAATACGATGTTCGGAAAATTGACGCTGGATGCAGTGCCGTTCCATGAACCCATTGTCATGGTTACGATCGCTGCCATTATCATCGGTGGTGCGGCCTTACTGGGCCTAATCACTTACTTCGGTAAGTGGACCTACCTGTGGAAAGAGTGGCTGACTTCGGTTGACCACAAACGCCTTGGCATCATGTATGTCATCGTCGCAATCGTCATGTTGATTCGTGGCTTTGCCGACGCCATCATGATGCGTAGCCAGCAGGCGCTGGCTTCTGCAGGTGAAGCGGGCTTCTTGCCACCTCACCATTACGACCAGATCTTCACGGCTCACGGCGTGATCATGATCTTCTTCGTGGCAATGCCGTTCGTTATCGGTCTGATGAACCTGGTGGTTCCGCTGCAGATCGGCGCACGTGACGTTGCGTTCCCATTCCTGAACAACCTGAGCTTCTGGTTCACCGTTGTCGGCGTAATCCTGGTTAACCTGTCTCTGGGCGTGGGTGAATTCGCACAGACCGGTTGGCTGGCGTATCCGCCGCTCTCGGGAATAGAGTACAGTCCCAGCGTCGGGGTCGATTATTGGATATGGGCAGTCCAGCTATCTGGTATTGGTACAACGCTGACCGGTATCAACTTCTTTGTGACCATCATTAAGATGCGTGCGCCAGGAATGACCATGTTCAAGATGCCGGTATTCAGCTGGGCGTCTCTGTGCGCGAACATCCTGATTATCGCTTCTTTCCCAATCCTGACGGTTACCGTCGCGTTGCTGACCCTGGATCGCTATCTGGGTACCCATTTCTTTACCAACGATATGGGCGGCAACATGATGATGTACATCAACCTGATTTGGGCCTGGGGCCATCCGGAAGTGTACATTCTGGTTCTGCCGGTCTTCGGGGTGTTCTCCGAAATCGCGGCAACCTTCTCACGTAAACGTCTGTTTGGTTACACCTCGCTGGTGTGGGCAACCGTGTGTATCACCGTTCTGTCGTTCGTTGTTTGGCTGCACCACTTCTTCACCATGGGTGCAGGCGCTAACGTAAACGCCTTCTTCGGTATTACCACCATGATTATCGCCATCCCGACCGGGGTGAAGATCTTCAACTGGCTGTTCACCATGTATCAGGGCCGTATCGTATTCCACTCAGCGATGCTGTGGACGATTGGCTTTATCGTGACCTTCTCAGTCGGCGGTATGACCGGCGTACTGTTGGCGGTTCCGGGTGCGGACTTCGTACTGCACAACAGTCTGTTCCTGATTGCGCACTTCCATAACGTTATCATCGGCGGCGTCGTATTTGGCTGCTTCGCAGGTATGACCTACTGGTGGCCAAAAGCGTTTGGCTTCACGCTGAACGAAACCTGGGGTAAACGCGCATTCTGGTTCTGGATCATCGGCTTCTTCGTGGCATTTATGCCGCTGTACGTGCTGGGCTTTATGGGTATGACCCGTCGTCTCAGCCAGCAGATTGACCCTCAGTTCCATCCAATGCTGGTCGTTGCCGCCTGCGGTGCCGCGCTGATTGCACTGGGTATCCTGTGCCAGCTGATTCAGATCTACGTCTCTATTCGCGACCGCGAGCAGAACCGTGACCTGACCGGTGACCCATGGGGTGGTCGTACGCTGGAGTGGGCAACCTCTTCTCCACCGCCGTTCTACAACTTTGCCATTGTGCCGCACGTTCACGAGCGTGATGCCTTCTGGGAAATGAAAGAAAAAGGTGAAGCGTACAAGCAGCCTGCGCACTATGAAGAAATTCATATGCCGAAGAACAGCGGTGCCGGTATCGTCATTACCGCCTTCGCAACACTGTTTGGTTTCGCCATGATCTGGCATATCTGGTGGCTGGCGATTGCAAGCTTCGCAGGCATGATCATCAGCTGGATTGTGAAAAGCTTTGACGAGGACGTGGACTACTACGTACCAGTCCCGGAAGTCGAAAAACTGGAAAACCAGCATTTCGATGAGATTTCTAAGGCAGGGCTGAAAAATGGCAACTGATACTTTAGCGCACGCGACTGCCCACGCGCACGAACACGGGCACCACGACGCAGGCCAGACCAAAATCTTCGGATTTTGGATCTACCTGATGAGCGACTGCATTCTGTTCTCTATTCTGTTTGCAACCTATGCCGTTCTGGTGAACGGCACCGCAGGTGGCCCGACAGGTAAGGACATTTTTGAACTGCCGTTCGTTCTGGTTGAAACATTCCTGCTGTTGTTCAGCTCCATCACCTACGGCATGGCGGCGATCGCCATGCACAAGAACAACAAAAGCCAGGTGGTTTCCTGGCTGGCGTTGACCTTCTTGTTCGGTGCCGGATTCATCGGGATGGAAATCTATGAATTCCATCACCTGATTGTTAACGGTATGGGTCCGGATCGCAGCGGCTTCCTGTCAGCGTTCTTTGCGCTGGTCGGCACCCACGGTCTGCACGTGACTTCCGGTCTTATCTGGATGGCCGTGCTGATGGTGCAAGTCGCCCGTCGCGGCCTGACCAGCACCAACCGTACCCGCATCATGTGCCTGAGCCTGTTCTGGCACTTCCTGGATGTGGTGTGGATCTGTGTGTTCACTGTTGTTTATCTGATGGGGGCGATGTAATGAGTCATTCTAACGTGAACAGCGGCGCGTCCCATGGCAGCGTAAAAACCTACATGACAGGGTTTATCCTGTCGATCATCCTGACGGTCATTCCGTTCTGGATGGTGATGACGGGTGCTGCCTCTCCGGCCGTAATTCTGGGGACTATCCTGGCAATGGCAGTGGTGCAGATTCTGGTGCATCTGGTGTGCTTCCTGCACATGAATAGCAAATCTGATGAAGGTTGGAACATGACGGCCTTTGTCTTTACCGTGCTGATCATCGCCATCCTGGTTGTCGGTTCCATCTGGATCATGTGGAACCTCAACTACAATATGATGATGCACTAAGAGCGGCGGTTATGATGTTTAAGCAATACCTGCAAGTAACGAAACCAGGCATCATCTTTGGCAACCTGATCTCGGTGATCGGGGGATTCCTGCTGGCCTCGAAGGGCAGCATCGACTATCCCCTGTTCATCTACACGTTGGTCGGAGTGTCACTGGTTGTGGCGTCGGGTTGTGTATTTAACAACTACATCGACAGGGATATCGACAGAAAGATGGAAAGGACCAAAAACCGCGTGTTGGTTAAAGGTCTGATTTCCCCTGCGGTCTCGCTGGTGTACGCCACCCTGCTGGGTATTGCTGGCTTCATGCTGCTGTGGTTTGGCGCGAATCCTCTGGCCTGCTGGCTGGGCGTGATGGGCTTTGTGGTTTATGTGGGCGTTTACAGCCTGTATATGAAGCGCCACTCGGTCTACGGGACGCTGATCGGCTCTCTCTCCGGCGCGGCGCCGCCGGTGATCGGCTACTGCGCGGTAACCGGTGAGTTCGACAGCGGCGCGCTGATTCTGCTGGCGATTTTCAGCCTGTGGCAGATGCCGCACTCTTATGCCATCGCGATTTTCCGCTTTAAGGATTATCAGGCGGCTAACATCCCGGTTCTGCCGGTGGTGAAAGGCATTTCGGTCGCGAAGAACCACATCACGCTGTACATCGTGGCATTTGCTATCGCCACCCTGATGCTAACTCTGGGCGGCTATGCAGGTTATAAATACCTGATTGTTGCTGCGGCGGTGAGCGTCTGGTGGTTGGGCATGGCGCTGCGCGGTTATAAAGTGGAAGATGACAGAGTCTGGGCGCGCAAGCTGTTCGGTTTCTCCATCATCGCCATTACCGCGCTCTCCGTGATGATGTCCGTCGACTTTATGGTGCCGGATTCGCACAATCTGCTGACCTACGTCTGGTAAGTTAATCGTCACATCTTCTATGCCGGATGGCGGCTGACGCCTTATCCGGCCTACAAAAAAGCATATTGCGAGTAGGCCGGATAAGATACGTTAGTATCGTCATCCGGCATTTTCGTCTCTAGCCGACGCCACTCACAACCCCAACATTTGTTAATAAAGCGCATATTTACCCCGCCTGCTTAGCGCTTTACACTAGGCGCGAAATTGAGACAGAGGTGGGAATGAACGATTATAAAATGACGCCGGGTGAGTTGCGCGCCACCTGGGGTTTAGGGACCGTATTTTCTTTGCGCATGCTTGGCATGTTTATGGTCCTGCCGGTTCTGACCACATACGGCATGGCGCTACAGGGTGCCAGCGAAGCCTTAATTGGCCTCGCCATCGGTATCTATGGTCTGGCGCAGGCCATTTTTCAGATCCCTTTTGGGCTACTCTCCGACCGCATCGGTCGCAAACCGCTGATTGTCGGTGGACTTGCCGTGTTTATCCTCGGCAGCATCATTGCCGCGCTGTCGGACTCCATCTGGGGCATTATTCTTGGCCGTGCGTTACAGGGGTCGGGCGCGATTGCCGCCGCGGTGATGGCGCTACTGTCTGACTTAACCCGCGAACAAAACCGCACGAAGGCGATGGCGTTTATTGGCGTGAGCTTTGGCATCACCTTCGCGATAGCGATGGTGCTCGGGCCGATAATCACCCACGCCCTGGGGCTCAACGCCCTCTTCTGGATGATTGCCGTTCTGGCAACGGCAGGGATCGTCCTGACGCTGTGGGTCGTGCCTGACAGTGCCAACCACGTGCTCAATCGCGAATCGGGAATGGTCAAAGGCAGTTTCAGTAAGGTACTGGCGGAACCGAAACTGCTGAAGCTCAACTTCGGCATCATGTGTCTGCACATTTTGCTGATGTCCACCTTCGTTGCCCTGCCCGGCCAACTGGCTGATGCCGGTCTGCCTGCGGCAGAACACTGGAAAGTGTATCTGGTGACCATGCTGATTTCGTTTGGCTCGGTCGTCCCGTTCATTATCTACGCCGAAGTGAAGCGCCGGATGAAACGGGTGTTCCTGTTCTGTGTGGCGCTGATTGTGATTGCCGAGATTGTTCTCTGGGGCGCGGGCGCCCATTTCTGGGAACTGATTATCGGCGTGCAACTGTTCTTCCTCGCCTTCAACCTGATGGAAGCGCTCCTCCCGTCGCTAATCAGCAAAGAGTCGCCGGCGGGTTACAAAGGGACAGCCATGGGCGTTTATTCCACCAGCCAGTTCCTCGGCGTCGCGTTGGGGGGATCGCTGGGCGGCTGGATTGACGGAATGTTTGACGGGCAAACCGTTTTTCTTGCCGGCGCGTTTTTAGCCGTTGTCTGGCTCGCCGTCGCCAGCACCATGAAAGAACCGCCCTATGTCAGCAGCCTGCGGGTGGTCATTCCGCCGGAGATTGCGGCCGATGACGTGCTGAAACAGCGTTTGCTGGCAACAAAAGGCGTCAGTGAAGTGTTGATTGCACAACAGGAACATTCCGCTTACGTGAAGATCGACAGCAAACTGACCAACCGCTTTGAGGTTGAGCAGGCCATCAGTCAGGCGTAAAGACGTAAGACGTAAAAAGGAAAACGGTCCGGAAAACCGGACCGTGAAAGATTAATCGCGGAAGTTTTTAAACTGGAACGGCTGCCCCAAATCGCCACCGCGTACCAGCGCCATTACGGACTGGAGGTCATCACGGGATTTCCCGGTCACGCGAATCTCTTCGCCCTGAATCTGTGCCTGCACCTTCAGCTTGCTGTCTTTAATCAGCTTAACAATTTTCTTCTGAACCGCACTCTCAATGCCCTGCTTCAGTTTCGCTTCCACAAACCAGGTTTTCCCGCTGTGAACGAACTCTTCTGGCACATCGAGTGACGTCCCTTCAATGCCACGTTTAAGCAGCTTGGCACGCAGAATGTCCAGCAACTGGTTGACCTGGAAATCGGATTCGCTCAGCACTTTGATCGTTTTATTGGCATCGTTGAGCTCAAATGTCGCTTCAACGCCGCGAAAATCAAAGCGTGACTCAACTTCACGAATGGCATTATCTACGCCGTTACGCGCTTCCTGAAGATCAACTTCAGAAACAATATCGAAAGATGGCATCTTTTCCTCTCCCTTCATTTTTGATGCGAAGCATAATACCTGCAAAGTCTCTCAACAGACAGCGCTATACTATGTTAGCAAACACCTGGTGCTGTTGCGGGTGAGGAGGAAGAATGAAAATTACCGTACTGGGATGCGGAGCCTTAGGGCAATTATGGCTTTCAGCACTGTGCAAACAGGGACATGACGTACAGGGTTGGCTACGCGTGCCGCAACCCTATTGCAGTGTGAATGTGATTGAGACGGATGGATCGATATTTAACGAATCCCTGACGGCAAACGATCCGGAGTTTTTAGCCACCAGCGATCTGCTGCTGGTAACGCTGAAAGCGTGGCAGGTTTCCGACGCGGTCAAAGCGCTGGCGTCGACGTTGCCGGAAACAACCCCGATCCTGTTGATTCATAACGGTATGGGAACGATTGAAGAACTGCGAAATATCCACCAACCGCTGCTGATGGGGACAACCACCCACGCCGCACGTCGTGATGGCAACGTCATTATCCATGTTGCGAACGGCACCACGCGTATTGGCCCGGCGCGCGAGCAGGATGGCGATTTCAGCTACCTTGCCGATCTCTTGCAATGCGTACTGCCCGACGTCGCCTGGCATAACAACATTCGCGCCGAAATGTGGCGCAAGCTGGCGGTGAACTGCGTGATCAATCCCCTGACCGCGCTGTGGAACTGCCCGAATGGCGAATTGCGTAACCATCCTGACGAGGTGAATCTGATTTGCCAGGAAGTTGCGGCGGTCATTGAGCGCGAAGGTCACCATACATCGGTCGACGATTTACGTTATTATGTTGAGCAAGTCATTGACAGTACGGCGGAAAATATCTCATCCATGTTGCAGGACATTCAGGCTCTGCGTCATACCGAGATCGACTACATTACCGGATACCTGCTGAAACGCGCCCGTGCCCATGGGATTGCGGTGCCGGAAAACAGCCGTCTGTTTGAGTTAGTAAAGCGAAAGGAGAGTGAGTATGAGCGCTCAGGCACTGGTATGCCTCGCCCCTGGTAGTGAAGAGACCGAAGCAGTCACCACTATCGATCTGCTGGTTCGTGGCGGAATTAACGTAACCACCGCGAGCGTTGCCAGCGACGGCAGTCTGACTATCGTCTGCTCGCGCGGTGTAAAACTGTTGGCGGATGCGCCGCTGGTTGCCGTGGCCGATGGTGACTACGACATCATCATCTTGCCGGGCGGTATTAAAGGCGCCGAGTGTTTTCGCGACAGCACGCTGCTGGTCGAAACCGTTAAGCAGTTTCACCGTTCCGGACGGATTGTCGCTGCCATTTGCGCGGCTGCCGCCACCGTACTCGTTCCGCACGACATTTTCCCGATCGGCAACATGACGGGCTTTCCGGCGCTGAAAGACAAAATTCCCGCTGAGCAGTGGCAGGATAAACGCGTGGTGTGGGACCCGCGGGTGAAGTTGCTCACCAGTCAGGCCCCGGGCACCTCAATCGATTTTGGTTTAAAGATTATCGACCTGTTGGTTGGGCGCGAGAAAGCCCATGAAGTTGCGTCACAACTGGTGATGGCGGCAGGCATTTATAATTACTACGAGTAATTTCAAGACCACTCCAGCGGCCGACTTAATCTTAATAAAGGAATAACAGATGAAGGGATGTCTGACCGGAGTGGCGTTATGGTTATTTTCTGGCTGTGTGATGGGGACGCAGTTAGACATTAAGAACCTTAGCTTCAACTATCCTGAGAGCACGGAAATTCAGTATCGTCTCCCCTGGTTTACCTCAGCGGATAACCCACAAGCCGCAAAACGCATCAACGATTTTATCTTCTCCCGTTTTCTGAACCAGTTGCCGGGTAACGATCCGCAGGCCACGTTGAATAAACTGGCAAAAAGCGGCATTGATGCCACCGCCAATCTGGACTACTCCGTCGAAGACCGTGACAGCAAGATACTGACATTAAACCTTTTTGTGGAAGGCTGCGGCGCCTATTGCGAGTCTTACAATGTTCCACTGAGCTTCGATTTAGCGAGCGGCGCGAATATCACCCTCGACGATCTGTTTTCCCCGGCCACCATTGCCCAGTTAAACACCCGCGTCAGAAAAGATATTCGCTCCCAGATAACCACCTTTGTTGATAAGCATAAGTCCGAGTCGGCAGAGCAAATCAAAGCGGAAAAAGGTGAAGATTTTAATTACGAAGAGTTCTATGCCTCATGCGCGACGTATGAGGGCGGGCTGTACTATGTTGATAATTTCTCGCTTCAGAAAGGCGATCTCGTCTTCATTAATGGACGTTGCAGCAACCATGCAAGCCGCGCACTGGATGAGCTCGGTGATTTCACGACGAAAATCACCGCCGCAACGTTACACGACCAACTCACTCCCTACGGGAAGTCACTGATTTCCCCTAACAGCGAAAAGCCCCTCTCCCCTGCCCCCTCGCTTAACGGCAAGTTAGTCTACGGCACGTTGGGGAAAAGTATGCGCATCGTGATGAATATCACCTGTAATGAAGCATCGGCCAGCGGAGCCTACTTTTATGAAAAATACGGCTCACCTATCGAACTTACCGGTAAATGCGGCACGGAGAATCACCCGCACTATGAGTTGAGAACGAGCGTTTCTGCTGAAACCGAAGAGAAGATCACGCTGGATTTAAACGATGGCGTCTATCAGGGTGTCTGGGAATCGAACGGGAAAACGCTCCCCATTCGCTTTGAATAACAGTGTCAGATTGCCGGATGGCGGCGTAGTACTTCGTCATCCGGCCTGCAAAACACGGGGTTTGAAGAGGGAAAAACATACCCGCTTAGAACCATGGCGCTCCGCTCATGACATTACTGTAAAACAGCATTCTGCCCGCCAGTTCTCCCGTGATGATTAATATCACCCATACCCAACTGCGCATCCCGCTGTTCAGACGCGATATCCCCCACACCGCGACGCACACGCTGGCGAACAGTTGCCACCAGAGCAGAGGACTGGAAGCATCAGCACCCGAGACCTGATAGCGGAGAACCAGCGCACCGGCGCTCAACGCAATACCCACCACAATGCCCGCGTTACAGATCGTTGAGGATGGCAGATGCCAGCAAGCTCTGGCGACGGCGACGCTCATAAATCCCGTCAGAAACGCCGTACCCAGAAAAGCGACAGGCGTCGCGACGTTGTGCCAGAGCGGGTGTAGCGGCATCTGGTAATACACCTGAGAGGTCACCAGAATGGTGCCCAGCCCCACCAGCGCCGTTACCCCACCCAGCAGTATCACCCCGCGCTGTACGGGTTTGAACCGACACAACAATAGCCAACAAAACATCACGCCATTAAGCACGATAAACGCGACCACTTCCCGGCTGAGCCAGGAGTTCCCCAGCCCGGCAAGGGAGCGGTAAGCGCCTTCAGGCGATCCCAGATGCGCCAGCGACGCACAAGAGCCCAGCACGGTGATGACCCAGAACCGCAGCGCCAGCATACGGTACTGCACGGCACTGAACTTCCGCTTACGACCAGACTGACACACGGTAAGCGCCAGCACGCCGCCAATACCCCACTGGGCGAAGACGGTAAAGAAGACCAATGGCAATTCATAGTGTTCCATTTCGTTCCCCTCAATCCCGCGGCGGAATAATGACAATATTAGGCTGGCTGATCGTGTGATCGGGCAGGTTGTAGCGTTTTTCCAGCACCGCCCACTGCGTCGTATGTTCCTTGCGCAATTCCGCTATCTCACCAAAGCGTAATACGCCTGCCGGACAGGACTCCACGCAGCGCGGCTGTAATCCTTCATCAAGACGCTCAGCACACAGATTGCACTTACTGGTTTTCCCCTCGGCGGGATCGTACACCGGGGCGCTCCACGGACAGGCCATGATGCACATCCGACAGCCAATGCAGCGATCGTGATCCTGAACGACGATGCCGTCCGCGCGTTTGCTATACGTTCCCGCCGGGCAGACTTTCATGCACTGCGGGTCATCACAATGGTTGCACGACATGCTGATGAAGGCCTGCGTGTTGGGCTCATCCGTATGACGTTCGCGTACCCGACGCCAGAGCACGCCCGTCGGCGTCATGTTTTCTGATTTGCAGGCCATGCTACAGGTTTTGCAGCCATAGCAATTTTGCATATCAATAAGAAATCCATACTGTTTCATCGTGATTAAACCTCCCTTCTCACATCCACCAGCGTACTGTTACAGCAGTGTCCATTCCCCAGCACCTCCACCTGATCGTTAGTGACATGGCTGCTGCTTCCTCCCTGCTGTTCCCACCAGCCGTTATCCAGACTCACCACCCCGCGTTTAATATGGGTAGTCACGTCGGCAATCGCCCGATGCTGGCCGCGATGATTGAACACCACGACCCATTCTCCTGGCTGAATCTGTCGCTGGCGGGCATCTTCCGGGTGGATCATCACGTTCGGACGGTTACGCTGAACCTCAAGGATCCATTCGTTCATGCCATGGCTGGAGTGCACGCTGCGCGCCAGTTTGCGCTGCACCGCCATTAACGGGTAGGTCTGCGCCAGTTCAGGCGATCCTTTGACCGACTCTTTCACCTGCTTCCAGGTCACCACCGGCAGGAACGCTTTTTTGCTCCACTCCTCGATATACAGGTGCGCTTTGCCGGTCGACGTGAGGAACTTGCCGTCTTTAAACGGGATCCAGTCATCCTCGACAGGACATATCGGCCCCTTTTTCAGCATGTCGCGGGTGATGCCTGAACCTTTCAGACAGGTGTCAATATAGTGCTCAATCGGCTGATTAAAGACCTCGCCAAAACCAAAGCGCTCGGCCAGACGGGCAAAAATCCAGTAATCGGGTTTGGCTTCTCCCGGCGGTTCCACCGCTTTCTCCATCAGTTGCACATAGTGGCTGCGCACGCCCGCCATAAGGCTGACATCCTCAAAAATGGTCGTGACGGGAAGCACCAGATCGGCATACAGCGCGGACGAGCTCATCAGGTTGTCAGCAACCACCACAAAGGGCACTTTTTTAAAAGCCTCTCTGACCTGGTTGGTATTGGGCAACTGGGTCATCGCGCCCAGCGTCATGTTCCACCAGAACTTAATGGAATGCGGTTTTTCGTGAGCGACCCAGTCGCCGATTTTGGCAATCGGAATGGGTGGGATTTTGGCAACATTCGGCGCGGGAGGAACAATGGGCGAGAATTTTGCCATCTGTCTGACGCCGCCAGCATCGCAAACGCCAGCCCCGGCTTTGCCAATATTGCCGGTGATCAGCGCCAGATAGAACTGGCTCGCGGCAACGTAAGTACCAAATTCGGTTCTCTGTGCCCCGGACATGTTCTGCACAATCATCGCCGGTTGTGTTGAGGCGTAATCTCGCGCCAGACGCAGCACCGTCTGTGCGGGCACGTCGGTCTCTTCCTCCACCTTCTGCGCCGTCCAGGGTTTTGCCTGCGCCCAGACGTTATCCAGCACGGTGGTGAACTCGCTGTTGGCGGGCAACTCATCACCGAGCAGTGCCGGCATCACGCCGGGGGCATCATGCCGTTTCAGGGTCTGGCTTTGGGTATCAAACACCAGGTAACTGTCCGCGTCCTTAGGATCGGCCCGCATCAGTTGCTGCTGTGAATCCACCAGGTAGACCGCCCCGGTATGCGCCCGCAGGAAATCGGCGTCATAGCGTTTTTCCTGCATGATAATGTTGATCATCCCTAGCGCCAGGGCAATGTCGGTGCCGGGTACGATCGGCACCCACTCGTCGGCTTTGGCCGCCGTTTCGTTAAACCGCGGGTCGATCACCACCAGTCGTGCGCCGTTTCTCTGCGCCTGCGAATAGTTTTTAAAATAGGCATGCATAGTGACTGCCGGATTATTCCCCCAGCAGAGGATGTAGCGACTGTCCGCAATGGTGTCGCGGGTATCGGCATAGCGCAGACCAACCATCGGCATCATGGCAGCGGTCACCGCCGCGCAGCATAGCGAACCTGCGGTTTTGGTACTGCCGCCGAGATAATCGAAGAAGGCTTTGCCCATATCATTCTTGATGGAGTCCATGTTCCCCGACGCAGCGGTGAGCAGTAAGCCTTTATTCCCCTCAGTGGCAATCGTCTCCCGGATGTTCTTTTCAATGAGATCGAGTGCTGCGTCCCAACTAATCGGCTGAAATTTTCCCTCGCCTTTTTCCCCTATGCGCAGCAGCGGTTGCGTCAGGCGTAACGGGTGATAGACCCATTTGGTGCGGCTAATTCCCCGCAAACAGCACTTCACATTGAAGCCCTTCGTCGCTTCAATTTTCATTAAGCGGTCTTTCCAGACGTACGCCGTCAGGTTGCAGTGCAGACACTCCATTGCGCAGGTCGAGCGAAATGTCTGGTAATCCGTTTGCTTAAGACGAACCCGGGGCAACGGTGAACCGTTGGCCTGGCGGAGCGTCAGAAACGTTGGCAGCAGTGACGACAACCCCACTACGCCGAGCCCTTTTAGCAGGGTTCTTCTTTTTAAATGAATATTGCTCAATGCGTCCATGTTCTTGCCTCTAAATAAAGTTCATTATTAGTTAACCCAAGTTCACCAGTGATTAACTTGAGAGAGGTCAAGATCGCCCCATTTAGGCGTAACGGTCTTTTTAAATTGCGAAGACAGTCAGGATTTCTGCCGCAATGGTATAATCGTGGAGAATTATTCAAGAGAACGCATATGGCTGAAACATCACAAGGGGTCAATTCGGTTGATATCGCCGTCAACATTCTGACGTTTGTTGCCAGTCAAAACGGTCAGGCGCGGGCCATCGATATCGCCGCGGGATGCAACCTGTCCAAGAGTCGTTTACACAAGTATCTGGTCTCACTGTGTCGAACCGGCATGCTGGGGCAAAACGAAAAAGGACTCTACTGTCTTGGATCGACCCTTTTGCAGATAGCGGGCAATCCAACGACAGCGCGCGATCCGGTCAGTGAGCTCAATGCGGTGCTGATCGCCTTTCGCGATACCTTTAACCATTCCACCGGCGTCGTGGTTGCGACGGACGGCAGACTAGTGCTGAAGCACTACAATCGCAGCTTCCGGAATGTGGATATCGATTTTCTGCCCAATACCCCCGTTCCGCTTCACGCCAGTTCGGCAGGCCAGGTGTTCATGAGTTTTTCCGGCTACCAGCCGCAGAATCAGGCGCAGGAACAACTGATTGCACAGATACAGTCTCAGGGCTATGCGGTGCGCCACAATCCGACGCAAGGGATCCCAGGCGCACAGTCGATTGCCTGTCCACTACGCAATGAAAAAGGAGATCTGGTGGCGATTGCCGTGACGATGGGGTTCTTCAGTACAGACGTCATCCCGCAGATTGCCGGGCAGTTAGTGAGAAGCGTCGCGGCGCTTCATCCACAGGAGTAAGTTTCCCCCAGCGCGGATGGCCGGGGGAAATCGCAGTTACGGGCGATACACCTTCACATTCTCAAAGCCCTGCTCGCGCAGATACAGCGCCTGAAGTCGGCTCATCACGCCGCGCTCGCACCACAACAGCCAGGTTTTATTCTGGTCAAGATCGCCGAATTGCGTGCTCAGCTTGTAGAACGGCAGTGAAACCACATCCACACCTTCCACCTTCAGCGGCTTGTCATCCTGCTCGTCGATAGCGCGGATATCCAGAATCACGTCGTTCGGGCCAAAACCGCTGACGGTTTCCACTTCCACCACGTCCTGCTGAGTCTGCTGTGCGATTTCGCGAATATCCACGTTGCTGGCTTCTTCAACCACCTTATCGAGGATGCTGAAGTCAAAATTCTCTTCTTCCGCTTCAATCTTCGCCTTGATAGCTTTCACCGTCGGGCTTTTTGAAATCACGCCGCAGTATTCCGGCATGGTGCGGGCAAAGTCTTCCGTCCCAATCTGGCGCGCCAGGTTGATGATGTGCTCTTTATCGTAAGCAATCAGCGGACGCAGAATCAGCGTATCGGAGACGTTATCGATCAGACGCAGGTTGGTCAGCGTCTGGCTGGAGACCTGACCCAGCGCTTCGCCGGTGACCAGCGCCTGCACGCCGTAGCGTTCCGCCACTTTCGACGCCGCGCGAACCATCATACGTTTGAGCACCACCCCCATCTGGCCGTCATCAACTTTCTCGAGGATCTCACCGACCACCGGCTCAAAGTTGATGGCGACAAAGCGCACGCGATGCGAGCTGCCGAAGCGGTTCCACAGATAGTGCGCTACCTGACGAACGCCGATTTCATGCGCCGCGCCGCCGAGGTTAAAGAAGCAGTAGTGAACGCGGCAGCCGCGACGCATCAGCATGTAGCTGGAAACGCCGGAGTCAAAGCCGCCGGAGATCAGCGATAGCACGTCTTCCTGAGTACCGATCGGGAAACCGCCAATCCCTTCGTAACGCCCTTTAATCAGCAGCAGACGGTCATCTTCCACTTCCAGATGGACAGTGACATCCGGGTTAGTCAGCTTCACGCGCGCCGATTCAATATGCTGGTTTAAACCGCCGCCTACGTAACGTTCTACATCGATAGAGCTAAACTCGTGTTTACCACGACGTTTAACGCGCACGCAGAAAGTTTTACCTTCCAGCCGATCGCGGTATTGCACCAACGCCTTCTCGAAAATATCGTGCATGTCGGTAAACGGCACGTCTTCGACTTCGAGAATGTGGTGAATCCCCGGAATACGGGTCAGCGCGTCACGGATCGCCAGACGCTGGTTTTCATCTTTCGCGCGAACTTCGATGTTGTCCCAGTGACGGACAACGGCGAGAGTCTCATCATAGTGCTTTAAAACGTTACGAATGTTCCCGGTCAGCATTTTTATAAAGCGCAAACGCACAGATTGGCTTTTGATGGTGATTTCCGGGAACAATTTAATGATAAACTTCATGGCGGCAATGGTTCTTTAGCAAGCCAGTTACGGCTTGTATTGGAGAAAGAGTACAGCAACCCCGTTAAGCGGTTGCATCCAGGCGCGGGAGTATACCACTATCAGGCGATTCCTGTGCACATTGCGCGTTATACCCTTAATAATTCGCGTGCAGCCAACGTACAGGCCGCCTGAAGTATGATGGGCGAATTTGATAATTGCTCTGAGTCCGTTACCATATCAGGGCTGAAAATACTGAGAGTCAGACATTTATTATGGCGAAGAAAAATGAGGCGCCGGTCAGCTTTGAAACGTCGCTGAACGAGCTGGAGCAAATTGTAACGCGTCTGGAAAGTGGCGATCTGCCGCTGGAAGAGGCGCTGAACGAATTCGAACGTGGCGTGCAGCTGGCACGTCAGGGTCAGGTGAAACTGCAACAGGCTGAACAGCGTGTGCAAATCCTGCTGTCTGACAATGAAGACGCATCCCCTACGCCTTTTACAGCGGATAACGAGTAAATGGATTTTTCGCAGCAGCTTCAGGCCTGCGTTGAGCAGGCCAACCAGGCGCTGAGCCGTTTTATTGCCCCACTGCCCTTTCAGAACACTCCCGTGGTCGAAACCATGCAGTATGGCGCATTATTAGGCGGTAAACGTCTGCGCCCGTTTCTGGTGTATGCAACCGGTCAGATGTTTGGTATCAGCCTGAACACGCTGGATGCCCCGGCAGCCGCCGTTGAGTGCATTCATGCGTACTCGCTGATCCATGACGATCTGCCCGCGATGGACGATGATGATCTGCGTCGTGGCCTGCCGACCTGCCACATCAAGTTTGGTGAGGCCAATGCGATTCTGGCAGGTGATGCCCTGCAAACACTGGCATTCTCGATTATCAGCGATGCTCCGATGCCAGAAGTCGCTGACCGCGATCGGATCGCGATGATTTCCGAACTGGCGAGCGCCAGCGGAATCGCCGGAATGTGCGGCGGTCAGGCGCTGGATCTCGCCGCCGAAGGTAAACAGGTGCCGCTGGAGGCGCTGGAGAAAATCCATCGTCATAAGACCGGCGCACTGATTCGCGCCGCGGTTCGCCTGGGCGCGTTAACTGCCGGAGAAAACGGCAGAAATGCCTTACCGATACTCGACAGATACGCAGAAAGTATCGGTCTGGCATTCCAGGTTCAGGATGACATTCTGGATGTGGTGGGCGATACTGCAACGTTGGGTAAACGTCAGGGTGCCGACCAGCAGCTTGGCAAAAGTACCTATCCTGCACTTCTGGGTCTTGAGCAAGCCCGAAATAAAGCCCGGGATTTAATCGCAGAGGCTCGCCAGTCGTTAAACCAACTGGCCGCACAGTCACTCGATACCTCGGCACTGGAAGCGCTAGCGGACTACATAATCCAGCGTAATAAATAATTGACTACCCTGAGCAATAAATTGCAGCGGATACACTGTAATTTGGGTAAACAAACGATGAGTCTCTGATGAGTTTTGATATAGCCAAATACCCTACCCTGGCACTGGTCGACTCCACCCTGGAGTTACGACTGCTGCCAAAAGAGAGTCTGCCGAAACTCTGCGACGAGCTGCGCCGCTATTTACTCGACAGCGTCAGCCGTTCCAGCGGACACTTCGCCTCCGGGCTGGGCACGGTCGAACTGACCGTGGCGCTGCACTATGTCTATAACACCCCGTTTGACCAACTGATCTGGGACGTGGGTCATCAGGCTTATCCGCACAAGATTTTGACCGGTCGTCGCGATAAAATCGGCACCATTCGCCAGAAAGGCGGCCTGCACCCGTTCCCGTGGCGCGGTGAAAGCGAATACGATGTCCTGAGTGTGGGTCACTCCTCAACTTCTATCAGCGCCGGAATCGGTGTGGCGGTTGCCGCCCAGAAAGAGGGTAAAGATCGCCGTACCGTCTGCGTCATTGGCGACGGGGCGATCACCGCCGGGATGGCATTTGAAGCGATGAACCACGCGGGCGATATCAAACCCGACATGCTGGTCATCCTCAACGACAACGAAATGTCGATTTCCGAAAACGTCGGCGCGCTGAACAATCACCTCGCGCAGTTGCTCTCCGGTAAGCTCTACTCTTCCCTGCGCGAAGGCGGCAAGAAGGTATTCTCTGGCGTACCGCCGATTAAAGAACTGCTCAAGCGCACCGAAGAACATATCAAAGGCATGGTGGTGCCCGGCACGCTGTTTGAAGAGCTGGGCTTTAACTACATCGGCCCGGTCGACGGTCACGATGTGCTGGGGCTTATCACCACGCTGAAGAACATGCGCGACCTGAAAGGCCCACAGTTCCTGCATATCATGACCAAGAAAGGCCGGGGCTATGAGCCGGCGGAAAAAGATCCGATCACCTTCCATGCGGTGCCAAAATTCGATCCGTCCAGCGGTTGTCTGCCGAAAAGCAGCGGCGGCCTGCCGAGCTATTCGAAAATCTTCGGCGACTGGCTGTGCGAAACGGCGGCGAAAGACAGCAAACTGATGGCAATCACCCCGGCTATGCGCGAAGGGTCTGGTATGGTCGAGTTCTCGCGTAAATTCCCGGACCGCTACTTTGACGTGGCGATTGCCGAGCAGCACGCGGTGACCTTTGCCGCCGGACTGGCGATTGGCGGTTACAAACCGGTGGTGGCTATCTACTCCACCTTCCTGCAGCGCGCCTACGATCAGGTGCTGCATGACGTCGCAATTCAAAAGCTGCCGGTCATGTTTGCTATCGACCGTGCGGGGATCGTCGGAGCCGACGGACAAACCCACCAGGGGGCGTTCGATCTCTCCTATCTGCGCTGCATTCCGGAGATGGTCATCATGACGCCGAGCGATGAAAACGAATGCCGCCAGATGCTGTTTACCGGCTATCACTACAGTGATGGCCCAACGGCGGTGCGCTATCCGCGCGGAAATGCCGTCGGCGTTGAGCTGACGCCGCTGGAAAAACTGCCGATCGGGAAAGGCGTGGTGAAGCGTCACGGCGAGAAGGTGGCGATCCTCAACTTCGGTACCTTAATGCCGGAAGCGGCGAAAGTCGCGGAATCCCTCAACGCTACGCTTGTCGATATGCGCTTTGTGAAACCGCTGGATGAGGCGCTGATCCTTGAAATGGCGGCGCGTCATGAGGTGCTGGTGACGCTGGAAGAAAACGCCATTATGGGCGGTGCCGGTAGTGGCGTGAACGAAGTACTGATGGCGCACCGCAAACCGGTTCCGGTGCTTAACATCGGCCTGCCGGACTTCTTTATACCGCAGGGAACTCAGGACGAAGCCCGCGCCGAATTGGGTCTGGATGCCGCAGGCATTGAGGCCAAAATCAAGGCCTGGTTGGCATAATCCCCTCTTCGCTCCTGCTATGCTTAACCGATAACGAGCATAACAGGAGCGAAATAATGCAATACAACATCTTAGGAAAAACGGACCTTCGGGTTTCCCGCCTTTGTCTGGGCTGCATGACGTTCGGCGAACCGAATCGCGGCAACCACGCCTGGACGCTTCCCGAAGAGAGCAGTCGCCCTATCATCCAACGCGCCCTTGAAGGCGGCATTAACTTTTTCGATACCTCGAACAACTACTCAGCCGGCAGCAGCGAAGAGATCGTCGGTCGCGCACTGCGCGATTTCGCCCGCCGTGATGAAGTCGTCGTCGCCACCAAAGTGTTTAACCGGGTGGATGACCTGCCAGAAGGATTATCCCGCGCGCAAATTCTGCGTTCTATTGATGACAGTCTGAGACGACTGGGGATGGATTACGTCGATATCCTGCAAATTCACCGCTGGGATTACAACACGCCGATTGAAGAAACACTTGAAGCGTTAAACGATGTGGTCAAAGCCGGTAAGGCGCGCTATATCGGCGCGTCGTCAATGCATGCGTCGCAGTTTGCCCAGGCGCTGGCACTGCAAAAACAGCACGGCTGGGCGCAGTTTATTAGCATGCAGGACCACTATAACCTGATCTATCGTGAGGAAGAGCGCGAAATGCTGCCGCTGTGCTATCAGGAAGGCGTGGCGGTGATCCCGTGGAGCCCATTGGCCAGAGGACGTCTGACACGTCCGTGGGGAGAAACCACGGCACGTCTGGTCTCTGATGAAGTGGGGAAAAAGCTGTACAGCGAAAGCGACGAAAACGATGCGCAGATTGCCGCACGACTGGCAGGCGTGAGCGAAGAGCTTGGCGCGACGCGTGCTCAGGTGGCGCTGGCGTGGCTGTTAAGCAAACCGGGCATTGCCGCGCCGATTATCGGTTCATCGCGGGAAGAACAGTTGGATGAGTTGCTGAACGCCGTGGATCTCACGCTGAAACCCGAGCACATCGCCGAACTGGAAACGCCGTATAAGCCGCATCCCGTGGCCGGATATAAATAAGAAAACGTGCCGGATGACGGCGTAACCGCCTTATCCGGCCTACAAAATACGGACATCATACCGGGTAGGCCGGATAAGCGCAGCGCCATCCGGCATCGTCATCAAATAATCCCAATCGGCCAGTGATGACCGATGAAATAGAGGATCCCGGCGGAAATCACCCCGGCGACAATATCGTCCACCATGATCCCCATCCCGCCATGCACATTGCGATCGAACCAACGGATCGGCCACGGCTTCCACATATCGAGAATACGGAAAATCACAAACCCGGCGGCGACCCACTGCCAGTCGTGGGTCGGCAACGCCATGAGCGTGATCCACATTCCGATGAACTCATCCCAGACGATGCTACCGTGATCGTGCACGCCCATGTCTTTCGCCGTTTGATGGCAAAGATAGACGCCGATACAGATCCCCAACATCACCACCAGCGAATAGAGCTGCCATGGCAGAAAGGTCATCAGATACCAGAAGGGGATCGCCGCCAGCGATCCCATCGTGCCGGGAACAATCGGGCTGAGGCCGCTGCCAAATCCGGTAGCCAGTAAATGCCACGGGTTGAGCATATTCAGGCGGCTTTTGGCGACATCTTTATGGCGTGGCAAAATGGTCATATCCTTTCCAGTCAACAGTGACAGGCTTTCCGTTGCGCATGAAATGAATCCCTTCTACATCCGCGCTCATCTGCCCGATACAGGTAAAGGGGACGCCAAGCTGGCCCATTGCCACCTCCAGCGCGCCGCGATTCAGTTCCGGTACCGTGAAGCATAACTCGTAGTCTTCGCCGCCAGACAGCGCCCAGCGCAGCGCCTGTTCGGATTCGACGTGACGCGTCATCGCGCCTGACCAGGGTAACGCATCGAGATCGACGCGCGCGCCGCAGGCGCTGGCGTTAACAATGTGCCCAAGATCGGAAATCAGCCCGTCAGAGAGATCGATCGCCGCACTGGCCAGATCGCGCAGCGCCTGGCCCTGTAGAATACGCGGCGTTGGACGCAGATGGCGTTTGAGCAGATATTCGCGGTCGGCCGCATCGGCGACCTGCAAGCGGTTCAGCAAAATTGCCAGACCCGCGGCGCTATCGCCCGGCGTACCGGTCACGTAGATCCAGTCGCCCGGCTTCGCCCCGGCGCGTTTCAGGGCGCGCCCGGCAGGAACAAAACCGTGGATACCCAACGTCATCGACAGTGGACCCCGCGTGGTGTCGCCGCCAATCAGTTGCATACCGTAGTAATTCAGGAGATCAAACAGACTGTCGCTGAAGGTTTCCAGCCAGCGTTCGTCCACCTCAGGCAAGGTGATCGCCAGCGTCAGCCACGCCGGATCGGCACCCATTGCGGCCAGATCGCTTAAGTTCACCGCCAGCGCTTTGTAGGCCAGATCGGCAGGATCAATATCAGCCAGGAAATGGTTACCCGCCACCAGCGTATCGGTGCTGATCGCCAGCGTCTGTTTATCGGGGATGTTCAGAAGTGCACAGTCGTCGCCAATACCGGTTTCGACGTCAAGACGAGAGCTTCTGACACGGTCAAAATAACGGGCAATCAGGGAAAACTCGCCGCATGCCATACGTTATGCCTCAGCAGAAAAAATGAAAAAGCCGCCAGAGGAGAGGAATCGCTTCCACTTCGCTGACGGCCTGGTGATTACTTTTTGTTGGGGCGAATCGCAGGCGCTGCTTTATCCAGAACGCCATTGACGAACTTGTGGCTGTCTTCCGCGCCGAACGTTTTCGCCAGTTCGATCGCTTCGTTAATGGCCACTTTGTATGGCACATCACTGCGTTTAGACAGCTCGAACAGCGCAATACGCAGTACGGCTTTTTCCACCTGACCCAACTCTTCCAGCAGACGAGACAGATAGGGTTTCATTAAACCATCCAGGTACGCGCTGTTAGTCGCCACCCCGGACAGCAGTTCACGGAAGTACATGACGTCAACATCTTTCACGTCCTGTTCTGCCAGGAACTGGTATTCAACATCAGCGATGTCGTTCTGGGACAACTGCCAGGAGTAGAGCGCCTGAACGGCACACTCACGGGCGCGGCGACGAGCAGCAGGTTTCACGGATTTCCCCTTACAAAAATCAGGCCTTAATGGCTTTCAATACATTAATCATTTCAAGTGCGGTCAGTGCAGCTTCCGCGCCTTTGTTGCCAGCTTTGGTACCAGCACGTTCGATAGCTTGTTCAATGCTTTCGGTGGTCAGGACGCCAAAGGCGACCGGAATTTCGCTGTCCTGAGCGACATGCGCCAGGCCATAGCTTGCACCGCCAGCGACATATTCGAAGTGAGCTGTGCCGCCACGGATTACCGTGCCCAGCGCAATCACCGCGTCATATTTACCGGTTTTCGCCAATGCGCCCGCTGCCAGCGGCAGTTCATAGGCACCAGGAACCCAAACGACGGTAATGTTTTCATCTTTGACCTGACCAATGCGTTTCAGGGCGTCAATCGCACCTTCCAGCAGGCTGTCATTGATAAAGTTGTTGAAACGCGCAATGGTGATGGCGACGCGAGCGTCCGGAGTAGCAACGTTAGCTTCAATAATGTTCATATTCTTCCTTCGGGTTCGATATGGCCCCGTAAGGGGGGCGGATTTTATCATAATATTCTGTGCGCTGCTTCCTCTAATTAGGAAAGCCTCACGCAGGGGTTAAATGCAGGCAAACGTCCGGGCCCACCTGGCGTATCTCATTGAATTTGAAATGGGGGGCGTCAGCCAGTTTCTCAAGCCCTGGCAACACACATAATCCCCTGGCATCACTGCCTAACAGTGTAGGCGCAAGATAAACGATAAGCTCGTCAACCACGCCGGCCTGCAAGAGCGCGCCGGCAAGCGTAGGCCCGGCCTCCACCCACAGACTGTTAATCTGCTGTTTGCCCAGCAGCATCATCAGCACCACCAGATCCAGATGACCGTTATGCTCCGGCACCATAATCGTGCGGACCGACTCGGGCCAGGCGCGCCCGTCTTCTTTCGTGCGCGCAATCCAGGTTTCTCCTGGCTGCTGAACCAAACGGTGTTCCGGCGTCACGCGGTTCTGACTGTCGATAACCATTCGCACCGGCTGGCGCAGGGCATCCTGTGGGTAAACCGACTGCGTCGCCTCGCCCAGTTCCGACCAGCGCACGGTGAGCTGCGGGTCGTCTGCCAGCACCGTCGCGCTGCTGGTCAAAATAGCGTGGCTTTGCGCACGCAGACGCTGAACATCGCGTCGCGCCTGCGGCGACGTTATCCACTGGCTTTCGCCGCTGGCCATCGCCGTGCGACCGTCCAGCGAAGCGCCGAGCTTCAGTTGCACATACGGAAACCCGGTGCGCATCCGTTTAAGAAAACCTTTATTTAACGCTTCGACTTCGCTCATCATCAGCCCGTGGCTGACCTCGATCCCCGCCTGTTGCAGGCGATACAACCCGCGTCCCGCTACTTGCGGATTGGGGTCCTGCATCGCCGCAACCACACGGGAGACACCAGCGGCGATCAGCGCGTCGCAACACGGCGGCGTGCGGCCATGATGGCTGCACGGTTCAAGCGTGACGTACGCGGTGGCCCCTTTGGCCTTTTCGCCAGCCATACGCAGGGCATGTACTTCCGCATGCGGTTCACCGGCACGGTGATGATAGCCTTCGCCGACAACTTCGCCTTGATTGACGATCACACAGCCGACGTTAGGGTTGGGATGGGTGGTAAACCGCCCGCGCTGCGCCAGCTTCAGCGCTCGCGCCATGTATAACTCATCCTGCATGGCTTAATCCTGTAGGCGAGCGATCTCTTCGCCAAATTCTTTGATATCTTCGAAGCTGCGGTAAACTGAGGCAAAGCGGATGTAGGCGACCTTATCGAGTTTTTTCAATTGTTCCATCACCAGATTGCCAATCATTTTACTGGGGACTTCACGCTCGCCGGTGGCGCGCAGCTGCGACTTAATGTGATTCAACGCCATTTCGACGTCGTCGGAACTCACGGGACGCTTTTCCAGCGCGCGTTGCATTCCGCTGCGCAGCTTTTCTTCATTAAACGGTTCGCGCACGTCGTTGCTTTTTACAACGCGTGGCATCACCAGTTCCGCCACTTCAAACGTGGTGAAACGTTCATTACAAACCAGACACTGCCGACGGCGGCGTACTGAAGAGCCCTCGCCCACAAGACGAGAGTCAATTACCTTAGTGTCTACGGCGAAACAGAATGGGCAATGCATACGGCGTCCTGACCAGGTGGTTAACAGAAATCTATTTTAACCTGAACTGACGTGACAACAAAGGCGCAACGCTTTTGAGACAATGGATCGATGTCTTTGTCCCTTTTACGATCTACCATTAGGTCATCGCCACAATTCAGGAAATAAGAGAGATGACAAGACGTTACCTAAGAATTCTCCTGGTGGGAAGCCTCTTTAGTTTGAGCGCCTGCGCGCAACAAAGCGAAGTGCGCCAGATGCATCAAAGCGTTTCGACGCTCAATAAAGAGATGAACCAGCTTAATCAGGAAACCGTGAAGATTACCCAGCAAAACAGTCTGAACGTCAAATCAAGCAGCGGCGTTTATCTGCTACCGGGTTCCAATACGCCAGCGCGTCTGAACAGCCAGATCGGTACCCTGCGCATGTCACTTATCAACATTGCGCCAAACGCGGCTGGCACCCGAGTGACGCTGCGTATTCAGGGTGAGTCAAACGATCCGCTGCCAGCGTTTAGCGGCACCGTTGAGTATGGGCAAATTCAGGGAACAACTGACAATTATCAGGAAGTGAATGTCCAGAATCAGTTGATCAATGCCCCGGCCAGCGTGCTGGCGCCTAGCGATGTAGACATCCCGCTACAGTTGAATGGCATAACCCCCGATCGGTTAGGATTCGTTCGTATTCACGACATCCAGCCTGTTACGCAATAAACCTTCCTGCGGAACGTTTTGTGCGTTCCGCAACATCCATCCCCTACCTTTTGTTACTCCTCTGACATCCACGTCGTTTTTTGTCAACGTTGGCAATCGGCATGAAAGTCAGTACAATCGCCGCGCTAAAGTACGCAAACGTGAACGCAATCGATTACGTAAATGATAGAACTGTGAAACAAGACATATTTTTGTGAGCAATGATTTCTATAATAGGCTCGCAGAAACACGAAATATTCAGAAACGCTATTTGCGCCTTTTTCACTCCCGTCAGGGATTTCAAACAGTGGCATACAATATGAAAAAAACATTACTTGCAGCCGGTGCCGTGCTCGCGCTCTCCTCGTCATTCGCCGTCAACGCTGCGGAAAATGATAAACCGCAGTATCTTTCCGACTGGTGGCACCAGAGCGTCAACGTCGTCGGGAGCTACCACACCCGTTTCGGACCGCAGATCCGTAACGATACCTATCTGGAATATGAAGCTTTCGCGAAAAAAGACTGGTTCGACTTCTATGGCTACATGGATGCGCCGGTATTCTTCGGCGGTAACACCGACGCGAAAGGGATCTGGAACCACGGTTCTCCGCTGTTTATGGAAATCGAACCGCGTTTCTCCATCGACAAACTGACCGGTGCTGACCTGAGCTTTGGTCCGTTTAAAGAGTGGTACTTCGCCAACAACTACATCTACGACATGGGTCGTAACAAAGATGGCCGTCAGAGCACCTGGTACATGGGTCTGGGTACGGATATCGATACCGGCCTGCCGATGAGCCTGTCTCTGAACGTGTACGCCAAGTACCAGTGGCAGAACTACGGCGCAGCAAACGAAAACGAATGGGACGGCTACCGTTTCAAAGTGAAATACTTCGTGCCGATTACCGAACTGTGGGGCGGTAACCTGAGCTACATCGGCTTCACCAACTTTGACTGGGGTTCCGATCTGGGCGACAACGACTTCTCCGATCTGAACGGCAATAAAGCGCGTACCAACGACTCCATCGCCTCCAGCCATATTCTGGCGCTGAACTACGACCACTGGCACTACTCGGTTGTGGCGCGTTACTGGCATAACGGTGGTCAATGGAACGACGACGCTGAGCTGAACTTCGGTAAAGGCAACTTCAACGTTCGCTCTACCGGTTGGGGTGGTTACCTGGTTGTCGGTTACAACTTCTGATAACGTCCCTTCCCCTGCAAAAGCCAGCCTGACCGCTGGCTTTTTTATGCGTGCGTTTCGTCGCGGATTTTACGTAAAAAATCACTGAGCGAACGGTCGGCGCGCTCGCAAAATCGCCTGTCGAGCGGCGTGATGCTTAAACAACGATCGACACGAAAACAGCGATAGTCTTCGCGCCGCTCGCACCAGGCCACCAACAGCCAGAACTTCCCTTCGAAGAAGATCCCTAACGGTTGCACATCCCGCCAGGAAAGTTGCCCCGCTTCGTCGCGGTAATGCAGTGCCAGCACCTGCTGAGCGCTCACCGCCCGGTGGATCACATCGAACGCGCTGCGTGAATGCAGTTGTCTGCCAAAGTCCGGCGCGAAGATGCGCGCCTGCTCGGCTTTGCGCCGGCTTTCTTCCGGCAATATCGCCAGCACCTTTTCCTGCGCTGACTCCAGTTCTCTGGAGAGCAAATCGCCGCCCCAGGTGTGCAGCAGACGAATGGCGGCAATCAGCGCTTCAGACTCCCGGTGCGTCAACATCAGCGGCGGGAGATCAAACCCCGCCATCAGACGATAACCGCTCCCCGCCTCCCCTTCGACCGGCACGCCAGAGAGCGAGAGGTCACGGATATCACGATAGATAGTCCGCTCCGAAACCTCCAGCCGCTCCGCCAGCAGCGCTGCCGTTGTCAGCCGCCTGCCACGCAGGATCTGTACTATCTGGAACAAGCGGTCAGCGCGACGGGTCATAATTGCTCTCTGTGATTAAGCCGGTTGATGTAAACCCACACGGTTACCTTCGCTGTCGGTAAACAGCGCAATGGTGCCGATCCCTTTACCGAGATCGTGCGGGCCAAACACGCATTTTCCACCCGCGCTGGCAACGCGATCCAGCGTGGCATTGAGATCCCCGGTATGCAGATAAATAATCGCCCCCTGCAATGAAGGTGTAATGCCGTCAAACTTCGCCAGCGCACCGCCGGTAGCCGGTTCGTCATACGGGAAAACCGCCAGATCGGCGACGTCCATTTTTTCACGACGCAGCGACAGCCCCATGACCGGCTCGTAAAACGCAATCGCGCGTTCCATATCCGTAACGGGAATTTCAAACCAATTGATAATGCTTTTCATCGTTCCTCCTGCCTGTGTGGGTAAATTCAGGAAGAGGATAAAACAGGGCTCCTGACAGCATAGTGTCAGTAGGGTTTGCGGAACAAGAGAAAGGTAGAAAAGAAAAATCCCGATCGAATGACCGGGATTTTACGCATTGGCTGAACGTCAGTTTACGGCAGAATAGACGGCTGGTCCGCCCCTTCTTTCTCGACTTTCTGCTGCAGCATATGCTCACGCTTCATGCCGAGCTTCAGCGCCAGCGCCGATGCCACGTAAATGGATGACGCCGTACCGATGGACACCCCGATCAGCATGGTCAGCGAGAAGCCTTCCAGCACCGGACCACCGAACAGGAACAGCATCAGGATTACCATTAACGTCGTACCAGAGGTAATCAACGTACGATGCAGCGTCTGGGTCAGTGACACGTTAAAGATTTCATAAGGCGTCCCGCGACGAATTTTGCGGAAGTTTTCACGAATACGGTCAGAAACCACGATGCTGTCGTTAAGCGAGTAACCGATAACGGACATCAGCGATGCCACGATTGTCAGGTCGATCTCGATATGGAATAACGACAGGATCCCCAGTGTGATGATGACGTCGTGCGCCAGCGCGATAACAACGCCTGCCGCCAGTCGCCATTCAAAACGGATACCGACGTAGACCAGGATTGAGATCAGCGCCGCCAGCAGCGCCATCGCACCGGTTTGCGCCAGATCGGCACCCACGCTCGGTCCGACGAATTCAATGCGCTTCACCGCCGCGTTCTGGTTGGTGGATTCGTTAATCACACTCAACACTTTGCTACCCAGCACCTGACCGCCGTTTGCCCCTTCGGTCGGCGGCATACGCACCATGATGTCGTGGCTGCTGCCGAAGTTCTGTAAAAGCGGATCAACAAAACCCGCTTTTTCCAGCGCGTCGCGCATCACGTCCATCTCAGCCGGTTTTTCCAGCGTGATTTCAATCACCGTACCACCGGTGAAATCGAGACCCCAGTTAAAGCCGCGCACGCCCATCACGATGATGGCCAACACCAGCAGCAGACCTGAGATGCCGAAAGCCCAGTAGTCCCAGCGCATAAAGTCGATGACTTTACGGCCGTGGTTCAATTGTTCAACAGTATATTCCTGTGCCACTTCGCACTCCTCAGATTGACAGCTTTTTGACGCGCTTGCCGCCATACAACAGGTTTACGATGGCACGAGTACCGACGATCGCGGTAAACATCGACGTCGCCACACCGATACCGGTAGTAATCGCGAACCCTTTAATTGCCCCGGTGCCGACGGCGTACAGGATGATGACCTTAATCAGCGTCGTAATGTTCGCATCGAAGATGGAACTGAACGCGCCCGCATACCCTTCGTTGATCGCCTGCTGCACCGAACGTCCGTTACTCAACTCTTCTTTGATACGTTCGTTGATCAGGACGTTCGCATCGACGGCGACGGCAAGGGTTAAGACGATCCCCGCAATCCCCGGCATACTCAGCGTTGCCCCCGGCAGCAGCGACATAATGCCGACAATCAGCACCAGGTTAGCAATCAGCGCGCTGGTCGCAATCAGACCAAATTTCTTGTAGAACAGAATCATGAACAGAATGGACACGGCCAGACCGGCCAGACACGCTTCCAGACCCTGCTTGATGTTCTGCATCCCCAGAGTTGGACCGATGGTCCGTTCTTCAACAATCTGAATCGGCGCAATCAGCGCACCGGCACGCAGCAGCAGAGAGAGCTGACGCGCTTCGTTCGGGTTGTTGATTCCGGTAATACGGAAGCTGTTACCCAGACGAGACTGGATGTTAGCGATGTTAATCACCTCTTCCTGTTTCACCAGTACCGCACGACCGTTCGCATCTTTTTTACCGCTGTCTTTATACTCCACAAACAGGGTCGCCATCGGTTTACCGATGTTGTCTTTAGTGAAGTTAGACATGATGTTGCCACCTGCGCTATCCAGCGAGATGTTCACCTGCGGTTGGTTGTATTCGTCCTGGCTTGAAGTGGAGTCAGTGATGTGGTCACCGGTCAGGATCACGCGTTTGTACAGCACGACTGGCTGACCTTCGCGCGACTGTTTCACTTCGGAATCGCCCGGTACACGACCAGAGGCCGCCGCAGACTGATCAACGTTAGTGTTGACCAGACGGAACTCCAGCGTTGCCGTCGCGCCGAGAATCTCTTTCGCACGCGCCGTGTCCTGAATACCCGGCAGTTCGACCACGATACGATCCGCGCCCTGGCGTTGTACCACCGGTTCCGCAACGCCCAACTGGTTCACACGGTTACGCAGGATGTTGATGTTCTGTTGTACCGCGTATTCACGCGCTTCGCTCAGACGCGCATCGGTCATCACCGCACGCAGCGCATTGCTGCCCTGGCTTGTGATCACCAGATCCTGGTGACGCTTGCTGAGGTAAGCAATCGCTTTATCACGCGCACTGGCATCACGGAAGTTAATGCTCAGACCGTAATTGTCTTCTTTACGAACGGTGGTATACGGGATGCCTTCTGTACGCAGATCGCTGCGCAGGCTGTCGATATTTTGTTCCTGGAGTTTACCCAGCGCGGTATCCATATCCACTTCCATCAGGAAGTGAACGCCGCCACGCAGGTCAAGACCGAGTTTCATCGGTTCTGCTTTGATGGCCGCTAACCAGCGCGGGGTTGCCGGAGCAAGGTTAAGCGCCACGACGTATTTATCACCCAGCACGTCCACCAGCGCTTCACGTGCGCGCAGTTGGGTATCGGTGGTGTCGAAGCGCGCAAGAATCGCGCCCTCTTCCAGTGCCACAGACTTAGCGGTAATTTTTTCTTGTTGTAACGTATTCTGGACCTGGATCAGCGTTTGCTCACTGGCGGCGACACCGCGCGCGCCAGTGATTTGAACGGCCGGATCCTCACCATACAGGTTGGGAAGCGCATACAGCAGACCGACGACAATAACGACGATCAGCATGATGTACTTCCACAAAGGATAACGGTTTAACACGGCAGTTCCCTTAGGGAAAAGTTACTATTACAGCGCCTTCATGGTGCCTTTCGGCAGAACGGCAGCTACGAAGTCACGCTTGATAACCACTTCAGTGGTATCGTTCAGTGCGATAGCGATGTAACCAGATTCTGCAACTTTGGTTACTCGACCTACCAGGCCACCGTTAGTCAGGACTTCATCACCTTTCGCGATGGAGGCCATCAGATTTTTATGCTCTTTGGTGCGCTTCTGCTGTGGACGCAGGATCATGAAATAGAAAATCAGACCAAACACCACCAGCATCAGAATCAGAGACATCGGGCTGCCCTGCGCCGGAGCACCTGTTGCCGCTACCGCATCAGAAATAAAAAAGCTCATTCAAATTCCCTCATTATTAAAATTAATCAACGTTCAAAGGTGGAACCGGTCGACCCTGACGTTGGTAAAACTCGGTCACGAAGCTCTCTAATTTACCCTCTTCAATAGCCTTGCGTAAACCCGCCATCAAACGCTGGTAGTAACGCAGGTTATGAATCGTGTTGAGTCGCGCGCCCAATATTTCGTTGCAACGATCAAGATGATGCAAGTAGGCACGTGAATAATTGCGACAGGTGTAGCAATCACACTCAGCATCGAGTGGGCCGGTATCGCTCTTATACTTCGCATTGCGAATTTTCACCACGCCATCCGTCACGAACAGGTGACCATTACGGGCATTACGGGTTGGCATCACACAGTCGAACATGTCGATGCCGCGACGCACGCCTTCAACCAGATCTTCTGGTTTACCGACACCCATCAGGTAACGCGGTTTATCTGCCGGAATTTGTGGGCAAACATGCTCCAGAATACGGTGCATGTCCTCTTTGGGCTCGCCCACAGCCAAACCGCCGACAGCGTAGCCATCAAAGCCAATCTCTACCAGACCTTTCACAGAGATATCACGTAAATCTTCGTAAACGCTGCCCTGAATGATGCCGAAAAGCGCATTTTTATTGCCCAGGCCGTCAAAACGGTCGCGACTACGCTTCGCCCAGCGCAGTGACATCTCCATCGATCGTTTAGCATAGTCCCAGTCCGCCGGGTACGGCGTGCATTCGTCAAAAATCATGACAATATCGGAACCGAGATCGTACTGAATCTCCATCGACTTTTCTGGATCGAGGAAAATCGGATCGCCGTTGATCGGGTTGCGGAAGTGCACGCCCTGTTCGGTTATCTTACGAATATCACCCAGGCTGAAGACCTGGAAACCCCCGGAGTCGGTCAGAATCGGGCCTTTCCACTGCATAAAGTCATGCAGATCGCCGTGCAGTTTCATGATCTCCTGGCCAGGACGCAGCCAGAGATGGAAGGTATTACCGAGGATAATTTGCGCGCCGGTCGCTTCAACTTCTTCCGGCGTCATGCCTTTAACGGTGCCGTAGGTCCCTACGGGCATAAAAGCAGGCGTTTCCACTACGCCACGATCAAACACCAGGCGGCCACGGCGGGCACGTCCGTCGGTGGTATCCAGTTCGAATTTCATTTTTTCTCCAGTACGTCAGAAAAACAGTCCAACGTGTCAACCAGCGCTGCGGATTTATTCCCCAACGCGTTCATTCAAAGCTTGCGGATTGTACGTGATAAACATCGCGTCTCCGTAGCTAAAAAAGCGATAATTTTGTTCTACCGCCGCCTTGTAGGCATTCATCGTATGCTGATAACCAGCAAACGCCGAGACCAGCATAATCAATGTCGACTCAGGCAAATGGAAGTTGGTCACCAATGCATCAATCACGTTGTATTGATAACCTGGGTAGATGAAGATCTGTGTGTCGCCAAAGAACGGTTCAATGAGCGCGTTCTTTGCTGCCTGCGCTGCGCTCTCCAGAGAACGTACCGAGGTTGTGCCCACCGCAATCACCCGATTTCCGCGCGCTTTCGCCGCCAGCACCGCGTCCACCACCTCTTGCGGCACTTCCGCATACTCAGAGTGCATGATGTGGTCTTCAATGGTATCCACACGCACCGGCTGGAACGTCCCCGCGCCGACGTGCAGCGTCACAAACGCCATCTCAACACCTTTCTCGCGCAGTTTGTTCAGCAGCGGTTCGTCAAAGTGCAGGCCTGCGGTCGGTGCGGCTACGGCGCCGGGTTTTTCGCTGTACACCGTCTGGTAAAGCTCACGGTCGGCGTCTTCATCCGGACGGTCGATGTACGGCGGCAGCGGCATATGACCGATAGCATTGAGAATATCCAGAACCGGACGCGCGTCGTTAAATTCGACTTCAAACAGCGCGCCGTGGCGGGCCGTCATCGTCGCATTGATACTTTCATCATCGCCAAGCAGGAGTTCTGCGCCCGGTTTCGGCGCTTTGGAGGCGCGAATATGCGCGAGGATACGTTTATCATCCAGCATGCGCTCAACGAGAACTTCAATCTTGCCGCCGCTGGTTTTACGACCAAACAGACGTGCCGGGATCACACGGGTATTATTAAAGACCAGCAGATCGCCAGGGTTGAGCTTATCGAGCAGATCGGTGAAAGTACCATGCGTCAGCGCGCCCGTCGGCCCGTCCAGCGACAGCAAACGGCAGCTACTGCGTTCCGGCTGTGGGTAGTGGGCAATCAGGGATTCGGGTAATTCAAAGGAAAAATCGGTAACGCGCATGACACTGACTCGGACTAAAATAAGAGGCGGGTAGTCTAGTGCCGGGGCGCTCTCCCTGCAACCTTTACCCCGCAGTAGAGTTATAATACTCTAAATAATTCATGTTGCAGGACAAGGCACTTGTGCCTTGAACAGCGCTTGCGCTGACCCCGCAGGGGCGAGGCCGCAGGCCGAGTAACGCGGCAACTGAGAGAATGCCCGGGAGCTTAGTAAACTAAGTGACCGGGAAGAACGAAGGAAGCCAACACACCTGCAACCTGAAGTATGACGAGTATTATGAATTTTCTAGCTCACCTACATCTTGCACATCTCGCTGACAGCTCACTTTCTGGCAATCTGCTGGCCGATTTTGTGCGGGGAAATCCGCAATCGAACTTTGCGCCTGATGTGGTGGACGGTATTTTTATGCATCGTCGAATCGATGTGATGACCGACAACCTGCCGGAGGTCCGCGAAGCGCGCGAATGGTTTCGCAGCGAAACGCGTCGCGTCGCACCCATCACGCTCGATGTGATGTGGGATCATTTTCTCTCACGCCACTGGGCGCAACTCTCCCCGGACTTCCCCTTACAGGCCTTTGTGCGTTACGCCCATGCCGAGGTCAAGATTATTCTGCCGGAATCACCCCCGCGTTTTGTAAATCTGAATAACTACCTGTGGTCGGAAAAATGGCTGGAGCGTTACCGTGATATGGACTTCATACAGGATGTCCTTAATGGGATGGCCAGTCGCCGCCCCCGCCTTGATGCCCTTCGCGACTCCTGGTACGACCTGGATACCCACTACGATGCCCTGGAAGCGCGCTTCTGGCAGTTTTATCCGCGCATGATGACGCAGGCGAGAAACAAACAACTTTAATTTACACGTCATCCTTCAAACTGCCTCTGCGTTGGCTGCGTCGGCTCACCCCCGTCACTTACTTGAGTAAGCTCCTGGGGGTTCTCAGACTTGCCGCCTTGATGCAACTTGAATGATTTTGTGTATAGAAGCCAGATTGATAGGTAAAAGCTCACTGAACGATTGTCAGCGCCTCTTTGTCTTATTCGCCATCACCTTCTATACTGGCCCGCGTTGCGTTCCAAAACCCCTTAACTTTGCAGGAGAATAATATGGTACTGGTGACTCGTCAGGCTCCGGATTTCACAGCAGCTGCAGTACTCGGTAGCGGTGAGATTGTTGAAAACTTCAACTTCAAACAGCACACCAACGGTAAAGCGACCGTTCTGTTCTTCTGGCCAATGGATTTCACCTTCGTTTGCCCGTCTGAACTGATCGCGTTCGACAAACGTTACGAAGAATTCCAGAAACGCGGCGTTGAAGTGGTTGGCGTTTCTTTTGACTCCGAATTCGTCCACAACGCATGGCGTAACACCCCTGTCGACAAAGGCGGCATCGGTGCAGTGAAATACGCAATGGTTGCTGACGTTAAGCGTGAAATTCAGAAAGCCTACGGCATCGAGCACCCGGAAGCGGGCGTTGCGCTGCGTGGTTCTTTCCTGATCGACGCAAACGGCGTGGTTCGCCACCAGGTCGTTAACGACCTGCCGCTGGGTCGTAACATCGACGAAATGCTGCGTATGGTTGATGCGCTGCAGTTCCACGAAGAGCACGGCGAAGTTTGCCCGGCACAGTGGGAAAAAGGTAAAGAAGGTATGAACGCCTCTCCGGACGGCGTTGCAAAATACCTGACCGAAAACGTCTCCAACCTGTAATCGATATGAATTAAAGAAAAGGCTCGCCACGGCGAGCCTTTTTTGTTTTCTGACCGCCAGGCCTTACCTTCTCGCAACACCTTTTTAACCCATCGTCCTACAAATATTGATATCGTAAATGACTAAAATCGCCATTCGGCCTGATTTTTGCCAACTCGTTCAAACTTTGTGAAAAAAACACCCCATTATTTGTGATTAAGACCACATTACTTCATTTTAAATTCAGACATTTGACGGCTTATCTTTACTTTCCGTTTCTTCCGCGAGAAAAGGAATCAACGCAACTCATTGATATAGAACAATATAAAAAATAATCCGTTTGTCGATAAAATAATTCCAACATTCCTCTGATGTGATCGACTTCAACATTTAAAAATCCATATGTGATCTGACCCATAATTTTTGTTGATATATTTGGCCATGATCGAGTTCAGAAATATGAACGCATTAAGGATCGGATGATGGACATTATTTTTAACCCTGGACTGATTACGCTTAAGCAGAATATTTCCAGCCCCGAACAGGCTATCGAATTGGCGGGCTCGTTACTGGTCCGGCAAAATATTTGTCGCCCGGAATATGTTGGTGAAATGGTTAAGGTCTACCGGGATTTCGGTTCCGCCATTGTTATCGACTCAGGCCTGGCGATGCCCCATGCCCGGCCAGAAAAAGGCGCATTGCTAACCGGATTTTCTTTAGTCACCAGTCAACAACCGATCGCCTTTGGCCATGAGGAGTTTGATCCGGTTTATGTCATCATCGCCATCGCTGGCGCGGATGCCGATAGTCATATAAGAATGATCCAACTGATAGCCTCGCTGATTGAGTCCGATATCGTGACCTTTCTTCAACAGGAGAATGACATTAATTCAGTATTACATTTCATCCAAAAACAAATGGAGTAGTCATTATGTTAGTTATCAGAACGGTTTGTGGTAACGGTATTGGCAGTTCATTAATGGCTGCGAATAATGTCAAAAAAATATGTGATGAATTAGGCATCAAAGCCGACGTTGCTTCCGTTGATTTCGCAAACGCCGTAGGAGAAAAAGCCGATCTTTATGTCACGATCAAAGAGCTGGCAAACCAGTTTCCTGCGCACTGTAACGTCGCCATTATTCGTAGCTACGTGCACAAAGCGAAAATTGCTGAAGATATTACCGAAGCACTCACCAAAATTGCTGCAACTCACTCTTAATCATTATTGAGGGAACGATCATGCAGGCTATTCTTAGTTTCTTATCAGAAATATTTAGCCAACCCGCATTCCTGATGGGGATTATCGCATTTGTCGGTTTAGTGGCGCTGCGCTCCCCGGGGAATAAATTGCTCACCGGTACCTTAAAGCCTATTTTAGGGTATTTAATGTTAAGTGCAGGTGCTGGTGTTATCGTTGCCAACCTGAACCCGCTTGGCGGAATTATCGAAGCCGGATTTAATATTCGCGGCGTTATCCCCAACAACGAGGCCATTGTTTCCGTCGCGCAGAAGGTGCTGGGTGTGGAAACCATGAGCATTTTGCTGTTAGGTTTTATTTTTAACCTCATTATTGCTCGCTGTACTAAATACAAATATATCTTTCTGACCGGCCACCACTCTTTCTTTCTGGCGTGTCTGTTCTCTGCGGTACTACAGGCAGCAGAATTCCGCGGCTGGATGTTGGTATTAATTGGCGGTTTCCTGCTCGGCTCATGGTCTGCCATTTCCCCGGCAATCGGTCAGCGGTATACCAAACAGGTGACTGAAGACGGCGGTATTGCAATGGGGCACTTTGGCTCCCTGGGCTATTACATCTCCGCCTGGATCGCCACGAAAACCGGTAACCCGGCAAACTCATTCGCTGATACTGAAATCTCAGAAAAGTGGGGCTTTCTGCGCGATACCACGGTTACTACCGGGATTGTGATGTTCATTATCTACTTTGTATGCAGCGCCGTCGCCGGCACTGAATATCTACGTACGATAACGGACCAGAACATGTTGATCTTCTCTATCCTTACCGGTCTGCAGTTCGCGGTTGGCGTCGCCATCGTCTACAACGGCGTGCGACTGATCCTCGGCGATCTGGTTCCGGCATTCCAGGGGATTAGCCAGAAGCTGATACCTGACTCGATCCCTGCCGTTGACTGCGCGGTCTTCTTCACCTTTAGCCCAACCGCTGTCGTCGTGGGCTTTATCAGCTCATTCGTTGGCGGTCTGGTCGGTATGCTCATGCTGGGCGGACTGGGGATGGCGCTGATTATTCCGGGCATGGTCCCGCACTTCTTCTGCGGCGGGACTTCCGGGGTATTCGCCGACAAGCTTGGCGGTAAACGCGGCTGCATCATCGCTTCGTTTATCGGCGGCATATTCCTTGCATTCCTGCCAGCCATGCTGCTTCCGGCCCTGGGTAACCTGGGTTTTGAAAACAGCACCTTCGCTGACTTTGACTTCGCGGTGTGGGGAATTATTATCGGTAACGCCTTCACCCAGTTTGGACAGATCACTATCTATCTGATTTGTCTGGCGCTTATCATCGCACTGCTGGTGCCATTCTGCTTCCGTTCGGTTCGCGTGGTCGGTGACACACTCAGCTATGAGGAGCTCACTGCGGATAAGAAAAATGAATAAGCAGTTTCATTTTTCCCTGCGGGAAGGGATCTCTTCCCGCAGCTGACAAAATAATCAGGAGTTGTTATGGCTATCTTGTCCATTGGGTTTTCATGTTTTGATCAGTTTTTCTTTTTGAACGAATGGCCGCAGGAAAATACAAAGAATTTCTGCCATGACTTTATTGAAAGTGGCGGCGGTCCGGCAGCAAACGCAGCGTGGCTACTGGGATTATGGGGCGAAGATGTTTATTACATCGGCCATCTGAACCAGGACCTTTACGGCCGGCGTATTATCGATGAGTTTGCTGAAGCGGGCGTCGATACCAGCCAGGTCGTCTTCTCAGATGAAATGATCACGCCGCTGGCATCGGTGTTGGTGAACCGTTTAACGGGGTCGCGGACGATTATTACCCGTAAAATGCAGACGCCACCGTCACTAACCTATGACCAGAAGCTCAAGCTTGACGATCTGGCTGAACGGTTGATTGCATCAGAAGAGCCAGTAACGCTATTAATTGATGGTCATGAAGCAGAAATCAGTGAGTATTTAATTAAGAAACTTCCCTCGGCGCGAGTGGTTATGGATGGCGGTTCATTGCGTGACAGTAATATTAAACTCGCGGCCTGGACCGATTACTTTGTGGTCAGCGAGCATTTTGCCCGTGACTATATGGGATACCACGCGCTGAGTACCGAAGCGGAAATTAAAGCAGCACTTATCGAGTTAAATAAAATTTGTCGCGGCGAAGCATTTATTACGCTCGGGGAAAAGGGTTGTGCACTATTAAAAAATGGGATGCTGCAAATTGTACCTGCCTGGCTGTGCAACGCCGTTGATACCACGGGGGCAGGAGATGTATTCCACGGAGCCTTTACCTACGGCGTTCATTACTCATGGCATATTGATAATATTATTTTATTTGCCAGCCTGACTGCCGCAATTTCAATAGAAAAAAAAGGCGTACGCGAATCAATGCCGGACCTTGCCGTTGTCCACAACTCGTTAAATAGCTACGAAAGAAACTTAAAGCAATATTATGGCGAGTGATTGCTTTTAATTAATATCAAGAGGTGATTATGTTAGTTTCTATGAAGGACATGCTTCAGCATGCCCTACGGGACGGTTATGCCGTAGGGCAATTCAATATCAATAATCTGGAATGGGTCGGTGCCGTATTAAGCACCGGACAACAGCTGCGCTCTCCGGTTATTTTAGGTGTTTCCGGCGGTACGGTTAAACATATGCTGGGATTAAAATGTATTCATGACATCGTGGTTAATGCGATAGATTATTTAAACATTGATATTCCGGTCGCCCTGCACCTGGATCATGGGACCACCCGCGAAGCTTGCGAAGCGGCTATCGACGCTGGATTCAGTTCCATTATGTTTGATGGTTCGCATCTGCCGTTTAACGAGAACCTGGCCATCACCCGCCATCTGGTGGCGCTGGCCCACAGCAAAGGTGTTTCGGTTGAGGCTGAACTCGGCACCATCGCCGGCAGCGAAGACGGTATTGTCAATTCCGAGGTGATTTACGCCGATCCCCAGGAGTGCTACACCCTGGTCAAAGAAACCCAGGTCGATTGCCTGGCCGCCGCGCTGGGTTCAACCCATGGGCTGTATAAAGGCAAAGCAAAACTGGGATTTACGGAGATGAAAACCATTTCCGGGCTGGTACAAGTGCCTCTGGTATTGCATGGCGGTACCGGTATTGCCGACGACGACATGCGTAAAGCCATTGCCTGCGGTACAGCAAAAATTAACGTCAATACCGAAAATATGTACGCCTGGTGCCAGGAAGTGAAAGCGATATTTGCCGCCGATACCGGTCACGACGTGAATGATCCGCGTAAAGTGATCAATCAGGGGCTGAAACCGGTACGGGAGATGATTGCGCGGCGCATCGAGCTTTTTGGCTCGCAAAACCGCTATTAGACACGTGTTGCGTTATAGACTGACGTCCCGTCAGGAAGAAACCCGCCGCCGGTCACCGCCGGGGCGGGCGATATCTTGCTGATGATGGACTCGCCATGACGAGCCTTTTAACGACTTACTGCGTGCCGTCCTTTTTGACTTCCCGCCAGATGCGCCACGCCATGAGCGCCAGCACGGCGACGCCAAGTATCAGCGCCCCCCACACGAGCACCGTTTTCCACTGGCTTTGCTGCTCAGCGGCCGACGTTGCCGTCAGTCGCGCCTCACCGCCGAGTGCAACCTCCTCCTGGGGCACAGCCCTCGGCAGAGAGTCAATTTCCTGCGTTTTACGCAGCGATGCCGGGATCAGCAGATCAAGACCAATGTCCGCTTTTTGCGCAGCCCGATTTCCCCAGGCCAGCATGTAAGGCCCTTTCCCCTGCGTATTGAACACCAGTTGATAGCTGTCTCGCGCCCCGCTCAACGCAGGCATTCTCTCCGGCAGGCGGGCGTTAATGGTCGTCATCCGAACGGCCTCAACCAACTGACCGGAAAGACGAATATCCTCCGAACGCTTGCCGTTCAGGCGGTAAAGCACGGTTTTTGTCAGCGGCTGCCAGGGCGTTTTTTCAGCGCTACGCCATGACAGCGCTACCGGTAAAACCCCTTCATCGTCCAGATCTATTCTGAGCGAGGTCAGCGGCTGCGGCTGCGCCCAGTGCCAGACCGCTTCGTCATTTGACACCTTCTCTTCTTGCGCGCCGATCTCGATACGTGCGGATTCCGGTTCTCTGCTTTCGGCAATAGCGCTCACGCTGTTTATCGTCAGCGCCGGGCTTTGCGAGTCGAGGATCACCAGCAGGTAGCGATTGCCATTGGCAGAAAGCGTCAGGCTGGCACCAATGGTGTCCATTTTCAGCCGATCGTTATCACGCGTCAGCTCCATCAACGGCGCCTCTTCCTGCACGGTCCGCCAGTAGCGTAGATCACGACTGACATAGACCGAGGCTTTCCCCTGCCAGTTGCCCGTCGGGGTATTCCAGTTCAGACGCAATTGCTCCAGGGAAAAGCTGTCTTCCATCTCCTCCGGCAGCATCAGTAAATAGCTCTGTCCGACGGTCTTAACGTCATCACTTTCCAGGTGAATTTCAATGCCTGTCTTCGAGCGTAAGACAAAAGATTCCCCATTACGTCTCCCCTCCTCACGCGGCGGGACGGGTGACATATCCAGAGGAAAAAGGCGCAATGCGACCGTTTGCGGCGTAACGGGCTGGGTTTTCTGCGCCACCAGCGTAAACGGCACCGTCTCACCGGCATGGTTAAAGACGCGTACATCGCGTAAATCCGGCCAGGCGGTCCCCTGATACACGGTTTGCGGGAGCGACACGCGATACCACGGCGATGCGCTGAGGGTTTCCAGCATAACGCCCGTCGCGTAATCCATCGGGGACTCCGTCACGTCATCACTACTGACGGCGGTTCCTGCTACGCCCAGCAGCACGCTACATAATACCGCTTTCATCCATTTCATTTTTCTTCTCCAGCTTTGGGCGGTAACGGTGAAAAATACCCGACAATGAGCACCAGTATAGCCACACCGATAAACGCGACCGCGCGCGCCAGGCCACCGCCGCCCGCGCTGTCCACCAGCATCAGTTTCACAATCACAATCCCTAACAATACCGCCCCGCACAGCCATTCCCGACGAGAGCGATAGCGGGTCGCGCGCAGCATCACCACCAGTGCAACCAGCATCCAGAACAGGGCAAAGCAGGTCTGAATCAGCCGTGAATCCCACAGTGATTCCATGCTCCACGCCACGTCGCCATACCAGGCCAACGCGCGCAGCAGCATACCATTCAGCCACCAGAAGCCGAGGGCCATCAGCGCAACCACAGGCCATGGGCGACATACCGAGAGTTGCACCGGGAAAAAGCGCAGGGAAGCGCGATAAAACACTATCAATCCCAGCAGCGCAAAAGCCGCCCCTTCTTCCAGCGGGTTGATCAGCGGCAGATATGTCTGACGATAGACCACGCCGTCCTGCAAATTCGTCAACACTAACAGACCGGTCAGCGTTGCTGCGACGGGAATCAGCGCCTGACAGGCGTACAACGCGGGCCAGACCCGGAACGGCCAGAACTGACGACGAACGGCAATCGCGACGAGGAAAATCAGTCCCCCGCCGGCCGCCATTGCTACACCGCTTCCCCAGGCCGCCATTCCCCACGGTAGATCGCGGGCAAACCAGAACAGTTCCGCCGCCAGCGCAAACAGAATTGTCCAGAAGAACGAGAGATGAACCAGTCTGGAGAGACGCGGTGGTAACGCCTCAGCATCGCGCCAGAGCAACGCCACCGCAGCCGGTAATGCCAGACACCAGGCCAGATTCTGCCAGCCTGCGGCAAAAATCTGCTGCTGGGAAATCTGATACAGCAGAGCCACCAGCATCATCGGCCACAGGAGCCATTTGCTGACATCCAGCGCCTGCCACGTCAGGCGCGCGGCGGCAAATCGCCAGCACCAGACCGACACGGCCATCAGCGCCAGCACGCCCGCCATCACCTGCGAATCGGTGGTCAACAGCCACTGCGCTGCGCCAACGAGCGCCACGATCCAGAAGATCACGCCCCCCGCCAGCAGTCCCATGCTGCCGCGCAGATCAATCTTGCGCCACAGCCACGCACCCGCCAACCAGCAGACGCTGAGTACGGCAAAGATAAGCATCAGCGAAAGCGCAGTAGTGTTGTTCGCCTGCGCCCACAGCGCGCTGCCGAGCGCCAGCACCAGCAGCGCGGTGCCGCTGTAACTCATGCGGCGCTGCTGCTGTTGCACACCCAGCCACAAAATCCCCAATCCTTCCAGCGCCCAGGCCATGGCCGTCCACTGCGCCGACAGCGCCAGCGGGATAGCAAGGGTGGTAAACGCGCCGCCCAGCGCCAGCGCGGCCAGCACCAGCGGACGCCCCAGTGACGGATAGCGGCGTAATGCCAGCCATGACAGCACCAGATAAAAACCGCCGTAGCCCAGCGCGCTGAGCGCCGGACCATATTCCCAATGGCGGGTGATGGCGTACTGCATGCCAAAACCAATGAGCGGCGGCGCAAACAGCAGCACTCCATCAATAATCTGTTTGCCCTTCGCCTGCGATCGCAGCGACAGCGCCACGCTCAGCACGCCAAAAAGCAGAATATTGGCAATCAGGAACAGCTGGCAGTTCAGGTAAAACGCTGGCTGATAGTCATTCAGCCCCCAGAGACCGCCCACGCCGAAGGTAAAGATCAGCCCGAGCAGATTAAGCTCGCGCCAGTGTTGCCAGACACTGATCGCCAGAATGCCGACCGACAGCAACAGATAAAAGGAGAACAGCGCCACGTAGTTGCCGCTTCCCGTCGAAAGCAGCAATGGCGCAAGATAGCCACCGAGGCTCGCCAGCATCGCCAGACTGAGCGCTTTTTGCAAAATCGCCAGCCCAACGCTCGCCGCGCAGATGACCACCAGCAGCACAAAGGCCAGCGTCATTGGCAGCATCTGCCAGAGGCGAAACGCGCCAAAGACGGTGAGGTAGAGCGCGCCCGTTGCCCCGCCCTGCAAAATGAGGGCATAGACCGGCTGTTTATGCCGCAGACGCCAGCCTATCGCCAGCAGGACAATCGCAAACAGCGCCGCCGCAACCAGACGCAGTTCAAGCGGGAACAGGGAGTGCTCAACCGTATAGCGCAGCAGGAAAGAGAGGCCGAGGAAGAGAAGCAGGATCCCCAGTTTTGCCAGCGGGTTGCCCTGCATAAACCAGCGCACCAGCGACGACATCACGCCGCCAAAGGCAGAGGGTTGCGCGTCAGCTTCAGGGGGTTCTTTTTCGACGATAGTCTCTGCTTCGACAATAGTCTCGGCGATTGCCGCGTTCTGCGGCGTATGCGAACGCCAGGGGTTAGCGGGAGTCGGCTTCGGTTTGGGGTCTGGCACCGCCACCGGGATCGGGGCCGGTTCAGCCTCCATGACCGTCTCTGCGGGCTGAACCGCTGCCGTCGGTGTTATCGCGGGCGCAACGACGCCGCGTTGTTCCAGGTCTTCGACCCGTTGGCGTAACCGGGCAAGCTCACCGCGCATCGCCGAACTGCGATTGAAGGCGACAATCGACAGGATCGGCACCACCACCAGCGCGAAGAACAAAAAGACGCAGCCAAGGATTAAAAGGTCGTCCATGTATCCACCTTCACTGTATTAGGACAGTCCAGAATGACATAAATTGTTGCATTTGCGCCATATCTGTTAGCAGAGTGAACCCCTTTTCAGACAATATATTCAGCCTCTGCACATAAGCAGAGGCCGTAAGACAGGATTAAAACGCGAAGCACGAACAGCCGAGTGCGCCCCAGAAGGCGCGATCGTCAGACACCGGGATCCCCGACTGACGGGCGATATCATGCTGATGGCCGTGCACGCCACAGCTACCGCAGCACTGGTGCATCTGCACCACCGCGCCCACTTTCGCCGCGGTCGGCGGTGCCGAGCGGTAGTGTCCCGGAACGTTCACTACCGGAGACCAGTCCGGTACGACCGGAATCGCCGGCGGCGCCAGCGGCGTGAACTGACCGGCGGCATACACCACTTTGCCATCGACAATCGTCATCACCGACTCAATGCCTTTGATCTCCTCTTCCGGCACGCTGAAGTAGTCTTTTGACAGCACCACCAGGTCGGCCAGTTGATCTTTGGCAATGCGCCCTTTTTTACCCTGCTCGCTGGAAAACCACGCGCTTCCTGCCGTCCACAGTTCCAGCGCCACGTCGCGCGGCAGACGGTTGTTGTCGTCATACATCGCCATCCCGCCGACCGTCCGCCCGGAAACCAGCCAGTACAGCGCCGTCCACGGGTTATAGCTGGCGACGCGAGTGGCATCGGTTCCAAGCCCCACCGGCACTCCGGCAGCCAACATTTTCGCCACCGGCGGCGTATGTTTCACGGCCTCTTTCCCGTAGCGGTCGATAAAATATTCGCCCTGGAACGCCATGCGATGCTGTACCGCAATGCCGCCGCCCAGCGCTTTCACGCGATCGATATTGCGCTCGCTGATGGTTTCGGCGTGATCGAAGAACCAGTGCAGACCATTGAACGGAATATCACGGTTCACTTTCTCGAACACATCCAGCATCCGGCTGATGGACTCATCGTAAGTGGCATGCAGACGGAATGGCCAGCGGTGTTCCACCAGATGGCGCACTACGCGCTCCAGCTCATCCTCCATCCCTTCCGGCAAATCCGGGCGCGGTTGCAGGAAATCTTCGAAGTCCGCGGCGGAGAAGACCAGCATCTCACCGGCACCGTTCGCACGATAGAAATCGGTTCCCTGGCCCGGCTTGAGCATATCGGTCCAGCGTTCGAAATCGTCCAGTTCCTGCTTCGGTCGCTGAGTAAACAGGTTATAGGCAATACGCACCGTCATCTGGTGATTAGCATGCAACTGCTCGATGATCTCGTAATCTTCCGGGTAGTTCTGAAAACCACCGCCTGCGTCAATGGCGCTGGTCAGCCCGAGACGATTCAGTTCGCGCATAAACTGGCGGGTGGAGTTCACCTGCATCTCCAGCGGTAGCTTCGGCCCTTTGGCCAGCGTCGAATAAAGGATCATGGCGTTCGGTTTGGCGATCAGCATCCCGGTGGGATTACCGTTGCCATCGCGGACGATCTCGCCGCCCGCCGGATCGGGCGTTGCTTTGGTGTATCCCACGGCTTTCAGCGCCGCGCGGTTTAACAGCGCGCGATCGTACAGATGCAGAACGAAAACGGGGGTATCCGGCGCGGCGTCGTTGAGCTCTTCCAGCGTCGGCATCCGTCGTTCGGCAAACTGAAATTCGCTCCAGCCGCCCACCACGCGAACCCACTGCGGCGACGGGGTGCGGTCAGCCTGTTCTTTCAGCATACGCAGCGCATCGGCCACGGACGGTACGCCTTCCCAGCGCAGCTCAAGGTTGTAATTCAACCCACCACGGATCAGATGCAGGTGGGAATCATTAAGTCCCGGAATCACAGTGTGACCTTTCAGATCAACCACCTGCGTACCGTCAGCAGCAAAACGCATTACCTGATCGTGCGTTCCCGTGGCGAGAATTTTTCCATCCTTGATAGCCACGGCGTCAGCCTGCGGGCTGTGACTGTCGAGGGTATGTATTTTTCCGTGGGTCAGAATCAATGAGGCAGTTTGAGACATAACACTCTCCTGACGAACCGATCAGGCTTTTTTCAGCCAGCCGGCAAACAAACGGGTCACGATGGGCATCCACAACCAGACCACCAGCGCAACCACACAGGCATCGTTAATCAGATGCAGTAACAGCGTTCCCTTCAGCGAGGGCAATAGCATGCCGGTCAGCCACGGCACCAGATTGGTGCTGGGGAAGATAACCAACAGGGTGATCAGAAACTGCTTCCAGCGTAGCGGTTGACGAACATGCGGGGCGGGAGGCGTAAACCAGAACGCCGCTTCGGTGTGGATCTCGGTTTTATCGCCTTCCGCCAGCAGCGGGGCTATCTCCTCGACCAGAAGTCGCCGCGTATCCGACTGCGTCCAGTTGTAGAGATGCTCAAGCGTGTCGAAACGAATAATGATGTTCCACAGATTCTGCCCGTCCGTCGGACGAATCACATTCGCCCCGAGATGACCGGGAAACGAGGCGGCAATGGGCATAATTTTCCCTAGCCATAGCTCATAGCGCGCTGCCTGGTCAGGCTGCAGCGTATGCGTAATCACCAACGTCACATGTGTATTTTGCGCCATGACAGATTCCTTGCTGAAGGTTAATGACGGGTTGCCCCGCCATAAGCCATACGTTCACTACACAAAATCATTCATGATGCGTCGAGGCGGCAAGGTTGCGCATCCTCGGGAGCTCACATAAGTGAGTGACCGGGGTGCGCAAACGAAGCCAACAAAGAGGCAGCGTGAAGGATGAAGTGTATTTATGCTTTGCGTTCCGGTGCGCCATGTACCATGGTGTAGGCATAATCCACGCCCATACCGTAGGCGCCGCTGTGTTCACGAACCAGACTCATCACCGCGTCATAGGTCTCTTTACGCGACCAGTCACGCTGGTACTCCAACAGAACCTGCTGCCAGGTCACCGGTACGGCACCGGCCTGCACCATACGGTCGATGGCGCGTTCATGCGCATCAACAGAGGTGCCGCCGGAAGTGTCCGTTACGACATACACTTCGTAACCGGCTTCCAGCGCCATCAGCGCCGGGAAGGTCAGGCACACTTCGGTCCATAGCGCAGAGATAATCAGTTTTTTACGTCCGGTCGCCGCCACGGCTTTCACAAATGCCGCGTCTTCCCAGGAGTTCATGGAGGTACGTTCGATAGGTTTCACATCCGGGTGCACAGCCAGTAACTCAGGCCAGATGTAACCACTAAAACTTTTTGTTTCGACTGAAGTATAAATGACCGGCACATTAAATATTTTGCCTGCCTTCGCCAACGCAACGGTATTATTTTTCAACGTCTGGCGATCAATATTAGCCACCCCAAATGCCATTTGCGGCTGATGGTCAATAAAAATGAGCGTCGAGTTTGATGGATTAATCAGTTCCCGAATAGACATAATATACTTCCTTAATCAATGAGTTATAAATTGACGTCTGGTATCTGCCGTCAGCCATCAAATCCTGAATCAGAAAGCCTGTTTAGTATAGTTGGAAATTTCTAACGACTTATTAAAGAAAACTTACCGTCGTGTGAAATAAGCCTTGTCCGGACGATATATCTTTACACTTTCAAAAAAATGCGCATCTTCCATCTAATTTCTTCACTGGTTTTGTTTCTCGCCATTCGGTACAACAGAGGGGTTTATTTTCAGGGATATTTTCAGCCATGCGCATAAATCTGGACGTTCTGCTTATCCTGGACGCCATCGACAAATACGGTACTTTTGCCGCCGCAGCCGAATCGTTGTTTAAAACGCCTGCAGCACTCAGCTATATGATTCAGAAGCTGGAAAAAGACCTGAACATCGAACTGCTTGACCGCTCCGGGCATCGGGCCAAATTCACCGATACCGGACTGATGATGCTGGAAAAGGGGCGCTTGCTGCTCAGTGCGGCAAAAGATCTGGAAAAGCAGGCGCTGCAGTTGAGCTCCGGCTGGGAGAAAGAGCTGGTCATTGCGCTGGATGTCTCCTTTCCCTTTGAGGTGCTGTTACCCCTCATCGACGCCTTTCACGCGCAGAACAAACAGACGCAGCTTAAATTTTCGTACCACACGCTGGCAGGGTCATGGGAAGAGTTAACGCATAATGGCGCGGATATCATTCTTGGCGCGATTAACGAACCGCCGACCTCCGCCGCGTGGTCCTACAAAATGTTAGGCACTCTGGATAATGTCTTTGTGGTGGCGCCCGATCATCCGTTGGCCGCAATCTCTGACAAATTGACGAATGAACAACTCTGCCTGCACCGCGCCATTGTCATTAGCGACAGCGCGCGCTTTTGTCATCCGCTGCAAACCAACCTGATGGAAGAACAGCCGCAGATTCATGTCGATGATTTTCACAGCAAAGTGGCGCTACTGCGCGCCGGGATGGGCTGCGGGTTTCTGCCGCGGCATATCGCCAGCCCGTGGCTTGCCACGGGCGAACTGGTCGAAAAAAGCGTCATCTCTTTTCGTGAAAAAGATGTCGCCTATATGGCATGGCGCGATGGACGAAACGGGCTGGCGCATCGTTGGTGGCGGGAAACGCTGCTTGCCAGCCACGACATCGCGCGGCTGTATCAGTGATTCAGCCAGAGCGTGGCGGAAATGGCCGGCAGCGTCAGTATGTCGTCAGACAACTGCCCTTTCCCTTCTTTACAGCCCCATTCTGTCACGTTCAGCAGCGGTGAGGCCGGGAGCACCACTTCACAGGCTTCGCCGCGGTTAATGGCCACCAGCACGCGCTGCTGCTGGTAGACGCGCAAAAACACCACCACGTTATCTTCTGCATAGATAACCTGACATCCGCCGTAACGCAGCGCCGGGATGCGATGTCTCAACTTCGCCATCCGCTGATACAGGGCAAGCAATGCGGCATCCTGTTTTTCCGCCTGCCAGGGAAACGTCTTGCGGCAGAAGGGATCGTTATCGCCATCCAGCCCCACCTCATCACCGTAATAGATACAAGGCACACCGGGCCAGCTAAATAGCCAGACTACCGCCAGCGGCAGGCGGGCGACATCGTTGCCCAACAGCGATTTGAAACGCGCGGTATCGTGGCTGTCGAGCTGATTGAACATCCGCAACTGCTGTTGATGAGAGAGACCGGCGCGGTAGTTATCCATCCACGCCATACAGGTTCGCGCGTCAATCTGCTGGGGATCGTAAGAGATATCGGTATTAGCAAGAAAGCCCCATAGCGGGAAGGTGAAGCCACGGTAGTTCATGGCGGCATCTTCAGCATCCGCCTGTAGCCACTGTCGCGCATCGCCAAAGTGTTCACCAAAGACGTAAGCTTCCGGCTGCGTTTCCTTTGCCGCCTGGGCGATCCCCGCGACATGCTGAAGGTTATTACGCGCGCCGCCCGCTTCTCCCAGCATATGCACGACGTCAAGACGCCAGCCGTCCATGTTCCACGGCGCTTTCAGCCAGTGACGAACAATGCTGTCTTCACCGCGATACATTTCATTGACCAGACTTTCGGACTGATAATCCAGCTTCGGCAGACTGGGGTAGCCCAGCCAGTCCAGCGCGACGCCGTCCGGCGAAAAGCTGTACCAGTCGCGCCAGGGGGAATCCGGATGGTGGCACGCGCCGCCAGAGCCACGATGATGACGATCGAACCACGCGTGGGAATCGCCGCTGTGGTTAAACACGCCGTCCAGCACCAGGCGCATCCCCTGCTGTTGCGTTTTCAGCCGCAGTCGCATCAGCGCCGGGTCGCCGCCAAACTGCGGGTCAACGTGACGGTAATCCTCGGTATCATATTTATGCACGCTCGGGGCGGTGAATACCGGGTTCAGGTACAGCGCGGTGACGCCCAGCTTTTTCAGATACGGCAACTTTTCGCTGATACCGTCGAGATCGCCGCCATAAAACGTGGATCCGCCCGCCTGCGCGGTCAACGGTTCGTCCCACTCTCGCAGCACAATCTCCTGCCCGGCCGCGTGATGGTAATAGACCTTATCCTGCTGGGCGTCGCGTGACGAACTACGAGCAAAACGGTCAGGAAAGATCTGGTAGAAAACCTGATCGGCAACCCACTGCGGTCCACTGTCCGGCGCATCCACGGCAAATTGCTCCAGACGGGCAGGTGGAAAGCGGCTGAACCCTTGCGGCGTGAACCACAGCTGACGATCGAGCCAGAGCAGCTTGAAGCTGTAGCGTCGACGCGGCTGTCCGCTGCGAAGATCGATCGCCGCACGCCAGGCGGTCACGCCCGGAGACGGCGGCGTGCGCAGTTTGTGCATCGCCAGCGCGGTTTCTTCGTTGTCATTTTCCGCACGTAGCGTAACGCGCTGCGGCAGGTTCTCCCCCGTCAACCAGAGCGTAATGGTCAGTTGGTCTTTGTTTTGCTTAACAAATGGGGCAACCGGTAGGTGCCAGGCGTTCAACATCACGAATCCCCTTTGATGAAAATGAGCTCACCTTGCCATAGCGATTTACAGGATAACTCATCATCTGAAGGTTTATTGGGGGAGGAGTTCGGGGGAGGAGAAATGACCGGATGGCATTCATGCCACCCGGCACAACATTACTGCGCTTCGGCGACCTGACGGTCACGACGGCGCTTGAACATCCAGCCAATCATCAGCAGAACAATCCAGCCACAGCCAACGTACAGCGAAATGCGGGTGTCCGGATGATAGCCAATCAGCCCAATGATAAATACGAGGAAAATCAGGCCCACAATGGTCGTTGCCACACCGCCCGGCACTTTAAACTTCAGCGCCTTCACCTCTTCCGGCGGCAGACGACGACGGAAAGCAATTTGCGACAGCAGGATCATAATCCACACCCACACCGTCGCGAAGGTCGCCAGCGACGCAATCACCAGGAAGACGTTTTCCGGCATGATGTAGTTCAGATACACCGCGAACAGCAGGGCGATAGTCATCACCATCACGGTGACCCATGGGATCCCCCGGCGCGAGGTTTTAGCGAACACTTTTGGCGCACTGCCCTGCTCCGCCATCCCGTGCAACATGCGACCGACGCCAAAGACGTCAGAGTTAATCGCCGACAGTGACGCGGTGAGCACCACAAAGTTGAGAATGCTGGCAGCAAACGTAATGCCAAGATGCTGGAAGGTCAGCACAAACGGGCTGCCGTCGGTTCCCACCTGGTTCCACGGGTAGATAGACATAATGACGAACAGCGTCCCCACGTAGAACACCAGAATACGCATCGGCACCGAGTTAATGGCGCGCGGAATGGATTTCTCCGGGTCCTTCGCTTCCCCGGCGGTGATACCGATGATTTCAATACCGCCGTAGGCGAACATCACCATCTGTAGCGACATCACCATCCCCAGCCAGCCATTGCTGAAGAAACCACCGTTGCTCCACAGGTTATGGATCCCGGTCGGTTGTCCGCCGTTGCCAATCCCCCAGATGATGATGCCGAAGCCGGCCACAATCATGATGATGATGGTGGCGACTTTAAAGAAGGAGAACCAAAACTCCAGTTCGCCAAACACTTTTACGCTCATCAGGTTGATGGCGCAGATGATCAGCACCACGCTAAGCACCCAGATCCAGTGCGGAACCGTCGGAAACCAGACGCCCATATAGATACCGAATGCGGTCACATCGGCAATGGCGACAATCAGAATTTCAAAGCAGTAGGTCCAGCCGGTAATGTAACCCGCGAGTGGGCCGAGGTTTTCCTGCGCATAGCGTGAAAATGAACTGGCAGAGGGATTGTGTACGGACATTTCCCCCAACGCGCGCATAATGATATAGGCCGCCACCCCGCCGATAATGTAGGCCAGCAGCACGCTCGGCCCGGCCATTTTGATGGCGTCCGCAGAGCCATAAAACAGCCCGGTGCCGATTGCTGAGCCCAGGGCCATAAAGCGAATGTGTCGGGTGCTTAGCCCACGCTTCAGCTTGTTATTACTTTCCATCGATTCCTAACCCATCAACACATAAAAAACCACGGGGCCAGTAATAGCCCCGTGGTTAAAACAGATTTTCCGCAATCTTAGTGTGCGCTGGAGGTCACCTGCCGACCCGCCGCGCGATCCCAGACAACCGCCAGGACCACCATCACAACAGTGGGCATTAACCACGCCAGACCTTGTTCCGCCAGCGGTAAGCGCTGGGTCCAGGCCGGTAACACGTCGCCGATTGCCGATGCTTTAATACCATCAAGGATACCAAAAATCAGGCTGATAAACATTGCCGGTGCAATGACGCGGGTCGAATTATGCCACCATGAGCGGGTAAAACTTAACACAACGAGTGCGATACACGGGGGATAAATCGCCGTCAGCACCGGAATAGAGATCTGGATCAGATGGCTGAGCCCCAGGTTGGAAACCACCATCGAGAACCCGCCAAGAATGAACACCAGCGTGCGGTAAGACAGCGGCACATACTGAGCAAAGAACTCTGCACAGGCGCAGGTCAGGCCGACCGCCGTCACCAGACAGGCGATAAAGATCAGCGCCGCCAGCAGCAGGCTACCCGCACCGCCAAAGGTGTGCTGGACATAAGCGTGCAGAATCGCTGCGCCGTTCGCCGACTGATCGACCAGCGTAGCGCTGTCTGACCCGAGGCGGAACAGCGCCAGGTACAGTAGCGTTAATCCGACGCCCGCCATCAGTCCCGCCCAGACGGTATAGCGGGTCAGCAGACGCGCTTCAGTCACACCGCGAGAGCGCGCCGCGTTAACAATAACGATACCAAAGACCATCGCGCCCAGCGTATCCATCGTCAGGTAGCCGTTAACGAAGCCATTGGAAAATGCCGCCGTCTGATAAGCTTCCATCGCATGACTGATCGGGCCAGCAGGCCAGATGATTGCCGCAACGGAGAGCACAATCAACGCCAGAATCTTCAGCGGCGCCAGGAAGTTCCCCACGGTATCCAGCAGTTTGCCCGGATACAGCGACACCAGAATTACAATTGAAAAATAGACCACGCTGTAGATAAACAGCGGCAGAGTCGAGTCGCCGGTCAGCGGGGCAATACCCACTTCAAAAGAGACCGTTGCGGTGCGCGGCGTAGCGAATAACGGACCGACGGCCAGATAGCAGACGGTCGCCAGCAGAACGCCAGCCACTTTGCCGATAGGCGTGCTCAGACTGTCAACACCACCACCGACTTTCGCCAGCGCGACAACCGTCAGCACCGGTAGCCCCACGGCTGTGATCAAAAAGCCGACAGCCGCCATCCAGACGTTTTCGCCAGCCTGCAAACCAACCATTGGAGGAAAGATGATGTTCCCTGCGCCGACGAACAGCGCAAAAGTCATAAAGCCCAGCGCAATAATATCGCGCGATTTTAACTGATGGGTCATAAAGCTTACGGCCTGTGGATGTGGTGTTGATTAAATTAACGTAATGTCTTTCCCTGTGGGAAGAAACAGCGGTTTTTTTAAGCAATTCCAGCGGGATATGCTCCTGGGCTGGGACTGCGAAGAATAGTTTTTCGATTTACCGCCTGAATACAGTCAGTCTGACAGCATCTGGGGCGCAATTTAAACGCTTATAACGTTTTAAAGCAAGGAGGGATCTAAAAACTGGAAGATTATAGTGGTATCAAATAAATAACCAGTGCAAAACACTATGTTAAAGAAAAAGTCATGGCTTATCATTCGAACAAAAAACAACCAGGCGCGGATAAATTCAGCAGACTTATCTTAGCCGCAAAGAAAATAAGCCAGCATTGGCTGGCTTATGGAAAGAAAACCTTACAATTGTACTTTAAGCACTTTTTTTGGCAATTAATCGTTCCGGCAGCACAAAACTAAAGCGCGTGCCTTTGCCCAGTTGACTCTCGATATTCAGGCGACTTTCATGATGATTCAACGCATGTTTTACGATAGCCAGTCCCAGTCCACTGCCGCCCGTTTGCCGCGATCGCGCTTTATCAACGCGATAAAACCGCTCCGTTAACCGCGGGATATGTTCCGGCGCAATGCCTGGCCCGTTATCTTCCACGCTAAACTCCGCGCCGTACGGCATCGCGCGCCAGCGGACGGTGATATGGGTTCCCGCTGGCGTATGATTCACGGCGTTATACACCAGGTTGGACACTGCGCTACGCAGTTGTTCTTCATTCCCCAGCACGTTGAGTTGGTTATCCACCTCAAAGCTGAACGTGTGCTTCTGCTGGCTGAGCGTCTGCGCTTCACGTTCGACCATACGCAGCATCATCGGCACATCGACCTGTTCATTGAGCAGAAGCGTCGGTGCGGCTTCAATTTTCGACAGCGTAAGCAACTGTTTCACCAGTCCTTCCATGCGCGAGGTTTGTTCACGCATCGTCAATAGCGCTTTTTCGCGCGTTGCCCCTTCCAGCGTCTGTTCGTGCATCATCTCGAGATAGCCCTGCAACACCGTTAGTGGAGTGCGCAGTTCATGGCTCACGTTGGCAAAGAAATTGCGTCTCGCGCCTTCAAGCTGGTGCATCTGTGTCATGTCGCGCGCCACCATCAGCAGTTGCTTATCGGTGTACGGCATGACGCGAATTTCCAGGTGTCGACCGGTATTGAGTACCAGATTTAACGGTCGGCTAAAATCCCTCAGCTTAAGGTATTGCGTAAACTCCGGGTAGCGCAGCAGGTTCAGGATGTTTTGTCCGCTATCGTCCGGCCAGCGTAAGCCCAGCACCTGTTGCGCGAGGCCATTACACCAGAAGATCCCACCCTCTTCAGTGGTCAACACCACCGCATCGGGCAGTGACTCTGCCCCGCTGCGAAAGCGTTTAATCAGATTGCCCAGCTCGCGACGGCGCTTTTTATTGCGCAGTTGCATCTGATGCAAACCGTACAGCAGCGGTTCCCAACTGCCTCGTCCCGGCGGCGGCGTCATGCTTCTGTCGACCCACAGCCACCATGAGAGGCGTAATAAATTCCAGAAATGCCAGATCAGCAGTCCTGTTACCGATGCCAGTAAAAACCACGGCAGGTAACCAAAAAATGCACTTAGGATCAAGGCCGGGATACAGCAAAGTATCAGTTCCAGCACCAGCCTTTTCCATGACAGCCGTTCCAGCACGGGTCACTCTCCCTTCAGAGCCAGGCTCTTATTTATTCTTGTCTTTCAAAAACGGGTCGAAAAACGATACCCTGTCCCGCGAACCGTTTGTACCATCCGATCGTGGCCGCTGGTTTCCAGCGCCTTGCGCAGACGGCGAATGTGCACATCGACCGTACGATCCTCAACGTAGACGTTGGTGCCCCAGACGTGGTTCAGCAGCTGTTCGCGGCTGTATACCCGTTCGGGGTGGGTCATGAAGAAATGCAGGAGTTTAAATTCTGTCGGCCCCATATCAAGCGGATTTTCGCCGGTCATCACGCGGTGCGATGTGGGATCCAGGCTTAGCCCCTGCATCTCGATGACTTCTTCCACCGCCATCGGCGAAATCCGGCGCATCACCGCTTTGATGCGGGCCACCAGTTCTTTCGGGGAAAACGGTTTAGTAATGTAGTCGTCCGCACCGGTTTCCAGGCCGCGTACGCGATCCTCTTCTTCCCCTCTGGCGGTTAACATCATGACCGGAATGTCACGGGTCATCGCTTCACGCTTGAGGTGTTTAATAAACTGTAGACCAGAACCGCCGGGCAACATCCAGTCAAGAAGGATCAAATCCGGCCAGGGTTCATTAAGCTGGTTCACCGCACTGTCATAATCTTCAGCTTCAACGGGCTGAAAACCATTTTGCTCAAGCACGAAACAGACCATTTCGCGAATTGGAGCCTCATCTTCTACGACCAGAATACGTCTCGCCATGATTTGCCCTGTTATATAAGTTGCTTATCATCATCTGTCTTAATGCGGCGTCATTATGCGTCAGTTTTATGACAGATTTATGAAAATGCGTGCTGACGTTAACCTTAGGTTGTTGATTTATGACACCCGAGAAACGAGATATTACAGCCCACGAATGGTTATAATCCCCTTTATGCTTTTTTGCCATGGAACCGTTATGCGCATCCTTCACACCTCTGACTGGCATCTGGGACAAAATTTTTACAGCAAAAGCCGCGCCGCTGAACATCAGGCTTTTCTCGACTGGCTGCTGGAAACGGCGGTCGAACAGCAGGTGGATGCGATAGTCGTTGCGGGCGATATCTTCGATACCGGCTCGCCGCCAAGCTATGCCCGTGAGATCTACAACCGTTTTGTGGTCAACCTGCAGCAAACGGGCTGTCATCTGGTGGTATTAGCAGGAAACCATGACTCCGTCGCCACGCTGAATGAATCCCGCGAGATTCTGGCGTTTCTCAATACCACGGTTGTGGCCAGCGCCGGTCACGCGCCGCAAATCCTGAATCGCCGCGATGGCCAGCCCGGCGCGGTGCTGTGCCCGGTGCCGTTTTTACGCCCGCGCGACATTATCAGCAGCCAGGCGGGCCTGTCCGGTCAGGAAAAACAGCAGCATCTGCTGGGTGCCATCACCGACTATTACCAACAGCAATACGAGACTGCCTGCGCATTGCGCGGCGATCTCGCCCTGCCGATTATTGCCACCGGCCACCTGACCACCGTCGGCGCCAGTAAAAGTGACGCCGTTCGTGACATTTATATTGGCACGCTGGATGCTTTTCCGGCACAGAACTTCCCGCCCGCCGATTACATCGCGCTGGGCCACATCCATCGGGCGCAGAAGATTGGCGGCACAGAGCATATCCGCTACTGCGGCTCCCCCATCGCGCTGAGTTTTGACGAATGTGGCAAAAACAAATACGTGCATCGGGTGGACTTCCTGGACGGCAAGTTAGCCAGCGTCGAAGAACTCACCGTTCCGGTCACACAACCGCTGGCGGTGTTGAAAGGCGATCTCGCCGCGATTACCGAACAGCTGGAGCAGTGGCGCGATAGCGAGCAAAGCCCTCCGGTCTGGCTGGATATCGAAATCACCACCGATGAATACCTGCATGATATGCAGCGTAAAATTCAGGCGCTGACGGAAACGCTGCCCGTTGAGGTGCTGTTAGTCCGCCGCAGCCGGGAGCAGCGCGAGCGCATGTTGAGTAACGAACGCCGGGAAACGCTGAGCGAACTGAGCGTGGACGAGGTATTTTCGCGCCGCCTGGCGCTGGAAGAACTTGAGCCGCCTCAGTGCGAACGTTTGACATCACTTTTTCACCGCACATTACAGACACTTTCCGGGGAGCATGAGGCATGAAGATTCTCAGTCTACGCCTGAAAAACCTCAACTCACTGAAAGGGGAATGGAAGGTCGATTTCACAGCAGAGCCGTTTGCCAGCAACGGTCTGTTTGCCATTACCGGTCCCACCGGGGCCGGCAAAACCACGCTGCTCGATGCGATTTGCCTGGCGTTGTACCACGAGACGCCTCGCCTGAATACCGTGTCGCAATCGCAAAACGATCTGATGACCCGCGATACGGCGGAATGTCTGGCGGAAGTGGAGTTTGAAGTCAAAGGCGAAGCTTATCGTGCATTCTGGAGCCAAAACCGCGCGCGCAACCAGCCCGACGGCAATTTACAGGTTCCGCGCGTTGAACTGGCGCGCTGCGCCGATGGGAAAATCCTTGCCGATAAGGTGAAGGACAAACTGGAGATGACGGCGGATCTGACCGGGCTGGATTATGGTCGCTTTACCCGCTCAATGCTGCTCTCGCAGGGGCAGTTTGCTGCGTTCCTCAACGCTAAACCGAAGGAGCGTGCAGAACTGCTGGAAGAACTGACCGGCACGGAAATTTACGGGCAGATCTCCGCCCAGGTTTTTGAGCAGCACAAAACCGCGCGCACCGAACTGGAAAAATTACAGGCGCAGGCCAGCGGCGTTACGCTGTTAGCGCCAGAGGCGTTGCAGACGCTGACAGAAAGTTTGCAGGCGCTCACTGACGAAGAGAAACAGCTGGTCACCCAACAGCAGACCGGACAACAACAGTTAAACTGGCTGACGCGTCAACACGAACTGCAGGCCGACGCAAACCAGCGTCAGCAGGCGCAGCGGGTTGCGCAGGAGGCGCTGGAAAACGCCCAGCCACAGCTGGCGACGCTCAGCCTGGCACAACCTGCCAGAGCGTTACGCCCACTGTGGGAGCGTATTCAGGAACAATCGGCTACCGTTACCCGCACCCGCCAGCAGATAAACGAAGTTAATGCTCGCTTACAAAGCAGATTCTCGCTGCGTGACCGCATGCGCCGCCAGGCTGAGCGGCAGTCCACCGCCCTGCTCGCCACGCAACAGACGCTGAACGAGTGGCTAATCGCACACGATCGCTTTCGCTTATGGAGCAATGAGTTAGGAGGATGGCGAGCCCTGTTTGCTCAGCAGGCCAGCGATAAGATTCAGCTGGCAAAATGGCAGCAACAGCAGGTAAACGATAGCCGTAAGCTGGAAGCACTGCCGCCGGTGACGCTCAATATGACGGCAGATGAGGTTGCGACGGCGCTGGCGCAGCATGCGCAGCAGCGTCCTCTGCGCCAGCAATTGCTTTCGCTCCACGGTCAGCTCGTTCCCCGGTTGGCGCGTCTGAGTCAACTGCAGGCAGCGATTGCGCACAACAAACAAGAGCTGGCCCGGCGCAATACCCTGCTGGAGGCAAAGCGTCAGCAGTATAAAGACAAATATCAGCAGTATCAGGATGTTAAAACCCTTTGCGAACAGGAAGCGCGGATCAAAGACCTGGAAAGCCAGCGTGCGCTGCTACAGTCCGGTCAGCCCTGCCCGCTTTGCGGTTCAACCGCCCATCCCGCAGTCTCGGCGTATCAGGCGCTCGAGCCAGGCGTTAATCAGGCGCGACGCGACGCGCTGGAAAAAGAGGTTAAAGTGCTGGCTGACGAAGGTGCCGCCCTGCGTGGACAGTCAGAAGCGCTAAACCAGCAGCTACAGCGTGACGAAAGCGAAGCGCAGACGCTGGCTAAAGAGGAGCAAGCGCTCACTCAACAGTGGCAAACCGCGATCGGCGCACTGAACGTCACGTTACAGCCGCAGGAGGATATTCAGCCCTGGCTGACGGTACAGGACGAGCACGAGCAGCAGCTCTATCAGCTCAGCCAACGCCATGAGCTACAGGCACAAATCACCGCCCATGCGCAACAGGTGGAGCAGTTCCGCCAGCAAATCGATCGGCGCCAGGCAACGCTGTCGGCGCAGTTAAGCCACTATACGTTGTCACTTCCTGAAGAAGGCAGCGAAGAAGCGTGGCTAAACGCCCGTGCGGCAGATGCACAAACGTGGCAGCAGCGGCAGACGGAGTTGACGGCGTTGCAGGCGCGCATCGCGCAGCTCACCCCGCTGCTCGAGACGCTGCCTGCCGCCGGTACCGACGCAGAAGATGATGAGAGCGTGACGCTGGAAAACTGGCGTCAGGTTCACGATGAGTGTGTATCGCTGCACAGTCAGTTACAGACGTTACAACAGCAGGAGCAGCAGGAGACTCAGCGCGCCGCCGATGCGCAGGCGCAATTCGATACCGCGCTTGCGCACAGCCTGTTTGCCGATCGGGCGGCATTTCTTGCCGCGCTGCTGGATGACGAAGCGATCGCGCGTCTGGAACAGCTTAAGCAGTCGCTGGAAAACCAGCTTCAGCAGGCACAGACCCTCGCCGCGCAGTCAGCCCAGGCGCTGGCGGCGCATCAGCAACAGCCGCCTGCGGGACTGGATCTCACGCAGTCGATTGAACACATTCAGCAAGCCGTGGCGCAGCTAAATGACCGGGTGCGAGACAATGCCACACGTCAGGGTGAAATACGCCAACAGCTAAAACAAGATAGCGATAATCGCCAACAGCAGCAGACGTTGATGCAAAAAATCGACAACGCGATGCAACAGGTTGAGGACTGGGGCTATCTGAATGCGCTGATCGGCTCTAAAGAGGGCGATAAATTCCGCAAATTCGCCCAGGGGCTGACCCTGGATAACCTGGTGTGGCTGGCGAACAATCAGTTGACCCGCCTCCATGGACGCTATCTGCTGCAGCGCAAAGCCAGTGAAGCGCTGGAACTGGAGGTGGTTGACACCTGGCAGGCCGACGCCGTGCGTGATACCCGTACCCTTTCCGGTGGCGAGAGCTTCCTGGTCAGCCTGGCGCTGGCGCTGGCGCTCTCCGATCTGGTCAGCCACAAAACGCGCATTGACTCGCTGTTCCTTGACGAAGGCTTCGGCACGCTCGACAGTGAAACGCTGGATACCGCCCTCGATGCGCTGGATGCGCTCAATGCCAGCGGAAAAACCATCGGCGTGATTAGCCATGTGGAAGCGATGAAAGAGCGTATTCCGGTGCAGATTAAGGTGAAGAAAATCAACGGGCTGGGCTACAGCAAACTCGACAAAATGTTTGCAGTGGAATAGTGGGTGACGCCATGTCTGCGGGTGCCGCAGGCCGGATAAGGCGCACTGGCGTCGCCCTCCGGCCTCCCCCTGCCACTATTTCTGTGGCCACAGCCATGCGGCGCCACGCACGCCGCTGGAGTCGCCGTGCAGGGCTTTGCGCACCGGCGTTTCGCACTCCCCGCCGAACACAAACTGTTTAATCAGCGGCGGAATCGTTTTGTACAGGCGATCAATGTTGCTCATCCCGCCGCCGAGGACGAAAACATCGGGGTCGAGAATATTCACCACATGGGCCAGCGATTTCGCCAGACGCCGTTCATAGCGGCTGAGCGCCAGTTCGGCCAGCGCGTTTTGCGCCTCCACCAGGCGGATAATCTCACTGCCTTTAAGCGGATTGCCGCTCAGGCGATGGTAATAGGTGGCGAACCCGGTGCCGGAAATAAACGTCTCAATGCATCCCTGTTTTCCACAGTAACAGGGGACTTCTTCACGATAGCGAAGCTCATCCTCATCCATCCACGGCAAAGGATTGTGCCCCCACTCGCCCGCCGTACCGTTGCCGCCGATGTGCGCCCGACCGTTAAGCGCCACGCCCGCGCCGCAACCGGTACCAATAATCACCGCAAAAACCGTCTGCGCCCCGGCAGCGGCGCCATCGACCGCCTCAGAAACCGCCAGACAGTTCGCGTCATTCGCCAGACGTACGTCACGTTGCAGACGTGCGCTGAGGTCTTTATCAAACGGCTGACCGTTCAGCCACGTGGAGTTGGCATTCTTCACCACACCGGTATAGGGCGAAATGGAACCGGGGATGCCGATCCCCACCGTGCCCGTTTGCCCGGTGGCTTTTTCCGCCATCGCCACCAGCGTGGCAATGGTTTCGATGGTTTGCTGATAGTCGTTTCGCGGCGTCGGCAGACGATGGCGGAACCGTTGCTCCCCGGCCTCACTGAGCGCGATGACTTCCGTTTTGGTGCCGCCTAAATCAATCCCAATACGCACACGGAGTTCCTCATTTTTTAGGGAATATCAACAGAGTAGAGCGAGGCATTGGGAATGGCAATGCAAGCCCGCCGACAATTCGTTACTATACGCGCTGAATTTAACGACAAGTCCGTGGAAATTATCATGCTGTGGTTCAAAAATTTAATGGTTTACCGTCTTAGCCGCGATATTTCATTGCGTGCCGAGGAGATGGAAAAACAGCTAGCCTCGATGACGTTTACCCCTTGCGGTAGCCAGGATATGGCAAAAACGGGCTGGGTGCCGCCAATGGGATCGCACAGCGATGCGTTGACGCATACCAACAACGGCCAGATTTTGATTTGCGCGCGTAAAGAAGAGAAGATCCTGCCCTCTCCGGTGATCAAACAGGCGCTGGAAGCGAAGATCGCCAAACTGGAAGCCGAGCAGGCGCGCAAACTGAAGAAAACCGAGAAAGACTCGCTGAAGGATGAAGTGCTGCATTCGCTGCTGCCACGCGCCTTTAGCCGCTTTAGTCAGACCATGATGTGGATAGACACCGTGAACGGGTTGATCATGGTGGACTGCGCAAGCGCGAAAAAAGCGGAAGATACGCTGGCGCTGCTGCGTAAGAGCCTCGGTTCTCTGCCAGTGGTTCCGCTGGCGCTGGAAAACCCGATTGAGCTGACGCTTACCGAATGGGTGCGTTCCGGCACCGTGGCTCAGGGCTTCCAGTTACTCGACGAAGCCGAACTGAAAGCGATGCTGGAAGACGGCGGCGTGATCCGGGCGAAAAAACAGGATCTGGTGAGCGACGAGATTGCCGTCCACATTGAAGCCGGTAAAGTGGTGACCAAGCTGGCGCTCGACTGGCAGCAGCGTATTCAGTTTATGATCTGCGATGACGGTTCGATCAAGCGTCTGAAATTCAGCGACGAACTGCGCGATCAAAACGAAGATATCGACCGGGAAGATTTCGCCCAGCGTTTTGACGCGGACTTTATCCTGATGACCGGTGAACTGGCGGCGTTGATTCAGAATCTGGTAGAAGGGTTAGGCGGCGAAGCACAGCGCTAAACAATATTCCCTCTCCACACGGAGAGGGAAAATCATTACAGATAGCGGCAAAGATATGAGGTCGGTTCGGCGACCTGTAAGTGAAACTCGCTATGACCCGGGACGTTGAACACCTCTCCTGCGGCATACACCTTCCATTCGGTAGCATCCGGCAACAACACATTCAACGCGCCGCTCACCACCGTCATCTCTTCAGGCTCTGCGGTGCCGAAGGTGTATTCCCCTTCCAGCATCACGCCCACACTGGCACGGCCAGTACTGCTGCTGGTAAAGCCGATTGATTTTACTTTGCCGGAAAAGTATTCGTTACTTTGAAGCATAAACGGGCCCTGTCTCGTTGGTAAATTGACAACCAATATAGGGGCCAGCCCTTTGGCCTGTCACGTAAAATTAAACCAGCAGTTCTGAAGCCAGCCGCGCGATCAGCACATTAGAGAGCAGCACCGGAACATCCAGCGATTTTTGCAGGACATCGCGGTGGTGCTGATGAAAACCAAGGCAGTCGAGCATAATGACATCCGCCCCTTGCTCCAGCAGCGCTTTGCCGGCATCAATCAACTGCTGCGTGCTTCCATGTACCGGATTTGCCAAAGAATAGACAGGAGGAGACTGCAAAACCTGCCATTTCTCCGTCTGGGCCGCCATCAGCTCTTCCACCGGCACAATCACCCCCACCTGATGCCCATCGACAATCGAGGCCACCAGCGGCGGAATAATGCGCAGCGGCTCCAGCAGAATACTGTTACGCGCCGTCATGCTGTTAATTGAAGCTGTACTCATCAACAGAATGACATCGTAACCCTGGTTATCCAGCACTTCGACGACGCTTTGCAGGTCGCGTTCCACTTTCTGGCGCGAGACATAAGCCAGTTGATTATCGTTAAGCAGAGTGAGCAGCGGCTCCTCGCCGGAATCGATTGCGTACTCAGCCAGAACGTCATCACGGCTCATTTTTCCCAGCAGGCTGTGATGGGTGATATGTTGTTCGTCGATGTACTCGGTCAGAAGCGGTAAAACTTCACTCATGGGTACAACACCGATGGTGAGGATAGCCAACGACGCACTCATTTTTTCCACCTTCTTTTTTACTTCGTCGTTTATTCCCGGGTAAATGCGCTGCACCACTGCCGACACTTACCTTTGCAAATGCAAAAAAGCGTAGCAGGTGCAGCACAAATCGCTGTGTAAAGATTCCAGATAATTCCAGTAATAGGTTGTTATTGTTTGATGTTAGTTTTCAGGTACAACGATTCTTCGGTGAAAAATGTGATGCTGGTAGGGTTTGCACTCACTCAGATTCCATTCCGAGTCGTTCAGTCATCAGGTTTTATCGGGATCTTCGTAACGGGCTTTCGCATCCATCGCTTCCTGCGCGCTGGGATGCTCGCTGATTAACGAATCCGGTTTCGGGTGATCGGCGCGCAGCTGATACCAGGTGACCGTCTGCCCCGGCGTCCCTTTCTCAATGGTGACAATATACGCTTTACGTGGATAAGGCGGTTTGGTTGGCATAGTGCTTCCTTCTGTCGAATGAAGTTTAAGTATAGACCCCGCCTTGTCTGCGCAGCGCGCACTGCGCCAGCCTGCGCTGAATTTCAGAAATCACCTGGCTGGGTGATTTTGCTGCATCAATGATGAAATGGGCCGCCTCGCGATACAACATGTCCCGCTGTTGCAGTACCTCCTGCACCTCTTCGCTCAGGGGTTTACCGGTCAGCGTGGGACGCAGCTCCTCTTCAGGCGACGCCTCAAGACGATTAACCAGCGTTGGGACCGGCGCGCTTAAATAAATGACGATGCCGTTATCACGCATAAAATGGCGGTTATAGTCGGTGAGAATAATTCCTCCCCCCGTCGCGACGACCGTCGACGGCGCGGTCACCGCCTCCAGCGCAGCCGTTTCTCTGGCGCGAAATCCCGGCCAGCCTTCACGCTCGACGATTTCCGCCACGGTCATTTGTACCTGCGACTGCAGCCATTGATCGGTATCCACAAACCGACAGCCAATTGCCGTAGCCAGCGCCATGCCAACCGTTGTTTTTCCACAGCCGCGTGGGCCAACAAGATAAAGCGGTTGCGTCATAGTGGGCGTTCCCCAGAAAGCCGCAAAGCTGCGGGATCAGATGTCATTAAAGGAATAATCATACCATCAAACTAGTACAGCGTTAAGTGTAAAGAATTTATTCCACTCAAAGTAGAAATATCAATGCATGCCCTACTATATCAAGAAATAGCGCTGAGGAAAGTGTAAAAAATAAATTACATTCACGCTTTTCTGCGCTGAACTTCCAGCCACCACTTTTCCAGCTCTGCCGCAAAATGCTGGCGATCGCGCGCAGAGAGGCTATCCGGCCCACCCGTCTGGATCCCGCTGGCGCGCAACGTATCCATAAAATCGCGCATCGTCAAACGTTCACGAATGGTCGATTCGGTGTAGCGTTCACCACGCGGATTGAGCGCAGATGCGCCTTTCGCCAGCACCTCAGCGGCCAGCGGGATATCGGCAGTGATGACCAGATCGCCTGCTGCGCACTGACGCACAATCTCGTTGTCCGCCACGTCAAAGCCCGCAGGAACGCGCAGCGTACGGATATACGGTGACGGTGGCACGCGCAGGCTCTGGTTCGCTACCAGAGTCAGCGACATTTGCATGCGCCCGGCAGCACGATAGAGGATCTCTTTAATTACGTTCGGACACGCATCCGCATCCACCCATATGGTCATACTGTCTCCCGTTTCTTGTGCAATCGGCTATTGTCTCGTGCTTTTGCGCTGCGGCAAAGTGCTGTTTATCCTTCATGCGTCTTTCAATCCGCGCTAAGCTAGGCTTTATCAAACAAAACAACAACTATCACCCATAGGGAGTGACGAGATGGAGAAGAAAATCGGTTTTATCGGCTGCGGTAATATGGGGAAAGCGATCCTCGGCGGCCTGATTGCCAGCGGTCAGGTGCTTCCCGGCCAGATCTGGGTCTACACCCCTTCCCCCGATAAAGTCGCCGCGCTGCATGACCAGTACGGTATCAACGCCGCGCAGTCCGCTCAGGAAGTGGCCCAGGTGGCGGATATTGTTTTCGGCGCCGTGAAGCCGGGCATCATGATCAAAGTACTCAGCGAAGTCACCTCCAGTCTCAATAAAGAGTCGCTGGTGGTCTCTATTGCAGCAGGCGTAACCCTCGATCAACTCGCCCGCGCGCTGGGGCATGACCGGAAAATCGTACGTGCGATGCCGAATACGCCATCATTGGTTAATGCCGGGATGACGTCGGTGACGCCAAACGCGCTGGTTACCCCGGAAGATACCGCTGACGTGTTGAATATTTTCCGCTGCTTTGGCGAAGCCGAAGTCATTGCCGAGCCGATGATTCACCCGGTGGTTGGCGTCAGCGGCTCCGCCCCGGCGTATGTTTTTATGTTTATCGAAGCAATGGCCGATGCCGCTGTACTGGGCGGGATGCCGCGCGCGCAGGCTTATAAATTTGCCGCTCAGGCGGTCATGGGTTCGGCAAAGATGGTGCTGGAAACCGGCGAGCATCCTGGCGTACTGAAAGATATGGTCTGTTCGCCTGGCGGCACGACGATTGAAGCCGTCCGCGTACTGGAAGAGCGAGGATTTCGCGCGGCAGTGATTGAAGCGATGGCGAAGTGTATGGAGAAGTCAGAGAAACTCAGTAAGTCCTGAGTGAACAACCGGACGTCAGGCCGCCACTTCGGTGCGGTTACGTCCGGCATTCTTTGCTTTGTAGAGCGCCAGATCGGCTGATTTCAGCCATTCCCGATAGTGACCGAACTGCGGGGTTAACGGTGCAACGCCGACGCTGATATGCAAAATAACCTGCGGCGCGCAGGCCAGCCGCAGCCCTTGTAACCCCTCATGAACCCGCGACATCGCCGCTATGGCGCTCTCCGCTGGCGTACCGCACATGATCACCGCAAATTCATCGCCACCAAAACGCCCGATCACATCGCTCCCGCGCAGGGTCATTCTCAACTGCTGGGTCAGCGCCAGAATGGCTTCGTCGCCAACGTCATGTCCCCAGGTATCGTTAATGCTCTTAAAGTGGTCGATATCGATGATCAGCAGCGTGGCATCCCGATGCTGGCGACGACTGTGCTCAAATTCATTGCGCAGTAATATTTCCCAGTGCCGCCGGTTGTAGACCCCCGTCATGCCGTCACAGGTGCTCATCACCTGCAACCGACGCTTGTGCTGCGCCAGTTTTGTCGCGGCCTGATAGCTGACCCAGGAGAATAACAGCGGGTATATCACCATGACCGGCAGCGTCAGCCCTCCTTCCAGTGGTGCACTTCTTAAGGCCAGAGAGACGCCCGTCAGCTGCAGCGTGACCAGACAAGCGACCACCATCAGGGCAAGCCCGGTGATAAACAGCCGCACGCCGCCTGCGCCCATCAGATTCATGCAAATGATCATCAACAGCGCGGTGGAGGGCAGCGCATTGGCCCCCATCAGACCTATCCACATTCCGGCGAGGACCGCATCCGTTTTTAAATTGGCAAATTCCCGACTCAGCGGATCGACGGCCCTGCTGGCGATTTGCCAGGCCAGGTGCGGCCAGACGAACGCCCATCCCACCAGCAACAGCCACCAGACGCCGGATACGGGATTCGCGACCAGCGCTGCGGCGACGGGGAAAAACATCCCTCCCAGCGCCACTGCCCGCGGCACTCTCACTCGCCGGGCGAATCGCAGTCCAGAGCGTTGATGGTCATTTTGCTGCGATGAAAAAGACGCTTCATCCAGGTCGACCGCTTTTTTGTAAAAGTTTTCGTCATTCATTATTTTTTGGGAACATTCTGAAACAATTTTCCCAAATTATAGAGACGGGTCTGGCGGGGAAAGTATGATATTTCGGGTGAGCGTTTTTCTTTGCTCACCCGTTAGCACTACGTCGGGGCTACGCCGCTTTCTTCAGGCAGGCACTCATAAACTTACTGCGGTCGTCACCTTTCAGCGATTGTTCCGTCGCCTGGACGTTGCATTCGCGCATTTTTTGCTGTTGCGGCGTCAGGCTTTTTTCACCGGGAGCTGACTGACTGTTTTTAAGGCAATCGCTCATGTATGTCTTACGGGCATCGCCTTTTAACGTCTTCGCCGTCGCCTGTTGATTACAGGTGGTCATGCGCTGCTGCTGCGGCGTTAATGTTTTCTCCGCCGCACCAACGGTCGTTAAAAAGATCAACCCAAACAATAGGGTAACCAGTAATGTTATTTTCATAGCACCATCCTTTTTTGAGTATTCACTCGACTATCTCCCGCAGGTAAACGCGGGGATATTCAGATAAGTCTGGCTGCTAACAATAAAAAAACCACCCGACAGCAAACGTTATCCTGTCGGGGGCTGGATTATTTCAGGCCTAACGCCGCTTTCATGGTATAGAACAGATCGGTTTGATCGGTCAGCCCGACCACGTTGGCCGCATGAGGACCGTAGGCCGCAATGCGCAGCTGGCTGCCCGTATGCTCCTGAGATTCCTCTTCGGAGTTACCGTAGCTGATTACCATCACGGCGCCATCTTTGGTGTTTAACGCCTGGGTCAGACCCGGCGCTTTTGTCTCCGGCGCGACGATCTGGCTGGCGTGGGCGTGATCGGCGGTGACGATCACCAGCGTGTTACCCTCTTTCTTCGCAAAGGCCAGCGCGCGCTGTACGGCTTCGTCCAGATCCACCGTCTCGCCAATCTGTCCGCAAGGATTGGCGGCGTGATCCTGTTTATCGATAGAGGCCCCTTCCACCTGCAGGAAGAATCCTTTCTCATTTTTACTGAGCAACTCAATGGCTTTGTCGGTCATTTGTGCCAGCGTCGGCACGGTATCGTCGCGTTTTGGATTCGGCGCACAGGTCACGGCGGGCTTATCAATATTGCCGTGATAAGACGCTTTGGGGCCTTCCCAGCGCACAGGCATGTTGCCGTCAGAGAACAGTCCCAGCAGCGGTTTGTCCTGGCTGGCTTCGCCGATTGCCGCCAGTGAGGCCGCGTCGCCGACCAGTTGGTAACCCCGGGCCAGAGCCTGTTCACGCAGCGTTTTTCCCTGCCATTCGCCCGCCGTCGCAGTTTCGGCGAACGTTTTCGCGCCGCCGCCCAGCGTCACATCCGCACGGGCATTCAGCAGTTGTTCGGTTATTGAGCCTTTGCCACCTTTTTCCAGCGCATTCGTCGGGCATTTTTCACTCGTCACGCTCGGGCCATAGCATTTACGCGACGTGACGTGCGCCACCAGCGCGGCAGGCGTGGCATCCTGCAACTCTGCGGTTGAGACGTTACCCGTCGCCAGCCCCGCCGCTTTCGCCATTTCCAGCAGCGTCGTGTGATCTTTTTCGTGAATATCGACGCCCAGCGCGCCGTTATAAGTTTTTACGCCGGTTGTCCATGCGGTTGCCGACGCAGCAGAATCTGTCACGTAATCCGGCTTACCGGTTTTTTTATTCAGCGCATAGTGGGTGTATTGACCGGTCAGCGGTAAGGCATCAATCCCTTTAAAATAACCACCTGCACCTTCAGCATAATTTCGCGCAGCGGTAATTTCTGAATCACCCATACCATCGCCAATCAATAAAATAATATTTTTTGCGGGTTTATCATTCAGTGATTCGCGCAATGCTTGTGTTTGATCGGCCGATAATCGGCGTGCTCCGCCTGGCGTTGTAATATCACCCTGCGCGGCACGGTTTTCCAGCACCGACATTGATGATGTTTCAGAATGACTAACGGGGATATACAGCAGCGGTAACAATGCAAGAGCGATAGCGCTTTGTTTCACTTTATTTTCTCCATGTACTTAATACACTTAAAATAAAAAACAAAGCGACTATAGGTCTCTGACATGACAGGTATATGACAGCGTAGAAGCTGAATAAAACTAGTAACGAGGATGCCTCAACAACTTCTGTACATACTGGCGCAGCAACTCCGTATCGTTATCCGGAACGCTGGCATCGGGCTTTACGCCATCAAGTGCGCCCTCAACCTGATGAATCAACAGTTGCTGCTCGTTCTGAGCCATATTGCGCAGCATCGCTGTAACGATAATCTCTAATGCTTCTACCTGAGCAACCAGTTCTTTTGACTCTTCCTCTTTCTGGGCAAGCTTAAGCAACAACTCAGCTATTAGATTTTTCATGACCGCATTTCCTTATCTAAAGAAGGCTGACGGTATCACTATGAATCCATGCTGCCTAGAGGCTGAAAGTAGTATTTTTATAAGAAAGGAAAGACTTTGCGTAAATAATCACAGAATACGGTGAGCGAAACGTTTCTCGCAGAAAAACAGAACCCCAAATTAAAAGTCATGAATAAAATAGTCACCCCCGGCCATAAGTTAAAGTTATGATAAAAAACGACCAGTTTCACTTAAGTCATTTTTTAATCGCTTTACACCTGCTTACGGATATTTCGCCGCTGGCGCAGGACAAGGGCTAACTGACAAATGTTAATCATCACAATGACCGCAGTGGCAATAAATACCCAACGAAATCCCGCCATTGCCGACACCGTTGCCCCCATTAGCGGACCCGCGACATTGCCAAGATACATAAACGATTGGTTATAACCAAAAATACGCCCGGTTATTTGGTCGCTGGAGTATTTGACCAGCAGCGTCTGGACGGCAGGCAGCATTGCGCCATCGGCAAAACCGAGCAGAAAGCGTAAAACACCAAGCTGGAAAGGCGTCGTGACCCACGACATGGCAAAGAACAGCACGACCGCACAAATCAGCGTCGCCATCAGGATCCTTTCGGTGCCGATGCGATCCCCAAGCTTACCCAGCCGCGGTGCAGAAATCAGTGCCGACACCCCAGGCACCGAGGCGATTAACCCGCTCAAAAAGGCAATATTGTTACTGTCCGGGGCCATCGACTTAATAAATAGCGCCAGAATCGGGCTGATTGAACCATTGCACAACTGAATCACCAGCGTGGTGAAAAACAGACTGACAACCAACGCCGGATATGGCAGCGAAGCAAATACGGCTTTCCCGCTCAACCGCTCGCTCTTTTTCAGCGTCGGGCGGACACCTTCTTTAATCAAAAAGAGGGTGACCAGAAAGCTGACGACCAGCAGTATTGCGGTGATAAAAAAGACCGGGCGTAATCCCACATGATCGGCAATAAAACCGCCCATCAGCGGGCCGCCAATCACACCGCTGATTTGCGCAGTCGCCAGCGTACTAAGTGCCCATCCGCTACGTTCACGAGGCACCTGAGACGCCACCAGCGCCATCGCATTTGGAATATAACCGGACGTTAAGCCCATGATGCCGCGCAGCAGAAAAAGCTGCCAGACGTTGGTGGCAAAGGCTTGCAGCAGTATCGCAATGGCCATGCCAAGCGAAGCGCGCAGCAGCATCAGCTTGCGACCTTTGCGGTCTGCCAGGCTCCCCCAGAGCGGAGAGACTATCGCGGAGATTAAGAATGTGACACTGAAAGTCAGACCAGACCACATCGAGAGCGCTTCATGGGAGGTCACCCCGAGCTGCGAAATATACAGCGGCAAAAATGGCAGGATTTGACTGATTGCCAGACCGGTAAAAAAGCAGCCGAACCAGACGGAAATGAGATTAACTTTCCAGGATTCCATAAACGCTCATCGTGATAAATAGCAGAAAACGCCGGTTAGTTTAACAATCTCCACGTCTGTCAGGGGATCCAGAGGTGCGCTGTCGCGCAATTTACTATTTTATCTTCCCGTTCACCATTTTTGTGAAATACATCACATTAAAACCCAACAAACCACAGGGCTTTATGCTTAGCGACAGAGGCCAACTCCCCGCATTCCCAGATGAAAATGGTTGGCGTGGGCCGCGTTGTAGTCCGGTCCTAAGCCGTTGCCATAATATTGACAGCTCACGCTGAGCAGTGCCCGCAGCCACGGTGCGCTTTCCTCCTGCTTCCAGCCGCGCAGAACGGTGAAGTGCCGGCCGTCGGCAAGGCTAAAACCGCTGATATCCAGGGCCTGCGCGCTGGCGTGCTCGCTACGACGCGCGTCAGGACGATGGTAAATATTACGACAGGCGAAGCTGCCGAGATGCTCGATCCGGGTCAGTCGGCTCATCATCAGACGTTCCGTCAACGGCACAGCCTGTTGCCCGACATACAGCGCAGAACTCAGCGCTAACGGACAGGAAGCAAGGAAGCTGCTGCTCAGTTTGACGGCGCCGAAATCCCGCACCCGTACCACGTCGGTTAAGGGGCATTCGCCGGTACTGTCAGCCACGGGCTGTGACGTAATCAGCTTCTGCTGGTTTGCCTGCAGCAACAGCGCCTGGCAACGCGCTGGCGTCAGACGCTTAAGCTTAAATTGAGTGAGCCAGTTTGGCGGGTCAGATAACTCAAGAGGGGTGAGCGGGTTGTAATAAGACGGCAGATAGCGATATCCCACGCCGCACGCCACGCCCAGAAGCATCATCAACAGCCAGCCTTTTCCTTTCACGCACCCTCCCGTGCAATTCTCCCTAACATTATGGCAGAAGCCCGCGAATCCCTCGTTTTGTCGTGGTAATGTATACGCTTTGCGTTCGGGGGAATGGGTTTAAGATGGCAAAGTTGCGGGTAGGAATCGTATTTGGTGGTAAATCAGCGGAACATGAAGTGTCATTGCAATCGGCAAAAAATATTGTCGATGCCATCGACAAGACCCGCTTTGATGTCGTGTTGTTAGGTATTGATAAACAAGGGCAGTGGCACGTCAGCGATGCCAACAATTACCTGCTCAATGCAAACGATCCGGCGCATATTGCGCTGCGTCCTTCTGCGACCAGCCTGGCACAGGTTCCAGGCAGACACGAGCAGCAGTTGATTGATGCGCAGAATGGCCAGCCGCTGCCAACCGTGGACGTGATTTTCCCGATTGTACACGGCACGCTGGGTGAAGATGGTTCACTACAGGGGATGCTGCGCGTGGCGAATCTGCCCTTCGTCGGTTCCGACGTGCTGGGCTCTGCGGCATGCATGGATAAAGACGTCACCAAACGTTTGTTGCGGGACGCCGGACTGAGTATCGCGCCGTTTATTACGCTGACGCGCGCCAACCGCAATACGATAAGTTTTGCAGAGGTGGAAGCCCGTCTTGGTCTGCCGCTGTTCGTTAAGCCGGCTAATCAGGGATCGTCCGTCGGCGTCAGTAAGGTCACCAGCGAAGCGCAGTACGCGCAGGCCGTCGCTCTGGCGTTCGAGTTCGATCACAAAGTGGTGGTAGAACAAGGGATCAAAGGGCGTGAGATTGAGTGCGCGGTATTGGGCAACGATCATCCGCAGGCCAGCACCTGTGGCGAGATCGTGCTCAACAGTGATTTCTATGCCTACGACACCAAATACATTGATGATAACGGCGCGAAAGTGGTGGTCCCTGCGGCGATTGAGCCTCAGATCAACGACAAAATCCGTGAGATTGCCATTCAGGCGTATCAGACGCTGGGCTGCGCCGGCATGGCGCGCGTCGATGTCTTCTTAACTGCCGATAATGAGGTGGTGATTAATGAGATCAACACCCTGCCAGGTTTTACCAACATCAGTATGTATCCGAAACTCTGGCAGGCCAGCGGTTTAGGTTACACCGATTTGATCACCCATTTGATCGAACTGGCGCTGGAACGCCACGCTGCAGATAATGCGCTGAAAACGACGATGTAATCAGCGCTGTCCCGGTAAGCCTGATGGCGACTTTACTCATCAGGCTTATGCCGCTTCATCCTCCACGCGACGACGAATAATCAAGCCTGCCAACCAGAAGCTGATGACCCAGGTCACCAGACCCACGGCATAGGTTTGCCAGCCTTTGGCTTCAAAGCCCAGCAGCCCAACAACACCGTTCAGAATGAAAATCAGTCCGATAGCAAAGGCATAGTAATGCCAGTCACGGCGTATTTTTACAGGCAGGTTCATGGCAACTCCCGAGCGAAAAAAAGCATCATTGCATATTACGGGAAACCGGTCTGTGTCGTATGCGGAATTTCTTAAATGTTGCAAAATTTGATTTAAGGTAACCAATTTGTGACAACCAACAAGAATCTGCAATCCAGGATTCATCCCAGACTGAAATTACCATCATTCTGATATTGACAAACGCGATGACCTGTCAGACTCACGGTAAGTTACTGGCATGGTGTCAGAGATGCAGAATTACTCGCGGAGGTCATTTATGGCTGATTTCACTCTCTCAAAATCCTTGTTTAACGGGAAACATCGAGAAACCGCCTCTACGCCAGGCAACATTGCTTACGCCGTGTTTGTGCTGTTCTGTTTTTGGGTCGGAGCGCAGATCCTGAACCTGCTGGTTCACGCACCGGGCGTGTATGAGCACCTGATGCAGGTACAAGAGACGGGACGCCCGCGCGTGGAGATTGGGCTGGGCGTCGGGACCATCTTTGGTCTGGTGCCGTTTCTGGTCGGCAGTCTGATTTTCGGTGTCATCGCCGCCATCCTGCGCTGGCGCTACCGCCGCCAGTAATGGCCCGGCGATTACTGCCCCATACACGTCGCCCGACGATCGTCGACCCGTTTTGCAAACCAGGCCGTGGTGAGATTACGGGTGATTTTCGGGCTTTCCAGCTGAATGCCTGGCAGCATTTCACGTGGTAACGCTTTCCCCGTTTTTGTCTCAGCAAGCTTAAACACGTTTTCGTAAAGCGCCGTTTCTTCAAACGCGAGACTGTCGCCTTTCTCCAGCTGCCGGCGGATATCGCCCTCACTGAGACTCAGTTTGCCCGCCAGTTTACGCACCGCCAGCTCCGTTTTACCGGCTTCTTTACTGCCGTAAGCAATCAGATCACCATCCAGCGCCAGTTTGACGCCGCTGGCTTTACTGACCGCATTCTGAAATGCGGCGTTACGACTGGCATACCATCCGGCGTTAAAGTCGGCAAAGCGGAAAATCGGCGCGCTGTAGTTGGCCGGGTAATTGAGCAGATGATAGGTTCCGAACCAGAGTCCACCGCGACGGCTGAATACTTCCTGGCGTACCGTTCCCTCCATTTTCCACGGATACCCTTTGCTGTGCTGCTCGGCAAACGCAATGCTGACCTGCATCGGGCCGCCGGTGTGTACCGGATTGAGTGAACCGAACAGCGTCTGCCCCATTGGCACCATATTGATAAAATCATCAAAAATGGCACTGAGCTGTTTTTCCGTTTTTACCGCATCCAGCCGCTCGCTGTAGCTTTTCCCGTTCGGGGACGTGATTTTCAGCGCGGTATGCACGAGGAAAACCGGGATGTGCATCCGCTCGGCTCGTCGGTCTATTTCCCGCCAGGCAATTTTGCTCAATCCCGGAACGGCCGGATCGGCCTGATAGTTGGACTCCTGCTGCGCGACCGCCAGCACCGAACAGATATTTTCCACCGTGGGCGCCAGCTTGTGGCTTTCAAAGGTTTTGGCGATATCCTGCGCCCAGCCGTCCCGATCCTTCACGCTGGCCGGCATTTTCTGGCGCACCACGCTCGCGACGTCTACCGGTTTCTCGCCTTTCTTCAGCGGTTGCGAGGGCTGACTGCTACATCCGGCCAGCACCAGCCCGGCCAGCAATGACAATGGGAAAAGACGAGACACCGCCGACATAACGTTTCCTTTTGTTAACCAAGAGTGTGGGTGACAGCCTGAATATCCTGCTCGTCCAGTTCGCGCTCAAAGCTGCGCAGACGTTTATAGATAGACATCAGTTCGACCAGCGTCGTCCACGAGTTGATCAGGTACTGGAACGCGCCCCGCACCTGGCTAAAGACATTGTTAATTTGCGTCATCAGACCCAGGGTAATCGTACCGGCAACAATCGACGGAAACAGCAGGAACAGACCGAAAACGTTGTCCACCTGCAGGTAGAGAATGCGCGCGATATTAAAATACATGTAGTGAAAATAGAGGCGGAAATAGTTCTGGCGCACCGCACTGAACAGTTCACGAACCGTCGGCGGCGTGGCGCGGCTGGCATCGTCTTCCCCGTATACCAGCTCTTTACGATAGGCCGCTTCCACTCGCTGATTTTTAAATTCCAGTCCCGGAAGTTTGAACCCGACCGCCGCCAGCATACCGGTGCCCATCAGCGACCAGACGATCGCCGCAATCACCAGGCCGTAAGGCACATAGCCGACAATCGGCAGCTCAGGCACGTGTGGAGAAAGCGCAACCAGCACCGGCAGGAAGGCGATCAGCGTCATGATGGCATTGATAAAGCCCACGCCCATGCTTTCCAGCGTTGAAGCAAAACGCATGGTGTCTTCCTGCACACGCTGCGCTGCCCCCTCGATATGGCGCAGATGTTGCCACTGCGCCATGTAATATTCGTTCATCGCCGTACGCCAGCGGAACACATAGTGGCTGACAAAAAAGTTGTTCAGTACGCTAATCACCACGGCAATCAGCGCGATGCCAAGGAAGATCCCCAGTTCGTTATAGAACTGGCTCATAGTGACTTTATGCGGCGCGCTGAGGGCGGTCTGGATCAGATCGTAGAACGGCGCGTACCAGGCGTTGACGGCCACCCCCACTTCGACCAGAAACCAGGTGACGAAGATAATCAGCGAGGTGCCAAGAATCGACCAGTACTGCCAGCGATGCGGACTGTAGAGAAACCAGAACAGCGCAAATACCCCGACACAAAGCACATAGTAGGCATAAAAAATCAGGTAGCTCAGCGACCAGAAGCGGGCAGCGCTAATAGGTACAGTGCCTGCGGCGCCAGTCAGTCGCGCAATCCAGTCACCCCCTCCAGCCTGCCAGAAAATAACCACAACTAATGCCCAAATAAAAGCCGAAAGGAAAAAAGGACCCGGCTTTGGGAAAAAAGACTTAAACATGATGCTCTCCTGCTAACTTCTTATCGTTATGACAACTGCTGTGTTTTTCCACCGCGCGGGTTGAAAATAAACGGTCACAACAGGCGAAACCGCCCATTGTGACCAACATGGTGGCGCTTAGTTCGTTTTCCAGTCCTGAATAATTGTTTCGACGGGTTTCACCCACACCGGATTGTCCGGTACGATCAGATTGCGCCAGACATCATTATGGTGCGCAATCAGCGTCTGGGCCGGTGCGGCCGGGCGATGGGCGGTGGTATGGGCATCTTCCGCAACCGTAATACGATAACCCCGACTGGCACCGTTTCTGATGGTGGTATCGACGCAATAGTCCGTCGCACAGCCGCAGATGACAAAGTGCGAAATCGCCTCATCGTGCAGTAACTGTTCGAGGGCCGTTTTGTAAAAGGAATCGCACGCGGTTTTCGTGACATATTTTGCATTCGCTGGCGTGTTCAGTTCTGGCAGCAGTGCGAACCCCGCACTCCCCTCTTCCAGCCCTCCCGCCTCGGTATGCTGAATAAAAATCGTGAGATCTGCCGCCTGCGTGAGCTGATTAATGCGTTCCACGCACGCTTCCCGGCGAATACGCGGCGTGGCAAACACGCCGATTTGCATATCAACAACCATCACAACCCGTTTTTCAGACATCGTCAGCCCCATCAAAGAGTGGTAATGAAAGATTATTGCACGCCCAGGATCACAAAAGCGGACTTTCTTTCGCGGCAAAAATGGCGCGTTTACGTGCCGTTACGTTTTTCTCACTATCCTTGCTCTAATTAGCGCTTTGCAATGTGCCGTTGCGTAGTATAAATACGCATACACATCATCCTTCAGGCTGTCTCTTTGTTGGCAATGCTCATAACCCCCAGTCACATAGTTACTATGTTGCTGGGCTGCTGGAGATTTACTCGCTTGCCGCCTCGAAGCATCCCGAATGATTTCGTGTAAAGGTTTTCACTTCATCTCATTCATGGACATCACCGTTGAAACGTAGTCTGCTTTTTTCTGCCGCGCTGTGTGCGGCGTCATTGACCTCAGTCCAGGCGGCTCAACCTGTCGCCGACCCCGTTTTTGCGTCTGATATTGTCGAGCGTTATGCCGATCATATTTTTTATGGCAGCGGTGCGACGGGGATGGCGCTCGTCGTGATCGACGGCAACCAGCGCGTCTTTCGCAGTTTCGGCGAAACCCGACCGGGCAATAACGTACGCCCACAACTGGATTCGGTCATTCGCATTGCGTCACTCACCAAGCTGATGACCAGTGAAATGCTGGTGAAACTGCTCGATCAGGGTACGGTTAAACTCGACGATCCGCTGAGTAAGTATGCCCCCGTCGGCGCGCGCGTACCGTCATATGAGGGAAAACCGATCACGCTGGTCAATCTGGCAACGCACACCAGCGCGCTGCCCCGTGAACAACCTGGCGGCGCGGCAAAGCGTCCGGTGTTTGTCTGGCCGACGCGGGAGCAACGCTGGAGTTACCTCTCCACCGCGACCCTGAAAGCCGCACCGGGGTCGCAGGCGGCCTATTCCAACCTGGCGTTCGACCTGTTGGCCGATGCGCTGGCAAATGCCTCCGGCAAACCTTATACCCAACTGTTTGAAGAGAAGATCACCCGCCCGCTGGGCATGAAAGACACCACCTATACTCCTTCTCCCGATCAGTGCAAACGTCTGATGGTAGCGGAAAAAGGGGCCAGCCCGTGTAATAACACGCTGGCAGCCATCGGCAGCGGCGGCGTTTACTCAACGCCGGGTGACATGATGCGCTGGATGCAGCAGTATCTGTCCTCTGATTTTTACCAGCGCAGTAATCAGGCCGACAGAATGCAGACGCTGATTTATCAGCGCGCGCAGTTAACGCGGGTAACGGGCATGGATGTTCCCGGCAAAGCCGATGCGTTGGGATTAGGCTGGGTCTATATGGCACCGAAGAATGGACGCCCGGGAATTATTCAAAAGACCGGCGGTGGCGGTGGGTTCATCACCTATATGGCGATGATTCCGCAAAAAAATGTGGGCGCGTTTGTCGTCGTCACTCGCTCTCCGCTCACCCGTTTTACCAATATGAGTAACGGTATTAACGATCTGGTCGTCGAACTGAGCGAAAATACACCGCGCGTGGTTCCGGCATCTTAATCAATATTCAGAAGGCAAACGGTTGATACCCATCAGTTTGCCTTTATTCATTTCGATATAGCCGCCTTTACGCAATGCAGCCAACACCTCAGCCACCACGGAACGAGAAATGCATGTGCGCTGGTGTATATAATTCATGACGCCAATACGGGAACGTAATCCGTCCTCCCATTCAATCATTGAAATCAGTGTCGAACGGATCTGTTCATAAGAATTTTTACCGATTAACTGCCCATCTCGTTGTTCCATCATACGGTTCTGCCATGTCAACCAGTAGAATGCTTCACGCCACAACTGGCATTCTTCAATAATTGCAACGGTTTGTGAGGAAGAGAGGTGATATCCCGAACATATTCCCTCGCTGACGAGATCGTACTGAACATCATTTTTCATCACCCCATTGGTCAGTCCCATAATAAAAGGTGCCTGCCCAATACCAACCAGAATATGTTCATTACGTCTTAACGAGATAATCCCTTCCAGAATCACTACTGTCGTGTCAGGGTTCTTTTCCGTGGAATAAAGAAGATGCTTTTCATTAGCATATGAAAAACGGGTGCCATATTGAGACAAGGACTTATCGAGCTGACCAAATTCTTTTAACGGTTTATTCAGAGATAACATCTCCGCGTTCCTTGCATTAATGCCCGTCAAATCCTTGACGGGCATTTTTTAGATTAACTACGCTATATCCATTTCCGTAAGGGAATGATTACCAGGTATATTTAACGCCCGCGTTGGCCGCCCAATTCTGATCAACATCGCCACCACCGAGGTAGTTCGCATCGGTATAGGCACTGAAGTTCTTGGTAAAGCTGAACTGCGTACCCAGACCAACACGAACCGCTGAACCTTCGGTGCCGTTGTCGATAGAGTCGCCGTTGACATCAGCATCGTTGTTCGCATCGTCATACACGTAGGCCAGTTTGAAGTAAGGCGTCAGCGCCTGATCCTGGCTGTAGGTGAAGGTATAACCGGTATCCACACCCAGTTCATAGCGCATGCTGTCGTAAGACTGACCATCAGCCTGCATGTTGTTGCTCAGGCGATAACCATCGTCAGACTGGAACAAGCCAGACACGCTGCCGTATGGAGTAACATAACCCGCATCACCCACTTTCCAGTCGTAACCCAGTTTCAGACCGAAGCCCCATGCATCCGCAGAGGTGCTGCCATCAACATACTGACCGTCGCTCATATTGGCAGACAGATCGTTGTTAAAGTGAGAGTAGCTCAGGTTGCCATCTACAAAGATGTCATTGGCAAAGCGAGCTGAAGAGTAGAGATAGGCAGACTGGCTGTCCTGATCCACTTGACCGGTATGGTCGCTCATGTCGCCTTTCGCGAAGCCCGCCGCCGCACCGACAATCCACTTCGCGTTGTTACCATCAACTTTGGTATCCACACCCACCATGATGCCGTTGACATCCTGATCGTAGTTAATGGTGCCGTTATCGCCGTTGAAGTTGCCGCCGAAGTAACTGACCCATGCGCCGCCGTTATCCGCCAGACCATGACGAGAGTTGGTCAGACGCGTCCCAACCGTATCTTGCTCCAGGTTCCAGATATTGGTATTCGCAGACGGAATGCTCAGCGCCATGTTAGCGTAGTCGGTCAACTCCATCTGTTGCATAACAACGGTGTTGCCCTGCTGCTGGGCCTGATAGGTGTACGCGCCCAGGTCTGCTTTGTTCGCGGCAGAGAAGGTAGCGGTGCTGTTCTTATCGTTAACGTAGATCAGCTCTTTGTCTTTGTAATCTGCGATGGCGCCTTCACCGGTGGCGTTGTTGATACGCACTTTGTAGTTGCCGGTTGCCGCAGCAACATTGTCGCCCGCATTGTCCACTTCAGACTGATCAGCGCTGTATGCATCACCGTTACCGTTAATGGTCAGGTGACCATCGGAATTCATGGCGATCACACCGTAACCATAGTTAGACTTCGTGGTGTCTGCGGTACGATCGTTGGTCAGATCGGCATCCAGCACATAGTGGTTACTGTGAATATCAAATACACCGGCATGCACATTGCCATTCGTATCGGTCGTGCTGGTCAGATTCAGGGTATCCGTCTGCAGCGCATAGTCCGCACTGTTACCGACATCCAGAACACCGTCATTTGTGACCTTGATAGTGTTGGCATACAGTGCAGCATCACCTACGCTCCAGCCTGCAGCCACATCATCAGCGATGGTGACAGTACTGTTATCGACAGTCAGAGTATCCGTTGCCACATGACCGTCTTCGCTGATGTTCAGCGCGGCGCCGCCGGTCAACGCAATGGTGTCAGAAACCAGTGAAGAATCGGCAACATTCACCACAGAACCGCTGTTGATGCTCAGAGTATCAATCAGAGAGGCTTTAGTGGTATCCCACTCAGAACCGCCGTTCAGCGTGACATTGAACAGGCCGCTTTGATAAACCTCGTTGCCAACAACGTGGCCATCTTCATCATAAGCGGTGCCGGCATTGTCAATACCATAGGTAGACGATGGCCACAGGCTATTCGCGGTAATGTCGATCAACGTAGCGGTAGCATCGGTACCCGCGGCAACACCGTCGTAAACGCCGTCACCATCGGTATCCACCTGATGCACAGACATCGCCGCACCGACCCATTTGCTACCGTTATTCAGGGTAACATCCATGCGGTCAGTACCATCCCAGCCGTTAGTATCGACAGTCGAGTCGGTATCACGATAGCTGTCCGCGCCGTTCGGGAAGAAGTTTTCGTCGAAGTTGCTGGAGAAAACCACATCGCCCATCAGGGTCGAATTACTGAGATTAACCGTCGTCTGCATTGCATTATCTGCAGACGGATTCGCAATGGCGGAAATCGCAACGTCATCAGCCGTCGCAGTATTGCTGTAGTCGCTTGCGTTACCGTTATTGCCGAACCAGCCTGAAGTCCCTTCATCTGACCATGAACCAGAGGTCACGGTAGAGTCCTTCACCGTAATGGTGTTATTGAACACTTCATTGCTGTTCACGCCCGTGCTAACGGTGTTGTCGTCAACATCACTCCACTCGTAACCCTGAGTCAGCGTAATGCCTGCCACGTGAGAGTTGTTGGTGATAGACAGGTCAACTTCCTGATCCAGGGTGATCGCAGTGCCCATGTCGTAGACATCAACAACGTGCGTATCTGCGGTGCCGTCAGTATTGGTACCGTTGTAGGTATAATGTTCGTAGTTATCGTCGATCGTTGAGTTATCAACGGTGAGCGCCAGACGATCGTAAACATAGCCCGTATCACGACCATCAGCGCATTCGCTCGTCATGCACTCAGACGTAATCATTCCGTGTACAGTGCTGTTTTTAATCGTCAGGCTGTTGCTATTGGTGTTGGTAGAAAGACCATCATCCAGATAGTAAGTTGAAATCACACCGTTTACGGTCGCGTTATTGATTACCGGATAGATATCTCCGTTATACACGCTGTCGGTGCCGTAGTTATTCCAGCCGACGTAACCATCGTAGTACACACCATCCGGGTTCGTCGCATCGTTATAGTGGTCAAATGTGGTGTAAGTCTTGCCAGAAATATCCGTTGAAGCATTCGCCTGAGAAGTGATTGCCAAAGTGCAGGCTAATGCTAATTGTGAGACTACAAGTTTCTTTTTCCAGGAGTGCATTTGTCATCCCTCCTCAGGGACGTAATAGTGTTGATCCATCAAATATCAATGCATAGAAAACATTATGTTTCGCAAGGAGGATTATGCGGTGTCTCCAGTGAAAGGTTCAATTATTCTTTCCCTGCAGTCCGAAAACGGACAATAATAAAAACCAGGAAAACGCTTAATTGAAAAATATAAAAATCTATACAAATCAATATAATAAATCAAAATGAAAAGCAGAACTCATATAGTAAATCAATACTTAGCACAGCGATAATTGACAATAATTAATAAATAAAAACCCACTAAACTTAAATATCAGCACATTTAAATAAATAGATATTTAAAATAAACAAAGAAAAGAAATAAAATATTCAAATATAAATATTTAGCTATTCATATAAAAAATTGCCAGGCTATCCCATTTATTTATCAATAAAACAAAACCATAAGGCCCATTTTCGTAAAACACTCGCACACGGCTTCAGGTATACTATGGCCTTCAATTTCACAAACATCAGGCATCTCATGACAGACTTAATCCATCGCCCTCGCCGTCTGCGCAAATCTGCAGCGCTGCGCGCCATGTTTGAAGAGACAACACTCAGCTTGAACGATCTGGTGTTGCCGATCTTTGTTGAAGAAGAACTCGACGACTACAAAGCGATTGAGGCCATGCCCGGCGTCATGCGCATCCCGGAGAAACACCTGGCGCGCGAGATCGAACGCATTGCCCACGCCGGCATCCGTTCCATCATGACCTTTGGCATCTCTCACCATACTGATGACACCGGTAGCGACGCCTGGAAGGAAGACGGGCTGGTGGCGCGGATGTCGCGCATTTGCAAGCAGACCGTACCGGAAATGATCGTGATGTCAGATACCTGCTTCTGCGAATATACCTCCCACGGTCACTGCGGCGTGCTCTGCGAACACGGCGTGGATAACGATGCAACACTGGCAAACCTCGGTAAGCAAGCCGTTGTCGCCGCAGCTGCAGGTGCAGACTTCATCGCCCCTTCCGCCGCAATGGATGGTCAGGTGCAGGCGATTCGCCAGGCGCTGGATGCGGCAGGTTTTACCGACACGGCCATCATGTCCTACTCCACCAAATTTGCCTCTTCGTTCTATGGTCCGTTCCGTGAAGCGGCAGGCACCGCGCTGAAAGGCGATCGCAAAACCTATCAGATGAACCCGATGAACCGTCGTGAAGCGATTCGTGAATCGCTGCTTGATGAAGCGCAGGGCGCGGACTGCCTGATGGTAAAACCGGCGGGTGCCTATCTGGACGTGCTGCGTGATATCCGCGAGCGCACGGAACTGCCGCTCGGCGCGTATCAGGTCAGCGGTGAATATGCGATGATCAAATTTGCCGCCATGGCGGGCGCCATTGATGAAGAAAAAGTGGTTCTGGAAAGTTTAGGTGCCATCAAACGCGCTGGCGCGGATCTGATCTTCAGCTACTTCGCACTGGATCTGGCAGAGAAGAAACTCCTGCGTTAATTTTTCCGTTACCCTGCCGGGTGGTCTTGCCATCCGGCCCTTCCCCAAAACGTCACCCAAACGTCATACAAGCGACACTTGCCGCTTCTACTGTCAGCACAGAACAGAAGGAGATGCGGCTATGTTTAGTCTCGATAACGTACTCAACGACCTTTGGCCTGAGGCGAGGACCGCGCCCTGGCAAAAAAAGATGCTTCAGCGCGTATTGTATGAAAAAGAGTTCCAGCAGTTTGCCGCCCGCCACCGTCATCTGAAAGGCGTCGATATGGTGGAACAGGTCCTGGAGCATCTACAAATACGCTGTGAAATCCCCGAGCATCACATCGAAAACATCCCCGAAAATGGCCCCCTGGTGATTATCGCCAACCACCCCACCGGCGCGCTGGACGGACTGGCGCTCATCTATGCACTCTCCCGCGTGCGTCGTGATATCAAAGTGGTGACCAACCGACTGCTTTCTCATCTGGAACCCCTGCGCTCGCTGTTCATCCCGGTAGACAATATTCAGGGACGGACGCCAAAATCGTCGTTACAGCAAATGGATAGCCACCTGCAGGCTGGCGGCGCGCTGGTTTTCTTCCCGGCGGGTGAAGTCTCACGGCTGACGCTGCAAGGGATCGCCGAACGCCGCTGGCATTCCGGGTTTATTCGCATGGCGGAAAAGTACCGGACGCCGCTGCTACCGGTGCATATCCAGGCCTACAACAGTCCGCTGTTCTATGCCTGCGGGCTGGTTTCTTCCAGCGCCACGCTGCTGCTGTTAATGCAGCAAATGTTTCGCCGTCGCGATAGCACGCTGCCCGTACGCATCGGTCAACAGATTGCCTGGACACAGTGGTCCGCGAGCAAAAGCAACGTTCGCGAACAGGCGGAAAAGTGTCGAAAGCATGTGATTGCGTTGGGCAAAGGCCGACCTGGCGTTTTTCGCACCGAATCGACGATCGCCCCACCGGAAAACAGAGCCCGGCTGAAACGCGAGCTGGCACGAACGGAATGTCTGGGGCAAACCGCCGATGGCAAGCAGATTTACCTCTGGCAGCGCAACGGGCAGGAGGAAGCGACGATCCTGCGCGAGTTGGGGCGACTGCGTGAAATCGCTTTTCGCGCCGTTGGTGAGGGTAGCGGCAAACGCAGGGATATCGATCGCTACGATGATGACTATCTGCATCTGATCTTATGGGACGAGGAAGACCTTGAGATCGTCGGTGCTTACCGGTTCATTCCCTGTGCGCAGCAGCAGAAAAAGCAGGGGCTGGAGGGACTCTACAGCCACAGTCTGTTTGATTACGACGAGCGGATGTCGGACATCATGCAGCACGGTATTGAACTGGGACGCAGCTTTATTCAGCCGCGCTATTGGGGACGTCGCGGGCTGGATTATCTCTGGTCCGGAATCGGTGCCTGGCTGGCACGTAACCCGCAGTATCGTTACCTGTTCGGGCCGGTGTCTATCTCCGGGGGATTGCCGCCGGATGCGCGCGATCTGCTGGTGGCCTTCTATCGACTATGGTTCCCGCCGACGCATCCGCTGGCCGTTTCGCGCCAGCCGTATCCCGCTTCGTTGCCGGATGTGCTGGCACAGTTTGCGGGCAACGATTATCACGACGATTTGACGCGGCTGAAGTCGCTGCTGGGCAATCTTGGCTGCGGCATTCCACCGCTCTATAAACAATACTCAGAGCTCTGCGAACCCGGCGGCGTGCAGTTTATCGATTTCGGCAGCGATCCGGATTTTAACCACTGTGTAGATGGTCTGGTGCTGGTGGATTTAACGTATCTGAAGGCTAACCGCTATCAGCGCTATATTGGTGAGCACCTGTGATTTTTGCCGGGTGGCGGCTTCGCCTTACCCGGCCTACAGTTCGTAAGTCTGATAAGCAAAGCACCATCAGGCAGTCAGCCCTACCGTTTCACAGGCCTGATAAGCAAAGCGCCATCAGGCAATCAGCCCTACCATTTCACTGGCCTGATAAGCAAAGCGCCATCAGGCAATCAGAGCTACCGTTTCACAGGCCTGATAAGCAAAGCACCATCAGGCAATCAGCCCTACCGTTTCACAGACCTGATAAGCAAAGCACCATCAGGCAATCAGCTCTACAATTTCACAGGCCTGATAAGCAAAGCGCCATCAGGCAATCAGCCCTACCATTTCGTAGGCCTGATAAGCAAAGCGCCATCAGGCAATCAGCCCTACCGTTTCACAGGCCTGATAAGCAAAGCGTCAGCAGGCAATCAGCCCGCGCGAAAATAAGGTTTGTCCCCCAGGATCGTCGCCCGGTGCATGATGCGCCGCTGCGGCAGGTAATCGGCATTGGCATAATGCTGCGTCACGCGGTTATCCCAGATAGCCACGTCATTTGGCTGCCAGCGCCAGCGCACCTGAAACTCTGGTTTCGTAATATGCGCGAACAGGAAGCCGAGCAGCGCCTCACTTTCTTTTTCCGTCACATCGACAATGCGCGTGGTGAAACCTTCGTTGACAAACAGCGCCTGCTTACCACTCACCGGATGGGTTCGAACCACCGGATGCAACAGCGGCGGATGCTTCGCCACCGCTTCACGCCAGCGCTGATGCTCCTCTTCTGTCTTACGGTACTTGTATTCCTGGAAGGATTTACGGAAGTCATGTTCCGCCCGCAGACCGCTCAACAGTTGGCGAAACGGTTCCGACAGCGCCTCATACGCCGCAATGCCGCTGGTCCACAGCGTATCGCCGCCGGTTGACGGTAACGCCTTTGCCGCCAGAATCGCCCCGGCAGGCGGTGTCTCAATAAAGGTGACATCGGTGTGCCAGTTATCGTTATCCGGTGGATTATCGTTGTGCGTATCCAGCACGATAATCTCCTCCACGCCTTCGGCATGGGGATAGACCGGATGAATGTGCAGATCGCCAAAGCGCTGAGCCAGCGCGCGCTGCTGCTGTGGCGTGATAGCCTGTTCACGCAGGAACACCACCTGATGTCGCAGTACCGCATGGTAAAGCTGCTCAAACTGATTGTCGCTCAGCGGACGGGTCAAATCCGCCCCCGCGATCTGCGCGCCGATGTACGGCCCCAGCGGGGTAATGCTCAGACGTTCACTCATTGGACTTCTCCATGCCAGGGCGTCAGGCGGCGCTGAAGCGCGCGCAGACCCAGTTCTAAAATAAAAGCGATAATCGCAATCACCGCGATCCCTGCCAGTACCACATCGGTCGCCAGAAACTCACCGGCCGACTGCACCATAAAGCCTAACCCTCTCGTTGCCGCAATCAGCTCCGCTGCCACCAGCGTTGACCAGCCCACGCCGAGTCCAATGCGTAATCCGGTGAGGATCTCCGGCAGCGCGCCCGGCAGGATAACCAGCCACAGCACCTGCGCCCGGCTCGCGCCCAGCGATCGGGCGGCGCGGATCCGCACCTGCTGGGCGCTCTTCACGCCGGCCAGCGCAGACATCGCGACCGGGGCAAAAATTGCCAGGTAGATCAGCAGGATCTTGGACGTTTCACCAATCCCGAACCAGATCACCATCAACGGCAAATAGGCCAGCGGAGGTACCGGACGATAAAGCTCAATTATCGGATCGAGAATGCCGCGTAGCGTCGGGCTGAGCCCCATCGCAATCCCGACCGGAATGCCGAAAACCACCGCGGCCAGCAGCGCCAGCACGATGCGGGTCAGGCTGGCAGCCAGATGCTGCCACAGCGTGGCATCCATAAATCCTTGCGGTCCGGCGATGGTGATAAGCTTTTGCAGCACCTGGTCCGGCGGCGGCAAAAACAGGGGACTTATCAGTTGCAGCGCCGCAACCGTCCACCACACCGCCAGAATCACCGTCAGCGTCGCAAGGCTCAGGGTTATCTGGCGCGAGAACGGCCAGCGCCACTTCAGCGGCCGTTGGCGCGGTTTGTCGTTGATCACCACACTCATGAGAAGGCCTCCCGTTGTTCAAAGACACGGCTTAAGACGTATTCGCGGGTCGCGATAAACTGTGGATCGGACTTAATGCTGCGGCTCGCTTCACCTGCCACAAAACGGCGGGCAAAGGTCAGCGGCAAACGCTCCAGTACCCGGCCAGGTCCTGGGGACAGCAGCACGAGTTCGGTCGCCATAAACACCGCTTCTTCAATATCATGCGTAATCAGCAGCACCTGCTTGCCGGTCTCATGCCAGAGTTTCAGCAGCAGGGTTTGCATCTGTTCGCGGGTAAAGGCATCCAGCGCGCCAAAAGGTTCATCCAGTAACAACAGCTGCGGATTCGCCGCCAGCGCGCGGGCAATACCAACGCGCTGGCGCTGACCGCCGGAAAGCTGCCAGATAAAACGTTTTCCCGCTCCCTCCAGCCCCACTTTTTTCAACATTTCCTGCGCGATGCTGACACGCTGCGCTTTCCCGATGCCGGCCAGTTGCAAGCCCAACGCGACGTTATCCTGCACGTTGCGCCACGGCAGCAGCCCTTCATGCTGAAACACCACGCCGCGCTCCGCTCCCGGTCCGTCGACGCGTTTACCTGCCAGTTGAATACTGCCGTGCTGATATGGCACAAATCCGGCAATCAGGTTCAACAGCGTCGTTTTGCCACATCCCGACGGCCCCAATACCACCAGCAGTTCACCGCTGTCGAGCGTCAGATTAATATCTTCCAGCGCCGGTTTACCGCCGTAATCGGCATACAGATGAGAGAGTTGCAGCATCAGCGCCTCCTTTATTGCACGAAGCGATCGGTGACGTACTGGCTGTAATCGCTTGCTACCGCAGGCACCTTGCCCTGATCTTTCAGAAACTGCGCGGTGTCGATAATCGCTTTGTTCACCGGTCCGGTCAGCTCCGCCGTCTGCTGCTGAGGTGTGAGATAGGTATTACCTTTCACCAGTCCCGGCACATCGGCTTCCGGCACGCCGCTCAGGCGCGACAGCTTGCTGATGTTCTCCGGCTGTTTCAGCCATTCGTCGGGATTTGCAATATAAGGCTGCTGCGCGTCGATAGCGCTTTTCGCGAAGGCTTTCACCACTTCCGGATACTTCTCGGCAAAGTCTTTGCGCACCACCCACACATCGAGAGTCGGAGCGCCCCACTCGCCAACTTTTTCCGAGTCGGTCAGCACCTTGCCGTCTTTTTCCAGAGCGTTAACAGCGGGAGCCCAGACATAAGCCCCGTCAATATCCCCGCGCTGCCAGGCGGCGATAATCGCCGGCGGCTGCAGGTTCACAATCTCCACCTGACCGGGTTTGATCCCCCAGTGTTTCAGTGCCGCCAACAGGCTGTAGTGGGTGGTGGAGATAAACGGCACGGCGATGCGTTTGCCGATCAGGTCCTCGGGTTTGCTGATACTTTTCTTCACCACCAGCGCTTCGGAGTTACCGAGTTTTGATGCCAGCAGGAAAACCTCGATCGGCACCTGCTGACTGGCGGCAACCGCCAGTGGACTGGAGCCGAGATTGCCGATCTGCACATCGCCGGAGGCCAGGGCGCGCACAATGCTCGCGCCGCTGTCGAATTTACGCCAGTCGACGGTAGCCCCGCTCTCTTTGGCGAAGGTGTTATCCGCCTGCGCCACTTTTGCCGGCTCGGCGGAGGTTTGATACGCGACGGTGACGTTCACCGCCTGCGCCTGAAAGGTGATGAATGCCAGTGCGGCAAGAAGTGTATTACGCGATGAACGTGCCATATTGTCTGCTCCCTTGTCTTGTTATGGAGGCAGTATTTCGTTGCGACCGGATTTGATAAAGGAATTAAAAATTCTTGCTAAGAACAAAGCGTTTTTAGAAAAAAAGCGGGAATGGTTAGCGATTTTGCGCATGTTGAGAGAGATGTAGTGTCGTAGGCCGGATAAGCGTAGCGCCATCCGGCATGGGCTGTTGACATGCGTCATGTCGTTTCTGGGAAGTGTTCCGTTCGTCTTATGTTTCTTACCGTGGGTCAGGTGTTTACATGTCGCTGTGGAGAAGGGTTCCGTTCGCCCTACGAACCGTGATTCTCTGGACGTAAATTTCTCGCGAACGTGTTAAGGAGGCTCGTCGCCGCCTCCTTAACAATCCTGGCTCCCGGCAGGAAAATCGCCACGTCGTGGTCCATTCGCCTTATGCCGTCTGCCTTTCGGGTCGGGGCCGAGCCTGCATCCCTGCAGCCGAGGTATCTCCTTATATGTCGATATGGAGAAGGGTTCCGTTCGCTTTGTGTGTATTGCTTCTTTGGAACACACTCACCCGCGAACGTGTTAAGGGCGTTCTCCGCCACGCCCTTAACAATCCCGGCTCCCGGCAAGGAAAATCGCCACGTCGTGGTCCATTCGCCTTATGCCGTCTGCCTTTCGGGTCGGGGCCGAGCCTGCATCCCTGCAGGCCGTCCCCTCCGCCCGCTTCCCTGCGGGCGGACCCGGTCAGCCGTCAACGGCTCATCGATTTTCACGCCGGACCAACGGCATCGCTTCAATTCTCTGCTCTACAAACAAATTCTTTTCGCTGTTAAAAAGGCAAACCGCAATCATGGTCAGGTGTGGATTGGTCCGGCTGAAAATTGCCGACGTGTTTCCGCAGGGCCGGGAGAACCCGCAGGGGTGAGCCCCATGGATGGGGCGAATAATTCGCGAAGCGACAATTTTCCCGCCGGGAGCCTGGATTGTTAAGGAGGCGGCGGCGAGCCTCCTTAACACGTTCGCGGGAGGTTTACGTCCAGAAAAGCACTGCTTGTAGGGCGAACGGAACCTTTTACCGAAGTCACATGAAAACGCCTGCCCCTGCGCCCCCAAATATTGCCATTTTGTTACATTCATTCCATAACTGTACCTGATTGATTGCCAGCGCAGCGGCGCCAGGCATCATAGAGTCATTATCCGGCAAGAGAGCAAAATCATGATACGTGTGGTGCTGGTGGACGACCATGTGGTGGTGCGTTCTGGCTTTGCGCAATTACTCAGTCTCGAAGAAGACCTCGACGTCGCAGGCCAGTTCAGCAGCGCAGCGGAAGCCTGGCCTGCTTTACTGCGCGACGACGTTAACGTTGCGGTGATGGATATCGCCATGCCGGACGAAAATGGTCTGAGCTTACTGAAACGCTTGCGGGCACAGAGGCCGCAATTTCGCGCCATTATTCTCAGTATCTATGACACGCCGACCTTCGTGCAGAGCGCGCTGGATGCGGGTGCCAGCGGCTATCTGACCAAACGCTGCGGGCCGGAAGAGTTAGTGCAGGCCGTTCGTTCCGTTGGCCTGGGCGGGCATTATCTCTGCGCCGATGCGCTGCGGGCGTTGCGCGGCGGCGAGCCATCATCACCCGTGCTGGCGGAACTGACCCCGCGCGAACGGGAAGTGTTTGATTTACTGATCAAAGGCGACAGCGTTAAGGAAATCGCCTTTAAACTCGATCTCAGCCATAAAACGGTGCATGTCCATCGTGCCAACGTGCTGGGCAAACTGAACTGCCATAGCACCATTGAGCTGGTCCATTTCGCCCTCGACCACCAACTGCTGGCGGGGCATTGATGTCACGCAACCTCCGCCACGCCGTCATCTCGCTGTTTATTGTGCTGGCATGGGGCACCGGCTGGCTGATGCTGTGGACGCTCGGTTTTTATCTGACCCATAACGGCCAGCAGGCGGCGCTGTTCCTGCCGCACGGTGTCTATCTGGCGCTGTTGATCCTGCTTTCACGCCGCTATTGGCCCGCGCTGGTGCTGCCGCCGATGCTGATGCTGCTCTGGCTGCACAGTGAGCAACTGCTCAATGGCTATATCCTGCTGGCCACGCCGCTCATCAGCGTGATCCCTGCCAGTCTCGCGCAGACCTTCTGGTACCGTTTCCCCCTTTACTGGCAGCGGCTGACGCTGCTGCTGGCCACGGTAACGGCGGCCTCATTGCTCAACGCCGCCCTGCTGTCACCGTTTGTCAAAAGTCCGGCGATGCTGCTCGGCCTGGCATCATTTACCGGTGGGGTACTGCTGACGCCGTTTGTCTATCTGATCTTCGAGTTTCTGCGCCAGCAGCATCGCTATCACCTGCTGGGGCTGGACACCAATAATCCGCCGTTGCGTACCTCGTTAATCATCTGGTGCAGTCTGTTTTTTATCATTGGCATTGGTACCCAGATGGTGCTGTCGCCAGAGATTGAGCGCCTGCTGCTGATCGTGGTGTTTCTGCCCAATGTAGTCATGGCGTGGAAGTTCGGCTGGCAGGGCGGCGTGCTCTCGGGGCTGCTGGGCAGCATGATGATCACCATCGCCCGCCAGGTCGGCGTGGGGTTCAGCAACCTGGTTGAACTGGAGATCTTTCTCGCGACGCAGTCGCTGCTCGGTATTGGTCTGGGGATCGCTATCAGCCGTCAGCAACATCTGGCGCAAAACCTGCACCATTACCGCCAGCGCCTGGAGGCGGAACTGGCGGCGCGGCGGGCGCTGGCCGAGAAGCTGGTGCATACCGAAGAAGATACGCGCAAGAGCCTGGCGCGCGAGCTGCATGACGAGATTGGACAGAACATCACCGCCATTCAGATCCAGTCGCAGCTGGTGAAACGGGCGCACGATCCGGCGCAAGCCCAGGCCGCCGCCAGCCAGATCAACGATCTCGCCCGACGGATCCACCACTCTACCCGCCAGTTGTTGCGCCAGCTTCGCCCCCCCGCGCTGGACGAACTGTCGTTCAAAGAGGCGTTGCTCCATCTGCTCAACGAGTTTGCCTTTACAGAGCGCGGTATTCGCTGCCAGTTTGATTATCAACTCACCGCCACGCCCGAAAATGAAACGGTGCGCTTCACTCTCTACCGGTTGTTACAGGAGTTGCTCAACAACGTCTGTAAACACGCCAGAGCCAGCGAGGTGCGGATTGTCCTGCGTCAGCAGGGAGAGGTGCTGCATCTGGACGTGACCGACAACGGTGTGGGGATCAGTGCCGACAAAATGGCCGGTTTTGGCATTCAGGGGATGCGCGAGCGGGTCAGCGCCCTCGGGGGCGAACTGGCGCTGGAGTCGCGGCACGGTACGCGGGTAAGTGTTAACTTGCCCACAAATTTGCAACAAATCGCCTTCTGACCAGGAAAAAGTCCTAGTCACTCCGGACTTTCTCTCATCCCCTTTTGATTTCTCTTTCTTATAGTCAGCAAAACGGAGACGGCTATGCACGCAGGCGCAGCATCTGAAATCAATCAACGTTACCGCACGCTGCGTCCGCGACTGCTGATGTGCATGGTCATCGGTTACGCCGCGTTTTATCTGACGCGTAAAAGCGTGAACTACGTGCTGCCAGCGCTGCAAACCGATCTCGGGCTGGATAAAAGCGACATTGGGCTACTGGGTTCCCTGTTTTATCTGACCTACGGCCTGTCGAAATTTACTGCCGGACTGTGGCATGACAGCCACGGACAGCGTGGGTTTATGGGCGTAGGCCTGTTCGCCACCGGCCTGCTGAACGTGGTGTTTGCCTTTGGTGAGTCGCTGACGCTACTGCTGGCGGTCTGGACGCTCAACGGATTTTTTCAGGGCTGGGGATGGCCCCCCTGCGCCCGCCTGCTGACCCACTGGTACTCGCGCAACGAACGCGGCTTCTGGTGGGGCTGCTGGAATATGTCTATCAACATTGGCGGGGCGATTATCCCGCTAATCAGCGCCTTCGCCGCTCACTGGTGGGGCTGGCAGGCCGCGATGCTGATGCCAGGGATAATCAGCATGGCTCTGGGAATCTGGTTAACGCTGCAACTAAAGGGCACGCCCCAGGAAGAGGGGTTACCGTCCGTCGGCAACTGGCGTAACGATCCGCTGGAATTGCGCCAGGAGCAGCAGAGTCCGCCGATGGGGCTGTGGCAAATGCTGCGTACCACGATGCTGAAAAACCCGATGATCTGGCTGTTGGGCGTTTCGTATGTGCTGGTCTATCTGATCCGCATTGCGCTCAACGACTGGGGCAACATCTGGCTGACGGAAAGTCACGGCGTCAACCTGCTCAGCGCCAACGCCACGGTGATGCTGTTTGAAGTTGGCGGTCTTCTCGGCGCGCTGTTTGCTGGCTGGGGTTCGGACCTGCTGTTTAGCGGTCAGCGGGCGCCAATGATTTTGCTGTTTACGTTGGGACTGATGGTCTCCGTCGCCGCGCTATGGTTGGCGCCGGTTCATCATTACGCCCTGCTGGCAGTCTGTTTCTTTACGGTGGGCTTTTTTGTCTTTGGCCCACAAATGTTGATTGGCCTGGCGGCGGTGGAATGTGGACACAAAGCGGCGGCAGGTTCAATCACGGGTTTTCTCGGCCTGTTCGCCTATCTGGGGGCAGCGCTGGCGGGCTGGCCTCTGTCGCTGGTCATTGAACGCTACGGCTGGTCGGGAATGTTCAGTTTGCTCTCGGTCGTCGCGGTACTTATGGGTTTACTGCTGATGCCGCTGCTGATGGCGGGCATCACCACCACTCTCAGTCAAAGGATAAAACAATGAAAATGACCCTTACCTCTACTCTGATTGCCTCCGCCGTTGCGCTGGCGACCTTATCGGGCGCGGCGCACGCCAAAGGTCGTCTGGTGGTCTATTGCAGCGCCACCAACGAGATGTGCGAAGCAGAAACCAAAGCCTTTGGCGATAAATATGACGTGAAAACGTCGTTTATCCGCAACGGCTCCGGCAGCACGCTGGCGAAGGTCGATGCCGAGAAGAAAAACCCACAGGCTGACGTCTGGTACGGCGGCACGCTGGACCCGCAGTCGCAGGCCGGTGAAATGGGTCTGCTGCAGCCGTACAAATCCCCGAACCTGGAACAGGTGATGGAGAAATTCCGCGATCCGGCGAAAGTGAAGGGCAACCTCTCGTCGGCGGTCTACGTGGGGATCCTCGGTTTCGGCGTCAACACCCAGCGCCTGAAAGAGAAAAATCTGCCGGTGCCGAAATGCTGGAAAGATCTGACCAAACCGGAATACAAAGGCGAAATTCAGATTGCCGACCCGCAAAGCTCCGGCACTGCCTACACCGCGCTGGCGACGTTTGCCCAGCTGTGGGGGGAAGATCAGGCCTTTGATTACCTGAAACAGCTGAACGCCAACGTCTCGCAGTACACCAAATCTGGTATTGCCCCGGCGCGTAACGCCGCCCGCGGTGAAACGGCCATCGGCATCGGCTTCCTGCACGACTACTCGCTGGAAAAAGAACAGGGCGCGCCGCTGGAGCTGATTTCTCCGTGTGAAGGTACTGGCTATGAGATCGGCGGCGTCAGCATCCTGAAAGGGGCACGCAACCTCGACAATGCCAAACTGTTCGTCGACTGGGTACTGTCGAAAGACGCACAGGAACTGGCGTGGAAGAAAGGTAAGTCCTATCAGATCCTGACCAACACCACCGCCGAAACCTCGCCGAACTCGCTGAAACTCGACGACCTGAAGCTTATCAACTACGACATGGATAAATACGGCTCAACTGACGTCCGTAAGGCGCTGATCAATAAATGGGTCAGCGAAGTGAAGATGGGTAAATAAGCTCACACGATGACTTCCTGACGTTAAGGTTACGCAGGCCGGGTAAGGCAACGCCGCCACCCGGCAATCATCGTCACCCTGAATGCCGGATGGCGCTCACGCTTATCCGGCCTACTCGGGATTGAACAGCGGAAAACGTATGTCACACACACTTGCACTCCATCCCGTGAAAAAGCGGGATGCGATATTCCTTTGGGTCTTACTCGGCTGGCTGGCCTTCGTCCTGCTGCCGAGCTGGAGCCTGGATTACGGTCTGCTGGAGTCCACGGGCGATGAAATCCTCGAGGCCTACGGCTGGTCACAGTTCAATATCAGCTGGCTATGGTATCTGCTGCCAGGCCTGCTGCTGGTGCGCCCGTTCCACGAAGCCAGACGCGAACAGCGTAGCCGCCACTACTTCGATGCCAGTTGGGCCTTTTTGTGCATCGCTTTTATCGTCATCAGCGCGACCGTTGAAGGGCGCGGTTTAGGCTACGCCACCATCGTGCTGTTTGTCGCACTGGGCGCAATCATGACCCTGGCGCTGACCCGCCTCGAATGGCTGGGCGGCGACCGGTTTGTGATCGGTTCGCTGGTCACCATCGTGGCGCTCATCGGCATCTTTATCGTCTGGCCGAGCATCGCCATTTTCATCCCGATGTTCACCAATGACGCAGGGGCGTTCGCGCCGCTGGCGTTTATGAATGTGCTGTCGCAGGCGCATATCATTCAGGTGATCCTCAACTCTATCGCCCTGTCGATTGCCGTGGGCGTCGGCTGTACCTTCTTCGGCCTGGTGCTGGCCATTTACACCACCCGTATCGCCCAACGCAGCGCTGTTATCGGTCGTATCTTCTCAATCCTGCCGATCGTCACGCCGCCGTTTGTCGTGGGGCTGGGCGTTACGCTGATGATGGGCCGTTCTGGCTACGTGACCGAACTGATGGTGGAGTGGTTCGGGCTGACCAACACCAACTGGCTGTACGGGTTTACCGGCATCTGGCTGGCGCAGGTGCTGGCGTTTACCCCAATGGCGTTTATGATCCTCGACGGCGCGATCAAAACCATTCACCCGTCGCTGGAAGAGGCGTCATACACCCTGCGCGCCAGTCGCTGGCAGACGTTTAACGGCGTGTTTGTCCCCCTGCTGAAACCGGCGCTGGCGAATGCGTTCTTAATTGTTATTGTCCAGTCGCTGGCCGACTTCAGTAACCCGCTGGTGCTCGGCGGCAACTTCGATGTGCTGGCGACGCAAATTTACTTCTACATCACCGGTTCACAGCTCGATTACCAGGCTGCCAGTACCCTCGGTGCCTTCCTGCTGCTGTTCTCGCTGTTGGTGTTCTGCGTACAGTACATGTGGATTGGCAAGCGCTCTTACGTCACCGTCTCCGGGAAATCATACCGTGGCGACGTGCAGCCGCTGCCGGTCACCCTGGTCTGGAGCGTGGTCGCTATCCTGGCGATATGGATTGCCTTTAACGCCCTGCTCTACGGCAGTATTTTCTACGGCAGTTTCACCGTGAACTGGGGCGTGGACTACACCCTGACGCTGGATAACTTTATCAAGCTGTTTGGTCAGGGGATGAGCGACGGCGCATGGCCTTCGCTGCTCGATACCCTACTGTATGCCGGAATTGCCGCGCCGATCACCGCCGCCTTCGGCCTGCTGATCGCCTGGGTTGTGGTGCGCCAGCAGTTCAAAGGCAAAAAGACCATCGAGTTCACCACCATGCTGTGTTTTGCCGTACCGGGCACCGTGGCGGGCGTCTCTTACATCCTTGCCTTTAACAGCGCCCCGGTGTACCTCACCGGCACCGCGGCCATTGTCATTATCTCGATGGTGATGCGTAACGTGCCGGTCGGTATTCGCGCCGGGATCGCCGGACTCGGCCAGATCGATAAATCACTGGATGAAGCCTCGCTCAGTCTGCGTGCCGGGAGCTTACGCACCATTACGCACATTCTGCTGCCGCTACTGCGTCCGGCTATTCTCTCGGCGCTGATCTACAGCTTCGTGCGCGCCATCACGACCGTCAGCGCCATTGTCTTCCTCGTCACGCCAGACACCCGCGTGGCAACGGCCTACATCCTGAACCGTGTGGAAGACGGTGAATACGGCGTGGCGATAGCCTACGGGTCGATTCTGATCGTGGTGATGCTGGCGATTATTTTCATCTTTGACTGGCTGATTGGGGAAGCACGTATCTCCCGGTCTAAAGCCAAAAACCAGGCGTAATGGAGCGCACTATGAGTCAGAAAAATTTCGTTGAACTGCGCAACGTCACCAAACGATTCGGCAGTAACACGGTCATCGACAATATCAATCTCACCATCCCGCAAGGGCAGATGGTGACGCTGCTTGGTCCGTCCGGCTGTGGCAAGACCACGATTCTGCGGCTGGTCGCCGGTCTGGAAAAACCAAGCGAAGGGCAGATTTTTATTGATGGCGAGGACGTCACCCATCGCTCTATTCAGCAGCGTGATATCTGTATGGTGTTCCAGTCGTATGCCCTGTTCCCGCATATGTCGCTGGGAGAAAACGTCGGCTACGGTCTGAAGATGCTGGGCGTGTCGCGCGCCGATGTGAAGACGCGGGTGAAAGAAGCGCTGGCGATGGTCGATCTGGAAGGATTCGAGGACCGCTATGTGGATCAGATTTCCGGCGGCCAACAGCAGCGCGTGGCGCTGGCGCGCGCGCTGATCCTCAAACCGAAGGTGCTGCTGTTTGACGAACCGCTGAGTAACCTCGACGCCAACCTGCGCCGCAGCATGCGCGATAAGATCCGTGAGCTGCAAAAGCAGTTTGATATCACCTCGCTGTACGTTACCCACGATCAAAGCGAAGCCTTTGCGGTTTCCGACACCGTGCTGGTGATGAACAAGGGGCATATCATGCAGATCGGGTCGCCGCAGGATCTTTATCGTCAGCCTGCGTCCCGCTTTATGGCCAGCTTCATGGGCGACGCTAACCTGTTCCCGGCCCATTTTAGCGATGACGCGGTCGATATCTACGGCTATCGCCTGCCCCGCCCCGCGCACTTTGCAGCCCAGGGTAAGGGTACCGTGGGCGTACGCCCGGAAGCGATTACCTTAAGCGATCGCGGCGAGGAGAGTCAGCGCTGTGTGATTCGGCATGTGGCCTATATGGGACCGCAGTATGAGGTGACGGTGGAGTGGCATGGGCAGGAAATTCTGTTACAGGTCAACGCCACTCGTCTGCAACCGGATATTGGCGAGCAGTATTTCCTCGAAATCCATCCGTACGGGATGTTTGTGTTAGCGGACGCCGCGTAGGTTTTCGATGTTTTCGATGTCGGAGAAGCGTAAGCGCCATCCGGCAACCGCTGTATATGTTTACCAGGGAGATCTTTCCGTTCACCTTATGTGCGTCGCCTCTCTGGAATTATCGTGTACGTGAACGGGCAAGGGAGGCTCGCCGCCGCCTCCCTTGCAACCCAGGCTCCCGGCCGGGAAAATTGTCGCTTCGCGAATTATTCGCCCCATCCATGGGGCTCACCCCTTCGGGGCCAGCACAAGTGCTGTTCAAAATTGCTCCCGGCAATTTTGTCCTCCGCTTATTCCTCCGGGCTACCGGGTCGGGCGCGACTCAGCATCCCTGCTTCGCGCGCCCTGAACCCGCATCCCTGCGGGTTCCCCCTGCCCTCCGGAAACACGTCGGCAATTTTCAGCCGGACCAATCCACACCTGACCACCTGAGCGGTTTACTGGTGCTCAAAGCGAAAAGAACTTGTTTGTAGAGCAGAGAATTGAAGCGATGCCGTTGGTCCGGCGTGAAAATCGATGAGCCGTTGACGGCTGACCGGGTCCGCCCGCAGGGAAGCGGGCGGAGGGGACGGCCTGCAGGGATGCAGGCTCGGCCCCGACCCGAAAGGCAGACGGCATAAGGCGAATGGACCACAACGTGGCGATTTTCCTCGCCGGGAGCCGGGGTTGTTAAGGGCGTGGCGGAGAACGCCCTTAACACGTTCGCGGGTGAGTTGTTTCCAGAGAAGCAATGAACATAAGGCGAACGGAACCCTTCTCAGAAATGACATGACGCATGCCTGATGGCGCTACGCTTATCAGGCCTACGTTGATCCCGTTAACCCTGTACCAGCCGCAGCCGTCCGCGCGGCGCGCTTAATAGCGGGAATGGGTTAACAATAAGGAACAGAATAGGTCGCCAGCTCATAACGCCTCCAGATCAGGGGGTTATCTATACTCTGGCAGTGGCAAAGCAGAGCGACACTAAGACGAAAGTGGGAATGCTGCGCAATTGTTCATACAACGGAGTGATAACAGAAAGGTATTCGCAAATTTCAGTGAATATTTACCGCGCAACGTGGCGGTAAGAATAAAACGTCAACCCGGCTTCTCAGCCGGGTTGACGGGAGGCATATCGGACGGTTAGAACTGGTATTTTATCCCCAGCACGCCGCTCGTGTCGTGAAAGCCGTTATTACCCATTTGTTGAGCCACGTTGCCCCACACGCTGAGATCCTGGGTCAACCGCCCCTCGACGCCCACTTTCACCTCAGCGACGTTTCGACTTCCCTGCAGGGAAGTACTCGTGTCATTCATCCTGACGCCGTACTGCTTCGTGTTGTGTATCCAGTTCGCCTCGATAAAGGGTTCAAACTCGCGTACGGTTCCTTTTTCCGTGGCGCTTTTTCCATTGGCGTAAAGGCGCATGCCCAGACGGGTCTGAATATTATTGTCACCCTGGCCCTGAACCCGCGTACCATTTTTCTCGGTATGGTCGTTAGCCTTCACCCCCATCCAGGTGACCTGCGCCTGTGGGCGAAGATAGACGTTACTTTCTATGTCGCCTGCCGTCGTGAATGACCCCATGTGGAAAGCGTAACCCGACTCCAGCGACGCCGTCAGCCCCTTGCTTTTATAGCGCTCCTGAGCAATCTCATCACCTTTAACCGTATTATCAAACCAGTTATAGAGTACCCAGGAATCGACATACAGCCCGGTTTTATCCACGGCGTTCTGGTACCAGGTTCCGTACAAACCGGCGCTGTAGCCGCTCACCTCGCCACGAGAACCGTAGCCTGAGAGCCTGTTATGGGTGTCGTTATCCTGCTTACCATAGCCCGCCATTGCGCCCAGTTGATAGCTATCGGTACCGTTCGCGCTGCCCTGGAGCAACGCGCCGCCGACCTGCACGACAACGCGGTTGGACGAGGATGTGTTCTGATCGTCAGACATCCGGCTCTTGTTGCGCCCGCCTGCCGTGCGCAGCCACAAGCTGGTCATATGGCGTTCCCCGGTAGCGGGGTCGGTATACCATGCTCCTCCCTGACGGTCCTGCAGCCGGGTGTTAAACAGCGTATTCGCTGCCGCCAGGTTGCTGGCATAGCTTCCTGCCTCAGGGCGATAGATGTGGACTGCATCAGAGGAATCGCCTGGTGCAGGCCGATCGTTGTTAACAACATCAGAGGAGTCGTCAGGATCAGGAGTGTCCGTCAGACTGGTTAAATACCAGTTATTCCTGTCACTACCGGAAGCCGTTCCCTGCTTCACGTGATATTCATAGCTTCCCGCCACGATACGGCCTCGTTGTACAAAGGCATCTGCCGTAGAGCTCCCGGTTTCAATGATTTTAATCCCTTCATGCAGCAACGCCCCTGAGCCATTCTCATTGCTAACCTGCACATAGGTCGTACCGGTCGCGTTGCCGGTAACCACCAGCTTATCCGTCAGGCTGCTGTCGCCGCCGAGAACGGTGCCCAGCGAAAGATTACCGCCGTTACCCACATAGTCGCCATTGATGGTCAGCGTATTCCCGGCGCTGGTTGCGCTGTTGTTGAGAATAATATTGCCGCTGTTAGTCACGTCGCCAGTCAGCATGACGCTAAGAGGGGAAGAAGGCGGAACACCATAGTCATCAATCAGCAGGGTTCCCCGGTTATCCAACGCGTTGACAGTCTGGCTGTTGCCGTTCAGGTTAAGCGTCCCTTCCTCGCCGACGGTTACGCCGGAGGTATTGGCGAATGCATTCGCCGTCGTCGTCTTCAGCATGCCTTCGCTGACATAGGTCGACCCCGTATAGCTATTTTCCGCTGACAGTATCAGCGTGCCTTCCCCCGCTTTGGTCAGGCTTTTACCGTCCCAGGCCGGGTTGACGTGCGCCGTATTGTCAGCCAGGGCGACGCCGAGATCGAAGGTTCTGCCCTCATCAAGCGTGAACGTCCCGTGCGCATCGGAATCCTGGCCATTCCAGTACAGGGAATACTGGATGGTCCGGGCGCCGGTGTTGATATAGGCGAAGTCCGGCTGGTTCATGCCCGCCACAAGAGCATTGCTGTAAGAAAACGCGCCCGTAATACCGTTGGTGGTTTCAACCAGCAGAATGTCGTGCATATCCCAGTGACTGATATTGGCATTCAGCGATGCGTTATCACCAACCGAGAGAGACGCCGCCTTGAGGCTGACGCCTTCGCCAAGGGTGAGCGACGCCCCTTCGGCAAACGACGCGTTACCGGAAAATTCAAGGGGACGTTCCGTCAACGTCATGCTGGCCGCCTGACCCACCGTCAGATTACCGTTGATGGCCCGGTTTGCCGCATCATTGTTGACGAGCTGCAACGTTGTCGCGCTGTCGCTCGTACCGTCTGCCAGCCTGACATCGCCGGTGATCGTCGAGCCGGTATTCAGCGTCAGCAGATTGCTGCCGCCGGTAAGACTGATAGCCGCCCCCGCTTCGCCACCGCTCCTGTAGGGTGCACCTCCGGTGATAGCGCTGTTGTTGATTATCGCCAGGTTGCTGCCGGATATCGCTGCGCCACCTGCACCGTTAGCGCCGCCGTTGCTGCCGAAACTGCCTTTACCCCCGACGATAGAACCGCTGTTGTTAATCCTCAGGCTGTCACCGAATATTCCGACGCCGCCGTTGCCGCCGTCGCTGGTGTTAGTATTATTTCTGCTGCCGCTGTAATTGCCTTCTCCGCCAGTGATGGTGCCACCAGCCAGATTACTGATGGTCAGATTGCGACCGGATATAGCCGCACCGCCGTCTGCGCCGTCAGGGCTTGTCGTATCGCCGCCAGCAAACCCCCCTTCACCACCGGTAATGGAGCCGCCGTTGGTGATGGTCAGATTATCGCCAAGTATTCCCGTGCCGCCTGCGGTAGGCATTCCGGCGCCACCGAGGCCGTCCGAACCGCCACTGCCGCCTTGACCGCCGGTAATAGAACCTCCGGCTAAATTATCAAGGATGATCTCGCTACCCGATATTCCAGCGCCAGCATTGCCGCCATTGCCTCCATTGCCTCCATTGCCTCCGCCGCTAAACCCCCCTTCGCCACCGACAATGGATCCGCCGTTGGTGATTCTCAGACTGGTACCCGATATTCCCGCCCCGGCATTGCCACCGAGCGCTCCATAGCCATATCCCCCTTCGCCGCCGACAATGGATCCGCCGTTGGTTATGGTCAGAGCGGAACCTGATATAGCATCGCCCCCTAATCGTCTGGAATTGCCTCGACCACCCGTAATTGATCCACGGGCAAGATTGTCGATGACCATATTACTGCCGGTAATTCCGGCACCGGCATTGCCACCTTCAACCCCATCATAACCATATCCCCCTCCGCCGCCGAGAATAGCGCCGCTGTTGGTGATGGTCAGCGCGGAACCCGATATGGCATCGCCTCCCTTGCCACTGGAATCACCGTCACCACCGGTAATACGGTAAGTATTAATAATCGTCAGATCGGTACCTGATATGCCAGCGCCGCCAATACCGCTCGTCCCGCTGTAGTCATCATAGCCGTAACTGCCATCGCCTCCGGTAATCGCACCATCGTTGGTTATCATGAGACGGTTACCAGAGATACCCGCACCGCTAGCGGAATATCTATCCCCTTCGCCACCGGTGATGGAGCCGGTACGAGAATTGGTTATCGACAGGTCAGTACCCGATATTCCCACACCACCTGTGCCACTGCCGCTAACGCTATAGCTACCCTCACCACCAATAATCTTTCCGCTGTTGCTGATGGTTACACTATTACCGGACATTCCATCGCCGCCATCGCCGCCCGCGTAGCCATTACCGCCGGTTATCGTGGTGCCACTACCGACGCTTACGCTGTTATCCGCCGCGGTAGTTTCCGGGTTCGGCGATAAGACATACCCGGCGCCGGCGCCTTCACTGCCGCCATTAACCCCGTGAGTCCCTGTGTTGGATTGCGCCGTATATGGAAATGAACCATCAACATGAATCGTGGCGCCTGTTGCCGGTGCGGATGATATGAAGATCGATGCGATCAATAAGGCTATCTGGTTTCTGCGAAAATGTTGCATGAATAACTCCCTTGCTAATCTTCACAAAATTAAGTTAATTTCTTACTCTTGTTAAATCGGTAAACAAAGTAGAAAAAAACAGGAAACAAAAAATTAGCAATAAAAATTAAATTAAATTCAAAAGAAAATAAAGATTATATTGGAAGCTATCAAAACCATATCGAAGAGTAAACGCAGCAAATCATTTCAAAAAAATCTTAAATTATTTACCTCTAACCATTTCACATTATTAAATCAATAAAAACAATAACATAAAAGACACCCATACAGCGATGCATTTAATATCAATATGGCTATTTAAAAAAACAGACAAATTAATTTATGATGAAAACAAGGCGTTACCCTCTTCGTCAACGAGATAAATCCGTCAATGTTTAAATCTTTATATTTTTCTTTATTTCATCTTAAAACTGTTTAATAAGATGAGATATTTAAGAGTGATGTTCAGATTTTTATTATCATGTCGTAAAGGATGCTCAATTACGGTTTCTGACTAAAGATATGCCGTCTCCTGGCTATCGCGCGGTAAATATCTCTGCGACGCCACGGAAAAGCCACATTGCACTCTTCTGTTTTACTGCGGGGTCTGGTCTACCCTGTTGGCCCAATCCCATCGTTATTCGCCCATTTGCCCCTATTCAGTTTCTGGTCAACACGCCAGGATGACACCACTGACCCCTCACGTGGAGTATCACCATGAACATCACCCATATTCGCAACGCCACCCAGTTGATTACCTTTGGTGGTAAAACCTTTCTCGTCGATCCGATGCTCGCCCCGAAAGGTGCGTATCCCGGCTTTCCCGGCACGGCGCGGGCGGAGATCCGTAATCCAACGGTTGAACTCCCCTGCGATCTCAACACCCTGTTGCAGGCCGATGCGCTGATCGTCACCCATCTCCATGCGGACCACTGGGACGACGTCGCCGCAAAGGTGGTGCCGAAAGAGAAACCGATTTATGTACAGAACGAACAGGACGCGCAAATCCTGCGGGCGCAGGGTTTTCGTCAACTCATCCTCCTGACGGACAATACCCGGTTGGGTGAGATAACGCTGCGTAAAACAGGCGGCCAGCACGGCTCCGACCGGCTGTACGCCATTCCCGCCATGGCTGAGCGAATGGGCGATGCCTGCGGGGTTGTGTTCCAGCATCCACAGGAAAAAACGCTGTATCTGGTCGGCGATACTATCTGGCGCGATGAGGTCGAAGCCAACATGGTCACATTCCAGCCTGATGTGGTGGTACTGAACGCCGGGTTTGCGCACGTGATCGGCTTTGGTGCCATCATCATGGGGGCAGAAGATGTGCTGAAAACCCACTTCGTTCTGCCCGATGCGCAGATTGTGGCGATTCACATGGAAGCGATAAACCACTGCCTGTTGACGCGTACCGCGCTCAGGGAATACGCCCGCGATAACCAGATTGCAGAATGTGTCCGGGTACCGGAAGATGGGGAAACCCTGACGTTCTAACCCCCAGCCGAGGAAAAGTATGCGCCCCGTCACCGTCGCGATCGTCGCCGTTGAAAATTTTAGTCCGTTTCACTTCTCGGTGCCGTGCATCATGTTCAGTGAAAAAGCCACGGCGGAGAAACGCTTTGAGGTGCAGATTTGCGCTGAAATCCCAGGTGTTGTCACCTCCCGGGAAGGCTTTTCCGTCACCGCACCCCAGGGACTGGAGGCGGTAATCGCAGCCGATATCGTGATTGTCCCCTGGTGGGGAACGACCGCCCGCCGCCCGCCGCAGTCGCTGCTCGATGCGCTGGTTCAGGCCCGACAAAACGGCGCGCAGGTGGTTGGATTGTGCCTGGGGGCATTTGTCCTCGGTTATGCAGGACTGCTGGACGGCAGGCGCGCCGCCACCCACTGGGAGTTTGAAGCCGATTTTCAGGCGCGTTTTCCCGACGCGCACCTGGATATCAACGCCCTGTATGTCGACGATGACGGTATCATCACCTCGGCAGGCACCGCCGCCGCGCTCGACTGCTGTCTGTATCTCATCCGCCAGCGGTTTGGCAGCACGGTGGCGAATCAGATTGCGCGCCGGATGATTGTGCCGCCGCATCGCGAGGGCGGTCAGGCGCAGTTTATTGCCCAGCCGGTGGCGAAAAACACCCAGGATCAACGGATTAACAGCCTGCTGGACTATCTGCGCCAGCATAGCCATGAACAGCACGACCTGGATTCGCTGGCGAAAAAAGTGATGATGAGTCGCCGCACGCTGAGCCGTCACTTTATGCAGGCAACCGGCTCAGGCGTCGCCCAATGGTTGATCAATGAACCCCTGCGCCGCAGCCAGGAACTGCTGGAATCCACCTCGCTTTCCGTTGAGCGTATCGCCGGGGAGGTCGGTTTTCTGTCCCCGGTGACCTGGCGTCAGCATTTTAAGTCTCGCTTCGGCGTCAGCCCGGCTGAATGGCGAAAAACCTTTCAGGGTGTGGCATCATAGCGCGCAGAACATATTGAATTCAGGGGAAAGGATTGTGAAACCGGTAACGCTATACGATGTTGCAGACCACGCAGGCGTCTCCTATCAGACGGTATCCCGCGTGGTAAATCAGGCGAGCCACGTTTCCGCGAAAACCCGGCAAAAAGTTGAAGCCGCCATGGCGGAGCTGAATTACATCCCCAACCGCGTCGCTCAACAACTGGCCGGAAAACACACGCCGCTTATTGGCGTAGCAACGTCCAATCTGGCACTGCATGCCCCTTCGCAGATTGTCGCGTCCATCAAGTCGCGCGCCGACCAGTCCGGCGCCAGCGTGGTGATTGCGATGGTTGAACGCAGCGGTGTCGACGCCTGCAAAGCGGCAGTACATAACCTGCTGGCGCAGCGGGTAACGGGGCTGATTATTAACTACCCCCTTGATGAAGACGATGCCATCGCCGTCGCCGCCTCCTGCGGTACGGTACCCGTTTTGTTCCTCGACGTGTCTGAGCTTTCCCCGATCAACAGTATTATTTTCTCGCATGATGATGGTGCCCGACTGGGTGTTGAACATCTGGTCCAGCACGGACACCAGCGCATTGCTTTGTTAGCGGGCCCCCGCACTTCCGTTTCGGCGCGCCTGCGCCTGGCGGGCTGGCATAAATACCTTGCTCGCCACCAGTTGCAACCGGTCGCAGAACAAGAAGGCGACTGGAGCGCGATGTCCGGTTTTTTGCAGACGCAGCAAATGCTCAGTGCAGGCATCATCCCCGGCGCAATGCTGGTGGCAAACGATCAAATGGCGCTGGGCGCGATGCGGGCCATCAGCGAATTTGGCCTGCGCGTGGCAAGTGACATTTCGGTAGTGGGTTATGACGATACCGAGGACAGCGCCTGCTACATCCCGCCGCTCACGACCATCAGGCAAGATTTTGCCCTTCTCGGCCAGACCAGCGTCGATCGCCTGCTGCAACTTTGTCGCGGCGAATCGACCCTCGGGAATCAGCTGCTGCCGGTCACGCTGGTGGAGCGAAAAACCGTTCTGCCCCCTGTAAAACAGCACACCTCCCCGCAGGCGCTGGCCGACTCGCTGATTCAACTGGCGCGTCAGGTCGCGTTGTTAAATCGGTCGTAATAATGTGAGTCAGTTCACTCATTAGGCTCCTCAGGCTTTACAGCTTTCTGGCTTCCCTCGTATGTTGAATATAATTGTGAGCGAATGACAATTATCAACAGGATACAGCCATGACATTCACTACGGACTCACTCGCCGCCGTACTGGCTCGACGCGACTGGGAAAATCCCGGCGTCACACAGCTTAACCGTCTGGAGGCACATCCTCCTTTTGCCAGTTGGCGCGACGCGACTGAGGCGCGAGACAATCATCCCTCATCATCGGTTCGTAGCCTGAACGGTGCGTGGAAATTTAACTGGTTCGCCTCGCCGGAAGCGGTGCCGGAAAGTTGGCGACTGAGCGATCTGGATACTGCCGATACGATCGTTGTGCCATCAAACTGGCAGATGCACGGCTATGACGCGCCAGTTTATACCAACGTAACCTATCCGATCCCGGTCAATCCGCCGTACGTGCCTCATGAAAATGCAACAGGTTGTTATTCGCTCACATTCAATATCAACGAAGCCGAACGTCGCGATGGACAGACGCGAATTATCTTTGATGGCGTGAATTCCGCCTTTCATCTCTGGTGCAACGGACGCTGGGTGGGCTACGGTCAGGACAGTCGCCTGCCGTCCGAATTTGATCTCAGCGCGTTTCTGGTCAGCGGTGAGAACCGTCTGGCGGTGATGGTGCTGCGCTGGAGCGATGGCAGCTATCTGGAAGATCAGGATATGTGGCGGATGAGCGGCATCTTTCGCGATGTCTTCCTGTTAAATAAACCCGCCACCCAAATCAGCGATCTACGCATCACCACCCACCTCAACGAAGATTTCAGCCGGGCATTATTGACAGCCGACGTCAGCATGCGCGGTGAGTGGCGTGACTGTCTGCGGGTGACCGTTCAACTGTGGGATGGCGACGTGCTGATGGGCGAAAGCACCGCGCCTTTTGGCAGTGAGATTATTGATGAGCGCGGTGCCTACGGCGATCGCGCGACTCTGCGTCTGAATGTTGACAATCCTTCACTGTGGAGCGCCGAAACGCCGCATCTTTATCGCGCGGTCGTACAGCTGCATACCGCTGACGGCACACTTATTGAAGCCGAGGCCTGCGATGTCGGCTTCCGTCGGGTGAGCATTGAAAACGGCCTGCTGTTGTTGAACGGTAAACCTCTGCTGATTCGCGGTACCAACCGGCATGAACATCACCCTGAAAACGGCCAGGTGATGGACGAAGAAACGATGGTGCAGGACATCATTCTGATGAAACAGAATAACTTTAACGCCGTGCGCTGCTCCCACTATCCGAACCACCCGCGATGGTACACGCTCTGCGATCGCTATGGTCTGTACGTGGTGGATGAGGCCAACATCGAGACCCACGGCATGGTGCCGATGAATCGCCTGAGCGACGACCCGACCTGGCTGCCCGCGATGAGCCAGCGCGTGACGCGAATGGTACAACGCGATCGCAACCATCCGAGCATTATCATCTGGTCACTGGGGAACGAATCGGGTCACGGCGCCAACCATGACGCACTGTACTGCTGGCTGAAATCAGAAGACCCGTCACGCCCGGTGCAGTATGAAGGCGGCGGCGCGAACACTGCGGCGACGGATATCATTTGCCCGATGTATGCCCGTGTCGATCAGGATCAGCCGTTCCCGGCGGTACCGAAGTGGTCAATCAAAAAATGGCTGTCGCTACCCGGTGAGCAGCGCCCGCTCATCTTGTGCGAATACGCTCACGCGATGGGCAACAGTCTGGGAGGGTTCGCCAAATACTGGCAGGCGTTCCGTCAGTATCCACGTTTGCAGGGAGGTTTCGTCTGGGACTGGGTCGATCAGTCGCTGATTAAATACGATGACAAAGGCAACCCCTGGTCCGCGTACGGCGGCGACTTTGGCGACACGCCTAACGATCGCCAGTTCTGTATGGATGGACTGGTGTTTGCCGACCGGACACCGCATCCGTCGCTGTATGAAGCGAAGCACGCGCAGCAGTTTTTCCAGTTTACGCTTCTACCGGGTACCGAACGTAAGATTGAAGTCACCAGCGAATACCTGTTCCGCCATAGCGATAATGAGATCCTGCACTGGTCGATTGCACTGGAAGGCAACCCAATAGCCACCGGGGAGATCCCGCTTGATATCGCTGCGCAGGGCCGTCAGGTTATCACCCTCCCCGACATCGCGCAGCCTGACAGCGCGGGTCAGCTCTGGCTAACGGTGCGCGTGGAGCAACCGCAGGCAACCGCATGGTCGCCCGCCGGTCATGTCAGCGCCTGGCAACAGTGGCCGCTGGAGGAAAAACTGAACATCATCTGCTCGCCGCGAGCCCGTACTGCGCCGCAACTCAGCGTCACTGATGCGGCCTTTCACGTGACACTTCGCACGACGCGTTGGGAATTCTGCCGTCAGCAGGGCACGTTAACGCAATACTGGATTGGCGATGAAGCCCAGTTACTGACACCGCTGAGCGATCGGTTCACCCGTGCGCCACTGGATAACGATATTGGCGTCAGTGAGGCGACCCGCATTGACCCCAATGCCTGGGTCGAGCGCTGGAAAGCCGCCGGGCATTATCAGCTCCAGGCGGCACTGCTGCAGTGCGATGCCGACGCCCTTGCCGACGCGGTACAGATCGCCACCGTTCACGCCTGGCAGTATCAGGGCAACACCTTGTTTATTAGCCGTAAAACCTGGCGTATCGACGGCCACGGCGAAATGCAGATCGCCGTTGATGTCGATGTCGCCAGCGGTACGCCGCATCCGGCACGTATCGGCCTGACCTGCCAACTGGCGCAGGTAGCAGAACGGGTCAACTGGCTGGGGCTCGGTCCACATGAAAACTACCCGGACCGCCTGTCTGCCGCCTGTTTTGACCGCTGGGATTTGTCACTGGATGAGATGTATACACCGTATGTCTTCCCGAGCGAAAACGGCCTGCGCTGTGGTACGCGGGAACTGAAGTACGGTGCGCACGTCTGGCGTGGCGACTTTCAGTTCAACATTAGTCGCTACAGCCAGAAGCAACTGATGGAAACCAGCCACCGTCATCTGCTGCAACCGGAAGCCGGGAGCTGGCTGAATATTGATGGTTTCCATATGGGCGTCGGTGGAGACGACTCCTGGAGCCCATCGGTGTCGCCGGAATTCCAGTTGAGCGCCGGGCGTTATCACTATCGGGTTAGCTGGAGTTAAGTGCCTGATGGCGCGGCTTGTTCTGTAGGCCGGATAAGGCGTTTACGCCATCATCCGGCAACGGTGCCATAGCGTTGCCTGATAGCGCTATGCTTGTCTGATCCGCGCAGGGATCCGGGAATTAGACGATAATCAGCCGCTTGAACAGCAGTTGCTGCACATCCTGCCGATGCGCCAGAATCGCATGGGCAGTGACGTGCGTTCCTTCGATGGAATACAGAACGCGGTAACCGGCTGCGTGATTAAATTCGCGATACTTTGCGCAGCCAATCTTTAACAGCTCAGGGCAAATCTGGCTCCCCGCAGAAGACTGACCCACTACCTTTTCAAACTGCGTAAGAATATCGGTAATCACCGGGCGCGGCTCAATCTCTGCCCGACGGAGGTGAAGAACAATATCGTCGATACAGTGTCTGACCGTCAGCGTATACTCAAAAGTAATCTTATGTTCCATTTAAGATCCTTTATTGATGGGGATTTCCCCTCAGTCAGCGATATCATCCAACAACTGATCTTTGGTGAATACACGCCCATCTGTCTTATCCTTTTCCGACAGGGTAAGCAATTTCAACAGCGCGATGGCGTTCTCTCGTTCCTGCTGTTGGTCGTAAGACTCAATAACATAAGCCGGCACGCCATTCTGTGTCACCAGGATGGGTTCAGAGAGATCGAGCGTCGCCGCATTTTTTTTAATATAACTAATGGTTTCGACTTTCATCGTCAGTTTGTCCTGGTCTCTTAACGGTTCAAATATAGACCATATTCAGACTACCAACAAGCACCGTCCGTCTTCTGGCCCGGCAGCACAGCACCACCGGGCCCTCAGGTTACTCTTCCATCGCCTGGCGTATTTGCTGCAGCGCCGCCGGATCGTCAAGGGTAGTGAGATCGCCCGGATCGCGGCCTTCACAAATCGCCTGGATCGTGCGGCGGAGCATTTTGCCGGATCGGGTTTTCGGCAGTTGCGAAACAAACCAGACGTGAGCGGGACGTCCAAAGTTGCCAATTTGACTGTCCACCAGCGCCATGATCGCCTTCTCTTCCGAATGCGCCACGTCCGGATCTTCGAGGCTATCGCTCTGTTTGGGAATGACAAACGCCACCGCCACCTGCCCTTTCAGCGCATCTTTCACCCCCACTACCGCCACTTCCGCCACGTTCGGATAGCTGGAGATACTCTCCTCGATTTCCCGCGTGCCCAGTCGATGCCCGGCGACATTAATCACATCATCCGTACGTCCGAGGATGAAGTAGTAGCCGTCGGCGTCGCGAATCCCCCAGTCAAACGTGGCATACACCTGACGGTTAAACAGCGACCAGTAGGTATTCACAAACCGCGCGTCGTCGCCCCAGATGGTCTGAATACAACCGGGTGGCAACGGCCCTTCGATGACCACCATCCCCTTCTCGTTGGCACCGCAAGGTTCGCCGGTTACCTCATTGAGCAACTGCACGTTATAGCCGTACATCGGCACGCCGGGGCTGCCGAGGCGCGATGGACGGTCATCCAGCGCACGGGCCAGCGCCATAATTGGCCAGCCGGATTCAGTCTGCCAGTAGTTATCGACCACCGGTACACCCAGCGTTTCGGTCACCCAACTTGCGGTCGGTTCATCCAGCGGTTCACCCGCCAGATAGAGCACTTCCAGTGAAGAGAGATCGTGATTGCGGATCTGCGCGGTTGGAAACTTCTTCAGCACGCGAATGGCGGTCGGTGCCGAGAACATCCGGTTGACCTGATATTTTTCGACGATTTTCCACCACACGCCGCAGTCCGGATACGTCGGCAGCCCTTCATACACAATCGTTGCCATTCCCGCTAACAGCGGCGCATAAACGATGTAGGAGTGCCCCACAACCCAACCGATATCCGACGCACAAAAAAACACGCCGCCCGCTTTGCCGCCAAAAATGGTGTCCATTGAGGTCGCCAGCGCCACCGCATAGCCACCGACGTCTCGCTGCACGCCTTTAGGTTTGCCGGTGGTGCCAGAGGTATAGAGAATGCAGGAGGTTTCACTGGACTCCAGCCACGTCACCGGCACCGTGGCGCCGAGATGCTGCTGGCGCAGAGTGGCAAAATCGAGATCGCGACCGGCCACGCGCGCCATTTTCGCCAGTCCCCGGTCCACCAACAGCACCTGTTTCGGCTGATGCTGCGCCTGATCGATCGCCTCATCGAGCAGCTTTTTGTAGGGCAACACTTTACCGCCGCGCGCTCCCGCATCGGCGGAGACAATCAGCACCGGCTTCGCGTCATCGATCCGCGCCGCCACGCTATGCGAGGCAAAACCGCCGAACACCACCGAATGGATCGCGCCAATCCGTGCGCAGGCCAGCAGCGTGATATGCGCCTCGGCAATCATCGGCATGTAGACCAGTACCCGATCGCCGCGCTGCACGCCGAGCGATTGCAGCATCGACGCCACCACGTTCACTTCGTCATATAACTGACTGAAGGTAAAGGTGCGTTCCTCTTCGGTCTCGGATGAGACGGCGATCAGCGCCAGCGCATCCGGTTGTCTGTCCAGCCAACGGTCAATGGCGTTATGACACAGGTTGGTAGTACCGCCGCAAAACCAGCGGGCAAACGGCGGATTGCTGTTTTCCAGCGTCCGGGTAAACGGCTGCTGCCAGTCGATGCGCCGGGCCTGCTCGGCCCAGAACGCCTCCGGTTGCGTAATGGAACGCTGATAAAATTCGCTAAAAGACATAACGCTCTCCTGTTGAACTTACGCCTGATGGGGCGGGCTCTAGATGACATAAAGGTCCATATATTCATTGACCGGCATCTGCTCCAGGCGAGTTCTGTCCAGGGAGACATCCAGGATGCGCTGCTGTTGGCGGGTCGGGAACTGACGCGCCAGGTTAATTTTGAATTTTTCGATAAGTTTAGGGATCCCATCGGTACGACGACGCGCGTGACCAATCGGATACTCCACCGCCACTTCGTCAAAACGCGTGCCGTCGGTAAATTCAAGAGTAATGGCGTTGGCGATGGCGCGTTTTTCCGGGTCGTGATAGTCCGCGGTAAACGTCGGATCTTCAAAGCAGTTCATCTTCTCACGCAGGGAATCGATACGTTTGTCCTGCGCCACATCGTCCTCATAGTCTGCCGCCGTTAAGCGTCCGAACAGCAGCGGGATCGCCACCATGTACTGAATACAATGGTCGCGATCGGCCGGGTTATTCAGCGGCCCCTGCTTGTCGATGATGCGAATGCAGGCTTCGTGCGTGCGAATGGTCACCTTCTCAATATCCGCGGCGCACTTACCTGCCGCCTGCATCTGTGCGTACAGGGTCATTGCCGCTTCGACCGCCGTCTGAGAGTGGAACTCCGCCGGGAAAGAGATTTTGAACAACACGTTTTCCATCACGTAGGAGCCGTACGGACGCTGGAAGCGGAACGGTGCTCCTTTGAACGAGACATCATAAAAGCCCCAGGTTTTCGCCGTCAGCGCCGAGGGATAGCCCATCTCACCGGTTTTCGCCATCAGCGCCAGACGCACCGCGCGCGAGGTCGCATCGCCTGCCGCCCAGGATTTACGCGTGCCGGTGTTCGGCGCATGGCGGTAGGTGCGCAACGACTGCCCGTCGACCCACGCCAGCGAAACCGCATTGAGGATCTCATCACGCGTCAGTCCCAGCAGTTCGGCGACCACGGCGGTGGAGGCCACTTTGACCAGCAGAACGTGGTCAAGACCCACGCGGTTAAAGGCGTTTTCCAGCGCGATACAGCCCTGAATTTCGTGGGCCTTGATCATCCCGGTCAGCACCTGTTTCATCGTCAGCGGCGCTTTACCCGCCGCGACCGCGTTGCGCGACAGCCAGTCCGCTGTCGCCAGGATCCCGCCGAGGTTATCGGAAGGATGGCCCCATTCCGCCGCCAGCCAGGTGTCATTGAAGTCGAGCCAGCGGATCATCGCGCCGATGTTAAACGCGGCCTGTACCGGGTCGAGCTGAAATTGGGTACCCGGCACGCGCACGCCGTTGGGTACGACGGTTCCCGGTACAATCGGGCCCATCAGTTTTTTACAGGCCGGATACTCCAGCGCTTCCAGACCGCAGCCCAGCGTATCGAGCAGACAGTAGTGCGCGGTGTCATATGCCACCTTCGAGGTGACTTCGTAGTTCATCACGTAATCAACGATATCAACGATTTCACGATCGAATTCCGGGCGAACATTCATTACTTGAGCTGACATTAGCGATATTCCTGTTTTTTATCGTTTGAAGGAGAATTAGTTACGCTGATCCAACGCGACAAATGCGCGGTCTTCCGGGCCGGTGTAATTGGCGGAAGGACGGATAATTTTGTTGTCCTGGCGCTGCTCGATGATGTGCGCCGCCCAACCGGTGACGCGGGCGATAACAAACAGCGGGGTAAACATTTCGGTGGGAACACCCATCATGTTGTAGGAAACCGCCGAGAACCAGTCGAGATTCGGGAACATCTTTTTCGTTTCCCACATTACCGTTTCCAGACGATCGGCAATGTTGTACATCTTCAGCGACCCGCCTTCTTCGGAAAGCTGTCTCGCCACCTTCTTAATGACCTGATGGCGCGGATCGGCAAGGGTGTAGACCGGATGACCGAAACCAATCACCACCTCTTTGTTTTCCACGCGTTTACGAATATCGGCCTCGGCTTCGTCCGGCGTTTCATAGCGCTGTTGAATTTCCAGCGACACTTCGTTCGCCCCGCCGTGCTTCGGGCCACGCAGTGCGCCAATCGCGCCGATAATCGCCGAATAGACGTCGGAGCCAGTCCCGGCAATCACGCGGCTGGTAAAGGTGGACGCATTGAACTCGTGCTCGGCATACAGCACCAGCGAAATGTGCATCGCTTTTTCCCAGCTCTGCGACGGTTTTTCGCCGTGCAGCAGATGCAGGAAATGGCCGCCGATGGAGTCGTCATCGGTTTCTGGCTGGATACGCTCGCCGTTGTGGCTGTAGTGATACCAGTAAAGAAGAATGGAACTGAGCGAGGCCAGCAGCTTGTCGGCGATATCACGCGCGCCGGAAACGGTATGCCCCTCTTTTTCCGGCAGCGTACAGCCCAGGGCCGATACGCCAGTGCGCATGACGTCCATCGGATGCGACGCCGCCGGCAGCGCTTCCAGCACGGTACGGACATTGGCCGGTAATCCGCGCAGCGCTTTGAGCTTGATTTTGTATGCCTGAAGTTCGTCACGGGTCGGGAGTTTTCCGTGAATCAGCAGATGCGCCACTTCTTCAAATTCGCACTGTTGGGCGAGATCGAGAATATCGTAGCCGCGATAGTGGAGATCGTTACCGCTTTTGCCAACGGTGCACAGCGCGGTGTTGCCCGCCGGTACGCCGGACAGCGCGACGGATTTTTTAGGCTTAATGACATGGGTATTATTTTGCAGGATCGTTGTGTCGCTCATGTTGTCCTCGTCATTATTATCATGTGTAGGGTATTGAGGGTTTTCGTCCAGGCCTGATAAGGCGTAGCCGCCATCAGGCACTGCCGGATGGCACTGCGTTTATCCGGCCCACGATTTCAGGTTCAGGGCATCCAGCTTCTCTTCGTACTGGTAGTAATTGATGCTTTCGTACAGTTCATTGCGGGTCTGCATGATGTCGATGACGCTTTTTTGCGTCCCTTCCTGGCGCAGCACGTTGTAGACCTTTTCCGCAGCCCGGTTCATGGCGCGGAATGCCGAGAGCGGATAGAGCGCCATTGCCACGTTAGCGCTGCGCAGTTCGTCGGTCGTGAACAGCGGCGTGGCGCCAAATTCGGTGATATTAGCGAGAATGGGAACCTGGACCGCATCGGCAAACTGGCGGTACATCGAAAGCTCCGTGATCGCTTCCGGGAACAGCATATCGGCGCCCGCTTCGACATAGGCCTGCGCACGATCGATCGCCGCCGCTAAACCTTCTACGGCCAGGGCATCGGTACGCGCCATGACAACAAAGTTGGGATCGGTACGGGCATCCACCGCCGCACGAATGCGATCGACCATCTCTTCTTTCGAAACGATCGCTTTATTCGGACGATGGCCGCAGCGCTTGGCACCGATCTGATCTTCGATGTGTAGCGCCGCCGCCCCGGCTTTGATCATCGACTTCACGGTGCGCGCGACGTTAAACGCCGAAGCGCCAAAGCCGATATCGGCATCCACCAGCAGCGGCAGCGGACACACGTCGGTGATGCGGCGAATGTCGGTCAATACGTCATCCAGGGTGGAGATCCCCAGATCCGGCAGTCCCAGCGAACCGGCCGCGACGCCGCCGCCAGAAAGATAAATCGCCTGATACCCGGCACGCTGGGCCAGCAGCGCATGGTTGGCGTTGATGGTGCCGACAATTTGTAAGGGGTTTTCTTTGGTGAGTGCAGCGCGAAACGCCTGACCCGGAGAATCCAGAGACATAGTCCATCCTCGTGTTATCAACTTGTTATTACCGTTGATTCACATAAAGCAAGGGCTATGCCAAAGGCTGTTTGCGACTGGTTATTTTAAATAACATTATATATAACAATAACATAAGATGATTCATGTCGCGATACGCAAAAATAAACGTGTCAGCTAACGTTTCATGAAACGCGTGCTGCTGTTTCATTGCAACAATTATGAAACAAGGCTACACCCAATACTCTGTCCTTTTATTTTGGGTTGGCTATGGCGACGACAAATCTTCCTCCGCGGGTGAATGATGACAAACCGGTTATCTGGACGGTCTCGGTCACACGACTGTTCGATCTGTTTCGCGACATCAGCCTCGAGTTCGATAACCAGGCGACCATCACCCCAATCCAGCTCGGCTTTGAAAAGGCGGTCGCCTATATTCGTAAAAAGCTGGCGACCGAACGCTGTGACGCGATCATCGCCGCCGGATCTAACGGCGCGTATCTGAAAAGCCGCCTGTCGATTCCGGTGATCCTGATCAAGCCCAGCGGTTTTGACGTCCTGCACGCGCTGGCAAAGGCGGGCAAACTGACCGCATCCATTGGCGTGGTAACCTATCAGGAGACACTGCCGGCGCTGATGGCCTTTCAAAAAACCTTTAACCTGCAACTGGAACAGCGCAGCTATATCACCGAAGAAGATGCGCGGGGACAGATCAACGAACTGAAAGCCAGCGGCATTGAGGCGGTGGTCGGCGCGGGGCTGATAACCGATCTGGCGGAAGAGGCTGGCATGACGGGTATCTTTATCTATTCCGCCGCCACGGTTCGCCAGGCCTTCAGCGATGCGCTGGACATGACTCGCCACACCCAGCGTCGTCACGGTCATTACGCGTCCGATCAGGCGCTGCGTACCCGTTATGAACTGGGAGATATTCGCGGCGAGTCCGCACAGATGGAGCAGGTGCGCCATACCATTATGCTGTATGCCCGTTCGCCAGCCTCTGTCCTGATTCAGGGGGAAACCGGCACCGGGAAGGAACTGGCGGCCCAGGCCATTCACCGGGAGTTTTGTACGCGTGCAGGCACGCGTGGCGACAAGTCGACCCATCCGTTCGTCGCAGTGAACTGTGGGGCAATTACCGAATCTTTACTTGAAGCGGAGTTGTTCGGCTATGAGGAGGGTGCCTTCACCGGGTCGCGACGCGGCGGCCGTGCCGGGCTGTTTGAAATCGCCCACGGAGGGACGCTGTTTCTCGATGAGATCGGTGAAATGCCGCTGCCGCTGCAAACCCGGCTGCTGCGCGTACTGGAAGAAAAAGAGGTCACACGAGTGGGCGGACATCACCCCATTCCGGTGACGGTGCGGGTGATTAGCGCCACCCACTGCAATCTGGAAGAGGAGATGAAACGGGGGCTGTTTCGTCGCGATCTGTTTTATCGCCTGAGTATTTTGCGTCTGTCGCTGCCGGCTCTGCGCGAGCGCCCCGCAGATATCCTGTCGCTGGCGGAAGGTTTTTTAAAACAGTCGCTGGCCGCGCTCTGTGTGCCGTTTACCGAGTCGGTGCGCGCCGGACTGGCGCAGAGCGCCTGCGTTCTGTTGCACTATCACTGGCCGGGGAATATTCGCGAGTTACGTAATATGATGGAACGGCTGGCGCTGTTTTTAAGCGTTGAACCTATGCCACAGATGGATGAGCACTTACTACAGCGGCTGCTGCCGGAACTGGCAGAGATTGAAACGCCGTCATTCCCGGTATCTTCAGCCACACCGCAGCAGGTACTGGCGCAGTTTAACGGTGATAAACGTGCCGCAGCCCGCTATCTGGGGATCAGCAGAACCACCTTCTGGCGCAGAATGAAAACCTGAATTGCCGGATGACGCTGCGCTTATCCGGCCTACACAGATTTATGACCCTGTAGACCGGTTCACGTCATCATCCAGCAACATCACGCATTACTTTTTCTTGTAAATATTGGCAGTGCCATGAATTTTGTTGTCGGTTTGACCGGAGGTCAGCACGACCACATCAGCACCTTTTTCCTCTGCTTTTTTTAGCAGATCTTCTTTCGCGTCCTGAGTGGAAGTTTCATTACTGGTATTGATGTTACCAATCAGGGTGTACTGCGACTCTACCTTCTCAAACTCAGCTTTTGTTAACAGCTCCGCTGCAAACGCATTTGTCGCCACAAAAGCCAACGCAGCAATCAAGACTTTATATCCAGTTTTCATACTAAAGCTCCAGGTTACGTTAAGACGCTATCATCACCCCTGAATCCATGTAGCGGTTCAAGGATGATTAATAACTAGTTCAGCTTCCAGGAAAAATCCAGGCCCTTTCCAGGATATGTTGATTTTGTGGTTTCAGCCTGCTCAGTACGATTTTCACGTTCGACTGTATAGTTTGTTTAATATAAATAAAAAGACAAAAAATCCTCACCCTCTATTTTCAATAAATTACAAAACGCCAATCAAATATCAATAAACGGTTCAAAACGATTTCAGTTAAGATTATTGTTAAAACCGACTCATATTTATTGGTAATAATCCTAAAAGCAACAAATGGCTTTCAGATAATTACCAATATAGAAATTGACACTCATCAAGATAATGATAATTAGTCAGTATAAAAATCTCAGAAAAAATGATTGCCGCGCGTAACTAAACACTTCAAATAGATAACATGATTAATATTTAACCTTTGCATCCATTCAGCCTGGCTTATCAAAAATCTCGTCTATCTTATTGTTTTTCGTTTTTAATTCGCACGATTCCTGGATGAAAAATGCCAACCAATTAATATTAGTAATCAATCAATTAGCAGTCACTTGAACATTTCCAACTAATTCATGACAGTTAATAGCCTTAACCTATCAATATCTCATGCAAATCGATTGTAAAACGATTACGTCATTTTTACTGCAACAAATAATATTAATAAGCATCAATATTTTATTCCCATGCGCGCCCCCGCGAATGACCGAATATTTAATGGGTCTTTCTTGCCCTTACATCGACGTAATATTTAAACTTAAGGAAGAGTCAATATATGAAAATAAATACAATACACCCCCCTGGCTCACTATTAGCCATTGCTATTTCAATTGCCTTAACACCCACAGCAATGGCTGATAATAGTATTTCTCCACCAACGGGCGTGGGTGATACCGTCATTATTAATAACGGCCAAAGTATTACGCTTTCCGCGACGGAAAATACCGATCCCGCATGGGATAATTTCCGCAGTCTCTGGGTCGGTAATAACTCTGACGGCTCGCTGCTGATCGATGGTCGGGATATCGCCACTTCCGCCGGTATGATAGGTAATGGCGCGAACGGCAGCGTGACGCTGACGAATGGCGCAACCTGGACGCTGGACAATCTGAATCTGGTGCTCGGGACCCATGATGGTTCAGGAACACTGCTGGTGAGTAACGGCAGTAAAATCAGCGGCATTGATGAACTGCGCATTGGAGAATATGCCGCAAATGCACAGGGGACGGTTACCATCGACGGTGCAAATTCGTCTGTCTCATCCGCCTGGAGCGTGGTCGGCGATCAGGGGCGCGGCAACCTGGTGATTACCCGCGGCGGCACCCTCTCCTTAAGCGAACACATGAACATCGGCTACGTCGGCAATACGAGCAGTACCAGTCGTAATGGCTATGGAGTAACCCTGGTCGACGGTGAAAACTCGCGGCTGGATGTGACAAAGGGCATTTATCTCGGCGGCTTCGACAGCACGGCATCCAATGACGCCACCGGTATTCTGACCGTCAGCAATGGCGCAACGGTCAGCTCGGGTAGCTTTATCTGGCTGGCGGTGGGACAAGGCAGCACCGGTATCCTGAATATCGGCGGGGCGAAGGGAGAAGCGCAACAGGCCGCGGGAACGTTGGATCTGCCGTGGATTTACCTTGGCAACACCAGCGGTATGAGCACGGCAGAACTCAACTTTAACCACAACAGCGATGACTTCGTGCTCTCGGCCAGAATCACGGGCGTTGGCGAAGTGAACCATTTCGGCTCGGGGACAACGACGCTTACAGGTGCCAACACCTACCAGGGCCCGACCCACGTCGCGAACGGCACGCTGCGCGCTGGGGTAGAAAATACCCTGAGTGCAAGATCGGATTACCGCGTGGACAACGGCGCGCAACTGGATCTTAATGGCTATTCGCAGACGCTGAACTCGCTGGAGCTGGCAGGCACGGCGACGCTCTCTTCCCCGTCGCGGGTGAAAGCGGCCTTTAGCCCAACCACGTTAACGATTAACGGCGATTATACCGGTAACAACGGCCTGCTGGCCTTACGCACCGTGCTGGGTGATGACCTTTCGCCGACCGATAAGCTGGTTGTGAAGGGGGATACCCACGGCACCACGCGCGTCAGCGTCAGCAACGCCGGCGGTAGCGGTGCCCCGACGATTGAAGGCATCCGCATTGTCGACGTTGAAGGCGCATCTAACGGCACCTTTGTGAAAGAAGGTCGTATTGTGGCGGGCGCATATGACTACGATATAGTGAAACGAGATAACCAAAACTGGTCTCTGACCAGTGTGGCATTGCCAGGACCGGTCCCCCCAACCCCGCCGGGCAACCCGAAAGAGCCCGTCGAACCCATGCCTCCAACAGCGGAAGGCCCGCATCAGTATCGCCCGGAAACCGGAAGCTATCTGGCAAACACCCTTGCCGCCAACACGCTGTTCACCACCCGCCTCCACGATCGTCTGGGTGAAACCCAGTACACCGACGCGTTAACCGGCGAGCAGAAGGTGACCAGCCTGTGGATGCGCCACATCGGCGGACATAACCGCTTCAAGGACGGTTCCGGGCAGATAAGCACCCAGAGCAACCGCTATGTGCTGCAACTGGGCGGCGACATTGCGCAATGGAGCACCGACGGTCTGGATCGCTGGCATCTGGGTCTGATGGCCGGTTACGCCAACAGCAAGAGCCGCAGCCATTCCAGTCTGACCGGATACACCTCTCGTGGGGAAATCAGCGGCTACAGCGCCGGTCTGTACGGCACCTGGTATGCCAACGACGCCGATAAAACCGGGGCTTATGTTGATGGCTGGATGCTCTACAACTGGTTTGACAACACCGTCTCCGGACAGGGACTGGCGTCTGAAAAGTATGACTCAGACGGTATCACCGCCTCTGTCGAGACGGGCTACACCTGGAAACTGGCCGAATTCAGCGAACGTAACGCGCTGTATGTTCAGCCTAAAGCCCAGGTGACCTGGATGGACGTGCAGGCCGATACGCACGTTGAGAAAAATGGCACCCGGGTCGTGGATAAAACCGACGGTAATCTGCAAACCCGCCTGGGTGTGAAAGCCTACCTGCAAGGGCATAACGCGATGGATGACGGCAAGGACCGCACCTTCCAGCCGTTTGTCGAAGCCAACTGGATCCACAACACGCAGAATTACCGCGTACAGATGGATGACATCAGCAACGACGTGAAAGGCACCCGCAACACAGGTGAACTGAAAGTGGGCGTTGAAGGCCAGCTTAGCCAGCGTCTGCAACTGTGGGGCAACGTTGCCCAACAGATTGGCGACAACGGCTACAGCGATACGCAAGGCATGTTAGGGCTGAAATACAGCTTCTGACCCTCTACCACCCGTGGCAACGCGGGTGGTTTTCTTCCCCCGCCTCTCCCTTTGTGATCCCATTCGCATCCCCCAGGTTTTGTGATAAATAAGATGAGGTTACTTTATCTGATTCAGGGAAATGTGGTTTATGGAACCTCTGCACGCGGTTTTCCTCACCGTCAGCCTGTTCGTCTTAACCTTCTTTAACCCAGGCGCCAATCTGTTTGTGGTTGTGCAAACCAGTCTGGCCTCCGGACGACGCGCAGGCGTATTAACCGGTCTGGGTGTGGCGTTAGGTGACGCAATCTATTCCGGGCTGGGACTGTTCGGCATGGCGACGCTGATTACCCAGTGCGAAGCGGTATTCTCGGTGATCAAAATTGGCGGCGGCGCGTATCTGCTGTGGTTTGCCTGGAACAGCATTCGCCACCAGGCCACGCCGCAAATGCCGACGCTTCAGCAACCCGTTAGCGCGCCGTGGACGGTGTTCTTTCGTCGCGGCTTATTGACCGATCTGTCGAATCCACAAACCGTTCTGTTTTTTATCAGTATCTTCTCCGTGACGCTGAGTGCCGACACGCCCATGTGGGCGCGGATGATGGCCTGGGCCGGGATTGTGCTCTCTTCAGTTATCTGGCGCGTCTTTCTGAGTCAGGCCTTTTCATTGCCAGCCGTGCGTCGCGCATACGGCAGAATACAGCGCGTCGCCAGTCGAATCATCGGGGTAATTATTGGCCTGCTGGCATTACGCTTAATCTATGAAGGAATTACCCATCGCTAACTCCCTCCCCCTGAAATAAAGTAGTTTCAGGGGACAGTATTTGCCTTCGTCATTCCCTTTGCTGTAAAACATTATTTCCCCGAAAAGCCAGCACTCTCTTTTAAATAAATTTCATGCAGAGAGACGCCAGCTTTATTATTTACAATAATGGCAAAATGGGAACAATCCGATGTTAAAAAATAAATTACTCCTCTTATTACCAATTATTCTTACCGGCTGTACGATGAGTGACAGCGACATGCGTAAAGCCTACAGCAACCACTACCAGCAGCCGGCGGGCTACGTGGCGGTCTATAAGGAAAAAATCGCCGGGATGGACAGTGACGCGCTGGCAAAATATGCAGCAGCAGAAGAAAAGAAAAAAATGCGCGGCCAGTCCAGCGTGAAAATTGATGATTACATTACGGCGCAAAACATTCAGGCAAAAGGTTCGCGCGTGGTCTTCGATTATTCGCTTTCAGAGAAATGGTTAGCGCTTCCTCCGGCAAAACAACGCGAGAAACAGAAGCTGATGGAAAAAGATTTAATATACCGTACCTGTTCACTGGAGACGGTAAAACTGGCACAGGAAAAAGGACTGGCAGAAGAACATAATTATTACAGTCACTATCCCGAGACGATCGCCTTTACCCTGCGCACCAGCGGGCAGATCTGTATCAATAATGGTTTTGCACGATAATCTCCCTCACCCTGACACCCATGACAGGGCGAAGGAGCAGACGCATTATTCTTCAGCCGTGTGGGGAGTACAAGCGTCTCCATACGTGCGGATTACTGGGGGCTTACACCTGTCTGCCGCAACCGAACTTTACCGGGGATGAAGAGGCGTCGTTATTTAAGTGTTATTGATTGCCGGAGGGTGCTGGCGCTTATCCGGCCTAAACTTACCACTTGTAGGCCGGATAAGGCACCGCCGCCATCCGGCAATTCACATCAGAACGACGCTTTAATTCCGATCATCGCGGAGGTATCGCTGTAGCCCTTATCGCCCATCTGCTGACCGATGTTGCCCCACAGAGCGACGTTCTTCGTCAACTGGCCTTCAACACCGGCTTTCACTTCGCCAATATTGCGCGCACCCTGCAGATCCACGTTTTCACCGTTCATTGAGACGCCAAAGTCTTTGCTGTTGTGGATCCAGTTGGCTTCCACAAACGGCTGGAAGGTGCGGTCTTTACCGTCGTCGAGCGGGTTGTGCCCCTTGCCGAACAGACGTACGCCGACGCGGGTCTGGATGTTGCCATCACCGTTACCTTCCACGCGGGTACCGTTAACTTCTTTGTGCTCGTCGGCCTTCACGCCCATCCAGGTGACCTGGGCTTTAGGCTGGATGTACAGCGCGTTACGCTCGCTGATGTCCGCCAGTTTCCAGGTGTAGCCGGATTCCACAGAGGCGGTGAAACCTTTAGCGTCATACTCTTCTGACTCCACACCGTCGCCGGAAAGGGTGTTATCAAACCAGCTGTACTGTGCCCAGGTATCGACATACGCGCCTTCACGGGTCGCGTTGTCCTGAAGCCAGGTGCCGTACAGGCCAACGCTGTAACCGTCGATGGCGCTGCGCGCACGGTTGCCGTTACGCTGATTTTCAGCACGGGCTTTCTGGTTGGCATAGCCCGCCATCACCCCCAGATGGTAGCGGTCAGTGTTGTCGGAAGACCACTGCGCAATATCGCCGCCGAGTTGCATGACATAGCGGTTGGCCTGCATGTTCAACTGGGCGCTGCTGTCGTGCTGACGGGTATGCCCGCCCACGTTGCGCAGCCACAGGCTGGTGACCGCTTCTTCGCCGGTCAGTGCGTCAACGTAATGGGTTTCACCCAGACGATCCTGCAACCGGGTATTGAACATCGTATTCGCCGCCTGCAGGTTCATACCGTACAGACCAGCTTCCGGACGCACCGCGTGTTCACGCGGCGTCGGGGTCGGAGACTGCGGCTGAACCGGAGCTTGTGGCTCGACCGGATCCTGCGGGTCTACGGGATCAACCGGGTCAACAGGCGTTACCGGAACCACCGGATCTGGCTGCTCTGGCGGTTCCGGAGACAGCGCACTGCTCAGGAACCAGTTTTTCGCCTGCGTGCCTTCGCCACGTTGCAGGGTGTAATCATACGCACCCGCAATAATACGCCCGCTCTGTGTGAACTCACCGTCGGAGTTGCCGCCTACGCTAATCAGTTCAATACCCTCCGTCGTGAGACCACCTGCCCCACCCGCGTTCAATACCTTCACGTTAGTGGTGCCGGAGGTGTTACCCGCAATAACCAGGCGGTCAGTTGGAGAAGTATCATCGCCCAGTTGGCTGTTCATCACGATGTTACCGTTAGTCCCGGTATAATCGCCGCTCACGGTCAGGGTTTTGAACGTTGTGGCAGCACGCGTCAGCTGACTGGTACTCGTGACTGGCGCCATAAAGTTCAGCGTCGCGTTGTTCAGCGTCAGATTTGTCAGGCTGGAGTCGCCAGTCATATCCCAACGACTGTGGCTGCCGTTGAATGCCAGATCGATAATGCCGCTGGATACCTTCTTCGTTTTGCCGTAAAGGTAGGAGTTATCGCCGGTGTTAATATTGACGTTGTGATTGCTCTCGGACTGAATATCCCCCCACGCCTGGAATTTATTGTTGTTGCTGATATCGATGGAACCATAGATAGCGAGTAAGTTACCCTGCGCACTCTGCACCCCCTGCAAACTCCCCAGCGTGACATCACCGAGGATTTTAGCATTCGCATTACGCACAAGTTCAACCCGGTTACCGCCCTCTGACTGCACATTCAGCGTATTGAAGGTCATGTCCTCCACGCTCACGCCCTGAATACCGTACAGATTGGTTGTATCATCCCCGGAAACCGCGATATTCAGGTTGTTGATTCTGACGCTGGCCTCTTCGCTTCCGTGAAACAGTGCGCCAATGACGCTCGCATCACCTTTCGCCCGCGCCTTAATGTTAAGGTTATCCATCGTAATATCCGACAGTGCCCCCAACGACGACAGCCCGGTAATCAAGCCAAAATCGTAATCCGTTGCGTTATCAGTGACATCAATATTGACATCATTAAAGTTGATTATATTCGCTCTGGCTGGCAGCGATACGGAGTCACGATGATCCTCCAGCACCAGGCCTTTAACACCATCTTCCGCTGCGTCCGTCGTAATCTTGATTTGGGTTGTACCCATAATATCGGCATTGCTGCTGACGTTCATCCCTTCCAGGTAAACCGCCGAGGTGGACTGCAAATCAACATTCACATTCCCCGTGATCCTCGTGCTCAGCCCCTTTAGTTCCAGCGCTTCCACGGTGGTCGTCCCCACGTCGCTGGAAGATTTGTTATCCGCGTATTTCACGGTGATGTTTTCCGCGGTGAGGGTCGAGTCTTTATACGCGACAATAGCTGAAGACATAATGCTGGATGAAACAGTGACCGGAGTGGTAATCGTTAAATCAAACAGGGTGTCGCCGGTTAACACAACATTCGCCGCGTTATTGACGTAAAGACCAATCGTCGGTACGCCAGACTGTTTAATCGTTAAATCTTCAGCCTTAAGGCTACCACCGTAAACTCTGACGGCATCGGCGACAGAACTGGATAACGTAGAATAATCGATAGATGAACCTTTACCTAAATCCAGATCCCCGGCGGAAACATACACGCTCGATCCGGTATTGCCTGCCGGGCTGACCATGTCAATTTTACCGTTGACTGTGACGCTGGCACCTGTCGCCCCGACGCCAATGTAAGAGACATCAGCACCATCGGCGACCTGCACGGTTCGTTTGTCGACAGGAACCGAATCAGTAATCGAAATGCGTTCCGCTTCCGCATAAACAGGAAGCGATGACGCAGAAAGAATAGTACTTAACAATAATGCGATTTTATTCGGTTTAAACCCGAAAGACAGAGAGTATTTCATAATAAGCCGTTCCCTACTTAAAAGAATATATTTGTTTTTTAGACTTTACAGACACAGACAAACGCCCCTTAAATTAAAAAGGTTGAAATAATCCCGTCAGTAGCATTTAATAAACAAATGATTTCCGATTTGGCTATTTTCCCTCCAATATATAATCTTCTCAAATGAAATAGTCTTAAGCGCAGTTCAGATATTTAATCTAATAAATAACGAAAGCGCAGCGCATAACGCTTTAAATTATCTTAAATTTAGAATATTACACCACAAAAAGAACGAACGATGAGATCCTTAAATAATATAAGAAACTATTACCTGGATTATTGAGGATGGCGAGGGGGAATGTTTACTTATTGTGAAAAAAACCGGCGTATTTAACGCCGGCGGAGTGAGAGACGGATAATTATCGATCAGCCATTGATGGCAGGTTTCTGCTCAGTTTTCACCTGCGCATTTTCCAGCATGCGACGAACCGGAACAATTAATACGATAAGCACAGCGGCACAAATCAGCAGCGCTATGGAGCAGCGGGCGAAAAGGTCGGGCAGCATATCCAGTTGGTCAGCCTTGACGTGCCCACCAATCAGACCCGCCGCCAGGTTACCCAATGCGCTGGCGCAGAACCACAGGCCCATCATCTGACCCCGCATTCTTTCTGGCGCTAACAGCGTCATGGTCGCCAGACCAATCGGGCTCAGACACAGCTCACCCAGCGTCAGCATCAGAATGCTGCCTACCAGCCAGAACGGCGACACGCCCGCCCCACCGTTGCTCAGCACGTTCTGCGCCGCCATCATCATCAGGCCAAAGCCTGCCGCCGCACACAGAATACCGATAACAAACTTGGTGATACTGCTCAGACGCACGTTTTTGCGCGCCAGCGCCGGCCATGCCCAGCTAAATACTGGCGCCAGCAGAATGATAAACAGGGCGTTGATCGACTGGAACCAGACGGCAGGAATTTCGAAATCACCGATCATGCGGTTGGTATAGTCGTTCGCGAACAGGTTGAACGAGGTCGGTTTCTGTTCAAATGCAGACCAGAAGAAAGCCGCAGAAACCAGCAGAATAAAGCAAACCAGCAGTCTGGCGCGCTCTTTGCGTGTCAGACCCGCAAACACGAACAGGTAGATAAAGTAAAGTGCCACCGAAGCGGCAATGACGTAGACCAGCATGCTGGCAACGGCGACCGGATTAATGACAATCACCCCCTGGGCTATCAGCGTCACGATAACAGCCACGCCGACGCTCAGCGCCAGCAACCAGCCACCCACGCCGTTTTTCTTCGCCACCGGGCTGTTCCAGGTCGAATCAAGCCCCACTTCGCTGTCGTAGCGTTTCATGGAGGGAACGGCAAACACGCGGAAGATAACCAGCGCAACCAGCATCCCGATCCCGCCGATACCAAAGCCCCAGTGCCAACCGTGAGATTTGATCAACCAGCCGGAGATCAGCGGGGCGATGAATGACCCCATGTTAATGCCCATGTAGAACAGCGAGAAACCGCCGTCGCGGCGGGCATCGCCTTTCTTGTAGAGAGTGCCCACCATGACGGAGATACAGGTTTTGAACAGACCCGACCCCAGTACGATAAACATCAGGCCGATGAAGAACAGGTTGTCACCCATCCAGGCCGACAGGGCAATAGACAGATGGCCGAGCGCGATCAGGATCGAACCGTACCACACCGCGCGCTGTTGCCCGAGCCAGTTATCCGCCAGCCAGCCACCCGGAAGCGCCGCCAGGTACATGCTGCCAGCAAAAATACCGACAATCGCGGACGCATTTTCACGCGCCAGTCCCATGCCGCCATCGTAGACGGTCGCGGCCATGAACAGGATCAGTAACGGACGAATACCGTAAAATGAAAACCGCTCCCACATCTCCGTGAAGAACAGTGAACCCAGCGGATAAGGATGGCCGAAGAACGTTCGGCTTTCGTTTTTATTAACAGAGGAATGCATAATTTCTCCCGAAATGGTGTGTTGTCTTGCTTGTAGCCACTGAATTACCCGCCGACCATTCATATATCTGGCCGATCATTCACATCCAGTGAAATATTATTTAACCATTTGATAACCACAAGACAGTTTTGTCTAGTGCCAGCCTCGGGACTTTAAGATGAAAACTCGATAGATGTCTAGTTTTGTAGATTTTATGTTTGATCGGAAAGGATAATGATTGACTTTAAAAGTCTGCAAATTATCCCTTATCAATTCATTAATAAACAATGCGTTATCTTTAAATGCCATCCCCAAAAGCACGAAAATGATCGCCCCATATCTTTCTGTCTTTTTTTCCTGACTGAGATTTATGAATGATATTCATAGTGGTTATCCCGCTGGCGACCATTATCTCCGGGTGAGAAAACGCTACACTGCATCTCATTCTTCCTGTCCCAACGGATGACGATGATTACCGTTGCCAGCGCCGTAATGGCGTTGACCGCCAACCTGACAACCCCGGAGAAATCATGAACGCACCATTTGAAGGTAATGGCATTTTCCCGAAAGGGCCGAAAAACGAAGCGTATGCGCAATATTTTCAGGGGACCAGCTACCTGAATATGCTGTCCACGCAGGGTGTCAATATTGGCAACGTGGTGTTTGAACCCGGCTGTCGCAATCACTGGCATATCCACCACAAGGGGGGACAAATTCTGCTGGTGACCGGCGGACGAGGCTGGTATCAGGAGTGGGATAAACCGGCACAGCCTCTGGTCGCCGGAGACGTCGTGAATATTCCGCCCGGCGTAAAACACTGGCATGGCGCGGCGGCAGACAGTTGGTTTGCCCATCTTGCCGTCGAGGTGCCCGCTCAAGGGTCTTCAAACGAATGGCTGGAGCCGGTCAGTGAGAAAGCGTACGCCCAGCTCCCCTGACGACTCAGGGGTAGCGCAATGCCTCGATCAGGCGCGCAAAGGCGGGTGGATGCTGTTTGCGGCTGGGGTAGTAAAGATAGTAGCCCGGAAATTCAGGACACCATGACTGCAAAACCTGCACCAGCGCGCCGGATTTGACGTACTCTTCGACAGAATCCTCCGGCACGCAGGTGAGGCCAAACCCGGACAGTGCGGCATCGATGCGTTCGGTGAGCAGGTTTAACGTCAACTGTCCGTCCACCCTGACTCGCAGCGGCTTGCCGTCCCGCTCAAATTCCCAGTGGTACAGACCGCCCGCGGTAGGCAGACGCATATTGATACACCGGTGGTTCTGCAATTCATGCGGCGTTTCTGGCACGGGACGCTCAGCAAAATAGTCTGGCGACCCCACTACCGCCATGCGCATATCCGGGCCGATTTTTACCGCGACCATATCTTTATCAACGCTTTCGCCCAGACGCACCCCGGCGTCAAAACGACCTTCTACGATATCCACAAAACCGTTATCGACCACCAGCTCGACGCTGATTTGCGGCCAGGCTTTGAGAAAAGGTTTCAGCCTCGGCCACAGCAAACTGCGCGTCGCGTGTTCCCCGGCTGACAAACGGATATGACCCGAGGTCGTCCCGTTTAGCTGAATGAGTGCTTCCAGTTCCTGTTCAAGGTCTGCGATACGGGGTTCAAGACAGGCGATGATTCTCTCGCCAGCGGCGGTTGGCGCCACGCTACGGGTGGTACGGGTCAAAAGCCGCAGGTTCAAACGCTCCTCCAGCGCTTTTATGGCATGGCTGAGGGCCGATTGTGAAACGCCAATCTTCGCAGCGGCTTTGGTAAAACTCCGCTCTCTGGCAACAACCAGAAAGATCTGCAGTTCGTTGAAGTTTTCTTTAAGCATGGGCGGATCCTGACAGGTAGCGGGATTCAGGCATGATAGTGAATCACTCCCCGCATTGTAAGGCTCCCCGGTCTAAAAAAAGCCCGACAGCGTAAGCCATCGGGCATCCGATTTCTCTGGTCGCAGAACGGATAAATTGCCGTTTACGCCGTTTCGCGACGGGCCATCAAAGCATAGAGCTTCCCGGCAAAGGTTTCACTGACCGGCCAGTCGTCAGCGGCAATGCGGGTTGTGGTGTGAAAACCGCACTGCGCCAGCAACTGCAGATACTCTTCGTCCCGCCAGGCACGCGTCTGGCTGCTAAAATGCACGACGCTGGCGTCGGCCTTGAGCGCCCAGAACGTCGTGGTGCTGGTTTGCATTTCCTCATTCCAGCTATTTTCGCTCAGCAACAGATGGGGTTCGGCGAGAAACAGCCCCTGCGAACAGCGCTGCCAGGACGGTTGTGCCGTCCCCTGCCTTTTGACTTCGTCAAAAGTATGTACTTCAATCAGCAGAGCGCCTCCCGGCTTCAGCCAGGCCTGGCAGCGCGCCACCAGCCGTTGCGCATCCCCAATGCTGAAGACATTAATTTCACCGAAGGTCATCATGATGAAATCAAAGGTGTCGCCTGGCTGGTAGCCGCGAACATCCTGTTCCTGATAATCAATGTCCAGCCCTGCGCGCTGCGCCTGTTCCCGCGCCCACTGAACAGAGGCCGGAGAAAAGTCAACGCCGGTGCAATCAAACCCGCGCTGTGCGAGACGTTGGGTGTAAAAGCCAGGTCCGCATCCCAGATCAAGGATCTTTGCGCCCACGGGAAGTTGACGGGCGATCCAGTCGACCTGTTGCTCGATGACCGAAAGTTTACGACTGGCCCAGTCGTGCTCCTGAGACAAGTGGTTTTCCAGCATTCTGCGACTGAAGTCTGGATCGTTCCACGGGATCTTGCCGCCCGTTTCATGACCGTCGTATTGTCCACTCAGGAGAGTCAGTTCAAGAAGATTCATCCGTTGATCTCATCGTAATGTGTATATTGGCTGAAATAGCATTCCAGCCTTCCTTCACAGCGAGAGCATTATCTCATGCTTTCGGGAATACGTTCCCCAGCCCCGGTTCAGATTTTGTCGGTAGGAAAATCGGATAAGCGGACAGGATTGATAATCCTCAGGGATTTATTTTTGTATTGGATAATCTCCTGCTGCGCAAGTTTTATCAGCGCGCGATTGAGTTGTCTGACAGAAACGCCCAACATGGCGGCGAGCGACTCCCTGTTCTCCAACTGAATCATTACGCCTTCGCTTTGCGTTTTGAATAATAAGAATTGACGCAATTTAGATTCCACCGAAATCGCACCAACCGAATGCAGCAGTGAAGTATTAAGTAACTTATGACTTAAATTCTGACACATAAAAAGAAGAAAAGCGGGATCGCGCATCGCGTTCTCTCTTACTGCCTCAACCGGAAGGGAAAGTAACAGAGAGTCCGATAATGCCTGGACGGCACTGAGGACTTTACTTTGTTTTGTTGAGAAAAGTTCGAGTTCACCGATCACCGAAAAAGCGGTTTCAAAAGAATAGACCCCATGAGTCCCGTTTGAATTCTGGCGTTCGACTTGCAGCTTACCGTCAACCAGGAAAAAGAGATGTGTCAAATACGTACTTTGCGTCGTCAGATATTCCCCGGCGTCAATTTTAATCAGACGCAATGCGGCTAACAGCGAAGCGTTGAGTACAGCAGATAACCCGTGCGCTAAAATAAATCGCTCTTTTAAGGCACTGTCGCTGATATTTTTCATCTTCCCCTCCGCCCTTTTCCTGTCTCCCTTTCATGGGATAGCACAATAAAATGAACGCGGCGATAACAAAAAGGACATATGTCCTTTTTGTTATCGCCAACTCTGCGCATTTTAACGTTACTGGACATAATAAACGGAGTCACTGCGATGAGACATTTTCTGATAGATACCGACACCGCTTCTGACGATGCGGTAGCCCTTTTGATGGCATTAAGAGCCTCTCATATTCAGGTTGAAGCGATTACCACCGTTGCGGGTAATTGCCCCTTACCCCAGTGTGTCAAAAATGCACTGATCTGCGTGGAGAAAAGCGATACTTACTTTCCTCCTGTTTACGCGGGCATGACAAAACCTCTGTTCCGGGAACGTTATTACTCGCACCATATTCATGGTGAGGATGGGATGGGTGATATGGCACTCCCCGAGCCCTCTTTGAGGGTTGAAAAAATGCATGCCGTCGATGCGATCATTGAATTTGCCTCCCGCTTTGATGGTCAGTTGGAAATTGTCACGCTGGGCCCTTTGACCAATCTCGCTATGGCGATTTTAAAAGAGCCTGAACTGGTGCAGAAAATAAAACATGTTTATGTGATGGGCGGTGCCGGACTCACCCCTGGCAATATCACCCCTTTAGCGGAGTTTAATTTCTACGTGGATGCCGAAGCGGTACACCTGGTGCTTGAATCGGGGCTGCCGTTAACCGTGGTAGGCTGGGAAATTGGTATGGGCGAGGCTTTTATCAATCAGGAAGATATTGTGTTTTTAAATGAGCTCAGCGAGTTAGGCCGATTTTCCGTTCGCTGCAACAAGACGCTAATGGCGTTCAATGCAAGTCGTATGAACAAAATCGGCTTCGATTTGCCCGATCCCACCACGATGGCAGTGGCGCTGTACCCGGAAATTATTGATTCCTCTTTTGAGGCTCATACGTGGATCGAATACAAAAATGATAAATCCTACGGACACTTCGTTATCGATTCGACGCAACTGACCGGTCTGCCCGTCAATGCCACAATTATCACCCGCATAAAATCGGGCATGTTCAAGCAAAAGCTTTATTCCTTATTGTCGTAATGGATGCGAGGTATTCTGATGACATTCTCCCCGAAAAATATTAAGAAGGTCGAACTTCATGTTCACCTGGATACCTGCCTGAGCTTTCATTATATAAAACAAATTTGCCCAGGAATCACGCTGGATGACTTTACCAGGATCTTTATTGCCACGACGAAGTGCGGCGATCTTGCTCATTTCTTACGCAAGGTGGCTCCCCAGGCGAATTTCTATCGCTGTAACGAACACGCACTGGAAGCCAGCTTTATTGACCATGAAACCCGACAACGACTGATGCGTCGATTAACGGCGTGAATAATCAAACAGGCGGTACCGCGTACCGCCATTTTTGTCACGCGTTCAGCGAGGCGATATCAATAACGAAGCGATATTTCACATCGCTCTTCAGCATTCGCTGCCAGGCGACGTTAATATCCTGGATAGCAATGAGTTCAATATCCGACGTGATCTGGTGCTCGGCACAGAAATCGATCATCTCCTGCGTTTCGGCAATGCCGCCGATGACCGATCCTGCCACCGATTTCCGACCCAGGATCAGCGGCGTACTGTTCAGTACCGGATCCAAATCACCCAGATACCCCACCAGTACGAGGGTGCCATTCAGCGCCAGCGTAGGGATATAGGGTTTAAGATCGTGAACATACGGAACGGTATCAATAATTAAATCAAACTGGTTATAAACGCCCTGCATTTGCTTTTCATCGGTTGAAATCACAATATGCGCAGCGCCCAGCCGACGGGCATCCGCCTCTTTGTTTGGGGAGCGGCTGAACAAGGTCACCTCCGCCCCCAGCGCTTTCGCCAGTTTAATCGCCATATGGCCCAGACCGCCCAATCCCACCACCGCAACCTGGCTGCCCGGCCCCACCTTCCAGTGGCGAAGCGGCGACCAGGTGGTAATTCCGGCACAAAGCAGCGGCGCAGCGCCTTTCAGATCCAACGTTTCGGGAATTTTGATGACGAATTTTTCCGTCACCACGATCTTATCGGAATAGCCGCCGTAGGTCGGCATATGATCGTGCCGATCAATATCGTTGTAGGTCAGCGTGCTTCCTTCTTCGCAATACTGTTCCAGCCCTTGCGCACACGGTTTGCAATGCTGACAGGAATCAACCATACAGCCCACGCCGGCGTAATCGCCGACGCGGAATTTCGTCACGGCTTTGCCCACATACGTAATGCGACCAATGATCTCATGGCCCGGCACCATCGGGTATTTTGCGCCGCCCCAGTCGTTGAACGCATTATGAATGTCCGAGTGACAGACACCGCTATACAAAATCTCGATAACCACATCGTTGTCACGCGGATCGCGGCGAACAAAATGATGAGGAGCTAAATCTTCTTTCGCCGCAAACGCGGCGTAACCTTTAACATTAAGCGTCATGAATTTTCTCCGGATGATGGGTCATGTGGCGTGAAGGGAAATGAAACAGTGCGTGAGCCTCGTTTTCATCACGCGCCGATGAGTTAGCGCAGAATAACGCTAAGACGAAGAGACGTTAAGGATATCCACTGGCATGGCCTTATGAGCCTGATTCATGAATCCAGAAGCCGTCAGGAACGCAGACTCGCTTAAGTGTAGTCAACACCTCCTGGACGGTGGAAAAGACTTCAGCGCTGTTCAGCCCACTCTGGAATATATTTATGATGTAAATAAGATGTGGCGCTCATTTTTTGAGCATGACCAGACCTATTCTATGAACCGTTTTCAGGAGGTCAAAAACATGAAAAAGCTTCTGATATGTTGTTTGTTCGGGAATACGGCAAATTCACTTGCCAAAAAGATGCATGTACTGGCAGAAAGCAGCGGCAATCCTCTCATGATTAGCGCAGTGGGACTGGATAATTTCGCCAGTGTCGCTCCCGCTTTCGACGGTTTTCTCATTGCGCCGCATATTCAATACAAGCTCTCTGAGATTTATGACATTGTCGGCAACACGCGTCCAATCGCCATTATTGAAAGTTTGCCCTATGCGTCGCTGGACGCAGAGAAAGTTTTAAATTTTGTGAAGGAGAAAATGCCTGAGCTGGCAGCCTGACGCCCGGGGCCGCAGCGTTTTTGCGGCCTTCTCTTATGCATGAGATCGGTTAGTACGGCAATCAAAAAAGAGAAACACCGGGCTTGTCAGTCGCTAATACAGCGTCACCTTGTCAAGAATTTCAAGGGTTTTCGGCAGTGCTTCATCCCATGGCTGGCTGCTGCCCATTTTGATGTTGGGTTTGTTTTTACCGTGGAAATCGCTACCGCTGGTTGCCAACAGCGTTTTATCCAGCGTGAACTGATAAAGTTCGCGACAAAGCGCCTCATCATGATAGCTGGAGAATACCTCCACGCCCTGCACGCCGAGCGGCAGCATTTGCTCAATCACCGACAGTTGCTTTTCCTTTACGTTGGCACCGATATGCGCAATCACCGGAATGCCTCCGTTATCGATAATGATCGACGCCATCTCTGCCATTGGTGGTAGATCAACCTTCACATGGCACGGTTTGTCGCGGCCAAAAAAATCCCAGAAGAAATTAATCAGCGGCATGTCGCTGCGAGGGTTTCCGGCCCGGTACGGCACCAGCAGCTCATGATTCGCATTGCGCGCATCCTCTAAAATCAACTCCGCCATCTGCTCTTCCTGCGGAACGCGATCGCCCGCCATGGTATACAGGCGATTGACGTCAAGCTGGAACCCGAGCGCCCGAAGCTTCGCCAGTTTCAGCGGCGTCGCGACACTTTCCAGATGGTGAAAATTCTGCTCGATGGCGTCAAAATCCCGGCTATCACGACGAAAACCGTAGCCCAGTAGATGATAGTTATTGCCCGCAAACGAGCAATCAATTTCAATGCCCGTCATCACGCTCACACCGTTTTCATTGCCATAGCGAATGGCCTCTTCAACGGATCGCGCTGAGTTGTGATCGGTGATTGCCACCGCCGCCAGGTTCGCCGCTTTCGCCATGCTCAGCAGGTCGCTAACGGGGAAATCCGCATCATCGCTGTATAGCGAATGCATGTGCAAATCGATACGTTTCATCATCTTCTCCTTAAGCTGATAAACATGTACTGCATGGCACTATATGATTAGACGTGAGATTAATACAGCGTAGCGTGCGCGATAATTCTGAATCTGATAATGCGTAGAAATATCAGTGCCGGTTAATCCGTTTCTCATGAGGGATAATCCGAGGGGATCATCACTTTCATCCCCTCAATGTGCTAATGATTAATTTGCCGAATAGAGGAAATAATCAAAATCGGCATAAATGCGCTCACCGGTGAAATCCTGGCAGCACATCCCGACAAAAGCCCCGGTGAAGCGTTCAATGCCTCTTTCTTTAAAATACTCATCAGAGAGCTTACTGTATTCCACATGATCACCCACGGGAAACCACGTGCGCTCATCTAACGAATAATAGAAGTTGGCGGCATCGTCTTTCACACAGACTTTAAGATACACCACGCCATCACGGGGAATGTTAATCCCTTCCCCGGTCGGTAGTGAGAATCGGTTAAGGTCGTTAATCATCAAATTAACCGTCCTCTCCCCCTTTTCACTGCAGGAAATATGTAAATAAATATAATTTGTCGTGTCGTAAAAACAGACTAATCCCGCCATTTGCTGAAATGAATGTGGATGAAAATCTACGCAGGTCTGTGCGGTGAAGACGAAATCGGTTTGTCTTCTTGCCAGTAAACTCTGATAGTGATGTGAACTGAGCGATTCACGACCGCGCAGTCGTAACCAACCGCTTCTTTCTTTCAGCGTACACATCTCTTCACTTAAAGGGATGCGCAACGACTGATATTGAAGCGGCAGAACGGGCGTATCAAAATCATCTTTTTCAGGGAGCGCAGGCCAGGGGAATTCTCTCAGTGACGTTTGTACCGTCAGATCTGGCGCAATGGTATTATTTGCCAACCGCAACCAGCCCTCGTCATTCCAGTAAACCTGTTGAATCGCCGTTTCACGCCCCATCGGACTGCGGCCTTTGGAGGGTAATGGCCGACCGCATAAATGCACGATAAACCATTCCCCCTGGCTGTTTTCAATGAGATCGGCATGTCCGACGCGCTGTAGCGGCAGGCGACAATCGAAACGTGATGTCATCATTTGACCGATAGGGTCGGTTTCATAGGGGCCAAACAGATGTTTTGAACGTGCCACGGTCACGCTATGGTTATAAAAGGTGCCGCCTTCCGCAACCAGCAGATAGTACCAGCCGTTATATTCATACAGATGCGGTCCTTCGGTGATCCCCAGCGAGGTTCCGGCATATATTTTCCGGCATTCTCCCGTTAGCGTATTATTCTTTTCGTCATACTGTTGAATAATAATGCCATTCCATTTCGGAAACCCGGCCTCCCCACCATCCATATAACTCATTTCCATACTCACCAGCCACTTGGTCCCATCGCTATGATGAAAAAGAGAAGGATCAATTCCCCGACTATTGAGATACGTTGGCTCAGACCACTCGCCCTCAATATCTTCAGTGGTCACCATATAGTTATTGGTATCCCAAAAACGTCCACTCACATTTTTAACGTCGGTGTAGATAAGATAGAATCTGTCAGCATCATAGCTCAAACAGGGGGCATATATTCCGCCAGAGTCCGGGTTACCTATCATGTCGAGCTGGCTTCTCCGATTCAACGGATAAGAAATAAGACGCCAGTTCTTGAGATCCCAGGATTTATACAGACAGACGCCGGGGAACCATTCAAAGGTTGACGTCGCTAAATAATAGGCATCGCCAACTCTGATGATGGAAGGATCAGGATTAAAGCCTGGAATAATCGGGTTGGTTATTGTGGTCATAGACACGTCCTGAAAGACAAAAATGAATTTACGTTATACTGACTGAATGATGTCACGGTGCTTACTCATCATATGAACGATAGCGCTGCATAATAAAAAACATGATCAAGACAAAAACTGCCGGGATAATCGTAAAAATGAGGCGCACCGTCATAATGGCGGGGTCTGTTTGCATCGCGGCGTTCCCGACATAGCCCCCAAAGGTCAACAGCCAGCCGATAATGGCTCCGCCAACGGCAATACCAATTTTAATGGCAAAGAGATTGGTGGAAAAAACCAGCCCACTTAATGAATGATTTGATTTTTTTTCAACATTATCAATAATGTCGCTCAACAGACTCCATTGCAAAGGGGCTGAGCTTGAGTCAATAAAATGGATCAGGCAGATGACGCTGCAAATCAACGCGACAGACTCCGCAGGGACGGCAAAAAGTGCGGTCAGAATGACAGCCTGTATCACTAATGTCAGTTTGTAGGCGAGTACCCGATCAAAATTTTTATACAGTAAGGTGGTGGACATGGCCCCCACAAACCGTGTGCAAAGAATAATAACCAGTACCGTGCTGACTAAATCAGGCCTTTTCATATAGTAACTGACAAAATAGATCGCCCCACCCGTTTTTAAAATGCCGGCAATCAGACTGGCGATATTAAGCGAAAAGATACAGCGCCAGTTGAAATCGTTAATAATAATAAGCAGCTCCTGATATATTCCCCGCAAGTTATGACTTTTATCCACTTCTTTAACATAGTGCTCTTTGGTCATCGCAAAGCAGAGAAAGAACATGAGAGTACTCATTCCTCCCATGATGACCATGGCAAGAAAATAACCTTTCTGTAGATCGCCTGCGCCCAGTATTTTGGTTAACGGTAGCGCGACAACCGACACAATAATGCCGCCTAACGCCGCAAAGGCAAAACGGTACGATTGCATTGAAACACGCTCTTTTGCATCCTTTGAAATATTGTTGATTAATGCACAATAAGGAACGTTGACGAGAGAGTAAAAAAGGGATAATGCAGTATAAGAAACATATGCATAAATAATCCTGCCCGTCTCACCAAAATCAGGCGTATAAAATGTCAATGCACCAAAAATACCGAACGGAAGCGAAAACCAAAGCAAGTAAGGTCTGAACTGACCATACTTTGTTTTGGTATGATCGGCAAGATAACCAATATAAACATCAGCAACGGCATCAAAAGCCCGGACAACGAGAAACATTGTCCCCATATGAAAAGCGCTTAATCCATAGATATCTGTATAAAAATAGGCCATAAACAGCATAATGGTTTGCCAGATAATATTGGACGCACCATCGCCTAATCCATAACCTATTTTTTCTTTGACGCCTGACTTATTCATAGAAATACCTTTTACCTGAGAGGATCAAGAATTTTAAAAATTCAGGGCCGGCCTCAATATAAAAGATAAGTGCAGCAGGGGATAAAAAATGTAGATAAACTGGCCATTTATATAATTTTTTTGCGCCAGGCGCTACGTGTCGATCACATTTTCAGCAAGAACTGTCTGCGATTGACTCGTCGCATAATTTATTTAGAAGCGTGCAGAGCCAAAGAATCGTTATCAATGATAATCATTCGCCGTGTTAACCCGGTCATCAACAAAAAAGGGGCTAGCTGGAGATATTTTCGTTGATTTTAAGCTGCTCAGAGGTGAGGTTGCTGGTTCTGAATTTTTTCGGCGTAACGCCGATAAATCGCCGAAACTGATAGCAATAGTAAGCGGCATCCGTAAATTCACATTTATAAGCAATGTCAGTGATACTCAGGTCGGTATTACGCAACAGCTGGACCGACATCGCGATTTTCTTGCGCAGTAAATACTCTTTAAAACTGACCTGCATAACCTTTTTAAACACTCTGGAGAAATGGCCAGGCGACAGCCCAACAGCACCAGCCGCCTCGTTCAGACTGATATTAAAGGATGTCCCTGTTTCTATCGCAATGACAAAATTAATTATCATGCTAAATATTGACTGACTATCCGTTTCAGATGAAATTTTCTCAGATGTTACCGCGTGCTGAAGTACCGTATTCAACAAGAGAATAAGCAGCGGCCTAATCTCATTTTCCGTGTGCTCGTCTTCATTAACGTCTGAGAACCATCTGAAAATGAAATCCAGCCTGTCAGCAGCCTTTCCGTTAAGACCAGTGACAACACCGATATGGGATTCCAGCACCGGGAGGGGATATTTTAGATTACTGAGCATCGCCCGATCGTACTGTAAGATATAACGCTCATGGTCACCTGTAAATTCCAGCTCCATGTCATGCAGGACCAACGGGCTTACATAAATCAAGGTGTTATTCTCGATCCTGAACTTCTCCTGACCAATGCTATAACTGCCCTTCGCTTTGCGAAACCACATAATTTCGTGTTCGAAATGGACATGGGGTTTTATGTACATCCCCTTTTCTGGCACTTTTTCCCGTGCCCGCAGGATATAATCGAGACCTGTTTTGGTCTCTAATTTCTCAAAAAAATAATCAGTATTAATCGGCGTTGGCATAATTAAAAAAATAGAGAAGTGTTCGCGATGTGATAACACATGAGCGAGGTTGAGTACAACCGATTTTGATTTCGCGCCTCGCCTTATTCACTTCGGCGACGAGGTGCTTTCGATAAGATTTTCACGCGCATACTGTAAGCATTCCGTACGATCGTGACGCCAACACCGCAGACCTGTCTCTTGCAATGTGAGCGTCACCTGGATAATAGATATTAGCTATTCAGACGGGATAACCTCAAAATATCTTCATGCTGTAACCGACGATAAACTTCACGTCGTTACGGTCGGTTTTATAGTTACTGTCCGTCGCGCGGAACAGCGCCGGTAGAAGGGTAAAGGAGAGCCCTTTTGCGATACCGTCGGTCACCTGATAGCGTGCGGAGAGGTCGAACGACGTCATCTTCCCGTCATACTTTCTCGCCGATCCGGTCTTGCTGACATCGGTGACGACGTGCCAGCCGTAGGTTCCGGCACCGCCGAGGGTCAGTTCCGGCAAATTAAAGTCAGCGAAGTTATAGCTCACTCCCACACGGATCGCTCGGGCACCCGACACGTTGAAATCTTCAAGTTGCGACAGCGTCGGCTGATAGTCACGCTTATCTGAGTTCGCCCACGGGGTTAAACGGAAGTTGTAATCTCCGGTATTTGGCGCGTAGTTCTGGCTGTAACCGAGAGACCATACGGTGTTGTTGTGGCTCAGGTTAAAACCAATCCCTACGTAGTATTCCGTCGAAGGATCCTTAATCTTCGACAACTCTTCGATATAGCGCGCCCCCTGGTAGAAGAGCTTACTTTGTAGTGAGACGTCTTCCGCCAGGGTGTCGTTACGTTCAACCAGCGCCTGCCAGTTGCGGCGATAGTCTTTACCTTCACCATATCCCACATCGAGAACGGTATTGCTGAAGTTGTAGACCACTCCCACCGTATGAATGTAATCGATGATCTTACCGGCCTTGATGGTAGTGCCGTTGTCATTAAGACCATCGGCGTTATTCTGGTGCCAGGTCGTGGTCATCGGTTTAAAATCACGACTCCAGTCGTTCTTGAAGCGGTCAGCCCAGGCATAGGTCAGTTTCAGCTTGTCGAGGGTTAAGGCACTGTCAAAGCCACGGAACGCGTGAGGGTTAAGTCCCCAACTGCTTTTGACGGTACCGGAATTGATAGGGGTATAGCCCGCCGCCAGCTTAAAGTTTGTGCCTTCCTCGCCAAGATTCAGCTTCAGCGCCGCAACCGACACGCTCATGTAGGACTTTTCACACGGGCTGAACTCACCTGTCTGGCCGCATTCATAATCGTAATAGAGAATTTCAGACTGTCCGACGGTATGTCCGAGTTTGATGTTGGCATTGCCCCAGAAGTCAAAACCAATCACATCCTTGTAATAGCCAGAAATGTAGCTAATCGCAACGTTCCCGGTCTGGTTTTGGATCCCGGCCGGACCGAGTCCGTATTTCCCGGAATTCGGGTTTTTCACTGCACGGTGACGAATATATAACGAGGTATTGAGGTTTAATTTGCCTTCATCATAAAACGCTTTCTCAAACTGAGAAGGCGCTTCATAATCGGTTTCCTCTTCCGCAAAGGCATGGGGGGTAATAAAAAGCAACAGCGGTGCACACAGAGATATTCTGAGTTTATGACTTGTCATTATTATATACCTTATTAAACTCTATTTTGTAGGGTGAGGGATGTACTACTTATTTAAAATCATTATTATTCGTGAGTTCCGGAATTTGTGTGCCGTATTTCTCCAGCAGTCTTTCATTATGCTGAGCAGCGTTAGCAATATTCCCGCTTAAAAATACCGGTAGACATTTTTCTTCGCGCCCAAGGTTCGCGATAACTTCGGCAAACAGGGTGTGCATAATAAAGAGTCCAGTCATTGACGACACCGGCGCAAACGGTGTTGCGTGACCGGGGATCGACAGCACCGCGTCCCCAATCGGCACCTCGTTGTCTATTGCCATCTCTACGCAATCCCGCAGTTTAAGGCCGGCTTTGTGCTTCGACGGCTGGGTTTCAGCATACAGGAAACTGGTCAGCGCCAGGGTAAATGCACCACACTGTTTCGCCCAAAGCGCCGCATCTACCGGGGCTGGATTAATCCCGGACGTAGAGATAATAATTAATGCGTCTTTATCCGTCAGGTCATATTTTTCGAGATACTCGGCAATATAGTCATTCTGTTTTTCATAATACGATGAAGCCGCCGCGCCCTCATGCAACATTAATGGCTCGATAAATATAGGGCGAACGGGGGCAATACCACCGGCGCGATAAAATACATCCTCAGCAAATATATGGGAGTGACCACACCCGAAAATATAAATCACGCCGCCTTGGTTAATTACCTTTGCCAGTTTTTCGGCGGCGACGGTGATTTTATGGCTTTGCTGTTGGGCGATGTTATTAAGTTTTTTTTGGACAATATCCAGATAACTATCAATCATTGTCATAACCAGTATCCTGACCATTGCGGTTGGTAGATTCGGTATAACGCTTCCATATAAAAGTAATCTCCCCAGAGAGTACATTCATCAATGCCTTTACCGAGGGCATACGCGTAAACACCGTGTTTGAGTAATCCTTCGCAGGCGTCATCACCCTGAGCAGAAGCACCAGTCATGAGTGCCTGTAACAATTGACGCGCCAGTTTCTCGTAGCCAGCATCCGGGAAGTGTTTGTGCGCTTCCAGCAGGCCGCAGATGGCGATCGCCAGCGCCGAACTGTCTTTTGGCGCATCCGGATCCCCGGCGAGCAGTAAATCCCAGGCGGGAACGCCGTCTTCGGGTAGATGGCGGAAGAAGTAGTCGCAGGCCTGCTGCCACAGCGCATAGTGGTCGGTTTCTCCGGTTGCTGACCAGTGAAGAGGGATCCCGAGGATTGCCCACGCCTGACCGCGCGCCCAGCAGGAGTGATCGCTATAGCCCTGGAAGGTTTTCCCGTGCGAAGGGGCTCCGCTCTTCGGATCAAAATAGAAGGTATGGAAGGTGGAGCCGTCTTCGCGAAAGATATTATTGATAACCGCCGCATAGTGGCGCTCCGCTACCTCACGGTAACGTGACTCACCGCTGATCTGCGCCGCCACGTGCAGCAAGGGGAGATTAATCAGGGAATCGATGATAAGGCGATACTCCTGCGGATCGTTAAGCGTCCCCCAGGCTTGAATAAAACCCGCGCTATCGTGAAAACGGTTCACCAGCAGGTCTGCGGCTGCCAGGATAAGCGGTGTTAACTCGTCGCGCGTCGTCAGCTTCCAGTAGGCAACCGCTGACAGGCTGTAGAGGAAGCCGATATCGTGGTGATCCAGAACATGGTGCGCCGCCAGACGCGCCTTGAAACTCGCCACGTTACGTTCAACGCCCTCAAGATACGCCGTTTCACCGCTGAACTCCCAGGCGATAGCCTGCATTCCGGTCCAGAAACCGTTGGTCCAGTCGTTGTTCTCTTTCAGCACATAGCGGTTATTCTGGGTGCAGGCGGCGGGGAACTTCTCGCCATATACCGCGATATTGCGCGTAATGCGATGCGCGCACGCTATCAGTTCGTCGCGACAGGCGTCGAGAGTAAGGGCAGGAAAGGATAGCGATGCGCTGCGCGTCGATAGAGTGTCTTTCATGATTTCCTCCTAGAGCGTAAACACGCGCTCTTTGTACTGGCGCATCAGTGAATCGTTGTATTCTTTGCCGCCCGGCAGATTGATGCTGCGCATCACCGGCGGTGCAATGCCCTGCTCCAGCAGTATTTCGATGCAGCGGATCACCACGTTATTAATGATGAAGGCCGCAGATAGCGATGACACCGGACCAGTCATAATATTGTCGTTATTCATGCTCAGCGTGCAGTCACCCGCCGGGCAGGCGTTATCGAGCACAACATCGGCAAAGTCACGAATGCTTTCGCGGGTTGACGGCGATTCACCGTTGTTGCTGGTGATAACCACCAGCTTCAGTCCCTGCTCTTTCACCTTGCGCGCCAGTTCAACGTGCAGCGGCTTGGTGCCGGAGTTGGAGATAATCACAAAGCAGTCTGACTCACGCAGATCCAGTAACCCGGAGAAAACATCGCCAATCCCCTTAAGCGAATCGAACCAGCCGGTTGGGCCATAGAACTGGTCGATAGCTTTGGTGTTAACCAGACCGCCAGCGCGACCGGCAAGTTCGACTGCAGCGGCAAACGAGTGGCCGGAGCCAAAACCGTGAATAATGCCATTGGCTTTGACGCACCCAGCAAATAACGCCGCGGCCTCCTCAATAGCGGTACTCTGGGTCTGAAATACCTGGTCCAGAGTCGCTAACACGTGCTGATAATACTGCTGCTGATGTGGCGACATTCCTTATCCCTTATCAGCTTTTAAAAACTCGGTGATACTGGTATTCGACTCTTCCGGCGTCATCTGCGCCGTAACCGCCACACCTTTTGCCAACAGGGTATTGATGGCGGCAATCTCAACATCATTGACGCTGACCGAGCGCTTAATCTGTCGGCGATCGTCTTTGTTCGACATATTACCGATGTTGAGTTGGGTGACCGCGATGCCACAGTTCACCAGCTTTAGCGCCAGCTCTGGTGTTTTCAGCAATACCAGCACACGCTGGCCGTCATAGTTACCGGCGAGGATATTTGCGCTGGCTTTCTCAAAAGAAAGAATGGAGGTGTTACAGCCTTCCGGCGCGGCGCTACGAAGCAGCATTTTCTCAACGTCATTCGCGGCCACGGCATCGTCGATCACCATAATGCGGTTGGCGTTGAAATGGCTTACCCAACGGGTAGCCACCTGGCCGTGAATCAGTCGGTCATCGACGCGGATGTGAACAATGCCTTTCATAATAACTTCCTTAAATCAATGTGTTACTTAACCGAGAATATTCAGGTTGTAGCCAACGATGCCTAACGCGATCAGCACAAAAATGACCCGCGTTGAGTTCATCTTTTTTAGCCCCAGCAGCCAGTAGGTGAATGCCACGACCAGTAGGGGGATAAGCCCCGGCATAATCTGGTTGGCAATATCCTGTAGCTTGAGCGACACCTCGCCATAGCTGAATTCGAAATTGAGATTTGCCTTCACTACCGCGGGAATCAACGCCCCGATGACCGTCAGCCCAAGAATATTAGCGGCGCGGGTAATTTTGTTGAGGCTGTTGGTCAGCGACCCCAGCAGGTTTACCCCTTCCTGATACCCTTTGCTGATGCTAAAGCGCATAAACAGCATGCGGACCAGAGAAAACAGCAGCCAGAGGATAAGTCCTACCGGATTGCCTTGCAGCGCGAGGTAAGAGGCCACAGAGCCAATGATCGTGGTCGGAATGACAAAGAACAGCGTGTCGCCGATGCCCGCCAGCGGCCCCATCAGGCCAGTTTTAATCCCGGCAACCGCATCTTTACCCGCGAGCCCGGTCTGTTCTTCCAGCGCGATATTCACCCCGAGGATCCCCGGCGCCATGGTGTTATTGGTATTAAAGAACTGGCTATGTACCCTGGCGGCCTCTTTCTGATCTTCAGGCTTTGTATACTTCTTCTCAAGGAACGGGTAGATGCTATACAGATAGCCCAGGCCCTGCATTTTTTCGTAGTTCCAGCCAGACTGACCGAACAAGAACCAGCGCCAGAACACGCGTTTTAAGACTTTATTCATCACCCATTGCTCCATTTGCAGGGGATTCGGTAGGTTGCGCAGCCTGCTTTTCTGAATTGAAGACATAGAGCGCAATCGCCAGACCCAGTAGCGCGGCACCCAATACCGGCACTTTCAGATAGGCCGCCAAAAAGAAGCCCAGAATCAGGAAAGAGATGTTCTTTTTAATCGGTAAATAACGCAGCAGGATGGCGATCCCCAGTGCAGGCAGTACTCCGCCAGCCACTTTCAGACCGTTCATAATGGATTCCGGGATCCAGGTCACCACGTCATTAACGAAGGTGGCCCCGAGGATCAGCGCCAGCAGCACCGGCAACATACGAGACAGCGAAATCGGCACCTGGCCCAGCAGGTTCATTCTTGCCGCCGCCTTCACCTGCCCTGCCTCAATCAGCGCATCTGCCTTATGGTGAATAAAGGTGTTGGTGAAGCGGGCGAGAATATCCAACTGCACCATTAAGAGGCCAATTGGCACCGCGATGGTGGCACCAAACGCCGCCCCCTGGCCGCTAATGATGGCGAAAGTGGTACCCAGCACCGCGCCGGTCATGTAGTCCGGGATGGATGCGCCGCCGAAGTTACCGACGCCCAGTACCAGCAGATTCAGGGTGCCGCCGACGATAAGACCTGTGGTCATATCGCCCATAATGAGCCCGGCAAAAAAACCGGCCATGCTTGGTTTGACTAACCCTAGCGTGGTGTTATTGCCATCGTAAATCGCCAGCCCTGAATAGAGCGTCAGTAACGCTATCTGCCAGACTGCAATATGCTCCATTTTTTACTCGTCTCCATCGTCTGTTGGCGCGGTAAGCGCCGCTTGCTGTAAATGGTAAATACCATCACGCGCCGTGGTTATTATTTCATTCAGCGAGGCTGAATTATGTTGTTCATCGATGGTCATTGCTATTTCAAGAATTAAATTTAAATTCATTCCTGACAATAGCGTAACGTTATCCCAGAGGTCGTTAAGGACAATAATTTCCATCGCCGAATTATACGGTGAGCCACTTTTTAAATCAGAGAGAATAATAATTTTTGAGTCTATTGCGTTGAGCGAGGCTATTTTATCGAAAAGTTCCTGTTTAAATATCGTTATCCCTTTCTCACCCTCTAACTCAACAACATGGAGGTTAGGCTGCACTCCGAGAATCAATTCAGTGGCTTGTCTGGCACCGCTGGCGAATCTCCCATGAGAGATTAATAATAGTTGATTCATCCTGCTCCCTTATCTGGCGTTCTTATTTCAATATAAAATGACTCGAGTCGTTTCCAGGTTTCAATATATTCAATGACCAGACCTTGCTCATCAAAGGTAAAGCGCTTCATCAAGATAACGGGCTGATGAGTTCCAAGCTTAAGAGCCTCCAGCACCTCTGGCGCGGCCACACTCGGAGCGCAGATCGTCTGTCGATAGGGCATCGTATACATATCAAGACCATTGTTAACCTTAAAGGCCTCATAGATAGAACTGAGTGCCGAATTTTTCACTGTCAACTTACTGGAAAAATAGCGGGCCGGAATATGGGAAATTTGCAACGCATAAGGTATGTTACTGTCAAATTTCAACCGGGCAATACGGTAATATCTTTCTTCCTGGCCCAATCCGAGTTTTTCTTTAATGCTTGGGTCATCTTCCAGAACACAGTCAATGACTTTCACCGACTGTATCCCTTTTAAATCATTATCTGATTCTGAGAAAATAATCGTCTCATTGCGCTTGGCTTTTGAAACAAAAGTTCCTTTACCCTGGTAGCGAATTAAATAACCTTCATTGACCATTTCGTGAATAGCACGAATTACAGTGGCAGAACTGACAGAGTAGCGTTCTTTTAATTCTGATTCGCTATAGAATTTCTCGCCAGGTTTAAAAACGCCATTCCTGATTTCATCTAACAATGCCGACTTTATCACCTGATATTTCGCTGACTGTACTGTTGCTTTCATCGTTTGGCCAGTTTCTGTTGTCATTAATTTTATTTCGTAGGCTTACGATACCTGCACCTGATTACGCGATCAACTGCTCAAAGCAACTTAACCGGTTAACCTGTTAAGTTGTGTTCAGGATTGTGATGGACTTCGCAATTCAGCGCTGCGTTTCAAAACACAGCGCCTTGTACCTTCCCTGAGAATCGTCTCAACCTGTGGCACGCATCTATAAAACAGCGCGTTATTTTAACCAGGCCCATGCTCCATTTTTATGCTGTCAGGCAGTACGATAAGTCCAGCAAATGGCCCCGTTTGGGTTGTGTGAACTCACCACTCCTTTATCCGCCACGGTTACTGGACCAAAAACGTAACAGGGATAAGCATGAAAAAGTTAATCTGTATGGCGTTATTGCTGCTCTGTGACACCTGTTTTGCACAAAATACGGATGAAAGCCGTCAATGATGCAGTAAAATATGCACCTGGCCATGCACTGTGGTGAAAAAGCGAGCCTGGAGAAAATGGACAACTAAACCTGCAACTTGATGCAGTATCGTGGACGAAGCTCTATCCGGGGATTTTGGCAGAGGAGTAAGTTGATCTTTGTTGAGGAAACTTACTTACATCAGCAGTTACATGGGAACATTCTCTTGGTGTGACAATAGGTAAACCAGAGATTAACTGCTTGATTTGATGGTGCGATAATAGGAGCAAAATACAACAAATTAACATATTGATTTTAAATGCTTTTTTATTTTTAATATTTTTTAAATACCCCCAAATGTACCCCCATTTTTTTTTTCTGTAAGTTCGATTTGCTCGTTTTTCGGTCATGTTTTTAAGGATATACTCAGACTCAATCTAGGGATAGCTCCTAAACTTCGGTCTAATTATGACAAGGAAAGCCCACGAATGAAAAACAAAATATTTGTATTCACTCTGCTAGCAAGTCTCCAAGCGATAGCATCCGAACCTTCTTTAATTGTATGTGAGCCTTTGGATGCCAATGACCGCTCAGCAACAGGTATTTGGCCCTCTCCATATCTTTCTAAAGATAAACTTTGCTTCAATCTTCGTGTAGATGCCGGAAATAAATGCGTAGGTAATGGGCAGAGCACCAACTGGTTCACAGAGGCAGTGATAGTCGATATCAATGGGATACCCCAAGGACGTGACGACACATGGTTTCGAGTAGTTCGACCGACAATTAATGATAAGAAAATTGAATACAAAATTGAAGGTTCTAGGGATAAAAAAACTTGGGGGCTAGTGTCGAATGTAACGATCAATCGACTTACTGGGCAGGGGATAGACTGGTTGATAGGAGAGCATGGAGGAATATCTTACAAATGCCATACTGAAGGACGGAAAATTTAAATAATGTTTATTGTTATTCAACTTGTAAAAAAGCATTACACAATAGATTGATAATTAGGAGGATACCAATGTCTTATGCCTTAATTGACAATGCATCTCTAACCGCAGTTGAAAGAACCCTTGGTGATATTACTATTAATAACACAGATACTATTAACGGTGATTTGGTTGCATTTGAAAACACAATTCAAGCTATTCTTTTTTACGATAATCTAATATGCATAGATAATTATAAAGATGACTTTCGCGAAGCGCGAAAAGAAAAGTTCGACTTTATCAACTTCTTAACAGAAAGTGACTATGATTTAAGTAAGTTAGACATGATTGCTAAAACTGAAGCTCAACAAATCAAACCAGAAATAAAAGGTGGAGAGTTTGTTGATAATGACTTCGGGAAGCTAATAGACATGTTGAAGCTTAATATGGTATGTACTTGGGATCTTAGATCCAGTGCATATTATTTAACAATGAAAATGTTAGGACAACCTAACACTCCAGAATATGAAAAATATACTGACCTAAGCGCATCAATCTTTAGTGAACTATCCGATGTTCATGAAACAAAAGGCTATTGGTCATCTGATGCCAAGCTAGTTAGCTCATCAGGCTATGTTTTTACCGAAGATGAATTTATAAAAGAAAGAGAAAAACCATCCCGTGGCAAAGGTGGAATGACACCTGCATTAGAAAATTTCATAGCAGCATTAAACTGGATGGCTTATAAAACAATTTATTATAGCATTGTGGCTAAACATTTCCATGCAGACTCATTCATCCATCCTATTAGACATGCTTATCAATTGCATTGGATGAATAAGACGGGTGCTTTTGGTCATGACTATACTGCTAGGATAATAAAATCACTATCTGAAAAAATCAATGTCACTAGGTCTGAGATTGTTGATCATGGACGAACATCTACTGTCTCTTTAGATTTACCTATATTTTCAGCATGGCTATCAAATGAAACCGGAAATATCAAAGATGTTATAAAAACGGCGTTGGAAATAAAGAGCAATGACCATTTCAAAACATGCCGAGAAATAATTCGCACAATAGATGTTGCGTACAATGAATCTGGTCTATCTGCAGGTAATAAAAAGGTAACAAGCTTAATGAGGGATCTTGATAAGATCACTGGTGACATTAAACGATTTTATGGCGTTCCATCAAATCAGGGTATTCAAGGTAGTTTTCTGATAAAAACTTTCAACAGCATCATTGGGTTAGCTGGAATTCCAAGCCTACCTGACAAAGAATTTGCTATAAGTACACCAGACTTCATAAAATCCAGACAGCATAAAGCTTTTTCTACAGTATTCAAAGATATAACTAATGAATTAACTTGTATAGAACGATTAGGCGGATTTAGAGATAGATTGACCTCTGAGTTTAGTATAAGCAAGGGGCAAGTTTATTCTGGAGCAAAAACCGAGAACCCTCGATTCCGTTATTATACTAGTGATTGGAAGCAACCAATGTAAGAATCACCACATACAGCTTCGAAATCAGAGGTAGTAAAAAGGCACCAATATATAGCACATATAATAAAAAGCAGAGTTCAATGGGTAAAAATTTTATGTTTAGAGTTCCTAAACTCTCCCCTAAAACTCAATATTACACACCAAGTAAAAGTAATCATTTGCAATGAAAAAACAATCATAAAGTCGCAACTTCGTATAATAAAAGAAGAGAGAAATATTTATATTCGTAGGGTCTCATGGCTAGATCTGCATCGTAAAATATATACCATTTTTAATGAACTTGGCCTTGGCATGAGAAAAAACACCGAGTTATTTGGTAATTTCTATATTTCCTGCAACCAAGATTACCCCCCATTCAGCGAAAACCCTTACATATATAAACTGAACTCTCTTAATCAGATACAAATAAATACAGGCAACCGTATTACTAATATCTTTCACGTCAATAGTGAAAATAAGAGTGAAATAATCCTAGAAAGATCCTCAACACTCTGGTTTTCTCAAGACATTACTGGTGCAGTAGCTGTTTTTATAGCCCCCTATTTATCACAAAGTCATAGTGTAAATGAAAAAGATATTTTAATAAAAAATTATAATGAACCAACGAAGATCACAGATAAGGAAATAAAAAAAATATTCAAAACATATCTTAGATATTGTGAAGCCACAATGTCACCCAGCGCAAAAAGAAAGAGATTATACTCATTCAGGTTATGGCTTCAATTGAAAGATATAAGAAATAGAAGAGCAATCAAAAAATTTTGTTTAAAAACCACATTCCAAGCAATGACCCTTTGCCTTGCTTTTTTAGGCATTTTAGCCACTCTTATCGCAGGGAGTATAATTAAAATCTGACAACGTAGTAATATCCAAAAAACCATCTATAATGATGTTCATTAACCACCACTGCCCCTTATATCTGGAAGTTAATCGGAAAAGGGGATTGGTCTAATATTGATTTTGGCTAACAGATTCTTATCAACATCTGTGTAAGGCATTTGGTTTAACCATATACTTATCGTCACCGTTTGAATCAACTGTCATTAAGGATGTTCTGAGTCACAACTTAGCGACCTTCCGTTCAGCCAAGTACATAAAACAAATTCTGTTGAGGATACTGTTAGACAGGATAGGGAAAACTGAAGACGCGCCATCAATTGGATGGTTTCAACTTAGGGATAGAAAAATGAAAGTGCGAGCTCATCGTAACATCGTTACCACAGACGACAACATCATAGGAATTCTTTTCAAAGAATACGACACTGACTTGATCCCATGCCCTGGCATGTTCGTTCAGGACACAATGTGGCATGACCTTCTGGTCATAGATCAGGTCATCTGCAACTTCGCACAGAATCAGTATGAGGTTGTATTCGATGATTTGATGCTTGAAGAACTTCCGGGGAAAAATCATCGTGAAATCCTCCAAATGCATGGATGGGAAGTCACACCGTAAAGCTAGAAGAAAATCCTAAAGTGTAAAGTGGATGTGATTTCCCTGGCCACTTTACACTTATGACCTTTTTACCAGTGCGGACCTTAACAAAACTTAACATGCCGACTTTACACTTTTGACCTTTTGCGCATTTTGACCTTATCCTTTCTGTACATCTTGAACAGCTAAAAAACCTATGAAGCCATGAATGGCGGTGCTTTCGCAGGGGTTTACACTTTCCAGTTTTTTGCGCAAATACCTTAGGAAATCTTAGGAAGTGCGCAGTTTTTATATGGGGTTTTCTGACATTACTCGTAGCTTAGAACGGCGAAAACCCAGTAAACACAAAGCCTGCGGACTGGTTTACACTTTCCACCATTTGCGCGAAAAACCCTGGCATTTCTAAGCATCAAAGGCTGACACTTTTGCGCAAAATAGCTGGTCATTCAAAGGCAAAAATTAGCTGAGAACCGCTTAAACACTGGGTCCGAGTGATTTGCAGGTCGGTTTACACTTTCCATTTTTGCGCAAAAAAACCTTAGCATTTCTTAGCATGCCAGCTTGACACTTTTCTGGTGGGGAGCGCTGCAGACCTTAATATTTCTATATATTTTTGGCTCGTCTTTTGCCTGGAGGCCGCGATAGCAAGAGTGGGAGAGTAGGTTTACACTTTGGATGGGCGTTTTGATTGAGGCGGCTCAGAGTTAAAGCCTTTCCCCCTGGGCAATGGCTTGCAGCGTACATTTTAACACTGATTTTAATCCTCACCCATGTATTCGTGGAAGCGCTTTAAACGAGCTTCATCTGTTTCAGGAGGCGTGCACAATGCCTTAAGCCCCTTCACAGACCAACGGTCCCACTCCGGATCAATATGGTCTCCTTTCCCGCGTAATTTCATCCTCAGGCAATCGGCCAGGATAAAATCTTGTATGAAGGCTAAAGCATTGCCCAACTGGTGGAATCCATGGAAATAGTGCTCGCAATCGTCGGGTTCGTGATAAAGCCTGACAACCTCTTCTCCGTCTTCATCGCATAGGTACTCAATATCATATGAAATTAGCTGGGTGGCGGCTTCCAGCAGCTGTTTCGCTTCTTCCTGGCTTTGCGCCGCAGGGAATTTATCCTGATTGGTATGAATCCATTCAATTACCTGTGAAGCAGACAGGACCAGATATTCCTTGCCCTCAGTCCTCTCAGAATGTTCGTTTCCGTACTGCATTTGTTCAGTAGCTTCAACGTCAATCTTGCTACCGGACATCACTACTTCACCCTTGGCTACCCAGTCATAGACAGTCTGGCGGCTCACACCACAGTGACGGGCATAAGCTGCTTTAGTTAACAACATATACACTCCATAAAAGTTAGCCTACCCCCACTACATTATTAGTTGCTTAAAGATGCGTTTTACTGCTCTTTATTAATAAATTCATCTGGAAGTGATAAATGGAGTCTGTAGCGCACGGGGTTCTTTTCCACTGGGTTTTCATTAAAAACTATTTCATATTTTGGGAATCTTGGAAAGACCAACGACACACATGACAAAAATACCTCTTCAAAAAATGTAATCAGGAACCAAAGTATTTCATTTGCTTCTTCATGAACACACTTAAATCCCTGTTCTTTCACCCCCCATTTGGGAGGATTTATTTCATTTCCATTTTCAAAACTAAAATTATTGACTATCAACGGCGCATCAGTTGTAGCGGCGTGTTCCTGTGCATTCCTAAGGTTATATATATGTACGCACATCGGCAAGTGTTCTTTTAGAACATTGATTAGCATTGTCGCATCCTGATGATTTGTCTTTACATCCTGTAACAACCTATCAATTCGCCCATGCTTGCTCTTTAATGGTAAGAAAAAATTCACCATCACAGAAACTTCCTGAATGCATCGTTTGGCTGAAATTAAAAAATCCGTTGCATATCCATCTAGACCTTTTAGCTGAGGGAAGTATGCATGAGCCTTACCATTCATGACATTTTCATTTTCAATAAACTTTTTGATTTCAGCATTCGAATTATCTATCAAAGACTGCAGAGAGAGCAAGTAATTCAACAAAACATTTTTTATATCTCTCGCCTTACTAATAATTTGAATGCGATTACTATCCTCATTGGAGTAAAGTTGCCTTAAAAACTCGTTAACCATAATTACAGTATTAGCAACTAAGGGATTAGATGCTCCAAAGTCAGAAATTTTAGTATACACCCAGGGTACGTTTTGATGTTCTCTCTTAGGATCAATACTATCTGGAGTCATGAGTTTATATGTGGATTGTTCTGTGTAAACCTCCATAAACTCACCAAAATCTATCATGGTGATGATTTCACCTTTCTCTCCTTCAGGTAAACCAAACGAACCAGCTTCATCACGTGAATTCATATCTCTCCCGTTAGACACAATATATTTATATCAACATCAGTAAAGCCCCAATTCATGAGGCTTTTGCATGATTAGTTACAGAGAGCTCTTTTTCGCTCCCTCAATCTCAGCCTGACAAACATCATCATTTGTAAATGTATACTGTAGGTAAACATATCCCTGTGCAGAACTGTTCGCTCTGGCTTCGATAGAAATAGCGCCAATATTATTTTTTAGCGGCGTTTCTTTTGTGCCTTTCCAGGTGGCGGATAGGAAGCGCTCTTTTTTATTTAGCCCCATCATCCAGTCCTGAGGCTCTTTCCAGATTGAACCAGCCAGTAAAAGGTCTGTGGTCTCGGCCTTTCCATAAAGTGAGCTTAACGAGCTACTTAAATCTTCAAACCGGGATTTCAAGGCAAGCCCATAGCTATCGGTATCAATGTTTTTACCGACAGCCCTAATTTGACATAAGCCAGCTTTAGGCGAGATCAACAAACCATACATTTCAAAATCCGCGTTTTGCTTTGGTAGTTTATCGGAAGTATAGAGATTCACGCTGTCCGGTAGTGGTTTTAGCTTTGCCCCGATCATATCTTCGATATTTTTCTGTGTCAGACCAGCCTCAAGACCGAACGGGCCTTCAGCGGGTGGCAACAGAGGGGGTTGTTCTTGTGTAGTTTTAGCCTTTGCTTCCTTCTTGTCACTGGCGGTTGCTGCACTGTCCTGAATTGGTGCCAGCTTAACTTCAGCGAGACCATACTTAGCGGTTAGATATTTTTGCTGCAGCATAGCCATGCTTTGTTCTTCAGTGGCAACGGCTGATAGTTTGAGTACCTGTATCAAACCGCCAGTGTACTGGCTGGCATCTGCTTTAGCTTCGTTGATTTTTGCAGTCAGATTATCGATCTCTGTTTTAATGGAGGCCGCAAGTTCAGGGTCTGGCTTGGTACCAGAGACTACTACATCAATTTTGGCACCGGACTCAATAGCATTTATACGCTGTTCCAAAAGAGCCCTATTCGTTCCCAAAACTTCCAGTCTTGCGGTGGTTAAATTCTTGATGAGCCCACCAGAAAATTGTTGATCAACTTCTTTCGCTGCTGAGATTTCGCCCTCAGTCTGTGATAGCTCAGTCTTAAGAGCCGCAACTTCCTGTTTTTGTTCCGGGGTTAACTCTTGTGGCCCACACCCGGTTAACATCGTTATACCCACTAATGTTGCAATCAAAGTTTTCTTCATATCCCTATCCCAGTTGAAAGTATTCGGATTAATCCTATCAGGAAGTTAGACGTATTAGAATTTGTCAGTCTTGGTCATATTCAATGGCTGATGAATGTCTTCCGACTGTTCCTGCTTGATACGCCTCACCAGCCCGTCCGCATCCACGCCACCAGCGGTTCTGTTGTAATGATTGGTCTGGTTGATGGCCCCCCCCTGAATGGTTGCTGGTGGATGAAACAACAGGAGCGCCATAGCCACTGAGGTACTGCATGGGGTTGTAATTCATCCCGCCATTTATGGCCCGTGACATGTCACTTTCCGGAAGTTAATTGCCGCCGTTCTCGTGATCGATAATCCCTTAAATAAGATGTGTACCTAAGCTACCGATCAGAAGAAGAACGGAAAAAACACCACAACACTAAGCAGGAAAGTTTCGTGCTAACCTCATAGCCTTGAAGGGCAGGAATTTAAGTCGATTGGCATTGTTGAAGTGCCGACTTATCTGTCAGGTGTTCATGACTGATATAGCGAAGGCGTCAAATGGAATTTTTGAAACTCTATGGCAAAGAGATATTTTCAGTAGTAGTGGCGTTACTCACGTGGACCTTAAATACTTACTTCAAGGCTCGCGTCAGGCTTGCATACGGCGAGTTGCACAACTTTACTTTTCTCGTTCCTGAACCTTTAAGGAATCCAGAAGGTGAAGTTATTCGCCACCAGCAACTTGTACACACACGTTCGGTCACGTTGTTAAATGAAGGTCGAGAAGTCGCAACAAAAATTGAGGTGATTTTCAACTATCAACCGAGATATCTGAATATATGGCCGGTTAGGAAGTTTACAGAATTCAAAGAGGCTGATGGAAGATACATCATTGAATTTGAAAGCCTTGCTCCAAAGGACTCTGTAATGTTCGAAGCTCTTTCTATCAACGGAGATTTGCCTGACATCCTTGCTATAAGATCCAAGGAATCGATAGCCCGTGAAATTAACCTCGTTCACTATCGCGATTTCAGTCCTTTGGTGAAGCGAACATTGGCTTTTTTGCTTTTGCTTGGCTTTACCTCAGCGGTCTATTTGACACTTCTGCTCCTGCAGTGGTTGTTGATTACCGCTGGATAAAAATCATTATAGAGATACAAAAAGTGGTTGCCTCAGTTGCCTCATTGCCTCATTGCCTCAGAAATTACAACCATATGTATTTTAGGGATTTAATTTCAAAATGTGAGGCAACTCAGGGGTGATTTGAGGCAACTCGCGCTGAAATCCGGTTGCCTCAGTTTGTAAGTTGCCTCAAAACACGCAGTATTTGCCTCAAACAAGGTAGTAATTGCCTCAGAGTTGCCTCAATAATCTTTGTAAAAAACCATATATATTAATTAGATAGAAAATCTAACTAGCTATGAGGCAACTGAGGCAACTAAAAGTCACATCGTTACTGCGTTTTTTCTTCTGTCAGTTCAGGGGCAAACAGCAAAACATAAGTCCATGGCTGAGCATTATTCAGATGCTTTAACCGCGGCGTTTTAACCTGCCAGCCTTTGCCGTGCCCTGGCTTTTTCAGCATCCCCGACTCACTGAGAATTCTCGCGACCGTATCCTTATTGAAGCCCTTGGCCACCTCATTTTTAAAAGGTGTCGGCAGGACATAAAACAGTACCGGTTCATTAAAATCTACCCCCTTGTCTCTGTATCCGTAGAGCTCATGAATCGGCAGATCGCGCGGATCATAATCGAGCGGAGCGAAACGACTCATGCCATAGGCGTTAAGAAAGGCCTCACACTGTTCAATGACCTGCTGATGCTCCTTATTTCCGGTACCGAACTCACGTACCCAGGCATTAAAGCTGTGCTGTATCGCGTCACGGCTGGTCTGCGTATCCCATCCGGTTATCACTTCCCCCAGCACCAGCGCCGCCTCAAGGATCGCAAACCGCGCCCCTACACGGTGAACCTGTTCCCCATAGTCGGCAGGAATAAGACCGCGCCAGCGTGCCTCTGCCGCCCTCACAGCGTCTTTCGCTTCCTGCTGGTGGTCAGCCAACCATTTAACCCATTCACGCCCTGCTGCGCCGTGCTGGTGCTGCCAGGCATCCTTTAGAGCATCGGCGTGCTGCTTCCCGTTCTGGTATTCCTGAAAGTGAATGGCCTTACTGAGCGGGATATTCAGAAGGCGCACCAGTTGCCCCGCTTTGGCTTTACGCCCCGCCCCGGCGATAAAGGTTTCTAAATCCACCTCACCCGTACTGATTGCCACCGTGCGCCAGCGCTTCAGTTCACGGTTACCGCCCTCTTTCGCCCCCTGTAGCTTGCCCGTGCCGTTAAACAGCGCATAGGCCGATTTATAGACCTCTACCGGGTCTGCCCCCTGTCCAATCTCATCCAGTGGCATCAGCGCGTCATTGTGTGCGGCGGCTTCGTTTGCCAGCCCCAGCGCCGTGCCGTACCACGTCAGGCGTAGCTGGTCAGGATTGCCATACAAACTGGTGGCAACATTGGCGGTAGTGGTTTTACCCGCGCTGGATTGTTCGTAGAAGTGGAGGCCGAACCCGTCAGCCTCCACCAGCCCGATAAGTGGTGCTGCAAGTGCGGCGGCTATCCCCGTCATCATGGAGTAGTTACCTGCTGCCAGCCGCCCGATGCTTTCTCGCCAGTCCTGAGCCGTGCCTTTAACCGTATACCCCGCTGCCGCAGAGCTTTTCCCGTTGAACAAAACCGGGGAAGCAGGTGTCCCGATGATTTCGCCATCCGGCATGATGTATGCACCGCACTGCCAGCCTGTCGAATGTGTGACCTGCCAGACCTCACTGTTTCCTGAGCATTGCAGCCAGTCAGCCAGAATTGCGCGTAATCCTGTTTTAGTGGTCACATTCACCCCGCCAGCCTTAAGCTGTCGCCAGCCTTCGCGTTCTCCGATATCAGCAAGGGGAATGGCTTGTGTGGTTTCCCTTGATGCACCGTGTGCCAGCCAGCGCAGAATCAGGAAGCGCTCGTTCCCATCCGAGCCAATTCCCACTACATCCACCAGACCACACAGCCACTGACCCGGACGGGTCACCTCCCCGGACTGTTTATCAATTTTCGGCGTTACCCAGTACAGACCATCCGCGCGGGCTTCTACGCGAGGGGCCAGCTCATCAGCAGGTAAGTGTTTCCCGCCAGCCTTGCGGTACTCACCCACCAGCGTTTCGCCGTTTTCGGCCTCCTTTCGCAGCCTGGTTAAGTAATCGTGCCAATCTTCCGGCTGCTGGTCGGGAATACCCTTGTATAATTTCGCATCCTGTACCCCGGACAGCGCCAGTTTTTCAGCAATGGCATTAATCAGAACCGGTTCAATCGCTCCAGCCACATAAACGCGAGCCGCACGTCTACCGTGGTCAATAATGCGCAGATTCGCCAGCCCTGCCAGTTGTTTTGAACCAAGGTAAATCGGTGGCGTGGAGTCTTCAGCAATTTGCTTACCCATCCCCTCTTCCCAGCCTTTAGCGTGGGAATAAGCATCGCTCCCCGCAAAAATGACCGCCTCAATAAATTTATCTTTCGGTAAATGTTTTAAATTCGGCGCGTTTTTCATTTTTGCTTTCCCCGTTCCTGGATAATTTCCCACATAACCCGGATACGCTCAGAGCCGGTCACATTCATAATTCGGTCAAAATCACTGCTGTCTGCTGGTGGCGCTTTGGTAACAAGCACAAATTCACGGCGCAATCTGTCCGGGGAACAGATACAGGGAGAGTCATACCCATCCCGATAATAAATCACCCGGTTATGTGCACACTCTGAAACAGTAATCACAGAGCCGTGGCTGTCTTTCCAGATATCTCCCGGCCTGATTTCGGGCTGAGTTTTGCCCCCGGAAATTAATCCGGTTTTATTTTTCATCATGGTATTACTCGCTTACGTCAGCAGGGGGAATAACGGTAAAACCAGCCAGACGCGCGGTTTCAATAAATCCCTCAAGGGTTGCCAGGTGCTCGTTTTGACGGACCACCTGTTCACGGATGATTTCGCCATTCTCGAAGGTCACCAGCACACGACCGCTGAATTTCTCAGCCTGGACATATTTAGTTGCAAGCATGACGACCTCCTGTGGTCACTTTTGCCACCAGATCAGCTTTTGCATCGAATACGGCGTGATTAACCCCTGCGATGTGCATCGCTTCACGCTCCAGCATTAAAGCAATGGAATATTTTTCGGCGGGAGTGCTCTTTTTCAGCAGTATTTTCAGGAGGCTTACATAGTAATCGTGCGGCAGGTTAGTCATGATCGCACCCACCCTGCTGGCAAGCGGATAACGATGTAAAAGCAATTCTTGATTCGGTATCATGTACAGAAGCCATGATGTTACCTCAGATAACGTTGTGGTTAGAGGCCCGTAGGTGTTGGTAGCACCTGCGGGCTTCGCTTTCATTAGGTGTATGTCACCTTGGGCATTAAAAATAACCTTAAGTGAAATACACCTCAAGTTTTTTTTGCTAATTTTCTTGCGTATACTGAAATACACCTGCTTAAAGGAGTTCCAGTAATGGCAACAGGTGCGAAGAATGCAAAGTCGCAAATGACGACGGTTCGAATCCCCCATGAAGTCATGGAGGAAATCGAACATCTTAAAGAAACTGGCGAAAGTACCGCTGGGTTTCTTGTGGCTGCGGCTAAAGGCGAAATTAAGCGCAGACAGCGCCGTAAGAAAGCAGATACGTCAGAAGATTGATCCGCTTGGTACCCAAGGGCGAGGCCACGAACCTCGCCCTTTTTATTTGGCTGGTGGGCCTCATCCTCCATAGAGAACATGACCACTCTTTGCCCTTGATACTCCACCAACGGCATACGGCTATTTTGTAGAGTGATGGAATTACGCATCGCTCGCCCCCTCCAGAAAATCAGGCTGATACTTGCGCCACAGCTCGGCCTCTTCGCTTTCAAGCGCCTGTTTTACCTCTTTGCAACGCTGCAATTTGTACCCGCGTTTACTGGCCTCCTGCTGATATGCCGCCATACGCATACTGAAATCGTTCAGGAACGCGAAGGGCACACCATAAGAGCCCGTTTTACGGATGGAAGGTATTACCTCACGAAATACCCAATTGCTGAAACGGTGGGCGAAGGTATTTGGAGTACTTGCCTTGCGGCTGCGGGCTATCAGCTTGTAAAAGCCTGACTCAGAAACGATGTTCATCATCTGATTACCACCAGGGGTGTAAATTAAACTTACCCCCTTTTCATCAGCATCGAGCATCTGCAACGACATACGCGAATTGGTCAATTCCAGTGCGGCACACACGTCAACCGCTACAAACCACGGTTCACCGCCGTTCTTCGCAATACGGACTTTTACGTCCTCAAATTTGATGATTGAAATATCGTCTTTGCTTTTTGCAGAGTGAGTGAAGCCCTGCCCAAAATGGGCATTACTTTTATTCATGGCTTTTGCCTATATCGAAAGTTTTAGTGAGCTGCCGTAACAACGTTATATTGATGATTCACGAGCGCAACAGCACGCAACAAATCCACACACACCCGATTTGTCATGATGCCCCTTTACGCGATGCTTCTATGCGCTGGTTTATCCATTCATCAACTTCACTTTCAATAAAGGCAATTGCACGAGAGCCTATTTTGATGGATGTAGGGAAACGTTTATCTGCCATGAGACGGTAGATCCAGGCTTTACTATAGCCGGTACGGCGTTGAACTTCAGATAAGCGAATAAGTGATTGAGACATATTTACCTCGTGGCGTCTAGTACGGTTTACGAGATAAAGAATGACATGAATTTCAGGGGATTTTTCATACCCTCAGGCTTGAGGGTGAAGTGACAAAAATTACCCTAAGGGTTAGGGCTTCATACGAACAATAAACAAGCATTTCACTATTAGGGTAAGGCCATATTTACCCTCAGGATGAAGCCTAACCCTAAGATTTTACCATAGGGCTATGTCTGTCTTCCCCTGATGATAGGACATGCAACAAGTTCAATAGATTCAGCCTGACGACTAGTGAAGCCTCTTTGCTCTAACTCTTGTTTGATTGCAGCCTGATTACCCCTAGTCATACGGTCATTATCTGGATCATATGAAGCCCATTCGCGATTTCGAATTTCAATAGCAAGTAGTAGCGGATCATCTGCCCGATATAGACCAAGAGATTTAGGTCTTTCACTTGTAAGTTTTTCTATGTGTTTCTCGAGACTAGCGATTTTACTTTTTAGATGATTAATATCTTCTTGAGAAGGATTTTCATTTACATTCCCTGTAGGGTTAGCAATGATGTCCTCTAAAGGGATTTCTAGATTTACACCAATTTTATCTGCAAATGATTTCAAGTCTGAACGGCGAAAGCCATAATTATCAAATTTTTCAGCTGACCAATGATCGCCATTATTTATTCCCCAACCTGCCATTATCTGTGCTCCTCAAAATTAGAATGGAATATCATCATCAAAATCCATTGGTGGCTCCAAGGGCGTTTGAAGTGATGGCAGTGGATATTCTAATCGTGGTGGCGAAACTTCAGGCATTTTCCCTTCAGTTCTGACAACCTGAAGTAGTGATTCCAAAGACGTATCAGTTTCCTCATAAGATTCATCATCAACGTAAGTGGTTTCAATAGAGCCAGCAATACCCTTTTGGACCCACTCACCAAGTTCTCGATTGCTGTTTTCAAAATAAATATATTCAGCAATATCATTAAGGCTCACATGTGGTTGGTGTAAATGGATACGGGTAATTAGTTCTCTCAAACTGATGAACTCGTTTTTACGAGCTTGCAATGCTTCGGCTATATCAATCATGCGCCACCTCGCGCCCTCTATGCTGTGGTGACTGTGCCAGCCCGTAGAGGTGAACGGGTTTTCGGGGATCAACCTAGACACAGCCTAATCTTTGTTCGTCTACTAAAGTCTACTGCCGAACAAAAGCACTGTCTATGTATCCACCCATAAAGGGAAAAGATTTCCCCTAACGTTGTAAGCTTTTTATTTTATTTTTTGCAAATACTCGGCATACCATTGGAGCATTTCTCTACGCCCATCAAGGTACTGAGCATGGTTGTAAGTGCCTCGAATAGCGTTCTTATCAATGTGCGCCAGCTGCGTTTCTATCCATGCTGTGTTGAAACCTTGTTCGTGCAGGATCGTACTCATGGTATGGCGAAAACCATGACCAGTAACTTTGCCCTGATAACCAATGCGCTTGAATACTTGATTGATACTGGCTTCACTCATTGTCTTACGGGGATCATTACGTCCAGGGAAGACCAAAGGATAGCAGCCAGTCAGTTCATGGGTACGAGAGAGCACTGTGATAGCTTGTTTTGACAATGGAACAATATGCGGACGGCGCATTTTCATTCGTTCTGCAGGTATTTCCCAAGTACCCCCGTCGAGATCGAATTCTTCCCATCTGGCTGCACGAAGCTCACCAGTTCTAACTCCTGTCAGTATTAACAAATGCGCGGCTAGTACCACCAGCTCACTACCTGAATACTGAGATAGAGCTTCGAAGAAAGTTGGCAGTTCTGCAGCAGTTAAAAAGGGGTGGTGCTTGGACTGGTGGCCTTGCATAGCAATGCTCAGGTCAGGGGCGGGGTTATACTCAGCACGCCCCGTAACTATGGCATAGCGAAAAACTTCACCGCAGCGTTGGCGCACTTTTTTGGCTTTCTCTGTTGCTCCCCTGGCCTCCATCCTCCTCAAAACCTGCAAGAGTTCCAGAGGTTTAATTTCTGAAATAGCTCTTTCGCCAATAAAAGGAAAAATATCTTTATTGAAAGCTTCGAGGATGTCAGAGGCATATCCAGCAGACCATTTCTTAAGCCTACTTTCATGCCATTCCAGAGCTATTTCTTTAAATGTGTTTTTTACAGCCAGAGCCCGAGTGATTTTTTCTTCTCGCTTAGATACCCCCGGATCGATACCCCCAGCGATCCCCCTTTTAGCTTCATCTCGTTTTAATCGAGCATCAGCAAGGGTAACTGCAGGGTAAACTCCTAAAGCCAGGAGCTTCTCTTTGCCATCAACACGGTATTTTAAGCGCCAGTAGCGAGCACCATTGGGGTTAACAAGCAGATAAAGCCCACCGCCATCAGCCATCTTGTACGGCTTGTCCTTGGGCTTAGCGGTCTCTACCTGTCGAGCGTTTAGCTTCATTGGGGGTATCTCCTTTAGACCGAACAGCATATACCCCCGGATATACCCCCAAAATGATGTAGATTAAGGGGTACTTCGCTAGACCTCAAAATAATGAGGAAGGGCTTAAACCTAGAGTATAAAGGGTTCTTGAGGACTTGAGTAGACGTTGAGAGATGCTTGAATGGTGCCGATAATAGGAGTCGAACCTACGACCTTCGCATTACGAATGCGCTGCTCTACCAACTGAGCTATATCGGCCCTGATGAGGACATGCCCACGAGTGTGAACACGGGGTAGAAGGTTAAAACTAACCGAGTGATGCGTCAATAGCCTTGCGAATCAAGTGGCTGATTTTGCATCACCCGGCGTTAATTAGGCACGAATCGTGTCGTCGCCAAAGCCGATCCACTTGTAGGTGGTCAGCGCTTCCAGTCCCATTGGACCACGGGCATGTAATTTTTGCGTGCTGACGGCGACTTCCGCCCCGAGACCGAACTGACCACCGTCAGTGAAGCGCGTGGAGGCATTCACGTACACCGCAGACGAATCCACTTCATTCACAAAACGGTTCGCGTTGTGCATGGTGCGCGTCAGGATGGCGTCGGAGTGCTGGGTGCCGTGCGCGCGAATATGCGCGATGGCGTCATCCAGGTCAGCGACAATTTTGACGTTCAAATCCAGCGACAAGAACTCGTCGTCAAATTCTTCCGCTTTAACCGCCACCACGTTTGCTGGCCCCGCGCTCAACGTGGCAAACGAGCGCTCATCCGCATGTAGCGTCACGCCGCTCTCAGCCATCTGCTGACTCAGTGCGGGCAGGAAACGCGCAGCGATGTCCTGATGTACCAACAGCGTCTCTACCGTGTTACAGGTACTCGGACGTTGCGTTTTCGCATTGACGATAATCTTCAACGCCGGAGCAATCTCTGCGCTATCGTCGACAACGATGTGGCAAACGCCAATCCCGCCGGTAATCACCGGAATGGTCGACTGCTCGCGGCACAACTTATGCAGACCCGCACCACCACGAGGAATCAGCATGTCGATGTATTTATCCATGCGCAGCATCTCATTCACCAGCGCACGGTCGGGGCTTTCAATTGCCTGAACCGCCGCTTCCGGCAAACCGCAGGAGGTTAACGCCTGCTGGATCACGCGTACGGTGGCCGCATTGGTGCGGTATGTCTCTTTACCACCGCGCAGAATTGCCGCATTACCCGTTTTCAGGCACAGGGAGGCGACATCAACAGTGACATTCGGTCTCGCTTCATAAATGACGCCAATCACGCCCAGCGGCACGCGGCGACGCTCCAGACGCAGCCCGCTGTCCAGCAGTCCCCCGTCAATCACCTGACCGACCGGATCCGCCAGATTACAGACCTGACGGACATCATCAGCAATTGCTTTCAGCCGCGCAGGCGTTAGCGCCAGGCGATCGAGCATCGCCTCACTCAGACCGTTCGCGCGCGCTTCGGTTACGTCCTGCGCATTCGCGTTCAGGATAGTTTCCGTTTGTGCTTCAAGCTCATCAGCTATTTTTTCCAGTACGCGATTTTTTTCGCGGCTGGAGAGCAGCGCCAGTTTGTACGACGCCGCTTTGGCAGCAATGCCCATTTTTTCCAGCATTTATCTGCTCCTTAACGGGTAATCATGTCATCGCGATGGACGGCAACAGGGCCATATTCATAACCCAGAATCGCGTCGATCTGTTGGGAGTGGTGTCCGGCAATTCGGCGCAGCGCGTCGCTGTTGTAGCGGCTCACGCCGTGGGCGATGTCGCGCCCTTCCTGGTTACAGATACGGATCACTTCACCACGTGAGAAGTTGCCTGTCACGCTTTTAATGCCTTTTGGCAACAGGGAGCTGCCGCGTTCCAGAATAGCCGCCGTCGCCCCTTCGTCCACGGTGATTTCACCGGCAGGCGGCGCGCCGAAGATCCAGCGCTTGCGGTTCTCCAGCGGAGAAGCCTGCGCGTGGAAGCGGGTCCCGACAGAGATGCCTTCCATCACGTCACCAATCACGCCCGGCTTGCTGCCAGCGGCAATGATGGTGTCGATACCGGCGCGACAGGCGACGTCAGCGGCTTGCAGCTTGGTACCCATACCGCCCGTTCCCAGCCCCGACACGCTGTCGCCGGCAATAGCGCGCAGCGCGTCATCAATCCCGTAGACATCTTTAATCAGCTCAGCCTGCGGATCGGTACGCGGATCGGCGGTGAACAGCCCCTGTTGGTCGGTTAACAGCAGCAGTTTGTCTGCGCCGGCGAGGATCGCCGCCAGCGCGGAGAGATTGTCGTTATCCCCCACTTTAATTTCCGCCGTGGCAACCGCATCGTTCTCATTGATTACCGGAACAATATTGTTATCCAGCAGCGCACGCAGAGTGTCGCGCGCATTCAAAAAGCGTTCCCGGTCTTCCATATCCGCCCGCGTCAGCAGCATCTGCCCGACGTGAATGCCGTAAATCGAAAACAGCTGTTCCCACAGTTGAATCAGTCGGCTCTGCCCAACCGCAGCCAGCAGTTGCTTGGTGGCAATGGTCGCAGGCAGTTCCGGGTATCCCAGGTGTTCACGCCCGGCAGCGATAGCGCCCGACGTGACGATAACAATACGATGTCCTGCGGCATGCAGCTGCGCGCACTGACGAACAAGTTCTACGATGTGGGCACGGTTAAGGCGGCGCGATCCGCCCGTTAGTACACTGGTGCCGAGTTTTACCACCAGCGTCTGGCTGTCACTCATGATTCTCTGCCGTTCAAAATAGGGAAAATGATAGTAAACGAACGTTTTAGCAGGACTGGCCCCGGTTGCCAACAAGCAGCGCACAAAGCATGGAATTTTGTTGTGCTGGATCAGCAAGCGTAGCGGTAGTTTTTGACGTTTGTATTACCGAAACAGAAAAACATCCTTTTTTAAAATTATTCTTACTTTGTCATAAAAACTTCACCCCAGAGCGATAAAAACCCTCCTGTCTTTCAACAGGGATCACACCCAGTAAATATTAGCGCGTACTTTAAATCAGGACTGAAAATGAAAAAGAGCACTCTGGCATTAGTGGTGATGGGTATTGTGGCATCGGCATCCGTGCAGGCAGCGGAAGTGTTTAACAAAGACGGTAATAAACTGGATGTGTATGGCAAAGTCAAAGCGATGCACTATTTCAGCGATAATGATGACAAAGACGGCGACCAGACTTATGTCCGCTTTGGTTTTAAAGGCGAAACGCAGATTAACGATCAACTGACCGGCTACGGTCGCTGGGAAGCGGAATTTGCGGGCAACAAAACCGAGAGCGAAACCGGTCAGAAAACGCGTCTGGCGTTTGCCGGGGTTAAACTGAAAGATATCGGTTCTTTTGATTATGGTCGTAACCTGGGCGCGCTGTATGACGTTGCCGCCTGGACCGATATGTTCCCGGAATTTGGTGGTGACGGCCTGGCGCAGACCGATAACTTTATGACCAAACGCGCCAGTGGCCTGGCGACATACCGTAACACCGACTTCTTCGGCATGATCGACGGTCTGAACATGACCCTGCAATATCAGGGTAAAAACGAAAACCGTGACGTGAAGAAACAGAACGGTGACGGGTTCGGGACCTCATTGAGCTATGACTTCGGCGGCAGTGATTTCGCTGTCATTGGTGCCTACGCCAACTCTGACCGTACTAATGAGCAAAACCTGCAAACACGCGGCCATGGCCAGAATGCTGAAGGTTGGGCGACCGGTCTGAAATACGATGGCAACGACATCTATCTGGCAACCATCTATTCTGAAACCCGCAACATGGCGCCTATCTCCGGTGGTTTTGCCAACAAAGCGCAAAACTTCGAAGCCGTTGCCCAGTATCAGTTTGATTTTGGCCTGCGTCCGTCCATCGGTTATGTTCAATCGAAAGGCAAAGATATTGAAGGTGTCGGTGATGAAGATATCGTGAAATATATCGACGTCGGCGCGACCTATTATTTCAACAAAAATATGTCGGCGTTTGTTGATTATAAAATCAACCAGATTGATGACAACAACAAACTGGGCGTCAACAGCGATGACATCGTGGCGCTGGGTATGACGTATCAGTTCTGATTCCGTGAAGGTATCGGATGACGATGCTCTGGCGTCGTATCCGGTCTGAGGACGGAGAAAACAGAGAGGCCGGATGAATCATCCGGCCTCTTTTTTGGATTACGCCGTTAACTTCACCGGCTCATCACGGAAATTGTCAGCCGGCTCCAGCGACAAATGCAGCGTGTTCAGCAGCCCACGCAACTTCTCGTGAAACTCGCGCAGGGTATATTCCAGCCGCTCTACCACTTCTTTATCTTTGATCGGAGCCGTCGTCCAGTTCCCCGCTTTGTCGAACAGACCAAATTTATAGCTATAGGTGAAACGCTTTTCCTGCGCTTCCAGTTCCATCCACCAGCCCCAGAATTCGCGCAGTTCAGGCGCGGGTTTCACGTTGACGCAAACGGCCAGACAATCGAAAAAGAATCGATTATCTTCGCACTTTCCTTCCCGGATATAGGGGCCAAGCGCGGTGAATTTCTTGATCAATCTGCTCTTCGGGTGTCCACTCGGTAACGTCATTGCGATCTCCTGTTGTGAAGCAACTGTTTTACCAAAACAGTAGAATTTAGCAAATTATTAACACAATCTCTTTTCAATCCAGCGGGTGATTTCCTGTAACGCGTTGTCAAAATTGCGATACACCGGATTGAATGGAATCTCCAGCAGCTTACCGTCAGAAGATGAAGACGTGATTAAGCGCGACTCCTCTTCCGGACTGAAGGGATCGTTCTTCCAGAAGCCCGACAGCATTGGCGTTGGGCAACGTCTGCCGAGCAGTCCCTGCACCTTCAGCGAATAGCGATTGAGCTCCACGCGCAGCGCTTCATCGGACGCATCGTGCATTCCCAGTCGGCTCGCCAGAACGTCAAGATACATTTCCGGTACCGCCCCCTGACGCAATGGATCGCTTAGCAACGCATGGACAACTGGACCAAGACAGGCCACCGCCTTCAGACGCGGTGATTCAAGATAAGCCAGCCGCACCGCCACATTGGCACCAAAACGGAATCCGAACGCCGCCACTCGGGTATGATCCACCCACGGCACATTCGGCAGCGCTTTCAGCACATGCTGATGCAGCAGGCTGGAGTCCTGTGAGAGCTTCCACTTTGAAGAGAAACCGACGGAAGGCATGTCCAGCGTGAGCATGGCAATGCCACGCGGCGCGAAATAGCGCTCATACAGGGTGTAGTAATCGGTTTGCATCGAATCCAGACCGCCGCACATAAGTACCGTCGGGAACGGGCCGTCGCCTTTTGGCATATGCAAGAACCCGGTGATGGGGGAACCACCGGGCACCGTAAACTCCATCTCACGCAGTGAACCAGGCAGTCGCTGCGCGGCTTCCTCATAGGCTCGGTTAGATAATGCCTGTGCCTGTTCCGCCAGATCGTCCCCTTTCAGGTGTGGATAGGCGGCGATGTTGTACAACGTCGAGGCATGCAGCCAGTGGCGACCGCTGCGTTCAGGATCCGTTTCCTGGCAGGCTTTTTGCTGCCAGTCCATTGCCTGTTTTGCCCATTCATAAATCCAGTTACCGCCACGATAACCGATCACCGTATCGTAAAGCTCGGCATCGGTGCGCTCGGCGTCGCTCATCACGATCCGCGCCTGGACATCAAGAATTTCTCGCGGATCCACCCCGCGCCAGATCCACATCAGGCGGTTAATCATGCGATACCAGTGGGGAACGTTCTTGCCATCCAGCGCCGATTGCACAGGCGGCTGCGTCCCGGCATTAAAACGGCGGACAAGGGTCGACGTTTCGGGATGTTTAAAACGGGGTTTGAACAGGATTTCGCTAAGATTAGCCTGTGACATGCGTACAGCCTCCTGAAGTACTGACTGAGGCACATTGTAACCCGACACCGGCTAAATAGAACAACGCCCGGCAGTGCCAGGCGTTGAAAAAGTCAGAGATTAGCGGCCAGAAATCGGCGGAATAAAGGTCACGCCCATATCCCACGGCTGCTCAATCCAGGTATCCTGCGGGATATCAATCACATAATCATCGACTAACGGACGACCCGCCGGTTTCGCGAAGATGGTGACAAAGTGCGCTTTTGGATACATTTCACGGATAGCCACGGCGGTACCGCCGGTATCCACCAGATCGTCGATGACGATAAAACCTTCACCGTCGCCTTCTGCGCGCTTGAGAATTTTCAGCTCACGCTGGTTGTCGTGATCGTAGCTGGAAATGCATACGGTATCGACATGACGAATGCCCAGTTCACGTGCCAGCAATGCGCCCGGCACCAGACCGCCACGGCTAACGGCAATAATGCCTTTCCACTGTTCTGAAGGCATCAGGCGATTTGCCAGTTTGCGTGCATGAATCTGCAGCATGTCCCAGGTGACGACGTATTTTTCGCTCATGTGAAGTGTCCCAGCCTGTTTATCTACGGCTTAAAAAGTGTTCAAGGGGGAAATGGGTTGCGCGAGATTATAGAGATCTGAGCCACCAAAAACCAGTGTTTCGCGGAATCGGGCCCTCTTTTTACGTGCTTTATACTCGCAGCGGGCGCAGAAAGTGGTATTCTCAAGCGCATCTCGCAAGCCTGACTTGTGGTAATAATTAACCTGCTAACCCTGTGACCTGCAAGCTTGTTTGCAGAGCATCTATACCTTAAATAATTCGCGTTGCAGGCAAGCCAACACACATGCAACCTGAAATATGACGGGTATACAAGGAGAATGATCGTGTCTGAATTATCTCAACTCTCCCCGCAACCGCTGTGGGATATTTTTGCAAAAATCTGTTCTATTCCTCACCCGTCCTATCATGAAGAGCAACTCGCTGAACACATCATCGGCTGGGCAAACGAGAAAGGTTTCCACGTTGAGCGCGACCAGGTGGGCAATATCCTGATTCGCAAACCGGCCAGCGCGGGAATGGAAAACCGTAAACCGGTGGTCCTGCAAGCGCACCTGGATATGGTGCCGCAGAAAAACAACGACACCGTACACGATTTCACTAAAGATCCGATTCAGCCTTATATTGATGGCGAATGGGTGAAAGCGCGTGGCACCACGCTGGGTGCCGATAACGGCATCGGGATGGCTTCCGCACTGGCCGTTCTGGCTGACGACAGCGTCGTTCACGGCCCGCTGGAAGTGCTGCTGACCATGACGGAAGAAGCGGGTATGGACGGTGCATTTGGTCTGCAGGCCAACTGGCTGCAGGCGGATATCCTGATCAACACCGACTCTGAAGAAGAAGGTGAAATCTACATGGGTTGCGCGGGGGGGATCGACTTCACCTCTAACCTGCCGCTAACCCGCGAAGCCGTTCCGGCAGGTTTCCAGACCTTTAAGCTGACCCTGAAAGGGCTGAAAGGCGGCCACTCCGGTGGCGAAATCCACGTCGGTCTCGGCAACGCAAACAAACTGTTGGTTCGTTTCCTGGCCGGTCATGCTGAAGAGCTGGATCTGCGTCTGGTTGATTTCAACGGCGGTACACTACGTAACGCAATTCCGCGTGAAGCCTTTGCGACCGTCGCCGTCGCGGCGGACAACGTTGATGCGCTGAAAGCGCAGGTCAACGCTTATCAGGACATCCTGAAAAACGAACTGGCTGAAAAAGAGAAAAACCTGGTGGTTCTGCTGGAAAGCGCAGCGAACGATAAAGCGGCACTGACGGCGCAGTCTCGTGACGGCTTTATCCGTCTGTTGAACGCGACGCCAAACGGCGTGATCCGCAATTCCGACGTCGCAAAAGGCGTGGTTGAAACCTCACTGAACGTGGGTGTCGTCACCATGACCGATGACAACGTCGAAATCCATTGCCTGATCCGTTCGCTGATCGACACCGGTAAAGACTATGTCGTTAGCATGCTGGACTCACTGGGCAAACTGGCGGGCGCGAAAACCGAAGCCAAAGGGAGCTACCCTGGCTGGCAGCCGGATGCGAACTCGCCGGTGATGCATCTGGTACGCGAAACCTATCAGCGTCTGTTCAACAAGACGCCGAACATCCAGATTATCCACGCGGGTCTGGAGTGCGGTCTGTTTAAAAAACCGTACCCGGATATGGATATGGTCTCTATCGGGCCAACCATCACCGGTCCGCACTCACCGGATGAGCAGGTGCATATCGAAAGTGTCAGTCATTACTGGACGCTTCTGACCGAACTGCTGAAAGCGATTCCGACAAAGTAAGTCACGATCGTTATGCTTTAAAAATGCCGGATGGCGGCGCATTGCGCCTTATCCGGCCTACGAACTGTCAGCAGATTTGTAGGCCGGATAAGTGAAACGCCATCCGGCAGTTTTCATACCCGTTATTCATCGCGGTTATAACCCCAGTAATAACTGTCGTTCCAGTTGCGGGTCCAGCAGAGTAACATGAAGTCCCACCAGACGAACGCCCCGCCCTCCCCGGCGTTCTTCCCAGGTTTTACGCGCGGTAGAGATCAGATCTTCTTTATTCAGTCGCGGCCAGACGTGTTCCTGGGTGGTTTGCTGAAAGTCATTAAACTTTAGCTTCACCCCCTGACGGGCGATGAGCAGATCGGGTTTCACTTTCGCCAGTCTTCGTTCAAGTTCCGGATATAACCGTTCAATAATCGCTTCACAGTCAGACCATTCATGAATGTCTTCCGCCATTGTGCGTTCAACGCCGACCGATTTGCGTAAGCGTTCATTATTGACGTCCCGTTCGTCGATTCCCTGACTGCGCTCCCACAGTACCCGCCCAAACTTACCGAAGCGCTTGAGTAATGTCGCCAGGTCGAACTGTTGCACATCACCGCAGGTGCGTAGCCCCATGCTTTCCAGCTTTGCCGCAGACACTTTACCGACGCCGGGAATTTTACCCAGCGGCAACGTGCTGAGGAACGCCGGGACATCATCCGGCGTAATGACATATTGCCCGTTGGGTTTATTCAGATCGGAGGCGATCTTGGCCAGAAACTTCACCGGTGCCACGCCCGCCGATGCGGTAAGTTGCAGTTCGTTGAAGATAGTCTGGCGGATCTCCTGGGCGATGAGCGTTGCTGAACCATGACAGTGCGTGCTGTCTGTGACATCCAGGTATGCTTCATCCAGAGACAGCGGTTCAATTAACGAGGTGTAGCGTGAAAAGATGTCCTGAATCTGGCCGGAGGCTTCTTTATAGGCTTCGTAGCGGCCGGGTAACAGCGTGAGGTGTGGGCACAACTTCAACGCCATTCCGGTCGGCATCGCACTGCGCACGCCAAATTTACGGGCGGGATAGTTGGCGGTACTGATGACACCTCTGCGCTCGCGGCTGCCGCCAATCGCAATAGGAATATCGCGCAGCGCCGGGTTGTCACGCATCTCAACCGCTGCGAAAAAACAGTCCATATCAATATGTATGATTTTACGCATCACTCACCTCCACAGCACTGTTTAAGTATACAGTGTTTTTCTGCAATGGGAAGTCGATGAGAACGCACTAAAGTAAAACGCGGCGAGTTGCAACAAAAGAAATATCTGAGATCGTTTTAGTATAAATTGTAAACGCACCACGAGGGGCTTGCGAAAAAATGTCGTGGTGTTAATGTGAGCGCTCCAAATCCAGATTAGTCCGATTTGGGGATCTTATTATTTGCCGTTCTGGCGTGTGCAATCGTTTTATCAAGGAACAAGCAGTATGCGTAAAATCGCATTATTTATTGCGATGCTTTTGATCCCGTGCGTGTCATTCGCCGGCTTGCTGAGTAGCAATAGCTCCACGACGCCGATCAGCAAAGAGTATAAGCAGCAATTGATGGGATCGCCGGTCTATATACAGATCTTCAAGGAAGAGCGCGCGCTCGATCTCTACGTCAAGATGGGCGAACAGTATCAACTTCTCGATAGCTACAAGATTTGTAATTACTCCGGCGGCTTAGGTCCAAAACAGCGCCAGGGGGATTTTAAAAGTCCGGAAGGTTTTTATAACGTCCAGCGTAGCCAGCTCAAACCCGATAGCCGCTTTTATAAAGCCATTAATATTGGCTTCCCGAACGCCTATGACCGTGCTCACGGTTATGAAGGCAAATACCTGATGATTCACGGTGCCTGTGTCTCCGTTGGCTGCTATGCCATGACCGACAGCGGCATTGATGAGATTTTCCAGTTTGTCACTGGCGCGCTGGTCTTTGGTCAGTCGAGTGTTCAGGTCAGTATTTATCCTTTCCGCATGACCGACGCCAACATGCAGCGCCACAAGTATTCCTATTACAAAGAGTTCTGGTCGCAGTTAAAGCCGGGATACGATTACTTTGAGCAAACTCGCAAGCCACCGACCGTTTCTGTTGTCGATGGCCGCTATGTCGTCAGCAAGCCGTTGAGTCACGAAGTGGTTCAGCCGCAACTGGCGTCAAACTACGCGCTCCCCGAGACAAAATAACGCCCACTCGCCTGGCATAATTTTTTGCCAGGTTTCGTTTCCTGTCAGCGGTTGCGTCGCAATCACGGTGACCACATCGTTGGGTGTGGTCTCTGAGCTGAAGTCAATTTCCACATCCTGATCCAGTAGCGTCGCCACACCAAACGGCGCGCGGCGGGTGATCCAGAAAAGATTGGTTGAGCAGAATGCCATCACATAGCGGCCATCTGACAACAACATGTTAAAGACCCCTTTCTCACGCAGTACCCCCGCCAGCGTCGCGATATACCTGAATACCGCCGTCATATTGCCCGGCGTGCGAGGGTAGCGCTGAGTCAGTTTGTGCAGCAGCCAGCAGAATGCCTTTTCGCTGTCGGTTTCACCGACGGGGCGAAAATTGCCGGTTTCCAGCGATTTATAGCCTGAGAGTTGCCCGTTGTGCGCATAGGTCCAGTTACGGCCCCACAGCTCACGCGTGAAGGGATGCGTGTTCTCCAGCGCCACTTCACCCCGGTTCGCCTGGCGAATATGGGCAACCACGGAGCAGGATTTGATCGGGTAGTCCTGTACCAGCCTGGCGATGGGAGAATTAAAGCTGGGTTGCGGATCTTTGAACGTCCGGCAGCCTTTGCCTTCATAGAAGGTGATGCCCCAGCCGTCTTTGTGCGGCCCGGTTCCTCCCCCCCGCTGAACCAGCCCGGTGAAACTAAAGCAGATATCGGTAGGCACATTGGCGCTCATCCCGAGCAGTTCGCACATACATCACCTCCACGAAACGCCACAATGAAGCGGAAGGCGTAATTGTTACAGCCAATCAGGACTCAAAATGGCAGATAAAATAATATGCTACACCCTAAATAATTCGAGTTGCAGGAAGGCGGCAATGGAAGAAATCCCCAGGAGCATAGATAACTATGTGACTGGGGTTTCTGAGTACAGCCAACGCACCTGCAGCTTGAAGTATGACGGGTATAGTTATTTAACCATCTCTTTTTCGATCAGCTGGATCAGGATATGAATCACTTTAATATGAATTTCCTGAATACGGTCAGCATAGCCGAAATGCGGAACGCGGATTTCGATATCGGCGGTACCGGCCATTTTGCCGCCGTCTTTACCGGTCAGGGTGATCACTTTCATCCCCTTTTCGCGCGCCGCAGCGATGGCTTTGATCACGTTACCCGAATTGCCGGACGTCGAGATGCCTAACAGCACATCGCCTTCGCGCCCTACCGCTTCCACATAACGGGAAAAGACGTAGTCGTAACCGAAATCATTGCTGACGCAGGAGAGATGGCTGACGTCGGAAATCGCAATGGCCGGATAGCCCGGACGGTTTTCGCGATAGCGCCCCGTCAGCTCTTCTGCAAAGTGCATGGCGTCACAATGAGAGCCGCCGTTTCCGCAGGACAGTACCTTACCACCCGCTTTAAAACTGTCTGCCAGCAGGACCGCCGCGCGCTGAATGGCGTGAATATTGGCGTCATCTTTTAAAAAATTAGCCAGCGTTTCCGCCGCTTCGTTCAGTTCGTTACGAATAAGATCCTGGTACATGAGGATATCCTTCAGCATGAATGTAAATGACAGGATGCAGTGTACCGGATAGCTCTGGCAGCGAGAAGCATAAGCCACATCAATGGCGACGGCTTTTGATTTTTCGTGCCGCGGAAAACAGCAACAATGTGAGCTTTGTTGTAATTATTTTGTAAACACATTGATAAAAGATTTTACATCCACTACAACCATAACATCACAAGTGGTCAGACCTCCTACAAGCAAGGGAGCTTTTCGTTATGATGATTTTGAGTATTCTCGCTACGATCGTTCTGCTCGGCGCGCTGTTCTATCACCGCGTGAGCTTATTTCTCAGCAGCCTGATTTTGCTCGTCTGGACGGCGGCGCTTGGTGTTGCCGGACTGTGGTCAGTCTGGCTGCTGATTCCGCTGGCCATTATCCTCGTGCCGTTCAACTTTACGCCAATGCGTAAGTCGATTTTCTCCGCGCCGGTGTTCCGCGGCTTCCGTAAGGTCATGCCGCCAATGTCGCGTACGGAGAAAGAAGCGATTGATGCCGGTACCACCTGGTGGGAAGGCGATCTGTTCCAGGGCAAACCGGACTGGAAAAAACTGCACAACTACCCGCAACCGCGTCTGACCGCCGAAGAGCAGGCGTTCATCGACGGCCCGGTAGAAGAAGCGTGTCGCATGGCGAATGACTTTCAGATAACCCATGAGCTGGCCGATCTGCCGCCGGAGCTGTGGGCATTCCTGAAAGAGCATCGCTTCTTCGCGATGATCATTAAGAAAGAGTACGGCGGGCTGGAATTCTCGGCTTACGCACAGTCTCGCGTACTGCAAAAATTGTCCGGCGTCTCCGGGATCCTGGCGATCACCGTGGGCGTGCCAAACTCTTTAGGCCCTGGCGAACTGTTGCAGCATTACGGTACGCAAGAGCAAAAAGACCATTACCTGCCCCGCCTGGCGCGTGGTCAGGAAATCCCTTGCTTTGCACTGACCAGCCCGGAAGCGGGTTCCGATGCGGGCGCCATTCCGGATACCGGCATCGTCTGCATGGGTGAGTGGCAAGGACAGCAGGTGCTGGGGATGCGCCTGACCTGGAACAAGCGTTATATCACCCTTGCGCCTATCGCTACCGTTCTGGGGCTGGCGTTTAAACTTTCCGACCCGGATAAACTGTTAGGCGGCGATGAAGAATTGGGGATCACCTGTGCGTTGATCCCGACCTCAACGCCGGGTGTGGAAATTGGTCGTCGTCACTTCCCGCTGAACGTCCCGTTCCAGAACGGTCCGACGCTCGGTAAAGACGTGTTTGTGCCGATCGATTACATCATCGGCGGCCCGAAAATGGCCGGTCAGGGCTGGCGTATGCTGGTGGAATGTTTGTCGGTAGGTCGCGGCATTACGCTGCCGTCAAACTCTACCGGCGGGGTAAAATCCGTCGCGATGGCGACCGGGGCCTACGCCCATATTCGTCGTCAATTCAAAATCTCCATCGGTAAGATGGAAGGGATCGAAGAACCGCTGGCACGCATTGCCGGTAACGCCTACGTGATGGATGCTGCCGCGTCCCTCATCACCTACGGCATTATGCTGGGTGAGAAGCCAGCAGTGTTGTCGGCTATCGTGAAGTATCATTGTACCCATCGTGGTCAGCAGTCGATTATCGACGCAATGGATATTACCGGCGGCAAGGGCATTATGCTCGGCGAAGGTAACTTCCTCGCGCGGGCCTACCAGGGCGCACCGATTGCTATCACCGTGGAAGGCGCCAACATCCTGACCCGTAGCATGATGATCTTCGGCCAGGGGGCGATTCGCTGTCATCCGTATGTGCTGGAAGAAATGGCGGCGGCGCAGAACAACGATGTGAATGCGTTCGACAAACTGCTGTTCAAACATATCGGTCACGTCGGTAGTAACAAGATGCGCAGCTTCTGGCTGGGTCTGACGCGCGGCTTAACCAGCCAAACACCCACCCGCGATGCGACAAAACGGTATTATCAGCACCTTAACCGTCTGAGCGCTAACCTCGCGCTGCTCTCCGACGTTTCGATGGCGGTATTGGGCGGCAGTCTGAAACGCCGTGAGCGCATCTCCGCCCGTCTGGGCGATGTGTTGAGTCAGCTGTATCTGGCCTCTGCGGTACTGAAGCGTTATGACGATGAAGGCCGCCATGAAGCCGATCTGCCGCTGGTTCACTGGGGCGTTCAGGATGCACTCTATAAGGCGGAACAGGCGATCGACGATCTGCTGCAAAACTTCCCGAACCGTCTGGTCGCCGGGCTGCTGAAGGTCGTGATCTTCCCAACCGGTCGTCACTATCTGGCCCCGTCGGACAAGCTGGATCACAAAGTCGCGAAGATTTTGCAGGTTCCGAGCGCCACCCGTGACCGCATTGGTCGTGGTCAATACCTGACGCCGAGCGAGCATAACCCGGTAGGATTACTGGAAGAGGCGCTGCTGGACGTGATGGCCGCCGACCCTATCCACCAGCGTATTTGCAAAGAAATTGGCAAAAACCTGCCGTTCACCCGTCTGGACGAGCTGGCGCAAAACGCCCTGGCAAAAGGCTTAATCGACAAAGAGGAAGCGGCCATTCTGGTTAAGGCGGAAGAAAGCCGTCTGCGCAGCATCAACGTGGATGATTTTGCCCCAGAGGAGCTGGCGACGAAGCCGGTAAAGCTGCCAGAGAAAGTGCGTAAAGTCGAAGCCGCATAACGCTTACGCATGACCTTTTAGCCTCGCTTCGGCGGGGCTTTTTATCGCCCACGTTTCCTGAAAGCACGTGCTACAGTGTCAGAGTGCTGTTCAACAAGGAGAGCCCTACCGTGCCTGGTTTGAAAATTACGCTGCTGCAACAACCGCTGGTCTGGATGGATGGTCCGGCCAATTTGCGCCACTTTGACCGTCAACTGGAAACCGTGACCGGACGCGACCTGATTGTTTTACCGGAGATGTTCACCACCGGCTTTGCGATGGAAGCCGCCGGGCAGTCGCTCGCGCAGGAAACGCTTATCGCCTGGCTGCGCGATAAAGCGCAACAGACCGATGCGCTGGTGGCCGGGAGTGCTGCCATCTCCAGTGAGCAGAGGGCGGTAAACCGCTTTTTCCTGGTTGAGCCGCGAGGGACAGTTCATTTTTATGACAAGCGTCATCTGTTTCGCATGGCGGACGAACATCATCATTACCAGTCGGGTAACCGTCGCACGATCGTGGAATGGCGCGGATGGCGCATTCTCCCACTGGTGTGTTATGACCTGCGTTTCCCGGTGTGGTCACGCAATCTGAATGATTACGATCTGGCGCTGTATGTCGCCAACTGGCCGGCTCCCCGTTCTCTGCACTGGCAGACACTGCTAGCGGCGCGCGCTATCGAAAATCAGGCATATGTTGCCGGGTGCAACCGCGTCGGTACGGACGGTAACGGCCATCATTATCGTGGAGACAGTCGGGTCATTAATCCCCAGGGGGAAGTGATCGCCACGGCGGAAGCCCACCAGGCCACGCGCATTGATGCGGAACTGTCGTTGAGTGCGTTGAAAGAGTACCGGGAAACCTTCCCGGCCTGGCAGGATGCCGACCCGTTTACCCTGCGCTGATCCCCTCCCCCTATGGGAACCAGACAAAAATGTCTACCGCTGTGGGGACGGTTCAGCATCAGGTTCCCTGATAAACAGGCTGACAAAGATGATCACCACGCCAACCCACTGCAGCCAGGCGATTTTCTCCCCCAGAATCAGCATAGCGACAATGACGGCCATCGGGAGTTCGCACGCGCAAAGAATCGAACTGATGCCACTGCCAATACGCGGAATGCCAATCGCAAAGAAAACGATCGGGATGGCGTAACCGAGTACGGCCATTAATCCGCCATACAGCATTGCAGCGCCGAATGTTTCTCCTGACAGCGTTAATTCGAGGTTTGGTAATATCAAAACCAGCGTCGAGGCTAAACACCCCACCATGATATAGAACGTGCGCTGTGACCAGTGCGCATCAGAGACGACATGCGCATTGAAAAAGAGGAAAAAAGAATAACAAATCGCGCAAAGCAGGCCAAATGCCACGCCGCTCCAGGTGAGGTAAAAATGGTCAAAATCACTGAGTACCCCTGCCGCCAGCACCGTTGCTGATAATATCAGCGCAATCATCAGCCAGCGACGCCCGCCAGGCCACTGTTTGCGGTACACCGCGTCCAGAAGCACGCCTATCCAGACGAACTGGAACTGCAGCACAACGGCGACCGATGCGGGTAAACATTCCACCGTTTTAGTAAACGTCCAGGCCGTCAGCCCCATGGTTAATCCCACGAGGAAAAGTTGAATGCGTTTCGTCTTGTCGATTGAATATTGCCGAAACGAAACCAGGATGATGGCAAAAATCACAAAACTGATGCTGACCGACGCGAGCATTAAATGACTCAGGGTCACCCCCGCTGATAATCCAAGTTTTATCATTGTGGGCAACATACCTGTCGTCATTGCCCCCAATGCCACCATCACACTGTATTTGGCTTTAGTTGACATGAGTTCACTCGTTAAGGGTATTAACAGTTGTATTATTCTGTCGAACAGAGTTGTCGTAGAGTAAAATGTTCATCTACCCGTTTCCATTATTCGCACAATGTATCCGCACAATGCGCGAATTTTCTGAATTATCGTTGCCTGGCGCAGGCATAAGGTAATATATGGCACTTACTCTTCAGGAACCAGACCTGAGATATTCGTATTCATTACCTGTAATGTAATGAAGTAACATAAAAGCTACTCAAATAAACCCTGCGTTATCTTTCGGAATACTACCAGATTTTGTTATCATCCTTTTACCAGGATTAAACATATTATCAACAGCATTATTTCAGGATGTCTTCCACTTTTTAAAAACGCGGTTAGGACTATTAGAAGGTGAGCGTTAATTTCTCCTAAAATAACTTACGTGCAGCACTTCACAAAATTACATATCCTTAGTCTGAATAACCTGATGAGATGATATATGTAATGTTAAAACGCATGTAATGGCAGAATTCATCACCAGAAGGAAACCAGTTATGTTTAATGGGATCACCTTAAGAAAATTAGAGATTTTTCTTTCTTACATGCAAAACCGGAATGTGACGAAGACGGCTGAAACACTCAATATCAGTAAAGTCAGCGTTCACCGTACGCTTCATGCACTGGAAGAAGACCTGCGCTGTGCCCTTTTTATCCACCAGGGCCGATCGCTGTTTCCGCTCGACAGTGCGAATGTGCTTGAGGAGCAATCCACCCTTCTGCTGGAACAGTTTCAACGCTGTGTTCGTCTTACGCAGGCCGCCTCGAAGGAAAAAGCCAGTAAGTTAAAAATTGGCATGCTGTATTCTTTGTCTCTCGAAACCATCCCTCATTTAATCATGGGGCTAAAACAACGAAGACCCAATCTTGATGTCGAACTCTTAATGGCGTCGAACCAGAAGTTATTAGGCTTACTCAATACCCAAATGGTTGATGCTATTTTAATTTCCGTTCCGGAACACTACGATACGGCAAGATTTGAAACCTTACCGATTTTTGATGATGATATTTTTCTTGCCACGCCGGTTGATGTTCCTGCGCCACCCCAGGTTCCTGTTGATTTAACCCTGTACAGCAATCAAAAATTTATCAGCCTTACCGAAGGTTTTGCCACCTACAATGGTTTTCAGGAGGCGTTTAAAATTGCTGGCTTCAAACCTGACGTTATTGTTCAGGTACAGGATGTCTTCTCGCTGATGAGCCTTATCAGCTCCAACATGGGTTGCGGTCTGTTGCCGGGGAGAATGAGAAGTTTATTCTCTGATAAAGTCAGACTTTTACCCCTGGAAACGCGTTTTCAGATGAAGCAGCATATCGCATTAGTTTTCCCCCGTAATAGTGAATACAACCTGCTACCCTTAATTGCGGAATGTCGGATGTACGCCCGCAGTTATAATAAAAAACAGAGTCAGACTCCCGCCTCTTAAAAAAATAACGGCACTATAATTGGGATGTGATAATTCCCGGATAGCGCCGCCCGCCGTTTTTTTTCACTCATTACCTTTTACGTAACGATAGAACCCGGTGTGTAATTGACTGTGTTTACCACAGATTTATACTGATTTTCAAATACAGTACCTTTTCCAATTATTCTAATTCTTAACGTATTCATCGCATCGTAAACGGCAAATGACCGATTGTGGTGTTCGCCTGGTATTGGAAAAAATCAGAATAAACGTGCTTAAAGGAAGAGAATAATGCAGGCACTCGCGAACGTAACTCAGATAACCTTTTCTCCATCATTGCCTGATGACAGAACAGTTAACTATTTTCAGTCTCAGCCAGCGATGGTGGGTGAAGTGCTGCTGCAAGCCATCTTGCTTGAAGTCTGCAGTTTCCCAAAACCAGGACTGGTCACCCCGGTATCAACCGGCTCGCACAGCGATATGAATCTGCAAACTTTCCTGCTCAGTTCTTCCGCGATTGCCCCCTGTTTCACGCTGTGCGCCGAGGCCGGGTTCACGCATCGCAACCCTTTGTCACGGCTGTTAAAAAAGATTAGACCGATTGGCATTGATTATGAAAACCGCCTGCTTGAAGTGACCCGGGGAATCAACACGCAGCGCGGGATCCTGTTTTCTGGTTCGGTTCTGGCCTGTGCTGCAGGTTATTTATCTGGCCTGAATCAACCCATTAACAGCATTTCACTGGCCCATTGCATCCGCCAACTCTGCCAGGGGTTATGCGAATCTGATTTTGCCGTTTTAAAGACCCGTCCAGCACAGACGGCCGGTGAAATATTGTTTACGAAATACGGCGTCACCGGGATCCGAGGCGAAGCTGAACAGGGCTTCCCCACAATCGCTCAAATAGGCTATCCGGCGTTAATCGCGGCATTCAACAAGAGGCTGCCTTTACGTCATGCATTAGTCGATTGTCTCCTGATGCTGATGACACAGTGTGAAGACACGAACGTATTGTGGCGGACAGGGCCGCAACAACTGGCTGAACTGAAACTCCGCGCATCAGAAATTGTTCATCGCGGCGGGATAAGTGCTCCGGGAGGTGAGGCGCGTATTCACCAGCTTAACGAATGGTGCTGTCAGCACAGAATTAGCCCAGGCGGTTCAGCGGATCTCTTAGCCCTGAGCATCGCAATGTATCTGCTATGCCATTCACATTTTCCCAACGACGTTACCCAGGAGAGAATATGAGCATCTATCAATATGCGTTTATTTGTTATTGCATCACTATCGCCATTTCATTTGCCGTTATGGGGATCGTCGTTGGATTAAACAAAGCCATGAATAAATTAAATATTCGTGATGACGACTAATAATAAAATAAGGAATTAATCATGGAGATATTATTACGCCTCTTCTCGGGTATCGGGACTTTTTTTACTGAAGATCCGCTGATCGCCCTGGTCCGTTTCCTGCTCATTGTGTGCGGCTTCGCCCTCGCTTACCTCGGCTTTAAACGGAAACTGGATCCGTTAATCATGGTACCTATGGGCCTGGGAATGATCGCCATTAACGCCGGCGTATTGTTTCTGAATAATGGCACCATCGGCACCATCATGCTGGATCCTATGGTGAGTGAAACCAACGAATTAATGTCGTTGATGCAGGTGAACTTCCTGCAACCGATTTACGCCCTGACGTTCAGTAATGGTCTGATCGGCTGTTTAATCTATCTTGGCATCGGCACCATGAGTGATGTCAGTTTTCTGCTTGCCAGACCCTGGGCCAGCATTATCGTCGCGCTGTTTGCCGAACTCGGTACGTTTGTCATGTTGGTTATCGGCTATCAGTTCTTTGGTCTGCCGCTTAATGAAGCCGCCGCTATTGCCACAATCGGCGGTGCAGATGGTCCGTTAGTGATGTTCTCGGCACTGATTATGTCGCCGAATCTGTTTGTTCCGATTGCGATTATCGCCTATTTGTACCTGACGCTGGCCTACGCAGGTTTCCCTTATCTGGTACGCCTGATGGTGCCGAAAAAATTCCGCGGCGTTGACACGGAAATGGAATACCCGCAGGTGTCCAAAAAGGCGAAATTCATTTTCATCATCTCCATGTGTACCCTGCTTTGTTTGTTGCTGCCTGCGGCCGCGCCATTATTGCTGTCATTCTTCGTCGGGATGGCCATTAAAGAGGCGGATATTCTCCCTTATCACAAGCTGCTGGAAAGTACGATCACCTACAGCGCCACCTTCTTCCTGAGTCTTCTGCTGGGAACATTGTGCAGCGCGCAGACCCTGATGGATCCGAAGGTTGGTATTATTCTGGTATTGGGCATCGGCGCACTGGTTATTTCGGGTATTGGCGCATTAGCCGGCGGCTGGTTTATTTATTTCCTGTCACGGCGGAAAAATTACAGCTATAACCCGGTGGTCGGTATTTCTGGCGTCTCTTGTATGCCGACCTGTGCCAAAATTGCGCAGTATGAAGTCACAGCGGAAAACCCCTATAGCGTTATTTTACCGGTTGCCATCGGCACAACGATCAGCGGAATTATTGTCTCCGCCGTCGCCGCCGGGATATTTATGACCACATTCTCAGTGGTCACTATTTTACCGTAACGTTTTTATCAATATCCAACACCTGATTCACCAATGAGACTATTTATAAACTGGAGATATTGGTATGTCTGAAGTAAAAAAATGGAATAAATTACAGGAAGACACCCGGCAGCGTATGGCGCAGATACAGTCGCTATTCAGACAAGGGAAAGAAATTGATGCGGCGGACACCGTTACATTGCTGGAAGGCGTTATCCGTGCAGGCGACAGAATTAACATTGAGGGGAACAACCAGAAACAGGCCGATTTTCTGGCCGAATGCTTGTGCAAGGTTGATAAAGAAAAAATAAATCATCTGCATATGGTGCAATCAGCCGTTCCTCTGGCCGCACATCTGGAACTCTTTGAACGGGGGATCGCCGAAAAACTCGACTTTGCTTACGCGGGACCGCAATCAGAGCACCTCGCCACCGCCATCCGGGAAGGCAAGATCAAGCTCGGCGCTATTCATACGTATCTGGAGCTGTTTGCCCGCTACTTTATTGATTTGTACCCACGCGTCTCGCTGGTCACGGCGTATGAAGCTGACCGCGAAGGCAACCTGTACACCGGTTTTAATACCGAAGATACCCCCGCCATCGTTGAAGCGACGAAATTCCGCCAGGGCATCGTCATTGCTCAGGCGAATAAGATCGTCGATAAAGTCCCGCGCGTAGATATTCCCGGCGACTGGGTCGATGTGGTGATTGAGTCGCCGCGTCCTTTTTATATCGAGCCGCTGTTTACCCGCGATCCGGCATTAATTACCGACACGCATGTCCTGATGGCAATGATGGCGCTGAAGGGGATCTATGCCGAATATGGCGTCAAACGCATCAACCACGGCATTGGTTTTTTCACCGCCGCCATTGAGCTTTTACTCCCCACCTATGGCGAGGAGTTGGGTCTGAAGGGAAAAGTCTGTACCCATATGGTGCTGAACCCGCACCCGACGCTGATCCCGGCGATAGAAAGCGGCTGGCTTGAGGCGATCCATTGCTTCGGCGGCGAACTGGGCATGGAAAATTACGTGAGCCAGCGCCCGGACATTTTCACCATCGGGCCTGATGGTTCGCTGCGTTCTAACCGGGCCTTTGCCCAGACGGCCGGACACTACGCCCTCGACATGTTCATCGGCGGCACGCTGCAAATCGACAAATACGGCAACAGTAGCACCGCGACGGCTGACAGGGTCGCCGGCTTTGGCGGCGCGCCCAACATGGGATGCGACGCCAAAGGACGCCGTCACACCACAGAGGCCTGGCTGAAGTGCGGTGAGGAATTCTCTGCTACTCAACAGGAGTTGCTGGGTGATATGCCGCGTGGCAAGCGCCTGGTCGTGCAGATCCAGGAAACCTTCCGTGAAAAAAGAGCGCCGGCGTTTGTCGATCGCCTCGATGCCTGGCAACTGGCAGAAAATGCCAACCTGCCGTTACCGCCGGTGATGGTTTACGCCGATGATGTCACGCATATCCTCAGCGAAGAAGGCATTGCCTATCTGCATCGCTGTGTCGGTCAGGAGCAGCGGATGGCGGCCATTCGCGCCGTTGCTGGTTACACAGAACTCGGTCTGCAGGCAGATCCGGCCGAAACGGCACGGTTGCGCGAACGTGGTCTGGTTAAAACGCCGGAAGATCTGGGTATCGACCGTCGACGCGCGAACCGTTCGCTGCTGGCAGCCAAAAATATCAAGGAATTGATGGACTGGTCAGGTGGCTTGTACAACCCACCATCACGGTTCCGTAACTGGTAATTCAGGAGAAGAAGAAATGGCGTTAAACCAACTGAATATGTGGTGTAGTGCGGCGACTCCGCGCCCGTTATCCCGGCCAATGGTGCATTTTGGCGTCGTGGGTTCTGGCGATCTGGAGGTATTGATTGAGAGCCAGAACCTGAATGGCAAAGCGAACATCTGCATCAACACCCCCATCACCGGATTCGATGATATCTGGCGCCGGGTCATGACACGTTTTATCGACGAGAGCCAACTGGGCGATGTGCTCATCAGCATTAATGACAATAACGCACCGCCCGCCGTCGTTGCCCTACGTTTACAGCAAGCGCTGGCTGAACTGGAGCCCGCGAATGGCTCCTCCGGCGCCAAAAGCTTTCTCGAGGCTAACGCTCGCACCCGGGCTTACGGTTTAGTCGATGAGGGGACCTTTACCGAGTTAGCCGGTCCGGCGGACAGATGTACCAGTCCGCATCTTCCGGTGCTGGGCGAAGCTGTCGAATTTGATGATGGGATCGTAACCGGAATTGGACTGCTGGGTCGTCGTCCGACCCTCATTATCTCCCAGGAAGGCCGCTTTATCGGTGGTTCGATTGGCGAAGTAGGCGGTGCCAAAATGGCCGGCGCGTTGAAGCTGGCGCTTGAGCTGTACCAGCGGTTAAGCCACAACGATGCGCCACCGCAGGCTGAAAAATGTCCCCTGGTGCTGATCTCTTTTGAAACCGGCGGCGTGCGGTTGCATGAGGCGAACGCGGGTTTGCTGGCCCACGCCGAGGTGATGGACTTGCTTCAGGATCTTCGCCACAAAATCCCGGTCGTGGCACTGGTGGGCAGTAAGCTGGGATGTTTCGGCGGCATGGGCTTCGTTGCCGCCGCCACCGACGTCATCGTCATGAGCCAGTTCAGTCGCATTGGGCTAACCGGCCCGGAAGTCATTGAGCAAGAAATGGGGCGCGACGAATTTGACGCCTCAGATCGCGCCCTGGTGTTCCGCACTACCGGGGGGAAACATAAATACATCATGGGCGACTGTAATTTCCTTGTTGAAGACAGCATTGACGCTTTCCGCGCCCAGGTGCAGAAGATTGCCGGAATGACCATGGCGGAGATCGAAGCATTAAGGCGGATCGGCAGCCCTGAACTGGTTTCCAGGCAGATGGCCACGGTCGCGGCGGTCAGTGAACTCCAGCCAACGGATTCAGTCGATGTCTGGCGGGCGGCTGGCAATGAACCCCCGCAGGCACTGGTGGATATGTCGCTGGACGCGTTTTTAGCCACGACCCGACGCTTCACCCCTTCTACATCCGATCGCTAAGGAGAAAACAATGGAGACTTTAATGGGTCAGGGACGCGCCGCTATCGACATGCTGGTCGATCCCGACAGTTTTCAGGAAAATCAGTTACCGGCCTTTACCCTCCCTTGCGAAGACTACGGTCCAGGTGCGGTGGTGGGTTCTGCGCAACTGGGGGGACGCACCTGCACGGTCATCGCCAATGACGCAATGGCTTTCAATCCGCGCTTTCCAGTGGTCTATGCCGGCATTATCGGCCTGGAAGAGGCGTACAAAATGGCCCGCGCCGTGTATTGCTCGATTGCCGCCGACGCCAACAAACCCATCGCTGACAAACGGACATTGCTGCTGATCGTCGATACCCCGGGGAACGGGCCGGGCAAAGTCGAAGAAATTATTGGTATGAATAAGGCTACGGGGGCTTATCAGCTGGCGCTGGCTGAGGCCCGTAAAGCAGGACATCCCGTCATTGCGCTGGTGATCGGTCGTGCCATCAGTGGCGCATTCCTGTGCCACGGCTTACAGGCAGATCGTATTCTGAGTCTCAGCAGCAAATTCAACACGATGATCCACGTTATGCCGCTTACCAGTATTGCGCGCATCACCCGGCAAAGTCTGGAGCGGCTGAGCGAGTTGGCGACCAGTAATCCGGTTTTTGCCGCAGGTCCGCAGTTCTTTTACCATCTCGGCGGTATAGAACAGCAGATCGATGAGCTCGACCAGATGCACGATGCGCTGCTTCAGCACATGACAGAAATTCGGGCGTTAAAATGCGAAGGGCAGCAACATCTGCTTGGCCCTGAAGGTCGCGGAAGACTCGGTTTCCATCGCGGGGGACGTAAGATTCGTACTGCGGTACAAGCGTTGATGCAGCAGCAGTTCGAGGATGTCGCGGAGCGTTATATCCAGGCGTAAAGCCAGACGGTTTCGCACCAAGGAAAGTGAGCAAGTTCTTCGGGGGAATGCATCAGCCGCGTTCCCCCGGGGTAACGCAGGATTCACGGGCTGTCGGTTCACACCGTAGGGAGGTTGCGAATGCAGGATAAACTCAGGATGCTGGAAATGATGGTACAGGAGATCAGTACCGTGCCCACACTAGCGCAGATGCCTCAGCGAACCTTAGGTAGCAAGGGCATCGACGGCCCCACCAGCGCGCATGTGATTGAACAGATCCATACGCCGTTAAACCTGGCCTGCGTGACCTTTACTACGGGCTCCAGCGCATTTCAGAACATTGTCGGCATCACGCATGAGGAGAGGCCACAGCGGATTGCGGCAGGCTGCAAAGCACTTCAGCTTGCGGGCATTATACCTGGCGATCGGATGCTGGTGACCTATGCCCCGCTGATCAACGTCTTTACGCCGGATTCGCTGGTTGAAGCAGGCGTTAGCCACGGCTTTTTGTTGCGTTCCTGCCAGGATGCCCTGCTGCTGGCGCTGATCAAAGAAAATTACCAGGTCGTACTGGGAGAGTCTTCGTTTCTGCGCGCCACGCTAAAGCAGGCAAAAACGATGGATCTCGCCGGGTTATTGCCTGAAAAACTGTGTCTGCTTGCTGCCGGAACGCCTCTGGATCCGGAATTGCTGGAACTCGCCAGCGAGTTTAATTTTACCGTCCACGATCTCTATGGCAGCCAGGAATTCGGTTGGCTGACGCTGGATGGCCAGTTTCTGCGCGATGATCTGAGTCTGGTGGCGTCTCCGTATGGTCAGGAGTATGTCGAGATGATCGTAGGGGGATTACCGACTGGCGACAGCTTCCCGGTCAGTCCTCAGGGGCATATCTGCAACACACAGGGAAAATTACTGACTTATAAAAGACAACGTACGCAGCCAAATTACGAAGTGGTGATCGCAGCCACCCCGTGCCATTCTCGCGAACTGATGGAAAGAACCGCTCGCACGCTGCTTCGCATTAAGGGATGTATTGTCAAAGTCGCCACAAATCTGGTGCTCACCGCCGATGTCACCGAATTAAAACTGGTTCCCGGTCAGCCACCGGATGAAACACCGGCTCCAGCGTGCGTGGCGACGATTCGCGGTCCGGTTGCCACCGGACTGTTTGATACGCTGGTACAGGCGCAGCTCACTTATGAAAGGCAATCCAAGAGCGATCCGGCGTGGCTAAAACGCCGCTAGCAATTCTGTTGCCAGTGTTAATAAATGCAGGTCGCAATATCGTTACCTTTTAGGTAACCAAGCATCATTTATGTTGGCGAAAACCAGGCCGCCTGTCATTGAAATTATTCTTTGAACAGGTAATTATCATCGTAACGATAATAATAAATCGTTTTCAGGATACCAGGTTTTTTGCCTCGTAAATTATTTAATTATTTCTCATAAAAAAAGGATGTCGTTATGTCTGAAATGAAATCAAAAGTACCTGGCATTGTTGAAGAAATCCTGTGTGCTGTGGGTGATAGCGTTGCCAAAGGTCAACAGGTTCTGGTAATGGAAGCCATGAAAATGAAAATGCCCATCCCTGCACATGAAGCCGGTACCATTAAATCTATTTCGGTGAACGTGGGTGACCGTGTTAACCCGGGTTCGCCATTATTTGAGATTGAATCCTAAAATTTAAGCCACGCCGCTTTTCTCACACGCCACTGTTTTCAGTGGCGTAACTTTTTATTCCGTAATTTCCTGTCTGCGTCCCCTGCTGGCCTTTATTTCTGGTTGTGATATTCATTACTTAATTCAGCGCAAAAAACCGGGATAAGCATCCCGGTAAGAGGCAAATGGTTAATTATCAATAATTATGGCTGTAGCAGTTTCGGCCGATAATCCAGATTCCAGCGTGTTTCTTGTTCGTAGATCTGACCAATGCTCAACACTTCCATATCATGGGCATGAGGCCCAATCAGTTGCATCCCCATCGGCAATCCCTGTGCATTGAAGCCTACTGGAACGCTAAGGGATGGACTACCAATCAGGGTTGCAGGAACCACCACTTCCATATAGCGGTGATACGTATCCATTTGTTTTCCTGCCACTTCCTGCGGTGAGTGTTGAGAAGGATCGAAGGGGAAGATTTGCGCCGTCGGCAGAACAACAATGTCATATTCCGCGAACAGCTTATTGAACGCCTGGTAGATAGTGCTCCGCTGCACGGAGGCGAGGTAGGCATCACGAGCCGTCAATTCCAGTCCACCCTCAACTTCCCAGACCGCCTGCGGTTTCAGCAACGCGCGGGTTTCAGGTTTGTCATACAGTGGACGTAAACCGTTGGAGACAATCCAGTGACGCCAGACCAGCCAGGTCTCCCACATCTGTTCAGCCGTGACATCCAGTTTTACAGGTTCGACACTGTGGCCAAGTTTCTCAAAGACTTTTAAGGCGTTTTCGCAAAGACTCAGGACGCCCTCTTCCATCGGCAGCGCGCCATTTAAATCGGCAAGCCAGCCAATGCGCAGTTTGCGCTCAGGCGGGGTGAATGGTGCCAGAGGTTGACCTAGCGACAGTGGAACTCGCGCATCATAGCCCGACTGGGTTTGCAGCAATCGAGCCGTATCCGCGACGTTACGCCCCATTGGCCCTTCAAGCCCCAACTGGCTCACAAAAACCTCTGGTGTCGGCCCAAAGGGTACGCGTCCCTGACTCGGTCTGAAACCAATGATGTTGTTCCAGGCCGCAGGATTACGCAGCGAACCCATCATGTCACTGCCGTCCGCCACCGGTAGCATCTGCAATGCCAGCGCAACCGCCGCGCCGCCACTGCTGCCTCCCGAAGATTTCGTCTGATCCCAGGCGTTCCAGGTCGTGCCAAAAACGTTATTTATCGTGTTCGAACCCAGCCCAAACTCCGGCGTGTTCGTTTTACCGATAAAAATGGCCCCTTTGTTTCTGATGCGTTCAACCATAACCGAATCGTTAGGCGCGATGAAATCTTTAAAAATAGGAGAACCGTTTGTCAGAGTAATCCCTTTTACCGCAGATAAATCCTTAACGGCATGAGGAAATCCGTGCATCCACCCCATATACTGACCATTGGCCAGTTGTTTATCCTTATTTCTGGCCTGCTCCACTAAATCATCCCGGTCCTGTAAGGAGACAATGGCATTGACTTTTGGGTTAAGGATTTCAATTTTATCCAAATAAGCATTCATGACTTCAACACATGATACCTCCCTGGATTTGATGCTGTCGGAAAGCGCCAGGGCGCTCATTTCCGTAATCGGATTATTGATTTTATTCATGTTGCCCTCTGAAATTGATTTTTCCTGCAAACGCATTCGCGTTTATTTAAGAACATCCATACAACTCCATTCGTTGCAGCAGGATAAGTTGTAGGACAACATTTATTATCAAATTAATCCCATGACGTATTGTGACTGATCTCAACATTAGCATCATGATATTTTCAATCCCGTTACTTTAAATGTAACGCCATTACCTTAAAAGCAACGTTGTAATATTTGTGATTCTCATAACATTTTAGGTAAGTTCGTTTCGATATACATTAAATGACACTTTTAGAAAAAATGCCAGCCCCTGACAGAACCGAATGTATTTAACGTTCTATATACATTCATTGTATTTTTCTCACTCGTGAATTATTTCATAGGTGATGTTAATAAAGGAGTGTTCGTGAATGAAGATCGATGAAGCCGACATCATTGCTATCGTTAATGATCCGATACTTTGGTGGATCGCAATGCCCCTGGGCGCCATTATCCTGGTAATGGCTTCGTTATATATCAGATTGTCTTATAAAAACGCACCAAACGTAGGCTTAACACAGGCCCAATGTACCAAAGGTCTCAGAAGCGGAATTTTCAGTTCCATTGGCCCTTCTATCTCGGTTTTCGTGGTCGTGTTCAGTATGACCGCAATTATCGGTGGCCCTTTAACCTGGATGCGCTTCGTCGGGATTGGAGCGGCACCGGTGGAGCTGGCAGCCATCAATCTGGGAGCCGAAACCTATGGCGCGCCGGTCGGTTCAGAGAATTATAACTTAACCGCGATGGTCTCCGGACTTTACACCGCAATCATCAACAGCTGCGGCTGGATTGTCGTTGGATACTTCTTCATCCACCGGATGGAAAAGGTCAGAGAAAAAATGGGCGGAGGAGACAAAGTCTGGCTGGGGCTCATCTCCGTCACGGCGATGCTGGGACTTTTCGGCTTCCTCTCAACCCCCTTCATCCTCGCCATGAACGATAAAACGGTGGCATGCCTTGCCGGTTTCTTCGCAATGGGCGGGCTGGCGATCCTCGGCAAAAAGATAAGCTGGCTAAAAGAGTATGCCTTAGGAATTGCACTTATCATTGGCATGGTCGCGGCCAGCCTTTATTCATAACGAAGGAAATAAACGATGCAACAGACTAATGATGGTCTCAACTGGACGGCAACATCGATAAGGATAGGACGGATCTGCTTCCTTCTGGCAACGATAACCAGCTTTGCGCCGCTCTTTTACTTTTACATCGTGTATGACGTTTATCCCCCTCTGGAGGTCGCCTTAACCTCCTGGCTGTCGATTGCGATGGTATTCGGCGCATTCTATTTTGTTGAACCTTTTTCTTATTATCCCATCCTGGGATTGACAGGCAGTTATCTGGGGATTCTGTCAGGCAATATCTCTAACGTTCGACTCCCGGCCTCGGCAGCAGCCCAAATGGCCGTCGGTGTAGAAAATGGTTCTAAGCAGGCGGAAATTATCTCCACGCTGGGTATCGCCGGCTCGATTTTTACCAACCTGTTCTTTCTGACCCTTGCCGTTTTAATGGGAGACTGGATATTGTCCGTTTCGCCGCCAGCACTGATTGCTGCGGTTAAAAACTATATTCTGCCGACTATTTTCGGTTGTCTGTACGGGCAGTTTACCGTGATGAAACCAAGGATTGCGCTGTATGCATTACCGGTCACAGCGATCGTCTATATCTTATTCCCGACCCTGCCGGCCTATGTTTACATTATTGTAGCTATCTTCGGCAACATGTTGTTAACCAGAGTGCTCTATAAGAAAAATATTGTTAAGTAATGCCGCGCCGTAAAATATGTGCCTGATAATTATTAGCGCACTATTATAATAACGGCCCATTTTTAAATTACAGAAACGAAACAATCACAACACATTATTTATCGCATTATTTTGCGAGGGACTCTCTATGTTTAAAAAACTTGCACTCCTTCTTTCATCCCTGATGATAGTACCTGCTAGTGCCGTTGAGATATATAACAAAGACGGTAACAGACTGGGGGTTTATGGGAAAATTCAGGCTTCGCATCTGATTTCTGATTATGCGAACGAAAATGGGGATAATACCTATGTCCGATTCGGTTTGCGTGGCGAAACTCAAATTTCCCCGCAGCTCACCGGATATGCTAATTTCCAGATGCAGTTCCAGGCCAATAAATATGAAGGGGAAGATAAACATTCCTGGACGCGCCTGGCCTTTGCCGGTCTTAATTATTCGTCATTAGGTTCTCTCGACTATGGTCGCAACTGGGGGATTATGTACGACCTCGGTGCCTGGACCGATGTTTTACCTGAGTTTGGTGCCGCCACTATTTTCCATACCGATACCTATATGGCACAACGCGCCACGAACCTGGCAACATGGCGTAATCGGGATTTCTTCGGTCTGGTTGATGGGCTCGATGTTGCCCTGCAATATCAGGGGAAAAATAGCGGTACCGAAGGTGAAAACACGACCAATAATAGCCGTATTCTCCAGAAGCAAAACGGCGATGGCTACGGGATGTCGATGACCTATGATTTTGATTTCGGTTTGTCGCTGGGCGGCGTCTATACGCATGCAAACAGAACCGGGGAACAACGACATTATGGCAACCATGTGGCGACCGGCCCTTATGCCGAATCGTTTGTGGTCAGCGCAAAATACCGTTTAGATGGGCTTTATCTGGCCGCGCTGTACGGTGAAACCTCGAATATGACCTCCTTTGGTAGCGGGGTAAATATCGCGAATAAAGTGCATGCCACAGAACTGGTCGCCAAATACCGTTTCAGTAACGGATTCGAACCCTCTATCGGTTACCTGCAGAGTAAAGGAAAAGATCTGAGCGGCTATCGCGGGGATCACGATCTTCTGCAGTTTATCAACCTGGGCGCAATGTATTATTTCAATGATACGCTTGCCGCCTACGCAAACTATAAAATCAATTTACTGGACCGGGATGACTTTACGATGGCGACGAAGCTGAACACCGACGATACCATCGTGTTCGGCTTTGTTTACCAGCTCTAATCCCTTTCTTGCGCGATTAACGTCACATCGTCCCCGCAAGCAAAGCCTGCTTATCGAAGAGCCTGACGTCGTTCAGGCTCTTCCCCAGTATTTGTCCCTGCGTCGTCATGAACTCTTTCAAATTAATGCCGTATCCCGTCGGCCATCGCACCTCAACGTCAATCCGCGTGTGATGTGTTTGCTCCAGTTGCAGCAGGCACTGATACACGTCGTGCAACTGCTCGACAGGATAAATATCAATCACAATATCCAGATCGGATTGACAATCCGTATAGTGAAAACCACTGACAATTTCTAATGCCGTCGATCCCCATACCCCCGCTACACACGCCAGGAGAGTAAAGCGCTCCCGCAGATCGGCCAGCGCCATGAGCGCGGGTGTTCGGGGGGCAAATGCTCTTTGCGCTATCTCAAATGGCGTCAGGCGGCAGATCACCTCGTCCGGCATGACGGTGCTGGCGAGGCGTTGACGCTGACCATTCACGCGTTCAGGGAAACTAAAACCCAGCGCAATTTCGTTTTGCGATTCCCCTTCGACAGGACGGCGCACAATGCCAGGCAGTTCTCCCGCCACAAACGCCTGCTGCCAGGCAACCCGTGATGTCTGCCACCGCGAAAAAATGCGCTGAGCCGCCGGAACGCTAATGTGCAGTAAATCATGACGCTGGAGCATGTATCCCTCCTCTGGCTTTTTGAAATATACCCAAAATCTATCCCATAGCCGGGAATCGTCAATAACGCGTCGGGTGCTTTCATTACGCAAAAGGTAAACGAGAAAAAGAGGATGGAAGGGACAGCGATCGCGGGATCGCACAGACCTTTTCGCAGGCCTGTTAACGCCGGATAGCCTGACAGGCAGGTAAGCAATTTCAGACGAAAAAAAACCGCATCACCTCAACAGTGATACGGTTTCTTATCTTCACAGAATGTATTTAAACACCCGTGAACAGAATTTGGCGGAACGGACGGGACTCGAACCCGCGACCCCCTGCGTGACAGGCAGGTATTCTAACCAACTGAACTACCGCTCCGCGTTGTTCCACTTGGGAACGAAGCGAATATTACGGATTGCCATGCACCTCGTCAACGCTTTTTCTCGCGTTTTTAATCGTTTGCTGTAAAAATCGCCCGGGCGACGATTTTTACCTCATAAACAGGCTTTCTACGCCCGCCAGAGGCAACTTCCCCCTTTCTTTTCCACCAGGTCGAGGCGCGATTCATGGGCCGCGACTTCCTCATCAGTGGCGAAAACGACGCGTAACTTGCTGGCCTGACGCACAAGGCGCTGGATCCCCGTATTGCCCTGCTGCTGGGCTTCACCTTCCATCGAAAACGCCATCGTCGTCTGACCGCCGGTCATCATCAGATAAACATCGGCCAGAATTTGGGCATCAAGCAATGCGCCGTGCAGCGTACGCTTGCTGTTGTCTATCTCATAACGCGAGCACAACGCATCCAGACTGTTACGCTTACCAGGAAACATCTTCCTCGCCAGCGCCAGACTATCCGTGACTTTACAGAAGGTGTTCGTTTTCGGGATATCGCGATTGAGCTTGCCGAACTCGTAGTCCATAAAGCCGATATCAAACGACGCGTTATGAATGACCAACTCCGCCCCGCGGATATAGTCGAGAAACTCATCCGCCACCTCGGCAAACGTCGGCTTATCCAGCAGAAACTCATCCGCAATCCCGTGTACGCCGAACGCTTCCGGATCCACCAGCCGGTCGGGCTTCAGATAGACATGGAAGTTATTTCCCGTCAGACGGCGGTTCACCACCTCGACAGCACCGATCTCAATGATCTTGTGCCCTTCGTAGTGCGCGCCAATCTGGTTCATACCGGTGGTTTCGGTATCGAGAACGATCTGTCGTGTAATTGCAGTGCTCATAGCGGTCATTTATGTCAGACTTGTCGTTTTACGGTTCGATTCAATTACAGGAAGTCTACCAGAGATGCTTAAACAGGTAGAAATTTTCACCGACGGTTCGTGCCTGGGCAATCCAGGTCCGGGCGGTTACGGTGCAATTTTACGCTATCGCGGACGCGAAAAAACCTTTAATGAGGGCTATACCCTCACGACCAATAATCGCATGGAACTAATGGCAGCGATAGTCGCCCTGGAAGCCCTGAAAGAACAGTGCGAAGTCATTTTGAGCACCGACAGCCAGTATGTGCGCCAGGGGATCACCCAATGGATCCACAACTGGAAAAAACGCGGCTGGAAAACCGCCGACAAAAAGCCGGTAAAAAACGTCGATCTCTGGAAACGTCTTGATGCCGCGCTCGGTCAGCATCAGATCAAATGGGAATGGGTAAAAGGCCATGCTGGTCATCCGGAAAACGAGCGTTGTGATGAACTTGCCCGTGCCGCCGCCATGAACCCAACCCAGGAAGATGTTGGCTATCAGCCCGAAGCCTAAACGTCCGGCTTGCGATACTGCCGGGTCGCGCCGACGGCCTGAGGTATACGCGCTTTCGCTTTGCTCTGTTTCATCGGATTAAGCGTAAGTGGAATCGTTCGCTTACGCGCGACAATCACCTGCATACAGCCCAGCGCGGGAAGGTGTGCGCTTAACATCTTTCCCCCCTGCTTTTTCCACGGCAATACGTGAAAACGGCTATAGTACAGCACCTCAAAATTCAGCAGCGACAGCCAGTCCAATTGCCGCATCAGTGTAAACATACGACTATTATAAGGCGAAGATTTACGCAGTACCGGCACCAGTTTGCGCAGTCCCATCAGGCTGACCGGGTTGAATCCGCTCAGCACCAGCCAGCCATCATCAATGAGTACCCGATCGGCTTCACGCAACAGGCGATGGGGATCGGTGCACCAGGGCAGCGTGTGCGCCAGCAGACAGACATCGACAGATTTATCGGCAAAAGGTAGATGTAGCGGGTCGGCCTGAACCTGGATCGGCGAGCCTTTGGCAGAAACATTAACCTGATGTGAAACCGCACAGGCTTCTGAGTTGATTTCCGCACTCAAATTGCCCACCTTAAGCAGGTGAAAACCATACATTTTTGCAAACCACGGGTTAAGCTGTTTTTCCAGCGCCTCACGATAGTACTCTCCCCAGGGCAAATCGCTCCAGCGATCGGGTGCTACGACTGTTTGAGGGTTCCTTGCCGGTTTCATCACAACCATCCGTTATGCATAGATAGAGAGGTAATTTATGAATCTTAACAGTATTCCGGCGTTTCAGGACAATTACATCTGGGTTCTGAGTAATGATGAAGGACGTTGCCTGATCGTGGACCCGGGTGACGCCGCGCCGGTGTTAAAAGCCATTGCCGAAAACCAGTGGCAGCCAGAGGCCATTTTACTCACCCACCATCATCACGACCACGTCGGTGGCGTGAAAGAACTGGTACAGAACTTTCCTAAACTAGTGGTTTATGGACCGGCAGAGACACAAGATAAGGGGGTCACTCATATAGTCGAAGATGGCGATTCCGCCCTCATTTTGGGGCATGAATTTACTGTATTTGCTACACCCGGTCACACTTTAGGACATATCTGTTACTTCAGTCATCCTTATCTTTTCTGCGGTGATACGCTGTTCTCAGGCGGCTGTGGACGCTTGTTCGAAGGTACAGCCAGCCAGATGTATCAATCACTTAAGAAAATATCCGCACTTCCTGACGATACGCTTATTTGTTGCGCCCACGAGTATACTTTAGCAAATTTAACGTTTTCACTGAGCATACTACCGCACGATTCGTACATAAATGATTATTATCGTAAAGTTAATGAGTTACGGGTAAAAAAACAAATAACACTACCCGTTATTCTGAAAAATGAGCGGAAAAATAATATTTTTTTAAGAACGGAAGATATTGATTTAATTAATGAAATTAACAAAGAAACAATATTGCAACACCCTGAAGAGCGATTTGCCTGGTTAAGGTCAAAGAAAGACAGCTTCTGATAATTCCGGGTTGCCTTTTCAAAACTTCGCCGTTATGATCGGTCGTCTTTTAAGCAACTATTGACACACACATGAAGGCAAAAGCGATCTTACTCGCCTCTGTCCTGCTCGTGGGTTGCCAGTCGTCTCAAAACGCCGGCAATGTCCAACAGCACGCACAGAGCCTTTCTGCAGCTGGTCAAGGGGAAGCAGGAAAGTTTACGAGTCAGGCACGATGGATGGACGATGGGACGTCCCTCGCGCCGGATCAAGACCTGTGGGCTTTCATTGGCGACGAGCTAAAGATGGGAATTCCGGAAAATGACCGGATTCGCGAACAAAAACAGAAATATTTACGCAATAAGAGCTATCTCCACGATGTAACTTTACGGGCAGAGCCGTATATGTACTGGATAGCCGGGCAAGTTAAGAAACGTAACATGCCGATGGAACTGGTACTACTACCCATAGTGGAGAGCGCTTTTGATCCTCACGCGACGTCTGGCGCCAATGCCGCAGGCATCTGGCAGATCATTCCGAGCACGGGGCGCAATTATGGTTTAAAACAGACCCGCAGTTATGACGCGCGTCGCGATGTTGTGGCTTCCACAACCGCAGCGCTCGACATGATGCAGCGTCTGAACAAAATGTTTGACGGCGACTGGCTGCTGACCGTTGCGGCTTATAATAGCGGCGAAGGTCGGGTCATGAAGGCGATTAAAACGAACAAAGCGCGTGGGAAATCCACCGATTTCTGGTCGTTGCCATTGCCTCAGGAAACGAAGCTGTACGTGCCAAAAATGCTGGCTCTGAGTGATATTCTCAAGAACAGCAAACGTTATGGCGTACGTCTGCCAACCACAGACGAAAGCCGTGCACTGGCGCGTGTTCGTTTAAGCAGTCCGGTTGAAATGGCGCAGGTTGCCGATATGGCGGGTATTCCCGTCAGCAAGCTGAAGACATTTAATGCTGGTGTAAAAGGCTCCACGTTGGGCGCAAGCGGCCCGCAATACGTGATGGTACCAAAGAAGCATGCAGAGAAATTGCGTGAATCTCTGGCAGCCGGCGAAATTGCAGCCGTACAGTCTACGTTGGTGGCAGATAACACTCCGCTGAACAGCCGTAGCTATACCGTTCGTTCTGGCGATACGCTTTCCGGCATTGCTTCACGCCTTGGCGTAAGCACGAAGGATCTGCAGCAGTGGAACAAATTGCGCGGTTCAACGCTGAAAGTGGGCCAAAGTCTGACGGTCGGTGCAGGTAACAGTGCACAATTGCTGGCTAAAAACAGCGACAGTATTACCTATCGTGTACGTAAGGGCGATTCGCTTTCGAGCATTGCCAAACGTCACGGCGTTAACATCAAAGATGTCATGCGCTGGAACAACGATACGGACAATCTGAAGCCCGGCGATCAACTGACGTTGTTTGTGAAAAACAACAACACGCCAGACTCCTGATAGCTCGCAATATTAAAAGGCACCGATTTCCCCCGGTGCCTTTTTTATTTATGCCGCTTTATGTGCTTCGGCCATGATTGTATCGCTGGTAAACGATCCCTCGTCCTGTAAGGCGAAGTAGGTTTTCACCTCTGCGGAGGCACTCATCTGATAGAGGCGAATGGCGTCCACCAGTTCAGCAGGCGTACGCATTCTCGCCACCCATGAACTGAATTCCAGCGGCAAACGATCGGTTATCAACGAATCGACAATCAGGTTCGCGTCATTCATCAGTGCCAACCACTCACCGCTGGAATAGTTGCGAACGTGCGAGGTGTCGCGCAAGGCTTCAACCGTCTGTAACCAGACATCGCGGACCGGATGCCCTGGGGACATCACATCCATAATAATCAACACACCGCCCGGTTTTAATACCCGATTGACTTCACGCAGCGCTCTGCCGACATCATGCCAGTGATGCGCCGAGTAACGACTGATGACAACATCAAAGACGCCATCTTCAAAAGGCAGGCTTTCAGCATACCCCTGCCTGGTGGTGATGTTGGCTAATCCCTTCTCTTTTGCCGCCTGTGCAACGACCTCGAGCATCTGCGAAGATAAATCGTAAGCCACCACCTGTTTCACATTCTGAGCGGCGATAAAGCTGGCATGCCCGGCGCCACAGCCCATGTCCAGTACGCTGGCCTGTGGGAAGGCAGACAGACGCTCAGCCAGTCGCTGTAAGTCGCGACCAGACGCATGCACGGCACTGGTTAAATAGGCGTTAGCCTGGGAGCCAAACTGCTTTTCGACGTTGTCGTGGTGGGAGTGTGTTGTCATTATGCTGTCCTTGGTTGTTTGCAAGATAAAGGGCAGCACCACTACAGGTCTGCCCCAACGGCAGACCTGACACACCTTACTGCTCAGGTTTGCCGGGACTGAATTCAACGAGTAGCGGATTGTGATCGGATGCGCGCGTAACCAGTACAGAAGCTTCGCTGACGTTCAGGCCACGATAAAAAACAAAATCCAGCGGGCGACCAAACGCGCGACGGCGCTGATCGTCAGTAAAACGTACCTGCCGCAGCGACATTTCACGCGCGAAGCGATACAGCGCATTCATGCGGCGTCGGCTCCAGGCATTGAAATCTCCGGCCATAATCACCGGCCCACTGTGATGCGCAATCTGGTCACCGATTGGAAGTAACTGCTTACTATACACATCGACCCCCAGACTAAAGTTAACCGCATGAATGTTAACGACCATCAACAGTCGCGTATCTGGTAACGGATAGACGGTAACCAGCGCCGACTTCGCCAGTCGCAGGATAGGTTCACGCTCGCGAAGCGGGCAACAGTACACGGGATGCGCAGATGAGAGCGTCATCACGCCTGACGGATGCTGTGGCAGAACAAATGCCGGAACCTGATCGGCTGCCAGATAATTCGCCGTCGCAAACCTCACCAGCTCCGGCGTCGTCTGTGCTTCCTGTAACAACACCAGGTGCGCATCTTTGCCAAAATTCTTCAGCACCGAAAGCCATTCCGCTCGCTGCTGCTTAAAAATATTCCACACCAGGATACGGATCCGATCTTCACTGCTTAACGGCGCCCCGGCGGGTAATGCCTGGCCGATGCTCGAAAATGACCCTGGCGGCAAAATCCGCTCAGCGGGTTGTCCGGCAACATAGCGCATGGCATAGGTGTTTTTTCGCACTTTTGACTTTCAAACCTCTGTAACGTCAACCAGTCCGGTGCCGGACTGGTTCTTCTGTTATAGGGATTTTAGCTCACACTTTCAACGACCAATTGCAGATTGTTTTGTAAGCATGCGCTTACATCAAGACCTTAGCCCAGCACGGCAACGCGAGCGGGTTTATCCAGTCGACCGCTAACGCCTGTCAACAGAAAGGCCCCCAACACAATCAACGCCCCAATCCACGGAGCCTGTGCCAAACCAAAGTGTTCCACCGTCTGTCCACCGACAACGGAACCAATCGCAATCCCGATGTTAAAGGCCGCGATGTTAAGTCCGGATGCCACATCTACCGCGTTCGGCGTAAATTGCTCGGCTTTTTGCACCACATAGACCTGCAGGCCCGGTACATTACCGAAGGCGAAGATCCCCATCACCAGTACTGTTGCCAGCGCAACGTACTGCGTAGAGGCAGTAAACTGAAAGACGATCAGCAGGACAAACAGTGCGGCGAAAATGAGTTTCAGTGCAGGCACCGCGCCATGTTTATCCGCCAGTTTTCCTCCCCAGATGTTGCCTGCCGCCACCGATACGCCATAGCCTAATAAGATCCAACTCACCGCGGCAGGTGAGAAACCGGCCAGATCCTGCATTATCGGTGCCAGAAAGGTAAACGCGGTAAAGACGCCGCCATAGCCCAACGCTGTGATCGTATAGATGATCAGCAAACGTGGGTGCGTTAAGACGCTCATCTGGTCACGCAGTGTCGCCGCCGCGCGCCCTGGGATGTTCGCTGGAATAAGCCACTGGCTGCTGATCAATGCAATAACACCTAACACTGAAACCGCCAGGAACGTTTCGCGCCAGCCAAAATGCTGACCGATGAACGTCCCCAGAGGAACCCCGGTTACCAGAGCAACAGTCAGACCACCAAACATAATAGCGATGGCTGAAGCCGCTTTCTCTTTTGCCACCAGACTGGTGGCAATGGTGGAACCAATGGAGAAGAACACGCCATGAGCCAGACCGGTAAGCAAACGGGCCGCAATCAGGGTCATATAGCCAGGTGCCTGCCATGCCAGCAAATTTCCCGCCGTGAACAGCACCATCAGCGCAACCAGCAACTGCTTACGCGGCAGTCGCCCGGTCAACGCCGTTAGTACCGGTGCACCAATCGCCACGCCCAGAGCGTAGATGGAAACCAGCATTCCTGCAGAAGGCAGGGAGATGGCCAATTGTTCGGCAATTGTCGGCACCAGACCCACAATCACAAATTCGGTTGTGCCAATAGCAAAGGCACTTATTGTTAGCGCAAATAACGCGAGAGGCATAAATCACTCCATATCATCAATATTCGGATGACACGCAGTATGCCGGGATGTTTTAATAACAAAAATATCCAAAATATCAATATAATTTTGCTTCAGGTGCAAAAATGAAAGCAACCTCAGAAGAACTCGCCATTTTTGTTTCCGTGGTAGAAAGCGGAAGTTTCAGCCGGGCGGCGGAACAGTTAGGTCAGGCAAACTCTGCGGTAAGCCGGGCGGTCAAAAAGCTGGAAATGAAGCTCGGCGTGAGTTTACTCAACCGGACGACGCGGCAACTCAGTCTGACAGAAGAAGGCGAACGTTATTTTCGCCGCGTCCAGTCTTTGTTACAGGAGATGGCGGCAGCAGAGACGGAAATCATGGAGACACGCAATACTCCACGCGGTGTGCTGCGTATTGACGCCGCCACGCCGGTGATGCTGCACTTTCTGATGCCGTTAATAAAGCCTTTCCGCGAACGTTATCCGGAAATTACCCTTTCTCTTGTCTCCTCTGAAACCTTCATCAACCTGATCGAGAGGAAAGTCGATGTTGCAATCCGGGCGGGCACGCTGACGGATTCCAGTCTGCGCGCCCGACCGCTATTTACCAGCTATCGGAAGATTATCGCCTCGCCAGACTACCTTGATCGCTTTGGTAGGCCAGAAACGGTCGAAGAACTGAAGGAACACCTGTGTCTGGGCTTCACCGAACCCGTGTCGCTAAACACCTGGCCCATTGCCTGCAACGATGGCCAACTTCACGAGATTGCATGTGGAATTTCGTCAAACAGCGGCGAAACGCTTAAACAACTATGCCTCAGTGGAAACGGCATTGCCTGCCTGTCAGACTATATGATTGATCGGGAAATCGCACGGGGTGAACTGGTGGAACTGATGGCAGATAAACGCTTGCCTGTGGAGATGCCGTTCAGCGCGGTCTATTACAGCGATCGTGCCGTGAGTACGCGTATTCGAGCCTTTATCGACTTCCTGAGTGAACATATAAAAACAGCTCCCGGAGGAGCTGTCAAAGAGGGTTAAAGGCACTCAGGGGTTACTCTATTAATCCCACTGTGGCGCCAGACCTTCCGGGCTTACCAGACGATCGTTGCAATCCAGAGCAGCGATCGCTTTTTTATCTTCGGCATCTAACGTCAGATCCAACGCCAGCAGGTTGCTCGCCAGGTTTTCACGCTTAGTCGATGACGGAATGACCGAATAACCTTCCCCCATTGCCCATGCCAGGATCACCTGGGCAGCGGTGGCATTGTGTTTCGTTGCGATACGGGCAATCACATCATCTTTCAGTGCTTTACCATACGCCAGCGTCATGTAAGAGGTGATGTGGATACCGTGCTCCTTCGCCCAGTTAACCACTTTACCATTTTGCAGGTATGGGGACAGTTCGATCTGGTTGGTCGCGATGTTTTCAGCGCCAACCGCAGCAATAGCTTTTTCCATCAGCGGAATGGTGAAGTTAGAGATACCGATTTCACGCGTCAGCCCCTGCTTTTTCGCTTCCAGCAGCGCCTGCATGAATTCTTCAACCGAAACGGCATCGTTCGGAGAAGGCCAGTGGATCAGCGTCAAATCAACATAATCAGTACGCAGTTTTTTCAGGCTCTCTTTCAGGCTGGGGATCAGCTTGTCTTTGCTCAGATTCTCAATCCAGATCTTGGTCGTGATGTACAGTTCATTGCGCGGAACACCGCTCTCAGCAATCGCCTGACCAACTGCAGCTTCATTATCATAGATTTGTGCAGTATCGACAGCGCGGTAACCGAGCTCCAGAGCCGTTTTTACAGATGCAATAACCACATCGTCCTTAAGACGGAAGGTACCTAAACCGAATGCAGGGATAGTCATAATAATTCCTCTTTAATTCATCGTGTTCGTTAACTGGGAGGATTATGACGTTTTACGTTGTGCGGAAAAAGAGCGGAAAAAGCAGAGGATTTTTGCGTTTTTAGCAATAATGGGATTTCAGACAAAGAAAAAGCCCTGAGCGTTAACTCAGGGCTCTTAATAAGTGGCGGAACGGACGGGACTCGAACCCGCGACCCCCTGCGTGACAGGCAGGTATTCTAACCAACTGAACTACCGCTCCACCGAATTTTTCTACAACCACTGATTTTTACACCAGTTTACTGCTTAAT